>NZ_JABAHZ010000002.1 GCF_012641265.1 Chitinophaga eiseniae | reverse complement strand
TTATACAACAATCCAACAATTAATACTGCATCAAAAATTGCATTTTGGAATAAATTATCTCATAATGAGCTTAGTTGTGCCTAAAAACTAAAAGAGCGCCTCAATTATTTTTGAGACGCCCTCTTTTTTATACTTTCTTCTGTGAAGCGATAAAAGTGTTTGTCAATACTATCAATTTCAATATTACCCATGCAGCTGCCGCTGCAAAGAATACACCCGCCACTAATACTCCATAGTACTTTATTGTCCATTCCAGGGCCACTTTCAAACGGGTTACAAAACTGATCGGCTTCTCCGCCGCTCCTTCGTACATGGAAAACTGCACTGTACAAAATTCATTCTCCGTATCAAAATTACCCAGCTCTACGCCCAGTCCCTGCAATTCCGTTTCCACCTCGTAAATCTTGTTATGTAACGCAATAAAGTCTTCAATCTTTCCCTCTTTAGCTTTCAGATCGTTGAAAGAAGCCAGTGATTTTTCCAGGGAAACCTTGGTAGCATTCAATTTGCGGTATTCGTTGGTTTTATCGGTTTTAGTAATTTCGGTAGATTTAATCACGCCAATTCCCTGCGTGGCCAGGTAAAATGAGTCGAACTTTTCTGGCGAAACACCTATCAGCATTTGTATTTCCCTTGCTCCTTTATTGCCCGACTCCTGTTGGTACTGGATGATTGCATCAAATTTTTTAATAGTGCTGTGCAGCTGTTTCTCATCTTCCGTAAAATGGGTGGATTTAGACCGTACGTTGGCTACTTTCTCATACTTCTGGTTACCTGCTATACTGGCAGGGGCTGCATTGGCAGGGCCAAACGATTTTATTTTCTCAGAGGCATAGTTTTTACGGTGCTTTACAACACCGGATAAAAAACTATTGCCGCCCGATTCATCATATTGCCGGCCTTTGTAACAATAGCCGTAAATAATCCGGAACACATACATCGCTATAAAAACGAGTATAAATACAACGGCTATACGCCGGTAAGATTTTGAGAACATAGGTATTGGTGTTTATTTGGTAACAATGGATTGTTGCTTATACGTTTTCAACCATTTTAAAAGGCCCATGGTCGCGATAATCAATAAAATAAAGTACTCGATTCCCAGGAA
Organism: Chitinophaga eiseniae; assembly: GCF_012641265.1. Classification (GTDB taxonomy): domain Bacteria; phylum Bacteroidota; class Bacteroidia; order Chitinophagales; family Chitinophagaceae; genus Chitinophaga; species Chitinophaga eiseniae_A. The sequence goes on along the minus strand of NZ_JABAHZ010000002.1, from coordinate 1,506,610 downwards.
CTTTACGTCTTTCATAAAATAAATAACGGTAGCTACTACATCTACCATTACCCAGAGCAACCAGTTTTCCCAGATTCTTTTCGCCAGCAGGATATTGGCCATTACACTCAATACCGCCACCAGCGAGTCGGTATAAGGATAAGCTGCCGGATGCTCAAATATACCCGGCCACCACACATGCAGGCGACTAATGATATAACCTGTGATCGCGGAAAGTACCAATGCCGCTAGTCCCAGTCCCCAACGCTGCCGGGGCTGCAACGCATACACCGGCTCATTTTCCGGCTGCTTCCTGTACCAGAACATCCACCCATACACGCCTGTAGCAAAAAAGTAGATCTGTAAAAACATATCTGCATACAACTGCAATTGCCAGAAAAGTATAAAAAAGCAACTTACATTGACCAGTCCTACCGGCCAGGTTAAAATATGATCCCGGGCGGCCAGCCACACGCACCACAAACCGGTTAACGTACCTATAAATTCCACATAACTGACCGAATATCCCAGTGCAGTAAAAAAGATATGCTGAATGCTAAAAAATGAAGACATTGGGCCAAAATTATAACGAACTGCTGCAATATTACAGTAATGTTTTATTATTCGTATCACCACGGTATTTTATATTGAAATACAAACAGTTACAAGCGTTTATTAAATTGGAATCATTTTTGACATAGTATATATAAACGCCCAAACTGCAGCAAAAGCGTTATAAAAACTTTAACACCATTCTTTAACAATTTAAATCATCAGGTCTTCGATACATTATTAAATTCATCATCAAAAAATGCTGTTGATATTATAAAGTAACTATACACACAACAACATTCATGACATCTTCAGAAGTCTGGGACAATAAAAATCGGGACTAATAAAACAGGGAGTTATGAACAGGGTAATTAAACATACAGGGATACTTCTCTTAACTATATCTTTCTTCGTAAGCAGCTGTGCTACTACTTATGCTCCTTACGGAAGCCAGTATGACCAGGGTGGTCAATACAATCAATATGATCAACAGGGCGGTCAGTACAATCAATACGATCAATACAATACGTCTTATCCTTCCGGTCCGCAGGTACAGGTAAATGCCTCTATTTCATTTTACGATGAATTGAGCCCTTATGGAACCTGGGCCAGTTATCCGGGTTACGACCGGGTATGGATACCTAATGCAGGCCGGGATTTCAGACCATACTATACAAATGGACACTGGGTTTATACCGACTATGGCTGGACCTGGATGTCTGACTATTCCTGGGGATGGGCTGCCTTCCACTATGGCCGTTGGTTATATGACGACTACCAGGGATGGATGTGGGTACCCGGTAATGACTGGGGACCAGCCTGGGTAAACTGGAGAAGTGGTGGTGATTATTATGGCTGGGCGCCTATGGGACCGCAATATTCCTATAATCCTCCGAGCAATTGCTGGGCCTTTGTACCCAGACAATATATCGGTAGTTCACGTATTAATAACTACTATGTAGATAATAGCCGGAACGTAACTATTATCAACAATACCACCATTATCAACAATACCAGTAATTATGGCGGATACCGCGTATACGCAGGACCCAGTGCCAACGACGTACAACGTTATTCCGGCCAGCAGATCAGGCCTTTAAGAGTGGAAAACAGTGGCAGACCGGGAACAGGCAGGGTGGAAAGCAACCAGTTGCGTATTTATCGTCCGGATGCTGCAGCTATCCAGAGAGGACAGACTGCGGACCGTTCAAGACCAGTACAGCAACTTGACTACAACCGTCCGAATCGTGGTAATAACAACAACGGTAACATTTCCAATAACAATGGCAATACACCCGGACGTATCAATTCCGGTAATAACGGCAACAATAATAATGGGAACGTTCCTAACAACAATTTCCCGGGTAGAGTAAGACCCGGTGACAATAGCAATATTCCCAATAACAATAACGGTAATATTCCCAATAACAGCAACAATAACAACAACTTCCCCGGACGGGTAAGGCCAGGTAGCAGTGATAACGGTAATATTCCGAATAACAATACTGGCAATGTTCCCAACAACAATTTTCCTGGTCGGGTAAGACCTGGCAACAGTGATAACGGTAACATTCCTGCAGGCAACAATACGCCAGGCGGTAACTATAACAGGCCTTCCAGGGGATTCGACCAACAGCAGCAACAACAACAGCAACAACAACAGCAGCAACAGGAACAACAGCGTTTACAACAGATACAACAGCAACAACGTATACAACAACAGCAACAAGAACAACAAAGAATACAGCAACAGCAACAACAGGACCGTGTTCGCCAGATACAGGATCAACAACGTATACAACAACAGCAGCAACAGGAACAACAGCGCGTACAAAGGGAACAACAGCAACAGCAGCAACAACAACGTCAGCAGGAGCAACAACAGGAAAGAATAAGACAACAGCAGCAACAGCAACAGCAGGAACAACAGCGTGTGCAAAGGGAACAACAGCAACAACAGCAACAGCAACAACGTCAGCAGGAGCAGCAACAGGAAAGAATAAGACAACAGCAACAGCAGGAACAACAGCGTGTGCAAAGAGAACAACAGCAACAGCAGCAGCAACAACAACGTCAGCAGGAGCAACAGCCAAGACAGCAACAACAGCAAGGCGACAGGCCTTCACGTGTAGGATAAGGTTGCAGCTGAGCGAAATGAAAAAGTCATAATACTTGCCAAATATACATCGTCCGTTGACGTTACCTGATAAAAGACCGTCTCTGTTTATGAGGCGGTCTTTTTTTGTGCCCTATAAGCATCGGACTTTTTGTTACTGGTTATATACGTATTGATATAGCTGTGATTTTATCTTGCTAAAACTCATTGTTTCGGGGGAGAGCCCTTTATGCATGATACAGAGTTCCAGTGGCGGAAATTGCGGATAGTAAGCTGGTTGCTGGTAATGATCCGGGAACGTCTGATAGCCCAGCCGTTCGTAAAAATTAATTCTACGTATAGCCTGTGCCGTTACCGGAGGTTCTACTTCAAGTACAATTACTTGTAATTGTTTTTCGAGCAACTGCATTACCTGCGTACCGGCGCCACCTCCCCTGGCGCTGGGGTGGATAGCAAAATGTTCTATAAAGTAAAAATCGGGGAGTTGCCAGTAAAATACGAAGCCGGCAAAAGCGGCATTGCTGGTTATGCGCAATATCCGGAGACGGCCTGCAGCGATTAGTTGTTCCTCCAGGGGCCAGGGTCTTCTTTCTTCCAGTGGAAATGCTTCATTGTAAAGGTCTTTCATGGCATCATCGGCCATGGCAATGGGGGTAAGCTGGATCATGCCGCGAAGTTAATGATTATCCTTCTTTGCAGCGGGCACACATTCAAATGGATCGGGGTCACCGGCAGGAACGGGCTTATCTGCCGCCCAGCAAAAGTTCATCGGCTGACTGGTAATGCTCACCAGTTTCACTTCTACCTTACTTCCTTTGCGGCTATTGGAAGCAGTGATACTACGGCTGCTTTTTTCGGAAATGTTATTAATGGTATACTGCTCTGTTTTGAAGATTTCATTGTTATTGCGCATGTACAGCACTTTTACCACCACATTGTCGAGGGGATACTCTGTTTGATTACGTACCGTAATTGTCAGGTTTTTGATGCCTCCCAGAAAGCCGGTATGGTAGTCGCCTGCCGTTGCAGCGATAAATTGCTGCCAGTTGCGGCGGTAGTAGGCACGGCGCTCGATAAATTGTCCGCCTACCCGTTGTTGCAGCTCCTGGTGACTGTTGATTTGCTGGCTCACGGCGCCAGCCTGGGCCAGGCTTTGCCGGAGGTCACGGTTTTCATTCCATAACCGTTGGTTTTCAGATAATACTTTACGTACATGCCGCTGTTGCTGGCAGTAGCCCAGGCCGAATATGACGACTAACAGCAGTATAATAACGGGATAGATATAAGCTTTTTTCATCCCTAAGGCGAGAGAAAAAATAGTGCCAACTGAGTTTTTATTACATTTGTACAAATGGTCACAATGCAACTGATTATTGTAAACAATGAACAGACAGCCCGGCAATTTCTGGAAGTACATGTATTATTGAATAAAGATGTGGAAGGATGGATAAGGCCGCTGGATAAGGATATCAACTCGGTATTTGACCGGGAACATAACAAAGCTTTTCGTCACGGGGAATGTGTGAGATGGATTTTAAAAGATGGCAATGGTCAGTTAATTGGCAGGATGGCCGCATTTGTCAGTAAAAAATATAAGAATAAGGGAGATGAATGCCCGGTAGGTGGTATCGGGTTCTTCGACTGTATTGATAACCAGGAGGCAGCTAACCTGCTTTTTGACACCGGCAAACAATGGCTGCAGGAGCGCGGCATGGAGGCCATGGATGGTCCTATCAACTTTGGAGAACGCAACAACTGGTGGGGATTACTCACGGAAGGCTACCATGAGCCGCTGTATGCCATGAACTTTAACCCTCCTTATTACGTTCGTCTCTTCGAGCAATATGGATTCCAGGTATTTTTCCACCAGATTTGCTATGGGATGAAAGTAGCGGATACCCTGCAGCCCAAGTTTTACGATCGCCATGCCGCCATTGCTGCTGATCCGGCGTTTAAGGCGATACATCTCAGAAAAAACGATTTGCGGAAGTTTGCGGAAGATTTCTGTACAGTATATAATAAAGCCTGGGCCAAACATGGTGGAGGCAAAGATATGGGCAAGGCGCAGGCGATTGCGCTTTTCAAGCAGATGAAGCCATTGCTGGATGAAAAAATCGCCTGGTTTGTATACCATCAGGAGGAGCCCATTGCGATCTGGCTTAACCTCCCCGACCTCAACCAGTACATTAAACATATGAGCGGGAAATTCGGTCTGTTACAGAAGCTCAAATTCCTGTACTTGAAACAGATGGGGTATTGTAAAAAAATGACCGGGATTATTTTCGGGGTGGTACCGGAATTCCAGGGCAAGGGCGTGGATGCGTTTACTATTGTGGAGGGGGCCAAATTAATTCAGAGCGGCGCCGTCAAATATGTGGATTATGAAATGCAGTGGATAGGCGACTTTAATCCCAAAATGCAGAATGTGGCGGAAAGCCTGGGCGCAGCCCCTTCCCGGCAATTGACCACTTACCGTTACTTATTTGACCGGAGCAAGCCGTTTCACCGGCATCCGATAGTTGGATAAAATATTTTCGGGATGCAGGAGTATGCTCCTGCATCCTTTTATTATGCCCACCTCGTGCATTCCATACATTTTTGTATCCTTTTGTGGCTATAGATCAACCAAATATATTACATCTGATATATTATTACCAAAAATATATAATTAACCAACCTACTATTAGTCAATACAGTAGTGGATTTCGCTTAGCCGCCCTGATAGCTGGTAGCTGATGAAACACCCATAAGTTTATGAATATTCGATACATTTAAATCCCTTTTAGGGTCTAACCTGACATTTCGTTATGACCAACTTATATCCTGAGTGTCCGGAAAACGCGGATCTGGCGCTCATTGAACCCACATTATTGTTTAGGCAACAGATAATGAAAGCCATCAGCTACGTTGTTCTGTTTTTTATACTTTACGTGGTCTTATTGTTGGCAGCCGTAGCCCTGGCTGTTGGTTGTATATCAGGAGGGGTGATGTTATTCCGCCATCGTCCTGGCTGGCTTACAGGCATCATAGGACCCGGTCTTATGTTGCTGGGGGGAATGGTATTATTTTTTCTCATTAAATTTCTTTTCAACAAACGGCAGGCGGTAAATCCTTACCGTACACAGATTTTTGCAGCTCATCATCCCCGGTTATTCGACTTCATTGCGCAGCTGGTAAAGGATACGCGTATTCATTTTCCGAAAAAAATATTTGTGGTGCCGGATATGAATACAACAGTATTCTATGATTCCAATTTATTCAGTTTACTCTGGCCCGCTCCGAAAAACCTGGAGATTGGTTTGGGGTTGATCAATAGTGTGAATATCAGTGAATTTAAAATGTTGCTGGCGCATGAATTTGCCCATTTTTCCCAGAGAAGCCTGAAGCTGGGCAGCTATATTTATGCACTGAATAAGCGCTTGTATACGATGCTTTATGAAAATGAGCAGTGGGATGAAATAGCCATGCGCTGGAGTAACGGCAGTAGTTTACTGAGTTTTTTCGCACATATCACCACGCGGTTATTAACGGCGATGCAGTTTGTATTGCGGAAAATATATGCATTGATTAACCGCCGCTACCTGGAGTTGAGCCGGGAAATGGAATTTTATGCCGACCAGGTAGCTGTGAGCCTCACCAGCACGGCCACTGCTATCAGCAGTTTACGCCGGGTAGAAATGGGCAGCTATTGCCTGGATCATTGTTTTCATAAACTCCCGGAATTGGCGGAGAAGGGCGTACGTTTTTCCAATATTTTCTCCGTACAGCGGGCATTGCTTTGTTATTACAGCCAACAGCATCAGTTGGCGCTGGACCCTGCCGGGCTGCCTGTTATTACTGATCATTACTTTCAATCGTTTCTGAAAAGCCGGGTACAGTTGCGTGAACAATGGACCTCCCACCTTTCGCGGGAAGCCCGGGAGGCGCATTATGTACAGGCCGCCATATCCTGTAAGCCAACGGGGCATAGCGCCTGGGCTTTATTTGATGAGCCGGAAGCGCTGCAGGAGCAGATGACGGGGCAATTGTATCATCAAACCGTGCCTATGCCAACCGATACATTTGACCTGGTTACACCTGCCGCCTATATTGCGGAGCTGTCACAACACCACCGGCTATACGAATATCCCAAAGCATTTAACGAGTATTACGATAACCGGCCATTTAACGATATAGCAGTAGACGACACTATCTTATTATCCCGGGAAGAGATGGCGCAGACACATCTTGGAGATATATACCATCCGGATATTATTGCCAGGATGCGGGCATTTTACCGGGACCGGCAGGATGCGGAAACCTTGCAGGCCATCAGTACCGGTCAGTTTCAGACCCGTTACTTTGAGTTCGACGGACAGAAATACAGTACTGCCAGGGCCCGGCAACTGGCCCGTATGCTTACCGCGCAAGTGTACGCAGAAGCTGAATGGCTGAAAAGCCACGACCAGCTTGCCTTCCGTTATCATTATAGTACTGCACTGCAAAAAGGCCCGGAAGTGGCGGCTCTTTTGCTCGAAAAATACCGGGAAGTACTGGGTTATCAACAGATGGGTCATCAATTAAATGACCAGGTATTCCGTATTATACATTGCATCAGCCAGTTGTTTAACAGCCAGGAGCAGGACCTGGCCTCACTTCCCCCTCTCTACCAGGAATTGTCGGCCGAATGCTGGAGTTTCCGGCTCCTGACGGAAAACATCCGTCAATCGGCGTTGTATAGCACATTCCCGGAAGGTATGGAGGAAAAGCTCAGGAAGCTCCGGCAGCAGGACTGTAACTTTATAGAAGATATGATTCCCGATTATGCTGCCATGCAGGAGTTGCACGAAGTAAGTTCCGAGATGATGGAGTATTATAACAACGGAATCATATTATTAAAAAAGTCATATTTGGAATTCATTTTAACTTTAATACCGGGGGAATAGGTTGCCCTGGAAGCGCCGTTGCTGCTGTGCATTTTTCTCTTACTGAATTTGTGCGTATTTTCGGCGCTCGCGAACGCGTAGCAGTCATATGGAGAATTTTATCGTTTCAGCCCGTAAGTACCGTCCACAGAACTTTTCAACTGTTGTAGGACAAGCACATATTACCACCACACTCAAAAATGCCATTCGCAATAATCAGCTGGCGCACGCCTTCTTGTTTTGCGGACCCAGGGGAGTTGGGAAAACTACCTGTGCGCGTATCCTGGCGAAGACTATTAACTGCGAAAACCTGCAGCCGGATGGAGAAGCCTGTAACGAATGTCATTCCTGTAAGTCGTTCAACGAAGGGAGTTCCTTCAATATCCACGAGCTGGATGCTGCTTCCAACAACTCGGTAGACGATATCCGTACACTGGTAGAGCAGGTACGTTTTGCGCCGCAGGCCGGGAAATACAAGATCTATATCATAGATGAGGTACACATGCTCAGTTCCTCCGCATTCAATGCGTTCCTGAAAACGCTGGAGGAGCCGCCTTCCTATGCTATATTTATCCTGGCAACCACCGAAAAGCACAAGATCCTCCCTACGATCCTGAGCCGATGCCAGATCTTCGATTTCAAGCGTATTACCATACAGGATACCGTAGACCACCTGCAGGAGATCTGTACCAAAGAGCATATCCAGGCAGATACCGATGCCCTGCATTTAGTAGCGCAGAAAACGGACGGCTGTATGCGTGACTCATTGAGTACGTTGGATAAGATTGTGAGCTTCACCAGCGGGCATCTGACTTACCAGAATACGCTGGAGCACCTGAATATACTGGACTACGATTATTTTTTCCGGGTAATGGGCGCTGTTTTACAACAGGATATTGCCAATGCCTTATTAATATATGATGAAATTTTGCAGAAAGGATTTGAGGGAGATAATTTCCTGAACGGGTGGGCAGAATTTTTACGCAACCTGCTGCTCTGCAAAGATGAAAAGGCACTTCACCTGGTGGAAGTATCCGGCAACCTGAAAGACCGTTATAAACAGCTTTCCGGTCAACTGAGTCCCGCTTACCTGATTACTGCGCTGCACCTGCTCAACGATACGGAGATCAACTACCGGATGGCGCGTAATAAGCGTTTACATGTGGAAATGGCATTGATTAAGCTGTGTTACCTGCAGCAGGCCGTTACCCTGGTGAGCGACGATGCTACCGGAGAGGTAGCAAAAAAAAAACTAGTCCCTGATGGTACTGCGCCGCAGAAATTGCGGGCGCCTGGCGCCCAGCCGGTCACTGCCAAAACAGTAACGGAAAAACCGGCTACCGTAGCGAGTATCCCGGCGGCGCCTGTGACAACGGCTCCACCAGTGGCTATACCGACACCGGTTAACCCGGCTCCATCCGCAGCAGCGCCTACGGCTATACCTACTCCTTCGCCGGCTCCCACACCTACCCCGGTAGCGACGCCGATCGCAACAGCTGCTCCTGTGGCAACCACACCCGTAACTACACCTCCCGTAGCAGCCCCAGTGGCTAAACCGGTTGAAAATACTGCACCAGCAGCGGCCTCCAGTAAATTAACAGGACTGGCAGCAATGAAAGAGGCGATGGCAGCCAAACAACAGGGGAATACGCAGGTACAGTCTACCCCATTGACCATGGGGGCTATCCATGTATACTGGGAAGAATTTATTGATCAATACCGCCAGGCCAATAAAATGACGGTGGTAAGTAACCTGGTCCTGGCCCAGCTCAAGTTGCTGGGTACTGCGGAAGTAGGGATTGTAAGCCGGAATATCGTGCAGTTCAGGTTTATGGAAGAGGAGAAGCTGGTGATCGCGGAATTCCTGAAAAAGAAATTTAACAACCCGGCCATTGTGCTTACCCTGCAGCTGGACGAGAGCCAGCAGGTACAGGATATTGGTCCGGCTCCGCTTTCCAGCCGGGAGCAATTTCAGCAGATGGCTGAAAAATACCCGATTGTAAAAGAGCTAAAAGACAGACTTAATATGGAGCTGGATTTCTAGGCAAATGCATATAATTAAATATTAACGATAGATAGACATTTTTAAACAGTTTACACTTCCTTCTTTGCGTTTTTGCGCAAAAACATGTAGGTTTGAACAAAATTTTGAATAAAACACTATGGCAGAAGTTATCAGAATGCCCCTTTTGAGTGATACGATGACGGAAGGGGTGATTGCGGAATGGCATAAAAAGGTGGGCGATACAGTAAAGGCAGACGATGTTATAGCTGAAGTGGAAACGGATAAAGCAACGATGGAGGTGATGGGTTATGTAGAAGGAACCCTCCTGTACATTGGTGTAGAGAAAGGGAAGGCAGCTAAAGTTAACGGAATTATTGCTATTGTAGGTAAACCGGGAGAAGACTATAGTTCTCTGCTGGAGGATAAAAAAGAAGCGACTGCTGCTCCTGCGCCGGCTGCCGCGGCACCTGCACCACAGGCTGCTCCCGCTGCTGCTGCACCAGCTGATGATGCTGCGTTGAAAGAAGCACTGAAAAATGCCACTGTTATCCGTATGCCGCTGTTGAGCGATACCATGACAGAAGGTAAAATAGTTGCCTGGAACAAGAAAGTAGGCGATGTAGTAAAAAGTGATGATGTACTGGCAGAAGTGGAAACCGACAAGGCTACCATGGAAGTTATCGGTTATGCCGACGGTACTTTATTATATATTGGTGTTAAAGAAGGGGATGCTGCCAAAGTTAACGGCATTATCGCCATTGTAGGCAAGGCTGGAACCAATGTGGATGCGATCCTGGCGGCTGAAAGTGGCGCTCCGGTTGCCGCTGCTGCTCCCGCTGCCCAGAATGGTACCACCGCGACACCTGCACCACAGGCTGCTCCTGTCGTTGCTGCCAATAATACCGACGGTCGTGTGAAAGCTTCTCCACTGGCTAAAAAGCTGGCAGAGGAAAAAGGTATCGATATCAACCAGGTACCTGGTAGCGGTGATGGTGGCCGTATTGTAAAAAAAGATGTGGATAACTTTGTTCCTGCGGCGAAAGCGGCTCCTGCAGCCCAAGCTACTGCTGCCCCTGCAGCTCCGGCCTTTGTACCTGCCGGCCAGGAAGGTTTCACCGATGTTCCGCTGACCAAAATGCGCCAGGTAATTGCCAGACGCCTCAGCGAGAGCAAGTTCAGCGCTCCTCACTTCTATCTGAAGATAGACGTAAACATGGATAAAGCCATGGACGCGCGTAAAGCGATCAACGAAATTTCCCCTGTTAAGATTTCCTTCAATGACATGGTGATCAAGGCATCTGCCATGGCACTGCGTCAGCATCCGGATGTAAACAGCAGCTGGATGGGTGATTATATCCGTCAGAACCAGCATATTCACATCGGTTCTGCCGTAGCGATTGAAGATGGTCTGATTGTTCCGGTAATCCGCTTTGCTGATCAGAAAACACTGAGCCAGATTGCTACCGAGGCAAAGAGCCTGTACGACAAAGCCAAGAACAAAAAATTACAACCACAGGAATTCAGTGGTAATACTTTCAGCATCTCCAACCTGGGTATGCTGGGTATCGACGAATTCACTGCGATCATCAATCCGCCGGATTCAGCGATCCTGGCAGTAGGTGGTATCAAGGAAACTGCTGTTGTGGAAAAAGGACAGATCAAAACTGCCAATATCATGAAGCTGACCATGAGCTGCGACCACAGAAGTGTGGATGGAGCCGTGGGCGCCCGTTTCCTGGCTACCCTGAAAGGTTTCCTGGAAAACCCGGTAACGATGCTGGTATAATCGAAATAATAAGCTATACAGGAAGGCGGAGCATGTGCTCCGCCTTTTTTATTCCTTCGCCCGTCATTGGCGCGTAAAAATGTTTCAATATCTTTTGAAAGTTCAAAAACATGACATACATTTGGCTTTATAAATTGTCAACCGCTATAAAAACAACACCTTCATGAACTTACCGGAAGCAAAAGCGCAGTTTATTCAAACCTGGGGGTCTTTAGGCGCACAATGGGGCATTAACCGCACCATGGCGCAGATTCACGCGTTATTACTGATTATGCCGGATCCGTTGAGTGCAGACGATATCATGGAGCAACTCAATATTTCCAGGGGTAATACCAATATGAACGTCCGGGAGCTGATTAACTGGGGCCTGGTAGAGCGCATCCTTATTCCCGGTGAAAGGAAGGAGTATTTTGTAGCAGAAAAAGACATCTGGAAAGTGGCCACTTATATTGCCCGCGAAAGAAAGAAACGCGAGCTGGATCCCATCATGAAAGTGCTGCAACAGCTGCAGCAGGCCGAAGGCGACCCCAAAGACAAGGAAATGAAAGCCTTCAAAGACTCTATCTCCAATATTACCAAGTTTGCCCAGCAAACCGATAAAACCATTAGCGCGTTTATCAAATCGGAAGAAAGCTGGTTCTACAGCAGCTTGTTGAAACTCATCAAGTAATTTTTTTTGTGGCAATATTTCAATTTTTTCTGAAAATTCCGAATTAACAAAAAAAATAAAAATGAAACCTTTCATTATTATAAATGGTACTCTTCAGGGCTTACTTTATGCCGTGGGGGTATGCCTGTTTTTCATAGATACCGATCTTTTCCTGCCGGTACTTTATGCGCTCGTTGCCTGGCAGCTATTGAGCGCCGTTATCAGCATTGTGCATGAAAAAAAATGGCCCACCAACTATGTCCTGCACTTTTTCCATTGGGCATTCATTGGCTATAGCTGCTTGTTACTGTTAACAGTGGCGGGCATGAATTGTGACGCATTTCCCGGCTTCTTTTATGCCATTATCTTCTTTATCCTGCTCACCGGCGAAGTACTAGTGCCGTTGTTAATTACCCTGATAACTGTTCTGAACATCCGGAGAATATTTGTGCCGGAGCAACTACCCCTAAAATAAACATCATGGAAAATAAGCGTATTGTTATTGCGGCAGGTACTGGCTTCATTGGTAAAAGCCTGGCCGCCTGTTTTGGAAAACATAATGACATTATTATTCTTACCCGAGGGGTACGCCCGGCAACTGGCCGTATCAGTTATGTGCAATGGGATGCTAAAAACCCTGGCACATGGTGTGAAGCACTGGAAAACGCCGACCTGCTTATTAATCTCACAGGAAAAAGTGTCAACTGCCGGTATAATACCACTAATAAACGCATCATCCTGGAGAGCCGGGTAAATGCTACGCGGGCGCTGGGAGCGGCCATCCGGACACTAAAAAATCCTCCTGCCGTATGGATCAATGCCAGCAGCGCTACCATTTACCGGCACGCGGAGGACCGGCCCATGGATGAATTTAACGGGGAGATAGCGAATGATTTCTCCGTACAGGTATGCAAACAATGGGAACAGGCGTTTAACGATATTACGCTGCCGCATACACGAAAAATCGTTCTTCGTATAGGCATTACCCTGGGCTGGGAAAACGGCGGCGTTATGCAGCCCTATCTCCGGCTGGTAAAATTCGGGCTGGGTGGCTACCAGGGCAGCGGCAGGCAGATGTACACCTGGATCCATATTACCGATGTATGCCGGATGATAGCGTGGCTATACGAAAATGATCATAGTGAGGGCGTGTATAACGGTACGGCGCCTTTTCCTGTTACCAACCGGATATTTATGAAAACATTGCGGGAAGCGGCTTCGCACCCGTTTGGATTACCGGCGCCAGCTCCTTTGCTGAAAATAGGCGCAGCATTGATAGGTACGGAAACGGAATTATTACTCAAAAGCAGGTGGGTGCTACCCAGCCGGGCTTTGCAGGAGGGATTTGTATTTGCTTTTCCAGAGGTAAAATCCGCCTGTGAAGATATCCTGGCCCATTTGCCCCGGAGCGCTTACCACTTGTACTGAAATACGTACATTAGCTGTATGGACACCAACAATGATAAAAAATTTACGGTAGTACTGGGCGCCTCGCCCAACCCGGAAAGATATAGTAACATGGCGGTTAACCGGCTTACTGCCAAGGGGCACCCGGTAGTGGCTATCGGGAACCGCGCTGCCCAGATAGGCGATATCCCGGTTATTACGGCCCACCCGGCGCTGGAACAGGTAGATACAGTTACTTTGTACCTGAATCCTACCATTCAACGGGAATATTATGATTATATCCTGCAGCTGCATCCCCGGCGCATTATTTTTAACCCAGGCGCCGAAAACGCAGAACTGGCGGACATTGCCAGGGAACATCAGATAGAACCTGTGGAAGCGTGTACACTGGTCTTACTAAGTACCGGACAATTTTAATTTCATCTCCCCAATCTTCTTCTTTTTTTAATACCGGCTGTTAGTTAATGCTGACAGCTTTTTCGTATATTCGTATCTACTGCTTTTATCCCCCCAATGAACGCATCCCATATTGTTTGACCCCATTAGCGCATGGCATTACTTCATCAGGCAGGCATTATAAGCATTACCCAAGTTGCATGTTCACCCTTTAACTATACATTTATGCAATGGAGAAGATTTAATGGAGAGGTTATCCACCTTCCGGTCAAGGAAGAAGTAAGGCAAGCCATTGTTCGCGAAACTGCCAAGGGGTTTCGTCTGAAAGTGTGCATTGGTACTGATTCCCAGGTAAAAGGACTGGATACAGAATTCGCTACGGTGATCGTTTTCCTGAGAGAAGGTCACGGCGGATTTATGTTTATCCACAATGAAAAAACAAAGGACCGCTATTCTATCAAAGAACGCATGCTGGTGGAAGTAGCCAAGAGTATTGAAATTGCGTATGAGTTGTGCGACCTGTTTACAGAATATGACGTAGACATGGAAGTACATGCTGATATCAATACCAATCCTCAGTTCAAAAGCAACCTGGCTTTACGGGAAGCAATGGGCTATATCCTGGGTATGGGCTTCGCTTTTAAAGCAAAACCGGAAGCCTTTGCCAGCAGCAGCTGCGCCAATAAGATAGTGAACTAAGGCAGCCTGTTTTTGTACCTCTCTCAAATATGATGAATGACGTGTTACCACGTCAAGTGGCTTTTTCTCCCCCTATCAGCTTACATCCTTCCCCAAAAGCTGTAACATTTCCGCCCCTTTCCACGCTTTACAAACGATCCAATAGTTGCTATCAACCATTATTTATCGTCAATTTCCCTGTATAAAAAATAAATATTACTTCCTCCCCGTACTGCTATGTCTTCTTGCCATAGCCTGCAACAAAAAATCTACGTCGCCGGAAGGCGTGAAAGGAAAATGGTTGCTTATCAAGGCTGAAGGTGGTATATCCGGAGGAGAGCAAAACCACCAGCACTCATATTCACCGATGATATGGTGGATGGTATGACACTGACTTATAAAAGAGAGTAAGCAAATACTCTTTAAAACGCATAAAGGGCTCCGCGTTACAACGCGGGGCCCTTTATGCGTTTTAAAGCACATTTATTAATCTTTCAGCAGCCACATCACGCTATTCACATTATCACTTCCACCGAACTGCCGCTGAACAGCAGCATCCATATTGGCGTTGTTGAAACTCAGCTCGTTGGCCGGATATAACCACCTTACCGGGAACTGGGTGGTAGGGGTATTCAGGTTGGTAGTTGCATTCAGGATAAATACAGGATAACCAGTGCGTCTATGCTCATACCAGGCATTATAATTACTTCCCTGGAGGAAGCCGGCCAGGTATTTTTGCAGGATAATCTGCTGAAGTTGCGTATCCCCACTACCTGTCAGCGCTACGGTTGTTATATAAGTCTGGATATAATTATCATCTATTTTCATGTTATGATGATAATCTTCCAGGTCGGGCGTATAAGCAGCAGTAAATTTCATTGCGCTGGTAATGCCAGCTGCATAGTAGGTTTGTGCCGGGGCAGTGGAAATCCAGCCGCGCAACGCAGCTTCTGCCAGCACAAACTGCAATTCAGCGTAACTGAAAAGACTTACCGGCTCTGCATTCACCAGGTTTACATACCGGTTGTTCAGGTCTGAATAGTCTTTACCCACACGCATGGTTTGCAGCACCGGGAAGGCGTTGGAAGGTTCTGCTCCCACATACGCATCCCAGTCGGTCATCAATTTACCTGCGGCAATTTTTACCGGGGAAGGTTTGGCATAATAGAATAAACGGCGGTCCTTCATGGCTTTCAGCGGATCTATTAACGTAGCAGAAAGCATTGTGTAATTTGATTTTACAAAGGAGTTACCAGAACCGGCGGGTACGTCTGACCAGGGGTAGTTCTGACCTGCGGCCGCTGTATAGGTAAGGGCAAAATTATCGGCGTATGAGCGCATTAACGGCCGGTTGGCCACGATGTCGTTAAACCGCGCTATTACCTTTAAATCCGGATCATTTGTTTTCCTATACAGGTTCATGAGCACATGCAACTGGAAGCTATTAGCGAGCCGGCGCCAGTTGTCGACTTCCCCCGCGTAAATGGGATCGCCGGCAAACTTCTTCCCCTGTGCCAATAAGATATTGGCACTATCCAGTTCATTTAATATGCCCAGGAACACCTCTTTCTGCGTATCATAAGCCGGTTGAATAATATTGGACGATTCGCCCTTCCCTGCCTGGGAATAAGGAATATCCCCTACCTGCATGGTGGTTTGGAAAAACTGCCAGGCCCTGATAAAATGTCCCAGGCCACTGTAGGATTTTCTCAGCCCGTCGTCTTCTGCGTAGGCGAGCATGGGCGGGATATTACGCAGTTGCAGGAGGCGATCGAAATTGGCTCTTCCGAATTTATTGTATTGGAAACTCTCCTGGCCTTCTCCCCAGGTGAGGTATTTGCCCAGCAGATAGGGCTGCATGAATCCCTTGGTGGAACTGATGCTGCTCCGGGTAATGTTCAGGATCATGCCCGTAGCCAGCATGCCCGAAGTTACCTGTGAAGTTTGGTTAGGATCAGTATTGATTTTATCGAATTTGGAACAGCCAGCCAGCAGCGTTATTGCTCCCAGGGGTACTGCTAATATATTTTTCAGTGAATAATTTTTCATGAGCATTGCTTTGACAGTAAAAGATTAGAACCCTACTTTAAAATTGACACCTATCATACGCTGTGAAGGCGAGTTCAGGTTTTCATCATCTACATCGGGATCTGAGAATTTGAATTTGGTAAAGAGGAACAGGTTCTGGGCAATTAAGGATACAGACGCATTCTTAATACCAGTTCTGGCCAGGGTAGCTGCCGGGAAACGGTATCCTACAGACAGCTCACGGATTTTAACGAATGATTTCTTCTGGATGCCTCTGTCTCCTCCCCTGAAATTCTGCGCATAATCCTGGTAAGATACTTTGGTATCGTTTTCTGCATACTGACGGGTATCGCTGGTGATATGGCCGAAGTTGTCGTAGGCAACCGTACCTGACACTACTTTCACGCCTTTACCCACATAATTGGTTAAGCCATTTACTACTTCATCGTAGCGGTATTGGTTATCAGATTCAGGGTTGGTACCGGAGTCCCACATTTTATCGTATACATAGTTGTACATCAGGCCGCCGATACGCCCGTCGATATTGAGTCCTATGGTGAAGTGGCGGATCTGGAAAGTATTGATAAAACCGAAGCTGAATTTTGGATCCGTATAGCCAAACACCTGTTCGTAATCGCTTTCCACCGGCATACCATTGCTATGTATAATGTTGCCATTCGGATCTCTCAGCCAATAGTAATCGGTGAATGCATCCAGGCGGGCGTTTTTATTTACCCATGGCTTTTTAGGAGAATATACATCGTCCAGGTTTACATAATAACGGTGTTGGTTTGACCAGTTAACAGTAGATACCCATTGGAAGGCTTTTTTCTGGATGACTGTACCACTGAGGGTTACCTCTATCCCCTTTCTCACGTATGTTTCACCTGTATTGATGAGGGTGTTGTCGAATCCTGATGAGCTGGAAACAGGGACAAATTTCTGTTGGTTATAATAGTATTTATTAAAGTAGGCTACGTCTACATTCAGGCGTTTCTTAAACAGGTAGGCAGCGGTACCGATTTCCCAGGTACGGAAAGAGCTGGGTAGTATGCTGGCGCCCTGTAATTTGCTGGAATAGCTGGCAGAGTTGGCACCGTTCCAGGCGCCTGTAGTAGTGCTATACAGGCGGTTGATATCATAAATATCGGCAGGCGTTTTAAAGGTAGCCCATGAACCACGTATCTTCCACATATCAGTGAAGGCGGGCATCTTAAATATTTCAGACAACACTACGCTGGAACCAATAGAGGGATAAAAATAGGAGCGGCTTGCTTTTGGCTGGGTAGAGTTCCAGTCGTTACGCCCGGTAGCGTCCAGGAACACAATGTTTCTCCAGCTAATGGCAGCCCGGCCAAATAAGCTGTTTACCTGTTTGCTTTTGTAAGACGGGCTAAACGTTGGTGCTTCTACAGATCCGTTCAGTGAAAAATAGGTAGGTGATACCAGCCCGTTTTTGGTGGTAGCTATTAACCCTTCATTTACAAAGTAGTAGATTGTTCCACCGGCCATACCTTCTACGTTCCAGTCGCCCAGTTTTTTGCTGTAGCTCAATATCGCATCGTTGTTGATACTCCATCCCCATGTATTATTGATGTTGTACAATCCTTTTGCATTCCATCCGCCGCGGGTAGAATAAATGTTGGCAGTAGGGTTGGTTTTTGTTTCTTTATTACTGTATACATCATAGCCGATACGCACCAGGAGGCTGAGATCTGAGTTAAATTTATAATTACCTGTGAGGCTCGCATTCGTGGTATTTTGCTGGATAGCATCGAGTTTCTCGTAGGCAATCAGGTAGGGGTTGTCGTACCAGTTGGTATACATCCAGTTCTGGGTTTTGTTAGGCACCTTCCAGTAGTCCCGGTACTGGCGTATATCGTATTCTGCGCCCGTCCACATGGTGAGCTGGTAAATATATCCCTGGTTGCCATAACCTGAGCCCCAGATTTGTGGCGACATGCGTTTACTTACGCCCATGTGGCCTTCGAGGGTAAATTTTTCTGTGGCCTTCAGTTCACCGCCGAGGGTGAAGTTGTACATATTCATTTTGGCGTTGGGAAACTGGCCTTTGTTGTAGATGTGATTGAGGGAAGCGCGGAAGCTACCGTACTTTCCGCTCTGTGCCACGTTGATGTTGTTGTTGGTGATGAGTCCCAGCTCCATGAAATTCTTCAGGTTGTTTTTACCGATGGCATTCAATGGCCGGTTGTCCTCAAATTGTTTGGTTTGTGGATTCCAGTCCCTCGCGGTATTACCCGCGTCGAGCCGGGGTCCCCATACATAGTCGTTATCAATTTTTCCGTTCTGACCGCGGCCATAAGAGGACTGGGTTTTAGGGATGGCCAGGAAGCCGCTTTGCAACATGGTGGTACTGTTCACATTCACCGTTAACCCGGTACCGGATCCTTTTTTGGTAGTGATCAGGAGTACGCCGCCGGTAGCGCGGGAGCCGTACAATGCAGAGGCAGTGGGGCCTTTGAGTACATCGAGGCTTTCGATATCATCGGCGGGCACATCTCGGAGGGTCATGTTGGCATAGGGCACGCCATCTATTACCAGCAGGGCATCTTCTCCCCTTAGTTCCACCTTTGGTTTGGCGAAGAATTCAGTAGAGTTTTTAATAACGAGGCCGGATACCTGCCCGGTGAGGGAGGTAGCCATATCCACGCCTTTTACAGTTTGGATAGCATCGCCTTTCACTTTTTGTACCGCATATCCCAGGGCTTTCTCCTGGCGTTTGATACCGAGGGCCGTTACTACTACCTGGTCGATGTTGATGGCCTGGTCGTTGAGTACCATGTTCACGGCCTGGGAGCCTCTTACGATATATTCTTTAGGCGTATATCCCATGAGACTAAACACCAGTACATCGCCCTCCTTTACATTGTCGATAGCAAAGCGACCTTCTTTGTCGGTGACGGCTCCTTTACTGCTTCCCTTCACTTGTACTGCTACACCGGGTAAGGCATTGCCGAGCGAATCTCTTACAGTGCCTTTGGTTACCTGTTGCTGTATTACGTCTGCTACATCGGTAGTGATTATTTTGGTATCACCGGCCACTTCTGCTTTCAGGACATATAGTTTACCATTTATTTTTTTGCAGACAAGGCCGAGTGGCGCTATATATTTATTCAGGCTTTCTTCAATATTATCGGCCTGAAAGCTGCTAATGCTCTGCATTACAACGTTTTTATCCCTGAGCAGGGTGGCATTGTAGCTAAAGCGCACATCGAATTTTGCTTCCAGTTCATTGATTACAGTAATCAGTGGCCGGGTTGCCGGGGTGGTGTCGTGGACAGCTGCTTTTGCTATCTGTGCTGTTGACCATTGCAGGCAGCACGACATAGCAGTCACCATTATCAGTGGGTAACTGATTGAACGCATTCTTTTCATAACTAATTTTGGTTGTCTTTTTTAAAAGCTTTTGTTCTTGATGTAAATACTCTTTTGTTGCAAATCGATTTTTAAATTAAAGGACTGTTCAATGGTGAGGATGGCCTGCCGTAGGTTATCTGTGGGCAGATAACCGGTAAATAACAGGTTTTCCTGGATAGCGTTTTCAAATGCTACGTGGTATCCATATTGTTCACCTAATTGATGCATTACCTGCTTCAGTGATTCGTTTTTAAACGCCATCAGGTTGTACTTCCACGAGGTGTGAAACAGTGTATCTACTTTCTCGGCCGAAAGTACCCGGGTGTTGGCATCGAAACTGGCCATTTCGCCGGGTTTCAGTTGCAGGGCTACTGGTTTGTGTGCCTTCGCGGCTTTTACGCTTACACTCCCTGCATTCAATACCACGGCGGTATGGGTTTCTTCCGTATTTACGTTGAAAGCGGTGCCCAGTACTTGTATATCTACTCCATTGGAAGCGTGTACGGTAAATGGATGCGCGGCCTGTTGCTGTACGTTGAAAAAGGCTTCTCCCTGCAGCCATACCTCGCGTTTTCCGGCATAGCCGTGTGTGAAAGCTACTGTTACCCGGCTATGTTGTTTGAGCTGGATGGTAGATCCGTCTTTCAGTTGAATCGTTTGTACGTAGTGTGTATTGTTGACAAAATATTGTTGCTGGTCTCTCCTGTTATAAAAAAACAGTACCAGGGACGCGATACCGATCACGGGCACCAGGGCTGCGGCTATCTTTAATCCACTTCGCTTCCACAGCGGAACAACGGGTGTTGGATCCGTTTGCCGCAGGATGTTGTGCCATACCCTGTCGGCCTCGCTGGCAGGCATCAGCAGTTTATTTCCCGCGTCCGGCAGGTCTTCCACAGCAGGGAATTCTTCTGCTGAAGGGTTGTTTTCCAGCCACGTTAGCAATTGCAAACGCTCTGCTGGCGTACTTTTCCCTTCCACCATTTTTTTAAACAGGGATTTAATACTGTCCTTATGCTCCTCCATTGTTCCTCGTTGACATGCTATTAATACGATTGGGAAATCCCCAAAGACGATCCGGTAAAAAAATTTTTTTTTTAGTGTGGGTAGATGTGACAAAAGATGGCCAGTAATATAGAGATATCGGCATGCTGGTACAGGTAATGCCGTACGAAGCGGGAAGCTTTTACGAGCTGGTCTCTGACGGTGTTGATGGAAATGCCCAGTTGGTCGGCAATTTCCTGGTTGGTGAGTCCCTGTACTTTGCTCATCCTGAAAATCAGCTGGCGTTGGGTGGGCAGGCAGGAAATGGCTTTCATTTTGATGGCCTCGAGCTGGCGGGTGTACAGGAGGTCGTCCATAGCGCCCCCGGTATCTTCCGTATACAGTTGTAAAAAGTGTTCCCGGAAATGCTGGTCATGTACAGCTTTGCGCAGGTAGTCGAATATATAATTGCGGGCGGTAGTAAAAAGGTAGGCTTTCAGCGATAAGCCGGGATCCAGGTGATCGTGTTTTATCCAGATCTTCATAAATACCTCCTGTACGGCATCTGACGCCACTTCTGGCAGTCCGCACAGTTTGAGGGTATAGCTATAAATGGTATCCCGGTATTTTTCATACAATGCCCGGAAGGCTTCCTGATCTCTCTCCAGTATTCCTTTACACAGTATTTCATCTGTAGTATCAGACATGCCAACAAGTATTTGGATAAATAAAGTGTCAATATTAGCAAGACAAGATCAAATATAAATAAATATTGGAGAGAGGGGGAAAATGTATTGTTAGCCTGCAATGGCCCGGAACTGGGCATTTAGTTCATCGATATAGGTAAGGATCGCATCTCTTCCTGTTTTCTTCACCGTGGAGGTGACAAAGTTGGGAGGGAGGAATTGCCAGGTTTCCCTCATTTTCTGGAGGAATGCTTTCACGTTACGGCTTACTTCCGCCTGGGTGCTTTTATCGGCTTTGGTAAACACGAGGCTGAAGGGGATATTCCATTCGCCCAGCTGGTTGATGAAGTCGATATCGATTTTCTGGGGAGCATGGCGGCTGTCTATCAGTACGAAAACGCTGACCAGGTTAGGTCGTTTGCGCAGGTAGTTTTCGATCATTTGCTGCCATTGGCGGCGTTGCGACATACTTCTTTTAGCGAAGCCATAGCCCGGAAGATCCACCAGGTACCATGATTTATTGATGATAAAATGGTTAATCATCTGTGTTTTACCGGGTGTACCGGAAGTTTTGGCTAATTTTTCATTGTTGGCCAATACATTAATCAAAGAAGACTTACCAACATTAGACCGGCCGATGAATGCGTATTCGGGCCAGGTTGGAGTGGGGCATTTTTCCCAATCGGGGCTGCTGATAAGATATTCTGCTGACTTAATAACCATAGTGGTAAATTGCTTTGTTGCATTAAAAATTGCCGGATCTCTGTATTTGTATACTGTCACATGACCACATTTCTTTAACTTTGCGCACTATGTCAGAAAATGCAAATGTTCAGAAGATCGTTCCCTTTGAAGGGTCAAAATTAAGCAAGAAGGAGCAGATAGCGACTATGTTTGATGATATTGCTTATCGCTATGACTTTCTCAACCACTTTATGTCGCTCGGAATCGACATTATCTGGCGGAAGAAGGCGCTTCGCTACCTGAAGGCTATTCAGCCCAAATTGATGCTGGACGTGGCTACCGGTACCGGCGACTTTGCCATTATGGCCGAAAAGCACCTGCATCCGGAAAAAATTGTGGGGATTGATATTTCTGAGGGCATGCTGGCACATGGACGGGAAAAAATAGACAAATTGGGTCTTAGCGACAAAATTACCCTGCAAAGCGGCGACAGTGAGACAATAAGTTTTCCTGACCAGACGTTTGATGCGATAACTGTGGCTTTCGGTGTACGTAATTTTGAGCACCTGGAAAAGGGGTTGTCGGAAATGTACCGTGTATTGAAGCCGGGGGGTAGATTGGTGATCCTGGAATTTTCGAATCCTACAGTTTTTCCCATTAAACAATTATATAATTCGTATTTTCGCTATGTTACTCCCCTGATCGGGAAATGGATAGCCAAGAGCCAGGCGGCTTACAGTTATCTGCCAGAATCTGTGAAAGCGTTTCCGCAGGGTGAAGCAATGCGAACCATATTAACCAATACCCGTTTTCAGGCCGTTACATGCAAAACGCTTACATTCGGCATATGTTCTATCTACTGCGCTACGCGCTGATATTCATCTTCCTGATCGGGATGCTGCCTGCAAAAGCGCAGCAAACCAATCTGAATATGTTGGAACACGATGCAAAACCCTATTACTTTGGCATTACGCTGGCTGCCAACCAGTCGGCTTACAAGCTGGAGCACTCCCCTGCTTTCTTAGCCACCGACTCTATCATGGTAGCTGAACCCATGAAAACAATGGGATTCAACCTGGGGTTGTTGGCCAATGCCAGGCTCAGTGAGCATTTTGACCTGCGCTTTAACCCGCAGCTGATCTTTGCCTCCAAAAACCTGTACTACCGCGAAAGCTATCCCAAGTCACAGGACACCGAAAAGAAGATAGAATCCATCCTGCTGAGCTTTCCATTACAAATTAAGTTTAAATCCGACCGTATCGGCAATATGCGTGTATATACCATTGCCGGCCTTAAATATGACTACGACCTGGCCTCCAATGCCCGTTTACGCCGGGCGGAAGACCTGGTAAAAGTGAAGAAAAGCGACTACGGTTACGAAGTAGGCGCCGGGTTTGAGTTCTACTTCGAAAGCTTCATATTTGCCCCTGAATTTAAAATCAGCAATGGTTTTGGCAATGTACATGTGAAAGACCCTAACCTGCGCTACTCCAACGTAATAGACAAGCTGCAATCCCGCATGATCGTGTTTTCCATACATCTTGAAGGATAATTTTTCTACCTTTGCGGCATGCAAAACTACCTCATCAGGAATATCGCCGTGGTTAACGAAGGACGCACCACGGTACAGGATGTATGGATCAAGAACAGCCGCATTGAAAAAATTGCGCCCAACATCACCGTCAGCGGCCAATACACAGAAATTAACGGAGAAGGAAAACACCTGTTGCCGGGTGTTATAGACGACCAGGTACACTTCCGTGAACCCGGCTTAACACAAAAAGCCACCATTTATACCGAAGCCCGCGCCGCCGTAGCCGGTGGCACCACCAGCTTCATGGAGATGCCCAATACCAAGCCAGCCGCCCTTACACAGGAACTGCTGGAAGATAAATACACCATTGCCCAACAACATTCACTGGCTAACTACTCCTTTTTTATGGGGGCTGCCAATGATAACGTAGAAGAAATCCTGAAAACAAACGCCAAAAAAGACAGCGTTTGCGGGGTCAAAATATTCATGGGATCCTCTACCGGCAATATGCTGGTGGATAACTACCTCACACTGGAAACCGTTTTTTCCAACAGTGAATTGCTGATTGCTACCCACTGCGAAGATGAAAAAATCATCCGTGCCAATATGGAAGCTTTCCAGCGGGAAAAAGGCGACCAGCTCACGGCTGCCGACCACCCGCTGATCCGTAACGTGGAGGCCTGTTTCGAATCATCGCTCGTGGCCATCCAGTTTGCACAGAAACACGATGCCCGCCTGCATATTCTGCATATCTCCACCGCCCGGGAGCTGCAATTATTCGGTAACATGCTGCCCCTGGCCGAAAAGAGGATTACCGCAGAAGTATGTGTACATCACCTCCATTTCACCGCAGATGATTACGCCCAATACGGCAACCTGATCAAATGCAATCCCGCCATCAAAGCACCGGAAAATAAAACCGCGCTCTGGCAGGCACTCCTGGACGACCGGCTGGATATTATTGCCACCGACCACGCCCCGCATACCTGGGAAGAAAAGCAACAGCCCTACCTGCAGGCCCCCTCTGGCGTACCACTGGTACAACACAGCCTGCTGCTCATGCTCGAACACGCCCGGCAGGGAGATATCAGCATAGAAAAAGTGGTGGAGAAAATGAGCCATGCACCTGCCATCTGCTTCCAGGTAAAAGAAAGAGGGTTTTTGAGAGAAGGGTATTTTGCTGACTGCGTTATCGTAGATCTGCAGGGCCAAACCAGCGTTAATAAAGAGAATATCTTCTACAAATGCGCCTGGAGCCCATTTGAAGGACATACCTTCCCGGCTGCGATCACCCATACCTTTGTAAACGGTCACCTGGCTTATGCTAACGGTGTTTTCAACGAAAATATACTGGGTCAACGGCTGGCGTTCAGCCGCTGATAAGAGCGTAAAGCATAAAGCGGAAAGCAAAAAGCTATTGAAGCGAATGATATCAGCGGGTATTAAAACCCATGATTATCCGCTTCAATAGCTTTTTGCTTTCCGCTTTATGCTTTCTGCTTTTCTTTGTTATGGAATTTTTCTATCCTTGCATCTTCCACCGTATATTCACTAAAACGATGCTGCATGCAACTGGACAAAACCTCCTATTACGACCTGTCTATTTTTAATCGCGACGAAGAATTTTCCCTGTTCCACCGGCTCGATTTTACCACTACTTCCGGTGGCCGCGAGTACCTGCGGCAGCTGTTCAGCAACCCACTACAAGACATCCAGTCGATTGAAAACAGGCAAAGGGCACTGCAATACATCCTGGAAAAGGAAAATAGCTGGCCTTCCATTATCTCCAATGGTACCGTAGTAGTGGTGGAAAACTATATGGAAGCCCAGATTGAACCTATTTCCAATACCGAAGGATTGGGATTATATATACAGGCGGTGATCAACAAAACCCTGTATGCACCTGACTTTGGCTTTATCAAATTTTCATTTACCCAACTGGTAAACCTGCTGAAAGGATTCCGTTCCTTCATCAATGTATTCAATGCCGATGATACCCCTAAAATCTTAAAAACCTTGCTGGACAGGGCGCAGCACCTGTTGAGCAAAAAAGATTTTTACGAAATCCTGAAAGCAGATGAAGAAGGTACCCTGAATTT
This sequence comes from Chitinophaga eiseniae, assembly GCF_012641265.1. Taxonomy (GTDB): domain Bacteria; phylum Bacteroidota; class Bacteroidia; order Chitinophagales; family Chitinophagaceae; genus Chitinophaga; species Chitinophaga eiseniae_A. The sequence continues at coordinate 1,480,745 of NZ_JABAHZ010000002.1, read as the reverse complement.
TATCGGCATACTCCGTTATGATAATTATATCCGGAAACGGCATAAAAAAGTGATCCTGGAGCTGGTGACCCTCTACCAGCAACTCGATGCTTTTTACGCCATGGCCAAGGCCATCCGGCACTATAAATTGGAATTCCCCCGTTTTTCGGCCAGCAGCCGCCCGGTGATCAAAGCCAGGCAGCTCTATCACATTATTTTACATGAGCCGGTAGCCTATGATGTGCAGCTGGATGAAGCCTCGCATTTTATGTTCCTGACGGGCGCCAATATGGCTGGTAAAACCACGTTTATCAAGGCTGTAGGGGTAGCTGTGTTCCTGGCGCATATCGGGATGGGCGTTCCGGCGCAGCAGATGGAGCTTAGTTTCTTCCACGGCATCTTCAGCAACATACAGGTACAAGATAATATTTTCAAGGGCGAGAGCTATTTCTACAGCGAAGTACAGCGCATCAAAAATACTATTCTGCAGATCAGCAACGGAAAGAACTGGCTGGTATTAATTGATGAGATGTTTAAAGGCACCAACGTAGAAGATGCCCGGAACTGTTCCCTGGCCGTTATCCGGGGATTATTACAGAGCACGAACTGTCTTTTTATTTTATCCACCCATCTGTACGAAATAGCAGAAGACCTGCAATCGGAGCAGCGTATCCAGTTTAAGTATTTTGAATCTACCGTTATTGATGATGACCTGCATTTTACTTACCAGCTGAAAGATGGTATTGCCAAAGAGAAGATCGGCTACCTGATTCTGAAGAGAGAGAAAGTACTGGAGCTGCTGACGCAAATCCGTTAAGCTTCCGTTGCTGCCAAAGTTGTATATTCGCAATCATTGTTAACCCAATATCCATATGATTGTTAAAACCTTTGGCAGCGCCATTCAGGGAGTGAATGCCATCACCATTACCATAGAGGTAAATGTATCCTCACAGGGAAATAAATTATTTATCGTTGGGCTACCGGATAATGCCGTTAAAGAGAGTGAGCGGCGTATTGAGTCGACCATTCAGTGTATGGGGCTACGTATGCCCCGTACCCGCACGGTAGTGAATATGGCGCCGGCAGATATCCGCAAGGCCGGCGCCGCCTACGATTTGCCCATTGCGGCCGGCATTATGGCCGCTTCGGGGCAGTTACCTGCCGAACAGCTGGACCGGTTCCTGATGATGGGCGAGTTATCGCTCGATGGCACCATCCAGCCTATCAAAGGCGCGTTGCCGATGGCGATACAGGCGCAGCAGGATGGTTTCCAGGGCTGCATACTCCCCCGGCAGAATGCCCGGGAAGCCGCCATGGTACGTGGGCTACAGATATATGGTATTTCGCACATTGCAGAAGCCATACAGCTACTCACCACACCTGGAAGCCTATCGCCGGTATTACCTGAGCAAGATGATTTTTACCGGAGCCAGGATGTTTTCGAGGTAGATTTCTGCGATGTAAAAGGGCAGCAATCTATTAAACGGGCATTGGAAATAGCCGCTGCCGGCGGGCATAATGCTATATTGATAGGCCCTCCGGGCGCCGGCAAAACCATGCTGGCCAAACGATTGCCTACCATTCTTCCGCCGCTGACCTTACAGGAAGCACTCGAAACCACTAAAATCCATTCTGTAGCGGGAAAGCTGCCGGCGCATACGGGGCTTATTATACATCGCCCGTTCCGGTCGCCGCACCATACCATCAGCGATGCAGCGCTGGTAGGCGGGGGCAGCATCCCCCAGCCCGGAGAAATTTCGCTGGCGCATAACGGCGTATTATTCCTGGATGAATTACCGGAGTTTAAGCGCAAAGTGCTGGAAGTGCTGCGGCAGCCCGTGGAAGAAAGAAGGGTAACCATTTCCCGGGCACGTACTGCCATTGATTTCCCCGCCAGCTTTATGCTGATTGCTTCCATGAATCCCTGCCCCTGCGGTTATTTCAATCATCCTGAAAAAGAGTGCAGTTGCGCATCGGGGCAGGTACAGGACTACCTGAATAAGGTATCGGGACCTTTGCTGGATCGTATAGATTTGCATGTAGAAGTAACGCCGGTAAAATTTGCGGACCTGAGTTCCACGCACCGGGCAGAGAAAAGTACGTATATACGTGACCGTGTAATTGCCGCGAGAGCCGTCCAGGCAGCGCGATTTGCCGCTTATGAAGGCGTGTATTGCAATGCCCAGATGCATAGTTCGTTGCTGTCGGATGTATGTGTGATCAGCGAGCAATGCCGGGAGCAGCTGGGGCGGGCTATGCAGCAACTGAAGCTGTCGGCACGGGCTTACGACCGGATACTGAAAGTGAGCAGAACGATTGCCGACCTGGAAGGCAGCAACAGTGTAACGCCGGCGCATATGGCGGAAGCGATACAGTTCAGGAGCCTTGACCGGGAAGGATGGGGTAACTAACGGGGCTAAATATTCAGTTCTTCCTTATAGTTTTCGCTCAGTTTTTTCTGTAATTCAGCCGGTACGGGGGCATATTCTGCGAAGTGTGACCGGAGCTTTGCCTTGCCTTGTGTAACATTGCGCAGGGCGGCAAACAGCTTATCTATTTCGGCCTGTGGCGTACGGGCTTTAATGACCTGGTATCCATTCAGTGTATCCATGCCTGTTATGATGCTGCGATGGCTTTGCAGTTCGCTCATAATATCGCCCATCATTACATCAGGGGCGGTAGCTTCGAGTTCAAATACCGGCTCCAGCAGCTGGGGGGCGGCATGGTGGAAGGCTTCGCGGAAGGCCATCATGCCGGCTATTTTGAAGGAAATATCGTTGCTGTCTACCGGGTGCATTTTACCATCGTATACGCTTACCCGTATATCGCGAACATAGGACCCTGTTAGCGGTCCTTCCTGCATTTTTTCCATGACGCCTTTCAGGATGGAGGGTAGGAAGCGGCTGTCGATGGCGCCTCCTACGATGCAGTTGTTGAATACCAGTTTTCCTCCCCAGGAAAGGGCTATTTCTTCCGTTTCCCGTACGGAATGTTCTTTATAGGGAGGCATTCCTTCGTACCAGGGTTCAATTTTAAGGAATACTTCCCCGAATTGGCCGGCGCCGCCGGATTGTTTTTTATGGCGATAGGAGGCCTGTGCCGGCTTCTGGATGGTTTCGCGGTACGGGATTTTGGCTGCGTGGAAAACTACCGGCATTTTATAAATGTTTTCCAGCCGCCATTTGGTAACGAGCAGGTGCAGTTCGCCCTGACCGTGAAGGATCACCTGTTTCAGTTCCCGGTTGAATTCTACTACCAGGGTGGGGTCTTCCATATGAATTTCGGCCAGCACTTCGCTGAGCTTTTCATCGTCGGCTTTATTCTGCGCCTCGATGGCTACCCGTACCTTAGGCGCTGGGAAGTCGATAGGAACTATCTGGCCCCCGAAACTCTTTTCCGCCAGGGTATGATTGGTCAGGGTATTTTTCATTTTAAGGGTGCAACCAATGTCGCCCGCCTGCAGCCGTTCAATATTGTTGCGGTTTTTACCGTCGGCAATAAAGAGCTGGCTGATACGCTCTGTGGTGTTGCCTTGTTCGTTGATCAGCTCCATACCACTTTTTACTTCTCCCGACATTACCTTAAAATAAGTGAGCCTCCCAATGTGAGGCTCCTGAAGTGTTTTGAATACGAATAAGGCGGTAGGGCGGGCAGGATCGCAGGGAACGGCTTTGCCATCGGTGGTCACCTCGTCGGGCATTTCCATGGCGGAGGGGGCTACATTGTCGATGAAGCCCATCAGGCGGCCACTGCCCATGTTTTTCTTTGCCGACAGGCAAAACAGGGGAAACACCTGGTGGCGGAGCATGCCTATTTTGAGGCCTTTGCGAAGTTCATCTTCATCCAGATTGCCTTTCTCAAAATATTGTTCCATAAGGGTATCATCATTTTCCGCTGCTTTTTCCACCAGTTCGTTGTGCATTTTTTCGGCGCGTTCTTTTTCGCTGTCGGGGATGGGGAGCTTTTCGGGTTTACCTCCATTTTCGGGAAAGCGGTACATGGTCATTTTCAGGAGATCGATAATGGCATTGAAGCCAGGGCCCTGGTTTACCGGGTATTGCATAACGGTAACGGACGATCCAAATGCCTGTACAGCGTCTTCTACGGCTTTATTAAAATTGGCCAGTTCAGCGTCGAGCTGGTTGACCGCGATAATCGTGGGTTTACGGTACTTATCCACATAGTCCCATACCATTTCGGTACCTACTTCCACGCCATATTGGGCATTGAGCAGCAGCACGGCGGTATCGGATACCCGGATGGCGGCAATCACTTCTCCAATGAAGTCTTCCAGGCCAGGGGTATCCATAATGTTGATCTTATAATCTTTCCATTCCGTGTGTAACAGGGTGGCATATACGGAGTTACCGCGTTCATGCTCTATCTCGTGGTAGTCGGAGATAGTATTATTTTCTTCAATACTACCGCGTTTACTGATGATGCCGGCTTCGAATAACATGGTTTCAGCGAGGGTTGTTTTGCCGCTTTTGGGTGCACCTAACAGTACGATGTTTTTGATATGTTTTTCATCATACGCTTTCATATGTGGAGATTTATTCAGGTAAAAAATAACCGCCAATGCCTGTAGAAAAGAACTTACTATTAAGTTAACATTTTTTGACCAAAAACGCACACAACTTTCCGCACATATGTGACAACATGCAGTACCTTTGCAGCTCAGGAAATTGGACATATGAAACTATTATTGCATTATTTAAAGAGATATAAATGGTTGGTCGTATTAGCCATGGCTTTAGCCAGTATTAACCAACTTTTCTCACTGATGGACCCCATGATTTTTGGGTGGATTATCGACAGGTTTGCTTCTCATCCCAAGGTAACCGTAAAGGGAGGAAGTATTTTCAGGCCTGAAAACGACTATTTATGGGGCGTATTACTCCTGGTATCAGCAGCCATTGGCGTAGCCATGGTATCCAGGATTGCCAAAGCATTCCAGGATTATTTTGTGAATGTAATTGTGCAAAAATTTGGTGCGCAGGTATATACCGACGGGTTGAGGCACTCACTCCGGTTGCCGTACCAGCAATTTGAAGACCAGCGCAGCGGGGAAACACTGGCTATTTTGCAAAAAGTACGGATAGACTGCGAAAAGTTTATCACTGCTTTTGTAAACGTGCTCTTTGTATCGCTGATTGGTGTTCTGTTTGTGATGGTGTATGCTACAGCGGTGCACTGGACGCTCCCCTTTGTATACCTCACCGGCTGTATTTTACTGACCGTGTTGATGAGTGTATTGAGCAGGAAAATTAAGGTGATCCAGAAAACCATTGTAAAAGAAACTACCGCACTGGCGGGTTCTACTACTGAATCGCTCCGTAATATAGAGCTGGTAAAGAGTTTGGGACTCACCCAGCAGGAAATCAGGCGTTTAAATTCTACTACCCTGAAAATCCTGATGCTGGAATTAAAAAAAGTGCGGAGTATTCGCAGTATCAGCTTTGTACAGGGTACTTTTGTGAACCTGATGCGTTCCTCCATTTTGTTTTTGCTGTTGTTTTACATTTACCGCGACACCGTAAGTATTGGTCAGCTGATGACCTTGCAGCTTTATTCCTTCTTTATTTTCGGGCCATTACAGGAGTTGGGCAATATCATTCTCAACTACCGGGAGGCGCAGGTATCGCTGCTGAACTTTGAAAGTATTTTAAATACGCCGGTAGAAGAAATGCCTGCCAATCCGATTACCGTGAATGGTATTGATGAACTGCACTTTAAGCAGGTAGGGTTTAAACATCTTACCGCTGCTTCCAAAGCGTTGGATCATGTAAATTTCTCTGTAAAAGTAGGGGAAACCATTGCCTTTGTAGGGCCTTCCGGATCGGGTAAAACCACGCTGGTAAAGCTGTTGGTAGGGTTGTACAAACCTAATGAAGGACATATTTACTACAATGGCATAGATGCCAATGAGGTGGACATGGAAGACCTGCGTCACCAGGTAGGGTTTGTAACCCAGGATACGCAGTTATTTGCCGGCACCATCAAAGAAAACCTGTTATTTGTAAACCCGGGAGCCAGCGATGCGGCAGTGATGGAAGCACTGGACAAGGCTTCCTGTTATTCGTTGCTGGCAAGGGCCGACAAGGGCCTGGAAACAGTGATCGGGGAAGGTGGTATTAAAATTTCCGGTGGAGAGAAACAGCGTTTATCCATTGCCAGGGCGTTGCTGCGCAACCCGCGGCTGATGGTATTTGACGAGGCTACCTCCGCGCTGGATTCCATTACAGAAGAAGAAATTACGACTACGGTGAGGGAGATCACCGCCAGCAAACAACATATAACAGTGATGATTGCGCACCGTTTGAGTACCATCATGCATGCGGACCGCATTTATGTACTGGAAAAAGGCCAGATCGTAGAATCGGGTAAGCATGAGGACCTGGTAGCAGAAAAGGGCCTGTATTACGCCATGTGGAGGCAACAGATCGGCGAACGTAAAACCGCTGCAGTATAACAGTTTAAAATAAATGGTTATTTTTGCGGTATGAGTACACAACAGCCCGGGCGGCCCAACTATTTTGTCAGCATGCTGACCATGAAGTGCCCCAGATGCAGGAAAGGACATATGTTCAGAGATCAGAATCCCTTTCACTTTAAGTTTTCGAAGATCTTTAACATGTACGATAACTGCCCGGTATGTGGACAGAAGTATGAGTTGGAAACAGGTTTCTGGTTTGGTACAGGCTATGTGAGCTACGCATTATCGGTGGCATTCAGCGTGTTTAACTTAATCTGGTTTTGGCTTTTCTTCGGTCTTACCTGGAGGGATAACAGTATTTTTATCTGGCTGGGTGTAAATGGCGTATTGCTGGTGCTTATCCAGCCCTGGCTGATGCGATTATCGAGGGCCATTTATTTATACTTCTTTGTATATTATGATGACAGCACGGCGCAGTTAAAGCCGGATGACCATCATCACGATCATGCTGATCACCATCATCATTAAAATATCAAAAGGAGCCAATTGACGTTGGCTCCTTTTTTATTTTTCGTTTGTTGATGACTACTTATGCTTTTTTATCTAATAACAGGTTAATCATATCCTGCAGCATCAGCTGTGCTTCCGGGGTTTGAATCATAAAACCGGAGAATATAATCCTTCCTTCCTGATCTATTAAGAAGTTGCTGGGCGCCCCTCTTACCGGCAGATTCGTACGATTGGCCTCCTTGTCTTTCAACGGTGTAAAAGTGTACTTGCTGGATTTTACAAACGGAATGACATATTCATCCTGTTCTGCCATGATATTTACCCCTACATAGTTAACATTGTTCCTATCGAAATGTTTCAGTACCTCTTCGAAGTGTGGAAATTCGCCCCGGCATGGTCCGCAACCCGGGAACCAGAAGGTAAGCAGCACCACTTTACCTTTATAACTCTGCATGGTTTTCTTACCCGGTTCCATATAGGCATCGAAGGAGAAAATAGCAGGTTTGGAGCTATTCAGCAACCTGGATTTGATGTCATTTTCGATAGCTTCGTTCGTTTTGCCAGCCTGGCGCCCGTAGCTGTACAAAGGCTCTTTCATGGCACGCGCAGGTTCTTTGAGGTAGTACTTCATCAGCGTATCATACCCTTGCTGCGGACTTACAGCCGCCGCTACCCTGGCTTTGGCTAATGCTACAATACTGATGGTTACTCCCCAGCGTTTGGCTTTTACATCCTTTAGTAGCGTTGTTGCTGCTTCAGTATTGCCAGCTTTCAGCAATTCGTCGACCTTCATCAGCTGTTCAGCCATTAATTTATTCTTTATAAATTCTTCCTTTGTGGATGCTTCAATGCCGGGTGTGGCAGCCAGCTCTCCCGCCAGCACCGCCGCTTTTCCCGGGTCATCTGCCAGCAGGGCATCAAAGTAGTCATTCATGCCGTAGGTTCCCCAGGATGACTTACCGATCGGATAATGCTGCCGCATATCTTCGTAGATGGCCAGCTTTTGATCACGATTTACCGTGCGTAAAGCTTTCCAGTAAAGCGCCTGTGCCCCCCGGTCACTCTCAGGGAATTTGGTTCTCAATTCTTTCAACAGCGCCTCATACTTGGCCGGATCCTTAGTTTCAAAATTGTACATGTAGCTAAACAGGTAATCCGGGCTATCCGGGCTGGTTTCATAAGCTTTCCGCTGAAATTCGGCTGATTGATCGAACTCTCCCCATCTTTCTGCATCAATGGCCAGTTCAGCATAAGCGGCTGATAATTTAGGATTGATGGATACTGCCTTTAACAAATAGGGACGTGCAGCCGGGCTTTCCTGGTGGGTGTATAACGTACCAATACCGTAGTAGATGCCAGCGGACTTAGGATACTTTTTCATCCAGGTTTTATAATGACTCAGCCGGATAGTGGTATCACGACCCAGTGAGGTATTAAATTCATCTATTGCAGCAATATTATCAGGCTGTTTACTGATTACTGCTACGAGGCTATCCACTTTCTTTTGGTTAATCTGCTGTGCGGCAGCGATGCATGGAATAGCCATCCATGCCATGGCCATAGCAGTATTTCTGGAATAAAGTTTCATGATTGATTTTTTTAGGATGAATATTTTTTAAAGCCGATTACCAGCCCGGGTTTTGTTCGGGCACTTTACCAGCCGGGTATTTTTGCAGCTGGGCTTGCGGGATCGGGAAATAATACATTTTGTCGTGCCAGTAGCGTTGTTCCAGGGGAACTGTTTTATAGCTTCTTACGCCATTCGTTTCGCTGATCTGTACCGCCGTAATAGCTGCGCCTATCATAGTAGCGCCTGTGCCCCAGCGGCGGATGTCGTTAAAACGCTGACCTTCAAAAGCCAGTTCCACCGTACGTTCACGTACGTAGGTATCCCAATTGAGCTGTCCGGCTGGTACCACGGGCATGCCTGCACGCTGACGCAGCAGATTGATATATGTACGGGCTTCTTCCGCGTTACCGAGTTTTAGTTGACATTCGGCGTAGTTGAGATATATTTCTCCTAAACGCAGCATAATGCAATTTTGGTAATTACCGTTGGTACCATTGAAGATGTACTTCGGATTAAGAAATTTCCGCAACATATAACCAGTAATGGCTGTGCTATAAGTAGAAGGGTTATACTTTGATCCCAGTTTCAGGTCCATGGTTTGATTGATCCAGTCGGTACCATCGTAAATGATGCTGGCATGAAAGCGAGGGTCCCTATTAGCATACGGGTGTGCAGGATCAAATTTAGGCGACTGATTCCAGGGCAAGCCATCTTTCATCAGGTACTGATCTACCATATTCTGGGTGGGACAATCCACCAGGCTGCTAAACCCTGTAAAGAAAGCCGAGTTGTCGTACAAGTCCAGTGCATGTACCTGTCCACTCAAATCACCGGCAAATTCCTTGTTGAAGATCACCTCCTGGTTATCGTCATTTTCCGGGTAAAACATCGCTTCATAATCGGGGAACAGTGTGTAACCGCCTTTATCTATCACCTCTTTTGCTGCGGCAGCAGCGGCCTGGTAGTCCTTTCTATTCAGCAGCAGCCGGCATTTCATTCCCAATGCGGCGTATTTTGTGGCGCGGCCTGCTGCTGTTTTGGGGTAAGCAGCAGGTAATAATGCCGCTGCCTGATCCAGATCGTCCAGCATCAGCTTTACGCAATCATCATCCGTACCTCTCGGCGCAGTAAGATCATCATTCAGTGACAATACTTTGGTCACCATTGGAAAGCGGCCAAAAATGGAGTAGAGATCCATATAGTGCAAGGCACGCAGGAAAAGCATTTCGCCTTTGATCTGTTGTTTACCAGCTTCGCTGAGCGGCATGTCTGGCAGGTGTGCCAGCACGTTATTACAATTCCTTATCATTGCATAAGTATTACTCCACACATCGGTATAAATACCTGTAGACGGGGAGTATTGCCCTGTGTTGATAAGGTTGGACTGCAGGAAGGACCTGGCCGACTTGCCTTCGTCTGTAATGTCCATGGGCATCCAGTTTCCGGCGTCGTCGTAAATACTATGAATACCATCATATGATTCCAGCACTACCCGGCTGATGAGGGCACTGTCTTTCCAGATGTTACTATCGCTATAGAGATTTAGTGGCCCTTTGTTCAAAGCATCTTTGTTGCAGGCAACAGATCCCAGTATAAGCGTTCCCGTTATATAGGCAATAATTTTTTTCATGTCGGTTCAGATTAGAATTGCAAAGAAATACCCGCTGTATATGACTTCATCAGTGGATCCCGTACCTGTCCTGCACTTTCCGGATCAAATAGTTTGAAGTGGGTGAAGGTGTATACGTTGTTGGCTGTCAGGAAGATTCTTAGCGCATTGGCGTGAACAGGCTTCAGCATACTTTGTGGCAGTGAATAAGCTAATTCTATATTCTTTACGCGCAGATATGCCGTATTGCGCAGCCAGTAATCAGAAGTTTCCTGGTTGTTCTGGTTGTTATACCACAAGCGGGGCCAGGATGCACCTGGATTTTCAGGCGTCCATCTGTCAAGTTTGGCTGTTGTAGCGGGCAAACTGATATAGGCATATCCTTTCACATCCCCTGCTCCCTGAAGGAGTACATTTAGTTCCAGTCCACTATACTTTGCGCCGAAACGAATACCGTACTGAATTTTCGGGAAAAGCCCGGCGCCGATCAGCACCTGGTCGGCCGCCGTGATCTTACCATCACCATCCACATCCTTGTAGCGTATATCTCCCGCCTTTGTATCCGGGTATAGTGGCGTAGGTCCTTTAGTTACTTCATCGTTCGATTGGTAAAGTCCGTCGGACAAATATCCCAGGTTATTCTGGCCTACCGTATTATAGAAATAGCCGATAGATTTTCCACTTACCTTTTGCCAGTCGGGAATACTTTGTGATTCAGGATAGTGGATAACTCTGTTTTTTGCGAATGTTATGTTTGGTGATACATAGTAGCTGAATTTGCCGAAATGCATCGTGTGCGTCAGGTTTAGCTCTATTCCCCTGGTGTCTACAATACCATCGTTGGTGGAGGGTAGACCGATACCGATTACGGAGGGCACCTGTGCTGCGGGTGGCGCAAGGATATCTTTGGTGCGTTTGTAGAAGTAATCCGCTTCTATGGTCAGCAGGTCGCGCTTAATATGCATTTCCAGGCCTACATTGGAAATATTGGCGCGTTCCCAGGTAAATACCGGGTTGGGCAATACACTGGGGCTGAGTGTCTGATAATATACCGGAGAAGCCCCTCCCAGCGAATAACCAGGCATATTTCCCAGGTTATAGGTAGTGAGGAATTGATATGGACTTACCCGGTCATTACCCAGTTGGCCCCATGAAGCGCGTAGTTTAAGAAAATCGATCTTGTCGGCAATTCCCTGCATAAATGGTTCATCCGACATTACCCAGCCGGCGGAAAAAGAGGGGAAGAATCCGAAGCGATGATCCGGAGGAAAGATATCAGAGCCATCGTAGCGGAAGTTGAATTGAAACAGGTAGCGGGAATCGAAATTATAATTCACCCTTCCTACCAGGCCTCTCCTGGCATTCTGTGTAGCAGAACCAGCATTGCTTACCCTTGTGGGGTCGCCGAGATTCAGTTCTGACAAACTGGAAGAAACAAATCCATTCCGCTGGGTATTGAAGTTATCAGACTTCCCATTTGTTTGGGTATACAACAGCGTACCCGATACATTATGCTTGCCGAACCTGTTATCGTACTGCAAGCCACCTTCCAGCGTAACGCCCTGGGTTTGTGTGAAGTACTCTCTTAGGTAAGGTTCTGTTGGATAAGCTGCTACCTTGGTATAGCTGCCGGAGGAACTGATAGCGTACATATCAAATGGTGTGGCAAAACGTTTACCGAAAGTATACAGTTTATCATAAGCCGCATTTCCTTTCAGGGATAGTCCTTTGATAAAAGGCAGGTCGTACTGTAGTGTAACCACGGAGTTGAAGATATTGGTATTGGTAAACCAATAGCCCGATTGCCCGATTGATTGCAGGTAGGCATTGCCGCGTTGCTCCGGTACATAAGCATATAAGCCGTTGGAATACCTGTTTACGCGGGTGGGTGGCGTACCATAAAGATTATCAATAACATACTCCGTACTATACACCGCCTCTCCATCGGTATTACTGAATGAACCACTGACGTTCAGGGATACCTTCAGATCGCGTGTGATGTTTGCATCCAGGTTGCTGCGCAGATTGTAGCGTTTGTAACCTTCTACGTTCACCAGGCCATTATTTTTTGTATAGCCTCCAGAGAGATAATAGCGGATCTTTTCAGCGCCTCCGGAGATAGCCAGGTTGTAGTTCTGCTGCCAGAGGGACTTTGCCAGAATCTCATCTACCCAGTTTGTATTTGGATATTGATCGGGATCAGTTCCATCCTTATACTTCTGCAGCATCTCATCAGAGAATCCCATCCCCTGGCCAGGATTAAAAACATTTTCATTCTTCAGTGCCTCATTATACAGGTTGGCATAATCATACGAATTCATTTGTTTGTAATACTGGGTGGGGCGCTGGTTGATGGCATTGGCAGTGAATGTGATCGTTGATTTACCCAGGCTCCCTTTTTTGGTGGTAACCAATATTACGCCATTTGCTGCGCGTGCTCCATATACCGATATGGCAGATGCATCTTTCAGCACGGAGATGGTTTCGATGTCATTTGCATTCAAATCGTCCAATCTTCTGTCCGGTATGCCATCAATCACGATCAGGGGCGTAGAGTTATTAAAGGTGCTAAGTCCACGTACAAACAGGTTGCTACCGGAGCCAGGGGCACCGCCGGATTTCAGAGAATAGAGACCTGGCAAACGGCCCACCAGCATATCTGAAACGGATGCACTGGCATGGTTCTGCGTGAGTTCGTCCGACTTCAGCGTGGCCATGGATTCTGTTTTCACCCGCTGCGTGGTAGTACCATAGCCAATGATAACAGAGGCGTTAAGTTCTGTAAGGGCTGGCTTCAACGACACGCTGATTGTTTCCACACGATTGCTAACACGCACGTTGTGTTGATAAGTACCATAACCTATAAAGGTGACCGTTACCTGGTACTCTCCGGATGGCAGGTTCTGAAAGCTGAATTTGCCTTCTTCATTGGTAGCCATCCCTTTATTGAAAGGCTTAATGCTAACAGTAGCCCCAGGTACGGGTTTCCCCTTTTCATCTGTTACCACCCCGTTGATGCCACCATTTACAAGAGGCACTGCAAAAACGGTGTTGGCGGGTGGATACCCGATAGTCACCAATTTGTGTTCATCATCGATATACCAGGTAAGTGGCTGTCCTTCCATTACGGATTCCATCGCTTTTTTCAGTGATGTTTTCTGCAACCTGGAAGTTACCGGCAGTGCGGCTTTCAGCTGTTGTGCATCGTAAAAGAAATGGTAATTGCTTTGCTTTTTGATGTTGGCGAGCACCTGTTCCAGGGGTGCCTCTTTAGCGGATATGGAAATATCCTGTGACAGACTTTTAGCGCTCACATGCAAACACATTACCAGGATCAGGAAGAAATTGATCTTCATAATGAGCATCGTTTTTTTAAGTAGGGAACGGGCAAAAAAATGCCGGTAGCAATTTGTTAATTGCATAAATTTGTCTTGTTAGGGTGAAGAGATAAGCGTTCTTGGTCGGATGGTTATCGACGAACCCGAATAAACAAACAGAAGCGTTGCAACCGCTTCTGTTTTTGCGTTTTAGGTGTTGCGTTGTTGTTTAAGTGCTGTTTTTTTTCATGATACTGAATGGTTGGTTTTTGGTTGATTTATTATGGCTGGTGTACGATTTAGCATTGGTTGTAACAGTATCGTTGTGTATTGGCTGGTAATTTCCCTAGTCTGTGATAATTACTGTTCTGCCCTTGATGGTGTAGTTTATTCCACTGCGTTTTAAAATCTCCATAGCTTCCTTCAGCGTTACGCTCTTCGGTATTTCTCCTACGAACTGATGTGAATTGGTTTTTATTTCATTGATCGTATTTATATCATACCATCTTTCAAGCTCCCTCATGACGGTGCTGATATCTGCTTTATTAAAGGAGAAGTAACCGTTCTTCCAGGCCATGGCTGCGTCGGTATCGGCATTTTGCAGTACCTGCCAGCTGTTGCTGTTATGCTGCAATTGCTGACCTGGCAGCAGTACAGCTGATTTATTACCCGCACTTACTTTCACTTTTCCCGTAATCAGTGTGGTACTGATCATCGGTTCATCTGCATAGCCGCTAATGTTGAAGCTGGTGCCCAATACCTGTACCCGCTGATTCCTGGTGTTTACAACAAATGGATGATCGGCCGTACCTGTTACCTCAAAATAGGCTTCACCAGAAAGCGTTACTGTTCTTTCCCGGCTGTTGAAGGAAGAGGGGAAAGTCAATTCGCTTGCGGCGTTTATCCATACCTTACTTCCATCGGGGAGAATAATGCTGTATTGTCCCCCTTTTGGTGTGACCAATGTATTGAGGGTAGCTTCCCCGCTATTTTCTGTTCCTCTGAAGGCCAGCAGCCCGCTATCCAGCTTCACAATGCTCATGTTGCCGTGTTGGGATACTACTCCGTTGCCGGCATCGGAAAGCACGATTGTTTTTCCATTGCCCATGCGCAGGATGGATTTGTTGGCGGCAGGCGCAGTGGCCGAGGCCACAACAGGCTTTACTGGCGGTGTTGACGGATGTTTGTTCAGCCACACGCCTGCTGCAACTGCCACTACCGCTGCAGCGGCCGCATACTTCCACCAATTGCGGACATGCTTTCTCCGGGCAGGATCCAGGGGTATTACTTTGCCGGTGGTGCGACCATCGGCATTCAATACCTGTTGTAATACCGGTTCCCACTGTTCCTTATCCACCCATTCCCCGGTTAAGGCATCCGCATTTTTCTGCATTTCCTGGTTAAAGGCTTCACGGTTGGCTTCATTTAAAAAGAACGCATGCAGTTCTTTCTCTTCGTCCGCTGTGAGCACAGTATCCTGACTCTTTTTTATCAAAAAGAATATTCGCTCTTGCATATATGGTTTTCAAACGTAGTCGTTAGCATTACAGGTACGCTGCAGGCAGCGCTATATAAGTAAGAATGGAAAAAAGGAAAATGGTACCTATCCGGGCAAAAATTTTTTTTAACGACTACGATTACAGGAATGGGATCGACTTGCCGGCAGCCAGCAGAAACTCCCTGATATTACTGAGGGCTGCACTCAGTGTATTTTTCACATAGCTCTGTGATAGCTGTAATTGATCTGCTATTTCCTGCGTTTTGAGGCCCTGTTCCCGGCTCATGAGGTATATTTTGCGGCGCTGGGGAGGCAGCTGGTCTACTGCTTTTTTGATGAGATGAAGCGTTTCCCTGCTGGCTACTAATTCTTCTACCTCGTTAACAGTAGCTTCTGGGAAAGACTCAGGGAGAGCTGTTGTCATACGGGCGGTGGCCTGTTTATGAAACCAGGTAAAGCACTCGTTGCTGGCCACGCGCAGGATCCAGGCCCGTAGGTTTTCGATACCAGGTAATTTATCCCGGCTGATCCAGATACGGATGAATGTTTCCTGTATCACTTCCTCTACGCTATCGGGGTCCCTTATTACTTTCCTCACATAGGGATTCAGCCATGGAAGCACCGCAAAGAACAAGTGCCTGAATGCTTCTTCGCTGCCTTCTGCTATATTAACAAGTGTTGCTGTGTCAATATGAAACCTGTTGCTGTCCAATATTCCTCCGTTAGTCTGCTGCTAATTTAAAAAATAAGGCCGGTAAAAGCTACCGGCCTCATTTTTTTGCGTGCCTGCGTTACAATAACAACTGGCGCAATTGCTCATATACAGCAGGTTTCAGCTTTTCGGGGTGCGTGAAAACAATGTTGGATTGCCGCATGTCGATACCATATAGTGTTTCCATTCGTTCATAAAAAAAGTCGTCGGGTATTAATACTCCGCTTTCGTAGCGGGCATATCGTTTACCCGGAATGCCCAGCAGATTACTCATTTCTTGTTTTGATAATTCGTGTGTTGTTCTGATTATTTCCAGGATTTCTGATGTATGCATTTTTTGTGGGTTAAAAATTTACAAAAATGTATAACGTTATTAATTTTGTAGTATATTTACATGTTAACAATCAATTAGTTATACATATTCAAATTGATTACCGAGATAGATTTTTGTAAACAGGATTATCGAGATAAAAATAGATTTCCTGTACCGGTGAGATACCGGTAAAATATTGAGAGGTGGAAGATCAACATGACCTTTTACGTATCACGGTTGATATACTATGGACTATGAGAAAGGTAACAATTATGATCAGGCAGATAAAGTTGACTGCCTGAAATATACTTGCGAAGGTTCGTGGACGGCATTGGGGCCGACAAATTATTATATCTCATTTGTTTCTGTTAAGATTCAAATAAACCAGGGGCTGCCTATCTGTGGAAAGTGGCGGCAGCCTACCTGGTGTTTTTTGTCTACGGGTACGACTACCCGCAGACATTTTCAAATGTAGGTATTTTTTCATTGCGAAGCCAAAAAATCTTTTCGTAAATAGTTGTATATTAACAATATACGATTTAAACAAAATGATAACCCAAGTATCATTTCTTTTCATAAACTATCAAAATGAGAATTACGAATAATATAATCCTGCATTCTCTTTAATTAGATTAAACTTTTTACTAATTTGGATCCATAATCGGTCGCCTGGCCATCAACCATATCGTTTTATGGATCGCAGACAATTCCTAACCTTATCTCCTGACCGCGCTGTGCGGAACGTTACCTCATTTGCCCGTACCAGAACTGGCCTTGCGCCTTATACTGGCGCCTGGGGACCTTTACAGCAGATACATTTATTGAAACGTACCCTCTTCGGCGTTTCCCCCGACAATATCAACACTTTCAAAAACCTGTCTATGCAGCAGGCCGTTGATACGTTGCTTACCCCACAGGCAGATCCTGCCCCTCCGGTGAATAACTATGGGGTAGACGATACCGGTGTAGCACCCGGCGCTACCTGGGTAAGAGCCGCCATGGGAGATGAAATGCTGGAAAGGAAAAGAATAGCTTCCTATAAAGCGTGGTGGACAGGTCAGATGATTAACCAACCCGCCAGCATACACGAAAAGATGGTGCTGTTCTGGCATAATCATTTTGTAACGGAAACAAGCATGGTGAATGATAGCCGCTTTACTTACCAATACAATCTCACGTTACGCAAACATGGATTAGGTAATTTTAAAGCGCTTACCAAAGCTATTACCCTGGATCCGGCCATGCTGGTATATCTCAACGGGTATCTCAATTCAAAAGGCGCCGCCGATGAAAACTATGCCCGGGAATTACATGAGCTTTTCACGGTAGGTAAAGGTCCGGATTCTCATTATACGGAAGATGATGTGAGAGCGACTGCCCGCGTACTCACCGGGTTCCGGGTAGATAGAACCAATATTGTGAGCCTGTTTGATACCACCCAACACGATATCACCAATAAACAGTTTTCCAGCTTTTATTCCAATAAAGTCATCTCCGGAAAAACAGGCCCTGATGGCGCTACAGAGGTGGATGATTTACTCAACATTATTTTTTTGCAACCGGAAGTAGCGAAATTTATTTGCCGCAAGCTTTACCGGTTCTTTGTATACTACGATATAGATCAGGCCACAGAAACCAATGTGATTGCGCCATTGGCAGATATCCTCCGCAGCAGTCTTTACGATATCAAAGTAACGCTGAATGCACTCTTTACCAGTGAGCATTTCTTTGATCCGGCTAATATGGCCTGCCTTATTAAGAGTCCGGCCGATTTCTGTGCAGGCATTTGCCGGGAATATGGGATTGCTATCCCGAGCGACTATACGTCGCAATACAAGGCCTGGGCCTTTATACACGACAGGGCTGCCGCTATGCTGCAAAACTTTGGAGATCCCCCGCTGGTAGCCGGATGGGAAGCTTACTACCAGGAGCCAGCCTTTCATGAACTCTGGATCAATACTGATACCTTGCCCAAACGCAACCGCCTGAGCGATGGATTAGTGAGCAGTGGCGGCGTGGGCGGATTACGCATAGATACCCTGGCCTTTGCCGCGAGGCTGCCGCATCCGGAGGATCCGGTGGCCCTGATCAGCGACTCGCTGGACCTGCTGTATCGTGTAGGCGTTTCCGATAAAGTGAAAGATTTTTTGAAGAATACGATACTACTCTTTGGTCAAAGCCCGGACAGTAACTATTACTGGACCCAGGCATGGAACGCCTATATCGCCAACCCCGGAGATGCTACCGCAAAAGACAACGTGCAAGGACGCCTCCAGGCGCTGTATAAATACATTATGGACCTGTCGGAATATCAATTATCCTGATAGCTGAAAAACCTTTTTATGAAAAGAAGAGACTTCCTCAAATATACAGCGCCAGCTGCTATCCTGCCTACCCTGATCAATGGTTTTTCCATTAAAGCCTTTGCCTCATCTCCTATGCTCACCGCATTGAGTACAGGTGCAAAAGATAACGATCACGTACTGGTAATGATCCAGATGACCGGTGGCAACGATGGTTTGAATATGGTCATTCCGCTCGACGTGTATGGCAAATACCAGGCGGCGCGTACTAATATCGCCATCCAGGAAGGTAAGGTGCTTCGCCTGGACAGTTACCTGAAATCCGGCCTGCACCCGGCAATGACCGGCATTCAACAACTGTACAATGAAGGAAAGGTAAGCATTGTGCAAAGTGTGGGTTATCCTTCTCCCAACTATTCCCATTTCCGTGCTACTGATATATGGTTAACCGGTTCCGATTCCAATGAGATATTGACTACCGGCTGGGGTGGCCGCTATCTCGATACACAGTATCCTGGTTTCCCGGATGGTTATCCCAACGCAGATAACCCCGATCCGCTGGCCATACAAATTGGTTCTATCGTGTCGCCCGCTTTCCAGGGCGCCGGCGCCAGTATGGGTATTGCCATTACCAGTGCTACCGACTTCTACAACCTGATAGACGGTGTCACAGATCCCGTTCCCAATACCAAGTGGGGAAAGGAATTGCAATATATCCGCCTGATTGCGAAGCAAACCAACAGCTATGAGCAATCAATTCTGGCTGCAGCCAAGAAAGTGACCACCCAGGGCGCTTATCCGGCCAATAATGGCCTGGCAGAACAGCTGAAGATCGTTGCCCGGCTGATTGCCGGCGGACTGAAAACCAGGCTGTATATGGTGAGCATTGGCGGCTTTGACACCCATGCCAACCAAACAGAAGGCGGCGATACCAGCAAGGGAGGCCATGCGAACCTGTTGGGCGGCTTGTCGGATGCCATTAAAGCCTTTATGGACGACCTGAAAGGCCTGCATGCTTCCCGCCGCGTAGTGGGCATGACCTTTTCTGAATTTGGACGCCGTATTAAATCCAACTACAGTATGGGTACCGATCACGGTGCTGCTGCGCCTATGATTATTTTCGGAGATTATGTTAACCAGGGCGTGCTGGGTAATTCGCCGGCTTTACCAGATACCACTACGGTGATTGACAATATCCCCATGCAGTATGACTTCAGGTCTATCTACGCCTCTATCCTGGAGCAGTGGTTCTGCGTGGATCAAACCACCTTGCAGAACATCCTGCAAAAGGATTACCAGCGCCTGCCACTGATCAGCGGGGTAGCCTGTGGTACCATTACCGGCTTACCAGATCTGAATACCGATAAGAAGCTGATCACCAATTCACCCAACCCTTTTAATAATTTTACCACCATTACCTATATCACCGGCAGTGGCAACACTATGATCCAGGTATTTGATACTACAGGCCGGCTGATCAGTGTACCTGTGAATAAAGTGCATACACCGGGTACTTACACGTTTACTTTTGATGCCCAGTCCCTGCCCAGCGGCATTTATTATGCCCGGTTCCAAAACGGCCCTGTACAGCAGGTACGGCCTATGCTGAAGGTAAACTGACCTTATAATTAGATTAATAATCGTGCAACAGCGTTGCAAATAAATGGTTTTTGCTACCTTTGCCTTCGTGTACAAGCGCTATCTACATAAAATACTAGCGATCCTTCTCCTGGGAGTATTTACTTTAAATACTATCCCCCGGGAGTTTATACATGAATTTACCGGTCACCACGACACGGTAGACGCTGTACATCAGCATGACGGGCTTACCATTTCGGAGCAGCACCGTCACTGTGATTTTCTGCAGATAGGTATAGAACCGTACGAGCCGTTTGTTACTTATTATATAGCGCCGGTGTGGCAGGTAAACTGGATTTTTTACCCGCTTTCAATACCGGAAACCACGCATGCTACCTATTACAATCTCACTCCCAGGGCGCCTCCGGCCGTTGCTATGCTTTAAACATGCTTTAAACACACTTTAGGCATGCTTTAAACAGCATAAATGTCATGATAACGTGCACCATTGTGCTGCGTTAGTTATTTCTTATTAGCAATCAGCTCTATATTTTTCAACTATGCATTATTTGCGTGTATTTATACTCGGACTCCTGGGTATAGTGCTGGCGTTGCCAGCTGCCTATGCCGGTGTAAACCCTGAAGAAGGATATTCTAATTCTTTAGCCGGTAAAGTGGTGGATAAGTTAACCCATACGCCCTTGCCGGGAGCCACTGTTTACCTGCCCGACCTGCGTGTGGGTGCGGCTGCGGATGCCCAGGGTAATTATGTGATCAAAAATCTTCCTAAAGGAAAATATGTAGTGGATGTACATTACGTCGGCTATGCCGCTTATACAGAACTGGTGGCCATTTCCGGCGCTACCAACAAAGATTTTGTGCTGACAGAAACCTTGATAGAAAAGAATGAGATTGTGGTCACAGGGGCCAACCTTGCTACTTCAGCGAAGAAAACACCTACGCCTATCAGTGTGATCCGCCGGGACTACCTCGATGACAACATCTCCACCAATATTATTGATGCCATTGCTAAGGTACCTGGGGTAACGCAATTGTCTACCGGTCCGGCTATATCCAAACCTTTTATTCGTGGGTTAGGTTACAACCGGGTGGTAGTAGTGGGCGATGGTATCCGCCAGGAGGGCCAGCAATGGGGCGATGAGCATGGAATTGAGATTGATGATTACAATGTGAGCCGGATAGAAGTGTTGAAAGGTCCTGCTTCGCTGGTATATGGCTCAGATGCGTTGGCAGGGGTCGTCAACATCGTTCCCCCGGCGCCGTTACCATTAGGGCAGATAAGAGGCAACCTGGAAGCCAACTATCAGACCAACAATGGCCTGATGGCCTACCACGCCGATATAGCCGGTAATAACAACGGCATTAGCTGGGGCGCTTATATTACGCAAAAGCAGGCGCACGACTACCAGAATAAATATGACGGGTATGTATTCAACTCCCGCTTCAACAATACCAACTATGGCGCTACGCTGGGAATTAATAAGCAGTGGGGATACTCCCATCTGACTTTTTCTTCCTTCAATCAGCACCTGGGGCTGGTAGAGGGAGATCGCGACAGCACCGGTAGTTTTGTGAAACCTGTAAATATTAACGGTTCCGCCGAAGAAGGACCTGTTACGGACAACGATCACCGGTCGTATAGTATGACAGTGCCCAAGCAGCAAATCAACCACCAGAAAATAGTATGGGACAACAACCTGTATCTTAATAATGGTGGCCGTTTGGGGCTGACATTGGGTTACCAGCTGAACCAGCGCCGCGAATATGGCGATATACTGCAACCGAATACGCCGGGCCTTTACCTGTACCTGCAAACCTTCAACTATGGCGCTAAGTATTATCTACCGGAGATGAACGGGTGGCAAACCACAGTAGGAGTAAATGGTATGCAGCAAACCAACAAGAACAAAGGAGAAGAGTTCCTGATACCGGCGTACGACCTGTTTGACATTGGTGCGTTTGCTGTTACCAGCAAAACATTCAACAAACTGACGCTGAGTGGCGGGCTACGGTTTGATAACCGCTCCATTAACGCCAAAGCCCTGTTCCTGGGAACAGACGGCAAACCGGCTTCCAGTGGAGATAGTAAATTTGATGCATTCAATCGTAATTTCTCCAATGTGTCTGGTAGTGTGGGGCTGAGTTATGAAGCCAGCGATCGCGTGGTGTTGAAACTGAATGCAGCACGTGGTTTCCGGGCGCCGAATATTGCGGAGTTGTCGGCTAATGGCGTACATGAGGGCACTATCAAATACGAATATGGCAATCAGCAGCTGAAACCGGAGGTAAGCACGCAGGTGGATGCGGGCATCGATTTCAATACCCAGCATTTGTCTTTAACGGCGAGCGTATTTTATAATCATATCAATAACTTTATTTTCTCCCGTAAACTGTTTAATGCGGCGGGTACCGATTCTATCCCGGTGCATGATAACGAGGAGGGCTTTGCGGCGTTCCAATACCAGCAAACCAATGCCAACCTGTATGGCGGTGAAATTATGCTGGACATACATCCGCATCCGATTGACTGGCTGCATTTTGAAAATACGTTTTCTTATGTGCGGGCTACTACCGCTAACAGCACCGACTCTACGAAATATCTGCCCAATATTCCACCGGCGCGTTGGTTATCTGAGTTAAAGGGCAAGTTTAAGAAAGTAGGTAAGAGTCCGTTGCAGAACGCTTATGTAGGTGTACAGATGGATTTGAATTTTGCACAGAACGATGTGTTTACCGCTTATGCAACAGAAACGCCCACTTCAGGTTATACGTTGTTTAATGCTGGTTTGGGATCTGATTTTGTGAATAAGAAAAATAGAACATTATTCTCCCTTCACTTTGCGGTGAACAACATTACGGATGTGGCCTACCAGAGCCATTTGAGCAGGTTGAAATATGCACCTGTAAATGAAGTTACCGGTAGAGCGGGGGTATTTAATGTAGGGAGGAATTACAGTGTGAAGCTGGCTATCCCAATCAATTTTAAATAAGCTGTTTTTTAGAAAGCTCCCCGCTAAAAGCGGGGGGCTTTTTTTATGCTGTCGGCCTGGTGAGTTGATTTCATATAGACTCCCCTGTTATTTTTTATTTTGAAAGAGAAGCTATTGTCTTGTTGCATATTAAAGGTGACCAGGGTATCCGTTCCCGTTATAACGAGCATGGGTGTTGGCAACGCTGTAGTAGCGGAGTCGATGGCCCGCATATAGTTGATGAGTCGTTTTCCTTGTTGTGTAATATGTATGGTTTGCATCCCGTTGCCTGTATTGGTAATCCCGGCGGTGATGCCAGCCTGTTCAAATACCGCGGTATCGCTGTTGGTGTTTCCGCTTATCAGTTTAAAAGCCACCGGTTTGGGTGTTGTTTGGGCAGTAGTTGCCGGTTGTTGACCAGTAGTGGCCTCTTCCTTGGTAGCTATTTGCCGGCAGGCGAATAAGAAAATAGGTATCAGTAGTAAGGATCTTTGCACAATTAATTATTTGAAAAGATAAAGCTATTGATTTTTTATGGATCTATGGGTATAGGCAGCTTAATATACCGGCTATTTATATATTGTTTATTTAAATAATATTACAATATAATAAAATACATAAGAAGAAAGGCAAACCAGGTGCGAGTCAGGCCAGGCGGGCTTGATAAATAAAATCGTTTTTGCAATATCTATTTACCACTGATATAAATATTTAGTTGAAATAATAAGAGATTTTGTAGTTTAGAGGCCTCGTTATGTAAGTGTGAAGCAAGCGTCCTGCCCGGAGGAAAAACAGTTTCCCTCAGTTTTCAAAAAAATTTGGTTTTTGTTTTAAAATTTTTCTGACCACCATTGGTTCAGATTTTGGTTGAAAAAGAAAGGGGCTGTTTTCACAGCCCCATACTTTTTAACGCCAGGTTGACCTTTATAATTAGCTAATATTTTCGATGATACCGGCAATGCCTTGTCCACCGCCTACGCAGGCAGTCACAATACCGTATTTTTTATTCAGTCGCTTCAGGTCGCCGAGCAGCTGTACCGTGAGTTTAGCGCCGGTACAACCCAGGGGATGCCCCAGTGCAATAGCGCCTCCATTGATATTCACGATGTCGGGATTGAGGCCCAGTTCCCGGATAACGGCGATAGACTGAGAAGCGAATGCCTCGTTGAGTTCTACCAGGTCGATATCCTGTAAAGTTTTTCCTGTACGCTGCAATACCTTAGGAATAGCAGCCACAGGGCCGATGCCCATAATACGTGGGTGTACGCCGGCAGACACACATCCTACCAAACGGCCAATAGGCTTTAATCCCAACTCGTTGACCATGCGTTCGCTCATCACCACTACGAAGGCAGCGCCGTCGGACGTTTGCGACGAGTTACCAGCGGTAACAGAGCCTCCGGCAGCAAATACGGGCTTCAACTTACCCAGTGCATCCATAGAAGTATCGGCGCGAGGGCCTTCATCGGTATCTACTGTATAAGTGCGTTTTTGTTTTTTTCCTTTCTCATCCACATATACTTCTTCTACAGCAATAGGTAAAATTCCTGGCTTGAAATAGCCGTTCTGAATAGCGTTTAATGCTTTCTGATGTGATTTAAATGAGAACTCATCCTGGTCCTGGCGGCTTACTTTAAACTCAGAAGCCACTGCTTCAGCGGTGAGTCCCATGCCAATATAATAATCAGGGTTAGTACTGGCCACGGTATAGTTAGGTACAGTTTTCCAACCGGCTACGGGCACCAGGCTCATACTCTCTGTGCCGCCGGCAATGATACAATCGGCCATACCGGACTGTATTTTAGCGGTAGCAATTGCGATTGTTTCCAGGCCGGAAGCACAATAGCGATTCACTGTCATGCCTGGCACATCAATGCCTAACGCTCTTACTGAAATCATGCGCCCGATCTGCAATCCCTGCTCCGCTTCCGGTACCGCATTACCTACAATCAGGTCGTCGACCCGCTTGGGATCCAGTTGTGGCAAGGATTTCAGCAACCCGGTAATTACGTCAACCGCCAGATCATCCGGTCTGTAAAAACGAAAACCCCCTCTTTTAGATTTGCCCACCGCGGTGCGGTATCCGGCTACTATGTACGCTTCCTGCATGAAAAATAATTTTATAATGAGCTAACGGTTAGATTATCAACATAATGGGTATTTATCCACATTTCAGCCTTTTTACCAAATTTAATTAAATTAAGTACATGAATATTCAGAAAAGATGCGTTAAATTTGCACTCTCGTTTTTAACAAAAGAACGGGAAAGCTGACTCCCTAGCTCAGTTGGTTAGAGCTACTGACTCTTAATCAGTAGGTCCTGGGTTCGAGCCCCAGGGGGGTCACAGGAAACAATGAAGCTCGCGCTAGTCGCGGGCTTTACTGTTTAAATGTATTAATCATAACGATATCGATTTATAAATTGATATCATATTTATGCTCATTGAAAATGCGCTTTGGGGACAATTTATTACGTCGCTGGTTAATTTGTAACACCTGCCTTTGCACAGATCCTCAATCCAATCTCTCACAGAAGACGTCTATGGATCAGTAACATTCCATGTCAGTAAAACCTCTTCATCTTCCTTCAAATATTTCATGCGCAATAACTTAGTATAACCTACTTAAATAAATGATTTTCATGCCTTTTATTAAATTAGATATAGTATGGTTTTAAATGTATATTCGATTAACTGGTTTTGAAGCGCTTTACCACACAGAGTTGGGATATCCTGGAATACCTTTTTTCAGAAAATCCTAGATTTGTATTGAATATTAAATTTTCGTTGCACTTATTTTATTAGAACTAGTCTATTTAAAAGATTATATATGGCTCAAGCAGATGATTTATTTAGTAGTAATCGATTTGAGAATGGAAGTAATGAAGTTGAGCAGGAAATAGGCAATGATGAAGTGACTATTAAAGTTCCCTTTGACCCTAATACAATAAAAGTAAATTCGAGACCTTTTACCATTGGGCAAATATTGGATGACATCTTAGAAAACATTATTGACCTAGATACCGAATTCCAAAGGCTGCCAGGGTTATGGGATACTAAGAAGAAAAGCAGATTTATAGAATCACTTTTACTAAAATTGCCTATTCCATCATTTTATTTTTATGAGAAAGAAGAGAATGATTTAGAGGTTGTTGATGGTCTGCAGCGTATTAGCACTGTAAAAGAGTTTGTTCTTGAGAAGAAGTTTGAGCTTATAGATTTAGAATTTTTAAAGGAGTTTAATAGTTGTAAATATGATGAATTACCTCTGACTTTACAACGACGTATAAGAACGTTCCCTATAACAGTTTATTTAATAGAGAAGGGTACACCACATCAGGTAAAATACAACATTTTCAAAAGAATTAACCAGGGAGGGTTAGTACTCACTCCACAGGAAATAAGGCATGCAATAAATCAAGGAAGACCTGCTGAACTGGTCGCGGACCTGGTAAGATGGCAAGACGTAAAAATGCCGGATGGCGGCTATAAACAGCGTAAGAATCATGATGACACAATGACGATACTAAGAGCCACTGAAGAGGGGCTTGCATTTGCTTTTGCGACAGACAAACGAATAAAGTCTGACAGAATGGAAGATCGGGATTTCGCTACTCGTTTCCTTGCTTTTTACCTGATAGATTACAAGTCATATCAACCAGATTTAGACACATTCTTAAATAGTGGAATGGCTAAGTCGAAGAGTTTATCCAATGATGATATTTTAAAGGTTAAGGAAGATTTTGCGCGGGCAATGAATACTGCCTACAGTATATTTGGTAATGATGCCTTTCGAAAAAGATTAAACAAAGATGATGATAGAAAGCCGATAAATAAAGCCCTATTTGAGGTATTAAGTGTAAGTTTGGCCAAAGTTTCAATATCGGAAGCATCCTTATTAATTCAAAGAAAGGAAATTTTTAAAGACAAGCTAATAAAACTGCAGAATGAGGCTGATGGGAAATTCTGGCGTTCAATTACCCAAGGCACTGCACAAAAGGAAAATGTTGAACAACGCTTTAAAGATATTGAACGAATAGTTAAAGAAACACTATATCCATGATAGAGAAACTGCGAATTAAAAATTTCAAGTCCCACAAAGATACTTCCATTGCATTGGGACATCTAACCGTTCTTTGTGGGCAAAATGGTGTTGGAAAATCTTCACTAATACAAGCTCTTTTGCTATTAAGGCAAACGAATTTAAAGAATAAACTCAACGAGATCCTAGACCTCAATTCACCTCTATGTTTTATTGGCAAAACCAAAGATGCCTTATATTTATATGTAGATAAAGTAAGAGGAGATGAAATATCAATTATTCTGGGAGATAATGACCAGGAATACTCGTGGGCTTTTGATACATCTAAAGACTCGTCTTTTTTGACGCGGTTGAATGATATAAATGATAGTGACGGCTATAATACGCTATCGCTTTTCACCAATGACTTTCAATATATTAGTGCCGCGCGATCCGCTGATTATGAAAATGATGATTATGAAGTACAGATACAGCGACAATTATCTATTAAGAAAGGTAAGGGAGAATTAACAGCGCAATATTTATATACTTTTGGAAAAGTAACAAAAGTAAATGATAACTTATTACATCCATCAGAACCTGATACTTACTTACTAAGTCAGACAACTGCATGGGAAAGAGAAATTAGTAAAGGCGTTAATATTAAACCTAAAGATGTTGGAGGAGGATACGAAATAAAGTACAGCTTTATTAATTCAAATTTTGGTGAGACTGAAGAATTCTCCTCTGAAAATGTTGGATTTGGATTATCCTATTCACTTCCTATAATTGTAGCAATTCTTTCCGCCACACCTGGCTCACTTTTATTAATTGAAAATCCAGAAGCACATCTTCATCCTTATGGGCAGTCCAAATTAGCAGAACTTATGTGTCTCGCCGGGCAAGCTGGCGTTCAGATTATTGTTGAAACTCATTCGGACCATATAATAAATGGCATTCTCGTTCAATGCAAGAAATATGAGAAAAGCCAATTCGGAATTGATAAAAAAAATCTAAAAATTTACTCTTTTGATCGTGATGAAACTGAACATGCAACGGTATCCACAGAAGTAATAGTTGATGCAGGAGGCAAATTACAAAATCGTCCTTCCAGCTTTTTTGATCAGATAGGTAAAGACATAAGGGCCTTAATTTAGTAACTTATCGTGATGAGAAGATTCCACATTTACATTAAATTCCCGATTGATTTAGAGAGACATATTGCCAGTCCACAAGAAGGTAGAGAATTTACATTGATGTTGCAAATCATCCTTGATCGGGCTGATTGTGAACATGGAGTTAAGCTATATTTTGAGGAGTCAAATAAACAAGATTTTTTAAATTGCCTTGAAACAATTCTCGACCTCGTGTGCTACACTGGGGCCTATGAGATGAAGGAAGCTATTCAATATCTACTTTTTGAAGCTAATGCAAAAAACTGGGAGGATGGCCCTCTCCACGAGCAAAATGAAGAAAAATGGCCTTATTATAAAGAATTCAATCCCCATAGCAGGAACTTCGAAGAAAGCCCAGCTCCAGTTCTGAAAGAAATCACAGAGAAAACAGTTGCAATTATTGACCCAGTATCCGAAAGATGCTTGTTTTTGGATATTCTTGGTTCCACCAGCCGTAATCCTATTCCTGTAATTCGAGTTTCAAAGGATATTAAAACGGACCTAATAAACATCAGTGTTGTTACGAATTTTAAAGAATTGGAAATCTACTTTGAAACCCAAAGGATAAAAAGGATATATAATCATAATGACAATCGTCATATAGAAGGCCATGCCAGATATATACCGGGGAAATCACCATTAATTGGAGGGAACATTGGAAAAATAAATGCCGAAAGTCTATTACAAAGCGCAATCGGAGATCAACACAAGCACCGTTACTTAATTAATTTTGACCCGGCAAATTCAGCTTACATCAGATATGAAGACGAAGGTTTTCAATGTCAATATCATGGTTACCACTTAGTTCAACCAGGAGTCAGACCCCATACGCGGGATACCATTGCTGAAAATGAAATACCCCTGAGAATAATATCTATATTAGAATATAGAATGAAAAATTAAGACTGGATAGCAGCAAAGTAAGGTCAGTAAAAAGCGGTATTGTGATCAGGCTAGTATAGGCTATCATTCGTTTCCCTACTGGATTGACAGAATAGCAGGTCCCAAAGATACATTGCAGGTTTCACTCTAATTGTTCTCCCTGCTGTGAGTCCGGCAGTAGTACATTTGGAAATCTTGGATCCAAATGGGACCATGCTAAGGCTCTTGGAATTTTATCCTTTATCAATCAAAGGTGAAATCATTATTATAGACATACTTTCATTATCCTCTGCAGTCGTATCCCTCCGGCGAAGTACGTCTCGACGGAACGAAGTAATATTTGTAAAGTTCGAAGGAAGCTATTTTTAAAATCTGCGAGGGAGCAGGTCTTGCATTTTATTAATGGGATGATCTGCTACGTTTTTCGTATTCTTGAGGAAATATGACAATAGACGGCAATGCATGACAAAACGCGGATACCCACGCTTGCCGCCAACCCAGTCACATGATACCCAGCTGGTGGGCATTTGAAAAAGGCTTTTCCTATTTTCTGCCCTATCATTAACTCATTCCTATCCCAAATTTTCCATTTGTTTTAAAATGGGAATTAATGATTTTCCATTTTCGGTAAGATAGTATTCTATATGCAGCGGCTTTTCTTTGATAACAACTTTTTGTAACAGGCCGGCTTCCTCTAGTTCTCTCAATGCCATAGATAACGTTTGCTTGTTAGCCCCCTCCATTTGCCGAAGCAAACTGTTAAACCGCAAAGCCCCGTCCATTGCTAAACGAAATATTTCCGGTTTCCATTTACCCGACAATTGCTTCAAAAGCACCTGGGCAGGGCAGGTTTCATTATCCTTTACATTTTTCTTAGTGGTCATAAAAAACTGACTTATTGCAGGAGAAAATCAATCGGTCGAAATTTGTGTAAAAATAAATCTATCACGGCATTCCCGTTACAACTATTTAGAAAATGAGGTCAATCTTCTCTGTCATACTATTAATCATACTACCTGGCAGCGCTGATTGCCAGGCCCAAACAAAAAATAAAATGGAAAATAACAATCCTTTATTATGCAATCCGGAAAGTGGCATTTGCGAAATGCCGATGAACCAGGGAAATCCGGCAGACACGAACAATATAAAGTCAGGCAAAAAGCCCATCACTATTATTTACTATACTGATCCAATTTGCTCTTCCTGCTGGGGTATTGAACCACAATTGCGGAAGCTGAAGCTGGAATATGGTGGTAGCATTGAAATAGAATACCGAATGGGTGGCTTGTTGCCCGACTGGAGTTATAACAGCGGTGGAATCAGTAAGCCTTCCGACGTAGCTCACCACTGGGATGAAGTGAGCGCACATTACGATATGCCTATTGATGGCGATGTTTGGCTGGAAGACCCATTGGCTTCTTCCTACCCGCCCTCTATTGCTTTTAAAGCAGCTCAAATGCAGGATAAAGAAAAAGCCATCCTATTTCTTCGTGAAATAAGAGAGATGGTTTTCCTGCAAAAAAAGAACATTACTAAATGGGAACATCTGGAATCTGCTGCTGCAAATGTGGGATTGGATATCCTGCAATTCAAACAGGATTACGATGGTAAAGCCAGGGAACTTTTTAACGAAGATTTGAGTTTAGCCAAGAAATTAGGGGTCCGCGGCTTCCCTACCATGTTTTTTGCCGACACAACAGGCAGGTCTGAGTTTGTTTATGGAGCTAAGCCCTATATTACCTTTGAGGCTGCTGTTTTAAAACTTTCCCCAAGCATCACAAAAAACAACTACGACAAAAATTGGTCTGCCTTGTTCACAATATATCATACGTTAACAGCAAAGGAGTTTTCGGAGCTAACAGGAACACCAAGAAGCGAAAGCGAGCAGGTTTTGAATAACTTAAGTGCGGAAGGAATGTTGGAGAAGTGTACAACCAAAAATGGCTCACTTTGGAAAGTGAAGAGCGTGAAAGATATGAATCGCTGATATTCAGCGTTCTATACTAATAAACTCACCTAAAAAGCAGACAAGTCGTTACTGGCTTGTCTGCCTTTTTTGCCAGCTATTTATATGCTCCTTTTTCTTAATTTAGTAACTGCGTATGCTACAGCACTATCGCCAGGTAGCCATCACCCCCTAAACAGTCTATCTTGGAGCAGTATGAAAAGATATATTTATACAAGCGGATTGTAAGCGCTAAACTTTTTATCGATAAGTTTTACGCTGACAGCATCGACCTTGATGATATTGCCGACCAGGCAAATTTTTCAAAATTTCATTTTATCAGGCTGTTCAAATCTATTTACAGCCTGACCCCCAAAAACTATCTGATTCATCTGCGAATCGAAAAAGCAAAAGAATTACTAAGAGAAGGACACTCCGTTTTAGCAACAGGACTAATGGTGGGCCTGGAGAGTCCTACCTCATTTGCCGGTATGTTTAAAAAGATAACCGGGCAGTCACCTTCCCATTTTCAGAAAAGCGAAACAACCAGGAAAAATGAGATGAATAAGTATCCATTGCGGTTTATTCCAAATTGTTTTGCCGAAACTCACGGCTGGAAAGAATAGCAATTTTGAAGAGGTGGAAAGGATCCAGATTTAGCATTTTTACATAAAAAAATATGATTACAAGAATTACGCACACCAGCGTCTATGTTCTCAACCAGGACAGTGCATATGATTTCTATGTAAATAAGCTTGGATTTAAAGTGCATACGGATGTCCCCATGGGCAAGGATGCAAGATGGCTGACCGTAACGCCACCCGAGCAACCAGAGTTAGAAATTACACTTTTTCTTATCATCGAAGGGTCCATGTTCGACAAAGAGACTGTGCAAACGATGACTTCGCTTATCAGGAAAGGTACCTTCGGCGCAGCTGTATTTACCTGTAAAGATCTCCTAGCTACTTACGAAGAGTTAAAAAGTAAAGGCGTTGTTTTCAAAAAGCCCCCTACAAAAGAATTTTACGGCTATGAGGCACTCTTCTTAGATGATTCCGGAAACTGGTTTTCACTGGCACAAATAAATTCCTAGTGTATGAAATCAATATTTGACAAGGAAACAAGACTGGAGGTAGTCCGGAGAATTGATTCCCTTACCAAAAACAACACCCCGCTGTGGGGCAAAATGACCGTTGCTCAAATGGTAAGACATTGCGCCCGCTGTGAAGAATATTATTATGGCAATATAAAAATCAGCCGGTCATTGATGGGACGCATTTTTGGCAAAATAGCCATTAAAGCAATTTTAAAAGATGAACATTCCAACATCAGAAAAAATTCGCCCACTCCTCCGCCGTTTAAGGTAACTGAAAACATCACCGATCTGGAGGGTGAAAAATTAAAATGGAAATTGTTGATTGAACGCTATGATACATTTAATAGAACGGAATTTACACATTGGTTTTTTGGTAAATTGACAAGAGAACAGCTAGGGCAATTTATTTACAAACATTGCGACTATCATTTAAAACAATTTGTTGCGTGAACAGAAAGCAGGAACAATGATGCCTTCCCGATTTCAACAATTTAATTGTCATCATCGGAAAAGGCATCATTGAAAAATTGGGGTTATTTCAAATAATTATCTACTCAATAGATCAAGGCCAGCCTATTGATAATCTGGGTTCTGAACGAGCACGCCTTTATCAATATCTATCTGGCTCTGCGGCAGAGGCAAGCGGTAATTTTTCTGTACAAATGTTTTATTAATAATAGCTTCCGAAGCAGGTATGTTTAACAACTGTACGCCCAGTTTCCAACGTTTAATATCGTCATACCTGAAACCCTCAAAGGCTAGTTCAATTCTTCTCTCATGCCGGATTCTGTCTCTCATTTGGGCTTGAGTAAGCCCGGCCGGTAAAGGTGGCATATTAATATCCGCCCGGGTCCTAATTTGGTTAACCGCACCATAAACACCTGCACTCGGTCCGTCTACCTCGTTTGTGGCCTCCGCATACATCAACAACACTTCTGCATAGCGCATAGCCGGCCAGTCACTGCCATTTTTATTTGCATATATATTCTGGGCGTCTGTTCCTTCCACATGCTTGTAATAACTATATCCTGTTGGCGAAGGAAGAATACGGGCAGTAAACCCATTTTCAAATGTTACAGAATCGGAGAACAATGTCTTCGACATTCTTGGGTCCCTATTCTGATAAACATTATTCGGATTATACAGGGGGTTGCTGGTAGAAAAACTGCTTCCATCCTTAAATTCAAATTCATTTGCGAAATTTTTCAGTGGAAGTAATGCTCCTCCCGGCGAGCTTGCATCAAAAATGTATTCTGCCGCAACACCTATAAATTGAGTAGCAGTAGGATTATTAGGCGCTAAAAATTTCACAGAAAAAATAAACTCAGTATTACCTTCCTGCTTTCCGATATCCTCGCAAAACAATCCCCTGAAACTCGGGGAGATAGAATAGAATGACGAGGCCATAATGTCCCCTGTAATTGTTTTTACGTTTGCCATTATATCCTTCCTGGAAGTTCCATCTGCATTATAGGCATCAAATAATAGTACCCTCGATTTCAATACCTGCGCTGCAGCCTTCGCAAGATGGCCTTTATTGGCGGCGTAAGATACATTGGGCAAGTTTGATATTGCGAAATCAATATCAACAATTATCTGTGTTTGTACCGCTACAGCAGTTGATTTGGATTGATGCTGATTTTCCACTGAAAGTGGTTCCAGTACTAACGGTACTTCTCCATAAAATCTATATAGATCAAAATATTTCATGGCCCTCATCAGCCTTGCCTCTGCTTCATACTTTAATTTATCGGCAGCAGAAAGATCTTTGAATGAATAGCCTGATAAGGTTTTCAGGAAGATGTTATACCGTGCGATACTGGCATATGATGTGGAATACACGTTGTCAATATAGCCTCCCGACGTTGGAACAATCGGGCCTCTCGACAGGGTGGTGGTACCGTAGGTGTTGTTATAGTTATAGCCGTTGTCCGCCATACAATCATAGTAAGGACTGGAAGCAGTAAACATGGGATTCTGCAATGTTGCATAACAGCTGGTCAATGCAGCATCAACGGAAGATTTGGAGGTATAATAGGTGGTTGCATTTAACATATCTGTAGGGTTCCTTTCTAAAAACCCTTTGGAACAGGCAGTTAAAAGCACCAATGCCATTAATAATATATTGATATTGTGAAAAGCGGATTTCATAACTAATAGATTTTATACATTAGAAGGTAGCCTTAACACCGAATGAAAAGACCTTACTCTGAGGATAATTAACGAAACTGCCGTTGCCTGACCGTTCGGGGTCAAGTCCCTCATACTTGGTAAAAGTTATCAAATTATCTCCGGCAAAGTATACCCTTAGATTTTTGAGATACAATTGCTTAATCGTTGCGTATGGCAAGCTATATCCAACCTGTAATGTTTTCAGTCGCAGGTAGGAATTATCTCTCAAAAGATAAGTGGACGGGTGGTTATATGAAATAGGATCACCCAGTTGTACCATGGTAGTAGAGTGGTTTTCCGGTGTCCAGGCTTCGGTATACTGCTTCTTGGTCGGGGCACTTCCCTGCACAAACGGCTGTACTCCCCAACCGGTTACATATACCTTTGATCCGGCAACACCCTGGAAAAATCCAAACAGGTCGAATCCTTTCCATTCCGCATTTAAATTGAATCCATAAATCAAAGCTGGGAATACGCCTTTTGTCATAGGTATCCTGTCATAGTTATCTATCACGCCGTCTGGCTTTCCGTTAGGTCCGCTCACATCTTTATACTTTAACGTACCTGGTTGCGTATTTTCACCAAATTGTTTAGGTGATGCAGCTATTTCTTCTTTGGATTGAAAGATCCCATCAGCCTGCAGCAAATAGAATGTGTTCCATGGAAGTCCTTCTCTGTAGATGGTTCTTGAGTTAATCTGATCGGCCCCGAATTTCACCAGCTTATTGTTGTTATGTGTGAAATTCAGACCGGCGCCCCATTTCAGTCCATTTAAGATTCCGGATTTTATATTGTCATTGTACTTTAGGTCGAATTCGACGCCCGTGTTCTGCATCGCGCCGCTGTTAACCACAGGAGCAGTTAGCCCAACCAGGTCGTTTACCTGTGCGGTACGTAAAATGTCTGTAGTATATTTCTTGTACACTTCTACGGTTAACGCCAGTTTATTGAATAATAAAAGATCTGCTCCAATATTGGAGCTTGTAGTGGTTTCCCACTTAATGTTTGGATTATTTAAAGCCGTTTGCGCTACCCCTTGCGATAGACTGGCGTTATCAAAAGGGTATGTACCTGTGAATGACAATAATGCCTGGTAGGGGTAGTTGCCTATATTCTGATTGCCAAGTACTCCCCAGGAGCCTCTAACTTTACCGCTGGATAGCCATGGTATTGCATTCGCAATAAATGCTTCATTAGTGAAAACCCAGCCAGCTGATACAGACGGGAATACTCCCCACCGATTTCCGGCAGCCAACCTGGAAGTTCCGTCGGCACGTACATTTAGCTCCAGCAGATACTTGTCTTTCAACCTGTAGTTCAATCTCCCAAAAACAGATTGTATGGCCCATTGGGCGCTGGTACCGCCATTTGTTTGTCCTCCTTCAGCACCGGCATTTAACTCAGGCGTTAAATTCGTTTTGTACTCGCCCCGGTATGCTGACATATTGGAGACCTGGTCGTTCTCATTACTATAGCCCAACATGAGATTAAAGCGATGCGATTTAATCGCCTTTTCATAAGTTAGATACGTGAAGAAATTTTTGTATAATTCGTCATAGGTATCTTGTTGCAAAAAGGAATTATTACCATAACCCAAAACAGACACGTCACGATACAGGTGTTCATATTGATCCTGAAATGCAACGAAGCCCTTGTCTTTTTCAATAGAATAATTTGCAGCAAATTTTGTATACCAGTGCAGTCCATCTATGATTTCAAAGTCTGCCCAGATCTGCTGGTTGGCTACATAGTTAATATTGCTGCCTGGTACTTCTTTCCAGGTAAAGTAAGGGTTCCAGTTATTTTCCTCGAACGGGTAAGCTCTCCAGGAGTAAAGGCCGCTGCCATCTGCGACTGTTGGCTTAAGCGTGGGAGGTTGGGCCAATATGCATAAGAAATAGTTGGTGGGGTCCAGGTTGCTGGAATTCCAGTTAGCTACGCCGTAGGAGTTGCCGTTCTTGAGAATGGTATTCGCACCCAGCTTTAACTTCTTGCTAATTTCAGAAACCAGGCTCAATTGGGCACTGTATTTTTTATAGCTGTAGGGAGCCAATGTACCTTGTTCATCCACCGCATTTAAGGATAAATTGAAGTATGTTTGCTTACCACCACTCAGCGACAAGTTGTGCATTTGGGTAGGCGCTGGTTTTATCAGGAAATCCAGCCAATTGAAACTTGGATACAGATTTTTATCTGTCGGATTGGTATAGGCATCTATGTCGGCCTGGGTATATTGTTTGCCGGGAATTGGAACCCCATAATTGCTATTCGTGATTCTTGTATTCCACGCTTTCATATAGTCAGCTGAATTCGTCACCGGGTCAAGCATTTTAGTGGGAGTATGTATGCCGTAATTATATGCATACTCAAGCCGTAGCTTTCCATCTGAATTTTTGCCGGTCTTTGTAGTTACCAGGATTACGCCATTGGCTGCTCTTGAACCATATATTGAAGCGGAAGCAGCATCCTTTAATACAGAAACACTTTCAATTGAGTTCGGGTCGATATTTGACAAGGAGCCTGCTACGCCATCTATCAGTACAAGAGGATTGGCCCCGGCTCCGCTAAAGGTGCCAAGCCCGCGAATCGTAATAGATGAATTTCCGTCCGAAGGACGGCCATTTGTTTGCACCACCTGTACACCAGGAAGCACACCTTGCAGCATGGAAGAGACATCTGTTACCGGTCGCTTGTTCAATACAGATCCAGTTACCTGCGATACCGCTCCTGTCAAGTTTACCTTCTTCTGCGTGCCATATCCAACCACTACTACATCCCGCCCTTGTGTTATTGCCTGCTTCATTACAATGCTGACAGGCTCTTTTCCTTTTACCTTTATTTCCTGCGTTTCCATTCCAATATATGAAACAACAAGTGTAGCGTCTTCACCGACATTTTTCAATGCATAAGTACCGTCAACATTTGTTGCAGTCATGTTGTGTGTGCCTTTTATCATCACAGTAGCGCCGATCAGGGGAGTCCCGTTTTCATCCGTCACCTTTCCGGAGATATCTATTGGTGGGGGTAAATTTGGAATAGTACCTGTTGATTCCGGCGTGGGTTCAATAGGTTTTGGACTAAGAACAATGTAATCGTCGAAAACCTTATATGTCAATCTCTGATGTTGAAATATCTGGTCGAGTACATTCACCAATGCATTATCTTTTACATTAATTGTTACAGGCTCTGCCCCTCTTACCAATTCCTTTCCGTAGACAAAACTGAACTTGCTTTGTCTTTTAATTTCAGTCAGTACTTTATCCAGCGGCTTGTTTCTTACGGATAAGGTAATTGTTTGGCCTTCTGTACGGGCGGCTGCGTGGAGACATGCAGCAAGAATACACATGGCAGTTAGTTTCATAATTCGTTGAATTTTAGCGCCCCTCCTGGTTCCTCGTATTGGAGTATAGGGGTACTGGAGCAAAAAATGCTTTGCTCTGCTCAAAATGGCAGTTAATTGCATACTTTTGAAGTGTTTGGTTAATAAATCGGTTAAGCGTTTTATTTAATTAGACCTGCCAGGGGTGGTTCCAACACTCCTGGCATTTTTGTTCAACAACCATTAATATTTCATAACGATCACTTTATTACCTTCAATTACAAATTTTATTTGCTTTGTCATTTCAAGAAGTTTCAGCATTTTGGATATAGGGACATCTCTTTTAATATCTGCCACGAATGTTTCAGTTATTGTATCCTTGTATACAACATCAATGTTGTACCATCTTGACAATTGATCTGTAATTTCTTTAACGCTGCTGCCGTCAAATCGAAATCGACCATCCTTCCAGGCCATTACTTCATCGGTATCCTGTAGTTCCAGTGTTGTAAGTTGCGCGTTTGCAGGACTGAATATTGATTGCTGTCCGGGGCTGATAATAACAGCATGCGGGTCCATCATCCCGCTATTGGCACTGGCTAATGATTGTACCCTCAGGCGGCCTTCCAATAAGGTAGTCTGGATTTTTTCGCCATTAAATGAATTAATGTTAAAATGTGTACCCAGTACTTCGGTCACTTGTTTCCCGCTTTTTACTTTAAATGATTTTTTTGCGTTGTGAGCTACCTCGAAATAAACCTGACCTGTTATTTCCACTATTCGCTCACCGCCGGGGAATGACGTAGGAAAACGAATAGATGAAAGTGCATCCAACCAAACCTCACTTCCATCTGACAACTGCAAATGGAAGGTTCTGCCCTTCCCGGTAGCAATCGTATTATAAACAACCGCTTCCTCGGAGGTATTGCCAGGGGAATTATATATCATGGAACTGTCTTTCTTTACTGCTTCTGCCAGTCCCTGGTGTGTCACCGTACCATTCGAAACATCGTCCAACGCCTGTTGAGTTCCATCAGATAATGTAAGGACCACCTGTTGCGTGGCAGGCAAAATATCGTTTTTGAATCGTTGCACCTGGGAAAGGGAATGCTGATTGTTATGCCTGGCGCCGTAGAAGAAAAAAAGAGTCACTGCGGCCAGCAATAGCAGGATAGCAGCGGCGGCCCACCACCGGGAGGCCCTTTGAATAAAGTATTTGCGGGAGTGATGCTGTTCTGTTGGTTTGATTTGTAACAACAGCTTTTCTTCCATCGCCTGTTCCAATTGTTCTGCTTCTCCATCGCTCCATTCCCATTCTCCAGTATCAACAAGCCGGGCATACCATTTTTCTACCATCTCTTTTTCCTCAGTAGAACAATTCCCGGTACGATACTTTTCCAAAATGGCTTTTGCCTGTCTTATATCCATGATCTGGTATATTGATATACCTTAATTGTCCGCTGGCACAGGTGTAGGGGGTAAGGAATCTTAGCTTTTTTTTTGCCTGGCGAAGAAAAGATTTATACAACAGATAATCAATAAAATATGCAATCAAACTATTCATCCTATTACCAAACAATGCAAAGTAGCACTGTATGGATTCCTGGTTGCGTGAATGATGAATCAGAAAGAAAATCAGCATATCCCTTATCATGAACATTGCAGAAAGAAAATAATGAGTTTATTTACTCTTAACGGGACAATTTATTTTCTATATTCGCATTATTCATCCAAAATCACGTTATGATTTACTACAACTCGTTATGCCGGCAATAACTTTGTATACTGATGAAAAGCTTCTCGAATTAATGAGCAGTGACAATGAAGACGCATTCAGCACGATTTATCGTCGCTATTGGCAGGGATTATTTGTTACGGCTGCCAGGGCATTACGTGGGAAAGATGAAGCAGCAGACGTAGTGCAGGAAGTTTTTCTTTCATTATGGAATCGTAGAAAAGAACTGAAAATTGAAGGCTCGCTGGCCGCTTATCTGCAAACCAGTGCGCGTTATAAGGCGATTCATTACATTGAAAAGAATATCACCCGACGTGACTATCTTAGCAAGCTCGTTCATAGTACGGCCAGTGATATTTGCGCTGCCGGAGAATTGCAAATACAGTTTAAAGAAGTACAGCAAACTGTCGTAGACGCCATTGAAAAAATGCCTCCCAGAATGCGGGAAATCTATAACTTGAGTCGCCATGAACACCTGACTCACAGACAAATAGCACAAATACTTAATATATCTGAAGAAACGGTAAAAAAACAAATCCAGTATGCGTTACGGCTTATTAAATCAGCGCTAAGATATCATCGTTTCACTTTACCAATACTGATTCATTACATTTTTCTTTCCCGGTGAATTTACACTAAAAAATCACTACCAGTGGACGCTTTTGCCACCCATAGCCGTAAATCTGTCATTTAACGAGGCTCCTCCTCATGACATAATCCCATCAGAAGAAAAATATCCAAACCTATACCCCCTACCCATACCCAAGCGGACAATAAATGTGGTCATCCTATTGACTGTTCTTTAAAATTGAAAAAATGAATCGAATTTTAATTCAAAAAAGGCTGGTTATCGCATTTATTTGCTTTCTATTTCCTATTCAGCTCTTTTCTCAAGCGATCTTTATTCCTCCATATAAGAATATATGGACAAGCGCTCCCCGAAATATTCCGACGCAATTTTCAACCGATGCACCGCTGATGGGCAATGGTGACCTATTGGCTACATTAGGATATCAGCACGACAGTCTAAGATTCTATATTTCAAAAACTGATTTTGGCAGATGGGAGTCCAGATATGGACACGGGAAGAAAGAAGCCGATGTGGCAGGTAGCAGATTGGTAGCCTACCTGGACATTATTTTTCACAATACCGGAAAAGGCCCGCAGACGGGTGATCAGTCATTTTCAGCCAGTCAGGATATCTGGAATGGTGAAACCTCTGCTCGCATTGGTCAAAACATATCAGTCACTTCCTGGGTTTGTGCTACGAAAAACCTGATTTTCATAAAAGTGGATGCATTGAAACAAAACGGAACGGTGTCAGTTAAGCTTGGGGCACCCGAAAATGAAACGGCAAAACTTTCCGATGGACAGTCAAAAAGCATCATTTGGCAAACACGTTCCTTCGATGACCATGTCGATATTCCTGCTTCTGCATCTATTGCGATGAAGACAATTAATTATGATACACCATCTCAGCTACTCATAAAAAAGGGGCAGCCACTATTCCTCGCGATAGCTGTTGAGAGTAACTTCAAGCAAAAGAACCCATTGGAGTATGTTAAAAACAGTATATCCGGTTTTACACAAAAAAGCATTCCCCCGTTCCTCCAACAGCATAATGCGTGGTGGAAACGATATTGGCAGCAATCCAATGTATTGCTGAACGACTCAGTACTCATGAAGAGCTATTATCAAGGCTTGTATACAATGGGCGCCTGCAGCAGAGATGTAAATTTTCCTCCTGGTATTTTCGGATGGATTTCCAGTGATGCTCCCGCCTGGAACAACGACTACCACCTGAATTACAACTTCGAAGCGCCATTCTACGCGTTATACGCAGCTAACCGGTTAGAGCAGGCTTTACCCTACGACGCTCCCATTCTTGCCTTCATGCCAAGAGGTAAATGGTATGCGGAGCATGTAACACACACAAGAGGTATATTGTATCCTGTAGGTATTGGGCCATTGGGTGTAGAAGTTACCAGGCAGGTAGATACATTTTATACCCATCTTCATCCCGAAGGCATTGAAAAGGGCGGAATGTTTTGGCAGCAACGGTCAAATGCCGCTTACGCATTACTTAACTTAGGGCAATACTGGTATAGTACTTATGATACCAGCTATGCCAAAAAAATTTATCCCTATGCACGGTCTGTGGCTGAGTTCTGGGAAGATTATCTAAAGTTTGAAGAAGGCCGTTATGTAATTTACAACGATGCAATACATGAGGGGTCCGGTCACGACATCAATCCCATATTGTCTTTAGGTTTAGTTCGATCTGTTTTTAATTTAATGATTGACCTGAGCCACTATCTACATGTCAACGAAAAAGAAATGGTAAAATGGGAAAGCATTTTGAGCCATATCAGTCAATTTCCGTTGCAAACCAGGAATGGGAGAACCGTTTTTCGCTATACAGAGAAAGGTAAGGATTGGCACCCCGACAATGGATTAGGTATCCAACATATCTATCCGGCCAATGCCATTACACTGGATAGCGACACTGCGCTGCTGTCTATATCCAGGAATACTATCGATGAAATGAAACGTTGGAAAGATTATAATACCAGCAGTAGCTTCTTTATGGCAGCCATCCGGGTTGGTTATAATCCGGACACTATATATAGCAAGCTGCACGATTTTGTAGCCAATACACGCCCCAATGGCTTTATCAACAATAATGTACACGGTGTAGAAAACTCCTGCGTAGTAACCAATGCCGTCGATGAAATGCTCTGTATGAGTGTAGGCAACGTTATCCGGCTATTCCCTTCTCTTCCTCCACAAATTGATGCCTCGTTTAATAATCTGAGGGCCAATGGCGCATTTTTAGTTTCAGCAAAAAGAAAAGCCGGCAACATTTCCGACGTGGAGATCATTAGTGAGAGAGGACGGCATTTAACTATTGTGAATCCCTGGGGCAGTAAACAGGTGAAGTTGCTCAGGGCAGGTAAACCTGCCGAACTGCTCAACGGAACCAGGTTTACCATATCAACGGAGGCCGGCGAAAAAATAAAAATAATGCCGGAATAAACGGCTGTTATCATTCATCATATGAACCGGATATAATGAAAAAAACACTTTTCTTCATTTCATGTTTACTTGCGATCGTCTTGAGCAGCCTGCAAATCAAGTCACAAAGTGTGTCGGCAGATCAGCGGGCACATGATTTGGGGATTCCCACATTGGATGAACTGGCGGGAACATGGATTCCACAAGAATTGGCGGTCAATCCACCTTCATTGCATAATTGTCATAATATGCTGATTGTGGATAAAGATCTGACGTCCTATTTTTTTAACCCGGGAGGTTGGTTGTACAACCTGGCAGCCTATGCGGATCCCCGTGAACCAAGTATATGGAAACGTGGGCATCCGGCGTTGAAATTACTAATTGACGGCATCGAATACCAATCGGAAGAATTAAAACAGGGCAATTATCGGGTCCTCCGCAGGAATGAACATTGTAATGGATTATCGGTAGAAACTGATACCAGGTTAATGCATCAGAAAAGGGGTGTTCTTTTAACCGTCAAATGTACCAATACCACTTTAACAGCAAAGAGGTTCAAACTAACGATGAAGGTGCCTGGCAGCATACAGCCCGATGGGATTGGAGTAGCCAACGAATTCCAGCGAAAAGGTGTCATTACAGTTGTTCGCCCAACGTCTCCTCCCGATAAAATAGATATCGATGCATATATCGTGGCACTCTGGAATTGGCATATAGATTTAAAACCAGGAGAAACCTATACTATAGGCTTTGTAGCAGGAGATGAAGATACGCAGTTGACGACTACCGATGGTTTTATCCAGGGTGATATCAATCATGCGAAAGGGCACTACATCGACAGCTGCGTGAACATGTGGGCGAAAGCATTTAATGCTGCCTTCGAGGACTGTAAGTTTCAATGGGCAAACCGTTGGGCTGATGCCTTTACCGTCAACAATTCACATTACTCCGGGCATGCACCTGTACTGAAAACAACTGATGCTGCCCTGCAAAGGAATTACTATATGGGGATTTTTACTTTGCTATCGGTTGAACGTTCACAATTTCCAATATATCCTGTATCCTTTATCACTAACGGGGAAAGGGATGATGGCACACAGTTTTACGGAGATTTGGCAGTATTACCAACGCTCTGGTCTTTACTGGAACCCAAGGGAATGAAAGCGACGCTCAGACGCTGGCTGGTACAAAATCTCCGAAATGGCGCATGGCTGGATATTCGTCAAACCTCAGGGTATGATACCACTCATTATAACAGGATGTTTGGCTATGCCTTTAATGCCTGCCTTTTTTTTAAAACTGCAGACACTTATTTAAGAGTTACACAGGATACCGCCTTTTTGGATGAAGCCCTGGAAGACGGAAGAACTGTTTTTCAGCATTTAAACCGGATTGCTGTTGATTGGGAAACATTACCAAAAAACAAAACAGGGCTAACAGATTTCGGAGGGAATGAGTGCCTGCTGGAGTGCGATCCGAACTACACACACTATGTAGCCGCCATGAATGCACAAGTAATTTATATGCTCCGAAAAATGGCGGGATGGCTAAGGTTTAAGGGAAATCCTGTCAGTGCGGGAAAAATGGAAATCCAGGCTAACAAATTACTACCCATCGTGATGCAATTGTACAAAGAAGGAGAAGGTATCTGGCTTTCATATGACGAAAAAGGGAATAAGGTTGAAATCCGGCATTGTATGGATTATGCTTATGCCGGCGATGCCCTGGTAAATGACTTATCCA
Organism: Chitinophaga eiseniae; assembly: GCF_012641265.1. Lineage (GTDB taxonomy): Bacteria > Bacteroidota > Bacteroidia > Chitinophagales > Chitinophagaceae > Chitinophaga > Chitinophaga eiseniae_A. The sequence goes on along the minus strand of NZ_JABAHZ010000002.1, from coordinate 1,436,828 downwards.
GAAAACAGAAGCAGGAGATGAATAACTTTGTAAAGTCAGAATTGATGACCGATAACTGGATGCGTGCCATGAGCCTACGCGATAGTGCCGCTGCCTATACTTACCGTGCCGACCATGGCCCATATGGTTCGTACGATGTTTGGTTGCCGTTAACCATGCATACCATGTGGCAATTAGGCGATGCCAGTTCAGCTTTTGACTTTTACAGACGCATTTCGGCGGTAACGCTGGAAGGGTCATTTACGCAGGCGCATGAATTTTACGGACCTACCTATAATCGGAAGGATGCACCGGTACGAATATCCGAAGCCTGGGGCAATATGCGGGAAACCTCAGGGGGCGGTACTTTCGCTGAAGTAGTTATACAAACTTTCTTTGGATTCGATCCCAATATATCTGGCACAAAGATCCTGGTTGACCCAGCTCTTAAACGTCCTTTTAAGGGAGTATTACAAAATGTAAATTGTCACCATAAAAATATTTCATTGCAAACCGGTGAGGATGGGATTGAAATAAAATAGTACGCCAAGATTACTTAGTAGTTCAATTATGTTCCGCCAGAAAATTCGCTAATTACCCAAAAAATAAGGCCGGCCCTTGCTCCCGGAACGCGGGGCGAGGCAGATAATAGCTGGCATAACCGCCATAGTGGTACAGGTCCCGTGAAACAGCCCGTGGCCTGTGCCACTATTGGTTCCCTTTTGCCAGCTGCATAGCCGCCGGCGTTAAATAAGGGTAAAACATACTGGAAAATATATCGCTGTAATGCGCAATAGCTTTACTGCCTTTTAGTTTTAATGTCAGTTCGTTGTTGGATAACCAGAAGTCGCCCACAATAAAAATCTGGGTAACAAATGCTTTCAATACTTCTTCTGGTAAATCGGCCCTGAATACGCCATTGGCTTTCAATTTCTCAAAAACAGACAGGAATTCCTTCTCCCGTCTTTGTGTCAACGCCGCATAGTCCTTCTTTACCGCGGGTATACGCAATCCTATCTCCACAAAATGTAAAAATATAAACCGGTATTTATATCCCAGCTCCAGGGAAGTAGTAACGGAACTACGGATCATGTGTAGGTCTACTTCCTCCAGCGCTTCCACACTGGCTACTATCCGGTCAAAATCGGCCGACAGGCGGTCGTAAAGCGTTTTAATAATTTCGTCGGTATGCTTAAAGTGATAGTGCAAATTGCCGGGGCTGATCCCCATTTTAGCGGCAATATGCCTGCTGGTAATAGTGTTAACTCCCTGGCTATTATATAACTCCAAAGCCGTTTTCAGAATGCGCTCCTTAGTATCCATATCCAAATTTAGATGTTTGATCTGATTTTAAAAATAATTAGTACATTTGTTCTAAATTTAAAGATATGCAAAACGAATCAAACGAACCGGTACAGGATGAAATGCCTTTACTTAAAAGGTTGAGAGGCAGCATATTTCCTATCGCTCCCGGCGATAGCGCACCGGTAAAAATATTGAAGACAAGTGGATTCTACCTGTTCACCGTAATGGTACTTGTTGTTACATTACTGCTGGGGGGAGCCATTATGTTTGTTTTGTGAGATGAAAAAATTATTTGACCCCTTATTTATCACGTACGGGGTAACGTGGTGTATTATTCACCTGTGCAGGCATTTGCACCAACCCATCCCGGTATTGAATGATCATCTGACCGACCTGGTAGCAGTACCTGTCATGGCGCACTTATCGCTTCATTTCATCCGCCGGTTTATTGTATGCAATGCCAACTATACTTATCCGTTGGGCTATTTGTTGTTCATGGCTGGTTATACGGCGGTGGTGTTTGAGTGGATCATGCCGCATTTTTCTTCTCGTTATACCGGCGACTGGTGGGACGTGGCCGCCTATTTTGGGGGTAGCTTCTTCTACTATTACTTCCACGGGAATCCATATCTTCCTCTATTTAAGAAACCAGTATAAAACAATGGTTGCCGCCTGCTGGCAGCAACCATTGTACAATTATTAAAATGCAGGATCCTGCGGGGTATTGGGGTTATCATTCCGCTCTACAAACGGATACGGGAAGTAATTCCTCTTTCTTTCAGCTACGGGCCTGCCGAAGCGGCGGCTATCCTCCAACTCCTGCGCGCCCATAAACAATTCTATCCGGCGATGCTGAAAAATCAAGGTGAGCAGGTCTTGTTCTGAAGCGGCTACAGCTGGCGGCAGGGCAGCACCTACGCCAAAAGGATCGGCAGCAGGCGTTTTGGTCACCACTTTGTTCAACTGCAACAATCCGTTGAGTACGTCGTGCTGGCGGGCATAACATTCTGCTTTTATCAACAATATTTCTCCCGGCAAATAAATAGGTACCGCGGTGACATTGGTCAGAAAAAAACCATTGATATTAAAATGTGGTTTTATCGTCCTGGTAGCAATATAAAACGGTACGCGCTTATCCGCCAGGTCAGGCTGCAAGCCTACCGGCAACCCCATAGTGGAGTCTACCACATTGTAGATATTATTGGTGGCAGTCACCAGGGTATAAATCGGATTGGTAACCTGGGGATTAAATCCCAATACTGACTTTACCGTAAGGTCTACTTTATTCGCTGCTGCTAGGGCGCCGGCATAATCGCCGGCATATAAAGCATACCTGGCCTTCAAGGCATACAACGTATTTACAATATCCACACTGGCAGGTACATTTACCTGGAAATTACTACCTATAGGCGTTGCCGTTACCGTAGCAATAGCATTATCCAGTGTAGATGCTGCCAGTGCAAAGCCTTGCTGCCCGGCAATAAAGTTCACATTATTGGTAGTAGATCCGGGTGTACTGTTACCCGCCGGCACCTGCTCCCAAAAGCTGGCCTGTACGCCAATTGCCAGCGCTTTAAAGATAGAAGCGTAAGCAATGATACCGCTGGCATACCCTTTATCGGAAACGATAGCATTGGTACGGCGCATAATACTATCGGCTTCATAACGGATCTTATTGCTCACCGACCATAACCCGGTAACAATTGCATTGGTATTAAGAATCTTTACTCCGCCGGCGCCTATTTGCGCTTCATCGGTATTACCCGGGTTGGTGACAAAGGTTTCCCCGGTGAGTAAACTACCGGAAGCCACGCTGGTATATAATATCCCAATCCGGTCTTTTTCGTACCAGGCCTGCAGCCCTACAGCTGCATTGGCTAAGGCGTTAGGCGTACTGTAAGCCTGTTCTGACGATGGTCCTGACGGGTCCTGGTAATCTTTCTTACAGGCAGTGATACAACTAATGGCTACCACACCCAGCAAGCATTGTTTGACATATCGTTTCATGATGGATCTTTTAAAGTGATTTATAATTTAAGGCGAACAGACAGGTTATAACTCCGGGGAATAGGCACCGCACCGAAATCGATGCCACGCAGTACAGAACTTTGTCCTGCGGCGTTCAATTCCGGATCGTATCCTTTGTAATGATCCCAGGAGATTAAATTTCTGCCGCCCAGGCTTACTGTCAGGTCGCTGATACCTTTCAGTTTGCCCACGCTATAACTCAATGACAGCTCACGCAGTTTTACGAACGATCCATCATCTATTCTCCATTCCTGGATATTGTAGTTGCCGACAATGAAGCCACGTGGCAGCTGGCCCCGGTCTTCCATTTCGGCAATCTTACCATTATCCACCCCTTGCCGGGTTCTCCAGTCGGCATTAAATACGTTTACCCCTTGTACGGCATCTACCTGTACATGCAATCCCAATTTCTTATACTGGAAATCGCTGGTAATAGTACCTGTGTACTTCGGGTTAGGATCTCCAATTTTTGTATTCAGTGCCGCCGCCGTGGCAGGAGGCAAGCCGGTAGCCGGATCACGTTGGGTCGTATACGTTAGCGGCGTATTTTGAACACCCGCTTCGGTGACAGGAATGCCGGCCGGATTTTTCAGGATATTGCCATTGGCATCCCGGGCAAAGAAGGTACCGTAGAAAAACCCGATAGGCTCACCATTGGCAATGCCTACCGGCGCACCACCCACGGTATTATACAGGATCAGCGATTGGCCAATATTCACCGCTTTATTGCGGTTATGGTTATAGATAGCAGTCAGGTTCCAGGTAAAGTCTTTCACTTTTACCGGCACCAGGTTCAATACTACTTCTAACCCATTGTTCTGCAGGGTGCCCACATTACTCAGGTAAAAGGAATATCCCTTGGTAGGTGCAATAGCACGACTGATCAGCAGGTCTTCCACTTTCTTACGATAGTAGTTAACGGATAAGGATATACGATCGTTTAAAAATGACAGATCCGTACCGAATTCCAATTCCTTCTGCCGCTCAGGTTTTACATCCGGGTTGGTGTAGGTAGCGGGCGACTGGAATGCAGACGCACCAATGAACGCCGTAGCCTGGTAGGTATTGTAGCGGCCATAGGCAGGAATACCGGTCAGGTTGCCGGATTCACCATAGGCAGCACGCAGTTTAAAGAGCGTCCACCATTTACTGAGACCTGATTTTCCCCAATAATCGGTGCCCGACAACACGTAGCTACCACTCAGTTTGGAGTAGAGCTGGTTTCTTTCATTAACACCAAAAACAGAAGAGCCATCTAAACGGAGCGCACCGGTAAGAAACAGCTGGTTGCGGTATTTAAAGTTTTGCTGGATAAACTCACCGGAGATAGATACCTCTGTTCGTTGATCTGCACCGGGGATAATAGTAGTGGCCCTGTCAGATGTTTGTACAAAAGGAGGCAACCCTCTTCCCTGTTCCAGGGTATAGTGCATACGCTGGTATTGGAGTGAATATCCCAGCTGGGTCACAGAGGTGAGTTTATCGCTGATATCCCAGTTATAGGTAGCATTTACATCATGGTTAATCATGAAGGAATTGTTGTTACCTGCGCTGGCATAACCATTCTGGCTCGGATCGAGCGTAGGCCCTCCACCATAGAATGCGGGGCTTACATTGTAGGCAAAGGCTGGCATAAACGTAGTACCTTCCTGGTTATAGTTGTCGATACCCATACGATAGTCGACCGTGAGGTTCTTAATGGGCCGCAGCTTAATACCAGCACCGGCAATGACCCTGCCCACATGTTGCTGTTGCTTGAAATCTTCAATAACAGAAACAGGGTTTACCCGTCCTCTTTCTCCTACTTTCAACAGGTGACCAAATGCATCCCGCTTTTGTATATCGTAGTAGTTGCCGATGATGGTAACAGAGTTCATGGGTGAATAGAACGTATTCCCATCGGGCTTTTCATTCGATTTACTGTATACATAGTTCAGGCTGGCGTTGAAGCTGATCCAGTCATTGATCTCCTGGTCGAGATTAACGCGGAAGCTGTACCGGCTGAAATCTGTATTCCTGATAATACCCTGGTTATAGAGATAACTGGCAGACGTATAATATTTTGTTTTGTCTTTACCACCGGCCACAGAAATGTTATTATCCGTTCCTACGCCGGTGCGGAAAATAAAGTCCTGGTAGTCGTAGCGTTGTACCGGCGTGGTGCTGACTACGGCCGGCGTGAGGATATTCTGTGTAGAATCGTTGGGCGATCCGCCAAACTTAGTGGGCGCCTGGTTTACATCCAGTTTCTTCCGGAGCTGGTTAACGGAAAAAGTGGTAGAAAAATTTATCACCGGCACGCCGGCACTTCCTCTTTTGGTAAATATCTGCACTACGCCGGCATTGGCACGGGAACCGTAGATGGCTGCTGCAGCGGCGCCGTTCAGCACTTCTATCCTTTCTATATCGGCGGGGTTGATATCCGCCATACGGTTTTGTCCTACGCTACCTACGAAGTTATCGCCTGTAGAACCAACACCGTAGTTTGGATCGGAGTTGGTAACGCGGGTAGTAGAGTTGTCGATAATCACCCCATCCACGATGTAGAGTGGTTCTGTAGATCCTGATATGGTACTGATACCACGTAGTTTTACAGAGATGCCTCCCGAAGGGTCACCGGAGTTTTGCGAGATCTGTGCGCCAGCGGTTTTACCCTGTAATGCGGCCAGCACATTTCCAGTTCCACCTTTGTTGATTTCGTCCGCTTTCACCGTGCTGATGTAGTTACCTAACTGGCGGCGGGTAGTACCTTCAGATGTACCAGTTACTACTACTTCGTCCAGTTTGGATACAGAAGTAGCCAGCTGCATGTTTTGCGTATAGGTCGTAGTGCCCTCTACAACGACCAACACGCTTTCGCGGGGCGTAAACCCTATACCGGAAAACGCCAGCGTGTAATTACCTGGTTTCAGGTTGGCATTTATGGTATACCGGCCATCAGGGTTTGTTTGGGCTCCCTGCTGGGTATTTTTCACTACTACCGTGATACCGGGTAGCGGGGTATGCTGATCGTCTGTTACCTGGCCGGAAATTTTTACCTGCCCCCATGCGGCAGTGGCCAGGAAATTAATAGCGAGGAACAGCAACAGGAACCGGCCTTTCGCCACTTTCATCAATAGAAACGTGTTCATAGAGAAGTTTTAGCAGATTTATGAATGGTTGATATACACAACAGGATTGCGGGCATAACAAGCAATTGGATGCGATGTGAAGACAATTTCCGTAACAAGTGATCTTTACCTTAGCCGCGGTTGATAATATGCTGGCTGGCAATGTTTCTCCCCGTCATTATTTTAACACCTCAGCAAGGGTGGCAAAATGATAGCCCTTGCTTTTCAATGCAACAATGAGAGCAGGAAGTTTGTTGTAAAATTTATCAGACCGTCGCGGATCAGTCCCTATATGCAGTAATAATAAAAAACCGTTTAACCCTCCAGTATGGCTACTTTCATACTGTAACACCGACTTGTAAATTTCTTCAGAAGAGCGATATTTTTTCCCCATCTCTGGATAAGTATAATCCGCGTTAGACCCGGTACCGGGAGTAAAATTGACCAGCTGCAAACCCGCTTCGGAGGTCCAGGTGGCGATACTATCGTTATACCATTCGAAGGCTGGCAGGAACCAGGGAGCATTGGTTATCCCTGCCTTTTTCATGGCAGCGTAATTGGCGGAAAGATCGTCGCCAAACTGTGTTTTCGTCACCAATAAGCTATCCCGTTGTTGCCAGTCGCAGTACAACAGGTGTTGATCGCCATGACCACCGAGGTAGTGTCCATCAGCTTTCAGCTGTTGAATAAGTATTTGTGTAGATGGATTCCGGTAAAATTTGCCGGTGAAGAAAAAAGCGCCCGGCACTTTGTGCTGGCGCAAGGTGTTGCGTATAGCCGTTCCTCCGTCGGCAAATTCGTCGCCGGTAAACACGAGTACCAGTTGTTTCCGGGAGCTATCGCCCCGTATAATGCCGCCGTGGTCATATTGCCGCTTTCCGGCGCCTTCGCTGGCTTTGGCGGCCAGGAGGTACACCAGGGAAGCGGTGCCGTCCATAGTAGGTTCGTTGGTGCTATAATCGCCGGCATCATCGTGGTATACGGCCAGGTCGCTCTGGAAGGCCGCATATTCATCTGGTTTCGATAGCTTGATACCGATCAGGTTTTTGTAGATATTGGTATAAACAGGCCCATCCACAAGACCGCCATCTACCCGGTAATGACCGACTACCGAAAAAGACGAGTGCGGGTCTTCCGGCGTATCGCCACCGGCCGGTAGTCCTCCTATCATGCTGGTTCCCCAGGGATTACATCCCAGCAGCCAGTCGGTATTGGCCTGCTCCAGGGCTGAAAAAGCGGCATCACCGGAGAGCTGCCGGTACCAGTAGCATTGGATAGCAAAAGCGGTAGTAAGATTATTGCTGCACCAGATAAATGGAATGCCCCGGTAGAAAGCATTTTGCCTGGCGCGTTTCCACACGCTTTCGATACCGGTTTTATAATATTGAATCAGCTGTTGCCGGGAAGATCCTTTACTATGAGTAGCCAGTGCATAATGCCCGAGGTTAATAAACGGGTACCATTGGTAGTGATTAGCCGTATCGGCTCCCAGCCAGGGCGTTACTTTTTCCTGTTGGGCATAATCCCAGGCCACGTGCTGATAGGCGGTATCGCTGGTGATGTTGTATAAGGTTGCTGCCGCCAGTTCCATGTCGTCGGTCCAGTTATCTTCCGCATAGATGTAAGGAGAAAGCACGGAAGCCGTTTGACAGACTCCCGGTTGTTGCCGCCCCATTTGCCAGGCCGACAACGCCCTTGTTTTCAACAATTGGGTATAGGTGGGGTCGGCATCTTTCAAGAGGTCATATCCCAGCGAAAAGGCACTGGAAAACTTACCTGCGGTAGAAGCGACGCCTGTTGTCTTGTTCTTGTATTTGCCCAGCCCCTGGGGTTTTCCCGAACAAAAATATACCGGCCGCTCAAAGCCTTTTCCGTAGAAATCATCTTCGGCAGGCAGGCGCATACCGTGGTGATCACGGTCATCGGCCACCTGGTTAAACATATAATTTTGCTGCGGATGCATTTTCAGGAGCCAGTCGAGTCCCCACCGGGCCTCGTCCAGCACATCTTTCACGTGATTCGCTCCGGGGAGGCCATTGGCTGCGTATTTATCTCCAAATACCTGTGGAAAATCGCGGTAAGCCATCAACAGGTGATAGGTGGCATTAGCCGAAGTAGTTACATACTGGAGGTAGTCGCTGGCATCATGCCAGCCGCCTACCACATCTATATGGGTACTGTCCGGCATAGGGCCGTACATCGTATAGCCATCGTGGGTATGACAGGAGTCCTTCAGGAAAGGATTGAAGCCGCTTCGTTGCTGCCGCATATAACGCAACAGGAAATCGGCCGTACCGGCATATACATTATCGGCTATACGAAAAACGGGAGAAACGGCGGTACCAGCTTCGAGATAATAGATACCGGGGCGTTTAAAAACGCTAAAATCCAACCGGCACGTTTGTGTAAAAGGGCCATAGGCGCCAAACGGCCCACTGGCATTCCCGGTAAAAACAATTTTATGGGTGGTAGCTTCCCTGAGTTGAAATTGCGGAGGGGCCTGGTCGGCTTTCGTTCCCCATACCGCTACCTTTATGCCACCGGGCAGGTAGCCCAGCTGATTGATGCGTACCCACGACTGCGCATGACTATCGCTGTATGAGAGTAGCCAGCATAACAGGTATAAAACAAATGGGCGGGTATACTTCATATGGATTGTGGTTGAAAAAGGTATTAATAAAAATACCTTTTTCAACTGACAACCGGAAGAAATAATTTCCGGCTACTCTGCCTTCAAACTCTTTACAGGGTTAGCCATGGCCGCTTTGGCCGATTGATAACTGACAGTCAGCAATGCTATCATTAAAGCGCCGAGGCCGGTAAATGCGAAGATCTCCCAAACGATAGTGGTATGATTACGGTATTGCTGGAGCCAGTTGTTCAGGCAATACCAGGCCACGGGAATGGCGATCAAACAGGAGATGGCCACCAGCAGCGCAAAATCTTTCGACAACAGCTGCCACAGCTGGAATATGGAGGCGCCCATCACTTTGCGGATACCAATTTCTTTGGTACGTTGTTCGGCTACGAAAGCGGCTAGTCCAAATAGTCCGAGGCAACTGATCATGATGGCGAGCAACGCGAAGAACGTAGATAGCTTCCCAATCCTTTCCTCTTCGCTGAATTTTTTGCCGTATTCCTGGTCGGCAAAAGTATAGGCAAAGGGAGCAGCGGGATTATAACGCTGCATCACGTCTTGTATGGTGGCCAACGCCTTACTGGCATTCATGTTGGGATTAATCCGGATATTGATAAAATTTCCACCTTCCATCAGGAAATAATAAAGTGAAGGTTCCACAGGGTCATAGGGAGAAGTCATAATCATATTTTTCACTACGCCCAGCACATGAAATTCTTTGCCCTCCTTCCGGATAATTTCACCTACGGGATGTTCCAGTCCCATATATTTGACCGCGGCTTCATTGAGGATCATACCCATAGAATCGGAAGGAAAATCGGGGGAGAAATCGCGCCCCTGGGTGAGCTGCCATCCTACCGTTTTGCCGTAGCCAAATTTGGCGCCGATGGTAGCAAATCCCTGCTGCTGATCGGGCCTTCGCCCCTTCCAGTCAAAGCCTCCCGAGCTTGTCCAGATATCGGTAACAGGCCCCTGGGATTGAGTGAGCTCTGTAATAGCGCCGGAGCGCATCAACTCATCGCGGATAACCTGGTAATTCTGGTAAATTTCCGGGGTGGTCATCTGGATAGATAATAAGCCGTCGCGGGTATATCCTACGGGTAAATTCTTGGCATATTGTATTTGCCTGTATACCACTACTGTAGCGATGATCAGGAATACCGACACGGTAAACTGCACTACGATCAGCGCCTTGCGGGGCACTGTGGCAAAACGTCCTACCCGGAAAGTGCCTTTTAAGACTTTCAGCGGTTGGAAAGAAGAGAGGTAAAGCGCCGGATAGCTGCCTGCCAGTAAGCCGGTGAACAGGCTAAACCCGATACCGACGAGCCAGAAGCCGGGCTTATCCCACAATATATGAATATGTTTATCGGCTACCTGGTTAAACCAGGGCAGCACCACCAACACGATCATTAAGGAAATCACAAATGAGAGCATTGCCACCAGCAAAGACTCGCTGAGAAATTGCCAGACCAGCTGCTTACGCATAGAGCCGATGGCTTTGCGGATACCTACTTCCTTGGCCCTTTTTTCAGAGCGGGCAGTGCTCAGGTTCATGAAGTTGATACAGGCCAGCAGCAATACAAACAGACCGATAAGACCGAAGAGTTTCACGTAGCGGATTTGTCCGCCTACATTTACCCCGTTTTCAAAAGCGGAATACAGGTGCCATTTCTTCATGGGGTGCAGGAAGACTTCCGTGGTTACGCCCGGCTCCTTCTCGGCATGCAAGGTTTTAATATCCCTGATTTTTGCAGATACCTTGTCTATATCAGCCTGGTCGGACAGCTGCACGTAGATGTGCATCGCGTTAAAACCCCAGTCGTCCTTCGCATTCTTCACCCAGTCCCAGGTATTGATAAACAGCTCCCAGGGCACCATGTAGGTTGTTTCGTACAGCATCGTATTTTCGGGGAAGTCTTCGTATACCCCGGTTACCTTTACAAGCAGCTTATTGTTATTATCGATTTTCACCAGCTGGTCTATGGGATCTTTGTCGCCGAACAGGGAGCGGGCAAACGAAGCCGAAAGCAATATAGAGCCAGGCTCCTTTAACCCATTGCGATTACCTTTCAGCATATTCAATGTAAACAGTTCCGGGCCGCCTTTTTCGATGAACACGCCCCGGCTGGTGAATTTCTGGTTGCCGGCGCTCAGGGTATGAGTGCCATGGGAGGCCAGGGCAACATTCTTAAAATCGCCAGGGTAGCTATTTCTCAGCTCCGCTGCCAGTGGGATAGGCATGGAGTTAAAAGCGCCGCTATTGCCGCCGACCGTTTGGCGTTGCCATACATCGGCAATATGGTCGTAATGTTGGTGGTATTTATTGAAAGAAAGTTCATTCCATATCCACAGTCCAATCAGCATGGTGACCGCCATACCGGCCGATAAACCGAAAATATTGATAAACGAAATACTCTTGTTTTTCAACAGGTTTCTGATAGCTATTTTCAGGTAATTCTTCACCATGGCAACTGGATTTTGATGGTTGACGCCTTAAAGACACAAGAAGGCGGCCATAGTTGCAAAGCAGCTACAATAAAGATTTTTGGGGTAAAAAGCTAAGGGGTATTTGTCCGGAAGCGAACAACCCATGGCCGTAAACGGACATCCGTTACGCCGGTTGCTGTATAATTACGCACACATCCTCCGCATCTCTCAACGCAAATTCCAGGGCGCCCCAGGGCTGTAACCTTACCTCATCAGCATTAGGATGCAACCATTCCGGGTGGCGCTCCTTTACCTGCTGATACACCGCCTCAATATCATCTGTTTCCAGCCTGACCTGTGGACGGTCTTTCTGGGCCCATTCCCTGTTTTCCACCAGGTGGATCACCAGGGTATCGCGCTTGATGATACCAAAAGGCTGATCGCCCGTATCATCCCGGTATGCCAGCTCAAAACCCAGGATATCTACAAAAAGCTGTAAGCCCACGCTCATATCGGAGTAAAAAATAGTCGGGATCAGTTTGGTAAATTGCATACACCCAAATTTTACAGAAAAGTAAATAATAATTCTCCAAATCAGTAGCTTTGAAGGTATGAAAGATTACAAAAAACATTTTATTCTCGCCGCCCCGCCGGAAGAAGTATATGCGGCCCTCACCAACCCCGCCACCATCCAGCTATGGAGCGGAGAAGTAGCGGAAATGTCGACCGAACCAGGGTCCGAATTTTCACTCTGGGAGGAAAGCATCGTAGGCCGCAACCTAGAATTTGAAGAAGGGAAGAAAATAGTGCAGCAATGGTATTTCGGCGAAGAGGAAGACGAGAACCCGTCGATTGTTACGATTAAATTACATCCGTCGACTAAAGGAACTGACGTGGAATTGAGGCATACGAATATTCCGGATGAAGCGTATGAAGATATGGTAGCGGGGTGGAATGAGCAGTATTTTGGGTCGTTGATTGAGTTTTATAAGGATTGAGTTTTTGTGGAGATATTAAGGCCCTGCAGTGCGGGGCTTATTTTCTAAGACCTTTATTGTCCCCCTGGGGCTCGAACCCAGGACCTACTGATTAGAAGTCAGTAGATCCTAGGAACAGTGCAAAAAGGAAAATCCATATCGATATTTGAATTAAGAATCATCCATTTATTACTACATAGTCACCATCACTATTCATCGGGAATAAAATATTTTTCTCCACAAGAGATACCGCTACTATTTTGTTATCGTCAACAAAAATACGTGCATATACTTCTTCGATCAAACAATTCTGACAAGTATTCTCATTAATTCCCTCAATCAAGACAATCGATGCTGCTTGAACTCCAATGTCATTACCGTTCCATTTCAGCTCATCAAATAGGCAATATTCATGCTGCCAACAATCACCATACTTAAACTGAATAGTCCAGTTTTGGAGATGACCACAACTCGGGCAGGCGCAATTTTTCAGTTTCAAAGTATTAAATGAGCCCATGGCGATAAATTATTGTTACTTATTTAAGAGGTCTGCTTTTCTCTATTGTATACCATCTGATAAAAAAATATTCAATTCATTCCGGAAAGGTATCTTCTTTATCCAATCTTCGCTTCCCAAAGACGCTCTCAATACATCTATACAATAGATATCCGCCTTTAATAACAAATACTCACTAATTGGAAAGTTCCCAACTTCCCAGCTATTCTTATATCCAATAAGCCCGAATCGTTTTAACATATAATCCAACGAGTCGTAAATATTATTGAACAGGGAGCCAAACTCAATCGCTTGAAGTATTAATTCCCGCTGATAGCCAGGATCTACAGGTGACAACTCTAAGATTCTTATCACAATGTCATTACCCAACCCCGTGGATGTAATCCTCCAGGAATAATTCACCCTGTCATCGTACCATTTAACCTCAAACTCAAAGGGAAAAATAGCTGCATCCATTTCTTTGTTAGCTTTATAAAGCTGGAATAGTTCATTTAGGAGTTCCTGAAAATTGTCTCCATATGCCGAACTATGCCCAATTTTAATATTTTTTCCATCTAAACTAAAAATGGCAACCATGTAGCCAACCGTTTGTATAACAAACTGAATGTTCATAATAATTATTCTCTACGTGATGGATTTAAGATGCTGAATTAAAAACTTCAGTATCTTGATTTCACTCCAAGAAGATCACTTATTCACTTAATATACGGTAATACCCAATTTAAACTATCTGGATAAGCAATATCACAGTATTTAAAATCATGCGGAGAAATCAGCATCATGCTAGTCGTTGGATTTGATCGATCATAAATTACAGGAAAGTTTCTTCCGACAAAATCTTGCCGTGCATTAGAAAATAGATAAATTCCTGCAGCTTCCCCGTGATAGGTTACTCCTTCTACCCTAAACTTATAGTTAAACTTTAGTCCTCCTCTATAACCATTTTCAGTTCCTGTTATAAGCCCCGTAGTAAGACTACTATTGTGTCGAAAAATATACTTAATACGAAGTAATGTATAAAGGGGGCAAACCAAAAACAATAACAAGAAGCCTACCCACACCAATATTGTTAATTTATTCCTTATTATCATTCTCTTTATTTTTAGATGCAACATCGACTTGCTGCACTATGCGATGTTGAGAATGTTGCCTCAACTCTTTTTTTTGTATCTCTTATTTTTACTGTTTTAAACTTCGCCATTTAATCCACTGTCCAATAGAGTTTAACTCAACCTCCAAATAAATATCGAAATTCTATAGCTGATTTTATTCGACGTTATACGCTTTACCGTTACCACCTCACGCATCATAAAAAACATCCACTATCATCTCCCCTTTCTCATTCTTCCATCTTATCCATCCTATCACCTGGTCGTCATTACTCTTCACCTGCACCCAATCGCCTTCTATCTTCACCGCTTTAAAGAAAACATCTTCTTCTTCATCCGGCGCATAAGGCACGTTAGCCGCCGATACCTGGGGCGATTCCTTCAGTGGGTTCGTCTTTATATCGAAGCCTATAAACGTAGACTGGAGCATATTCTCCTCCCAGCTTTGGGCAACGAAGTTGGAGTCGTTGCTGCTGATATATTTCGTACTACCGGTTTCTTCGTTCACGATTACTTTATACCGGTTATGTTCTTTACGGATACATCTGAAAACAAGCAGCCAGTTTTCAGGTTTTGATGCATAGGGTATGAGCAGGCTATCGGAGAAGCCATCGTTAAAAACGATTTGTTTCCATAGGCTGCCATCTTCATTTAGCAACCGGAATGTTCTGATAGTATCTGGCTTCAGTGTAATTACGCCTTCGCTGAGTGTGGGAGCGACTGTGTTCACAGGTGATTTAGTGTGGCAACTGCCCAGCAGGCCACATAGGGCAACGAGCAAATAAATGAGGTGTGTTTTCATAGGTATCGGTTCATATAAAAAGAGGCTAACTAATTGTCAGCCTCTCAAAAAATTTATTCTCTTACCTGGTAAGGAAAGCTGCTGTCCAACCATTCAAAGCTCATTTCTGTTTCTACAATTTCATGCAGGGCGGTATTGGTTAAGCTGCCGGTTTCGTATACGGCGGCAATAATCTTCGCCTGCTTCGGGGTCAGATAGGGAGCGTGTGTACGCAGGAAGTTGTGGCAGTTCTCTTTCATGTTGCCGTGCTCGATCAACGACGGATACTCCGGAACGAGGTCTGTTACAGCTTCCAGCATTTGTAGAAATATGAAGTCCTGTAAATTTTTAGCGAGAATACAAGCTTCGTTGGCATCGTGAAATACCTGTACGATAGGCACGTCGTCGCCTTGCTGTAAATTAAAATAAAACGCAAACCAGTCGCCGGCGCCACTGACAGCAAATGGCACAAACCGGTGTATAGGATCGGCAAACAGGAGGCCACCATCCATTTCTTCATCTACTGTGGTCAGCGGCATTATTTCCAGGTCGTTGGCATACAGCAACAGTGGCGGCGCGGTTTTGATGGAAGGATATACCTTATCCAGCCAGCCTTCTCCAAACTCACCCCAGTCCAGCATCCCATCTTTATATAATTGTTTGTAAAGCGTTGGATAGGTAAACCCATAGTCCTTTTCCAGTTCCTCCAGCATAGTTATTCGTTTATCGGTCGAATGTACCGGCAAAATAGCTAAACTTTCGGAAAAACTCTTTCGTCCTGTCTTTTCAACGGGTTCATGATGAAGGAAAGCAAGCTACCATCTTTCTTCAGCTCTACCACACGGAAGCCATGATAACCTACGCCCCAGCTACCTCCCACATGACCATCGAAGAGGAAAGGTATTTTGGAACCGTCCAGCATCTTTACGCTGTCCTGGTCGTGATCGTGCCCGTTGAACACGGCTCTTATATTAGGATATTTTTTTATCAGAGATTGAAATTCTGTACAATCCAGCCCGTTGTCTGTCCATTTTACCGGGGTAATATGCAGGAAGATGAAAACATTGGGAGCTGCTTTATATTGTTCCAGTTTACGGGCAAACCATTCCACATCGGGACAAAGGTATTTGCCTTTATCATCGGCGGTATCTCCCAGCAGGATCACTTGTTTGCCAATCACGATATCGTGATTGAGCGGATGCCCCCAGGCCTGTTGCCAGGCTTCGGCCGACACCATGTCGTGATTACCATGGGTAACAAAGAGTTTCGGGTGCAGGGTTTTCAATTTGGCAGCGGCAGGTAATAACAGATCCGGGTTATTGTGGATAATGTCGCCGTTCAATACGAAAAATTCACAGGGAAATGCCTGCTGGTATTGGTTAAAGGCCGATTGCAGATCCTGGAAGTACTGGTCGTACTGGGTTTTCGGTTCTCCATAGTGCCAGTCGGAGCCTACGGCAAAGCGGAAAACGGTTTTACTGTCGAAATGCCGGGAAGTGGCGGCGCTTACTATTTTTCCGCAGGCAGAAATTACGATGGCGGCGGAAGCGCCTTTTAGAAATGCACGTCTGTTCATCATAAAATAAAAGTAATATTTACGGGTAGTCAATTACTTCACGGCCAGATGCTTAACCAAAAGATAAAATTATATATCTCTTTAATAAATTCAAATCTTTCAATCCATTCAGAAAGAATTGTAATAAAATTGTTAAAGTGTCTTAAAAGAACCAAAATTGTCCCCCTGCATAAATGTTTTGATTGTAACTTTGCACCTCGAATAAAAATGGGGTTATGTTTAGAAGCAAGAGTACAGCTGGAACAGGTCCGGATGTGGTTTTAATCGGCGCGGGCATCATGAGCGCTACACTTGGAATGCTCCTCAAAGAGCTCGAACCCGAGTTAACCATTGCAATTTTTGAACGACTGGATGTGGCGGCAGCTGAAAGTTCCGATGCATGGAACAATGCAGGCACAGGCCACTCTGCATTTTGCGAGTTGAATTACACGCCGCAAAAGCAAGATGGATCGGTAGACATTAAAAAAGCGGTGAACATTGCAGAGCAGTTTGAAGTATCCCGCCAGTTCTGGTCTTATCTCGTAGAAAACAACATCATTTCCAATCCACACAACTTTATTCAGAGTATTCCCCATATGAGCTTTGTTTGGGGAGAAGACAATGTGGATTACCTCAAAAAGCGCTTCAAAGCCCTGCAGCAATGCCATCTTTTTAAAAGCATGGAATATACGGAAGACCAGGAAAAGCTAAAATCCTGGATCCCGCTGGTAATGGAAGGCCGCGATGCCTCCCAGAAAGTGGCCGCTACCCGCATGGAAATGGGTACCGACGTTAACTTCGGCGCATTGAGCCGTGCATTGTTTAACCACCTCGAAAAACTCGAAGGCGTTACCATGCACTTCAACCACGATGTACGCGACCTCAAAAAAGCAGACGATGGCTCCTGGGTGATCAAGGTAAAAAACCGTGAAACCCGCGACAAACAAACCATTCAAACAAAATTCGTATTTATTGGCGCCGGCGGCGGCTCCCTCCCATTACTGGAAAAATCAGACATCCCGGAAGGAAAAGGTTTCGGCGGTTTCCCGGTAAGCGGACAATGGCTGCGCTGCAACAATCCTGAAATAATTGAACAACACCGTGCCAAAGTATATGGGAAAGCCTCTGTAGGAGCGCCTCCTATGTCGGTGCCCCACCTGGACACCCGTATGATAGACGGACAAAAAGCATTGCTGTTTGGCCCCTACGCCGGGTTCACCACTAAATTCCTGAAAAACGGTTCCTTCATGGACCTGCCATTATCCATCAAGGCCAATAATATCCGCCCGATGGTATCTGCAGGCCTGGACAATATTCCGCTCACCAAATACCTCATTGCCCAGGTACGACAAAAGCCGGAAGACAGGCTGGAAGCCCTGCGCGAATACTTCCCCGAAGCTAAAATGGAAGACTGGGAGCTGGAAATTGCCGGTCAGCGTGTACAGGTGATTAAAAAAGATCCTGAACATGGCGGCATCCTCGAATTTGGTACTGAAGTGGTAAGTGCTGCCGATGGCTCTATCGCCGCACTGCTGGGTGCTTCCCCAGGCGCTTCTACCGCCGTATCTATCATGCTCAATCTCCTGAAACGCTGCTTCAAGGAAGATGTGGAAACTGAAGCATGGCAGGTGAAACTGAAGAAAATGATCCCGTCCTACGGTCAATCCCTCCTGAATAATCCTGCCATGGTAGATGAACTCCGGGCATGGACCACCCAGGTGCTGGAACTGCGCGAAATGGAAATGGCTTAATATAACTAAGCGCCTGTTCAGCCATTTCTGTAGCTGGACAGGCGCTCCTGTTAAAAAAGTATAACCTTCCGGCAAAATCCATCCAGCTTTCTTTTCCTTTTTTGCGGATATTAGTATTACAGAGAGATAAAAGCGCCATGCGCTTATTTTTCACCCGTTTAATGCAAACGTTTGCATTATTAGTAATATCCACAAAAGTTATGAGAAAAGTATTCCACTTATTCATCGTATTATTCGTCACCACCCAGCTATTTGCCCAAACCACGCCATCGCGCGATCAGCGTATGCAATGGTGGCGCGATGCCCGCTTCGGCATGTTCATCCATTGGGGCGACTATGCCGTACCCGGCGGAGTATACAACGGTCAACAGGTAGGCCGCGGCGGAGAATGGATTATGAACCGCGCGAAAATCCCTGTAGCTACCTACCAGCAATACGCCCGCCAGTTCAATCCCACTAAGTATGATGCAGACACCTGGGTGAAAGCCGCCAAAGACGCCGGCATGAAATACATCGTAATCACCGCCAAACACCACGACGGATTTGCGATGTTTAAATCCAACGCCAGCAAATGGAACATCGTAGATGCCACGCCATACGGAAAAGATGTACTGAAACCACTGGCCGCCGCCTGTAAGAAGTATGGCCTCAAACTCGGCTTCTATTACTCACAGGCGCAGGACTGGAACAACCCCGGTGGCGCCGCCGCCCGCAAAATAGCCACAGAAGGCTGGCCCAATCCCGACTCCACCCGCATAGACGCCTATACGCTGGAACACAGCGGCCACTGGGATCCGGCCCAAACCACCGCTTCCATGTCGGACTACATCGATAAAGTAGCCGTGCCACAGGTAAAAGAACTACTCACCAACTATGGCGAGGTTGCCGTACTCTGGTGGGATACGCCTACCAACATGACGGATGAATATGCAGAAAAACTGCAGGCGGTATTAGCCCTGCAACCTAATATCATTACAAACGACCGCCTCAAACGCCCCAATTTTCCGGGCGACTATAAAACACCGGAACAAAAAATCCCAACTGCCGCCGAACTGGATGGGCGCGACTGGGAAACCTGCATGACCATGAACGGTACCTGGGGTTATAAAAGCTACGACCACAAATGGAAAAGCACGGAAACGCTTATACGTAACCTGGTAGATATCGCTTCTAAAGATGGGAACTACCTGCTGAATGTAGGTCCCGATGCTACCGGCGCCTTCCCCGAAGGAAGCCTGACCGCATTGAAAGGCATAGGCCAGTGGATGAAGGTAAACGGAGAAGCCATCTACGGCACACAGGGCAGCCCGCTACCCCCTTTGCCCTGGGGCCGCTGTACGCAGAAAAAGAAAGATAACAGCACCACCCTCTATCTCCATATATTCGACTGGCCGGCCAACGGCAAACTACATGTACCCGGTATTAAAGAGAAAGTGCGCAATGCCAGGCTGCTGGCAGGCGGACAAACGCTCTCCACCAGCGCCGGCGCAGATGAGCTCATCATTGATCTCCCTGCACAGGCGCCCGATAAAATAACTACCGTAGTAGCGGTAAGCCTATAGTCCTAACCGGCCAGGCCACCGCTCATGCTGAACATAATTACGCCCAGCACCACTAAGGTGAGTACTACATAGAGATAATCTCTCTCTAACAGGAAAGCGATAACAGAAAAGGCTATACGAATAATGGGCGTAGCAATGAGCAGTACCACTCCCAGCTGGATAATATTCATTCCCTTGTTTTCCAGCACGCCCTGCCAGATGCCGGGCAAATTGTCCAGCCCTTCACGCACGCCGGTAAAGCTGCCGTAGGAGGGCTGCTCATGCCCATGCCGTACCAGGTAAATAATACCTCCCACCAGCACAATCGCGCTGGAGAGTATCACGCCCAGACGTAGCTGCTTGCCAATGAGCTGCTGAATATCTTTGTCCCGGAAATAAGTAGAAAATAATTTTTTCATATGTTATAGTTTTCCGGTGATACCATTATAGATCATCTGCACAGCGAGGAAGCCAATGACTACGCTGAATACGATGCGCAGCCATTTTACATTGGCACGGGTAAGCAACCTGGAACCGGCAAAGGCACCGGCCAACACACCCAATACAACCGGCATACACAAGCCAGGGGAAATATAACCCCGTTGCAGGTATACGACTGCACTGGCGGCAGCGGTTACGCCAATCATAAAATTGCTGGTGGTA
The DNA here is from genome assembly GCF_012641265.1 of Chitinophaga eiseniae. Taxonomy (GTDB): domain Bacteria; phylum Bacteroidota; class Bacteroidia; order Chitinophagales; family Chitinophagaceae; genus Chitinophaga; species Chitinophaga eiseniae_A. Next base: position 1,416,444 of record NZ_JABAHZ010000002.1, on the reverse strand, counting down.
GTAGACACCTTAAATGGGATACGCATGATATTGTCCATCGCCAACACTTTCAGGGCGCCGGAACCAATACCCAGCAGGCCCGACATCACGCCGGCAAAGGTCATCATAAAATAGCCCCCGGGCACATGATGTACCTGGTAGTTAACAGCTCCTTCGGCAGTAGGATAACTATTGTTGAGCCGCAACTGGGCCGCCAGCTTGCTTTTGGCACTGTCTTCCGTATACAGCGTTTTCTTACGGAACGACATCAGGGAGGAAAAAATAAGTACCAGCCCGAAAATAATTGCTACCACATTCGTAGGCATGTACACCGCAATGAGCGCGCCCACCACCGCACCGGTAGTAGTGGCTATTTCCAGGAACATCCCCAGCCGGATATTGGTAATGCCTTCTTTCACATAGGCAGAGGCAGACCCGGAAGAAGTGGCAATAGAGGCCACCAGGGCGGTACCAATAGCATAACGGATGTCGACATGGAATCCCAGCGTCAGCAATGGAATAATGACAACGCCGCCTCCTAAACCGGTAAGCGACCCCAGCAGGCCAGCCGAAAAGGCCCCGCACAGCAGGATCAGGGTAAAAAATAAAATCGTCATAAGATGGTCGGTTGGTTTTTGAAACAGCTTTTATGGAATTACAGTTATTATTGAGTAGCCGTTACTTACAAAAGTAAGCAGAATATGATTCTCGCAATCCGGCAATCTATAAGTAACTTGCAGCCTGGACAATTAATCGAATTATATGATAAAGGTGGGCGAATACAATCTCCTGAGGGTAAAAAAAGAAGCTGATTTTGGTGTATACCTGGAGGGCATAGACCAGGAAATCCTGCTCCCCAGCAGGTTTGTACCCCGGGAAACAAAAATCGGCGATGAACTGGAAGTGTTTCTCTACCACGACTCAGAAAACCGCCTCATTGCCACCACCCAACGCCCCTACGGCGTTGCCGGCGATATTGTACTCCTGAAAGCCGTTAGCGCCACCAAACAAGGCGCCTTCCTCGACTGGGGACTCATGAAAGACCTGTTTGTAGCCCAATCCCAGCAGCTTACCCACATGGTACCTGGACAGGAATACCTGGTAAAAATATATATCGATGAACTAACTGGTCGCCTCGCTGCTACGGAAAAAATTGACCGCTTTCTCAGCAACGAAAACCTCACCGTCAAAGAAAAAGACCTGGTAAACCTGGTCGCCTATCGTCGTACCGACATCGGCTATGTGATGATCATCAACAACCAGCATACCGGTATCCTCCACCACAGCGAAATTTTCCGTCCTATTGAAATCGGCGATAAAATGACCGGTTTCATACGCCAGATAAAAGACGATAAAATAGATGTGATCGTAGGTAAACCAGGGTTCAGCAAAGTAGAAGATGAAGGGGAAAAGATATTACGCCTGCTCCGCGAAAATGATGGTTACCTGCCTTATCATGATAAGTCGGCCCCGGAAGAGATCCAGGATTTTTTCGGTATGAGTAAAAAAACATTCAAAATGACGGTCGGTAACCTGTATAAACAACGGAAAATTGTTTTTACGCAAACAGGTTTTAAAACAGCTGAAGACTAACCATGATGGATCGGGAAACTGATCACAAAGCGGGTGCCTTCGCCCAGGGTGCTGTCTACCGAAATAGTACCCTGGTGCTGGAGTATGATATTCTGCGTTGCCGTAAGCCCTAACCCCGTTCCCTTGGTTTTACTGGTAAAAAACGGCTCAAATAACTTGGCCAGGTTCTGCTCTGAAATACCACTACCGTTATCGGATATACGAATAAACATCCGGTCGTTATCCTCCCAGGATTGAATACCTAAACGCCCTTCCCCGTTTTTCATCGCTTCAATACCATTGATAACAATATTCAGCAATGCAATAAGTATTTTGTCCTCATCTGCCAATATCCTATGATCCGGCTGGCAGAGACTTTTTTCTACCGTAATATTGTTCAGCTGTAAGCGGTCGGCGGCCAGTTGCAATGCCTTTTCCAACAGTAGGTTCAGCCCTATGGGCAACATATTCAGCTCCGACATGCGGGTAGACTGCAACAGCTCTGTGATCAGCTGATTGATCCGGTGGCAGTTGCGCTCCATGATATCCAGGTACAACTGTGTATCTTCTGACTCGGCAATAGGTTCTGTTTTCAGCTGTGAAACCGCCAGCAGTATATTGGTAAGCGGGTTGCGCACCTCATGGGCCACCAGGCGGGCAATACGGCCGGTAATGGCAAATTTTTCCTGCTGCTGCTTTTCCCGCTCCTTGCGTTTACGCGCGGTAATATCCTGGATGATGCATAAATACAGCTGTTTCTTTTCATCCAGCAGGGAGGCATTGATCATTACATCAAGCTGCTGCCCGTTCTTGCTGCGGAAAATGTACTCCCGCTGCACCACGCCATCATCGGAGCAAAGCTGGTCCAGGAAACCCTTTATCTCCCCTTCATCGGCAAACAGGCTATGTAAGCGGCTGCTATATAATTCACCTTCTTCATATTTCAGTACCCGGAGCGCCGCGGGATTAGCGGCCACTATCCTGTGCTCGCAGTCAGCCAGGATAATCAGGTCGTTTGATTTTTCGAAGATGCTGAAATAACGTTTTTCGCTTTTCTCAATCGCCAGCAAATGATTGAACTTGTCTAATGTATAACGGATAGCACGCTCCAGCAAAGCTGCGGTAATTTCGCTCTTTACCAGGTAGTCGGAAGCACCGGCCTGCATCGCTTCTTTATCGATTTTATAATCGCCTTTACCGGTAAACAGGATAACGGGGGCTTTATATCCCAGGTTGCGGAAATGATGCAACACATCAATACCCGTATGGGCACCCAACCGGTAGTCTACCAGGTACAGGTCGTGGGTACGTGTTTCGATGGCTAGTAGTGCTTCTTTATAAGATGATACCCATTGCAGCACATATTGATCCGGGGAGATGTCCTGTAGTAGCGCATTTACCAGGAAAAAGTCATCTTCGTCATCATCTATCATCAAAATGTGCTGCTTACCATTTGTTATCATAGTTCCGAAAAAGTTCTTCTAATGTTAACCAATAATCATGCACTAAAAAGTCAGGTATCTATATGAGTACTGGTATCCTTCAGCACCACATTTCGCCTTGGCAGGAACCAGGCGGGTACCAGGGTGGCTGCTAAGATGATCAGTGAAATATAAAAGCCCTCCCGCAAAGCCAGGTGATGTGCCCTCATGTTTGTTAACCCTTCCAGCACGTGCCGGTTGTAGGCTGCCTGGGTAACAATAGCCAGCACCGCTATGCCAATGGCCCCACCTACCTGTTGCATCAGCGTGCTGATGGAGGATGCCATGGTTACTTCACTGGGCTTTACGGCACTCAGTGTGGCTGCGTTCAAAGGCGCCAACAGCAGCCCCATACCGATACCCCGTACCGTCATGGTAACAATTACTGCGGTTAAATGACTGCCCCTGTCGAGTTCTGCAAATAAATACATGGATACGGCCAATAGTAAAATGCCCAGCAGGGAAATTTCCCTTGATCCATGTTTATCGGACCAACGGCCGGCAAAAGGCATCAACACGGCCATAAAAACGGAGTTAGGCAATATCAGCAATCCCGAAATACCTTCCGAAAAACCCATTTGTTCCTGCAACAGGAAAGGCATCAAAAACAGCCCGCCATACAATGCCGCCGCCCGGGAAATGGTGACAAGGATACAACTCACAAATGCATAGTTATTGAAAAGGGTCAGGTCCATAATAGGCTCCCGCTTACGCCGGTCTATCCATATAAAACAAATAAATGCCAGCAGTGCCACCCCCAGGGTCAGCAGTATTTCAGGAGAAGTAATGCCCACCACTTCCGCCCTGGCAATGCCGTACTGCAAACATACCAGGAAGATGGTAAGGGCAACAAAGCCGGTAAGATCGAAGGGAAGCCTTAATTTGGGTTGCTTGCGCAATACATCCAGGTATTTGTATGCCAGCGCCACAGTGATGATACCAATGGGCAGGTTAATATAGAAGATAGAAGGCCAACCGAATTTTTCTGTTAATATACCTCCAAGGGTAGGTCCCATGGCGGGCCCTATCAGGTTGCCGAGCCCCCACCAGCCCAGTACGGCACCCCGCACCCGGGCGGGAAATATATACGAAATAATGGCCATCGAGGTGGGCGCCATAGCCCCGCCACCCAATGCCTGTACTACCCTGCCTACCAGCAATGAATCGAGGCTGGTTGACAATGCACACATCAGTGAGCCTAATGTAAAAAGGGAAACGGCCCCCACATAAAGATTAAAAAAACCGATCCTGTTCTTCAGCCAGTTGGTCAATGGCATTAATACTGAAAAGCTGAGCATGTATGCCGTAATCACCCATTCAATTTCATCGAGCGTACAGTTAAACTGCTTACTCATTACGGGAAGGGATATATTAACGATACTCGAATCTATCCCGGCCATGGTCGTTCCCATAATCACTACAATCAGGATACCGGTACGGTTAATATCTCTCATACCCGGTCTTTCATCATAAAGATCAGCTGCGCTTTAGCAACATAAGGATTCAGTGGGTTACAATTAATCATAAACAGGTAGGTAGCCAGTTCAGACAATTGCCAATCGGTAGTAAGTTCACCGTCTTTAAAACAATATACTTTCTTGAAGTTGAAGTCCACCGGGATATTCAGCGCCGCACACGCATGCATGGCTCTGTCCAGCGGTTCCTGTTCCATACCGGACTGGCCGTAGCCCAGCTCCTGCATAATTTCACTGGCGGTATACAACAACTTGGGATTGTTGAGCTGTGAAATTCTTTCTGTGGAAATCACTTCTTCCAGGTAATCAAAAAGTTTAAGCATGGCCATTCTCATTTAATTGTGAAAGTTGCTGAAACAGTTCTTTTTCCTTGTCGGAAAGATTTGTTGGTATATGTATAATTGCTTTGATGTATAAATCACCCGCGGTACCTTTATTATCGTAGGCAGGCATTCCCTTTCCTTTTAGCCGGAATACTTTTCCACTGTCCGTTCCTGCCGGTATATTCATGTGCAATGCTGCGCCAGGCGTATTCACAGCTACTTTTCCTCCCAATATGGCGGTGTACAAGGGTAAAGCCAGATCGGTATAGATATCCTGTCCCTTCAGTTCATAATGTGTATGTGGCGCCAATTGTATGCTGATCAGTAAATCACCGTTCTCTCCCCCCTTACGCCCCGGGCTCCCCTTGCCTTTCAGCCGGATTACCTGTCCTTCATACAAACCAGGTTTCAGTTTAATATTGAGCCGGCTGCCGTTTACCTCTACCTGCCGGGTAGCCCCTGTATAAGCATCTTCCAGCGTTACCTCCATCGTTGCCTGCACATCGCGGCCCCTACCGGGTCCCTGCGAAGTTTGCCCCCGTCTTCCGCCCGCAAACCTGCTGCCAAAGAGCTGCTCAAAGAAATCTGAAAAGCCCTCTCCGCCAGCCCCTCCAAATATGTCTTCCATATTCCCGCTGCTGTAGGTCTGGCCACGGCCGCGGCCGCCAAATTGCGACCAGTCATAATCTTCGGGCCGGCCACCATGTTGCTCGTAATATTTATAGTTCTCCCCGAACTGATCATATTTTTTACGCTTCTCTGCATCACTCAACACTTCATAAGCCTCGTTGATTTCTTTGAACTTTTCTTCCGCCGCCTTATCGTCCGGATTTTTATCCGGGTGATATTTCACTGCCAGTCTCCGGTAAGCCTTCTTTATCTGCTCAGCTGTTGCCGCTTTCTCTACGCCCAGTATCTTATAGTAATCCTTTACGTCCATAGCACTAAAACAGGTTAATGTGATAACTTGTTTTATGAATTTACGAATTAACCCCGAAAAAAAATTGGTGAACGGCCTCCGGAAAATTTCCGGTACCGTTCACCAATCAGTGGTTATCCTACCACAACTATTTCCCTAAATACACATTAGCGGCCAGTTTCTCCGAAATATATTTAATGGCTTCCTGTGCCCGCACACTGTTACCCGCCTTATCCAACCGGGGCGAAAAAACAGCAATGGCAAAACGGCCAGGCGCCACCGAAATTATACCACCTCCAACACCACTCTTGCTGGGTAATCCTACCTTATACATCCAGTCGCCGGTGGTTTCATACAACCCGGTAGTGCCCATAATGGCCAGCACCCGTGGTACATACGCTTCCTTCAGCAACCGCTCTTTGGTAATAGGATTTACACCACCATTGGCCAGCGTACCGGCCATAATGCCCAGGTCGCGGGTGGTAACACCATAAGAACACTGTTTGGTATAAAAATCACAGGCATATAACGGATCATCATACATGTATCCATACGATTTCAGCAACATGGCAATGGCCTGGTTATGCTCATTGGTGGTGGCTTCCGACTTATACAGCTCATCCAGCACGGTAAGGGGCCTTCCGGCAAACCTGCCGAAGTAAGCATTCACTTTATCCCAGGCTTCGGCATGCCCGAAATGGCTGGTCAATAAGCTGGTGGTAGCCATAGCGCCGGCATTTACCAGCGGATTGGAAGGCTTCTGGCCGCCCTGCTCAATAGCAGGAACCGAATTAAAAGGCAATCCCGTTTGCGCTGCACCTACTTTCTCCAGGATGGCCGAATCACCAAATATTTCCATCGCCATGCAAAGGGTAAATACTTTTTCTATCGATTCAATCCCGAATTCATACCGGGTTTCTCCCACCTGGTATACCTGTCCCTCTTTCGTTACCAGCACAATACCATACATATCGGGATCTACCTTGTCGAGGAAAGGGATATAGTTTGCATTTTTGCCCCCCTTTTCATTTTTGAAAAGCTGGAATGCTTCGTTAATGATCACATTGTAGTCAACCGGTTTAGCGCTTTTCTGGGAATAACCACTTGTAATTCCCAACACCATTACCAGGAGTAATGCAACTGTCGTTTTCATATGATGGCGTTTTTATACTATTGATCGCATGCACGTATGCGCACGCAAATATAATGTAGCGTTCATACTTAACGAACATCACCCGCTCGTATACTAACAATAAAAAACGGAACCTGGGTTAAAAGATGGATGAACAGGCCGGCACCCACACTGACTTAATCTGCAGAAGAAATTTCCAATATTTCATAGGTATCCAGCAACGCCTGTACTTCCACCACCATACGCGACAAATCGCCTATTTCAGCAGGGGTAACCAGCATCATCACATGATCGGCCGGCAGGGGCAAACAAATTGATTTTTCATGCAGTGTGGCGTCATGGTGATCATCCGCCAACCGGGTCACCATCTTTTTAAAGCAACTAAATTCTGCGGTGTCCAGGTTAACAGCGGTAGTACCAAAAGCAAGCTGGATTCCTTTACAATGAGGGCAGCGGATCACATATCCCGCCGCGCCGTGATACAATGTCTGGTAATTACACATGGGCGTATGGTTTGTGCCTTCAGCGGCCGGGAGCCGGCCGCTGTCAGGACTTCATTCATCATTCTTTACTATCTGAGATCTGGTGGCGCAAACAATAGATCTGTTTATATATATGGCTAAATACACCGGGGTATTATTGACATGTCACAAAAATAAGAATGGAATATCCGCCGTAATGATCGGATCAGGAAAACCAGTTACGCAAAAGGGAAAAGTATGCATACAGCAGCGGCGTGTTCACATAGTTTTAACTAAAACTATATCAACACGCCGCTGAATATATTACTTAACTATTGTATTAATAGCCCGTATTCTGCACCAGTTTTGGATTGAGGGTCAACTCGCTGGCAGGAACAGGATATACCCGGTGGAAGGTATTACCATCTGTTTTAAAGCCCCAGGCACTTTCAAACTTATTAAAACGGATCAGGTCATTCCTGCGCCAGGCTTCCCAGGCCATTTCCCGGGCACGTTCATCCAGCATACCATCCAGGGTAATACCGGATATCAACGGCGCATGCGCCCTGGCCCGTATTTTATTCACCAGTACATCGGCTGTTTGTAATTCGCCTTTTACCGCAGTGGGCGCGGCGCCGCGAAGGATCGCCTCTGCTTTCATCAGCATCACATCTGCCAGCCGCATCACCGGCACATCATTATTGGAGTTACGATCCTGCGGCTCCGTATTTTTATCCGGATAAAATTTAATACCACGTACACCCGAAGCCTTGGCCAGTTCATCGTTGCCCAGGTCCATAGAAGAATCTACCCGCAGTTTCAGTTCTTTGGAAAAGCTCAACTGCCAGCTGATCTTAGCTCCCGGATCAGGACCTGCATAATTATTATCCAATCCTTTGTTGGTAGTACTGATCATAATGGGAGATCCATCACTATTGAATTGCTTTCCTTCGAGCCAGGTATTGTTACGGATATCTCCCGTTAAATTAAACTTCTCATAAAAAGAAGCAATAGTGCTCATGGCAATACTGGGACGGAAAAGCAGAGAGTACTTATCTACCAGGCCGGGATGCAATCCAAACCGGGAGAATTGGTTACCCTTAATCTGGTAGGTATCATAAGGAATGGCAAAAATGGTTTCTTTCACCTGTGGCCCGTTATCCGGCGTAAATATGTTGATAAAATTATCATCCAGCGTATAGGCACCGCCCACCAGCACGCTGTCTGCCATGGCTACTGCTTCCGTATACATAGGACGACCAGTATACACTACCGCATTCAGGTACATTTTTTCCAGCAGCGCAAAAGCAAACCACTTCACCGGTTTGGAATAGGTGACCTGCCCGGTCTTGGTATTGAGCAATGGCAGCGATTCCTTCAACTCCTTTTCTATAAAGGTAAATACCGCCTCCCGGGAAGATTGTTCCGGCAGGGAAGTATTGTCGAATGAGGTTATAATCGGCACCTTACCAAAAAGATCCATGAGGAAGAAGTAATACAAGGCCCGCATAGTTCTTACCTCCGCCAGGCTGGTTTGCTTGCTTTTACTTTCCGGCGCTTTCTGGAAAAGGGTAAGGATACGGTTACAGGTAGTTACCCCGCTGAAAGCCCACTGCCACACGTTTTTAACGGTGGGATGATCTTTTGTCCACGTATGCTTATGCAGGAAACGGTATTGTCCGCCATCCTCATAGTTACCATCACGGGCCGGGATAATAGCCTCATCGGTCGACAGCTCCTGCAGGCGCCAGTAATCTACCGCATATTTTGAACTCAGTTGCGTATACATAGGCCCGGAGGCGGCAATAAAACCATCTGCGGTAGTGGGAAAGTTATCGCTGGTATATTCTGATTCTACCTTTACATCCAGCTTGGTACAAGCAGTGAGGCAGGTAAAACAGATAGCCATTCCCGTTATAATAATATTTTTCATGTTATGCAGATTTACCGTTGTTAAAAAGTTGCGTTCAAACCAAAGAGGAAGGAACGGGTTTTAGGATAGAAGTTATTATTATCTATACCTGGTGTAAGCCCGCCCATATTGATTTCGGGGTCTATACCCTTATACTTCGTGATCAGCGCCAGGTTATTACCGGTAGCGTATACACGCAGTTTGCGTACATACTTGCCGGGTACTGGGATGGTATATCCGATGGTCACGTTGTCGAGGCGCAGATAAGAACCGTTTTCCAGGTAGCGGGTAGAAATATAAGGCGCTTTGGCGTCTGTAACTGCCTCTCCCAGGGTTATCCGGGGCATATCATAGCCGGTGGCTTCCGCAGGGTTATTGAGATTGGCGAGCGTAGCATTCAGTATTTTATTGCCGGACACGCCACGTATAAAGATGCTGGCATCGAACTGGCGGAAAGTAAAACTGTTGCTCCAGCCGTAAATGATAGCCGGCTGTGCATCGCCGCTATAGTAGCGGTCGGTGGAGCTGGGTTCTTTGGTAATACCTCCGTTGGCGGAGCGGAAAGTGGAGTTGCCATCTTTGTCTTTCCCTTCATACTGCCACAGGTAAAATGCGCCTAATGCGTAACCAGCCTGTATCAGCTGCGACTTATTCCCGGATTGTCCTTTACCGCCCAGGTCTGCTGTTTCAATATATTTCACGGAAAACATATCGTTGGAAAGCGATACTACCCGGTTCTTGTTGTGCGCGATATTGGCAGAAGTGTTCCAGGTAAAATTAGCCGTTTTCACGGGCACTACGTTTACCTGTAACTCAATACCCTTGTTGCTCATAGCGCCCACATTGGCCAACATATTAGGTACGAAGTAAGGAGGAGAAGGCACTTCATAAGAGTAAATCAGGTCGGTAGTGCGCTTGTCATAGTAGTCGGCGGTAACACTCAGGCGTCCTTTCCATACGGTCAGATCTATACCTATATTAGCCATACCGGTACGCTCCCATTTGAGGTTAGGGTTATCATTTTGTACCGGTCCTATAGAGCTGATGATCCGGCCATCGGAATAGAACTTACCGAAAATATCGTTACGGAATTTGGCGATGAGCGGATCAAAGCCCAGCGAGTTACCGGTAACGCCATAGCCTGCACGTAGTTTCAGTTCTTCGATCCAGCGTACATTGTCCATGAATTTTTCCTTGCTGATCTTCCAGGCGCCGGATACTGCCGGGAAGGTACCCCAGCGGTTGTTGATACCAAAGGCCGAAGACCCATCCCGTCTAACAGATACCTGCAACAGGTATTTATCTTCATATAAATAATTTACCCTGCCATAGAAGGAAATAAAACGTAACGTTTGTATCCGGGTAGTACCATAGTTAGGGAGATATCCATCTTTGGCGCCTCCCAGGTTCAGGTTATTTCCGCCGGTAACATCCGATACAAACCCTTGTTGCGAGGTCTGGAATCCGTCGCCGGTACGGTCTTCCTGCCAGGAATATCCCGCCAGCAGCCGCAGGTCGTGCTTACCAAACGTTTTATCGTAATTAAAATAGCTTTCCAGCACTTTACGTGAATTGGTAAAAGCGCTACGGGTGGCCTGTCCGTTCGTATTGGGCGATAGACTGGAAGCCCGGTTATTATAAATATCCCGGTTAATTTGCTGATCCTGCAGAGAGAGGCTCATGGTATAACGCAGCTCCGGCAACAATTTTAACTCAGCGCGCGCATTACCCAGCATAATTTTTTCTTTGGTACGATCGCTGTTATTATCGATCAGGGAAACAGGATTGAGGTAACCGCGGGAGCGGCTCAGGTCTTCTTTATAAGTACCATCGGGATTAAAAATATTTACCGTTGGTATATAGTTCAACATGTTGAGGTAAACCTGTTCTGGCGCCCGGTTCTGCGTGCTTAAGCTATTGCTGATAGACAGGTTTATTTTCAATACGTCATTAAAAGCGCGTTGTTCCAGGTTGGCTCTAACGTTTAGCCGTTCCAGTGACGATGTTTTAATAATACCATTATTCTGCAGGTAGTTGATACTTCCATCAAACAAGGTTTTTTCATTACCGCCACCGAAAGAAAGGTTGTGGCTTTGCGACATGCCGTTGCGGGTTACTTCTTTCTGCCAGTCGGTGTTGGCATTATCTTCATAGGCCGGTGTGAGGCTTTTGTTATTATCCTTCAGGTATTGGCGCAGCTCATTGGCCGACAGCATATCTATCTTATTGGAAATGCGTTCAGATGCGGCATAGGCATTGTAACTGATCCAGCTTTGTCCCTGCTTGGCGCGGCGGGTGGTAATCATAATTACGCCATTGGCCGCGCGGGCGCCGTAGATCGCGGTAGACGCGGCATCTTTCAATACATCCATCGACAGGATATCTGCGGGAGATACCAGCTGTATATTAGCGCCGGGTACGCCATCAATCACATAAAAAGGTTGCTGTGCTTCGCCTTCCCGGAAAGTGGAGGGGCCTCTCAGGATCACCGCCGGCGTGGCGTTGGGATCGCCGCTGCGGGTAACATTCAGGCCAGGGACCTTGCCTTGCAGCAGCTGCTCCGGTGAACTGAATACACCCGTGTTAAAGTTTTCAGATGATACATGCGATACCGCGCCGGTAAGATCACCTTTGGTGGTTTGGCCATAACCTACTACCACTACGCTGTTGAGCATACTGGCGTCAGATTTCAGGCGTATGGTCACCTGCTGTTGTCCATTGAGTACCTGGCGGCCGGCTTTGTAGCCCAGGGAGCTGAATAACAGGGTATCGCCATGAGGGTCGGCCTGCAGCGTAAAGGCTCCATCGCCATTGGTAATGCTGCCTTGTGTATTACCTTTTACCAATACGCTTACCCCTGGCAGGCGGGCGCCGGTTTCTTCGTCCGTTACAGTGCCGGTTACGGGAACGGTGGCTTTCTCTTTCTTAATAATAAATACGCCTTCTGTGGTGGAAAAGGAAAATCCACTTCCTTTCAGCAGGTGGCGCAACACTTCTTCCACAGACTGGCCGCGGAAGTCCTGCGCCTTTACGGTCAGGAGTTTCAACAAGTTAGCGTCATACATAATATTGGCGCCGCTTTGTTGTCGCAATAGCCCCAGGGCGCTTGTCAGTGGTCCGGCGCTTACATGTAATTCCTGCACTACTGCAGACTTTTGTTGGGCTGAAATGCTTCCGTATAGGGATAGCAAGAGCAGTACAAGACATATTTGTTTGCCAAATACGCTTGTACGCAGATGAGTACTACGTACATTCATAACCGCGATTTTTTAATTAAATCAATTCAGGGAATATTTATTTATGTCTTACAGTAACTTTATTTCCTCCACGGGCTTGTACTATCACCTGGTGATCTGTTAGCTCTTCCAGGATATGAAATACCTGGTACGGCTGTAACGTTGCAGGCATAGAGCCTGTAATCTGCATATCGGGCACGCTCTCAATTTCAAACTTTACGCGGTAATAATTTTCCAGCAGGTGTAGCACCGACTTTAAAGGCATGTTGTCAAAAACGATTTCCCGCCGCATCCAGTCGCTGATGTTCAATGGGCTTACTTCCATTCTTGAAAACGTATAGTCGTTCCAGTTAATACGCATAGCCTGGTTGGCAGTGAGCAGTCCCATAAGCTGGTCATGCTTGCTAACACTTACCTTACCGCTATTAACAGTTATTTCCATAGGCAGCTGCTGGTAAGCTCTTACATGAAAGAAAGTGCCCAGCACCCGCACCTGCAGGCTATCTACATATACCGTAAAAGGTGCTTGGGGATAGGGAGAAACATCAAAAAAAGCATCTCCATATAATAGCTCAATGTCCCGTTTATCCCTGAAATGCCCGGGATATTTCAACCGGCTGTTGCCTTCCAGCCATACCGTACTGCTGTCGGGCAGCACCAGCTTTTTCATTTCGCCAATACCCGTGCTTAGTTCCAGCCAGGCTACGGGTCGGGAGGTACGTTGTTGAATGATCCACCAGCTGGCAATTGCAGCTACCAGGAGTATAGCGGCGGCGGCAACCATGCGTTTCCATATAGGATAGGTGCGTGCGGGTTGCCCGGTGCGTTGCCGGATGGTTTGCAGCATTTTACGCCGGAGCTGTTCCTTGTCTCCTGGTGTCAGGGCGTCCGATGGAGTCTCCTCTGCGGATATTACATCCAGCCAGTGTGTGAGCAACTGCTCTTCGGCTGGTGTAGCCCTGTTATCCAGGTACTTATCTATGATGGCTCTTATTTTAGATCGGATCAAGGTACGGCGTTTAAAAGCTAAGTTGCACAACCGTCCTTTTTTAACTATCGGGAAAGCGGGATTAACATTAAGGTAACATGGAGGGGGATATCAGAGGAACATCAGCAAGCGGTTCAGCAATGGGCGGGCTTTTCTATAGGCGTTGCCCAGCTGGTTACGCACCGTTTGTTCTGCCGTGCCATGCATAAGAGCAATCTCCCGGATGCTGAGCTCATCAAAATGATACCATTCAAATACCTGGCGTTCCTTTTCGGGCAAATGCTGCAGGTCCTGCTGCAACTGGGTGATGATGTCTTTGTGGATAATAGTATTGAGTGTCAGCTCCGTACGGAGCTCACTATGGGTAATAAATTTTTCGAGATGTTTTTCTTTCAACCCATCATCCCGGAATTTGCGCAGGATATGTTTTCTAACGGCGCTAAAGAGGTAATAACGGATATGGGTATGCAACTCCAGCTGGTGCCGGCGTTCCCAGATACTGGTAAACAGGTCTTGTATAATATCCTGTGCGTCTGCATCACTTCCTGTTACCCGGGCTGCATAGGTGTATAATTCCTCCCAGTAAGTATTGAAAATCAGCTCAAACAGTTTAAAATCATCTGTCCGTAGCCGATCAGTCAGGTCGTCAGGCATTATTTCTGGCATATAACAGTATATGGGCTAAAAATAGAGCAGGTTTTTAAAAGAACAAACGGGGAAGAAAAAAAATAGCGAAGTATTAATATAGGAGGGTCTTTCGGCGGGTTTAATTAATTTAATTTTCCTTATTCTGCTTTAAATACCATCTTTTTGGTATTGATACCACCTACGATACCGTAACCATTGGCCACGTTGGTAAATACGCGTACCGGCTGGGATATTACCGCTTCCCCTGATCTCAATTGTGTGGTCAGCGTATTCAGGTACTGGTAGGTATTATAAGTAAGCGCACTTACTTCTAAAGTGATCTGCGTAGTAGCAGCAATCGGGTTATTGGTTTGCAGTACAAAATTGACTTCTTTCCCGTTGAATCGTTCATCGCTCATAATGAGGCTGCTGGAAGCTCCTTGTGTAAAAAAGTCTACCAGGTTATTATTGAATGCCGGGTCCAGGCGGAATTGCGCAAAACTGCCATCGCTGCCGTCAGGGTTGGAAATATATATTCTTATGCGGTAATAGTTATTGGCGGTAGGGCAATCCTTCAGGGTAAACCGGATACGATTACTGTTGACCTGTGCTGCCGCTGCACTTGCCAACGGCGCCGCCGGCAGGGTATCCATGGCCGTTACAGCCTGCATACCGGGAACCGCTACCCGTACCTCGTACCGTTTGCCCAGCACTGCTTTGCTCCCCGATACATAATAGGGTGTTCCCTTTATGATTTGTACCTCCGGCGATGCAAGCGGCACGCCATCTTCCAACAGCTGCACATGGGCCCCGCTTACATCCGTATTGTTACCATCGATCAATACATTGCTGGGAACACTGCGTGTAATACGGGTATAGATCACGCTGTCGGGTTGTATCAACGTATTCACCACTATTTTATTTCCTTCATAAAGTAATGTCACGTTCTCCCGCTTTTCGCAGGCTTGCAGGAAGCCAGCTAACAGTATCGCACCTACGAAAAAATATACTTTATTCATCTCTTTAAAATTTAACCGCATAAGTAATACTGGGAAGTATTGGCAACAACGTTACCCGGGTCAGGTAGCGCTGCTTGGTAACCGGATCACTCTCCATATAGTAAAAAACCGGGTTCTTACGATTGTATACATTAAATACGCTCAGGTTCCAGCTTTTACGCCAGTGTTTTTTCTGTTTGCTATAGGTAATCCCTACGTCCAGGCGGTGTACATCCGCCCCACGATAGTTGTTCCAGTTATCATAGCGATCTATGACGGGCTGGCCGGTACCCGGATCCCACGGAGAAGCGTTGCCGGTACCTGCATAGCTGGATACCGGAACAGTGATAGGCGTACCGGAATTGTAGTGCCAGGAGGCCGAAAACTCCCAATGCTCACCCAATTGCTGCATCAACACCACTTCGATATCATGCCGGCGATCATATTTAAAAGGGAAAATTTCTCCGTAATTAATACCCGGAAAACGGCGCATAGACCAGGAAAGTGTGTACCCGATCCAGCCGGTAGTGCTCCCCTTTTTCTTTTGTAACATCAATTCCGATCCATAACTCCAGCCCTTGCCCACAATCACATTTTCATCCCAGCGGGTGGCGCCGGTATTGGTAATGTTATTGTTTTCCGCATTTTCAATCATATTATGCATCGATTTGAAATAGCCTTCCAGTGAAAATTCATATTTCAGGTTGGACGACGTTTTAGCGACGCCTATTGCCACCTGCTTGGAAAACATAGGCGCTACCCGCTGGGTAGACGGCACCCAGATATCGGTAGGCAATGTGGTGCCATTGCTCGACAATAAATGGATATACTGGTTCATATGTGTATAAGCCGCCTTTATGGCCCAGTTGCGCGGCAGCACATAGCGGAGCCCCAGGCGGGGTTGTACGGAAGAATAAACCCGGCCTTCTACCAGGAAGGCAGAAGCATGTACTCCCAGGTTGGCGTACAGGTTGGGATTCAGCTGCCAGTCATCTTCTGCATAGAGCGATAATTCGCCACCCACCACCCGCAGGGAATTATTCAGCGTATCCAGCGGCTGCACCGGTGTGCCTTTATTTTCGAAAGAGGAATTGCCGGGCTTAAAATAATGCATGGTAGTAATAGCTCCGAAACGTATGGCATGACGCGGATTGGGACGATAGTCGAAATCTACCCGGCCTCCGCTGTTTTCCATACGGGAACTGTATTTCCCAAACAGGTCTGTTGTTTCTCCCAGCGCCGGCATTACATAACGGTGCCCATATTGGGTAGCAAAGGTATAACTGGAATAATTGAGCGTGATATTGGAAAACAGGCGTGGCCCATAAATATGATTCCACCGCAATGCTGCAATAGTATTGCCCCACGACATTTTAAAGCGCGATGTTACACCGTTATAAGTGTGCAGTCCGGAAATAGCTGAAGTATCGCTGGTAGTTTGCTGTAACCCCAGGTTGTCTTCTCCTTTGTAAAAACTGAGAAATACCCGGTCTTTCCGCGAAAAGATATGATTCACTTTGGCGTTGATATCATAGAAGAAAGCCTTGAAATCGCCATTGGGCCCCAGGGTATTATCCGATTGTATGGCTGCATTCAGCAACAGATCGGGATAAGAGCGGCGGGCCGATAAGAGGAAAGACGTTTTATCTTTTACAATAGGTCCTTCTATATCAAACTTGGCGGCAATTAATCCAATAGACGCGTTGCCATGTATGGCTTTCATATTGCCTTCTTTGGTGGCAATATCCACCACGGAAGATAAACGTCCGCCGTAACGGGCGGGAAACGCTCCTTTATACAAGTCGGTAGATTTCACCACATTGGCATCCATGAGGGAATAAACCCCGAAGAAATGAGAGAAGTTAAATATCGGTGCGCCATCCAGCAGTACCAGGTTCTGATCTGGCCCGCCACCACGCACATACAAACCACCGGCGCCATCCATTCCTCCACCTACACCTGGCAATAGCTGCAGCGTGCGCATCACATCCACTTCCCCCAGGAAACGGGGCATCGCATCCAGCTCGGTAGTAGAGAGCTTTACTTTACTCATTTGTGTTTGCTCCTGCAGCTTGTTTTCCCGGGCACTGACCACTACTTCCTTCAGGCTGCCGGTTGGCTGTAAGCTGATATTCAGCCACAGATCACCTTTGGCCGTTACGGCCTGTAAATGCGGCCCATAGCCGATATAAGAAATAAAAAGGCTGTTGGTATCCTTTACGGTGGTTAAGCTAAAAAAGCCATATTGATTGGTAGTAGTCCCCTGTTTAAGTGCAGGGGCATATACGGTGGCGCCAATGAGACTTTCACCGCTAACGGCGTCCCTGATATAGCCGCTGATGGTGCGGGTAGTACGTTGTGCAGGCACCAGCACTACCTGTTCACCCACACGGGTAAAACGTATATCATCGGGAGCAAATAAATCTTCCAGCAACTTCTTCAGACGCTGGTGCTGGGCTGTTAACGTAACTTTCCGGGACAAGTTGACAAGTTCTCTGCTATAGGAAAAATGAATACCATATTCTTTTTCCAGTATGTTACACACCGCCTCAATGGGCTGGTTCCTCACAATTACCGTTACTCTTGTTTGCCAGTCCCACCCAAAAACGTTCAGTGGGACATACAATAATATCAATATCCCCGTCAGCAGTTTTCCGGCTAACGACATAGATAGCTAAATTGAAAGTGTGAAAGACAGTTAAAGCTGTGCGCTTGCCGACACGAGCTATTTTAATTTGTATTGCCGATCATTTATTTTCTCATAGTCGGCACTCAACATGAGCGCCAGTGATCTGATTACATCATCGGCTGATTCGCCGGTAAAGTCAGCACGAACAGGTAATTTCAGGAGGTCCATATTTACCACTTCCACTTTGATATCATATACCTCCGTGATCGTGTGTAATACTTCTTCCAGGGGTGTATCCCTGAATGACAGGGATTTTTTAGTCATATCTGTAACATGGGCCGCTATACGAAAAGCAGGGCGGGCATTATCTTTCTGCAATAACATGCCATCTGTTAATACCACACTATCTGCCTTATCATGATCTATTACCATCACCTTACCGGTAGTAACATGTACTTTCAGTACTGCCGTACCCGGTTCATAATTGATCATAAAATGGGTACCCAATACCTTCACATCTGTATGCCCCAATGTAATCACAAAGGGATTTTCAGCGCTGCCGCTTACGTCGAAGGTAGCGGTACCGGTAAGACTTACCTTCCTGTTGCGCTGGTTAAAGCCCCTGGCTACTTCCAGCCTGGAAGAAGCCGACAACCGGATATTACTGCCATCTGCCAGCGTAGCGTTGGTGGGTCCTGCATATACCTGTTGTGGACGCTTACCGATTAAGAACCACCAACCAGCGCCCAGGGCTATCAATAGCACGGCAGCTATTTTCAGCCAGGTAAAACGGGCAGCAGGTTTAACGGCTATCAGCACCGGTTTTTCTTCAATTTTGCCACTGAGCTGCAACCAGGCATCATTGGTTTTGGCTTCCACCAACCGCTCATTGGATGTAGCGGTATCCAGCACCTTTCTCAAAGAGCCCAGTAATGCCACATTCCCCGGATCCTCCGTTACCCATGCTTCCACCCAGGCGCGCTCCTCCGCATCTGCTTCATGCAGCAGATACTTGCAGAGCAAAGTATACAGCGCCTCATCAGGCATTGCCTCATCTGGATAAGATGGTGTCATCAGTTGTTGTAAGTTTTACAGTCAGCGCCCCCGTGGGCAGTTATCTAAAATAAGACGCATGGAAAATACCAATGCCCCTATGCGTCCGCAATTATTTTTAAAATAAGAAGCCTGTCAATAGCGGCAGGTATTCTTTCAGTTCCTGGTGCAGGATTTTCAGCGCTTTTCCCATCTGGTTTTCCACTGTCTTTACTGAAATATTCATTGCCACCGCTATCTCGGCGTATTTCATATGTTGCTGGCGGCTTAGTACAAATACCTCCCTGCATCGCTCCGGCAGTCGCTCCAATGCCTGGCGGTACAATCGCTCCAACTCTTTTACCTCCTCTCCGGCCGCCATGGTGGTATCTTTCTGCTGGCCATAACCGGCCTCCTTTTCTGAACGCACTACGTCCTTCCGCCATTGACTGATGGCGGTATTACGAATAGCAGAAAACAAATATGCTTTTACAGGGCCAGTGATCGTGATCGCATCCCGTTTTTCCCACAAACGCAGGAAAACCTGTTGCACAATTTCCTCTCCTACATGGGGATCACCCGTATAATGAGTGGCAAAGGCCAGGCAATGAGCATGGTTTTCTCTAAATAATGCTTCAAATGTATGCAGCTCCAGCATGATAAGCCGCAAATATAGGCATGATTTACCTGATTTAAATTAATTCCTGCTATCTCTTATATCTTTCCGTAGAAATACGTAAAATGGCCACTGGTAACCACTTGATAACCGATCGTCATAGGGGGAAAAGCTGTTTTATGCGTCTCCCAATTCGTAAAAATCCCCCAAACCTGTTTATCTTTGCCCGGCAATGTACAACCTGATCAAAAAATTCCTTTTCCGCTATCCGCCGGAAAGTATTCACCACAGCGTTATGCGTGGTCTTAAGACAGTATATTCCCTGCCACTGGGCAAAACCGTATTGAATGCCTGCTGCGGCGTTAAAACCAAAGGCCTGGAACGGGAATTGTTCGGACTGAAATTTTCCAACCCCGTAGGGCTGGCAGCCGGATTTGATAAAGATGCAAAATACATTGACGAGCTGGCCTGCCTCGGATTCGGATTCGTAGAAATAGGGACCGTTACACCGCTCGCCCAACCCGGCAACGAACAGCCCCGCTTATTCCGCCTGCCGGAAGATAAAGCGCTGATCAACCGCATGGGCTTCAATAACGAAGGCGCCGCTGCTGCTGCAAAAAGACTGCAACGCAAAAAATCTAATATCATCGTAGGTGGCAACATCGGGAAAAATAAAGTGACTCCGAATGAAGAGGCTGTCAGCGACTATGAAAAATGCTTTCATGCCCTCTATGAAGTGGTCGACTACTTCGTAGTAAACGTAAGCTCTCCCAACACCCCCAACCTACGGGCCTTACAGGAGAAAGAACCCTTAAAACAGTTGCTGTATCACCTGCAGGTTTTGAATGCACAAAAGCCCAGGCAGAAACCAATTTTACTGAAAATAGCGCCTGATCTGACTACCGAACAACTGGATGATATCATCGAAATTGTGACGGAAACGAAACTGGCTGGTATCGTGGCTACCAACACCACCATCAGCCGGGCGGGACTAAAAACACCAGATGCCGAAATCAAAGACATCGGCGCCGGGGGACTCAGCGGTTTGCCGGTAAAACGCAAGGCCACAGAAGTGATCCGCTATATCCACACCCATAGCCAAGGCCGCATTCCTATTATCGCCGTAGGCGGTATTTTCACGGCAGAAGATGCCCAGGAAAAGCTGGATGCAGGCGCCTCCCTGGTGCAGGTATATACAGGCTTCGTTTATGAAGGGCCTGCCATCGTTAAAAAGATCTGCGCTGGACTACGTCCACAATAAATATAACGGCAGATGAAGGCCATGCCTTCATCTGCCGTCACTATCTTCCTACCGGCCTTTATGCCAGGTTCATGATCGTTACCGCTACCATCCCCGCCGTTTCCGTGCGTAAACGGGTATTCCCCAACGACACCGGCACAAACCCCTCTTCCAGCGCCAGCTTGATTTCATCCGGTGTAAAATCGCCCTCCGGCCCTATCAGTACCAGGGTATCTTTACCCGGCTGCATAATATCCTGCATCGCCTGTTTTTGTTCCGGCAGGCAGTGCGCAATTAGTCTTTGAGGATCGGTATACTGTTTCACCACCTTGTCAAATGCCTGTGGCTCCTGCAAATCGGGCAAGTAAAACTGTTGCGATTGCAGCATTGCCGATACCAGGATATTCTGCAAGCGCTCCGCTTTTATTTTTTCTTTCTCCGTACGCTGACTTACCAACGGAATGATTGTCTGGATACCAATTTCTGTTGCCTTTTCCAGGAACCACTCTATCCGGGAAGTATTTTTAGTAAAGGAGATGGCTATACGTAGTGCTCTTTCAGGGGCTGGCACCAGGGTACGATCCACTATTTTCACTACGCACTTTTTACGGTTATCATCCGTGATTTCAGCGGTAAACTTGTGTCCACGGCCATCTGCCAGCAACACACGATCGCCGTTTTCATGGCGAAGTACCTGGATACAGTATTTAGAGGTATCCTCATTCATTGTATATATTGCATCGGCGGGCTGTATGTCCGGCGCATAAAAAACGGGCAAATCCATAAGCGAAGTTAAGCAGAAAGTTTTTTCGTTTTAGTATGAAAGCGGGCAAACAGTAATACAGAAGCCACCAGTAATCCCAGCAGCAGCGCCCACCACACACCTTCTACACCATATCCCAGGTGTATACCCAACAGGTAGCCCAGCGGAATACCCAATACCCAGTAAGCCAGCAGCGTAATCACGGTAGGGATGCGTACGTCGCCCAGTCCCCGCAAAATACCCAATCCCACTACCTGCATGCCATCAAACAACTGGAAGAAGGCAGCAATGATCAGCAGTCTGGCGGCAATCTGGATCACCTGCGGATCCTGTATGTAAAAAGACGGTAACAGGTGATTGCCTACGGTAAACAATAAGGCGGCGGCTCCCATCAGCACCAACACCATATGGTAGCTGGCGATGGCCGATAAACGGAGCTCATGGAAATCTTTCTTTCCGAAGTTGTTACCACTCTTAATCCCTGCTGCCGCAGAAATACCGCTGGCCATCATGTAAGTCATAGCGGCCAGGCTCAACGCAATCTGGTGCGCAGCCAGTTCAGCCGCACCCATCCAGCCTACCATCACAGCGGCGCCACTGAAGGCACTTACCTCAAAAAGATATTGCAGGGCTACCGGCGTACCAATGCCCAGGATCTTCTTAATAGCAGTAGCCTGCAGGTTTTTAAACCCAAAAGATTTTAGGTAAGGCTTAAACCGGGGTGATCTTAGTACGTAAATCGACATGGTAATTCCCATGATAAGGCGATCGGTAAAAGTGGCAATCCCCACGCCTATCACGCCCATACGGGGCATCCCAAACAAGCCGTATACCAGCGTAATACCAATGAGGATATTAATCACGTTACCGATGATGCTGATGTTCATCGCCTGCCGGGTAAATCCAAGTCCCTCTGCAAACTGCTTAAACGACAGGAACAGCATCAGCGGAATAAAGGAAAATCCCAGGAAACGTAGGAAGGGACGGGCTTGTTCTGCTACATCGCCTTCCTGGTGCAACAGCGATAAATAGCCGCTGCCAAAGTAAATAAGGGCCGATAACAGCACACCCACCACCATATTGATGATCAGGCTATGGCTCAACAGGTGGCCGATGGCATTCTTGTTGCCCCGGCCATTTTCCTGGGCTATCAGGGGCGTTAGTCCGTAGGACATACCGATACCGGCTACCATAAAAACGCTGAACAGGCCATTACCCAGCGACACCGCTGCCAGCGGCACTTTGCCGGTATGACCAATAATGATACTATCAGATAATGCTACCAGGGTATGTCCTAACTGGGAGATAACAACAGGATAGGCTAAACTGAAATTGTCTTTGTAATGACCTTTGTATTTTAAGTACAGCTGTTTCATTGGTTAATCTTATTATTCTTTAATTATTTAACGTGCACAAACAATTACTCCCTGCTGCGGGATATGTTTCTTTTGCGGCAGTTAAGGGCTAAAAGCTAAAAAGCCGGCCATCGAATAGATGCCGGCTTTTTAGCAATATCTTTTCCTTGCTAGAAGGGTGCATCTTCAAATCCTTCATCAAAATCCATATCGTTCATCTTGGATCCTTTCTGTATGTACAGCTTCGCTTCATCGTTACCGCCGCCACCTTGCTGGGGTCGGGAGATGCCTGTGAAAGGATTGCCGCCACCGCCGGGGTTTTCCAGGCTACCATCATCTTCGAATCGCTGAAACTCCAGTACGGCTCTCAGTTTGATGGTATCGAGCTGACCATTACGGTGCTTGGCTATACGAACGTGGGTTTCTCCTTTGTTGGATTCGCCCATTTCATTGGTATTGATTTCATAATATTCAGGACGGTACAGGAACATTACCATGTCGGCATCCTGTTCAATGGCTCCCGATTCACGGAGGTCACTCAACTGGGGCATTTTGTTACCGTCTTTACGTTTTTCCACATCACGGCTCAACTGCGACAGGGCGATCACCGGTACCTGGAGTTCTTTTGCCAGCCCTTTCAGGTCGCGGGAAATTTTACTGATCTCCTGCTCACGGTTATTGCCTTTTCCATCGGCACTACCACTCATCAGCTGCAGGTAGTCGATGATGATAACGCCTACGCCGTGGTTGTGTACCAGCCTGCGGCATTTGGCGCGCAGCTCGAAGATGTTGAGGGCCGGGGTATCATCGATAAAGATGGGCGCTTTAGCCAGGCGTTCAATACCATGGGTCATCAGCTTCTTCATCTCATATTCTTCCAGTTTACCACGGGAAATCTTTTCCAGCTTTATTTCTGATTCGGCCGAGAGAATACGTTGTACAATCTGGCCGGAGGACATTTCCAATGAGAATACCGCTGCTCCTTTCGGGAAGCGGGGGTGAAGAGCCGCATTACGCGCAAGGTTCAGCGCGAAGGCGGTTTTACCCACAGAAGGACGGGCGGCGATGATGATCAGATCCGTAGACTGCCAGCCATACGTCACCTTGTCCAGTGAAGGGAAACCTGAAGGCACCCCGGTGATATCATCTCCTTTATTACGCAAATCCTCGATACGCTTCATGGTATTTACCAGTACGCGGTCGATGGAATCGTAATTCTTACGGAGGTGGTTATTGGTTACTTCAAACAGCTTGGATTCCGCGCTGTCCAACAAGTCAAATACATCGGCCGTATCTTCATAAGACTCGGTCAGGATTTCCCCGGAAATACGGATCAGTTCCCGTTGAATGAATTTCTGGAGGATAATACGGGCATGGGCCTCAATATTGGCGGAAGATACCACCATGTTCGTCAGTTTCATGACGGTAAAGGGTCCTCCGATCTGTTCCAGCTGCCCCATTGATTTTAGTTCCTCCGTTACCGTGAGGATATCTACCGGCATTGATTTACCGGCCAGCCGGGTCATCGCACTAAAAATGATCTGGTGTGCTTCTACGTAAAAACACTCTCCTTTCAATATCTCGATAACGGTATCAAAAGCACCCTTTTCAAGCATTACGGCTCCCAAAACAGCTTCTTCCAATTCTTTAGCCTGTGGTGGTATCTTGCCATACACCAAGGATGACACATCAATGGACGGTTTTCTGCGCACATTGCGGTCCTTCTTAAGATTGAGATCCATTTATGGTTAGTGTATTAAAAAAAGTTAATAAAAGGTTACTGTCAATGGGCCTTTCCTGTTGTTTTTACAATTGATATCTGCATTACTCCCGCATTCATTAGGGTTTCCAGCTACTTTAAGAAATTGTAAATTTTTTCAGCCATACGAACTAAGGTAAAGGCATTTTTTTTAATAATACCCCCCTTTCGTTATTAAATTTATTAAGTCACATACACAGGTTATCCACAAGCAAAATGTCAGTTATCCACTGACATCACCTGGGTTATCCACCAAAACACAGGAAATTCCCAAGCGAAGGTCCGATTATTCACACACATTGTGTAAAAAGATTTTCCACATGGGGCAAGACTCAATGCTGTGGCCGTTTTAGAGGTAATAAAAAACAGTGCGTGGCTGTTACACCAGCCACGCACGCTGCAATTCCTTCCCATATTTCCGTTAAATTCTCTCCGGTAATAGCTTTTTGCGTTCTGCCTTCAGCTTTCTGCTCATTAGTTGTTAACTTTACGCCACTTATATAAACCGAGCAGATAAATGACGATTTCATACAACTGGCTATGTGATTACTTACCGGTAAAGCCTACACCGGAGGAACTGTCTACTATTTTAACCAGGATAGGGCTGGAAGTAGAAAGCCTGGAAAAATTCGAAGCTGTAAAGGGTAGTCTGGCTGGATTGGTGATCGGGGAAGTGCTGACCGCAGAAAAACACCCGAATGCGGATAAACTGCGACTCACCACCGTGAACACCGGTAACGGGGAACCCCTGCACATCGTTTGCGGCGCCCCCAACGTAGCGGTGGGACAAAAAGTAGTGGTAGCCCCCATTGGCACTACCATTTACCCCATTGGCGGCGAACCCCTCACCATGAAAAAAGCAAAAATCCGTGGAGAGGAAAGCCAGGGAATGATTTGCGCCGAAGATGAAATAGGACTGGGCACCAGTCACGATGGCATTATGGTGCTGGACGCCGGCCTGCAACCCGGTATCCCCGCCAGCGAAGTGTTTAAACCAGCACAGGATTACATCTATGAAATAGGCCTTACGCCCAACCGTATGGACGCTATGAGCCATATCGGCGTGGCAAAAGACGTGTGCGCCTTTCTCAATAATATAGAACATACCCACAAATACCAGGTACAGCTGCCGGAAATAAAAGCGCTGCCAGAAGCAGCAACACCTTTATCCATCAGCGTTACCATCGACAATACCGATGCGTGCCCCCGTTATAGCGGCATTTCCATCACCGGTGTGCAGGTAGGCCCTTCTCCAGAATGGCTCAAAACCAGGCTCAGTACCATCGGTGTTCGCCCGATCAACAATATTGTGGATATCACCAACTTCGTGCTGCACGAAACCGGTCAGCCACTGCATGCCTTCGATGCTACTGCCATCAAAGGCAATGCGGTAGTGGTGAAAAACCTCCCGGCCGGCACACCATTCGTGACCCTGGACGAAAAAGAAAGGAAACTGGATGCTTCCGACCTGATGATCTGCAATGGCGCCGGTGAAGGCATGTGCATTGCGGGTGTATTCGGCGGCCTGCATTCCGGCGTATCCGATACCACACAAAGCATTTTCCTGGAAAGCGCCTTTTTTAGTGCCGGCGGTATCCGGACTACTTCCTTCCGCCATGGACTACGTACCGACGCAGCCTCCCGCTTTGAAAAAGGGGTGGATATCTCCAATGTGGTATTGGCCCTGCAACGCGCCGCAGCCCTCATTTGTGAGCTGGCCGGCGGTAAAGCAGCTTCCGGTATCGTGGATGTATATCCTTCCGTGAAAGTAAAAACACAGGTAGAAACCACTTATAGCTATATCCGCAAACTGAGTGGCAGCAACTACCCGGCAGATAAAATCAAAAATATCCTCCGCAGCCTGGGCTTCGATATCCTCTCCGAATCGGCAGAAGGACTTCGGGTAGCCGTACCTTTCAGCAAACCAGACATCAGCCTGCCGGCCGACCTGGTGGAAGAGGTAATGCGTATTGATGGACTCGATAATATTGAAATTCCGTCTAAAATATCCATCTCCCCCGCCTTATCCGCCCAACCGGATGCAGAACAGGTGAAGGAAAAAATAGCCGATTACCTCGCTGGTAACGGTTTCAACGAAATCTTCACCAACTCCATTACCAACAGTAAGTACTATACGCCGGAAGTACTGGAGCATACGGTAAAAATGATGAACAGTCTCACTATAGAGCTGGACATCATGCGCCCTTCTATGCTGGAAACTGGCCTGGAAAGTATTGCCCATAACCTGAACCGCAAAAACGAAGACCTGTTGTTCTTCGAATTCGGTAAAACTTACCGGGTACTCGATAAAGGCTACGGCGAAAACAATCACCTGGTCCTGTACCTGACCGGTAAAAAGACGGCTGAAACCTGGATGCACAAATCCAGCCCGGTAGATTTCTACTTCCTGAAGGGTTTTGTGATCAATATCCTGCAACAACTGGGTTATAAACAACTTACCTGGGCTGAAAGCGCCGAACCAGGCATGCAACCATCCTGGGAAATCAAGATAAAAAACCAGGTGGTAGTTACCCTCGGAGGCGTTGCCACAGCGAAGTTGAAGCAGTTCGATATCCGCCAGCCGGTATGGTATGCTACCTTCAATTGGGATAAAATACTGGGACTCTTGCAAAAAAGTGATAACTTTTACAAGGAAATACCACGCTTCCCGGCAGTCAGAAGAGACCTGGCGCTTGTGCTTGATAAACAGGTACAATTTGCCGCCGTTGAAACGGCCGCCCGTAGCGTGAAGTCCGGGTTGTTACAACAAGTGAATCTATTCGACGTATTTGAGAGCGAAAAACTGGGAGCCAATAAGAAGTCTTACGCCGTAAGCTTTACCTTCCTGGACCCCCAGAAAACGCTGACTGACAAAGAGATTGACAGTGTAATGGAGAAACTCATCAAAACATTTGAAACACAGTTACAAGCGGAAATCAGAAAATAAGTAATACGGATGGTTCTGGAGCAATACATTCAACGCGTAGAAGAGAAGCTGCACCTGCTGGTAAAGAAACTGCAACAGGTGCAGGCGGAGAATGTATTGCTGAAAGAAGAAGTTCACGTACAGCAACAGGCGCTGCAACAGCAGCAACAGTCGCTACAAAGCCTGGAAGAAAGACTGCAACTGATGAAAATTGCGTCTACTGCCCAGGGAGGTACCACCATAGCAGCCGAAGATGACGCTTTCAGAAAGGAAATCCGGGGCAAGATCAACGATTATATCAAAGAAATTGACCGCTGTATCGCTTTACTGAACAGCTGATAAAAAATCATACATGGAAACACTCATTCCCATAAACATTGTCGTATCCGACCGCTCTTACCGAATTAAAATAAAGCCGGAAGAGGAGGAAGAGGTACGTCGTATTATGAAAGAAGTGAATGAGAAAATTGTCGATTTTAAGACGTCCTATGCGGGAAAAGACCTACAGGACTATATTGCTATGGCCCTCATTATGTACGCTACACACCCTGTAACCAGCGGCGGTAAAGCCCAGGCAAGCACGGCTCCTTTTTTACAGGAGAAGCTGGAAAAGCTGGAAGAAATTATCAACCAGGCCTTGGGATGACCACGTTACCCATTGCTTTACAACGAATTAGCTAATTAGCTAATTATCACGTATCAAAGACGCTTTAACTGCTATTTTTTTGTATTTTCGCGGGTCAGTTCTCGCCCCTGTTGTGTTTTAGCAGCAAGTTGGGTATGAGAATACTACATAAATCAAGTATAAATAATTCATATGGATGTTACACTTATCACGACAATAACTGCAGTAGTGGCATTGGTCATTGGGATTGCGCTGGGTAAGGTGATTTTTGCCAAAAATACGCAGCATAAAATAGATGAAGCGGAGCAACAGGCTAAAAAAATCATTGCAGACGCACAGGTCAGTGCCGAAAATCTGAAAAAAGATCGCTTACTGGAAGCGAAAGAAAAATACCTGCAACTTAAGAGCGAGTACGACAAGGACGTACTGCAACGTAACCAGAAACTGGCCGAGTCAGAAAATCGTATCAAACAGAAAGAACTACAACTCAACCAGAAAAACGAGCAGGTTCAGAAACAAATCAACGAGAACGACGCTATCAAGGAAACCCTGAACCGCCAGATGGAACTGGTAACTATTAAGCGCACCGAACTCGAAAAACACCAGGAAGAGCATATCCGCCGCCTCGAAAAAGTAGCCGGCTTAACTGCAGAAGAGGCGAAACACCAGCTGGTAGAAAGCCTGAAGGAAGAAGCCCGTTCACAGGCCCTGTCCCATATCCAGGAAATCATTGAAGATGCCAAGCTGAAAGCCAACAAGGAAGCCAAGAAAATCATTATACAGTCTATTCAGCGTACCGCTGCTGAGCAAACCATCGAAAATACCATCACCGTATTTACCCTGGAAAGCGATGAAATCAAAGGCCAGATCATTGGCCGTGAAGGTCGTAACATCCGCGCCATCGAAGCGGCTACCGGTGTTGACCTGATCGTAGACGATACCCCGGAAGCGATTGTACTGTCGTCTTTCGACCCACTCCGCCGCGAAATAGCGCGCTTGTCCCTGCAACGCCTCGTACAGGATGGACGTATTCACCCTGCCCGTATTGAGGAAGTAGTGGAAAAAACCAAGAAACAACTGGAAGAACAGGTAATGGATATCGGTGAAAGAACCGTGATAGAACTGGGTATCCATGGCCTCCATAAAGAACTGGTACGTTTGGTAGGTAAGATGCGTTTCCGCTCTTCCTACGGACAAAACCTGCTCATGCACTCTAAGGAAACAGCTAACCTCTGCGCCGTAATGGCAGCAGAACTGGGCTTAAACCCGAAACTGGCCAAACGTGCCGGCTTACTGCACGATATTGGTAAAGTGCCTGACGAAGAAACAGAACTGAGCCACGCCCTCCTCGGCGCCAAGCTCGCTGAAAAATATGGCGAACATGCCGCTGTGGTAAATGCTATCGGCGCCCACCACGACGAAATGGAAATGCAATACGTGATTTCCCCGATCGTTCAGGCCTGCGATGCCATCAGCGGTGCACGCCCGGGCGCACGCCGGGAAATTATGCAGAGCTACCTGCAACGTATCAAAGACCTGGAAAACCTGGCCCTCGCACACGATGGCGTGGAAAAAGCTTATGCTATCCAGGCAGGTAGAGAACTGCGTATCATTGTAGAAAGTGAAAAAGTATCCGATGGCGATGCCGACCGTTTA
Organism: Chitinophaga eiseniae; assembly: GCF_012641265.1. GTDB lineage: Bacteria > Bacteroidota > Bacteroidia > Chitinophagales > Chitinophagaceae > Chitinophaga > Chitinophaga eiseniae_A. Next base: position 1,386,740 of record NZ_JABAHZ010000002.1, on the reverse strand, counting down.
TCGTTCGAAATTGCTAATAAGATACAGACAGAAATGCAGTATCCAGGGCAGATTAAAGTAACGGTGATCCGTGAAAAAAGGGCAGTGAATATAGCAAGATAATTTTCTGGTATAGAAATACAGGAAATTGACCTTATATTGGAGTCCTCCCCGCTACAGCGGGGGGGACTTTTTTTATCATCCTCACCCTCTAAATCACTAAACTCAAACAGTGTTATGAAAAAAAATTGCCTGAAATTCGTACTGGGAGCCGCCCTCCTGTTGGGCGCCGGTAGTGCCTCTGCGCAAAAAGCACAGTCTTTATTCAACGGAAAAAACCTGGACGGATGGAAAATATATGGTACTGAAAAATGGTATGTGGAAAAAGGAGAACTCATCTGTGAAAGCGGCCCTGATAAAGAATATGGCTACCTGGGTACCGATGGTCAATATAAAGATTTTGAGCTTACCGTACAGTTTAAACAGGAGGCCAATGGCAACAGCGGCGTATTCTTCCACTCCTCCCTGGAAGGCACCAAAATTACCGGCTGGCAGGCTGAAGTAGCCCCTCCCGGCTTACATACAGGCGGTATCTACGAATCTTATGGCCGTGGATGGCTGATACAACCCGACAAGGAAAAAGAACAATACCTGAAAATGGGCGAATGGAATACCATGAAAGTTAGGGTACAGGGCGATAATGTGACTACCTGGCTCAATGGTCATGAAATGATTACCCTGAAAGATGAAAAAATTGGCGCCGCCAATGGACAGATAGCCTTACAGATCCACTCTGGTGGTGGTATTAAGGTGAGATGGAAAAACATTAAGATCGTTCCGTTGAAATCCTGATAACGGCTCACATGTATTTTACCAATAAAGTAATACTGATCACAGGTGCCAGCTCGGGTATAGGCCACGAGCTGGCATTACTGCTGGCCAGGGAAAAGGCCCGGCTTATCCTCGCCGCCCGCAACCAGGCCGCCCTGGAAGCGGTAAGGAACGAATGCCTGGTATATACGCCCCATTGTGAAATCCTCCTGATGGATGTAACAGACGAAGCCCAAGTAATAGCCGGCGCCCAAACCACACTCACCTTTTTTGGGAAAATAGATATCCTGGTGAACAATGCCGGCGTTACTCAGCGCTCCAAGCTGATAGATACTTCCGTGGCCGCCGTCCGGCAATTAATGGAAGTGAATTTCTTCGGCGCAGTGATGCTCACACAAGCCTTGTTGCCTCATTTCAAAGCACAGGGCGGCGGACAGATTATTGTGATCAGCAGTATGGCTGGATTGATGGGATATCCCTGGCGCTCGGGGTACAACGCCGCCAAACACGCCCTGCAAGGGTATTTCGAAACCCTGCAAACAGAACAGCCTATCCCCGGATTATATACCACCATTATTTGCCCCGGACGCATTCACACCCCCATTACCTATTCCGCTATTACCGCCGATGGCAGCCCTTATGGAAAAATGGATCCCACTACGGCCAAAGGTATTTCTGTGCAACAATGCGCCCGGCGCATATTGACCGCCATACGCCGGAAGAAAAAAGTAGTGCTCATTGCCCGCGAAGAAAGAATACTGCTCTGGTGCAAAAGATATTTTCCACCCTTGTTTTACATGATTGCCCGTAAAGGGAATTAATTTGCAACAAATTTTAATGACGTATGGACTTGTTACTGCAACAAATAGCGGCAGCTACTGCCTATCTGCAATCCTTTTCCTTTGAGCAACCCCGCGTGGGCGTAGTACTGGGAACAGGACTGGGTGAACTGGTAAATCATATCAAAATAGCACATTCCATTCCCTACCAGCAAATTCCGCATTTCCCGGAATCCACGGTAGAATCACATAAAGGACACCTGATACTCGGTCATATCAACGATACGCCCGTTATTGCCATGCAGGGACGTTTTCATTACTATGAAGGCTATACGATGCAGCAAATCACCTTCCCGGTGCGTGTCATGAAAGCATTGGGTGTTCAGCACCTGTTGCTCAGCAATGCAGCCGGCGGCATGAATCCCGTCTTTAAAAAAGGAGATCTTATTTTGCTGGACGACCATATCAATATGCAGCCGGAAAACCCGCTCCGCGGCCTCAATGCCGCCGCATATGGTCCCCGCTTCCCGGATATGAGCTGTCCTTATCATCCGGGACTGGGCGCCCAGATACAGACTGCCGCCGCTTCACAGGGCGCTACCCTGAAAAAAGGGGTATACGTTTCCGTGATGGGACCTAACCTTGAAACAAGGGCGGAATATCGCTTTTTACGCATGATCGGCGCCGACCTGGTAGGAATGAGCACGGTGCCGGAGGTAATAGTAGCCAACCAGCTGCAATTGCCTTGCGCCGCAGTGTCGGTGGTTACAGATGAATGCGATCCAGACAACCTGCACCCCGTTTCTATTGAAGAAATTATCGCAGTAGCCGGTAAAGCAGATAAACTGCTAAGCCAGATTTTTGCTACGGTGATTGCCGGGTTATAAACTTCGCTATAACACAACGGCCACACCTCCGTGGTGTGGCCGTTGCTATGATTTACACTTATTTTCTTCTGTCGCCGGGATCTGTACTTTCATCATCGTCGTTGTCGTCATCTTCCTCATCACTGTCGTCCTCCTCATCATCTTCATCATCATCGTCCTCCTCATCTTCATCATCCCAATCATCATCATCGTCGTCTTCGTCCTCGTCATCCTCCTCTTCTTCCTCCTCTTCGTTACTCGCATCGGGACCATTTACCTGCAATAATTTTTCCCCGAAAAGCCGCTCTTCAAATGAGTTGTCGAATTCTTCCAATCCATCATCATCTTCCGGCGTTTCGTCTGTTTCTTCCGTTTTATCGACTTTTTCTTCCTGTGCAGGTATGTTTTCTGTGGTATCGGGCATATGAGAGATAGCATCTTCCATGATGCCATCCGGATCTTCATTACTTTCCCCATCAGCTATTTCTTCATCGGGTGCAGCTTCTGGTTCGGGGGCGGGGATATCAGTAATTTCTGCACTACCGGTTTCTTCATCGTTATTTTCCAGTTCCTCGTTGGCTTCTTCAATAAAATCATCGAGGGGCACAATTTCATCATCTGGTTCTACTTCTTCATCTTCCGAGGCTGGAGTTTCATCTTCAGGTGGAGCAGCGGCAATATGATCGAGCTGGTGGTCGGGATCAAGTAATTCTCCATCTTCCGATACCATCAGGGAATGAATACTTTCTGTGTTATGTTGACTATGTTCCCCTCTGCCCAGGGTGGCTGTTTCATCGCTGATCAGGGTGGGCTGCACGATTTCTTCATCAAACAGTTCTTTCAGCTTAGGCAGATCGGCAACAGAGGCGAGGCCAAAATAATCCATGAAGGAGCGGGACACAGCGTACAGCAGGGGTTTACCTGGTTGGTCTTCGCTACGGCCGGTAATAACGATCAGTTCTTTTTCCAGGAGTTTCTGGATAGAGTAATCGGTGCTTACCCCACGGATGTATTCAATTTCTCCTTTGGAAATAGGCTGGCGGTAGGCAATAATAGCCAGGGTTTCCAGTGCTGCGGTAGACAGGCGTTTGAGGAATTTATCGCCGTTCAGCTGGGCTACCGTCTGATAATATTCTTTCTTGGTAAGGAATTGATAACCACCACCGCTGCTACGTACTTCAAACGCATAAAACTCCGAGCTATATTTTTCCCGGATAGCCTCCATGGCGGCTTCTACCTGATCCAGGTTGGTGCGGTCTTCCAGGAAAGCCAAGGCATTGTTGAGCAGATCCACTATTTCCAGCAAAGGCAAGGGCCTGTCGGCGGCAAAAATTAATGCTTCCACGTGCGGGATGATCTGTGATATTTCCATACGTTAACAGGAGGTGGATTTTATAAAAAAAGGTCAAAGACCGAAAATACAGTCTTTGACCCTAATCTGAAAATATTAATTCAGTTGTTGACTTAATGTTAAAAAGTGTCTTACACTGCTTATCCAGCCAATGCTGCAGCACCGCTCACGATTTCTGTCAGCTCGGTGGTAATTGCTGCCTGACGGGCGCGGTTGTAAGAGATTTTCAGGGAACGCAGCATTTCGCTGGCGTTTTCTGTAGCCTTGTCCATTGCAGTCATACGGGCGCCATGCTCAGAGGCATGTGAATCCAGGATGGCTTTAAAGAACTGGGTATTCAGAATTTTAGGCATCAGTTCCGCAATCAGGGTTTCTTTCTCAGGCTCGAAAATGAAGTCGGCTTTCAAACCGCTTTTATCCTGGTTTTCCACCTTAGCAATAGGCAGGAACTGTTCTGTTACAAATACTTGTGTAGCGGCGTTTTTAAATTCGCTGTACACAATTTCCACTGCATCGTAAGTACCGTTGGTAAAGCCATTCAGGGCTACGGCTGCAGCTTCTTTTACGTGATCGAAAGTAAGGCTGGAGAAAATCTGCCAGAATTTGCCGTTTACTTTATAACCGTTTTGCACAAAGTGCTCGTATCCTTTTTTACCAATTGGTAACAATTCTACATTGCCTTTCTCAAACTGCTCTGCGTACTTTTCGCGGATCACGCGTTTAGCCGTCTTGATCAGGTTAGAGTTGAAAGCACCGCACAAACCTCTGTCAGACGTAATAACCACGATCAATACTTTTTCAACAGGGCGCTGTGCCGCCAGTGGTGTATTGATATTGCCTTCGCTGTTGGAAACAATATTCTGCAACATTTCCTGGAGCTTTACAGCATAAGGGCGCATCAGCATGATCGCATCCTGGGCGCGTCTTAATTTAGCAGCACTTACCATTTTCATGGCTTTGGTGATCTGCTGACCAGATTGAATAGATTTGATTCGGTTACGAACTTCTTTAAGCTGTCCGGACATATTATAAAAATCAATTACAAATTACGAATTATCAATTGCCAATGCAGGGATAGCCTCCTGAATTTGGCTGCAAAGGTAAGTAATGCACGTTTAATTTGAAAATCCGTAGAAAGATAATTTAAACTTTCTTTATCTCTTTTATAATCAATTATTTACAAATATGTAAATTTATAGCGTGATACTGGTTCCCAGCACCTGTAAAAATGCCGCTATCCATTGCGGATGAGCTGGCCATGCCGGCGCCGTCACCAGTTTACCATCAACCACCGCTTCATATACATTCACTGATACATAGGTACCACCTGCAGCCGTTACTTCAGGCCCTACCGCCGGGTAAGCAGTTAATTTTTTACCCCGTACCACATCAGCCGCTGTCAGGATCTGGATACCGTGACATACCGCCGCTACCGGTTTATCTTCCAGGAAAAAGTGTCTTACCAGCTCCAGTACATTCTTATTTAAACGCAGATATTCCGGCGCCCGGCCACCCGCAATGACAAGCGCATCATAATCGGCGCCTGCTATATCGTTGAAAGTGGCGTTCAGTACAAAACCATGTCCTGGCTTCTCGCTATAGGTTTGATCACCTTCAAAATCGTGGATGGCTGTTTTGATTTTATCGCCGGCAGCTTTATCCGGACAAACAGCATGTACGTCGTGGCCAATCATTTGCAGCATCTGGAAAGGTACCATGGTTTCATAATCCTCTGCATAATCACCGGTAAGTAACAATATCTTTTTTTGTGCCATAGGACGAAGGTTTTTTGAGTTTAAAAAGGCAACTGAAGATAAGCAAAAAGCTATTGAGGCAGATGACCTTAGCGATTTTTTAATATTCGCGCTGATCATCTGCCTCAATAGCTTTTTGCTTCTTCAGCTGCTAGTAGCCTGGATTCTGTGGGAATGGATTAGACGATCTGTCTATCTGGTCCTGTGGAATCGGGCGCAGTACATGTTTAGGTTGAATGTTGGGTCCCCCTTCGGTATTATGCTTTTGTACTCTTTCCAATAATTTGTGGGTACGGGTGAGGTCAAACCAGCGCATTTGCTCGCCTACCAATTCCCGTCCTCTTTCATCCAATATAAAATCAATGGTCATATCGGATGCTTTGGCAGTCAGCGCATCGCGGTTGGCCTGTGTTTCGGCGGGTGTAGCACCTACCCTGGCAGCTCTCCAGCGTACTATGTTTACCAGGTCGGCAGCGCCCTGATTGTCGCCCTGCATCATTTTGGCTTCGGCTTCGATCAGGTAAGCTTCTGCGAGGCGGAAAGCGATAAAGGGCCTTACCCCGGAGGCCTGGTTATCCGGGCGCAGGGAATCGGCAAACTTATTCAGGGAAGGATACAGGCGTTCGGTATACAACCTGGGCGGCACCAGCATGTATTTTTTACTCTCTATTTCTGCCTTGGTAACATCATAGCCCGGCAGGTACACTGCGGTATCTCCTACATTTAACTTGGCTGTGGCGGTATTGGCGTACCATACGGTAGTAAAGAACTTTTCGTAACGTACATCATGCACGCGGTCTTTATACAGGGTGTCGATCAGGAATTTTGTAGGCCGGAAACGCTTCCAGGGCGTGCCATTAGGCAGATCGCGCTTCATACCGGCCAATACATCGTACTGCATCAGGAAAAAGCGGCAGGCATTGTTGTCGGGATAGCCATATAGCGGATCGGCAGTATATTGTGCGGCAAATACTGTTTCCGAATTATTTTCCTTGCCCTGTGCCCACACTTGTCCGGGATCATCCAGCAGGCGGAATCCGAAGTTTTTGATCACCTGGTCGGCATATTTTGCAGCATCGGCATAATCTGTAGGCTTAGCCTGGGGCGAAGAAGCGCGGGTGAGGTATACCCTGGACAGCAGGTGTTCAGCGGCCGCTTTGGTAGCCCGTCCCCAATTGGCAGCTGCTGCGGGCAGGTCCTTATCAGCCGCCAGCAAGTCGGCAATCACGGCATCGTATATGGCGGAAACGCTGTCGCGGTGCGACTCTGTTACAATTTTAGTGTTTTCGTGCAGCTGTAAGGGTATGGCGCCAAACATTTCCATCAGGATGAAATGGTAATGTGCGCGGCAGAACAACGCCTCTGCTACTCCTGTTTTTTTGGTGGCATCGTCCAGGCCCGGGATGTTATTGGCCCGGTCTACCGCCACGTTACAGGTATTGATGGTTTGATAAAAGCTATTCCATACTTCCCTCACATGGTCATAGCGGGCGTCTAGCTGCGAAGTATATTGACTGGTAAATTTGTAATTACCATCGGAGCCGTTGGTATAAATATCGGTACCGGTTTCTGTGAGCGTCATACCTCTTTCTGTACTGTAAAAGTTGCGCATCGCCACATAGGAGCCGGTAACGGCGGTTTGAAAGCCTGCTTTGGTATTATAAAAATCGTCTGTCACATTGGTGACTACTTTTTCATCCAGCATTTTGTTACAGGAGCTTACTGTCAAAGCCAGCAACATGATAGGCACTATATATTTCATAACGTTTTCCTTTTAAGAGTTGATTAAAATCTCGCATTCAATCCAAACTGCAGCATCCAGGTGGCTGGTGCGTCAATACCGATTACATTCACATCTTCCGGATCTATTCCTTTCCACTGTTGACGGTAAGGCGCAATGATCAGCGGTTGCTTTACCCCTACGCTAAAGCGTAATTCCTGCATCTGCATGCGTTTTACGAGTGCATCCGGCAAGCTATAAGCCAGGGTAATATTCCTGATTTTGAAGTAAGAGCCGTCGAAATAGCTGAGCGATTGGTAGTTGCTGGGTCTTTCCTGGTTGGCATTAGGCCTTGGGAAATCGTTAGTAGGATTGGAAGGCGTGTTATAATCAATGTTCAGGTTATTGTAACGACCAAAGAGGGTATTATAGTTAGAATAAAAATCACTCCGTATCATACTGCCTATGCGGGCAAATGCTACGATCGACAATTCAAAGCCTTTATAGGAAAAGCGTTGCGTAGTACCGGCCGACCATTTAGGTTCCGGGGAACCGAGTATCTGCCTGTCTTTGGCATCGATCGTGCTGTCTTTATTCACATCTTCCAACCTGATCTCTCCTGGTTTTACGCCATATTTAGCGGCCAGCTTAGCGTCTTCCACCTGCCAGATACCTGTCTTCTTAAAGTCGTAATACACATAGGTAGGCTGGCCTACAAACCATCCATTACCCACGTCTGCACTTCTTCCACCACCAATGGAAAGGATCTTGGAACGGTTTCTGAAAACGTTTGCATCCATCTTCCAGCTAAAGCCTTTAGGGTTGTCGATGATGATAGCAGAGAGCCCTACTTCCCATCCACGGTTTCTCGAAGTACCCAGGTTTTCGAGTACCTGGTTGAAGCCATTACTATAGGGGAGCAGGTGTGGCATTAGCAGGTCGGTGGTTTTCTGGTTATACCATTCTACCACACCGGTAATGCGGCCATTGAAGAAGCCGAAATCCAGGCCTATATCAGTGGAAGTAGTGGTTTCCCAGGTCAGGTTAGGATTGCGCAGATCTCCCGGTACAAAGCCCAGGGAGCCCTTTCCACCGTAGGAATAGGGAATCCTGGTCAGCAATCCCTGCGTAGCATAAGGGTTGATACCGGTATTACCGATCCGGCCATAGCTGGCGCGGAGTTTTAAGTTATCCAGGGTACGCTGATTTTTAAATGGTGCTTCGTTGATTATATTCCAGGCCACTGCCACGGAAGGGAAGTAACCCCATTTTTTTCCGGGTGCAAAACGGGACGAACCATCGGCACGGAGGGTAAGTGTTAAGAGGTAACGGTCATCATAACCATAGTTAATACGCCCCATGTAAGAGAGGATAGTCCAGGTACTGAGACTGCTGGTTACGCCTGTTACGGAGAGTGCTTGTCCCAGGTTAAAATATTGCTGTGTTTCCACCGGGATCCCTCTTACGTTGGTAGTCATGATATCCGCTGTTTGCCGTTGTACGCTGTACAAACCGGTGGCAGCGAGATTATGTTTTTTGATAGACTTGTTATAAGTCAACACGTTTTCGATAGTATAGGCCAGGGTAGATGCGTTGCCTTTGCTGGCCTGCGCATCGCCGCCGCCTATCAGCAGGTTAGTATTATTTTTACCCTGGAAAAGACCATAGTTATAGTATTGCAGGTCCGGACCTACATTCAGGCGGTATTTCAGGCCGTTAACGATTTCCACTTCTCCGTATAAACTGGTAAAGAGGCGGAAACGTTTCATCAGCTCCACGCGGTTACCGGGTACATAATCCAGTAGTGGATTGGGTTGCTGGCTATCGCCGGTAGGCAGGATAATGAGGTTGCCTTTATCATCGTAGGGCGATGCGATGGGCAACATTTTCAGGGCATTGTCGATACCGTTGTAGGTTTCGCCGTTGCGCAGACTATAAGCGCCCAACAGGGATGCTCCTACGCGTACCCGGTTGCCTATCATCTGGTCGATGCCCAGGTTGATGTTATAGCGTTCGTAGCTCTGTAATTTCAATACGCCCTGGTCTTTAAAGTATCCGAGTCCCACGGTATACTTTGTTTTTTCCGTACCCCCTGCTACAGAAATAGCGTGGTTGGTTTGGTATCCCGGGGAGATCATGAGCTTTTGCCAGTCTACGTTTGTTCCTTTCTTGATATTGGCCAGTTCGGTGGCGTTAAAGATAACGGCGTCGGAGGAGTCGCGGTTATTATCGTTGTACTTGCCGATGGTGCGGTTGGCTTCGCGACGCATTTCTATGAAGCGGTTGGCGTCCAACATATCTGTTTCCCCCAGCTGTTGTACATAACCATAGGAGCCGCTGTAGGACACCACGGGTTTGCCCAGCTTGCCGCGTTGGGTAGTAATGAGCACCACGCCGTTGGCGCCCCTGGAACCATAAATGGCTGTAGCAGAGGCATCTTTCAAAATATCCATCGATTGTATTACTCCTGTACCGATATCGCTGAGGTTACCGGCGTAAGGAATACCATCTACTACATAGAGTGGGTCGTTGCCGGCCGACAGGGAACGGGTACCGCGGATACGTACCTGTGGTTCATCGCCTGGTTTGGCGCTGTTGTTAATAACTTCCACGCCAGGAGCGCGGCCTTGCAGGGCCTGTTGCGGGTTGGTAACCGGTACGTCTTGTATGGCTTTGGTACCTACAGAGGAGATGGCGCCGGTCACATCTTTTTTCTTTTGCTGACCATAACCTACTACCACGATTTCTTCCAGTTTTTTACGGTCTTCCTGGAGAATGACCGGGATCGTAGTGCGACCTTTGATAGGTTCTTCTACCGATGTAAAACCAATAAAAGTAAATACCAGCGTGGCATTAGCCGGGTCTTTTACCTGTAGCCGGTAATGTCCTCTGGCATCTGTTTGGGTGCCGGAACTTCTTCCTTTGACAGAAACAGTTACCCCTACAAGTGGCATTTTTTGGGCGTCCAGTACATTTCCCTCCACCGTTGAGGAATTTCCCTGTGCCATGGTGAGTTGCTGGAATAGCAGGCATGCTATCATACAGACAAAACGTGAGAAAGATCTTTTCATAACGTAGTTTGTGATAAGTGGAATAAAGGATACTTAAGTTAGATTTTGGCCGTCGCTTCAGGTTCTTCGATGAACCAAAATAAGACAATTTTACATTTCTGCAATCGTTTGCAAACATTATTTTAAAAATCATGGCAATTATCGGTTTCCGGGGTCCCTACGTCATATATATAAAATAAAAATGTTTTGCAATCGGTTGTAAAAATCATTTCCATTGATTATTTTGGGCTCCTTATTCCTTTTTAGTTATGAAAAAAGCGATCCTTTTATGCGGCTCCCTGCTATGTATGTATGGCGGCCTGTATGCTCAGAAAGCCCAGTGGCACCAACTTTTCAATGGTAAAGACCTGAAAGGCTGGAAACAGCTGGGAGGTGAGGCGAAATACAATGTGCAGAACGGCGAAATTGTGGGTACCACGGTAATGAATACACCAAATTCGTTCCTGGCCACAGACAAAGAGTACGGCGACTTTATCCTGGAGCTGGAATTCAAGCTGGGAAAGGAATTCAACTCCGGCATCCAATTCCGCAGCCAGAGCAGGCCGGACTACCAGAACGGACGTGTATTCGGCTACCAGATGGAAATAGACCCGTCTGACCGCAAATGGAGCGGTGGTATTTATGAAGAAGGCCGCAGGGGCTGGCAATATCCGATGGAGTTAAACCCGGCGGGACAACAAGCCTTTAAAAAAGACGGCTGGAATAAATACCGTATCGAGTGCCGGGGCAATGAAATGCGTACCTGGGTAAACGGCGTACCTACCGCCCACCTGGTGGATACCGCCCTGCCTAAAGGCTTTATCGCCCTCCAGGTACATGGTATCGGCAAAAAAGCAGAAGATGACAATAAAAATATCTACTGGAAGAATATACGGATCATCGAAAACCCGGCCCCTTCCCAGTATTCGTCGTACGACAATATCTACGTAGTTAACAATGTGGATAACACCATTTCCGGCCAGGAAAAGAAAAACGGCTTTCAACTGCTGTGGGATGGTAAAACCTCCAAAGGCTGGAGAGGCGTGTACAAGAAAACCTTCCCTGAAAAAGGCTGGGTGATCAACGATGGGGTATTGACCATCCAACATTCCAATGGGGATGAGGAAGGCAGCGGCGGCGACATTGTTACGGAAAAACAATATGGCGCCTTTGAACTGGAATTTATGTTCAAACTCACGCCAGGCGCGAATAGCGGCGTAAAATACTTTGTGAGCGAGACCTACGAAACCGGGGGTAAGTCGGCTATCGGGCTGGAATACCAGGTACTGGACGACGAAAAGCACCCGGATGCCAAATTAGGACGCGACGGAAACCGCACGTTAGCAAGCCTTTACGATCTCATGACAAGAAAACAGGAAAAACGTGCCATCAACCCTATTGGAGAATGGAACAAAGGTCGTATTATTGTGTATCCAAATAACCACGTAGAGCATTGGTTAAATGGGTTTAAAGTGCTGGAATATGAGCGCGGCTCCCAAGCTTTCAAAGACCTGGTAGCTATCAGCAAGTATAAAAACTGGAAGAATTTTGGGTTGTGGCCGGAAGGACATATCCTGTTACAGGATCACGGTAATGAGGTTTCTTTCAAAAGTATTCGTATAAAAAATCTTAAATAATATTTTTTATCTTTTTTTTCATTGTTCACTGTTCTAAATAAGCTTTCCGATTCTTCGGAAAGCTTTTTTCTTTAGATAAAACGGTAAATTAGTCCTTATTCACAACCCACACACATGATCAAGTTACAACAACCTCGTTACCTGTTGATCGCAGCCTCGCTTTTCGCGGGCGCCTGTCAATCGCCCGGGAATCATAGCAATCCTGCAGCCACAGCCGATTCCCTTCACCATCTGGCCAGTCGCTACTATGCCGAAAACATGGCCCTCAACCCCTTGCAGGCCACCCAAAACGGCGAAAACCAATACAACGACCAGTTGCCGATAGATATCAGTGAAAGCTATCGCGCTAAAGCCGATTCGTTCTTCGCCAGCTACCAGCAAGCCATCAAAGGAATTGATAACAGCGCCCTCTCCGGTAACGACCGCATCACCTACGATATGTTACGGAGAGAATTCGACGTCAACCGGGAAGGGCTTACCTTCCATGACTACCTGATGCCAGTGCAACAGTTTACCTGTTTGCCACTCACCCTCACCCAGCTGGCCGGCGGCACCTCAGCTCAGCCATTCAAAACAGAAAAAGACTATCGCAACTTCATGCATCGTATGGAACGCTTTGCGATATGGACCGATACCGCTATCGCCAACATGCGCCGTGGCATGACCTCCGGCTATGTATTGCCCAAAAGCCTGGTGGTAAAAGTGATTCCCCAGGTAACCGACCTGGCCAAAAAAGACCCCGCTAATAACGTATACTACGCCCCGCTGAAAATGATCCCCGACTCGCTCGGCGCTGAGGTGAAAGTACAGCTGACAAAGGATTATACAGCAGCTATTGAAAAAAATATACTACCCTCCTTCGCTAAACTACAGGCTTTCCTGCAGAACGAATACCTGCCCAAAGCCCGCAGCAGCAGTGGTATCAGCGGCATACCAGATGGTAAAGCCTATTATGCCTACCTCGTTAAAACCTGGACCACTACCGATCTCACCCCAGAAGCTATCTTCAACATGGGCGAAAAAGAAGTAGCCCGCATCCGGGGTGAAATGGAAACGGTGAAAAACAGCACCGGCTTCCAGGGCGACTTACCAGCATTTTTTGCCTCCGTTCGTACGGATAAAAAATTGCGCATATTTAAAACACCCGCGGCTATTCTTGATTCGTTCAAAGCCATCGAAAATAAAATCATGCCCGGTGTTAAAAAGATGTACGGTCATCTCCCTAAAACACCATTCGAAATCCGGCAAACCGAAGCCTACCGGGCAGCCTCCGCGTCGGCCGAATATATGCAGGGCAGCGCCGATGGTACCCGCCCCGGCGTATTTTATGTGCCCATCCTCGATGCTACACAGTTTTCTTACACCGGCATGGAATGCCTCTTCCTGCATGAAGCCATTCCCGGACACCATTTCCAGATCTCCCTGCAACAGGAAAATGATTCCCTGCCCAGGTTCCGCCGCTTCTCCTGGATTGGCGCCTATGGCGAAGGATATGCACTCTATTGCGAAAGCCTGGGTAAAGAACTGGGCCTGTACACCGACCCCTACATGTACTTTGGTCGACTGACCGACGAAATACATCGCGCTATTCGTTTAGTCGTCGACGTTGGTTTGCATACCAAAGGCTGGACCCGCGAACAAGCCATCAAATACATGATGGATAACGAACCGTTATCCGAACAGGAAGCTACCGCTGAAATTGAGCGCTATATGGCCATTCCGGCGCAGGCACTTTCTTATAAAATCGGGGAACTGAAAATACGTGAGCTACGCAATAAATACACCGCTGCCCTGGGTAGTAAATTCAGCCTGTCTTCTTTCCACGATGAGTTACTGAAAGACGGTTGTGTGCCCCTTTCTGTACTGGAACAGAAAATGGCCCGCTGGGCAGCTGCACAAAAATAATCCGGGTTAACTACGGGCATAAAAAAAGGTTGTTCCACGATGGAACAACCTTTTTGCTTACATAGGGATTAAATAGGGGGTCAATAACTGGCTTTCATACCCTTGGCTTTCCAGTAATCGATTACCGGTTGATAAGGGCCAAACTTATGCTGGGCAACGGAAAAAGTATCAGCAAAAGGACCTTTATCATAGTCCAATGCTTTTTCTTCCATATGCGGATAATCAAAATTCTTTACATCGGGGCGCTGATGACGGCTATCGTCGTTTACAAAAGCGGCAATATCCATGGCTTCGGCATCGCTGAGGAAAGGTTTATCCCAGGTAGCCTTATCATATGGCATGTTGGCTTTCAGCCATTGCGCCTGTTTAATAATGCGGTGCATACTGGAACCCGGCTGGTATCCATATTTTCCCCATAAGGGCGGATAGGTGTAGGTTAGCTGGTCGGGGCGTAATTGTCCCTCTCCTTCTTTCCCATGACAACGGGCGCAATGTTGCTCATACAGCAGCGCGCCATGCTCCGGGTTAGCCGCTATATCAGGCAACGTTACCGACAGGTTTTTCTGGCCTTTAAAAGGCTTGTCCTTCGGTACAAAGCTGTTGATCCACCTGAAATATGACAGGAACGCCACCATCTCTTTACTGTCGAGCGGCAGTGGACGGCCATTATGCGGGCGGGTAACGCAATTGTTCACCCTTTCCGCCAGGGTCAATACTTTTCCTTCCCGGGCACGGTACTGGGGATAGTCTTCATGCGACAACATGAGATTAAAGGAAAAAGGCTTGGTACCTCCCTGCTGGTGACAGTTGGTACAATTCATTTTATTGCCAAGGTACTTCCCATTGATGCCTTCCGGACCTATGTAATAGGCTGTATTATACATCAGCTGCTGCCCATATTTTACTTCCTTTCCAAACTTATCATTGGGAATGGCCGTGCTATCGACTTGCAACAGCGCAGTTGCCACTGCCGGTGTTTTCGTTTTTTCTTTTTCTTCTCCCTGCACCTTTGTCTGGCAGGAATAAAATACGGTGGCGGCAGTAGCCAGCAGGAAACCACCGGTAGCGATACGTAATAAACTCTTCATAATAGGCCAGGTATTTATCTTCCAAAAAAAATTATACTATAAACCAGGGAGGGCTTCCTTAGGAATAAACTCTGCCCGGTAAGGAATAAAGGTGCAACGCAGCTGCCACAGCGGCGTACCATGCCGGTCGGTCAGCAAAACCGTATTGCGTTTGGAACAACATTGCAACAGGTTGTCCTTATCCACCAGATAAGCACTTCCCATCCGATCGTTAAACAAATAACCAGGTAAGGGAGAACGGATATTTACCGTAGCTGTTTTAGTCTGCTCATCCAGGTGGAAACTGAGTGTTTGTGACAGTTGGCGGGACACGCCGTTATCAAACAACATCAGGTCATTTTCGCTGTTAATATGTACCGCATGCCCCATATCAAAAGCAGCCGAATCAGGATAGCTGAAATCGCCGCCACGGCCAAATTTCCAGATTACGCGACCTGTGTTGGCATCCAGCTTCCATATTTGTCCGTTGTTGTAAAAGGAAATGAGATAGTTGCCATCTTTATCGTAACTAAGACTGTTAGCATGCATCCAGTCCGTACGGGTACGCAGTATAGCCGTATCCGTTAGTGGGCTTAAAGCATCAAACACCGTCCATTCCCATAGCTTATGACCTTTTCGATCCAGCACGAGAATACCATCGCTTTTAACGGTATCGCGGGTACTGCCACCAGCAGCGCTGAGGTCAACAACTTTTTCCACGATACTTAACAGCACAATGTTATTATCGGGATTTAGCAGCACTTCATGATGTGCATTGGCGGTAAAGTCGCCCTGTCCTTTGCGCAGGTTTAACAGGGTATCGCCCTCCAGCGATATTTCCAATATCTGATTGCCGTAACTGGTGGCGTATTCTTTGCCTCCCAGGATACAGAGAAATGTTTTGTTGGCCGTAAGATGCGCGGTTTTAAAACCGGTGCCTTTTACCTGGTGGAACCAAACCACCTGTCCTTTGCTGTTAAGGAGAAATAGCGCTCCCGGATCATCGCGCTGGCTCACCAACACATAGCCATCCCGGAAACGGGGCGATAACTTTGCCGGCTGCATACTATCGATGCTAAATGCTTCCTGTACCCAGTAGGGCAAGGTTTTGGTGGTTGGTTGCCGGCAAGCGCAGAAGATAAATAAAATTAAAAGCCAGTGGCGTAAATTCATTAGGTTGATAATTAGTAAAAATTCATTGTTCTGTGATATAAAAACTCCCTGGTATGAGATCAGGATTAGTATCAGCGGCAAATTATATTTCCACTTCGTGAAATCTTGACAATTGGAATAATTGTGTGTAATTTAAAACTCTATTCTCTAAGATCAAAATCATAACCCACAAAATGATATCCCTACGAAAGCGCCCCGGCAGGCAGCAGTCTGCACCCCTATACTTCCCTGGTAAGTACGCCAGCCTTTTGTTGCTCCTGGCAGCCTTATTTACCGCTTGTTCCAACGCTTCAGAGATTCCGAATATCCAGTTGCCGGCAGCTGAAAAATTCAATACTGAAGTGAACGTTGGCCGCATGATACTATTTGGTCCATTTACAAGTAATTCAGGATCATTACATCATATCGATACAGATGAGTTTATCCAGTATGGACTCCGGGAAGAGCAGATCAACTTTGATAACGTTTCCCGGCTAAGGGATAAAGCAGGGAAGAAGAGTTTCCTGTATCAAACACCTCACTCTTATGTAGATGGCGTGGAGCTATTTACAGCACTCCCTCATGCCAACTGCTATGCCATATTTTCCGTGAACAGTCCTGTGGATCAGGATATTGCGTTTCTCCTGGGTAGCGACGATGGGATGAAAATATGGGTAAATCAACAGTTATGCTTTCGGGTAAATGATGCAAGATCTATGCAGCGAAATACAGACATCTTTGTCGTTCACCTGAAGAAAGGACCCAACTTTGTTTTGTTAAAGTGTAATAATGGCGGAGGATATTGGGCTTTCTACCTCAATATGAGCCGTATCGATTATGCCGCGGAATTTTACCAGCATAAATTCGGGTACGACTTTTTGGAGCACTGTCTGCTGGGCGCAAACGATAGTTTAAAAATAAACCTCAACCCTTGCTTCACACCGCTGCGCGATTCAACGACCTTACAGGTTTTCAGTCCGGCAGGGAAAGAGATGCTCTCCACCAAACTACCCCGGGGATCCAACTGGCAAATCCCCCTACACCATCTTGATAAGGGGTCCTATAAATGCAAAATACTGGTACCAGGGGACACCTTGAGCGAAATATTCATGATAGGAAACTACCACGACATGTACGATGCGGACTCTGTCAAATTATCGGCCGGCAGGCCGGACGGGGATTTCCTGGTGAATACCCAAACACTTTTCTCCAGGTTCCGGTACCTGGAAAGTTTTGGTACCCGGTATGGATGCGATGACCAGTTATACCGAAAAATTGCTATTACCTTATTCGACATAGCCGGTATTGTAAATGACGCAGGGTTTTCCAACAAGCCAGGGAGGCATTTACGTGGTTATATTTCGAAGGTAGATGGAGGGACTGAAAACTATATGGTTTATGTTCCTGGCAGTTACCGAAAAAACGTTCCGATTCCGCTGGTGATGGTCATTCCATGGGTGAGCCAAAGAGTACCCTTCATCCAGAGTCCCCATGTAGCTTATTTAGATAAAATTGATGCGCTGACAAGGCTTGCCGATAAATTTGGGTATGCTATCCTGTGGCCTGCTGCAAGGATCTTTGAAAGATATAACCTAAATCCGGTTGTTTCCACCAGCATTTTTGAAGCGATGAAGAAAGTCAGTGAAGACTATGCCATCGATCAGCATCGTGTTTACCTGTATGGCGTTTGTTCGGGAGGTATGTTTGCGATGCTGCTGGCAAACAGGTTTCCGGAATACTTTGCAGCCATTGGCGTAGAAGGCCCGGAACTTAATTACACCAAAAGTAAAACGCTGCTGGATCCGAGCTCCGACTTATTTCGTTTTCCAACAGAATGGGTAAAGGAAAACAACCTCCTGCAAACGATTAATAATTATCAGCATATCCCCTTATACATCGGCCATGCACCCGCTGACCATAAATCTGATTATGCTATTTCAAAAACAATATACAACCAGGCGAAAGCGCAGGGATTTAATATCATACTGGACAGTGTAGGTAATATTACCAAAACTCCCAACCTGGATCTATATCCTGATGCACTCATTCTGCGAAAGATGTTTTCCTTTTTCAAGGATAAAGTAACTACAGCACCGCTATCCATCAACTTCTCCACCTTTCAGCTAAAGTATAACCGGGCTTATTGGATGACCATTGATCAGATAGATACGCTACATGCGCTGGCTAATATCCAGGCAACCTTCCACAGTAACAACCTGCTCAAAATAACAACGAAGAACATACTGCAATATTCGATCGACTTAACGCAATTACCCGGACTTCAGCGAAACAAAAAGTTATTGGTGATTACCAACAATGACACCGCTTACTTTAACATTGCCCCACAGGCAGATGCCCTGCACTTATCCATTGGTAAACAACAGCAGCCGGGACTCCTGGAAAAGAATCACGACGTAGAAGGCCCTGTCAACGATATCTTTAAAGACAATTTCCTGTTGGTAAGCGGCGATGCCGGCACCAAAGAAGAAAGGCTTGTCAACCAAATGATGGTGAATAAATTTATTCAAAACTGGCAGGAAAACAACCTCAACACTTGCCCTGTTAAAACAGCTGCGGTTGTGAATAAGGGAGATATTGCCCGTAGCAACCTGATACTTATCGGCAATCCCGCTACCAATTCTTTCATTAAGCGCCTGGCGCCTAAACTTCCCCTAAAAATTGACGCCAATTCTTTAGATATTGGCTCCCGGCATATTGATGGCAATTCTTTAGGGTATACACTTATCTATCCTAATCCTTTAAATCCTAAAAAATATATTCTGCTGCTTGGCTCCAACAACTCATCTATAGCGCATATGGCGCCGGACTTACAGTATACCGGGTGGTATGACTACGAAGTAAAAAATCTGATTAGTGAAGCTGTTTTGAAAAAAGGATATTTCGACAAAGGCTGGAAGTAGCGGGCTACTTAATAAAAAAAGCATCGCGCCGGCCGGCGCGATGCTTTTTTTATTGGGGATAAATAACTTCGACAATAACTACTATTTCCAGAGATCGTTTTGCGTTGCCTTAGGATTTGATTTCAGTTCGCTGGCTGGTATTGGGAAAACATAGTGTTTTGCCTGGAATACATTAGCGCCCTGTTTTTGCCTGGTCTTTAAAATTGCAGATAAGGTACCTGCAGCTTTATTCCATCTTCTCAGGTCATATACGCGGTTCTGCTCAAAGAATAACTCCAGTAATTTCTGGTGATCAATTTCCGCGAGCAGTTGGTCTTTGCCGGGCAAATCTGCTACTGTTTTATCATTCAGACCAGCTCTCTGGCGAATCCGGTTGATATCGGTAAGTGCTTTACCATTGTTACCATTCTGGGCAGCAGCTTCTGCACGCAGCAACAGTATCTCTGCAAAGCGCAATACACGGTAGTTGGCGGTAGAAGGAGTAGGTCCCCAATAGTTATCGGCGTTGGCCACATTACGCCAGGCGCTGGTTCCTTTTTTAATCAGGAAACGGCCATGGGTAACAGTATCCAGCTGTGTATCCGGATACAGGCGCACTGTTTTTGACAGGGCGGAGTTCCACAGCTGGTCAAAGGTTTTACCGTCATACCAGGTAGTATCGCTTTCGCCCAGGGAAGAACGTTTCCACATCAGGGAAGCGTACATCCTTTTATCGAATTTGGTATCGGAGCCGGCTGCACGAGGTTCTTTCAGGAACTCGTTCACCAGGTAATTGGAGGGAACATATTTAAACCAGCCACCACCTGCGGGAGGTCCAATGAACTGTGGCAGGTAGTTATACATCGGTGAGTTGGGCGTTTCTGTATTCCAGGCGCCGTATTGGTCTCCGATAGGAGCAAAGGTCCATTCAAAAACGGATTCCACGTTGTACTCATTCTTGTCGGTGAAGTTATCTTCGTAATTAGCCACCAGGTCGTAATTGTACGGCGCTTTGGTAAGTATATCAAAAGTAGCTTCCGCCTTGGTATAATCTTCGGTGAACATATATGCCTTACCGAGATAAGCTACGGCGGCACCGCTGGTTACTCTTCCCTGTTCTTTGGGATCACGTGTAACCGGAAGCCCGGGGATCGCATCGGTGAAATCGGCTATCACCTGTTTCCATACATCTGCTTTGGAACTGCAAGGAGTATCATAGCCATCTGTTGTTTCCAAAGGCGTAGTTCTCACAGGTACGCCGCCCCAGTTGGAAGCCAGCAGGTAGTAAGACAAGCCGCGGAGAAACTTCGCCTCTGCGATATAGAGGGTCTTTTTATTAGCATCCATGTTTACGCTGCCGATCTTGGCTATCAGCAGGTTGGAGCGATGAATACACTGATAGAGGCTACCGAAAATACTGCTCAGGTCACCGTTGTTTTCATCGTTAGCGAAAGTAGCTACCGCCCATGTACCTGGTTCTTCCCCTGGCAGGGTAAATACATCATCACCCAGTGTATTAATATCCTGGATACCGAGGAAAGAACCCCAGTAGCCGTAGAGCGAAGAACGCAGGGGGCTGTAGGTAGCTGCCAGCGCCTGGCTTACACTGGATTCGTCTTTCCAGAAAGTAGCATCTGTGATCTTGTTGGGATCCGTTTGTTTAAGGAAGTTTTTTTCGTTACATCCCGCCGCAGTAGCCAGTACCAACGCGAGTGCACTTATATATTTAACTGATTTCTTCATGTTGCAAAGCCATTAAACGATTAAAAAGTAAGATTCAATCCAACCAGTACTGTGCGGGATAATGGATATATATCCCAGGAGTTGTCCATACCTCTTGACAGTGCAGCTCCACCAATATCCGGGTTGTAGCCTTTGTATTTGGTAATAGTAAACAGGTTTTCTCCGGAAGCATATACTCTTACTTTGTCAATGCCCCATTTGTTCATTAACGACTTGGGAATATTATATCCCAGCTCTACGCGTTTGAGACGCAGGTAGGAACCATCTTCCAGCCATCTGTCGCTGTTATCGCGGTTGTTGTTATTTGGATCGGATAAAGTGAAACGGGGGAAGTTAGAATGATTTTCAGGCGTCCAGGCATTTAATACATCGGTAGAGAAGTTGGTCACCTCATTCATTTTTTCCATCCACTTTCTGCGGGCATTGTAAATTTTATTGCCGGTTACCGCTTCCAGGAACAGGCCCAGGTCAAAGCCTCTCCAATTGAGGTTGGCAGACAGCCCCATATTTACTTTAGGGAAAGGGCTACCCAGGTATTGCTCATCCTGGTTATCGATGATACCATCGTTGTTATAATCCACATAACGGATATCGCCTGGTTGTGCATTGGGTTGGATAGGTGTACCATTTTTGCTGTGTGCGGCCACTTCCTCTTTAGAGTTGAAGATACCATCCGTTTTTACCAGGAAGAAGGCGCCAATGGGGTATCCTACTTTTGCCCTGGAAATTCCGCCAAATTCCTGGCGGCCAGAACCCACGCTGATAGCCGTCATTTTATTGGCAGTATGGGAGATATTGAAACCGAGACGGTAACCTACTTCACCTACTCTGTCGTTGTATTCCAGGGCCAGGTCAAACCCTTTGTTTTGGATTTCACCGGCATTAAGGGTAGGTGAACCTGTTTTACCCACAGATGGCGGGAATGGTACGCTCAGCAGTACACCGGTTGTTTTCTTATTGAAAACATCGAAAATTACAAACAACTTGTTGTTGAGGAAACCTGCATCCACACCCACGTTGGTGATCTTGGTTTCTTCCCATGACAGGTCTATTGGTGAAGCATAACTGCTGGCGGTAGCGCCAGGCCATAATACGCCGCCCTGTACATAATTAAGACCGCTGGTGATACTGTTTTGCGTGAGATAGTTACCAATTTCCTGGTTACCTAATCCACCCCAGCTACCACGCAGTTTAAAGGTATTGATCACATTAGTGAGGGAAGAGAAGAAGTGCTCGTTATGCAGGTTCCAGCCCAGTGATACAGAAGGGAAAGAACCATATTGGTAGCCCTGTGCAAAGCGGGAAGAACCATCCCTTCTGATGGAAGCAGAAAACAGGTAACGGGAATCGTAGGAGTAAGTGACCCGGCCAAAACGGGAAACCATGCTGCTGTTATTGGCATCACCCCCATTCTTTTGAGAGCCAGCCAGTCCCGCATCGAGGGTATAGGTACCTACCGGCAAATCGTTGCGGGAGGCGCTAAACCCGGAATAGAGGTTTTTCTGAGCACTATAACCCAGCAATACATCAAAGTTATGTTTGCCCAGTTTCTTGTTGTAGTTCAGGGTATTTTCCACCAACCAGGAATTGACAGTACCAGTGGATTGCGACAGATCCGGTAACGGATTTGCGGAGTTACCATCGTCGAAGACGCCTGTATACAAACGACCATCTGTTTGAGTCTGAGTTAAGCCCACATTGAATTTATATTTGAGGCCTTCGATCAGCTTTACTTCGGCAAAAGCATTGGCAAGAATGGAAAGTTCTTTTGAAGTATTTTCTATGTTTTCGAGACGAGCTACCGGGTTCGACAGGTTCTTCATGAATGTGGGCCTTCTGCCGTATCCGCCCAGGGGTTGGGTAGGATCATACACAGGTACCGTGGCCGGCATCATGAGGGAGCTACCAACGATACTGTGTACCTGGTCGCCACCACCGGGATTGGTAAGGGTATTACCTCTCTTAATCATAACGGTTTCGCCTATCCTGAACCGGCCTTTATCGTACTCCGTTTTTACTCTGAAGTTAGCTGCATTATAATTGGTGTGGATAATAGTACCATCTTCTTTCAGGTAACCACCGGATAAATCGTAGGTAAAGTTCTGGGAACCACCGCTGAAGTTCACATTGGTACGGGTCAGCAGTCCCTGTCTGAAGATCGCATCCTGCCAGTTGGTGTTTACACCAGCATAAGCGGGGATACCGGTAACATATTTGCTCATCAGGTCAGTCCATTGCTGGCCATTGAGTAAGTTCATTCTCTTAGGTATAGATTGAACACCGAACCAGGTATCGATGCTCAGTTTGGGGGCAGTTTCTTTACGGCCACCTTTCGTAGTGATAATCACTACGCCGTTGGCAGCGCGGGAACCGTAGATACTGGCGGTAGCTGCGTCTTTCAGGATTTCGATAGATTCTACATCGTTGGGGCTTACACCATCAATATTGCTTACAAACACACCGTCTACAACATAGAGGGGGGTATTGTTACCCAGGGTGCTCATACCACGGATGGTAATGATCATACCAGCACCGGGGGCGCCGCTGGAAGATTCTACCGAAACGCCGGCTACACGGCCCTGGATCGCAGAACTGATATTTTTGGATACGTTGGCGCTGATGTTGCTCACTCTTACTGAAGAAACAGCACCGGTAACGTCTTTTCTTTTCTGGGTACCATAACCTACTACGACCAGTTCTTCAGTTTGCACTGCCTTGGGTTTCAGGGCAATATCCAGCTGACCGGCAGTGGTAACCGTTTTTTCCACCGGCTCATACCCGATATAGGTGACTACCAGCACGCCGCCGTTGTCGGGCAGCTGCAGGGTATAGTTCCCTTTACCATCGGAGCTGGCGCCTTTAGTAGTTCCTTTCAGCTTTACAGAGGCGCCACTGAGCGGCTCGTGGGTGGTGGCATCTGTGATTTTACCAAACACGGAGATATTAGCTACCGGCGGGATCACTTCTTCCGTTTGTGGAGTAGGTTTTACAGAAAGAATAATGGTGTTGTCTACGATGCTGTAATTGAGCTTCTTATTGAGCAAACACTTGCCCAATACGTACTCCAGGTCAGCCTGCACCACCGCCACAGATACCTTGTCGGTCTGTTCCAGCATCTCTGTGTTATAAAAGAAGGTATACCCGGTTTGTTTCCGGATTTCCTTAAACACCTTAGACAGCGACACATTGCGCATGTTAAGGGTTAGTTTTTGCGAGTAACCGGTTGCACTTACCTGCATAGCCAGTACCAGCAGCAAAAAAGCAGCTAGTTTCATAACTTTCAGCATTTGCGCGAACACCGAATTTCCGGGGTGTTTGCCAACATGTCTAAATAGCATAGATTTGTTAAGTTTTAGGTGAGCGTTGCTGTTTAGGTCAAATAAGCGTGTAAGCGCCCGCCAAACAATCCTACCGGGAACGTTGCCGCGTTTCCGGTTTTTTTGTTTGTTGCATTATTACACGACGATCTTGGTTGTTACATCCTTAAGTTTTGCTATTATTTTGCTTCAACGATGATTTGTTTTCCTTCAATGTTAAATTGTACCCCGGCAGTTTTCAGAATTTGTAATGCCTGGGATAACGTGGCCTGTTTACGTATTGACCCGGTATAATGCTTATCCGGTACCGGTCCGGTAAATTTTACATTCACATCGTACCAGCGCGATAGCTGTCTCATAACGGACGCTAAATCATCATCATCAAATTCGAACGTTCCCATTTTCCATGATATCGCTTTATCTATATCTGCTTCGCTGACCTGGAGTTGCTGGTTATTTTTGGTGAGTACCGCCTGCTCTGACGGCTGGAGCAATACACTATTACCATTTTGCTGGTTTACTTTTACTTTTCCGCTTACCAGGGTGGTGTTCACCGTTTTTTCGTCGTCGTAGGCCATTACATTAAATGCGGTGCCTAATACTGCCACCTTCAGCCCATTATTTAATTGAACCTGAAAGGGTTGCGTTGCATTGGCAGCTACTTCAAAGTAGGCTTCTCCTGTTAGCACCACCGTTCTGTCGGCGCCTATAAACCGGGTAGGAAAGCGCAGGGAAGAAGCGGCATTCAGCCATACTTTAGAGCCATCGGGTAATACCAGCTGGTATTCGCCACCACGGGGAGTCGACAGGGTATTGAAAGTAACTTTGTCGCCAGAAGTGCCGGATACATCGTATACGAGCTTTCCGTTGTTGTTGCCAATCCGGGTACCATCTTTTTCTTTCAGGCCCTGCTCATTCAGGGAGTCGAGCGACACGGAGGTACCATCTCCCAATACCAGGCTGGCTTTGGCGCCACCCGGCAGCACATCATTTTGTGCAATGGCAGCGGGCGTGGAGGTCGACGTCTTTTTACCGCCATAGTAAAACCACGCAGCGCTTCCTGCTGCCAGCAATAAAATGGCTGCAGCAGCGCGCCAGCGGGTCATATAACGGATGGAAGAGTTAGGAGCCGCCTCTGGGGCAGTAGTATCGATATGCTGTTGCAACAGGGTTCTGAACTTGTTCACTTCTACATCCAACTTCCCCTGTTGCCCATTGATAATGGCAAACATCCTGCATGCCTGGTCAAACACGGGGCGTTTGTCCGGGTTTTCGGAGATCCATTTCTCCCAGTAGGCTACATCGTTTTCATTAATCCCGATGCAGAAACGAAGGAAAGAATCGTCCAACAGAAAGTCTTCGGCAACATTAAATTGATGGTTCATTGTGACGCTTAGTAATAACTAGTGTAAGAAATGGTGATTTATTCCCAAGAAAAAGCCAACTTTTTTTAGTTTTTTTTTGAGAGGGAAAAGAATAGGGGGAAAATGGCTATTTATAAAGCATCCAGAGCAAAATAACCAGGACGGAAAGTTCTGCTGAGAGGCATTTCAGGGCGCTGCCCAGGGTGTTATAGGCGGTTTTGGCGCTAATACCGGTACGTTGGCTCACTTCCTCCATACTAAGGCCATCGAAGTACCTGAGCTGAATCAGTTCTTTTTGCCGGGGGGTGAGTGCTGCCATGGCGCGCCTGATTTTTTGCTTTATTTCATCGGATGTCTGGATGGCTACAATACATTCCTCATACGATAATTCATGTGGGGTAGCCGTATCTGACCAGGCCCCGGCGGCTTCGGTTGTTTTTTTGCTATGGCGGATATCTGCAAAAATGCGACGGCGTAGCCAGGTGAGTAAATAGGATTTTACATTGGCCACTTCCGGTTGCTTGTGGCGTTGATCCCATATTTCGAGAAACAGGTCATTAATGGCGTCTTTCGTAATTTCTATATCGCCACAGATGCGGATGCCGTAATTAACCAGGTAAAAATACAGTCGTTCATACAGCAGTACCAGTGCCTCCTGCTGGCTATCCCGTACACGACTCCACAGCAGCGCATTTGCAGCAGCATCGGCTGCCGGCAAATCGGCTGGAATTTGTCCGGAAGATGGTGTTGATCGATCACTGTTCATCGGTCACTGCTATTTCATAAGTGGAAAACAAAGTCGTGTGCATTACGGGCATCCTGAACACCGCCGACCAGGATGCCGGAAACAATATACTATAAGTTAACGGCTATCTTTACCACAACTTTTTTTACTGGTGCAGGTGTACTTACCCTGATATTAGGCATATGTAAATCTGTAGGAAAGAAAATAGCAAACATACCTT
Source organism: Chitinophaga eiseniae (assembly GCF_012641265.1). Taxonomy (GTDB): domain Bacteria; phylum Bacteroidota; class Bacteroidia; order Chitinophagales; family Chitinophagaceae; genus Chitinophaga; species Chitinophaga eiseniae_A. The sequence continues at coordinate 1,360,360 of NZ_JABAHZ010000002.1, read as the reverse complement.
TTTCCAGCCTCGAGAAAAACATAGGATCTTCCGCAAATAACTGGTAGTCTGACGCCTCATCATACGCTTTGGAAGGCTGCTGGTCTTTCAGAAAGTCGTGCCCTATCAGCTCCGACCCGGATACCATGTACTGGATATCGATATACTGCTTGTGCGATTCCATCTGTTCAGTAACCGTATCCACCGTATCGTATTCGTTGACGATTGCGAAAATATTGCTGCCATCTATTTCATATTTTCCTTTATCAAGTGCCGCCAGGTCGGTTTGTGCCAGGTATTCAAAAGCCTTGATAAATTTAACGCCCAAGCGGTAGTAAAGAGGAGCATTCGACAGTAAGTCCAGTATCATGTGCTGTAAAAAGTATTAATCCAGGGGCAAGATACTTTTTTTTCTTTCTCAAAGCCACAAAGGCTAAAGGCCTAAGGGAATTTAGCTCGCCGGCTCCGGGGGAATTAAATTTTGATTAATAAATTATGGGCAACCGGTACTGAATGAGGCATGGTAACTAGTTCTGGCATTCCCAGCAACCACGGCAATACTTTTTTAACACCGTATTTTGCGTTTTATTTCCTATTTTTATAAGGCAATTTCAATCACTATTTACAGCTTAGTTGTTATGTTAGCCACGCATACGTCATATTTTAATATGTTAATGTGTGCTATTTGTTGTCGGTATGAGTCGTTCTAAAAAAACGGCTTTAAATAATATGCTTTAAAAACCTGCTGTTATGTTTGATCATACTATGGATTTGTGCCGGTCCCTCCCGGCGGTCATCACTGAAAAAAAGTGGGACAACGAGCTGCGCTTCTATGTAGGCGAGAAATTATTTTGTATGCTTTCCCTCGACCCTCCTCACCGGGTGTCTTTCAAATGCAGTCAATCGCAGTTCCACCAGTTGATATCCCGGCCCGGAATTGTGCCTGCACCTCACCTGGCGCGCTACCATTGGGTACAATTAAGCCAGGAAGATATGCTGCCGGAACCCGAACTGGAGACCTTCCTGCAGAATGCATATGAGCTGATTGTAAATTCGCTGCCTCCCTTCGAACAGGAAGCAATCCATAAAATGAAGGCCCACGCCTGATTATTTCCAGATCGTAAAGAATATGTCGTATACACCGAATACGACCAGGGTAAGTGCAAATAATTTTTCCAGCACCGGTGTTTTCATTTTCACGGCCGTTTTAGCCCCAAGGTAAGAAGCAGGAAATGCGGTGAGTGATAACAGCAAAGCAATATTCCAGTCTATATGCCCCAGGCACCAGTGTGTAATTGCGCCAGGTATCGACAATACCGCCGATAATACCACTGCGCATGCCAGCGCCTGCTTAATGGGCATCTTCAATTGCTTTATAAAAAAAGAGCTGAATAATATCCCGCCGGCATTGGCCAGCAGGCCTGATAGGAAGCCAATAAACAAGGCAGCGGCTACCAGTTTACCTCCCGGCACCTCGCCACTTTCCAGGCGGGTTTCATTAACAGGTTTCTTCCGCAAAAAGGAATACAACAGCGATAAGCCCGTAATCATGATAAAGAGGGCAGTCATGATCATTAGCGACTTCCCCGGCAAATAACTACTCAACCAGGAACCCAAAATGGTAGCCGGAACGCCAAAAGCAGCGCCCAGCAGGATTACCCGGCGGTTAAACAATTTCTCTTTACTATAAACTGCTGTGGCTGATAGCGTGCTGGTAATAGATGCCGGCAATGGAGATGCCAGCGCAAAGAAGGGGTTTACCCCGGCAAATATTTGCAAAGCAGGCGTACTGATAGCACTACCTCCTTTACCCAATAAACCGGATAAATAACCTACTATTAAGCCTATCAGTAATACTGGCAGGTACTGAGATTGTTGTAAAAACTCCATGCGATCATCCCCTCCGGGGGAATATACCAGGTTGGTGTGGTTGGTTATTAAAAATTACAGGTAATCAAAATTAGGGGAACCACATTCCATAAACAAATAAAGGCGATAACTAAAAGTTATGGGAGATAACAACTTATTATATTTATTGCTAGTCTATAAACCTAATAGGAGAAAGGGTTTCAAGATATGTAAAGATAGGAATTCTGAGTATAGGTTGTTAGCCTCCGGAGATATTTTTTAAAAATCCGGCCCTTTGCCTTTTCTCAGAATTCCTCTTATAAAAACGGTTTTATACTTTGGGCGCCCAACCTTTTTCATAGGTTCTTTCCCACATCTGCATGGCCTCCTGATCGTTGAGGATATGGCCGTTGGTGGGGTCGGTATGCAATATGCGTCCGCTGCGTTGTGCAATATTGCCCAGCAAACAAAGCAGGGTGCTTCGATAGCCGATATTAATCTCGGAATTCAGGGTAGCATTGCCCCGTATGCTTTCCAGGAAGTTGTTGATATGCACGGCGTCGTAAAATTCACCCGCGGGACTTACAGTGTTGGTTACGCTCTGGTTGGGGTTGGCAGATTGTTTCACTTCTTTAATCACCTTTCCTTTAGGATCGATCAGTTTATAGTTGTCGCCACCCGAATTATACAGGCTTCCGTTTTCGCCAAACAGGGCAAATCCGCGGCCTGCTGCTTCCAGTTCAAACGGGCTACAGCTACGGCCTTCCCAGGTGATGGCCTTATTCCCTTCAAATTCGAATTGCAGTACCTGTGTATCGGGCGTTTCCCAATCGTCCGGCGGATAAGCATAGCGCCCGCCGGCAGAGGTAACTTTGGTGGGGAATTCCACGTCCATAAACCAGCGCAGGCAGTCCAGTTCATGAGTGGCATTGTTGCAGGTTTCGGAGGTGCCCCAGTTCCAGCGCCAATGCCAGTTATAGTGAACGATATTATCCAGGTAGTCGCGGCGGGGAGCGGGCCCCTGCCATAAATCCCAATCCAGTGTAGCCGGTACAGATATCTTCTTACCAATGCCAATAGGTGCACGGTTATTCACATACCACCCTTTTCCATAATATACTTTTCCCAGCACTTTCTGTTCTTTTACTTCCTTTACGGCCTGTTGTAGGTTGGGCCAGGAACGACGCTGGTTGCCCATTTGCACCAGCCGGTTATACTTTTTGGCGGCTGCAGTGAGCAGCTCTCCCTCATGAGGATTGTGGGCACAGGGTTTTTCCACATATACGTGCTTACCGGCTGCTGTGGCCATGATAGCCGCTGGTGCATGCCAGTGGTCGGGGGTGGCCACAAACAGTGCATCAAAATCTTTGCGCTCCAACAATTTGCGGATGTCCTTGATCACAGTAGGTTGCCTCTGCTGGGCGCCTGCAATGGCTTTGAGGCCTTTGGCGATGGCGCCGTCTTCCACATCGCAGATGTAGCCAATTTCCGCACCGGGTAACTTGGCCGCGCATTGGGCCAGCCAGTTTCCCCTGGAATTAACACCCATTACACCCAGCACCAACTTATTGCTGGGGGCATTTTTCCCGAAAACAGGGAAATTGAGAATGGTTAATCCTGCTCCTAAACCGGCCATGGTGCCGGTTTTTAGAAAATCTCTTCTTTTCATAACGTTCCTGTTATTTACGCGTTTTTATTAACGGTATTTTAAACATACAATCGGTTGCATAAATATAGCAGAATAAACTTCCCAGTCATATATTTTGTGATGAACGTATTAGAAGGTGAGGCCGGCGCTGATACGGCCAGGGGCAAAGGACAGCTGCATACCATCAAACTTTTTGTTGAGGGCTTTGCCATGGCGGTGATGGATACTGATATTCACGATATCATACAACAACAGGAACCCTCCCTGCAAGAGGATAGAAGAGCCGTATCCCTTCCAGCGGTCCTGCTCTTTCCCTGTTTGGTTTTTCCCGTATTCCCGGGCGTAGAGTCCTCCCATGATGTAGGCCAGGTCGAGGGCGCCATTGACGAGGTAAATCTTTTCAATCTTATTTTGCTCGCGGATACTGCCTTGCATGTTATAGCTGGCGGGATTGAGTTTGCGGTTGCCAAAATAACCTGCAGCAGCGATACCCAGGTTCACGGCATTCCAGATAACATTCATCTGGTGGAAATATTTTGCTTCCCCTCCGGCTTGCCCCATACCTGCCAGTCCTGTGGCGATATTGGCCACCGACCATCCTCCCAGCACAACCATGGCCGTTTTGGTGGTATGAATACGCTCCCGGTTAAACGATTCCAGCCAGGCACTATCCTGCGCTAGCAAGTTTACCGACAAGAGCAGCATCAGCATCAGGGCACAACCATATTTATACATAAGTGATTATTTACCGGTCAATTGGTTCCATATTACGTCATATACGTCAATTGCCTGTAATTGGGATTTGGAAGCCGGTTCAGGGCTGATCACCACGGGGTGATAATCCGGGTTTTCTTCCTGCCTGCCGTGAGAACCTTTGATCAACGTAGCATCCAGCGGAATAACGTTCATCAGGTAACGGAAGCCCAGTTTCTTCTTCAACAGTTTGCCCGCCGCCTTCAGTTTAATGAACGGATCTGCGGGATCCATAAACATTTCTACCGGATCATACCCCGGTTTTCGGAAGATTTCGACCAATCGGGCAAAATCCGGCGCCTTTTTATCATCCAACCAGTAGTAGTAAGTAAACCAGCTGTTAGCATCTGCTACCGCCACCAGGTCGCCTGCGCGGGCATGACTCAGGTGGTGTTGCCGTTTACCCTCCCGGTCCAGTACCAGTTGCACGCCAGGTACATTCTCCAGGATATTACGCACCTGCTTGTAACAGGAAGGATCGTTGATATAAATATGCGCGATCTGGTGATCTGCTACCGCAAAAGCTTTGGAAGCACCTGCATCCAGCAGCTCCAGCCCATTTTCCACCCGCAGGGCCAGCAGTCCCTGCTCCCGGAGGATCCTGTTGAGATGAACAGGGTTATTCACATTGGTGATCCCATACTCTGATAATACAATCGGATCACAGTTTTGTTGTTGGTAGTAGGTGATCAACTGCTTCACTACCCCGTCAATTTCGCTCAGCTCTTTTGCGTTGCGCACCGGGTCTTGCCCAAACTTCTGTAAACAGTAGTCCAGGTGAGGCAGGTATACGAAGGTGAGAGTTGGGTTATATAGTTTATCGGTCAGGATAGTGGCATCTGCGATCCACTGACTGGATTTAATGCTGGCGGTAGGGCCCCAGTAATTAAACAGGGGAAATTTGCCGAGTTGTTCGGTCAGGTAATCCCGGAGTGTAGCGGGAGTAGTGTAGCAATCCGGTACTTTACGGCCATCGGACAGGTAGTTGGGACGCGGTGTGAGGGAGTAGTCCACATTGGCGTACATGTTGTACCACCAGCACATTTGCGAACAGGTAAAGGAAGGATCCAGTTTACGGGCGCGGTCCCATATTTTTGGGGCATCTACCAGTTTATTGGATTGTTTCCAGAATTTTACTTCCGCATCTGTTCTGTCGTACCAGCCATTGCCTACAATACCATGTTCGCTGGGCCATTGGCCGGTAAGATAGGTGCTTTGTACCGACGTGGTAACCGCCGGTAACATCGGCATCACCGTGGCCAGGTGCCGCTGCTGTGTGTAAGCCTTTATAAAAGGCAGGTGCTCCAGCAAAGAAGAGGAGAGCCCTACTACATCAATAACTACTGTCTTTCTCATAAATACGATCGCCGTTACAATTCCGGTATAAAGCTATAATTCAGGTGGCAGAAAAGCAAGTTTTTAGCGGCTTCCTGCCGTTGTTACGCCTGTGCTTTGATCCAGTTGAGCTCCCTCGAAACCGACAGCGACATTTCCTGTTTTAATTCAGGAGGCAGCACATCCCAGGTGTATGTTTCTACTTCCAGGTGTGCGGTAAACGGTTGTTGCCGTTGTAACGCCAATACCTGTTTAATATCTTCCTGTGTAGATTGCAGTATGCCGAATTGATCGAGGAATACAGGCACATGAAAATGAGAGCGCCATTCTGTTACGTCCGGGTTATCCTCGTCCGCCAGGGCTTGCGGCAAATCAGGATAGTGGATAAAGTTACCATCTTTTTTCCGGGCAATCACCTGGTGCAGGTATACCGGCTCGTTGAACCGGCGGAATGCATCGGTCACTTCTTTCCTGGCGGCCGGGTTTGTCGGCATATCGGCTTTCAGTGCTGCGCTGATCTGCAGTTTACCTACTTTCAGACCATAGTGGCTCAGCCTTTCCAACACCCGCTGCGGCGCTTCATATACCAGCGCAAAATGACAAACGTCGTAGCACAGCTGGATATGGTTTTTAATGATGTCTGCTGCTTCCTGGTCATCCACGTCAAACTTCTCTTTAATAAACGGAATACCTGCGGGTAACAATTCTTCAAAATACCAGCTGATATATTCACTGGTATTTTCCATCAGTCCATCTGGTTCTGGCTCCACGTCGAGGTGCATCAGCGGCCCGCCGCTGCGGTGAATACGTACCAGCTGTTCTAATACCAGCAACATATTTAACGTAGCGCTCTCGGTGAAGGAATTCTTTTCTTCCTCACAGCGATTGCACCAGAACTTATAAGTGAGTGGGTTGGTAGATACACCTCCTTCCATGCCGGCGGGCAATAAGGCCGCCAATATGCGGAACAGGCGAATGGTATAGGCTACGCGGTCGGCGTTGGTCCAGTCGGGTGCATGTACCTGGTCTTTTACCACTACGTTATGAAATCCGCCATAGGGGAATCCATTCATCGTAAATACATAGCAATCATTTTCTTGCAGCCATTGCTGAAATACTTTCAGGTGTTCTTCCTTGCTGAGTTCCAGGCTGGCGGTATTGGCCAGTCGCAGCCCAATGCCGAAGGGCTGATCCGGGGATACCTGTTGCTTGATAGCAGGTATAAATTTTTTCAGTTGCGCAAAATGATCCCCCCAGCTTTCGCCGGGATGAATGTTTGTACAGTAGGTAAGATGGCCAATCGCTGTTTTCATCACTGATTATTTTTGCAGATATCCACTGCCTGGTATAGCAAATCAAGGTTCATCTGGTGTACTTCTTCTCCTTTACCGATAGCGCGGAGCAGGGAAATGGTTAAGCGTCCTCCCAGGTGTTCCCGGAATTCTTCCAGTCCTGCTATCACGGGAGAGTCTTTGTCGCCTTGCTTTTCCAATAGTGGATGCCATACCGGCAGATGCATATTTTTCAACACCGTTAAAATGCGCTGCATGTCTGGTGCTGACAACCATCCTAACAGGAACGAATATACGCTATCGAGGGCGATACCGATAGATACGGCTTCTCCATGGCGTAGCTCAAAGTTGGTGAGTTGTTCCAGTTTATGTGCGCTCCAGTGACCGAAATCAAGCGGGCGGGAAGAGCCGCTTTCAAACGGATCGCCGGCGCCGCCAATATGTTGTATGTGTAATTCCGCGCAACGATAAATCAATTCCTGCATGGCGGGCATATCTCCGGCAGTCATTGCTACAGCAGTTGCTTCTATCCGTTCGAAGAAAGCCGCATCCTTGATAAGTGCCACCTTCACTGCTTCTACCATACCGGAGCACCAGTCGCGTGCATCGAGGGTGGTTAAAAATACGGGATCATTAAACACTGCCGCCGGCGGTGCAAAGGAGCCGAGGAAATTTTTCTTGCCCTTATAATTAACGCCGTTCTTTACGCCTACACCGGAATCATTTTGTGATAACACCGTGGTAGGGATCCTGATATGTTTTACTCCGCGATGGGAAATGGCGGCTGCAAATCCCACCATATCCAGGAGGGAACCACCGCCGATGCCAATCACATAGGAGTGGCGATCAATACCATACTTGTCGATGGCATCTACCAGGCTAAAAAGCAAAGGCAGGTCGTTTTTCACCGACTCGCCGCCTGCCAGGGTAATAATTTCCGGGGCCAGCTGAAAGCCTTTTACCTGCCGGAAATATTGTTGGATTTGTTGGGTTAGCTGTGGGTGATGTGCCGCTACACCCCCATCGAGCACTACAAGTAATTTCTTTACATAAGCATCTTCCGCTTTCGACTCCAGGAAAGTCGCTAAACAGTTATTGGCAGGATCGAATAAATGACTGCTGAAGAACACTCCGTAAGAAAAGTTGACATTGAAATTTTGTTGAATATATTCCATGGCTTAATCCGCATCATCTAACTTAAAAAAACTATAGCCTTTAAAAGTACATAGAAAATTGTGATTTTTTACAAAGAATAAGGCTCCGGGAGCGGAGCCTATTTTTTTGGGGTTAGCCTGTAGAATCATTTATCGGAACACAAAGGAATCTTTTTTCCGGGGAGCTACAGACGGTAAAAACCATTAATTTATAAATTGCGTAGTTCTACTGACATAAACCGTTTGTCTACAAACCCTTTACTACAAACAGTTTCAGCACATCGCTACCTGTTATTGGTCCACAAACGCATCCACTCATCCCGTTGCCTATTGTGTATTAAAACAGAAATATTGACCTTTATATCGCTGTAGAAATGAAGCTTCCTATACAGTGGAAGAAAAATATTGTTTGACCAAAAAATGAGGCATTGTTTGCCTGGTAGTTAACCCTGTAACATCGGTTGTTTTTCACATCTTTTGTTGCATGCTGAGCAGTTGTCACGCACTGGAGTGGCTGGAGATAGCTATGTTATCACCTGCCGGGCTTATTCATTGTATTTGTTGACCTACGAACATTGTATTATTAAACATAGCAACCCGGTGGTTGCCAAAGTACATCTGAGATGTTGAGAATATTATTTCTTGTTAGTGTTTTTATCTTGTGGCCAGATCAGGCATTGATGGCGCAATTGCTGCCCTGGAAGCATCCCATGGCCGATGGCAATATGTGGACGGCCATTTTCCTGGCTAACCTGCTGGTATGGCTGATCCTGTCTTTTGTAATATGGAAGAAATCGAGCCAGCGGCAACATATACAGGCGAAGCTGTTGCAAAACCTGGAGCTGGAAAAAAACAGGCAGGTGCTACAAGCCCTGATACAGGGAGAAGAAAAAGAACGTACCCGCTTATCCAAAGACCTGCACGACGGGGTTGGGGGACTGTTATCCGCCGTGAAAATGCATTTCCGCGCTTTGCAGTCGGATCTTTCCCTGCAACAGGAAAAGGGATTCAATCATGCCATGCGCATGCTGGATGATGCCATAGGAGAAGTGCGGAAAACAGCGCATAACATGACGCCGGAGATCCTTGCCCGTAAAGGCCTTTCAGCTGCTTTGGAATTTTTCTGCCGTAATGTGAGCCACTCACGGAAACTGCAAATCAGCTTTTATACTTCCGGCGAACTACCCCGGTTTCGTAATAACTTTGAACTATCCGTATACCGTATCGTACAGGAACTGGTGAATAACATTATCAAACATGCCTATGCCACCACGGCGCTGGTACAAATCACCCAACACGGCGGATATGTTAGCATTACAGTAGAAGACAATGGCATTGGCTTTAAAAATACTCCCGGGGAACATACCGGCATTGGACTGAACAGCCTGGAAGAAAGAGTCAGGTCCTTAGATGGACAGCTCACTATTACGGCCTCTCCGGGTTGTGGCACTACTGCGTACATGGAGTTCAATGTAGGGGTAATGCAACCTATGGAAATGCAGCTTTCATTTTAATTCATGCTATATGCCGATCAAAGTAGCCATAACAGACGACCACCTGTTGGTCATCAACGGAATAAAGGCCATGCTGGCGCCTTATAGCCAGGTACAGGTAGTATATGAAAGCCATGTTTCTACCACGCTGATGACAGCCTTGCCTGCAGTACAACCGGATGTATTACTGCTCGATATCCAGATGCCCGACCTGGACGGAATGGAGCTATGCAAGCAGGTACGAAAAAATTATCCTGGCATCAAAGTAATTGCGCTCAGCAGTTTTATGGAATCGCATTACGTAAAGCAAATGCTCCGCAATGGCGCTATGGGCTACCTGTTAAAAAATACCAATCCGGAGAAACTGATCACTGCTATAGAAACCGTATATGCCGGAGATCAGTTCCTGGATGATATTATCCGGCGCCAGTTGCTGAACGAAATGCTCACCGGCCAAAAGCGGTCGGGATACGATATCCCGCTTACACGCCGGGAAGTGGAAATCCTGAAACTGATTGCAGAAGAATATTCCAACCAGGAAATAGCGGCCACCTTGTTTATCAGCCTGCGTACAGTAGAAACGCACCGGCTGAATCTTACACAGAAGCTGGCTGTAAAAAATACAGCGGGACTGGTAAAAGAAGCGCTCAAGCGCGGTATCATTGAATAACTGCTGGTGTCAGGTAACAGCAAACATTTTACCCAATACCATAGAAACAGGTAACAGCAGCAGGACCACCAATGCAAACGACAGTGTATCAAAAGCGGCCACCCATGCGGCATTCATGGCAATCAATGCAATGATACCTCCCTTTACGGCCTTACCAATATTGGGACCGACAGGGTTTTTCATTGCCCTGAAAAGTGGGATGTTGATCATACATGCGAAGAGAATAATAAAGGGAAGGGCCGTCCAGATGTGATGATGTAAAAAGGCCAATACGGCCATGGCGATGTATACAGCAGCATAACAGCAAGCAGTGAGGCGCAGACTTTTAACGCTGCCGCCGTGTACTTCTCCCCTGCTGATATTGGTAACTGCTGCGATGTAGGCAATGGGGATAAATCCCATCCACCACCAGGAGGCCAGTGCATCAGGTACGATACTGATACCCAGCAGTAGATTGAGTCCGCGGCAAAGGCCCATATTAAAGGGGCCGAGGAAGTGATGATGTTTTCCCCATTTATCGTATACGAGGGCGCTGGCAGCTACTCCAATCGCCAGCCATCCGGGGAAGCCGGTAAGGCCTCCTACCGAAAATGCCGCCAGGATCCCTACCAACAGCAGGTAGCTACCCAGTATAACTGCCTGGCTATTAGCGATTAATCCGCTAGGAATGGGCCTTTCGGGGCGTTCCACGCTATCCAGGCTGGCATCAAATACGTCGTTAAATACTACGCCACCGCCGTATAGTCCAATGGTGGCCAAGCAAAGGCATATTACAGGTAATATGCCATCGAGCGTAACATTATTGAGTGAAACATTTATACAATAACCTGAAATAGCTACCCCGGCCAGTATGTCTGCGATGGCAGTAACGATATTGGCGGGTCGCATCAGGCGCAGGTATCCTATCAATTTGCTAACAATATAACTCACCGTGTACTCAGGTTTTCATGGTTTATTGCCAGCAGGAACAAAGCTGCCAGACATTACCGGATGATGGTTGTGTTTTTATCGATTCGAGGTTGCTGACCGCCGCGCAATACAGAGCTACCATTAAACTTCTCACTTTGATCCACATTTTTTGTGTTGTCAAAGTCAGCTTCGTCAATTTGTCCGCTCTGCGCAAAGGCTTTTACAGCATTGGTGTAAGTTACCAAATGAATATCATTCATGTCAATACCACTTTCGTGCATTAAAGCGGCGGTTTTGGGAACGGCTAACGGATCGCTGATACCCCAGTCGGCAGCGGAATTGACCATAATACGTTCACTTCCATACTGTTTTACTACGGCTACCATGCGTTCATTCCCCATTTTAGTGAAGGGATAGATGGTAAATGCAGCCCAGAAGCCGCGATCCAGCACTTCTTTCACGGTTTCCTCGTTGTTATGATCTACAATGATCATGTGAGGCTCCAGTCCATGCTCCAGTGCGATATCCATGCTTCTTTGGGTGCCTTTTTTCTTATCACGGTGAGGCGTGTGTATTTGTACAGGTAAACCGGCCTCCTTAGCCAGTTCAAGTTGGGCACGGTAATATTTTTCTTCGAGGGGAGTCTGGTCATCGAAACCGATTTCGCCTACGCCTACTACGCCTTCTTTATAAATAAACTGGGGCAGGATTTCCATCACAGCTTCCGCCAGTTTTTCATTGTTGGCTTCTTTGGAATTGAGCCCGATAGTACAATAGTGCTTAATGCCAAATTGGGAGGCGCGGAAACGCTCCCAGCCCAGCAGGCTGCTGAAGTAGTCGCGGAAAGTATCTACACCGGTACGGGGTTGTCCGAGCCAGAAGGCCGGTTCAATGATGGCTACCACGCCGGCATCGGCCATAGCCTGGTAATCGTCGGTAGTACGGGCGGTCATATGTACATGCGGATCAAAGAAGCGCATGCCTTTTATTTTATTAAGATAAGCGGGTGTATAGGTGAGCGGTTGGAGATCTTTCTCTGTTAAATCATGAATGCCACACATATCAAATCAATTTAGTGATGTTATCATTTTACTATTTTCTCTGCCAATGTATCCCAGGTGAGACTACCATCCCCGATGGCAGCGGTTAACGCGGGTGATTGTGCCAGCAGCTCTTTTGCGGGCGCATAATTGCATTGTGCGCAAACCAGGGCGGCCGCTTCTCTTTCCACACTGTTCAACGAGTGCCAGATGCGGCTAATATCCGGGAAATTATCTGCGGTCACAAATTTTATCAGCAATCGCCATTGCATTGGGTCGGCGTTTCTGCCGGCGGCCCAGCGTTCGTGGGCAAAGTCTGTCAGGATATTTACCAGTGCTATATTGGCTCTTTCATCGAGCCCGGTGATGAGATGCAATGGTTTGTCGGTAAAGATGGCTTTCATTACCAGCTGATTCCAGGCGGGTTCGGGCAGGTAACGGGCGGGCCAGGGATTATGCAGCATAATGGCTTCCTGTACCAGGCCAATATTAGACCGGATGCCTTCAGAAGTGCGTCCTATCCATTCTTCCGGCCACGGTAACAGGGGAAGCGCGCTATATAAGGCTGCCAGCTCATTCATTTCCGCGGCGTTAAACAATTTTTCCAGGGTATCCAGGTAAACTGCTTTATCAGATACCGGCAATTGCAACAACCACCAGACCCTCGTCAGCCGGTCTAACGTCCACCCATGTACGAAAAAAGAAGGTACCAGTGCCTCCAACGCTGCTTCTTCTGCAGGTGAAAGCGTAATAATTCCTTTCCCAGTGAAACGTGGAATAGCCGTAAAAGTTTGATTAAAAGCAGGGATAGCGCCGGTTTGTTGTTGCAGCTCCAGGCGCTGCTGTAGCCAGTTGTTGGCTTTTTCGTTCCCGTTATTCCTGATGATCGTGCTAAGCAGCGTGTTCACTTTATCCTGGTCATATACATATTCAGCCACTGACATATCCTGTTTAAAACAATAATCCTGATTTCAGAATAAAATTACCCCGGAATAATGGGATTTTCTGCATTCGGTTGTTTTTTTATGATAGATGGCAAAATAGGGCGATGGAGGGATCGTACAGTGAATAGTATAAAATAAAAGAGAGGCATTACTGCCTCTCCTTCCGCCATTCTAAAACCTGATTATGCATCAGGATCTCTTTGTGTCACCGGAACACGTATGTTATTCACGGTGCAATAAGGTATATTTTGGGAAAACGTTGTTTATGAACGATTGTGCATTAATAATCAAAAACATATGATGGGTAGTGTTCTCCACAGTAATGATTTGAAAAAAAAAGATTAATACACGTTGCAATAAAATATGGCCGTAAGATACATATTTCTGCTTTCATTCCAAATAAACAAACGTTTTTTACGTTCCATTTTATCGCTTAGAATTGTTCTGCAATACAATAAACGGCTGATATTCCTTCCAGTCGGGCTTATAGTCATCAAGTATGATAAACCCTCTCGCATAGTTTCCTAGTACAATGTCCAGGTCACCATCTCCATCGCTGTCTTTTACATCCATACAAATCCACCTTCCTTCTTTTTCAATTGGAGGTGCATGCGGTGTAAATGAAAGCGGTTTATTCCCTCCTTCAAAGAAGATAAATTTCTCCGCCGGATTGTTTTGAAAGTCAGCAAAAAAGGCGATGGCAGCGATGTCCATTTTCCCATCGTGATTGAAGTCTGCTGCTACAGCTTTTGTGCATCCATTCACCGGGTAATGCCAGGTTTCCCTGTATTTATTATTCCCTTCATTAAGATAGACGTATAAACCGTGGTAAGGTTTAAGCACCATCGAAAAATCGGCATTGTCTCCACAGGTATATAGTATATCAGGTTGTCCATCGCCGTTAAAATCCGTCAGTTGGAAACTGGTAGAACCGTTCAGGGGCGGGAATCTCAGGAGGTTTTTCGAAGTGAATCCGCCTTTCTTATCATTTTCAAATAACCAGATCCCCTCATCGCCGGCAGCAAACAATGCCATGATATCCGTATAGCCGTCACGGTTAAAATCGCCTGTTATTGCCTGTAAGGCGCCTGGCACCTCCCATATAGGGAGGTTTTTAAACGTATGGTCCGGCAACTGTTTCAGCCAATACAGTCCCCCCTGGTTATGCCCGAAAGCACATACCAGCATATCTTCCAGGCCATCTTTATCAAAATCGGCGGTGAGGGTTTGTACCGGACGTTTCAGAAAAGGCATGAGATCTTTTTGCTGGCTATGCGGATCATCAAGGGATAATCGGGTCACGATACCAGCGGGCACATCCACAGCACGCATGTTGCCTATTTCGGTTAAAATACCGGCCTGCTGCCCGCTGCTGTCTTTGGTAAACAAAACATTTACAGCCGGAGAAGGCAGCTTCCAGGTATTTACCACCTGGCGGTTGCGGTTCCACCGTGTAAGGGTGTTATTATTGCCGTCGCTGGTGAGTAAACCGTTTCCATCGGGCAAAAACGCCACCATTGTAGTGGCAGCGGGCTCCAGGCTATCTTTCATTACCGGTGTTTGCAAAGAAAAAATGGACCAGTCGTGTTGCAGAGGTACCGGCGGTTTGGCGGGCATCAACTTTTCCGGCGCCTGTGCCTGATAGTAGGCCACCAGCGCTGTCCATTCCTTAATAGAAATAAGTGCCGGTTTTTCGCCCGGCATTGGGGGATAATAGTGATTGCCACTCCATACCCTGATTCCCAATTTAAGGGCCATTGCAGGCAATACATGCTGGGTCCAGGTAGCTTTATCCAACAAGTCGGGAGACACCGGTAAATGGCATCCGGAGCAATACTTATCAGCCAGTTTTTTTCCTTTTTCTTCCGGAGTGGGGGTATGACATCCACTTTGCAACAACCCGCCGGACAGGAGCAGGAATAAGGCCGCTGAAATCCGCGTCCATTTATTTGGTTGATTGGGCATGGGTTCTTTTTTCAAGCTATCACAATATAAAATATTTACGGACCTCCTGTTTTTTTGATTTTGGGAGAAGGAATACCTGTCAGTTATCCATCTTCCGGAAAATCAAAAAAGGGAGATCCGCAAATCATATCAGGTGACCAAAATCCTTGTTAGTAGCCGGCATTTTGTTTCAGCACCGGCTGCCCGTTTTGCAGCGTCAAATCTATCTGACGTTGCGGCACCGGGAAGTACTCATTCTTTCCTTTGGTAAACTGGGCCCCGATCAGATCAGGAAAGCCAGCCTTAGTGGTTTCGTAAGTATAATAGGCGGTAAGTACCTGGTCTGCAATACCCCAGCGGGAAATATCGAAGAAGCGGTGCCCTTCGGTTGCCAGTTCCAGCTTGCGTTCAAAATAAATAGCTTTTAACGCGTAGGCAGTGGAACCGAATAGCGGGTAATCACCTATTTTATAATTGGCGGCCATTACGCCAGGCACGAATTGCTTAGTAGCATCATCCCACTTATGCAGCCATTCCGTTGGATTATCCTTCATCCGGTCGCGCACTTTATTCACCATATCCGTAGCTATCTGCAGGTTGCCGGTTTGTGCCGCGGCTTCTGCATACATGAGCACTACATCCGCAAAACGGATCAGGTTTACGTTGATAGCGGAACCTGGCGCCCAGGTGTGTGCATCGTGGTATTTGTCCTGGTCTTTCTTCCAGTATACCATTTTCTTGGGAGAATAAGGACCACCATAGCCCTGGTCACGCTGCCAGATAGCGCCGGGGTGATTTCCCCAGTCGTGGTAAGGCACGCCACGACGGCCTACCGTCCAGTCGAGACGGGGATCCAGCGGGTCAGCATCTGGTACAAAAGCCTGGGAACTGGTAATCCCTTTATCAGACTTTACCGGGTGATCGTTATAATCATCCAGGTAAGGAAGGCCGCTGGCATCTACGCGATAAGAGTTCACCAGGTCCTGGGAAGGCTGGAAGAATCCGCAGCAGCCGAATGGGCTTGGATCGTAGGGGAAGTTGAGCATTTCACCGGAGTTGGCGTTAGCAATGGTATTGGTACCATCGTTAGCCGTCATTTCGATATAAAACACTGCTTCCGGGTTATTTAATTTTTTGGATGCATCAAAGTTGTCTTCAAAACGGTTAGAGAGCCGGTAAGGCACGCCTGCACTGGTTTTCCCGGAGGACACCACGGTAGCTAACAGGGTAAAGGCCTCCGCATATTTTTTCTCGTATAAATAAGTTTTACCGAGATAAGCCTGCGCAGCCGATTTATTGGCCCGGGTTACTTCTCCGCTGGCCACGTAATCGCCCGGAAGGTTGTCTACCGCAAATTTGAAGTCAGCCTCAATGAAAGGCCATATATCCTTGTCGTTAGATACCCTCACATCAGCAGAAGTATCCGTAACATAAGGCACGTTATTGAAGAACTTCTTCAATTCAAAGTAGTAATGTCCGCGCAGGAAACGTGCTTCCGCTTCCACCTGGGTCTTTTGGGCAGGTGTCATATCGGTAGCCTGCTTCATTTTCTGCAGGGTAAGGTTACAACGGCTTACGCCTTCGTACACGGCTTTCCACTTGGTATTAAAAAAGCTGTTACTGGCATTGTAAGTACTTTTAGCGATATCGTTGATAGGCTCCTGGTCGCCGGCGTTACTGCCTTTATGTGCATCGCCGCCTACCACGCTACCATAAATCCAGTTGGTAGGTGATGCTTCCCAGGGGTTACCACCGGCTACGGCAGCGCCATTGCCTTGTCCGTCGAGTACGGCATAAGCGCCAATCAGCAAAAAGTTTACCCCATCTTTATTAGCCACAATTTCTTCTGTGAGCGTACCCTGTGGCGCACGTTCCAGGAAGCTCTTTGAACAGGCTGTCAGCAAGCCTGCCAGCGCTACTATAACGACACTTGAATATCTTAATGTTTTCATTTGTTTCATTTTTACAGTTCAACAAAAGGATCAGAAGGTAACGTTTACGCCCACCAGGTATTGACGCTGATTAGGATACGCGCCTTCATCCAATCCGAATGACTGTGTATTTCCAGCTACTTCGGGATCTATACCGGAATATTTGGTGATGGTAAAGAGGTTGGCCGCCTGGGCATATACCCTGAACTTGGAGATGCCTACTCTCTGCAGCAAATAAGTGGGCAAGGTGTATCCCACCTGCATATTTTTAGCGCGCAGGTAGGAGCCATTTTCCACGAAATAAGAGTTAGGTGCACCGGAAGTACTGGGAGAGGAAGCCACTTCCTGGATAGGCGCCTTGGCATTCTGGTGAGTAGGCGTCCAGGAATCATACAGCGCTGTTTTGCTCTTGGCACTTACAAAGGAAGGATAGAAGTCTGTCCACCATTTCACCTGGTTCCAGATTTTATTTCCCTGTACGCCGTAGAAGAAGGCGCTAAAATCCCAATGTTTATACGTTAAACCGATATTCAGTCCATAAGTAAATTTAGGATTGGGGTTACCCAGGTAAGTACGGTCGCTGGCGTCTACTTTGCCATCGCCATTTACATCGGCATATTTAAAACGACCTAAACCTGCGCCGATCTGGTATTCTTTCAAGCCCGGGAACTTAGCTTTAGCGGATGCGTTGGCAGCATCTACTTCTTCCTTACTGTTCCAGAAGCCAATAATTTTATACCCGAAGAATTCGCTGATAGACTGTCCGATAGCATTGCGGATGATCGGAGAACCGAAACGGCGGCTTTCCAGGTCGAAATAAGGAGCTGATTCAGAAATAGCCAGGATCTTGTTGTTATACGTAGTTAAAGTACCGGTAACGGTGAGTTTCAGGTCCCTGGTCAGATCTGTATTGGAGGTGATGGAGGCGTCCCATCCTTTGTTCCTCATTTTTGCTACGTTGGTATACGGCGTGGTGGCCGCTCCGAATACGCCGGCCAACTCCGGATTATACAGCAGATCCCTTACTTCTTTGGTGTAGTAATCAACCGTGAATTCCAGTTTGCCTTTAAACAGCGTTGCATCTACACCGATGTTAGCATTGACATTGCTTTCCCATTTAGCGTTGGGGTTACCAAGTTGTGTTTTGATAAAGCCTTTGCTGGTAGTAGCAGCGCCATTAATGGCATAGAAGGAAGATCTTCTGTCAAAGCCATAGGCGGTAAACTGGTTGCTGGGGGTTACGTTGATCTGGTTACCCATGATGCCGTAGCCGCCGCGCAGTTTCAGGTCGGAAATCCAGGAAACATTCTTCATGAATTCTTCCTGTGAAATACGCCAGGCAAGGCTCACCGCAGGGAAGTTACCATAGCGGTTAGAAGGTCCGAAACGACTGGAACCATCGCGGCGAATTAAAGCGCCGATGAGGTAACGGTCTTTGTAAGAGTAGTCGGCCCGGGCAAACAGGGAGAATAATCCATCAGTACCAAAACCGCTGCCATTGGTAGGCGTACCAGTACCGGTACTCAGGTTGGTAAAGTCGGGATCGAAGGTAAAATAATCGGTAGTAGTACCGGTCAGTGTACGGAAATGGTTATCGTACGCTTCTGTACCGATCATCACTTTCAGATCATGCTGCTGATTGAAATTCTTATGAAAACTCAGGGTGTTGGTCCAGGTCCAGTCGTAACCGTTGCCGGTTGTTTCTGTATACTGGTTCACGGTATTATTTTCTGCGTTTTCGTATTCCGGAGTAGTAAAGCTGTTGTTATCAAAAGAATATATTTCACCACCGAAGCTGGTTCTCAACGTGAAATTCTTGAGGATGTCTGCCTCTGCATACACGTTACCCAGCAAGCGGTTGGCGAGTGCTTTGGTTCTTCCGAAGCGATCCTGTATAGCTACCGGGTTACGGGCATTACCCAGGTCTTTTCCGCTGGATCCGGCATAATTTCCTTTGATATCATACACCGGGATGATGGTCAGTTCGCGGAAAGCCATACCAATACCGCTACCTTCCACCAGCGTACCAATCTGCGGGTTGTTGATAATGGAATATTCCAGGTTTTCGCCTACCCTGATATGATCGGTTACGTTGAAGTTGGTGTTGGCGCGTACCGCGTAACGTTTGTTATAAGTATTGGTAAGTGTACCCTGTTGATTGAAGTAGTAGAAGGAGAAGAAATAGTTACCAATATCGCTGCCACCACCAACAGAGATATTGTGGCTGGTGATGGGTGCCGGCTTAAATATTTCGTGAAACCAGTCAGTACCTTGTTTGTTGGCTTTGGTAATACGATAAAACGATGCCAGGTCTGCTGCAGATTTATAGTTCGGGTTCACGAAATATAAATTGGGATTTGTAGCAGGATCGCCTTCTTTCAGGCCTACCGGCGCAATATAATCTGGTAGTATAGGAGTAGGTCCGCTACCGTATTGCGCGTCTGTTAAAGGGTTGCCGGGGGAATTTTTTATAGCCATCCATTTCAGATCGGCTTGTTCCTGCGGATTGAGGAGGTTCCATACGTTACCGCCTTGTGGTTTCTGACGGCCGTAGTAGCCATCATAAGAAACCTTTACTTTGCCGGTACCTCTTTTGGTGGTGATTACGATCACCCCGTTGGCCGCGCGGGCACCGTAAATAGAGGCAGCGCCTGCATCTTTCAGTACCTGCATGGTTTGTACATCATTAGGGTTTACGTCGGTGAGATTAGACACCGGTACTCCATCGATGATGTAGAGCGGCGTGTTATTACCAAAGGTATTGATACCCCTGATTTTCACTTGTGGTTCCTGGCCAGGCTGACCACCGCCCAATACGGTTACACCGGATACCTGTCCCTGCAGCTGGCTGGCAATCTGCGAGGTAGGTTGTTTGGTGAGATTTTCTACTTTTACGATAGAAACGGCGCCTGTCAGATCTTTCTTTTTCTGGCTGGCATAACCGGTTACTACCACTTCTTCCAGTGACCCCACTTTTTCTCCGAGTTGTACATTCACTGGTCCGCTGCCCACAATGGCTTCCTGCGGATCGTACCCTACGAAGGAGAAAACGAGTGTTTCACCTGATTTGGCCTGAATAGAGAAAGTACCTGCCGGATCTGTAGCGGTACCCCGATTAGTACCTTTTACAAAAACGGTGACGCCGGGCAGCGCATTGCCGGATGCCTTGTCTGTCACCTTTCCCGTGATTTTTGTTTGTGCGTAAACGTTGCCGCCGGCCAGCAGCAACAGGATGCCGCATAGCGCGGCAAGGGCCTGGTAAAAATGCTTTTTCATAACGTGATTTAAGGGTAACGTTTAAGAAAAAATGGTTAGAAAATAAGAGTACCTCTTGTATATACTTTCACTGCTAACCAGACACCACCTTGCATACTTCTCCCTTTCCCGTTATGCATGAGCAATAACAGGTCATTGATTATAGATGTATATAAAGCATTAACTACCCCGCAACCATGCATGATGCGCTACATGGAGCAGAATAAGAAATAAAGTGTCTGTTCAACAATTAAATTATAACCGTTAAGCATTGATTAACTAAAACAAACACCGCTGATCAAATGATGGTTATTTCATGTGAATCTTCGTTTAAAGTTGTTTAGTGACTGGACTACATTACTACTGGGTGTGAGAAACTTTGACGACTGTTACAAACATTTTCTAGCTCAGATTTTGGTTCTCACGTGGAATTCTGTTATCAGTTTCGAATATATAACATTATTCCAGTCTGTACAAATGCTACTTTAACATTTTTTTTAAAATGCCAAATTTGCAGGCCATTCTTCCACTATTCCGCACTGCGGAGATAAAATAATACAAGGAAATACACTTTTGAAATTCTTTTGTGTATGTTTAAGCCCTAATTTTTATGTCATGAAAGCATTGAATATCTTCCTTTCCCTGATGTTCGTCCTCTTTGCCGGCTTACAGTACAATGATCCCGATCCATACGTATGGATGCCTATCTATTTATACGCCGCCGTATTTTGCTGGCTGGCGGCCCGCCAACGTTTTTATCCAAAATGGTATATAGCGGGTATATTGGTATACCTGGCATATGCTACCTATAAATTCTTTGATCAGAATGGTGTGGAGGACTGGTTTACCAAACACCATGCAGAAAACCTGGCTGAAACAATGAAGGCTACCAAACCATGGATAGAAGAAACCCGTGAATTTTTCGGTCTGTTCATCTGCATTGGTGCATTGTTGATGAATTACTTTTACGGCAAGTGGAAAATGAAGGCTGGCCGGGCCTGAGAAAATATCTCTTTATAAAAACAGGAGGGCGGTGAATAAATTCACCGCCCTCCTGTTTTTATACTTCCCTTGTTATAGGCTAATATCCTGGGGGCCTCCATGCAGGGTAATTTCTTTGTTTCTCCAACGGAACTTTCCTGTAATCCCGAAAGGCAGCTTAACGTTGCCGGTTACACGATTATTCTTAAATGCCAGGTCTACTTCTAACAGGCCGCCATCCGGATGCGCCATGGTAGCCTTTACATAGGCTGATTCTCCAGGATCTGGCGCTATTAATACGGTTTTACAACCATAGCTGGTTGACTGTATACCCGCCATAATACCCAGCAGGAAAATATTGGTGACTGCACAGGCCGACTGGTATTGTTGTTCCTGTAGCGGCAACAACACCTGTAACTCTGCCGGGAAAGTAGCCGTAACACCGGTTTCCTGCATGGCTTTAAAAATATAGTATTTCTCCCGCCAGGATTCCTGTGGCGACGGCGCTTCTTTTAATAAACGTTGCATAATACTCTTTACCTGCCTTGGCGGCACGGCCTGCGCCAGCACGAGCATGGCATTGGTGTAGCGGGAATAGCTTTTCCCCCCGGGCATTTCAGCATACCATCCCTTGTCGGCATCATAGCATTGCTGGTATAATACTTCCCGGAGCTTGTCGGCATTGCGTGACCAGGACAGGGAGTCGCCCGGCTTATCGCAGTAGCCGGCAATGAGGGCCGCCTGTCTTAATGCATACAGGTATTGCGCTGTCAACGGACAAAGCGGCAGGCTGTCTTTATAGGGCATATAGCCCGGCAGGCCGGTACTGGCATCGGGGTAGCGGTCTACCCAGTCGAGGATACTCTTAATACCCGGATATACCTGCCTGGCCAGCGCCTTATCTGATTTGTATAAAAGGTAGTCTTGTATAGCGCCTATCCAGGAGAGTGCGGCCGTTACCGTTACCTGTCGGTCGTCTGACGGGTAACGGGTACGTACCAGCCCTTCCGGAATGCGCGACTGGTCTGTTTGCAGCAAGGCGTTTCTCCACAGCTGATGATCTCCGGAAAAAAATGCCAGTGCCAGCCCCTGTATTTGTGCATCCTGAATATATTGTAATTGTTCCTGGAAGGGATCGTTATAGAGGTTGTCCTGCGCACCCAGCAACGTTATACGCTTACTGCTGTTCCACAGTGAGTCTGCCACAGCGTTGGCTGCAAAAGCAGATTTATCAGATAAGCCATACTGCGTATATACGTTAAAGTAGTCGTGCAGGGTAAGCGGGGCTTTGCCGGTTTCAATATCCAGCTGCACATAACGAAAGCTGCGGTAACCGGAAGCGCTGATCCGGCGCCGGTTTCCGCCATCAGGACGAATGATATCCCTTACCGTTGCATTACCGTCCGCTATCGCTTTATAAGTGATATGAATAGTGGCATCGAGCCCACCACTGATCAACATTTCCGGAAAGCCGGTGGTGGGTTGTCCCGCATCGAGGAGTAAAGAAACTTTTCGTTTAGCCGGAATTGTGATCGCGCCGGTGCCTTTTAAAAAGCTGGCGTCAGCGGCTGTTCCTTGTTGGGATACCAGCCGGGAAAAGTTTTGCCGCTCCTGGAAGAGTGGCCCCAGGGGCCGGGGAGTAAGCAGGCGTCCGTTTCCTGCGCTGCTGCCTTGCGGCACCGTGGCGGCCACGATGACCGCTTTTTCCCAGCTACTATCTTTATACGCTGTTTGTTCCCATCCCCAGGGATGATACTGCGCCACGATGCTGTCGCCCGGGAACGCTCCATAGAAGCGGGCGCCGGGCTTCACCGGCAACAAGTTAAAGGCTTCGTCTTCCGTTACCCGCCATGGAGTAGTGCCTGTGTTGATAATGGCGGCCTCCCGGGAACGATGTCCCTGCACGAGCAGGGCGGTGCCCTTCGTAAATTGCCCCTGTGGCCTTGCGGGACCGTAGTTGATGACCTCTATCGCCAGGCTGTTGTCGCCATATTTCAGGTAAGGGCTGATATCCATCGTTTCATAGTACCAGTTGGCCAGGTCGGACCGGGCGGGTCCCATGCCGGCGAAACGCCCATTTACATATAGACGGTAGTAGTTGTCGGCCGACAAATGAATAATAAAAGGGCCTGAATAATTCAGCAGTGAAAACTGTTTACGGAAAAGATATACGCCGTAGGCGTGGGGTGTGTTGGTAACGGGACTAATCCAGCTGGCATCCCATTGCCCGGGCGCGGTATTGGCTGCTTCCGGCGTTTGCGCGTGCGTAGTAACGGAAAGCCCTATTAATGCCCATAATAGCAAATATTTCATAGTAGGGTAGTTGTAGGTGATCGGTAGTCAGGATATGTTATACACAAATATATTAAATATAATAATAACATTACATACCCATCCAGTGCCACGGGTGGCTGTAAAAATTGTTTGTATCTTGACCCTATAAAATACCACCGATGAAGAAAGATGCCATCTCCCCTGATCCTGGTTACTATACCCGGTATATTTCCCTGGTGCCGGACACAGACCTTAACACCGCACTGGACCAGGCATTAAAAGACTTAGCGGCCCTCGATGCAGCCCAGCTGGAGCCTGTGGGCAACTATGCCTATGGACCAGGCAAATGGACCGTTAAAGAAGTATTGCAACATATTACCGATACAGAACGGGTGTTTACCTTCCGTGCCCTGATGTTTGCACGGGGCGACAAGCAGGTACCACCGGGCATGGACCAGGATGAATATGCCGCGCATGCAGCCACCAGTCATCGTAGTGTAGCGGAAGTACTGGAGGAGTTAAAGGCTGTGCGTATGGCCAGCATCGCGCTGTTCAAGAGCTTTTCCGATGAGGTGCTGAAACAAACCGGTATGAGCTGGAAAACGGAAATGTCGGTACTTGCACTGGGATTTGCCACCGTAGGGCACCAGCTGCATCACCTGCAAATACTTCGGGAAAGATACCTGCAGGCACAAAACTAACATAGAGGTTAGTAGTTAACAATTAACGCCCCTCTTCTTTACAACCGGCGACCAGGCTAGCTTTGCTGTCATAAAATATTTTTTATGAAACGTCTGGAAAATAAAATAGCCCTGGTTACAGGAGGAAGTCGTGGTATGGGTGCCGCCATTGTAAAGCGTTTAGCAGCAGAAGGCGCCACTGTCGTTTTTACCTATGTAAAAGGAGCAGCTGCGGCGGCAGCGTTGGTAGCGGAAGTGACGGCGAAAGGAGAAAAGGCCAGCGCCCTGGCGGCCGACAGCGCCGACCCCGCAGCGGTGATCGCGTCTGTCAATGAAACTGTGGCGCAACACGGTCGTATCGACATACTTGTTAATAATGCCGGTACTGCTGTCATGAAAGCATTTACCGAATACACCCTGGAAGACTATGAACATGTAATGGGGGTAAATACCCGTGCCGTATTTGTAGGTACCCAGGCCGCATTGCCGCACATGAGCGCGGGTAGCCGGATTATTACCATTGGCAGCTGTATGGCCGACCGGGTAGTAGGTCCGCATGGTACGCTGTACAGCATGAGCAAATCGGCGTTGATCTCCTTCAATAAGGGGTTAGCCCGCGACCTGGGTACCCGTGGTATTACCACTAACCTGGTGCAGCCAGGTCCCGTAGATACCGATATGAACCCGGCGGACGGTCCGCATGCGGATTTCCAGCGCCAGCACATTGCGTTGGGGCATTATGGAAAGGCAGAAGATGTAGCTGACCTGGTGAGCTTCCTGGCCGGTCCGGAAAGCAGCTATATTAATGGATCTGCGCTCACGATAGATGGCGGTTTGAATAGCTAAGAACGCTTTTCACGCAAAGGCGCAAAGAAGGGAAGACGCAAAGGAGATTATTTAAAGTGCGCTGCGTCTTCCCTTCTTTGCGTCCTGGCGTGAAAAAAATTTGGAGAAATAAAAAATACACCTACCTTTGTTGTATAAACAACAGTTGTAAATGTAATTATGAAACTGGAGGAAGAACTGAAACAAACAAAATTCAAGGATGAATACCAACATGCTATGCTGAACATCATATTCACGGGTAGTTGGCTGGAAGTGGCGACATCCCATATATTGAAGCAGTTTGACTTATCCCCTCAGCAGTTTAATGTATTAAGAATCCTTCGTGGGAGCCATCCCAGGCCATTGAATTTGCTGGACATACAGGAGCGTATGATGGATAGGATGAGCAATGCGACAAGATTGGTAGAGAAGCTACGCCAGAAAGGCCTGCTGACCCGTAAGCAATGCGATAGCAATCGCCGGAAAGTGGAAATCGAGGTAACAGAAAAGGGCCTGGACTTATTAAAAGAGCTGGACCCCTTGATGGACAAGAGCCACAAAGAACTGACAAAGAAAATCACGAAAGAAGAAGCCATTCTCCTCAGTGAATTATTGGATAAACTGAGAAGTTGATTTTTTTTGTCCTAACAGTTGTATATACAATAAAAGTACCAACGATAATTTTAAACCTACATTTATGTTCAAACGATTATTGCAAACAGACGACAACCTTGTATCATTCATCATACGCATTACCGTAGCACTGGTAATGTTACCACATGGCGCTCAAAAGCTGCTGGGTATGTTTGGGGGTTATGGATTTAAAGCTACCATGAACTATTTCACTTCTTCCGGTACGCCCTCCATCCTGGCCTTCCTGGTGATTTTCACAGAGAGTATTGGTTCCCTGTTGATATTACTGGGTTTCACCACCCGTATATGGGCAGCTATGTTAACCGTTATTATGCTGGTGGCTCTTAATATGCACCATGCCAACGGGTTCTTTATGAACTGGACCGGTACACAAGCAGGGGAAGGATTTGAATACCACTTACTGGTTATCGGCATCAACCTGGCCTTAATCATTAAAGGCGCCGGACGCTGGTCAGCAGACCGTCAACTTTCAAAATAAAACATCATTATAATATTTTTTAAAACAAACAAATCATGAAGAAAGGTTTCTTTTTCACGGCTCTCCTCGTGTTAGCCAGCATCGCTTCTTTTGCACAGGTAAAATGGAACGCCGATCCGGCACACACCAGCATCATCTTTGGTGTAAAACACTTAGGACTGAGCTATGTGCAGGGTCATTTCAACAAATTCAATGGTACCATTGAAACTACCGACAGCACTAACTTCCAGAATGGAAAAGTAGATTTCACCGTAGATGCCAGCAGCATTTCCACTGGTGTAGATCAACGTGATGGCCACCTGAAAACAGACGACTTCTTTAACGTAGCTGAATATCCTGCCATCACTTTAAAAAGTGTATCCCTGAAAAAAGTAGCAGGTAACAAATACTTACTGCTGGCTGATCTGACCATCCGAAATACGACTAAACGTGTAACCTTCGACGTTACCTACAATGGTGTAATTAAAGATCCATGGGGCCTGAGAAGAGCTGGCTTCACCGCTAAAACTACCATCAATCGTTTGGACTTCGGTGTAAAGTATGCGGATAAATTACCTTCTGGTGTATATGCAGTAGCACCTACTGTTGACATTACTGTGAACGTAGAAGCGGTAAAACAATAAAAGAGATTGTAAATATATTGGGGAATGATGCCGGCGAAATGCCGGCATTGTTGTTATATCACGTTGAGGATATAATATTTCCGTTAGCTACGGCATCGAAGGCATAAGCCAATACAGCACTTATTGACATATAAGTTAGTCCGGGATAAGCGCTGAGCAAATCCTGAATCATAGCTCCTTCCGATAACTTTTGTAAAACCAATGCAACTGGAATTCTGGTTCCTTTTACAATAGGTTTTCCCAACATTATGTTAGCATCAGACGCTATAAATTCTTTATAATCCATTGTGCAATGTTATACCCTGTAATCTAAATAAAAAAGAGGATGCTACGCATCCTCTCTCGCCTTTTATCTCCCGAATAAATTATTTCTTCTTCGCCTTCTTCTTCGCTGTAGCTGCAGCGCGCTTCTTCACCTTTTTCTCTAACTCTTCCATTTCCTTGTTATGCTGATCGAGCAACAGTTGCCAGTTATCGTTGGGGATATCTTCGGAGAAGCTGATTGTTTCACGGTAATCGTCTTTGTTGATGGTCATCTCCGTAATATTCTTCCCTAAAAATTTCTGGATAGTTTCCAGCATAGGTTTTTCTTCTGTGCTGCAGAAAGACACTGCCTGTCCTTTCTGTACACCTCGCCCGGTACGGCCTACACGGTGAACATAGTTTTCCGCTACATCCGGCAGATCGTAATTCACCACATAATCCACATTGGGGATATCGATACCTCTTGCATTTACATCTGTGGTAATCAATACCTTGACATCGCCCGATTTGAAGGCAGCCATTACGTCGAGGCGATCGTCCTGTTCCTTGCCGCCATGCATGGTGATGGATTTGATGCCAATGCGGGTCATGGCCGCCATTACACGTTCTGCCCGCACTTTGGTGCGTACAAATACCAGGATCTTACTTTCCGGAAATTCTTTGATCAGTCTTTCCAGGAAGAAGCGTTTATCGTCCATTTCCACGTAGGCTACAGCGTGACTTACATTTTTGGATACCGGGTCTTTGGGAGATATCTGTATGCGAATAGGATTATTCACTACAGAATAAGCCAGGTCCTTGATATCCTTGTTGAGGGTAGCCGAAAAGAAAAGAGTTTGGTGTTCGCGGGGAATATGTTTGATCACATCGCGGATATCCCGGATAAAGCCCAGGTCGAGCATGTGGTCCGCTTCATCCAGTACCAGTGTTTGAGTGTGGCTCAGGTCTATATGTCCCTGATTAATCTGGTCGAACATACGGCCGGGGGTAGCAATAAGTACATCTACGCCTTTCTCCAGCATTTTTATCTGCGGGCCCTGGTCTACACCTCCTACCAGCGCCAGGATACGGAGATCTGTATATTGCGCAATGCCCTGGAACACTTCTGCAATCTGGATAGCCAGCTCACGGGTAGGTACCATTACCAGGCATTTCACCTCGTAAGGGGCCTTGCGGTGGCGCCGGTCCTGCTGCTGGAGCCGGTGCAGGATAGGAATGGCAAAAGCTGCCGTTTTACCAGTGCCGGTTTGGGCGATCGCCATCACGTCATCCCCGTTCAGAATGGAGGGAATGGCCTTAAACTGTATATCTGTAGGCTTTTTAAAGCCCATTTCCTTCAGACTGTCCTTTATTTCAGTAGAAATATTGTATTGTTCAAATTTCATGGGCACAAAGATAGGATAAAGCGCAAAGCATAAAGCAAAAAGCTATTATAGCAGATGAAAAGCGCGATTTTTAAATATCCGCCAAGATCACCCGCTACAATAGCTTTTGTCTTTATGCTTTCTTATATTATGCTTCTTTAATCAGCTGCACTTCCATATTCAACTTCACTTCATCGCTGAGTACGATACCGCCTGCTTCGGTCGTAGCATTCCAGCGAAGACCATAATCAGCACGGTGAAGACGTCCTTTGAGCGCAAAGCCGGCTTTGGTTTGACCATAAGGATCTACGGTAGTTCCGGCATGTACTACGTCCAGTTCAATGGGATGGGTTTCCCCTTTAATGGTGAGCTCACCCAACAATTTATATTGCTCGTCGTCTACCTTTTTTACTTTTTTGGAAACGAAGCTGATCTTGGGATGGTTGGCCGCATCAAAGAATTCGCCGTTTCTCAGGTGTTCATCCCTTTGCCTGTTTTGTGTATCAATACTATCAGCCGCCGCTTCGAAGGAAATAGTAGCATCATGAAAGTCATCACTACTGGTCAGCATATTTCCGGTAAAACGGGTAAAATATCCACTCACATTCGTAATCATGAGGTGTTTAACTTTGAATCCTATTTCGCTGTGTGATTCATCAATTTTCCATTTTGTCATAGCACATTGTTTTTATGTTTTCAAAGACTAAATAAAAATACGTGTTATCACATGGAAAACGTTGGACATTTTACAGGAAATGATGGACAATTGTAACATTAACATTTCTTTATCATGCGGCGATTATTTATTATAGTTTAATTAAATTTATATCCAATTACCATTAAAGATGCCTTTTACGATATCACATGCGGCGATAGTGGCCCCCCTTACCTATGCCCCCCGCAAATACTTGTCTGCTACCGGTTTAATTGTCGGCAGTATGGTACCGGATTTTTTATATTTTATTTTTCTCAATCCCTACTTCAATCTTGGACATTTATGGTGGGGAGTTTTCGTATATGATATACCGTTAGCGCTGCTGCTGTCGTACCTCTATCATCACAGGGTGAAGCAGGTTTTACTGCCTTACCTGCCGCAATGGATCAGCAGCAGGCTGTTGCCCTTCCAGGGTTTCAACTGGCACCGCTATTTCCGGCAACATTATTTTGTGGTGATCTATTCTGTCGTACTGGGGGTACTGACTCATTTTTTCCTGGACGCCTTTACCCATGAACATGGATTTTTTGTGCGGTGGTGGTTTTTTCTTCAACAAAATATCACTGTATTCGGACATACTATCCAAACCTGGTATGGGATGCAATACCTTACTTCTATGGCGGGCTTGCTGATATTGCTGCTCGTTTTCCTGAAAATATCACCGGAACCGTATACTGATACCGCCAGTTGGCCGCAAATTGCCGGCTTCTGGCTAACAGTAGGCCTGTTGAGTACCATCGTGCTGGTAACCAATGAACACCTGCATTATATTTACTGCTACCGGCTCGATTACCTTGCCACCTTATTAGGCGGCGTTTTCTATGGACTGGTGGGCGCCGTGTGGCTGTATAGCCGCGTTATTTACGCATCCCGGTCGGTACGATAGCACCATTCCAGGTGAAGAGTGTGCAGTATATGCTGATACCGCTGTTCATTGTTGGTACCTGCGTAGATCCCATTTACCGTACCATCCTGTTCCGTAGTGAATACAACAATATCTTCATAGTCGTTGGTAAAGAAGCGTAGCAGCTGGTGGGAAATCCCTGTTTGCTCCTGCCAGTTGCCGGTTACTGCCGCTATATGCTTCGGGGTAAGATCTTCTTCCAGGTCGGTAAATGCGGTGTGGGTAAGTCCCCCTAAAGCGCCATTCCACCAGGCCATCGATAACAGGAAATTTTCTGTAGTATCTGAATCCACAAACCAGTCCTTCCGCGCGCTGTCGTAGGTGCCATATACCGGTGGGTTACCGGCCGCCAATTCCGTTTTGGACAATCCCCATAACACCACGCCCTGATTTTCTTCATAAAATACCAGGTGTTCATCTTCCGAAAAGCCCATCTCGTTGAAGGCAGTCAGGCGGTTAAAGCTATCATTGATTTGCCTGTTAGCACCCAGGGAGAGATAATATTCCCGGAGGATAGCCGGGATACGGATCTGTAAACGTTCTTCCAGGGCTGCCAGCGCAGATTCAGGATAACCGTGGTTGTCGGCTTCCGGTAAGTTATATAACTTACGAATGATTTGTAGATAGTGCATGATGCAACAAACTTACAAAGTAAAGTTGAAAACCATATGACCAGGTATGTCGCATTTTTAAGGGCCGTTAATGTAGGCAAGCGTATCATTAAAATGGAAGATCTGCGCCAGCAGCTCACCACAGCCGGCTATAAAAATGTAAGCACCTATATTCAAAGCGGTAATATCATGTTTACAGCCAGCGGCAAGGCAACTACTTTATCCAAAAAAATGGAGCAATTGCTCCTTCGTACCTACGGTTTTGAAGTGCCGGTCATTATACGGTCGGTAACCGAGCTGGAGGCGGTGGTGGCTCATACCCCTTTTCCCGGCGTAGTGCCCGATAAAAAGCTACAGGTGTACATTACTTTCCTGTCGGCGCCGGCGGGTCCTCATGCGGCGGAAGTCATCGCCTCACTGCAATCGGCCGCCGAAACGCTTCATATGCATGGCACGGAAGTATATACCATGATCCGGAAAGACCTGGAAACCAAGCCCCTCGATGTGGTAGCCCGGCTGGAGAAAAAGCTGGGGGTACCCTGCACCACCCGCAACTGGGCTACGGTGAATAAAGTAATCTGGTAAGACTGTAAGTTTTTAACCCGGACTGCAACTAACTCCATAAAATCAGTTTCATGGATAAACAGGCCTTTCTTGCTACCATTACACAACACCAGGGAATGCTGCATAAGCTCTGCCGCCTGTACCGGGATACTCCCGAAGACCGGGAAGATCTTTTCCAGGAGATGATTTACCAGTTGTGGAAATCGTTTCCCTCATTTAAAGGCAACGCCAAAATCAGCACCTGGATATACCGTATTGCCTTGAATACGGCGTTGGCCAGCTTCCGTAAGAAAAGTCTGCCCGTTACCTATACCGATACCTTTCCTGAAATAGCCCAACCTGCCGATCATAGGGATAACGAACAACAGGAATTGTTTTTTGCGGTGCTCAAACAGCTCAGCGATGCAGAAAAGGCCATTATTGCCCTGTACCTGGAAGAGATGAGCTACCAGGAGATCGCCGGTATTATTGGGATAGAAGAGAATTATGTAGGCGTAAAGCTTAACCGGATTAAAAACAAAATCAAAAGCCTCTTAAACTTATAAACATATGGATCACATTAAATCTTACTGGGATAATACACCCACCCCCAACAAAAACATCCTGGAAATACAGGCGCTGGCTGAAAAGAAAACATTCCCGGTGCTCAGGAGTATCCGTAAGCAACTCACCATAGAGATAGTGGGCTACAGCGCCTTCCTGCTGGCGTATTACGATTTCTTTGACGGCCACAAAAAGCCGCTTTTCCTGAACCTGTTGCTGGTAGCGGCAGTGCTATTACTCCTGGTACATAACGTTGTTGGCTATACGCTATCCAAACGTCCCGTATTGGGGGAAAATTTATTAGATAACCTGCGGAAGAAATCGTTGCAGATAAAGCAGTATGCAGTGATCTCCATCTCTTCTAAAATACTGGCGATGGCAGGTATATTTTCTTTCTTCCTGGGTGCAGGCATTCAATGGGATAATGCCCGCTACGCTGCATTGGCGGCTATTGCCGGCATTGTTGCCATACAGGGCGTCCTGCTATGGAAAGTATGGGCCGCGCGGGTAAAACGTATGAACACCACTATCGCTGAACTGAGTTAGTAAATCCCGGGATTTGTTGCAGCTGGTGTTCCGCCGCGTTGTGCGGCTTGCTGTATGGGCATGGGTAGTTGGTTTCATTCAAATTTAGTGGTTAAAATCAAAAAAATCCCTGTCTTTTTCAATAGCTTTATGGCCGTTAAAATAAGCCTATGTGTGATGTGAGGAAATGTTGCTTTATTTTATTGCTGATGGTGATCGCCAGTACCACGTTTGCCATAGGTTATCCAATCAGGTATCTCGGGATAGAAGATGGGCTATCCAACAATGCTGTCACCTCTGTATACCAGGACCACAAAGGGTTTATGTGGTTTGGCACTTATGATGGGCTGAACAGGTATGATGGATACAGGTTTAAAATTTACCGGAACAAAGTGGGAGATAGTACCTCCCTGGCCGACAATGGTATTTATACCCTGGCCGACGATAGTCATCACCAGCTTTGGGTGGGCGGCAGGCGGGGTGTCAGCGTTTTTAATCCTGCCACCGAAAAATTTACCATGCCTGTGTACCGGCCGGTAAATAGCCGCACGCTACGCAAAGCCAATGAAAACATACACGTCATTAAGTCGGATGAAAACGGGCTTACCTTAATCGGTACCGAAAAAAACGGCTTACTTGTATTTGACAATACCCTCCACGAGGGCCGGCAGGTACCTTTGCCCAGTGATGGTACTACGCTTACCAACTATGAAGTAACCGGCATAAAACTTACCGGTAAATCGGCCTGGGTATTTGTACAGAATATTGGCCTGTGCAGGTATGAAGCCAGTCAACAGACCCTACATATTATTTCCAGGGAGATCCCCCGGGCTAATTGCCTTAATGTAGACCAATCCGGCAACCTGTTGCTGGGTACGGATACCGGTGTATTCCGGTATATTCCCGCTACCGGAAAATTTTCGGGCAATGCCTTACCGGAAAACAGTAAGATTGTAGTGTTGTATACCGACAGAATGGGACTGACCTGGTGTGCTTCTGATGGAAATGGCATCTACCTGATATCTGGCGCGGATGTTCCGGCCCGTCCGTTTACCCATCCCGGCAGCCCTGCACAGCTGAGCAGCAACTCCGTTTATTCCATTTATGAAGACCGCGAAGGGCGCAAATGGATAGGCACCTTGCGGGGGGGCATCAATATCCTGGAATCGAGGCGTAACCCATTTGAACTAAATGTATTAAACAGGAATCCCGATGCCAGGGCCATCGATAACTTCATTTTTTCCTTTTGTGAAGAAGATGCCAAAAATATCTGGATAGGCACCGATGGAGGGGGATTGAAATACTGGAACCGGGAAACAGGGGCCATTACCTCCTATAGTCACGATGCACAGCAGCCACAAAGCATCAGCAGCAATTTTATTACCTCCATCATTCATGATGTTCGCCACGACTTGTGGATATCTACCTGGTTTGGCGGGGTAAACCGGTATCGTACTGCTACCGGGAAATTTGAACATTACGTATGTTTTAATCCGTATACCCATACTGCCGAAAACAATGTGTGGCTGGTATATGAAGACCGTCAGCAACAGCTATGGGCCAGCACCACCAACAACGGCACTTTGTATCGTTTTAGTCCCCGGGAAAACCAGTTTGTGCTTTTCGACAGCAGCCTGGTAAACATGCAGTGCCTGGCGGAGGACCGGGAAGGTCAGCTATGGGGAGGAAATTATTCGTCCCTGATCCGGATAGACAGCACTCACCGGCAACACCGGCGTTTTGATATTGGCTATACCGTTCGCTCTATTCACCATGATAAACGCGGTAATTTTTGGGTGGGCACCGATGGAGGGGGCCTCCTGCGCTTCAACCGGCAAACGGGGGCCTACACCCGGTATACGATGACTGAGGGACTGCCGAGTAATTCCATACTCCGGATGCTGGAAGACAATAGCGGTAATATCTGGATCAGCACCTTCAACGGGCTTTCAAAATTTGACCCGGTAAAGAAAACGTTTCGCAATTTTGCAGCCTCCGATGGATTACAGAGTAATCAATTCAGCTTCAATGCGGCACTGGCACTGCACTCAGGAGAGTTTGCCTTTGGCGGTATTAAAGGGTTCAATATTTTTTACCCTGATAGCGTGTACGCAGAAACGGCCATTCCTCCGGTGTGGCTGACCGATATCAAAATCAATAATACCCCGGTAACAGCGCTGGACAACTACGTATCCGGCAGGACCCGGGCGGACGAAGTGCGGGAAATTACCGTTCCTTACGACAAGGCCACAATCGCCTTCGACTTCGTGGCACTGGAATATAGCTTACCAGATAAAATCAGCTATGCATACCGGCTACAGGGCTGGGATAACAACTGGAATTATGTAGGCTCCACCCGGACCGCCAACTATACCCACCTCCAGGAAGGCCAATATACTTTTGAGATAAAGGCCAGCAATGCCGACGGATTCTGGAGCCCGGAAATCCGTACCATTTCCCTGGTGGTATTGCCCCCCTGGTACCGTACCTGGTGGGCCTACCTGCTTTATATTACTACCACGCTTGCCGCTATTTACCTGTACATCCAGTATAAGGCGCGGGAAGAGCGGTTGAAATATGAAATCAAGCTGGCATACCTGGAAAAAGAAAAGGAAAAAGAGCTGAACGAAAAGAAGCTATCGTTTTTCACCAACATTTCCCATGAGTTCCGGACACCGCTCACCCTCATCATTAATCCGCTGAAGGAGCTACTGCAACATAAAAATGACCGGGACCTGGGAGTCGTATACCGCAATGCCAGGCGCCTGCTTAGCCTGGTAGACCAACTCCTGCTGTTCCGCAAAGCCGACCAGGAAGGCGACCAGCTGAAAGTGGCGCCACTGGATATTGTGAACCTTTGCCATGAGGTATATCTCTGCTTTTCACAGCAGGCAAAAATTAAAAATATTCAATATATCTTCCAGGCGCAACCACCGGCCATAGAAGTATATGGAGACAGCGAAAAGCTGGAAATTTCCATTTTCAACCTACTTTCCAATGCATTTAAGTTTACCCCGGATAATGGCACCATCATTTTTGAAGTGAGTGGAGAAGAAGACGGGGTGACTATTGTTATCAAAGACAGTGGCTGTGGTATAGACGACAGTGTGGGCAACCGGATCTTTGAAAAATTCCAGCGGGCACAGGATCGAAAGGAATCATTACAAACCGGTTTCGGGATTGGGCTTTACCTGGTAAAACACTTTATAGAAAAGCACCATGGAAGTATCAGTTATGAGAGCAAGGTAAATGAGGGTACAGCCTTCCGGCTTTCCCTGAAAAAAGGAAGCGCTCATTTTGCCGGTACCCTGTTATTGGAAAGCGCCGGGCATAAATCGGCCTTCCTGGAGGAGCTCAGCTCCGGCGCCACCCTGGCAGCACCGGATACTACCGTTGCTGCCCAGGATGCCGAAGTTGCCACCACTACTATTACCGAAAAGAAATCGATCCTGCTGATCGATGATCATGATGAGATCAGGCAGTACCTCCAGCAGTTATTCAAAGATAAATTTGTGGTATATGAGGCGGATAACGGTACCACCGGCTTTTCGGCCGTACAGAAATATATGCCAGACCTGGTGATCAGCGATATCCAGATGGAAGGAATGGATGGGGTAGAGTTATGTGCCAGGATCAAGCAAACAGATACCATCAGCCATATCCCGGTGATCCTCCTTACTGGTTCTTCTGCATCCGACACCCGCCTCAAAGGCCTGGAGGGCGGGGCCGACGACTATATTACCAAGCCATTCGACAACGACCTGCTGATGGCCAAGGTGAATAACATTATCAAGAACAGGAACCTGTTGCAGCAATACTTCTTTGACCGTATTACCCTCAAAAACAGCAATATCAAGGTACCGGCTGAATACCAGGATTTCCTTAAACGCTGTATTGAGATCATAGAAGCCAACCTGGAGGATGAAACCTTTTCCATTAAAAAGTTTACCCTGGAAATCGGCATGAGCCATTCCAGCTTATACAAGAAAGTAAAATCCATTTCCGGCCAAACGATCAATTCTTTCATCCGGTCGATCCGGCTCCGGAAGGCGGCTGTTTTCCTGCTCAAGGAAAACTACACCATTACCCAGGCAGCCATGCAGGTAGGTATCGGAGATATTAAATACTTCCGTGAACAGTTTGTCAAACTGTTTGGAATGAATCCTTCCGACTACGTAAAAAAATACCGGCACTCTTTTAACAGGG
The DNA here is from genome assembly GCF_012641265.1 of Chitinophaga eiseniae. GTDB lineage: Bacteria > Bacteroidota > Bacteroidia > Chitinophagales > Chitinophagaceae > Chitinophaga > Chitinophaga eiseniae_A. The sequence continues at coordinate 1,323,954 of NZ_JABAHZ010000002.1, read as the reverse complement.
ATTTCAATGTAACAGAAAGCCAGGAAGAGGTATAACACCCTTTTTCCGCTACTGTATTCACTTTGAGCATAGGGGGCGATTAAATACCCCCTGTCGATAATTTACGATTTTACCCCCTTTTTTAAATGATTTACCCCCTCTATGATCTGTGTACCTCATAGTACATTGCGGATAACATAGAGGGCTGGGGGAGCGAAAATCAGTCCATTCAACCAAAATTGATTCGCCAGCATTCCAAATCATTCATTTAAATATTGCGTTATGAAAAGACTTCAATCCGGAACGGACCATGAGTTATTTGTCCCTTTACGGAGCCAACCTGTTCTTTCCCGTTTATTTTTTCTATTGCTATTATTGTTTGCCGGAGGGGCACAGGCACAGCAGGCTGTGGTAACCGGTACGGTGTCGGCCGACAATGCCCCTGTTCCGGGGGTAACCATCCGTGTAAAGAACAAGACAGGTGGCGCATTGACCGATGGTGATGGAAAATTCAGCATCAATGCAGCCGTTGGAGATACCCTGTTATTTAATCATATGTCATATACCGAGCAGCGGGTAGCCGTAAGAGGCGGGGCGCCCCTGCGGATTGTGCTGACTGCCCTGAGCAAAACCGTGAACGAAGTGGTGGTAGTAGGGTATGGCACCCAAAAGAAAGCTACGTTAACGGGTTCTATTTCCGTGGTAAAGGGGGCCGACATTGTGCAAAGTCCCCAGCCTAACGTATCCAATGCGCTGACCGGCCGTTTTTCCGGCGTTATTGCCAACAACCGCTCCGGTGAGCCAGGCTACGATGGTTCTGCCGTTACCATCCGTGGGTTAGCCACTACCGGCAACAACGATGTACTGATCGTAGTAGATGGCGTTCCCGGCCAGATCGGGGGCCTCGACCGACTGGATCCTAACGATATCGAAAGCATTTCCGTACTGAAAGACGCTTCTGCCGCCGTATACGGTAGCCGCGCGGCCAACGGCGTAATGCTCATCACCACCAAAAGAGGTAAAACCGGAAAACCTGTTATCAATTACAGCTTTAACCAGGGATTTTCCTCTCCTACCAGGTTGCCTAAAATGGCTGATGCATATACCTATGCCCAGATCATGAATGAAATCCAGTATTATAATAACAATGCCGGCGGTATGAACCAGTTTTACACTGCCGAGCAATTACAGAAATTCAAAGATGGTTCCGACCCGGTAAATTATCCTAATACCGACTGGCAAAAGGCCACCCTGCGGAAAACCACTACCCAGAACCAACACAGCCTTTCTGTAAATGGTGGTGGAGAAAACGTACGGTATTATGTTTCCCTGGGTATGATCGGTCAAAACGGATTATATAAAAACGGCGCCACCAAATATAACCAGTACAATTTCCGGTCAAACATCGACGCCGATGTTACCAAACGCCTGAAAGTAAGCCTGTACTTATCTGGTCGCCAGGAAGATCGTCAATATCCTACTACCTCTGCAGGAGATATCTTCCGCGGCATTTACCGGGCTTACCCCACCGTGTTAGACAGATATCCTAATGGCCTGCCTACTACCGGTATTGAAAACAATAACCCGGTGATGCAGGTAACAGATATGGGTGGCCTTTCCCGCAACCCTACCCAGGTGTTTAATGGTATACTGAAAGGATCCTATGCCATTCCAGGGGTGGAAGGCTTATCACTGGATGGTTTCCTGTCGGCCGACAAATCCTGGAACTTTACTAAGACCTTCGCTACTCCTTATAAAGAATATACTTTCGATGCGGCTTCCAACACTTATGTGCCGAAGATCGTAGGAGGTTCCAATGGTAAAGCATCGCTGGTAGAGCAACAGCGGAATATGTCGTTGCTGACCACCAACATTAAACTGAATTATGCCCGCCGTTTTGGTGCGCACGATTTCAATGCCTTTATTGGTTATGAGCAAAGCAAAAATGCGGTAGATACCCTGAGCGCCGGCCGGATCAACTTTCCAACCCCGCTCACACCGGAATTATCGCAGGGAGGCGCCGCCGCTACCGACAGAAGTAACTTCGGCAGCAGCTATAACTTCACCAGGAAAAGCTATTTCGGAAGAATTGCGTATAACTACCTCGAAAAATACCTTCTGGAAGTACAGGCCCGTGTAGACGGATCTTCCACCTTCCCCGAAGGCAAACAGTATGGCTTCTTCCCGTCTGTTTCTGCTGGTTGGGTAGTATCCAAAGAGTCCTGGTTTGAGCCGGTGAAATTCATTAATAACTTAAAACTCCGCGGCTCCTATGGTACGCTGGGTAACGATAATGTGGGCTTGTTCCAGTATTTCGACAACTACTCTTTCTATAACCAATACGTGATCAACGGACAAATTCAAAGTGGTATAGACCTGGTGAAGCTGGCCAATCCTAATATTACCTGGGAAGTAGCGAAGAAGATGGACCTGGGGCTGAATGCCACTTTCCTCGATCACTTCTCCCTGGAATTCATCTATTTCCAGCAGCATCGTACCAAGATATTAACACCGCGTACCTCGCTGACCCAGACCTCCGGTATTGTGAACCCATTTGATAAGAACAATCCGCTGGTGCCGGCAGAAAATATCGGTAAGGTAAACAGCCAGGGTATTGAAGCTACCCTGGGATATGACAATACTACTGGTAGCGGCTTCCACTATAATGTTTCCGGTAACGTAACCTATGCCAAAAATAAGATCATCTTCAAAGACGAAGCGGTAGGTACGCTACCCTACCAGCGGGAAACCGGCGGACCAATGAATACGTCCCTGTTGTACAATGCTATCGGCATTTTCAGAACAGCAGACGACCTGGCCAAATATCCTCATTTACCGAATGCCAAGCTGGGCGACCTGATTTACCAGGATTATAACGGCGACAAACAGATTACAGCAGATGATATGGTGAGAACCAAGTATGGCAACATTCCTGAAATCACTTATGGTATCAACCTGGCAGCCGATTACAAAGGATTTGACCTGTCGGTATTGTTCGCCGGACAAACACATGTAAGTCAATATGTGCTGCCTGAATCTGGTACCATCGGTAACTTCTACAGCAGCTGGGCAGATAATCGCTGGAGCCCTTCCAACCCTAACGGTTCTTATCCACGTGTAGATGAACGTGCTTCTTCTTCCGTAAATGGGGGTCTCCGTCCCAATACTTTCTGGCTGAACAATGCCTCTTTCCTGCGTTTAAAAAACATTTCCCTGGGTTATACCATCCAGTCATCTGTTTTATCACGCGCCAGGATTGCGGGTCTTCGCGTATATGCCAATGCCTTTAACCTTTTCACCATTACCAAAGTAAAAGACTACGATCCGGAAGGTTTCAGCAACAGTGGACAGTTTTATCCACAACAACGTATCGTGAACCTGGGTGTAAATGTTAAGTTCTAAACACAAAAATCAAATCATGAAAACTACAAATATATTATACGGTCTGGCTTTAGTGGCGTCAGGTATCCTTTCTTCCTGTCAGAAAGATTTTCTGAATGTGACTCCCACCGACAGGATATTGGGAGATGCCGTACTGGCCGATTCTTCTTTGTTTGAAAACTATGTCATTAACCGTTACCTGAGCATCAGGTTACAGGATAAAGAAGGGGAAGGCAGTAACCCGGGATTTGGCAGAGGGTTTGAATATGGCCTGTGGAGCTCTATTACCGACGAATCTATTTATAACAACGACGATAACACCTGGCTCGTTCAGCAGGGACAGCTGGCGCCTGAAAACATGGGTATCACCGGTACCATTTGGGGGAGAAGTTATCGCGGTATCCGGGAATGTAACTACGGGCTCAATCACATTGACACCGTAGTAATGAGTACCGCGCATCGTAATCGGCTGAGGGCAGAACTACGCTTTATCCGGGCCTTCCGTTACCATGACCTGATCCGTAACTACGGCGGGGTAGTGATGATGGGAAATAAAGAATACAGTTTGCAGGATAACCTCAGCGATCCGGCTTTGTTTAACAGGGCTACCTTACAGGAGTCGATGGACTATGTTATATCCGAGCTCACCGCTGCAGCAGCCGATCTTCCGACCGATAACAACAGTACCAACTGGCTGCCAGGCAGGGCTACCCAGGCTGCTGCGCTGGCGCTGAAAGCCCGCTTGCTGCTATATGCTGCCAGTCCGTTGTACAACGTAGGCACCTGGCAGGCTGCAGCCGATGCCGCCAAAGCGGTGATAGGACTTTCTAAATACAGCATAGCGCCGGATTATACACAGTTGTTCCTGAACAGCAATAACAACGAAATTATTTTCGCGCGGCAATTCGCGGTGGGCGCCCGCCACGTATGTCTTGAAATCTCCAATGGTCCTAACGGCTATGGCGGATGGGCAGGTAATACACCGCTGCAGAATATGGTGGATGCCTATGAAATGAGTAATGGTAAACCCATTACTGATCCCGCTTCCGGATATAATCCACAGAATCCATATGCTAACAGGGATCCCCGTTTTTATGCCACTATTCTCTATAACGGCGCCTCTTACCGCGGATCTACCATACAAACTTTTACACCCGGGGGTAAAGACAGTAAGGATGGTCCTTCCAACTGGAATGCTTCCAAAACAGGTTATTACCTGCGCAAATTCCTGGATGATAAAAATCCTATCGACAATCCATGGGATGTAGCGGGATTGCAGCCCTGGATTTACATTCGTTATGCAGAAGTATTACTGAACTACGCTGAAGCGCAAAATGAAGCGGTTGGTCCGGATGCCAGCGTATACAATGCGATCAACCAGATCCGCCAGCGCGCCAGCGTGCATCAGCCAGCATTAACACCGGGGCTTTCCAAAGACCAGATGCGCGACGCTATCAGGAGAGAAAGACAGGTAGAACTGGCCTATGAAGAGCACCGCTTCTATGATGTTCGCAGGTGGAAAATTGCCACTGTTACCGAAAATATACCTGCTTATGGTATCACCATTACGGCTAACGGCGGCGCCTATACTTATGCAAGGAAAGTGGCCCTGGATAACCGCTTGTTTAAAGAGGCCAACTACTGGTTACCTGTTCCAAGGGCAGATATACTGGCCTCCAATGGCACCCTGAAACAGAATCCTGGCTACTAGCCTCATGATAAGTTTCAGGTAATAGCATGAATCCAACAGGAGCAAGGCATCTGTAAAGTAGTAAGGTAGCAGCATCAGATTTGGAAAATAATCAGCGACTATTTTACTACTTTACAGGCTTGCAACTACCCTTCTTACTACGGGAAGTCCTTGCATACCATGCGGCTTTGCGTGCAACCGCTTACTAGGAACATGAAAAAAATAACAGGCGCCCTGCTGGGTTGTATGATATTACAGCAGGGGATATCTCAGCATAACCCGGCGATGCGGGTAAACATCGACCTTTCCAGGAAGGCACAAACTATTCACAACTTTGCAGCATCCGATGCCTGGTCCTGCCAGTTTACCGGTGCCTGGCCGGATCCTAAAAGAAACCAGCTGGCCGACTGGCTGTTTAGCAGCGATACAACCGCCAATGGGCAGCCCAAAGGTATTGGCTTGTCGATGTGGCGGTTTAACATTGGCGCAGGCAGCACCGAACAGGGCAGCGAGAGCGGCATCCGCGATGAATGGCGACGGGCAGCCTGTTTCCTGGGCGCCGATCATCAATACCACTGGCAGCAGCAAGCTGGGCAGATCTGGTTCTTAAATGCTGCCAAAGCCAGGGGCGTTCAACAATTCCTGGGCTTCCTGAATAGTCCGCCTGTAGCTTTCACCCGCAACGGTAAAGCATTTGCCAGCAATGGGCAATGCAACCTGGCCCCCGACCAATACCCCGCCGTAGCCAATTTCCTGAAAGACGTAGTACAAGGCATCCGGCAGGAAACTGGCATCACCCTCAACTTTGTGAGTCCTGTTAACGAGCCCCAATGGGATTGGAGCGATGGCGGCCAGGAAGGATGTCCTTACAACAATGAACAAATTTATGGTCTCGTAAAAGCGGTAGACCAGACCTTTCATCAGCACCAGCTCCCCACAAAGATTTTAATAACAGAAGCCGGCAAGATCAACTATCTCTTTGCCGGTGAAGACAAACCTGCCAAAGGAACACAAATTGCTGCTTTCTTTGATCCGCACAGCCCCACTTACCTGGGCAACCGTCCCAACGTATACAAAACGATAGCGGCACATAGCTATTTCACCACCTCTCCACAGGACACGGCAGTGGCTATACGCAAAAGATTACACGCGGCACTGAGGGGCATTCCTTTCTGGCAATCAGAATATTGCATACTGGGCGATAATGCCGGCGAAATGAGTGGCAACAAGGTAGACCTGGGCATGGACGCCGCATTATACCTGGCCAGAGTTATCCACACCGATCTTACCGTTGCCAACGCATCGGCCTGGCAGTGGTGGCTGGCTATATCGCCATACGATTATAAAGACGGATTGATTTATATAGATAAAAACAAAGCGGACGGGCAAATACACGATGCCAAAATGCTGTGGGTATTCGGTAATTACAGCCGTTTTGTAAGACCCGGCGCACAAAGGGTATCCGCGCAACTGGCAGACAATGCCAATACAAAAGATATCTACCTGTCGGCCTACAAAAATACAGACAACAGTCTCGTTCTTGTGGTGATCAACAGCCGCTCCACCGCCGCTAACATAGCGCTGCGCGGCAAAGGCTTACCTGGCGGTGGCATACGTAGCTATACCACCAACGACGAGGGCAACTTACAACCTGGTAACGTAAACGGACATACGATAACGATACCCGCACGATCTGTCGTAACACTGACCCAACAATTAACGCAAATAAACAGTAAGTGATGAAAAAAATCAGCGTAGTAATACTGATGATGTTATGTTGCTTCCAGCTAAGCGCACAACATACTTTTCAGTTAGGCGACTCCTCCTTTTTACTGGATGGGAAACCTTTCCAGATGATTTCCGGCGAGATCCATTATCTGCGGGTGCCCCGTGAATCGTGGCGCGACCGGATCAAAATGGCCAAAGCCATGGGATTAAATACCATAGGTACTTATGTGTTCTGGAACATGCACGAACCAGAACAGGGACATTATAATTTTTCAGGCAACAGCGATGTAGCTGCTTTTGTGAAAATATGCCAGGAAGAAGGTATGTGGGTAATTTTACGCCCCAGCCCTTATGCCTGTGCGGAGTGGGAATTTGGCGGTTATCCTTACTGGTTACAGGAAATAAAAGGACTGGAAGTGAGGAGTAAAGAACCTCAATACCTGAAGGCTTATAATAACTATATTAAAGCCGTAGGTAAACAGCTGGCTCCTCTGCAGATCAATCATGGTGGAAACATCCTGATGACCCAGATCGAAAACGAATATGGTTCTTACTCCAACGATAAATCTTACCTGGAGCTTAACCGCAAAATGTTTACAGAAGCTGGTTTTGACGGTTTGCTGTACACCTGCGATCCTGCCGGAGATGTAGCTAACGGGCATCTGCCCGGTTTACTGCCGGCCGTAAATGGCGTGGATGATCCGGCAAAAGTAAAACAACTGGTAAAAGAAAACCACAACGGCAAAGGCCCATTCTATATTGCAGAGTGGTATCCTGCCTGGTTTGATTCCTGGGGGGAAAAACACCATACCGTTCCTTACGAAAATTTTCTTACCCGTTTAGACCGGGTATTGGCTGCTGGTATCTCCATCAATATGTACATGTACCATGGCGGTACCACCCGCGGTTATATGAACGGCGCCAACTATAGTGACGAAGCTCCTTATTCGCCACAGATCAGTAGCTACGACTATGATGCGCCACTGGATGAAGCAGGAAATGCCACGCCTAAATTCATGGCATTCAGAGAAGTAATTGCCAAACATTTAGCTCCGGGAGTAACCTTACCGGAAGTTCCTGCTAAAAAGCCAGTGATCACCACACCTGTTATTACTTTTGAGCGTAGCAGCGCGCTGTTCAGCCAACTACCTGCTGCGGTAAAAAGCGTAGATCCGTTAACGTTTGAAGACCTGAAACAGGCCTATGGCTTTGTATTATACCGTACCACCCTCAAAGGCGGCAGTAGCGGCACTTTAAAAATCAAAGACCTCCGCGATTACGGGCTGGTTTTCATAAACGGGAAAAGAGCAGCGATCCTCGACAGGCGACTGAAGCAAGACAGCACCGATATTACCCTCCCTGCGGGTAATGTAACACTGGAAATCCTGGTCGAAAACCTGGGACGCATCAACTTTGGCTCTTATCTCCTAAAAAACAGGAAAGGGATAGACGGACAGGTATTATTTAATGGAAAGGCTATTCATCAATGGCAACAGTTTAAGCTTCCATATGAACAGCAACCTACTATCAAAGCATCGGCGGTAGCTGCAGATGCCCCGGTGTTGAAAGAAGGTAGTTTTACCTTGAGCAGCAAAGGCGATACTTACCTGGATATGAGCAAGTGGGGTAAAGGGGTGGTATGGATCAACGGTCATCACCTGGGCCGTTACTGGAAAGTTGGCCCTCAGCAAACACTGTATGTTCCTGCCGAATGGCTGAAAACTGGTAGCAATAAGATCACCGTACTGGAGCTGATTAAACCTGCTGAAACCCAGGTACAGGGAATTGATCATCCGATATTGGACGTATTACAGTAGTACAAGATAAAAATTAACAAAAGCGATTGAAGCGATGGGGATCGTTTCAATCGCTTTTCTTTTATCTTTAATGATCATTTATGACTATACCATGAAAAAAGCGGTTTTGCTAACACTGGCTTGTTGTTTTTCTTCTAACATACTTGCGCAACATTTTATGCATGCCGCAGGTTTATCCTGCTTTGCAGATAACTATAGTGGCACTAATAGTCTTTTTACTATGGCTCTTACCTATTCTCCCCGGTATGTATTGCTCACTCATTCTTCCTTATCCATGTCTATAGGGATACCTGTTAGTTATGGCAGTTCGGGATCTACCGGAGATAGTAGGCGGCTACCCAGTGGATATCAGCCAGCATCCAATACCCCACATACAAAGTTCAGAAACATGTTTGATTGCCCGGTGATATTGAATCTGAACCAGGGCGCACTTTCTTCTAAAAATTGTGATAACAGGATAGGCTTCTTTGCTGGTGGAGGATTTGGCTATCATTATGGCCCTGTTAATATCATCCATACTGACAGCAATGGTGTTGCCTATACCGATTCTACATCGCAGGGATCATTTGGTCCGGTTGCTAATCTGGGAGTCCGCGTCAGGATAGGGAAGCATTTGTTTACCGGAATGGAACTCAAGGGAGCCTATATGAAAAGTGTGGATAAGAAAGGTCCCGAAACTTATAATATTACACTCTTAGCGAACTTTCTATGACGACTGAGAACCGGCCCCACACAAGATAAGCTGGTGAAACACATCTATTTATTGGCATCTCTTTTGCGCCATTCATGATCAGCCAATACCATCTGTACCATGAATAAAAAAATTGTTTTGTTAGCAATTGTTTGCCTCACCGGTTCCCGGCTTTTCTCCCAAAATCTCATGCATGCAGTTGGCCTCTCGGGGTTTATTGATCATACCCCTCGCTTCGGCAGTATCTTCAGTATTGCCATTACTTACTCGCCCCGCTTTAACCTGATGGAACATAAGCATACATCGTTGTCGGTAGGCATCCCGCTGAGCATTGGTGGCTCTGGTGGGCGCGGCGGAAGGCAAACAGATAGTTACTATGTGGGCGATGATATTTACTATTACGATTATGATACCGGCGAACCAGAAGTAAAATCCCGGTTTATGATTGATGTACCGGTTATACTAAATTTCAATGTCGGGGCACTTTCTTCTCCCGATAATCCACGCCGGGTGGGCTTTTTCGTGGGAGGTGGTTTTGGCTATCACTATGGCCCGGTGAACGTTAAGCAGGTGATCAGGAATTATCATTATACCGATTCTACTTACCAGGATTCGTTTGGGCCAGTGGCCAATGCCGGCATCAGGATCAGGATTGGCGATAAAGCCGATGGCATAGAACTCAAAGGCTCCTATATGAAGAGCGTTAGTAAAAGGCAACCAGATATTTATGGTATCACCCTATTGTACAACTTCGACGTATCACAACGCCGCCGCGTTAGTCGTAATGTACGGTAGTAAGGATTTGGAACAGATTGAGATGGCTCCTGTTAGCTGGTAAACTAACGGTGACTAACAGTTACTTCCACGCTCCATTCGCTACCGCTTCCAATATGCCAGGTATCGGCGAAGTTGCCCTGGTTGAGTGCAAACGACAATTCCATTAAACTATTCAAATAGCTCAGCGGCTGACCAATAGCTACAGCACCAAAGGTTTGGCTATAGGGGGCATCTGCCTGGTGTACTTTTTTGCCATGGTGGAAGAAACTCACCTGGAGAATGTCGCCGTATTTCGGATGTAACTGGTTCAGCAGGTCGGCGGAGATGTTGGTCCACACATTACCATACTGCACATCGAGGATGGCGATATTGCCTTTGAGTGTCCCATTTTCCAGGGTGGCCGCCTGGTAAGGAATTTTCACTACTTCATTGGGTAAGGCCGGGCCTACCTGTTCAAAGGTAATGACGCCTGAAGCCAGCCTGGCGGCGGTATAAGCGTATACATCGCGGCCATGGAAAGTGTAGGATTGCTGCGAGTTTTTACGACGGTTCACGGCTTCATCTATTTCGCGTACAGCTGCAATGCCCAGGGAAGCGGCTACCAGGGTGAGTGTACCATTGTCGGGAGTTACGATAAAGTGACCGGAGTTGGTTTTCAATACCACCGATTTGCGGGAAGTGCCCACACCGGGATCTACTACCGATACAAAAACGGTTCCTGCCGGCCAGTAAGGAACCGTTTGTTCCAGCCGGTAAGCGGCCTCCCAGATGTTATACGCCGGTATTTCGTGGGTAAGGTCATAGAGTTTAAGATCGGCAGATACGGTGTTGGCCACACCTTTCATGGCTGATACCGCTCCATCTTTCAGCCCGAAGTCGGACTGAAAAACGACTGTTTTATTTTGTGTCCATCCGGTTGCAGTGAGCAGCAGCAGGGCAATACAGCCTACGAAGTATAATAAGGGTTGTTTCATAAAATGATGCGTCTATGAAAATGGCAGATAATATTGGATTCAATAAAAAATCTTACCTTGAATGTAGGTTTATTACCCAAATAAATGAAGTACCAGGAAATTCCTCCACCAAATTATCTTCAACACCATGTTCGTTATTTCTGGACATTGGAAAGTGATGCCGCTGCTGTTCCCCGGGTATTTGGGCCGGTAGCAGATGGCTGTCCCGGACTGCTGTTCCAGCAATCCAGCCAGGGAACTTTTCACCAGGACAATAAACTACTGCCCGATTTATTACTGTATGGGCAAACCACAAAATACGCAGAATTACAGTTAGCAGGCACCATCTGTACCATTGGCGTTTGTTTTTATCCGGATGCATTGCATAGCGTTTTCGGGCTCAATGCGGGAGACCTCACCAACGCCTGTACTGACCTGGATTTGCTGGAGGCATCGAAAGATTATTTTCTCAATGAAAGACTGGCAACTACTGTTTCTCTACGGGAGAAAATAGCGGTTATTTCAGCGTTTCTCTTTGAACAGATTAATAAACATCAAACGGGACCTGATAAGGCTACCCAATATGCCCTGATGCAAATTATGGCCTCCAAAGGGGGTATTTCCTTAAAAGAACTGCAACAGCAGCTGAGGCTCACGGAGAGAAGTTTTGAGCGCCGGTTTAAACAGGGCGTAGGTATCTCTCCCAAATTATTTTCGCGTATCTGCCGGTTCCAGCACTCGCTGACCCAGTTGAGAAACAATGACTACAGCAAGTTATCCGATATCGCTTTTGAAAACGATTATGCCGACCAGTCGCATTATATCCGCGTATTCAAGGAGTTTGCCGGCGTATCGCCTTACCAGTATCAAAAGAAGAATACAGAGATCGTTACCAACTTCCCTTCCATTACAAAATAATTGTTTGTCGGTTTTGTTCTATTTCCCGAGTGCCCGTCATCCTAATTTTGGATTATAAAATTAATGATGATGAAATTACTAATCTTTGGCGCCACCGGGGGCACCGGTAAACAACTCTTAGCACAGGCTTTACAACAGGGACATACCGTCACTGCGTTTGTGCGTAACCCGCAAATGTTGCAGGTACAACACCCTAACTTGCAGGTAGTACAGGGCGATGTGCTGGATTATCAAACTATTGAACCTGTTATGAAAGGCCACGATGCCGTATTATCTACCATTGGTCGCCCCGCCAATAAAACGGGTGTGGTAAGATCTGAAGGTACGCGGAATATTATCCGTGCGATGGAGAAGGCCGGCATCAGGCGTTTTGTTTGCCAGACCTCCCTCGGTTATGGCGATAGCAAAGAAGTACTGCGCAGAACTCCTTTCGTGTTCCGGCATATTATTGTACCCTTTCTGCTGAAAAAAGGCTTTGCCGATCATGCGCTGCAGGAAAAACACATTAAAAGCAGTCAGCTGGATTGGGTAATTGTTCGCCCTGGTAATTTAACAGATGGTAGTCACACCGGCCATTACAGGTATGGATTTGCCGCCAATGACCCCGCTATTGCCGTACAGGTTTCCCGGGCCGATGTAGCCGATTTTATGCTCAAACAGTTAACGGATCAGCGGTTTGTCCATCAAACGCCTGGTATTTCTTACTAGAAATATCGGCAGGTTCTTTAAATTGGGCGAAAAATAGACAGCCCTGTATGGAGATATTTGCCTCAACGCCCCGTTTGATCCTGCGGGAAATTATTCCGGCCGACGCGCCCGGTATGCTGGCACTGGATGGAGATCCGGCGGTAGTACAATATGTAGGAGGCGTTACTATCAGCACTCTGGAAGAAGCGCGGGAGAAAATCCAGTTTATCCGGCAGCAATATGCCCGCAATGGTATTGGCCGATGGGCCGTGATTGAAAAGGCCAGCAATAACTTTGTGGGATGGGCAGGATTGAAGCTGGTAACGGAACCGGTACATCAACAGGTTAATTTTTACGATGTGGGATATCGGTTTATAACACAATACTGGGGAAAGGGTTACGCCACGGAATGTGCGGTAGCATCACTCAGATATGGATTTGAGCAGTTACAACCCGATTACCTTTATGCCTGGACCGACGCCGGCAATACCGCATCGGCACATGTTTTAACCAAAGTAGGGTTCCAGTTAACCGATACCTTTATACATGACGGCGTGCCATGCAACTGGTTTGAAATCAGCCGCCTATCCTGGCAATCGCGTATTAGATAAGAATGATACTGACTGAGGTGTAGTTACAGCCAACAATCATAATTTGCTGTATATAGTTGTGAACCGGTGTTACAGTCCTTTACCCTCAATCAGTATCCCATTTATGAAGATTAACAGCATACAATTCCTGAGAGCCATTGCGGTTTTATTGGTCGTACACGTACATGCCATTGACACACAGGAAGCATTTTCCGTATCGCATCAGCAAAAGTTCTTCTTCCTGGAAAACTTCGGCGCCATTGGGGTAGATCTTTTCTTCGGGATATCTGGTTTTATTATCAGTTATGTTGCCGGCAATTATTTGGGCGCCTATGATGGTGTTGACTTCCTGAAGAAACGTTTTTTGAGGATCAATCCCATTTATTATGTGGCGAGTTTGATATACATGGTGTTGTTTTGCTTTTTCGATAAATTCTATCCTATTGAGGCGGTTTTATACGGGCTAAAAAATACGGTGTTGATGTTGCCGGTGTTGAATTCGCAAAAAGCGTTGTTTCCTATATTGGTGGTGGGTTGGTCGCTTTCTTTTGAATGGTGGTTTTACGTGTTGTTTTTCCTGCTGATATTAACGCGTACAAAATACAAAACGCTCCTGCTTTTGCTGGTAATTCCCGCCCTGGTGATTATTGGAAAAGTTTTGCAGGTACATGATCCCCGGCTGATATTTTATACCAACCCTATTATGCTGGAGTTCTTATTTGGCGTTATTATTTACTGGCTGTACCGCAATATTACCTTGCCGGCGGGCGTGGCGGCGTTCCTGTTGTTATTGGGAGCAGGCGGGTATGCATATAATATCTTCCATGGTTTTGGAGATATTTCCGAGCTGGGTAGTGTAACTACCGGTACAGGTAGTTTGAAAAGGGTACTATTATGGGGACTTCCCAGCGCCTTTATCCTGGCGGGCTGTATTTTCCTGGAGAAGAAGGGGATGTTGGCCAGGGTATGGAATAACCGCTTTTTCTTGTTGCTGGGAGATGCCTCTTATTCCATTTACCTGACCCACTTTACCTTTTTTTATCTGCTGACGAATATTTATATCTATACAGGATTTTTCCTCAATGCAGACTTATCCATATTTGTTCACATGGCTTTGGGTGTAGCGGTTGGTATTCTTTTTTACAAGAAGGTAGAGCGTCCACTGATAAAGCTTTTACACCCGAAGCCACCGGTACAACCCACTGTTCACGCTGCTATGCCATGATTCAATATCAGGGGGTATTGGGAAGCCAGCCCCCTCTTTTCATCCACCACAACATGGGGTCGAGCCATTCGTATACGGGTAATCGTTGGGTAAATCCATGGTTGCCGGTGGGATACAGGTGTAGTTCGGCGGGAATACCTCCTTTTTGCATAGCCTGGTAAAAAGCAATACTGTTGTTGACACTCACTACCGCATCGTCGTTACAATGCGTGATATAAGCGGGCGGCGTATTATTATTCACCCATTCTTCGTTGGAGAAGAAGGCCACTTTTTCCGGTGAAGGACTAGGGCCGATGAGGTTACTCCTGGATCCCTGGTGGGTGAGTTCATCGTGCATACTGATCACCGCATATACGAGGATCATAAAATCGGGCCGCAGGTCAATTTTTTCTTTATTGGGGACATAGCTTTTAGCGCTGTGTGTGCCCAGGGTAGCGGCCAGGTGGCCTCCTGCGGAATATCCTGCTATGCCGATCCTGTTTTTATCGATGCCCCATTCGGTGGCATTCATCCTCACCAATTTGATGGCCTGCTGCGCATCCTGTAAAGGCCCCATACTTTTATCGCGCATGGTGACATCAGAAGGCAGGCGGTATTTTACTACAAAGGCAGTAACGCCTTTGGTAATAAAGGCTTCTGCTACCTTGAATCCTTCTTCATCGATGGCCAGGCCGCCATAGGCGCCGCCGGGAAAGATGATCACCGCCGTACCATTCGGATGTTCCGGCTTGTAGAGGGTCATAACCGGTGCGTTTTCCGGTGCAATAGTGCCAATACTGTTGGGTATGGAATCTTTATACAAAGGCAGTACTTTCTGGGCGGCGGAAGAAAGAGCAATTGTGGCAAAAATAAAAAAGGCCAAAAATCTTTTCATATGCAGATGATTACGTGTTCTATCTGCCAAAAGAAGGATTTTAAGCTTCGCAATATGTTTCGCAATTGTAAACGGCGTGTGATTAACAAATGCTTAGGACGGAGTAGCGTGTGATTTTTCCAGTTCCAGCAACCATTTCTTCCGCCAGATACCGCCACCATAGCCGGTAAGACTGCCATCTCCTCCAACAAGACGGTGACAGGGCACCAGGATCGCAATTCTATTCATGCCGTTGGCATGTGCCAACGCCCGTACGGCATCGGGTTCACCGGCCGCGATGGCCTGTTGTTTATACGACCGGGTAGTACCATAGGGCACCGTTTGCAGCAGTTGCCATATCCTTTGCTGAAAGGCGGTACCCGGCATCAGCAGCGGCACCGTAAAGGTTTTCCGGGTTCCGGCAAAATATTCGTCCAGCTCTTGCTTTAATACCTCGAAATGAGGACTGGTACCCGGGATAATATTTGCCCGCAGCAATCGCGTCAATGCTTTAAACTCCGTTGCAAGGATTTTTCTTTCTGTAAACTCCAGTAAACAAATCCCTTCTGTTACCGCACAGGCAAACATGCTTCCAATGGGTGTTTCCAACCGGGTAATGTTAATCACCTGCTGATGTTTACTATTGACGGGCGACACGCCAAAAACTGATTTAAAAGAATCGGCGAAGCCGCTGAGTGATTCATAACCGGCGTCGAAAGCGGCGGCGGTAACCGTTTCCCCGGTTTGTATTTTTTTGAACGCTGCATTCATGCGAAACATGCGCTGGTAAGCATGAAAGGTAACGCCGTGGTGTTTCAGGAACCATCTCCTGATGGCACTGGGCGCTACGCCTTGTTGTAACAGGTCGGCATCTTTCCATTTCCTGGATGGATCGGCCTGCAGCGCATCGATAATGCGACGGATATGCGCAGGCGTTTGCCCAATGGCCGCGAGGGGATTGCATACCTTGCAAGGCCGGTATCCATTTTCGATGGCCTCCCTGGAAGACGGAAAAAATGTTACATTATCGGCTTTGGGTTTTCTCGCGGTACAGGTAGGACGGCAGAAAATGCCGGTTGTTTTAACCGCTGCTACAAACAGCCCTTCATAAGCTTCGTCTTTCTCCATCAGCGCCTGGTACATCCGTTCCGTAGTGAGCATGTAATTCTTTTCTTCAAAAGTAAAACACTTGTCGCAGGCCGGCAACCCGAAAACGCACCTGTTTTTTCATAAAAACTTAACGCATCCGGGTATAGCTATCTCTGAAATTATTTAGTATATTTTAAATATTAAAAACATCCACTATGAAGCAAGTAACCCTTTTTCTGGCTGCGGCCACCTTTTTCCTTTTCAGCTGTAAAAAAGATATCGTTCACCCAACTTCCGAAAGCAGGATCGATGCGGGCGCCAACAGCCTTGCTACCGCTGGTTTAACGGTATCATTGTCTGCCTGGATGGGATCCATTGCCGACAATACCGCTTTATCCAACTTATCTATTCCCGGCACCCACGACAGCGGCGCACGTTTTGAGCCCATAGGCGGCACTGCCAAATGCCAGAACCTCACCATCCGTGAGCAACTCGATGCAGGCACCCGCTTTCTCGACATCCGTTGCCGGCATATTGGTGATGCCTTCGCCATTCATCATGGTTCCATCTACCAAAACATGAACTTCACGGATGTTACCAATGCCTGTTACGACTTCCTGGCAGCTAACCCTTCTGAAACCATTATCATGTGCGTAAAAGAAGAGTATGACCCGACCAACAACACGCGCACCTTTGAACAAACATTCGACAGCTACACACAGCTGCAACCATCCAAATGGTATCTAAGCGCTACCATTCCCAACCTGGGCCAGGTAAGGGGCAAAATTGTACTGGTAAGACGGTTTGGCGCCAGCAACACACCCAAGGGCATAGACTGCACCAATTGGGCAGACAACACCACCTTTTCTATCAGCAACAGCAACGCCAATTTAAGGGTACAGGACCAGTATGTAGTGCCCGATAACAATGGTAAATGGACCAGTATCACTAACCTGCTGACAGAAGCCAAAAACGGCAGTGCATCCGTATGGTATCTCAACTTCAGCAGTGGGTATAAATCATTAATCTTTGGTATCCCCAGCATTACTACCGTTTCAAATGCTATCAATCCACAACTGACCACTTACTTTACCAACAACACACATGGCAGGTATGGAACTATTTTAATGGATTTTGCAGCAGCAGACAGGAATACGCTTATTATCAACACTAATTTCTAGTCTTTGTAATTATCACTTACTAAAAAGCCTTCCTCACGGGGAAGGCTTTTTAGTAAGTGATAAACTGATCTATCTTCCATATACGCAGGCCGCTACCGCCAATATGAATGCCAGTAGGGCAGCGCAGGTGCGTACCACATGCCATTTATTCCAGGGGATGGCAAAAGCGGTGCGGGCGCTGGCAGCAGCTTCCGGGGTGGCTGTGTCTAACGGAAATTTATCCAACACACTATTCAGTGGAATATTGCCGCCGATGGTTACGCCCAGCACTCCGAATACATACAAAGCCGCAGCCATCCATAAGCACCAGCTGCCCTGCATAAATGCAGCCAGGGGCAATAGTATGCCGGCACCCAGGAAGTTGAGTATAAACAACGGATTTACAATCACCCTGTTAATAGCCTGCATAGCGGCAATGTAAGGCGCATCCCGCAAACGTGTAAATGCAGGATTGATAGCAATCAAAAAACCGAAAAGGAGCCCGGTAATCAGTCCGGTGCTAACGGTAGCCAGTATCTGTATGATGTGTGTGATGGTCATAGGATAAACTTTTAACAGCGTATACCCCTAAGCTACACTAAAACCAGGTGTTGCCGCCATAAAAATTCCCTACTGGTAAAACATAAATTATTTTACATTCATTCAAAAATTGCGTGGTGATAAATGAGCTACAGTCCTGTATCCAGGCAATAGAAGCAGATGACACCCTTTATGAAATAGAGAATTTCCGTCACCGCGCCCAGGCTATCGATCAGCTCGACTTTCATATACTGGACAGGATCAGCAGCTTAACACCCACACCGGCGCTGCTGGAGCTACAACAATGGGCTATACGGTTGAAATGTAAACTGGAACAAGCAGACCTGTTATTGTTTACACAGCTCCGGCAAAAAATCAGCGCAGGGGGCTATTCTCCCACCACCTTTAACGCTATGGTTTCCGAATACCTGGGTGAAGTAGTTGACAACGCCGCACCATCTGACGAACCAGGATATGATGACCTCGACACTTTTATCAATGGCCTGTTATCTGTGTACCCGCTTCCAGCCCCTGTGCTCGAGCAGGAGCCCGAAATGATATACTATCAGAAAACGCCGGCAAGAATTATATTTCAAATGGTGGCATTGGCCCAGCCTACGCCACACGATGTATTTTTCGACATTGGAAGTGGACTCGGACAGGCCACCATCCTGGTTAACCTGCTTAGCGGCATCAAATCGAACGGGATCGAATATGAACCTGCCTATTGTGATTATGCCCGCCATTGCATATCTAGCTTGCAGTTGCAGGGGGTAACTTTTACTAATATAAATGCCCACCAGGGCGATTATTCCGAAGGTACACTTTTCTTTTTTTACACGCCTTTTGAGGGCAGCATGCTACAGCACATGCTGGATATATTGCAGCGCGAATCGCGGCAAAGAATAATCCACATTTTTACTTACGGGCATTGCTCCCCATTGGTAGCACAACAATCGTGGTTAACCTGTATCAATGGAACAGGTATGCATCATTACCGGCTGTATAGGTTCACTTCTGAATACCAATAGCTTTGATTTCTCTCTTTAAAATTATAATAAAACATAAAATAATTATTGTTTTACGATAATCAATTACTATTTTGCATGTAGATTTTAAATTATCGGAAATGGCCCGTGTCAAAATCATTGCTAAAATATTGTATTACATCAGCGGGGTATTAGCCCTGGGATATTGCTGTATTGTTTTATATGCAATTGGGTGTTTAGTTACCCATACGAATATCAATCCATATGGTGAGGGAAAGTACCTGCATATATTGTATCCCTTTACCAACACCCCCTTTCTTAACATCGACAACAACCTTACTTATATATTGCTCGACTTCCTGTTGCCTTTGAGCCTATATACTATTTTCTTCTGGCTGGCTGCCGGCGTATTTAAGGTATTCTATCTGCCGAAATTATTTTCAACAGAAAATATCGTGCGCTTACGCAGGTTTTACCTGTTCAACCTATTTGTACCGGGCATTGCGGCTTTATTTTCCCGGCTTTTCACGGAGGTAGAAAGTGTTGTATGGGGATTGATAGTCGTACATTTGTTCCTCGGAATTTTTACTTACTTCCTGGCAGCCATCTTTAAACAGGGCTTGCGATTACAAAACGAACAGGACTTATTTATATAGTTATGCCAATTATCGTAAACGTGGATGTAATGCTTGCTAAGCGTAAAATGCAAAGCAAAGAATTGGCAGAAAAACTGGGCATTACACCTGCTAATTTATCTATACTAAAAACCGGGAAGGCCAAGGGTATACGCTTCGACACCCTGGAAGCCATTTGTAACATCCTGGACTGCCAGCCCGGCGATATCCTGGAATACAGGGAAGAAGTATAGCCTTCATTTATTTACTGGTTGCAAAAAGCAATGGACCTCCATTGCAGGGATTGTATTGTCTAAACACTTCACGAAATGAACCGATTGTGTATTGATCAGCTTTCATTGGCCTACCAGCCGTCAGTAAAAGTGCTGGATAATATTTCATTGGAAATAAGTCACGGTATGTTTGGCCTGCTCGGTCCCAATGGCGCAGGTAAATCCTCGCTGATGAAAACCATTGTGGGTTTGCAGCACCCCAACAGCGGCAACATTCTTTTCAATGGAACAGATGTTATAAAAAACCCGGGATATCTCCACAAACAGCTTGGTTTTCTGCCGCAAGATTTTGGCGTATATCCCGGCGCCTCTGCCTACCAGTTGCTGCAGCACCTGGCAGTGCTGAAAGGCGTTTCGGATAGCGCCGCGCGGAAAGCGCAGATCCTGTACCTGCTCGACAAAGTAAATCTATACCAGGCTCGCGATAAAGAAGTGCATACCTTTTCCGGGGGCATGAAACAACGCTTCGGCGTAGCCCAGGCGCTGCTCGGCAATCCCCAGTTGATCATAGTGGATGAACCTACCGCTGGTTTAGATCCGGAAGAACGCAATCGGCTCAACCTGCTGCTGAGCGATATTAGCGAAAACGTGGTTGTTATGCTTTCTACCCACCTGGTAGAAGATGTACGAAATCTCTGCTCGCAGATGGCCATCATAAAAAGGGGAACATTGCTGGCTACCGGTACTCCCGGCGAAATGATAGCCCGGTTAAACGGGAAAGTATGGACCCAACAAATTGACCACCGCGCATTAACGCATTATCAGACCACCCACCGGCTTATCAGTCAACAGCTCATCGAAAAAAAGCTGCACATTACCGTGTATAGTGAAATCCCACCTGATGGCTTTCACCCGGTAACACCCACCCTGGAACATGTATACTTTCATACTTTATACCATGAAAGCAATCCTGCTATTTGATATCAAACGATGTACAAGAGGCATCACCGTATACCTCGTTGCTGCCTGCCTGTTGGCGCTGGGCATTTTCACCGGTAGCCAGTTTAGTATGAATGCCGGAGAAGCCATACGCCTGGATAGCCCTTATACCATAGGCTTTATGACAGGGATGCTAAGTCTGGCTATTATTTTTATTGCTACAATACTTACTTCCAGGTTACTCTTTTCTGAGTCCGAAAATCATTTTGAGCAGATCTTATTCACCACGCCGCTCCATAAAAGCGGGTTTGCAGCCGGACGATTCCTGGCGCTATGGTGGCTTACGTTCAGCAGCTTCCTGGTACTCATCACAGGATTTGCCGCAGGTCAACAAATGAGGTCAGGTGGCGCCATACAGCTGATTTACTACGGTTATCCTACTTTAATCTTTGGTGGTATAAACAGCCTGTTTATATGCAGTTGTTTGTCGTCCCTGGCATGGTGTACAAAAAATAAATTGCTGACCGCTATAGGAGGGCTATTACTGTATGTGTTATATATGGTGATACTACTATACTCCAATTCACCTTTTATGGCGCAGGCATTGCCCCAATCTCTCCTGGCACAACGCATTTCCGCCATTATCGATCCATTTGGCCTGTCGGCCTACTTTTATGTAAGCAGCACTTTTTCGGTGATGCAGCGCAATAGCTTGCTGGTGCCGTTATCCGGATATTTTTTACTCAACAGGTGTGTGATATTGGCTATCTCGCTGATGCTTACCTGGCTTAGTTACAAACGGGCAGCCGATACTTCCTGGCAACCACATCGCCCGAAGGCGGTATCTCATAAGCGCTCACCGGTTATATTTCGACTTCCTGTAACCACAGTTTACCGCTTCCCGGCGCAAATGAAAGCGATAGGTTCTTTCATAAAAACCGACCTGCACCATACCTTCAAAAGCATTCCTTTTGCTGCCAGTGCTATCATCCTGCTTTTTGATATGAGTATGGAGATGTACGCCGCCATAGAAAAGGGCATTCGCATACCGCAACAATATGCCAGCGCTGGACTAATGGCCACCACTATTTCCGCCAACTTCCATTTACTGGGGCTATTGTTGCTGGTATACTTTGTAAATACCCTGTACTGGAAAAGCGCCACTGTAAAATTTGCAGTCATAGAAACCACCACCGCTCATGCCGGTATTAAACAATGGGCCCACTGGTGTAGCAGTGTTTTCCTTTTGTTGTTGTACACAGCCCTGGTGATAATAACTGGTATCCTCTTCCAGTACCTGTACCGGTATCCTTACATTGACTGGCGGGCCTATGCGGGTGTAATATATTTTAATACGGCGCCACTGGCGCTGTTAGCGGGATTCCTCCTGCTGATTAACCGGATCACGAAACGTTCTTACATCGCATTGGGGATATCGGTAGCGATGGCATTGATAGTGGCCAGTCCCCTATCGAAAAAATTTATACCCATCCCTTTACTCCGTTTCTTCTCAGGATTCAATGGTGTTTACAGCGATTTTAATGGATACGGTGTGTATGTATCTTTCTTTATACAAAGGCTGTTTTTTGGGGTATGTATTGTTGGTATGCTATGGATTATTTACTGGTTTATAATAAATAAATCCGTAAAACGTATAGTGGTCTCCGTTATATTCATATTAGCAATTATTAGCTTCATTAGTGGCCGGCAGTTTATGCGGGGATACCGTCCTTACAATGACCTGGCCGATGTTCGTTATGAAAAGCAATACCGGAAATACCAGGCTATTCCACAACCCACCGTTACAGCGGTAAATACCAATATTAATCTGTATCCCGATAAAATGGCATATACTATTACGGGTAATTATATTATCCGGAACCTGACTTCCCTGCCTGTTCACCGGGTATTGATCAATTTTGACGATGCGCTCCACCTCCTGAAAGCTGGCTATACCTCCCCGTGGGAAACAATTACAATACAGCAAGTTGTTTCCGAAATAATGCTACAGCACCCCTTACAACCCAATGACAGCGCCTGCATTACGTTTGAAGCCTCCTACCATTGGTGGCCGGTAAATGGTCACCTTCCTTCTAATGCCATTATAGAAAACGGCTCCTTCATGCGCATCAGTCGCTATTACCCGCAAATAGGGTATCAGCCGCAGCGCGAAATAACGGATAGCGCACTGCGGCAAAAATATACGCTGGGCGCTCCCACCCGCCTTAAAGCACTGGAGGCGCCGCGTGCTACGGAGCGCGATTTCATCCAGCTCGACATGGTCATTTCCACCCCGAAACCTCAAACGGCCATCGGTACAGGCGAGCTGGCAGGCCAATGGCAACAGGGCGACCGCAACTTTTTTCATTATAGAACCAGTGAACCGATCCCTTTCCGTTTTGCTGTATCATCAGCGCATTACAGCCGGAGTAGCGTCGTTCACAATGGTGTTCCTATCAATGTTTACTATCACCCCCGGCATGCCGAAAATGTGGCACATTTAATCAACTGCGCTAAGCTTACCTTAGATTATTGTCAGCAGCAATTTGGCAGCTATCCGTTTCATAGCGTCACCTTCGCAGAAGTATCTTCCTATACAAAAGGCTTTGCAGGCACCGCTTATCCGGCAACCATCTTTATGACGGAAGATATGTTGTTTCATACCAACATACAGGCTGACCAGCAGCAGGATGTTATCAACGAAATAGCAGGACATGAGTTATCACATTTATGGTGGGGCAATAGCCAGATAGCTCCCGACGACCGGGAAGGCGCGGTAATGCTTACTGAAACGCTGGCGATGTATACCGAAATGATGTTGTATAAGAAAATGTATGGCAGGGAAAAAATGCTGGCGAAAGTTCGTTTGCATCAGCAAATATATGATGCTGCCAAAGGATTTTCTGATAATCCCCCTCTTTATAAAGTAACTGCCGGCGATACACATATTTCTTATTCAAAAGGCGCCGTAGTGATGGTAAAGCTGAGCGAGCTGATTGGTGAAAGCAAGGTAAATGAAGCCCTGCGCCATTTTCTCCGGGAGTATAAATATCCGCATCCAAGGCCGGTTTCAACAGACCTGGTGAATGAAATACTAAAAGTAAGTGACGTGAAACATCATCCTGCAATCCGGGAATTGTTCATGGGAACATAGTATTCCTGTTATACGCATCACTATTTTCCCGTTGCTGGCACTCCTTGTTTCCAGGTATTTTAGCTACCCTTTTTTTTGATTTAAAAATTGGCATTAAATTGCATTCATCACCTGTTTAAGCTACCAAAATAAATTTTATCGCCGTTACCGGCTTGTGTAACCTGACAATATTTAATCACTCATATAAACCCTTCATGGAAGAACAATTCGCCAAAATGCAAAAGGACTTAGTACGCCTTAAATGGTATGCCTGTATCCTGACCTTACTGGTAGTAGCTGCCGGTTTATTTGCCTTCACCCGTATTGAACGGTTCGGTGAAATTTCTGTAGAGCGTATCAATATCGTAGAATCTAATGGACAGGTTAGGATGGTCATTTCCAATAAAAGCCGCTCCCCGGAAGTAATGGCTTATGGCAAACCTATCAAACCACCTATCCCGGGCGGCAACAGACCTGGACTGGTTTTTTATAATGATGAAGGCACCGAAAACGGAGGCCTGGTATTTATGGGCGGCAAAGACAGCAGTGGGAAATACACTGCCACGGGACATTTATCCTTCGACCAGTACAATCAAAACCAGGTACTTTACCTGACCTATGCTGACGAGAACGGCGATCAAAACACCGGGCTTCATATTGACGACTGGCAAACCTCGCCAGCTTTCTGGCAGTGGAGAGGTGACTATAAAAAAGCGCAGGCACTTCCCAATGGTCCTGATAAAGAGGCATTACTTAAACGGCTGATGGAACCTCAACCCGGACAGCAGGCCTATGCCCAACGCGTTTTTGTAGGCAAAGATGATAGTAAAACCGCCATGGTCAATCTGGCCGACCGTATGGGCAGGACCCGGTTGCAGCTGCTGGTAGATTCCAGCGGTACTGCTAAACTGAATTTCCTGGATGCCAACGGGAGAGTGACGTATAGCTTACCTCAATAGTATTTCCTCTTAGATCAATAAATCCAATTACTGTGGTTAAGATTAATATTCATGAAGATTGTGGCAATGCACCCAAGAAATTATTTGGTAAAGGTGATTACTACGTATGCGATTCTGGTGGTATAAAAGCAAAATGGAGAGCCAGAGATGATGACATATCTATATACTACACGCGCCAAATTTGATAAAAACAACCAGGGAGAAGGTTTAACATGGTCCAAATATCTTGAATGGAGTAGATTGAACCACCTTACTGAACTTGTTTCTGTAGATACCGGCCTCAATGAAGTATTGATAGATCCTGACCAGGAGGATGATAACTACTGGACAGAGATGATATTCGAGGAGGGCCGTGAAACAGGATTCTTCAGAACAACTGAGTATGTACTCAGGAAAACAGATATCCCGAAATTTAACCTGTTGGCCATAGTTATCCAGCCGGGATCAGATTGTTCTCTGATTCAGCAGGACGATTATGATTTCCTCGGTTATGATCTTTTAGATCATTACTATACTACCAGTGCATTAAGTAACTGTGGTGGGTTTGATGAAACCTTTCTACCAGGCGATCTGAATAATGTTGGGTTAATTGACGATTATGAAAAGGCGTATACTATACAGAGAAAGCTTAGAGAGAATAATCCTTTGGAAGAGCATGCGGATACCTATGTCATTGCAATTTGGCGGCATCGGGTAATTGGATGGTAATACACAAATGGTAGAAAATAACACGGATCTAAATGCGTTTTGGCCGCAGTCCCACTTGGCCAAAATCACATCAAATTAAAAAAATAAAAATATTCAAATTTTAAATAACCCTATAAATGTTACAAAAAATCACAAAAATTACCCTATAAATACTACAAATTCTATTTAAATTTACCCTATATTCATTACAAATAATAAGAATAACTACTCTATAAATATTACAATAAATTCATTATCAATTATATAAATATTGTAAAATAAATGTTCAAAAGAGATATTATTGAAGAACTGGTTAAGTGGAAAAATAACCCAGACCGCAAACCGCTCTTATTACGAGGAGCCAGGCAAGTCGGTAAGACTACTGTTGTCAATATGTTTTCTGAACATTATGAACAATACATTTATTTAAATTTAGAACAAGCCGATAACTCACTTGATTTTACAGATTATGGCAGAGTAGAACAACTGACTCAGCAAATATTCTTTCTTTTTAATAAGGACATAGCCAATTTAAAAAACACATTATTATTCATAGATGAAATACAAGAAGTTCCAGGAGCATTAAATATGCTTCGCTACTTCTATGAGAAAATACCCGATTTAAATGTTATAGCGGCAGGCTCTCTTTTAGAAACATCCATCAATGGTCAAATTAAAATCCCTGTGGGACGTGTAGAATATAAAATATTAAGACCCGTTTCTTTTCATGAGTTTTTGCTTGCATTAAATGAAGAACAAGCTGCTGCTGCTTTACAGGAGATGCCAATAAAAGAATATACACATTCTAAACTACTTGATTTATTTCACACGTATACACTTATAGGCGGGATGCCTGAAGTAATCCGGCATTATATCGCCAATAAAAATCTTCTTACGTTAAGAGATGTATATCAATCATTAATATACTCATATATAGAAGATGTCGAGAAATATGGCCGAAATACCAATCAGGTTCAAATCATAAGACACATTATTAGCACCAGTTTTCTTGAAGCAGGCAATCGTATTAAATTCCAAAGCTTTGGCAATTCAAATTATGGATCAAGAGAGGTGAGCGAGGCGATGCAAACACTGCAAAAGGTGATGTTGATTCACCTTGTCTATCCAACCACCAATACGTCAGTCCCGCTCCTGCCCGATAGAAAAAAATCGCCACGTCTGCATATATTAGACACCGGGATGTTAAATTTCTTTGCCGGATTACAAAAAGAACTAATCAGCACAAAAGATATTGATTCAGTTTATAAGGGCAAGGTTGCAGAACATATTGTGGGACAAGAATTATTGTCTTCAAAATACAACATACTGAATGAGTTACATTTTTGGGTAAGAGAAAAACCAACCTCTACAGCTGAAGTTGATTTTGTAATTCCATATAACAGCATGATAATACCTATTAAAGTTAAATCGGGTGCAACCGGCACCTTAAAATCTTTACATGCTTTTATGGATGCTACAACACATACATTCGCAATAAGGATTTATGGTGGCCAATTAAAAATTGATAAGGTAAGCACTTCAAATGGGAAAGAATATACTTTGCTGAATTTACCTTTTTATCTTGCAGGAAGAATAGAACATTATATAGATTGGATGCAACAAAGCCTGTAAATCCTATACTTAAAGGCTTTTACAATGTTACAACAGCAACTAAACCAGCTGATTTATTGCAATAGATTTCCCTCTGACTTCCGCCGAAAAATATTTCCCCTGCCATCGCGGTAAAGCAATACTTGATCTTCAACCGTAAGATATCCACTGACATGCTCGTACAACAAATCTTCCGACTCAACAGGAAGTCTACTCTTCCCGTTGAGTCGGCCCAAACGACAATACAATTATCAGGCAAATAAGTCCTGGAAAATGGATACAGACAAAGCGTATTGACATGTCGAAAGCGTTATTGGAAGAAACAAAGCTTTCAATTTCTGAGATATGCTATCAAATTGGCTTTGATGATCCATCTTCATTCTCTCGTTTATTTTCTAAAACTACAGGAATGGGGCCCATGGAATTTAGACGGCAAATACAACACCTCCCTGTTCGCAAAAAATTGAAATAGGAGAACAGATTATAGGAAGTGTTGACATGGTAGACGATATCAGCCGGCATCCCTGCATAACAAACAAGTTTTCTCAAAAAACAAAAAAAGCCTACCCTTTTCTGAGTAGACTTCTTATTGTGTCGGGGCGGCAGGATTCGAACCTGCGACCTTGCCGCTTACAGCGGTACGCGATATTATGATGCTACGCCTTGGTCAAATAGCCAACGCGATATACCTCGTTTTTTAATTTGCTTCTCCAACTGGAGCGCAATTTTTTTGGTTTCACATAAAATTACATGGATGACCCGCCACGGCACTCCATACCGGGTACTTGTTGTTGATCGTGAATTGTGCTTACTCAACCGCACTGATACATCCGCTGTTTCACCTGCGTAGTATCTTCCTGTGCTAAGGCTTTGAAGGATATAAACATAATGAGGCATAACAAACAAGTTTTCTCAAAAACAAAAAAAGCCTACCCTTTTCTGAGTAGACTTCTTATTGTGTCGGGGCGGCAGGATTCGAACCTGCGACCTTGCCGCTTACAGCGGTACGCGATATTATGATGCTATGCCTTGGTCAAATAGCCAACGCGATATACCTCGTTTTTTAATTTGCTTCTCCAACTGGAGCGCAATTTTTTTGGTTTCACATAAAATTACATGGATGACCCGCCACGGCACTCCATACCGGGTACTTGTTGTTGATCGTGAATTGTGCTTACTCAACCGCACTGATACATCCGCTGTTTCACCTGCGTAGTATCTTCCTGTGCTAAGGCTTTGAAGGATGTAAACATAATGAGGCATAACAAACAAGTTTTCTCAAAAAACAAAAAAAGCCTACCCTTTTCTGAGTAGACTTCTTATTGTGTCGGGGCGGCAGGATTCGAACCTGCGACCTCCTGCTCCCAAAGCAGGCGCGATACCGGGCTACGCTACGCCCCGTTCCGACATTTCCACCACTTATGTGGTGAAGCGGGATGCAAATGTAGGAAATTATATTCCACAAAAACAAATTTTTCTGCAATCGCTTCTATTTATTAACAGGCGTACCGGAAAGTATATCCCTTACCGTTACTCCCGGCAGCAGGCGGTATACCGGGATATTAATGCTGTATTTATCGCAGAGGTTCCGGATACTACGATCTATCAGTGCAGCATCGTAGCGGGAAGAGAAATGCCCCAACACCAGTTGCTGTACCTGGATACCGCTTACCATTTCCATCACCTCTTCCAGTTTACTGTGTTTATTTTTATGTGGTACCGTCTTCACATCGCCTGCGCTGGCCAGGAAGGTGGCTTCATGGATTAATATGCCCGATTGATCCCAGCGGTGGAGATCTGTTACCGGGGTGTCGCCGGAGTAGCCCAGTAAGCAGCTACGTACTTCCATAGTGGTGCTTTCTTTTCCCCTGGTTAGGATGATTTGCTTCAATTCGGCGGCGGGCAAGGCGGCCAGTTCGGGGCGTACCTTTTGTTTTACCTGCATTACTTTATAACTAAGGCTGCGGATGGTTTGCAGATCCGTGGTTACGTGTTCATTCCTGATGGGTATTACTACCAGGTCGTCTTTTACCCATATTTCTTCGCCGGGTGCTACTGCCCGCCATTGGGCGCCACTGATATGTGGATCAAACCGTTTGGAAAACTCTTCCATGGCGGGGAATGACTTGCTGTCGCGGGGATAACAAATCACCGGGAAGCCTTGCCGGGCATTAAGTTGGTTTAACTGAAGCAGGCCAGTAAGATGGTCTCTGTCGGCATGCGATATAAATACATAGTTGATCTTCCTGCTCTTTTGTAATAGCGCCGCTGTTAGTCCATCGCCTGCATCCATTAAAATACCCCACTCTTCCAGCAGGTACCAGGTGGAAAATAAAGCAGTAGAATAACCTGATATCGTTAGTTTCATCCTTTAAAGATAATACATTTCATAAAACCGCTTCCAATAAGGAATATACAAAATCTGATCTGGCTAAAATAAACAAAACTGAATCTGTTTTATTTAAAATAGATAGTTGAATTTTACAGTCGAAATAATCATCGGATCATGAAAATTACTAACAGTACCCGGGAAGACATCAGCCTGATATTTAGTTTGTATGATGCAGGCACACTTTTACAAAAAAAGGTAGCACAAAAACAGTGGCTGGGATTTGAGCCGTCGCTGATAGAAAAGGAAATCAGCGAAAAGCGGCTATGGAAAATAGTGGAAGGGGACCAAATCGTTTGCGTGTTTTCTATTGCTTTTAGCGATCCCGCTATCTGGAAAGAAAAAGACAGCGATCCGGCTATTTATATCCACCGTATTGCTACGCATCCTGATTATCACGGCAACGGCTATGTGAAACATATCGTGGCCTGGAGCAGGGAATATGCTACCGAAAACCAGAAACAATTTATCCGGATGGATACCGGTAGCGGCAACGATAAGCTGAACAACTACTATGTAAGCTGTGGGTTTAATTATCTCGGCGTTATTGCTACCGACGATTCACCAGAGCTGCCGGCACATTACAAAAACGGCACTTCCAGCCTGTTTGAGATACCATTGTAAATATATCCGGGACCAGCCACCCTGGCCCCGGACTATTCAAATCTGTTAACGGCAAGGGCTTACAGACTGCTCCCTGCAACTGCTTTGAAGGTATCTTCCTCTGGAAATCCTCCTTTCTGATAACGTTTGGTATCGATAGCATACCAGTCTTTTTGTCCCTGAATCATCACGCCCAGGTACCAGGCAAATTTTTTCACGCCATTGGTATAGTGGCCGAAATCCGGAACATCCGACTGCAATCTGACAATCTCCCTGACATCGTTGTCGTGGAAGCTCATGGCAGCATCATTAGCGGCTTCGATCGACAATTTAAATTCATGTTGTAATACCAGCACCAGGTTTAGCGGCTCCCGGTCAATATCTTTTTCAATGGAATAAAAATCATTGCACCAGGCAAATACCCGCGCTGTGAGGCGATACAGCTCCTTCATATAGGCGTGGTTCATCACTTCCTCAGGCAAGTCAAGGCCCAATTGCAGGATGATCAGATCCAGGAACGCATGTACCCCGATGGTCAGTTCCCGCAACCGGATAAATTCTTCCAGCCTTGGGAAGTGCTTTACCAGCTTAAATGGCACCTCCAGCTGCATGCTGCCAATGTAATTATCTACATTGTCGATGTAGCGCTGCATCCAATACGGCGGTAAAAGTCCGTTTAGCCGGTCCCGTATGTCGGCCAGCAGCGGGAAGAAGTCGTGCTCTCCAGGCTCGGGGTCACTGCCTTCCAATACGGCTACCACCCGTTTTTGCAGCGACTGCAACTGTGCAGTAGTACAATATTCATAATAATCATCAAAAACAGTTCCCCACAACATGAACATGGCAGCGGGTTTCAGATGGTCGTAGGTAGGCATATCAGGCAAACACCTGGCTGTGATATACCCAAAATTGGATAGTTTGTACTTCATCTGCATCTTCATAGGCAGAAATCCGTAATCCCGGTCAATCCACATGTCTGTTTGGGCCTTGACCTTTTCTGCATAAGTACTCATAAGCGACGGAAACGGATATTCCGGCTTTGGCAAAGCTGTGATTTTCATAATTAAACAGGTTGATATTTAAAAAAAAGACTTCTCCCGGGCTGAAGGTAATAGGATCATTTACTGTTGCATTTCTCCTTAACAAATATAATACAGGAGCAACACCCGTTGGGGGGAACGGAAACAGCAGGGATAAACGAAAAAGTGGAAGCGTGCTCCCTTAGCCAAAATAGGTGGAGAGCAGGTTAGATAAAGCCTTTAATTCTATTGGTTTGGTAATATAGCCGGCAGCGCCCGAATCAAGCATTTGCCGGGATAAGTCTTCTGAATTGTCGCCGCTAACGACCACTACAGGCACCTCCCGCAAAACGGGGTCAGATTTTAGGATAGATAATAATTCCAGGCCGTTACAGTCAGGCAGTTGGATATCCAGTAATATCAGGTCGGGCACCTGTTCCCTGGCCTGGAGCACGCCCTCCTTGCCAGTAGCGGCAAAGCTGATGGGAGCACAGCCCAAACGCTTCAAATGCATATTGGCTATCATCTGGCTCATGGGGTTATCTTCTACTACCAGTACCGATTTGTTGGGGAAGCGGCTGATAGCTTCTTCCGGTACAACTGTTTCCACCACCTGCGGCACCTCGGGCACGGTAACCGGTATACGTAGGGTAAAGGTAGTGCCGGTACCAGGCGCGCTTTCCACCTGGATAGTTCCTGCAAGTGTATCTGTCAACTGTTTCACAATGGTCAACCCAATGCCCGTACCTTCGATCAGGTCGTTGCGCTCCGATACAAACGGGGAGTCGAACAGATTCTTTAACTTCTCCGGGGAAATTCCTTTTCCCCGATCCGCAATTTTTATTTGTAACCTTGCCTCCCGGACACCGGCCTCCAGGCGGATATCAGCGCCGGTAGGAGAAAATTTAATAGCGTTTGCCAACAGGTTGGAAATGATCCTGGTTAATTTCACCCGGTCGGAAATAATGACTGCCGGCGTTTGGGCAGTTATTGTTAGTGAGATATTAATCTGCTTGGCTCCCGCCAGCTCGTTGTACATTTCCGTAATCTCCTCCAGCCAGGAATGGACTGCTATCTCTGAGACTTCTATTTTATCGTAGTTGCCCGCTTCTATCTTTGAAAACAACAGTACATTTCCCACCACATCGATAATAGACCGGGTAGCAGCATACATGGTGCGGATATGCCCGGGGCTTACTGCTACCGATGGCTGGTCCGGCTTTTCGGCTTGTGGCAGGTAATGCTGCAGTATGCCGTAAATCACATTCAGCGGATTGTTGATATCGTGGTTGGTTTCCCGGAGAAACAGGCTTTTATAGTGACTGGCATGTTTCAGCGCCGTTGTTTGCTGATCATTTTGCGTCACATAAAACAATACAATGATCACATTCAGCAGCAGGATCACCGCCATGGCCAGCCACCGGATCAGGTGTTGTTGCTCCCCCGTGAAATGAATGGGTTGTACAATGTTGGTAAAATCATTGAACTCCAATATGGCCAGGCACAGGAAAGCAATTATAATACCTGTGATACGCAGGGATCTTCTCTTAAATACAAACAGGGTAACGCTTACCAGGCAAAGCGTCAGCAACTGGATAGGCGCCCGCTGGCTAAACATCATCCCGAAATATACCGCCGCCAGGTTTTGAGTAGCAATCATTACGCTGGCCGCCAGCGCATGCCGGTGGTAATAGTTCAGCAACAACACGATGGCAAACAGCGAGGCTTCTATCATCGCCGGGATAAAGATCTTCAGTTCACCAGACCAAAAATACAGCACAGGGCCAATGGTGATAGCAAAACCGCCTGTTACCAGGGCAAGTGTATTTACCAGCTGAACCACTTTCCGTTCTTCATTGGAAAGCATCTGATCCCGGGTGC
Source organism: Chitinophaga eiseniae (assembly GCF_012641265.1). Classification (GTDB taxonomy): domain Bacteria; phylum Bacteroidota; class Bacteroidia; order Chitinophagales; family Chitinophagaceae; genus Chitinophaga; species Chitinophaga eiseniae_A. The sequence continues at coordinate 1,290,819 of NZ_JABAHZ010000002.1, read as the reverse complement.
CGAGCGCCGCCAGTTGTTTAAATACATGCAGGCCTGCCATCATGATAAATACAGTGGTTATTTGTAGCGTTGAGCATATGTTTAGGTAACAGTAACAAACACATATCTGTGCTTATTGCAGTATAAAAATACCAAATATATTCCGATCCCTATCGATTAAGTATGCCAGGGCCACGTTAAATAAAATGGAAAATATTTCACCCCACCCATTTTCCGGTTCAACACCCGGTTTTTCCGGTTCACCCGGATTGTTCACCCTATAGCCCACAATGGTATTGATATTCGCCATCTATTACAAAAAACAACGTGATGGCAACAACGAATAAAAACAATCGCAACAGCATATATGCCAACCTATTAATGGCAGGACTGCTATCTGCCACCCTCTATGGTTGTGGCAGCCAGGCCACAGATGCAACCGCCAGTGCAGCAGCAAACGTACCGGAGCTACCCATAACTACCCTCGACACCACATCTGCCTTTACTACCAGCGAATATGCCACCATTGTGGAAGGGAAGGTAAACGTAGATGTACGTCCACAGGTAGATGGCTATCTCGATAAAATATACATAGAAGAAGGCAGCTTTGTAAAAGCAGGGCAGCCACTGTTCAAAATCAACGACCAGCCTTATACAGAACAGCTAAATAAAGATATCGCTAACCTGCATGCCATGCAATCGGCCGTAACGAGCGCCGAGCTGGAAGTAGAAAAAATAAAACCACTGGTAGCCAATAAAGTAGTGGCCGACATGCAACTGAAAACAGCCATAGCAGCGCTGCAAACAGCCAAAGCAAACGTGGAACAGTCGAAAGCCGCTATTGCCGCTTCGCAGATTAATGTAGGATTTACCCTGGTAAAAGCGCCGGTGAGTGGGTATATCGGTCGCATTCCTAAAAGAATTGGCAACCTGGTAGGGAAAACGGATACCGCCCCTTTAACCACCCTGTCGGACATCAGCGAAGTATACGCCTACTTCTCCATGAGTGAAAATGATTTCATGGACTTCAGCCGCGGCAATAGCGGCGCCACTTTACAGCAACAATTGCAACACCTGCTACCGGTACACCTGGTGCTTGCCAACGGCGATGAATTTAACCAAAAAGGGCGCATTGAAATGGTAGATGGGCAGTTTAATAAAAATACGGGCGCCATCAGCTTACGCGCCACTTTCCCTAATCCAGCGGCCATACTGCGCTCCGGCAATACCGGCAAGGTAAAGATGACCCGGCTGCACAACGGCATCCTGCTGGTACCTCAAGCCGCTACCCTGGAAATGCAGGACAAAGTATTTGTATACCAGGTAGGCGACAGCAATATCGTGAAACGCCAGATCATCGATATCGCCGGCAGCAATGGCAGCAATTTCATTGTAAAAAATGGATTGAAACGCGGCGATAAAATTGTAACAGCAGGCATTGAAACCCTGGCAGAAGGCAGTCCCATAGCGCCGATCCAGGAAAAACAACAAGACACCGTTCATACCTCCGCAAAAGGAAAATAAGTACGCCAGGCGTACCAAAAGATACTGAGCTATGCTGAATAAAATAATACAACGTCCCGTACTCGCTACGGTAATATCTGTGATCCTGGTCATCCTCGGGATAGTAGGACTTACCCGCCTGCCAGTAACACAATTCCCCGACATTGCTCCCCCGAGTGTAGTAGTAAGCGCCACCTTTCCCGGTGGTAACGCCGCTACCGTACTCCGTTCGGTAGTAACGCCTCTGGAAGAGGCTATCAACGGGGTAGAAAATATGACCTACATCCAGTCCAACGCCGGCAATGATGGCGTAGGTAGTGTAACCGTTTACTTTAAGCTGGGAACCGATCCCGACCAGGCAGCCGTAAACGTACAAAACCGGGTAGCACAGGTCACCAGCCAGTTACCAGCTGAAGTAGTGCAGGCCGGCATTACCACTACCAAACAGCAGAGTGGTATGATTATGATCCTGGACATTTACAGTGAGGATAAACAAAAATATGATGAGGCCTTCCTGCAAAATTTTGCCAAGATCAACGTCATCCCTGAAATTAAACGTATTCCCGGGGTTGGACAGGCGCAGATTTTCGGCGCCAAAGACTATTCCATGCGCGTATGGCTGAAACCCGCACAGCTGGTAGCTTATAACATTACGCCTACAGAGGTGATGAACGCTATCCGCGACCAAAGCCTGGAAGCAGCTCCCGGCCGTTTCGGAGAAGGCACCGACGAACCGCTGTCTTATGTGATCAACTATAAAGGTAAATTTAACCTACCCGGGCAGTTTGAAAAAATCGTGATCCGCGTAGCACCCGATGGTACTGTATTATATCTCAAAGACCTGGCAAAGATAGAACTGGGCGCAGCCAACTACACCACCGATAACCGCGTAAACGGTAAAGACGCCGTTACTATGGCTATTTTCCAGACTAATGGCTCCAATGCCAACGCCATACAAACCAGCATCAGCGAGGTATTGGAAAAAGCGTCCAAATCCTTCCCTAAAGGAGTGAAATACCAGGTAACGATGAGCACCAAAGAACAGCTCGATGTATCCATTGCACAGGTGAAATCTACGCTGGTAGAAGCTTTTGTGCTGGTGTTTGTGATCGTATTCCTTTTCCTCCAGGACTTCCGCTCTACGCTGATCCCGGCGATAGCGGTACCGGTATCACTGGTTGGGACCTTCTTCTTCCTGCAGCTGATGGGCTTTTCCATCAACATGCTCACCCTGTTTGCGCTGGTACTGGCCATTGGTATTGTGGTAGATGATGCCATTGTGGTGGTAGAAGCAGTGCACAGTAAAATGGAACGATCACACCTGCCCGCGAGGGCAGCTACCTTATCGGCGATGAGTGAAATCACCGGCGCCATTGTATCCATTACACTGGTGATGGCAGCTGTATTCCTGCCGGTAGGCTTCATGGAAGGGCCTACAGGCGTGTTTTACAGGCAGTTTGCCTTTACACTTGCCATCGCTATTCTCATTTCAGCGTTGAATGCGTTAACTTTAAGCCCGGCATTATGTGCCCTCTTCCTGAAAAATAACCATGGCGGCGAAGGTGGCGCCCATCCTACCAAACAAGGATTTTCACAACGGTTCTTCACCGCATTCAATACCAGCTTCCAGGCAATGACCAACAAATATACCGTTGGTGTAAAGTGGCTGATTGCGCATAAATGGGTGAGTTTAAGCGGATTAGCCGCAATAATAGGATTAGCCGGCTGGCTGATGTTTACCGCGCCCAAAGGCTTTATCCCCAATGAAGATGGCAGCTTCGTGGCGTATTCTTTATCGCTCCCTCCTGGCGCCGGTTTAGACCGTACTACCCGCGTATTGCAGCGGGCCGACAGTATCCTGAAGCAAATGCCGATGATTGAATCTGCCACCAGCATTTCCGGGTATAATATTCTCAGCAATGGCGCCAGCCCAGCTTATGCAATGGGCTTTGTGAAATTGAAGCCCATTAAGGAAAGAGGAGAGGTGCAACAAATAGATGATATCGTAGGGTTGCTGAATATGCAATTGAGCAGCATCAAAGAAGGCACGTTTGCCGTATTCACCTTCCCTACCGTGCCAGGCTTCGGCACTTTCAATGGATTGGAGCTGGTATTACAGGACCGTACCGGTGGCTCCATTGAGCGTTTCAGCGAAACTACCAACCGCTTCATCGGGGAAATGATGCAGTTACCACAAATAGCGGTGGCCTTTACCATGTTTAAAGCAGATTTCCCGCAATATGAAATCGTGGTAGACCCGGTAAAAGCGAAACAGCTGGGTGTGAGCGTGAGCGACCTGATGATGACCATGCAAACTTATTATGGCAGCAACCAGGCGTCTGACTTTAACCGTTTTGGTAAATACTACCGCGTAATGGTGCAGGCAGCGCCGGAGGCCAGGAGTAACGCTTCCAGCCTGGAAGGCATCTTTGTAAAAAATGACCAGGGACAAATGGTGCCGGTAAACAGTGTGATTACACTGAAAAAAATATATGGCCCGGAAATGATGACCCGCTACAACCTGTTTAATTCGATTGCTGTCAATGCCACGCCTAAACCGGGCTACAGCACCGGCGACGCGATTAAAGCGATAGAAAAACTGGCCGCAGAAAAATTACCAGCAGGCTTCAGCTACGAGTGGACGGGCCTCAGCAAGGAAGAAAAAACTTCGGGTAACCAGATGGTATTGATTTTTGCCTTAGCCATTGTATTTGTGTATTTCCTGCTGGCCGCACAATACGAAAGCTACCTGCTGCCACTGGCGGTATTGCTGTCGATACCCACCGGTATCCTGGGCGTATTTCTCGCTATTCGCATGGCAGGTATAGATAACAATATATACGTACAGGTAGGACTGGTGATGTTGATAGGACTGCTGGCCAAGAATGCCATCCTTATTATTGAGTTTGCCGTACAACGGCGCCGGGCAGGTAAAACACTGCTATCTGCCGCACTGGAGGCCGCCAAGCTCAGGTTACGTCCTATCATTATGACTTCACTGGCCTTTGTAGCGGGATTGATTCCGTTGATGACCGTGAAGGGGCCGTCGGCGCTGGGTAACCATTCCATCAGTATAGGCACTGCCGGCGGGATGTTGTTGGGGGTAATACTGGGTGTATTTATTATCCCGGTATTGTTTATCGTATTCCAGTTTTTACAGGAGAAAGTATCCGGTAAACGGCCTGCATTACCCGTACTGGAAAAGGAAATGCCTGTCGCCACTGTATAATCATCATTTTTTCTAAATCAGCAACACATGAACAAATATATCTCCTTCCTGGTGTGGGTAGCAGTTGTTTCGGCCACTGCTACCGGCTGCCGGGTAGGCAAAAATTTCAGCCGGCCGCCTGTAGCTTTGCCGGAACAATACCGGAGTGCTACTTTACCGGGAGATAGCAATAACATTGGGCTCTTACCGGTGAAGTCATTCTTCCGGGACCCGGTACTGCAAGCTCTGATCGATAGTGCTGTGACCAAAAATTTTGACTTGCAGGTAGCATTGAAAAATGTAACGGCGGCAGGGCAAACGCTTAAAGCAGCCCGCCTGGGAGCCTTGCCGGAACTGAACCTGCAGGTACAGGCCAACCGTAACTGGCCATCTAAAAACAGCCTCAATGGCTCTTTATCAGAGCAGTTTATGGGCACCAGATACATGGACGATTACAACGCTAACCTGGGTCTTTCCTGGGAAGTAATTGCCTGGGGAAAAATAAGCCGGATGAAAGAAGCTTCCCTGGCCAGCTACCTGCAAACAGCCGAAGCCACCAAAGCGGTATGTACTGCGCTGGTAAGCGATGTAGCCAATGCTTACTACAACCTGCTCATGCTGGATACCCAGCATGATATTGCCACCCGTAACCTGGTACTGAATGACAGCACGCTGACGATCATGCAGTTTCAGTTTGCATCCGGGCAAATCAACAACCTGGCGATAGAACAAACCCAGGCCCAGCGCCAGGTGGCGGCGGCATTATTGCCTAAGATAGAACAGGAAATAGCTATCCAGGAAAACGCCCTGCAGATATTGGCCGGCGCATTGCCGGGTACGATTGTCCGCCATGAGCGACTGCAACAGGTACATTTCGATATGCCGCTGGCTGCCGGTGTTCCTGCTTCGCTGCTCACACAGCGCCCCGATGTAAATGCTGCTGAAATGGCCGTAAAAGCAGCCAATGCCCGGGCCGGTATTGCAGAAGCCAATATGTATCCTGCCCTCAACATCACTGCCAGTGCTGGTTTGAATGCTTTCAAAGCCAGTAACTGGTTCAATATACCAGGTAGCCTTTTTGAAACAGTAGGCGGCAGTATCACACAGCCCATCTTCCAACGGAGGAAATTAAAAACAGACTGGGAAACGGCTAAAATAGAATGGGAAAAATCAGTACTGGAGTTTAAAAAATCAGTACTCACCGCCGTGGGAGAAGTGTCTGACGCACTGGTGAAAATAGATAAGCTGCAAGCCCAGCAAGCTATGACACAAGTGCGGGTGGAGAAGCTGCAAAGCGCCACCAGGAACGCCAGCCTGCTGTTTCAAAGCGGCATGGCCAACTACCTGGAAGTGATCACCGCACAAAGCAATGTATTACAAAGTGAACTCGATCTCGCTACCCTGCAACGCGATCAGCTGAGTGCTGTTATTGCCCTCTACCGCTCGCTCGGGGGCGGCTGGCACTAGGAAGTACCACCGAATTATTTATATTTAATAATGGTAGCACCCATGGTTAAGTATCTGCAATGAGTAAAAACAACATACCACAACAGGATTTATTCAACAGGTATTACAGGATATTCATCATTCCTATGATTTTTCTCCTGTATTACCTGCTGTCTTACCTGGTAAATCCATACAGCTATTATTGGGAATCTTTGGCAGCCAAAGGCTGGAAAGAACTGTTTACAGAAGGTATCATCATGATGACTACCTGCTGGGGCATCACCGAACTAAGCCTGGTAAGCGCCCGGTGGCTGGATACCCGTATTCCCTGGGAGAAATGGCCGATCCGGAGATTTATTGCACAACTATGCGGACAGATCATTACCGTATCTATTCTCCTGAGTGTGCTCTATGGAATATTATGGCTCATCTTCGGTCCTCCTCCTGACAAACCGGCCACACTACTGGAAAAAATAGATGAATGGCAGTTTGTATTCGTGTGCGTGATGCTATCTATTTTAATCAGTGCCGTACACACCGGGAACTTCTTCCTGCAACGCTGGAAAACTTCCATGCTGGAAGCTGCCGAATTAAAATTAAATACCGCCGAATTGAAACAGATAGCCATGCAGGCACAGCTGCAATCGCTCAAACTACAGCTGGACCCCCATTTTATGTTCAACAACTTCAGCACGCTTTCCGCGTTGATTGAAGAAGATAAAGGTACAGCGCTATCATTTCTCGAAAATTTGTCCCGGGTATACCGGTATATGATCATTAATCTCAATAACGATATTATTACACTCCGGGAAGAATTGAGATTTATACAGGCTTATATCTACCTGATAAAAATCCGGCATGGCAACAATGTGGATATCCGGATAGAAGTACCGGAAAATATTACCAACAGGGGTATTCCGCCTATTACCCTGCAATTGTTAATAGAAAACGCTATCAAACACAATGTGGCGTCCGCAGCGCAACCACTGCATATTTCCATTTATGAAGAAACCGATGGGACACTAACCGTGAGCAATAATATACAACTCATTCCTACTAATATCCCTTCGACCAAGCTCGGACTGGAAAATATCCGGAACCGTTACCGGCTGCTCTCCGACCAGGAAACTACCATCCGGAAAGAAAACGGGATGTTTATGGTGACGCTGCCATTACTTAATTTTTAAAAAACTACTGTCATGCGTATTGTGATTATTGAAGATGAAAAGCCTAATGCTACGCGCCTGAAAAATATGCTGCTGGACATATCTCCGGAAATGGAAGTAATGGCCACCCTCGATACGGTGACGGCCAGCGTAGCCTGGTTCCGGCAAAACCCACCTCCCGACGTAGCCTTAATGGATATCCGCCTCGCAGATGGATTGTCTTTTGATATTTTCCCGCAGGTATCCCTTTCCTGCCCTGTTATCTTCACTACGGCCTACGACGAATATGCCATCCGGGCGTTCAAAGTAAATAGTGTAGATTATCTGCTGAAGCCAATTGAGAAAGAAGACCTGCAGTTGGCGCTGGAAAAAATCGAAAAGATCCGGCAACCGGCCGGTTCGGCAGAAATGGTGCAGCAATTACTTGAATTCTTCCGGCAAAAAGAAGTGACCTATCGCTCCCGGTTTATGCTGCCCTTCCGCGATGGATATAAAACCGTACTGGTAGCCGATGTAGACTTTATATTTTATGCCTATAATGTAACGCACCTGGTGTTAAAGGACAAAACACAGCTGGCTGTTACCCAAACCATGGATGAACTGGAAGAACAGTTAGACCCTAACCAGTTTTTTCGTGCCAACCGACAACATATCATCAATGTGAGCAGTATCGACAGTATTCAAAACTCCCTCAACGGAAAGCTCCGTATCAAATTAAAGCGCGACGCGGAAAGGGAAGTGCTGGTGAGCAAAGAAAAAGTGCCGCTGTTTAAACAGTGGCTGGATAAGTAAATGGGGAAAGCCGCCTTACCCGCGGGTTCAACGGGCAGGGCGGCGATGGTATTATTTATGTTTTTCTTCAATGCCGTATAAGCCGGCGCCATGGCTGGCAATTATCGGTGAAAAAGTGTCGGAAAAGCTACCTACCTTCTTACCTGACCATAGATCGGTGATGACACAGTTCCCCTTAATCCCCAATGCTGCCAGGTTTACCGCCACCGCCGAAGCTGGGGTAGCCGGATGATCGGCTGTATTAAATACGGCGAGGTATTTCCTGCCCGTAGCCGGATCTTCTGCCGCCCAGGCAGCTTTATCGTCTTCCGTGAAAAGCGGGCGATTGTTGGTGCTGGTATTTAACACTTTCAAGACGTTTTTATTGGTGAGCAGGGATAAGGTAAAAGGATCATTATCAGGAAGGTTACCTCCAAACATTAGGGGCGATTTGAAGATAGTCCATAATGTCATGAGGGTATATTGCTCGTCTTTTGTAAATGCGCTCATGCGTGGATGTCCGCGCTCCGCGCGGATACCAATACGGCCCAGGGGAAGCATATCGCCGTCGGGATAAGCGCCGGGAGCTCTCCATTTATTCCAGCGTTCAAACACCTGGAAGTGTTCTTTCAATTGTTTCCAGCTATCCCAAAAGTCGCCTACAGTTCTCCACATATTGGCATACTGTTGTACATGGGCGGCATGATCTACCGGTGTTTCTCCCGGAGAAGTACTAAACACGATCTTCCGGCCAGTGCGGTCGATGGCTTTCCGGATCATTTCTATTTCGCCGGCAAAGTAAATAGGCGAGGAAAGATCATCTACTTTTACAAAGTCCAGTCCCCATTCCGCATACATGTCAAAGAGTGAGTTATAGTAAGCCTGGGCGCCTTCCTTCTCCGGTAATATGGTATACATATCATGCAGCCAGAGGCATTGTCCTTCTTTGGAATAGATATCGGCCGCGCGGGCGGTGCTACCTTTGATGGGAAGGTTTTCATTCACCGCTTTCACCGGTATTCCTCTCATAATATGAATACCGAATTTCAATCCTTTACTATGGATGTAATCAGCCAAAGGCTTAAATCCCTGGCCATTTTTTGCAGACGGGAAACGGTTTACTGCCGGTACAAATCTCCCATACTGATCTATATTATAGGCGGGATCTGTTTCGTTATAACCATGCGCCTTATCATTGCCAACATACCACCTGATATCCACCACCACATATTGCCAGCCAAATGGTTTTAAATATTTGGCCATATAATCGGTATTGGCCTTTACTTCTGCTTCTGTTACCGTGGGGCCATAGCAATCCCAGCTATTCCAGCCCATAGGAGGACCTGCCGCCCATTGATGAAAATCCTGGCTTTGTACCTGCTGTGTAAATAAGGTGATAATGATCAAAAATGCTGCTAATCGCCTCATGATATTAATGTTGTGATGATTGACATGGAATTTATGCGGGAACCGGGAGACTCCTGCGGGTCGAAAATAATAAATTCAAATTAATAATTGTCAATTTAACACTTTAATTTCAAAAAGCGCCGGGCAGCAGCTATTGCCATTTCATTCATAATTTCCGTACGACAAATCGTTATCACCCTATGCTGGTGTAAGTTTCCGCGATCTTAAATAGGCGGTAGTCCGGTTGAGATAGGGAAAAATCGCTATCAACAGCAACGTTCCAACAATCAGCCAGGACATCATTTCATAATAATCCATGGCAAAGCGAAGCTGGCCTTGTCCGTTTATACCGCGGACCAACAACTTATGAGAGGCCCTGGCGGCCTGGCCATGCGACATCCCTTTGGCCATTAGCCGGGTGGTTTGTTTCTTTAGAAATAATCTTACTGTGGGATCAATCCGGGTGAGGTGATCCTGGAAAGCATTGTAATGCCGGCTCCTTTCAAACAGTTCAAAGTAATTGATGATACCAATACTTACACAAAATCCCAGGTACCGGATAGCCAGGCAAATGGCCGCTGCCGATGCTCCCAGGGAAACCGGCACCGCGGAAATAGCATATACAATCGTAGGTACCATGACCAATCCTACTCCAAGTCCCTGGATAAAAAGGGGAATGAAGTAATTATATTCGTTCGCCTGCACATCAAACAGGAAAAACATGCTGACGTGAAAGATGAGCAGCAGCAAGAATCCTGGCAGCCAGATATAACGTATCCGCTTTTTTTGCAGGATCATGGCACAGGCGATAATTACGCCCACTACCAACCCGGAGAGATTGAGCAGGTTGATATAAGAAACGTGCATAGGATCGAAACCCAATACCGTTGCAAAAAAGCTATTGGTAATCCCTGACGCAAAACGGCAGATATACATGACAAACAATACCAACAACCCAATCTTAAAATTACGGAACCTGAATATCCTGAGATCGGTATAAGGTCGTTTCATGACATTTTGTCGCAACAGGTACACGGCGGTAAGGCCTACGATCGCCAATACACTGTATCGTATACGGGGATCTTCCAGCCAGTAATATTCCTGGCCATAAATCAGGATATAACCAATCAGGCAAAGTACAGTGCTGTACATGGCAAAGCTTTGCCAGTCGAGCTTATATAATGGGAAACGGACATTGAGACGCACGTTATTCATGACCAGCAGTAACGACACCAGGCAAGGCAGGTAAGAAAACAATGCTCCCTTATAAACGATATTGAAATTATACGAATCGATCAGGTCGGCAGTAACGAAGTTATTGAACGGCATCGCGCAAAGGAGTAAGCCAAAGAAAACAGAGAAGCTTACTTCCCTGGCGCGCTCGGTACGAAGCCGGGTAAACATCAACGCCAGCGAGAGGTTGACCGTGCTGGAGAATAACATCCCCTGTATAAACCTTATGGGGAGCAGGATATATACTTCGTGGGTATAATAGCAGATAAGGCTGGTCAGCATCTGCAAAAAAGTAAACAGGATAAAGTATTCCCTGGTAGCCAGGTAGGCAAAGAAACGGCGTTCGAGGATATAAAACCCGACGTAGCCTGCGTAGAAAAGGGCTACGGCAAATTGTATATCCGCCGGTTCGCTGCCGTAATAGCCCGCGGCGGCATTAATATTCGCCAGCGGTAGGAAAAACAGCACGATGCTCGGCAGCAACAGTGAGAATAGAATCACCTTTATCAGCCATTCCGGCGCCCAATCTCTGAAAATGGGAATAGGCTTAGCCATGATGCTGTTTTTTAGGGATATAAACATTCACATTCATACCTACTTTCAATACATCAATGTCTTTTTTTGCTCCGTCGATACGGATACGTACCGGTACACGCTGTACGATCTTAACGTAGTTACCGGTGGAGTTATCCGGTGGCAACAGCGAGAAACTGGAACCTGTGGCGGGGGATAGGGAGATAACTGTGCCCTTGAATGTGCGCCCGGGATAAGCATCTGCTACCACTTTCACGGAGTCTCCGATATGCATGTGCGCTACCTGGGTTTCTTTATAGTTGGCTACCACCCATTTATCAGTTTCATTATTGACGATATACGCCAGTGTTTCACCGGCATCGATCATTTGTCCTACTTCCACTGTACGGCGGCCCATCCGGCCATCATAAGAGGCAGTGATGGTCGTATAACTTACATCCAGTTTATGCCTGTCCAACAGCGCCTTTAAACGGGCAATTTCTGCCTGTACCACCGCTTTTTCTGCGCGGATATCCGCAATGCGCGAGGTAGCAGCCTCATAGTTATCCTCGGCCGATTTGTGATCACTTTTATTAACATCCAGGGAGGCCTGCATGGCTTCTATTTGTTGCTGCGTGGCCGATTCTTCGTTGTATAGTTGTTTATACCGGTCGTAATCCAATTGCTGTTTCCAAACTTTAGCGCCAGTAGCTGTAATCTGCGACTGTGACGCGGCAGCTGTTCTTTCCAGTGTATGGATATTGCTTTCCAGCACTTTTAGCTGCGCTGCCCCTTTTTGGATAGCAGCTTCTGTTTGTTCCTGTTGCAGGATATACTCCCGGTTGTCGATAACCAGCAGTGTATCACCTTTTTTTACCGGCTGGTTTTCCTCAAATTTCACCGCTACAATAAAGCCGCCTGCCCTTGAAATAACAGGGTTCACATATTCTTCCACCTGTGCATCATTGGTTTGCTCATAGGTATAATAGCCCCAGAGCGTATTAATGCCCCAGGCAGCCAATGCAATAACAACAAGGCCTGCCAGCCATCCGGTAATCATTGTTATCAACCTGTCGGTAACGGTATATTTCTTTTTCATGGTATTAAAGAATGCCTGTAATATTTTGAAGTAAATAGTACTTGTTTTGCGCCATGATACGGGCTGCTGCCAGTTCAAAGCGGGTTTGTATCACCTGTACATTGGCATCGAGCAGGTCGGTGATCAGAGAGGTTCCCCTGAAATAGGTGTTCTTAATAATACGGGCATTCTCTTCTGCCTGTGCAACGTTTGTTTCCGCTACCTGTATTTGTACCAGGGCTTCTTTGTAGCGCAGGAACGCTTCTTTTACCTGTTGCCGCAGCTTATCTTCTGTATCCTTGTGCAGCTCTTCTTCTTTTTCCAATTCCAGCTTTGCAGCCCTTACCTTATGAACATTGTGGTAAAGTGCTGAAATGGGAAAAGAACCTTTTAAACCGGCAACGCCCAGCGAATACCAGTAAGGGTTATAGGGATAAAGGAATATTTGTGGATTGGCGTAATAGAATTCCCCGTACATGCCTAGCTTGGGGCGGATATTCGCCTTTACCTGCATTAAGCGTATCTTGCTTCGTTCAGTCTCTTGTTCGGAGATATGATAGGGAAAAGAGTGTTGAAATGCTTCTGCCAGGTATTGCGCATAGCCGGTATGCTCATCCCATTGGGAGCTGATATCGGCCGGTAATACCATTCTTTCATCCGGCTCGCCGATGATGATATTCAGTTTCTGTGTGGCAATCAGGATATCATTTTCAATGGTGACCAGTGCCATTTTTCTTTTAGACAAGTCCAGTTCTGCCCGGAGTACGTCGCTCTTCAGCACCGTACCATGGCTATAAAATGCCTTAATTTCTTTGAGCTGTTTTTCCTGGTCGGTAATATCTTCTGTGATGAGCTTTCTGAAGATAAGTGATTTCTGGAGGTCCAGGTATAGCGCGGCTGTCTTATAACGGATATCGGAAATAGCCTGGTCTTGTTGTATAAGGCTGATCTGGTGCAGTGTTTTATCTTCCTCAATTTTCAGGTTGAGTTTATTCCCATTGTAAAGGTTCAGGTAAAAGTCTGCGCCGGCTCTGTACAGTGTGTGGATCACTTCATGCTGTGTTGGCCTGGAAAACAGGCCATTTTCATATATCGGGATATTGCTGGCCTTCTCCACACTTCCTTTAACGCCCACTTCAGGGAAGCGTTCCATTTTGGCATCCTTTATCTCTTCGTCCGATATGCCGGTGGCCTTCTTTTTGATCACAATAAGGCGGCTGTAGTCTTCGGCTTTCCTCCAGGCTTCTGGCAGGGAAATCTTCAGTGTATCATTACTAGCGGCAGGTGCTTGTCCGTATGACGAGAGGGCGCCCACCACCAACAATAAACCGAATAAAAATCTTTTTTTTCCTGGTTCCATAATCTAGGCCGCAAAATTATCAAATGGGGGGATGCCAATTTTCCCTGAAATAGACAATATTTTCATCATTTCGGCCAACCGGATTAATTTCCCCTCATCAAATACCTTATTTTGTGGCTTTAAAACTGCATTATGGGGTTAATAGCAGCATTACCGGAGATAGACAAAAAGCGATATTCGGTTTTTGTCATGCATGAAAAATCAGAAAAGCTCATCCCACTGCACAAGCATACCAAAGGACAACTGAGTTATGTTGAGGGTGGTATCGCCTACATTACTGTAGATGCGCATACCTACGTGGTACCGGCCCGCCATTACTTCTGGATTCCCCAGGGGATGACCCATATTATCAGGATAGGACATTCCGCTACAGTATTCCGGTCTCTCTATTTTTACGCTCATGATGATACCGCCAGCCCCTTTTACAGTAAGCTGGGAATTTATCCCGCCAGTGAGCTACTGATCCAGATGATCAACTATACCGAAAGATGGGATGGCCGGCATGTAACTGAAAAGGACGAGAATTTCGAGTTCCTGGTAGCCCTGAAGAATCTCCTTCCCAAAGAAAACAACAGGGCCCTGCCCATTGTGATTCCCATCACCGACGATGAAAATGTACAGCGGATCACCCGGTACCTGGAAAAAAATATGGGTGAAAAGCTGACACTGAAAAGCGTCAGTCATCGCTTTAATATGAGCGAACGCTCCATGTCGCGTTTATTTCAGTCCAGCTTACATATGTCGTTCCTCCAGTTCCTGAAAACGATCCGTATGATCAAAGCAATTGAGATGATCCTGAAAACGAAGAAGCCCATTGGCGATATTGCAGCGACGGTAGGGTATATGGCCATCAGTTCTTTCAGCGATGCCTTCCAGGAATTTACTGATGCCCGGCCAACGGATTTCAGGAAAAGTTAAAAAAGACAAGGTCGAGGCTTAGTTATAGCAAGAACCACATTAGATACCTCTTTGCACAATTATAAAAACCGGGCTGAATAGTACATCAGATTGTCCCTTGATACGGGGCCTCCGTGTCCCAAATAAAATTTATCTGCTTTTTCCACAAGCACTTTTTCAATGCTTTTTTTTAAAGTTAAGACGTCGTCATGAAAAGGCGGGTGTTTCATTCTTGAGTAAAGCATCGTGCCTCCTAACAGAATACCAGAAGAAGCCAGGTCCGTTATAATGGCATTGCCATCAGCAAGCATAATGGAAAGGGAACCCGGTGTATGTCCGGGGGTATGAATAACTTTTCCGTTTACGCCCCATTCATGAAGGTCATAACTACAATCACCTTCCAGAATGATATCTGGCTCACATGATGTGGCTTTATCCCTGATGAGTTTCCATTTTAGTATGTTCCAATATCGTTTATTCGGCTTTAGCGTTTCTGCCATACTTTTACCTGTTCTCAGCGCAACCGCATCCAAATCATGCATTAACACCGGGACGCCTAATTGCTGTTTAAGTTCTGCAGCGCTGCCAAAATGATCAATATGCCCATGGGTAATAATAATTAAACCAATATCTTTCTTATCAATTCCATAAGATTTAAGCTGTGATAGAATCTTTTCTTCGCTTCCCGGAACACCCGAATCTACAAGAATATGTTTTTTTGTTCCCATTATTACAAAAGAATTTATCATTCCCAATGGGAAAATGGATAATTGTATTACGCTTTTCATCATTTTCATTTTTATAGTCAAACGATGCAAAGGTCTGGGGCAACCATCAAAATCCACTTGCCAAATGTTAAGAAATCACTTGCCTGCGAATGCGACTTAAAGATGCTGGCTTTATTCCGATGTAGGAAGCAATATATTGAAGTGGAACGTTCCGGATAACTTCCGGCTGCGTGGCAATCAGTTTTAAATAACGCTTTTCCGCCGGCAGCGTGAGTATATCCTTCATTCGCTGTTCATTAAACGTCAGAGATTGTTCATAAATTTTTTTACAAAACTTTGTCCACTTTTCACTTTGCTGATAAAGTGCATCAAGATGCTTTTTCGATATTCTTAAAAGTTCGCATGGAGTAATGCTTTCCACATTATCCTGTGCGGGGGTAGCTGTAATAAAGCTATTAAAAGAAGTAATGAAATTAAGTTGACAATTAATATGCGTTGTTATTTCTTCCCCATTCTCCAGATGATATACTCTTACAAAACCTGAATTGACAAAATATAGATGATTAGCAATTTTATCCTCTCTTTCTAACACTACATTTTTATTAACCGCAACTGGCTCAAAATAATTTTCAATAAGATCAATATCGAATCTATCGACAGGAACGTTTCTTTCAACAAACCTGATTAATTGTTCATGCTTCATTTTAGATGGTTGATTATGCCATGTTGGTCTTTTAAAAATAAGGACAGAGGGGAGGTGATTCACTGCACTACTGCTGAGTAAAGCTACAATAATCAGGTCATAATACATATCCCGTCTTCCCCTTATTTTTGGCTACAACAATCATAGATTTGGTTAAACATGCCTGAATTTGCCGCTGGATATTTGTGTTACTAAATTAAGATTATGAAAATTATAGTAACAGGTTCACTGGGCAACATCAGCAAGCCCCTGGCGCAGGAACTGATAGCGAAAGGTCATGATGTGACCATTATCAGCAGTAAAGCAGACAAACAACAGGCCATAGAAACTTTAGGTGCAAAGGCGGCCATTGGATCAGTAGAAGACGTAGCGTTTTTAAAAACCATCTTCGCTGGCGCAGACGCCCTTTATGGCATGACACCCCCTAACTTTGGCGCTACGGATATGATCGGTTATTACCGCAATATAGCCAACGCCTATGCAGAGGCCGCAAAGAGTGCAGGCCTCCACCGCATTGTTTACCTCAGCAGTTACGGTGCACACCTCGAAAAAGGCAACGGCATTATCAGGGGATCCTACTATGCTGAAGAAATTTTGAATGAACTGAAAGATATTGCCGTTATCTGTCTGCGTCCGGGTTATTTCTATTATAACTTATACAGCTTTTTGGGGATGATAAAGGCGCAGGGGATTATCGGCTCCAACTTCGGCGGCGATGACAAACTGGTAATGGTCTCTCCACTGGATATTGCCACTGCTGCTGCAGAGGAGCTAACAGCCGCTAACGACCGAAGCAACGTACGTTATATAGCCAGTGATGAACGTACCTGCAACGAGGTGGCCAGGCTAATTGGCGAAGCTATTGGCAAGCCCGGCCTTCAATGGCTAACATTTACTGATGAGCAGGTAAAAAACAACATGCTGGAGCGCGGCATGCCGGCAGCAATTGCCGATCTGCTGGTTGAACTGGGCGCTGGTATTCACACCGGTTTGTTAAGCAGCGACTACGACAAGCACAAACCTACGCCTGGCAAGGTAAAATTGCAGGAGTTTATCGAAGAATTTGCCGCAGCTTATAACCACAATTAAGTACATTACATTATGGCAAATCAGCAACCCATACGCATTAAAACCATTAGCGAATACCACGAGTTTATGCAATTGCCTAAGCCCGCCCATCCGCTGGTGAGCGTAGCGAGGTTTGAAGATGTAAAACTTGTGTACAATGAGCCGGTAAGCAGGATAATGGATTTTTATTCCATCGCCATTAAACGAAAGGCCAACGTAAAAATGAAGTACGGCCAGCAGGAATACGATTTTAATGAAGGAATCATGTTCTGCATGTCACCAGGTCAACTGCTGAGGGTTGAAATTGATAAGACGCAGCAACCGGAACATAGGGGATGGAATTTACTTATCCATCCCGATTTTCTCTGGAGTACCCCGCTGGCCAAAAACATCAAAAAATATGAATTTTTCGATTACTCGGTGAATGAGGCCTTGTTTCTTTCTCCCAAAGAAGAAGATACACTTATTGGCATCATGCAGCATATAGACCAGGAATGCCAATCCAACGTGGATAAATTCAGCCAGGATATCATCATCGCACAGATAGAACTGCTGCTTGCTTATACGGAACGTTTTTATCATCGCCAGTTTATTACGCGGAAGATCAATAATCATAAAGTACTTGACCGGTTGGAACAGGTACTCTCTGACTATTTCAACAGTGAAGACATCGCCCAATATGGCTTACCTACCGTAACCTATATTGCCGAAAAAATAAATATTTCGCCCAATTACCTGAGCGGCTTGCTAAAAGTGCTTACGGGGCAAAGTACCCAACAGCATATTCACGAAGAACTAATTAAAAGGGCGAAAGAAAAGCTGTCCACCACCGCGTTGTCAGTAAGCGAGATCGCTTATGAGCTGGGGTTTGAGCATCCGCAGTCGTTCAGCAAGTTGTTCAAAACCAAAACAAATCTTTCACCAGTTGAGTTCAGGCAGGCTTTTAACAGCTAGTAACAAATTTCCCAAAAAAATATAGCAATGCCAGAAAAGTAGCTCCTGTAATTAGGTTTCTTTTTTCTGGAATGAGCCGATTCGAGGGATTATTCGGCTCATATTTCTCCCGTAAATTGAGCCGAATAATCCCTCGAATCGGCTCATGGTATACATGACAGCATCCCGATTGGCCAAATTTCAGCTTCGATCTGGTGGCGATAGCGGATAAGTTATACAGATTTGCTGAAGAAACAGGATACGCCCACTCTGTTAAACCGGGGAGGAGGGAGGAATACACACTACGCATTAATTCTTTAATCTTCCACCAAATGGCATCCCCGAATTACAAACAATCTTTCCCTAAAACAAAAAAGCCTACTCTTTTCTGAGTAGGCTTCTTTTCTAAGTCGGGGCGGCAGGATTCGAACCTGCGACCTCCTGCTCCCAAAGCAGGCGCGATACCGGGCTACGCTACGCCCCGAAATCCCTTCTTAGTCCGCATTCTGGCAATATAGGCAGCCCTTGTGGCGATATCCTTGCTTCAATTGCGGAGTGCAAATGTAGGAAATTGTTTAACATAAAAACAAATTTTTCTCCATAAATTTTAAAAATACAGAAAAACCGGCCCCCACAGCTACTTTAACGAGCCATCTTTTTACTCAGATCTTAAACTTTTAACGGGATTGGTCATGGCTGCCTTCACCGACTGATAGCTCACAGTTAGAAATGAAATCACCAGGGCAGCAACGCCGGCAGCCGCAAAAAACGACCAATGTAACCGGATATGGTAGGCAAAATCCTGCAACCATTTGTGCATCATCCAGGCAGACACAGGGAAAGCAATGACCAGCGCCCACAATACCAGTTTAATGAAATCCTTTGACAGCATGCCTACAATGCCAGATACGCTGGCGCCCAGCACCTTCCGCACACCTATTTCTTTGATACGTTGCTGCGTGGCAAATGTGGTAAGCCCAAATAAGCCCAGGCAGGAGATAAAAATGGAGAGCGCAGAAAAAACATTGAATAATTTTCCCATCCGCTGTTCGGCCAGGTATAAGTTAGCCAGATCCTGGTTTACAAATCCAAATGAAAAAGGGAAATCTGTATAGATCTGTTGGAAAACCTTTTTCATTACCACCAAACGCTGACTCATATTGGCGGGTGTCGTTCTCAAAACCACATAACCCGTATTACCATTAAAATTACCATCGCTGCCATTCCTGATAATCAGCGGTTGTATCGGCTGTTGTATCGGCTTAAAATTGAAATCTTTGACTACACCTATAATCTGCCCCGCTCTGCTGTCGAGTGTTAACTTTTTCCCTACCGCCGTTTCAGGGGCTATCCGCATGGCTTTCAACGCAGTTTCATTGACTACATAGTTATTATTATCTCCCTTAAAATTTTCTGAAAAAAAGCGCCCCAGCTTCATCCGCATACCGAACGTGCCAACAAAATGATCGTCGGTCCACATCTGCGGGAAAACAATATCGTCGTCAGGTGTTTTTCCTTCCCACTGTACCGCCTTTGTACCGGTAGGCATATCGGTAGGCAAATGGCTCACAAAGCTGTAGTTATCCACTTCAGGGTACTGGCTCATAGCGGTTTTGAAAGCCTGCTGACGTTGCACCAGGTCACCCAGGCGAGGAATAGGTACGTACAGGAGATGTTCCTTATTATAGCCTATATCCATCTTACGGATAAACTGTAATTGGCTGTATACAACAATGGTGCTGATCATCAGGATTACCGCAATGGCAAATTGTACGATAATTAACCCATTCCTGAAATACGTTTTTCCCCCGTGCAGCATTTTTACACCCTTTAACACTTTTACGGGATTAAACGAAGACAGGAATAACGCAGGGTAACTACCCGCCAGCAATCCCACTACCACGGCGATTGCTAACAACATGCCTATCATTTTTATATTCAGCAGGTGCAGCATCATTGCCTTGCCTGACAGTTGATTAAACAATGGTATCAGCGCCCAGGCGATGATAATGCCAATCCCCAGCGAGATAAAAGATAACAATACCGCCTCACTTAAAAATTGTAGCATCAGCTGAAAACGAAATGCGCCCAGTGTTTTACGCATACCCACTTCCCGGGCACGTTGCCCCGACAGGGCAGTAGACAGATTCATGAAATTGATGGCCGCAACGGCCAATATAAACACTGCTACCAGCGAAAAAATCAATACTTGCTGGTGATTCCCCTGTCCGGGTACATCCAGCATATAATGGGAGCGTAAATGGACATCTGACAGGGGCTGCAAAAACAGTGTACCATTGGTTTTAGAATCATCATGCTTGCGGTAAGTGTTCATGATTTGTTGCTGCAGAGAGGCCAACGCAGGGGCGGTGGCATGAAAGTGCTCATTCATCTGCAGGTAAGTATACACATCAAAATTACCCCAGGCCTGCTGCTGATTTATGGTCTTATCATATTGCTGAATAGGCACTAACATATCAAATTGCAGATGGGAATGCTGTGGGATATCTTTTAGTACACCTGTTACGAGCAAATCGTTTCCTTTATAGTTATTGTCGATATGCAGGGTTTTGCCCATCGCATTTTGAGGACTACCAAAAAACTTAGTGGCACTGGCTTCCGTCAGCACGATCTCTTCCGGGTGAGTAAGCAGGGAAGCAGCATCTCCCAATAGCAACGGATAAGTGAATATGTGCAGGAAATTACTGTCGGCATAGTAAATACGCTTTTCTTCAAACTTTTGCATACCGGTTGTTACCATGCACTGGAGGGAAGCCAGCCGGGTCACATTTTTTACCGCCGGCACCTCGTCCCTCACCGCCATGGCAATAGGCACCGGCACCACCGCTGCGTCTATATCCGACACCCGGGCGGTAAGGCGATATATGTCATTTGCATGCTCATTAAATTTATCATAGCTCCTTTCATCCTGTACCCACAGAAAAATAAGGATACTACTGGCCATACTAACAGCCAGCCCCAAAATGTTCAATCCCGAAAAAAGCTTATTCCTGAAAAAACTCCTGAAAGTGGTTTTCAAATAACTCTTGAACATGCCGTAATATATTGAGATATTTTTTGGGGCGAAAATACGATGCCAGTAATCAAAATAGTTTTAAATAAATTATTTATACATATATAATTTATACAATTGTTCGAAAGTAGTACATGTCCCGTCCGGTATTATATACAAATAAAAAAAGGGAACAGTAGTACTGCTCCCTTTTTATAGCTGTTTTACAACCGACTATTTTTCTGTATCTCCTTTTGCTCCTTTCTGTGCATGTTGTGCATTCATATCCTTCAGCTTTGCCAGCTGATCAGGGGTCAGAATGGTCTGGAATTGTTGTTTACGGTAGGCGGAAATTTCTTTAAAACCACCCTTTTGTCCGCTTGCCTTCGCCGCGTCTTTACGGCGGATGCATTCTGTATTTACATCCAGTACCTTTTTATATTGATCATCTGTGAGATTTAATTTCGTCTTTAATTCATCTGTGTAGGCGATAGCGCGTTTTTCCGGAGCTGGTAATGCTTTAGGGGCAGCAGGGGCTTTAGCAGGCGCCTGTTTGGCGGCGGCAGGGGCAGGTGTAGCTGTTTGTGCGAAAACCGGGGACACCGCCAGCATGATAGCGATTGCAGCAATTAACTTTTTCATGTGTGTAATTTGTTTTTGTATGGCCCGTAATCCAATTTTCTTGCCAGTGCATCAGAACCTGGCAAACCGGGGCTTAAAATTTGCTTAAAAAGAAAAATAGCTTTCTATGGGTAGCGGGGTATATTTTCAATATTTAAATCAGTAACTTAAAGCGCAAAGCAGCTGGCATCCCCGGCTGTCCTGTATCTAAAACTAATTTCATGGCACTACCTGATATTTTTACCACCGCGGTGGCTGAAAATGTAATCCAGCGGATTAATCAACTTACACCCGGCGCTACGCCGCAATGGGGCAAAATGAATGTGTCGCAGATGCTGGCACATTGTAATGTAACGTACGAACTGGTGTACGATAACAAGCACCCCAAACCCGGCTTCTTCATGAAGTTTATTATGAAAACCCTGGCAAAGAAAGCGGTTACCAGCGAAACCCCTTTCAAACATAACAGTCCTACCGCATCTTCCTTTTTGATTACCAATGAAAGAGAATTTGAAACAGAAAAGAATAGACTGGTAGCGCATATACGGAAAACGCAACAGCTGGGTGCCGCCCATTTCGACCAGAAAGAGTCGCACTCCTTCGGTGTATTGACCATCACGGAGTGGAATAATATGTTCTACAAACACCTGGACCATCATCTTACACAATTTGGTGTATAATATATCCTGTATTACGGCGTACAGTAAAGATGTACTGTACGTCGTAAGGTTTCCCTATCCCGAAAAGCGTTTTTTCCTTCCTCTACCTGTTAAGACTCAGTGTCTTATTCTGATTACGGCACCACCTATTGCCGTAAACCATCCGGCAACTATTTGCGGGGCCGTGCGTTATTAATGAACCAACATGCTCCATTATGACCACCAAAATAACTTCGCTGACCGACCTGCTAACCGCGCTGGCCCATCATCAGCCACAAGCCCTGCAACTGCAAACGTCTATTCTTTGTCCATATGCTATTACGCTACCGCCGGGCTATACGCTCTGCGGCACCGATAAGGATAAATGCATGCTTAGCTTTAATAACAGTGATGGCATTGGCATCACTGCCAATAACACCATCAAGGACCTGACCATTATGACTACCCCTTCCTGCAGGGCTATCTTTTCGCATACCGGTCTGCCGGATATGGGTACAATCACATTGCATAACCTTTGTATTACCGGGCAGGTATCGGTGATGATACGACAAGGTACCCATCGCCTGGCGTTTCACGCCGGCGACATAGACATTGTGTCCTGCGATGCCCGCCGCTACAGCGAACAACCACAGAAATACGGCGTAAACGTTTACCAGGGTGCTTTTACCGTGTATAATTTTAATGGAGATACCAACAGCAACATCGAGGCCCGGTTGACCGACATCACGATAGGCCGGAAAAATGCCCCGGTCATTGGCTCCGGAATTTTCATCAGCGGATTTGGGGATAACGGGGGATGGGTAACCCTTCAAAAACTCACTACCGGTGCAGTCTATTCCAACGGCATGCTCCCTTACGGCACTGCCGATATGATCACCGCTGCCGTGTTTATTGTATTTGGGGTAAAAGCCAAAACAGTGGTTCATCATGGCGAAATTGTAACCTATGGCGTAAATGATATGGTACTGGACACCTGGGGCTCCGTAGATAATTGGACCGCCCAGGAACAGCTAATCTCCCATGGTCCCAGTGGCATCGGCTTCGTTAATTTCGGCACCGTAGACACCTTCACCGCCAAAAAAGAAATCATCACCCACGGACTAGGCGCACGGGGCTTCAATCAGTATGACGGCACCGTTAAAAATATCTATCTCAAATCCATTACCACCCACGGTGACGGCTCCATCGGCATACAAATCAGTAAACCTATCGGCAACATCCACATCGCGGAAAATATTACTACCCATGGCAGTATCGGCAACACCCTCGTAAAAGGCGTACTCATGCCACTTCCCGCCATAGCTTTCAGCATCAAGCCTGGCGGTGCAGTAGAAAGTCTCGCTGTACAGGGAGATATCACCACCTACGGCGCTAACGTAGATACCTATACGATCGAGGGCGGTAAACTGGAACATATCCAGGTAGCAGGACTGATCAGCGCCCAGGGGCCGGATGCCCATGCCATTGTAGTGAGTGCCGGCGGAAGTACGCCACTCACCAACGTAACGGCAGGTGCAAAATCAGGGAAGGTATTGGTGAATAATGGCGGAACGATTACGGATATGAGTGGGTTCATGGAAGAAGGAGTGTCATGAGAAATGTATTCTCATGACACCTTTCCTATGTTATTCTTTTAGAGAGAGGTGGCTACCACTAAAAAAAAGTTAAACATAAAGATAGCACCATACATACCTCTAGCTCCCACGAATATTAGGTCTTTATAATTTTTTCTATACAATACTTTATAAATGCTATCAGCAGCAAATAGGTATCTTTAAATACTATATTCGGATTTATTGCATTTACAATCAATTTTATGTTGTCCGTTTACCTGTATCGTTAGCAATAAAAAATAAATGAGATAAAATGTTATTGAATCATAGGATTCTGTTAAAAAATTTAAGCAATCTAATTCCTGCTTCCATATTCCCATAACCCACCCAATATTTCTGCTTATAAAATAAGGGCATAACGATAGGTGTTATCATTATGCCCTTATTTATTATTGCTTTTTAACAGGGAATACACCTACTATTTCTACACCTTTGTGAGGGGGCTGTGGCTTTTGTTTTTCAAGAAGTTTGACTTGCTCAACTGAGGTAATCATCATCGCCTGATGAGCATATTCAAGCCTAATAAAGTAATTCTTCTCTTCAAGCTATCTTCAACCAACGATACATTTCCTTCCAATTATCAGTTCATCGTTGTACTGTAATACCAATGGGCATCAATCTTTTTCATAGATCCTATATAGTTTTTCCAATACTCCAGGCCGATCTTTTGTGAGTCAGGTACATAGAGAATTATACCAGCTCCCTGCTTCATATAAATCTTCAGATCTATTCCCACATCTGATAAATCTCCTTGAATATCCCTTATACTTAGTTTATCCATCATATCTAAAAGCCATTTAGTATGAGATATCAATTGCTGTCTATCCTTTATGCTATCAACATCCTTCAAATCTAATATATCAGGTGAATATGTTATACTATCACTGATAAACTCATAATGATTCTCGTTAACTTCGAAATAGTATTTATTGGTTTTGCCATCCTTATGAGTGCAGAATAAGATGTTGTTCTCTCCTCGGCTTCGCATTATGCTTTTAGATCTGAATAGACTTATTATAGTATCTCTACTGTTATAGACACTTTGAATAGCATCCATTTTAGGTGAGGCACATGCAGAAAAAAAAACTACAATAGTTAATAATAAATATTTCATATCATTCTAATTTTGGAGTGGTTTCCAACCCTTCATTCCGTTCATCAATTGGTTCAAGCTCTTTTTATATGCTTCTATTATGGGTGGGCTTGAATTATATCCATTGATAATAGCCCTTTGATCTCCAGGCGAATCCCAAAAACCCGGAGCTCCATAAGTCCCTGGACCAAAATCGTATAAAGGGGTAATCTGATTTTTCCCGTTAAATATATTATTATAATGTGCACCGGCTTGTGAAACTCCAAGAGGAATTCCCAAATATCCCATGCCACGTCCCCATAAATAGTTCCCTATATCACCTACATTATAAGCAGTTCCATTTCTAATATAAAATTTCTTAGGATCGAGATCACCACTTCTTATTCCTTGATAACCATAATCCATTTTACGGGCCCCTTGTGCCTTAGCATAGGAAATAGGCGAGTCAGCGGTATAAAAGATCTTCTGGAATCGCATGTATTTGGAAAATCCTTCTCCTTCCGCTTTCACTTTTTTCAATTCTTCCCTTAGCTTTTCTCTTCTTTTGTTTCCTCTTTATCGTCTGCCTCGTCATCATCAGCGTTATCCGGGTTGGCCGACAGCAGCGAATTATTAATAGACTTATCGCTGGTCAACACTACTTTCCCATTAGTTACGTTGATTCTCTGTACAAGTAGTCCATCAATTGTCTTACTTTTTTTCATTAAGGCCCCGGTATCGCCGGCATGTATTACTTTCAGGTCGGTGCTACCTTTACGGAGTTTAAATTCATTACCCCATTTAATCACCGTTTTTTGGGCTAGCGTTGTGAAGCTAAGAGCAGTCAGGCACAGAGATAGGCAAAAATGTTTCATTGGATTTTTGGGTATAAGGATAACAATAATATTAATGCTATTTCTTTAGACGGATACCGGGTCTGTCTGGGACCACCTCCAATATACTAAAAGAAAAAAAGCCCTGGTTACTTGCGTTTACCAGAGCTTTTAAAGCTTGCGGAGAGAGAGGGATTCGAACCCTCGGTACAGTTTAACCCGTACGACGGTTTAGCAAACCGTTCCTTTCGGCCACTCAGGCATCTCTCCGTATTTCCCAGAAGGGGCTGCAAAAATAAACAAAGTTTTATATTCTCCAAAAGCATTTTCATTTTTTTATAAAAATTTTGAAAAACATATTATTACCAGCCTATCTAAATACGCCACCACGGCCATTCCCATACCATAAAAAAATGATGCCATTCTAAAATAGAATGGCATCACTAAAATAGGTTATTGGGGGGAGAGAGGCCTTACATAGCGGCCAGCTGTACTTTCTGTTGTAATTCAATCACGCTGTCGCGGAAGTTATTATCTGTATCCATCAGGTCTTTTACGGTTTGGCAACTATGTATCACGGTAGTGTGATCCCGTCCGCCAAAATGTTCACCGATCGTTTTCAAAGAGTTTTTGGTAAATGATTTCGCCAGGTACATGGTAATCTGCCGGGCCTGCACAATTTCACGTTTACGCGTTTTCTGCAGCAACTTATCGTATGGTACGTCAAAGTATTCACATACCATCTTCTGGATGCTTTCTATCGTAATTTCTTTGGAAGATGTTTTTACAAAAGACTTCAATACCCGCTTGGCCAGCTCCAGGTCTATTTCCTTACGGTTCAGCGACGACTGTGCCAGCAATGAAATAAGTGCACCTTCAAGTTCGCGTACGTTTGTCTGAATATTGTATGCTACATACTTCACTACCTCCTTCGGCATTTCCAGTCCGTCGTTCCGCATTTTCATTTCCAGGATTTCCATCCTGGTTTCAAAATCGGGAATCTGGATATCTGCGCTTAATCCCCAGCGGAATCGGCTCAACAGCCTCTCCTGTACGCCATCAAGGTCTTTCGGCGCCTTATCAGAGGTAAGGATCAGCTGCTTACCTGACTGGTGTAAGTGATTGAAGATCGCAAAGAAAGCGTCCTGTGTTTTCTCTGCCCGCGCAAAGAATTGTATATCATCTACAATCAATACATCAATCAACTGGTAGAAGTGAATAAAATCGTTAATGATATTATTCTTGGAGTGATCAATAAACTGGTTGATGAATTTTTCTGCGCTCACATATAACACCGCCTTATTGGGGTGAATGCGCTTTACATCATTACCTACAGCCTGTGCCAGGTGCGTTTTACCGAGACCTACGCCTCCGTATATCACCAACGGGTTAAAAGAAGTGCCACCGGGCTTCTCTGCCACGGTTTTACCTGCACGCCTGGCTACACGATTACTGTCTCCCTCTACATACGCATCAAACGTATAATTTGGATTGAGCTGTGAATCAATTTGTACCCTTTTAATGCCCGGGATAACAAACGGATTTTTCACCGGGTTGTGAATCGTTAAAGGGAAATCTACTTCATTGTCTTTCTGAGGTTTGGTAAACTGCGTGGGCATGTTTACAGTTCTGGGATGCTGATGTGGTGTACCGTTCTCGACTACAATGCGATACTCCAACCGGGCTTCTTTTCCTAATTCTCTTTTGATGGTTTTTCCTAACAATCCCACATAATGCTCCTCAAGGTATTCATAAAAGAATTGGCTGGGGACCTGGATGGTTAAAACATTGTTTTCAAGTTTAATGGGTTTAATAGGTTCAAACCATGTCTTAAACGGCTGCCATTCTACTATATCCCTAATTATATTAAGACACTTTTCCCAAACTTGTTCGCAAGTTTTATTCATTGAGATAAAAAAAATTAGTTGTTTCTTAATTAAGGATGCTTAGTTCTCGAATTCGAAATTCCCCAACGCAGGAAGTTGAAAAATTTTCAGACAGGATGACGAATATCTGTAGAAAATGTTGAAAAAAAAAATTTATCTACCCTTGTTTATGTTATCCTGATTACAGTTTGCCTAAACTCCTCTTTCCGCTGCTGCCGGGGCTTTACAACCCAGACGTGACAAGGTTTTCACTACTATAAACCCCGTTGATTAACAGTACCTTTATCCTGGTCATTCTCCTTTTTATCATAAATATGGATATATAACTGATAAAATAATATTGTATCCTTGTCAACAAAAAAAATCGTTCACTGGTAAAGCGCGAGATATTCACACTTTTTCCGGAGAGGGTGCAAAACTATGTTAGTATCTCCATTTAAAAAAATGTGTTTAGGGGTAGTAATTATGGAAGTATTTAATTATAACCGCGCGCACTGGTATTAATAAAAAATATTTGCCCGCACTAAGTCGAATACCTTATCTTTGACCCTTCTGAATTTAAAATAATTTTTCTATGAGTTTTGAAATTACCGGAAAGCTGATTGTGAAGTACAATACGGTACAGCGTAGCGAAACTTTTAAAACAAGAGAGTTCGTTATTGAGAAGTCTGACGACATCAATGGCCGTGTTATTAACAACTATATTAAATTTCAGTCGGTACAAGACCGCACTGGTATTGTAGACCGGTTCAATGAGGGTGAAAACGTTAAAGTTTATTTCAATATCAAAGGTACCCGTTGGGAAAAAGATGGTAAAGTAAATTACATCACCAACCTGGACGCATGGCGCATGGAATCTGTAATGGCCGCTCCTGCTCCCGGCGCTGACCCACAACCTAACTACAATACACCACAAATGCCAGCCGGCGACGGTGGAGACGATTTACCGTTCTAATTAGCATAAAAGCTAAGACAGCAAACATAAAGCTATTATAGCGAATGATCTAAGCGATACTTACCGCCCGGATCATTCGCTATAATAGCTTTATGCTTTATGCTTCCCGCTTTCTTTCCTATCTTCGCCCCTGCTAATATGATACAACAAATATCTCTCAAACTACTGCCGGCAGATGCCGCCTCTCATACATCTATCATAGCGCATGCAGCCGCGGCATTGAGTGTAAAACCTACCGACATCACGGGATTCAATCTGCTCAAACGCTCTATAGACGCGCGCTCCAGGCAGGGAGTGTTCTTTGTACTTACCCTCGAAGTCTTTATCAGTGAGCCATTTGTTGAAAAACAACATACTCACCCGGTATACCCATCCCTGCCCGCCAACGCCCCCCGCGTACTCATCGCCGGCGCCGGCCCCGCAGGACTCTTTGCCGCATTACGCCTCATCGAAGCAGGCATCAAACCCATTATCCTCGAACGGGGAAAGAATGTAAGAGACAGACGCCGCGACCTCGCAGCACTCAATAAAACCGGTGTCGTAAACCCCGACTCCAACTACTGCTTCGGCGAAGGCGGCGCCGGTACCTACTCCGATGGGAAACTATATACCCGGTCTAATAAACGCGGAGATATTAACCGTATCCTCAATATATTCGTACACTTCGGCGCAGAAGATAAAATCATGATCGATGCGCACCCACATATTGGCACCAACAAACTCCCGCATATCATCACCGCCATGCGGGAACAAATTATCAACAGCGGCGGAGAAGTACACTTCGAACAAAAAGTAAGTGCTATCCGCATTAGCAACGGTGCCGTTACCGGCGTACAAACCGCCTCAGGAGAAGTGTTTGAAGGTAAACAACTGATCCTCGCCACCGGCCACTCCGCCCGCGATATTTTTATCATGCTCCATCAGCAAAACATTTTGCTGGAAGCCAAACCATTCGCACTCGGCGTCAGGATAGAACATCCACAGACCCTGATCGACAGCGCCCAATACCACTGCGACACCCGCGGCCAGTTCCTGCCACCCGCCAGCTATAGCCTGGTAGAACAGGTAGAAGGAAGAGGCGTATTCTCTTTCTGCATGTGCCCCGGCGGTATCATTGCCCCCGCAGCCACCGACCCCGGTGAACTCGTGGTAAATGGCTGGTCGCCCTCCAAACGTAACAACCCCTTCGCCAATTCCGGCATGGTGGTAACGGTAGATGAAGCCGACTTCGCTCCCTTCGCACAACACGGCCCCCTCGCCGGTATGTACTTCCAACAGTCGGTCGAACAAAAAGCCTATGTGGCTGGCGGTGGCAACTTCGTTGCCCCCGCGCAACGCATGACCGATTTCGTACAGAAAAAAATATCCGCCTCCCTGCCCGAATGCTCCTACATTCCAGGCCTGCAAAGCGCCGACCTGCGCACCGTACTGCCCAAGGTAGTACACCAGCGCCTCGCCGGCGCCTTTAAAGCATTTGGACGCAAAATGAAAGGCTATTACACGGAAAATGCTGTGCTGGTGGCTACCGAATCACGCACCTCTTCCCCCGTACGTATTCCCCGCGATAACGACACCCTCGAACACCCACAGGTAGCCGGACTATATCCCTGCGCAGAAGGCGCCGGATACGCCGGCGGTATCGTGTCGGCCGCTATGGACGGCGAACGCGTGGCCGCAATGATCGCTGCCAAATGGCAATAAATCTTGTATGAGATATTATAATTAATTATTGCTGATTAATTACTAATTTTTCATCATGAACCTACTCGAAGTTAAACACCTGAAAAAACATTATGCCACCCACAAAGCGGTTGATGATGTTAGCTTTGATATACAACAGGGCAGCATCTTTGGCTTACTGGGACCCAATGGCGCAGGCAAAACAACCCTCCTGCGCATGATTACCGGCATCTTCTACCCCGATGAAGGGCAAATCCTTTTCAATGGTAAAAAATTTGATCCCGAAAACGATGTCCGCCACATTGGCTATATGCCGGAAGAAAGAGGCCTCTATAAAAAAATGATGGTAGGCGAACAAACGCTCTACCTCGCACAGCTCAAAGGCGTACCCAAAAAAGAAGCCGTAGAAAAAATCAAATACTGGTTCGATAAATTCGATATCAACTCCTGGTACAACAAAAGAGTCGATGAACTCAGCAAAGGCATGCAGCAGAAGGTACAGTTTATCTCTACCATCCTGCATCAACCCAAACTACTGATACTCGATGAACCCTTCTCCGGCCTGGACCCGATCAACTCCAACCTGATCAAACAGGAAATCTTTCACCTGAGCCAACAAGGCACCACTATCATATTTTCTACCCATCGCATGGAACAGGTGGAAGAAATATGCGATCATATCCTGCTGATCAACAAAGGCCATAAAATATTGGATGGTAGCGTTAAACAAATACAGCAGAACTTCAAACAGGGACTCTTTAAAATTGGTCTTGGTACCATGCCCAACCCTGCACAAATGGCTACCTATCATTTTACCATTGTGCAATCACATGATAAAGCGTTTACGGTAAAAATGAATGAAGACAGCACCACTAACGATATCCTGCTGCACTTCATCCGCCAGGATATTCCTGTTACCTATTTCGAAGAAATTTTACCTTCTATCAACGAAGTATTCATCACCCAGGTACAACAAACGGAAAACAGCCGCAACAACGTAGCTGCAGCACCACTCACCTGATCATCTTGCTTTTTTATGGAAAAAATATGGCTCATCATAAAAAGAGAATTTATTACGCGTGTGCGCAAAAAGTCCTTCCTGGTCACTACTTTGCTGGTACCGCTGGCCTTCGCTGCCATGATCATTGTTCCCATCCTGCTGGCCACTTCCTCCAGTGAGCACAAACTCATTGCAGTGGTGGATAACAGCCAGCTATTCGAAAACAAATTTCCCGACGCTAAAGGCGTTTACTTCAAATACCTGCACCAACAGAACATCGATAGCCTCAAGCAACACTATGAAGAGCTGGGCTACGAAGGCGTATTGTATATACCCGAATTTGATATCAATCGCCCCTCCGGCTTTGAATTCTATAGCAGCGGGCAGGCCAGCGTTACCATGGAAAGCAGTATCAATAGCGATATCAATAACATTATTGAGAAAAAACGTATGGAACTGCAAGGCATTGACCAATCCAAACTGGATGATATCAAGTCGGATGTGGAAGTGACCTTCAAAAACGGGAAAGAGGGCAAGAAAGGCAGCTCCTGGGTAGCCTATGGCGTTGGCTATGCCTCCGGGTTTATTATCTACTTTATCCTGTTACTGTTTGGTACCTCTGTGATGAGAGGCGTAATGGAAGAAAAAGTAAGCCGTATTGCTGAAGTAATGATCTCCAGCGTAAAGCCCTTTCAGCTGATGATGGGCAAAATCATTGGTATTGCGGCGGTGGGCCTGTTGCAGTTTCTCATCTGGGGTGTGCTCATCACCGTCATCTATTCCCTCATTCCTTTGTTCGTTTCCCCGGAAAGTATGCAGGCCGCGGCCCAGGGCAGCCAGGCCATGTCGCAGAGTGAACAGGCGGAAGTGGTAAGGCGGATTACTGAAGTAGTGGGCAGTATTCAATGGAGCCTGCTCCTACCTTGCTTTGTATTGTATTTCCTGGGAGGATACCTGTTTTATTCTTCGCTGTATGCCGCTATTGGCAGTCTTGCCAATGAAGATGCGGCAGATATACAGCAGCTTACCATACCGGTAACAGTACCCATCATCATCGGTATCATGATCATGATGAAGGCGGTGCACGATCCCACCAGCTCCCTGGCTGTATGGGGCAGCATTATTCCGTTTACCTCTCCCATGGTGATGATGGCCAGGTTGCCTTATGGCGTACCAGGCACCGTACCTTACTGGCAACTGGGTCTTTCGTTCGTTTTCCTGATAGGCGGATTTATGACCACTACGTGGGCCGCCGGCCGGATCTACCGCACGGGGATCCTGATGTATGGTAAGAAAATTACGCTGAAAGAAGCGATGAAGTGGGTGGTAAGAAAACCTTAAAATTATACGCGTCCCGCCCCGGCCGGGGTGGGGCGCAACACTATATCCTGATATTTTTAACCCGCTGCATGGTTTCCCTGAATTCGGCTACAATATCGGCCAATACCGTGGCCGCGGGTTTTATCTCATGTATCAGTGCGCTCACCTGGCCTATTTCCAGCTCTCCTTCTTCCAGGTTGCCTTCAAACATCCCTTTTTTGGCCCTGGCACGCCCCAGCAACGCCTGTAAGGCAGCAGCGTCTGCCCCGCTGTCTTCCGCGGCTTTTACGGCGTTATAAAAGCTGTTCTTTAGCAGTCGCACCGGTGTCAACTTTTTCAGACTAAGGGCGGTATCGCCTTCTTTCGCCGCTACCACTGCCTGTTTAAAATTGATATGGGAAGAAGCTTCAGGGGTGGCTACAAAACGGCTGCCTACCTGTACGCCAGATGCACCCAAGGCAAAAGCCGCTGCCATGGCCTTTCCTGACCCAATGCCCCCTGCGGCAATCACGGGTATTTTTACCTGTTCACATACCGCTGGAATCAGTACCATCGTGGTGGTTTCTTCTCTGCCATTATGCCCGCCGGCTTCAAAACCTTCTGCTACCACCGCATCTACGCCGGCAGCTTCACTTTTACCGGCAAACAGGGCGCTGGACACCACATGTACCACTTTAACACCGGCAGCTTTCAGCACAGGCGTCCACGTTTTGGGATTGCCGGCAGACGTGAACACAATTTGTACTTTCTCTTCCAGGATAATATTCATCAGCTGGTCGATATCGGGGTACAGCAACGGTACATTCACCCCAAAGGGCCTATCAGTAGCCTGTTTGCATTGCTGTATATGTTCCCGTAAAACATCAGGATACATACTACCCGCGCCGATCAAGCCCAAACCACCCGCATTGCTAACGGCACTGGCTAAACGCCACCCGCTTGCCCAGATCATACCTGCCTGGACAATGGGATATTGAATATTAAATAAAGAAGTGATACGGCCATTCATTGCCACGAATATACGATAAAGCAGAAAGCTTTACCCCAGGTCTATTTCTGTATTGTCGCCGATATTCAGACTTTGGCTCAATCCCCGGATATTGGCATCGCTACCAATCAGCGAAGACTTTAACACTACCTCATACAGGTTACTGAAAGAGCCAATAATAGAGTCTTTTACAATAGAGTAGTTGATCACGGTATTATCGCCAATGGCTACATTGGGACCAATAATGGCGTTTTTTATATTACAGCCTTCACCAATACTTACCGGGGGAATGATAATGGTATTTTCGTAAGGTAATACCGGGTTGCTGGCCAGTTTATATTTTTTCAGCAGGATGGCATTCGTTTCCAGCAAAGTATCTTTACGGCCACAGTCAAACCAGTTAGATACCTTAAAGCCGTTAAACTGTACACCATGCTCTATCATACATTCCAGTGCATCGGTCAACTGGAACTCATCATGCGATTTTATCTTATTATCGATATTGCTTTGCAGGCAATCGAAGAGTTGTTGCGTTTCTTTGATCTTGTAAAGTCCCACCAGGGCCAGGTTTGACTTAGGTATTTGCGGTTTTTCCACCACACGGGTAATCCGCGCCTGGTCGTCCAGTTCTGCTACGCCAAAATTGCGGGGATCATCTACTTTCTTCAGCCCCAGCATGGAGTACGGGGCAGCAATCACTTCTTTGAAGTCACATTCACAGATAGTATCTCCCAATACGATCAATATCTCATCGTTACCCACTACCTCACGGGTCAGCAACATCGCGTGACCGGTGCCTTCGCGGCTGGCCTGATGCACAAAGTGACAGGTGAGCTTAGGATATTTCTTTTCAACGTAGTGTTGGATTTTCTCACCCAGGTAGCCTACCACGAATACAAATTCAGAAATCCCGGCCTCCACCAGCTGATCAATGATAATACTGAGTATGGTTCTGCCGGCTAAAGGTATTAATGCTTTGGGCTGGGTATATGTATGTGGACGAAGTTTGGTGCCTGCCCCTGCCACTGGTATTATTGCCTTCATTGAGTGTTGTAGTTAGGATTGCGAGTACGCTCGAATGCCGCGAAAATAGGCAAAAAAGAGCAAAAAGCTAAAAGGATAAAGCAAAAAGCTATTATCGCAGATAACTTGTGCAGCGAATTATTTGCATGGATCATGCGTGATAGTAGATTTTGCATGCTGCTATCGCTTTTAGCTTCCCGCTTTGGGCTTTTCTTGCAATTCATCAGACTATCATTTATTTTTGCGTCAAATTTAAGGCAACATGCAAAGAGACCAGCAAATATTTGATTTAATCGGCCAGGAATTGGAGCGTCAGCGCCATGGCATCGAGTTAATTGCTTCTGAAAACTTTACCAGCTTACAGGTAATGCAGGCGATGGGGCAGGTGATGACGAATAAATATGCCGAAGGCTACCCTGGCAGAAGATATTATGCCGGCTGCGAAATTGTAGACCAAAGCGAACAACTGGCCATCGACAGGGCTAAACAAATATTTGGCGCTGCATACGTGAATGTACAGCCACACTCCGGCGCACAGGCCAATGCAGCAGTAATGCTGGCTATCCTCCAACCCGGCGACAAAATCCTGGGACTGGATCTGAGCATGGGCGGTCACCTTACCCACGGTTCTGCAGTAAACTACTCCGGTAAACTTTATCAGCCTCATTTCTATGGCGTTAACAAAGAAACCGGCCTCGTAGAATATGATAAAATGGAAGAAATCGCCCAACGCGAAAAACCCAAACTGATTGTTTGCGGTGCTTCTGCTTATAGCCGCGACTGGGATTATAAACGTATCCGCGAAATCGCCGACTCAGTAGGCGCTTTCGTAATGGCGGATATCGCCCACCCGGCAGGTCTGATTGCGAAAGGATTACTGAATTCTCCATTTGCACATTGCCACTTCGTTACTACCACTACCCACAAAACACTGCGCGGTCCCCGCGGCGGTATGATCATGATGGGCGCCGATTTCGAAAATCCATTTGGCCTGAAAACACCCAAAGGTGAAATCCGCATGATGAGCTCCCTGATTGATACTGCTGTATTCCCTGGCATCCAGGGCGGCCCGCTGGAACATATCATCGCTGCAAAAGCCGTTTCCTTCTTCGAGATCCTGTCTGACGACTACACCGTATACGCCAACCAGATCCTGAAAAATGCACAGGCCATGGCTAAAAGCCTGGTAGGTAAAGGCTACGAAATCATCTCCGGCGGTACCGATAACCACCTGATGCTGATTGACCTCCGCAATAAAAATATCTCCGGAAAAAAAGCTGAACAAACCCTTGTTAAAGCGGATATCACCGTTAATAAAAACATGGTGCCTTTCGATGATAAATCTGCGTTCGTTACTTCCGGTATCCGTGTAGGCGTTCCCGCTATCACCACCCGTGGACTGAAAGAAGGTCACATGGAACAAATCGTAGACTGGATCGATCAACTGATCCTGGACGCAGATAACGAAGCACTGATCACTAAAGTAAGAGGAGAAGTAAATACCTTCATGAAACAGTTTGCCCTGTATCCTGAATTATAATAACGTACCCTCACAAGTATATATAAGAGAGGAAGCCTGTATACAGGCTTCCTCTCTTTATTTTATCAAGCTTCCCAAAATTTATTTTGATATTTAAAAAATACTCCTACCTTTATAGTGTACTAGTAAAATAGTACACTAAACCACGACAATATGATTAACATCCAATCCCTGTCATTCAGCTACCGGAAAAACAAGCCCCTCTTCGACAATCTCCAGCTACGGCTGGAAGCCGGGCACATTTATGGATTGCTGGGAAAAAACGGCGCAGGCAAATCTACTCTTCTGAAACAGATGGCCGGCTTGTTGTACCCCGACAAAGGCACCTGCGAAGTAATGGGTTATGCTGCCGCTAAAAGACAACCCGCCTTCCTGCGCGAAATATTTCTGGTACCGGAAGAGTTCTACCTGCCCAGGGTGAGCATTACCCGCTACGTGAATACGTATGCGCCATTTTACCCCAACTTCGACCAGGGCGCCTTCTTCAGCTACCTCAAAGAGTTCGACATCCCCCGGGATCATATGCTCACCGAAATGTCTTACGGACAAAAGAAAAAAGTGCTCATCAGCTTCGCCCTGGCTACCAACACGAAAGTGCTGATCATGGACGAACCCACAAACGGCCTGGACATCCCGTCTAAAAGTCAGTTCCGCAAAGTAATTGCCGCCGCCGTGAGCGACGATAAATGCATTGTAATATCCACACACCAGGTACGTGATCTCGACAACCTGATCGATAGCATCGTGATCATCAACGACCATAAGATCATTTTCCGCGAAGATGTACAAACGGTAACGGATAAACTGAGCTTCAAAACCGTGAGCCGCATAGAGGAATCCACCGGCGTACTGTTTGCCGACAGTAACCTGCGGGGACATACCATTATTACCCGCAACACCGGCCAGGAACATAGCAAAATAGACATGGAACTGCTATTCAATGCTATTCTCACTAACCAGCAACCTATCCAGGAAATATTTAACTAATTGCCCATGCAACCAAATAACTTTTTCAGCCCGCCGCGCATGCAGCTCTACCTGCAAAAACATATTACGGATCATTACCGTTTTTACCTGATGGGAATGGCCGCTATTTTCGGCCTATCCACCATCATTCCCGTTCTAATGGTCCTGTTTAATGGCGATGCCTTTACCCGCATGAATGAAATAGCGCCGATCTACTACATGGGCCTGTTCTTCGGGGGCATGCTGCTTACCAGCAGATCCTTCAATGAACTGGGAAGCAAGGAAAAAGGCATCGACTTCCTGATGATACCCGCCTCCCTGTTTGAGAAATTCATCACGGTACTATTGTTTACTACAGTAGGCTATTTCCTCTTTTATCATCTCAGCTTTTACTGTACCTATAAAATCATCAACGGCATAGAACTGACCCTGCGTCATAAGCCCATTGAGCTGAATTACCAGTTTCTCAACAACCCAGATGAAAAAAGGTATATCTATTATGCTTACTTCGTCCTGCAGGCCGCTTTTTTACTGGGCGCTACTTATTTTCATAAAGTCTCTTTTATCAAAACAGTGCTCTGCATATTTCTTTTGGGATTGGGGCTCTATCTCGTTAACTGTATCTTGCTGACTTTTGTTTTCGGATTTGAAAAAGATATGTGGAAAAGAGGAATGCCATTTATACTTGTCATTAAACAAACAGGCGGCCCACAGGTATGGCATACCACCACCTATTTCATCCCGGTTTGGCTACAGGATAGCTACCTCTTCGCCTTTAGGTTTTTGTTAGCCCCTATTTTATGGACGATTGCCTTTTTTAGGTTGAAAGACCAGGAAATTTAAATTTTTGAGAGATGGAATTCAAAGATACCCAGGCAATATACGTGCAGATCGCAGACTATATCTGTGAGCAGGTATTGCTCAGTAAATGGCAAACCGAAGAACGGTTGCCCTCCGTCAGGGAACTGGCCGTACTACTGGAAGTAAACCCAAATACGGTGATGCGGACCTGTGAGTTATTACAACAACAGGAAATTATTTACAATAAAAGAGGAATCGGCTATTTCATCAGTGCTGATGCGGTAAAGAAAATAAAGCAATACAAAAAAGAAGCCTTTATCACCAATGAATTACCCAGCTTCTTCCGCAGCATGTACCTGCTGGACCTCGACCTCGATGAACTGAAACCTCATTTTGAGAAATTCAAAAAATCAAACTTTAACTAACATGAAAACGAGCAATCAATTACTCCTGGGATTCATGGGACTACTGGTAATAGGCATGCTGTTTTCTGCCATTATACTGAAGGCCGGCTATAACAAAGGCATTACCAACAACCCGGCATATGACCAACGGCAAAAACCTGATCCTGATTATACCAAGGCTTCACTTCCGCCATTCAAAGCCTTGGTACTAACCAGCTCTATCGAGGGAGACGGCAAAGAAGAGCATCCTGACGTAACTATCAATACCACAGCAGATTACAGCCTGGAATCGTATAAAAATATCACGTCGCACCAAATTGGTGACACCTTGTTCATTGAAATCCGGAAAGCACGGGGCATTACATTGAACTGTCAGCAACTCAGTTATATCCGTAACACCAGCCGCTGCAATGTTTTTCTGAATGGCCTGGTAGCCGACCAGCTCGACATGTACGCAGGATCGCATGTACGATCTTACTTCAGTGATGTAAACATAAAACGCTTCCATTACACCGGCGATACCGCCAATATACTGGAAGTAAGTGATGCGGCTAAACTGGATTCAGTAAAAATTTCGATGCATAAAAATGGATCACTTTATTTCTACCCCGGCTATCGATATGGCGACATCCAGGTAGACAGCCTCGCTGAATTAGTGCTGTCGGCCCAGGCGGTCAACAGCCTCAAAAAGATCAATTAATCGCTTTCATACATTTAGCAATAAATATTCTATCTAAAAAACCGGGCCTGTTGTTTAACAGGCCCTTCTTTTAAAAGAAATTTCCAACCCTGGTAATGGTTCAAGCTGACATGCCCGTTTTAAAAACAGCGATCATTTTTTGTTTTTCTGCCCAGTTACTATTTTTTCCAGATCCGTCCAGGCACCACCATTAAAAATATGCTTAAATCCCCTTTCCTTTAGAATGGCTTCGGCTTTCACACTTCTTAAACCGTGTGAACAACAGGTTATATAAGTTTTACTGGTATCCAGTTCAATGTACCTTTCACGGATTGTTCCCAAAGAAATATTGATTGCACCTTCAATATGCCCCATTGCATATTCATTCTCTGTCCGGACATCTAATATGATTGCTCCATTTGCAATTTCAGTAGATAACCCTTTGTCAAGGGTAGCAAAACGATACGTTCGATACGAAACGTATAGTAGTAAAAGTACACCTGCTATTATTAAAACTGTTTTCATTCTTTCTCTTTGAGTTTGCTTAAAATCCTGCTGTCAATATAAAATGTCCCGAATGGAATGAAGCAGGCCAAAATAACTCTCCAGGTGGTTGTTTTGAATTTCCAGTTTTGTTCAACGCCAACGCTTAATGTGTTGAACAAAAAGAGTAAAAATATTGCTCCATGAATGGGGCCAAGCGCCTTTGACAGGCTTGGGTTTCCGAAGTAATACTTCATTGGAACGGCTATAAAAACCAATACTAACAATGAAATCCCTTCCAGGTAGCCAATAACTCGTAATCTTCCGATTTTTGTTCTAAATAAATCTTTCATTTTATCTAAAGTAAGGTCTGTTTGCTAATGGTGAAAACGGCCAGGGAATGGCAATGAGAATAATAATCAGGGAAATTGAAAACCATATCAGCATCGTTTTGAATTTTTCATTGTCTGTTGGTTTCCGTTTTGATAATGCCGAACCAATAGTAATGAATATGATAGCTATTAGCATTAAAGCAATATGGAGTACGCCGAAGAATGCCATATCAATGTGGTGAACGGTGTCTTTAAAATTTGTCCAGAAATATTTAATGACAGGGCTTTGAGAATAAAGAATAATTCCAATTACCAGCTGGATATGGGCAATGGTGGCCGTCCAATGCCTGACGGCATTATCTGTTCTGGTAAAATGGCGTTTTGAAGTATATCCTTTGTATGCGTTGTAAATAGCAAAAATTAAGCTGGCCAGTACAAGCCAACGGAAAATTGAGTGATAAAATGTAAGCGCCTGATACATCGTACTTTTCGTTTACGATGCAAAGTAAAACAAAAACATACTAACTAGTATGTTTTTAGAGAAAAAAATTATTTCAAAGTGTTTAGGTAACGTTTAAGCTCCTTCAAATAAGACAGATAAACCTTTTTGTTGTTTTCGAGCTTTGCAAAATTCCGTATGCCCCAATAGCCGGATGTTACAAACATGGCTACCTGTTTCGCATTTATATCATCGCGTATCTGCCCTTTTTCTTTTCCTTTTACAATGGCCGCTGCCATTGTCTTTATCCATTGTTGTGTAATGTCGTTTAACGCATCATTGAAATCTTTGTTCCAGGATGCCATCTCTTGGGTAAAGTTGGCAACAGGGCAACCGTGTTGCACCTGTAAAAATTCATCCTCGATCAAGAGATAATGTATTAATTTGTAAATAGCCTCTATTGGGTTTTTATCGTTTTGCAACGGCGCAATAAAACTGCTTGCAAGTGTTGGTTTCAGCAATTCGTTGATGATAGCTATTCCCATTTCATCTTTGTTTCTGAAATGGTAATAAAAAGCTCCTTTTGTTACCTGCGTGGTAGCAAGAATATCATCGATACTGGTGGTCTGATAGCCCTTTTCGTATATCAGTTCAAAAGCTTTTTGTAGAATATTTAACCGTGTTCCTGCTGCTTTTTTCATAAAAACATACTAATTGGTATTATTTGCAAATAAAGCGATACCTGGCCAGTTGCACAAATTATTGCCGGTGTGGAGCTACTTTCTGCAGGCTTTAAAATAAAAACGTCCCGATATTTACCGGGACGTTCTCATCATAAACATATTGTTAGAACTGCGTAGCTAAATAGGCCATGGTGCCCATGCCTACCTCAATCGCCTGTTCATCTATATCAAAAGTAGGCGTGTGTACGCCGGAAGTAATACCCCTGGCTACATTGCCGGTACCCAGCCGGAAAAAGCAGGCCGGCACTACCTGCGAATAAAACGCAAAATCTTCTGCGCCCATCCGGATTTCTGTATCTCCCACCAATTCTTTGCCCAGGTAGTCGGTGGCAAAGTCCCTGGCTTTGCTGGTAACTACTTCATTGTTATATAAAGTAGGATACCCAACCAATATTTCAATATCTATTTCAGCGCCCATCGCTTCAGCGATGCCGATGGCCTGTTTGCGGATCAGCTCATGCGCTTTAAACCGCCAGGTTTCATCCATAGCTCTGAAAGTGCCCATCAGCTTTACTTCGCTGGGAATTACGTTGGTAGTAAATCCGCCGTTGAAGGCACAGATAGATAATACAGAGGGTGAAAAAGGATTGTTATTACGGGAGATAATCTGTTGCAGGCTTACCACCAGCTGAGATGCCACCAGGATGGTATCTACAGTAAGATGTGGTTGTGCCGCATGACCACCTTTACCTTTTATGGTGATATAAATTTCATCGGCGCTGGCCATATATTTGCCGGCATGAAATCCCAGTTTACCCACTTCCAGGGAAGGGTGCACATGTAATCCCAAAATAGCGTCGGGGCGTGGGTTTTCCAACGCGCCTTCTTCAATCATAATACTGGCGCCACCGGGGTGTTTTTCTTCGCCCGGCTGAAAAAGTACTTTAATGGTGCCTTCAAACTGGTCTTTTAACTCATTCAGTATCTTAGTAGCGCCCAGCACACAGGAGGTGTGTACATCGTGGCCGCAGGCATGCATGACGCCTGGATTGGTAGATTTATAGGATACATCATTGGCTTCCGTAATGGGCAGCGCATCGATATCGGCGCGCAGGGCAATCACTTTGGAAGCGGGATTTTTACCTTCAATGAGCGCAATAATACCCGTTCCGGCAATACCAGCCTGGAAAGGGACGCCAAAGGCGGTGAGCTGTTCCTGGATAAACACAGTGGTCTTAAATTCCTGGAAAGACAGTTCGGGGTGAGAATGCAGATGGCGCCTCACAGCGGTAAACTCGGGCGCATATGCCTTCGCCAACTCTTTAATTCGATTCTTCATTCGATAGTTCTTTATCCAGTGTCACGTTAATAATGGCAGGTACTACAAATACACCGCCTGAAAACAGGTCGGATAATTTGTCCCGTAATTCGGTGGCCTCTTCACGGGTTTTGAAATCGCCTACGCGCACTTTAAAATAGGGAGCCTGATAATCAAGATAGGTACGATAGTCGGAGAAAAGCTGCATCACTTTCGCCTTGGCTTCATTGGCATCGCCACGCTTGTTGGTGGAAATTACCTGAACCCGGAAACCAGATTGGTTGCGGATAGCCAGGGTATTGATATAGATCTGCTTTTTAATCAGCACATCCAGCCGGCTATCTTTTACCACTCTTACGCCACTGTTAATGGCCACGCTGTTGTCCTGGGCCATTGCCCAACTACTTCCTAACAGACAGCAGACCAGGATGAATAACTTTTGCATGAAATAAGGTATAATTAACGAATGAATAATTACTGTTCTTTGCTCTCCTTCATGATACTTACACTGGCACTGGCGCCAATGCGGGTAGCACCGGCTTCCACCAACTCCTTTGCAAAAGCAAAGGTACGAATACCGCCGGAAGCTTTTATTTGTATGTTGGCCGGTAAATTTGCTCTCATTAGTTTTACCGCGTCCACAGTAGCACCCTTTTCAGCATAGCCAGTGGAGGTTTTCATGAAATCTACGCCGTATTTACTGTAAAGCTGGCAACATTTCACGATCTCCTCTTCTAATAATATGCCACTTTCAATAATTACTTTAATCACCTTCTTCTTTTCCCGGATGATATACATGATATTGGCAATTTCCTTTTCGAGGAATTCCCAGTCATTATTTTTAATAGCGGAGATATTGATCACCAGGTCCAGTTCATCGGCGCCATCTACAATGGCCAGCACCGTTTCC
The DNA here is from genome assembly GCF_012641265.1 of Chitinophaga eiseniae. Taxonomy (GTDB): domain Bacteria; phylum Bacteroidota; class Bacteroidia; order Chitinophagales; family Chitinophagaceae; genus Chitinophaga; species Chitinophaga eiseniae_A. Next base: position 1,247,608 of record NZ_JABAHZ010000002.1, on the reverse strand, counting down.
GCTACTTTGGCTTCAATGGCCGAATAGCCGAATGGGAAACCGATGACGGTAGCAACTTTGGTATTGGTAGATCCCAGGAATGTTTTGGCCAGTTTCACGTACAGTGGTGGTACACAGGCGGCTGCAAAATCATATTCCACGCATTCCATGCACAACTTTTTGATATCCTCCAGCGTGGTGGTGGGTTTCAATACGGTATGGTCTATATAGCGGTTAATCTCCATAAATACATTTACTGATTACAGGGCGAAATTAATGCAAAACGGATTACGTTGCCGTAATCCGTTCTGATATTCGTTATAGCGGTATAACTACTTATGCGTTCTTACCATGGCATTGCTTGTATTTCTTGCCGCTACCACAAGGGCAGAGGTCATTACGGCCAATTTGTGGTCCCTGGTGACGAATAGGTTCAGATTTTACCTCTTCAGCTACCTGGTAATCCGGAGCAGCGCCCTGGTGGCCATTATTGTCTACCAGGTCTTCGTGGGAAGCCCGCATACGGCTCATATCCGTTCTTTCTTCATGTGCTTCACGGATTTCCGCGGCTTCCTGGGCCTGGTTACCACCATGAATACCACATTTACACAGGAAGGATACGATATCGCGGCTGGTTTCGCCATCCATTTCCTTAAACAGGTTAAAGGCTTCGAATTTATAGATCAGTAATGGATCTTTTTGTTCGTATACGGCGCTTTGTACAGACTGTTTCAGGTCGTCCATTGCGCGCAGGTGCTCTTTCCAGGATTCATCGATCAGGGCCAGTGTAATGCTGCGTTCCAGCGCATTCATGGTTTCATGACCTTTGGTTTCTACCACTTTCTGCAGGTTAGCCATTACGTTAATACCTTTCTTACCATCGGTAAATGGAATAGAGATATTTTCGATCTGGTGGCCCTGTTCCGTGTGAATACGCTCAATCAGCGGGAAGGTATTCGCTACCAGCTCATTTACTTTACGCTGGTAATTGCCTTTTCCTTCGTGATACAGCTTGTTGGCCAGGGTAGGCACATCTGTTCTGTTCAGCTCTTCAGCGGTGATAGCGGTATCGATAGAGAAGTTCATGATGGCATCCATTTTGAAAGCTTCATAGTCGCCGCTGCCTTTGTGCGTGGTGACCATGCTTTCAGCCACATCGTAGAATGCATTATCGATATCAATAGCCAGGCGCTCACCAAACAGGGCGTGGTTACGTTTTGCGTAAATCACAGTACGCTGCTTGTTCATTACGTCATCGTATTCCAGCAGGCGTTTACGGATACCGAAGTTATTTTCTTCTACTTTCTTCTGTGCTCTTTCGATGGAGCGGGTAATCATGCTGTGCTGGATTACTTCTCCTTCTTTATAACCCATACGGTCCATCAGGCCGGCAATACGTTCTGAACCGAACATACGCATCAGGTCATCTTCCAGGGATACGAAGAACTGGGAAGTTCCAGGATCGCCCTGACGACCGGCACGACCACGCAGCTGCCTGTCTACACGACGGCTTTCGTGTCTTTCTGTACCGATGATAGCCAGACCACCGGCTTCTTTTACGCCAGGTCCGAGCTTGATATCCGTACCACGACCCGCCATGTTGGTAGCAATGGTTACCGCTCCCGGTAAACCTGCTTCTGCTACGATCTGTGCTTCACGGGCGTGTTGTTTAGCGTTCAATACGTTGTGCGGTACCTTATCGAAAGTCAGCATCTTGCTCAGTAACTCCGACACCTCTACGGAGGTAGTACCTACCAGTACCGGGCGTCCTTTGGCCTGTAATTGCTTAATTTCATCAATTACCGCTTTATACTTATCTCTCTTGGTTTTATATACCAGGTCTTCCGCATCTATACGGGAGATAGGGAGGTTAGTAGGAATGGTAACCACATCCAGTTTGTAGATTTCCCAGAGCTCACCAGCCTCTGTAGAAGCGGTACCGGTCATACCGGCCAGCTTGTGGTACATACGGAAGAAGTTCTGTAAAGTGATGGTAGCAAATGTTTGGGTAGCTGCTTCCACTTTCACATTTTCCTTGGCTTCAATCGCCTGGTGCAAACCATCGGAGTAGCGGCGTCCATCGAGGATACGACCGGTTTGCTCATCTACGATCTTTACTTTACCGTCCAGTACTACGTATTCAACGTCCTTATCGAACAGGGTATACGCTTTCAGCAATTGCTGTACGGAGTGGATACGATCTGATTTAGCGGCAAAGTCCTGCAGCAACATATCTTTCCGCTGCAGTTTTTCTTCCGCTGCTATTGACAGCTTTTCAATTTCTGCCAGTTCTGATCCTACATCTGGCAGGATAAAGAAGTTGGCATCTTCTCCGCCTTGTGTGATCAGGTGAATACCTTTATCGGTAAGGTCTACGCTGTTTTGTTTTTCGTCGATCACGAAGAACAGGCCTTCATCTACCTTTGGCATTTCGCGTTGCTGGTCGGCCAGGTAATAGTTTTCCGCCTTTTGCAGTAATACGCGGTTACCTGCTTCAGAGAGATATTTAATCAGGGCGCTGCTCTTTGGCAAGCCTCTCCAGGCGCGCATCAGGGCCAGACCACCGGTTTTAGGGTCATCTTTACCTTCTGCAATCAGTTTTTTAGCTTCCTGCAGGTATTGGTTCGCCGACTTTTTCTGCATTTCTACCAGGTATTCGATACGTGGTTTCAGTGCATGGAATTCCTGTTCTTCTCCACGTGGGATAGGACCGGAAATGATCAGCGGGGTACGGGCATCATCCACCAATACACTATCCACCTCATCCACCATGGCATAGTGATGTTTACGCTGTACCATTTCATCCGGGCTGTGTACCATGTTGTCGCGCAGGTAGTCGAAGCCGAATTCGTTGTTGGTACCATAAGTAATATCTGCCAGGTAGGCATTGCGACGATCCGGTGTATTGGGTTGGTGTTTATCGATACAGTCTACGGTAATACCGAGGAATTCAAACAGGGGGCCGTTCCATTCAGAGTCACGACGTGCCAAGTAATCATTCACGGTTACAATGTGCACCCCTTGTCCGGCCAATGCGTTGAGGTAGGCAGGCAGGGTAGACACCAGCGTTTTACCTTCACCCGTTGCCATTTCAGCAATCTTACCCTGGTGCAATACAGTACCACCTATCAGCTGTACATCATAGTGTACCATGTTCCAGGTAACGATGTTGCCGGCGGCATTCCAGCTATTTTTCCAGATTGCTTTGTCTCCTTCTATGGTTACATAGTCACCTTTTACGGCAAGATGACGGTCCAGATCTGTGGCAATAACGGTTTGCGTTGGATTGTTGGTAAAGCGGCGGGCTGTTTCTTTTACAACGGCGAAAGCTTCGGGCAGCAGTTCTTTCAACACTACTTCCAGTTGTTTATCGCGGTCTTTTTTCAGAATATCTATCTCCTGGTATACGGTATCTTTTTCTGTTACGTCTTCGGTGGTATCGGCGTTCTCTTGTTTCTCCGCTATTTCTTTATCAATAGAGGCCAGGTGTTTGGCGATACGCTCCCGGAAGTCCTGCGTTTTGCGGCGCAGCTCATCAATAGGCAGGGATTGCAGTTTTTCGTACTCCTCATTAATCTGCTGCACCACCGGAGAGATGGATTTGATATCCCTTTCTGATTTATTCCCTCCAAATAGCTTTGATAAAAAACCTAACATGTTAAACGTTTAATTACGAATTACGATTTCTATTTATGGTAACCTACTCCCATCCAGGCTGAGTATATAATCAGTTGATAACTTCCTGCTTTGTCAGCCTGTGGCGCTAAGGCGGCGGGCTTAGTCAGTTTGGATAGACGGCATCCAGGTTACTCAAATATTGTGCTTGCAAAGGCCAACTGTCAAGGTGTCAGTTTTACAGCTGCCCGGCAAGGCCTGTAAAAGTAGGAATAAATTCGGTGATTTAGCGGGGATTTTGAAGGGATTTTGCTTTTCCCGCTATCAATTAACATATTGATAGTATTTGCTGCTAACAGGCCGCTGTGGATGTTCTGCGGCATGGTATAACACCTGCGGCGAAGAAGCAGGCAACAAGGTTCCTATCTCCCTAAACCCGCATATAATTATATTATATATTATACTTTCTCTTTTGAATTCGGGTAAAATAACTGGCCAATGGTGGTGCTGCCCCCAACCGCTTATCCTGAATTATTACCGCAGGGACCATAATAAAATCGGGAGAGCCCCTTATACCACGGGACATTCCCCCCGAAAATGAAAATTTTCAGGAAAAATGCCATTCGTCCATACAAAAAGATGGAAATATGAAAATACTTTTTATAAATTTAAAGGTTTAATATAGGTTTTCAAGTTTTACTTAAAAGTCCACGTTTATGGCAAATGGAATTCAGCCACAAAAACTGTTTGTAGCCAGCTGTATGGCCCTGCTGGTAACATCGTTATCCTTTGGTATTCGCGCCGGCATCTTAAGCCGCCTGGGCGTCGAATTTCACCTGGATACAAAAGAATTGAGCATTATTGCCGGAACTGCTTTCTGGGGATTCCCGCTGGCAGTGGTAATAGGAGGCTTCATTGTAGATGCAATAGGTATGAAACGCCTGCTTCTTGCAGCTTTCGTACTCCATCTCACAGGTATTATCCTCACCGTATTTGCCAGTGGATTCTGGTCCCTGTTTATTTCCACCCTGTTTATCGGGATGGCCAACGGTACAGTAGAAGCAGCCTGTAACCCACTGGTAGCCACTATCTTCCCCGACAACAAAACCACCAAGCTCAATCACTTCCACCTCTGGTTTCCCGGCGGTATCGTAGTAGGTACGCTGCTGGTATTCCTGTTGTCTAAACTCGGACTTAGCTGGCAGCTACAGGTAGCTACCATGATTATTCCTACCCTGATCTATGGTTATCTTTTTATGCAACTCGATTTCCCGGTAACGGAAAGAGTGGCTTCCGGCGTATCTTCTGCACAGATGTACAAATCTGTGTTAAGCCCCCTGTTCATCGTCATGTTTATCCTGATGTTTGGCACCGCTATCACGGAACTCTTTACCGGTCAGTGGATTGAAGTATTGCTGAAGAATGTTACTGAAAATTCTATCCTGATCCTGGCATTAACAGCGGGTACCCAAACACTGGGCCGCGGTATCGCCGGACCAGTAGTACATAAAATTTCTCCTACCGGCGTATTGCTGATATCTGCCATTTTATCCGCTATTGGTTTATACCTGTTGTCGCATGTATCCGGCAGTATGGTATTTGTGGCGGCCTTTATCTTTGGTATGGGCGTAACTTATTTCTGGCCTACCATGCTGGGCTTCGTATCTGAAAATATCCCGGAATCCGGTGCATTGGGCATGAACCTGATGGGCGGCGCCGGTATGTTTGCCGTATCCGTGTACATGTACTTCATGGGCGGTTTCTACGATACCATCATTACCAAACAATTGCCTGCCGGCGCTTCGCTGGATGCTTACCGCTCTGCAGCACCCGGCTCTCCTGAAGCTACCGCCTTCAGCCAGGCGACTGCTGTAGCCGGCCCCGAAATTATTAACGCTACCCTGATAATACCAGTGATGTTGATTGTAGCATTTGCCGGGCTCTTCTTTTATATGCGCAGCCGCAAAAAAGCACAGATTCAAATAGTATAACCTCTAAAAGAGCATTGTAAATATGACACGGAAACTAAGAATGGGAATGATCGGAGGCGGTAAAGACGCCTTCATTGGCGCTATCCACCGGATTGCTGCCAATATGGATGGATTGATAGAGTTGGTGGCAGGCGCCCTCAGCATCAATAATGAAATTGCCGTAGAATCAGGTAAAATGCTGTTCCTCGACCCGGAACGTACTTACCTCGATTTTAAAACCATGTTAACCAAAGAAGCGGCTATGCCGGCAGATAAACGTATGGACTTCGTGACCATCGTTACGCCGAACTTTGCCCACTTCGAACCTGCCATGATGGCGCTGGACCTGGGCTTTAACGTAGTGATTGAAAAACCGATTACGTTTTCCCTGGAAGAAGCCAAACAATTAAAAGCGAAAGTAGAAGCCACCGGCTTAACACTTTTACTGACACATACCTACACCGGATACCCCATGGTAAAGCAAGCCAGGCAAATGGTGAAAGATGGTGCCCTGGGCAAAATCCGCAAAGTATGGGTAGAATATCCACAGGGCTGGCTCAGCAAACTGAGTGAGAGAGAAGGAAATGCACAGGCAGCCTGGAGAACAGATCCAACAAAATCCGGTAAAAGCGGATGTATGGGCGATATTGGCACCCATGCTGCTAACCTGGCAGAATATATCAGCGGCGCGAAGATCGAAAAACTCTGTGCCGACCTGAATATACTCGTGCCTGGCCGCGCACTGGATGACGATGGCGCCGTATTGCTGCGCTTCGACAACGGTGCTGCGGGCGTACTGATGGCCTCCCAGGTAGCTGCCGGTGAAGAAAATGCGCTGAAAATCCGCGTATATGGCGAAAAAGGCGGCCTCGAATGGGCGCAACACGAGCCTAATACCCTCCTGGTAAAATGGCTGGACAAGCCCACTGAAATCTACCGCGCAGGCGGCGGATATACTTTCCAGTCGAGCTACATGACCCACAACACCCGTACTCCTGGCGGTCACCCCGAAGGATACCTCGAAGCATTTGGTAACCTGTATCGCAACTTTGCCCAAACCTTATCTGCCAAAATCGACGGCGTACAACCTTCTCCCGAATCCCTGGACTTCCCGGGCACTGAAGAAGGCGTACGTGGTATGGCATTCATCGATAATGTAGTACGTTCTTCCCAGAGCGATGCTAAATGGACTAATTTCGAGATATAGTATTCACCATTAGAACGAGCGTATGAAAACGATTAAAGGACCTGGTATTTTCCTCGCGCAATTCATGGGAGATGAAGCGCCTTTCAATAATCTGAAATCGATCTGTGAATGGGCCGCTGCTCTTGGTTTTAAAGGCGTACAGATCCCTACCTGGGAAACACGCCTGATTGACCTGCAAAAGGCAGCGGAGAGCAAAACCTACGCAGATGAAATCAAGGGCATCGTGAATGCAGCAGGACTGGAAATCACAGAACTGAGCACGCACCTGCAGGGACAACTGGTAGCCGTAAATCCTGCTTTCTCTGAAATGTTTGATGGCTTTGCCCCTGCCGAATGCCGGGGTAACCTACAAGCACGTACGGAGTGGGCGGTGAACCAGCTGAAATATGCTGCAAAAGCCAGCCGCAACCTGGGACTTAATGCACACGCCACTTTCAGCGGCGCGCTGTTGTGGGCCCCTGCTATGTACCCCTGGCCACAACGCCCGGCGGGACTGGTGGAAACAGCTTTTGCTGAACTGGCCAACCGCTGGTTACCCATCCTGAATGAATTTGATGCCAACGGCGTAGATGTTTGCTATGAAATTCACCCGGGAGAAGACCTGCACGACGGAGTTACTTTTGAACGTTTCCTGGAAGCTACCGGCAATCATACCCGGGCTAACCTGTTGTACGATCCGAGTCACCTGTTGCTGCAATGCCTCAACTACCTGGAATATATTGATATCTACCACGAAAAAATCAAGGCATTCCACGTGAAAGACGCGGAATTCAATCCTACCGGCCGCTCCGGCGTGTACGGCGGATACCAGTCCTGGATCAATCGCCCGGGCCGTTTCCGTTCTCTCGGCGACGGACAAGTCGACTTTAAATCCATTTTCAGTAAAATGGCGCAATACGATTTTGCCGGTTGGGCCGTTATGGAGTGGGAATGCTGTATTAAACATCCGGAAGATGGCGCTAAAGAAGGAGCTCCTTTCATCGCCAGTCATATTATCCGTGTCACCGAAAAAGCCTTCGACGACTTTGCCGGCGGCGGTACCGATGATGCATTTAATAAAAGAATATTAGGCATTTAATCACCATCTATTATCCACTAATCGTTCGTAAACAATAACCAATAAATAAACAACAAATGAGAAAGAGATATCTGGCGCCGCTGCTGTTATCCGCTATGTTCTTTGCAGCTTGCGGAGGAGGAGAAAAAAAAGAAACAAATGCTGACAGCGTAAGCAAACACGAAACTCCGGCAGCAGACAATTCCATGGTATCGCCCAATGCAGACAAACCAGTTAGCAAAGGCGAAACCCTGATGGCGCAGAGTGATTGCAAAACCTGCCATAAAGAAGAAATGAAAGTGGTAGGACCTGCCTTAAAAGATATTGCAGGTAAATACCCTAACACACCAGAAAATGTTGACAAACTGGCCGACAAAGTAATCAAAGGCGGTTCTGGCAACTGGGGAGAAGTAGCTATGCTGCCACATCCACAGGTATCTAAAGACGACGCAAAAGAAATGGTAAGCTACATCTTATCATTAAAGCACTAAGTCTAACTAATAGCTCATTACTCAATCATCCGGCATGAAAAAGTTAATCTTGGGCGCACTAACGGTAGGTGCCCTCATCGCTACCTCCGCAGTGAAAGCCCAGCAATTAAATACCCTTTCAGCAAAGGAAAAGAAACAAGGATGGGTATTACTGTTCGATGGTACTTCTACCAAAGGATGGCATACCTACGGGAAAACAGAAGCCAGCCCCGCCTGGGGTGTAGCTGATGGCGCCATTGGCCTGGATCAGGCAGCAAAAAAGAATGGCGCTCCCGGTGGTGATCTCGTAACAAACGAGGAATATGAAAACTATGAACTGAGCCTGCAATGGAAAATTTCCGAAGGAGGCAACAGCGGTATCATCTTCAGCGTACACGAAGATCCTTCCTTAGGCCAGACTTATCTCTCCGGCCCTGAAATGCAGGTGCTGGATGATGCCAAACATTCCGATGGCAAGATCCCGAAACACAACTCCGGTGATCTGTACGACCTTATCAAGGCGCCTAAACTGGCTGCAAAACCAGTAGGGCAGTGGAATACCGCCAAGATCCTGAAGAAAGACGGTCGCCTGACCCTCTGGCTCAATGGCGTAAAAACAGCCGAAACTACTATGGGTACACCTGAATGGGATGCCCTGGTAGCTAAAAGCAAATTCCACGACTGGAAAGCATTCGGCAAATATCCAAAAGGCCACATTGCTTTACAGGACCACGGCAACGATGTTTGGTATAGAAACATTAAAATCAGAGTTCTTTAATTTATAGCAGCGCGCTTAAAGCAAAAAGCTATTGTAGTGAATGACCTTAGCGAATATTTAAAAATCGCATCTATCATTCGCTACAATAGCTTTTTGCTTTCTGCTCTTCACATCCACGTAAAATAATAACAATGAAAACATTCACCGCGTTTATTGCACTTTTGTTATTGGCCGGCACTTTATCCGTGCAGGCAAAGGGAAAACACAAAGCCAAAAAAGTGCTGGTTTTCTCCAAAACAAAAGGATTCCGGCATGATTGCATTCCGGCTGCCAAATTAGCCATCATGCAACTGGGAAAAGAAAATGGGTTTGAAGTAGATACGACGGAAGATGCCAGCGCATTTACCACTGCTAACCTGAAAAAGTATGCAGCCGTTATTTTCAGCTGCACTACCGGCGATGTACTTGACGACGCACAACAGGCAGCCTTTGAAAATTATATCCACAAAGGCGGTGCATGGATGGGCATACATGCAGCTACTGATACCGAGTACGACTGGCCGTGGTATAACAAACTCGCCGGCGCATGGTTCCTGAGCCACCCGCATCAGCAACAGGCCACGCTCAGGGTAGTAGATCACAATCACCCTGCTACCAAAGACCTGCCCGACGAATGGATCCGTAAAGACGAATGGTATAATTTCAAAAATCTCAATCCCGATGTACATGTGCTCATCAAAATAGATGAAAGCACCTACGAAGGCGGTAAAAACGGGGATAACCATCCCATGTGCTGGTACCACGATTTTGAAGGTGGTCGCGCATTCTATACCGAAATGGGACACATAAAAGAATCATACCAGGACCCTGTATACCTGAAACATTTACTGGGCGGCATCCAATATGCCATCGGTAACTGGAAACCCAAAAACTAACCGTCTGATGAAACATGCAATCAAAGTTTTCCTGCTGTTAGCCCTTGTAACAGCAGGCCTGGCAGCCTGTAAAAAAACACGCTCCGGAAAACCGAAAGTACTGGTGTTTACTAAAACCATGGGCTTCCGCCACACCTCTATTCCTGCCGGCATCGCAGCCATCCAGAAATTAGGCGCCGCCAACGGGTTTGAAGTAGATACTACCGAAAATGCCGATAAATTCAATGAAGATTCCCTGCAACAATATGCAGCCGTTATCTTCCTTAATACTACCGGCGATGTACTCAATAATTACCAGGAAGCCGATTTCGAAAGATATATCCAGGCAGGTGGCGGCTATGTAGGCGTTCACGCTGCTGCAGACACCGAATATGAATGGGGCTGGTATAACCACCTCGCCGGCGCATGGTTCCAGAACCACCCTCCGGGCGTACATAAAGCTATAGTTGACGTCGTTGAAAAGTCATTCCCTGCTACAGAAGGGCTCCCCGAAAAATGGGAACATACCGATGAATGGTATAACTACAAAGATGTAGATACCACTACCACTGTTCTGCTGAAATTAGATGAGAAATCTTATGAAGGCGGTAAAATGGGCAACAATCACCCCATCAGCTGGTACCACGATTTTGACGGTGGCCGTGCTTTCTACACTGGTCTCGGTCATACCGAAGAATCCTACACCGACAGCCTGTTCCTGAAACACCTGGCTGGCGGTATTAAATATGCCATTGGCAAAAACCTGGTACTGGACTACAGCCAGGCTAAAACACTGCGCGTACCATCAGAAGACCGCTTTACCAAAAATGTACTGGTATCCGGCGAATTCTTCGAACCAACGGAAATGGCTATACTCCCTAACCTCGACATCCTCGTGGCGCAACGCCGCGGTGAACTGATGCTGTATAATAATGCAGAGAAAAAATTGTCGCAGGTAGGTTTGCTGAAAGTATATCATCATACCGATGTACCGAAAGTAAATGCAGAAGAAGGTTTCCTGGGTCTCGCCGCTGACCCTGACTTCAAAAATAATCACTACATCTACGCGATGTACTCCCCGATAGATACCTCCGTAAACCGTTTGTCACGTTTCAAATTTGAAAACAACAAACTGGATATGGCATCAGAAAAGGTAATCCTCCAGTTTTATTCCCAGCGCGATATCTGCTGCCATACCGGCGGTTCTATTGCGTTTGGCCCCGGCGGACTCCTGTACCTATCTACCGGCGATAACACCACGCCATTTGATGAACCCGGACAGCAATATGTGAGCAAAGGCTATGGTCCTACAGATGATCGTCCTGGTCACCTGCAATATGATGATATGCGCGGTTCTGCCAACACCAACGATCTGCGCGGAAAAATCCTGCGTATCAAAGTGGAAGCAGATGGCTCCTACACCATCCCGGATGGTAACCTGTTCCCTAAAGGGACCAAAAATACCCGTCCTGAAATTTATGCCATGGGTACCCGCAATCCCTACAGGATGACGGTAGACCGGAAAACAGGATATGTATATTGGGGAGAAGTAGGGCCAGATGCCAACAACGATGACTCTACACGCGGACCACGAGGGTACGACGAAATAAACCAGGCAAAGAAACCCGGTTTCTTCGGTTATCCCATGTTTATTGCCAACAATAAACCTTACCGCAAATACAATTACGAAACCGGCCAAAGCGGTCCTTATTTCGATCCGGCCAAACCGATCAACGATTCCCGTAACAATACCGGCTTAAGGGAACTGCCGCCTGCAACACCTGCGTTTATCTGGTATCCTTATGGTAAATCAGATGAATTCCCGATTGTGGGTAACGGCGGGCGTAACGCAGAAGCCGGACCGGTTTACTACAGCGAATTTTATCCGAAGGAAACCCGTTTCCCGGATTATTATAACGATAAACTGTTTATCTACGACTGGATCCGTGGTTGGATCATGGCCGTTACCATGGATAAAAACGGTAACTTTTCTAAAATGGAAAAGTTCATGCCGCATACCAAACTCAATGCACCTATTGATATGGAGATGGGTCCTGATGGGCGTTTGTATATCCTGGAATACGGTAACGGATGGTTCAGCAAAAACGCAGATGCAGGCCTGTCTCGTATCGACTATAATGGCGGCAACCGTGCACCGAAAGCAGACATCCATGTAGATCGCCTCACCGGCGGACTGCCCTTTAAAGTAAAATTAACCGCCGATGGATCTGTAGATCCCGATGGCGATAAGCTTACCTACCTCTGGTATTTTGGTAATGGTACCAAAAAAGAAACCACGGAGCCTACTATTGAATTCACCTATACTGCAGCGGGCGAATACCCTGTGTACGTAGAAGTGTCCGATGATAAAGGCGCTAAAACAAAGAGTAAGTCTATCGACCTTTATGCAGGTAATGAAACGCCTGATGTAAAAATTGATATTACCGGTAATAAGATGTTCTACTTCCCGGGTAAGCAGGTACATTATACCGTTAATGTGAGTGATAAGGAAGATGGTACTACTGCCGACGGCAAGCTCGATGTTAATAACATTTTCGTGAAGGCCGACTACATACAGGGCCGCGATAAAGCAGCTTCGCCACAGGGCCACCAGATTATTACCGGCGCCATTGCAGGTAAAAACATCATGGAAGTATCTGACTGTAAAACCTGTCACAAGCCTGACGAAAAATCAATCGGGCCTTCTTTCAAACAGATCACTGAAAAGTATAAAGCAGATCCGGCAGCACCTGAAATGCTGGCAAAGAAAATCATCAGCGGTGGCGGTGGCGTATGGGGAGAAACAGCCATGTCGGCTCACCCTACCCTGTCTGTAGGTGAAGCCAAACAGCTGGTAGAATATATTTATTCTGTTGGTGGCGGCGCTACCAAAGCAGCTTCCCTGCCAGTTAGCGGCAGCATCAACCCAACGATGGGAGCTGAAGTAAAAGACGACGGCGTATTATACATGCTGGCCAGCTACACCGATAAAGGCGGCCCTGGCATTAAACCCATTACAGGTACCGCGCAAGTAGAGCTCATCAGCCCCGTACTGGCAGCAGCTGATTACAGCAAAGCCGATGGCGTATCTGTATTTTCAGTAAATGGTATGAAATTCCTCATCCCTGCTACGGCAGCGGGTTGGGCAAGCTACAACAAACTGGACCTTACTGACGTAAACGGCATTGAACTCAACTATATGGTACAGGAAACACCACAACAAGGTTATATTGTGGAAGCATTCCTGGACGATGCCAACGGTACCCGTTTGGGAGAAGTAACCATTGGACCGGGCGCTCAGCCTAAAACAGCCAATAAAGTGAACTTCAACTTTACACCGGTAGCAGACGGTAAAAACCATAACCTGTATTTCCGGTTTAAAGCCACTGACCCGGCACAAAAAGTACAGCTGGGCATTGTTTCATTTACGTTACATACTTAATAACATTCGTTTTCAAATAAAAAGCGGCCGTTTCAAGAAACGGCCGCTTTTTTATTGCCCCGCAGTAGCGGAGCGTTTTTTATGTTTAGTTCTTATCCCACCATACCCGGTCACCCAGGGTAGCCTTATGATCCGGCTGCGGATTGGTGAGCAACTCATCTGCCGGGTAAGGCCACCGGCGAGGAATGGCCTTTACTACCTCATCCTGGTAAGGCTTCAGCACCGGGAAGCCTGTTCTTCTCCAATCGTTATACGTTTCCGGCGACAGGAACCCGGCGATATACTTCTCTGTAATAATTTCCCCAATCGTATTGGCGGCAGTTAATGCCGGACGGGAGGCAATATAGATTTGCTGTGCGCCATCAGGTATCCCCAGCATTTTCATATGTGCTGCAATCGCCGCTGTATATACCGGTGCAGCGGCAGCAGCGCCCTGTTTGATAAACGCGGCTTCTGCTTTTATAAACAAGGCCTCTGCGTAGGTAGCCAGGTACAACGAAGCAGCCGACCCTGCATAAAAATTATTTACCCGCGAAAATGAGTCCAGGTCAGCAGCCTGTGGATCGCCTACCTTTCTGCCTACATAAGTGCCCTTGTCGCCTTTCTTCGCGAAGATCGCGAGGCGAGGGTCTTTCCTGGCTACCAGCGAATCGATGAACGACTGGGCACATACCACTCCTCCGGCGGCATCGGCGGTATTCATAAACCAGGGGCTTTCGGCCTGTCCACCACCTGGATAAGCCATCAATGCATTGTCGGCATTATCGCCAAATCCCTGTTGCAGGGCATTTAAGGCGCTATCTGCCTGGAGAGCAGCCGTATGCCCCGGCGCTTTGCTCAAACGCATATAATAGCGTGCTTTTAGCGTATATACAAACTTTTTCCATTGCCCCATATCGCCGTTGTAGATATAATCATCAGCGCCTGGTTTCACTTTTCCGGAAGGTTGTTGCATGTAATACAAGGCGCTGTCCAACATTTGCTGAATAGTAATGTAGATGGATTCCTGGCTATCATAAGCCGGCTTCATCACCTCGGGGATCCGGAAGGCTTGCGAATAAGGGACATTCCCCCACAGATCGGCCGCAATGGCCAGGTTATAGGCAAACAAGGTTTTACCGATAGCTACGTACTCCGGGTGCCGTTGTTGCTCCGCCTGGTTAATCATCATATTCAGGTTCTGAAAAACATTGGGATACAGGTAATAGCTCCAGGTATTATTACCATTCACGGGCGTAATGTTATACGATTCGATACTGGGATAAGGCTGGTTAATAGATAACTGCTGCATCCAGTAAGCGATCACATTGCCATAAGTACCTCCTACAATACTGGTAGCCGTGGTTACCTCCACCGGTGGAAGTACCTGTGCTTCCTTTACCTGGAGCGGATTATTGGGATCTTTATTCACATCCAGGAATTTCTTGCAGCCGGCTGTCAGCAGCATACCGGCCACGATCCATACCTTCATTTTAATATTTATCATCTTGTATACTTTAAATATGGTTAGAACATAACTTTTACACCAGCAATAACACTGCGGTTAGAGGGCACCGGGAAGTTCGAGAATCCTTGCCCATTACCACTTCCATTTAAACTCACTTCAGGATCAGAACCGGTGTAATTTTTATGCAGAATGAAATTGGTGCCGGTAACGGTCACCGCTACTGATCTAAAGAAAGAGCGTTTCAATAACGAAGCCCCGAAATTATAGCCCAGCGATACCTGCCGCAGCTTCAGGTAAGAGCCATCTTCCACACTATTTTCATTGCAATTGGAATAAAAGGATTTATAGTAGTTTTCATCCAATACAATGGGAACAGCATTCGGCGCATTGGTCTTCTCGTTTACACCCGGTAGCACCACGGTGGCTCCGCGGTTTTCTGTGCCTTTTGCTGTGCCATAGAAATAAAGGGAAGAGTTATCGAGATTAATCACATCACCACCATGTTTATGATCCAGTACAAAAGAAAAAGTAAACCCTTTGTACGACAGGTTGCTGGTGATGCCGCCCGTCCATTTGGGAGTGGAATTTCCAATAGGGCCATAGTCGTCGCTTACAATTGGATATCCTTTGTCGGTGAGCACCAATTGATGTTGCGCATTACGAATGTAGTGATTGCCGTAAATTACGCCGTAGGGCTGATTGGCATAGGCAAAAATACCGGGACTGGTAAAGCCTGCCAACTGTATATAGGAGATGCCGTTAGCCAGGGCCAGTACCTGGTTATCAATTTTCGTATAGTTAACACCGATATTCCAGGTAAAGTTTTTCGTTTTAACCGGCGTATAGCCCAGGCTAACTTCTATACCTTTATTTTGCATACTTCCCGCATTCAGCGAAGCGGCATTAAAACCGGTAGCAGCAGATATAGGTGAGCCAGGTGTGAGCAGGTCGCTGCTGCGTTTATTAAACCACGAAACCTCCAGGGAGCCCCTATTTTGCAGGAACCTGGTTTCCAATCCTATTTCAAATTCTTTTACTTTCTCATTACGCAACGGGAAGCCGTAGGTAGTTGTGAGCAGGTAGCCGTTTTGATCGCGGAAAGGAAAGACAATATTTCCTACGCCTGCCTGATAATAAGGATTGCTAACCGCATATTCTCCCACATTATCATTGCCTACCATCGAATAAGATACGCGTAGCTTACCATAATTAAGGATGGGACTCTCCGCCATATGCAGGGCTTCCGTAAAGATGAAGCCCCCGCTCACAGAACCGTAAGGATAGAACTGGCTACCTTCCGACAGCACGGAGCTACCATCATAGCGGCCGGTAAGCGCCAGCGTGAGCATCCGCTTGTATTCCAGGTTGGCCTGCGCATAAAACCCCACCTTCCGCTTGCGGTAGTAACCGTAGCTGGACGATACCTTGGAAGCATTGCCGATGTTATATAATTTATCGACTGATAAACCGATGCCCTGTACAAAAGAGTTGTCGGTATACCTGCTGAGGATATTATTACCTACGAGAATATTCGTGAACCAGTCGGCACCAAATTCCTTCCGGGCTTCCACCATCAGGTCATGGTTAAATTGCTGGTATTTGATATTCCGCTGATATACCTGCCCAATGACAGGCGTAGAGCCGTTGTTACCCCAGCCAATAGCGCCAGGGGCTTCATGGTAATCGGTGGTATTTACGTACATATCGGCGCCGGCACGTTCGGTGATAGTGAGCCATGACAATGGATTATAGGCCAGCGTAATTACAGGTATGATGCGGTTGTTTTTATCCCGCAAACCAGTATTATCGAGGACCCAGTAGGGGTTATTTCTGCCGGTACGGAAAAGACGCTGGGATCCGTCTTCATTGGTGGAAGGAAGCGGGTCCCAGGAGATAGGGCCCCCATATACGGTCCACAAGGGGTTGATAAAATTATTTCCTTCCAGGTAACGGTGGTTATCTGACTGTACGTAATTAAACTGTGTGGTGAGCTGCAGGTTCTTCAGCAGTTTCACTCCAAAGCGGGTAAAAAGCGAGTGACGGGAATAATCCGTCTGCGGTATTGTACCGGTTGTTTTCAGGTAAGAGTAAGACACCAGGTAATTGGTTTTATCAGAATAGCCACTCACATTGATATTGTTGTCGGTGGTATGCCCTGTTCTGAAAAACTCCTTCATCTGGTTGTGCTTACGTACTGGCATGCCGTTTACCGTCAGGGTATCGATAGCAGGTCCCCAGGAAGAGGAGTTCTTGCCGCCATTGTTACCATCAATAAATTTTCCGCCGGAGCCTTGCGCAAACTTGTCCTGCAACGCAGGTAAAATGGGTGTCTGAAAAGAATAGCTACTGCTGAAAGCTACGTCTGGTGTACCTTTAGCATGAGCGCCGGCGCCATTTTTGGTAGTAATGATCACAGCGCCCCTGGCGGCAGATGAGCCGTACAAAGCTGTAGCCGCGGCTCCTTTCAATACAGAAATACTTTCGATGATGTTAGGGTCTATATCGCTGGCGCGGTTGGCGGTACCTCCCGAGTACTCCGGTCTTCCCGGGTTGCCGGCTTCAGAGTTGTCCATAGGGATACCATCAATCACAAACAGAGCCTGGTTATCGCCTACCAGTGAGCTATTTCCGCGAATCACAATTCGCGCAGAGCTACCTGGTATGCCGCTGGAATTGCTGATTTGTACGCCGGCCACCTTTCCTGCCAGCGCGTTTACCACGTTATCCTGTTTCGCTTCCGTGAGCGCAGCGCCTTTTACTTCCTGTACACTGTAAGTCAGCATGCGCTTGTCGCGCTTAATGCCCAGCGCTGTTACCACCACTTCGTTTACTTCTCTCGTATTTTCTATCAGCGATATCACCAATGGCGTAGTGCTGCCAGTTTTGATGGTAGTGGTCATATAACCGATAGCAGTGACCTGCAGTACATCTCCAGCCTGGGCCTTAATTTTAAAGGAGCCGTCGGCCTCAGATGCCACACCTGTATTACGGCCTGGTATCCGGACAGATGCACCGGGCACGGCGGTTCCGTCTTTGTTTACCACCTTCCCGGTGATAGTAGCTGTTTGCGCATAGGCAAAAGCTACCGCTAACAGCAGCCATGCTGCTATTGCAATTGTTTTTTTCATAAGTGTTTATATTATAGAAATGAAACAGGCTGCCACGTGCAAGCAGGTACACGCCAGCCAGCGTTGTGCGCAACGCGAAAACTGATTAATGAATAATGGTAAAGATTTTGTGTCTGATAAAAATGTAGCCTTCGGGCTATTTCATAACATAGTTCTATTGATTGATATATTGCTAATATCAATACCCATCTTACTTTCAGCTGAAGCAGACGCGTGAATACTATTTTGATCCGGAGTAAAATTAGCGCACATACCGAGATGTGGTCACATTATAATTAACCACTTCTATGCAAATTTTAACCTGCGCCAAAATCAGTGTTACCACGATAATTTTGCATAAAAACAGGAGAAGAAAGAGCCATCAAATGCTATATTAATTGTCTAAAAGACAACAATAATAGCCATTACAGGCATTTTCATTACACACTACCATAATAGTGCCTCTAAATAAAATCATTCAAAAAATAATAAATCGCGATCACCCAACAGGTTAAAATACGTTCATAACTGACTATCCCACGACGTCCGGGCATAAAAAAAGCCGTCTCTACTGAGTAGAGACGGCTGTTGCACTATAGATTGATCACTGCTTCTTAGGTTTGTTACTCATATAAAAAGTAAGCGCCCCTCCATTCATGATATCGGCGTGTGTAATATATAAGCGGTTCAATGGCGTACCATTCAACAGTACCTTTTGTACATACACATTTTTATCGCCCTGGTTTTTCACATCTATGGTAAAAGTTTTCCCGTTCTCCAGTTGCAGCGTGGCTTTATCAATAGCCGGGCTACCCAGCGAATACTGGTCAGATCCGGGACAAACGGGGTAGAAGCCCAGCGTGGTAAAGATATACCAGGCGCTCATTTGTCCGCAGTCATCATTGCCACCCAGCCCATCAGGGCCAGGATGATACATCTTCTTCAGGATCATCCGCACCCGCTCCTGCGTTTTCCACGGATAGCCGGTCCAGTTATAGAGGTAGGCTACGTGATGGGAGGGTTCGTTGCCATGTACATAGTTACCGATGATGCCATCGCGGGTGATATCTTCCGTTTCTGCAAAAAATTTATCCGGCAGCTCCATGGTAAATAATGAATCCAGGTGTGCGGTAAACTGCCGCTTGCCGCCCATCATCCTGATCATATCATCCGGATTGTGCGGCACATACAGGCTATAATTCCAGGCATTACCTTCAATAAAGCCCTGGTCGTGCGTTTGCAGGGCATCAAAGTTAGCTTTGAAGCTGCCATCGTCCAACCGGGGACGCATAAAGCCAGTATTGCTATCATACACATTCCTGTAGTGCTGGGAGCGCTTCATGAATTCATCGTAAATGTCCATCCTGTTGAGCTTTTTGGCTACCTGCGCAATACACCAGTCATCATAGGCATATTCCAATGTTTTAGATACCGAAGAACCATTTTTATCTTCCGGGATATAACCGCGGTCAATGTAATATCCCAGGCCATCATAACTTCGGTGGCGGGCGGTAGTAACGCAGGCATCCAGGGCTTTATTCACATCAAACGGTGCGTTTTCTTTCATGATGGCATCGGCAATTACCGATACGCTGTGATAGCCGATCATACACCAGTTTTCATTGGCATAATGCGCCCATATGGGCAACATATGCTGAGCGCTCTGCTCATAATGATGCAGCATAGATTGTATCATATCGGCGTTGCGGCCGGGCTGAATCATGTTAAACAAGGGATGCAGGGCGCGATAGGTATCCCATAATGAAAAAGTGGTATAGTTCGTATGCCCGCCGGCGTTATGAATGTTCATATCCAGTCCGCGGTAGGCGCCATCCACATCCATATAAGTAGTAGGATTGATGAAGGCATGATACATGGCCGTATAGAAGTTTTCCTTTTCTTCCCGGCTACCGGATTCAATATGTATCTTATTCAGCTCTTTTGTCCATAATGCCTGTCCATCGCGCTTTACCTGGTCGAAGTCCCATCCGGGTATTTCCGCCTGCAGGTTTTTCAGGGCACCATCTGTACTCACGGGAGAGAGGGCAAATTTTATTTTAATTTTTTCACCGGGTGTGGTGTTAAAATCGAAATAAGCGCGAATTTGTTTTCCGGCCATTTCGGGGAAATTCTTTGTTTGATCAAACTTCCTCCAGAAACCTTTATACACATCTTTGGCGTAGTTGGCGTGCCCGTATTGTACAATGGGTTTGGAAAACACCATGGCGAAGTATTCTATTCTCGTACGTGCCCAGCCGTTAGTTTGCCGGAAGCCCGTTACCAGCGTATCATTTTCCACGCGGATAAACGTCCACACGTTTTTATTGTCATAGTTGTAAATACCATGCATCATATCCAGGATGATATGTGCCTGGCCGGCACCCGGGAAAGTGTACTGATGAAATCCTACGCGGTTGCTGGCGGTCAGCTCTGCGAGGATATTATCGTCTTCCAGTTTTACCTTATAGTAGGCAGGTTCAGCTACTTCCGTGCTATGGGAGTAGGCAGATCGGTAGCCACTTTCAGGATGATCGGCAGTGCCGGGGTTTAACTGTAAGGCGCCTGCAGTGGGCATAATCAGGAAATCACCGAGGTCGGAATGTCCCGTTCCACTGAAGTGCGTATGACTAAACCCTACAATGGTTTTGTCTTCATACTGGTAACCCGCGCAGTACTTATATACATCGGGGTTATACTTTCCATTCATTTCGTAAGGAATGGTATCTGTATCGGGACTGAGTTGTACCATTCCGAAGGGCACGGTGGCACCGGGATAGGTATGTCCCATTCTTTGTGTGCCGGTAATCGGCTTCACGTATTGTATCACGTTTTCCTGTGCTCTTACAGCAACAGCCGTAACGAGGAATAAGGGTATTAATAATTTTCGCATAGCAGTGGTTTTAAAAATTTTTAGCTGCCAGATGTTCGCTTTTGCCTTTGATTTTTTTATGTATTAAAAGCTAAAAACTAACACCCGACAGCTAAAGAGATACCTCCCGAAGAATCGGGACGAAATATTTCAGTGAACAATGAAAATCGTTTATATATCCATTTAGTGTTTATTTATTCGCTGTTGAATAAGAGTAAGGGAACGCCGCAGGAGAGGTACCTCTTGTTTTCTGCGGAGCAGCGCCCATCTTAAATTCCAGGGTACCGCCCTTCTGCAGATCCTGGTGGCTGATCCAGTTGTTGGAATAAGGCTTTCCGTTTAAGGCAGCGCTTTGTACATACAGATTTTTCTCGCTGTTTCCAGGTGCGTTGATCACCATTTTCTTACCATCTTCCAAAGTCATAGTGAGCTTAGAGAACAGCGGAGTACCCAGTACATACTGTTGAGTGCCGGGGCAAACCGGGTAGAAGCCCATGGCCGAAAATACGTACCAGGCACTGGTTTGACCATTATCTTCATCTCCACAGTATCCATCCGGGGTAGCTTTATACAGGCGGCTCATTACCTGGCGAATCCAGTACTGTGTTTTCCAGGGTTGTCCGGCATAGTTATACAGGTAGATCATGTGTTGAATAGGCTGGTTGCCATGCGCATACTGTCCCATATTCATGATCTGCATTTCACGTATTTCGTGGATAACAGTGCCATAGTAGCTTTCATCGAATACCGGCGGCATGTTAAATACAGAATCCAGCATACGGGCAAACATGTCTTTGCCTCCCATCAGGTCTGCCAAACCCTTCACATCATGGAATACAGACCAGGTATAATGCCAGCTGTTTCCTTCTGTAAAGGCATCGCCCCATTTGAATGGGTTGAATGGTGTCTGGAATTTGCCATCTTTATTTTTACCCCGCATCAGTTTTGTTTCGGGATCGAAGAGGTTGCGGTAGTTCTGCGAACGTTTTTCAAAGCGCTCAATTTCTTCCTTAGGCCGGTTCAGCGCTTTGGCCAGCTGGTAAATGGTAAAGTCATCGTACGCATATTCCAGTGTGCGGGCAGCATTTTCATTCACGTCTACATCATATGGAACATATCCCAGGCTGTTGTAGTATTTCACGCCCAGGCGGCCTACAGAGCTCATTGGGCCCTCGTTTTCAGAGTTTTTCAGTACTGCCTGGTAGAGGTTATTAATATCATATCCGCGTATGCCTTTCAGGTAAGCATCTGCGATGAGTGAAGCAGAGTTGGAACCCACCATACAGTCGCGGTGACCGGGGCTGGCCCATTCGGGCAACCAGCCGCTTTCTGTATAGGCATTGGATAGGCCTTCCATGATGTGAGCGCTGAGCGTAGGGTACATCAGGGTAAAGAAAGGGTGTACCGCCCGGAAAGTATCCCAGAAACCATTGTCGGTAAACATATAGCCTGGTAACACCTGGCCATTGAAGGGGCTGTAATGCACCACTTCATTTTTTGCATTGATTTCGTAGAATTTGCGGGGGAACAACATCGTGCGGTACAGGGAAGAGTAGAAGGTGCTTACCTGTTCGGTAGTACCACCTTCCACGGCCAGGCGGCCGAGTTCCTTGTTCCAGGTGTCTTTCGCTTTCTTGCAGGTGGCATCAAAGCTGTCGCCGCCAATTTCACGCTGCAGGTTTAATTCCGCCTGCTCGAAACTGATAAAGGACGAAGCAGTTTTAATGCCTACCTTTTCGCCTCTCTTCGTTTTAAAGCCAACTACGGCGCCGGTATGATCGGCCTGCAGTTCCAGCTGGCCTTTCACCAGTACGGAGTCATGCCAGGTGTTGCTAACAGTGAAAGGTTTATCAAAAGTGATAACAAAGTAGTTTTTGAAATTGGAAGGTACACCACCGCTGTTTTTGGTGGTATATCCAATGATCTTCTGTTGTTCCGGTATTATTTTAATATAGGAACCATGGTCCATCGCATCTACCACGATGAAGGCGCTGTCGGTAGCCGGGAAGGTAAAGCGCAGCTGGGCAGCTCTTTCTGTAGGCGTAATTTCCGTGGTTACATCGGGGTCGGCCAGGTATACGCTATAATAATAAGGACGGGCTACTTCTGACTTATGGGAAAACCAGCTGGCACGTTTGTTCTGATCAAACTTCACGGAGCCGGTTACCGGCATAATGGCAAACTGGCCATAATCATTGATCCATGGAGAAGGTTGGTGTGTTTGCTTAAAACCCCTGATTTTATCAGCGGTATATTGATATGCCCAGCCATTACCCATGGTATTGGTTTGAGGCATCCAGAAATTCATTCCCCAGGGAAGGGCAATGGCAGGATAGGTATTACCGTTCGACAGGCTTACCTTGGAATCGGTGCCCATCAGGGTGTTTACCCAGTCTGCAGGCTCAGTCACTTTATTTACCGTTTGGCTATAGGCGCCATGCAGGCATAATAAAGCGGCTGCTAACAGTCCAACTTTTTTCATGATTTCGATGATGATTATGTATTATAACAATTATTTTCAAAGGAATCACGCAAAGGAGCTAAGGAGCTAAGCAGCAAAGAAATTTTTAAGCGCCTTAAGCGCCCATGTTTTGACAAAATGCCTTTGCGGCTTTGCTCCTTTGTTACTTTGCGTGAAAAATCGATTTAGCATAGGTATAGAAAAAAAAGATTCATAGAATCCTTTCCCCTTACTTTTCAAAAGCCGATACTAAAAGTATAAATATTTTTCCAGCATTTGCAAGTATTTACCGGTTTTTTTGGTGGCTACCCGTCACTCAGGCCGATCCTCTTAATATAAACTTACCGGGCAGCTCTATGGCCTGCTTCTTCATAGGGCCATTGTTTTTATCCAGCTGATGCATCAATAAATCGATGGCTGTTTTGGCAATACCTTCTATCGGCTGCTCTATCACCGAAATACCGGGAGGGTATAAACGGAAAATATCGTGGTCGTCGAAGCAGAGCACAGCCAGGTCTTCCGGCATCTTCAGCCCCATGCGGGCTATCACTTCCAGCCCCAGGATACCCAGGTAGTTGGTGGAAAAGAAGATAGCATCCAGCTCAGGGTTGGACTCCAGGAAATCTTGTAACGCCCGGAGCGAATCTTCCCGCTGCCGGTGATACTGCAATTGCAGGATATATTTTTTCTTTACAGGAATTTTATGGTCTTTCAGCGCGGTAACATAGCCTCTCAGGCGCTCTTCTATTTGTATCAGCTTCACGTCTACCATCACGAAGGCTATTTTTGTCAGCCCCCTGCCAATCAGGTGTTTCATTCCCTGCTGTACTCCGTCAAAATTGTTGATCAGCACATAGGGTGTTTTGATAGTCGGAAAATAGCTGTCCATCAACACCACCGGTTTATGCTGGTTCACCAGCTGCTGGATTTCCTTTTCCATACCGGGAGCAGGGGTAATCAGGTAACCGTCTACCATCTGCCTGCCCAGCATCCGTATCAGTTCACCGCCCTTCTGCGCATTATTTTCTGTACTGCAATACACCACATTATAGCCTCTGCGCTCTGCCTCCGTTTCAATGGTTTTGGCCAGGCTGGCAAAGAAACTACCGGAAATACTTTCCACGATCAATCCCAGCGTTTTGGACTGCCCCGTGCGAAGGTTCACCGCCATCCGGTGAGGCTCATAACCCGATTTTTCGGCCACCTGCATAATCCTGGCGGCTACCTCATCCCGTATACGCATTTGTTTCCCCTTTCCATTCAACACGAATGAAACAGTGGAAGGCGCTACCCCGGCCAATTTCGCAACATCTTTAAGGGTCAATCTCTTCATGTATAGTGGTTGGTTTTGGCTGTATTTTAACGTGATGACAGGACTATCCCTAGCACTCTCTAAAACCTACGTTATCAGGCGTTTCACGCCCCTGACAGATACATATTCGCATGGAAATTACAAAATTAACCGTAATTACTACCAGTATAGCACAAAAATGGTTACCTTTCGGCCAACCTATGTGAAATATATATCGCAGGGGCACGTTATTATAATTCACCGGCTCCGTTTTGCCAGCACAGTTACCACTGTAGTAAAATATACTAGCGCGTATGAAGCATCTTTCTCAACTTACTGATCCCGTTTACGTAAAGCCGGAACATTACAGTGCACTTGATCGTCTTTTTTTAAGCTGGATCAGGGATGAGCGTGACCTCCCATTCGTGTACCTGACCATGAAAATTACCTTTACCCTGTGGCCACTGGCTATCCTATTATATGTACCAGGCCTCAACAACTGGCTCTGGTGGGGGGCTGCCATTGCGTACCAGTTTCTCAATAATATCACCTTCAAAGGACCTTTTGGCCTCATGCTCCACTGCACCAGCCACCGGGCCTTCTTTGAAAAAAAATACCAGTTCTGGAACAACTACCTCCCCTGGTTCATTGGCCCCCTGTTTGGCCAAACACCTGAATCATATTATGCCCACCATATAGGTATGCACCACCCGGAAAACAATATGCCGGATGATGACAGCTGTACGATGATCTACCAGCGCGATTCCTTCCGGGGATTCCTGCTGTACCTCTTCCACTTCGTTACCTTTGGCGTTTATGATACCGCCCGTTATCATATCCGTAAAAAAAGAAATAAGCTGATGGTGAAGCTGGTAAGGGGAGAAGTATTTTTTATCCTCGCCTGTGTGGGGCTGTCCTTTATTAATTTTCCTGCCACCTTCGTGGTATTTATATTGCCCTTTATTATCTCCCGTATCATTATGATGGTGGGCAACTGGGCCCAACATGCCTTCATTGATGCCCGTGAACCGGACAATTCTTACAAAAACAGCATTACCTGCATCAATACCAAATACAACCACAAATGCTGGAATGACGGCTATCATATTAGTCACCATGTGAAACCCAGTATGCACTGGACGGAGCACCCCGTTTACTTCACACAAACCCTCGACGAATATATCAGCAACGATGCCATCGTATTCGACAGCATACACTTTCTGCACGTATGGGCATACCTGATGGGAAAACGTTATGACCTGCTGGCCAAACATTTTGTGAATATCGGAGGCCGCTTCCAAACGGATGCAGAAGTAATTTCCTTCCTGAAACAACGTACCCGTAAAATGGCTGCTATATCGGAACCGGCTACTGCTGTTGCCGCTGCGTGATCCCATCTACCAGGAGTTTTTCTGCTGACAATTCTCTTGCAGCCGGCCTTTTTTTGACAAAAAATGCCTTGAAATTTGTAAGAGAAGGGTCAGAACATCTCTTATATGACGCTTAAATCCGTGCCCACACTGCATTTGGTCATAAAAACAGAAAAGTTATATTATATTATCTTAATGAATATGCTTATTCATAACAATAAGTAACTAAATTTGCGCTCTAACTTTTTTTATTAAAGTAAAAAATATGCGTACTGTTACACTGAAAAGGGTTGTGGTTACCGGCTTGGGAGCATTAACACCTATCGGGAATGATGTAAATACTTTTTGGAGCAACATGAAGGCGGGCGTAAGTGGCGCCGGCCCCATCACTAAGTTTGATACCACGGAGTTTAAAACCAAGTTTGCCTGTGAGGTGAAGAACTTTGATGTGGAAAAATATATGGAAAAGAAGGAAGCCCGCAAGATGGATTGCTTCACTCAGTACGCGATGGCGGCTGCACAGGAAGCAGTAGCTGATGCAGGGCTGGACAAAGAGGGTATCGACAAAACCCAGATCGGGGTGATCTGGGCTTCCGGTAACGGCGGTATGCTCACGTTCGAAGAACAGATCGTTGAATTCACCAAAGACAACTTTGTTCCTAAATTCAACCCGTTCTTTATCCCTAAATTAATCTGCGACATTGCTGCAGGCCAGATTGCCATGAAATACGGTTTCATGGGTATTAACTTCTGTACCGTATCGGCTTGTGCTTCTTCTACCAGCGCACTGGTAGACGCATTTAACTACATCCGCCTTGGTAAAGCCAAAGCTATTGTAACCGGAGGCTCTGAAGCCCCTGTTACCCGCGCTGGTATTGCCGGTTTCAACGCCCTCAAAGCCTTGTCGACCCGCAACCAGGATCCGGAACATGCTTCCCGTCCATTCGACACAGAACGTGATGGTTTTGTAATGGGCGAAGGCGCAGGCGCTATCATCCTGGAAGAATACGAACACGCCATTGCCAGAGGTGCTACCATCTACGGCGAAATGATTGGCGGCGCTATGACCTGCGATGCTTACCACCTCACCGCTACCCATCCGGAAGGACTGGGTGCACGCCTCGGTATGGAACAGGCCCTGGAAGATGCAGGTATCACTACCGAAGATGTGGATTATGTGAACTCTCACACCACCTCTACCCCCGTAGGCGACCTCAGTGAACTGAAAGCCATCGTAGCTGCCTTCGGC
Organism: Chitinophaga eiseniae; assembly: GCF_012641265.1. GTDB lineage: Bacteria > Bacteroidota > Bacteroidia > Chitinophagales > Chitinophagaceae > Chitinophaga > Chitinophaga eiseniae_A. Next base: position 1,220,442 of record NZ_JABAHZ010000002.1, on the reverse strand, counting down.
GAACATGCGCCAAAACTCAATATCAGCGCCACCAAATCCATGACAGGCCACCTGTTGGGTGCTGCCGGCGCTATTGAGGCCATCGCCTGTATCAAGGCTACCCAGGAAGACATCATTCCTCCTACTATCAATACTACTGTACTCGGCGAAGGTATCCCTACCAATCTGAACCTCACCCTTGGGAAGGCGCAGCAACGTACCGTTAATATTGCCATGAGCAATACCTTCGGTTTTGGTGGTCACAATGCCATCGTTGTATTCAAAAAATACACTGCGTAGAGCAAAAGCGTAAAGCAGAAAGCATAAAGCTATTATAGCGAATGATCTTAGCGAATATTGAAAATCGCATAGGTCGTTCGCTATAATAGCTTTATGCTTTCTGCTTTACGCTTTCCGCTTTTTCACGTAGCTTAGTAGTTTAATATTATGGCAAAGAAAAAAGAGAATGTACCCGCTGGCTCCGTTGCGCAAGCCCCGGCAGATGAACAAATAGCCATCTTTGGCGCACGGGAGCATAACCTGAAAAACCTGGACCTCCTGTTGCCCAAAAATAAACTGGTTGTCATTACCGGTATCAGTGGCAGTGGTAAATCATCACTGGCATTCGACACCATCTACGCGGAAGGACAACGCCGCTATATGGAAAGCTTCTCCGCTTACGCCCGGCAGTTTATAGGTGACATGGAACGACCAGATGTGGATAAGATTACCGGTCTGTCGCCCGTTATTTCTATAGAACAAAAAACAACGAATAAAAATCCCCGTTCCACCGTGGGTACTATTACGGAGATATACGATTTCCTCCGCCTGCTCTATGCACGCGCCGGCACCGCCTACTCCTATAATACCAACAAACCCATGACGCGGTTCTCCGAGGAAGAAATCCTCGCGCACCTCTTCAAACATTATAAAAATAAAAAACTGGCCATCCTCGCCCCGCTCGTGCGCGGACGTAAAGGCCATTACCGCGAACTGTTTGAACAGGTACGTAAACAAGGCTATGTAAAGGTGAGGGTAGACGGGGAAATACAGGACCTGAAAGAAAGAATGCAGGTGGATCGCTATAAGATCCACGACATCGAACTGGTGATAGACCGTATACAGGTACAGGAAGATGCCCGCACCCGTATCAGCCAGAGCGTGCAAAAAGCACTTACCATGGGCAAAGGACTGCTGTTCATCATGGACCACGATACCAATAAAGTGAGCCAGTACAGCAAACAACTGATGTGCGAGGATACCGGCCTTTCCTACGAAGAGCCCAGTCCCAACACCTTCTCCTTTAACTCGCCCTATGGCGCCTGCCCGCGCTGTAAAGGTCTCGGTAGCATCTACCAGATCAATATGGACGAGGTAATCCCCGACTATAATGTGTCTATCAGCGATGGTGGCCTTAAACCACTGGGAGAAGCACGCGATACCTTTACCTTCAAACAGGTACAGCAGCTCGCTAAAAAATATAAGTTCTCCCTCACTGCACCCATCGCCAATATCCCGCAAAAAGCCCTTAACGTACTCCTGTTTGGCGATGAAAACGGCAAACTGGAGGTCGACATGGACTATAGCGAAAGCAATAGCAATGGCGACACCGCCTACGCTACGGAATATGAAGGGGTCGTAAATATGGTACGCCGTTATTTCAACGATACCTCCTCCGATCACGTACGCAGCTGGGCCGAAGGTTTTATGCAACTGAGCACCTGCCCCGAATGCAACGGCGCACGCCTCAAAAAAGAAAGCCTCTTCTTTAAAATAGATGAGAAAAATATTTCCGAACTCGGTAATATGGACCTGGACAAGCTCCTGGCCTGGTTCGGTGGTATCGAAAACCGCCTGGAGAAAAAACAGAATGCCATCGCAAAAGATATCCTCAAGGAAATCCGCGAGCGATTGGGATTCCTGCTCAACGTAGGCCTCAACTACCTGACGCTCAACCGCCCTACGCGAACACTGAGCGGCGGCGAATCACAACGCATACGCCTGGCCACCCAGATAGGCTCCCAGCTCATGGGTATCACCTACATCCTGGATGAACCCAGCATTGGCCTGCACCAACGCGACAACATGCAGCTGATAGACGCCCTCCGCAACCTGAAAGAAATGGGCAATACCGTGATCGTAGTGGAACACGATAAAGATATCATGCTCCATGCCGACCACCTCGTGGATATCGGTCCAGGCGCAGGTATACACGGCGGACAAATCATCGCCCAGGGTACTCCTAAGCACATACTCAAACTCGATACACCTACCGCCGGCTATCTCAACGGCAATACAGCCGGGGAAATACCCGCCCAGCGCCGCAAAGGAAACGGCAACTTCCTGGAACTCAAAGGCGCTACCGGCAATAACCTGAAAAACGTAAACCTGAAAATGCCCCTGGGCACTTTCATTTGCGTAACCGGCGTTTCCGGCAGCGGTAAATCTACCCTGATCAATGAAACCCTGTATCCCATCCTGTCGAAACATGCGTACGACTCCAAGCTCGTACCCATGCCTTATAAAAGCATCAAGGGACTGGAGTTCATCGATAAGGTGATAGAAATCGACCAATCGCCCATAGGCCGCACACCACGCAGCAACCCCGCCACTTATTGCGGCTTCTTTACCGATATCAGAACACTGTTTGCTGCCGTACCGGAAGCAAAAATCAGGGGATACAACGCCGGCAGGTTCTCCTTCAACGTAAAAACCGGGCGCTGTGACGTTTGTGAAGGCGGCGGTATGCGCGTAATCGAAATGAACTTCCTCCCCGATGTATACGTGCATTGCGAAAAATGTAATGGCCGCCGGTACAACCGCGAAACACTGGAAATACGCTATAAAGGCAAATCTATCTCCGACGTACTGGATATGACGGTAGACGAAGCAGTAGAATTTTTCCAACCCGTTCCCTGGATTTACCGCAAGATAAAAACCCTGCAGGATGTAGGACTGGGATATATTACCCTGGGGCAGTCGGCCGTTACCCTTTCCGGAGGAGAAGCCCAACGCGTAAAACTGGCCACAGAATTATCTAAAAAAGATACCGGCAAAACCATTTACATCCTGGACGAACCCACTACAGGTCTGCATTTCCAGGACATTCAATTACTCCTGGCCGTACTCAATAAACTGGTAGACCGGGGGAATACCGTATTGGTGATAGAACATAACCTGGATGTTATCAAGATGGCTGATTATATCGTAGACCTCGGCCCCGAAGGGGGTGGAGGTGGAGGTACCATCTTATGTACCGGTACGCCCGAACAGGTAAGCACCTGTAAAGACAGCCATACCGCCCGTTTCCTCAAAAAGGAGCTGGGAATTTAATATCTTGCCAACTGCATTAACAAGCATGAAAAGCATTTACCAAATACTACTTACCTGTTTCATTTTCGCCGGCTTCATCGCCTGCGAAAATGAAACGAAAGTATGTGACCAGACATTAAGCAACAGTCTTCATATTCACTTTTCCCGCGATAGCCAGGGAATAGTGAGAGATACCATCATGCCCAAAGTAACGGCTTTTGCCCTGGGCAAGGATAGCATTTACAAAAGGCAACCGCTGGGCAATCTCTTTTTTCCGCTCTCCCCGGTAGCCGACAGCAGCCAGTATTACCTGAAGGTAGATTCCTCACTGGTAGCAGACACTATAACCGTAAGGTATACACGTGCAAAGCATTTTATATCTCCCGGTTGCGGTTTTGGTACCTACTTCACACTGGATACCGTTATCGCTACCCGGCATACCATCAACGATCTCCAGATTAATAATAAGTCAGTAATCAGCAGTAATGACACGCATCTTACTTTGTTTTTCTTTAATCAGTAGTATCCTTTGCAGCCTCGCTGTATCGGCCCAGCAACCGGCAGCAGCTAAACGGGATAGCATACATAAGGCCATCCTGGCAGATACCACCCACAAAGCAGTGGTGGATACTGCTAAAAAAATGGCCATACCGCTTAAAGACAGCTCCTGGTATATTCCGGGTGGCCTGCGGATAGGCGTGGATCTTAGCCGTATCGTTTCTGCCATCTATTACCCTTATAGAAAAGAAGTGACTATCGTTGCAGATGCCCGCATCAACAGCAACCTGTATGCGGCCTTTGAAGGCGGATATGCCAATACGCCCTATAGCGATTCTACCTACACCTATAAAGGAAACGGTATGTTCGTAACATTAGGAGTAGATTATAATTTTCTGAAAAGACAATACCCTACTGAAAAGAATATCTTCTACGGCGGTATCCGCTATGGGTTTTCACATTTCAACTATTCCGTACCTACTTATTCCATCAACAGTCCCTATTGGGGCGATCACCTGAGTGGCAGCGTGCCTAAAACCAATGTCAACGCCCATTGGGTGGAATTGCTGGTAGGCCTGAAAGCAGAAGTGCTGAAGAATTTCTTTATGGGCTGGAATATACGTGAACGTATCCTGATCAATAGCGTAAAAACAGATGAAATATCGCCACTGGTAATACCCGGCTTTGGCAGTGGCTCCAAAAGAGCGGTATTTGATGTACAATACACCATTTCCTATGTTATTCCTTTCTACAGGCTGAAGGAACATGCACCTAAAGTGGAAATAAAACAAAAGAAAATACCGAAGCGGTAAGTTTTTCGGGAGAGAAATAAATAATCGGGGGAAACCGGTGTGGAGATATCCGTACCAGTTTCCCCCGCTGGCATTATACGGTATGAGTACCGTGGGCGCTCCTCACCATCTCGATGTGAGGAATACCATCTTCCAGGTAAGTATCGCTGGTTTGTTCAAAACCCAGCGAAGTATAAAAACGTTGCAGGTATTGCTGAGCACCGATCTTGATAGGTACGGTTCCAAATTGCTGCTGCACCATGGCGATCGACCGCTCCATCAGCTCCCGGCCAGCGCCTGTGCCCCTCGCCAGCGGAGAGGTAATCACTCTCCCGATAGAAGCTTCCTGGTACTTGATGCCCGGCTGAAAAAGCCGCGTATAGGCCAGCAACCGACCGGTATCATCAGTACCCATCAGGTGCAGCGCCAGCTGATCGGTATTGTCGAGGTCCTGGTACGCACAATTTTGCTCCACCACAAACACCTCGCTCCTCAAACGCAAAATAGCGTAGAGTTCTGTTGTGCTAAGCTCCTCAAAGGATTTTATCTTCCAGTTCATAACCTCAATTTCGTATAAAAATATAAGATGCTTTCAATAATCCTGTTAATTTTATACCCGATAGATGAATATTGAGCCCAATCGTACAATCATGACACACCAACAAATACCCTTCCTCTCCCTGGAACATATCACCGTCAGATATCTCGACAAAACACTATTCAATACCCTCAACTGGCAAATCAGCAAAGGTGAACAGTGGGCCATCACCGGCCCCAGTGGCTCCGGCAAAACAGCTTTGTTAAATACCATTCTCGGTAAATTCAATGTAATAAATGGTAGCATTCATTACCACTTTTATGACGACTGGTGCCGGGAGCATACCATCACTGATCCCTGGTTCAATTATCGCAACCTGATAGCGATGGTAGGACATCATCATACTTTCCGCAACCTTTCCAATACTACCACCGACTTCTACTATCAGCAGCGCTTCAACAGTATGGATGCAGATAATTCGCCTACGGTGATGGAATACCTGGAAATTACGGCTACTCCACCACTGATCAATGCCCTGCGCATAACGCCGCTGATGGAAAAAAGACTGATCAAACTATCCAATGGTGAAACCCGCCGGGTAATGATTGCCAAAGCTTTGCTGCAACAGCCTCCCTTGCTGATGCTCGACAATCCCTATATAGGACTGGATGTACAGGCACGCAAAGACTTCAGTGCTATGATCAATGAAATCATTGCCGGTGGTACCACTGTGGTATTGGCTACTTCTCCCCATGAAATCCCTGAACATATTACCCACGTGCTCACCCTCGATAATGGGAGTATAACAGGCAAGTATACACGCCAGGAATTTGTACAACTGCCATTACCGGCTATCCAGGAAATACAACTCCCGGCCATAGCAGCAGATAAAATAAATACGCTGGTGCAAAATAGTCCGCAAGCTACCTTCGACACCATTGTCAGGATGGAAAACATCCATATTAAATATGGTGAAAACACCATCCTCCACAACATCAACTGGGTGGTAAAACCTAATGAGAAGTGGGCACTATTGGGTCCTAACGGTGCGGGAAAATCTACTTTACTGAGCCTCGTAAATGGTGATAACCCCCAGGCGTACGCTAATAAACTATGGCTCTTCGACCGCAAGCGCGGCTCAGGGGAAAGTATCTGGGATATAAAGAAAAAAATAGGCTTCGTATCCCCGGAACTGCACCAGTATTTTACTTCCCGCGACAACTGCCTGCAGGTAATTTGCTCTGGGTTTACCGATGTAATTGGTAGTACCCGTCCTGCTACACCGGAGCAGGTACAAATGGCCCGTGAATGGATGAGTGTACTCAACATTTCGGAGCACGAAAAAACACCGTTTAAACAGGTATCCGAAAGTGCCCAGCGATTAACGCTGCTGGCCCGGGCGCTGGTAAAAAATCCGCCCCTGCTCATCTTCGATGAACCTTGCCAGGGACTGGACGCCCAACAAAAAATGCACTTTAAGAAAGTAATAGAACAACTCTGTGATCATATGGCCGTAACCCTCATCTACGTTACCCACTATGAAGAAGAGCTACCGGCCTGTGTCGATAAATATATCCGGCTTGACAAAGGGGAGCAGAAAGCCTAGCTTTCTGCTTTCTAAAGAATTTTCCCGACATTCGCACCAGTTAATCACCCTAATTCTCCTTACTGATGCACCCAATCAAACGGCTCCCTGTTGTAGCTGCATTGCTCTTTTTCATGGCTATCCTGTTTATTGTCAGTGGTTGCCGGAGCACACGTAAAGAAATGAACCCCGAATTTGCCAGGTATATCGAGGCATATACGGCCGGGATCATTTCCAAACAAAGTGCTGTCCGCATTCACCTTACAGGCCAAACCAATATTACCCACACCCAGAACGAACCACTGGAGAAGGAAATCTTTGAATTTTCTCCCTCCATCAAGGGTAAATCCTATTGGATAGATGCCACCACCATTGAATTCAGGCCAGATGAAAACCTGCAACCCGGCAAAACCTACCAGGCTACCTTTAAATTGGGCAAAATACTGGAGGTTCCCAAAGAACTTAAATCTTTCGATTTTGAATTTAAAATTATCAAACCGGCTTTCTCTGTAGAAAACTTCGGACTGAAAGCCAGTACCAACAATACACTCGATCAAATGAGCCTCACCGGCGCTATCTATACCGCCGATGTGGAAGATCCCCAAACCATCGAAAAAATACTCGGTGCACAATACGCCGGGAAAAATTTACCTGTTACCTGGCAACATAATGCTACCGAGCGTACCTCCCGTTTTACCATTGCCAATATTGCACGCGGTAATATTAGCCGCAACCTGGAGCTCCATTGGAATGGCGCCCCCCTCAAAGTAGACAATGAAGGTAAAACAACCATAGAAGTACCTGCTGTAGGCGACTTTAAAGTATTGGCGGTTAAAGCCCTTTCCGACCCGGAACAACACCTGCTGGTACAGTTCTCCGATCCGATCAGCGTAGCGCAAACCCTGGAAGGATTGATCGGTATCTCCGGCCAGAGCGATCTCCGTTACACCATCGATGGCAGCGAAGTAAGCGTATATGCCCCCGTAAGACTGGAAGGCAACTACAACGTGATCGTTAACGAAGGCGTACTCAACATCACGGATAAACGATTAGGCCACACATTCAGCGCCAATGTGAATTTTGAAAATACATTGCCTTCTGTCAGCATTCCCGGTAAAGGCGTGATCCTCCCGGAAAGCAACAAGCTGGTAATGCCCTTCGAAGCCGTAAACCTCAATGCGGTAGACGTTTCCATTATCAAAATCTATGAAAACAATGTACCGCAATACCTGCAACGCAATGACCTCGACGGCAGCCAGGAACTGCGGCGTGTAGGCAAACCCGTAGTGGAAAAAACCATCCGCCTCGATGTGGATAAGTCGCTCAACCTGCACAAAAAGAACCGCTTCTTCCTCGACCTCGACAAAATGCTGCGCACCGAGCCAGGTGCTATTTACCGCATCACCATCGGCTTCCGTAAATCGTATGCCATGACCGCCTGCTCCGCTGATACCTCCAAAAACAGCGACAACAGCAGCTACTCAGACGAAGAAGGAGAAGATGAATACTATGGCGGCGGCGAAAAAATTGATGACGACGACTCCTTCTGGCAACGCTACGATAGCTACTATCCCTACGGTTATAACTGGGACCGCCGCAATGATGCCTGCTCTAATTCCTACTACAGCAAAGACAAATGGGCATCCCGCAATATCATTGCTTCCAACATTGGCCTCATCGCCAAAAGAGGTAATGACAACAGCATGCTGGTAGCCGTAACCGATATACGCGATACCAAGCCAATGATAGGCGTTGACCTGGAACTGCTCGATTACCAAAACCAGGTGATCTTCAAAACCAAGAGCGATGGGGAAGGCCTGGCCTCCTTTGAGCTGAAACGCAAGCCCTACCTCCTCATCGCCAAGAAAGATCATGAAAGAGGTTACCTCAAGCTCGACGATGGAAGCTCGCTGCCATTAAGCCGCTTCGACGTAAAAGGAGAAGAGGTACAAAACGGTATCAAAGGCTTCCTGTACGGTGAACGCGGCGTATGGCGCCCCGGCGATTCTATCTATCTCACCTTTATACTGGAAGATAAAGGACAGAAACTCCCGGCAGACCACCCCGTTACCATGGAGTTATACAATCCGAAAGGACAGCTCTATAAACGCATTAACCAGCACCAGGGGCTCAACGGGTTCTATAGCTTTGCTACAGCCACCGGCCCTGACGATCCTACCGGCAGCTGGGTAGCTAAAGTAAAAGTGGGCGGCGCTACCTTCCAGAAGAATGTACGCGTGGAAACCGTGAAACCGAACCGGCTGAAAATAAAAATGGATTTCGGCAGCCAGACTGCCCTCTCCAAAACCGGCGCCACCGGCACCTTGTCGGCCATGTGGCTCTTTGGCGCTACCGCGCAGCACCTGAAAGCGAAGGTAGATGTATCGCTCACCGAGCAAACCACCAGCTTTAAAAACTTTGCAGATTATTCCTTCGACGACCCGGTAAACCGCTTCGGCGCGGAAAATAAAACCATCTTCGAAGGCGCCCTGAACGACAACGGCAGCGCACCTGTAAACGCCGATATACAATTGGGCAAACTGCCTCCAGGCCAGCTGAAGGCGAACTTTGAAGTAAAAGTATTTGAACCCGGGGGCGATTTCAGTATCGACCATTTCTCCATGCCTTATAACCCTTATACTTCCTATGCAGGGCTGCGCATGCCGGCTGGCGACCGCACTACCGGTATGTTGCTCACCGACCGGCCGCATACAATTGAACTGGTAGATGTGGATGGCAACGGTAACCTGACCAGCGGCAGCCGCGAAGTACAGGTAGAACTCTACAAAATAAAATGGAGATGGTGGTGGGATGAAAGCGAACAGGAAGACTTCTCCAACTTCACCCAGGATAGCTATAACCAGCTGCTGAGCAAAGAAACCGTTACCCTCCAGAATGGTAAAGGTAAATGGGACCTTCGGGTTAACTCGCCCGACTGGGGCAGATACCTGGTAAGGGTAAAAGACCTCCAAAGCGGCCATACTGCCGGTAAAGCAGTGTATATCGACTGGCCGGGATGGGCAGAAAGAATGCAGAAAGAAAACCCGGCAGAGGCTTCTATGCTGGTATTTACCTCCGATAAACAAAACTATAAAACCGGTGAAGATATTAACCTCACCATCCCCAGCAGCGAAGGCGGACGGGGACTGATCAGCATAGAATCCGGCAGCAAAGTGCTGAAGTCTTACTGGATCACTACCAAACAAGGACAGACCACGTTTAAATTCAAGGCGGAAAAGAATATGACGCCGAATATATACGTGAACGTTAGTTTGCTGCAACCACACGCACAAACGCTCAACGACCTGCCTATCCGTATGTATGGCACCATTCCTATTTCCGTGGAAGATCCGGGCACCATACTGAAACCGGTGATCAGCATGCCGGATAAACTCAAACCGGAAACAGAAGCCAGCATCAGCATCAGCGAAAGTAATGGTAAGGCCATGACCTACACCATCGCCATTGTAGATGAAGGGCTGCTGGACCTTACCCGCTTTAAAACACCTGACCCGCATAGCTCCTTCTATGCCCGGGAAGCGCTGGGTGTAAAAACATGGGACCTGTTCGATTACGTGATTGGCGCCTGGGGCGCAGATATGGACCGCATACTCAGTATCGGTGGTGACGAAGGACTCAATAAAAATGCCGGCAGCGCCAAAGCCAATCGCTTCAAACCGGTAGTAAAATATATGGGCCCCTTCTACCTGAAATCAGGACAGAAACAAACCCATAAATTCAAATTACCTCCATACATCGGTTCGGTAAAAGCCATGGTGGTAGCCGGACAGGATGGCGCTTATGGCACCGCAGAAAAAACAGTGGCAGTGAAAAAACCACTGATGCTGCTCACCACTGCTCCCCGCGTATTGGGTCCATCGGAAACTATACAACTCCCGGTAACCGTATTTGGCCTGGAGCCCAGTATCCGCAATGCCAGCGTAACACTGAGCACCAGCCCACTGCTGGAAATAGTAGGCGAACATACCAAAACTGTTACCTTCTCCCAACCAGGAGAACAGATTGTTTATTTTGATGTAAAAGTAAAACCACTCACCGGCGTAGCTAAAATAAAAGTGGTAGCTGCCAGTGGCGCCGAAAGGGCAGAAGAAAATGTAGAACTGAATGTTCGCAATCCTAACCCTGTTATTACCAACATCATTGAAAATACACTGGAAGGCAATAAGAGCTGGCAGTCGGCATTCAGCCCGGTAGGCATGGCAGGCACCAACTCCGGCGTACTGGAAGTATCTACCATTCCTTCTCTGAACCTCGGCAAGCGCTTGCAATTCCTGATAGGATATCCACATGGCTGTATTGAACAAACTACCTCTGGAGTGTTCCCTCAACTCGTGCTCAATCAGCTGATGGACCTGAAAGAAAGCCAGCTGGCAGAAATAGACCGGAATGTGAAGGCCGGTATCAACCGCCTGAAGAGCTTCCAGACCTCAGATGGTGGCTTCAGCTACTGGCCGGGCGAAGGCAACTCCGATGAGTGGGGCACCAACTATGGCGGTCATTTCCTCATAGAAGCACAGGCACAAGGCTACACCCTTCCTCCGGGACTGCTGGACCAATGGAAGAAATACCAGCGGAATAAAGCCGGTACCTGGGCTCCGAGCACGCTCAATTTTTATGGTGGCGATCTTACACAGTCGTACCGCCTGTATTTGCTGGCATTGGCTAAATCGCCGGAACTGGGCGCCATGAACAGGCTCAAAGAATTCAAATATTTGTCTGCTCCCGCTAAATGGCGACTGGCAGCAGCCTATAAACTGGCCGGTCAACCAGAAGTGGCACAGTCCCTTGTGCGCGGCCTGAGCACCGAAGTGAAACCTTACCAGCAACTGGGAGGCACCTTCGGCTCCGACCTGCGCGATAAAGCCATGATACTGGAAACACTTACCATCCTTGGCCAACGTACTACGGCCAACGATATGGTGAAACAGGTTGCCGCTCATTTGTCGCAAAACGACCAATGGTACAGTACACAAACAACTGCTTACGCCCTGATTGCAGTAGCTAAATACTGTGGCAATAATAAAGGCGGTAGCAAGATGAGTTTCAGCTATACGCTCAACGGAGCAAAAGGTAATGTGAATGGTCAGTCATTTGTTACACAAGTGCCTGTTACATTCAATGGTGCTGCTGGTAGTGTAAGCATTCAGAACAATGGGCAAAATGTGCTGTATGTACGGCTTATCCTCCAGGGCCAACCGGATGCCGGCCAGGAGCCGGTGGCCACCAACAATCCTGATGTATTGGGCATGCAGGTGAGCTACAGCACCCGCGACGGCAAACCACTGGATCCGTCTACACTACGCCAGGGCAGCGACTTCATGGCTACTGTTACCCTTACCAACCCCGGCAAACGAGGCTATTACGAGCAAATGGCCCTGTCGCAGATCTTCCCGTCCGGATGGGAAATATTGAATACCCGTTTAATGGAAAACGACAGCGCGTTCCACTCTTCGCCATCTACGTATATGGATATCCGTGATGACAGGGTATATACTTATTTCAACATCGAAGAAAACAAAAAGCGTACTTACAATGTATTGCTAAACGCCGCTTACCTGGGCCGCTATTACCTGCCGGCCACGTCCTGCGAAGCCATGTATGACAATACCATACATGCTTTCCAGCCAGGTAAATGGATAGAAGTAGTAAAATAGAAAAGTGACTAGTAAAAGAAAGGGGGTGTTTCTTTATAAGAAACACCCCCTTTCTTTTACCACCCGGCGTTTTGCACCATGTTCACATTGCGCAGGGTTTCGTCTACCGGAAGAGGAATCACATACATGGCGTTGCGCCATAGCCGGTCTTCTACTTTGAAACGTTCATAACGGAAGCCATCCGGCGCGGCGGCATCTACAATCGCCTTCATACCATACATAGATTTTTCTGTGTTCTCTGCAATTTTCCAGCGGCGTACATCCCAGAAACGATGATTTTCAAATGCCAGCTCTATCCTTCTTTCATTACGGATACGCTGGCGCATCTGTTGCTGGTTAAGTCCCGCCGGGATTACCGGCTGGCCCGCCCGCTGGCGTATGAAGTTTACATAAGTCAGGATATCTGCATTGCCAGGATCATATTCATTTAATGCTTCGGCGTAACTCAGGTAAAATTCGGAAAGGCGGAAAATGACGCCATGCACCAGCCTCGTTGAAGATCCCTGGTTGGCGGTAATGCTTTCATCTACCAGCTTGCGGCAATAATAGCCCGTGCGGGTATGGTCTGTGGCCGTACTTTGCTCATCTTTACCACCGGTAAATGTTTCTATTTTACGGTTTTTAAAAGTAGCTCCGTTGTAGGTAATATCTTTATAAAACCGGGGATCACGGTTGATATAAGGTCTGGCAGCATCATAACCCGAAGCAGGGTCGGTGATAGGCAAACCGTTTTTCATTTCGTAGTCGTCTACAATATTTTGTGTAGGTGCACAACCCGACCAGCCATTGCTGCCGTAAGGGAACATGTATTTGTCGTAGTCCTGGTTGGTTTCACGCATACGTTCAAAGATCACTTCCCGGCTCTGGAGCGTAGTGCTGGTAAACATCTTCTGACGGTCGGCCAGGGTAGGTTCCAGCTGGTATACGATCGCATTACTACCATCCTTCAGGTCTATCACCGCTTTGGCTGCATCTGCTGCTTTACGCCATTTTTCCGGATCTGTAGCCGCCGCTCCGCTGGTAATATCTGCCTGGAAGCCATTTTTTCCGGCAATAGCCCATAAGGGACTGGCTGCATACAATAACACACGTGATTTCAGCGCCAGGCAGGCACCTTTGGTTACACGCCCCACCTGGTTGGCAGGATAGGCGAACTGCACGCGCTTATAGGCCTCCTCACAATCGGACAATATCTGCGCTACGCATTCATCGTATTTGTTCCTGGGTTTGTTCAATGCTACTTTATCATCCTGGTCTATTATATCGGTAACAATGATGGCGCCCCCAAATTGGCGAATCAATTCCGACAGGTACCAGGCCCGTAGAAAATATACTTCACCTACCCTGTTTTCCAGGAAACCAGGATTGTTGGCGTCATCCGGTGTTTTATATTTTACGATGTTAGTCAGGATAGTATTGGCCTGACGGATAGCTACATAGCTGTCGCGCCAGGTATTACCAATCGGGTTCAGGCTACCGGACCAGGATCCATTATTGAAGTTCTGGGAAGCCATCCAACTGGAAGCATCCTTGGCTTCATCGGTAGCGGACGACATGGAGTATCCGCCACAATATACATAGGCGCCCCGGATGCGCGAATACAGGTTATTCACGACCATGTCGGTAGTCGCAAAATTGGTAAATATATCTGCATCCTGCTGTTGCGTGGTGGCGGCCCTGTCCAGGAAATTTTTCTTACAGGCGCCCAACGTGGAGAGGAGAAGTATAGAAAATATAATTGCGTTGAATTGTGATCTCATTTCTTAGGATTTATTTTTATATCAGAACCTTACATCTATACCAAAATTCCAGATCTTCTGAATGGGATACATGGCGCCATTGCCATCGTTAACTTCCGGATCCAGTCCAAAATCTTTCAGCTTATCCCAGGTAAAGAAATTCATACCGTTAACGTATACACGGAAATAATTAAGCCCCGCGCGTTTGATCCATTGCTTTGGAAGCTGGTAGCCCAACTCTGCATTCTTGATTCTTACATAGTCGCCACTCCTGATCCAGAAGGAAGATGCACGATGGTTGTTGCCGTTTGTGGTAGCATGTAAACGGGGATAGGTAGCCGCATCCGCTGTTTCAGGCGTCCAGCGGCCGAGGTGAATGGGCTTTACTTTACCTCCCTGGAAAAATTCATAGGCCGATTCATTGTTCAGCTGTACGGAAGAATGACCTGCTCCCTGTAATAATATAGAAAAATCAAATCCTTTATAGCTCAGTCCCATAGAAGCACCATACATAATTTCCGGTGTACGTGCATAACCGATGGCTGTTTCATCGAAACTGGATTGTATATAATCGTATTCTTTGCCGGTGAGTTTTTTATACTTGATATCGCCTGGGCCATAGGCAGAGAAGTTCTGGGAAGGGCTATTCGCCACGTCTGTAGCATCTTTGAAAAATCCTTCTGCAATCAATCCGAATTTGGTACCCACCGAATGGCCGGTACGCAGCATCCAGGGATAAGCACGGGCTACTTCATCCTGGTAAATAATCTTGTTACGGGCATAGGTAAAGTTGGGTTTTATGCTATAGGAAACCTGTCCAATTTTATCCTGGAAAGATAATTCCACCTCAATTCCCTTGTTATTAACGATACCAATGTTCTGCGCTTTAATACCCTGTCCGAATACGTCTGATAAAGTACTGCGTGGTATCAATATCTTGCTGCGTTCCTGCCGGAAATAATCTACCGTCATACTTAACCTATCGCGGAAGAAACGCGCTTCCAGTCCTACATCCACCTGCCGGCCACGCTCCCAGGTAACATTGGGGTTTCCGATAGAACCCTGAGCCCAGCCATTGGCTTGTTGCGCAGAGGTACCGAAATAATAAGGATCGGCGCCTGCCCACGAAGTAAACCACAAAAAGCGGTTAGAAGCACTGGGGAAACGATCGTTGGTAGCCCGGTCGTTACCTACTTCTCCATAAGAGCTGCGTATCTTAAGGAAACTGACTGCTTTGATATTATCCTTGAAGAAAGGCTCTTCAGATATTACCCATCCACCGGAAATGGAAGGGAAGAAGCCATAGCGGCTTTCCTTGGGGAAGTTCTCAGAACCCTGGTAAGAGGCGCTTACTTCCAGGAGATATTTGAGCTTGTAATTATACGTTCCTCTGAATAACAAGGATTGATAGGCATAGGGAATAGTAGAATTATATTCCTGTAAACGGCGGTTCCAGAGTAACATACCGGTTACTTCATGCGATGTAAACTGCCGGTTCCAGTTCATCACGGCCTCAAAGTAAGTATTCCGAACGGCATCGCCACCACCAAAAGTACCGTTTGGATCTATCTTGGTATCGGTACCGGATTGCTTATAGCCGGTAAGCTCTCCATTGGCATTATACAAGGGTTCAAACACCGCGTAGCTGCGGCTGTAAGTAGCGGAAGGAGAGTTGGTATTATCGTAAGAAAAAGATCCTTTAATGCTCAGGTTTTTGGTAATAAAATCCAGTTTACGCGTGAGGGCAAAGGTTCCCTGCATGGCATTGTTATAATAACGTCTGTATCCTTTCTGTGAAATTTCACCAAACATATTGGCGGTATAGGTACCGTTTCCCCACATAGAGCCATCGGGATTAAATATAGGGTTGGTAGGCGGGAGCCTGTTGGCCAGGTTAATAACGGTTGAAGCAGCGTTGTTACCATCTGTCCGGTCGGTGAGTATACCTGCCACATCGAGGCGGGCAGTGAGATTGGGAGAAATGTCTACGTCTACGTTAGCCCGCAGGTTATAACGTTTCATGGCGTTATTGCCATTGTAGCCATCTGCATTTTCCTTGGTATGACGGTAGTTCCCTTCTGCAAGGTTATAACCTGCGGAAATAAAATACCGGGCTACATTTCCGCCTCCGCTCACGTTCAGGTTGCCCTGCGCCACTTTGGACGGTTTCATCAAAAATTTATAGTAGTCTGTATTAGGCAATGTACCATTCTTAAATCCTTCCAGCTGCTGATCGGTAAATGCTTTTTGAGCGCCATCGTTGGTCAGCGCTTCATTCAGCAGCCGGGCATAGTCGTATGAGCCCAGGTATTCGGGTATACGGGTAGGTTCCTGCGATCCCATGGAGGCGCGGAAACTTACCTGTGGCGCACCTGCCCGTCCCCGCCGGGTAGTAACCAGTACTGCTCCGTTGGCGCCCCGCATACCCAATACGGCGGTAGCGGCGGCGTCTTTCAGGATGGTCACACTTTCTACGTCATTAGGATCTACGTAATCCATCGGGCGTTCCACTCCATCTACCATTACAATGGGAGCGGCATTGTTGAGCGTAGCTACTCCACGGATATAGAAGGTGCTGGCATCTACTCCCGGTTCACCACTGCGTTGCGTGGTGATCAGCCCTGGCAGCCGGCCTGCCAGGGCATTGGTAAGATTGGACACAGGGCTCTGCGTCAGCTCTTTGGTGGTGATAGACGCAACAGCTCCTGTTACGGTAGCTTTCTTTTGTTCGCCATAAGCCACTACCACTACGTCTTTCAAACCAATATTAGCGGGACTCAGGGCTACATTGACAGAGTTGGTCACGCCAATTTCCACCTCTTTGGTTTCGAAACCAACATAGGAAAACAACAATGTTTTCGCAGCCGCGGGCACCTGGAGACTAAAAGTACCATCCACCTGCGTTTGCGTACCGCGGGTAGTACCTTTTATCTGCACGGATACGCCGGGCAGCGGGGTATTGGTTCTGTATTCTATAACAGAACCAATAATGGTGCGAACCTGTTGTTGTGGTGCCGCGGCAGGCAACAACTGGCTGCTGAGCGTGTCCTCTTCGAGGTTACTTTTTCCGGATACGGATGGCTGAAAGATGATGACAATATCATCCTGTTGCTTAAAGCTCAGCCGCGTATCTGCTAATAACAGCTCGAGCGTTTCCTGCACGGTGCGGGTACCTTTCGCCAGGCTGACGTTCCTGAACCGGCGCACTTGTTCAGGAGGAAATGCAATACGAAAGCCGGAAAGGCTCTCCACCTTTACCAGGGCGTTACGCAATGATTCATTGCTGAGCGCCAGCGTGATCTTCTTCGTGGAAATATTCTGTGCGCTGCCGCTTGCCGCCATCAGCATTTGCGACAGGAACAGGACGCTTACCACTACCATAGTACTGATCTTCATAACTTGTCGGGCATTACGGTTTAAATATGACAAAAAAATACCTGCAAGCTGTGTTACCACAGCCATGGATGTACGCATAACGTGAGTTAGTTTTATATGTTAGGAATAAATGAGACGTTGGTGTTGATCATACCCCATAGCATCTCCCTGCCCCGTTTCCGGAGCGCCGCTATCCACAATAACCACAATGTAAATGGGTGATTTTACAAGTCAGATATTAATACAGCATAGGCAAACAATTTAGTTTTTATTCTGCTACACAAGCTTTTCCATCTATTGTTATATCATGGCCGTTTTCGATAGTATAAGATGCATTCCGTACCAGGCAAATTACATCCAGCACTTCTTCCAGCGACTCCGTGCCGGTAAAAGAGGCCCTGACCAGGCAATGCTTCAATGCCTCATTCCTGAACCGGATATTTACCTGGTAACGCTTACTGAGCGCGGCGGCTATCATATCAAAAGAGGTCGATTCAAATACCATATCTTCGCGCACCCAGCTTATCTTCGCGGCCGCATTCACCGATTGTTGCTCCGCGGTGGCGGCCAGGGTATTGTATACAATCTGCTGATCGGGCGTCAGTACCCCTAACACCTTATGCTCATCTTCTACTCTTACTTTTCCTCTCGTTACCGACACGGTAATTTCACGTGCCTCGGGGTAAGCTTTTATATTAAATGCGGTTCCGAGTACGGTAGTACGCAGTTTACCCGTATTAATCACAAAAGTTTTGGCGCTATCATGCCGTATGTCGAAATAGGCTTCTCCTGAAAGACTGACTTCCCTGTTGCTGCCATTAAATGATGCAGGGTATTCCAGGCGGCTGCCCGCATGTAATAATACGGTGCTGCTATCCGGTAAAATAATATAACGGTTGTAATCCGATCCTGCTACCTGTTGCAAGCCATTATCAACTACCACTGCCGGTGATTGCTTTTGTTGTAATAGCCATACCGTACCGCCCAGCATAAGCATGCCCAGGAAAACGGCCGCCCAGCTGCCGGCCCTCCGCCAGAATGGCTTTACAATTATTGCCGTATGCGGAGCATCTTCAATAGACAGCCCTTCCTTCAGAGAGGCCAATCCCTGTTGGGTCAACTGCCGGGCGGTTTCGCCGCCGGCATCCAGCAACTGATCCGGCAAATGCGCGCCCAGGGCGTCGTACCAGTCATTCAATTGCCGCAACTCCTCTTCTGTACAGGCGCCATCCCTGTATTTTTCAAGGAGCGTTAATAAATATTGAGGGCTCATCATATAAAAAAATGGACGTCTGTATATAAAAACACCATTTTAACCGACTACCGTTATGCCGATTGAAATTTTATTTTAAATAAATTATTAAGGAATAATAGCACTTAGATAAAAAACGATTTATTATTAAATTTGAGATCAAACTATTCCGTTATCAAACCGAAATCTTACCATACCGACCTTGAGTTAATTGCATTATTCAAACAGGGCCAACCCCAGGCGTTTGATAGGCTGTATGAACGGCACTTTATCCGGCTTGTCAATATCGCCTATAAAAAGACCGGCCACCTCGAAGCTTCGCAGGAGCTGGCACAGGATGTATTTATATCCCTTTACAAGCAGCTGCCCTCGCTGCAACCCGCTACGGTACTGGAAAATTATTTGTTCGTGGCGTTAAAGAACAGGATCCTTAATTATCATCGCCAGCAGCTGGCACAATTAAAGAAAGAAAAAGCCTTTATAGATGATATGCCGCTGGCCAGGGAGAACAACAGCCAGTTGGAGTTAAAAGAGCTGGAAGCCCGTCTGCAGGCCAGGATACAACAACTACCTACTCAATGCAGAGCCGTATTCCTGCTAAGCCGGGAAAACCAGTTATCCAACAAAGAGGTGGCGGAGCGGCTCAACATCTCTGTAAATACCGTAGAACAGCATATGCGAAAAGCCTTGCGCCTGCTGAGAGCTTCATTGGGCAATGACCTGGCCGTACTGCTGCTATGGATGATGATGAAAAAATAAAAGGATATCCCTTACTCCAGAGATACCCTTCACATAAATTATCAATAAGGATTCCTACCTTTTATATCTTCTCCATAAAATCGCTAATCAGCGAAGCCACTTGCTCATGGTATTCTTCCAACATAAAATGACTACCATTCAGGAGGTGTATCTCTGCAGCTGGCACATCTCGCTGATAGGCAATGGCGCCGGGCCAGGTAAAGATCTGGTCATTCTTGCCCCATACCACCAGCAACGGCGGCTGATAAGTACGCAGATATTGCTGCCATGCCGGATACAACGGAAAATTGGTGCTATAGTTATGGAATAACGTTACCTGTATTTCTTCCATACCCGGTCTGCTCATATAAAAAGCGGCCAGTTCATAGCTATCGGGACTCACCCTTTCCGGGTTGGCGGCGCCCAAGAGATGCTCATTTTTTATATACTCCAGGGATAATTTATTGGCAATGGCGGTATGTAATGCCTGCTCGTCACCCGCCCGCTGCAGCGCTCCAATCTCCTGCACGCCAGGCCCCAGGCCATCTTCATACACATTGGCATTCTGGATCACCAGCGCTTTTACGAGCTCAGGGCGCCGGCTGATAATACGAAATCCTATAGGTCCGCCGTAGTCCTGCATATACCAGGCGAAGTGGGTAAGCCCCAGCGTATCGATAAATGCTTCCATGATGTTGGCCAGGTGATCAAACGTATATGCAAACGCACTTACCGGCGGCCGGCTGCTGAGCCCAAAGCCCGGGTAATCTGGCGCTATCACACGATAGTTTCCCGCCAGGTCCCGGATCAGGTCCCGGTACATGTGAGAAGTATTAGGGAAACCATGCAGCAATAAAATTACTGGCGCCTGTGCAGGTCCCGCTTCGCGGTAAAAAATATCCAGTTCGCGAACGCGCACTTTCTTGTGCAAGATGGAGGAAGAAACAGCTGCTTTCATATCTTTTTTTATTTTGTACTACTTAGTACAATAATGGTTTTAAAAAAAGGGCAGGTAGCACTTGCCCGGTATCACTTTCACATCATCATCTCACGCTTTACTGCTGTGAAGGTATATATTTTACCAATTAGTACAAAATATATTTTTTGGGGGAGAAGTATTTATGGGTGGTCACATCTCCGCCACAGTAACTGCCCAAAACATTATCTTTGACCGCACAATACTTATTTGACCCAGAACACCCTGATGAAGCTACATACACTCCGGCAATGGTGCATTAAAAAGAAATGGTGGCTCAGCGCAGCCGCTGTACTGCTCATTGCCTATTATTGCTGTTTACCCCGGCAGCTTTTTACCACCGCCACCTCTTATGTGCTGGAAGACAGCAACGGCGATCTGCTGAACGCCAGCATAGCACCGGATGGCCAGTGGCGGTTTCCTTATAATCCGCATGTGCCGGAAAAATTCAAAAAGTGTATTGTGGCCTACGAAGATAAACGCTTCTATTATCATTGGGGAGTAGATCCGCTTGCCATCAGTCGTGCTATCAGTCAGAATATCCGGGGCAAAAAAGTAGTGAGTGGGGGGAGCACCCTCACCATGCAGGTAATTCGTCTCTCCCGCAATCAACCCCGTAACATCTGGCAAAAAATGGTGGAAGCCGTACTGGCCACCCGCCTGGAATTTGCCGCTTCAAAAAATAAAATTATCGCGCTATACGCTGCCAATGCCCCTTTCGGCGGAAATGTAGTAGGCCTGGAAGCCGCGGCCTGGCGTTATTACGGGCGTAAAGCAGATTTATTATCCTGGGGTGAAATGGCTGCACTGGCTGTTTTACCCAACAGTCCCGCGCTCGTACACCCGGGTCGCAACAGGGCTATCCTGCTCAGCAAACGTAACCAGCTGCTCGACAAACTTCACCGCCAGCACAGCATTGATAGTATTACCTGTCAGCTGGCCA
Organism: Chitinophaga eiseniae; assembly: GCF_012641265.1. Taxonomy (GTDB): domain Bacteria; phylum Bacteroidota; class Bacteroidia; order Chitinophagales; family Chitinophagaceae; genus Chitinophaga; species Chitinophaga eiseniae_A. Next base: position 1,199,041 of record NZ_JABAHZ010000002.1, on the reverse strand, counting down.
AGCTGGAACCCTTACCCGATCAGCCATTACCACTTCCACAAGATGCCCCGCATCTGCTGGATCTATTCCGCCGCGACTACCAGCAGCAAAAATCAGCTGCACCAACCCGCATCAAAACCACTGTAATAGCCGATCTTCAACGAAATACCACTGCCATCACCGAACGATACCATAACGCTTATAAAGCCAATGGCATCAACAATGCCGCCGTACTGGTAGTCGATGTTGAAACAGGCAACACCCTCGCTTATGTAGGAAACATTTATCAGCCTTCCAACGCCGAACTGGAAAGTCATGTGGATATTATCCAGGCAAGAAGAAGTCCCGGCAGCACCCTGAAACCCGTATTATACGCCGCCATGCTCAACGACGGCCTGATACTGCCACACACCCTGATCCCGGATATTCCTACGCAGATTGCCGGCTACTCTCCGCAGAACTTCGACCTGGGCTACGATGGCGCCGTTCCTGCATCCCGCGCACTGGCACGGTCGCTCAACATCCCGGCGGTGCGCATGCTGCAACAATACCGGTACGAAAGATTTCATGCCCTGCTGCAAAAAATAGGTATTACCACACTCAATAAACCGGCCGACCACTACGGCTTATCCCTGATCCTCGGGGGCGGCGAAACCACCCTCTGGGAAATGTGCGGCATGTATGCCAGCATGGCCCGCACACTCCTGCATATGGAGCAATACAAAGGGAAATATGATATGGATGACATTCATCCACCTAACTATCAACTCAATGTTCAACGTCCATCGCGCTATGGCCTCAGCAAAAACGGGCTGCTCGACGCCGGCTCCATCTGGTACGCCTTCCAGGCAATGACAGAAGTAATGCGCCCCGGTGAAGAACTGTTATGGCAACAGTTTTCTTCCTCCCAGCGTATTGCCTGGAAAACAGGCACCAGCTTCGGCTTCAGGGATGGATGGGCCATTGGCGTAACCCCGCAATATGTAGTGGGTGTATGGGTGGGTAATGCTGATGGTGAAGGACGCCCGGGACTGATCGGCGTAGCTACGGCCGCTCCCATCCTGTTCGACGTATTCCGCCTCCTGCACACCAGCGGCTGGTTTAATACGCCCTATCCCCAACTGACCAAAGTGGAAGTTTGCCGCAAAAGCGGCTACCGCGCCAGCGAACTATGCGATGAAAAAGACACGATCTATGTGCCCGTTGCGGGCATACGGTCGGGAGTATGTCCTTATCACCAGCTAATTCACCTCGACAGAACCGGCCAATGGCGGGTTACCGAAGCCTGTGAATCGCCACAGTTAATGCAGCATAAGTCGTGGTTTGTACTCCCTCCGTCGCAGGAATATTATTATCGCAGCAAAAATTATTATCAACCGCTGCCCCCTTACAAACCAGACTGCCTCGCCTCATTAGGACAGGATAAAGCACCCATGGAACTGATTTATCCCAAGCCCGGCGCACGTATATTCGTGCCCGTTGAAATTGACGGCAAGCCGGGGCAAACTATCTTCACCGCTACCCACCGGAATACAGCCATTAAAATATTCTGGCACCTGGACGACCATTTTATTGGTACCACCACAGAGTTTCACCAAATGGCGCTGCATCCGGCCGCTGGCAAGCATACCATTACGCTGGTAGATGAAAATGGGGAAAGGATTGAGCAGGTATTTGAGATACTTGCCAAAGAAAGGGAATAAGCAGAAAGCGTAAAGCAAAAAGCTATTGTGGAGAATGATTAAAGTGAATTTTAAATACTCGCTAAGTTCTTCTCCACAATAGCTTTTTGCTTTAAGCTTTCCGCTTAATAATTATATTTTTCTTTCCACAAGGCCTTCAGGTAGCGGCGCAGCTCATCCTCCCGCGGATTGTTCCCCGGGTCATAAAACTTCGTTCCCTTTAGTGCATCCGGCAGAAATTCCTGCTCCACGAAATTTTTCTCAAAATCGTGGGCATATGCGTATCCCTGGCTATAGCCCATATCCTTCATCAATTTCGTTGGGGCGTTCCTGATATGCATAGGCACGGGCAGATCGCCGGTATTGGACACTGCTGCCTGGGCTTTGTTGATAGCCATATAGGATGCATTACTTTTGGCAGATGCCGCCAGGTAAGTAACACATTGTGATAAGATAATACGGGACTCGGGATAACCGATCATATTCACCGCCTGGAAACAGTTGGTGGCCAGCAGCAAAGCATTGGGATTGGCATTGCCGATATCTTCCGATGCCAGTATCACCAGCCGGCGGGCAATGAACTTCACATCTTCTCCGCCCTCAATCATCCTGGCCAGCCAATACACTGCTGCATTGGGATCGCTGCCGCGGATCGATTTAATAAAGGCAGAAATAATGTCATAGTGTTGTTCGCCACTCTTATCATAAATAGCCACCCGTTGCTGGGCAATATCCATTACTTTCTGATCTGTGATCACGATAGGATCTTCCTGTAACGTGGTCACCACCAGCTCAAAGAGATTGAGTAATTTCCGGGCATCTCCACCGGAGATATTAAACAGCGCACTGGTTTCTTTTAATTCAATTTTCTTGCTGCGCAGCCACTCGTCCCGCTCCATAGCCTGTTGCAATAGCTGCATGAGCTGCTCTTTGCCCAGCGGCTTCAATACATACACCTGGCTGCGCGACAGTACCGCCGCATTTACTTCAAAGGAAGGGTTTTCCGTAGTAGCGCCGATCAGGGTGATAATACCTTTTTCGACGGCTCCCAGCAGCGCGTCCTGCTGCGATTTATTGAAGCGGTGAATTTCATCGATGAATAATACGGCGTGCCGCTGCCTTCTCGCCATTTCTATCACCTCCCGCACTTCCTTTACACCAGCCGAAATAGCGCTCAACGTATAAAACGGCACCTGCAACGTATGCGCAATAATGTTGGCAATGGTAGTTTTACCAACGCCGGGAGGTCCCCACAAAATCATGGAGGGGATCATTCCATTTTCTATGGCTTTTCTTAAAATACTATCCTTGCCTGTAAGATGCTCCTGCCCAACCAGTTCATCCAATGTTACCGGCCTTAAACGCTCCGCTAATGGTTGCATACAAATGGATTATATTATTGTTGATGCCCAGGGTTAACCAATGGGATATTTTTATCGGTCCCCTTATCCGGGTGATTGATCTGGTCCATTTTAAAAGACATGATGCCTTTGATGGACCTGGCACGGGAAATGGCCTGGGTGGCCCTTTCTCCCGTAAAACGTTCGTTAACGGTGGCTTCAAACAATTGCAGCCAACGTTCAAAAAATACTGGTTCCAGGGGAATCAGCTTATTCAGTTTAAAATGCGGGTCCATTACATTGCGGCCATAGCTGCCACTTCCCAACAACAGGCTCTCCCAGAAATCGTACATCACCGGCAAATGACGCGACCAGTCTACTTTTGCTACATCGTTAAAAATAAACCCGATCACGTCATCTGCCTTTACTTTATCATAAAAACTATTCACCAGTTCCATAATATCCCCGGTATTGGCAATTTCCCGCTTTTCCATAACCCCGTATTTTATTCTCTGTCTTCCTCTTTTCCCTGGTGCAGTTCCTGCCATTGACGAAGGAACCTGAAAGACAGGTTAATGTTCAGAATAAATACCACGCCGGCAAATAAACAGATCTTCCCTAACAGTTTAAACATGTCCGATTGAATACTGGCCTGTTGCTCCGGTGGCAATTGCTTCAACAAGTCTTTCATTTGTTCCGCGGGTATTGTCACCGCCACAAAGCCCGACATCAGTAACATAAAAGCAAATATCAGCCCCAATATGCCCATAATACGGATACCGCTGGGGGTATTTTCTTTCAGTGGAAGGTTGGGTGATGACAGGCTACGTTGCAGATATATAGATAAAATACTATGAATAAAGCAAGCCAATATCATAACAAAAGGTAACAGGATGCTTATATTCGGTCCTGCTATGGCAAGGCTCAGTACAGCCGAGAGCACGAAAAAAGCGGAGATCAATAGTGCGAGTATAGTCGTTATTCTATACAATTTAAACCTGAAAGTCATCAATTTCTCAATTTTCTAACACAAACCTACCTAATTATTCAGAGATTATTTGATTTGATCCTTAACCCGCTACCATAGTGATTGCCGCTCATAAAAAACCCTGGAGGCTACTTGACCCGTTTTCCATAACTTTAAATACTAAACCTGTTTTATATATGAAGAAAAGCAATGCGGTAAAACTACCGTTGTTGGCTGCCATGGTTACATTTGCAGCCTGCAATTCCAACAGTTCCTCGCACCAGGCTGAAACAGCCCAGGCTGATACCACCAAAGTACCCGCCTTTAACCTGGCAGACATTGACACCTCCTACAAATCCTGTGATGATTTCGACAATTATGTGAATGGAAACTGGAAGAAAAATAATCCTATTCCATCCACCGAAAGTCGATGGGGTGCATTCAACATCCTCGATAAAGAAAATAAAGAAGTTCGCCTCAAAGGAATTATTGCGGACATTACCAGCAAAACTGACCTGAAAAAAGGCAGTGAAGAACAGCAAATCGGAGATTTCTACACCTCTTTCCTCGACACCACTACCGTAGAAAAACGCGGTATCACACCATTACAACCTTATCTCGATAAAATTAATGGTATCAAATCCCTCGCCGATTGGGCCGCCGTTACCGGTGAGTTACAAAAAATCGGCGTAGCCTCTTTCGTAGGACTGGGTGCTGATGCAGATGCCAAAGACAGCAAAATGAATGTGCTGTACCAGGGCCAGGGCGGCCTGAGCCTGGGTGAAAAAAGCTACTACGAAAGACAAGACTCCGCTACCAAAAATGTACGGAACGAATTTGCCAGCCACGTCGATAAAATGTTTAAACTGGCCGGCTTCACGGAAGCCAACGCAGGTAAAACCATCCTCGACTTCGAAACTAAACTGGCCAATATCCAGCTCTCTAACGTAGAACTCCGCGACCCGGTGAAAACCTACAACAGAGCCGCTTTTGCTGAGCTGAAAACATTAGCCCCGGAATTTGACTGGGATAACTTCGCAGGTAAACAGGATATCAAAGCCGATACCATCGTTATCCAAAACAAAGCATACCTCACCAAAGCCGGTGGCCTGCTGAAAGCAACCTCGCTGGAAACGCTGAAAACATACAGCAAATGGCAATTACTCACACAATTTGCCACCTACTTACCTGCTGCTTTCGATAACGAAAATTTCCACTTCTTCGGTACCGTGATGACAGGTAAAAAAGCACAGAAAACACGCCCCGAACGCGCTATCCGCATCACAGACGCCAAACTGGGCATGCCGCTCGGTAAACTGTTTGCTAAAAAATTCTTCCCGGAAAGCAGCAAACAGAAAGTATCTGAGATGATCGAAAATGTACGTAAAGTATATGGCGAAAGAATCGATAAACTCACCTGGATGGGCGATTCTACCAAAATCATGGCACATAAGAAACTGGCTTCCTTCACCTACAAAATCGGCTATCCTGATAAATGGAAAGATTACTCTTCTATCGATATCGATAAAGGTAAACTGCTGGAGAACGTAGTATCAGCGGCCCTCTTTGAGCACAAAGACAATATTAAAAAGATCGGCAAACCAGTTGACAAGAAAGAATGGAGCATGACGCCACAAACAGTGAATGCTTATTATAATCCATTAAACAATGAGGTCGTATTCCCCGCTGGTATTCTCCAGCCACCGTTCTACAATCCAAACGCCGATGACGCTATCAACTACGGTGGTATCATTGCCGTAATCGGCCACGAATTTACCCACGGCTTCGATGACCAGGGTTCTCAATTTGATGCCGATGGTAACCTGAAAAACTGGTGGACTGCTGCTGATCGCAAAAACTTCGATGCGCTGACCAAACGTTATACCGACTATTTCAGCGGCCTGGAAGCCTTACCAGGATTCAAAGTAAACGGTGCTTTAACCATTGGTGAAAACGTAGCCGACCTGGGTGGCTTAACCCTGGCTTATCACGCGCTGGCAAAATCGCTGGAAGGTAAAGCGGAACCTAAACCAATTGATGGCTTTACCTGGAAACAACGCTTCTTCCTGGGATGGGCGCAGGTTTGGCATGGTAATATTACCGATGCTGCCCTCCGCAACCAAATCCAGACAGATCCGCACTCTCCGGCAAGATTCCGCATCAACGGACCATTACCTCACCTGGCTGAATTCCAGGAAGCCTGGGGTTGCGCTCCCGGCAATAAAATGGTATTACCGGAAGCACAACGCGTAGTCATCTGGTAATCAGTGTCCTGATCTTACTTATAGCGGGTTTGCAGTCAACACTGCAAACCCGTAATTTTTTATCTATAACTTCGCAAAAAAATAATCGTCATGAAATATATATTCATTGCCTGTAGCGCCTTATTCCTGTTTGCCTGTGCCCAGCAAAGTAAGCCAGCAGAAAGCAGTACCACCACGCCTGCCGGCCCCGCCACCGCTAAGGAGGAGAAATTAAACGCAGATGCAAACGGCAAACTGCCAGATCCGGTGTGCGAAATGCCTTATGATACTGCCTATAAAGAATTTGCAGTGTATAAAGGAGATACCGTACACTTCTGTTCCACTACCTGTAAAGGTATATTTGAAAAAGCGCCCGAAAAATATATGGCCAAACTGGGTAAGTAATAATAAAGCCGCCGGGGTAAACATCCCGGCGGTATTCGGCTTCAGTTTATGAAATCTATTTTAATTAAGTACTACGTCTTTCGGTCAGGGCTGCCTCCACAAATGCCCTTCAGCCAATGCCATAGTGTACATAGCTGAATAGTATCAGGGAATCATTGTCCGTTATCAGTATTTCAACAGTGGGATATAATAAAGTGGGGCCAACAGGAAATATCCTTGGGTTTAACAGCTAAAAACAGGTTACCACATGTTTTGTTGTGGTGACTGGCGATTGTTATTCATCAGCATGTCCAGAGAAATATCCAGTTGATAGTTACGTTCTTCCCTTTTTTCCGTATTACAGGCCAGCTGGAATAAATGCTGGCTTTTATTCATAAAAGGTTTATTGTCTTTGTTGCACAACTCCAGTGAAAAATTGAACCGCTCTTCCACCTCTTCCTCAAACTCACGCAAACTCAGCGTTTCGTCAATCGGAAACTCCACCAGTATCTCCTCTTCAAAGCCTGCTTCTTTTAATGTATCAAAAGTGTTTGCCAGCGAATTACGCACATACACGGCCACATTACAAAAGAGCAAACGCTGGATTTGCATTTGCAATAGGGAGATAGTCATTAAAGGATGCAACTTCAATACTTTCATCTAGCTGTTTTTCTGCTTTTTTAAATGTCCACTATTGTTACACTTAATTATTTCTCTGGCAAACTTAGAAGTCTACCTTTAATTTAATATTAAGCGCTTGTTATGATTTTGTGAAAATTATATTTAATTATAAATATATACTAAATATAATAAATATGATTAATTCAAAGCGGAAATCAGCAAAACGTTTTTTTAAGCGCCGGGGAAAGTAATAATACGCTGAATATCCCAGTCGGGATTGGCGTCGTCTTCATCTTCTGCCAGTACAATACGAGCTTTGGTAATGGGATGTTGGTACAGGGTCCATTGCTGGTTAATATACTCAAGTGACGTGAGACTTTCTACCCAGTCGCCCGAATTCAGGTAAGTAACCGTTTTATCGCCCACCTGCATTTCCTTGATCAGAGGCTGATGAATATGCCCGCAGCATACTACGTCAAACTCTTTATCCACCGCTATTTCGGCCACTGTTTGTTCAAAATCGGAAATAAACTTTACGGCTGACTTTACCCCTTGTTTTACTTTTTTGGAGAAAGACATCTTTTCTCTCCCGAGGCTTTCCAGGACATGATTAACCAGGCGGTTGAGGATAATGAGCAGATCGTATCCTTTTCCTCCCAGTTTAGCCAGCCATTTGGAATTTTTCATGGTCACATCGTACACGTCGCCATGAAAAAACCAATGTCTCTTGCCATCTACTTCCAGCACCAGTTTATTATCGATGGTGAAATTGCCCAGTTCGAAGCCGGCGTACTTACGCAATGCTTCATCGTGGTTGCCGGTCAGGTAGTACACTTCTGTACCCTTGCCAATCATCTTGAGGATCTTTCGGATTACCTTGGTATGGGCTTTGGGAAAATAGCGTTTGCTAAACTGCCAGATATCGATAATATCCCCATTCAGTATCAGAATTTTTGGCGCTATGCTATCCAGGTATTGGATCAATTCTTTTGCGTGACACCCGTAAATTCCCAGATGTACATCGGAAATAACGGCTATATCTAATGGACGTTTGTCTGACATTTAATAGGTCGTATGTACAGGTTGTAGGCAGCCTGATTATGAGTATAATTTTCAATACAAAGGAAAAATCGCTATATTACTTTTATATTAATCCAGTGTTAAGGAATTATTAATTCCCGTTTTTTACTGGCCGGGATAGATTCTGAAAGCTATTTTTGCGGCAAATTTTTAAACTCAAACGTATGGGAGGCTTCAATTCTTTTGTTAAACTATTCATGCCGAAAGACCGGGTATTTTATTCGCTGTTTGAAGATGTGGCTTCCAATCTGGTAGAAATGGCAACTGTGCTCAATGAGCTGGTAGCTACTACAGATCTGGCCGTGAGAAAAGATAAAGTACATCTGATCGAGCGCCTGGAGCATAAAAACGATGACTATACGCACCGGATATTTGTAGAACTGGGCCAAAACTTCATTACTCCCTTCGACCGGGAAGATATCCACTACCTGGCCGCTACTATGGATGATGTGGCAGACTATATCCACGGCTCCGCCAAAAGAATGGACCTTTACAAAGTACACTATATCAACGATAGCATCCGCAAACTCGCTGAATTAATCCACCTGGGAGTACTCGAACTCGCCAAAGCAATACCTGAATTACGTAATATGCAGAACATGCGCATCATTACGGATGCCTGCGTAAAAATCAACAGCCTGGAAAACCATGCCGACGATATTTACGATATGGCCATCGCCGATTTATTCGATACTGAGCAAAATGCGGCAGAACTGATTAAAATGCGTGAAATCTATCAGGCCCTGGAAATCGCAACCGACAAATGTGAAGACTGCGCCAATGTTATAGAAACCATTATTATCAAGTACTCCTGATTTGGGAAATACTGTTCTGAACGCATAATGCACCCATGTCATGACTTTATTAGTAATTATCATCATATTGGCCTTCATCTTTGACTATATCAATGGATTTCATGATGCCGCCAACTCTATAGCCACTATTGTGTCGACCAAAGTACTGACGCCTTTTCAGGCAGTACTCTGGGCCGCAGTTTTCAACTTTGCGGCTTTTTTTATTGCCAAATATGTAATCGGAGAATTTAAAGTGGCCAATTCTGTGGCCAGTTCTGTATTTGAGCAGTTTATTACACTTAAAGTAATCCTTTGCGGACTGGTAGCAGCCATTACCTGGAACCTGTTTACCTGGTGGCTGGGTATTCCTTCCAGCTCTTCCCATACCCTGATCGGGGGATTTATTGGAGCAGCGCTAACCGCCTCAGGTGGCAACTTTGCAGTGATCAACTATCATAAAGTGCTTCCTACCGTGTATTTTATCGTATTGGCCCCCTTAATTGGTATGATCGTAGCCTTCGTGATTACGCTCATTATCGTGAATGTGTGCCGGAAAGCGAATCCATACCGGGCAGAAAGCTGGTTCAAACGCCTGCAGCTGGCATCTTCCGCTGCATTGAGCCTTGGTCACGGTAGTAACGATGCCCAGAAAGTAATGGGCATCATTGCAGCCGCCATGGTTTCTGCCGGTTATATCGATAATATCAAGTCAATGCCCGATTGGATACCCTTATCCTGCTTTACCTGTATCGCCCTCGGTACCATGAGCGGTGGCTGGAAAATTGTAAAAACAATGGGTACCCGTATTACCAAAGTAACTCCGCTGGAAGGTGTGGCTGCTGAAACTTCTGGCGCTATTACACTTTTCCTCACCGAACACCTGGGTATCCCGGCCAGTACCACCCACGTTATTACGGGTGCTATTATGGGGGTAGGCGCTACCAAAAGATTATCGGCCGTTCGTTGGGGGGTGACCGTATCCCTCCTCTGGGCCTGGGTATTAACGATCCCGATCAGTGGACTCCTCGCCGCAGTGACGTACTTTATCGTCAATTTGTTTATTTAACATAAAAGCCATCAAAGCAAACGCCCCATGCGAATATTCAACTCTCGCATGGGGCGTTTGCTTTAATGGCTACAGTCTTTCTTTGGACATTTGAAAGAGAGCCGCTATTTTTGTGCGGTTTTCTTAAGCAGACCGTAGTTATTGACCATCAAAAAATGATCTTGAAATGAAAGGAATTATCCTGGCCGGCGGCTCCGGCACCCGGTTACACCCCATTACTTACGCTATCAGTAAGCAAATAATGCCGGTGTACGATAAACCCATGATCTATTACCCACTGTCGACCCTGATGCTGGCGGGCATTAAAGATGTCCTGATCATATCTACACCACATGACCTTCCTTCCTTTCAACGTCTTTTTGGGAATGGCCACCAACTGGGGCTAAACCTGAGCTATGCGGAACAACCTAATCCCAATGGCCTGGCACAGGCCTTTGTTATCGGAGAATCCTTCATTGGTAACGACAGCGTAGCATTGGTCCTTGGCGATAATATCTTCTACGGAGCCGGACTAGGTACCCAATTGGCGAATAACGCCTCTCCCGACGGCGGAATCGTATATGCCTACCAGGTATCTGATCCTGAAAGATATGGTGTGGTAGAATTTGGCGATGATATGACCGTACTATCTATTGAAGAAAAACCAGCACAGCCCAAATCCAATTACGCAGTGCCTGGCCTTTATTTCTACGATAATTCAGTAGTAGAAATTGCCAAAAACCTGGAACCCAGCGCCAGGGGCGAATATGAAATTACTGATGTAAATAAAGAATATTTACGCCGTGGAAAATTAAAAGTTTCTATCTTACCCCGCGGAACCGCCTGGCTGGATACTGGTACTTTCGATTCCCTGATGCAGGCTTCCCAGTTTGTACAGGTAATTGAACAAAGACAAGGCATTAAAATAGCCTGTATCGAAGAAATTGCCTACCGCAAAGGATTTATCAATGCAGATCAGCTGAAAGAGCTGGCCAAACCTTTGCTGAAAAGCGGCTACGGAGCTTATCTCGAAACCGTACTCAAACAAAAAATGTTCTGAAATATCAACTAAAAGTAAATCTGAAATATCATGAAGGTTCTTGTTACGGGTGGTTGTGGCTATATTGGCGCACATACTATTGTAGATCTGATCAATAATGGATTTGATGTCGTGTCTGTTGACAGCAACATCAGAAGCTCCACCCAACTATTGGATGGTATAGAAAAAATTACTGGAAAAAAGGTACGCAACTACAAAGTTGACCTTTGTAACCTGGAAGATACCAATGCGGTATTTCATGAAAACAGGGATATCGTTGGCGTTATCCATTTTGCAGCCCTGAAAGCAGTGGGTGAATCTGTTAACGAGCCCCTGATGTATTTTCAGAACAACCTCACTTCACTCATCAATGTGCTGAAGTGTGTAAAAGAATACAACATACCTAACCTGGTATTTTCTTCTTCCTGCTCGGTTTATGGCAACACCAAAGCCCTCCCGGTAGTAGAAGAAACGCCGCTGGGAGAAGCGCAATCACCCTATGCCCGCACCAAACAAATGGGAGAACAGATGATTGAAGACTATAGCCGTGTAAACGACACCCAGTCTATACTGCTTCGTTACTTTAACCCGGTAGGCGCCCACCCGTCTGCCCTCATCGGTGAATTACCCCTGGGTAAACCCGATAACCTGGTACCGGTGATCACCCAAACCGCCATCGGGAAAATTCCTAAGATGACCGTTTTTGGTACCGATTATGATACCCGCGATGGTTCCTGTGTACGTGACTATATCCACGTAATGGATATTGCCAACGCGCATACAAAAGCACTGCAATACCTGATTGCACACCGTAATACCAGCAACTGTGAAGTGTTTAACCTGGGTACCGGCAACGGCGTTACCGTACTGGAAGCTATCAAAGCCTTTGAAAAAATATCCGGTATTAAACTGAACTATACAACAGGTCCCCGCCGCGAAGGAGATGTGATTTCTATTTATGCCAACAACAGCAAGGCTAAAGAGAAACTGCAATGGGAACCTAAAATAGGTATAGAAGACAGCATGCGCACTGCCTGGCAGTGGGAAGTGAGTCTCCGCAATAAAGTGTTGAGCAACTAGGATCATCACTTTTTAATGTTTACTTTTAGACTTCAATTTTAAAAAGACCACAATGGTAAAAGATATTCAACCACTAAATGAAAAAGAAACCCGTGGTGGGTTTGGCGAGGGAATACTGGAAGCAGGCCGCAAAAATCCCAACGTAGTAGCACTGACAGCCGATTTGCTCGGTTCTATGAAACTGAATGCATTCGTAAAAGAATTTCCTGATCGCTTTGTACAGGTAGGTATTGCTGAAGCTAATATGATTGGTATTGCTGCCGGCTTAACTATTGGTGGTAAAATACCTTATACAACTACATTTGCCAACTTCTCCACCGGCAGGGTATATGACCAGATCCGTCAATCTGTTGCTTACTCCAACAAAAATGTAAAAATATGTGCCTCCCACGCAGGTCTTACCCTGGGTGAAGATGGCGCCACTCACCAGATCCTCGAAGATATCGGCATGATGAAAATGCTGCCTGGTATGACTGTTATCGTTCCCTGCGATTTCAACCAAACCAAAGCTGCTACTATCGCTATCGCCGACTATGAAGGTCCGGTATACCTCCGCTTCGGTCGCCCGAAATGGCCTAATTTCACCGCAGAAGATCAAAAATTCGAGGTAGGTAAAGCCCAGATCCTCCATGAAGGTACAGACGTAACGCTGTTCGCCTGTGGCCATATGGTATGGCTGGCCATCGAAGCTGGCAAAATCCTGGAAGAAAAAGGATATAGCGTGGAAATTATCAATATCCACACCATCAAACCACTCGACGAAGCCGCTGTTATCGCTTCCCTCACTAAAACCGGTTGCGCGGTTACAGCAGAGGAACACAACGTACTCGGCGGACTGGGCGACAGCATTGCCCAGGTGGCCTCCCGTCACATTCCTGTACCTATCGAATACGTAGGTACCAACGATACCTTCGGTGAAAGTGGTAAACCACTGGATCTCCTGAAAAAGTATGGCCTGGATCCGGATCATATCGTAGCTGCAGCAGAGAAAGCTATGCAGAGAAAGAAAAAATAACATCATTTAAAATAACTGAGAAGAGGTCCCGCTGAGCGGGACCTTTTCCCGTTATAGCCATATCCTGTAACCCACTTCCAACACTACGATCAAAATATGATCGCCCCCCAGGCTCCCGGCACGCTGTTCTTCATTAAACTTTCGCTTAATCAGTTCGTCTTATGAGAGGGTTTTTATTTATATTCATCTAATTAAAACCTGTTAAGATCCATTTAACCTATGGCCGTTTCACAGGACGATAAAACATTACTGGCATTATACCGCACCCAGGATACCAGGGAAAAAGGGTTTACGCTCATTATCCAGAAGTACCAGGAAAGGCTATACTGGCACATTCGCAGAATGGTGCTGGATCACGACGATGCAAACGATGTGTTGCAAAACGTGTTCATTAAAGTGTGGAAAAATCTGGAAAACTTCCGGGAAGATGCACAATTGTATACCTGGCTGTATAAAATTGCCACCAACGAAAGTTTAACTTTCCTGGAACAGCAGAAACGTAAGGCATCTGTTTCCCTGTCGGAAGTGGAAACCGGCTTAAGCAACAAACTCAAAGCCGACCCCCAGTTCGATCCCAATAAGCTGGAATGGAAACTGCAACGGGCCATTCTGAGTTTGCCAGATAAACAAAGACTGGTGTTCAACCTCCGCTATTACGATGAAATGCCTTATGAAGAAATGAGTAAAGTGCTGGAAACGTCGGAAGGAGCCCTGAAGGCCTCTTACCACCACGCGGTAAAAAAAATAGAGGAATTTATCAGAAATGCCTGATATATAATCATACAAATATCTATTTTAAGTGATTTTTAAAGAATTTTATTAAAAGATTAAAATCACATTAAACTATTAGATCCCTTCACTGTCTAACAAACAGGATATGAACAAGCTAACCAACATACAAAATGAATTAATGCAAATAGCGCCAGGCGTCAACTGGCCGGCAAAGACCCCTTTTACGGTTCCAGCCGGTTACTTTGAACTGCTCCCGGCCGCTATTATGACGCAGATTCAGTTGGAAGAACTCCGTTCTATCATGCCCACACCCCAGGATATCCCCATTGGCTATTTTGACGCATTGCCAGCTACTATCCTGCAACGGATCAAAGCCGAAGAAAATATTAATCCGGTACAAACAGAACTGGAAACACTTTCACCTTTCCTGGCCGCTATACCCAGAAAAGATACCCTTTCCGTTCCGGATGACTACTTTGCATCCCTGCAACCAGGTCGTCATATTCCCGTTGTTTCACCCATCCGCGTTGTTCATAAAAATAAGGTGAGCACATGGATGAAATGGACAGTGGCCGCCTGCCTCACCGCTTTTATAGGCAGCAGCGCCATCCTGTTTATTGTGAATAATAGCTATCACAATACCTCTATTGAAAAACAACTGGAAGATCTTAACGACCAGGATATCGTTCAATACCTGCAAACCCACACTGATTCCTTTGATAACGATGCAGTATTCGCATCTTCAGCTGCCCAGGAAGTTTCCCCGGTTCAAAGTCAACTGAGTGAAGACGTTCCGCTGGATGCCATCGAAAAATACCTGCTACAAACAGATTTATCCAAGGAAGTGTTACCTGATAAGAAATGATGAAACGCTTTAGCTTTATATGGATTGTAATGTTTGTGCTACTCACGGGTACCCACGTTAGTAGCGCCCAACAACCTCCGGCAGAGGATGCTACGGAGAAAATAAAGGCTATACAGATACAATACCTGACCAAAAAACTGGAACTCACACCGGAAGAAGCCCAAAAGTTTCTGCCGATATATAACAATTATACCCACGAAGTAGAGCAATTGATAGCCGAACGCCGGGACAAAAAAGAACTGGATAAACTGACCGCGGATAATGCCGATGAGCTGGCCCGGAAAAATATGGACAAGGAGCTGAATTACGAAAAAAGAATGCTCGACATCCGTTCCCGCTACAACAACGAATTTCAACGCGTACTGCCCGGTAGAAAAGCAGGCATGGTGTTTAAAAGTGAAAGAGAATTCCGGAGCATTATGATCAACCACCTCAATACCCAACGAATGAACAGGATGGGGCAGGGTGGAGGTCCCAGACGCAGGCCTTAATATGGTATAAAGAGATATCTTGTCCAGTGGTATCAATCCCTGAACAAGATACTCCAACAGGTAGTAGCATTATTTGTAATGTGCCCTTACTTCACACACTAACCCCTTTTCATTCAATATCATCATTTCCGCTGATAACTTGTCGTTAATGCTCTTATAAAACAGTACTACCGACTGTATCCCTTCGAGGATATGATACAATTCAAAATGTAAATCAGGATAAGCTACCAGGGCCTTGCTGAAGTAGGCTCGCAGGTTTTCTTTGCCCCGGATCGTTCCGGAGGGATCATTATTGATTCTTTTGATCACCGGGGAATAAAAAACGATATTGTCGTCATAGTGCGATAATATCTCTTCCAGGTCATGGGCATTCCAGGCTTTTACCCAGGCCTCACCAAAGTGGCTCAGTTGTTCCATTATTTTTTTTTCCTGAAGGTAGAGAATCGGGGAATAAAGCTATTTGCTGAAAAGATCAGTTTCCATATGCCGCCATTGCAATGGTGTTACCTGGAAACAACGCCTGAACTGGCGGTAAAAATGAGTAATATCTTCAAACCCGGTGCTGTAGGCAATTTCAGGGATGGATTGCTCCGTAGTGCGCAACAGGAACCCCGCCATTTGCAAGCGCTTTTCCCATATCCACTGCATGGGGCTGCAATGGTATATTTCACGAAAACGGCGCTTTACGGTGGCCGTGCTCATATGCCCCATTTGGGCAATTTCTTCCAAAAAACGCACTTCCGGCAAGCGGGTTCTTAGCTGATCCATCATATCCGGCAACGGATATTTCACCGCCTTCACCAGCATACTACTCAATGCCCCATTGCTGCTTACCAGGTGTAAGGTTTGGGAGAGAATATCCTCATAGGCTGGACCGGGGTTACCTTCTTCAGTAAAACCCTGCAGCAAAGTGGCCGCGAGCTGCCGCCAACGCCTATCGCCGGATTGTACGGTCAATTCCTTACTGTAGGCATCCTGTCCACGAGCCCCTCCAGCCAACACCGACATCACCATTTCATCCGGTATCATGAGGTTGATGCTCCGGTATTGCTGCTCCGGCTGGAGTATTTCAGAACAAAGCAGGGTACCGGCCGGTATTACCAGCACATCACCTGCTTGCAGATGATGTACCTGCCTGCCATCATACATTCTCTTATGGCCCTGTATAACCAGGTTCAATAAAGTATGAGGTATATATAATTCGTGGGAAGCCGGTTCACGGTAAAGGCTATACGATGCCCAACGATAGCCATCCTGCTGCCATGTTTTAACGGCATGCTGTCCCTTCAGGGCATGGCTATCAAAAAGGGTGTACATAAACAGCGGTACGCTTTATACTCAAAACTTGGTGAAAGGTTCTTTGGTATCGTGGTAAAACAGGAAAGTCCAGCCTTCGTTTTTGCCCCGCTCCATAAATTCCTGTCGCAGTGCCATACTGCGTTTACCATCATAGTCATATTTGGCGGCAAAACGACTCTTCATCTGGGAAATCTGTGGCGCCACATCTCCGCCAAAAAACACTTTATCCTCTCCGTCATCTACCAAAAATACCTGGTGATAGGGACAGTGGCCACCCGTTACTTCGTAATGAATATAACCATCTATGGTACCATTGCCGGTGGTAAACACCACGTTATCCCGCTGTTGTAACAAGAAGATATCTTCTGCGAGATACGATTTGCCGGAATGCTCTATGGCATACAACATTTCCTCGTTATTGACATAGTAGGTAGCACCCGGAAAGGTGAGCGTACGCTCCCTGGTAATCGGATCTTCTGCAGATACGCCACCGGAGTGGTCTTTATGCAGGTGGCTCATCAGCACTTTGGTAATTTCCATGGGATTAACGCCATGGTCAATCAGGTGCTGATGAATTTGTAATACCCCATCCGGGTTACGGAACCCCAACCCGGTATCAAAAAGTATGTAATCGCGGTCAGTGATCACGAGAAATGGCTGGATTTCTACCAGCAATGATCCATGCGGACGATCCTGCATGCGGTCCGTTTCCTGGTTAAAAGGAAGAAATTTCTTGGTCCCGTCTACTGTAAATGACCCCTCGGATAATGGAATAATACGCGCCATGGCGCAAAGGTACAAAAAAGGTAAAAGCTATCTTAAAACCATCTGCCGGTCGGCATCCAGTCGCAATAAGATAAATATCAACATGGTAAAGGTCATCAGGGAAGATCCGCCATAACTTACCAACGGCAGGGGAATCCCGATTACCGGCGCCAACCCGATGGTCATGGCCACATTAATGGCGAGGTGGAAGAAGATAATTCCCGCCACCCCATAGGCATAGACTCGCGTAAACGTCGATCGCTGTCGCTCCGCCACGAAAATGATCCGGAAGAGCAACGCCACATAAATAGCCAGGAAGACAATACTGCCCAAAAAGCCAAAATCTTCCCCTATTGTACAAAATATAAAGTCGGTACTTTGCTCTGGTACGAAGTCGTACCGGGTTTGCGTCCCTTTCAGGTAACCTTTACCCCAGAAGCCACCAGAGCCAATGGCAATCATACTCTGCCGGGTATTGTACGTTGCTTTGGGGTCATTTTCTTTACCCAGCATTACTTCAATACGGCGTACCTGGTAATCTTTCAGCACTTTGGTAAATACAAATGGCACCACAAACATCACAAACAGGCCGCAAAAGGCATACACGCCCAGTATGATGGCTAGTCTCGATCGCTTTCGTTTTATCTCCCGCCGACTGAAATAAATCACCAGGGCGGTTACCACCGTGAAGATGGAAAAGAGCACCGTTCGATCTACCAGCAAGGCAGATAATACGAGTACAATTCCTGAAAACGCGATCACCAGTAATACGCCGGGCAACCCTTCCCGGTACATTACCAGGAAGAAGGAAAAATATACGAGTGCCAGTCCCGTTTCATCCTGTAAGATGATGATACCGGCCGGAATCAGGGCTATAGCCGCCGCAATCAGCCGCGATCGTAGCTTGGTGAAATCCGTTTCCTGCGACGATATATATTTGGCCAGGGCAAGGTTAGTACATAGTTTGGTTAACTCCGCCGGCTGAAACTGGAATCCTCCAATCACCAACCAGGAGTGCGACCCCTTGACATCTTTACCGATCCCCAATACCAATAATAGCAACAGTAACCCTCCCGCATACATGAGGTTAGCCGTAGCCGTAAAGAACTTACTGTCCGTTAGCCATATCACAGCCGCCAGTACCAATGATACGCCGAACCACACCAGCTGCCTGGAATAGTTTTTATTTGGATGGATGATATCATACCACACATTGTCGTCACCCCGGTATTCCGCAGCAAAAATCGACATTATGCCTATAATCACCAGTGCGAGGTATAGGCCAACTATTGGCCAGTCAATCCCTTGTGTCAGTTTGGCTTGCGAGCGGTTCATTCTTCATTAATCGGTTTATTCGATGAGTGATTGGTTACGACTTCTTCTTCAGCATGATGGCATTGTTATTCAGTGAATCCAGGTGCGACTTAGCCAGCAACGACTGGTCCAGGGTAACTGTTTCCATTACTTTTTTCAGCAATGGCTGGCGTTTAGTAGAGATACTGTCTTTCAGGTATTTCTCCATCATCAAACTGGCGATAGGTGCGGCATACGTAGCACCAAAACCGGAATTTTCCACTACCACCGCAATGGCTATACGTGGATTTTCGGCTGGTGCAAAGGCTACGAACAATGCATGGTTCTTCAATTTGGTTCTTACGCCATTTATGATACCATAGTTTTCCGCCGTACCGGTTTTACCACCAATAGTAATACCTTCAATTTGTGCAATACGCCCGGTACCGCTCTCCACCACATCGGTCATTCCATGAATTACCGCACTATAGGCCGAGTCGGAGATATGCGCACCTTCATGTTTCTTTTTATACTTATCCAACAGGTGTGTATCGTCATTGTCAATGCTGGCTACAAAGTGAGGGATATAGTAAGAGCCACGGTTAGCCACAATACACATGGCGTTGGCCATTTGTAGTGGTGTTAACAACAATTCTCCCTGACCTATACCCAGGAACACGGATGTACAGGAATTCCAGCTGCCCTTATAACGGGCATCATAATATTTTTTGTCTGGTACCAGTCCGCGCCCCTCGCTGGGGATATCTACCCCGATCTTGTGACCGAAACCAAAGGTGTTCATATAATCGGCCCATTTCTGCATCCCACCTTCCTTAATACCTCCAAATTTGGCAGCATCCACACTGAGGCGGTATACATGCGAGAAGTAGGCGTTACAGGAGTGGGAGAGCGCCAGGCGCAGGTTGGCTGCGTGACCCGGATCGTGGTGCTCGCATTTGATAGGCCGGGAACAGCCATAATAGGCACCCCGGCAAGGATAGCCGAAGCTGGGCGTAATTACGCCCTCATCCAGTCCCACCAGGGCTATCATAGGCTTAAAGGTAGAGCCGGGGGGATAGGTAGCCTGGATGGCACGGTTAAAAAGTGGTTTAGTTGTATCGGTATATAGTTTACTGAAATTGGCACTTCTGTTAGACCCTGTCAACAGGTTAGGATCGAAGCTAGGACCACTCACCATAGCCAGGATACCACCGGTTTGGGGATCGATGGCTACGATACTCCCGGATTTTCCTTTCATCATCTGCTCGCCCAACTGCTGCAATTCGATATCCAGGGAAAGGCGCAGGTTCTTCCCGGCTACGGCGGCACTATCGAATTCGCCGTTTTCGTAGGCGCCTTGTGGCCTGTTGAGGTTGTCTTTTACCAGGTATTGGATACCCCGCTGGCCCATTAACACCGACTCATACGTTTTTTCCAGCCCTGTAAAACCGAGGTAATCGCCGGAGTTATAGGAGCTGTAGTTGGCGGTATCCTTCAGCATGGCCGGGGAAATTTCCGCGATATACCCAAGTATGTTAGCTGCTGCAGAGTAAGGATAGGAGCGGATCTGCCGGGGCACCAGTTCAAAGCCCGGCGAAAAAAGGTACATGCTTTCCTGGAGCTGTCCGAATACTTCCGGCGCCAGCAGAGGAGCAAATACGGATTGTCTTACCCGTCCATTCTTTACAATGGCATTGATAATACGTTTCTTGAATTCTTCTTTATCTATTTTTAAGATATTACAGAGATAGGCGGTATCAATATTTTTTACACTGGCGGGCGTTACTACGAGGTCGTATAATACATCGTTTCCGAGGATACTACGATTCTGCCGGTCGTAGATAATACCACGACTGGGATACACCACCTTACGCAATACTGCGTTGGCATCGGCCAGTTTGGCGTACTTCTTCTCCACAATTTGCAGGAAGAATAATCTAGAGATGATTAAAGTGACCATCCCCAGTATAATCAACTGTATTACTCTCTTCCTGGGCTGATTAAATACCGACATGCTTTAAGGACGGATATATTTTAAATTACAAACCTACATTAAAAAGCCTAAAGCTTGCCGCTTCTCCTTATTACTTCCTCGAGAAGAATAGTAATTCATACAGTACAATCAGGAAAAGACTGGCCAGCGATGAAAAGACGATCTTCATGATCAGGTATAACAGGTTACCTGTACCAAATACTTCTAAGGAAAAAAATATGGTATGATGCAGCAATACCAGGATAGCAGCATAAATAAGGAACTGGGATACTCCCATACTGGTCATGGAAGGTGTTTTCTGGGTAGTTTCAAAACCTCCCTGTGGCGATAGGATATTGATAATAAACGGGCGCAGATAAGCAATGAAAACGCAGGCAGCAGCGTGCATACCAGGGGTATTCATAAACATATCCAGGGAAAGCCCCATCAGCAGTCCCATCAACATCAATACAGGACGGGGCAGGTTAAAGGGCAGCGCCAGGATAAACAGCATGTAAAGATAAGGGCTCACCAGCTGATGCAGCAATATTTCATTGAGCACAAACACCTGTATCAGCAACAGGAGCACAAAGCGGATTATATTTCTTAACAGTATACTCATTTAATCAACTTATACGTTGAATCTTCCAATCGTTGTTGTTCGTCTTTCAACAGGTTCTCGATCACATATACATATTGCAGGTTGAAGAAATTGGTGGCCAATTTCAACCGGATGGTATATGAGGTGCTGGCCTTATCTCCCACGGCGATGTTTTCCACATAACCGATAGGAATATTTTCGGGGAAGAGCGCCGAGAACCCACTGGTTACCACCGTATCTCCTTTATGTATTTTAGCGCTTTTGGGTACATCCTTCAACAGCGCGTAACCAGCGTCTTCGCCATCCCAGTGTACAGATCCCATTTCCTTACCCTGGCCAAGACGGGCGCTGATAGATACGGAGTTGGATTTAGAGAGCATCGACAAAATCACCGCATAGTTATCACTTACACTTCTTACTACGCCCACCACACCACTGCTGCTGATAACGCCCATATTAGGACGGATGCCCTGCAAACTGCCCCGGTGAATAGTAATATAGTTAACAGACTTGTTGATGGAGTTATTGATCACTTTAGCGGAAAAGTATTCGTAGCGGCGGATCTGTGTACCAATTACCCTGTGCAGGGTATCATCGCTGTACTGACGTACCGTATCGATTTTAATCCCCTTTGCGGTAAGCACGCTATCGTAGCTGGTAAGCAGGGCATTGTGCAGCCGCATGTTTTCGTTCACCAGGCTATCGTTGGTCGACTTGAGGTGAAAGTAGTATTGAACGTTATTATACTTGTCGTACAGTTTACCGCTGATGGCGTTGGCGGAGCTAAGGTAGGCGGTTCGCTGAAAGTTGTTATGCTGGAATACCAATACCATGCAAATCACTTCCAGCAGCAGAAATAAGAAGAAGTTAAAGTATCGCCTAAAGAAAATGATTAAATTTCGCACAAGCGCGCACGGGTTTTGAGATTTAGAGATTTACGGATTTTTCGGCATCGGGGGAGTATTCGCCACAGTACCTCAAAATCCGTAAATATCAAAATAGTGTTATTGCATCAGGAACGGATACTTACCAACATGCTTTAAGGCAATACCTGTACCTCTTACCACGGCGCGTAATGGATCGTCCGCTACATGCACCGGCAGTTTGATTTTCTGCGTGAGACGCTTATCCAGTCCGCGGAGCAAGGCGCCACCGCCGGTCAGGTATAAACCTCTGCGATAAATATCTGATGCCAGCTCCGGAGGCGTTGTTTCCAGCGCTTTCAGGATGGCTTCTTCGATTTTAAAGATCGACTTGTCGAGGGCTTCTGCAATTTCCTGGTAGGATACCATGATTTGTTTCGGAATACCGGTTACCAGGTCTCTACCGTTAACAGGAATATCATCTGGTGGGTTGTCCAGTTCCTTCAGGGCAGATCCGATATGGATTTTGATCTGTTCTGCAGTTCTTTCACCAATCAGCAAGCTGTGGTAACGACGCAGGGCTTCCATAATGTCGGCGGTAAATTCATCCCCCGCAATACGGATACTCTGGTCGCAAACGATACCCGCCAGTGCAATCACCGAAATACCGGTGGTACCACCACCTATGTCGATGATCATGTTACCTACCGGCTCTTCCACATCGATACCAATACCGAGTGCGGCAGCCATAGGTTCGTGAATCAGGTATACCTCTTTGGCACCTGCCTGTTCAGCAGAGTCACGTACGGCTCTTTTTTCCACTTCCGTAATACTGGAAGGAATGCAGATCACCATGCGCCAGCTGGGGGCAAACAGGGGCTTTTTGGGGTAAATCATTTTTATGAGTTCCCTGATCATGCCTTCAGCGGCATTAAAATCCGCTATCACGCCATCTTTCAGGGGACGTATAGTACGAAGATATTCGTGTGTTTTTTCGTGCATCATCATGGCCTTCTTTCCTACAGCCACAATTTTGCCACTAGCCCGTTCTATCGCTACAATGGAAGGCTCGTCCACTACCACCTGGTCATTATGAATTATCAGCGTATTCGCTGTACCAAGATCAATCGCGATTTCCTGCGTTAAAAAATTAAAAAATCCCATTGTTGATACGGTCAAAAATTAGAATGCAAAAATGAATAATTCCAACGAATATACGATGCAAAAAATGGATATTCTTGCAATAATACAGCTAAATATTAAAAAAAGTTATTTGTTATACAAACGGCATAGTAACTGCTCTCTTTACGCTTCGATCAGATGAACGGAATTGGTCCGTTTTAATTGTTCCTGCTGCCTAAAATTACGCCTTTACAAGTCCCGCTTTTCAATTGTCCTGTACCAGTCCTCCCTACTGTAGCTGTTCGTGGCTAAAACACTTTAGCTATGGGTAGCTGCCCTGTCGGACACCACCCACAGCTAAAGCTCGTTGGCTAAATAAACTCGTATCCTATATCGCGGCGATATACTTTGCCCTCAAAAGAGATCTGCTCTGCTGTTTGTACAGAATGAGCCAGGGCTAAAGACAGATCAGCCGCCAGTGAAGTAACTGACAGTACGCGGCCACCGTTACTCAGTACGTTGGTGCCGTCCTGCCGGGTACCGGCATGAAACACCACCTGGTCGCGGGTAGGCGCCGGTATACCACTGATTACCTTGTTTTTCTCATATGCTTCCGGGTATCCTTTTGATACCAGCATCACCGTAGACGCTGCACGCGCGTCGGCGTAAATAGTCTGCTCACTTAGTTTTCCTGCGGTTACTGCGTTGAACAACTCCAGTAAATCATTTTTTAAACGGGGCATTACCACCTCCGTTTCAGGATCCCCCATGCGACAGTTATATTCGATCACGAATGGCTCCCCTCCTACATTAATCAGGCCAAAAAACACAAATCCATGATAGATAATTCCTTCTTTGGAAAGCCCTTCAATCGTAGGACGGATCACCTGGTCTTCTACTTTCTTCATGAATACCGCATCGGCAAAAGGTACCGGGGATACCGCTCCCATACCACCAGTATTCAGCCCCTGGTCGCCTTCTCCAATCCGCTTATAGTCTTTGGCCTCCGGTAAAACCTGGTAGGAATGCCCATCAGTAAGGGCAAATACAGACAACTCAATACCGGTAAGGAACTGCTCTACTACCACCGTTTTACTGGCATCGCCGAATTTGGCCGATTTAATCATTTGCTCAAATTCAGCCAGCGCCTCTTCGTGTGAGGTCGCAATAACAACGCCCTTACCGGCTGCCAGGCCATCGGCCTTCAGTACAATTGGTAAGGAGTGCTGTTGAAGATAAGCCACCCCCGCTTCATAATTATCGGCGTTGAACTCCCGGTAAGCAGCCGTGGGAATATGATGGCGTTGCATAAACAACTTGGCGTAAGCCTTGCTGCCCTCCAGCTGAGCCCCTTCCTTAGATGGACCCATTACCGGTATATGCTGTAATGCAGGTTCGCTCTTAAAATAATCATAGATACCGTTTACCAGCGCTTCTTCAGAGCCCGGCAGTACCAGGTCGATGGCGTTTTCCAGGCAAAAAGCCTTTATCTTCTCAAAATCACTCACCCCCATGTTGATGTTCGTACCACATTGAGCGGTACCGGCATTACCCGGGGCAATAAAAAGTTGACCGCATAGGGTACTTTGTGACATTTTCAGGGCCAGCGCGTGTTCCCGGCCACCACTTCCTAGTAGTAGTATGTTCATATGAGTTGCCTAATAAATGCAGATGCGAAAGAAAATGCAAAGAAAGTTCAAAAAATGGCAAAAAATGAGCATTCATACCATTTTTTTACGTTGATAACCGATTTTATTTAACTTGCCATATTTAAAGGTTTACGAAATCTAAACAACTATTGCTAAAACTAACCAATTTATGATGCAAACTGCTGTTGCACAAGAGTCCCCTATTGCCTCGCAGAAGGGCCATCCTAAAGGGCTCCCAGTATTATTTGCCACGGAGATGTGGGAACGGTTTAATTTTTATGGCATGAGAGCGCTTTTGACGCTCTTCCTGGTGAACGCATTGGCTTTCTCTGAAGCAGATTCCTCTATTATCTATGGAGGATTCCTCGGTTTATGTTACCTGACACCTATGCTGGGCGGGTATATTTCCGATAGGTACCTGGGAAACAGGAACTGTATTATATTAGGAGGTTTTGTAATGGGTGTAGGGCAACTGCTCATGGTATTAAGTGGCGTACTGTACGCAACCAACGTGGAAACAGCCAAAATGATCGTATGGCTGGCACTTTTTATCCTCATTATTGGTAACGGCTTCTTCAAACCTAACATCTCTTCTATGGTAGGCCAGCTGTACCCCAAAAATGACAGCCGCCTCGACTCCGCCTTCACCATCTTCTATATGGGTATCAACATGGGCGCCTTCCTCGGTATGTCCATTTGCCCTATCCTCGGCGACGTAAAAATAGAAGCCACCGGCGTAAGAGTGGTAAGCGCCTTTAAATGGGGATTCCTGGCCGCCAGTATCGCCATGTTCCTTGGCACCATCCTCTTTTACTTCCTGAAAGATAAATATGTAGTAACGCCCACCGGCGAAGCCATCGGCGGCAAACCGGATTTCTCCAAGTCGACCGGTACTACCGTTACCGGCGAAGCCGACAAAGCCAAGTTTACTTCTACCGCCATCTTCAGCGTACTGGCTTTAATGGTAGTCCTCTTCTTCGGCATCCACTACCTGTCCATCGACCCTAATCCTATCAAGTCATGGGTATATCCATTCATCTATGCCGCCGGTATCAGTCTCGCTGTATTAATCCTTACCGATAAATCTATTACCAAAGTAGAAAGGCAAAGAATCATCGTGATCTACTTTGTGGCATTCTTCGTGATCTTCTTCTGGGCTTGTTTTGAACAGGCGGGATCTTCCCTCACCTTCGTAGCGGATTATCAGACTGATCGCCGCATCTTTGGCTGGGACATGCCGCCAAGCCTGGTGCAAAATGCCAACTCCATCTTCATCATCGTATTTGCATTGCCTTTCAGCTTCTTATGGCTGAAATTACAGCAACGCAACCTGGAACCAATATCTCCGGCCAAACAATCACTCGGACTGGCACTGCTGGCCATTGGCTTCTTTATCATTGCATGGCAAATGAAAGGGCTGGGTGCTAACGAAAAAATCGGCGTAAGCTGGTTAATCCTGATGTACCTGTTCCATACACTGGGTGAATTGTGCCTGTCGCCTATCGGTTTATCACTGGTAGCCAAACTGGCCCCTCACCGTTTCTCTTCCCTGCTGATGGGTGTATGGTTCCTGGCCAATGCCGCCGGCTATGCACTCGCTGGTACACTCGGCGCGCTGCTGCCGCCTACGATGGACAAATTCGAACTGGCTACCAAAAATGGTATCGACCTGAAAGGCATTCTCGATGGTACTATTACCGCTACTGCACAACAACTGGATAAACTGCACGAGCTGAAACTGGCTGCTCATTATCCTACTTTCGCCGGCTTTACGATCCACAACCTCTATGAATTTTTCATGGTATTTGTGATCCTGCCAGGAACTGCAGCAGTATTGCTGTTCCTGTCTACCACCTTCCTGAAAAAATGGATGCACGGCGTTAGATAAGTTTTTATTAGTGGTCAATTATAAATAAATGGAGGAAAGCGGGGATCAATCCTGCTTTCCTCTTTCTTTTATACCACATTCAAACTACTATTTAGTATCATTGCATGTCCGGCTCCGGATTATTCACTATATTATATTGTACAACATACTACCTGTAATCAAATACGCATATGTCTGATAACCAATTCAAGCCCTTTGTCCCACCCGGCGTACAAATGAAAGAGTTTACCCTCAAGTCCATTTTACTCGGTTGTATTTTCGGTGTTATCTTCGGCGCCGCCACCGTATACCTGGCGCTGAAAGCCGGTCTCACAGTATCAGCTTCTATCCCTATTGCCGTTATTGCCATTACTTTAGGCAGAAAATTCTTCAACACTACCATTCTTGAAAACAACATCATCCAAACTACCGGGTCTGCAGGCGAATCTATTGCGGCAGGCGTGGTGTTTACGTTGCCGGGATTCCTGTTCCTCAGCGAGGGTGGCGGCGCCCAGTATTTCAATTATTTTACCATCCTGATTCTTGCCATCTGCGGCGGTATCCTGGGTACCCTGATGATGATTCCCCTGAGAAGATCACTCATCGTAAAAGAACATAAAACCCTCCCATACCCGGAAGGCACCGCCTGCGGCGATGTACTGATAGCGGGAGAGAAGGGAGGCGATGTTGCTAAAACAGCTTTCTACGGACTGGGCTTTGCTTTTATATATGCCATCTTCCAGAAGATCCTCCATGTGATTGCGGAAACACCGGAATACATGACCAGGCAGGCCAGTAAGTTTTTCCCTTCTGCCAAAATCAGTGCAGATATTACACCGGAGTACATGGGCGTAGGGTATATTATAGGTCCCCGCATTGCCGGGGTACTGGTAGCCGGGGGCGTGCTGTCATGGCTGGCCCTCATTCCTTTGTTGGCATCGTTGCTACCACCCGATACCATTGCCACTCAGCTGATGAAAATAGGCTACCTGGCCAACCTGCAAACGCCCGGCGGACAAGGCGACTGGAACCCGGTTACACATACTTTTGGCGATTATTCGGCTGCAGTATACTATGCCTATGTACGGCAAATCGGCGCCGGCGCTGTAGCAGCGGGTGGATTTATTACCCTGCTGAAAACAATTCCTACTATTATCTCTTCCTTTAAAGGAAGCCTGGGCGCTATCAAAGATGGCTCTGAAAACAGTGCGGCCAAAGGCAGTGCTCCCAGAACCGAAAAAGACCTGAGCTTAAAAGTGGTACTCTTCGGCAGTATTGCCCTGGTATTACTCATCGCACTGTTACCACAGCTTCCGGGCGACTCCATTGGCAAAAAACTACTGGTAGGGCTACTCGTAGTTATATTTGGTGCTTTCTTCGTCACCGTTTCCAGCCGCATCGTAGGATTGATCGGCTCTTCCAACAATCCTATTTCCGGGATGACCATCGCCACCCTCATGGGAACCTGCCTGGTATTTATTGCCGTAGGCTGGACAGGCAAAGTGTATGAGCCGATGGCACTGGTAGTAGGCGGTATGATCTGTATTGCTGCGGCCAATGCCGGCGGCACTTCGCAGGACTTAAAATCGGGATATATTGTTGGCGCCACGCCTATGTATCAACAGCTGGCGTTGTTTATTGGCGCTATCGTTTCTTCTGTGGTGATCGGTTTAACGGTGAAGTTCCTCGATAAGCCTACGGCAGATATGGTACTCCATGGGGTGAAAGATCACGCCATCGGCAGTGCATACTATCCCGCTCCGCAAGGCACGCTCATGGCTACACTGGCAAAAGGCATCCTGTCGTTCAACCTCGACTGGCAGTTTGTGCTGGTAGGGGTATTCCTGGCTATTACCATGGAACTGTGCGGCGTTAACTCTCTTTCTTTCGCAGTAGGAGCTTATCTGCCACTATCCACTACCTTACCCATCTTTGTGGGTGGGGCTATCCGTGGTGTGGTAGACCGAAAACAGCAGAAGTCCAACAAAAAGGTTTCTCCGGAAGAAGATGAATTGGGCAAAGGCAATCTCTTTGCTACCGGCCTGGTAGCAGGAGGAGCGGTGGCCGGCGTTATTATCGCTATACTGGCGGGTTTCGACTGGTCGGCCGTTATCCTGTCCAAACTCAATCAACAAACGGGGCTCACAAATGTGCTGGGACAAACAGGGTATTATATAATAGGCTGTGGCTTTTTTGCGTTTATGGGCTGGTACCTGTACCGCACAGCGCGTAAGGCTTAATAGCCCATCGAAAAGATATACAGCGGATGCCGGTGAAGGGATGTAACAATCCGTTACCGGCATCCGTTTTTGTATTTAAATGATTAATTTAGTCGCCAATTAATTAAAACTGATTATAATATAACCTATGCGCATATTAGTAACTGCATTACTCAGTGCCATTGTAATGTTGAGTATATCCTGCAAGAAAGATAGTAAAGACGATGCCCAGCGCCGCAAGTATGTTTCGATGAAACTGGATAACAGGGTGTACCTGGTAGATAATCCAAAAGGAACCATCTATGCGCCCAATTTAACAGACGAGAACCCGAACAACGACTATCCCAGGCTGGAAATTACCGGGCAAACTTATACCGGTGATGTAATCACCATGGCCATGGCCGCCCCCAGCTTACCTTTTGCGCCAGGCGCCTATCCCGCTACCAAAACAGGTAATGGTATGAGCATTGTACTCAACAGCGTATATGCCAATACCCTCGTGTCTACCGGCAGCAGCGACTTCGTTATCAGGATTACCCGTATCGACAATATGGTGGTAGAAGGCACCTTTTCCGGCACCCTTGCCGACCAGTCAGCAGCAGGAGGCCCCAGAAGTGTGCAGGACGGCGCTTTCAGAGCAATTATCACCCAGGTAGGACAATAAATACCCGATATAAAAAAGAGGAGTGGCATCTTTGACCAGATACCGCTCCTCTTTTTTATAATATATGAGATGATGGCTAAATAAATTCCAAATGCGGATAAGTATTCCTCAAAATAGCGTTATCATCCGCGCCCAGCCACTTATTTAACAGGGTGGCATACACGCTTTTAAAATCTACTTTATACTGCAAATCCCCATCCCGCAGGTTAAATAAATCGGGTCCTTCGTTGATCATGCCCGGTTGCTTTAAGCCTCCCCCGATTAAAAACATGTTATTGGCCGTACCATGGTCTGTTCCTCCGCTGGCATTCTGACTTACCCGGCGGCCAAACTCTGAAAAGGTCATTACCACTACATCCTGGAAACGGTTATTCTTTTTCAGGTCGCCGGTAAATACGGTCAGGGCATCACTTAGTTGCCCGAACAGGCGGGCCTGTTGCGCATCCTGGTTTACATGGGTATCAAAACTTCCATGTGATACATAGTACACTTTGGTATTGATATCCGACATCACCAGGTTAGCGATGGTGCGCAGGTTCTTGCCAAGCTCCGTATTCGGATAATTTTCGGTAGACTTATACGTCTTAAACTGTTGCTGTATATAGGCCGCAGAGGAAATAGTTTCACCCATGGTTTTGTACAGGTAGTCTACATTGCTGTGGTGGTCATCTGCCCCGGGATGTTGCTGTAAAAGATCCTTAAAATATTTATCGCTGCTGGTACCGTACAAACGCGCCGGATCCGTCAGCGCCAGGCCTTTATCGCTATCGCCTTTCAGGGCCAGGCTCAGAGTGTCATCTATCTCCAGGGCCTGTGTAGGTTTATCACAGCCTTTGCACTGCGCGTCGAGGTAACGCCCAATCCAGCCATCAGACCAGTATTGATTTGACTGGCTGGCCGAATGCCAGATATCCATAGACCGGAAGTGGGAACGATCTGGGTTGGGGTAACCTACATTATTCAAAATACCCAAAGCGCCATCGTCGTATAACTCTTTCAGCCCTTTTAATGCAGGGTGTATACCCAGGTTATCGGTCAGCGACAAAGCCGCTTCCCGCTTTATTCCCAACGCGGGCCTTGCCCGGTAATAAATATCATTGCGGTAGGGTATGATCGTGTTCAATCCATCGTTACCACCCGACAGTTGAATGATCACCAGAATTTTGTTGCCGGGAGGCACCAGGCTACCGCGTTCCAGCGCTTTCAGGAATTTTGGCATCATCATCGCAGCCGAAGCCAGCGAGCCTACCTGCAAAAAACGACGCCTGTTTAGAATCAGCATGTTGGAAAATTTTTATGGTGATTAACACAATTGATATTCCGGCGTACTCATCACGTCGATGGTTACTGTTTTAATATAGTTTTCCCGGGTACTGCTATCCGCGTATTGCTCCAGCAGCGATGGGCCAATTTTATCGGGGAACTGCAACAGCACACCGGCTATTTCCTTCGCCAGATTTTCCCTGGGCACATCTGCATAGCCCTGTAGATATGGATCCCAGTTGATACGGGCATTTACTTTTTTCGCGTATTGCCGTTTCAGGAAATCATTCATTTGCAGGGTCATTTTATAATTGCCGCCCATTTCCGGTGTCAACTCTTTAGGCATTACATTAAATGATTGAGAATATAAAATGACTTGTGGTATACGTAAACGGAACATCAGGCTGGAGCTGTCTATCCAGCTGCGCCCACCGGGCCAGCCAGCCACATTGGGAGGATAAAACAGCATTTGTCCCAATACCCGCTGAAATAATATCATCACTTCCTCCTGTTCAAAATCCATGGGCACCGTCCTGCGTATGCCTACCAGCAGTTCTACCGGCGATTTAATACGGTTACCGATCAAAGTGCTGTCATAAAACCAATCTGACATGAATATTTCTTTCATCAGCGATTTTATCTTGTAGCCGGAATGGTAGAATTTATCTGACAGCATCGTAATAATCGCTTCATCCGGTGTATCGTTGACAAAGAATCGATAAACTTTAGTGGTAATAAATCTCGCGGTTTGCTTTTGATCGAGTAGTATTTTCAGTACATCATCTCCATTAAAATTCCCCTGTTTCCCCAGGAATGATTTCAGGCCATCATCGTGTTGCTTATCGCGGAACACGAAAGCGCCGGAGTCATCAAAGCCCCATCCGGTAAAGGCCCTGGCGCCTTCTTTCACATCATTTTCGGTGTAGTTGCCCCTGCCCAATGTGAACAACTCCATTACCTCGCGGGCAAAATTTTCGTTGGGGTGCTGTTTACGGTTTTGCTGATTATTCAGGAATTGCAGCATAGCCGGTGTTTTAGATACCGCGCTCAGCAAGTCGCCGAAATCGCCCAGCGCATTTTCGCGTATCACGGCTAACAGCTGCTGGTTAAATATTACATTTTCTGTACGGCAGGCGAAATGCCCATGCCAGAAAAGGCTCATCTTCTCCCGCAATGGATGGTCGCTTTTAATCATGCCATTAATCCAGGCTACATTCAAGTCCCGTATCCCTTGCGTATTCATTTGCTGCACGTTTTTCTTTTCTTCGGGCGTCATGGATTTCAGCTTCTTATAATCGGGGAGATCGGAATTTGCAATTACATCCATCGATTCAATGGATGCCCTGGTGGGGCCTATCAGGATACTATTAACAATATCTTTCCTTCGTTTTTTTTCCCAGTCGGAGATGACAGGAAGGGTTTCTCCAAAGCCGGCACGCCAGGCAAGATGTTGCAACTGCAGCTTTTGGGTAACTTCGGCCATAATTAAATGATTTAATATAAGACTATCAAATAATGGGCGGGTTTAACTATCCAGGCAAACGAATCCTTATTTAACAAACGGTGGGTTTATCTCAACGAAATTTCCATACCTCGTAACAATTTCCTTTTTCAAAAACATTTTCTTCCAATGGCAATGCCAGGAAAGCATCAGCTTTCAACAGGCTGGCCAGATCGCCGGAACCCTGGTAGGGCTGCGGAATTGCCAGCAATACCCCATTGGATTGGGATTGCAGTTTCACCGGGATATAATATTCCAGTGCCGCATCAAATACAATTTTTTCCGCCAGCTGTGCATACACCGGTGCGGGCATTACCGCACCCATAGCGGCTTGTATCCAGGGGCGTATATACCTGTAAAAGCACATGAAGCCCGATACAGGGTTACCGGGTAAGGCAAATACTAATGGGCCATGGGGGAAAGTACCGAACAGGAAAGGCTTTCCGGGCCGTTGCTGTACTTTATGAAATACCTGTTGCATTCCTAACTGTTGTAATACGGCAGGGAGATAATCAAATTTTCCGGCGCTCACTGCTCCGGAACTGATCCATATATCCGTTTCCGTTAACAGCGGCTCCAGCTGTGCCCGCATAGTGGCGGCTTCATCAGTCAGATGAATATAACGGGCTTTGACGCCGATCTGTTCCAGCGCGGCCACGAGGCTATAAACGTTCGACATGCGCACCTGGTGCAGGGCTGGCGTGGCATGCACCGGTACCAGCTCATCGCCGGTGGCAATCACCACCACCCGGGGCTGCCGGCTTACCTGTACCCGTGTTTTACCTACGGTAGCCAATACGCCTATTTCGGCCGGACCTATCACTACGCCCGGCTGCAGCAGCGCAGCGCCCTTATCCACATCCGATCCTTTATAATGTATGTTCTGGCCTTTTTTTACGGTACCATGTACCGTAAATCGACGGAACCCCTCATGTTCAGAAAATTCCAGGTGTTCATAAGGAATAACGGTATCTGTCATTTCCGGCAATACAGCGCCAGTCATCACCTCTATACAATTAGCAGTATTGGAAAGCTGTAACTGCGGCGCTCCGGCGGCCTGTATATCTTCCACCCCAAAAATATGCTGCCCCCTGACATAGCTGTCGTAGTTTACCGCAATACCATCCATGGTAATGCGGTCAAACGGCGGAAAGGGTCTATCGGCCAGTATCGGCTCCCGTAAAACTCGGCCAGTGGCCGTTTCAAAGGCAACCGTTTCTGTACCCAAGTCCCGTACCGTATCCATCACAGCGTTAAATGCAGCAGCAACAGTCAACATCATTTTGAATTACTTTTGTATAAGGTGAACTTCTTTAAATTTATGCTTTTATGTCCAATGAATCAAGTAGCGGTTTTTCGCACCTCAATGAAAGTGGTCAACCTGCCATGGTCGATATCAGCGGCAAACAGGATACCTATCGTATAGCCGTTGCCGAGAGTCGTGTGTATTTACCTGAACCAGTGCGGGCGCAATTTACGGGACAGGACATTCAAACCCGCAAGGGTGGCGTTTTCCAGACCGCCATTATCGCAGGTATCATGGCCGCCAAAAAAACGCCGGAGCTTATTCCGCTTTGCCATACCTTGTTGCTGGATGGCTGCGATCTACAGATACAGCTGGAAGGGGAAGAAGCCATTATCCGCTGTACCGTGAAAACCAACGGTAAAACAGGTGTGGAAATGGAAGCCCTCACCGGCGCCAGTGTAGCTGCACTCACCATCTACGACATGTGTAAAGCGCTCACCCAGGAAATGATTATCCGGGAAACAAAACTCATCAGCAAAACCGGGGGAAAACATGACTACCACAAATAACAATGCGCCATTAAAAGGCCTGGTGCTCTGCGGCGGATTTAGCACGAGGATGCACGAGGATAAAAGCGATATCGCCTACCACGGCGTACCGCAATGGCAATACCTGGTTACTTTGCTCCAATCTTTTTTAGACGAAGTATATGTTTCCTGCCGGCCGGAACAACAGACCCACTTTGCCGCCCATCCACTGCTGATACCCGACAATGTGGCTCATGGCGGCCCTTCTGCCGGGCTCCTCAGCGCACATGCACTGCAACCGGCAACTGCCTGGCTGGTAGTAGCCTGCGACCTTCCCCTGCTGAGCCGGCAAAGCCTGGAGTTGCTGATACAGGCGCGGAATCCTCAGAAATCAGCCACCTCCTTCATCAGCCCGTTTAATGACTCGCCGGAACCTCTCATCGCCATATGGGAACCTGCAGGCTTGCAAACATTACAACAAAATGTACTGAATGGAAAAAGCTGTCCACGTAAAACCCTGCTGAACAGCGAAGTAGAGCTGCTCCAGAACCCTTTTGCCACGGAGCAGTTCAATGCCAACACACCAGAAGAAAAAGCTACAGTGTTATCCAGCCTGAAGAAATAAAAACAGGGAAGTTATTCAGGCGATTTCGCCATCAGCAAAAAATTCTTTTTTCCAGATAGGAACGGTTTCTTTCAGGGTATCGATTATATATTCACAGGCGTCGAAGGCGATGCCCCGGTGCGCCGCCGCCACCGCTATTACCACAGCTATATCGCCAGGGTATTTATCTCCCACGGCATGCAGCATCACCAACTTCTGGATATCCCAACGTTCCTGCACCTGCGTCGCTATTTTCTGCATTTCTGAGATAGCCATGGCTTCGTAACATTCATAAAATAACTTCAGCACGGGCCGTTGTTTGGTATGATTACGCACGGTACCGGCAAAAATCACTTCTCCGCCGCAGGCGGGCGACTGTATAAAATCCAGTGCCTCCTGTACGGTAATCGTATCTTTAATATCTATTAATATTTCCATCTCTTCTTTACTAAAAAATAGGCTTTAAAAGCGGCACAGCAAGGATCAGCCCCCACTTACAGGCGGAATAACGGCTACTTCATCCTGCTCATTAATTACCTGTGAATCAGCAGCATAAGTCCTGTTAACCGCTATCATCATGGATTTCAGCTGCCGCAGCCCCGGATAAGCCTCATACAACCAGGCCTTCAGCGATGCCACATCCCGCACCTGCGCCGGCTTTTCCAGCAGCGCCACACCTATAATATCTTTTGCCACACCAAACAATAATATGCCCATACCGGTTAAATTGTTCGTTAAAACTACAATATAGCCCCGATAAAGTAGTAATTTTAGTACGGCAGATAAAGCATTTTTTATGAAAATCAGGATACGAGGCAACAGCATAAGGTACCGGCTGGACAAAACAGATCTGGAACTCCTCCAAAATGTAGGAAAAGTGGAATCTATCACGCATATCGGCGCCGGCACGCTTCACTTCTGCATACGGGGAAAAGATATTACTGATCCTATTATCAAAATGGAACAGGATGGAGTACACCTCCTGTTACCGCTTCCACAGCTGGATACCTGGTATCTGCCAGACCAGGTAGGATTTGAGCTGATATTACCCAACCATGATGGTTCGGAGCTGAAGATACTGGTAGAAAAAGATTTTAAGTGTCTTACAGACAGAGACGAGGATGATAGCCAGTCATTTGACAATCCTATGGCCGGCAAAAATTGCTAACACGAATGCTCACAGATGCACATCATCGCACGATCGACTATATTCGGCTATCGGTAACAGACCGGTGCAACCTCCGCTGTACCTACTGCATGCCGGAACATATGCACTTCGTAAATAGCAAGGCATTACTCAGCGATGAAGAAATATTATTTTTATTGCAAACGTTAGCCGGCGCTGGTATTTCCAAAGTCCGGATCACTGGTGGAGAGCCCTTCCTCAGACCGGGTTTGATGCAATTGCTGGAAAAAATAACCCGGATACCGGGCATTGATGAAATTGCCGTTACCACCAACGGCGTGCTTACCCAACCGTACATTCCCGCGCTGCAAGAACTGGGCATCCGGCATATTAACCTGAGCCTGGACACCCTCCGGGCCGATCGTTTCCTGCAAATTACCCGGCGCGATAAATACGCCGCGGTGATGGATACCCTGCAAAGCCTGCTGCAACAACAAATGCCGGTGAAGATCAACGTGGTAGTGATGGAAAATGTGAATACGGATGAACTCACCGACTTCGCCGCCCTTACCCGCGACCATGCACTGTCGGTGCGATTCATAGAAGAAATGCCTTTCAATGGCCAGGGACACCTGTTTTCCGGTATTAACTGGCATTACCAGAAAATCCTGGACACCATCAGCGCAGTATATCCATTAGAGAAAATAGCCGATGCGCCACATTCTACTTCGCTCAACTACCACATCCCAGGGCACAAAGGCAATATTGGCGTCATTCCTGCCTATAGCCGCACATTTTGCGGCACCTGCAACCGGCTTCGTATATCCGCTACCGGTAGTATGAAAACCTGCCTGTACGGCAATGATGTGTTGAATGTAAAAGAAATAATGAGAGATCCGGCACAGCAACCGTTATTGTTAAGCGCCATACAATCGGCCATCCATCAGCGATTTGCCAATGGCTTTGAAGCCGAAAAACATCATGCAGAAAAGTATATGGAAAGTATGTCGGTGATTGGAGGATAACGCTATTTGATCAACATTCTCACCCCGGCATATAAGATCAGCACCGCTGTAGCACCAGCCACCCACCTGGGTTTCAGCACTTTGGCACTCAGGCGTGCGCCTATCTGTCCACCTAAAACAACCGCTATCAGCAAAGGCCCTGTAAACTTCCAGTCGAATACAATAGCGTGTTTGGCGGCCTGTCCGCATAGTCCGGCAATGGAATTAACCAGGATAAAAAAGCTGCTCAAACCCGCTATATTCTTGGCGGTATCATATTTTCCCAAACGCAGTACCGGCGACAAATATATGCCACCGCCTATGCCGGTCATGCCCGACAGCAGGCCTATAGCGCCGCCGATAACACCATATACCATCCCATTGCCCCTATTGGCAGGTATAATAGGCTCTTCCCGTTCAAAAAACAGCCGGTAACACATCACCAGCGCGGCCAAGGTAAGGGCCACTCCCAGCAACAGGAAAAAGGTAGCCTGCTTCATAGGCAGGTAACTACCTACAAACGCCAGGGGCACGCTGATCAGCGACAATTGCCAGGCTTTTTTCAATGGCAAATGACCACTCCTGTAAAAATGATATACACCTCCAATTACTACGGCCACATTACATATTAATGCCGTAGATTTCATCAGTTGAAAATCTACACTCCATAATGCCAGCATGGCCAGATAACTCGAGCCGCCGCCAAAACCCGCCGCGGAATAAGCCAGTGCTACCAGGAAAAAAAGTAAACAGAGTTCTGCTATCACGGTTAATAAGTTTGCATTTGGTCATCTATCGCACAAGCCCAGGCATGAATACCACCTTCTACATTGTATATCCGTTTAAAACCCGCTGCTACCAGGCGTTGCGCCACGGCGCGGCTACGCATACCATGGTGACAAAGCACTGCTATCGGCATATCAGCCGGTAATGCGGCCATCCGTTGCATCACTTCTCCCATGGGAATATGCAGCGATGGTGATATATGGCAAATTTCCCATTCATCTATTTCCCGCACATCCAGCAGGGTAAAGTGGGTATTGTTTTCCTGCCACTGCGCCAGTTCGTCCACTGATAAGGATTGTACGCCGGCCACCTCGCAAACGGTTTGTTCATAGTTGGCCTGTAAAGCTGTTATCTGCCTGTTGGCAGCTACAGGAGAGATGTTAAATACCAGGTGGTTATTATGCAGCGTATCAATTGTCATTAACTGGTTACGCAAAGGAGTTCCAATACCTGTGATCACCTTTACGGTTTCATTGGCCTGGTAACAACCAATAATGCCAGGTAATACGCCCAGCACCCCTATATCGCTGCAGTTCAGCATTTCACCACTTTCGGGCGGTTCGGGAAACAAGCAGCGGTAGGTGGCTCCTTCCTGGTAATTAAACACGCTTACCTGTCCTTCGTATTTATAGATGGCACCATATACCAGCGGCTTCCCGGTAATTACGCAGGCATCATTGACCAGGTAACGGGTACCGAAGTTATCGGAGCAGTCAACAATCACATCGTAAGCGGCAAAAAGCTCCAGGGCATTTTCAGTGGTTAACCAGGTATCATGTACCACATGGGTGACCTCTGGATTCAGTGCCTGCAGGCGTTTTGCGGCCAGCGTCACTTTAGGCTGGCCCTGATCGGCGGTATGATAGAGTACTTGTCTTTGCAGGTTGGTAACAGATACCGTATCATGCTCCACGATACCAATACGGCCAATGCCCATGGCGGTAAGATATTGCAATACGGGCACACCCAGGCCACCAGCGCCGATTACCAATACTTTGGCTTGTTGCAGTAATGCCTGTTTTTGTGGTCCAAATCCCTCCAACCGGGTTTGACGGTCATATCGGTCCATGCGCATGGTTTTAGACGTTAAAAATAATCGTATTCCGGAAATTATGGCAGCGGTTTTATTTGCAGGTGCATAGTGACCAGGTCTACATAGGCGCCATTTTTTTGCTGGATGCCGCGGGGCAGGCGTCCACACTCCATAAAACCAAAGTTGCGGTATAACTGCATGGCTTTTTCGTTGGTAGCAAACACCTGCAGGGAAAGCAGGTATAAATCCGGGCGCTCTTCCGCCCAGCGTAGCATAGCGGTCATCAGCCGGCGGCCTATTCCCATGTTATTCCACTGGCTTTCTACGGCAATACCCATTTCTGCGGAGTGGGCCTTTTTATGCAAACCGCTGTGGTTAACATTTACA
The DNA here is from genome assembly GCF_012641265.1 of Chitinophaga eiseniae. Lineage (GTDB taxonomy): Bacteria > Bacteroidota > Bacteroidia > Chitinophagales > Chitinophagaceae > Chitinophaga > Chitinophaga eiseniae_A. The sequence continues at coordinate 1,159,893 of NZ_JABAHZ010000002.1, read as the reverse complement.
GAGCCTACAATATTGCCTTTTACAATAGCCAGTAATAAGAGTTGATGGGGATTATCGAGATAGCCCTGGATATAATCCTGTTCAGAGTGAATATCCAGCTCCAGTGACTCGCGGTGGGTAAAAAGGAGGTAGTCCGTTTCCCGGGTCAGACGCTGGAAGCTGGCCAGCAATCCTGCTGCATCCTGTAATACAGGAGGGCGAATAATGAGTTCATCGCCATTGGGAAGGAAATGTTTCATGTACACATCGGAATATCCGATGACCTGGTGACCAGCATGATTCCGGCCACCAGATCATTGTGGGTAATTATATCATATGGCTACCAAAGTAAGACTGCAGCACGGTTGGCACCTGGATGCCTTCAGCTGTCTGGTTGTTTTCCAGCAGGCAGGCCAGGATACGGGGCAGCGCCAGGGAGCTGCCATTCAGGGAATGCACCAACTGTGGCTTACCATTGTTTTCCTTGAAACGTATTTTCATACGATTGGTCTGGTACGCTTCAAAGTTGCTCACAGAGCTCACTTCCAGCCATTTTTGCTGTGCGGCGCTATATACTTCGAAGTCGTAGGTGATGGCAGAGGTGAAGCTCATATCGCCGGCGCATAAGCGCAGAATGCGATAAGGCAGCTCCAGCTGATTCAGCAGCGTTTCCACATGCGCAATCATTTCATCCAGCGCCTCAAAAGATTTTTCGGGATGTACCAGCTGTACAATCTCTACTTTATCAAACTGGTGTACCCGGTTTAATCCACGTACATCTTTACCATAAGAACCAGCTTCACGGCGGAAGCAAGGCGTATAGGCCGTCATTTTGATAGGCAGATCGGTATCTTTCACGATTTCATCGCGGTAGATATTGGTTACCGGTACTTCTGCCGTAGGAATGAGATAGTAGTTGTCTTCTGTGGCATGGTACATCTGGCCTTCTTTATCTGGCAGCTGACCGGTGCCATAAGCAGAGGCTTCGTTTACCAGGTAAGGAGGCGCGTATTCGGTATACCCGTTGCTGGTATTATAATCCAGGAAGTACTGGATTAAAGCACGTTGTAAGCGGGCGCCCCTGTTTTTGAAAACAGGGAAACCGCTGCCGGTAATTTTATTACCCAGCTCAAAGTCGATCAGTTCGTATTGTTTAGCCAGGTCCCAGTGAGGAACAGCGCCTGCATACAGGTCAGGAATCTTACCCCCGCTGCGTACTTCCTCATTTTCTTCCGGCGTTTTACCGGCAGGCACCATAGCGGCAGGCAGGTTAGGCAACTTTACCAGGGTATCGTGCAATGCCTTTTCAGTAGCATTCAATTCTTCATTCACAGGCCCCAGGCGATCTTTCAAAGCCGCTACAGCAGCACGCTGCGCTTCTCCTTCTTCTTTCTTGCCCTGCGCCATCAGTTTACCTATTTCTTTTGACAAACTGTTTACCTGCGCTTGGGTTTCATCGTATTCCAGGGTTAATTTCTTGCGCTTGTCGTCCAGGGCCAGCACTTCTTCCACTACTTCCAGCTCTTTGAAGTTCTTAAAGGCCAGGCGCTCCAGCACAAATTCTTTATTTTGACGTATAAACGGTACTTGTAACATGTGTTGTATGATAAAATTTTGACAAAGATAATAAAAGAGCGAAAAGCCATATCGCTTTCAACTCAACTAAGATATTTCCCCACAATAGGTACCCTGCGGCCCACACCAAAGGCTTTGGAAGATACCCGGATAATGGGGCAGAATTGATTTCGCTTGTATTCATTGGTGTTCACCATCTTTAAGGCCCGCGAAACCAACACCGGGTCGAAGCCCTGTGCTACAATTTCACGAGGTCCCTGGCGGCGCTCAATATACTGATACAGGATGCGATCCAATATCGCGTAGTCCGGCAGGCTATCACTATCTTTCTGATCAGGGCGCAACTCTGCTGATGGCGCCTTATCAATAATATTCACCGGTATGATCTCTTTCTCCCGGTTAATATACCGTGCCAGGGAATATACCTGCATCTTATACACATCTCCCAAAACAGACAAACCTCCCGCCATATCTCCATATAAAGTACCATAACCGGTAGACAACTCGCTCTTGTTGGAGGTATTCAGCAAGATATAGCCAAACTTGTTAGACAAGCCCATTAAGAGATTTCCCCGGATACGGGATTGGGTATTTTCCTCTGCCACATTAAACGGCAGCCCTTTAAAATAAGGCTCCAGCGTGGCCAGGAAGGTTTCGTAAATATCATTAATGCGAATGATATCGTAAGGGTTGCCCAAGTTCTGCGACAGCGCTACGGCATCATCTACAGAGTGACTGGTAGAGTAGGGAGAAGGCATCAATATAGCCCTCACGTTATCTTTACCCAGTGCTTCACAGGCAATAGCCAGTGTAACTGCGCTGTCAATACCGCCGGAAGAGCCAAGAATGGCTTTAGTAAAGCCCATTTTACCAAAATAATCGCGGATGCCCATCACCAGGGCATCATAGATACGGTGAATATTATGATCGAACTCCAACGCCATGAGCGGTGTAAAGCCGGAAGGCTTTACCGGCGGCAAATCGCTACCCACCAGCTTTTCCAGCTCCATGCCTCCCATTGCCTCTTCGAAATAAGGTAGTTCTTTAACGATATTGCCCTGGGCATCATAGATCAGGGAGCCGCCATCGAATACAATTTCTGTTTGGGAACCCACGGTATTACAGTAATACAGCGGAATCTTGTATTTTAAGACATTGGCCAGGATAATTTCCTTCCTGTCTTCATCATGATCATAATCAAACGGAGAAGCAGAGAGGTTAATCATTACATCTGGCTCCTGGGCAATCAGCTGATCCATCGGGCAGATACGGTACAGGGGATTATCTCCCAGGTTCCAGATATCTTCACAGATGGTGACCGCCAGCTTTTTTCCTTTAAATGGAATGATGTTCCATTCGTAGGAAGGCTCGAAATACCGGTATTCATCAAATACATCGTAGGTAGGCAGCAGGGTTTTGTGAACGACCTGTTTTACTTCCCCTTCGTACAGGAACCAGGCAGCATTAAAGAGGTCTTTCCCTTCCCGCTGCGCGTTCCGGGCCGGAGCGCCTATTAAAACGGCGATGTCACTGGTATGTGTTTTAATCACATCAATGGCCTTGTGACACTGCGCGATAAAATCTTCAAATTCCAGGAAATCACGTGGAGGATATCCACAAACGCACAACTCTGAAAACACGACCAGGTCGGCGCCCTGTGCTTTAGCCGCCTGGATGCCGGCGATAATCTTCTCTGTATTTTTCTCAAAATTGCCAATATGATAATTCTGTTGCGCCAGTATAATATTCATAGTAATAAAGTGAGCTGATTCAAAAAAACGGCTAGAAGAATATTCCCAGCCGCAGGGCGAAGTTATTCATATTTACCCTGCCATCATTCCATTTTGCATTGCGGGTTACATCTACAAACCCGTTCTGGTAGGTAATGCCCACCAGGCCGGTCAGATTCTCACCCAGTGGATATTCTACGCCTCCTCCTATCAACATACCAATGTTGATGCGGTTCATGTCCGACAGGATATTTACCCGGTCGTACGACTGGCTGCCACTCACCACGTTGGCACGGCCGCTCACCGGGAAATCGAGGTAGCTACCAAATTGTCCCCACCACACGATATCATTTTCCATGGACACCGACTTCAGTTTCAGCGCCACGGGGATTTCGATATAGGTGAGCTTCATATTATATTCGGCCGTATTGCCGCTATAGCTGCTCAATCCTTTACCGGCATCATATTGCAGCTTGCTGCCTGCCAGCATCACCTGGAATCCCGAAGACAGGGCATAGGTGCCCCTGTCGTTGAGATTAAAGTCGGCCATAAGCCCAAAATTAAGTCCAGCCTTAGCGCTGTTGCGGTTTACGCCCGATTCCTGTGGTTTTAATACCGATATCATCGGGTTCAAGGTAAATCCCAGCCTGGTCCCGTGTCTGAAAGCCCGGGGGCCGTTTTGCCCCATACTCACCTGCGTGATGCCCATAATAGCCAGCAAAAAGAGAATCTTCTTCATAGATGATGCTAATTCACAATTTTTTATAATACAAGGTAAATAATAATTTTACCTTAGATGAGTTTTAAGAGTGATGCAAAGTTACATTAATAAATATACCCTGCTGACAGCCAGCCTGATTGCCCTACTGGGGATAGCGGCCTGTACATCGGTTCCCAAAGCCCCGGACGTAAGTCATATACCCATGACCGTTAGTATGTCGCGCTTTGATTCGGCCCTGTTCACTATCGACACCAATGCTATGCAACCCGGTCTTGCGGGGCTACATGCCAGTTACCCGGTATTTCTACCCTTGTATGTAACAGATATTATGAACCTGGGCGCCTATTCCGATAGCAGCAGTACGGTGCAGCAGCAGCTTCATATGTTCCTGACCACGCCCGATTTCCGTCACCTGGAACAATCTGTACAAGCAAAATTTGGCGACGGATCTGCGCTAAACGCCCAGCTGGCACAGTGTTTCCGGTATATCAAATACTATATCCCTTCCTTTCATCCGCCTAAAGTGGTCACTTTCATTTCGGGAATAGCCAATTATGGCGCCATTACGGTGGATACTATCCTGGGAATAGGGCTGGATATGTACATGGGAGCCGACTTTCCTCCCTATGCCCAGATCCCTGACTACCCGGATTATATGATACGCCGCTTTGCCCCTGAGTACATTACCACCAACTGTATGCAGGTGATACAGCAACAATTATATCCTCCTGCGCGTAAAAATGCGAACCTGCTGGAACAGATGATGGAAGCGGGTAAGCAGCAGTATTTCCTGGATAAGGTACTCCCTGGTACCCCGGATACCGTGAAACTGGGATATACCAAAAGCCAGCTGGACTGGTGCTATGACAATGAACAGATGATCTGGCAGTTTTTTGTACAGAATAACCTGGTGTACTCCAGCGACTGGCAGCAAATCAATCATTTTGTGGGTGATGGCCCTTCTACACAGGGCATGCCCGAGGGCGCTCCCGGCAAAATTGCCAATTTTGTGGGTTGGCAGATCATAAAGAAATATATGAATGAGCACAAGGAGGTTACCTTGCAGCAGTTAATGGAATCGAAAGATGTGACGGAAATCTTTAAGGCCACCAAATACAGGCCTAAATAACGGTTACAGGCTAAACGAAGACAGGATTAGTTGAGTTTGAAAGGAACGACCATCTGGAATTCGGGGATTTTCACCTCGAGAATTTTCTTGTCCAGTTGGTTTTCCATCTGATAAGTACCATACATCTTACCAATCTCCGTTCTGAGATTGGATCCCGAGACATATTGGTAAGTTTCACCGGGCGCCAGCAGTGGCTGAACACCAACCACACCTTCTCCTTCCACCTCACGATGCGTACCATTGGAATCGATAATATACCAGTGGCGGCGCAGCAGCTTGATGGGGAAAGTGTTATTGTTTTCAATGGTAATGCGGTAAGCAAACATGAATTCGCTTCCAATTGGATTTGAATAATCCGGCTGGTAGAATGTCTCCACGCTGATGGTGATGCCCTCTGTTACCTTCTTAACCATAAAATCAACCTTTAACGTAAAAATAAGAAAAATAAAACCAGTGGTTGGAAAAAATCTGGTATCTGCCCTACTTTAACGATTCTTTAGATTATTTCAATGTTGTCGAGTATAGCCGGATCTTCTTCAGCGGCCCTTGCCGCTACCTCCAGGATGTTGTTATAATAGCCCCTGCGCAGGTATTCAGCGAAATATCTCCATAGAAATCCAAAAAATCCAAACCGCTGGTACTGTTTTACATGGCAAGCCTCGTGCCGCATCCAGGCAATGTCTGACAAAAAGCGTTCCCGGGACGCTCCATGCAGGTGGATGGTGCGTCCCAGGACCATGGCTACTGACTGTACCCGCATAAAGCGGGCTGCTACCTTCGCCAGCCTTGAATTTTCACGTATGCGACAGATTATTTTTTCCAATCCTTCTTCCCGAATAACGTAAATCTACGGGAAATATTGAAACCCCAGCGGAATTGCCCCTGTAACCAGGAGGTAGTGGTTTCCGGAATAAATTGGTTTTCCAGGATGGCGGTGGAGTTGGTGAAGGTGATGCTGAATACGTGGCCACCGGTTTCTATTTCCAGTCCCACGCCCAGCGGGTTATAGAATTTAGTGCCCAACGACTTGAAATAATCTTTGCTTTCGGTGGTGCGGAACGGATAATAATATTCAGCCAGTAATCCCAGGCGTTTACTCAACTTCAAACGGCCGGCAGCACCCAGGGCAAACATATTATTCATATCCATATATGAAACCCGGTTACGATGCACATAAGTTGGCATCAGCGTGAAGGACAGCCGGTCGGCAAATTTGCGGGATACCAGCGCCTGGGCTACATACGTCATACGGTCGGCCGTAGTCCCGAAATAATCGGGCGCCGATTTATCCGTGGCCGACGGCATACCACTGATCACCATATTACCGAATACCGCTACAGATACCGGTACATAGTCATCCTTGGTTTGCTGAAGAAACCGGTACTTCACCAGTCCTTCATACAACTGGCGCAGGTTTCCGGAGCCTTTACTCCGGCTGATCCCCACCATGAGGTGGTCGGTGATCCCGTACTCAAAGGCAATACGGATATCGGTAGAGTTATCGGTACCGAAAAATGTTTTGGTTCCTCCAAACTCGCCACCGGCGTCGCCAAAGCGGTGTGCCACCCGGAAGTCCAGCTCATGTTTATGGAGTGTTTCCGTAGACTGGCCCTGGATAATGCGGGTCGATTTATACGTATCCAGCACGCGTGTATGTGCAGTACTGGTGCTGTCAAAAAGTTTCTCCAGGCTGTTCTGGGCCTGCGCGGCAGTACCGGCGGCGAGGCATAATAATATAGCAGGTATAATTTTCATGTAATAATTGATTATTTATTACTGTAAGGAGTATAAATAGCATTGACGGTAACCGCCACCACTTCTGCGATATTCTTCACTACCAGCGTAGGGACTTTGATATGGTGATCAGCGACCCGTACGTTGAAAGTGGAATTCACGGTAATGGTATTTCCCTGGGTGGTAAGGGTGCCTTTGGCGGTATACACTTTATCAATCCCGTGAATATTAAGTGTGCCCGTTACCGTTACCGGGAAAGTACCGTCTTTACTGAAGTCTACGTCTTCATTGATTTTTCCCTTGAATTCAGCGAAAGGATATTTATCACTTTCGAGATAATTTTCATTAAAATGTTCCTGCATCAGCTTCTTTTTAAAGTCGAAGGAGCTGATCGCCACTTTAAAAAAAACTTCTTTTGTTTTCTTATTGAGGGCAGAGGCGCCCTTATCTGTCTTAGCTTCAATATCTTCCATCGGGGCAGAAGAAAAGAAAGATAAACGGGCATTTTTGCAGGTATACACGTCCTGTGCAATGGCGCTTGTTACCACCAGCCATACGCTCACCAAAAGCAGCCAGTATTTCATGTTGATCTGTTTTAGGTTATTGATCAGGAAGCCCATGTGCTATCCAGCAGGCGATAGAATCTTTCATGCCCTGGCTCAGCGCCGGAAAGCCCTGTGACTGGGGCATATCGGCCAGCGAACCAACAGCCCGCAGCTCAAACGTAGAGCGGTGCGTATTGATATAAGCCTTTAATGTGGTGGCAGTAGAGAAATCGGCCACAGCAGGAGAATTGCCTCCGGGATGGCAGCCCCGGTTGGTACAATTGGTCTGTATCGCCGTCAGCGCATAACTGGTCGTGATCTTGGCTACATCGCAGTTAACGCCACCACTCACCGGCGATGGCGCCTGCTCATTCTTACAGGCTGCAGCGAATAATAAACTCATGAATAAAAAAATGGTAATCCTCCTCATAGGTTTTCCAAAATTTGTTTGTTCTCAGTTAATACGAGAGACCGGGATAATTGGTTGCGTAATCAGGAATAAAATTCTACTATATTACATGATTAACCACTTATTTTTGCACCAAATAAGCTTTTGACCGTGAATATTGAACAACTATACAGCATCTATGAGCAACACCGCTCAGTACAAACAGATACCCGGAAACTGAAACCCAACGATATTTTCTTTGCACTCAAGGGAGGCAACTTCAATGGTAATGAATTTGCCGCCAAAGCATTGGAAATGGGCGCCGCCTTCGCGGTGGTAGATGAAGCCGCGTATTATACCGTACCTGAAAAAATGATGCTGGTAGAAGATGCGCTGGTTACGTTGCAACAACTGGCACTACGGCACCGGCAACAGCTCAACATTCCGTTCCTGGCTATCACCGGCACTAACGGGAAAACCACTACGAAAGAACTGATCAACGCAGCCTTGTCGGCCGGGTTAAAAACCTATGCCACGGTGGGCAACCTGAATAACCATATTGGCGTACCCCTCACCATCTTAAGCATACAGCCTGATGTACAAATAGCTGTAATAGAAATGGGCGCTAACCATCAGCAGGAGATAGCCGCCTATTGCCAGATAGCCCTGCCTACCCATGGTATCATCACCAATATTGGAAAGGCACACCTGGAAGGCTTTGGCAGCGAAGAAGGCGTAAAAAAAGCAAAGGGAGAACTGTATGACTTCCTGCGCAGCAACAACGGAACCGTGTTTGTTTGTAACGACTATGGCTATCTGCTGGAAATGGCCAAAGGCATCCCGCATATCATTACCTATGGTAGCCAGGAGGCCGACTTTGTAGGGGAAGCCGTTACCGACAGCGCATTCCTGGCAGTAGAGATAAGGGGTAACAGCCAGGTAGGCTTTATCCAGACCCAACTGGTAGGCGCTTATAACTTCCCCAATGTGATGGCGGCAGTAGCCGTAGCCACATATTTTGGGGTTGCCGAAAAAGATATTGCCCCGGCCATTGCACATTATGCCCCCTCCAACAACCGCTCCCAGGTTATTGTACAGGGTAGCAATACCATCATCATGGATGCCTACAATGCCAATCCTTCCAGCATGAAAGCCGCCATTGAAAACTTTGCCGGCCTTTCAGCCAGCAAAAAGATACTCATGCTGGGCGCTATGATGGAACTGGGCGCCGATAGCATCAAAGAACACCAGGCATTGATATCCTTACTGGAACGCCTACACTGGGATGCCGTGGTATTGGTAGGCGGCGACTTTAAAAAAGTAACCCATCCTTATATTTATCTTGAAAATGCTGCCGAAGCGGCAAAATGGCTTCAACAGCAGCAGTTTGAGCATGCACATATATTGATTAAAGGTTCCAGGAGCACCGGCATGGAAAAAGTGATGGCTTAGCAGGCATGTTTACATAATATGCATAGTTCAGATTATTTGTTAACGATTTCATAATTGTAGTATTTTTAATACTTCAATTTGTCATTTGAACTTTACCCAAAATCTGAATTGCATGTACATGAAAATCTGCCGTTACCTCATTTGTATGTTGTGTAGCGCACTATTAATCCCCACCGCCTTATTAGCACAGGAAACCACCGCTGATATAGCAGGCATTGTCGGAAGCAAAGAAGGCGCCGTACCCGGAGCCAGTATCGTAGCCACTCACGTGCCAACAGGCACCAAGTACAACACCGTTTCCCGTAAAGACGGTCGTTTCAATTTACCTAACCTGCGCGTAGGTGGTCCGTACATACTGACCATCTCCTATATCGGTTTTAAAGATGAAAAAAGAGAAAACATCTTCCTGTCGCTCGGCCAGGAGTACAAAGCAGATGTCAACCTACAGCCAAGTACCAGTACCTTAACTGAAGTAGTAGTTACTTCCGGGGTGCAGAACAAAGTGATTAACAAAGCTCGCACTGGTAGCCAGGAAGTAATTACCCGCGCCCAGATGGATCGCTTACCTACTGTAAGCCGCTCTATGCAGGACTTTACCCGGCTCACTCCTTCTGCCAATGGATTAAACATCGGCGGCAGAAGCAACCAGTTAAACAATATTACAGTAGATGGCGCCAACTTCAACAACTCTTTTGGTTTGCAACCTACACTGGGTTCCCAGACTTCTTCTCAGCCTATCAGCCTGGAAGCGCTGGAACAAATACAGGTAAACGTATCCCCATATGATGTAAGACAGGGTGGATTTTCCGGCGCCGGTATCAACAGCGTTACCAAAAGCGGTACCAATACCTTTAAAGGAGCTGTATATACTTACATACAAACTCCTGGCTTACAGGGAAGAAAAGTAGGTACTGTTACTGTTCCCAAGCCAGACTTCAACTATAACCTGCGCGGGTTCAACGTAGGCGGCGCTATCGTTCCCAGCAAACTGTTCTTCTTCGTAAGTGCAGAACAGGAAAGAATTAAAGCTCCTGCCACCAGCCTTGTAGCCAACAAACCAGGCGGCGTAGCCGGCGGTAACGTATCCCAGGCGGTAGCCGATACCCTGGATGCGCTCAAACAATTCCTGATAAAAAACTACGGCTATAATCCAGGTGATTACCAGGATTATACCTACAGAACGCAGAGCGATAAAATCACTGTTAAAATAGACTGGAACGTAAACGACCACAATACGTTTACTTTCAAATACAACTACCTGAAATCCTTCCGCGACATTGCAGCCAGCAACAGTGGCGCACCAGGCGGAGGAGCAGTGGGAAGCGGCCGTCAGCCAAGTGCCACCGGCTTACCGTTTAGCGGTAGCGGTTATACCATCAATAATAACTTCAACATCTTTATTGCGGAGTTAAATACCCGTATCGGTAACCGCGCATCCAACAAGCTGCAGGTAGGATTTTCTGCTATGCGCGATTTCCGTAAAGCATTGTCTGAAGGCAATTTCCCGCTGGTGGATATTATGAATGGTCAGGGCGCCAGCTACACCGCTTTCGGCTATGAACCATTTACCTACAACAATAAACTCAATACCAACGTATTCCAGTTGTCCGATATCTACACCATGTATAAAGGAAAACATGAGATTACGATCGGTACCCAAAACTATTACAAAACATTCCTGAATGGTTTTGCGCCTAACTACAACGGTAACTATCGTTTCAACACGCTGCAGGACTTCTATGCCAGCGCCATCAATGGATTGCCTACCGCTTCCCGTTATGCGCTGAGCTATGTTACCACACCGGACAAATCGTTCCCTTATGCTAAAATCAATATGCTGGAACTGGGCGCGTTTGTTCAGGATAAATGGAGCGTAAATAACTACTTTACGCTGACTTATGGATTACGTGTAGACGTTCCTGTTATAGGCAGCACCTTCAGCAGGAACGATTCCCTGACAGCACTTACCTTTAGAGATGGTATCAAAGTAGATGTGGGTCAGGCGCCTAAAACAACTCCGCTGTTTTCACCAAGAGTAGGCTTCAACTGGAACGTAACGCACGACGGTAAAACACAGATCCGTGGTGGCGCCGGTTTATTTGCTGGTCCTCCGCCTGCCGTATGGTTGAGCAACCAGGCAGGTAACAACGGCGTACAGTTTGGCTCGTTCACCGCGCAAACCAGCAACACCGTTCCGGTTATCAACTATCCATTTAGCCAATATCCTGATACTTATAAGAAAAACTTTGAAGGCAAATTATCTCCTAACTATAACATAGCTGTTACCGATAAAAACTTCAAATATCCACAGGCATTAAAGGCCACATTGGCGGTAGACCGTCAGCTGCCTGGAGGTATTATTGGTACGTTGGAATTCAACTATACCAAAGATATCAACGCGGTATACTTCCAGAACGTGAACCTGCCTGCTACCGGCTTCCAGCTGGACAGCACGCCTGATCACCGTCTCCGCTACAGCAGCTCTAAAATATATGCCGGCAACAGCCTGAGCAACCCTAATATCAGCGACGCTATCCTAATGCGTAATACCAATAAGGGTTACTCCTACTTTGCCACTATCCAGCTGCAAAAAAATACGCCTAATCTTTACCTGAGCGCTGCCTATACTTACAGCAGATCGCGTAGCGTAAACGATGGTGGTACCATTGCACAGAGCAACTGGCGCGATCGCCCGGTAGCAGGCGACCCTAATGCCAATGAATTGGGTTATTCCAACTACTATCTGCCGCACCGCGTTGTATTGGCTGCTACTTACCGGTTTAACTGGGCTAAACACTTCGCTACCTCCTTCGGTATGATCTATGAAGCATCCCCCAGCCTGAACGGCCTGTATAATGCTACTTCCTATACCTACAATGGCGACGTGAATAACGATGGTTCCGGCGGAAACAACGACCTGATCTACATCCCACGAAATAAAAATGAAATTAAACTGGTACCGGTAGGTTATGGCGACAAAACCTATAACCCTGCTACCAACGCCGACAAACGTACAGCAGACATTATCTGGAACCAGTTGGATAATTTCATTAAACAGGATAGTTACCTGAGCAGCCACAGGGGCGAATTTGCAGAACGTAATGCAGTGGTGTTACCTTTCTCAAAAAGAATGGATGTTAATGTTACCCAGGATATTTACTTCTTCAGTGGTAAAGATAAAACCAAGCATACCCTGCGTATCAGCCTGGATATCGTCAACTTTGGTAACCTGTTGAATAAAAACTGGGGCATTTCCAAAATGCCGAACGTACCTTCTTTCCTGAAGTATGAAGGACAAGTAAAAGATGCCGGCGGCAACGGTACTGCGGCTCCTGCTTATTCTTTCCCATACCAGGATGCGGCTAACCAGATCCCGGTAACCAACTCCTGGAGAGATAATACCAATACCATTTCCCGTTGGCAAGGCCAGCTGGGCATCCGGTATATGTTTAACTAACAGTATCTCCTAAAATTTTAAACGGCCGTCTCAATATTTATGAGACGGCCGTTTTTTGTCTAAAAAATGCTATTTAAACTTCTATTTTTGTGCTCCAATTCGCAACAGCAGGCTATTTTAAAAAACGAATCCGTGAGTAAAAAGTATTATATAATTGATTTTGACAGCACCTTTACGCAGGTGGAAGCCCTGGATGAACTGGCACGCATTTCCCTGCAGGACCGCCCGGACAGGGAACTGATCTACAAAAAAATAGAAGATTTAACCAACCTGGCCATGGAGGGCAAGTTGTCGTTCCGGGAAAGTCTTGCCGGCAGGGTACAATTGCTGGAAGCCAATAAGGACCATCTGAAACAGCTGGTGAAACACTTAAAAAAGCTGGTGTCTACCTCTTTTTCCAGGAACCGGAACTTTTTTAAACACCATGCCGACGATGTATTGATCGTATCCGGCGGATTTAAAGAGTTTATTACCCCGGTGGTACTGCCCTTTCATATTAAAAAAGAAAACATTTATGCCAATACCTTTGTGTTTAACGAGGAAGGAAAAATCATTGGCTATGATGAAAACAACCCGCTCTCCAATGAAGGCGGCAAAGTAAAGTTATTGAAAGAGCTGCAGCTGCAGGGCGAAATACATGGTATCGGCGATGGCTATTCCGATTTCCAGCTCAAGGAGTCTGGCATGATCAAGAAATTTTATGCGTTTACAGAAAATATAGAACGTAAGTCAGTAACCGAAAAGGCGGATCATATCACACCCAGCCTGGATGAATTTTTATATGTTAACAACCTGCCTTCGGCCATCTCTTATCCAAAGAATCGTATTCAATGCCTGGTGGTGGGCGATGTACCAGAAGCAGCAGTAAAATACCTGAAAAAAGACGGATTTTCAGTAAAACAGGCCTCTTCCCTGGAAGACAAACAGTTGAAAGAAGCAGGAATAATTTTGTTGGGAAATAAAGAGTCTGTCCCGGTGGAAAAACTGACGAAGGCTACCAAACTGAAAGTGATCGGCTATTTTGGCAACAGCAAAAAACATATTCCGCAGGATGCCTGTACAGACCGGGGGATTGTCATCTTCGACAATATCAAAAAGCCCGAATCTGTTGCTAAGAGTATCGCGAAATTTATTAATACCGGAGATGCTTTCAAAAGCAGCAACTTCCCCAATATACCATTACCCAAAGTAAAGAATGGTCATCGCCTTATCCATATCCACCGTAATGTACCGGGTATTATGGCCAGCGTGAACCAGGTACTGGCTGATATGCAGCTCAACATTGTATCGCAATTCCTGATGACGAATGAGCGGATTGGTTATGTGATTACAGATATCAACGCCGCGTACGACAAAAAGGTATTGAAGGAATTGAAGCAGATTAAGGATACTATTAGTTTCAGGGTAGTATACTGAGCTGGCAGTTAGCCATTAGCTAAAAGCTAATGGCTAATCTTGCAAAGCATGTCGGAATGGATATTGAGCCCGATATTGGTTAAATTATAAAGATGCTCGCTACCCACCAGCCATACGATTTCACAGATTTCCCGTTCTGAAAAATGTGCCAATAGCAGGGCAAACGTGGCTGGGTTTACTTTTTTATCTTTTGTAAGATCAGTGACATAGTCAAGCGCCACCCGTTCTGCTTCTGAAAAAAGAGGGCTGGTGCTATAATGTGCAAGGGCATCAAATTTTGCCTCGTCCATCGATTCCTTGATAACGCTCCAGCGGGCGGCATCCATACAAAAAAGACAGATATTAATACGCGCCACCTGTTCCCGGATCAGCATTACCAATTCCCGCGGTAATTGCAGCTTTTTGTCCAGTTGTGATACTTTACCATAAAACATACCGAAGGCTGCCGGCAGGCGTACAGAATGCACTTTCAACGGCATCAGCACTTTCCCAAATTGCTTACGGGTAAAGAAATATGCCAGTTTCATCATCAGCCCTTTGGGCTTTTCAATGGGAGATAAGAAGGTATCCATGTGTTATGTTTTTTGTTTTATACCTTAATAAGGACTGACCAGGCAGAAATTGGACAAGGGGAGGGAATTATTTTAAGATCGCCTGTTTTATTTAGCAGGTGCCCCACATTTTTATGCGGTATAAAGGCATTGCCTATTAATTTTATTATCATTATCTTGGATCAATTGTTTCAAAATACTTTTGTCAAGCTATGGGGGAGCCTGTAGAAGAAGGTCATCAAGCCGCCACGTTATTACAGCAAGAGTTTACCTCTCTTGAACTGATCTTTAAAGAGTGCTACCCGGTTCTCCTCGCTTACGCCTGCAAGTTTGTATCACGCGAAACGGCAGAAGATATCGTACAGGATGTTTTTGTACAGATATATAAAAAAGGTACGTCTCTACACATTACCACCAATATCAAAAGCTACCTGTTTCGCAGTATTCATAACAGCTGCCTGGATTATATCAAACATGAAGCCGTACATCAGCGCTATATTAATGCAGCCCTGCCCGCATTGACAGAAGCTGAGCTGAATTATTTTAGTCCTGATGGCCCCCGGCAAAGCCTGTTGGAACAAGACAACCTCGCGGCCAGCGTATGGCGGGCCATAGAAGAACTCCCACCCAAATGCCGGGAAGTAGTAAAACTTCGGTACCAGCAGGGGCTTAAAACGGGCGAAATTTCCGCCGCCATGGGTATTTCTTCCCGTACCGTGGAAACACAACTCTATAAAGCCATTAAACAATTAAAGAACATGGTGCGAAAAGTGAATTACCTGTTTTCTGTTATGTATTAACACGCCTGTTTTACCACCTCTTCATCTTTCTGAAAAAAAAATATAAAAACTGTACGTAGAAATAATCCCCTTGTCGTCTAAATAAATGACATGTCACTACATTACAATACCAACGATTTGGATTATAGCATTTTAATAAAGTTCATCGAAGGTCAGGCCAGCCGGGAAGAAACAGCGGAGGTAGTTGCGTGGCTGCAGGCATCGCCCAGTAACCAGGCACTATATTTCCAGGTAAAAGACATCTTCGATCAGCAACTGGCGGCGAAGATTCCGGCCACCGCCGCCGAGGAAAGCTGGCGCCAGGTAACAAAGAAGCTATCGGCTTCATCGCAACCTACCCCTGTAAGGCGATTAGGCTGGCTGAAAGTAGCAGCTGCCATAGCCATATTATTACTGGTGGGAGGCACTGTCACTTACCTGCTTACCAGGACCGCCCCTCAGCCGGCGCCCCTGGCAGTATTGGTAGCTAAAAAAACAACGGTACAAACCATATTGCTGCCAGACAGCACCCGGATATGGGTTAAACCGGGCAGCTCACTGAAAATGCAGGATACAAAAGATGGAGGTACCCGTGAAGTATGGCTGGAAGGCAGTGCTTATTTTGAAGTAGTCAAAAAAGCTACCCAACCATTTACCGTACATATTCCGGATATGACAGTAACCGTGTTGGGCACTTCCTTTACTGTTAATGATGATCAACGCCATTCCATGGTGGTGGTTAACACCGGTTTGATTAAAGCCACTGCCTTTCAACAGGAATTGTTGCTACACCCGGGAGAAAGAGGAAAGATCGTGGATAACAAAATCCTGACAGATCGTATCAACCCACAACTGTACGCAGCCTGGAAGGATGGGAATTATAAATTTGAAAATACCTCCGTGGGGGAAATAAAAGAATTATTGCACGCAAACTACGGATATGAAGTAGAAATATTACAACCACAAAAATTCAGGGATACCAGGATCAGTGGACGAGTGCTCATTACCGATGAAGTCAGCTTATGTAATGCTTTGTCCGCCATGCTGGAAGCAGATGTTCATAAAACAGGTAACCGGATTATTATTCAACCAAAGTAAGTATGTTAAAAACAGTGTATCGTCAAAAACCGAGCGGGTAGTTATTATTAATTCTGAAAATTCTTATTGTGAAAAGCCTGGTTATTGCAGCCTTATGGGGCAACTGCGATGATGTAGCGCGCCCTATCGGGCAAAATACTTATCATGTACATTTTACTAACCAGGAGCATTGCCAGCCAGGTAATATCCATATTTTTTCTCGTAGCCATACACTAGCAACAGTGACAATAATAAAAATAATGAAACGAAACACAACGGTAGCAGTACCGCTTTAATGATGTAGTCTTTAACCAAATATGTAGTCTTTAACCAAAATTTTCTTCGTTATGAAATTTGGATCTCTACGGCATTGCCTGAAGGGAATGGCCGGCCTATGTCTTGTAC
The DNA here is from genome assembly GCF_012641265.1 of Chitinophaga eiseniae. Classification (GTDB taxonomy): domain Bacteria; phylum Bacteroidota; class Bacteroidia; order Chitinophagales; family Chitinophagaceae; genus Chitinophaga; species Chitinophaga eiseniae_A. Next base: position 1,142,955 of record NZ_JABAHZ010000002.1, on the reverse strand, counting down.
TGGCCGTTATCCCTTCTTCCTTACGTGCGCAGGATGCAATGGCCAGCATCCAGGAACAATCCCGCCAGGAGCGAGGTAGAAGTAGCCCCTCCGACGCTCCCGGCACACAAATGATACCACTGAGGGATGCCCTGGAAAAAATTTATACCCGGTATCAGCTGAGAATTGCACTCAATGAAAAATATGCAAAAGATATTTATCTCCCTGATAAAATGCTGAAAATGGAATCTTCAAAAGTGGTTCCTTTTCTACAGAAAGCACTACAAAACCACAACCTGACCCTGAACCAGATGGGGGAATCACAATATGTGATTGCACCGGTTAGTCACCCCGCCCCCGCGGTACACAAACCAGCCGTTAAACTGAAAGTGTCCGGTACCGTAAAAGATAAACTGGGTGCTGCTTTGGTAGGTGTTACCGTAAAAATAGTGGGTTCGCCCACAGGTACCACCACCAACGATAAAGGCTATTATGAGCTGGATGTGGAACCAACGGATATACTTGAATTTTCTTATATCGGTTATCAATCTCAACAGATCACCGTTAGAAATAAAGTAGATATCAACGTGGAAATGCTGGCCAAAGAAGGTGGGCTCAATGAAGTAGTGGTGGTAGGATTTGGTGCACAAAAGAAAATCAGCCTTGTCGGAGCACAGTCCACCATTAAACCAGAAGAGCTGAAACTGCCGGTAAGGAGTTTAACCAACGCCCTGGGCGGCCGGCTGGCGGGCATTGTAGCGGTACAACGCAGTGGCGAGCCCGGCTATGATGGCTCCGATATCTGGATACGTGGTATCTCTACTTTTGGCTCCAGCCCGCGTGGCCCACTCATTATTGTGGATGGTGTGCCCGATCGTAGTATCAATGACCTGGACCCTGAAGATATTGCCAGCTTTACCGTATTGAAAGATGCTTCCGCTACCGCCGTATACGGTACCCGTGGCGCGAATGGTGTTATCCTGGTAAATACCAAATCCGGAAAGCCAGGCAAACCACAGATCAACCTGGAACTGAACCAGGCCATCACAAAATTTACACAACTGCCCAAGTTTGCAGATGCGCCCACCTTCATGAGATTATACAACGAAGGGCTCCAGATGAGAGGCAGAACACCGCTGTATTCCGATGAGCGGATACAAAAACATATCTCTGGTGAAGACCCCGACCTGTACCCCAATGTTGACTGGTTTAATGTGCTGTTTAACAAATTTGGGCAGAGCAGAAGAGCTAACCTCAATGTTCGCGGAGGCTCTGAGTTTGCCACGTATTATATCTCCGCCGGTTATTACTCGGAAGTAGGTTTGCTGAAACGCGATCATGTACAATCCTATAACTCAGATATTAAACTGGACCGGTATAATTTCACTACTAACGTTGACGCCAATATCACCAAAACAACCAAGCTGGAGTTGGGCATCAACGGTTTTATCATCAACAGTAATTACCCCGGTATTGGCACCGGGGCTCTATTTGACCTGGCTACAGAGGTGCCACCTCACCTCATACCACCACAGTATTCCAATGGCCAATGGCCCAAGATTCCAGGAGGAAGCTTTCCCAGCCCGTACCGCAATCTTACCCAATCTGGTTATGCTACGGAGTACCGCAATACTATCCGTTCCAATATCAGGCTACGCCAAAACCTCGACTTCTTCGTAAAAGGGCTTTCCTTCACTAGCATGTTTGCATTTGACTCCTATGGGTGGAATAATCTCAACAGGAAAAGGGAAGTGCAAACCTATTACGCCACCGGACGTGATTCTGCCGGCAACCTGTTGACAAACATTGTTGATCCCGGCTCTAATGTACTGGGATTCGATGTATCGAGGGGAGGCAACCGCCGGTTTTATACCGAAACCGCATTGAACTACGCCAATAAATTCGGCGACCACGATGTTTCCGGTTTGTTGCTCTATAACCAGTCAGATTATATAGATGCCGACGCCGGTACCCTCATTTCCTCTATCCCTTACCGTATCAGGGGATTGAGTGGAAGAGCTACCTATGGCTATAAGAGCCGCTACTTTGCAGAAGCTAACTTCGGTTACAATGGATCCGAAAACTTCACTCCCAATAAACGCTATGGCTTGTTTCCCTCTTTTGGAGCGGGTTGGGTAGTATCCAATGAAAGCTTTTTTGCGCCACTCAGTAATGTATTCAGCTACTTTAAGCTCCGCTATACCTATGGTTTATCCGGAAATAGTAATACCGGTTCCCGCTTCCTGTTTCTGACCAGGATAAGAGCAGATAACGGTATCGGTTATACGTTTGGCGTACCCGGAAACACTTCCTCGTACAGTGGCCTGGAAGAAGACCAGATTGGCTCTGAGGTAAGCTGGGAAACAGGTAAACGCCAAAACCTGGGTATCGAAATAAAAGCATTTCATGACGAGCTGTCGCTGATCGTGGAATTATTTAAAGAGCGCAGAACAGGTATCCTGTTAAGACAATATGATATTCCTTACGCTTCCGGCTATACGAGTGGTAATATTCCTTACCGGAATATAGGAATTACGGAGAATAAAGGAATTGACGTAACCCTTGACTATAACAAGTCATTTTCCAAAAGCTACTGGATTGGTTTCAGGGGTAATTTCAACTTCAATATCAACAAGGATATATATGATGGCTTACCACCATGGCAATATCCCTGGCTGAACCGTACCGGGCATCCTATTGACCAGCGTTTTGGCTATGTGGCGCTGGGCTTATTCGCGGATTCTGCTGAAATCACCAAATCACCCAAACAGGCGGGAGATGTACGCCCCGGCGATATCAAATATAAAGACCTGAACGGCGACGGGCTGATCAACAGCTACGATCAGCAGGCCATTGGCTATGGTTCAGTACCCCGCATTGTATACGGACTCAATTTCAGCGTAGGTGCAAAAGGATTTGACCTGAGCCTGTTTTTCCAGGGAGTAGCGATGGTAGACTTCATGTACAGCGGCGGTCATGCCACTAACCCATTCTATGAAGGGCCTACTATCGGTAACCTGTATACGGTGGCAACCGACCGTTGGACACCCGACAACCCCAATACACGGCCTTTCTACCCAAGGATGTCAACCCGGCAGGATATTACCACCAACTATTATGAGAGCACGTGGTGGATGAAACGGGCTGATTATATCCGCCTGAAAAGTGCGGAGCTGGGCTATACTTTCAGCGGTGACAAATTACAGCGATATGGTTTAAGGAACATACGCACTTATGTAAACGGCACTAACCTGTTTACCATTTCTCCCTGGAAAATATGGGACCCTGAATTGGGTGATGGCAGAGGCACCGCTTATCCTAATACCACATCTTTCAACTTTGGCATCCGCGCTAATTTCAAATAAAACTGAACACTATGATGCGTCGTTTATTCAAAAAAAATATCCTGTTGCTGCTACTGCCTGCATTGCTGGCAGCTGGTTGTAAAAAAGGATATCTCAATACCGTACCGGACAATATTACCACGCTGAAAGATGTATTCAGCAACAGGGCCATGACAGAGCAATGGCTGGCACGCCTGTATAATCCCATGCCCGACATGTGGGCGCAGCCATACAGCATTCCCTGGACAGGGCAATGCGATGAAGTAGATTATGCCTGGGTGCAGCCGGGCATTAACTCAGGCGCCATCACGCCGGATAATGCCAGTCCCTCCTACTGGAATGGCTACTATCAAACCATCCGGCAGGCCGCTATTTTCCTGAAGCATGCCGATGAAAATAAAGAAATCACCGCACAGCCAGGCGGAGTGGCATTGCTGAAACAATATAAAGCAGAAGCACGCTTCTTAAGGGCTTACTATTATTGGCTGCTGATGCGCCAATATGGCCCGGTAGTATTAATGGGTGAGGATCCCAAACTTCCTGAAGATGACTTCCAGATTCCAAGAAGTCCCTGGGATGATTGCGTAGCCTATGTATTATCTGAGATGGATAAAGCGATGCCGGATTTGCCGGTACAGCACATGAACCCGGTAGATCCCACACAACCGGATGTAACACAAACTGGCCGTATTACCAAACCTATTGTGATGGCGGTAAAGTCGCAGATATTGTTATATAGCGCCAGCCCCTTATTCAATGGCAATAGCGAGTTGAGCAACTTTAAAAATTTCGACGGCACCACGTTATTCAACCCCACCTTCGATAAAGAAAAGTGGAAGAAAGCGGCGGATGCAGCTAAGGCAGTGATAGACCTTAACAGGTGGGAGTTATACACCGTAGCAGATCCTGACCCATTCCGGGCTGCCTTCCTTTCCTGCCGGAATTTATTCTTTGATGGCTGGCAAAAGGAGGCCATCTGGATTCGTACCAGCTCTGATCACGTAGGCAACTGGGAGCGGCATTGCTCGCCCAGGTGCGCTAATGGCTCCGGATGGAATGGAATTGCCGTTACCCAGGAAATGGTAGATGTATTCCGGATGGCCGGTGGTAAACCGATTACGGATAACACCAGCGGCTACACGGAAAGCGGGTTTACAGATGCAGCTACCCCATATTATGTAAGCGGCACCTCCAACATGTACCTTGGCCGCGAAGCCCGGTTTTATGTAGATGTGACCTTTAATGGTGCTGTGATCCCGGTGGTGCCTCAAAACGGGCAAACAAGGGTAGAGTTCTTCTTTACCGGCAACTCCGGTAAGAACGGCGCCCCACGTGACTGGCCCTCCACTGGTTATACTGCCCGTAAAAATATCCATCCCAATACAGACTTCAGAAGTGGCAGGAGTTTCTCCCGCCCGGCCATGATGATCCGCCTGGGTGAAATTTACCTGAACTATGCAGAAGCGCTGAATGAATACGATCCCGGAAACCCCGACATCTTAAAATATCTTAACAAGATCCGCAACAGGGGAGGACTTCCGGATATGGTGGCCGGCGCCAGCCAGGCAGAAATGCGTAAGCAGATCCACCTGGAACGGCAGATAGAAATGATATTTGAAGGACAGCGTTATTGGGATGTACGTCGCTGGAAAGTGGCCAATGCGCCGGAACAGCACCAGGGCGGACAGTTTCACGGGATGAACATTGAAAAAGGCAGCTTCCTGTCGGACCCTGAGTTCCATAAAAGAATAGTGGCCTTTACCCGGGCGCAGTGGGATAACAAATTTTATTTTTATCCTGTACCCCAGAGTGAAATTGACCGGAATAAAAAATTGGTGCAGTTTCCCGGGTATTAAAAATTTTCTCGCCAAGGCGCAAAGCAGCAGAGATTGAAGCGAATTTTAAGCCCGCAAAGCGGGGAGATGATGTAATATAAATACACTATCTCCCCGCTTTGCGGGCTTAAAATTCGCTCTTTTCTTTTCTTAAATTCTTTGCTGCTTTGCGCCTTTGCGAGAAAATATTCAGGCGCGACAATTTCCTGCGGCTATTGTCGTTTATTACTACAACAAAACCAGGCAGCATCTTACCACCTTCCTGATGCAGATTCTCTTTCCGCCTTTGAAATGAAATGCTATAGTGTAGATGTTGACTAAAAAAAAAGACCTGCAAGCTAAAAAACCCGCAGGTGTTCATAACCTATGCCAACTTTAGAGTAATCGTTAAAACTTAAACCGTTAAAATCTATAAAGCTTAAGTATTGTAATATTTTGAGTATTGTTCTTTTTTGTATTTGTGCGTTTATTAGTGATAACGTAATGGAAAATGTATTTGTTCAAAAAATGCTAAAAAATTTTGGTTTTAACTTTTTGTGCCTTTTCAGGCGTGCTTCATAATTACTTACGAATACATATTTCCTTTGGATTGCTAAAATGGAAAAAAAATTAAAAAATTTATTATTATTTAATTTTAAAATATATAAGTAAATGTTTACTTGATATCCTGGCAAATTTCGATTAAAACCCCGTTACTGTGCTTAGGATGCAGGAAACATATTAACTTATTATCTGCTCCTTTTTTAGGTATTTCCTGGAGTAAAACAAAGCCTTCTTCCTGTAGTCTTTTCATTTCCGCATAGATATCTGCTACCTCGAAAGCGATATGATGCATGCCTTCTCCTTTTTTATCCAGGAATTTTGCGATGGCGCTTTCCGGGCCGGTGGCCTCCAGCAATTCAATCTTAGATTCTCCCTGTTGAAAGAAAGCGGTTATCACGTGTTCACTGGTTACCTCTTCCTGCTTATAGCAGGGGGTATTCAATAACTTTTCAAATAAGGGAACGGAAGTAGACAAAGAATTTACGGCGATGCCAATATGTTCTACCCTGAGCATGTTTAATTGTTTTGAATGTATGCCAAATGCAGTATCCACATAGCTTTTGCGGCCTGCTTAACCCGGTAAAAATAGAACTTATGTTGTAAATTTGTTAGGTTCGGCTTTTCTATAAAAGAAAGATTATGACGTTACAGCTGCCTGTTTACCTGGATAATAATGCTACCACTCCCTGCGACCAGCGGGTGGTGGCGGCCATGCTGCCTTATTTTACCGAAGTATTCGGCAATGCAGCGAGCCGCAGTCACCCGTTTGGCTGGGCAGCGGAAGAAGCCGTCGACTATGCCAGGGAACAGGTAGCCCGGCTGATTGGCGCTGCTCCCCGCGAAATCGTTTTTACTTCCGGCGCTACGGAAGCAGTGAACCTCGCTATTAAAGGGGTATACGATATGTATGCCGGCAAAGGGCATCATATTATTACAGCCGTCACCGAGCATAAAGCCGTACTGGATACCTGTAAGCGCCTGGAAAAATCCGGCGCCAGTATTACCTGGTTGCCGGTAGATAAGGAAGGGCAGATTGACCTCTCGGCGCTGGAAGCAGCTATTACGCCACAAACGATCCTCATCAGTATCATGTATGCCAACAACGAAACGGGGGTGATACAGCCCATTCGGGCCATCAGCGATATTGCCAGGAAACACGGCGTGCTGCTGATGTCGGATGCTACACAGGCCACCGGCAAAATCCCGGTAGACGTCAATACCGACGGCATTGACCTGCTCACACTCAGCGCCCATAAGATGTACGGCCCCAAAGGCGTAGGCGCATTATATGTACGTGGCCGTTCGCCCCGCGTAAAGCTCACCGCCCAGATAGATGGGGGCGGCCATGAACGAGGCATGCGCTCCGGCACCCTGAATGTACCCGGTATTGTAGGGCTGGGGAAAGCAGCGGAATTGTGCATGGAAGAAATGGCCAACGACGCCCAACGCCTGGCGCTCATGAGAGACCGGCTACAGGCAACGTTACTACAACTCGAACAATCCTATGTAAATGGTTCCACGGCGCATCGCTTACCGCATACCTGCAACCTGTCATTTAAATATGTAGAGGGAGAAGCCCTGATGATGGGCTTCAACAAAACCATTGCCTTGTCTACCGGCTCTGCGTGCACCTCTGCCTCCATGGAGCCCAGTTACGTACTGAAGGCCATGGGACTCACCGATGACCTGGCACGCGCCTCCCTGCGCTTTGGCCTGGGCCGGTTTACCACCGATGAACAGGTGGATTATGTGATCCGTACCATCACAGATACGGTCAACCAGCTGAGGAGTAGCAGCCCTATCTGGGAAATGTATAAAGATGGTATAGACCTCGATACAATAGCCTAAAGCTAATGGCGTTTATCTATATTTGTATCTTTACTAATATCCTAATCCTTACAAACTGTTCATGCTAGCCATCTTTAAGAAAGAGATAAACCAGTTTTTCAGCAGTGTTACCGGCTATGTGGCCATTATCCTGTTTTTGCTGGCAAACGGATTGTTATTGTTCGTTTTTCCGGATACCAGCCTGCTCGATACCGGCTATGCCAACCTGGATCCATTATTTGAACTGGCACCACTTATTTACCTCCTGCTCATCCCCGCTATTACGATGCGTTGTTTCGCCGATGAATTTAAAACCGGCACTATGGAATTGCTCAGCACTAAACCATTGAGCGGGTGGCAAATTGTGATGGGTAAATTCTGGGGCAGCCTGGTGATTGTACTCATTTCCCTGTTACCTACCGTGGTCTATTACTTTGCTATCCGCCAGCTGAGTGTGGATAACCAGGCACTGGACACCGGCGGCATTATCGGCTCCTATATAGGACTGGTACTGCTGGGCGCCGTATTTACCGCTACCGGTATCTGGTCGTCGTCCTTAACCAACAATGCCATGGTAGCCTTCCTGATAGCGCTTTTCACCTGCTTTATATTTTACAACGGTTTCGATGCCATCAGCAAAATCCCTGCTTTCAGCGGTGGGGCCGATTATTACCTGCAAATGGCCGGGATCAAATTTCACTATACTTCGATCAGCCGGGGTGTTGTAGACAGCCGTGACATCATTTATTTCATCAGCATCATCGGGTTGATGCTCTATCTCACTAAATTATCCCTGCAAAGAAAACTCTGGCAAAACGGGTAAAAGACCTGCCGACTAAATGTTATGGCTACACGAAAAAAATATATACAACGGGCATTAACGGTAATACTGGTACTCACGGGCATTAATATTGCCGCCGCCTATTTTCATGGTAGGTGGGACCTGACAGCCGAAAAAAGGTATACCCTTACCGCCAACACCCGGCAAATGCTGCGTAAACTGGACAGCCCGGTAGAAATAGAAGTGTTCCTGAAAGGCGATTACCCGGCCAGCTTCCGGCAGCTGGCGCAGGCCACCACAGAGCTATTGGAAGAATTCCGGGAATATGGCAAACAAAATATACGCTTTAGCTTTATCAGTCCAGGCCAGGGCATGACCGATTCTGCCCGCCTGAAATTTCTCGGAGAGCTTACCGCACAGGGCATTATGCCTTTTAATATGAAAGTGCAGCAGGAATCCAATGACGGCTTTGCAGAAAAACTGATCTTCCCCGGCGCATTGGTGCATTACAAAGGCAAAACCATCGGGGTAAACCTCCTGAAAAACCAGGGAGGACAAGATCCGATGCAGACCATGAATAACTCTGAAGCCCTGCTCGAATACCAGTTTGCGTATGCTATCAATAAATTACAGGAAAAAGGAAAGCCGCTGGTAGGCTATATGCTGGGCCACGGCGAATCGCTGGGCGCAGAAGTATACGATGCGCTTACCACGCTCCAGACCAACTATGCCCTGGATACACTCACGCTGCAATCGGCCGGTTATATTCCACATGATTTTGATATCATCCTGTTTGCCAAGCCAGCAGGCGCTTTCAGCGATGTGGATAAGTTAAAAATAGATCAGTATGTGATGAATGGCGGCAAGGTGTTGTGGTTTATCGATGAGTCGAATGCCACGATGGACAGCCTGCAACAGCATCCCAACTTCTTTGCATTTGACCGCGGGCTCAACCTCGAAGATCTCCTGTTCCGCTATGGGGTACGCATCAACCAAGACCTGGTGATGGACCTGCAAAGTGATGCTATTCCGCTGGTAGTGGGTAATGTAGGCAACCGGCCCCAGATACAACCGGTACCTTTTCCCTATTTCCCGCTGCTGATGCCCACCAAAGCACATCCTATCGTAAAAAACCTGGATATGGTACTGAGCCGGTTTGTGAGTTCGTTAGATACTATTAAAAATGACGCCATCAGCAAAACGATTTTGCTTACTTCCGGCAATAACAGCCGTACCAACCGTTTGCCGGCGCAAATAAGCTGGGATATTGTAAAAACGCAGCCCAATCCGCGGGAATACCGGGCTAAACACCTGGCTACCGCCGTATTGCTGGAAGGACATTTTACGTCGCTTTTCCACAACCGCCAGGATCCTGCTGCGGTGAGCGCCTTACAACAGGCTTCCGGCAAGCCTTTCCGCGATGCCACCGATACCATCAACAAAATGATCGTGGTAAGTGATGGCGACCTGATCGCCAACGCTGTATCCCGCAAGGAAGGCCCGCTGCAAATGGGCATCAACGAATTTAATCCCGGCTTCGCCTTTGCCAATAAAGAGTTTTTCCTCAATTGCCTGGCTTACCTTAGCGGCAACGGTGGCATCATGGAAGCCCGTAACAAAGAGCTGACGCTGCGTTTGCTGGATGGAGAAAAGATCAGGCAGGAGAAAACCAAGTGGCAGGCTATCTGTTTCCTGGTGCCGGTGGGACTGGTACTCCTGTTTGCCATGATATTCCAGTTTATACGGCAACGGAAATTCGCAGAATAGCGCTTAAATATTGGCTTTAAACGCTTTAATAAGAAAATTGTAACATATCTGCGCTATTCAATCGCACCTTGCTAACAGTCGTTTTCTTATCTTTGCCCCTCATTAAAGCGGAATTGTGCTATGACACCAACACAATTAACCTATCTCATATTCTTTATTGTGATAGTGGTGGCGGTGATCTTTGACCTGGGCCTGTTCAGTAAAAAGAACCAGAAAACCAGCATCAAAATGGCACTATGGCAGAGTGTTTTCTGGATAGGGTTGTCGTTCCTCTTTTTTGGCTTCATGTGGTTGGAAGATGGCTCCGAAGCAGCAATTAGCTTTATGAGCGCCTATCTCATGGAGAAATCGTTATCGATGGATAACATTTTCGTATTTATTCTCATCTTTGGTTTCTTCAAAATAAAAGAGGAAAACTATGCCAGGGTATTACTAATAGGAATTGTATTAGCCATCATCTTTAGAGCGATCTTTATCAGTATAGGCGTAGTATTGATCCGGCAGTTTGAGTGGATACTATACATATTTGGCGCCTTCCTGTTGTATACCGGCTACAAAATGTTTACCACTAAAAGTGAAGATGAATTTAAACCGGAAGAAAATTTCGCTTATCGTTTTATGAGCAAACATATGCGGATAACCATGGAAGCGCCAAAAGGGCGATTTATTATCTGTAAACATAATAAGGTTTACCTTACCACGTTATCTCTCGTTGTGGTAATGCTGGCGGTTACTGATATCATCTTTGCACTGGATTCCATTCCGGCTGTATTTGCCATATCACAACAACCAATGGTGGTGTACACCTCAAATATATTTGCGGTATTAGGGCTCAGGTCCTTGTTCTTTTTACTGAGGGGAGCGGTAGATAAATTTGATTATCTGCCCCAGGGCATTGCCATTGTACTTATTTACATTGGCCTGAAAATGCTGGCAGCGTATTTCATACACATACCCGTGTATGTATCGTTGATAGTAATTGTAGTATGCCTGGGCGGTTCCATTCTTTACTCCCGCCATCATCAGAAAAAAGGATTACCGGAAGCAGACGTGAAGTAAAAAGCAGCGGCACGCGATGTTTGCACCTGCTAAGTGATTATTCAAACCTGATAAACGTGTATAACGCAGCAAGTATCAACAAGACTTTGAAAGGGGAATTGTTGCAAGAGACCGGATTTTCTGAAATTGACCATCTTTTATTGGACAGCCGGAAGCTGAGCTTCCCTGAAACATCCCTGTTCATTCCTTTAGTTAGCCCCCGGCGCAATGCCCATCAGTACATTGAAGAATTGTACCGTAAAGGCGTCAGCAATTTTATTGTGAGCGAACCTGTGCCACTGGAAAAGTATCCAAAAGCCAATTTCATTCTCGTAAAAGATACCTTACAGGCCCTGCATACCCTGGTGGCTTTTCACCGGCAGCAGTTTCATATCCCGGTAATTGGTATTACCGGCAGCAATGGAAAAACCATTGTAAAAGAATGGCTGTATCAGTTGCTGGAAAAGGATTATAACATTGTACGCAGCCCCAAAAGCTACAACTCACAAATAGGCGTTCCTTTGTCGGTATGGCAAATGAAGCCTGAACACCAGCTGGCCATTTTTGAAGCGGGCATTTCCCAACCCGGCGAAATGGTGAACCTGGAAAAGATTATACGCCCTACCATCGGCATTTTCACCAACATTGGCGAAGCGCATAGCGAAGGATTCCTGAATATCCGGCAAAAGATCAATGAAAAGCTGGTATTATTTGCCAAAAGCGATATCCTCATTTACTGTAAAGATTATCTCGCATTGAATGAGTGTGTACTGGCTTTCCACAACCAGGTAGGTAAAAAAGAAAACCAGGAAGGTGGCGGCGGTGGCCCGGAACTGTTTTCCTGGTCCAGGAAAACAGATGCCGACCTGCGCGTAACAACGGTAGAGAAACTCGATAATCATACCCGTATAGAAGTGCTTTACAAACAGGAACCCCTACAGTTCAGGATTCCATTTGTGGATGAAGGCTCTATCGAAAATGCTATTCACTGCGTAGCCCTGATGCTGTACCTGGGCAAAGAACAAGCCGTTATACAACAGCGGATGGATCAGCTGAGCAATATTGCGATGCGGTTGGAACTCAAGCAGGGTATCAATAACTGCTCAGTTATCAACGATGCCTATAACCTGGACCTGGGTTCTTTAACCATTGCGCTCGACTTCCTGCAGCAACAGCAGCAGCATGCTACCCGCACCGTTATCCTCAGTGATATCCTGCAAAGCGGCAAAAGCGATGCTACCCTGTATGAAGAAGTAGCAGACCTGCTGCAAAAGAAAGGCATCAATAAATTGATTGCCATTGGTAAGAACATTGGCCGTGAGAAAAAAAGTTTCCAGCAGGTAGAAGGACTGAAGACACAGTTTTTTACTACTACCGATGAATATATCCAACAGTTCAACGCGGACGACTTCCAGAACGAAACCATACTGGTAAAGGGTTCCAGGATATTCCAGTTTGAGCGTATTGGTAAACTGCTGGAGCAGAAAGCGCATCAGACCATCCTGGAAATCAACCTGTCGGCTATTTCCCATAACGTAAAGCTGTACCAGTCGATGCTGAAACCGGATACCCGGTTAATGGCCATGGTAAAAGCGTTTTCCTATGGCAGCGGCAGCTTTGAAATTGCCAATCTCTTACAGTTCCATGGTGTAGATTACCTGGCGGTAGCCTATGCAGATGAGGGTGTAGAGCTGAGAAGGGCCGGTATTACCATGCCGATCATGGTGATGAACCCTGAACCTGCCAGTTTCGACGCCATTCTTCACTGGAACCTGGAGCCGGAAATTTATTCCATGCAGATTTTGCTGCAGTTTATGGAAGAAATAGCGGCAGCCGGCAAAACCGAGTTCCCCGTACATATCAAGCTGGATACCGGTATGCACCGGCTGGGCTTTGTGAAGAGCGAGATCACCGAACTGGCGCAGGTACTGACCGCCAGCCGCCTGATGAAAGTACAGTCTATCTTCAGCCACCTCGCTGCCAGTGAAGATCCGGAAAAGGATGCGCTGACCCAGCAGCAGGGCCGGTTGTTTTACGATATGAGCCACGAACTGCAGAAAGCCCTGGGCTATGCGGTGATCCGGCATATTGCCAATAGCGCCGCTATTACGCGTCATCCCGACTTACAGCTCGATATGGTGCGTTTGGGTATCGGTATGTATGGCATAGATAGCAGTAATGGCATGCAGGAACAGCTCCGTAATGTGAGCACCCTGAAAACCACTGTGGCACAGTTGAAGCACCTGGATGCCGGCGATACGGTAGGTTACGGCGCCAAATGGGCCGCCAAAGAGCCGGCAGTAACGGCCACCGTACGTATTGGCTATGCAGATGGTTACCCCCGCCGCTTAGGCCAGGGGGTAGGCAAAATGCTGATCCGTGGTAAACTGGCCCCGGTAGTGGGCATTGTAGCGATGGACATGCTGATGCTCGACGTAACACATATCCCTGATATTATGGAGGGAGATGAAGTGATTGTATTTGGACAGGATTTATCTGTACAGGAGCTGGCCGCCTGGGCTGACACCATTCCTTATGAAATATTAACAGGAATTTCACAACGTGTAAAAAGGGTATATTTCCAGGAATAATGATATTGCAGCCTTCGACTTTGAAATAAACTATTATTTTTGATAAAATTTTAATATCAGTTGAAATATCGTCACGTAATATTTATCGTTATCCTTATCCTTGTTATTGACCAAACGCTGAAGTTCTGGATCAAGACGCATATGTTTATGCAACAGGAGTTTGTGATTTTCCCCAATTGGTTCCGGATACATTTTATTGAAAATGAAGGAATGGCCTATGGGCTTAAGTTTGGAGGCGACTTTGGAAAAATTCTGCTGACTATGTTCCGCCTGGTGGCCGTAGTAGTAGGATTTGTGTACATGAAGAAACTTATCAAAGAAAAATACAGTACCGGTTTGCTGATCTGTGGTTCCCTCATCCTGGCGGGAGCTGCCGGCAACCTGATAGATAGTATGTTTTACGGGCTGATCTTCAACGACAGCATAGGGTATGAAGTAGCTAAACTTTTACCTGCCGGTGGCGGATATGGCAGTTTCTTACACGGTCGCGTGGTAGATATGCTGTATTTCCCCATCTACGAGGGATACCTGCCCAGCTGGGTACCTTTCAAAGGCGGCGATTATTTCGTGTTTTTCCGCCCGGTATTCAACGTCGCTGATGCGGCTATTTCTACCGGTGTTATTTCTATACTGTTGTTTCAGAAACGTTTTTTCGGAAAACATATGCATCCTAAAACTGCCGATCAACCGGTAGCAAAGGACCACGCAGCTTAATTACCTTTTCAATATTTATAGGGAGAAAGCGTTCACCGGTGAGTGAACGCTTTTTTTATTTCTTCTGCAAGACATCCTCTCTTCTCCGGATGACTGGTATTCCTCTCCGGGACAAAAAAATTTGCTTTCTGCTTCCGGCGTGGTAAAGCCTCATTCCCAGCCACTTAAACCCTATACTGCTGCCCATTTACAATCATCAGGCCTGCCTTTTTCCAATAAATACTGCTCATTTGCTTTGAAATGAAAAATACCCGGATTATATTTGTCCACTAATTCTATAGACTATATGGTTTTGAAATTTACAAATAATTCATTTTCAATACGATGTTGCGGCACGGCATCGTTTTAAGCTCCCCTTATCAATTTATCTTTCCAGAATCTATAATGACAACAACACTATGCAAAAGTTCTTACCTATACTGGCAAAATACCTTTTTGCAATATTGGTATTCAGTCCGGTACTAGTACAGGCACAGCTCAACGGTTCCTATGTAATCCAGGGTAATATTACAGACGACCATGGCAACGCCCTCCCCGGCGCATCGGTGCAGATCAAGGGTACTTCCTTTGGCGCACAAACAGATGCCAACGGCCATTTTGAAGTAACCACCAACGCGAAGTTTCCATTGAAACTGGTGTTCCGCCTCATCGGCTATCAACCCCAGGAATTTGAAGTAAAAAACAGCAACAGCAAACTGGCCATACAGCTATTTACCCAGTCGCTGCTGGTAAACGAAGTGGTAGTATCGGCTTCCCGCCAACAGGAAAAGATGCTGCGCTCCCCGGTGGCCATCGAAAAACTGGATATCCGCGCACTGAAGGAAACCCCTTCCTCTACTTTCTATGATGCCCTGGGCAACCTCAAAGGCGTTCAGATGACCACCGCCGGCCTTACATTCAAAGTATTTAACACCCGTGGTTTCAACGTACCCAATAACTTCCGCTTCATGCAGCTGGTAGATGGCGTCGACAACCAGGCCGCTACCCTGGGCGTACCGCTGGGTAACGCTATCGGGCCTACGGAGCTGGATATCTCCAGCGTAGAAGTAACACCCGGCGCTTCTTCTGCGCTGTATGGTATGAACGCCATCAACGGCATGTCTAACCTGGTCACTAAAAACCCGTTCCAATACCAGGGCGTAAGCGTTTACCAGAAAATTGCCGTTAACCATATCGGCGACGCCGGCGGCGCCAAGCCACTCACGGAAACAGCTATACGATATGCACAACAATACGGCCGCATATTTGCATGGAAAGTGAACCTCAGCTATATGCAAGGTACCGACTGGTACGCCGACAGTCACAACGACTTTTCGCCCCAATCGAAAGCCAACCCCGACTTCCCGCAGCTGAGCGGCCCCAATAACATCGCCAACGATGCATGGAATAAATACGGGGATAACGCCAATATCCAGATCATCGATAAAGACGGTCGCGCTTACAACGTACACCGCACCGGCTATTGGGAAAAAGATATCGTAGGTGATTATACCGTTAAGAACAAAAAAGCCGACTTCTCCTTCAACTTCCGCTTACCTCATAAAATGGAATTATCCGCTTCCTACCGCTATGGCGAAATGGATGGATTCTTCCAACGGGGTAACCGTATCGGCCTGAGAGGCGTTACGGTGCAAAATGCCAAGCTGGAACTGGTACACCCTGACTTTACCGTGCGGTCTTATATCTCCATTGAAAATACGGGTAACTCCTACAATATGAACCCGCTGGCCGATAACCTGGAGAAATCTTTTAAACCAGATAAAAAATGGGCGTCTGATTATACCTCCGGTCTAAATAATGCATTAACCTCCGGCGCCGACCTGGTAGCCGCCCATCAGGCCGCCCGCGCCTTTGCAGATGCAGGCCGCTGGACACCCGGCACCCCTGCATTTGATGCACAGGTAGCTAAAATTAAAAGTATCAACGACTGGGATATTTACCCAACTTCCAAGAACCCGAACAATACCAGCGGTGGTGCAGCACTCCTGCAAAAAAGCCGCTTCTATCACACAGAAGGTACCTGGAACCTGCGCAAATACATACACTTCGCCGATGTACTGGTAGGCGCCGACTATCGCACCTACGAAATCATCCCGGATGGCAACAACTTCGTAGACTTTTCCCTGCCCATGGATAAACGCAATACCCCAGGCGGAAAGCATATCTGGTATGGCAAATACGGCGGCTTCGCCCAAATCAGCAAAACGTTTTTCAACGACGCGCTCAAGTTAACCGGCTCCCTGCGCTACGATAAAAACGAACAGTTCGACGCTAAAGTGAATCCCCGTATTGCAGCGGTATACAGTATCAAAGACAAACACAACTTCCGCATTTCGTGGCAAAATGGATTCCGCTTCCCATCGCTGTTTGAAGCCTACTCTTTCGTAAACAACGGACAGGTACGACGCGTGGGCGGCCTGGCATTTATTGAACAGGGCCTCGGCTACTTCAAAAATTCATTCCTCACCAGCACAGTAGATGCGTTTGGGGTAGCGGTGAATAAAACCATCAATGCAGAACACATCTCCAAAGATGCTGCTGCTGCTAAAAACGCAGGTATCCTGAAAGTGGCTAACCTCGATCCTATTGTACCGGAACAGATCACTTCTTTCGAAGCAGGTTATAAAGCAGTATTGCTGGACAATAAACTGTTTATTGATGTAGATGGTTACTATAGCTCTTATAAACACTTCATCGGGCAAATAGAAGCGGTAGTGCCTAAAACGGGTAACGTAAACAATCCGGATCAAAGCGTGCTGAATCAAATGCTGGACAAATCACAGCAAGACCGTTACCGCGTATGGACCAACAGTAAGTCTACGGTTAACAACTACGGTTTTGCAGTAGCGGTGACCTATGATATCTACAAAGGGTACACCGTGAGCGGCAATGCTAACTATAATAAACTGGCACAGGATAAAACAAAAGATGATGCCCTTATCCCGGGCTTCAACACCCCGGATTGGTTTACCAACGTGAGTGTGGGTAACCGTAATGTGATCAAAAACATTGGCTTCAACGTGGTATGGCACTGGCAGAATACTTTCTACTGGCAAAACCTGTTCGGCAACGGAGATGTTCCTTCTTACAGCACGGTAGATGCACAGATCACTTATCGCGTACCAAAAATCAACACCTCATTTAAATTGGGCGCCTCTAATGTATTGAACGCAAAATACTTCCAATACGTAGGCGGACCTACTATCGGCGGGCTCTATTACTTATCTGTAACATACGATAACGTATTTAAGAGAGGTAAACAATAAACAAGCAGGGATGATTCCCCGCCGTGTACTCATAGCAACGCCGTGTACTTAAAACAAGTACACGGCGTTTTCTTATAGGGTTTCAAAGGGTTGCTTATTTACCGATTTTTGCATCAAGTGTTTTATTTCCCTTTACCATTACTTCTACATAAGAAATCATATTTCCATTGTTGTCTACCTCTTGCCGGGCCGGCATGATAATATTATTAATCCTTATGGTACGATGCGCTCCTGCAAATGCGGCTTTCCACAGAAAAGTGTTGTTACCGGTATTACGAAGCACTGTTTCTTGCGGTGTATGACTGACAGCGATCGTTGTATGGAGTACCTGCAAATTTTTTAGCGCTGCGCGGCTTCCGCTCCTGCCCCGATATAAAGTAGTGATGCGCTTCGCTGCAGCATCCGGCTCTATCCCCATCAGTCCTCTTACAATTGCTTCCAGTACGGCAAAAGATACTTCAGGATATTCCCGCCTTGGGGTAGCGGGATCTGTGAGTTGCAGTATATACTCCCTGGCTTTTTGCCAATAACCTTGTTTAAACAGTATTACCGGCAAATAGGAAGTGGTTTCCACATTCCAGGTACCTGCGGTTAGCTGGGCGATGGTTGCACGGCTTCGGGTACTGTCTTTCATCGCATCAAACCATAACAGGAAAACGGCCCCTTCTCCGTTACCAAACTTACCGTCGCCATTGTACCAGGTGTAATAACGTGCCTGCTGTTCATTCCACCAAACCCCTTCTATCTGCTGCTGGTATCGGGCAGCGGTTTGCTCCAGTTGTGCCGCTTTGGCCGCGTTTCCCCTGGCTTTTAAAATAGCAGAATAAGACAATAGTCCCCGGTAAATAGTGGCGATCAGATCAACGCCCATTTTCAGGTCCGCTATATTTTCCACGTAGGATGGTAATCCACGGCAAACGTGGAAATTATCCTGCTGATTAAAAGGCGATGGGGCATTGGGATGTGTAGGCCTGGTCAGCAGTGAGTCGGGTTGCAAGGCCCATTGACGGATATATTCGTTTACCGTTTTTTCAAAAAAATCAGTCAATACCGGATCCGTGATATAGGAAGTATCACCCGTCCATTGATACAATCTCCAACAGGCTGATAAGATATCAAAATTGGCATTGAGGTTATACCAGAAGGCGGTATCGTTCCGGTAATCTTCGGGAGCAGGTTTCCCATACTTATTGATTTCCCAGTAAGAGCACCAATCCTTCTTTGCAGAGATATGCCGGGCAAAGGCGCCGATCATATTCCTGTTTTCTTTGTCCAGCCCATATATGGTTGCTCCAATCGTTTGGTGTGCTACATCGCGCATGCAAAAGGCCATGCGGGAGGGCAATGCAGCTTCATACCAGGGCCCCACCGGGTCGGCAGGGTTTCCCTGGTAGTGCCGCACCATACTTCCGGCCCATTCATAAGCCTGTTGCATAGCGCTGTCTGATGAAGTAAAAATAGCAGGGGTTTGCGCCTGTGTGCAGGCGTAGCTCGCCATCAACAGCAGCAGTAAGCGTATCTTCATTGTCTTCTTTTATTTCTTTAGCCTGAACATCAACACATCATGTGATTTCAATAGGGTGTTGAGATTCTTTTTCGTAGTGCCCTCCTGCTTACCTGTCCATACGTTGTACAAGGTGTAATCAATATTTTTCTCCAGTGTATAATGGAAAACGGGATCGACCACCGGTGTTTGTTTCCAGTTGAAGGCAACCGGCATATCATGACTGCCACGGTTCACGAAACAAACGGCCCAATCGCCCTGCTGCAGCGGTTTAAACCATACCTGCAAGCTATCTTTATCTGCGTATTTAAATCCCTGGATACCCAATGGATCCTGGTCAATAGCAATGATACTTTTATTGGTGAGGATCTCTTTAGTTTGCGGGCTCATTTTCCGGATATCGTTGCCTGCCATCAGCGGAGCAGCCATCATGGCCCAAAGGGAGAAGTGCGTTTTATCTTCTTCGTAAGTCATGCCATTGCCTATTTCGAGCATATCGGGGTCGTTCCAATGATCGGGGCCCGCGTATTTACGCAGCGTATCCTGCAAGTCGGCAATGCGCATTACGCTCAGGGCATCCCAGGTGCCCTGGTTATGTACGGAGTCGAATACCTGGTAGATATCTTCTGTGGTACGCCATAGCTGGCCTACCGGTTCACCCCATTGCCAGGGCTTGTTCACTCCCCATTCACACAAACTGAATATCATGGGGTGTCCCGCTTTACGCAGCGCCTTGCTCATGGTGGTATAGGCTTCCTTCGCGTTGATACCGTTTGTATTGCACCAGTCGAATTTCAGGTAGTCGATATTCCATGCGGCATAGTTCCGGGCGTCCTGGTATTCATACCCCCTGGTGCCGGGATACTTAGCACAGGTGAGCGTTCCAGCGCAATTATACAAGCCGAATTTTAACCCTTTTGCATGTACGTAATCTACCACTACTTTGAGGCCGTGCGGAAATTTTACCGGGTCAGGAGTAAGGTTGCCAAGGCTATCCCTTTCCATAGCCATCCAGCCGTCATCCAGTACCAGGTACCTGTACCCGGCATCTTTCATACCGGAGGACACCAGGGCATCTGCTATCTCCATAATCATTTTTTCGTTGATAGCCGTCTGGAAAGTATTCCAGCTATTCCAGCCCATGGGCGGCGTGGGCGCCAACCCTTCAAACTTTTGTGCCGAAGCATTACCAGCTATCAGTAACACCAGTATCCAATACATTAATCTTTTCATAACACTTTAAAATATTCAGTCATTACAGGTATTCATTGCTTTCTCCCTGACAGTACAACCCAGGAGGGCTTCCGGGCCTATGCCCAGGTATTTGGGACCATCGTTTACATTGATGACCCTGGCAGACATGAAATCGAGGTACCAGTTCATCCACGGAAATATGTAATGATACATTTCTGCCGCATGGACTACCAGGCCGTCACCCGCCTTGCGGGGCAATTGCAGGCCCTTATCCTGGTAAAAGTTTTCACCAACCGTATGCAGCCATTCATGCACCCAAACGCCGGGGTCGTTATTCTTGTAATAATTGATCCGGTCGGTAAGACTGGTGCCTGCATCAAATTTTACGGTAACATAGCCGGTTTTCATGCTTTCCTTCAACGGGTTGGTCCATGCCAGTCCGAAATAGCCGCTTTTAAAACTGCAGGCGCCTTCGCTCTCACGCCAGAAAACAAACACACAGTCGTAGGCCCCAGGTTGAATATCAGGCATCAGATCCGCAATGGTAGCAGGATCTACGGTATACCAGTTATTGGCGCCCCGCGTCAGCATCACCGGCGCGGTGATATCTTTGCGGGTTACTTCCCAGTGTATAGTGCTGTAAGCATACTTTTCGAAATGTTGCTGCAGGCTCCACTGGAAGAAATCGTATCCCTGGTCCAGCTCAGCTGTTGAAAAATGGGTGCTGCAATCGCCCGTAGCGGAGGTGCCTTTGGTTTCATTTACCCCTATCCAGAGTGCTTTCCATACTTTCGGAACCGGTTTATCGGCAGTGGTAAAATTCAGTGTGCCCGTTGCCGTTATATCCACTTGTTTACGGAGATACTGAAAAGAATTTTGCAGCGCCACGCCTATCACGTGTTTACCGGCGGTTACGGCGATATTACCGGGGGCGGTAATGCCGGTGTATGCGCCGTCCAGGTATATATAGCCGGCTTCCGGTGCTGATACAGCTACCTGGATTTTGCCATCGGGTTTATCACCACCGGCGGGGGTGCTGCTTTTTTTGCATGCACCCATCACCGCCAGCAGTAATACTAACGTCCATTGTGTTTTCATTTTTTCGGGGTTATTAATTATATCCGGGGTTTTGTGGCAAATTGGTTCTCCTGATTTCTTCCCTTGGAATAGGCAAAAGATAATGTTGAGATTTAAATGCCCTGTCCTGTACCTTTATGTAGGTATATGTTTTGGATCCGTCAGGATTCTTAACAATCTTTACGCCACCCAATGGTGTATTTTCCGTTACATCGGCTATCTTCCAGCGACGTACGTCATAATAGCGCTGGCCTTCCAGGCACAACTCCACGCGACGTTCGTTCTGTATTTTGGCCAACAATGCGGCGCCGGTTAAGCTACCTGGCAGGTTGTTTACAATACCGGCGCGATGCCTGAGCAGGTCGAGATACTGCCGGGATACCGCTTCATGTCCCAGGTTAAACTCTGCCTCTGCATAGTTTAAGTAGATTTCTCCCAGCCGGGAAATGATCCAGAATTTGTTGGTTTGTGTTTCTACGTTGAAATTAAAAGTAGTGTCCTGGTACTTTCTAAAGCTATACCTTGTCATGCTGGCATTCCAGGTATCCCATCCCTGCTGGGAGTCGAGGCCGCCCTCATACATTTCGGCAATATTGCTATGTCCTGCCGCGTAGCGGTCTTTGAAAAAGTCAGGTTTGCCGTAAGGTTTTCCATCAAAAATAATATCGCTATAAAAACGGGGGTCCCTGTTAACATAGGGCTGTTGCGGATTATAGCCGGATGTGGCATCAGTAATATCTTTCCCATCGGCTGTACCAAAAGCGTCTACCAGGTTCTGGCTGGGCGCGAAGGATGACCAGCCATGGAAGCCGCAGGGGGCCAGGAACATTTCTACACCCTGGAAAGCATTCCACTGGTATTGTTTGTTACCCTGGCGGGCCATGAGTATTTCCGAGTTCCAGGTGGTGAAGATATTTTCATAACCGCCGGTGTATAACTGGTATCCGGGCAGGTCAATCACGGCTTTGGCTGCATCAGATGCCAGTTGCCATTTCTGCTTATCGTTGGATGGATTCCACTGCGGGCTGGCGGCATACAGGAGGGCCTTGGATTTGAGCGCCAGGGCAGCGGCTTTGGTAGCACGTCCCAGCTCGGCGGCGCCGGAGCTGTAACCTGCTGGCAGTACAGCTGCGGCAGCGTCGCATTCTGCCACAATAAAGGCCACGCATTCATCGAAGGTGCTGCGGGATGCCTGGAAATTACTGTTCAGGTCAAAAGGTTTTTTTACGAGGGGTACGCCACCGTAGTCGCTGATCAGTTTGAAATAGGCATAGGCACGCAGATAGATAATTTCCGCTTTCAGCCGGGCACGTACGGCATCATCACCGGGTACGCCATCTATTTTAGACAGGAAGAGATTACAATCCTGTATTCTTTTATAGGTATCACTCCAGATATCAAAGTTGCCCAGGTTATCGGGTGTTAAAGATCCTGAGTTCATAAT
This sequence comes from Chitinophaga eiseniae, assembly GCF_012641265.1. GTDB lineage: Bacteria > Bacteroidota > Bacteroidia > Chitinophagales > Chitinophagaceae > Chitinophaga > Chitinophaga eiseniae_A. The sequence goes on along the minus strand of NZ_JABAHZ010000002.1, from coordinate 1,120,051 downwards.
GGAAGCATTGTAGTCATCAAACTTATTGAATGCTTCATCGGTTGCTGAAGAGAGCGCCCAGGTACGATTGGTAAGGTTATCCCAGTAGTGACCGGGGTTAGGTAACACCGTATATTGAAAATCAGCAAATGCTTCCGCCAACTTCAGGTCTTTCCACACCGACTGATCAGAAAATGAATCCAGGGGCACTTTATCCAGCACATTTTTCTGACATGCCATTAGCAGGAAAGTGGTCATTAATGCGGTTCCTATTTTCCAGTATATTCTTTTCACAATAATTAAATTTAAATGTCCATAAATATGATAAAATGGATTACAGGCCTATGCTGATACCTGCACGATAGATCCTGGTCTGTGGATAGTTGATACCGGTAATGTTATTCGTTTCCGGGTCACGGTTAAACTTCTTCATTTTGTCGATGGAGAAGAGGTTGAACCCACTCACAAACACCCGGATATTTTCGATACCGATGCGACCATATAAATTTTTAGGGACGATATAAGAAAGCTGGGCTGATTTCAAGCGGATAAAAGATGCATCTGCCAGCCAGAAATCGGCATATACAGAATTACGCGGATCTTTTGAGTTAAATGCTCTTGGATAGATGGCATTGGCGTTGTCTGGCGTCCAGCGGCCATCGTACAGCCATTGTGGAGGCGCTACCACGGAACCTTGCATCTGGGGCAGGATCATTTGTTTGGCTTCTGTTTGACCCGCCCATACCAGGTCGAGTGCCAGTCCTTTGTATTCTGCTCCCATCGTAATACCGAAAACGATTTTTGGATAGGCAGATTCAGGAATCCTCACCTGGTCATCGTAAGTGATGAGGCCATCATTATTTTTATCTACCAACCAGAGATCACCTGGCTTTGCACCCGCCATATGCGGTGATTTATCCACTTCTTCCTGCGTATGATAAATTCCTTTAGTTTGGAATACTACCCATGAATCGATAGGTAATCCGGTTGACTTCTGGTAATCCGGGATATTGGGTGCTTCATCGCGGAACAGTACTTTACTTTTCGCATAGGTGAAGTTAAACCCTACGTTGTACTTAACAGCCCTTGCTTTACCATTATAATTCACGATAAAATCGAAGCCCCTGTTCAACGTTCTGCCGATATTTTCTGCCGGCAGGGTTAAGCCTGTATATAACGGTACTGAAGCATTCCGCGGTGCAAGGATATCTTTGCGCAAGTTGTGAAAGTAATCTGCCGTTACACTCAGTTGATTGTTGAAGAAAACGGCATCCACGCCCACGTTCCTGGTATCCTGCTTTTCCCAGGTAATGTTGGTATTGGGAATAGAGGCCAGGTACAGCGCAGTGGCTTCTGAATAATTGGGGCCGAAGTAAGTATAATATTCTTTAGGATAGGAAGAATAATCGGAAGACATATTGCTCACCAGTGAATACCTCGCCAGGTACATATACTTAGATACTGCATCGCTACCCATCACACCCCAGGAAGCGCGCAGCTTCAGGTTATCCACAAATCTTACATTATCCTTAAAAAATGGTTCTTCTGAAATGCGCCAGCCAAGGGATACAGAAGGGAACATGCCCCAACGTTTATTTCCGGGGAAGTTAAAGGAACCATTATAACGGCCTACTACCTCCGCCAGGTATTTATCGGCATAACTATAAGAAACTCTGCCGAGGTAGCTTTCGCGTCCATCCTGGCTGGCGCTCCCGGTGGCCACCTGGTCTACCGCACTACCGGTAAAGAGTTGATCCAGCTGATCGCTTACCAGGTTTTTCCGGTAAGCATAGGTCATCCGGTAGTTGGAAACGGTTTGCTCATATCCTGCGAAAGCGTTGATACTGTGCTTACCGAAAGTTCTGTCGAACGCCACTTTATAGAAGTAAGTGTTTTCGTTATAGGATCTTTCATCCTGGGCCAGGCTAAGAATAGCGGTGCTGGTCTTCTGATTATTGTAGGTATTGGTAGAAAGGCTATAGGTATATGCATCCCAGGGGCGGGTGAAATTCTTTTCGCTTCTCTGACGATAATCAAAGGCTGCATAACCGCTCACCGACAAACCTTTCAGGATAGCGGGCAGCTGCCAGTCAAATCCTATTTTAGGTTGTACGAAGAGGTCTGTTACATTATCATAGCCCGGTGCAGACGACATCATCAGGTAAGGATTACGTCCGTTTGAAATACCGGCAGAAGGCAATCCATTGGTCCAATGCACAGGGATAAAAGGATACATACTCACTGTTTCATGCAATATGCTATTTGCGGAAATAGCCGGGTATTTCCTATCTTCTTTCCTGGCAGCGATATCGAAAGTGAGCTTTAAATTTTTAGATACAGCAGCATCGATATTGGAACGTAAGTTATAGTTCTTGAAATTTTCATCACTGTTGCTCCAGTTGCTTTGCTGTGACAGGTATTGGCCGGAAATAAAGAACTTAACGGCATCACTGCCACCTCTTACAGAAATGCTATGATTGGTTTGCGGCGCGTTTTTGCGGAACACTGCCTTCTGCCAGTCGGTGCTGGAATAATTGGGATCATTTCCTGCTTTGTATTTATCTATATCTGCCTGTGTATAGGGCAGTGTATTACCCTGGTAACCATTCAGCTCATTGTAATAAGTCATATACTGCCAGGAGTTAACACGGTGTTCCATCCTGGTCAGTTGCTGGATATCGTAAGAGCCCTCGTAGGAAATAACCGGCTTACCTGCCTTCCCTCTCTTGGTGGTAATAAGGATAGCGCCGTTGGCAGAACGTACGCCATAAATCGCTGCAGAAGCGTCTTTCAGCACAGTAACACTTTCGATATCATTAGGATTGATCCTGTCGATGTTCCGGTCAGGAATACCATCTACGATAATCAAAGGATCTACGCCGCCGCTAAAAGAGTTAAATCCCCTCACGTATACGGAGGAATAGTCATCGCCCGGGCGGCCGGAGCGGTTGTTGGCAATAACACCGGGAATATGCCCGGCAAAGGCATTGGTTACGTTGGCGGTAGGTACTCTTGCAATTTCTTCTCCTTTCATAGTAGCAACTGATCCCACCAGCGTGGTTTTCTTCTGCGTACCGTAGCCCACTACTACTACTTCCTGTTGTTGGCTGACCAATCTTTTCAATACAACGGTAACGAATACACTCTTTCCGATCGATACTTCCTGTCTTTCCATACCAATGAAGGAAAACACCAGGATACCGGAAGAGGCATCGGGTATGTTGATCTGGAATTCGCCATTTTCCTTGGTAACGATACCGGTGGAAGTGCCCTTCACCTGTACGGTTACCCCCACGAGTGGGGTACCATCTTCACCAGTTACTCTTCCTCTTACCGTTGTTGCCACAGCAGGCTGGCGTTCAGCCACAGCAACACTTCCTGCCGGTGAAAGCTTCCGGACAACAATCGTTTTGTCGATGATTTCATAGGTAATAGACGTGTGTTTAAAACATTGTTTCAACACTTCCTCCACGTTGGCATGGTTTACTACTAGATCAACATTACCGGTATGTTCCAGCAGGCTATTGTTGTAAACAAAATTATATCCTCCCTGCCGGCTGATTTCTTTAAATACGGTACTGAGAGGGGCATTCTTCAGTGAAAGTGTGATAGTCTGTGCATTCGTAGCGGCGCCCGCCTGTATAATGAATGCCAGGATCAGAAACGTGGTCAGCTTCATTGTCAATCTGGTTTTGGCCCACAATCCCTTTTGAGGTCGTTGCTGTGCGACATAGCAGCCATTCAAAAAAGTGGAATTACAAAGAACATTTTGCATACTTTTGTTAAGGTTTGGATGTAAACAATTGTCAGTCCCGAAATGATTGTATAGTTGTACTGATCCAACAATCCGCCGGGCAGTGCCGCAAACACTACCCGGTTTTTCGTTGCATCAATTTCTTGGTTGATCTGAATGTTGGTCTTACTTTCTTACGATAACTTTTCTTCCATTGATCACAAAATGAACACCGCCGCTGATTTCCATGAATTGCAATAATTTTGATAATGGAACATTCCTGGATATTTCCATGCTATAGGAATCAGCAATTTTATCTTCGAATATTATATCTACATCGTACCAGCGGGCTATTTGCCGCATAATCGTTTCCAGCCCCATATTGTTATAGGAAAACTTGCCCTCTTTCCAGGCCATGAGTGTTTCTATATCAGCATGTGGCATTATCCTGATATCCTCTTTTACCAGCGCCTGCTGGCCGGGATTCATCAACACATTTTTTCCCCGGTAAGACACTATTACCTTTCCTTCCAGCAAAACAGTACTGCTGGCTGCTTCATCGGCATAAGCATTCACATTGAAATGTGTACCCAATACTTTTACTTCCATTCCTTGTGTTACTACTTTAAATGGTTGATTTTCTTTCCTGGCTACTTCAAAATAAGCTTCCCCGGTTACTTCCACCATACGTTCTTTACCGGTAAAGCTGGTAGGAAAATGCAGCGAAGAGGCAGCATTCAGCCACACTCTAGTCCCGTCTGGCAGTACGATCTGGTACTGACCACCGCGCGGTGTGGTCACCGTATTGTATACAGCATCTGCTCCTGTATGGTTACTGATCTGATAGGCGAGTTGACCATTATTCAATTTCGTTACCGACGCGGCGCCTTGCTGGGTGAGGGTTCCCCTGGCTGCACTGTCCAGTTCAATATGGCTGCCATCTGTAAGTGTCAGGATGGCCTTATTGCTTCCCGGTAATATATCTGCTTTTGCTACCTGGTTGATCGTAGTTCCGCGATGATCAGCAGGCTTCCTGATCAAATAGGTAGCTGTTCCTGCCAGTAAGATGATCATGGCCGCTACGGCTGCCTTCCATATACCAGTACGTCTTTTGACAGGCAGCTGGCTGCTTTCCTCTTCTATGGGTAATATATCTTCACCTTTACCTGTCTTCCGGAGAATGTCCTGGAAAACCTGGTCCTTCCGGGATTTATCTGCCTGCGCGGTAAACGTCCCGCTTTCCAATGCTTCTTCTATTACCGACAACAACTCTTCCGAATGCCCGTTTTCACGCAGGTGATTAATTAATGCCTGCAAATCTTCCACAGGCAAGGCATTATTAAGGTGTTGCTGCAACAGTTCTCTTAGATGTTGACTATCCATTGTAAAGCAAAAAGGTGAACGTTACTATAAAGACACCTGGAAAAAGAGGAGGTATTAGTGGAAAGCAAAAAAAAATTTCAGCTGGCAAAAAAGGTAGCCTGTGCAAAGAAGCACATGAGTAATATTTCCAGTATACTGTAGTGACGGAGGTAATCGCGGATCACGTGCAAAGCCTTGTTCATGTGGCTTTTCACCGTGTGCCGGGAAATGTGGAGGGTTGCCGCAATTTCGTCCTGGCTCATGCCATGGTGACGGCTTAATGAATAAATAGTACGTTGTTGCTGGGAGAGATGTTCAACGGCGCCGGCCACCTGCTTTTCCAGCTCATGGCAGAGCAGGTGCTTATCCGGGGCATCGGAGGAAGTAATAGTATCTTCGGCATAGTCCAGTAAATGGTTGGTAAATGCCGCTGTCTTTATTCTTTTCCTGAATACATTATAGATATGATTGCGCGCAATAGTAAACAGGTATCCATCAAAATTTTCAACGCCGGCCAGCTTTTCCCGTTTCAGCCACAACTTCACAAAAACATCCTGGGCCATCTCTTCTGCCATATTCTCCGACTTGGTAAGCGCCAGGGCTACCCCATACACTGTATCCCAGTATTGGTCAAAGAGCACCCGGAAGGCAGCTTCATCACCCTCTGCCACTTTCTTGAAAATGGACGCTTCATCGTATAGCCGGACAACTGACAAAAAAACTTTTTAGTGGAAACAGTTAGATAAGTAATCGTTTTGGTTGCTGTGCTAAGGAGTTAAATGTATAGATAAATCGAAGGCCGGTATTTGCAAAAATTAGCCGTTTATCATCAGATATTAACTGTGCCTGTTTTGCAGTAAATAGGAGGGAAAGCAACAAAAAGGGCTGACCAGGAAGCAGTTTTGCCCGACGGTCAGCCCTTGCCATAAATATTAAGTTGACTATTTTATTTCGCCTACCATGTGTGCGGGAACTACCCACTCGTCAAATTCAGCAGGGGTTACATAACCCAGTTTCACGGCCATTTCTTTGAGGGTAGTGCCTTCCTTGTGTGCTTTTTGCGCAATTTCAGCCGCTTTGTAGTAGCCGATTTTGGTGTTGAGCGCAGTTACCAGCATCAGGGAATTTTGCACATGCTTCTGGATATTAGCTTCAATAGGTTCAATACCTTCCGCACATTTATCGTTGAAGCTTACACAGCCATCGCCAATCAGGCGGGCAGAATGCAGGAAGTTGAAGATCATTACCGGTTTGAACACGTTCAGCTCGAAGTGGCCGTTAGCGCCGCCTATGCTGATCGCTACATCATTACCCATTACCTGTGCTGCAATCATAGTGAGGGCTTCGCACTGGGTAGGGTTTACTTTACCTGGCATGATAGAAGATCCCGGCTCGTTGTCGGGGATATGTATTTCACCGATACCTGCACGTGGACCGGAGCTCAGCATGCGGATATCGTTGGCGATCTTCATTAAGCTCACAGCTACGGTTTTCAAGGCGCCATGTGCTTCTACGATAGCGTCGTGTGCCGCCAGGGCTTCGAATTTATTCTCAGCCGTTACGAAAGGCAGACCGGTTAAACGGGCAATATTCTTTGCCACATTTTCTGAATAGCCTTTAGGTGTATTGATACCGGTACCTACGGCAGTACCACCCAGGGCCAGTTCACTCAGGTGTGGCAGCGCGTTGTTGATAGCTTTCAGACCATGTGTCAGCTGGGCTACATAGCCGCTGATTTCCTGTCCGAGAGTAAGTGGGGTAGCATCCATAAAGTGGGTGCGACCAATTTTCACGATATGTTTAAAGGCGGCAGCTTTTTTAGCGAGGGTGTCGCGCAGTTTGGTGATACCCGGGATGGTTACTTCCTGCAGCATTTTGTAAGCCGCAATGTGCATGGCAGTAGGGAAGGTATCATTGGAGGACTGCGATTTGTTCACGTCATCATTAGGGTGAACGAATTTGTCCTTGTCGGTCAGCTGACCGCCGTGAAGCACGTGTGCGCGGTAAGCCACTACTTCGTTTACGTTCATGTTAGACTGGGTACCGGAGCCTGTTTGCCAAACTACCAGTGGAAATTCGTTATCCAGTTTACCTTCCAGGATTTCATCGCATACCTGGCCAATCAGGTCACTTTTTTCCTTTGGCAGTACGCCTGCTTCCAGGTTGGTGATAGCTGCGGCTTTCTTCAGGTAAGCAAATGCCTTAATGATTTCTTTCGGCATTTTGTTGATATCCTGCGCGATCTTGAAATTTTCAATGGAGCGCTGAGTTTGGGCGCCATAATAGGCATTTACAGGCACTTTTACCTCGCCCATTGTGTCTTTCTCTATTCTGAATTCCATGACTTAAACTTTTAAGGGTACAAAAGTACGGCTTTAAGGATAGGTCAGCAAGCTATTCCCCCTTAAAATTCGGCTGTCTTTTCTGGATAAAGGCGGCCGCACCTTCTTCGAGGTCTTTGGTGTCAAAGCAGGCCCCGAATTCTGTTAGTTCAAGTTCATAACCATCCACGTCTTTATCCAGTGCCGCATTGGCGCATTTGATCACCCGGGCAATGGCTAGCGGCGCTTTGGTTTGTATTTTCAGTAAGATGGTTTTGGCTTTGGGCAACAGTTCTTCGGGCTTCAGTACGTGATTCACGAGTCCCCAGGACAGGGCTTCTGCAGCGGTGATCATGTCGCCGGTCATCATCAGCTCCATGGCTTTACCTTTGCCAATCAGCTCTGTAAGCCGCTGGGTGCCACCGTAGCCAGGGATCAGTCCCAGGTTCACCTCAGGCTGGCCGAATTTGGCATTTTCACTGGCCAGGCGGAAATGACAGGCCATGGCCAGTTCGCAACCACCGCCCAGGGCAAAACCATTCACTGCAGCGATAACGGGTTTGGGGCAGGATGCTATCCGTTGAAAAATCACATGACCTTTTTTTGCCAATTCTTCTCCCTGCTTGCTCGACAGGGTAAGGAATTCGCTGATATCAGCACCGGCTACGAAGGCCTTATCACCGGCGCCGGTGATAATAGCTCCTTTGATGGTTTTGTCGCCGTATATTTCATCTACCGCCAATGCCAGGTCAGCCAGCACCTGCTGGTTGAGGGCATTCATTTTCTCCGGGCGATTAATCGTAATAGTCAGGATATTCTGCTCTATGGCTGTGCTTAACGTCTGATACATGGGCCGTATTTTTAGTTTATCAATATTAAGCAATATTTGATAACCTAATGAATCAGCCCGATGGCAGCCTCCAGTTGCTTGTCCTGCCCGAGATTAAGCGCAGCTTCATCATATTTTACTTCCACATCCGGAGGGAATCCCACTCCTTCATAAATTTTTCCATCCTTGTATTTCAACATCAGGGAAGAGGTATATACAAGGTTCATATAATTGGTGGTAAACTGGCCTCCGTTAAAAAACAGGTTGCCAATCAGCGGGCCATTGGCGCCCCAGGTACGTTCTCCCACAAAATGTCCGTTGGGTAATGCCTTCACCGCCATGGTAGTCATTTCCGCCATACTTGCCGACCAGGCATCCGCCAGCATCACAATGGGCGCGGTAATATTGCGTGCCCCTGCCTGCGGCGTTGCAAAAGCCGGCGCCCAGGGAGAATAGTCCAGGCGGCCATTTCCCTGTTTGGAGCGGGTATAGCCAAAATCGAGCTGCTTATCGATCATTCTTCCCAACAGGAAATCAAGATCCGCCAAAGCGCCACCCGGATTACCACGCACGTCAATAATAATCCCTTTGATATTGGCAGTATTCTGTAGTTTATCGAAGAAATATTGTTCCACCCTTTTTACGCCATTAGCCGTGTCCGTTTTATACAGTTCTTTCAAGGCAAATTCACTGAAGAAAAAATACAGAATGTTTTGTTGAATAGTTCCTGACACTGCCACATATTGGTTTGAACCATCTACCGTATTGGTAAATCCACGAATAGCACCTCCCCGGTCGAGGTATTTGCGTGGGATCGTGTCATAAAAATGAAAAATACTGATAGGATTGTGAAAACCGGGACTGGCCGACTTCCGCTCATAAGAAGGACTGATACTGGGGGAATCCACCAGCCAGGTATCATTAAACGTAATATTATAGTGCGAATCAACCAACCCGGCTGTCATCTGTTTAAAATAGGTATATCCTTTTCTTACATCATTGGAATCATTTAGGTTTAACTTGGCAAAAAGCGGCTTGTATTGTTTATATACATTATCCCAATTAACCGTGTCAATATCCCAGAATATATAATTATTATTCATTCCATTCCAGAAGGCGTCAAACACTTCATTGAAATTAGCAGCAATAGTATTCTGCGGATCGTTGATTTCCGGCATTTCTTTACGACAGGAAACCCCGGCAAGCAATACCAGGATGATCACAATATATTTACCAAGATATTTCATCTTATCAGTTATTAACAGTGAACGAAATTATTCTGCAGTAGCCGACTCAGGGTGGAAGATATTTTTAAGATTAAACAGGCAGCCGGCCTGGATCACATAAGTATCATTGTAACGCGGTATCTGGTTGATCATATAGCTTTTCTGCTGATCGGTTAGCCCATAATAATACCTGCCTTCCACAAAAATGCGGTAGCGTTGCTGTAGCAGGTATTCAATGCCAGCGCCAGCCAGGAGGCCAAATTCCATGCGGCGGTCGCGACGGCTATCGAAGCTATACTTTTCATTATAGTTGTACGCTTTATCGTATTCAAAGAAAGTATAAGTCTGCTGATTATCGGGAATATCCGGTCCCAGGTTAAAGGGATTGGCCATAGCTCCTTTAATGCGCCCGCTGGCCCAATAGGCGCCATACCCACCCAGGTTCATAAACCCTTTCAGCTTATCGCCGCCAAAAGAGAAATGTGCCATAACAGGCAACTGGATATAACTATTGGTATTTTTTTGATAAATACCATCAAAGAAGTGGTCCCTTTTCTGCTCGTAATTCTTCTGAATGTAACCCGGATCCGCTTCTACAGCCAGCCAATTATTGAAGTGATATTGTATGGGGATGCTCACTGTAAATCCGCTTAAAGCATCATATTTTGTGTAAGCCCTGTAACCAGTGCTGGTATGCAGGTAATTTTTATTGTATCCTCCGGAAACGCCTATCTCAAATTGGGCCTGGACATAATTGGTACACAGGAGTAGTAACGTGCTAACAAGGAATAGACTTCGTTTCATATGGTTCCATTTTGGGTGATATCAGACTCTCTTGAAAACAAAAAACCGGAACTAATTGAATTAGTCCCGGTTATTAAAATAACGTATTAATGTCTTAATAGTTTACTTCAAACTCCGCTTTGCCACTTTTCATCTTCATATAGTGCGATTTTCTCTTTACTTTAAAATAATTCACCCCGCTAAAGTTATATCCCAGGGTCACAAATACCAGGTTGGCCTCGAGGTTTTTGTAAGGATAGATGCTGTTGCCTGTTGCCTTATCTTTTGTTTTAAAATCCTGGTTAAAGAAGTTCTGCGGATAATACTGCACTTTTAAGCCGAAGCCGGGGTTGACACGGAAGCCTGCAAAAACGGAAGGCATCAGGAGCGGGGTACGGTCGCTGAACCATTCGTTGAATTTATGCACCTTCTTACCATCTATAAATTGTTTTTCCTTATAGTTAAAGGCCAGGTCAATTTCGCCGCCGGCGAAGAAGAAGAAGCTACCGCCAGTTACATCTCCGATCTTGAATCCCAGCGGAACGCCTAAGGTATATACCCGCTGCTTCAGCTTCAGGGAGTCGGTAGGTTTGGAAATTAACCCTATATTCTTAATGTTGATACCGGTGAAGAAGCCCAGGTTTTTGGACACATCCTTGTTAAAATTGGTACCTACGTTGAAAAAGAGGGTAAAGCGGGGGATATTCCGCATATGTTCCCCATTTTCCTTCATGGATGCAAAGGACAACAGGGCGCCTTCACCACCACGCGTTACGTATATCCCTTCCCGGTGCTTAGGGTATTTACCAAAAATAAGAGAGAAGGTGGTAAAAGTCGTTTTTTCGGTACTATCAACGGCCGGGGTGCTGGCCGAATCTTTTTTCTCCTGGGCAAAAACACTACTTCCTATCAGCAACAGTACCAGGAATAGCGGGAGTAACTTACATTTCATAATACGGGTTGTGGTTTTTTAGATTTATGTGGAATACCTTAAAGACGACCCGGTTTAAGAAATGTTACGACGATCCCGAAAAAATTTTAAAAATTTCTGTGAGCGGCCACCCACTGGGTGATATACTCGGAAATATCTTTGGTATTAGTACCCGGGGGAAACAGTTTACCCACCCCCATCTCCTGTAAAGTTTCCATGTCGGCATCGGGGATAATACCGCCACCTGTCAGTAGTACATCGTTCAGGCCTTTTTCCTTCATTTCCGCGATGATTTTAGGGAATACTGTCATATGAGCGCCAGAGAGGATACTCACCCCGATAGCGTCCACATCTTCCTGGAGGGCGGCATTGACCACCATCTCCGGAGTTTGCCGGAGACCAGTGTAAATCACTTCCATGCCGGCATCCCGCAGTGCGGCGGCAATCACTTTGGCGCCACGATCATGGCCATCCAGGCCCACTTTGGCGACCAATACACGAACAGGACGATTTAACGGGTTGACCATACCTATTTTTTTATTAAGGTCGTAAATGTAACGAAAAACCAGAAAAGGGTAACCTTTCGGCTTTTTCGTACATTTGCCCTCCAAGATAAAATCATTATGAGCGAAGAAAGATCCCTCAATTTTATAGAACAAATTGTAGAAGACGATATTGCCAACGGCGCAAACGGAGGCCGTGTACTCACACGCTTCCCACCAGAGCCCAATGGTTACCTCCATATCGGGCATGCCAAATCTATTGTACTGAACTTTGGCCTGGCCCAGAAATACAATGGGAAAACCAATCTCCGCTTTGATGATACCAACCCGGTTACAGAAGATACCGAGTATGTGGATTCTATTAAGGAAGATATCCGCTGGCTGGGATTTGAATGGGATAAAGAACTGTATGCCTCCGATTATTTCGAGCAACTCTACACCTTTGCTGTAAAAATGATCGAAAAAGGACTGGCCTACGTGGAAGATGCTACCGCCGCCGAAATAGCCGCCGCCAAAGGAACGCCTACCGTACCCGGTACGCCCACCCCTTCCAGGAGCCGGTCGGTAGCGGAAAACCTCGACCTGTTTGAACGGATGCGCAAAGGCGAATTCAAAGACGGGGAAAAAACCCTCCGGGCCAAGTTAGACCTGGCCGCGCCTAACATGCATATGCGCGACCCGCTGATGTACCGTATTAAACATGCCCATCACCACCGTACAGGCGACAAATGGTGCATCTACCCGATGTACGACTTCGCCCACGGCCAGAGCGATAGCATTGAAAATATCACCCATTCCATCTGTACCCTGGAATTCATCCCACATCGCCCGTTATACGATTGGTTCATTGAAGAACTGGACATCTTCCCCAGCCGTCAGTACGAGTTTGCCCGCTTAAACCTCAACTATACGGTGATGAGCAAACGAAAACTGAAAACGCTGGTAACCGAAGGACATGTACGTGGCTGGGATGATCCCCGCATGCCCACCATCAGCGGCCTGCGCCGCCGTGGCTATACCCCTTCCAGCATACGTATGCTCTGCGAAAGGGTAGGTGTACAGAAACGAGATAATATCATCGAACTTGGACTGCTGGAGTTCTGCATCCGCGAGGAGCTCAACAAAACCGCCAACCGCGTAATGGCAGTACTGGACCCGGTTAAACTGGTGATCACCAACTATCCCGAAGGTCAGGTAGAAGAAATGGTGGCCGACAACAACCCGGAAGATGAAACCGCCGGTAGCCGTGTGCTCCATTTCAGCAACACCCTGTATATTGAAAGAGAAGACTTCATGGAAGAACCACCCAAGAAATTCTTCCGCCTGGGCCCAGGCCTGCTGGTGCGCCTGAAAAACGCCTATATCATTAAAGGAGAAAGCGTGGAAAAAGATGCCAACGGTAATATCACCACCATCTACGCCACCTACCTGCCAGAAAGCAGAAGTGGCGGCGACCACAGCGGCCTCACCGTAAAAGGTACCATCCACTGGGTAAGCGCAGCACATGCCGCTACCGCTGAAGTACGCGTATACGATCGCCTGTTCAATGTGGAAAACCCTGCGGCAGAAGAAGGCGACCTCGCTTCCCTCATCAACCCGGATTCGCTAACAGTGATCAAAGAAGCGTTCGTAGAACCCGGCCTGCTGAAAGCTAAACCCGGAGAACGTTTCCAGTTCCTCCGCAAAGGCTATTTCGCCGTAGACCCGGATAGCACACCGGAAAAGGTAGTGTTCAACAGAACCGTTACCCTGAAAGATGCCTGGGCGAAGGAAAGTAAAAAAGGTTAATCTTTTTTTGAACAATATGGGAGGTCGGACTGTTACGGTCCGACCTTTTTTTGTGTATTAGTAGGTAACTATTATTGATACTAACCCATTCTTTATGGCAAAAGCAAAAAGTAACATTAGCCAGGCCAATCTGGCAAACTTGGATCCTGAGCTGGTTGAAGAAGCGATGAAACTAAATAAGGGGATGACACCAGAAGAGGTCCTTAATAAAGCGTTGAGGCATTATATTATCGGTGTTAAAAACAAGGAATTGCTGGATATGAAAGGTAAAATTTATTGGGATGGCGATTTAAACGAAATGCGAAGCAATCGTTCGTTTTGATCTTTCCATTTAGATCAATTATACCGAAAAAAAACAACTCCATAAGCGACGTTATAACAAAGGCTAAACGATGTTACATCATTTAGCCTTTATCTATATTCAACTTCTAACATTGCTATTTAAACGCTTCCAACCCTTTGGCAATCCTGTTGCGGGTTTCCGCTACGCCCAAGGTGGCAACAATATCAAAAACAGGAGGACCAAATTTACCGCCGGTCAGCATAATGCGGAAAGGTAACTGTACATCCCCCATCTTTAAATTCCTTTCGGTAGCCAGGGCTTTGAAAGCCGCTTCCAACTCAGCCGCAGGGGCTGTACCCAACGTCTCCAGCTGTGCAGACCAGGCAGTAAAGAAGGCTTCTTTATCAGCATTCCATTTTGGCTTTACTGCGGCTTCATCATAACTGGCAGGGCTTTGGAAGAAGAAAAATCCGTGCTCCCAAATATCATTTACAAAGTAACAACGTTCCTTTACCAGGCCGGCTACGGTGGCAACATAGGCAGGAGCGGCAGAGATGCCCTTTTCTGCCAGTACTGGCTGGAAAAGAGCGGCCAGGCTATCGTTGTCTTTATGATGAATATATTGGTGGTTAAACCATTTGGCTTTTTCGTAATCGAATTTAGCGCCGGCTTTATGCACGCGCTCCATAGAAAATTTCTCTATCAGTTCTGCTAAGGAGAAAATTTCCTGTTCGGTACCATCATTCCAGCCCAGCATGGCCAGCATATTGACGAAAGCTTCCGGCAGGAAGCCTCTTTCGCGGAACCCGGTGGTAAGGTCGCCGGTTTTAGGATCCATCCAGTTCATAGCGTAAACGGGGAAGCCTAAACGATCGCCATCGCGTTTGCTGAGTTTCCCATTGCCATCTGGTTTCAGGATCAGTGGGAGGTGCGCCCATTGAGGCATATCAGCTTCCCAGCCCAGGTATTTCCAGAGCAGAAGATGCACCGGCGCTGATGGCAGCCATTCTTCTCCTCGGAAAGCATGCGTAATCTTCATCAGGTAATCGTCTACCACCACGGCTAGGTGATAGGTAGGCATACCATCTGCTTTCAGCAATACTTTATCATCTACCTGTGAGGTATTAAAGGTAACTGCGCCGCGTACCATGTCTGTGAAGGTAATGTCTTCGCTGGCGGGCATATTGATACGGATCACATGGGGGGTATTTTTCACCAGCAGCTCCTGTACTTCTGCATCGGGCAGGGTGAGCGAGTTACGCATTTTCTGCCTTACCAGGTGGTTGTACTGTGGAGAAGGATTTTCCGGGGTTTTGAGCCGTTCGCGCATGCTTTCCAGCTCTTCCGGTGTATCAAAAGCGTAGTAGGCATGGCCGGATTGCACCAGCTTTTCTGCATACTGACGGTATAAAGGCTTACGCTCACTCTGGCGGTAAGGACCGTAAGGACCGCCCAGGGCAGGACTTTCATCAGGCGTGAGTCCGCACCAGCTCAAACATTCGCTGATGTACTCTTCTGCTCCCGGCACATAGCGGGTTTGATCTGTATCTTCAATACGCAGCACAAATTCACCTTTATGCTGTTTCGCAAATAAATAGTTGAACAATACAGTGCGTACACCTCCAAGATGTAGGCCACCAGTAGGACTGGGCGCAAAACGCACTCTTACTTTTTTGTGATCCATAGGCCGCAAAGATAAGGATTTCGCGGTAAGCGATCCCGGAATAGTATAGGCATGGGTCGGCAAAAATTAAAATTTTTTAATCCCCTGCCCGGCTGCACGACATTGAGTATATTGCGGGATCAATAAGCTAAACGCAAAAAAGCCCAAGGCTGTATGTTCTATCTTACTAAAACGCCTGGTATCCTTAAAGCCTTATACAAGAGCTGCGTCTGGAATATGTCGCCCGCTGGCAACAAAGTATACCTCACCTTTGATGATGGCCCGCACCCGGAGGCTACTCCGTTTGTTTTGCAACAACTGGCCAAATACAATGCAAAAGCCACTTTCTTCTGCATTGGTAAAAATGTGGTGGAATACCCCACCATCTATCAGCAGATCCTGGAAGCAGGGCATACTACCGGCAATCATACCCACAACCACCTGAATGGGTGGAAAACCAATACACAACAATACCTGGAAAACACGCTGGAAGCGGCAAAATATATTGCCTCGCCTTTATTCCGCCCACCGTATGGCAGGATTACTCCTTTCCAGGTCCGCCAGATCCGGCAAAAAATACCCGGAGCAAAAATCATTATGTGGGATATCCTGAGCGGAGATTTTGATACCATGATCAATGGAGAAGCCTGTGTGCAGAACGTGGTATTTAAATTACAACCAGGGTCTATTGTAGTTTTTCACGACAGTACCAAGGCCTGGGATCGGCTGGAGTATGCGTTGCCAAGGGTGCTGGAGTTTTGCAAAAAACAAAAATTTGAAGTCGTCGCTATTCCGGTTAGTTGAGCGGAAAGCATAAAAACTACCGTAGCGAATAACCAATGCAATATATGCAAAGGTCATTCGCTACAGTAGCTTTATACGTTCAGCTTTTCAGCTTATAATTTAATCGCTTTCGTTTTATCACCTACTGTAATGGTAGCATCGTTATCGCATTTTCCATCTCCATAATCCAGTACACCGGTAATTTTATTGAACTCAATCTGGAGTTTACCCTTGCTGATATACTGGCAATCCCATCTTTTAATGAGTGCTTCTACGGTGGTAAAGGTAGCTGGTACGCCTACCAGTGGCCCTTTTTCATAAGTAATGCTGGCATTACCTTCAATGCTGTATACGTCATCAGAAGGATTTAACAGGGCGCCTACCGGGTCTACACCTGCTATCTGCTTAACAGTTTTATGGCTGATATAATCAATGATCACGCTGTCCGATAAGCCAATTTTGCCCCTGGTAAGGTCGGTAGTATATTGGATACCCTTTACATTATCGTAGGTAACACCGCTGATGGCCAGGCGACCACTGATAGCAATGCCGTTACGTTTGTAAGTGCTGGTTTCTATCACAGTAGTGGCGCCGGCATTAAAGAAAGGACCATTGAAGATGATGTTGATCTTACCGCTGCGATATACGCCAAACCGGTCAAGGCAGGAGGTGCCATAGTCAACGATCACCTCTTTAGGCCAGGTGTTGCCGGTTCCATTCAGCAGTTCCAATGAAGGACAACCAGGTGCATCAGCATTTGCCGTGCTGCCTGGGGTGGCCTGGCGGGCGCCAGCTTTGTCTAACCCCTGTAACACGGCCGCTTTGGCTGTTTCATCAAATAAATCGGCGTACATGGATGCGGCCACCGTTTCGTGTTGCGTCACGGTCAGGGTGTTGTTATCCGTTTGGTTATTGGGAGCCGTATCGGTAGTTACCTGTTTTTTGCAGGCGAAGAAAACGGTGGCTACTGCCACTCCGGTGATGGTCCACGCCAGCACACGATTTGTACTGAAATAGCTTTTCATAGTTTAGGTTTTATTAGCAAATAGCTTTTCCGGTATTTACCTTTGTAGTATAAAGATATTGCTTAAATATTAAAGAAATTACAAATTCGACAAAATAATTATTATGCTTTGGATAGATACCCACACACACCTGTATTCGGAAGAATTTGAAGCAGACCGGGAAGCCATGGTGGCGCGGGCGATAGCAGCGGGAGTCGACAAACTTTTTTTACCTAATATAGATGAAAGCTCCATTGCCGGCATGCTGGACCTGGAAGCCCGGTACCCCGACCATGTATATGCCATGATGGGGATTCACCCCTGCTATGTAAAAGAAACTGTGGATGAACAGCTGGACCTGGTAAGGGCCTGGCTGCAACAACGTTCTTTTAAAGCTATCGGGGAAATAGGGTTGGACTTTTACTGGGATAAATCGCTGTTAACGCAGCAATACCACGCTTTCCAGGAGCAGCTGATCCTGGCCAGGGAATACGGACTACCTGTATCTATTCACAGCCGCGAAGCCACACGGGAATGTATCAACGAAGTAAAAGCATTACAGGATGGACGCCTGAGCGGCGTATTCCATTGCTTTTCCGGCACCCTGGAAGAAGCCAGGGAAATCATTGACCTGGGCTTTTACCTGGGCATTGGCGGTGTAGTGACCTTCAAAAAATCGGGCCTGGATAAATTACTGGAAGAAATAGACCTGGCGCATATTGTACTGGAAACAGATGCTCCCTACCTGGCTCCGGTTCCTTACCGGGGCAAACGTAATGAAAGTGCCTACCTCCCGCTGGCAGGCGAAAAGGTGGCAGATATAAAAAATCTAAAAATAGCCGATGTAGCAGCCATAACAAGCAGCAATGCCCGGAAATTATTCAAAATGCTCTAACTGTTTAGTGAATACCTTTGCAGGCAATGGCTACTAGCACAATGAGCAAAATATTGATTATTTACACGGGCGGTACAGTGGGTATGATCTACGACGATAAAACCAAAGCACTGCGCCCGATCGGCTTCAACGAAATCAGGAATAATTTACCGGAGCTTTACCGGATGGGCATCGATTTTTATGTGTATGCATTTAATCCGCCTATAGATTCATCAGATATGCAGCCGGAGATATGGGTAGAACTGGCCAGCATTATAGAGGACCGATACGATCGTTACGACGGCTTTGTTATTCTGCATGGCTCCGATACCATGGCCTTTACCGCATCTGCCCTGAGCTTTATGCTGGAAAACCTGTCGAAGCCTGTTATCTTAACAGGGTCGCAGCTGCCTATCGGAAAGATACGCACCGATGCTAAGGAAAATATTATCACGGCCATGGAAATAGCCTGCAGCAGGCATAATGGCACCACAGTGTCTATGGTACCGGAAGTATGTATCTACTTCGACTTCTCTTTATTCAGAGGTAATCGCTCCAAGAAATATAATGCGGAAAAGTTCGAAGCGTTTTATACGATGAACTACCCGCAGCTCGCCGAAGCAGGCATCGACATTAAGTTTAAGCACCAGTTTATCTTACCGCCACCGGTACAACCGCTGAAAGTACACAAAGAACTGGAAACAAATATTACAGTACTGAAACTGTTTCCCGGTATTACCAGGAAGGCAGTAGAAGCCACTTTAAGTGTTCCCGGCCTGAAAGGAGTGATCATGGAAACCTTTGGCAGCGGCAATACCAACACCCAGTCGTGGTTCATAGAAAGTATTAAAAAAGTTGTTGACAACGGCGCCATTGTAGTGGATATCACGCAATGCGACGGTGGTTCTGTGGAACTGGGCAAATATGAAACGAGCCAGCACCTGATGGAGATAGGCGTGGTGAGCGGACATGATATGACCTTTGAAGCGGCAGTCACCAAACTGATGTTTGTATTGGGTCAGGGACTACCGCTGGAAGAAACAAAAACGATGATAGAAACTTCGCTTCGCGGTGAATTAACACCGATTGAAGTGTATTAAAATATTGATAAGCAGTGATCAACGGGAAGCATTTTTTTGCTTCCCGTTTTTTTGTCTTGAATATTTGCGGTAAATTTAGCTATCACCAATTTCACATTTCCCCGATTTCTATTCACTACAAAATTTCATCTATGACAGTTTCCTTATCACAGAAATGTATCGCTGAATTCTTCGGCACCTTTGTGTTGGTATTTATGGGTTGCGGTAGTGCGGTGCTGGCTGGCGCCCACGTAGGCTTTCTGGGTATTGCTTTTGCATTTGGTTTGTCGGTTGTGGTCATGGCATATGCCATTGGACATATTTCCGGTTGCCATCTTAACCCGGCGATTACGATTTCGCTGGCATCTACCGGTAAGATCTCCGGTAAAGATGCAGGTGCTTACATTGTGTCCCAGGTTATAGGAGCGATCGTTGCTTCCGCGGTGTTGTATTTTATTGCACAGGGAAAGGCTGACTATTCGCTGGCTGCCAATGGGCTGGGCGCCAATGGCGTAGATCAGGGATCACCTGATCACTACTCGCTGATGAGTGGTTTGGTAGCCGAAATTGTACTCACTACGATTTTCCTGGTAGTAGTACATGGCAGTACCAGTAAAAACAGTCAAACCGGCAAATTCGCAGGCTTGGCTATTGGTCTGTGCTTAACCTTGATTCACATTGTGGGGATCCCGGTAACAGGCGTATCTGTAAACCCTGCCCGTAGTATCGGTCCGGCTATTTTTGTAGGAGGTCCCGCGTTATCCAATCTCTGGGTATTTATAGTAGGCCCTATTGTAGGAGGACTACTGGGAGCGGGTATCTGGAAGCTGTATGACAAAAATTAAAATTTTCTTTGAAATATAAACTAAAGGATTATCTTTGCAACCCTGAATTGGAAAATCAACCCTTCCATTTATTCAGGAAGATAATCACGGAGAAGTGCAGGAGTGGTTGAACTGGCACGCCTGGAAAGTGTGTATAGGTGAAAGCCTATCAAGGGTTCGAATCCCTTCTTCTCCGCTAAAGGGTCCTCATTCAGAGGGCCCTTTTTTTGTTCCCATTCCCATCTGATCTTACAGCTATTCTTTATTTGAATTACATAACTTTGTTGTATGAATAGGAAAGAAAGCGTTGCTGAATTTTACTCCCGGCACGGACAACAATACTCCCAAGCCGGACAATTCAATATTTACCGCCGGGAAGAATTTGCCTGTGATGCTACTTCTTTACCCACCAATAGAAGGGATTTTTATAAAATATCACTGGTACTGGAAGGCGAAGGCATTATTTCGTTGGCAGACAAATCTATCCGTGTAAAGGGAAACACGCTTTCTTTTATGAACCCACTTATTCCCTATTCCTGGGAGCCAATTACAGACCATCAAACAGGCTATTTTTGCCTTTTTACGGAAGATTTTGTCAATTCCAATCTTAAAAACGATAGTCTTTCCCAATCGCCGCTATTTAAAGTAGGTGGCCATCATATCTTTTTACTCACGGATGAAAGTACCAGGCAGCTGAGTAGCATCTTTGAAAATATGCTCCGCGAAATCCAGTCAGACTACGCCAACAAGTATGATTTGTTAAGAAGTTATGTGCAGATCCTCATGCATGAAGCGATGAAAATTCAGCCGCCCGATACCTTTTACCAGCCGGCGAATGCGGCTGAACGTATCAGCAGCTTATTCCTGGAATTGTTAGAACGGCAGTTTCCCATAGATTCTCCTCACCAGGTACTGAAGCTAAAAAATGCCAATGAGTTTGCCGCTCAACTGAATGTGCATACCAATCACCTGAACCGCGCCCTGAAAGAAACGATTGGCAAAACCACCACCGAATGGATTGCAGAACGCATTATGAAAGAAGCGAAGGCTTTGCTGCGATACAGTA
Organism: Chitinophaga eiseniae; assembly: GCF_012641265.1. Classification (GTDB taxonomy): domain Bacteria; phylum Bacteroidota; class Bacteroidia; order Chitinophagales; family Chitinophagaceae; genus Chitinophaga; species Chitinophaga eiseniae_A. The sequence goes on along the minus strand of NZ_JABAHZ010000002.1, from coordinate 1,099,020 downwards.
GTTGGGACATAGGAGAAATAGGTTACTCACTTGGATTTGAACACGCATCCAATTTCATTATCTTCTTCAAAAAACAAAGCGGTGTCACTCCTTTACAATTCAGGAAGGAAATTGGTTTCAACAATCACCGGCAAATGCCGGAAGCCGTTTAAAGTGCGCAATACCCCTGAAATCTCCTGATGCCAATTCATAACAATTCGTTTGAATAGCATAATTTTTTCCTGCTTACGCTATGGACCTTTGTGTCATCATCAATTATTAAAATTATGGCACAGGAAAATCTAAAAGGAAAAGTTGCGCTGGTTACAGGCGGTACAACAGGAATAGGTCTGGCAGCAGCCAAATTGTATCTCGAAAACGGCGCCAGCGTAGTCATTGCCGGACGCAGGCAGGAGCAGGGAGACCAGGCTGTTGCTGCGCTCAGGGAAATAAGCTCCAATATTACTTTCATACAAACTGATGTTTCTAACAGCGCGGAGGTGCAACGCCTTATCAACGAAACAGTACGTATCTATGGCCAATTAGACATCGCCTTTAATAACGCTGGTATCGAGGGCATTTTCGCGCTGGTTCATGAAATGCCTGATGCTGCATTTGATGAGGTATTCGACATCAATGTAAAAGGCGTATGGCTGTGCTGTAAATATGAAATAGCTCAATTCAAGAAACAAGGTACCGGTGGGGTGATCGTCAATACTTCATCCTGGCTGGCGCGGGGCGCATTTGCCGGTTCAAGCCTGTATTCGGCAAGTAAAGCGGCGTTGGATGGCATGATCCGGGCTCTGGCAGTAGAAACAGCTGCAGCAGGCATCCGGGTGAACAATATTCAGCCGGGCTATATTCAAACCCCGATGTTTGATCGCTTTTTTACCAATGAAGATGCAAAGGAGCCCTTGAAAAGGCATGCACCTATTGGCCGTTTTGCGAATCCTGCCGAGGTAGCTGAACTGGTGCTTTGGCTGAGCAGCACCGCGGCCTCCTTTGTAACAGGGGAAAGTATATTGATAGATGGCGGCCTGGCTATCGGCGGACAACGGCAGTAATAAAATTGAAAGTTTTGAGTACTAATAGGATACTTACCCGGGTATCCTATTTTTTATTTTAATAACCCAGGCACTGCATAAACTATATATTTATAAATCAACATTTTACACATTAAGTATATAATATTTTTATAAAAGACCTTTCTATCATCTTTTTTTTCTTCAACAAAAAAATCGGTATTGATTAAACTTCAGGCACTTCTGAAGTGTTTAACTAGAAAAGTAGGTTTTTAACAATTCTTTAAATTTGTAAGGCGAATGAGCGGAAATCCGGCTAAACGAACAAATCATAAATTCGGCCAAGAGCAGCTACAGGCGGGAAATTCCTACCTTTTCAGTGATAATGACGCATCTTTCTTATAGAAATTTACGCCGTTATATTAGAATAAATTAGTACTTTTAACAAAACATTATCGTTAACTAATTATTAAGTTACCCTTTGCATTATGAGGAAAAATTGTTGGGGTACCCAAAAAGCATGACAAAAGTGAAGTAACTGCCGGGAAAACTTAATGTGTGGGATTATCCCAAAAATTCAATCAAAACACTAATACAACAAAATTAAAAATGACACCCTGATAACTTAAGACGCTATAGATATAGTACTTGTTATAAAGATCAGCAATTAAGAGATAGAAGAGTTCATTGGGTGCATACGGTTTTCATACGGGGAAAAGAACGACCTCAGCTTATAATAACCAGTGACCGTACCTGCCCATGCTTAGAGAGAATGTTGCTTGTGAAAAAAGGAAAAAAGACTACTAAAGAAAGGCATACCGCCTGGAATATTCTCGTTTCTTTAATTACGCTGATAACCTGTCACCAACGAAGTGACGCATAAACCGAAGATTTGTTCATGACCTTGTCGACCAACAATGGCTTTCGTGAATAGATAGTGCAACAGACCAAAATAACTAAATCAGCAGGCGCCAATTCAACCTGGCGCCGGAAATGGAAGGAGACAACATTTGATACCTTGCTACAACGTATTCGATCCTTAAACACCCTCTATCCATTAGCTGTATTTACCATTAAGTAAATAAAGACTGTTTATAAATTAACAATCCACAACCCAAATCTTGTTTATGAGGAAAAAAACTACCTGTCTCATTTTTTTTACCCCTTGTGACATGGAAATCAAAAAAGTTTTGCGAAAAACTTTGGCAGCGCTGCTAATACTGCTAGCGCCTGTATTTGCTTTTGCACAGCAAAAGATATCCGGTAAAGTAACTGCACAAGAGGATGGCTCTGCCCTGCCTGGCGTGAGTGTAAGAATTAAAAACTCCAGCTCAGGCACGCAGACAGATGCAAAAGGAAACTACTCCCTGACAGCATCAAAAGGAGATCTCCTGGAATTTTCTTTCGTAGGTTATACTACTAAAGAAGTACCAGTTACCGGCGCTGCTGTGTACAATGTTTCCTTACAATTTACCCGCACGGCGTTAACGGAAATCGTTGTAACCGGCCAAGGTGTTAAAAGAGAAAAAAGAAGTCTTGGTTATGCGGTAGCCACTATCAATAAGGAAGATATTGGTGATAACACCAGCCCGATCAATGCTTTAACCGGTAAAGTAGCCGGCTTGAGCATCACTTCCGGTTATGCACCTGGTGCCTCGTCCAGGATTACGCTGCGTGGCCCTACTTCATTTAGCGGAAATAACCAGCCGGTATTTATCATCGACGGTATACCCGTAAGTAACGATAACATCCGTAATTCGGACTTCCTGAACGATCAGGTGGACTATGGTAACAGAGGTAATGATATCAATCCAAATGATATCGAAAGCATCACCGTATTAAAAGGTCCTGCTGCGGCGGCCCTCTACGGGAGTTTGGCTTCCAACGGTGCTATCCTGATTACTACTAAAAAAGGAAAGAAGAATTCACCAGCTCAGATCAACTTCAGCACGAGCTATCAGCTGTCCCAGGTATTGAAACTGCCTACTTTCCAGAATGAATTCGGGCAAGGTAACCTGGACGCTATTGTAGACGACAGAAGAGAAAACTTCAGCTGGGGCTTGCCTTTTGACGGAAAAGTAAGACCCTTTGGTCAGGTTGTTAATGGGAAACAACAATTGAAAAAGTATGAAGCTATACCCAATAACCTAAAGCATTTCTTTGACCCCGGACAAACGTTCAATAATAACCTCACGGTTTCCGGTGGTAACGAAAAATCTACCTACTTTTTATCATTGGGCGCTTTAAATAACCTGGGAATAATTCCTACTACCAATTATAACAAGTATAGCGTAAGATTCAGTGGTTCTTCTGAATTCTCAGATAAATTCTCCAGCCAGGTTTCAGTTGGTTATACCAATATTTCCAGTAAGCTGCCTTTAGGTGGACAAAGCAACTCTGTTTATACCTCCTTATTTCAGCAGCCCCGGGATATACCAATTGTTGATTTCAAAGATCTGACCAACCCATTCAACGGAACTTTCACAGGAGCTGATGGAACGCAATATTATGGATACTATGGCGCCTATACGAAAAATCCATACTTCCTGCTGGCAAACTATAAAAACTTCAACACGGTGGACCGCGCCAACGGAACATTTTCACTGACCTACAAACCATTGAAAGGTTTGGATATCACGGAACGCGTTGGTGCAGACTTTTATAGTGACCGCAGGTATGAACAAGGGGCTAAATATAACTATGTTCCCTTTGATCCGTTTTATGGTACCAACACCTGGACCGACAATGGTAAGTACTCTCAGGATGTAACCAACTACAGCCAGGTGAACCATGATTTGATCATCACGTACACCACTTCCATTGCCAAAGACCTCAATATGAAAGTATTGGGAGGTAACAACGTTCGCCTGATTACCAGTAATAATCTCTTTTCAAGAACCAACGCCAGCGGAGGATTGATTGTTCCTGATTTTTATAATCTGGACAACTCCAATGGACCAATTGTTTCCACCAACACGCTAACCAAGAGAAGATTGTATGCTTTTTATGGGGAAGCGGATTTCGATTATAAAAATATGATCTTCGTTGGCGGTACCATACGTAATGATATCTCCTCTACATTGCCTGTTAATAACAGGTCTTATGTGTATCCAAGTGTAAACGGTGCGTTTGTGTTTTCAGAGTTGTATAAAGACAAAGCATTCAGCGATATCTTAAGCTTCGGAAAAATACGCGCGAGCTATGCTAAAGTAGGACAGGATGCAAATCCATATTTGCTGCAGACCACCTATACCAAATCGGATATCAGCGGTGATTTTGGCGAGATTGTATTCCCCATAACCAGCAATGGCGCCACCATTCCAGGTTTCTCCCGCCGTACGTTGATAGGTAATCCTAACCTGAAGCCAGAGTTCACCTCTTCTTTTGAAGTAGGAGCAGAGCTTTCCTTCCTTAAAAACATGATCAACTTCGATCTGACTTATTATAATACCAAATCCACTAACCAGATTGTAAACGTTCCAATACCTAACAGCTCTGGTTATGCAGCCACAACCCTGAACGTTGGGGAAATGACCAATAAGGGACTGGAAATTGGCCTGAGGGCCATTCCGGTAAACACTTCCTATGGCTTACGTATAGAAGTGTTTGGAACTTACAGCAAATTGAAGAACAAAATTGTTAGCATTAATCCAGGTCTGGACCAGATCGTAATTGGTAACGGAACCACTTCGATGCAACAAGTAGCAGCTGTTGGAAGACCTTATGGTACCTTCTTTGGTACGGGTCTGAAAATTGATTCCGCTACCGGTAAGGTATTGATTGATCCGGAAACAGGACAACCTATCAACAATGCCACCCGCTACTATGGCACTTATCTGCCTGATTACCAGGCTTCTTTGGGCGCCAATATTTCCTACAAAGGATTTATGCTGAAAGTATTGTTTGATACCAAGCAAGGTGGTCAGTTCTTCTCCAATACAAAGAACATTATAGATTTTACCGGCTATTCTGTAGAAACAGCCACTAACGGCAGAAAGGATTATGTGTTCCCTAATTCGGCATATATGGACGCTAACGGAAAACTGGTGGAAAACACCTCTATCAAATTCCATCCATATACATACTGGACTAGCGTTGTTCCTGCCGGAGAAGACCTGGTAGATGCGAGCTATGTCAAACTGCGTGAAGCATCACTCAGCTATTCCTTTGGACAATCGCTGTTGAGGAAAACACCTTTCACCAGGCTCAATGTGACGCTCTACGGAAACAACCTGTTCCTCTGGGTGCCAAAATCCAACAAGTTTGCCGATCCGGAAATCAACTCCCAGGGTGCTGCAAACGTACAGGGATACGAATTTTTCTCCAACCCATCTCTTAGAAACATGGGTATAAAAGTTGATGTATCATTCTAATTCAATGGGGCTATTAAAATTTAAATTGATGAAAAAAAGGAACATATTATCAATACTTTCGCTGTCAGCATTCCTGTTAATGGCAGGAGGTTGCAAAAAGTTTCTGGATATAAATAAGGACCCAAACAATGCGGTGGATGTACCTGTAAATGTACTGCTTCCATCTGCACAAACGGGGCTCACTTATGCGGTTGGTAATACACTGACTATCAATGGTGGTATATGGGCTCAATATTGGACACAGGACCCTAGCTCATCTCAATATAAACAACTGGATCAATACTCTCCGGCACAAGGAGACTTTGATAACGTTTGGTTGAATATTGAAATAGATGCCCTGGAAAATCTCCAGAAAATTGTAGATAAGGGAAATGCTACCAAGAAAAAGGAATATGTGGCTATTGCAACTATCCTTAAAGTTTACGCTTATCAGCTCAGCACAGACCTCTGGGGTGATGTTCCATTCAGCCAGACTTTACAGGGAGATGCTGCTACGCCAATTTTCAATCCTAAATATGATACACAAAGCGATATTTACGCTGGCCTGGTAAAAATGATAGACACGGCCAGGAATCTAATAGATGTAAATGATCCTAATACGCCGGGAGCAGATGACCTTATTTACGGCGGGGATATGAGTAAATGGCTTCGTTTCGCCAATACTTTAAAGCTGAAAATAGGATTACGCCTTGCTAAAAAGGATGCTAACAGAGCAGCTGCCATTGTTCAGTCGCTGCAGGGAGCAGCATTTATTAAGCCAGGAGAATCCGCGTTGCAAAACTTCAACGCCACTGGTGGCCAGCAAAACCCGCTGTTTAGTGCTATTGCAGGCCCGGTACTGAATACTACGCAAAACCTGGTGGCCAGTTCCACTGCTTTCAACTACTTCAATAACAACAACGATAACAGGCTGTTCGCCTTCTATGGACCGGCCGTTAACGGAGGTTTTGCAAGTATTCCGCAGGGTAGCTTTGGTAATCCTCCAACTACCATTGTCTCTCCGCCAACACCAGCTACTGGCGCTAATGCGAAAGATCCTCAATCTGCGTTTGCCCCTGTGAAACTGATGACTGATTACGAAACAGATTTCCTTCAGGCAGAAGCAGTGTTAAGAGGCTGGCTCCCTGGTCGCGCAGATACTTTTTACGTGAATGGTATCACTCATAACTACGCCGCGTATAAAGTAGACGGTTTAGCTGATTATCTTGCACAGGATCAAATTAAATATCCAACCGCAGGTACTCAAGCACAGCAACTTGAAGCTATCATTACACAAAAATGGGCCGCTATGTGTGGTAATCAAACCATTGAAGCGTGGACAGAATGGAGAAGAACCGGTTTCCCATCGTTCTTTGTTGTTTCTCAGGCCTCTATCATTGGCGCCAACAGATTCCCTGAAATATTCCTGTATCCGAATTCGGAAATGACCAGGAATCCGAACGCTCCGAAACAAAACCACTTCATTTATGACAAAGTTTGGTGGGCACAATAATAGAGTATAGCTATTAGCGATTATTGACTACGCTGATGCATTGTCAATATTTTCTTCTAACAATTAACTGATTAACATGAAAGCGTTATATATTTTTCTTGCAGGCTGTTTAGTGTTTACGGCCTGTACAAAGAAATCGGAAAATGTGTTTACACAAACAGTAACCCCAATCTATCCTGTTATTACCATGAAGGGAGGTCCTAACGTGATCGTTCCAATTGGAGGTACTTATACCGATCAGGGGGCAACTTCATTCGATAGTGCGGCCAATACAACCACTAATATATCTCCTGTATCCAACAACGTAGATCCTGCAACGGGAGGTGTTTATACGGTAAATTTCCACGCCGTAAATTCATACGGCTATCAGTCAAATGCCATAAGGCACGTATTGGTATCAAACTATGCAAATGCAGCGGATGATATCAGTGGAGAATATACACGCCTCTCCAATGGTCAGACAGTAAACGTAACAAAAGTTGCTACCGGATTATATACTATAGACAATGTTGGTGGCGTGAAAGGTGATCCGAATTTTGTCTTCCCGTATTATATCGGATTTCTCGATATGAATACCTTTGTGGGAACAGAACAGGGTACGCCTATCGGACCGTTGTCGCTCAAAAATCCCGTTATTATCAGAGGTCCGGGTACATCTATTACGCTTAAATATGTTGTTATCAATGACCACTTTGGTACGTCTACACGTACTTTTGTTAGACCATAATAACAAGCACACTTCATAAAAAACGCCGGGCGCTGATATTAGCGCCCGGCGTTTTTGTTTAAAGGAAAACCCTGATGCTTACTCCACCACTTTCCCCGCCGTTTTCCCCGCACTCGGCGGAATACCACTCCCATTATCCATCCACAACTTAAAATCCATCCGGTTAAAGAAAACAGACGGCGCAATACTGAAATCCCTGATCTCTGGCTTACGTCCCAATACTTTGGGTACAATCTCATTTACAAACCAGGAATTATGCGTAAAATAAAGTGAACGTAACAACCCCGTATTACTTAATGGCGACAACATCAGCTCACACATGTCGGCATCGCCTTCATAGCTTTTAATAAACGCCTGTAACAGTTGTTCATCTTCTTCGTGGGGTGTAAGAGCAGCGGCAAAATCAGCCAGTGTAGGGATAAAGCGGTTTTGATAGTCGGGTAATATATGATCCTGTTCACACAGGTCTTTTACACTTACAATCTTCCCATCGCTGTTCGTAATGGTGGCGCCAAATACCGGTACTACTACCCGGCGGATTCCCCATAAGGTATGTAAAATGCGATGCCGGTTATCGCTGCACATCTCTTTGGTACAGTCCATGAAATCATGGATGCCAAGATAATCTTCAATAATACCTCCTCTCTTCTTTACTGAGATACGGGCATGTATATAAGCATTCAAAGGAAATCACAATTAAAATTCAGATAATTCACTTTCTTCTTCATCATTTTCAAAAGCTGTTACGTCAATAGACTCCTCATCATCATACTCCGCGATTTGATGGAACTGCAGCGAAAGCAAATTCAGAATATATTTTGCCTGTTCATCGGAAAGATGCGCATAAAACTCCGATCCCTGTTGGTTGGGAAAATTTTCAGCAAGAAAACTTTGCAGTTGCTTGTCTAGCTCCCTGGCCTTATCGTGATAGGTATAAAACTCCTCTATGCGGAGGTCATATTGTAATACCGTTTTAAGCGAAGCAATATCTTCTGCCTGTTTCATTTTCCGGGCTTCGTCCAATGAATGAACAATCTTTACTACAGTGCCTTCCCCCGACGCTTCAAAAGCATCATCGGTGTAAAAAAAGCCAATCTTGTGAATAGCGTAAACTGACATAGGTATATGGGTTTAAAGGTGAATAAGTGACCTAAAATAGGGTAATGCCTGCACATTTGTGAGGTTGTCTGCAAATTTCAATTTGCCTTAACACCTCCTACAGCAACAACTTATCATGCTAAAAATGAACAGGTTATTGATTACTAAATGTAATCATAGAATATATAATATTTTGTAGGTTTGATAACATATTCTGTATTCATACGCGAGCGATGAACAGTACTAATAGCAAGTTAAATTCTAAAATCAATCTATCAACAGTCACAAATCCTTTACTATGAAGAACTTCCTTAAATGGGCAGGCATTGTATTCATTGGCCTTATCCTGATATCTGTTGTCAGGGGCCTCGTTAGTGGTTCCAAAGACAAAACAACCGTTACCACTACCTCCACAACAGATAGCACAAAAGCAGGAGCTATCTCCGGCGGTACCAGCACTACTACCACTGAAACCACTCCCAGTGCCTGGAAGTATTCTGAAGAAGAAGATAAAATGACCTCTAAAAAGAACTTCTATGCCCAGGTAGATGCGAAGGATGAGCTGGACTTTAAATTCCCTTACAATGGCGGCTCTGTAGCCACACTGGGCATTATTAAACGCAGCACCGGCGTTACGGACATGGCCCTTTCCGTTACCAAAGGCCAGATTATGGCGGCACATGGACTGGGGAACGGGAAAATAAACATCCGTTTTGATGATGGTGCCGCGCAGGCTATAAGCGTTACTGGTGCGGCAGACGGTAGCTCTAACATCGTCTTTTTCCAGGGTGCAGCTAAACTGCTGGCCAAACTGAAAACGGCAAAGAAGGTATTCATACAGGCCGAATTTTTCGATAACGGCTCCCCGGTAATGGAATTCAATACCGCCGGGCTGGAATGGAACCACTAATCAGGTTAACATATTTAAAAAAGAGGCCAGCTATGTTGGTCTCTTTTTTTGCCCTATATTGCAGTTAATCGACCAAAGTTTGCCTTATATCGATGATTGGAGGAACAGCCCCCGAACTGTATTATCTTGCTTACTCCAGGATTTTATTATTGAGAGCCACAGGAATCATTTATGTTGTACTGTATACGTACTTTTTATATCCTTGTACTATGCTGTATGTCATTACAGCCAATCTACGGGCAGTCTGCCGCTGCAGACAGCATCACCGTTGATAACTGGCTGAAATGGGCAACTGTGAAAATGGATAAGAATGAGTTTGATTCCAGCGAAACTTATATAAAGAAAGCGCTGATATTAGCCAAAACAAGCCACCAGCCTGCGCAAACCATTAAATCCATGCAGGCTTACGCCAATTTCCTGTATACCCGGTTACGCTACCCGGAAGCACTCCGGATTAGCGAGGAACAGCTAGCCCTGGGCCAACAACTAAAAAATGACCAGGTCATCGCCAACGCTTATAATAATATGGCCGTACAGTATCGCTGCCTTGGTAACCTGCGGCTGGCGGCAGACAACATGCTCAATGCCATTAAAATTGCTGAATACAAAAAGGACTCTGTCAGCCTGAGAAGAAACTACAATAACCTGGCTTCTATATTCGTAGACCTGAACGATAAAAAGAATAGCCTTTATTACGCGGAAAAAAGCACCCAAATAGCAGCATTGCTAAAAGATAGCCTGCAATGGGCCAAAAGCATCGTCAACCTTGCCAACAGCGAAGTAATAAATGGCCAGTACAATCGTGCGGCGCAACATCTCCAACAAGTAGCACACATTTCGGAGAAACTCAACGATCGCAGCCTCCTGTTACACGCATTCGTCAATCTTGGAGATATCAACAACAAAACACAAAATAGCCGGGAAGCGCTTCTTTATTACCAGAAAGCCGCTGATATACTTAAAGCCGATCCTGACCCCGACTTTGAAATGTATACCAATTACGGCCTGGCCACCTCTTACGATGGATTAAATGATCCCCGTACCGCTCAAAAATATTATGACCTGGTACTCCCTACTGCAGAAGCACTCATGCCCAAAAATGACCTGAAAGAAGTATACCTGTTGGGCGCCTCTATCCAGGAAAAATTAAAACACCCAGATATCGCGCTCCAGTTGTGGAAAAAATATAATACCCTCAACGACACTATCCTCAACGAAACCACCCAGAGAGCCATTCATGAGGCAGAGATAAAATACCAATCTTCACAAAAAGAAAAAGCAATCGTACAGCAACAATTACAACTCAGTAATAAAAATGTACAGCTGCAAAATAAAAACCGCGTTATTCTCATTGCTATTATCCTGATCATCGGTCTTATCAGCATCTGCCTGATTATCTACCTGATCTACCGGAATAAAAACCAACTGATAGAGCTCAACCTGCTGAAAGCACAAATTCATCCACATTTTTTATTCAACACCCTCAACAACTTATACGCACTCAGTCTCAGCAAATCTGATAAATCACCGGAAGTAGTACTGGAGCTATCACAAATACTACGGTACATCCTGTATGAATGCAACACGTCTACCGTTAACCTGGAAAAGGAAATCAGGATGATAGAACGTTATATTTCACTGGAAAAAATCCGGTATCAGAATCAGCTGGAAATTAATATGGATATGGATGGACACCTGGCGCAGTTCAACGTAGCTCCCCTGTTGATCCTGCCATTGGTGGAAAACGCCTTTAAACATGGTATCAGTAAACTAATGGAAGATGGTTGGATCAACATCTCCGCAAAAGCCAGGCAGGACCAGTTTATTTTTAAAATATCCAATAACAAGTTACCAGACAACGACCATCGCGCGCAATCGTCGGCCTTTGGCAACATTGGGTTACTGAATATCCGGAAACGGCTGGATATTCTTTATCCCGGTCAACATGAACTTAAAATTATTAACGAAGAAGAAGTATTTGCCGTAATTATGAAACTGAAGCTAAAACCAGATCCCGGTTATGCCACCACGGTATAAACCGGTTGTTGATCGACAAAACAACACCGGCTATCTTCAGTTACATCAGCACACTTCTCCGATATGTACCTTTGCATTGGCAAAATGAATAAGAGCACACTACATCATATTATCTTCTGGTCGGTTGTCACCTTCATACTCACCATATTCTATGGCGCAGGGCTTCCTGACTATGGTACCGCCTTCCTGGTGATCATGATGTTTCAGCCGCTGCAATGGGCTTACTTCTATACGGTGGCCTACTGGGCTATTCCGCGGTTCCTGTATCGTAAGAAATATGTACAGCTGGCATTGGCATTAACCACTTGCGCCCTCACCGCGGGATTCCTGTTCAGGGTAATAGAAATTACCGTGGCCGATCCTTATATCATGCAGCAAATGCTGAAGAAAAACCCTGCCTTCACGTGGCATAAACTGAACGGCACTTTCCTGCAACAACTGCTTAAACCGGTATATATCATCAATGCACTGGAACAAAGCAACCTCGTCATCTGGGTAGCCATTTCTCTCAAGTTCATTAAAATGTGGTTTGAGAAAAAACAACTGAGTACACAGGCCGAATTAAGTGCCCTGAAAAGCCAGATACACCCCCATTTCCTCTTTAATACCCTCAATAACCTATACGCCCTTACTTTGCAGCAATCGCCACAATCACCCACTATTGTGCTTGGCCTGTCCGATATACTCCGGTATATGCTGTACGAATGCAGTACCGACCAGGTGCTGTTGAAACGCGATGTGGAGATCATGATGCGATACGTGGAATTGGAAAAACTGCGGTATGAAGACAGGCTCGACCTCAACTTCAGTATTATAGGAGAAATGAATGGGCAAAAAATTCCACCACTGCTGATGCTGCCGCTCATTGAAAATGCCTTTAAACACGGCACCAGCGAAACAGTGGAAGATGCATGGATCAATATGGATCTGCACTTAAAAAACAACCGGCTGAAATTTAAAATATCCAATAGTAAACCCGCCAGCACATCGGCCAATAGCAATAAGGAAGTAGGAAGAATAGGACTTAACAACGTGCAGAAGCGGTTGGAACTATTGTTCCCATACGCCCATCAATTACAGATCTTCGAGGAAGAAGAAATGTTTGTTGTTATTCTTGACCTGGACCTGAAAAAAAATTTAATACCTCATGAAAATAAGAACCTTGATCGTGGATGATGAGCCACATGCGATTGAGATTATCGAAAAGTATATTGAAAATTTCCAGGAGATAGAACTGGTTGCTAAATGTAATAATGCGATACAAGCTTTCCAACTTTTGCAACAACATAAAGTGGATCTTATCTTCCTGGATATCAAAATGCCAGGACTATTAGGTACTGATTTTATCCGGAGCCTGAAGCATCCGCCCAAAATAATATTTACAACGGCTTACCAGGATTACGCCCTGGAAGGATTTGATCTCAACGCCGTTGATTACCTGCTGAAGCCGATACCATTTGACCGCTTTCTGAAAGCGATCGATAAAGTGTTTGCTTTGTACAAAGTAAATAACCAGAAAATTACGATCTCGGAAAAAGCAACCGAGCAAAAAAATGATGTCTTTCTTTACCTGCGTGTGGAAAGAAAGATGGTAAAAGTAAACGTAGCCGACATCTATTGGATTGAAAGTCTTAAGGATTACATTAAAGTAGTTCTTAAGGATAAGGTACTGATATCAAAACAGAAAATCAGCTTACTGGAAGAGTTATTACCGGAAGAAAAGTTTATGAGAATACACCGGTCATTCATTGTATCTACACATAAAATAGAAAGCTATCATGCCTATTCTGTAGAGCTGCTGGGCATTGAGTTACCTATCGGCAGAAATTATAAAACAGAGTGTCACAAAAGACTAAAGAGCAATTGACGCTTAACAGTGTATACATTACTTTTCGCAAGAGGCTAAGTAAACAAACACCCAGGCAGCATACGCCACCCGGGTGTTCGCTCATCAATTGTCAAAATGTATACTTCACACCAATTCCTCCATATTCTGAATTGTTCTTTAGAGATGCGAGGGGTTATTGAATCTATTTTTATAATTACGTATACAGAAAGTAGGCAGCAATAAAATGTACAATAGCTGCAGTAGAATACCAGCAGGGGTATCCAGCCGAAATGTTTTCCTGTATTTTTGCAACAGGAATAACAAAACGGGAAAGGAGGGCATTCCTTTTTTGTCGGTTTTTCCCTGGTTGGAAAGCCTGGTCATGGTACGAAGAAACTGTTCCGTATTCATGGCGGGAACAATTTTCCAGTTCACGATGGTGGGCTTAAAACCGGAGTTCCACATGCTATGTCTTATGTTAGGTTTAATATGTACCCTGGCTCCTTTTCTGTAAATTTTCACTTCTCCATTCAAACGTATGGTAAGCTCTCCTTCTTCTACCTGGAAAAATTCTTCCTGAGCAGGATGGTAATGCAGGGGAGGTTCGGAAGAAAAGGGAAGATAGGTAGCCTCCATTTCCAGGTATTCCCCGGCAGTATCGTCGGTAGATTTCAGGAATTTGATGACTTGTCCTGTAACGCGGTTAGTAATCTGGTACACTTCAGATATAAGTACTTCGGGCATTTGCACTAATGGTTTGATAAAACGATGGTGAACAGTTATTCGATCGACTGCAGGGTGGTTACGGTGGAATCGCCGGCACTAACACTAATGGCTTTTACAATGCCCACTCCGTAGGCGTTCCAAAACTCCCTTTCCTCATGTGTGAGTGTGGAGGATATCTGCTGACCATTCATTTTCATGATTACGCGGGCATCTGATTTAGCCGTCCATCTGCTGCATTTAAAAGTACCACCGGGTACGGTAATGTTTTCTATGCCGGCAACCCGCCCGGGCTGATAGATAATTTTCTGGAACAACTCAATGGTATCACCATCTTCAGCGGCAGTTACGTATTTAATGTACTGTCCCTGTTCTGCCGGGCCCTTGTAAGTTAGCTTACTATCTACCACCATGGCATTGTCGAAAATTTCATATGCGGGAAATCCTTTGGGAGTAGCTTCCAGGATAGTGACTCCTTCCTGCGACTTCATATCTTCAATAGCTTTGCGCCAGAGTGCCGGCATATCGAATTGCGTAACTGTTTGACCATTTACAGATACCATACCGGTATTGGTAATCACCTCGATATCGTCAATATTCAGCCTGGTGCGCATATTATAGACCTTAAGGCCTGAAGAATCTTTGACATCACTGATCCAGGTAACAAACGAATGCGTCGTTTTATCTTCCATGATAATATTATAATTATACTTATGGTTTTGTGTGGGGATGTAGTTTTCGGTCTTGTTGCCATTTCCGCCGGGGTCAGGATTATCATCTTTCTTTTTGTTACAGGAGATTATCGTGGTAGTTGAAATGGCCAGTAACAGCAAGTTTTTGAAAATGCGGGGATAACTGTTTGTTTGTTTCATGCTGGTAATTTTTGTTTGATGAAACAATATTGGTGCATTTAAAATCGCTGTCCAAGCGCCATGGATATAGGCATAGGCAAGCAATCCCGAATCGCGGAAAATGGGTACCAGGGGCATTAACCGGCTAATACCGGTTGAATAAAACATCAAACCGGTCGTTCATCTACGAAAACAAGGTGTTCAGCATCGATACAGTGGTGATAATGGGAATACGGCAAGCATCAGGGAATATGATATCAGGAAACAGTGAAGTAATATTTTTCACGGTGTTATCAGCGAATACACTAACATGTTGGTAAGATCATCTTCTTTTGCCAGTCGCGCTCTCAGTGCATCATCGAGGGTAAAATGATTCCGTTCCAGGAGTTTGATAGAGCGTTCATTTCCAACAGCCGGCAAAGCGGCAATTCTTTTTACCTGCAGCTGTTGCTGCGCATAGCGGATGATTTCCGGCATGACTTCCTGCATAACGCCCTTTCCGAAATAATCGGCTAGCAGTTCATAACCAACTTCCGCTTCTTCGAGCTCCGGCACTATATGCCACAGGCTAATGGTTCCTATCAGCCGGTCATTGTCTTTACTGATAATTACCCAGTGTATCCATTTATTATCGGCGATGCCACCTTGTATCATTTCAATAAACTGGCGGGCGTCTGCTGTCGTAGTTGCTACCGGCCGGTCCAGGAACTGGTTAACACGCGGGTCTGAGCGTAATATAAAAACCTCCTCCGTATCTGTTAAGGCGAGAGGCCGCAACTGAAAGCGGGGCGTAGAAAGATAAGGGAACGGGGTAAAATTTAATGATAGCATATGATCAGGTATTTGTTATCCAGGTAACGATACACCACGGACTACTACCAAGATATACAAAATTACGGTAGCCTGAATGGGCCGCTTTGCGCCTCATTCAGGCTATAACACCAGCTGGCAACGGGCGCCCTATACCGGCCAGGGGTTTTGATAAGTGGAGTTGTTCAACTTCACTTCCCGGGACGATAAGGTGAGCTGAATCTGCAACGGTTGCTCGTTGTTGGCGTTAAACGTTTCTTCATATTCCACGCAGTAAGCATCGGTGAATTTCAGCTCTTTCAGCCTGGACATAGAATCCCTCCGGAAGAAGGTAATACTTCCGTTTTTTGTTTGGGTGTTGGAAATCATCCAGTCAAACAAACTGGTTTCGCCAGCAGACTCTATCAGTAAATTAATGGTGCCTCCTTTGGGGCGGGCGGCAGGTTTTCCATTATGGTCTGTGTTTTGGGAAAATGAAAACCTGCATTCCAGGACATTCATTTCCTCTCCATCAATGTTGAGAACAGCTTTAAAAGACATAGTTAATTTGGTTAACAAGCCCGTTGCAAGGCGCAACAGACAGGCAAAGAAATATGGTATACGAAATGAAAATACACATTTCTGCTTACATGCAGAAAAATTGAGGGTTATTTTTCCTTAAAGCGGAGAAAAGCCGGCCACGGCCCCTTCTACATATATATAAAAGCTATATAAGATCGAAAGCCTGGGCAAAACTGGTGAGGTCGTAACTGGACTGGGCGCCGATCTTTGCTTTAATATTTCGCCGGTGGGTAACCGCCGTTTTCTCCGAAATACCCGTTTTTTCAGCAATCTCCACCGCGCTGAACCCCAGTGCCAGCAGTCGCAGTATTTCTTTTTCCCGTTTGGTAAGCGAAGCAAATATATGCTGGTTGCGACGGAGGAAGTTATTTTCTTCCAGCAGCCGGTTTACCTTACTGGTAACATGATGTAGCGGATCAATAGGTGTGGCGCAGGTAATAACATGGGTAGGTTGACCATCCCCATCGCGCATAAACACCCGGGATGTGCCCAAATGCCAGGCCCAGTCGCGGGAGGCGGCCATTCTTACCTGCTGAAAAAAGGTAACCACCATATTTGCCTCTGCCGGTGCCTCCAGCATAGCAATGATCTTTGGCAGATAATCGGCCACGTCTGTAGGATTAAAGAAGTTGTCGTAATAGGCTGGCCCCATCTCCTGTAAGGCTTCCAGCGTTGTTCCCAGCTCTCTGCAGCCGCGGGACGACATATATTCCACACAGCTTCTTTGCACATTCATCACAATTACCACAACAGGAAGCGCTGCATCCAGGGCTTTTAAAGCTTTTAGCTTACCTTCCAGCCCTGAGTCATTATTAAATACAATGTGCTCAATCATGTACTGATATAAAATCTTGTATAGGAATCGCTCTTTAATGATGGTTGATAATGGTACTCTCTGTCGGCAAATGTAATGCATTAAAAAATACGAAAGGGTCCCATTCGCGAAGAAGAGACCCTTTTTTGGGGGTAGAAAATACGGTGATTGACTAAATCAGGTGGATGACTTTTTATAATGAAATAAGGTGAAATCAAATTGCTGTCACAAATATATGTTAAAGTAATAGCCTGTCAAATACCTACTTGTGGGTATTTTTAAGATCTTCATATGATGAAAGCTACCTCACCTCATTTGCTGGAAAACCTTGCCCACATTGCCTCATTAACGGCTGACGCCATGCAGCTGCTCATCGATAACGCTAACACGGAAGTGGTAAATAAAGGTGACTATCTGCTCCGGGAAGGTCAGTATTGCCAATACATCTGGTTCATAGAAACCGGCGCCTGCAGGGCCTTCCACGATAAAGACACCCGCGAAATCAATACCGCTTTTTACTTCGAAAACACGTTTTTTACCGATATGAAAAGCCTGCGAAACAATACCAGCACTGAATACAACCTGCAAGCCATGGAAAAAACTATCCTCTGGAAATGGCATAAAGATACGCTCTCCCAACTCTATCAATTATCGCCGGAAATTACCGCCTTTGGCCGCCAGTGGCTGGAACACCTGCTTATTGTACAAGAAACACATATACAATGGCTCACTAAAAATACCCCGGAAGAAAGATACCAGGCCATATTGACCCATTACCCCGAACTAGTGCAACGTGTAACTCTTACACAATTGTGCTCCTACCTGGGCATATCCCGGGAAACACTCAGCCGCATTCGCCGCCGCCTCCAATAGCCATTATGTGACGTTTGACACAATCGTACCGCCAGCGGCTATCTACCTTTGTTGTATCAAACTAACGGTTATGACTATACAGGAACAAAAAGTCTTCATCGACAGCTTTATTTCGATTATCTGGAACCAGGGCGATATATCCCGGGTACACGAATTCCTGCACCCGGAATTTACAGACCACTCCCTGGCGCCTTCACTCCCGGCCGGCGTCGCCGGGCTACAGCAATGGATTGCAATGACTCATGCCGCCTTTCAGCCTACTACTATTATAGAAGACCAGGTAGCGGAACCTGGTAAGGCTGTGATCAGGGTCACCATGCAAATGAAACATATCGGCGCCTGGAGAGGTATTCCGGCTACCGGTATAACAGTAACGACCAAAGGTTATCGTTGCTTTCACCTGAAGGATAACCGGATCATTGCCCACTGGGCTTTAATAGATGGGGATACCCTGGAGAAAAAATTGACAGCCCACAGCACGGGGCAAAACCCCGGCAGCTGAAAGCGTTTTACCTACCTGTGATAACGTTGCTGTACATATAACCTCAATGGGTAAACGAATATTTATTTAAACGGCACGTTATTTATATTAGGCATCCTAACATCATGTTAAATATTAGCAGTATACCATCCAGGTGTTGCTGCCGCAGGTAGTTTTACTTTTATGGAGATATCAACCGAAATAATAACCTGTATATCCAGGCTATAATATTCATAACATGTAGATGCTGAAACCCATTACTGGACGTATTTACGTGCTGTTACCGGATGGCAACCGCAGATCGCAAAAATGTAATACTTTATTAACTATTAACGCTGCCATGATACTGGGCTTTATCATTAACTATAAGATGTCATTTATACACTTATTACATCAAATTCCACGTCTATTGGATTTTAAGGAAAATAAATTAAAATTGCATTCTATACCCGATAGGTCTATTTCAATGATGCTTTTTTAGCAACAATATTCAACGGAAATCAAACCATGTTTATAAACAGTAAGCCATTGAGAGAAATTACGCCGCTAACCCAAAGTGATTGTTTCACTTTATTTACCCGGGAGAAAAAGGAATTTGATTTCCCGTTGCATTACCACGACGAGTTTGAACTTAATTTTATTCAATATGCCAGGGGAGCCAGGCGAATGATTGGCGATCATGTAGAAGAAATCGGCGAGCTGGAATTAGTGCTGGTAGGACCTAATTTGCAACACGGATGGTTTACGCACAAACATGCCGGTGGTATTATCAAAGAAATTACCATCCAGTTTCACCGCGATCTGTTTGATGAAAAATTTCTGCAACGCAACCAGATGAATTTTATCAAAAATATGTTTGAGCGTTCCCTGCGCGGTATTCTTTTTTCTACGGAAACTACGCAACAGATCATGCCCCGCCTGATCCAGCTGCCGCAGCAGCAAGGGTTTGATTCTGTACTGGAGCTGATGTCTATCCTGCATGATTTATCTACCAGCCGGAATATGCGCATGCTCTCTGATACTACGTTTGGTAACACGGAAACTTTTTCTTACAACAGCAGGCGTGTGGAAAAAATTATGACTTACCTGAATGCTAATTTTGATAAAAATATTTCCCTGGGAGAAGCGGCTAAACTGGTAGCGATGACGGAAGTGGCTTTCAGCCGCTTTTTTAAGGCCAAGATTGGGAAAACATTTGTAGACACACTGATAGAAATCAGGTTGGGACATGCCTCCCGGCTGCTCATTGAAACAACACATACCGTCAATGAAATCGCCTGTAAATGCGGTTTTAATAATATTTCCAATTTCAACCGCATCTTCAAAAAGAAAAAAGACTGCACGCCCAAAGCATTCAGATCAGCTTATACGGCTTCCGGTACGCGAACTTTCATATAATGAATCATGATAATTAGTCTTATTCATTTTACTTTATGTAAAGTATTTTTGTCTTTTTGTAAAAAGTATCTATCTTTATAAAAAGACCTTTATCATGAAATCACGTTATTTACTACCCCATCTCTACAAAAAAATCGGAGGTATACTCTTCCTGTTAACCTTTGGCACATGGCTGTTAGGTACCATCATGGATTTCAACTATAGCTGGGTAGATTACAACATTGCGACAGGAAACCAGGGAAATTTTGCGGATGAAATCATCGTTTCGGGACTGATTATAAGTCTGTTAATGATTGCTTTTTCCAAGGAAAAAAATGAAGATGAATACATTGCAGCGGTTCGCCGAGAGTCGCTACAGTGGGCCATCTACATCAATTATGGGTTATTATTGATTGGTACCTGGACCTTTTACAACTGGGACTACTTTTCGGTGATGGTGTATAACATGTTCACCCCCCTGATTTTCTTCATTTTGCGTTTCCATTTTGTCATTATTAAAAACCGCCGAACTTTACCTTCATGAAAAACACCATAAAAGTGCAGCGGGCCATTCATGACATGACCCAGGAAGACCTGGCAAAAAAAGTGGGTGTATCGCGTCAAACCATTAATACGATTGAATCCGGGAAGTATGTGCCTTCTACGGTACTGGCATTAAAAATAGCCCGGATATTCGATATTACGGTAGAGACCATCTTCTTACTGGAAGCGTCAGATGAATAATATATAAAATGCTTATATCATCTTTTTCGATGGGATAGGCTTTCAAGCTTGCTGTAAAAATCGTACCTTTGCGCCTTCATGCAAACTTCTACTTTTTTAAAGCCGAATTGCTACGTAAATGATGCCGCTTTTGACTGGTTATATCCGGAAAAGATACAACAGCTTTCCAGGCGGCATTGGACGCCACTTAGCATCGCAAAATCAGCAGCACGTTTCCTGGCACATCAGCCGGGAAAAAAAATCCTCGACATCGGCAGCGGTGTTGGCAAATTTTGCCTGGTAGGCGCACGCTTTTATCCTGAATCTTCTTTTTATGGTATCGAACAGCGGGAAGAACTCTATCAATATGCGATGGAGGCCAGGGAAGTTACGCAAACCAGGAATGCACATTTCATTCAGGGCAATTTTACGCAAACAGATATTTCTGCATACGATGGCTTCTACTTTTACAATTCTTTCTTCGAAAACCTGGTAGACCAGGATCAGATTGATGATAAAGTGGAATTATCGACCAGTTTATATAATTATTACAGCCGCAGCCTGTTTAAAAAATTAAACAACTGTGCCAGCGGAACAAGGCTTGTTACCTTTCATAGCCTTGAAGATGAGGTACCTCCCTGCTATCAGTTGGTGGATACTTCGGCAGATTTAATGCTAAAAATGTGGATCAGAAGATAGGATTAAGCAATAAAAAAATTATTACTATGACGACAGATGAACATGCTTTACAGATTATAGCAGCTCTTAGTACGGCAACAAATTACGCACAGGCAGACCAGGTTCTGTCTGCGGCGGAAGAAACTCATCAACAGTTATTCAAAAAAATTATCCCCTCTCTCCAGGAAAAAATAGAAAATTTATCGCCATTAAACTGCAACAGTTTACAGTGGAGTATATATCGCTATACTTTAATGTGCCTGCGCAAACGTGATATGCAACCCGCGTAGCTATCAGGCACTGATGGCCAGTTGGTTGCCAATGGCTGCTACCAGGCTTTCCGGCGAAAATTTTTCCTGTAAGTACAGATCAATAAACGCATAATTAATTTCCAGTGAAGGTGTAACCAGGTATACTGCAGGCACCGGCACATCTGCGTTTACACCTGATACCCGTCCCCAGATGGGGTCCGACTCCCTGTAAATGCCTGCCTTGCGGGCAATGCGGTGCTGTGCGTCATGTATAATATCGAAAGAAAAATTGCCCGGGTTATCGGTAGTAAAATGTTTCTTATCCTCGCTGGATACCAGCAATAAACGAGCGCCAGCAGCTGCAATGGTCGCATGGCTTTCCTGTAACTGCGCCAGCAAACGGTCGGCATAATCATTCCAATGCCAGGAATAAAATACCACCACTAAGGGTTGCGCAGTCAGCTGGTGCAAAGACACCACCTCCTTTACATCGCTCAGTAAAGCGCCGCGGTTAATAATGCGTGACTCTTCTGCTAAGAACTCAGGAAAAAAAGCGCCTTCCTGTATCGGGTTAATACGCTCCCGGTTTTTAATGGGGCTGGGAAAATTTTCTGGTACCGGGGCGGTTAAGTAATCGGCGTATCTGTAAAGTGATGACATAATCAATATTTTTTTAATGGCTGATAAAATGGCCGCTGTTATAGGTTTGGTGAATACTGCTTGCTATTGTATTACAAATATAGAAAGAATATTTTAATTACTCCACTAAATCTATAGACTATTAGGGAAATAAAATTTAATTGATTGGTTTCCAGTGAAATGTTATTAAAAAAATTAAAAAGGGCGCATTAAATTGGAACGATATTATGTATATTGAAGTCATGCAAAGAGATATGCATCCCAAAACAGATTACCGGAAAAATAAACCTGTTATATGCTGCTGAAAACCAGGCTATCATTCAGCCAGATATTTTCTTACACCTGGAAAGTAGACCTTATGCTGCTGGCCTGTTGTGCGTTGGTGTACTGCATCGATAAATACTGGCTTTCGGCACATGTGTCGATTCCGGTTACCGTTTCCACAGTACTGGGTACCGCTATCGCTTTCTTTATCGGCTTTAACAACAACCAGGCCTACGACCGCTGGTGGGAAGCCCGGAAAATATGGGGCGCCCTGGTCAATGACTCCCGCTCCTGGGCCCGTAGCCTGCTCTTTTATGCCGGAGCCGACATGGAAAACAAAGCCCTGGTACGCCACATGATATACAGGCACCTGGCCTTTATCAACGCCCTTAAAATGGTGCTCCGCAAACGCCCCGATGAATACTACACCCGCTATCTCACCCAGGACGAAATAACTGCCGTACAAAAACAAAGCAATATCCCCAATGCTATCCTGAACCTGCAAACCCGCGACCTGCAACGGCTCCGGGATACCGGCGTAATAGATGGGTTTCATTTCATAGAACTTAACCAGCTGCTGGTAAGACACTGCGATTCCATGGGCCAGTCGGAACGGATCAGGAATACCATATTCCCACCCAGCTACGTGTATTTCACAAAAGTATTTATCTGGTTCTATGTGATCATGAACACCCTGATGATGACCGAATCAATCGGCCTCTGGTCCATCCCCTTCGGCTGGATGTTTGGCTTCGTATTTCATGTAACTCACCTCAACGGTATTACCCTGATGGATCCCTTCGATTTCCAGCCCCTGGCCATTCCCCTGGATAATATAGCCCGGACCATAGAAATCAATGTGATTCAAATGCTGGGCGATGAACCGGTACCTACCCCGGTACAGCCCCGGCTCGACGGGCTTTATATAATGTAAGCCTTCTAAAATAGCCGTTCTTAACACGTAATTCCGTATTTTTACAGCTATGACGTATGACCAATTATGTAATCTATATGCCCAGTCTGTAACACTCAAAATACTCCGGGCACGTAGCGCACCAATGATGCTGTCATTTTTTCACTACACTTTCAAGGAAAAAAACCATACCACCATTTCCAACGTGGAACTGGTAACCCGTTTATCAGACTACCTGGGCGTAACCGGTTACCGGGCCACCGATGATGAAATTGATGCGGGCAGCCTGCTGGATAACGATGATGTGAAAGCCAGGAAATATATCGATCAGTGGAGCAATAAAGGTTTTCTCCGCAAATACCCCGACGACGAAGGAATTGATATTCATGAGCTGAGCAGCGACATGGAAAAGGTGATGCACTGGGTATCCACATTGCAGAAACGCGAATTTGTAGGCACCGAAAGCCGCTTTAAAGATATTTTCTCCAAACTCAAAGAGCTGATTGACCAGAGCAATAAAGATCCCCGGCAAAGGATCCAGGAACTGGAAAAAAAGAAATACGAAATTGAACAGGAGATAAAAGCCATCACCATCACCGGCAAAGTACAGGTATTTGACGACACCCAGATCAAGGAACGCTTCTACGATGTAAACCGCATGTCGCGCGAACTCCTGAGCGATTTTAAAGAAGTAGAACAAAACTTCGAACAAATTACCCAGGAAATTTACCGCAAACAAAGCGAAAAGGATATCGCCAAAGGCGCCCTGCTGGCCTATACACTCGACTCCTTTGAAGCCCTGCGCCAAAAAGACCAGGGTAAAAGTTTCTATTCCTTCTGGCAATTCCTTATGGATGAAAACAAACAGGAAGAAATGAGGGGGATGATAGAAAAACTATACTCCCTGCTGGAAGAACGTAACATCGAATACAAAAACGACCGGTTCCTGAAAAAACTAAAACAGTTTTTACATGCCTCCGGTAAAAAAGTAATCGATGCCAACAAAAAACTCAGTGATAAACTCAGTCGCGTACTCAGTGAAAAAAATCTCACCGACCGCCGCAAAGCCACTGAATTGATCAACGATATCCGTCAACTGGCTTTCCAGGCGCTGGAAAATCCGCCCGGTGAAGAATTCTTTGTCGACATAGAAAGCGATCCGGAACTGGATATGATCGATCGCTGGGAAATGGCCGAAGAAAGAAAAGAACATCCCGATGTGGAATTCCCCGAAGGCGTGGGCGGTACCGACCTCTCAGACACCGATTTCGATGCACTCTTCAACCACTTCAATATCGATCGCGCCCTGCTGGAAGATCGTATCAACACCCAACTGCAAAACAAAAAACAAATCAGTTTGAAGGAACTGGTAGAAATTTACGGCACAGAAAAAGGACTGACAGAACTCATCACCTATTTCTCTATCGCCAGCCAGTCATCCAGCCACATTATACTGGAAACACCTGATCCCGTATCACTGGGCAACCGTACCATCAATATGCCAATGGTACTGTTTACAAACTCTCAAAACTAAAACTATGGCGAATAACAATATTTCTCCTTATGCACACGTGTTCCTCAAACTCATGCAGGGACCGGTGTATGAAGAAGACAAAGGCTATTGGAAAGACCTCCTGGGCTGGCAAACAGAACTCAGCAAATACCTTAACCAGGTAGGCCTGCAACTCATTATCAACGAAGCAGACGGCTTCGCCCGTATCCTGCAACCCGAAGCAGACGACAGCAGCAGCGATAAACCGCTGCCACGCCTCATGCGCAAAACCAGGCTCACCTACGAAGCAACCCTGCTCTGCATTGTACTCCGCGAAGCCCTCGACGAATTCGATGTAAGCGGCAACGGTACCCGCCTGTTCATGACACAGAAAGAAATTAAGGAAAGACTTACGCTATTCTTCAAAGAACGCAACAACAAATCCAAACTGCTGAAAGATCTCAACAAGCCTATCAACAGCCTGCTGAATGTCGGCATCCTGAAAACAACCCGCGAAGACGCAGCCAACAAAGAACTGCATCAGTATGAGGTGAAAAGGGTGATCAAAGCACTGGTCAACAACGAGAAACTGGAAGAAATAAAATCAAAATTAAAATTGCATGTCAACCCTGTTCAACAGTGATTCTAAAGAAAGCGGGTTCCGGTTACAATATCTCGAAATATATAACTGGGGCACGTTTCATAATAAAATATACCGGCTCAATACCAACGGCAATACCTCCCTGCTCACAGGCGCTAATGGTAGTGGTAAAACTACGCTCATAGATGCCCTGCTAACGCTTCTCGTACCCGCCGGCAAACGGTTCTATAACCAGTCGTCCGGTACAGAGCAACGAAAAGACAGGGGAGAAGAATCTTACTTCTGGGGATACTATGGTAAAACATTTTCCGAAGACTCCCTGCAATCCAAAACAGAACAGCTGCGTCACAAGGAAAATAACCCTTACTCCGTACTGCTGGCCTATTTCTACAATGCTGCTACAATGCACCAGATCACACTGGCGCAGGTACGCTGGTATTCCGGGGAACTGAAACGACAATACATCGTTTCTCCCCATAAACTCAATATCAACGACCATTTCGGCAATGGTAAGTTTGATATGAAAGGCGATTGGAAAAAGAAATTGCGGGTAGAATTTCCTAAAACGGAAATTACCGACAGTTTCAAGGAATATGCCGCCCTGTTCAGTAACATCTTCGGGCTGAGAAGTGAAAAAGCCTTGTCGCTCTTCAACCAAACCGTAGGTATTAAAGTACTCGGCGACCTCAATACCTTCATCCGCAGCCAGATGCTGGAAGAAACCGATGCGGAAGCAGAATTCCTTAAACTGCGGGAAAACTACGACAGCCTGCTTTCCAGCCATCGCGCTATACAAAAAGATGAAACCCAGCTGAAAATGCTGGAGCCCATCATAGACAATAAAACCGCCTGGCAGGAACTGCAAGACCGGAACCGGGAGCTGCAAATGCTCCAGGACATACTACCCACCTGGTTTAACAGGCAGGAAAAAGATATCCTCGAAAGAGAACTGGAAGCGTTGCAGAAAGAACAACAGGTAACCGCCAGTACCCTCACCGGTATCAACGAAGCCCTGCAATCGCTCAACCTGCGCAAAGATGAACTCATCGCCCAGAAAGCCAACAACAGCGTAGATGAACAACTTCGCTCTATTGAAAAATCCATCCACTACGAACAAAGGGCCCTTGAAGCCAAGCGTAACAAGATGGAAGAATACAATATGCTGGCCGACAGGCTGGAACTAGCTCCCAACCCCGATGAGCAACAATTTCATGAAAACATTGCCGGCGCCGAACAGCTGAAAGTTGCACACGACAAACAGCTGGAAACATTACAGGAAGAATTGTTTCATCATAAAAGCAGTCTCACCGCCGAAAGAGCCCAGGCTACCCGGCTGGAAGAAGAAATCAACTCCTTCCTCAACCGGAAAAACAACATTCCATATGAGCTGATCCGCATCCGCCAGCAACTCGCTGATATGCTCGACATACACGAAGATGACCTCCCTTTTGCCGGAGAACTCATCAAAGTAAAAGATGCCGAAAGCCATTGGGAAAACGCCATAGAAAAAGTATTACACAACTTCGGCTTACGCCTGCTCGTACCCGAAGAATATATCATGGATATCAACCGGTACATCAACTCCAACAACCTGCAAACCCGCCTCGTATATCATAAGATAGAAGAGGAGAGTTATACTATGTTGAGGATGCCGAATGAAAAAGATAGCCTGTTACAGAAGATAGATATCAAACCCGGTACCGTGTTCAAAGAATGGCTGCAAAACCAGCTGCTCGACCAGTTTGACTATACCTGTACCGATGATATGGCCGTGTTTAACCGCTCCCGCAAAGCGGTTACCTCCAACGGACTAACGCGGCAGGCTACACGCCATGAAAAAGATGACCGCCCCAACCGCTCGCAGCAAAACAACTACGTGCTGGGATGGAATAACAAAAATAAACTACGCCTGCTGAAAGAAGAACAGGACGAATGTAACGGCAATATCGATACCCTGCAGCATAGCATTGCACAGCTGGAAAACAACCGCAAGGCCATCACCACCATCAATACCCTGCTGAATGCGTTCCTGTCGCTGCGCAACTACGCCGAAATCAGCTGGCAATCGCACGCCGGCGTGATCGAATCTTTTGCCCGCGAAAAAGCACAATTGCTCAAAACCAGCGATAAATACCAGGTGATCTGCGATCAACTCGACGATATCACCGCCCAGCTGCAAAACAAGGAGAAGGAAAAGGAAAGAACCCTGCAGGAAAAAGGTCGCCTCGATGATAAAGCCGCAGAAAAACTCCGTCACTTCAATCAACTGAAGGTGAATAAACTGGACGATATTTCCCTGCAATATGTGCTGGAATACCTGACAGACCTGTCGCTCACGGAACCTGCCGAAACAACCCAGGAGCTGGCCGCCTACCGCAAACGAGCCGACGATAACATGAACGCAACCCTGCACGACGCCATGCGCCAGAGTGCAGAAAAAGAAGCGGAAATTACCCGTCAGCTGTCGGCCTTCGTCATGCCGCCTAAAGCCATCCACGATACCTATCCCGAATGGCTCGGCGATGTAAGCGACCTGCAACCACATGTTAAATACCTGGAAGAATTTACCTCCCTGTATGAAAACATCAAATTCCAACGCCTCATTGAACATAAAGAGCGCTTCCGTAAATACATGGACACCAGTATGCTCAATGCCATCACCAACTACCGGGCATGGATATACGGACAGGAGGATTTAATCCGGGAAGTAATGGAAGACCTGAATGAGCCACTGCGCAATATTACCTTCAACAAAAACCCGGATACCTACCTCCAGCTGGAATGCCGCCATGTGCGCGATGTAGAGATCAGGAACTTCAAGGAAAAACTCAGCAATGCCGTACCCGATTCCTATAAATATCACATGGAAAAAGATGAGGCATACGGCGATCAATTGTTTGAAAATATTAAAGTGCTGATCAACGACTTACAACAGAATGAAGCCTGGCGCCGTAAAGTAACCGATGTGCGTAACTGGCTCGACTTTGGAGCGAAAGAGTTTTATATAGCCGATAATAAAGCCTTTAAATATTACGAAGATACCGCCAGTCTTTCCGGTGGTGAAAAAGCACAGTTTACCTACACCATCCTCGGCGCCGCTATTGCCTACCAATTTGGTATCAACGAAGCCAACAGGCAGCACCGGAGCCTGCGCTTTATCACAGTGGATGAGGCCTTCAGTAAACTCGATCCGGAAAAGAGTCACTATCTCATGGAATACTGCGGGCAGTTAAACCTGCAACTCCTGGTGGTTACGCCATTGGATAAACTGAATATTGCAGAACCATATATTCACGCCTGTCACTTTGTATCCAACAAAAACAAACGGGATTCCGTGGTGTATAACTTCACCATGGAAGAATACCGCGATCGCAAGAAAGAGTTCGAATCCATGGCAGTGATGTCGTAGATATTGTTACTGTTATAAATAAAGCAGGGAGATGATAGCTGTTATATTGGCTATCATCTCCCTGCTTCATTTAACGGAATATCCTATTTATTCCCTGGTTTCGATAACCAGGGAACTCAGCTCCGGCTGGCATGCATACAGCGATGGCATCCCCATTTGTTTCCGGCCCCATTCGCTCAGCAGGATAATAAACGGTAACAGTTCCCTGCCCGTATCAGTAAGCTGATATTCCACGCGGGGTGGCACTTCCAGGTACACGTGCCTTGTAATGAGTTCATCCTGCTCCAGTTCCCGCAATACCTGTGTGAGCATTTTAGGCGTAATACCGGTCAACGAACGGCGTAATTCACCATATCTCTTTACACCTCCCCGCAGGTGATAAATGACTCTTCCTTTATGCTTGCCTCCAATACGCTGGAAAGCATAATCAACTGCACAAACCGTATCCGCCTCATTATTTTTTTGAACTTTCTTCATTTTTTTTGCATTGATTATCAGCATTAGTATACATTTAGTATCTACATTCCCAAATGGTGCATACTTGTCTAAAGTAAAGTTAACCCTCAATTTTGTGGAAGAAAAATTATTCTCATGAAAGCGATCCAACAAATAGCATTCGGACTCGAAAGTTTACAACTTACTGATCTTCCCACACCTACACCTGCTGCCAACGAAGTATTGGTAAAAATAGAAGCCGTGGCGCTCAACTATCTCGATGTGGCGCTGGCGACCGGTACTTATAGTAAAGAGCTGCCGCTGCCCCGCATTCCTACTTCCGATGGCGCCGGCATCGTTGCTGCCGTTGGCGATAAGGTGAGCAAATGGCAACCAGGCGACCGGGTCATGATACAATATAACCAGCTGTGGCAGCGTGGTTTGGCTACACCGGCTACCAATCATATCAGAACAGGTGTTAGTACACCAGGATTACTCGCGGAGTATGCCGTTATCCCTGAATATGCGCTGGTACGCACACCTGCTAATTTAACCAGTGCAGAAGCAGCTACGTTGCCGGTAGCAGGTGTTACTGCCTGGACAGGACTGATGAGTTATGCTAACATTCAGCCGGGTCAAACTGTGCTCACACAGGGCACTGGCGGCGTTTCCCTTTTTGCCTTGCAAATAGCACTGGCAGCGGGTGCCCGCGTAATAGCCACCAGCAGTAATCCCGCTAAACTGGAAAAATTGAAACAATTAGGCGCCCATGAAGTTATCGACTATAAACAACATCCCAACTGGCATGAAGAAGTAAGCCGGCTTACTAACGGCGAGGGGGTACACGCTACACTCGATATTGCCGGCGCCGCCACCATCGTCAATTCTGTGAAATCAGCAGGCTACAACGGCTTTGTAGGCCTGGTAGGATTTATTGCCGGCGCGCAACTCCCGCTGGATTTGTTTACCATAGTAGGTAACTATATCCGGTTACAGGGTTACTCTGTGGGTAGCGTACAAAGTTTCGAAGCGCTTGCAGCCGCCGTAGCTTTAAACAATATTCACCCGGTAATAGATCGTATATTCCCTGTAAGTGAAGTCCAGGAAGCATTCCGGCATATGGGCAGCGGTAATTATTTCGGGAAGGTAGTCATTGACATGAATGCCTGATCCATACATATAAACGTCCTGCACTACGGCAGGACGTTATATCAAGTAAACCATTACACTAAAATTATTGTTTCAAGATAGTAAAAACGGGGCGATAAACAGGTTATTTCCTTGTTAAGGTGATCATAACATTATATTTTTATCAATACATGACAAACATCAGTTTCATGGATATCTTCACCTGCTACCTTTGCATCAATAATTCAAGATTATGCCATCCGTAGAAATACTATCCAGGATACAGTTTGCTTTTACCATTGCCTTTCACTACATCTATCCTCCGCTGAGCATAGGGCTGGGGCTATGTTTGGTGATCATGGAAGGACTTTATCTCAAAACAGGTTTAGCGGTATATAAAGATATTACCCGCTTCTGGATCAAGATATTTGCATTGATTTTTGGTATTGGCGTGGCTACCGGTATTGTGATGGAGTTTGAGTTTGGTACTAACTGGGCTACTTACTCCCATTATGTGGGCGATATTTTTGGTAGCGCCCTGGCGGCGGAAGGGATCTTCGCCTTTGCGATGGAATCGGCCTTCCTGGGGGTATTACTTTTCGGATGGAACCGGGTACATAAAGGCGTCCATTATTTTTCGACCTGTATGGTGGCGCTGGGTTCTATCTTTTCAGCACTGTGGATTGTGATTGCCAACTCCTGGCAACAAACACCGGCTGGCTTTCGCATCGAAGGCCACGACCTGGGCGCCCGTGCGGTGGTGACCGACTTCTGGGTCATGGTGTTAAATCCTTCTTCTGTAGACCGTTTTTCGCATGTAATTATAGGCGCTTTCCTCGCAGGGTCCTTTCTCGTGATGAGTGTGGGCGCCTGGTATATATTAAAACAGCGTGCTGTTACCCACGCGCAGGCCATGTTTAAAGTGGGTTTGAGCGTAGCGGTGATTGCCGCGCTGCTGCAGCTTTTCACGGGTCATCGTTCTGCGCATTATGTCAGCAAATACCAACGTGCTAAGCTGGCGGCCATGGAAGGGCATTACGATAGTTCCGCGGTAGCGCCTATGTATATTGTGGGATGGGTAGATAATAAAAATGAGCAAACTACCGGTATCAAAATTCCCGGCGGACTTTCTTTCCTCACGCATGGCAGCTTTTCCGCACCGGTGGAAGGTTTGCGCGCTACGCCCAAAGAAGACAGGCCCGGCGCCGTGAATTTTGTTTTCCAGATGTACCATATGATGATCACCATCGGTATCACGCTTATAGGACTTACACTGCTGGCTGTTTTCCTGCTATGGAAAAAGAAACTCTTCCAGCAACGCTGGCTGATGGTCATTTTTGCCTGGGCCGTATTGTTACCGCAAATAGCCAACCAGGTAGGATGGTATGCGGCGGAAGTAGGCCGTCAACCCTGGGTAGTATACAAACTGCTCCGTACCTCGGATGCTTTATCCCGCAAGGTAACAGCCGACCAGGTCATGTTTTCCCTGATCTTATTTACGTTGGTATATGTGCTGTTGTTTACCCTTTTCATCTATTTGCTGACCAGGAAAATACAGCATGGGCCCGATATCTCCGAAAATGCGGAAATAGAATACGATGGCTATTACCACGATAATATTACTTACCACCCTACTAAATTATAATTGTATGGAAACAATACTCGGATTGGATTTACCTACCTGGTGGTTTTTAGTGATTGGAGGATTGATTACCGGGTACGGCGTTTTAGATGGTTTTGACCTCGGAGCAGGCGCTTTACACTTATTTTTTAAGAAAGAAGAAAGTCGCCGCCTGGTGTTGAACGCGATAGGCCCGGTATGGGATGGTAACGAGGTATGGCTGGTGATAGCAGGAGGGGCGCTGTTTGCGGGCTTCCCGCTGGTATATGGCGTATTATTATCTACCTTTTATATACCCTTTATGCTGTTCCTGGTAGCACTTATTTTCCGTGCTATTTCCATCGAATTCAGAAGTAAAGAACCCTGGCTATGGTGGCGCAAAATGTGGGATATCAGCTATACGGTGTCCAGTACGGGGATTACGCTCTTGCTGGGATTGGTGCTGGGCAACCTGATACATGGCCTGCCCATGAATAAAGACCATGAGTTTACCGGCAACCTGCTTACTTTCTTCAACCCTTATGCGATACTGATTGCATTCACCACCTTGTCGTTGTTCATGCTTCACGGGTCTATTTACCTGGTGATGAAAACGGAAAACAGGCTTTATACCCGGCTCACAATCATTGTTAACAACTGTAGTAAATTCTTTATACTCTGTTTCATTCTAACGTCGATGGCTACCCTGATTTATGTGCCTCATATGACGCATCAGTTTAAATCACATCCCAGCTTATTTCTGCTGCCTATGCTGGCGGTGCTGATAGTGTTGAATATTAAGAGAAATGTAGATGCCCGTAAATATTATACCGCTTTTGCGTATTCCTGTATCATTACCGCTTGTCTGCTGATCCTGTTTGCCGTTGGATTATACCCTAACATCGTGATATCTACCACCGATCCGGCTTATAGCATCAGCATCTATGCCGCTGCTTCTTCTGTAAAATCGTTGAAAATTATGCTGTTGATCGCCGCAATAGGCACCCCCATGGTGGTTGGATATACTACTTTCCTGTTCTGGACTTTCAGGGGTAAGGTTAAGTTAAATGAGATGAGCTACTAAGCGAACGCTGCAATTATTAAAAATCTTTGCAACTTCGCTTCTCTGCGTGCACAATGGTCCTAAAAAAACAGGTCCCCGCAAGAAATTGCAGGGACTTACCATTTAACCTATATTCTGTACTGTAGCATTGAATTGATATCTCCCGAAACTCGCCTGTGTCATTTTCTCGCTTTCACGCCTTCATCGGGAGGTGTTGTATATTTAAGACCGTTAACTTTCAATAAAGTTTAACCGGTTTAAAAAATTTTCTAAAAATAATTTTGGGCGACCGAAATTCGTAGCCACAACTTACCGCTTCCATGAACCGCATCGACCGTCTAACTGCCATTCTGATCCAATTACAAGGGAAAAAAATAGTAAAAGCAGCGGAAATAGCTGACCGTTTCAATATCAGCCTGAGAACAGTATACAGAGATGTAAAGGCCCTTCAGGAGGCCGGTGTGCCCATTGGCGCGGAAGCCGGTACCGGCTACTATATTGTGGACGGGTACCATCTGCCCCCCGTGATGTTCTCCAAAGAAGAAGCCGCCGCCCTGCTGACCGGGGAGAAGCTGATGGAACAATTTAGCGACCACAGCAACAAAAAGCAGTTTAGCCTGGCCATGGAAAAGATACGTTCCGTACTCCGGGGATCGGAAAAAGACTACCTGGAGTCGCTGGACGAAAATATAGCCGTACTCCGCTACCAGCCTGGTTCTTTGGTCAATGTAGACGGGGACGAGTTCCCCAACCGCTTTTTGTCCGATATCCAGCAGGCGCTCGGTCTGAACCAGGTGATTAATATGGAATACTTTTCCATCCAGGACGAGGTGGCCACCCGCCGGGAGGTAGAACCCATCGGCATTTTTCATATGAGCCATAAATGGCACCTGATCGCCTTTTGCCGGCTCCGGCAGGGATACCGCGACTTCCGGTTAGACCGCATCCGTAAACTCAGCCTGCTCAATAGCCACTATGAAAAAGGGAAACACCCCTCGTTACAGGGCTACCTGGAGCAGCAACATAGTAATCATAAGCAGGAAGCCCACCTGGTAAAACTTCGCTTCAACAATGACGTCATGCGGCATATCCGTGATCAGAAATACTATTTTGGACTGATGGAAGAAACGGTAAAAGGCGATTTCACTGAATTAACCTTCCTCACCGGCTCCCTGGGCTACTTCTCCCGCTGGCTGGTCATGTTTGGCAACCAGGTAACTGTATTGGAACCGCTGGAGTTGAAAACCGCTACGGCAACCCTTGTAGCAGAACTCCATCAACATTATTTTTAAACCCGGTATAACTACTGACATAAGGTTGTCACCAGCCCTTCTTTGCTTTGTATTGTCATTAAACACAATACTATATGAAGAAGCTGACCAATTGTTATGTATTTCTTTTCGATGGCTATTCCGATTGGGAACCTGCCCTTACCATGTATGGCATTGGCTGCTTTACAGATATTAACCTGGTAACCTTTTCATTGACCGGCGAGGTGGTTACCTCGGGAGGCAAACTGCCGGTGCAGCCACAATGCAGCCTGGAACAAGCCATAGCAGCTGATATTGACCTGCTTATCCTGCCGGGTGGCGCGCCCATGGAACAAGGCGCCAATACGGAAGTGTTGCCACTGGTACAACAACTACTGGCACAACAAAAAACAGTGGCCGCCATCTGCGGCGCCACAGCGCTATTGGCCCAACATGGCTTTCTCGACAACATCCCCCATACCAGCAATCACCCGGAAGTATTGAAGATGCTGGCGCCGGCTTATAAAGGGCAAGCCAGCTATCAGCAAAGCGCGGCTGTAGATGGCGGACAAATCATTACCGCCCCGGGTACCGCCATGGTGGCTTTTGCAAAGGCTATTTTCAACCACTTTGATTTACTGGAAAAGGAACAACTAAAATTTTGGTTCGGCTTCTTTGACGCCGGTAATAATACCCTGGAGATGGAAACCGCTTCGTCCTTCCATTTCTTCTATCGTCGCTACCAGACCAACTTAGCCGGCATGATGCAGCTGGTGCGTACCGCCATCAAAACGGTATATGAAGCAGCGATTACGTCGGGACTGGAAGTATGTGGCGGCGCGCAATGGCACTACCACAATTTCGATGGACAGCCGGATACAGTATTCACCCTCGATATTGGCCTGCCCGTTACGGGTGTTCAACCAGTACCGGCTCCCTGGGTATGCGAAACTATTCCGCCATTCCGCTGCGTAAGCCTGCAGCATCATGGCGCCTGGGAACAACTGGGCAACACTTACGGAGAGCTGATCAACGGCTTACAAATGCTGGGAACACCAATGACCGGGTATACCCGCGAACAGTACCTCCGCTACAATTTCGAACAACCCGCACAAAACATTACCAACGTACAAATCGGGATAGTATAGCAACAGCCATACCCCGGGAAGCAGACTACAGCCACTTTCCGGGGATATATGGCCCCCTAATTTTTACTCCCATGAAACGATATACCTGGCTGGGATGGCTGCTCATCACATCATTTATACTTGACCAATATCTCATGACAATGAAACAGGATTTAACCAAAACTTTTAAACAGTACTACACTGCTACCAGTGAACCGGCCCTGGCCACCATGGAAAAAGGGCTTTTTCTAACCATCACTGGCCAGGGCGACCCCAACGGCGCCGGGTTTGCCGATGCTACCGCCGCATTATATTCGGTGGCATACGGTATAAAGTTCAACAGCAAACAAAAAGGGCACGACTTCACCGTCAGCAAGCTGGAAGGCTTCTGGTGGGTAGACGATGTAACCACAGATCCCTTAAAAGTACCGAGGGATCAATGGCATTATGAACTGGCTATCCGGATTCCTGATGAAATTACCCGCCAGCAGTTCTCCGAAGCGTTGTTAGGAGCTGAGAAAAAGAAGAAATCTTCCGAAATCCGCAAAGTTGATTATAAAGAAATAGCTGAAGGACTTTGTGTACAATTGCTACACACGGGGGCTTACAGCGAGGAACCAGCCTCTTTGAAAAAGATGGATGATTTTATGCACCAGCATGGATTGAAGATGAATGGGCGGCACCATGAAATTTATCTTTCCGATTTCCGGAAAACAGCGCCGGAAAAACTGAAAACGATATTAAGGCATCCCGTAAGTCGTTAGTAGCATAAGAAGGGGAGAGGAATTAATCGCCAAGTCCCAGTTGTATAATGGCTTGCTGGGCAGCAATCTGGCTGGCATCTTTTTTATTGAAGGCTTTTCCGCTGCAGATCAGTTCTCCATCTACCACGGCGCCAACAGTAAAAATGCGGCGGCCATTATCCATTTGTTCCTCGAGTAATTCAAACTCGAGGCTTTTCCCATTTTTGTTGGCCCAGCCGTATAGTTTGTTTTTATGGTTCATTTCCACGGTTTCCAGCAGTTCCATATCGATGTAGGGCAGGATAATCCGTTTGTGTACGAACTGTTGGGTTTTGTTATACCCACGATCCAGGTAAACAGCTCCTACCAGGGCTTCCAGGGTATTTCCAAATATCTGGCTGATTTTGAGAAAGCTGTTGTATTTGTCGTAGATGGTGAGCTTGCGCAATCCCATCTTGATGGCGATGTCATTTAACTGTTGCCGGTTAACGATCTTGGAGCGCATCTCTGTTAAGTACCCTTCTGTTTTGTAGGGATATTTTTTAAAGAGGTAGTCTCCTACGATAGCGCCGAGAATGGCGTCACCGAGGTATTCCAGCCTTTCGTTGCTTTCCAGGAATTTTTCTTTACTGGAACGATGGCTCAGGGCCACTTCATAGAGGGCAAAATTACCGGGGGGAAATCCCAGCAGGTTGTGCAGCTCTTTATATAAGTGCCGTTTTTTGGAAACAAGTCGATATAAAAAACCTGGCAGTAAATTCACACAATCAAGATCAAGGAACAAATTTTTTGAAAATAACGGAGGCATTATGTCCACCAAAACCAAAGGTATTGGATAATGCGGCGTTTACTTCTCTCCTCTGTGCGATATTAAAAGTAAAATTCAGTTTCGGATCTAACTGCGGGTCGTCAGTAAAGTGGTTGATCGTAGGAGGAACTATGCTATCGATGATAGACATAATTACGGCTATAGATTCAACGGCGCCGGCGGCTCCGAGTAAGTGACCTGTCATGGATTTTGTGGAGCTGATATTCATTTTATAGGCATGCTCTTCAAAAACCCGCTGGATGGCTTTTACTTCGGCAATATCTCCCAATGGGGTGGAAGTACCGTGAACGTTGATATAATCGATTTCGCCTGGCTGCATCCCGGCATCTGCCAATGCATTGCGCATTACATTCAAAGCGCCTAATCCTTCCGGATGTGGAGCAGTGATATGGTATGCGTCTGCAGTAGCGCCGCCGCCTGCCAGTTCTGCATATATCCTGGCGCCTCTTTCCTGGGCATGTTCTAATGACTCCAGTACCAGGGCTCCTGCTCCTTCTCCCATAACAAAACCATCGCGGTCGAGATCAAAGGGACGGGAAGCAGTTTTAGGATCGTCGTTTCTTTCAGATAAAGCCTTCATGGCATTAAAGCCACCTACGCAAGGCTCGTTGATTACATTTTCTGATCCTCCGGTAATAACCATATCAGTTTTACCGTAACGGATGCTGTACATTGCTTCTATAATAGCATTAGTAGCAGATGCACAGGCAGATACAACAGAAAAATTAGGCCCTCTGAAACCATGGCGGATAGAAATATACCCCGCCGCGATATCCAGTATAAGCCTCGGAATCAAGAATGGACTAAAACGGGGTGTACCGTCCCCTGTATGGAATTCCCGCAGCTCATGGCTAAAGTTGATCATACCACCTACACCGGTCCCCCATATCACACCCACCCGATCAGCATTGATCTTGTCTTTGTTGATATTGGCGTCCAGTATCGCCTGATCTGCGGCAATAACGGCCGTTTGTGTAAAGGGGTCCATCTTACGGGCCTCCTTCTTATCCAGATAGTTAGCAGGATCAAAATTCTTCAGTTCGCAAGCAAAACGGGTTTTGAACTTGGAAGCGTCAAATTGCTTGATAAAATCTGCGCCGGATACACCGTTCGTCAATCCGTGCCAAAAATCAGCCACGGAATTGCCGAGCGGTGTAAGAGCGCCTAAACCTGTAACGACAACTCGTCTTGGTTGCATTAAAACAATTCTGATTAGTAGGATTATTTTACATGTTCTTCCAGGTAAGCAACTGCCTGGCCAACAGTAGTAATAGTTTCAGCTTGTTCGTCAGGAATGGAGATGTTGAATTCTTTTTCGAATTCCATAATCAGTTCTACCGTATCCAAAGAGTCAGCGCCTAAGTCGTTGGTGAAGGAGGCTTCAGGAGTTACCTCGGCTTCGTCAACGCCCAATTTGTCAATGATGATCTTTTTAACTCTTGATGCAATGTCTGACATAATTTTAAGTGTTTTTGGTTTAAAACTTGACTGCAAAAATATAATTTTTATTGAATTGCCAACAGATAGCCCGAATTTTAAAGGTCATTCAAACAGCGCAATCCCGCCAAACTCAGTACAGTAAACATATTCATAGCTTTGTTAATAAAAGAATTTATATATTTTTGATACTGGTATGTTTACAGATTTGCATATTTCCACACAAAAGTCGCCTTTTTAAGGACAAATAAGACAATCCCCCTTCACCAAAATCTGTAAATCTTTAAATATCTCCACTCAACCGCCTTTTTAGCCACTTATCTAAACCCTTAACGCTAATTAACAGTTGCCGGGTGCATTCAGCCCCCTCAATGCTTAAATTTGTCCGGCTTGTGAGAGACTTCCCCACCGTGGAATACTATACGGTAGCTAAAAGTCACCGCTCGCCATTAATATTAAGCTATAGATCAACAGCTAAACGCTGCTAAAACACATATAAAAAGATATGGCCATCACCAAAAAGACCGTTCGCTCCATCCTTTTACTGGCTGCAGCTGGCATCGTCATCTTCTTCGTTTATAAGAAAATTGCGGGCAACAAGGCTGCTGCCGACCCAACCGCAGCTTCCGCTAAAGGAGCCGCCGGTGCCAGGTCATTGCTCACCGACGCCTGGGTGGTGAAAATATCCAAACTCGACCAGGCCATTGAGGCAAGCGGTACCTTACAAAGCAATGAAGAAGTAGAAGTGAAACCGGAAATCAACGGCCGTATCATACACCTATACTTTAAAGAAGGTACCCCCGTGAAAAAAGGGGATATGCTGGTTAAATTATATGATGAAGACCTGAAAGCCCAACTCCAGAAACTGAAATTACAGCAACAACTGGCTAAAACCACCCTGGAACGCCAGGAAAACCTGCTCAAAATAAATGGTATCAGCCAACAGGATGTAGACGTAACCCGCAACCAGGTAGGCGCCTACCAGGCCGACATGGACTATACCCAAACCCAGCTGCAGAAAACAGAGCTACGCGCTCCCTTCAGTGGCAAACTGGGTCTGCGCAACGTCAGCGAAGGCGCCATCGTATCCTCTGCTACCGTTATCACCACCCTCCAACAGATAGATCCACTCAAAATGGACTTCTCCGTGGCCGAAAAATACCGCAACGCCATTAAAAACGGCGACCAGGTAAATTTCTATGTTGCAGGAGACAATAATGAATATAAAGGCAGCATCTATGCTATAGACCCGAAAATTGACCTGACCACCCGCACCGTAAGACTACGTGCCATCGTTCCTAATAATAATGGAGTACTGTTCCCGGGGTCTTTCGCCAAAGTAAAAATTATACTCAAAAATATGCCGGATGCCATGATGATCCCCTCCCAGGCAGTAATCCCAGGCACCCGCGATAAAAAAGTAATCGTAGCAGATAGCGGCAAAGCCAAATTTGTGACCGTGGAAACAGGCCTCCGTACCGAAAGCAGCGTACAAATCACCAACGGTCTGCAAGCCGGCGATACCGTTATCACCACCGGCATCCTCCAGCTGAAACCAGGTATGCCGCTGAAGTATAATAAGATACAGTAACCATTTTCTTATCCGGCAGCAGGCCCGCGGCGGAACCTATCTCCCCCGATTACCTGCCAACGGAAAAAGAACACCGAAAATATTTGCCATGAGTTTACCTTCTTTATCACTCAAACGCCCGGTATTTGCTATCGTGATGAATATCATTATCGTGATATTCGGAATGGTGGGCTTTACCTTCCTGGGCGTGAGAGACTTTCCGGCGATAGACCCGCCTATCGTTAACGTACGCACCTCCTATGCAGGCGCCAACTCGGATATCATCGAAACACAGATCACCGAACCACTGGAAAAACAAATCAATGGTATTGCAGGGATCAAAAATATATCTTCCAGCAGCAGCCAGGGAAGCAGTAATATCACCGTGGAGTTTGAACTGGGACAAGACCTGGAAGGCGCTACCAACGATGTGCGCGACAAAGTATCCCAGGCCCTCCGCAGCCTGCCCCCGGATATTGATGCCCCTCCGGTAGTATCCAAGCAAGACGCCAACTCCGACGCTATCATCTCTATGACAGTGCAGAGCAATACCCGCAACCAATTGGAAGTAACGGAATATGGCACCAACGTACTCCTGGAAAAACTCCAAACCATTCCCGGCGTGAGCGCCATCCAGATATGGGGAGAAAAACGCTATGCCATGCGCATCTGGATGGACCCGGCTAAATTGTCGTCCTATAGCCTCACCCCTGGCGACGTACAAGCTGCCCTGGCCCGCGAGAACGTGGAACTGCCCTCCGGTAAAATTGCCGGTAACGCCACCGACTTCACCGTGCGCACCTTTGGTCGACTGGTATCGGAAGACGACTTTAATAACCTCATCATCAAAAATATTAACGGCAGCGAAATACGTATCCGCGACATTGGCCAGGCTGTACTGGGACCGGAAAACGAAGAAACCATGCTGAAAGAATCCGGTATCCCGATGATTGCACTGGCACTCATCCCTCAACCCGGATCCAACTACGTGGCCATCGCAGATGAATTCTATAAACGGTATAACCAGCTGAAAAAAGATATTCCCGACGACTACACCGTGAATATCGCCATGGACAATACCCGCTTCATCAAAAAATCGATCGATGAAGTAGAAGAAACCCTGATCATTGCCCTCGTACTGGTAATTATCATCGTATACCTGTTCTTCCGCGACTGGCTCATGGCCCTCCGCCCATTGATAGATATCCCGGTATCTCTTATCGGCGCCTTCTTCATCATGTATGCCTGCGGGTTTACTATCAACATCCTCACCCTGCTGGCCATCGTACTCGCTACCGGCCTGGTGGTGGATGACGGTATCGTGGTAACGGAAAATATCTATAAAAAGATAGAAGCCGGCATGCCCCGTATGCGCGCAGCACGGGAAGGATCAGAAGAAATCTTCTTCGCGGTAATTGCTACGTCTATCACCCTGGCCTTTGTATTCTTACCGATTATCTTCCTCCAGGGATTTGTGGGACAATTATTCCGTGAATTTGGCATCGTGGTGGCTGGTGCGGTAATTATCTCTGCCTTTGTATCACTTACGCTAACGCCCGTACTAAACGTAAAGCTGGGTCGTAAAACGCATACCCATTCCTGGTTCTATACCAAAACAGAACCGTTCTTCCGCTGGATGGAAGAAGGTTATAAAAGTTCCCTGGAATCGTTTATGCATATCCGTTGGGTGGCAGGACTCATTATTGCCGCGTGCCTGGTGATGATCTATTTCCTGTTTAAAACACTACCATCAGAACTGGCGCCGCTGGAAGACCGCAGCACTTTCCGCCTCTCCATCACCACGCCGGAAGGTACTGCCTATGACTATATGGACACTTATGTAGATAAGCTCACCAAGTTCATGGCCGACTCTATCCCGGAAAAGAAAATCATTCTCAGCGTTACTTCCCCTGGCTTCAGCGGATCCGGTGCGGTAAATACCGCCTTTGCCAACGTAGTGCTCACCGAACCACAAGAGCGCCACCGTTCGCAAAAAGACATCGTGAACCTGGTAAACCGCAATATGAGCAGGTTTCCGGAAGGTAAAGTGTTTGCTATCGAGCAACAAACCATCCAGGTAGGACGCAGAAGCGGACTGCCAGTATCGTTTGTACTCGAACATATCAACTTCGATACCTTAACAGCCGTACTTCCTAAGTTTATGGAGGAAGTAAGCAACAGCCCGGTGTTCCAGGGCACCGACGTAGACCTGAAGTTTAATAAACCGGAACTGCGCATTCATATCAACCGCGATAAAGCCACCCAGCTGGGTGTGTCTGTACAGGATATTTCACAAACACTGCAATTGGCGCTGAGTAATCTCCGCTACGGTTATTTTATCAGGAACGGTAAACAGTACCAGGTAATGGGACAGGTATTCCGGGCAGATCGCGATGATCCAATGGACCTGCAAAACCTGTATGTGCGTAATTCCCGGGGCGAAGCCATACAGCTCGACAATGTGGTGAGTATTGAAGAAGAAACCAGTCCACCTATTATTTATCACTTTAACCGTTATAAATCGGCCACCATTTCTGCTGGCCTTGCCCCCGGCAAAACCATTGGTGATGGCCTGAAAGAGATGTACCGGATTTATGATAAACTACAGCGGGAGAATATATTGAACGACTCGTTCAACACCGCGCTTTCCGGCTCGTCCCGCGATTATGCAGAAAGCGGCTCCAATACCATGTTTGCGTTAGGTTTGGCCCTGGTGCTTATTTACCTGGTACTTGCCGCCCAGTTTGAAAGCTGGATAGATCCGTTAATCATTATGCTCACGGTGCCACTGGCATTTGCGGGGGCGCTGCTATCGCTATGGCTGTTTAATCAAACCTGGAATATCTTTTCACAGATTGGCGTAATCATGCTGATAGGCCTGGTAACGAAAAATGGTATCCTCATTGTAGAATTTGCCAACCACCAACGTGATAGCGGCATGAAAAAATCAGATGCCGTTATCAACGCCTCCTCGCTTCGATTACGCCCCATCCTGATGACGAGCCTGGCCATGGCACTGGGTGCGCTGCCCATTGCAATGTCGCTGGGAGCTGCCGCCACCAGCCGTATCCCGTTAGGGATTGTGATTGTGGGAGGTATCGTATTCTCACTGGTATTAACCTTATATGTTATCCCGGCGATGTATACTTTCTTCTCCCGCAGAGGCAATAAACGCCCTGATGAGGAAGAAGACGAAAACGAGACAGTTGTACCAGTCACTTCAGCACATGCCTAAACGCTATTGATTGCATGAACAAGATGAAGCTATTTATAATGATAAATCTAAAGAAGCAGTACTTATGTTTACTGCTGATCCTGATAAGTGCCACCGGCCTCAGGGCCCAGCAACAGATACTTACGCTGGAGCAGGCCATTGATGTGACACTCAAGAATAATTTTGATATCCGGTTGGCCAGGAATACTGCGGAACTATCTGCTAACGATTACGCCTACTCGAACTTTGCCTTTGCGCCCCGCCTGAATGCCACCGCCGGGACCACCTGGAATAGTACCGCCACCAAACAGGAATTCGTAAATGGTACCAAGAGAGATACCAGCGGCATCAGAGGCAATAATATCAGCGGTAACGTAACATTAAGCTGGACCTTGTTTGATGGTTTGAAAATGTTTGCTACACGCAATAAATTACAATCCATCCGCGACCTGGGAGAACTGGCCATCAAAAACCAGGTACAAAATTCCATTGCCACCATTATTAATGGCTATTATAACATTGTACAACAGAAACAACAGCTGAAAGCATTGGCAGAACAAATGTCGATTTCAGAAGAACGGGTAAAATTATCTGATGCTAAATTCA
Source organism: Chitinophaga eiseniae (assembly GCF_012641265.1). Taxonomy (GTDB): domain Bacteria; phylum Bacteroidota; class Bacteroidia; order Chitinophagales; family Chitinophagaceae; genus Chitinophaga; species Chitinophaga eiseniae_A. The sequence continues at coordinate 1,055,092 of NZ_JABAHZ010000002.1, read as the reverse complement.
GCACTGGTCTTGCTCCTAAAACTGACTTACTGCAATCCAAGGTGGACCTGAATGCCCAAAAAGCACTGTATCTCCGCCAGCAAACACTGATAGAAGAAAGTAAAGGGTTGCTCAATCAACTCATGGCTGTTCCCGCCGGCGCTATCGGTTACGATGTAATAGATTCTATTCCCCTGAATAGTGGCTTGTCCTTTTCCGTGTTGCAGCAAAACATCGCTAATAATAATACCGCGATAAAAGTGCAACAGCAAAATGTGAATATATCGGCGCTCGCCATTAAAGAGCATCGCGCGGATTATTTCCCGGTAATATCATTCAATTCAGGCTACAACTATAACAGGAATACTTCCAATGCAGCCTCCAATGCGTTTAGTCCGAAATTCAACCGTAACGGTGTTTTCAACTATGGGCTCACCGCTGCCATACCTATCTTCAACGGGTTTAATGTAAAGAGACAGGTACAAAATGCGAAGATTGATTTCGATTTCCAGAACATCACCCTGGATAATATAAAATCCCAGGTAGACCTGTCACTCAACAACGCATTCAAAGACTACGAATACTATAAAAAGCAAGTTGTGCTGGAAGAAGAAACCAATGACCTGGCGCATGAAAATGCAATGGTAGCGCTTGAACGCTTTAAACAAGGCGTATCTACTATCCTGGAGGTGAAGATAGCACAACAGAGCCTAGAAGATTCATTCTACCGTTTAATCCAGGCGCGCTATAATGCCAAGCTGGCGGAAACACAGTTAGGCCTTTTAAACGGCGCATTATTGCAATAAAATACAATCCCCAACCTTTTTTAAAGCGGAGCGGTATCATTGGATGCCGCTTTTTTTTTTAACGGATGTACGGCGATGAACAGCGAGTGTATCGCAGGCGGACATATTATGAAAGATAAATTATAATATAGATTAATTATCAATAAGGCTTCTCACGGCATGATTTTATAAAAAGAACTGTAAACCTAATCATCATGTATCGTCATCTTAGTATCGCTGTAACGTGTCTTTTATTGCTTACCGGTACCTGTTTTGCTCAACAGCTCCGTTTAGTAAATCGTTCGCTGATAAAAGATTCCGTTATTCATCTCAATAAAGCGGACGGTCCGGGAGTAGCATGGATCAGCCAGCAGGAATTTTCAAACGGTATTATAGAGTTCGATGTAAAAGGAAAGAATGTGTTGCAGCAAAGCTTTGTAGGTCTTGCATTTCATGGCCAAAATGATACTACTTATGATGCTGTTTATTTTCGACCATTTAACTTCCAGGTACCGGAGCGGGGAAGAAGGGCGCATTCAGTGCAATACATTTCCCTCCCTAAATATGATTGGTTTACTTTAAGAGACCAATATCCCGGTAAATATGAAAATGAAATTGACACGGCTACCAACCCTGACAACTGGTTTCATGTTAAACTCGTCATTGAATTCCCCGAAATAACGGCTTATGTAAACGGGAATAAATGTTTATCCGTTACGCAGATTAGCAGCCTTAAAACCGGCATGGTGGGGTATTGGGTAGGCAATGGTTCTTCGGGGGAATGGAGAAATATATCCTTCAAATAAAATTGTTGATTGTTAATTTAGAAGTTAGGCTTTAAGGGCGTTGGTCCTTAAGGCCTTTTTACTGGCTTTAAGGACTAACGCAGCTTACCATATTGATTATACAGCCAGCGCAGGTTCTCCTCATCGCCTCCCGAGCCGACGGCACCTCGTATACATGCTCTATTACGCTACGGACATAGACTCCCGTGCCGATAATGCAACCGGCATCAACATACATCAATAGCTATCCTCACTGGTTGCAACACCAATGAAACCTCCTATAACCTCCTCCATTAGGCTGTGGACATACCTTTCCCCGCCGGCTATAACGCAAACGGCTATCTGTAGGACAGCTTACATTATAGCGGAGGCATAGCTTCCCAGGTCGGTTATGCTAACCAACAATCATAGCTGTCCCTCTAGGCCACAGGCCTGGTGATACCTAACCAGTTCTCCATATAACGATGACGCCTATCCCGCCAGGAAAGCGTATTGTTATACGAATATATAGTCATAGTGTATCCCTTACCCAAGACCAACTGGATGTTCAGCTACGCTTGAGTTTACAAACCGTATGAGATAACATGTTTTGTTTGCTACAGCTCCCCGAATGTATTCAATGCTCATCTAGTCAATAACTTCTTTCCCTTGGTCATCTTAATTTCCTTATTGCCAGTACAGCCTCCTAAGTATTAGAAAAATAATCAGCCTGCCACTGGGATCCTGACATTAGTCAGCATCCAATAGCATCAAAACTAAATTGCGCTAAAGCCTTAATTACAGCACAAATCAGCCTTTACCAATTACATTTACTAACAGATGGAAGCACGTTGCGATAACAGATTTGCTTACTTGATTTTGGTTTATCACAACAAATGAAGAGAATCGCTCTCAGAATATTTATCCAAAGTTAATTTTTTTTCAATAAAAAATTATGTTCGATAAAAATATTTATACAACTCCATACCAATACCAATGCACCTCCAAATACAATACGATACGGGAATTTAAAAGACGGCAACAAAACGTCATTGAAATAAATACAGTTTTTAAAATAATTTTTTTAGGTAGGATTCTTAATTATTTTTTCTCAATTCAAATTTATTACATAATTTTCAACCCGATTTATAACCTACCAAGGTTAACCCCGCCAAAAACCTTCCTGAAAAACTTCAAACCCCACGCCATGAGGCTAAATACGGTAACTACCATATCTATAGACAAAATGAAACTCAGACAATTTCAGTTTCTGCACTTGAAACAATCCATGGAAAAACATCATGAATTTGAATTAGGTATTGGATACGACTGGCTGTCGGTTTATGGTTCCAATCCGGTGACAGCTGGAAAATACTTACTTGGAAAGGAAGTGAGTATATGCATCCAGCCTGTTGAACCGGCAGGAAAATTCAACCCCTTGCTGTTTAATGGCGTTATCACCAATATCAGTGCAGGTAAAGAGCAGAGCGGAAATACCGGCGGCTGTATATTACAGGGCAATAGCCCCACCATCTTTCTATCAGGTAATCCACACACCCAATCATTCGAGCAGCTGGCCTTATCATCCATTGTTAACACCATTATCAAAAACTGTTACCCCTTTTCTGCTGAATGCCTGGTAAATCCCGTCTTTACCCACACGTTGAAATATGTGGTACAATACAAAGAGACCGGGTTTGACTTTCTCCATCGTATTTCGCAGCGATATGGAGAACACTTCTTCTACAATGGGCAACAAATTATATTTGGGAAATACAGATCTCAAAAAACAGATCTCACGCACCAAACAGACCTGGCGTCATTTCAGATCAATTGCAAAATCCTACCAGGCAACCAGTTGCTACAAGCCTATGAATACAGGCGTCCGCAGGTCATAGCGTCGGAGGTATTGCAGCAACCCGTTCAAAGTTCCAATAATTATACCCGGCACCTCCATGCCTTGAGTAAAAAGTTTTACCATCATACGGCTACCTATAATATCCCGTTTGCCTTCAGCAGCCATGCGGCCATGGAGCTCTCTTTGCTTACGCAACAATATCAGCAACGATTTCTTTCCCAAATGGTACTCCTCAACGGTGCCAGCACCAATACAGGGCTTCGGCTGGGCGATACCGTCAGCATACAGGAAACCTTACTCAGCAGGGAAGAATATGGCGAATTCCTATTGACGGCCATTGAGCACCATTGCAATGGAAATGGGGATTATTACAACGCTTTTGAAGGCATTCCCGCCGATCTGAATCCCGCTCTCAGAAAGCCGATCAACATGCCCCTCTGTGAGGCGCAAAGTGCAGTGGTAATCGACAACAACGATCCTAAAGGGCTGGGAAGGATACGCGTAAGATTCAACTGGCAGAAAGGCGGTACACCATGGATCAGGTTCCATCAACCCCATGGTGGCGTCAATAAAGGATTTTATTTTATCCCTGAAATAAATGAAGAGGTATGGGTAGACTTCGAAGGAGGAAATCCAGAGGCGCCATATGCCACAGGATGCGCCTATAATGGAGCTGCCAAAACAAATGAAGGAGACGACCAAAACAACATAAAAATAATTAAAACCCGTAGTGGCCATATTATACGATTGGATGACACCGATGGTAACGAAAATATCATCATATCCGACAAAGGTGGTAACACCCTCATCATGAATACAAAGGCCCAAAGCATCTCCCTGTCTGCTCCCGAAAGCATAAAAATCACAGCCCGCAACATTGGGATACAGGCTACCGAAAATATTGATATAAATGCCGGCATACACCAGCATCATACCGCTGGCATGAACATCCTCCATACAGCCGGCGATGGCATCAACCAATATGCGCTCAACGACTACCGCTTAACCGCCACGAACATTGTCAAAATAGCCCGGGAAAACATCCATGTACAAGCCCGGGAAATGGAAAAGAATGCAGAAGAAATAAACATCCATAGCACTAAAGAAGACATACATATTTCATCAGGGAAAACCGTCACTATTAAAAGTGCAGAGAAATCGATCATACACTAAAACATTAACCATATGAATAACAATTCCACAGGAAAACTGTCTATTATCTGTAAAAGATACACGGAAAACTGCAGAAGCATCCACTGGAATTCCAAAGGACCAGTGACGCTTTATGCCATCAAATCTATTGTTATCCACGGAAAACAAACCGGGATAAGGTTTATCAAAAACACTACTCCAACACAAACACGGGAAGCGTAACGCTTTCACCTATCATACACTTGTAAAACTATAAGATGGCTGACAAACATTTTGTAGTACAGGGAGCCGTATGCCAGTGCCAATTTGGTACTACCTGCAGTAAGCTCCAGGTGCTGAACACTAACGAATATATGAATGACCACTCCGGCAACACCAGGCCCGTTGCCAGCAGTAAAGAACTGGGGAACCCATTCATGCCGGCTACATTCGGACGTTGCAGTCTCACGCAAAACGCCTGTGTACCGGTCATTTCACAATGGCGGGATACTTTACCCCATGTAATACTGGCCAGCGATGGCAAAATACTCACGGAAAACAGCAAGGCATATTGCACCGTAGCCGGTACCCCCTGTATTAGTGTTGCTCATCATGGTCAAACGCCATCCCCAACGACAAAAGATACCGATGAAACTACCGTTGCATGTCATCCTACGGAAATGATAACGCCCATACCTTCAGATACTACCAACACTGCTACCATGACGGCGCAATCCTTCAATGATCAGCAAACTACAAAGCCATTATTTCCAGAACAAAAACCAACCGTACCATTTATTGTTAACCCCTTTGTTAACCATATCGTTAGACCCCGAACCTCCCTTAGTTTCCAGGCATCAGACATGATGTCCCCTGCTAAGCTGTCGCCTTCTTCTGCAGCTGCCACCCAATGGCACTTAAATGGTAAACAAGTGGGTATAGGTGCATCAATTATGCTTGATGGCCATACCCACTTTACCATTCCGGGGAAATACTGTATAACGGCACTAATAGACTTTCCTCCATCAAAACCGCAACAGGTCCGTAGGTATTTCGAAGTAAAAAACAATGAAATTCAGGCAATAAAAATCAATGGTTCCAACACCAACTGGATAGTAGGTAAACGCTATACACTAACAGCACAAACATTAATACCTTATGACGAAAATCTTGATGGTCCCATTATGTGGCAACCATATGGTGCAGGTCGCCATGTACAGGAAAACGCATTTGTATCTCACGAGGGGGCGTTTATGATTAGTGCCCGGTTAAAACAATCAGTACAAACACTGGAAATAAACGCAGTATATGCTACTGTCACCCGCTGGTGTTTTGTTGATCAGCAAAATATCTATAAACCACGGGCAGGGTGGCAGGAAAATATCTATATCACCATTGTCAGCCCCGAAGCAGGCAACGAATCGGTTACCCTGCATCTGCTACAAAGTACGCCAGCCAACCGGATCTGCCACGTAAAGGAAATTGGACAGGTGAAATTCGATGATACCGGTACGCTAAAAGTATCCGTCAATACCAAAAAGTTGAAGCCCATACTTACGGCGGCCGGCTTCCAATGGGATACCAGTAATTTACTATTCGCCATAGCGCAAACAGAAGACGGCATACAGTTTACAGGTATGAAAACTATTTACTGCCATGACAAAAAATACTGGTTCCCTCAAAAACAGCGACAGTTAAGAGGAGCAGAAATGGGGAAATATCTCCAGATAAAAGATGTGAGGGAAATAATATCTATACAGTTCTTCGACAGCCATCATGTACCGGCTTACAAGGTGTATCCATACGGAGAGAAAATCACGGTACACATACAAACCAACAATCTCTCGGAAGAAACCCTGCTGTTTGAAATATGGGAAAATAAGTTCCAGGAAGAAGATATATGCCATTGCCGTAAGGAAATCCGGGTAAATGATAGCGAAACCTGTGATGTACTGATTAACACGCTTTCTCTAAAAACAGGAAAATTCCTGGAGGAACAGTGTTATCGCAGTTTCTACGTTGCGGTAAAAATATCCGCTACCAATAAATACCTGTATCCCGCTGAAATAGCGGATAACAACCTGTTAAACCCCGGCAGCATTAGTTACTACCAGCACATAAAGCTATCCGACGGCCTCCATGGGTTACTAAATAAATTTGCCCGCGCCAATGCTCCGGTAGTCGTAGGAGAAGCATTGGGAGATGATGAGTCGCTGGAATGCCCCCGTTGTGAAGAAAATATCACCACTGCACAGCTGGAAAGAATATTCCCAAATGCCAGTAAAGCCCTGTTACTGCCCGTTGCAAACACCTACAATAAGTATATGCAATTGACAGGAATGAACTCCTGCTGGAACAAAGCGCACTTTTTCGCACAGATCATCGTTGAATGCGGTGGCAGTCTGAAAATAAAAGAAGGCGAAAATTTCAATTGGTATTGGGAAGACCTCCCCGGCAACTTTCGCGCTTTCAAAACCACTGAAGGACGCAAAAAGGCAAAGGAGTGGGGGCGCCCGGTGAAAAAACCCGCTCATCCAGGCGTTAGCCAACAAAATATGGAGAACATCGCTAATTATGCCTATGGTCCCGGATCTGCTAAAGGTAAATCACTGGGCAATACCATTGCCGGCGATGGCTGGAACTTCAGGGGACGAGGACTGATACAGATAACTGGCAGAGAAGCATATGCCTATGCCAACACCTACACGATAAAGGAACAAGCAGATGTGATAGCCCATCCCGATCTCGTAGCCAGCAACATGACAATTGCCACCCTATCAGCCATGGCGTTCTGGGTGTCAAAGGGGCTGCCCTTGATTGCCAATGGCAGCAGGAACGCTACAATCGCCGTCAGTCAACAGGTCGGCAAAGAAATCGTTGTTAACGGCAAAAGCAATCATAGCGAAAAACAACATGCTTTCGATAACGCTACGTCACTGGTATTCCATGTTCGCAGATGCCGTCATAAAACCATCAGCGATGAAATGGCGAACCGCTACTGTATCGATGCTGATACGTTCACCTACAAGCTGGTCCGGCGTAACCCGGTTAGCAACAAATACCAGTATGATGTATACGTTTCCCGCAACCTGGCTCATACTTATATACTCGAAAAAAATCGCTGTCACTTGCTGCCCTTCCCCGAAACCGGCCCTAACTGGGGCCGGTATGGTCAGCGGGACAAAGGCGGAGATAACTACATAGCCCCGGAAATAGCAGCGGCACTATTCGGCTTCTTCTATTCGCTTCCTAAAAACGGTTATAAAGACAAGCTATACTTCAATGATATTTCCGCAGCTGATAAAAGAAATATCGGGCATAAAGGACATATCGATGGGAATGACATAGACATCCGGTATCCCGGAAGCTCTAATAAGCTGGGAGAAGTGCTATGGAATGAGGCGATGAAGGCGCACGGATCGGAAAGAACATTCATTACTACACTTGAAAATATCCTATCAATCGCCAAGAAATGGAATTTTAGTAAAAACTATGCGTATAAAAAAGGTATAGAATATACAACTGGTCTTTCCACCAAAGTCCATCAGAATCATTTTCACTTAGGCATGAGATGAAAAAAATTATTTCTATGAAACGGCTTCTAAACAAATTTATCATTGCGCTAATAGTATTAATGGCCAGTTGCCAACATCAATCAAAACGTGCATTGATTAATGCCTCAGACAGTACAACTATTACTAAAATTGAAAATTTATATGACATGAATATTGATACTATCTCCTCTCATATGGAACTACAGGATCATATCGAAGCAACAGAAGATGGAGTTCCTGCTACATACACATACAATGAAGTAGATGTAGATATTGCCATGCCCATTATTGCAAAAGGACTTGCAGATAAAGGATTTCAGGCATTAACAGACACACTCTTTGATAAAAAGGTAACTGATATTTTCGGGAACATCTTTCATACTCCAAATTCAAAAATAAAACTGCATCCCCATTTTACCACCGTCTTCCAAACCGACTCGAGTGCCGATGAATTTGACTACACAATTGACAACTTCTTTATTTCAAGAGGCTTTAAATTTATTACATGGGTACCACTTCTTGGAGATATAATAATATTTACAGACAAGAGCCACTACAAAATGGACCTGCATCCGAAGCTGGTCGCGCTCAACAAATACCTCTTCAACAACAGCCAACCTGATCTTGCTTATCTACTCCAGGAAGACTCCCTGCTTTTAAAAACTCTCGTCACCTCTTTCGGTTATACAAAAGAACCTAAAATCAATGATCTTGTCATGAACGATTACTTCGATATGGACGATGAAAGGAAGCCGACAATAGGTAACGTCATCTTCGTTAAAAATGCATTGGGTGTATTGGAAATAAAAGAAGAACTGCTGAAATGGATCTTCAGGCATACTTCTGCCTACGACCACCAGCTTCTCGATGCACTGGATAAATATGCAAACATACTATATGATAACAGGCCTAATGAGATATTTACCCACCAGCCATATGATGTATTCACCCTCAATGAAAAAAGAAAAATTGTTGCTTACATCGCTATTATTTACGAGCCGCTCTTTCATAAATTCCTGGGAGAGTTAAATAGCAACTGGCCTGATTTTTCTGTACTGGAGCGGATCATTCAAAAAGATCCCGGGTTAAGAGACTATATCAGGCAACAACATTATTTTTCACTGGAAAGTCTGAAAAAATTAATCGAATCGTCAGACTACGATTTATAACACCCCAATGCGTACTAACAAGAAAAAAAACGCGCCAGGTGTTTTCACCCGGCGCTATTGTTCTTAAGGTTCTTTCTTATCCTGTTTCTTTCTCTGGTATTCCTCAAAAGATTGCTTGATATATAAGAGCAGGTCATAATCCGACGCGGTGTTGAGGAACTGGTATCCAGGCCTGAATTCATGCATAAACGAATCCAGTTCAGGACTCTGCAGCTTGGTCATTTTTCCTACCAGCTCCGGGGAATACCGGTAGTCTATAAACTTTTCCTTTTCCCAGTATAACAACTGTTCATGGAATTGTTCTTTCCGCTTACGCGCCTTGCTGGGAACCAGGTAAGTGAGTGCTGTAATAGGATTGGCAGGCAGTGTTTTCAATACATCTACCGCGCCAGGTTTGTGATAATTAAAATAGCGGCCATACTCATCTCTCATGGCCAATGAATCTTTCTTATACCCTTTACCCGTTACATTTACACCTTGCAGCTCAAACATGCGCTTTTGCATATACACATCCATAGTGGAAGACATGCCCGGCGTAATCAGTAGCTTGGTAGTATAGCTCAACATAGAGAATTCCAGCGTATCTCCTGGTAACGACTCTATATAAAACCGGCCGTTTTCATTACTGAGTACGCCGGTCATGGTCCTCTTGTTAACAATCGTAACAAAAGGCAATCCCGTTTTGGTTTCCTGATCTGCTACCATACCGGATAACCTCACCTGCGCGACAGTACCCTCTATGCTAATGAAAAAGAAGAAAAACAGTGCTCCTATATATGCTGTAATACGAATCATGAATGTGCTAATCTCTCAAATTTAATGCTCTACCCCTAAACGAAAAGTTAAAAAACAGGGCGTATGTTAGTGCTAACCAACAAAAATATTAATTATCAACGTTATAAATATCCCTTCAATCACTTATTTTTACGATTATTACAGATTTATCGGGTAAATGTCATGCCACAGAAGATAGTTTTTGCTACACAACACTACCAGTATTTAAAAAACCGGATCCTTGATATTACCGGTCCTTCCTGGGAAAACGGGGTACTAGACATCCGCGATTTCCCCGATGGAGAACACTATCACTGCATTTTGAGTAATGTCAGTAACAAGGAAGTTATTTTAATAGGTGGCACTATCGACGACAAAGAAACCCTGGAATTATACGACCTCGCCAGCGGTTGTGTACAGTTGGGCGCTTTTTCCCTCACTATTATCATCCCTTTCTTTGGATACTCTACCATGGAGCGGGCAGTAAAATATGGGGAAATTGTCAAAGCCAAAACACGCGCAGTACTGTTTTCATCGCTTCCCAATACTTCCCGCGGCAATAGGATTGTAATGATAGATCTGCACGTAGATGGAATTACCTGGTACTTCGAAAACGATGTTCGCCCCGTTCATCTATATGCAAAAGAACTGATAAAAACGGCAGCCCTGGAACTCGCAGCGGGTCAGCCTTTTGTATTGGCCAGTACAGATGCCGGCAGAGCTAAATGGGTAGAATCACTCGCTAACGACTTGCATGTACCAGCAGCCTTTGTGTTTAAACGCCGTATCTCCGGCGATGAAACAGCCATTACCGGTATCAATGCCGACGTAAAAGGTAAAACGGTCATCATCTACGACGATATGATCCGTACCGGGGGATCACTCATTCATGCAGCTGAATCTTATCACGAAGCCGGCGCCAAAGAAATCTGTGTGATCACCACCCATGGCATATTTGCCGGAAATGGCTTCGATAAGATTAAAAAAAGCGGTCTCATAAAAAAGGTGGTGTGCACTGATACGCATCCCAATGCACTTACCATCAACGATGATATGCTGGAAGTAAAGTCAGTAAGCCAGCTGATCATCGATTATTTCCATTCACAACATCCCTGAATCCGCTACAGAACTACATTCAATACTTACTTATCCAGCTCACAAGGCAATTGCCTACCTTTAATGTTCACTAACGCACCAGGCAAATATGTTGAATTTTCGTATACTCGAATACGGTAGTTGCGACTATCACACCATGCTCGACCTTCGCAATGAAGTACTGCGCAAACCGCTGGGGCTCACCTTTTCAGATGAACAGCTGCAAAAAGAAATAAATGACATCTTTATTGCAGGCTTTACTACAGTCAATGATAAAGAAATGCTGGCAGGCTGCTGCATCCTCACACCCATCAGCGAAGATACCGTACAACTCAGGCAGATGGCCGTTTCGCCGGCCCTACAGGGTAAAGGAGCAGGCAGTGAAATTATCATGTTTGCAGAAACCTATGCACGTAACAACAACTTCACTATCCTTACCATGCATGCCCGTAAAGAAGCCATAGGCTTCTATCTGAAGCTAAATTATGAAATCCGTGGAGAAGAATTTACAGAGGTGGGAATCCCTCACTACGAAATGAGGAAAACGCTGAAATAATACTTTTTTTTCTCTTGCAACCCATTGTAGAAGCCCTTTTGATTGTATTGTTATATTGATGGATAAGCAATATAATAATAGACAGCATAGGAATCCTGTCGAAAAAGTTTGTAACCAAATCTTTCATTATACAATGAGAAGCCATGTACTAGCCTGGTCGGGCCTGTGCTATGCCCTTTTCTGCTATACTTCCAGCAGCGCATACGCAAAACCCGAAGGGTACCTCACAGCCAGATCAGTACCAGCTGATACCACCGTTCCGGTAGTCATTAAGCCCTCTGCTGATACCAGTACCAAACCCAAACAGGATACCGCTACTCCGGTAGTCATTAAACCTGCTGCAGCAGATACCAGTAAACAGGATACCACCAGGAAACCCGCTACTGATACAACAAAACCCACTGCCAAACCTAAAGAGGATACGGCATTAATCCTCCCGCCGGATCCGGCCACCGCTAAAAGTGAAGTAGGCAAATTCCCGCTCAGTGGAACAGTGAAAGACGATAAAGGCACTCCTATTCCCGGCGCAGTAATTCGGAATAAAACCGCAAAACTGAATGCACAAACTGATCCTACAGGGAACTATACAATCAGAGCTGCTGTTGGCGATACCATCCTGGTAACTGCTCCCACCTTCGGCGAACAAACCATTCCCGTTACCAAAAGAGGCGCACTGGATATCAACATGGTGCCTTCCAACACTACCAAAAAAGTGTTAGGAGAAGTGGTGGTTACTGCCCTCGGTATTAAAAAGAATCCCCGCTCCGTAGGCTATGCCATACAGGAAGTGAGCGGAAACGCTGTACAGGAAGCGAAAGAAGTGAACTTTGTGAATGCGCTTTCCGGTAAAGTGCCAGGGGTACAAATCAGTACTAATACCGGCTCCATGGGAGGTTCCAGCAAAATTACCATCCGTGGGGTTAAATCCATCCTCGGCGATAACAATGCTTTCTTCATCCTCGATGGTGTACCCATGATGAACAGCGTTACCAACCAGGGCGGACAACAAAACGGCGGCGGTGGCTACGACTATGGTAGTCCCCTCCAGGACATTAATCCGGAAGACATCGAAAATATATCCGTACTCAAAGGAGCAGCCGCTACTGCATTATACGGTAGCCGCGGCGCTAATGGCGTACTCCTCGTCACTACAAAAAAACGCCCGGATAGCGAAAAAGGCATCGGCGTTACCTACAGCCTCAATGCACAGGTTGACCAGGTAGCCGTTCTTCCCAAATACCAAAACCAATATGGTGGCGGTAGTGCGGGTAGCTTCGATACACTTTACTATAACCAACACCCTGAAGGATTCCTGAATGAACAAAGTGCTACTTACGACGACAATAACGGGAAAGGCAGATACGACCTTCTCCCAAAATATGCAGTAGATGAATCCTGGGGCCCTAAACTGGATGGCCGTAAAATCCGTCCCTACTGGTCGTGGGATAAAAACAAAAACAACCCGTTCTTCGGACAAACAGATACCTGGTCTCCACATTCAAACAACGTAAAAGATTTCTACAGAACAGGCTTTACCCTCACCAATAATATCTCCCTCGCTGGTAGCAACGATAAAGGTGGATTCCGCCTGTCGTACGGCAACATGGACCAAAGCTTCGTGCTGCCCAATGCCACCAACAAGCGGAATAACCTCTCGGTAAACGGAAACTATGAAGTGACGAAAGGAGTAAGAGCTGTCGCCTCCATTAATTACACCTCCCTCCGCGTAAAAGGTCGGCCGGGCACCGGTTTCACCGGCCCCAACCCAACCTTGCAGTTTACTATGTATGGTCAGCGCCAACTCGATATCGAAAAGGAAAAAAGATACAAATACGATGATGGCTCCCAGATTACCTGGAACCGTAAAGCCTGGAATGATCCCCGTATCTCCTCCAGCAATGGCCCATACTGGAACCGCTATATGGATTATGAAACAGATAGCCGCAACAGGTTGTACGGCTACGCAGGTGTAGACATAGATGCCACTAAATGGTTGAGCTTCTCTGGCCGCGTATTCATGGACGACTACAATACCCTCGAAGAAGAAAGAACCGCGCAGGACTACATACCAGGTACTTACATCAAACGCATCCGGACTTCCCGCGAAATGAACTACCAGGTAACCGCCGATATCAAAAAGAATTTCGGAACGGACCTACAGTTAAATGCTACAGTGGGCGGTAACGTGATGCACAGGCTGTGGACTACTACCGGTGGCGTCACCAACGGAGGCTTCATTATCAAGGATATTTATAACCTGAATAACTCTATTCAAACAGCTACGCCAATAGATGAATACTACGAAAAACAAATCAACTCTGTATTCGCTACCGCTAACCTGGGATATAAAAACTTCCTGTTCCTCGATCTCACGGGTCGCAGCGATTGGACTTCCACCCTGCAGAAAGGCAATAACCAATACTTTTACCCATCTGCCTCCGTGTCCTTCGTGTTCTCCGATCTGCTGAAAGAATGGAAATGGCTGTCATACGGTAAATTAAGAGGTAGCCTCGCGGCAGTAGGTAACGATGCCGATCCGTACCATAGCTTTAATACGTTCGACTATATACCTCCATTCGGCGGTAATCCCATTGGTCAGTTCAATGCTACTTACAACAACATTGCATTGAAACCAGAACGTACTACGGAAGTAGAAACCGGTGTGGAACTGAAATTCCTGGATAATCGCGTTGGGCTCGATCTTACCTACTACAGACGCGTAACCAAAGATCAGATCATCACCCTGCCCATTTCCGCACCAAGCGGCTACCTGGGCGCCTACGTAAATGGAGGTAGTGTGGAAAACAAAGGGGTGGAAATTGGCTTAAACTTAAACCCGATCCGCCTGAGGGGTGGCTTCCGCTGGGATATTAATGCCAATATCGCGTTCAATCGCAACAAATTGCTGAACCTCAACATTCCGCAATACAACACCTCTCTGCCTGTTCTGACAATTGGTACCGATCGCCGTACTCAGAAAGTGTCTGTGGTAGCGGAAGTAGGAGAGCCGTTGGGAACGCTCCGCGGTACGGATTACACCTACTTAAACGGGCAAAAAGTGGTAGACTCACTAGGTCGTTATGTGCCCTCCGCCATTCATAATATCGGTAACGCCTATCCGGATTATGTAGGAGGTATCACCAATACCTTCTCCTATAAAGGCTTCTATCTTTCGGCATTGGTCGACTTCCAACATGGTGGCAAGTTCTTCTCTTACACCAACCTGTATGGAGAAAAATCAGGTTTGCTGGAAAGCACAGTGGCCAACAACATTCGCGAAACAGGTATCACCGTACCTGGTGTTACTGCAGATGGGAAACCTAATCAAACCAATATCTCTGCACAAGATCACTTCCAGTATAATGGAGGAAATGCCATCAGTACAGCCAATTTGTATGATGCCAGTTATATCTACCTGAGAGAAGCCAAACTGGGTTATAACCTGCCGGAATCCTGGTATAAAAAAATCGGGGCACAAAACGTACGGGTATCCCTTTATGGTCGTAACCTGTGGTTGATCAAGTCCAATGCACCCAATGTGGATCCATCCAACATCCTCAACTCCGCCTCCAATATCCAGGGGATTGAAGGTGGTGCATTGCCTTCCCTCCGCTCTTATGGTATAAACCTGAATGTATCATTCTAAATTTTATGAAGATGACTAAGACGATTTTGAAATATAGTGGTGCATTACTCCTGACAGTCTCCCTGGCCATCTCCGGTTGTAAAAAACTGGATGATATGAACCGGGACCCCACCAAACCAAGTACCACACAGCCACAATACTTATTAACCGGCGCCCAGAAATCAGCCATGGACGTGTTGTACAGCGGTTTGCAGAATGGCTTTATCGCCATGCACTACGCACAATACTGGTCTGGCAATGCCAGGGTGGTAGATAGCCAGTACCAGCTGGATGAAGGTAACAATGGTACCTTCTGGAATAACTTGTACAGGATATCGCTGCACGACCTCGATGCATTGATCAATATGAATAAGCCCAAGCTCAATGAGCCGGGCGTAGCCAATCAAACTGCCATCGCGCACATTATGCGCGCCTGGATCTTTCAGATATTGGCAGATACCTACGGCAATATTCCTTATTCACAGGCCTTCCAGAATACTACCAACATCGCTCCTGCATATGATGATGCAAAAACAGTATATAATTCCCTGATAGATATCCTTCAGGCACAGATAAAAGTGTTGGATGCCACTCAGACAAGTTTTAATACGGGAGATATTATCTATAAAGGGGATGTTGAAAGCTGGAAAAGGCTGGGACATTCACTCCTGTTGCGCCTGGCTATCCGGATGGCAGATGCCGATCCACAAAAGGCAAAGGCCATCATTGAGGCCAACTATCAACAGGCCATCAGTTCCAATGATCAGTCAGCTCAATTCCAGTACCTGGCCGATGTACCCAACAGGTATCCGCAGAATGATGTAGATCGTCCTATCATCGATTTCGCGGTAAGTACCACCTTACTGGATTATATGAATAGCCTGAATGATCCCCGCCTGCCAATATATGCAAGGCCTACTGCAGATGGCAACGTATTCAGGGGATTACCTTATGGATGGGCCACTTCTGATCCGGACCATAAAGGAGATACCTATTACTCAGCTCCCGGCAAAAAAGTGTATAGCGCTACCATGCCAGGAATCCTCATGAGCTATGCGGAAGTGGAGTTCATCCTCGCCGAAGCCGCAGCCCGGGGCATGAATGTAGGCGATGCTGCTACCCACTATACAAATGGTATCAAAGCATCTATGACCTGGTGGCGCGACATTACGTCAAGTGCGTCTACCATTACAGATGCAGCGATCGATGCATATATCGCCAAAGTGCCTTATGTGGCTGCAGACTGGCGTAATGTAATAGGCACCCAGAAATGGCTGGCCCTCTACCCACAAGGATTCCAGGCATGGTTTGAAAGAACCAGGCTGAAATTCAAAAAACCAGGTGGAGCACCATTATTTATGGCGCCTAAATCAGGTGGACTGGACAATAGCGTGAAAGACGGTGTACCATACCGCTTAACCTATCCCATTACCGAACAATCACAGAACACGGCCAATTACAATTCAGCTGCCACTGCCATAGGCGGCGATTTCAAAGGCACCAAACTGTGGTACAATAAATTCTGATACAACAATCAACTATAGCTAAACAACAATCTGCCGGCGCCTGCATCTGCAGGCGCTTTTTTTTAACCCCGATTAACTATCTTTAACCCCAACCTATATTCGGCATTTATGAGGAAACTACTGCTGGCAGCAGCCTTAATGGCTATTGCTCAATTAACGTTTGCGCAAAGCACTACACACGCCTACCAACATTGGTATACTTATTTTGGCACCGCTAAATTGAATAACAAATGGGCCATCCCATTTGATGTACAACTTCGTATCAGAGATGGTATCAGCAACAAAGGCCAGTTACTGATGCGTGGCGGGTTACAATATTCGCTCTCCAAACAGGATCATATATTATTAGGCTATGCCTTCGTTCCTACCTACAACGGGGTAAGCAATACCTGGCTTCCGGAACAACGTATCTTCGAACAATATATTCATAAGGAGAAGAAAATAGATATGACGCACCGGCTAAGGCTGGAACAACGCTGGGTAGCCCAACCTTCCCAACCCGGCCACCCGGATGCAATCGGCGACTGGAAATATGGTAATCGCTTCCGCTATTTCAATCGCGCCCAACTAGGGATTAAACATAAAAAAGAAAGCACACCCTTCTATATAGCGCTCCAGGACGAAATTTTTCTGAACCTCTGGGGGAATGATATCAGTAACCTGCTTTTTGACCAAAATCGTTTCCTGGCCGCATTGGGCTATCAATTCACTACAAAATTAAAAGCAGATATCGGGTATATGAATCAATTAGTGCAGGTAACTTCCGGTGCTAAAACAATGAACCATATCCTGCATTTCAGCGTATTTCAGACAATAGATTTTTAGGGAGAAGGCTGCTGGCATCAGCCTTTTCCGGCGTTACGGGATGATCCCCGTATGTTCAGCAGGAAACGCGATTATTTATAGTGGTTGAATTTTTCCTTCAACACATCGGCAAACTTCTTATATGCCTCTTCTGTCTTAAAAGCACTGGTAGGAATGAGGAAGAACGTTTTTTTATCCCGGTATAAAAAGAAGAATTTCTTCGTTTCTACTACCTGGGAAAAATTACTCCAGCTGATAGCCCGCTGATGATCACTGCCCCCGGTTGAGATCAGGATGCCCTCATCCGAATATTTCAGTTGGATACTATCCTTAAATGTAGCAGCTTTATTATAGATGGAAACGGGTAGGAGATACCAGAATACCCAGCCTAAAACCAGTACCATTAACACAATACCGGTAAGCGCCCCGGGCGTTACCACCTTAAAGAAAAATCCTGTCAGGGTGGCTAATAGCAATATAATGAGTGTATTGCGGAAGACTTTTATCTCTCCTCTTTGCGTAAAATGATAGCGCAATGCATGTAACACTTCTCCCTTGTCATAACTGAACTCTAAATGCATGCTGGCCTGGCAAAACGAATTTTATCTGTTAACTGAAATCGACATAGGGTTATCCATTTCATCACGCACAGTAACAGGTGCTTCTTTCTTCCGGTTGCGTTTTACGTTGGATAGGTCGTCTTCGCCAAAACCTGGGAAGTTCTTTTTGATGAATAGAAAATATTGCTGTAAGGTCTTTGGATCCACTTTAAATGGAAACGCCAACTCCTTACCACTTCCTTTCAGGAAGTCGGTTGTATTTAATTTGGTTTCGTTTTGTAAATACCACTTGTATAAATCCACAATAGCTTTTTCCAACTCTGCTTCATCCACTTTTTCTGCTGTCTCTACCCGCGGAAACATTAACACAAACTCTTCTACCCGTACAGGCTTTGTATTATTTGTGTTTTTGGAATTATTACGGTTATCGTTGTTGTCACCGTTTTTATCTCCATTATTATCCCCGTTCTTGAAACCAGTGCTGGCATTTGCTGATGTGGCTGCGGCCAAGATAACCAACAGCATTAACAACAGCTTTTTCATAAGGTGTCAAATTTTCGAGTCTAAAAATACAATTATATTTTGAGATTTCTAGTAGATTATAAAATATGCGTAAAAACCCCTGGAAAAACAAAAGCAATGGACGAACCATTGCTTTCGAGAGTCATTTACAGTGCATGAAGAGTCATGCGGTGTAGGAATATTTGGTTTTTCATAGGACAGTAACCATAATAAAAATTAATACAATAACAAATATAATAAAATTATATCGTGACAGGGAAGAAAGAATAAATATTAGAAAAAATCAAATATTTTATCGCGTTATTATAAAACACGCAATAAAACCCGCTTTTTCAGAAAAATTTCAAATGAGAAAAAATAAAGAAAGAAATAGAGGTGAGGTCTAAAACCCAAAAAATAATGATAGAAGTTAACAAAAGGGCCTGCTTTGAGAAAATAGTAAGGGCGCCTAGAAAAGCGCCCTCAATTTGTTACTATCCTATGAAAACCCTATTTGAATACAAAGATAAAGGCATGTTATTTTTCTTTGAAATTTTAGAGGCACAATAACATATCATTAACAAGAAGTTATAACATCAATCAGCTACAACCCATGCTGGTGCCGCAGTTCAGGCATTTATAACAGGTTCCCGAACGAACCGTAATATGCCCGCAGGTAGTACATGCCGGCGCATCACTTTGCATACTTTTCATATAATCCTGCGTATTGTTTTCCGGCTGATAAGCGCCAACAGCTTGGGTTTTCGGCAACCTGGACGTTATTTTTTCTCCGCCACCGGCACGGAAAGAAACAGGAGGTGTATTCGTTGGTTCGCCTTCCTCTCCGGCATTTTCCGGCGCATCTAATACATGCACCAGGTCTGTACGCCCCAGGTATTCATATCCTAACACCCGGAAAATATAGTCTATCAGAGAAGTAGCAGATTTAATATTAGGATGATCCACTATCCCCGCCGGCTCAAAACGTGTAAATATAAACTTGTCTACAAATTCCTCCAGCGGCACGCCATATTGTAATCCCACAGAAACCGCAATGGCAAAGCAATTCATCAGGCTGCGCAAAGTGGATCCCTCCTTGGCCAGGTCTACAAATATCTCTCCCAACGTACCATCACTGTATTCTCCCGTACGCACAAAAATTACCTGACCACCCACATTCGCTTTCTGCGTAAAGCCTCCCCGCTTGGATGGCAACGCCTGTCGCTCTACAATCCGCGACAACTGACGCTTCAACGTAGTATCCCTGCTGGCCAGCATACGACGGTTTACTTCTCCCAACAATTCATCATTCGTTAACTCACCCAGTCCCTGTCCCGATGGCTGCTCCGTACTACTGCCCTCCTGCTTTTTCTTCTTATCACTTTTATTACTCAACGGCTGACTCAGCTTACTGCCATCCCGGTACAAAGCACAAGCCTTCAACCCCAACTCCCAACTCATCTTATACGCATCTGCTATTTCTTCTACCACCGCCTCATTTGGAAGATTAATCGTTTTTGAAATCGCTCCCGAAATGAAAGGCTGTACTGCCGCCATCATCCGGATATGCCCATGCGGGTGAATATACCGCTCCCCATTTTTTCCACATTTGTTAGCACAGTCAAATACCGGCAAATCTGCATCCTTTAAATAAGGCGCTCCCTCCACTGTCATCGTACCACATACATAATCGTTGCCAGCCTGGATCTGTTCATCTGTAAACCCAAGTTCGTGTAACAAACTGAATTCCAGGCTATAATAATTAGCCGGCGTAAATCCTAACCGCTGTAAACACTCTTCTCCCAGGGTATATACATTAAATACAAAGCCTATATCAAAAGAGGAAACCACCGCCGCATCCAGTTTTTTCAGTTCCTCTCCAATAAAACCCTTCTCGCTTAATGACTGATGATTAATATAAGGTGCCCCGGCAAAGCTCCCGCTACCTTTGGCATAATCTACAATCGCCTTGATTTCATGGTCAGAATAACCCAGGGTATGTAAAGCCGCGGGGATAGACTGGTTAATGATCTTAAAATATCCCCCGCCTGAAAGTTTTTTAAATTTCACCAGCGCAAAATCAGGCTCTACACCCGTCGTATCACAGTCCATTACCAGGCCTATAGTGCCCGTAGGCGCTATCACCGTGGCTTGCGCATTGCGGTAGCCATATTGTTCTCCCCATTTTACGGCCTCATCCCAGGCTTTGGTGGCCGCTTTCAGCAGGTAATCGGCACAATAACGGGCATCTATTCCCTTTGGTTTTATTTCCAGTCCGTCGTAGGCATCTGTGGCATCATAAGCCGCCGCGCGGTGATTCCGCATTACCCGCAACATATCTTCCCGGTTTTCGGCATACCGCGGGAATGCCCCCAGGTGAGCCGCCATTTCTGCCGATGTTTTATAGGCAATACCCGTCATGATCGCAGATATAGCACCTGCAATTCCCCGGGCTTCCTCGCTGTCATAGGCAATACCGCTTACCATCAGCATAGACCCCAGGTTCGCGTATCCCAATCCCAGCGTACGATATTCATAACTGAGCTGCGCCACCTCTTCTGAGGGGAACTGCGCCATCAGTACAGATATTTCCAGTACCACGGTCCATAATCTCACCGTGTACTCAAATCCCGGAACGTCAAAAAGCTGATGCTGCTCATCAAAAAAGCGGCGCAGGTTCACAGAGGCCAGGTTACAGGCCGTATTATCCAGGAACATGTATTCGGAACAGGGATTGGAAGCATTAATGCGTCCTCCCTGCGGACAAGTATGCCATTCATTAATAGTAGTGTCATATTGAGTACCCGGATCCGCACAACGCCAGGCTGCATAAGTAATTTGGCCCCATAAGTCTTTGGATTTCAATGTTTTCACAGTCTTTCCGTTACTTCGGGCTTTTAAATCCCAGTCGGCATCTGCTTCCAGCGCCCGGAAAAATGAATTAGGGACACGAACGGAGTTATTCGAGTTTTGGCCGGATACTGTTTTATACGCATCTCCCTCATAATCAGACGAATAGCCTGCTGCAATCAATGCGGCCACTTTCTTTTCTTCCTCTACCTTCCAGTTTACGAAGTCCATAATTTCCGGATGATCCAGGTCCAGACACACCATTTTAGCTGCCCGCCGGGTGGTACCGCCCGATTTAATAGCACCGGCTGCCCGGTCACCTATCTTCAAAAAACTCATTAATCCGCTGGAAGTACCGCCTCCACTCAGCTTTTCTCCTTCTCCCCGTATATGTGAATAGTTGGTACCCACACCGGATCCATACTTGAATATCCGCGCTTCCCGTAACCACAGGTCCATAATTCCACCTGCATTCACCAAATCATCGTTCACACTCAGGATAAAACAAGCGTGTGGCTGAGGTCGCTCATAAGCGGAAGTTGATTTCTCCAGCTGTCCTGTATGTTGTTCCACATAAAAATGTCCCTGGGGCTTCCCCTTGATGCCGTAACTTTCAAATAACCCGGTATTAAACCATTGGGGAGAATTAGGTACACATGACTGGTTGAGCATGCTATAGCTCAACTCTTCATAAAATATAGCGGCATCCTTTTCACTGGCAAAATAACCGTATTTCAATCCCCAGGCCCTCCAGCAATTAGTCATCCGGTGAACCACCTGTTTTACCGACGTTTCCCGCCCCGAGCTCCCATCCGGCTGAGGGACACCCGCCTTCCGGAAATACTTCTGCGCCAGGATATCCGTAGCAATTTGCGACCACGAGGCCGGCACTTCCACGCTGTTCATTTCAAACACTACGTCTCCACCGGGATTACGTATCACAGACGAACGCAATTCATAGGTAAACTGATCGTAAGGACTCACACCTTCCTGGGTAAAATGACGGGTGAAGGAAAGACCACCCGTATTAACTGGATTTTTCATACGGCAAGTTTTCTTAGATGATAGAATGAGTTAGTAATGCGGAGTACTCTAAAATTAATTTTTAAATGCCGGGAGGGGGGCATTTATTTTGCACAGATTGTGGATAATTGCGCAAACAGTTTGCCAATATGTTTGTTTATACCCCAAAAGGAAATCCGGCTCAAAATTTGTCGTTAACAAAAACTTCGCAGTGATATAACACCTAATAATGTAGGTATCATGATGTTCATGAATAAAAAATGAATTGAATGCTTATTTATTTAGCAATGTGTGTTATTAATAAAAATATTATACATTTGCGACAACCGGAACAATGCGCTATTGATGTACAATAACATATACACTTCGTTCATCGAAAGAAAGGCTAAAAAGGAAAAGGCATTCGCGGTTTTGATTGACCCGGATAAGGTAACTCCTGCGGATATCATCGAGCTTGCAGCCAAATGCACTGCTGTCAAAGTTGACTATATCTTCCTTGGAGGTAGCCTTGTGATCTCTGATCATTTGGATGAATGTGTGCAGCAGCTGAAAGCTTGCTGTGACATACCCGTTGTATTATTTCCAGGAAGCCCTTCCCAGGTATCTAAATATGCAGATGCGCTGCTCTACCTGTCTGTTATTTCGGGAAGAAATCCCGAATTACTGATTGGTCAGCATGTAGTGTCTGCGGCTGCCGTTAAGAAAAGTGGACTTGAAGTGATTTCTACAGGTTACATGGTAATCGATGGAGGAGCCCCCACCACAGTATCATATATCAGCAATACAACGCCTATTCCCGCCGACAAAGCGGATATTGCTATGTGTACAGCAATAGCAGGCGAAATGCTGGGCATGAAAGTGATTTATATGGATGCCGGCAGCGGCGCCCGGGTACCGATCACAGAAAGTATGATCAGCCGCGTAGCCAGCCAGGTCCAGGCACCTATTATTGTTGGCGGCGGTATCCGCGATGCCGAGAAAGCTTACCTTAACTGTAAGGCGGGCGCAGATGTGATTGTAGTAGGAAATGCCATAGAAAAAGATCTCTCCCTCATTAAGGAATTGGCCGATGCAGTACATTCTGTACCGGTAAAAGCCCGATAAAACATCATAAAACTATTGAGGCGAATGATTACGGTAGATAAATACCCGCCGTATTCATTCGCCTCAGTCGCTTTACGCGCCCGGCTTTCCTATAAACTCATCATCTCCTTAAATTTCACAGCCTGTCGGCGGCTTACTTCAATTTTTTCGCCTCCCCGCATTTCCAGCAATAACCCACCATTAAAATAGGTATCTATCTTCTCAATCATCCGGAGATTTACAATATGCTTGCGGTTAGCCCGGAAAAAAGTACGCTCATCAAGTCGTTCTTCCAGGGCATTCAATGATTTAAGAATCAATGGCTTATTACTTTCAAAATATACCCGGGCATAGTTCCCTACACTTTCAAAAAGGCGGATTTCCTGCAGTTTTACAAACCAGCATCTATCTCCATCCTTTACAAAAACCTGGTCATTTTCCGACAACAACGAACGTATTCCACCTGATGCCGCCAGGCGGTCCTTCTCTTCCTGCTGATGCAATTTGTGGATAGCATCGGCCAGTCGCTTCGGTTCTACTGGTTTCAACAGGTAATCCAGCGCGTTGTACTCGAATGCCTTCAGGGCGTATTCATCGTAAGCTGTGGTAAAAATTACCTGTGGCGTTTTTTCCAGTTCAGCCAGCAGGTCAAATCCCGTTTTATCAGGCATCTGAATATCCAGGAACAGCAGGTCAGGATGTAAGGTCTCGATCTTTTCTATACCATCCTTCGCATTCACAGCTTCTCCTACCACCACTATTTCCGGGTGATCTGCCAGTAATTTCTTGAGTTCACTCCTGGCCAGGCGTTCATCATCTATTATCAATGCTTTTTTCATTGGCAATATGAAGTTTGGTTGAATGATTTAATTTAATTGATTTAATAATAACCGTAACCAGTCATTTACCAGCTACGGCAGTTTATAACAAGTGATTAGAGTAAAGGCATGACCACTGTAGCTTCTACCGTATGCTCATCTTTATTCCTGATCTCGAAAGAAGCCCGGTTACCAAATAAAAGACTTAATCTTTGCCGGGTGCTCTGTAAGCCAAAACCATGGCCATTAATACTATTTTCAATTATCTGACCAGTATTTTCAATCGTAATAACATGCTGCATCCCCTTCAATGAAGAGTTGATGTACACCGAACCACCACTGATAATGCGGGAAATACCATGTTTAATAGCATTTTCCACCAATGTTTGCAACATCATCGGCGGCACCTGCAACTCCAGCGTATCCGGATCTATGTCGTACTGCACATTCAACCGCTCCTCAAAGCGGATATGCTCCAGTGCAAGGTAATCCTTTACAATGTTTAATTCGTTCTCCAGGCTCACCGTTTCCGCCTTCTCCGACTGCATAGAACTCCGCAATATATTCGAAAGCTCCGTAATAGCGGTCCTTGCCCGCTGCGGATTCTCGTCCACCAAAGCCCGGATACTGTTCAACGCATTGAAAATGAAGTGCGGATTCAACTGCGCCTTGATCGTTTTAAGCTCTAACTCCTTTACCGTTGTTTCCAACTTGAGCTGATCTACCTGGGCACTCCTGTTTCGCTCAATATAATGCCAGATATAGTAGATCATCCACCAGATAAACGAGATCACAAAAGGCGATAACAATGCCCTAATCTGGTCCTCCTGCTGAGACTTGTACACAAAATACATCAGCGAATTATAGCTGATATACACTGTAACAGAAGTACCGGCCACCATGGCGAAAAACAGTAGTATCTGGCGCTCTGAATTATAAGTTACCCAGTTACGTTTATTGATCAACGTCCGGAAAAGGTGGGTAGAAAGAAGACCTAAAGCAGTGAATATTAAAAGGTTAATAAAGTCTAACAGCTTCGCGGCTGACTTGTCCAGCGTATAATAATAGAACCAGTTTAAAGCAACATAAGCTGACCAGCCCAGCATCTGACACCACCAATATTTGCTTATCTTCTTTAACATTAAATCAAATTAGTAAACTTCACCTATATTCCAAAAATACCCTTTAGCATCCCCCATTTAAACCTAAATATTATAAATGGTGAATCAGAAACGGTAAATGGCAGATGCCTCCGGCTGAATGGTCTGATATGCCATAAAAGGCCTATCTTCGTGACATTGGATGACTAATTACCACATATTTTTGTGTATTTTTGTTACTTCATAAAACCCTGAACCAATATTATGAATATAAAGGCAGGTCAACTGTTGAGCCAGATAGAATATCCCGCTGATTTGCGAAAGCTGAATAAAGAACAGCTTCACCAGGTATGTGAGGAGCTGCGTCAATACATTATTGACGTGGTAAGTGTGCATGGTGGCCACTTTGCCGCCAGTCTGGGCGTAGTGGAGCTGACAGTGGCATTGCATTACGTTTTTAATACCCCTTACGACCAACTGGTATGGGACGTAGGCCACCAGGCCTATGGTCACAAGATACTGACGGGGCGCCGGGAAGCATTTCCGACCAACCGGAAATACAAAGGTCTCAGCGGATTTCCTAAAAGAGATGAAAGCAGGTACGATACCTTCGGAGTCGGCCACTCTTCTACCTCCATTTCCGCCGCACTGGGTATGGCCATGGCCTCCCATTATAAAGGCGAATTTGACCGCCAGCACATTGCGGTCATTGGAGATGGCGCCATGACTGCCGGAATGGCCTTCGAAGCCCTCAACCACGCAGGTGTTGCCAACGCCAACGTACTGATCATCCTGAACGACAACTGCATGTCCATAGATCCTAATGTGGGCGCGCTGAAAGAATACCTCACCGATATCACCACTTCTCCTACCTACAACAAGGTAAGGGACGATGTGTGGAACCTGTTGGGGAAACTCCCTGTAGGAAAGAAATTCACCCGCGACATGGCCTCCAAACTGGAAGCCAGCCTCAAAGGCGTTGTTTCTAAATCCAGTAACCTCTTCGAAGCACTGAAGATGCGCTATTTTGGCCCCATCGATGGCCATAATATCACCAAACTGACAGATACCCTGCAGGACCTGAAAGATATTCCCGGCCCCAAACTGCTGCATATCGTTACCACCAAAGGTAAAGGCTATGCCCTCGCAGAAAAAGACCAGACCACCTGGCACGCGCCAGGCCTGTTCGATAAAATCACCGGCGAAATCTTCAAAAAGCCAGTCACTACCCCTCAACCTCCTAAATACCAGGACGTTTTCGGGCACACTATCATCGAATTAGCAGAACAAAACGATAAAATCATCGGTATCACCCCCGCCATGCCTTCCGGCTCCTCCCTCAAATTTATGATGGAGAAAATGCCGCAAAGAGCTTTTGACGTGGGCATCTGCGAACAACACGCCGTTACCCTATCAGCTGGCATGGCCACACAGGGAATGCGCGTGTTCTGTACCATCTATTCCTCTTTCTTCCAAAGAGCCTTTGATCAGGCCGTACATGATGTAGCCATCCAGAAACTCCCGGTAATATTCTGCCTCGACAGAGCCGGACTTGTAGGAGAGGACGGCCCAACTCATCATGGCGCCTACGATATTGCCTACATGCGCAGTATCCCGAATGTGATCATCAGCGCCCCTATGAATGAGGAAGAACTCCGTAACCTGATGTACAGCGCTCAGCTGCCGGAAAATGATATGCCTTATGTGATCCGCTATCCACGCGGACAAGGCGTGATGCCGGAATGGCGAATGCCATTTAAAGCCATCAAACCAGGCACCGGGCGGAAAATCCGCGATGGTAAAGACATTGCCATCCTTTCCCTCGGACACACCGGCAACTTCGTAACCGAAGCCTGTAAAGAACTGATCTCCGATGGTTTGCAGCCAGCCCATTACGACATGCGCTTCGTAAAACCACTGGACGAAGCCCTGCTCCACGAAATATTCCAATCATTTGATAAGGTAATTACCGTGGAAGATGGTGCTATCAGAGGTGGATTCGGTAGCGCCGTGATCGAATTCATGGCCGACAATAACTATAAGGCAACTGTAACAAGATTAGGCATTCCCGATAAAATCGTGGAACACGGCAAACCGGAAGAACTTTACCGCGAATGCGGTTATGATGCCGCCGGTATCGCCCGCACCACCCGGGAAATGCTCAAAGAAAAAATTACTGTCACCATATAAACAGGAATTTAGTTATTTAGCTACCTGGATACGCCCAAACAGGCTATCCAGGTAGCTAAATTTTTTTATACCATGTACTTTCAGCTCAGGATTACAGACATCATACGCGAAATGCCCGGCACTTATACCTATAAACTGGCCAATATATCGCCTGAACTGATTAGCTATCAACCAGGTCAGTTCCTGACCTTCCTCATCACCCTGAATAACAAAGAATACAGGCGCTCTTATTCCTTCAGCTCTACACCCGGCATAGATCCCTTTATGTCGGTAACTATACGGGAGAAGGAAAATGGCGAAATTTCCCGCCATCTCATCCGGACCTGGAAAAAAGGAGATGTGGTGACCTCCCTGGAGCCTACCGGCCGGTTTACCTATCAGTCAGCTGCTGCTCCAGTAAAAGACGTTTTTCTGCTTGCTGCAGGAAGCGGGATAACGCCCATTTTTTCTCTCCTGAAACAAATACTTACCCGCGACCCCGGCGCACACGTTAAATTAATTTACAGCAATACCAGCCCCGAAAGAACCATTTTCTACGAGCAACTACAGCAATGGCAAACCAACTACCCAGAACAACTGCAAAGTACCTATCTCTTTAGTAACGACCCGGATAGTCACCATACCTACAGGCGACTTAATAATACTTTGCTGGAGCAACTGGTAAAAACGCATATGCGCTATCAATATACCGATGCCAGCTTCTTTCTGTGTGGTCCGCCAGACTATATGCGTACCATCCTCCTTACCCTCACCTTCATGGGCTTCCGGAACGACCAGCTTCACAAGGAAAATTTTGTGGTAAACACCGATATAAAAATTGCAAAAATACTATTACCACAAAATCATGACCCTAAGCAGGTCGTGATCCATGCACATGGTCAGGAATACAAACTGTCTGTTCCAGCCGACCAAACCATCCTGAACTATGCACTCGAACAGGGCGTAGCTTTGCCATATAGCTGTAAGGGCGGTGTATGCGGCTCCTGTACCGTTAAATGTACCAATGGCAAAGTGTGGATGTCTGTCAACGAAGTACTTACGGAAAAAGAGCTGGCAGAAGGCCTGGTGCTTACCTGTGTGGGCTACCCCGCAAGTGACCACCTGACACTTGAATTATGACAGCTAATAATGCAAAAAACATTATCAATCATCATGATCAAGGATAATTTTTCTATTGCTGAAAAATTATCTAAATTTTCTGTAAAATCAGGTAATGTCAAACGCCCCTGTAAAGATTGTTTGCCTATGTCTCTTGTTTGTTGTCGTTTCGATGAACAGTTACCTCTTATTAAAATTTAATACCGCCCCTTACTCCTGGTTATTGACAGGCAGCATCATTTTACTGACAGGTATCATTATCTTCTTACTGATAGCTCCCCGGCTGATTAACAAACGTGCGCTTCAGTTCGAGCACCTGTTCAATGAATATCCCATTCCTATGTGGATTTATGAAAAAAGTACGATGCGTTTCCTGTCGGTCAATACAGCAGCATCGGCGAAGTACGGGTACAGTAAAAAGGAGTTCCTGGAGCAAATAACGGTAAAGGACCTACGAAATGTGGAGGATGTTCCCTTATTGCTGGAAAATGCCGCAGAACGGTGCAGCAGCGGTGAATACCGGGGCATATGGAAACATCGCAAAAAAGATGGTACCAATTTCTTTACAGAAATCTATTCGCTTCCGGCCGTTTATTTTGGCAAAGATGCCCGCTTCATTATGTCGAAAGATGTAGATGCCGAAGTGAAAGCCAACAGGGAAGCGCATGAGCTGGGTATGCGTTATGAACTACTGGCTAAAGCCACTAACGATGCGGTATACGATAAAAACCTGGTTACTAACGCTGTTACCTGGAATCACGGACTATCGGATCTCTTTCATTATAATAATGCTGACGACACCGACCTGGTAGAATGGTGGCAAACCAATATTCATGCAACCGACTATTTCCGGGTAATGGCTTCCCTCGAAAGATGCAAAAAGGAAAACCTCAACTACTGGTCGGAAGAATATCGCTTCAGATGCGCAGATGGCGGCTATAAATACGTAGTCGATCGCGCGTTTATTATGTACGAAAACGGGCAACCATATCGCATGATCGGGATGATACAGGATATCGACAGGCATGTAAAACAAGCCAGGCTGCTGGAAGAACAAAATAAAACGCTCCGTGAAATTGCTTGGATCAATTCACATGAAATACGCAGGCCCGTAGTCTCTATACTGGGTATCACCGATCTGTTCGACAAAAACGACCAAAACGGGGACTTTAATTCCCAGTTGATGGCATGGCTACACGAATCCACCCGTCAATTGGATGAAATCATTCATAAAATTGAGCATAAAGTAAAAACCCTTCAATAAACATTATACCTCGCAAGGCATAAAGCCATTGAATTCTTCTTTTAACGAGATGTATAGTTTCTGAAAAATTTCCATGCGGTGTTGCATGGTATCGTAGTCATCTATGGGCCGATCATCATGTACGGCAGTTACAGGCGCGTTGGAGACTTTTTTTGCGCATTGTTTCAGGTCGTGATACATTTCATCAGCTACTTCCCGTTGGCGTAGTAAACGGTTTTCAAAATGTTCAACTTTTGTCATTACGTCCCTGGAGGCTTTACTTAATGCGATTTGCTCTAAACGCTCACGCATCATTTTCACTTCTGTCCTGACATCATTTACTTCTTCTTTCCAGGAATTCAGCTGCTGGTGCAGCTCTTCAGTGGGAGTTGTCATATCCATGGTGTATTGATTTATCAATTTAAATGATGATTAAAAAGCTATTCATCATACCAAACGCTGTTGTCAATATCCATATATATTTACTGGCAAAGGCCTATTCTAAGGTACAATCTTTTTCTGTTCTGCCCACAATTTTATCTCCCTTTTTACAGGTAACTACGGAACTCAGGAAAGAATGCCATCGCCTCCAGGATCCCCCCGGCGCCAGCCCGCTGCGCCTGCAATACATGTGGCATACCTGCAGTACGCCTAACTAATTCAGCTTCCGAATCACCTACTACCACGCCCTTAAATCCAGTTTCATACATCGTTATGTCATTCATAGAATCACCAGCTACCAATATTTTATGATGGGGCAGCACCAGTATCTCCAGCAACTGTTGTAAAGTATATCCTTTATTAACGCCACCAGGCAAAATATCCAGGTATTTTCCGGCAGATAAAACCATGTCGCATTGCAGTGAGGCCGCTATTTCCCGGGCGCTTTCTATATCTGTTTCCTCATCGTAATAATAAGAGCAACGATATTGCTGTTGAGCTTCCTGATGTAGTAACCCTTTTACCTTTTTCATCGTTTCCCTAACATGATCTCCTGGCCATTTGGCGGCAATATTGGACTGTACAGGCTCTACAGCTGCCAGGCTAGGCAAATGTGTAATGGTAGCACCTACATCACAAATAATATACTCCGGACGCGGCAGTGCAGTATCTTCCAATAAATTCAATACACTGCGTATGCCTCTTCCGGTTACAAATACCAATTGTATTTCCTTGTTATGATGTAATAAATGATAGAGTTCTTCTTTATCTTCCGGTGTTCCTCCTAAAAAAGTTCCATCCAGGTCTGTAGCTAATAACATGATTTCTTCCTCAGTGGCGGTTTTAATAGTGACGCAATAAATAAGTGTTCCGGATAAAAATAGAAAAAAAAGATCAGCCTTGCAGCTGATCTTTCTTAGATGTAACGGGTTAGTATATAATGAAATGATAATTAGCTCAACATAGAAATATCTATCAGCAAAAACTCTGCCGGTTTAATAATTTCTACCGTTGCTTTATCATACTCCGATAACCCAATAGCATCCCTGGTTTGTAAGGTTTCTCCATCTATTTGTATTTCCCCGCTAAGCAAAAACAGGTAGCTGCCTGTTCCCGCCTTCTTTGCAGTGATCTCTACTGTTTTACCTGCATCAAATTTACCTAACGAAAACCACGCATCCTGGTTTAACCAAAGTGTATCGGCAGATTTATCTGGTGCGATGACCACCTGCAATTTATTTTCACGACTGGCAGGATCAAATGTGCGTTGATCATAGCGGGGCGCTACATTTCTTTCGGAAGGAATTACCCAAATCTGCAGGAAGTTAACATCTTCCGTTTTGGAAGCGTTAAACTCAGAGTGAACGACGCCAGTGCCGGCACTCATGATCTGTATATCGTTTTTACGGATTACTTCCTGCTTACCGGTATTATCACGGTGTTCCAGCGCACCATGCAGTACAATAGATACGATCTCCATATTATCGTGTGGGTGAGCGCCAAAACCCATACCGCCCTTCACCGAATCATCATTCAAAACCCGCAATGCACCAAAATGAATCCTGTTGGGATCATAGTAGTTAGCAAAACTGAAGGTATGATGACTCTTCAACCAACCATGGTTGGCATATCCCCTGGTATCTGCACGATGAATTACTTTTTTCATAACTTAATCTCCTTTGTTTAATACAACACAAATATCGCTATAAGTGGCCGCGGGAGGAATGGATGATCTGATGAAAAACGTGGACAAAAAATGCAGAAAGCTTAAAGTAAAAAGCTATTGAAGCGGGTGACCAGTGCGATTTCAAATATTCGCAAGATCACTCGCTTCAATAGCTTTTTACTTTAAGCTTTTTGCTCCTCCTTATACCAGCTTGGCGTCGGAAGTAATAGTAGCATTCAGCACTTTACTTACCGGGCAATTTGCTTCTGCATCCTTTACAAATTCAGCAAATTTTGCAGCATCCAGACCTGGTACGCTGGCAGTTACTTCCAGGTGGCTGGTGGTAATAGCGCCGTTTTCCAATGTAATAGTGCATTTGGTATCGATGTTACCAGGTGTAAAACCAGCGCCGGTGATAACAAAACTCAGTTTCATGGTAAAACAACCAGCATGAGCGGCTGCAATCAGTTCTTCAGGGTTAGTGCCAACGCCTTCTTCAAAACGGCTGCCATAAGAATACTGGGTCTTGTTTAAAACGGTAGACTGGGTGGTTAAATTACCTTTACCTTCTTTACCGGTACCTTGCCAATTGGCAGATGCAGATCTTTTCATGTTTAATGTTTTATTTTTTTTCTTTGTTAGAAGAATCAGTGCAGGGGCCCAAATTACAAATTAATCGGGAATAAAAAATGCCGGAGCTTCCTGTAGCTTCCGGCAATAAAAAAACCGCACCAGTGGCTGGTGCGGTATAAACATGATTCCCTTCAATTGATTCCTATATCATTTCTACCAATTCCGTTATTGGCTTACGTACTTTCTTCGCATGCTGCATCACGTCATCATCTGCTCTAAATCCAATAGCAGCCGTCACCACTGCAGCCAATCCTTTCTCTTTCAATCCCAAAATTTCGTCGTATCTGGCAGCATCAAAGCCTTCCATAGGGCAGGCATCGATATTTTCCACTGCAGCGGCGGTCAGTAAGGTGCCCAATGCAATGTAAGCCTGCTTGGAGCTCCATACAGCCGTGCCGTTTGAACCCAACTGATTCACCGTGTTCTTCATCACACCCGCAAAGCCTGCCAGCTGCGCGGGGTTTATGTTGCGCGTTTCCGCAATATTGTTCGTATAATCATCTACGTGCGACTCATTCAAGTCGGTATATCTTGCAAACACCACCAACTGTGAGGCGTCGGTTACCTGCGCCTGGTTATTGGATGCTGCTTTTAATTGCTCACGTACCGCCGGATTCTCTACTACCAGTATCTTATAAGGTTGTAACCCATAAGACGAGGCAGAAAGCCGGGTGGCGGCAATCAGTTTATCCAGCTGTGCGGCACTCAGTTTCTTAGCCGGATTAAATTTCTTAACGGCGTAACGCCATTCCAGTTTATTCAAAATATCCATCGTCAATGCTTGCTTGGTATTTTGTTACCCAGCTATCTGCCCGGGATACAGGGCCGTAATCGAACAAAATAGCTGAGTAACAAAACGAAATATGTGCTTATTGTTTTACCATTTGTACACTAGCCAGTAACTTCACTTCGTCACTCAGCAACAATCCACCGGTTTCGGTAGTAGCATGGAAAGTAAGGCCAAAATCTTTACGGTTAATCTTACCGCTTAATTCAAATCCAGCCTTGGTCTGACCATATGGATCTACCACTTCGCCACCAAATTCTACATTCAGTTCTACCGGACGGGTATTGTCACGAATGGTTAAATCACCTACCAGTTTATATGTTTCACTATCTATTTTCTTTACTTCCTTAGACACAAATGTCAGCTTGGGATATTTTTCCGCTTCGAAGAAATCTCCTGCCAGCAAATGCTGATCACGCTGCGCATTTTGAGTAGAAATGCTATTGATGTCTGCTTCAAAAGAGATGGAAGCATTACTGAAATCATTGTCAGTAGTGGTTTGCATAGTACCATCAAATTTTGCAAACTGACCGGTTACGGTCGTAATCATCAGGTGTTTAATTTTAAATTGTACATCACTGTGTGAAGGATCAATTTTCCAGGTTGCCATATTGTTTTGTTTTTAGTAGTATTATTGAAATGATTTGTTATTATAAATTATAAGCGGCCCATTTTACCGGCATTAAAATCGTTGATAGCGGTCACAATCTCTTCTTCTGTATTCATCACAAACGGGCCATAAGCGAAGATGGGTTCATCTATTGGTTCTCCGCTCAACACTAGTATAGTGGCGTCTTCCAATGCAGTGAGCTTAATTTCAGTACCCTCTTTTTCGAAAAGGGCTGTTTCTACTGCTTTCAGTGGTTGGCCGTTAATATCAGCTTCTCCCTGGAAAACAACTGCCGCGGTGTTAAAATGTGCCGGTAGAGAAAAAGTAACGGTGTCGCCTTTCTTTAAACGCACGTCCAGTACATTCAGCGGAGAGAAGGTGCGCGCTGCGCCTTTCACATCCCCGTATTCACCAGCTATTACTCTTACATAACTTTCCGTACCAATGTTGATCACTGGAATTTCGGCTTTGGTTAAGTTCTGGTAGCCTGCCGGGTTATTTTTAAATGCTTTGGGAAGATTTACCCACAATTGCGCAAATTCTGCTTTACCGCCAGTTTTGGTAAATGCGTCGCTATATTTCTCTTCATGTAAAATACCGCCAGCTGCAGTCATCCACTGCACATCACCGGGGTACAGGAATCCATGGCTGCCGGTAGAATCCCGGTGCTCCAGTTCGCCCTGGTACACGATGGTCACAGTTTCAAAACCTTTATGCGGATGTTCTCCTACACCACGGGGTCTGGGACTAGGCGGGATGTAGTTGGGTGCGGCGTAGTCCATCATAATGAAAGGACTAATCCTGTTATTTTCAGAACGGGTACCACCTGGTAAGGTACTTTGTACCCGGAAGCCATCACCTACCATATGTGGTGCGGCTGCTTTTACTATCTGGTTTACATGTTTTTGTGTGTTCATAGTTTTTTGCCTCCTAAGACAACACAAAACTACATGTTATAACACCCGTTAAAAATGGATAAAACGTCGCTAGTGATGGACTTTTTTACAAATCCCCTTAAAACCTTATACGGAAGGGGTTAAAGAGGAGCGGGCTGCCTCTTTAAACTCAGAAGGACTCTGATTGGTATATTTCTTAAAAAAGCGACTGAAATAATGTGGGTCGTCAAAGCCAAGTTTATAAGCAATTTCCTTAGCCGTGAGGTCTGTATTGTACAGGTACCGCTGCGCTTCCAGGATGACCCTGTTGCGGATATGCTCTCCTGCTGTAATTCCAGATAATTGCTTACTGATTTCGTTGAGCAGTACAGGTTTTATATGGAGGAGTCCGGCATAATCGGACACGTTTTTTAGGTACTGATATTTTTCTTCTATCAGGTTTTTGAATTTCAGGAAGATAGAACTGTTATGTGCAGCATGTTGTTCGGTCGAAATAGAAAGACTTTCACCTTTTATACGGGAAGCCAGCACCAGGAAATAACGCAGCAATCCATGCAGCGCGGTTTCATATTCCGGCTCCCGGAGCGCGAGTTCTTTCATCATCAGGCGAATAATAGCCTCAATATCCTTTTCCTGCTCATCATCGAGCTGCAATACACTACTGAACTGGTTATTGAAAAACAGGCCGGAATTAATTCCCGATACCTGCGATTGGTCTTTTAAACACATAAAAGCTTCCCGGAATGCGATCATGTAACCATCAATTTTCTCGGTAGCCTGTAGATTGTGTACCTGGCCGGGCGCCACAAAAAAGAGGGTATTCTTTTTTACCTCATGTGTTACTGCATCAATGGTATGCAGCAACTTCCCTTTCTTTATCCAATAGATGGTGTAGAAGTCATGCCGGTGTGGCACACCAATCTGGTCAAAAAAACTATTGCCCAATTCGCACAATCCGGATACCACAAAGCTCGGATCTACATGCGCATATTCCGGTAAGGAAACAATTCCTATATTTTCACGTTTCTCAGCCATCTATTAAAGTTCCTGCGGGTTCTTCCTCCCTATCAGAAGGATCAATATATTCAATAATAAAGTTATTCCGTCCTTCTCCGACCATAATTCCCATGTGCTTCATCTGTACCAGTTCCAGCATACTGAGGAACAGGAAAATAGCATGCACCCGGTCTTTACAGTGATCGAATATTTTTTCGAAAGATAAAGTACACTCAGCCCTTGCCAGTTCTTCCATATACATCCTGGAACCTTCCATGGTATAATCATACTTATACACCACGTGCTGCGGCTTGTTATCACGCTCTTTCATACGATGCATCACCTTTTCAAATGTTTTGGTGAGCTTAAACAATGTGAGCGTTTGTACTTCTGTACCTTCACTGGTAATTTCACCAATTTCGGCCAGTTCTTTCGCAATGTTGCCTCGTTTGGCTTGCAGCATCCTGTCGGCCTCCATTTCAGCCAGTTCGGCAGCAGCAAGTTTATAACGCTTATACTCCAGGATCTTATCTATCAGCTCCATACGAGGGTCAATCTCATTCCCTTGCTCATCTACTTCCTTGCGGGGCAATAACATCTTCGCCTTGATACGCATCAGCGTAGATACAAAAAGAATGAACTCACTGGCCAACTCGATATTGAGCGATTCAATATGGTGAATATACTCCAGGAAATCCTGTGTCAGTTTATTGATCGGGATATTATAGATATCCAGCTCATCACGTTCAATGAAGAACAGCAACAGGTCAAAAGGACCTTCAAATTGCGGTAATTTGATCTTATAGACAGGTGCTTGTTCGTTCACGTATAGCGTTTAATATGGTTTAAAAAAGAATTCGCACAAAGGCACGGAGTGTCAACAATTCCGGGAGTCAATTCCCGGCTTCTTTCCTCTGTGCCAATGCGCGATATCAAAAATAACAAAATTCCGGCGAATCAGAACTTGGCGGCAAAACCTACGCCTATCACCTGTTTGACCTGTAATCGGGGCCCCATCACACCAGTAGCTTTATTTTCAAATACTTTTACATCATCATCATAAATCATATCTACGGTCAGCAAGGCAGAAATCCATTTATTCACCTTCAGCTCCAGGGCATTGGTGAAAAACACATCAATGTTCTGCGGATTATGCCGGTAATCAGAAAAGAGATCCAGCCGGCCTTTGTAAGTCATGTTTTTGGCAAAAGTCTTTACGTAATTGGCTGATAAATAAGCGCCAATCTCATACCGGAAATGCTTCCCGGTGTCTACACCATAAGCACCTTGTTTTGACAGGAAATCATCCATTACAAATACAAAACGGGAAGTAATGGGGGAGAGGAATAAAGAAAATGAATTATCTGGTTTATAGTCGAAACCCGGTGATACCAGTACATATGCCGGAGAGAAGAATTTGGACGACAATTGTTTGGTGGTATCATTTGGATACAGGAAACCGTTGGCAAATTGCGTACGTAAATTTACCAGTCCGCTGAGGTACCAGTTTTTACCGATATCATAACCGTATTTGGTAGTCAGGTCGATCCGGTCGTCATTTTTACGACCGCCGAGACTGGTAGTATTAATATATCCGAAAGCGAGATCGGCCACATTGTCCCAGGATCTTCTGCCATGCTTGTAGAACGCCCACGCATATACGTTAGAACCAATAGCGAAAGAAAACTTATCACCACCCGCAGCCCAGTTGGTGAGTGAGCCCTGGTTGATGTTCACATTCAGATTAAGACCTTTCCGCCACAATTTCGGAATAGTATCATTAGGGTCCTGGTCTTTTTTGATTTTACCAGCAGCTTCTTCCCTTGACTTCTTCATCCAGTCGTTCTGTGCATGCACTGCCATGAAACAGCAAAGAAAGCATGCTATGGACAAAGTAAATTTTTTCATTCATTTAACGTTTAAGGTGAGTATACATATATAACCTGCGTGTTTCTTCGGGTTAAAAGAAACACGCAGGTGGGTTATTGATATAATTAGTTTATCTTTTCTTCAGCTCGTCACGGATTTCCATGAGCAGTTTTTCCTGTGCAGAAGGCTCAGCAGGTGCAGGGTCTTGCTTCTTGGTCAGCCTATTCATGAACTTCACCAACAAGAAAATACAGAAGGCAATAATCAGAAAATCTATGACGCTCTGAATAAAAGCGCCATAAGCAAAAACAGCTACCCCTTTGGCTTTCGCCTCTGCCAGCGTAGCAAATTCTCCCTTACTCTTGTCCAGCAATACAAAGAAGTCATTAAAATTCTTACCCTGGGTAAATATGCCGACAATAGGCATCAGGATATTATCCACTAATGATGTAACGATCTTTCCAAACGCGCCTCCAATGATCACACCCACTGCCAGATCCATTACATTGCCCTTCATGGCAAATTCTTTAAACTCTTTGATGAACGACATAATGCAAGGTTTTTATTGGTTAAATAAGTGAACAAAATTAAAACATAATATCATAAGCCGTTAATTATTAATCTATTATTTCTTTAAACGGGGATATTTCATCTTCAGCGATTTCAGTGTATCCCTCAGCGTTAGCGCTATCAGGTACTCTTTATACCAGTTATGGTCGGCGGGTACAATCAGCCATGGCACATAATTACAATGATTAATGGCGTCTTCATAAGCATCCATATATTTATCCCATAGTTTAGCCTCTGCCAGGTCATTTTCATTATATTTCCACATCTTTCTTGGGTCTTCTGTGCGCTCCACCAGCCGTTGCTGTTGTGCATCCCGCGATACGTGCAGATAGCATTTGATAATATGGGTGTTGTTATGTACGGTTAGCAATTTCTCAAAATCGTTGATGGCTTCCATGCGTTTGAAAGCAGTCTTATCATCAATCCATTTATGCACACGCTGTATCAGGATATCTTCGTAGTGGGAACGGTTAAACACCTGGATCATGCCTTTACCTGGTGCATGCTGATGTACTCTCCATAAAAAATCATGATCATATTCCTCTGAGGTGGGAGCTTTGAAAGAATGTACCTCGCAGCCCTGGGGATTTAAGGTACCGGTTACATTCTTGATTACACCGTCTTTTCCACTGGCGTCCATTCCCTGTACTACCAACAGAATACTGTATTTATGCTGGGCATATAACAGATTTTGCAATTCATCCAATTCTTGCAAGATTTCCTGGGTCGCGACTTTGATCTTTTCTTTTTCCAGCTTCTTGGGGGCTGTAGTGCTGATGGTTGACAACTTAATTTTACTCATTTCATGCATTCTTATTAATAAATTTAACAAAATCAGTCCAGAAGTGTTGCAATAACACGATTTATATTTTGTTGAATGCCACCGATAAGTGCAACTTTGTAGCCTGAAAATAAAACTATGCACCAACGTTTCGCTCACTGGGGAGTATTTTTACTACTATCGCTCACCTGGGGCAGCTCTTTTATACTGATGAAAATCGGGCTGGAAGCATTTACATCCTACCAGGTAGCTAGTTTGCGGTTAGTGGCCGCAGGTGTTGCATTGCTGCCCTTTTTACCTAAGGCACTCCGGGATACGCCTGTTAATAAGCTGCCACTTATTATACTTTCCGGCATCCTGGGCAATGGCATTCCTGCCTTTCTGTTTTGCCTGGCTGAAACAGAAATAGATAGCTCACTGGCAGGTATTCTAAATGCGCTCACTCCTTTGATGGCTTTACTGTCGGGTATTATCATCTTTGGCAGCCCCTTGAAAAAAGAACAATTTACCGGGATATTTATTGGATTGTTGGGCGTGGTTTTGCTGTTTACCTCCAAAGGCATCAGTACCAATAGTCATTGGTATTATGCTTTGTTGATCATCCTGGCCACTATCAGTTATGGTGTCAATATCAGTATGGTACACCACCGGCTTAAAGGCTTCTCGTCTCTGCATCTGGGCTCCATTGCCATGTTTTTCTGTGCCCTGGTCACTTTCCCGATATTATGGTATAGTAACTTCTTTCCGCAGTTCGTCCAACCCCATGCCCCCTGGCGCTCTTTATCTGCCGGCCTTATACTGGGCGTAATGGGAACGGGTGTAGCAGCGGTATTATTTTTCCTGTTAATAAAACGGGCCGGATCTATGATGGCCTCTATGGTAGCATATGCGTTGCCGTTAGTGGCAGTCGGATGGGGCTTACTCGCTCATGAAAGCATTACCTGGGTCCAGGTGTTGTGTATGATCATCATCTTAGCGGGAGTGTACCTCGTTAATAGAGCCAGTAGACCTGCTACTGGCAAATAACGTATAAAAAAAGCGGAGATATCAACTGATGATATCTCCGCTTTTTTGAGATGTGCTATTATTAAACAGCCATAATTTCCTTTTCCTTCACTTCGCAATGCTTATCGATCAGGACAATGTTTTTATCTGTTAATGCCTGTACGTTTCCTTCTGCATCCTTCGCGGTATCTTCACTCAGGCCATCTTTCTGCAGTTTCTTTATACCCTCAATAGCATCCCGGCGAATATTACGGATAGCTACTTTTGCTTGTTCGCCCTCGTTATTTACTCTTTTCACGAATTCTCTCCTGCGTTCTTCTGTGAGAGGAGGGAGGAATAAACGGATGATTACACCATCGTTTTGAGGGTTGAGCCCAATGTTAGAAGCAATAATAGCTCTTTCAATAGGCTGTAGCATGTTTTTTTCCCAAGGTTGTATGGTCAGGGTCCGTGCATCGGCAATACTCACGTTAGCTACCTGGTTCAATGCGGTTGGCGATCCGTAATAATCAACGAAAATGCCATCTAAAATTTGCGGATTAGCTTTTCCGGCTCTGATTTTTGTAAGCTCCAATTCCAGGTGCCCGATAGCTTTCTTCATCGAGTCCGCTGCCTCATCAATGATAAGCGTTAGATCATCTTGCATAACATAAATAGTTAAGTGCGTGCAAACCTACAGGTTTTCTTTTAATCGTCAAAGTAACGCACCTGTAATAGGAGGAGAAATACTAACAAAGACGCTTACAGGAAGTTTTTTACTTATCCTGTAATACTCCTTCTGTTGTAACACGAAATACCTTGGTGGAGTCCTTTACGGCAACAGATGCCGGCTGGATAACAGGTTCTGGTATTGGCTTCACCGCCAGTTTCTTTCTGCGTGCCAGGTATAGCATGCCGGTAAAGAAGGTAGCTGAACCTATTACTACCATCAGCAACAGGGTAGCGCCAAGTCCCTGCAATACAAATGCGCCCAGGATATAGGAGGCATTAATGGCAACAGACACCAGCGTTGTTTGACGGTGATTCAGCTTCAAATCCAGCAGGTAGTGGTGAATATGGTTTCTGTCCGCAGAAAAAGGAGAACGCCCCTGCAACATACGCACAGCAAAAACACGTAAAGTATCAAATAATGGAACAATCAGGATAGCGAACGCAACAGCTGGAGTAGCGCCAATAGGCATTTTACCTACCGGATTGCCGGCCACGTCTATAAACTTAAGCACCAGTACTGCATTCACCAGGCCAATCAATAAGGAACCGGTATCGCCCATAAAAATCCGGGCAGGAGAAATATTATAGATCAGGAAGCTAGCCAGCCCACCAGCCAGGGCAAATCCGATTACGGCATAAGTAATTTCACCTACATGCAGGAAATAAGCACCCAAAACAGCACTCACCAGTAACCCGATACTACCCGCATGTCCATCTACTCCATCAATCAGGTTAAAGGCGTTAATCACCACTATAAAGGTGAAATACGTCAGCATGAGGCTGATATTGGGAGGCAGTGTATAAATTCCCATAAAGCCATACATACTGGTAATCTGCAAGTTACCTAGATAAATAATAGTGAAAGAAGCCGCCAGCTGACCTATTAACTTTTTTAGGGGAGATAATCCCACAATATCATCTTTCATGCCTACCATAAAAATGATAAAGAAGGCAGCCATCATGTATTGAAACGGCGAATTCGCTATTGCGGGTACACAAATAGCGGCAGCGATAATAAATCCGGAGAAGAAACCCATTCCTCCCAGTGTTGGTATACGATGTTTATGCGTCTTTCGTTCGTCCGGCTCGTCGTATAAATGCTTTAATTCCGCCACTCTAATCAGTATTGGAATAGAAAAATAGGTAACAACAAAACTTAGGACGGTAGCAATTAATACATTCTCCATTTTTGTGGGGCTTGATTGTGCAAAGATATTAATTTCAATGAAATGTGAAAATATTCATTAAATAAATCAAGTTTTTTAATACTTTGAGATCGCAAAAAAAACGTTCAACAGCCACAAATTCTACGAAATTCTATTAGTTTTGCGGCACAAAATTTATCAACTATCATGCCACAGCTCAAAGATATAGCTACCCAGGTTAGAAGAGATATTGTACGGATGGTACACGGCGTTCAAAGCGGACACCCCGGAGGTTCTTTAGGTTGCGCAGACTTCCTGACTGCATTGTATTTCAAAATAATGGACCATAAACCGGAACCATTTGACATGGATGGCAAAAACCAGGACCTTTTCTTCCTTTCCAACGGGCATATTTCACCTGTGTTGTATAGTGCGTTAGCCCGTTCCGGGTATTTTCCTGTACAGGAACTCAACACCTTCCGCAAACTGAACTCCCGCCTGCAGGGCCACCCAACTACTCATGAACACCTGCCAGGCGTGCGTATCGCCTCCGGTTCCCTCGGTCAAGGCATGAGCGTAGCCATAGGAGCCGCCCTCGCTAAAAAACTAAACAACGATAAAAACCTGGTATTCTCCCTCCATGGTGATGGAGAACTGGAAGAAGGCCAAATT
This sequence comes from Chitinophaga eiseniae, assembly GCF_012641265.1. Taxonomy (GTDB): domain Bacteria; phylum Bacteroidota; class Bacteroidia; order Chitinophagales; family Chitinophagaceae; genus Chitinophaga; species Chitinophaga eiseniae_A. The sequence goes on along the minus strand of NZ_JABAHZ010000002.1, from coordinate 1,012,224 downwards.
TGGGAATCTGTGATGTTTGCGCCACACCACAAAGTAGATAATCTTATCATCACCGTGGATCTCAACGGCCAACAGATCGATGGGACTACCGATGATGTAGCCGGCCTCGGTGATGTAGGTGCCAAGTTTGAAGTATTTGGATGGCAGGTTTTACATATGAATGGCAACGATATGGATGACGTAGTTGCTATCCTCGAAAAAGCTAAAAGCCTCACTGGTAAAGGCAAACCGATTGCAATTATCATGAAAACAGTAATGGGCCAGGGAGTTGATTTCATGGAAGGGCATCACGAATGGCATGGCATTGCTCCCAGTGATGAACAACTCGCCAAAGCTTTGGCACAGTTACCAGAAACATTGGGCGATTATTAATAGTACAACTAATTAAGATATTAAAAAGGCCTCCCATTTATGATGGGAGGCCTTTTTAATATCTTAATTTTCTAATCAGGTGGCTTTCAACTCAATGGCCTCCACCGCGGCACGCCTGGCCGGATACCAACTTGCTGCCAGCCCAATAATCATAATGGTGACAAACACAAGCAGAAAATCAGCCGCATGCATACTTACCGGGTACGCATCTACGAGAAAGGAAGTACCCTCCAGTTTAATCATACCAAATTGTTGTTGCAACAGACAAAATACTATCCCTAAACCTAATCCTAATAACGTCCCAATTCCGGCAATAATTAACCCTTCTGCCAGAAATATCCGCATAATCAAAGATTTACGCGCGCCCATTGCTTTTAAAATGGTAATATCTTTCTGCTTTTCTATCACTAACATATATAGTGACCCTATCATATTAAACGCTGCAATGATCATAATGAAGCTCAGGATCACATACACCGCCCATTTCTCCGTTTGCATGATGGCGTACAACGATTGATTCTGCTCGTAACGGGTTTGTACCTTGTAATTCTTTCCCAGTAGTACTTCCAACTGCTGCTTCAGCAGCTTTTCATCCACCCCGGCGGGTGTACTGATCTCCAATGCCGACATTTCATGATCTCCCCATTCCAGTAATTTCCGCAGAAATTCAATATTGGTAATCACATACTTGCTATTAAATTCCTGCTGGATTGCAAACGTTCCGGTGGGATAAAGCACCCCATTATTTAATGCGTCTTCAGGCGTAACAAACGTACTCACAGTTCTCCGGGGCAGGTATACGGTTACCGGGGCCAGGCTATGCACCACATCCACTCCCAACGCTCCTTCCAGCTCAAGTCCCAGTATGGCGCGGTACGCCACGCTATCACCGGTATCGAAACGGCCCCTGACAATATGGCTTTTAACATCAGTTACATTATTGTAGCCACTATCCACTCCCTTCAGCACGGCAATCGTAGGCTCGTCACCGTAGCGGAGCACCGCTTTTTCCTCTATTACCTGTGAATAATGTGCCACCCCGGGTACCGCTGAGATTTTCTGCAACTGGTCAGCCGTAAGAAGAATCGTTTTGCCGGTAGCCGGCGCTATCTTTATAGAAGGATAAAAAGAAGAGTAAAGGGATTTTACCAGGCCTTCAAAACCATTGAATACACTCAAGATCACAATCAGGGCTCCAGCCCCGACTGCAATGGCCACCACACTTACCCAGGCAATGATGTTTATAGCGTTGGTAGATTTTTTAGCCCGGAAATAACGGGAAGCAAATTGCCAAACCATGTTTTTTAAATTTCTGGCAAACGCTTACTTATTGCCATCCTTGATGTTTGCATCGTCTTCCTTGATTTTCTTGAACAACTCCTCCATCTTAAACACATAATCGAGGGTATCATCCAGGAAAAAGCTGAGTTCCGGAATCCGACGCAACTGTTTGCCTAATCCAATTCCCAGCAATTTCTTGATTTCTCCCATTCTTTCCTTGATACGTTCCAGCATCTCATTGGGAGCATTAATCTTAAACATGCTCAGGTATACCTTGGCTTCCAGCAGGTCAGGAGTCATTTTTACGGTAGCAACAGATATCATCCCCCCATCTACTACATTAAACCCAATCCGCTGAAAGATACTGCTGAGCTCCTCCTGTACCAGTTGTCCTATTTGCTTCTGCCTTTTAGTTTCCTGCATCTCATTCAATTTTATTCGTTAGTAAAACGGCCTATGCACGATAATAACATATTTACAGCACCGCACCAAACCCAACAAGCATCCAACTGCCTGTCAGGTGCGAAATTAACCATTTCTGGGAAAGAATAACGCCAATTACACCCCCGCATATCGTAATTATGCTATTTTTGCCAGCAGTAAAAAAGCCTCCAGGAATGAAGACATTCAAGCGATTACTTGGATATGCCACGCCTTTACATCACTATATCCCGGAATATGTTATATATACGCTGATCGGCATTATATTCGGCATGGTCAATTTTGCCATGCTGATTCCACTATTGACCGTTATTTTTAACCAGGTAGGAGAGGTACCCAATGCCTTGCCACATCCCACCTTTTCCTTCTCTATCAACTATTTCGTTGATCTTTTCAATTACTATTTCTATAGCTTTATCAGGGCCAGCGGCTCTAAACAAAGCGCGCTGTACTTCGTTTGTGCAGTCATCGGCGTTTGTATTACCATTGCTAACGCAGGCCGCTATATGAGCGCCCGGGTAATGGTGCGATTGAAAATGACCATGCTTTCACGCCTGCGAAACAGCTTGTATCTTAAATTCACTAGTCTGCCCATGGGCTATTATAGTCAGCAGAAAAAAGGGGACCTGCTGTCTACCATGACGAACGATGTACAAGAAATAGAAAGCAATGTGATCAATGCTATCCAGATATTATTGAGAGATCCTTTTATTATCATAGGCTACTTCGCTGCCCTCTTCTATCTTTCTGTTAATCTCACCCTTTTTACCATTGTTTTCTTTCCCGTATCGGGATTACTGATTTCGTACGTTTCCAAGAAATTAAAGCAGAAGGGATGGTTTAGCCAGGAGCTGCTTGGCAAGATACTGAATGTTACAGAGGAAACGCTGAGTGGCATCCGCATTATACAATCCTTTACTGCCGAGCGTTTTATGCGGGACAAATTTTCGGAGGTGGATCATCGTTTTACAAAGGTGAGCAAAGCCATGTACAATCAACGTGAGCTGGCTTCCCCTATCTCGGAAATCCTGGGCGTAATCGTGATTGTTATCCTGGTGATTTACGGAGGCACCCTGGTGCTCAATGGCAGCGATCTGCTGAACGGCGCTACCTTTATGACCTACCTGGTATTCTATTCGCAGATTATGCAACCTGCCAAAAATATTTCTACCGCTATTACTACTATGCAAAAAGGGATAGTAGCCAGTGAAAGAATATTCCGGATATTGGATACTGACATCAGCATTACCGAAAAAACCAATGCCATTCCTATTACGTCCTTCCAGGAAAACATTACCTACGACAATGTTTCCTTTAAATATGAACAACACTATGTGCTAAAGCATATTCAACTCACCATAAAAAAGGGGCAGATGATAGCGCTGGTAGGCCGTAGCGGCGCCGGCAAATCTACGATGGCCGATATACTACCACGCTTCTACGATGTAAATGAAGGCGCTGTTCGTATAGACGGTACCGATATACGGGATTTCAAACTGCACGATCTCCGCAGCATAATTGGTGTAGTGTCGCAGGAAGCCATTCTCTTCAATGATACTGTACTTAATAACATCGCCTTCGGTCAGCCCCATGCCGACAAAGAGGCGATTATACATGCGGCCAAAATTGCCAATGCACATGAATTTATTGAACAACTGGAAAATGGTTACGACACCTTCATCGGTGATCGCGGGCTCAAACTCAGTGGGGGACAGCGCCAGCGCCTCACTATTGCCAGGGCTATCTTCAAAAATCCGCCTATTCTCATTCTTGACGAAGCCACTTCTGCATTAGACACTGAATCCGAAAAACTGGTGCAGGCCGCCCTCGATAAATTGATGCAAAACCGTACCACTATTGTTATTGCACACCGCCTCAGCACGATCCAGTTTGCCAGCGAAATTGTTGTGATGGACCAGGGTATTATTAAAGAACGAGGCACGCATGAACAATTGTTACAGCAGGATGGTATTTATCATAAACTAGTGGAAATGCAGGAGTTCAAATAAAGGAATCCTAACGTTAAAACATATACGTAAAATGGAGAACGTCCTGTATTGGTACAGGACGTTCTCCATTTTATATAGCTGCATTTGAATGAGGCTGCTGCGGGATAACAGCAACGGGTATGGTTTTTGTAACTATTGCGCCCTGACAATGCCAACACCAGCTCTTTGCAGCACTATTTTCTAACCTTTTAACATAGCGAACTCCTATGATATCTATCGTAATTCCTGTATTAAACGAAGGTGCTACCATACGCCAGGTTATCAAAACTGTAAAAAAAACAACCCTTAAAATCGAGATCATCGTGGTAGATGATAATTCTACAGATAATACTGTGGAAGAAGCCATGAAGGAACAAGTGAGGGTAATTACCAGCAGCCAGCGCGGAAAGGGGATCTCCATGCGTGAAGGTATGATGGCTGCAAAACATGAAATCATCGCGTACGTAGATGGCGATATTCTTACTTACCCTGATAATATAATTGACCTATTAACCGGTCCTATTGAAAAAGACGAAGTTGACTTCGTCAAATCCTACTTTGAAAGGCAGGCTGGCAGGGTCACCCAATTGGTGGCCAAGCCGCTGCTGAGCATTTTATACCCGGAGCTATCCCACTTTCAGCAACCACTCAGCGGCATGATCGCTGCACGCAAATCATTTCTGTCGAGGGTACATTTCGAAAACGATTATGGAGTAGATATTGGTTTGCTGATAGATATGCACCATCTGGGCGCCCGCATCGTAGAAGCGAATATTGGCAAAGTGGAAAACGCCATGCAAACCTGGGAACAACTGAGTAAGATGTCGAGAGAAGTATCCCGCACCATTCTACGTAAGGCGGAAAATATTCCCCAGGAAAACCTGGAAACATTGGGAAATATTAACCTCATCCGGGAACAGATGGAATATTCCATCCTGGAATCTATTGATAAATTACAGAAGATGGTCATCTTTAACCTTGACCAGGCAGTATTTACCCAGAGTTATCTTGAATGGGCCGCAGTGGCCTTCGACCAGGAAGATGTATGGCATGAAATACAATCTGCCCGTTACGATCCTATTACTGCCATGCGATTGAGCGCCCGTATTTTCGATGGACGCAATATTGCAGAGATGCTGGAAGTAGCTGATAGCGTTCCCCTGGTGCCGGACATCAGGGAAATTGTCCGGGAATTAAAGAAAAGAGGATACGCCTGCGGCCTGGTTACAGATGGATTTGGTACAGTGGCCCGTCATATCAAAAATAAACTGGGAATGGACTTCGCATTAGCGAATAAACTGCACCTGATCAATAGTGTAGCAACCGGCGAATTCAGTGAAGCCGATTACTTCATGAAAGATGGAGAATATTGTAAGAGCAATATGTTTCCTTACATTAAGGACCAGTTTCATATCAACACACAGAACATTATTTATGTAGGCGATGGATATCGTGACCGGAAACTATTGACAGAAGCGGGTATAGGCGTTGCGTTTTGTCCACAGTACCGTGGTAATGCTGTAGAAAAGGTTGCCGATAAAATCATTACAGGTTTATCACTGGCGCCGTTGTTGGATATTGCACAGGCTAGCCCTGCTAAATTTGGTATCAAGCTTCCGGCTATTTCTAAAAAGCAGGCCCGCAACATAGGTGTGGGAAGCTTAGTGGGGTTGGCAGGCGCAGGATTAATATATCTGCTCACCCGTGAACAGAAAGCCAGGAAAAGGTTGGGGAAACAGCAGGCATAAGGCGAATGTCTATTTATAAATGAATAAGGCGAATGATCGAAATGATCATTCGCCTTATTCGTTTATAATTTATGCAGCGTTATTCGCTGGTTTATTTGCTTTTCGCCAGTTTAGCTTCAATGCTTAAGGTAGCGTGAGGCACAGCTCTGAGTCTTGCTTTGTCGATGAGTTTACCGGTTACACGGCAAATACCGTAAGTTTTGTTTTCGATACGTACCATGGCTTTTTCCAGGTGATCGATAAACTGAATCTGACGGCTGGCCATCTGGTTGAGCTGCTCTCTTTCCTGGGAGCCGCTACCATCTTCCATGCTCATGTATTTATTTTCGGTATCATCAGTACCGGCTTCGTCTTTACGGGTGATTAAGCCTTGCAGGTAAATCAGTTCTTTCTTAGCTGATTCCAGTTTTTTCTGGATCAGTTCTCTAAATTCCTGGAGGTCAGAATCACTATATCTGTATACAGGGCCACTTGGCGTGGCAGGTTGATCCAATACCGATTTGGTAAATTCGGGCTGATAAGTTACCAAAGTAGCTTTTCCGCCTTTTTTCTCCGTTTTCTCGGATTTTTCCACTTTTTCGGGTTTCTCGGATTTTTCCGCCTTCACTGATTTTTCCGCCTTAACAACCGGCTTTTCAGCTGCCTTTTTTGTGGATTCCTTTTCCTTAGCAACTTCTACCTTAGTATCTGCTTTCTTTACTGCCATCGTTTTAAGTTCTTTTTCTTCTGACTTAGAAATAAATGGTTTCTCTTTTTCAGCGGAAACACTTTTCGTAACCACTTGCTGCTTTACAGCAGGCTCTTTTTTAACGGTCGATTTTGCGGGTACAGCAATTTTCTTGACAGATGATGATTTACTGTTAGTTACGGCTGACGCCTTTTTCACTGCAACTTTAGGCGCCGGAGCGGTCTTTTTCACAGGACTTTTGGCTACCACGGCTTTTTTGGCTGCTGGCTTTGCTGCTGCTTTAGGAGCTGCCTTTGCAGGGACAGCTTTTTTAGCAGCTGCTTTTTTCGGTGCAGGTGCCGCTTTCTTGGCGGGCGCTGGCTTGGCAGCTGTTTTCTTAGCTGGTGTTGCCTTGGCCACAGTCTTCTTCGCCGGAGCCGCCTTTTGGGTCGTTTTACTAGCAACCTTCTTTTTTGTTGCCATGGGGGATTAGCTTTTTTTGTTAACTAATACATTAAATTTAAGGTCATTCACCTCTATTTCTGTACCATCCTGTAGTTGCTCCACTAATTCCAGGCTATCTGCCAAAATTTCCGTGCAAATATAGTCATTATAGTTTACAATGGCCGAGTTGAGCGAATCCACCCGTTCCACTGTTACATTGATTCTGTCAGTTAATGCAAAATCGCTATCCTTACGGATTTTTTGTATCCGGTTCACCAATTCCCTGGCGTTTCCTTCATCCTGTAACTGGGAAGTAATAGTAATATCGAGCGCTACCGTTAAAGCGCCTTTATTAGCAACTGTCCATCCAGGAATATCTTCAGAAATGATTTCAACATCAGAGAGTTGAATCTGCAATTGCTCGCCTTCCACAACCAGGTTGAAATGGCCGTCACGTTCGATGGTGGCTATATCTGTTTCTGTGAATCCGCCGATAGCGGCTGCCACAGATTTCATCTTGGCTCCCATTTTGCCACCCAGCGACTTAAAGTTAGGCTTGATCTTTTTCTTGATAAAACCTTCCGTTTCCGTAAGATAATCAATCCCTTTGACATTCACTTCACTTTTTATCAGGTCGGCTACCTTTTCAATCTGTTCCTGCATCCGGCTATTTGACACCGGGATCAGGATTTTCTGCAGAGGCTGTCTTACTTTGATATTCACCTTCTTACGCAAGGATAATACCAGTGATGAGATATCTTGCGCCAACTGCATTCTTTCTTCCAGGTCGGCATCCACAGCGCCTTCATTAACCACCGGGAAATCAGTATGGTGCACAGAACCTGCCTTGCTACGCCCACTCACACTATTCAGGTTGCCAAACAGCCAGTCGGTGAAGAATGGGGATACCGGAGCCATCAGTTGTGTAATTTTCTCCAAACACTCATATAAGGTCTGGTAAGCGCTAATCTTGTCATGTTCATACTCCCCTTTCCAGAACCGACGGCGGCAAAGACGTACATACCAGTTACTCAGCTGCTCGTCTACAAAACGCTCTACAGCCCGGCCAGCCTGAGTAGGCTCATAATCATCAAAATTGGCGGTAACATCCTTAATCAACGTATTCAGCACAGAAATGATCCAACGGTCAATTTCTGGACGCTCCTCCAGCGGGATATAAGCCTCCTTGAAAGTAAAATTATCAAGGTTGGCATACATCGCGAAGAAGTTGTAAGTATTATATAAAGTACCAAACAACTTGCGCTGCGCTTCTCCTATACCTTTGATATCGAATTTCAGACTATCCCAGGGAGAAGCATTGGTAATCAGGTACCAACGGGTGGCATCTGCACCAAACTTCTCAATTGTTTCAAAAGGATTTACAACGTTCCCAAGACGTTTACTCATTTTTTGCCCTTTCGCATCCAACACTAATCCATTGGAAACTACTGTTTTGTAAGCTACACTATCAAATAGCATTACGCCCAGCGCATGCAGGGTATAAAACCATCCGCGGGTCTGATCCACTCCCTCTGCAATGAAATCGGCCGGAAATGCCTTGCCATTGTCGACCAGCTCTTTACCTTCAAATGGATAATGTGATTGTGCATAAGGCATAGCACCACTATCAAACCAAACATCAATTAAGTCTGGCTCACGGCGCATTGGTTTACCTGAAGGGCTTACCAATATAATATCATCTACATATGGTTTATGCAGGTCAAGTATACCTTCATGGAGATAAGACTTATTCACTTCCCCCCCTAACACCTGGTTGGCTTTACGGATTTCCACGTTCAGCTCTTCTATACCACCAATACAAATTTCTTCGCTTCCATCTTCTGTACGCCAGATAGGCAGAGGAGTACCCCAGTAGCGGCTACGGCTCAGGTTCCAGTCTACCATGTTTTCCAGCCAGTTGCCAAAACGACCGGTTCCTGTAAAGGAAGGCTTCCAGTTGATCGTTTTATTCAACTCTACCATCCGGTCTTTTACTGCGGTGGTTTTGATGAACCAGGCATCCAGCGGATAATATAACACCGGTTTATCCGTACGCCAGCAGTGTGGATAAGTATGCTCGTATTTCTCTACTTTGAAGGCCCGATTCTCCTTCTTCAATTTCACAGCAATATCAACATCAACGTCTTTGTAATCAGGATCGTCCTTATAATTCTTTACGTACCTGCCAGAGAATTCACCAACATTCTCAGTGAATTTTCCTTCCCGGTCTACCAGCGTTAATATACCAATACCATACTTCTTGCCTACCCTGTTATCGTCTGCTCCAAAGGCTGGTGCTGTATGTACGATACCAGTACCATCTTCAGTAGTCACAAAATCGCCCAGTATTACACGGAAGGGATCACCTTCTTCAGGCTGTGTAAAAGGCAACAACTGCTCATAACGGATATTTTCCAGCTGGCTTCCCTTAAAGCTTGTCAATATCTTCCAGGGAATTACCTTATCGCCTTCCTGGTAAGCATCAAAATCGCCATTTTCACCTTCTGCCTTGAAATACTTGCCGAGTAATACTTTAGCCATTACTACATTCACAGGGAGATGTGTGTATGGATTGAAAGTTTTTACAAGTACGTATTCAATATTGGCACCTACAGTCAAACCAAGATTGGAAGGGAGTGTCCATGGAGTAGTGGTCCAGGCGAGGAAAAATACCTCAGGGGATCCGGCAGCATCGAACAGGAATTGCGACTTTTCGGCTTGCAATGCCTTGAACATAGCCACCACGGTGGTATCTTTCACATCTTTATACGTGCCTGGCTGATTAAGCTCATGTGAACTTAAACCAGTGCCGGCGGCAGGGGAGTAGGGTTGAATGCTAACGCTTTTGTATAAGAATCCTTTCTTATAGAGCGTTTGCAAGCACCACCACAGCGATTCTATATAATTATTATCAAAGGTAATATAGGGATCATTCAGGTCTACCCAGTAGCCCATTTTACGGGTCAGATCATCCCACTTGTCTTTATATTTCAATACTTCCTTGCGGCACGTATCATTGTACTCAGCGATGGAAATTTTTTTGCCAATATCTTCCTTAGTAATACCCAGCATCTTCTCTACCCCAAGTTCTACAGGCAAACCATGGGTATCCCATCCACCTTTACGTTTCACCTGGAAACCACGCATTGTTTTATACCGGCACACCAGGTCTTTCAGGGTACGCGAAATCACGTGGTGAATACCGGGCAAACCATTGGCGCTTGGAGGACCTTCGTAGAACACAAACGGAGTAGCGCCTTCACGCTCTTCCACGCTTTTTTCAAAAGCCTGGTGCTGCTCCCAGTGTTGCAGTATATCTTTCTCGATCTGAGGTAAATTCAACTGGTTGTATTCCTGATATTTGCTGGACATAAAACAATTCCCCGCCCTTTGATGTTATTTAGACAATAATTGATTAAAATTGTGCAAAGTTAAGAAATAACACTGGCTCCTAAAGAGGGAACTTTGCTAAAAAACCTGCTTTTTGGACATTTTTTATTGTTTTTTCATTACTTTGCAATAAAGAGGATATAAATTACGTTTTTGGCATTGTTTTAGCTAATTTGCCAGGAAGATTAGAAAAACCTAGTAGTTAATTTTAACCCAACGGAAAAAACCATATCGATATATGAAAAAGTTGACGTTAATATTTTGCGCGGTTCTATTCACTTCCGGCATAACTTTTGCACAGCAAAAAAAATCAGTTAAAAAAACAAAGGTAATTGCCAAAACGGTGCAGGCACCGGCGGCAGTTAAAAGTTCTTTTGATCAGAATTTTGCGGGAACATCAGTTGCTAAGTGGACAAAGACAAGTGCAGGACATTGGACAGCAAGTTTCCAAAAAGACAGTATAAACACTACTGCGGAGTATGACGCAGATGGCAAATGGATTGCCACCAGAAGTGCTTATGATGCTCAAAATCTCCCGGAATCAGTGGCTGGTACACTGAAAACAAAATATCCGGCAGCTACTATAAAAGATGGCTGGAAAATTGAGAGATCAGATGTAGCTTCATACTACAAAGTAAATATTCAGGATAATGGTACAGATAAAGCAGTGCTGTTGAACGAAGCAGGGACCATTACTGAATAACACAAACACGTATTTCATAGGTATAGGGATAAATAGGACAGACCCTGCTCTTTTGGGCGGGGTTTTCTATTTCGCAAAGACGCAGAGGAGCAAAGACGTAAAATTCTTCGCTCCTCTGCGTCTTTGCGAGATTCATTGAAAACAAAAAGTCGCTCGCAGAAGCGAACGACTTTTATAAAATCTGGTAAAAGCTTTCCTGGCAAGATGCATTTATTCAATGGTGTTTGATATTCATGCAAGTCATTTATGGCTTTACGTACTTTTTGCCAGCAAAGCTCTTCCCATGGTCAAATCTAATAAGGAAGCTTTTGGAAGTGCAAATAGATATCTGCTTATCGTGTTACAAAGAAACACCTATATTTTATCTTCCACTTTTCAAATCGGGAAAACTAATGATCGAAAAGGGAAAATGAAGCCATAACCTCCACCAAAGCAGATTTCAATCGGAAAATTATCTCCGGAAAACAACAAGAAAGTAAATTAAAGCAACCACTGCCAGTTAGCGCAGTAATAATTCACACGGCTTCAATCCCGTGTGCTTCTTAAATGCAGTGGAGAAGTGAGAGATACAGGAATATCCCATCAGCATGGCGACTTCGGAAACAGACATTCCTTTTTCATATAGCAACCCTTTGGCCTTTTCCATCCTTTCTTTCTGGAAATAATCATAGATGGTAGTGCCATACATGGCTTTAAAACCTTTCTTCAGGTAACATTCATTCATGGCTACCCTGCGGGCGAGGTCACGGATGGTGATAGGAGAATCCAGCTGTTCCAATAAAATCCCCCGGGCATTTTCTATCTTTTCCCGGTCTTCCAGTTGAGTCAGGAAGCGGCATCCATAGCGCTCATCGGTATCATTTTCGATAAACTGATCGGAACTGTATAGCAACAGGTCCAATGCACGACTCTGTAGAAATATGTTTTTCAGCATGCCTTCATAATCATGATGTACCATTGTTTCCAACACCGACTTGGATTTAGTACAAGGCTGGATGGTTTTCACAAAAGGCTTGCGGGATTGATTTTCAAAGAGGGAGAAGGTGGTAGTTCCCTTCTGTAAAGATTGAATGAAAGCAGGTTGAAAACGAACCGTAATCAGGTCTACAGAAGGTACCCGGTCAACACAGGCTTCTTTTTTACCTTCGGCGCAAAGTTGATCGGTACAGGAAGGATTTTTACAGTATTTGCTACCAGCAACACAATACCGCAGCTCAATGGCGGCTGATTGCCCCCTTTTGGCTGGCTGATAAATCACCATGGCCACATCTTCTACTGGCAACGGTTTGTCATATACAAAGCGTTGCAATGTAAAATCCAGACAATCAGGCACTGACACATTATCCTGTTCGGCCAATTGTAACTGGTCGCTCATGGCGGGTTGCGGAATAGCTAATGACAATATTTCCTGTATTTCTTTCACTTTACCTGTTTTTTAATGCCGAGCTGTTATACGAAGTCACAAATTTAGGGATTCATTTTTTAAAGAAACCGGGTTTGACAATCCCCTTACAAAACGACAAAGCGGCAGTCAGGTACTTTTCGCCGGAGAGATTATCTGGCAGTGCTCCTGGTATGAATTTCGTTTATACTTGACCGATGGGTACCTGGCGATTTAATATATTGAACGCTGTAAAAGCACTCACTTCAAATGTGTTTTTATCCGTCAGGACTCCTCCCGGCTGGTCCATGAATTTGAGCACCTAAGTCTCCAGGTCAATGATTTACAGATAGACGCTCTCTCCATGATTGATCCTTCCGGCTACCTTTACGCCCGTAATTATGAAATTGGCAAGAGAGATTACTCCTGCAATACACTTGATAGCCTCTACCGGATTAATATAAATGGTATCCGGTACGATGCGCCATGCGCGCCCTTTATATTGAACAGGCAGCACTCATCCCGCGATACGAGAGAGGGATTTGTAAAATTGCTGTATCAAAGCCTAAAAATAGCTGTATTAACCCAGGATCCGGGCAGTAAGCAGCTCAAACGTAAAGGATTAGCCAACCTGATAGCTAACATCATGATTATCAATGACAGTAATCCTCTAAAAGGAGAGGCCGTCCGTACGGCTACCGTACATCAAACCCGGGATACCGGGAAATCGTTTTTTAACCTGGTGTGGAAAACTTTATTTAAAGGGGTAAAAGACATTGCTGGTGCAGGAAATCTATAGTGGAAAAAATGATGGATCCTCCCTTGTTAAAAACAGCCATTCTTTTGTGGAAATAAGCCTTATTTTCCGTATTTTTGCATGATTGTCTACCGATTTTATTTCTAATAGATTTTACACCAACATATGAGCGAAGAATTAGTGCAAGCACCCAGCCCCAGCAGCAATGGATATGACGCGGGGAGTATACAGATATTGGAAGGTCTGGAAGCCGTACGTAAGCGTCCAGCCATGTATATCGGCGATATTGGCATCAAGGGGCTTCACCACCTGGTTTACGAGGTGGTAGACAACTCCATTGACGAGGCCCTGGCCGGATATTGTAAGAATATTGACGTGACCATCCTGGAAGATAACTCTATCCGGGTAAAGGATGATGGCCGTGGTATCCCTACCGGTATTATCCCGAAGGAAGGTCGCTCTGCACTGGAGGTGGTAATGACAGTATTGCACGCCGGGGGTAAGTTTGATAAAAACACTTACAAGGTATCCGGAGGTTTGCATGGTGTGGGTGTGAGTTGCGTAAACGCGCTGAGTGAAGTACTGAATGTAACCGTAGAACGTGAAGGAAAGATATTTCAACAGGAATACCATCGTGGTATCCCTCAATATGCCGTAAGAGAAATCGGCGACAGTGGAGCTACCGGTACTACTACTCATTTTAAACCGGATGGTGAAATTTTCAAGGATACTACCTATAACCGCGAGATACTGGCTGGTCGTTTACGGGAATTATCCTATCTGAACCGCAAAATCAAGATTACTTTATCCGATGAGCGGGAGAAAGATGAAGCAGGCAATATCTTCTCTGAAACCTTCTACAGTGAAGGCGGTATCAAGGAATTTATCCAGATGCTGGATAAAAATGGCCGTCGTAACCCGCTGTTACCGGCTCCGATCTATGTAGAAGCGCATGATGCAGCCTCCAACGTATCCGTAGAAGTAGCTATGGTATACAATGATGCCTTCAGTGAAAACATTTTTTCCTACGTAAATAATATCAACACCATTGAAGGTGGTACACATGTGGCTGGTTTCCGCCGTGCCATTACCCGTGTATTCAAATCCTATGGTGATAAGAATAAATTATTTGAGAAATCGAAGGTAGAAGTTACCGGAGATGACTTCCGCGAAGGCTTGAGCGCGATTATCAGCGTAAAAGTACCTGAGCCGCAGTTTGAGGGTCAAACCAAAACCAAACTGGGTAACTCCGACGTGATGGGGGTAGTAGACAGCTCTGTTGCCGCCGTATTGGATGCCTTCCTGGAGGAAAACCCAAGGGAAGCCAAAACGGTGATCAACAAGGTAGTGCTGGCCGCCCAGGCCCGTGAAGCTGCCCGTAAAGCCCGTCAGCTGGTACAGCGTAAAAGCGTGATGACCGGAAGCGGTTTACCAGGTAAACTGGCCGATTGCTCCGATAACGATCCTACCAAATGTGAACTGTACCTGGTGGAAGGGGATTCTGCGGGTGGTACAGCCAAACAAGGCCGTAACCGTAACTTCCAGGCTATCTTGCCGCTGCGTGGTAAAATCCTGAATGTGGAAAAAGCCATGGAGCATAAGATCTACGAAGACAATGAGATCAAGAACATCTTTACTGCCCTCGGCGTAACCATCGGTACAGAAGAAGATGATAAAGCACTGAACCTCTCCAAACTGCGCTATCATAAGCTCATCATCATGACGGATGCCGACGTGGATGGTAGTCACATTGCTACACTGATCCTGACCTTTGTGTTCCGTTATATGAAAGCAATGGTAGAACAGGGTTATGTATACATAGCACAACCACCCCTGTATCTCGTAAAGAAAGGAAAAGAGCAGATATATGCCTGGACAGAAGAACAGCGTAAAGAGGCCACTGTTAAACTGGCTGCCGGCGGTAAAGAAGATAATGTAAACGTGCAGCGTTATAAAGGTTTGGGAGAGATGAACGCAGAGCAACTGTGGGATACCACCATGAACCCTGAGTATCGTACCCTGAAACAGGTAACTATTGAAAGCGCTGCAGAAGCAGACCGCGTATTCAGTATGCTGATGGGAGATGAAGTACCTCCACGCAGAGCGTTTATTGAATCGCATGCGAAGTATGCGAAAATCGATGCCTAATTACGTATATACGTTAATGATATAAATAAAAACCTTCCGTCAACAGCGGAAGGTTTTTTATTTATATCTTAGAAACATGAAAATGTTTCTTATGTTGCTGAAAGACATATGTCCTTTGTTTGCACTCGTTATCCTGGTCACCAGTTGCGATCATACCTCCTCATCTGCCGATACAGCTGCAAAAGACAGTGTCACTGTAGTGGCTGCGACGCCTGTTGTTACGCCCGCAAAAGACAGTATTAGCTATGAAATGGGAAACCGCCTAAAGCTGAGTGTTGATCTTGACGGAGATCATATCATTGATACGATTTACGAGTCTTATATCAGCCAGAAAACAGGACAGGAAACGTTCAAATATATTGACGAAAAAAATATGGACATCGAAACAGCACGCGACTCCATCAATGCCAACCTGCCCATAAGCCGTATTTACACTAACATTGCCGGTGTAGATACCCTTCCTTTAACAGACCATAGCGATCATTTTGGTATCTATATGCTGGAGAACCTCGGCGACCTGAATGAAGATGGTGGAGATGAAATCGGGTATGTTATTGATCTTGCCGGGCATAGTAACCTTAACGAATACACGATTATTACGCTTACTCAAGAAAAGAAATGGAAGAAGCTGCTCACCTTTCATATCCACGAAGGTGAAAGCCTGGATAAAGAAAACCTCTTTGATGGTAAATCCCTGATTAAAAAAACAGCGCCTTATACCTTCCGGTATAAGTGTTACGAGGCCGCGGAGTTTGAGGAAAGGGAATTTGTAATTGACAGTACTAAATAAAAAACCGGGTGTGTTTAAAGGCAACACACCCGGTTATCTCTATTAAAATTTTCCTATCCTTCTTTCGTTAAAATATAATTCGCTAAAAACTGGTAGCCGAATACGCCTATCAGCATAACGGTCACGAATATATTAAAAGCTTCTTTGGTCACAAAAGCATAGGCTATACCCGCCACTGCCACAACAGCCAGGCTAAGGGTATACCACTTTACAATGCGGCGGTTCTTTGCGCTCTGCGGCATGTAAATACCCGCTGCAGGCAAGAGCATTACACCAGTACAAAGGCACAGCGCCAGCAGGCCGGGTAAATTAGTTATCCAGAAGGCGCCGGCAGCAAGCAATGCTATAGCCAGGAGTATGCCTACAATAGTGGATACCTGCGTTTGCTCCGGACTGAGGGCATATCTTCCGTATGGGTTCAGGCGGAGAAACAGGTTACTAACCGGCGTAATGAGCCAGGTAGAAATGGCCAGCAACGCCAGGAGTACATATAACGGGAAGAATACCCTACTGAGAATTTGTGTCAGGATAAAAAGGGCGGCGATGATCATCCATTGTGTACGGGCTTTTAGTCGCCCCATAAAGAAAGCATAATTAAGGAACTGCCGGTATGGCCAGTACCTGGCCTTCATGGCCTGTACCATACCATTACGGGCCCAATCATTGTTGGGATCTATCTTCAGTGATTCCCTGAAATGTTCCAGTGCTTTACGATGATTACCGGCTTCCAGCCATTTCCAGCCGAGGTTGGCGTGGGTGTAGGCGTTTTCCGGGTTATGCTCCAGGGCTTCGTGCAAATTAGAGAAGGCTTCTTCCTTTTTACCCAGGCTAAACAGGGCGTGGGAGCGGAGGTTGAGGCAGGCTTCATTTTCCGGGTTCACAGCAAGCCCTTCTTCCGCCTTTTGCAGGGCAGCTTCGTAGTCTTTTTTTGACAGCAGTATCTGGCTCCAGATAGCAAAATAATCCGCATGATGCGGGTTGATGGCGACTGCACCACTGATGGCCCTGATGGCTTCATTATATTGATTTTTCATCAGGGCTATCCTTGCCAGCAGGTACAGGAAACGTTCATCGTAAGGCGCAAAGCTGAGGGTATTGCTGGCTACCTGTGCGGCTTCCGTATCATTTCCTGTTTCCAGGTAACATACCGCCAGGAGGAAAAGTGCATCTGTATCATGGGCATTGGTACTCAGGTGCTGACGAAGCGTGGTAAAGGCATCTTCGAAGCGGCCCTGCTGAACCAAAATCTGAGCGCGCTGAATTAATACAGCCATAAACGTTATTTCTTAATTTCCAGGTATTTCAGTACATCATCATAAAGACCGGTTTCATTGGAATACAGCGCATAGTTACGGGCAGTATTAAACCATTCCTTGGTGGTAGGTTTGTGTATTTTAGCGGCTTTTAATAATTCTTTCTGGGTGATGGGCTGTGGTACGCCTTTCTGCAATGCTTCCAGCAGTTTTTCTTCGATAGCTATATCCACAATCGCTTTGAGATCTGCACCGGAGTAGCCGGCTGTGGCTTTAGCAATAGCGGAATAGTTAATGTCGGCTACCGGTTTGTTTTTCAGCTGGAGTTTCAGGATCTCTTCCCGTCCATCTGTTTCCGGTGGCGCCACGAAAATAATTCTATCGAAACGGCCGGGACGGCGGAATGCCGGGTCGAGGCTCCAGGGTGCGTTGGTAGCGCCAATGATGAGTATGTTTTCATTGCTGGCTGCGATACCGTCCATTTCTGCCAGGAACTGGTTAATAATATGGGTAGCGCCTGTTTGGCGTAATGCCGACCGGTTGGCGCCCAGAGCATCTACCTCATCAAAGAACAGCACACAGGGTTTACTTTGTCTTGCCAGTTCAAAGAGGCTATGCAGGTTCTTTTCGCTGGTACCTACCCACATGTCCAATACATCATGGATGCCTACATTAATAAACTCGGCCTGTATTTGTCCGGCAGTAGCTTTAGCCAGGTAAGTTTTACCACAACCGGGAGGACCATATAATAAGATACCGCCTCCTGCTTTTTTGCCGTAGGCTTTATAGAGATCCGGGAATTGCAGGGGCTTAATGATTTTCAGATCTATTTCCTGTTTCTCTCTTTCCATACCGCCCACATCGGAAAAGTTGATTTCAGGTTTTTCCAGCATAAACAGGTTCTCTCCATCTTCTTCCTCTTCTTCCTCTCCGCTGAAAGACGCGGGGGAGGGCTGGGCTACCCTGAAAAGGTTGTCCAGGGCTTCGTCGCGGAAACCCGGATTTATTTCCAGCAGGTGTTGGTATATTTCTTTCGCGGGCTGCATGGAGTGCTCTTTCACGAGGATGCGGCAGTGCAGCAGGAGCGCATCGAAATGGTCCGGTTCCCGGTGTTCCAGTTGTTCCAATACTACGATAGCCGCTGAGTATTTTTGCTGGTGATAGAATGTCCGCGCCAGCCCCAGTTGTGCGGCAGTATTAGACGATGATAACTCCAGCACTTTCCTGTATTGTTCTTCCGCTGCTATATATTCATAATCCTGTAGCAGTACCTGTGCGAGGTGCATACGTAAAGGCACATTCTCCGGCGAAAACTGTACCGCCTCCTGCAATTGTTTAATTACTTCCGATGACATGATGTGCTTTAATTGAAAGTTCAGTAACCCCGTAATAATACGCATTTCGGGTACAAAAAAATTGTTAATTATGGTATTTTCACTGCTTCGCCAGCTTTCCTGGCGGCGTAAAAAGATCTCCTCCCGGCGTTTTTACCACTGTATTCAATGTTACTGCAAAAAATATCCCGCTACAACATGCAGATAACCAAACGACAGTACAATAAACTAGCATCATATCTATATATATTTTATTTAATTCATTTTTTTTAACATATATTGCACCCACATTATCCCTATGCCAACAGAATTGACCAGTATCCTATGTTAATTTAAATTATCGCTGGCCGCTTAACCGGCGGCCGGCACTGGTTAAATCCTGGAAGATGGCATGCCGAAAAACTTACGTAATGCGTATAAAATTATTATTGGCAGCCATTATTGCCATAGGAATGGGGTTGAGCGCCTGCAGCAAGAAAAATGACCTCGCGCCGGCCGGCACTTTTGCTTTTAAACTCGATACCATCAGTTACCACTCCAATTCTACGGAGGGATATATTACAGACACCATTGAGGCTGGCAAAAAAACGCTGGTAATAGACGGCGTTACTAATAACTTCGGTTACCATATGGAGCTAATGATCACTTTTCCCGACAGCGTCCGGGTGGGTTCGTATGAAGTGGGGACAGAAATGTCGTTGATGGATATACAGCAAAAAGCGGTGGGTTATGTGAGCAAGGCTATTAAAATAAATATAACGAGCATTAATAGTAAACATGCGGAGGGCAACTTCTCCGGTGTATTATCAAATGGTGATATTGAAAAACCTTTAACGGACGGGACTTTCAAAGTCGAAATTTATTAAGCATTATTTTTAGATGAGTTTAGCTGGCCCTGCCTTTTAAGGCGGGGCCTTATTCGTATATTCGTTAATGTTATATTAAATATGTTTATTGTTTACCCTCAGTTAACAAATAATTTATAACCCCTTTTTTTCGCAGTGTTAACATTAAAATCAAATTGAAAGGAAAAACCGATACTATTTTAACCCAAAAAATAAGAAATGAGCTTTTTTAAGCTCGCTTTATGCAGTCCTTAACAATTCCGTAATAATCTGTTAACATTCTGGTTGTTTTAGACTGTTTCCTTTGCACCTGTAAATACTTACAAGAGTTTATGAAATCATTCTTTACGCTACTCGCTAGCTTTATTGTAATTCTTTTCTTCAACAACGCGCAGGCACAAGTCACCACTTCTGTTATATCGGGTAAAGTAGCCGATGCAGGTGGACAGGCAATTCCTGGCGTTACAGTCGTTATCGTGAATAACGGCACTGGCGCAAAATCTGGTGTACAAACTAACACAGATGGCCGTTACATACTGCCTAACCTGAACCCAGGCGGTCCTTATACTATTACAGTTTCATTCATTGGTTATAAAAAAGAAGTAAAAGCGGATGTGAACCTCCCGCTGGGAACTACTAACTACAACTTCAAACTGCAGGAAGAATCTACTGCACTGAGCGAAGTAGTAGTAACCGGTACTACTGGCGGATCTAAAGCAGGTGGTACCAAAATTGGCCAGGAGCAAATTAAAACATTGCCTACCCTGAGCCGTAGCCTGCAGGATTTAACGAAAGTGACTCCTCAGAGCAACAACAACTCCTTCCTCGGAACCAACTACCGTTACAACAACGTAACCCTGGATGGTGCGATCAACAACGATGCGATCGGCTTTAGCCCCTCCCTCGGTGGACAGAGCAACACCAGTGGTCAGCCAGGTAGCAGCACCCGTACTAACCCCGTATCTCTCGATGCGATCCAGGATGTACAGGTATTACTGGCCCCATTTGATGTGAAAGTAGGCAACTTCCTCGGAGGTAGCGTAAACGCTGTAACCCGTAGCGGTACCAACGAAGTACACGGTTCCATTTATGGCTATGGCCGTAACGCTTCCATGATCGGTAAAAACAACGCCGGTGATGGTTCTAAATTACCAAGCGATTTCCACGAATACCAAACAGGTATCCGTTTAGGTTTCCCTATCATCAAGAACAAGCTGTTCTTCTTCACCAACGAAGAAATCACCCGTCGTGTAGACCCGGTAATCCTTGCCGCAGGTTCTGCTGATGGTGGTGGCGTGTTAACTGAAAAAGACGCTGCTGATATCACCGCTTTAATGAAAAGCTATGGCGTAGACGTAGGAACCGCAGGTAATACCAGCATCTATTCCAACTCTAATAAATTCTTCAACAGGTTAGACTGGCATATCAATGATAAGCACCAGTTGTCTATCCGTAACAATACCATTACTTCTGAAGCTACTAACCTGGAGCGCGACCAACAGAACTTCCGTTTCAAAGGCATCGACTTCAAACAGGTAAATAACCAGTCTTCTACTGTAGCAGAACTGAAAAGTAACTTCAGCAGCACATTGGCCAACAGCCTGATCCTGGGTTACTCTAACGTACATGACTACAGAGATCCATTGTCTGACCCTGCTGTACCACAGATCCAGATTAAAGGTAGAACCAGCGGTACTACTATCTTCCTGGGTACTGACCGTGAAGCCAGTATCTTCAACATGAAACAAAAAACATTTGAAATTACTGATAACGTTACCTTATTTAAAGGCAACCACACTATCACTTTAGGTACGCACAATGAGTTCTATAACATCACCTACGGTTTTGTGAACTCCTGGAATGGCCGTCTGGATTACGGCAGCGTTGAAGACTTCCTGGCCAACAATCCTAGCCGTGTTCGTGGTAACTACAACTACACCAACAACTCCCGTGATTATATCATGGCTAATCCTCCTGCACAGTTCAAAGCAAACCTGCTGAGCTTATACGGACAGGATGAAATCCAGCTGACAGATCGTTTCAAAATCACTCCGGGTATCCGTTTAGACTACACTGGTATTCCTAACAAACAACCGCTGAGCGATAAAACCATCAAAGCACCAGAAGATCCTAACTACGGAACTACCTACACCTATACCAAGCCTAAGGATATCAAAAATGACTTCCTGAATAATGTACAGATCTCTCCCCGCTTAGGATTCAACTACGATATTAAAGGCGACAACAGCCTGGTATTACGCGGTGGTACTGGTCTCTTCACCGGTCGTATTCCTTTTGCATGGATCGGTTATGCTTATTATAATAATGGTGTTACTTACGGTGCTTACGATCAGAAAGCTTCCAGCAAACCATTCGTAAATACGCCGCTGCCTGCTGCTAAACCATCTCCAAATGGTATCGCTGATTTCGCTGCACAGAACGGTGCTAACACCAGCGCTTCCGGTGCTACCCAGGTAGATATGATCGACAACAACTTCAAAATGCCGCAGGTATGGAGAAGCAGCCTGGCCCTGGATTATACCACCAAAGACATGTGGAAATTCAGCATCGAAGGTATCTACACTAAAGTGATTAAAGACCTGATGTTCCAACAAGTGAACCTGGTAGATAATCCTACTTACTATGCTTA
Source organism: Chitinophaga eiseniae (assembly GCF_012641265.1). GTDB lineage: Bacteria > Bacteroidota > Bacteroidia > Chitinophagales > Chitinophagaceae > Chitinophaga > Chitinophaga eiseniae_A. The sequence goes on along the minus strand of NZ_JABAHZ010000002.1, from coordinate 990,032 downwards.
CGATGTAAACAAACAACAGCCTATCTACTCTGGCTCTAAAATCAATCCTTTATACACTAACGCTTACCTGCTGTCTAACACCGACAAAGGTTACCGTTACAGCATCACTGCCCAGATCTCCAAATCATTCCCATTCGGTTTGAATGCAATGGCAGCGTATACTTACGGACAAGCTAAAGACATCACCAACGGTATCCGTAACTCTATGGAGTCTAACTGGCAGCTGAACCAGGCTTTAAATCCAAACAACCCGGTACTGGCTTACTCTAACTTCGATGTTCGTCACCGTATCGTTGCTACCGTTAGCTACAAACAAGATTGGGGCACTAAAGGCAAATGGGTATCTAACTTCTCTGCCTTCTTCAATACTTCTTCTGGTTTACCTTATAGCTATGGTATCATCAATACCAGCGTACAGCTCCAGAACACACCTCAGCAGCTGTCGCTCGCTTACATTCCAAAAGACGTAACCGAAGCCACCAAGTTCTTTGCTGATATCGCCGGTGGAAAAACTGCCGCTGAACAAGCTACTGCCTTCATGAACTACGTAGATGGTGAAAAATACCTGAGCGGTCGTAAAGGTGAATTCACTGAACGCAACGGTGGCCGTACTCCATGGAATACACAAGCCGACTTCCGTTTCAGCCAGGACTTCAACTTCAAAGCCGGTAAACAAATGCACACCCTGACACTCACTTACGATATCGTGAATGTTACCAACCTGCTGAACAAGAACTGGGGTATCCAGTACTTCTCACCAAACACGTTCAACTCCTCTGCTAACATTGGTCTGAACCCAACTGGTAAGAAATCTGCTGATAACTATCCTATCTATACTTTCTCTCAGCCAGGAGCTCCTTATTCAAAAGACTTCTTTGCATCACGTCACCAGATGCAGCTGGGTCTGAGATACTCTTTCTAAGAGAAACCTACACAACATAAAAGAGAAAGCCCCCCGCAGATTTCTGCGGGGGGCTTTCTCTTTTATGTTGTGTGATTATTTATTTGATACCGAATACTGCTCTTACTTCTGCGCGGATTTTAATAGTTTTCACTTCCACATCTGAAGCGGCTTCTTCGCCGGCCATATTGGACTTAGCCATATACATTACCGGACGAACATCGGAATAGTTATCCGTATTCATTTCCTGGATTTCGATAACACCATCTACTTTGTTACCGATAGCTGCCAGCATATATTCTGCTTTATCTTTCGCGGCCTGCAAGGCTTTAATTTTTACTTCCTTGCGGTAAGCTTCCATTTTGCTGGAGTTGAAAGAAGCAATCCGGGTGTTCTCAATACCTTCCGCATCTACTGCACCCAGGATATCGTTGATTTTGTCGAGCTTAGTCAATTTAAGGCGATACTGTTTACGCGCCATAAACTCGGCTGGATCTTTCTTTTTACGCAATACCTCGAAGTTGTTGCCATACACATTTTCTACGGTAAGGTCGCCTTTGGGAATACCCGCATCTGAAACGGCTTTCTGTAATTGTTTTTCTAAAGTAGAGATGTCTACTTTATTCTTGCCTTTCATGTATTCGCGCAATGAGATGTTGAAATAAATTTCGTCGGGTGTTATTTCTATTTCAGAAGTTCCGTTGACTTCAATTTTCTTTACTGGTTGTTTGTCTGCCTGCTGAGCAAAAGCGCCGCCTAAAGCAAAAAATAATCCCGCTGCTAATAACATTACCTTTTTCATGTGTCGATGTTTTCTATTGTTTAAAAAAATATTGTTTGTTGTTAATTACGCCATCATGATGCTGCAGGTGAAAGCGATTTCATAATAGCACTTCTTAAAATTTTGTTAATGCACATTTACAGAAATAGCATCATACATTTCATTATATGAATGAAACGGTTATGACAAAATAATGTTACAGGAAATTTATTGACGGCTGTCGGTCATTGCCTTGAGGAAGTCGTGTAAATCATTCATATTACGTATGCGGGAAGCCACCAGCATGAAGTTCTTGCCCACCTGTTTGAGTTTGGCGTTGTTCGTACGGGTTTGGATATACGTTAATATATGATTGAACGTAGGCGATTCGAAATAAGGAGAATCGGGATTATTGATAAAATAGCAACGCAGGTTTTCTTCTTTCAGCATCATCTTCTCGAAGCCAAGCTGTATAGCCATCCAACGGCAACGAATAGTGGTGAGCAGGTCTTTTACCGGATCTGGCATTGGACCAAACCGGTCAACGAGTTCATCGGCAAAGGCTTGCAGTTTGCCTTCTTCCATTGTATTGTCCAATTCCTGGTAGAGGTTTAAACGTTCCTGGATACTTTCTATATAAGTATCGGGGATGAGTATTTCCAGGTCAGTATCGATGGTACAGTCGCTTACGAAGTCTTTCTTTTGTTCCAGCTGATCTTTAAAGAGGTCGCGGAATTCATTTTGTTTCAGTTCGCGGATGGCTTCATCCAGAATTTTCTGGTACATATCGAAGCCTATTTCCGCCATGAAGCCGCTTTGTTCTCCCCCCAACAGATTACCGGCGCCGCGTATATCCAGGTCGCGCATGGCAATCTGGAAGCCACTTCCCAGTTCACTGTGTTGTTCGAGTGTTTGCAGACGTTTACGGCTGTCGGAAGTCAGCGTGCTCATAGGAGGCGCCAGCAGGTAACAGAATGCTTTCTTATTACTGCGTCCTACGCGGCCACGTAACTGGTGCAGGTCACTCAATCCAAAATGGTGCGCATTATTAATGATGATCGTGTTGGCGTTGGGAATATCCACCCCGCTCTCCACGATATTGGTACATACCAACACATCGTATTTGCGGTCTATAAAGTCGAGAATAACTTCTTCCAGTTGATGTCCTTCGAGTTGCCCATGCGCTGTAGCGATCGACAGGTCGGGGCAAAGACCCTGAATGAGGCCTGCCATTTCTTTCAGACCTTTTACCCGGTTGTGGATAAAATACACCTGTCCACCTCTTTCTGTTTCGAAATAAATGGCATCGCGGATGAGGTCCTGGTTAAATACCTGCACTTCTGTTTCAATTGCCTGGCGGTTAGGCGGCGGTGTGTTAATCACAGAAAGGTCGCGGGCGCCCATCAGCGAAAACTGCAGCGTTCTTGGTATAGGCGTTGCCGTTAGGGTGAGGGTATCTACATTTAGCTTCAGCTGTTTCAGCTTTTCCTTGGCAGAAACACCGAATTTTTGCTCTTCGTCCACCACCAGTACACCCAGGTCTTTAAACTTCACATCCTTGCTCAGCAGGGCGTGCGTACCAATGATGATGTCTATTTTTCCCTCTTCCAAACGTTTGAGCGTTTCTTTTTTCTCTTTGGAAGATTTAAACCTGTTGAGGTAGTCTACGGTGCAGGGGAAATCTTTGAGACGATCTGCAAATGTTTTGTAATGCTGAAACGCCAGGATGGTAGTAGGCACCAGTACGGCGGCCTGTTTACCATCTACAATAGATTTAAACGCAGCGCGGATAGCCACCTCTGTTTTACCGAAGCCCACATCGCCACATACCAGCCTGTCCATGGGCGCAGGCGATTCCATGTCGCGCTTTACGTCGGCAGTAGCCTTGCTTTGATCCGGGGTATCTTCATAAATGAAAGATGCTTCCAGCTCTGTTTGGAGATAGGTATCCGGCGTATGTGCAAATCCTTGCTGGGCCTTGCGTACAGCGTATAGCTGTATCAGGTCTTTCGCAATATCTTTTACCTGTGTTTTGGCTTTTTCCTTCAGCTTATCCCAGGCATCGCTGCCCAGTTTATTTACTTTAGGTTCTACACCTTCTTTACCGGTATATTTACTGATTTTATGCAGGGAGTTGATATTTACATACAACAGGTCGTTGTTTTTGTAAATAATGCGGATAGCTTCCTGCATTTTGCCGCCCACCTCAATTTTCTGCAAGCCACTGTACATGCCCACACCGTGATCGATATGCGTTACAAAGTCGCCCGACTGCAGTTCCCGCAAGGTTTTCATGGTAATCGCCTTATTCTTGTTGTAGGCTTGCTTTACCTTGTATTTGTGGAAACGTTGGAAAATCTGGTGATCTGTATAACAAACCAGTTTCAGCGAATGATCAATAAAACCACTGCTGATAGCCACCGGGATGGGAAAGAATACAAAATCGGCTTTGAGGTCTTCGAAGATACTCCGCAAGCGTTCGAGCTGGCGGGGGTTATCAGCGAATATAAAGAGCGAATATTTATTGCTGTTATGTTTGCCCAGGTCTTTGATCAGCAGGTCAAACTGGCGGTTAAACACCGGCTGTTCCTGGGTATCAAAAGTAATAAGCGTAGGCGTGTGTCCCTGTTCCGTTAACCAGTCTTTGTTACCAAAAACGATAGTAGGCTTTTGTAACAGCTGTTGGAGTAAGGGGGCGGCTTTCACGAAGTCGTCTTCTTTTAGCACCATTTCCTCATCTTCGTCAATCCTTACTTTCTGGCCGGTGAGCAGGAAATCGTCCAGGCGCTGTTCCATTTGTTCAATGACACCCTGTACATAGGCGGGGTCTTTGATCCATACAACCGTGTTATCGGGCAAAAAGGAAGGCAGCGGCGTTTTTCCATGATCCGCGGCGGAGCCGTGGGTGTCCATGTTAGCGATCAGGGTTACCTGGGTGAGTTTGCGTTCACTCAGCTGGGATTCCGGATCAAACAGGCGTATGGAGTCGATATCTTCTCCAAATAATTCAATACGATAAGGCTTCTCGTTACCAAAGGAGTAGATATCCAGGATACCTCCTCTCACGGCATACTGCCCGGGTTCATATACAAAATCGGTAGCATGGAATCCCCAGGATACCAGCTGATCCAGCAGTGGATCCACTTTCAGCACATCGCCCACCTTCAGCTGCACCATATTGGCGTTGAAGGCCTGGTTGCCGGCCACTTTTTCCCAGAGGGCTTCCGGGTAGGTAACCAGTATTTTTTTGCGGACGGTATCGCCGGAAAGCTTCATGAGGGCCTCGGTACGCAGCATGCTATGACTGCCGTTGATTTCATGAAACTGGCCTGCTTTCTTGAAAGAGTCCGGGAAGTAGAAGATATCGAGTGCCTGGCTGAGTTGTTCCAGGTCGTTATGGAAATAGGCTGCCTCCTCTTTATCGTTTAAGATGAAGAGATGGTTCGCATCTGCATGCGCCCAGGTGCTTACTGCCACAAAGTTTATTGCACTTCCACTAATGGAAGAAAGCTGAAAGTATTGTGGGGTGGGTGATTGTATCCCCTTCACCAGCGACTGCAGGCGAGCATCACGTTGAAATAGTTGTAATACAGCCTGTAAATTCATGAAGAATGCAAAGGTAAAGAAGATTTACCGATTTTGATATTTGATGAGGGAGATATTTGAATGCCCGGCGTTAAATAAGCTCCGGGCACCTATATAAAATGCAAAAATTTAACTATATTCATAAGGACCAAAAACGCAATCCCCATGTTGGACCTCTGGCACACCGGCATCGTTACAAAACTGGTAGACGAAACCCACAATACCCGTCGCTTTTGGATACAGGTGCCGGACATGGAGCGGTTCGACTTCAAACCGGGTCAATTTGTGACATTTGACCTGCCCATACATGAGAAAAAGAACAAACGCTGGCGTAGCTATTCTATCGCCTCCGATCCTGATGGTACCAATACCTTCGAACTGGTGATTGTATTGCTGGAAGGGGGAGCCGGGAGCACCTACCTGTTTAACGAAATAAAAGTGGGCAGTGAACTATTGCTGAGGGGGCCGCAGGGAGTTTTCGTACTGCCGCAGCCGTTAGATAAAGAATTATTCCTGATTTGTACAGGAACCGGCATTGCTCCCTTCAGGTCGATGGCCCGTTATATCCACGAACACGCGGTACCGCACCAGCCTATTCACCTCATTTTTGGCGTGAGGTATGCACATGACCTGCTGTATGCGGAAGAAATGAAACAGCTGGCACAGGAGCTTCCGGGCTTTAATTATATCCCTACTTTATCGCGCGAGGAAAACTGGACCGGCCGTAAAGGCTATGTACACACTATTTACGAGGAAATGCTCCAGGATAAACGTCCCGCCAATTTCTTCCTCTGTGGCTGGAAAGCCATGATAGATGAGGCGAAGCAGCGTATACAGGCCATGGGGTACGACCGGCACGATATACACCAGGAGTTATATGGCTAAAAGCAGCTTCTCAATCCCCTCCCAGGCGTAACAAACAGCGCTCATACCGGATCGGACATAAAAAGGGCCATGACAGTGGTAGTAATACATACTAAAACAGTCATAGCCCAGATACGTTACTACTGGATCTTATCCAGTACCAATTGTTTTACGGCAGTAAGCGGGATACGTTCCTGCTCCATGCTATCGCGGTGACGGATGGTAACCATACCGTCTTCTTTAGTCTGGTGATCGATCGTTACGCAGAACGGAGTACCAATGGCATCCTGGCGGCGGTAACGTCTTCCAATGGCATCTTTTTCTTCGTAGAAGCAATGGAAGGAAGATTTACATTCATTCATCAGCGCCCGGGCAGCTTCCGGTAAACCATCTTTTTTGGTAAGCGGGAAGATAGCCAGTTTGATGGGAGCTAATTTAGCCGGGAAGCGTAATACTACGCGGCTATCCTGTTTATCTGCAGTGCTCAGGTCTTCTTCTGCATAAGCATTACAGATAGTGAGCAGGAACATACGATCCAGCCCGATAGAGGTTTCTATCACGTACGGAACATAGTTCTGATTGATTTCTGTATCGAAGTACTGAATTTTCTTCCTGCTGTATTCCTGGTGTTGCTTTAGGTCAAAATCGCCACGGGAGTGGATACCTTCCACTTCCTTGAAGCCAAATGGAAATTCGAATTCAATGTCCACGGCAGCATCTGCGTAGTGCGCTAATTTCACGTGATCTTTGAAATGGTATTTAGCCGGATCGGTGCCCAGGCTCAGGTGCCATTGCATGCGTTCTTCCTTCCATTTCTCGTACCATTCTTTTTGTGTGCCAGGGCGTACGAAGAACTGCATTTCCATTTGCTCAAATTCGCGCATACGGAAAATAAACTGGCGGGCTACGATTTCATTTCTGAAGGCTTTACCAATTTGTGCAATACCGAAAGGCACTTTCATTCTACCTGTTTTCTGCACATTGAGGAAGTTTACGAAAATACCCTGGGCTGTTTCCGGGCGCAGGTATATTTCGTTGGCTTCGTCGGTAACGCTACCCAGCTGGGTGGAGAACATCAGGTTAAACTGGCGGACATCCGTCCAGTTAACAGTACCGCTGATACCACATTTTATTTTATTATGCTCAATTAATGCTTTGAGTCCTGCGAAGTCATTTTCCTTCAGCAGTTCATCCATTTGTGCCAGGAGTGCGTTGCCGGCTTCTTCAGGTAAGGTTTCCGCATATCCTTCTATGAGGTGATCTACCCGGTAGCGTTTATTGCTATCCTTGTTATCGATCATAGGATCGCTGAAGTTATCCACGTGCCCGGATGCCTTCCAGGTGGTAGGATGCATGAAGATGGCCGCATCGATCCCCACGATATCTTCGTGCAACTGGGTCATGCTTTTCCACCAGTAATCCTTAATGTTTTTCTTCAGTTCAGCCCCATATTGACCATAGTCGTATACAGCGCTGAGTCCATCGTAAATTTCGCTGGACGGAAAAACGAAACCATATTCTTTACAATGCGATATTATCGCCTGGAATTTATTCTGATCTGTAGACATAGTGGCGCAAAGATAAAGGCCAATTTTGAAAATACGTATGCGATTATTAAATAACTTATAAAGAGATGGCCAGCAAATAATCTATCCTTCTTCTACGCTTGTAGGCTCATGGGGAATTTCTATTTGCTTGATCCAGACCGCATATTCATTAGGGTATATCTGGGCGCCGAAATACTGTACATATACACGGGTAAACACTGCGCCAAAATACAGGATGGCAGCAGAATAGTATACCCATAACAAGATGATCACAATAGAGCCGGCTGCTCCGTAGGTAGAGCTTACCCTGCTGGCGCCGAGGTAATATCCGATCGCGAATTTACCCAGCATAAACAGGATGGCCGTGGCAATAGCCCCCACCCGTACATCTTTCCATTTGATGCGGGCATCGGGCAGCACCTTAAAAATGATAGCAAAAAGCGTGGTGATAACGAGAAAAGGTACCACAAAATCGGCCAGGGAAAAGAGGATACCGGAGGTTACCTTTCCCGGCAATAGCCGTACCACCAGCGAAGAAAACAGCTCTACCAGGCCATTTACCGCCAACGATACCAGCAGGATAAAGCCCATGCTGACTACCAGGGAAAAGGAGAGGAGCCGGTTCAGGATCATCCGCAGCAACCCATTTTTTTTAGGCTTTGATTTCAGTCGCCAGATATAGTTAATAGAATCCTGGATTTCCGCGAAAACACCGGTAGCGCCGATCACCAGGGTTACAAATCCCACGATGGTGGCCCAGCTCATATCGCCGGAAAGCGACGCATTTTTAATCATCGCCTGTATTTGCAGGGCAGCGTCACTGCCTACCAGTCCGCGTATTTGCCCATAAATATTGCCTTCTATGGCATCCCTCCCGAGGAAGAGATCGCATAAAAAGATGATAATAATGAGCATGGGGGCTACCGAAAAGATGGTATAGTAAGCCAGTGCTGCGCTGAGTTTAAGTACTTTATCGTCTATAAAGTCACTACCAGACTGCTTTAGCACGTGCCAGATAATTTTCAGCCTACTCTGTTTTTGCATTACAGTAGTTTTTTAGAAGCCAGGTACAAAAAGTGTGCAGGCTATGACTTCAGTTTAGGGTTATTATGGTGCCTTTGCGCATCACGGATATTTTTCTTCTCGAAATTCTTTTCCAGGGCTACGGTCATGTCAATGCCGGTTTGATTGGCGATACAGAGCAATACCCACATCACGTCCGCCAGTTCGTCGGCCAGCAGCATTTTATTATCCGTTTCTTTTGATGACTGATCACCATATTTGCGGGCCATGATGCGGGCCACTTCTCCCACTTCTTCTGTAAGTATGGCCATGTTGGTAAGTTCGCTGAAGTAACGAACACCGGTGGTGTTGATCCAGCTATCAATTTTTTCCTGGGCTTCCTGAATGGTCATGGATTGAATTTTATTTATTAAAGATAACGGATTGAACTTTTATTCCCGGTTATGTGAATCAATAATAATGGTAACAGGGCCATCATTGAGCAGCGACACTTTCATATCTGCTCCGAAAATGCCCCGCTGGATGGTAGTCCCCAAATCATGTTCCAATTGCGCGATCATTTTTTCGTACAATGGTATGGCCACGTCTGGCTTACTGGCACGTATATACGAAGGGCGGTTGCCTTTCTTGGTAGAAGCATGTAAGGTAAACTGGCTCACCAGGAGTATATCCCCATGTATATCTTTTATGGATACATTCATCACCCCGTTGTCGTCGCTGAATATGCGGAGGTTAACGATTTTACTGCTCAGCCACTGGATATCTTCCAGCGTGTCGGCATCTTCTATTCCCAGCAATACCAGCAGGCCTTGCTGAATTTGCCCGGTTACCGCTTCCTCTACCGTAACAGATGCCGCACTGACGCGTTGTATAACTACCCTCATGGATTCTTTTTTAGCGACGGAAAATTAAGCAAATCGTTTAAATCTGTAACATCTTGCGGGGAACAAACGTTTTAACGGAACCAAAATCATTACGCATGACCCGTATCTGTACTATGCTTATCTTGAGCGTTGCCCTTCTTACTGCCTGTAGCCTTTCTAAAGATAAAGGCCCCTGCGATGGGATCATATGTGACAACGGCCCGCTAACCTTTTATTTTAAACTGGTAGATCCTGATACCGGGCATGACCTGGTTTATGGAGACAATGCCAAGATACCGCTGGATAGCGTGAAAAATCACGCGATGGATACCTCGGTGCGGGTAAGACAGGTGATTGACCCGGTTCGTAAACGCGCCTATATGATTTTCATGATGACAGGCGGACCGCAGTCGTTACGTGTTGGCACGCCCGGTAAGGCAATACAGTACAAAGTTGACGTAAAAACGAAATCGGCCGGCTGCTGTGGAGAGCTGGTGAATAACGTGTTACTGAATGACAATCCAGCGCCAATTACCAAAGACTCCACAGGTGTTTACCTGATCCCCTGCAAGCTATAATTTACTGAAATAAACGAACACAGGTGGCTAACCACTTCCGCCACCTGTTACTTTCTGTAGTCCCATCTGCCCCGCTCTCTTCATAAAAAGAACGGCATCTTCTCCGTAGTTTTAATAAATTGCCTTTCCTAAGCAATTTTTTATATTATAAAATAAATTAAAATGAATATTAATGTGACCACTGAAATCACGTTTCGCACAGCCCGCAGCGGTGGTAGCGGAGGGCAAAATGTGAATAAGGTGGAAACGATGGTAGAGGGCTATTTCAATATCATGGCATCTGCCTTGTTAACCGAAGAGCAAAAAACCGTGCTGACAGAGAAGCTGGCCAACCGTATCAACGCAGAGGGGCTGCTCCAGGTGAAGTCGCAAACAGCGCGTACCCAGCTGGGGAATAAGCAGGAGGTGATTGCCAAAATGAATGACATCATCAATAAAGCATTGATTCCCCGCAAGAAACGGGTACCTACCCGCCCATCCAAAGCCGCCCGGGAGAAAAGAATAGCGTCTAAAAAACGGTTATCAGAGAAAAAACAGCAGCGCCGGGGCGGGTATGAATAACCGGCTGGAGATCCGGGAATGGAATATTTCCTGACACGTAATTCGTAATTTGCATCAAAATTTCTGGGAATTGAGTATCAAGAAACTGGCAGGACAAACCGTGTTTTATGGGCTGAGTAATATTGTGAGCAAGCTGCTCAACTATTTCCTTACTCCCTTTTATCTGACTATCCTGACCCATGCTTCATTTGGGGAGATGTCGAACGTATATGCCTATATCCCGTTTGCTAATATTGTCCTGACATATGGTATGGAAACGGCCTTTTTCCGTTTTGCCAAACAAGAGAATAAGTCGCATGTACTGGGCACCTCCACGATTTCGCTGCTCTGTTCTACCTTCATTATTACACTGATACTGTTATTCCTGCGATCGCCCATTATTAATTCCTACGCCGGGGAGCTGGCGGGACTTAACGGGCATCCTACGTTTTATACCTATATCGTCATGGTAATGGCCATTGATACGCTCACAGCCATTCCCTACGCCCAGTTGCGCCTGGAAGGCAGGCCGGTAAAATATGCCGCTATTCGTATAGCCGGTATTGTTACCACCATCTTTTTCAATGTATTTTTCCTGGTAATATGCCCTAAATTATATGCCTCCGGCGCGCACTGGTTGCCCGATGTACAGGGCGGCAGCGCTCAAACCGGCTATATTTACCTGAGTGGTATGCTGGGCAGTGCCATTACCCTGGTACTTTTCCTGCCCCAGATACGGAAAATAGAGTGGAAGTTTGATATGGGCCTGTGGAAGCAGATGATGCATTACGCCGTTCCCCTCATCATAGTGGGGATGGCCGGCATGGTGAACGAAACCTTTGACAGAGCCTGGTTTTTACCCCAGTTTTTGCCTGGCAATGACATGGAAGCCAAAAAAGAGATTATTGCCCTGTATAGCGCCAACTATAAACTGGCCATATTGATTACCATGTTCATACAGGCGTTCCGGTTAGGGGCCGAGCCTTTCTTCTTTAAACAGGCCGAAAGTGGAGATCCCCGGAAAATTTACGCCCGTATTATGAAGCTGTTTGTTATCATGCTCTGCTTCATGTTCCTGTTTGTAAGTCTTTACCTGAGTATCTGGAAAGCCTTCCTCCGTACGCCTTTCTACTACCAGGGCATGCGCATTGTGCCGGTTTTACTGCTGGCCAATATGTTCCTGGGAATATATTATAACCTCACCATCTGGTTTAAGCTCACCGACCGGACAAAAACCGGTGCTGTGATTACCATTATCACCGCTGTACTGGCGTTTATGCTCAATTATTGGTGGATACCGGTGATGGGCTATTATGGCGCCGCGCTGGCAACGATGGTATGTTATTTTGTGCAGATGGTAGTGTGCTATGTATGGGGGCAGCGGTATTATCCTATTCCATACCATCTCCCTAAACTGGTTACCTATGTAGGATTAGCTATCCTTACCTACTATGTATTCAGCTGGCTGAATATGCGGGTGTTATCTCCCGCAGATATCTATGCTGTCAAACCCCTTCCTCTCGCAGTGGCTACTGCTTTATTTGCAGGATATGCCTGGTTTATTTTCCGTATGGAGAAGAAGGAGTTTGCCCGTTTCCCGGTAATTGGCAAATACATTAAAGTATAGGCTAGCCTACCAGGAACGGATTATGTTTCTTTTCAAAACCGATGGTGGTAGAAGGCCCATGACCCGGGAATACCCTTATCTCATCCGGCAATACGAATAATTTTTCACGGATGCTTTGTAACAGCACCTGGTGGTTGCCCCCAGGCAGGTCGGTCCGGCCAATGCTCTGGAAAAACAATACATCGCCTCCGATCACGAACTGCTGGCTGGGGCAATAGAAAGACACGCTGCCCGGAGAGTGGCCAGGAGTAAACAATACGGTGATTTCATCGGTACCGAAAAGGATCTTTTCTCCTTCAACCAGGTAACGGCCGGCCTGGGGGGAAGGCTCAAACGGGATGTTGTACATGGCGCCTGCCCGCTGGGAATTATCCAGGATGGGTTGCTCCAGCTCGTGAAACTCCGGGCGGAGTTTATACGTGTCCGATACCAGCTTATTTCCGAATATATGATCAAAGTGGCAGTGTGTATTCAATAATCTTATAACATTTAAGCCATGCGTTTGTATATATTGTAATAATTCTTTTCTTTCGTCCTGAAAATAACATCCGGGGTCTATAATTATACATTCCTTTTTACCGTTAATAAGCAGGAAGGTGTTCTCTTGCAGTGGTCCGAAAGTGAATTGTTGTATTTCAATCATTGCTACCCGATTTTTTTAGGCTAATTTTAAAACAGATCACAATATTATCAATACTTTCTGTATGAACAGATTTATTACCCGGTTATTATTCCACGGTACCCTATTACTTGGAACAATAGTATCGCAAGCTCAGACTAATACAGTAGAATTCGGCCAAAATCGAGTGCAGTTCAAGAACTTTAAGTGGAGATACTATCAAAGCAGGCATTTCAACACTTATTTCAGCCAGAATGGGCTGGAGCTAGGTAAGTATGCCGCCCAGGTAGCCGAAAAGGAATTACCCCAACTGGAGCAGTTCATGGAAACCAACCCCAGGCAGCGTATTAATATTGTGGTTTACAACTCTTTCGGGGAAATGAAGCAGTCCAATATCGGGATTGGTATTGAATGGCAAAATACAGGCGGGGTTACCAAACTGGTAGGTAATAAAATGATCGTGTATTTCGATGGCAACCATGAAAATCTCCGGCGCCAGATCCGGCAGGGAATTGCCCGCATTATGCTCGAAACCTTGTTATTTGGGGAAGATATTGGCGAATTTGCCGGAAATGCAGCCCTGATCGACTTCCCTAAATGGTTTACCGATGGATTTATTGGCTATGCCGCCGAAAATTGGACTGCCAAACAAGATGAAGACCTGAAGCTGATCCTCATGTCAGGTAAATACAGCAACTTCAACGCACTGGCCTACGACCACGCCCTGCTGGCCGGCCAGGCTTTCTGGTATTACGTGGAAAGCAAATATGGCAAAGATGCCGTTCCTTACCTGATGTATATTACCCGTATCAATCGGGGACTCAAGAAAGGTTTTGAACAGGTACTGAACCAAACACCTAAAAAAGCTACCCAGGACTTCTTCGTATTTTTTCAGAAAAGATTCCAGGAAGATAACCGCAGAAGGAAAACTTCTGCCAAGGGCCGCACTATTGTAGCCCAGGAAATCACACCTAAAAAAGATTTTTACCGGTTCAATCCCAACCCGGTAAATACGTCCTATGCAGTAGTAGAGTTCAAAAAAGGCGTATACCGTGTAGAAATACAACAGGGCTGGAATAAACCCAAAGTATTGCTGAAGAGTGGCGTTATGCAGCTGGCCAACCAGGTAGATCCTAACTACCCGCAGATGGCCTGGAACACCAAAGGTAACCGCCTGGCCGTGATCTACGAGCATGAGGGCAAAACCAAGTTAATGGTGTACGACCTCATTACCCGCATCACTATACGCCAGGAACTCAACCAGTTCGACCGCGTCATCGACTTTAAATATATGCCGGTACAGGAAAATACCCTGTTACTGTCGGCCGTAAAAAATGGTCACACCGACATTTTCACCTATAGTATCAGCAATTCAAAAACAGAACAGATCACCAACGATGTATACGACGACCTGGATCCGGCCTTTGCCGCATTCCCTGGCAAAAGCGGTATCATTTACTCCTCCAACAGGCCTTCTCCTAAAGGCCGGGGTAGCGACACCTCGCTGATGAACCGTCCTTTCAATATCTTCATGGTGGATAACTGGAACAGAAGCGCCGATAAACAAATTACCCAATTGACCGATCTGCAGTATGGCAACGCCAGGCTGCCTATGCAATACAATACCACGCACTTCACCTTTGTATCCGATGCCAACGGTATCCGTAACCGTTATGCCGGCTTCTTTAAATCCCAGGCCGCAGGCGTTGACTCTCTGTTTTATGTAGGCTCCGAAATCCTTCATAATCCTGAGCCGGAAGAACTGGACTCTGCATTGGCTGCCTATGGCACTACCGCACCGGATTCTGTAGAAGCAGTCATGATTACCAAAGACTCCACCTACAGTTTCCCGATTTCCAATTACCCCTATGGTATCCAGGAATCACGCATTACCGGCGAAAAGGGAGAAGTATCGGAAGTAGTACAGTATGCCGATATCAAACGCCTGATGAAGCTGAAAGTAGACACCGTAGCGTTGAAGAAAAGAAATATCAATGCAAGACCTACCAACTTCCGGAGGTCCCAGATGCATGCTGATAGCCTGCGTTTAGGCTTTCCAACGTCGCAGGCGCCTACGAAAGATACCGGCTCACATCCTAACTTCTTCCAGAATGAATTTGCCAACGAACCGGCAGATACCACTGTAAAAGCCCCAACAGGCAATGAAACAGCCACCGGTGAGCCTTCCCTGTTTGGCAAACCCAAAGCCACGGCGGATGAGCCCATATTGAAGAAATCAAAACTCTTCCCGTATAAGTTCAAGTTTGCATCAGATTACCTGATCCTGCAACTGGATAACTCTGTGTTGATCAATAAATATCAGCCTTTCACCGGCCAACCCAGCGGACCTATTCGCCTGACCGACCCGGTAAACGGATTAATTCGTATAGGCGTAAGCGATTTATTTGAAGACCTGAAGTTTAACGGAGGGTTCCGTATTCCATCGTCCCTCCAGGGCTCTGAATACTTCTTCAGCACCAGCTATCTGAAAAAACGTTTTGACTATAAATTCACTTACTACCGTAAAGTAGATAAGAACAACGGCTTTGTTATTCAAGATCAGCAAGGCAACGACTCCGCCTTTGTACATACTAAAATGATTACCAACATTTACCAGGGTGAAGTAAGGTATCCTTTTGACCAGGTAAGAAGTATTCGCTTATCTGCCGGTATACGTACCGACAGGCTGGTGGTGCAGACTGAAAATAAGGAATCGGCCATGTCGCCCGACTTTAAAGAAACCTACGCGTTAGCGCGCCTGGAATATGTGTACGATAATACCATCAACCCGGCTATCAATATCTGGAATGGTACCCGTTATAAAATTTATGGAGAAACCAATGCCCAGCTGACCAACGGCGGTCTTAATGAATTATTTAATGGCAGCACCCCTGCTGGTAAGGGAAGGTTTACGTATAACATGGGCGTGGACATTCGCCATTATGAAAAGATTTACCGCAACTTTATCTGGGCTACCCGTTTTGCCATGGATATGTCGTGGGGTTCACGCAAGTTGCTGTATTACCTGGGTGGTGTAGACAACTGGTTAAATCCGCAGATCAATACCAGCAACAAGGTAAATACCAGCGCCAATTATGCGTATCAAACCCTGGCTGAGAACCTGCGTGGTTATAAGCAAAATGCCAGGAATGGTAATAATGTGATGTTGCTGAATACAGAATTGCGTTTGCCGGTATTTTCCACCTTCATCGACAAGCCCATTAACTCTGCTTTCCTGCGTAACTTCCAGGTAACTTCGTTTATAGATATAGGTACCGCCTGGAATGGAAAACTGTCGTTTAAAGACGCCAACTATGGCAACTATCCCAATAATGACGGCAGCGTAGTTACCCGGGTGAAAGAGGGTTTCCTCGGCCCCTTTGTAGGCGGTTATGGATTCGGCGCCCGTACCACCATTGCAGGTTATTTCCTCCGTGCAGATGCTGGCTGGCCGGCAGTGGCCTTCTTCAGAGGCAGCCCGATCTGGTACTTTGGAATGGGAGTAGACTTTTAAACCATCATACATCTTATTCATAAAAAAAGCTGCGGATATGATATCCGCAGCTTTTTTTATGAGGCTAACAGGAAGCTGTTAAACAGCTGGTTTCTTTACCAATGGATACATTAAACTCAGGAAAACGCCCATACATATGGTAAAGGCCCAGGCATGGCGATTTTCCCATGGATGCAGGAAAATATCCCTCATATCACCCAATAAAGTAAGGGGGTCTTTTACGATATCCCAGCTGTTATAGCGCAGGAAACGGCCAATATATACGCCCATGCCGCAAAGGAACATTACCGGAAAAGTAAACAACCAGGTAGGCCAGCGGGAATACCGTTCGCTCCACATCTTTTCCATGCTACGGATAGACATATACCCCAGCATCATGCCGTTCCAGGCAAAAGAAAAAATGACGAACAGGTCGAACCAGAGCGGCACGCCACCATCAAAAAGATGAAACAGGTCTGTTAATATGTAGGGCGCATTGGGAATAAACAGCAACCACACCATGAAACAGCCATACCAGTTATACCGGTTTTGAATTTGCTCCGGGTGTTTTTCCATCCAGCGGGTAACTGCAAAAGGCACATAGGCCAGAAACAGGTTCCAAACGAGGGAAGCTCTCAGGTAGCTACCGGAATGTATAATACGAAACAGGAGCAGCGCCAGGCTAAACAGGACAGAAGCATATAACGTATACTGCGACCGGGACCGGCCAATGCGGTATTGCAATAATCTGATTGTTCTTTTCAATTGCATATGGTTAAGTTTTATCATTAAAAGATATGAGGAATAAATATGACAGCCCCTATAATCGCAGCGGCGATGGCGGCCACCAGTACAGCGCCTGCAGCAACATCCTTAATGAATTTCACCTGGGGATGTAGTTGTGGCGAGAGGTGGTCCATCATTTTTTCCACTACTGTATTGAGCATTTCGGTTGTCCATACCAACGCTATCGATAATATGGTCCATATCCATTCCGGCGCTGTGATCCTATACCAGCAAGCGGCTGCCACTACCACAATGGTAGCCAGTACATGAATGCGTGCGTGTGGCTCACTGCGAACAAAAGCAACAATACCGTTCCATGCATATCCGAAGCTGGCGATCCGTTTGCTGATATAAGAATTTTCCATATTTCGTTTTATTGTTTATCTGCGATTGTTCTTTGTCCTAACTTGTCCCATTTAATAGTGGTACTGAAGTACATAATCAAAGCGAGGATGACAAAGAGTCCTAAGCTACCCATTAACAATGCCTGATCTTCTGCACTGATAATCACATAAATAAATCCATAGAGCAGGGCCAGGGCACCACCTATGCCTGCAGCAATACGGGTGCTTTTGAATGCAGCTGCCGTATATGCAATAATCAGACCTATAGTAAGTATGCTGGTAATGATATATGCTATCATAAAGTTAATTTGTTCTGAAATAGATATGAGCAGGGTATAAAAAATACAAAGGGCTAATCCTATGAGGAAATATTGCAATGGATGAAGGGCGCGGCGCTGTGACAATTCAATAAAATAGAAGACAAAGAAGGTTAGCCCAATGATCAATGCGGCGTATTTCACCGCCCGCATTGACTTCTGGTAGCTTTCGGCCGGCAGGAAGAGTTTAATACCAAAATCGGCCGAGTGGATGTTGAATTTTTTGCCTTCCCAGCACTGGGGATAACTGCGGTTCAGGTGCTGTACCTGCCAGGTGGCGGCAAATCCTTTGTCATCCACCCGCCGGGTTTGGGGTGGGAAAGCCTCATCGAAACTGGGGTTGGTCCAGCTGGAATTGATCCCTACCTGGGTTGTTTTACCTACGGGAGAGAAACTAATCCTGCCGGAACCCTTTATGCCCAGTTCCAGGGAGAAGCTGCCATTTAATGCACTGGTATCTGCGAGGTTAATAGACACAGGTGATTGAATGCCGCTATCAAACAGGTCGGTGCTGGTTACCCCCGGGTTAAACAGGTAGGATTTTCCATTCCATTTCATTTGTACCTGGTTTCCAATGCCGTGTAAATCGCTGACGCCAATGAGCAACGATGCATGTTCCCAATCTAAGGCGGAAGGAGAGACTTGCAGTGATGACAATACATCCCTGCTAAAAGTGCCGCTCAACTGGAGTTTAGCGTTATATACGGCTACATTGAAAATACCCCGTTGCAATTTTTCCGGGAGTAATTCCCCGTTGATCTTAAGACTTTCGGGCAACAGGTACACATAGGCAGGTGGGTTTGAAGCATCGGCCTTGTAGGGGATGGCCAGCACCGGGCCGGTGATATTTTGTTCACTTCCCCAGCGCTCACTCACTTCTTTGGTGGCTTCCTCCTGGCGGTCGCGGCGCTCCCATATAAGGGACTGTATCATTGCTGTGGGAATTAATAGCACCAGCAGGAGTACCACAATGATAATGCCTTTGATGGCGTAGGCATAACGCTCGATGAATGTAGGTTCATGTGTTGAGGATTCCATATCAGTAGATTTAAAAGTACTTTGTATTTCAAAGTAAAAGGGCAAAAAAAATTTATTTAGTGAATTTGATCATATGTTCCAGGGCTGCGAGGTGGCCTTTGAAGGCTTTTTCCCCGGCTGCCGTGATAGCGTAGGTAGTATTGGTTTTACGGCCAATAAACCCCTTATGCACCTTCAAATAGCCATTTTCTTCCAGGGTATTGAGGTGGGAGGCCAGGTTGCCATCCGTGACTTCCAGCATTTGTTTGAGGTCATTGAAATTTACTTCCTCATTCACCATCAATACGCTCATAACGCCAAGGCGTATACGGCTTTCGAATATCTTATTTAAGTTACCTATCGGGTTCATGCTATTGATTAAATAGTCCTTTTCCGTTCATATTTCCACCACATCAATGCCCCATAAATGATGTGCAGCAGTCCAAAACCTACTGCCCAAAAGTAAAGGCCTTTCCTCAAAAAGAAAAGATTAAGTATACCCAATATCGTTTCACAAACACCCAGGTATCGTACATCCGGCAACGTATACTTACTGGCATTAATAATAGCCAGCCCGTAAAACACCAGGCAGGTAGGCGCTACCAATACTTCCAGGTTATTATATAAAAGACCGGCAATAAACGCACCGCCTGCGCCCAGCGGAATAGCGATGTTTATCAACACCTTACGCGCCGTCAGGTCCCATATCGACAAATTATTCTGCCGGGCTTTACGCCAGGTAAAGAAAGTACCCCCTACCAGCGCCGCTGCCAATACCCCCGCCCCCAATGCCAGCAACCGGAATTTAAGCAACTGGAAATCGGTATTGCTATGCACGCCTGTAACATTCCACTGCTGATAGTACTCATCCAGCCAGATTTTGGCTATAAAAGCCCCAATTAATCCACTGATACCGGCGGTAATGCCACTTAATCCACTCAGCGAAATGAAACGGCTGCTCCGCTCCATCATTCGCTTAATATCTGTTAATGCCTGCAGATGTTGTTGGTCTGTCATACAAAAAAGTACTTTGCGTTACAAAGTTAGAAGAAAAACTTTATTCTCAAAATATATTTTTTTCACATACCGACGTTACCTGGAGGATAGTAACTATCAGGATTCGCGATAAATAGTATAATATTGTTGTAGATATGATTGGCTGGAAAAGAATATTAGCAATAATTATTGGCGTAAGCGTTTGGAGTTCAGGCTTGATGGCGCAACAGCATAAAGTAAGTGGGGTAGTAAGAGACGCGCATTCACAGGAAATCATTCCCTTCGCTACGCTGCAATTCGTACATACCCAAACGGGTATGGTTAGTAATGCGGAAGGTAAGTACCTTTTCGAATTGAATGTTATCCCATCAGATTCAATACTGGTAAGGGTAATGGGCTACAACATCCTCAAAATTCCGGTCAACCGTGAATTGAAGGAACAAACCATCAATTTCGATATTACCCGCTCCGATGTTTCCCTTAAAACATATGAAGTAAAAGCCAACGTAAATTTTGCCCTCATTCTCCTCCGGCAAATCGTTAAACATAAACCCGAAAATAACTACAACCGACTCAATAGCTACCGCTACGAAGTGTATAATAAACTGGAGCTGGACATGAAAAATCTCAACAAAGAAAAGTTGGGAAAAAACCGCTTCACTAAACCCTTCGCCTTTATACTCGACAATATCGACAGCACCTCGGAAGATAAACCCTTTTTACCCATCTTCCTTACCGAATCACTGTCTGATTACTACTTCCAGTCAAGCCCCCGCAAAACCAAGGAAATTATCCGCGCTGCCCGCACTTCGGGTATCGATAACGAAAGCGTTACCAAATTCCTGGGAGGAATGTACCAGAACGTTAATATATACGACAACTTCATCCCTGTTTTCGATAAACAATTTGTAAGCCCCATCCACCATAATGGCGCATTTTACTACGATTACTCCATTGCAGACACCCAATACATCAGCGGGCAACGGTTCATCAAACTAAACTTTACGCCTAAACGAAAAGGAGAGAATACTTTTATCGGCGACCTCTGGGTACATGATACTACTTACGCCGTACAGAAAACAACCCTGTCGGTACCCCGCGATGCCAACATTAACTTCGTACACAAAATAAGCATGGTGCAGGAATTCCGCCAGCTGGCCGACAGCTCCTGGTTCCTGTATAAAGATAAATTTATAGCCGACTTCTGGGCGCCCAGTCCCAAACCCGGAAGAACACTGGATTTCATAGGCCGCAAAACAACAACCTATGATAACGTAATTACGAATGATACTGCTGCGACCAACATCTTCAATAACAAAAAATATCCTGAAAATGTAATAGTACAGGATAGCGCCCGTAACCGGAAAGACTCCTTCTGGATCAACAACCGGCCAGAAGATCTCAGCAAAAATGAAGAAAGCATTTATAAAATGGTGGATACCCTCCAGAAAATGCCACTTTTTAGAACCTATTCCAATACCATCCGCTTCCTCGCTACCGGCTATAAACCGCTCGGACCCATAGAATGGGGCCCTTACTACTACCTGTTTTCCCAAAACAGGCTGGAAGGATTCCGCCTGCGGCTCGACCTCGGTACTACTCCCAAATTCAATAAAGACCTGTACCTCTACGGATACCTGGCCTATGGCTTCAAAGACCAGGTGTATAAAGGGAAAATGTCGGCGCTCTGGCTGTTGAAAAGACATCCACGCACCTACCTGTATGCCGCCTATACCCGCGACCTCGATAATGGTACCCATTATTATGATGAAGTAGGCACCGACAACATATTTACCCTCGCTATCCGTAAAGGAGGCGTACCACAAAAGTTTTTAATGGTCGATGAAAAGCGGGTAGAATTCTTCAAGGAATATTACAGCGGATTTTCTCACCAGATATCCTTATCTCACAAGCGGGTAAGGCCTTTTGATCCGTTACCTACTACTGCTTTTTATCCGAAAGACCCCAATGGCCGCGATCCGCTGACCAATATGGAAATAGAAGTAAAATTCCGTTATGCCTTCCATGAACAATTCCTCGAAGGGAATTACTATCGTATCAGCCTGGGCAGTAAATTCCCTATTGCCGAAATGAAGTTTGCTGCCGGCATCCCGGGCATCGCCAACAGCGGACAAAAATATGAACGCCTGTCGCTCAGTGTATCCGACTACGTAAAACTTCCGCCGTTTGGCTCGTTTTACTACAACGTATTTGCCGGTAAAATTTTCGGCACCGTACCCTATACTTCCCTCGAAGTACACCCCGGTAACGAAATTTACTATTACAATAAATACGCGTTTAACATGATGAACCGCTTCGAGTTCATCAGCGACCAATACGTAGGCTTCAACGTAGAACATACCATCGGTAATGGTATCTTCGGCTATATTCCTTTAATTAAAAAACTGAAATGGCGCCAGTTCTGGACCGCCAAAGGCGTAATAGGTTCTTTATCGGACTCCAATAAACAATTAAACCTGAACAACGGTTTTGCATTTAAAACCTTACAGGGAAATCCTTACCTGGAGCTGGGAACAGGTATAGAAAATATCTTCAAATTTTTACGGGTAGACTTTATCTGGAGAGTAACACCGGATGTACTGCCAGGCGAATCCGCCAACAAACGTTTTGGCGTATTCGGTAGCTTCAAACTGCAATTTTAATCGCTGGCACATGAAAGATGTAACGCATACGCCACTGTTCGAATCTATGATGACCGGTGAAATAGATGGGCATCCTTACGATTTTCACAACGACTATCAATGCATCAAAATACACCTGAATGGCGCAGAGAAAAAATTACAGCTACGCTTCATTAACGACGACTATAAAATCATCGTGGAATTTCACCAGGTAACCGTTACCAGCTTTGCGATCTCCCCGGAAAAAGCAGGCGAAACCGGTATCCTGGATCAGTTCTACCGGGGCCGGTTTAAATTCAATAACAACCTGCACGAAATATCTTCTTCCGGGAAATATTATTACTACCTGGCACTGCTGGAAAATGATACAATAGAGTTATTGGCCAAACGTGTTACTATGGCAATTAGTAGATTGAATTCATAACATGTAAGATTATACGTAGAAAAGGAACGCGGCAGGAACTATGTTCCTGCCGCGTTCCTTTTCTACAATCACAATATCATTGTTGTCCCGCCGCCTCGCAAATAACGGCGCAGGCCCATTTAATTTCTTCTTCTGTAATAATCAATGGCGGCGCAATACGCATACATTCTGCCGCAAAGAGGAACCAATCAGTCAATACTCCTTTTTCAATACAGTAGTCAATCACTTTTTTGTTCACAGCGAAGCTCTCAAATTCCACGGCAATCATTAGTCCCAGGGAGCGCACTGATTTGATGGCCGGATGTTGGAGGTGTTGCAAAAACACTTGTTCTTTTGCTTTCACGTCTTTTACCAGGTCCTGGTCCAGTAGCGCCTGGAAACCGGCGCGGCCAGCTGCACAATTCACCGGATGTCCGCCAAAGGTAGTAATATGGCCCAGTACAGGGTTGTTGGTGAGTGTCCACATGATATCGCGGGAGCTGATAAAGGCGCCTAATGGCATGCCTCCACCGAGCGCTTTCCCCAGCAATAATACATCCGGTACAATACCGAATTGCTCGAAGGCCCAGAGGGTTCCATTTCTCCCAAATCCGCATTGTATTTCATCTAATATCAGCAGGGCGCCAGTGGCAGTGCATCGCTCGCGAAGTGCGTGTAACCATTCCCGTTGTGGCGCATTTACCCCGCCTTCTGCCTGCACCGATTCAGCGATTACGGCGGCGGTGCGTTCGGTAATCAATGCCAGGGAATCGAAGTTATTATATTCGAGGTGCTGAATACCGGGTAATAACGGCCGATAGGCATTGCGCCAGTATTCATCGCCCAGGATACTTAGTGCGCCCTGGGTGGACCCATGATAGCTGCGGTTAAAAGCGGCGATCTCTGTTCGGCCGGTATAGCGTTTGGCTAGTTTCATGGCTCCTTCTACCGCTTCTGCACCTGAATTGGTGAAGTATACACAATTGAGCTGTGCAGGCAAATGCTGGGTGAGCAGGCTGGCAAAGGCCACCTGTGGCGATTGTACAAACTCGCCATATACCAGCAAATGCATATATTGTTGCGCTTGTTCCTGTATAGCCTTTACTACGGCCGGATGGCAGTGCCCTACATTACATACGCTGATACCGGCTATCAGGTCCAGGTAACGCTTACCGGCTGCATCCCACATGTACATACCTTCAGCTTTCACAATCTCCAGGGCCAGGGGAGCATCCGACGTTTGTGCTACGTGCTGCAAAAAAAGTTGCCTGTTGTTCATATCACATTCTACGCTGTTCTTTGCGAAGTTAGAAAACAACTGCTAATTAGTAATTGTTATATTTGTAACAGAAGCATTAAAACACATCATTATGGCGTACATTATACCACTACGAGGCGTTACTCCTCAAATTGCAGACGATTGTTTCATTGCCCCCAATGCTACTATTGTAGGGGATGTAGTAATGGGTAAGGGTTGTACAGTTTGGTTCAACGCGGTTGTTCGTGGCGATGTAAACAGCATACGCCTCGGCGAAAACGTAAATGTGCAGGATGGCGCCGTGATCCACTGTACCTATGAAAAATCAAAAACGATCGTGGGTAATAATGTGTCTATTGGCCATAATGCCATCCTCCATGGATGTAAGATCGACGACGATGTACTGATTGGTATGGGTGCTATCGTAATGGACAATGCGCATGTAAGCAGCAACAGCATTATTGCTGCCGGCGCTGTAGTACTTGCCGGTACCCATGTAGAGCCAGGTTCTATCTACGCGGGCGTTCCTGCCAGGAAAGTAAAAGATATTGATATGGTGCTCATTAAAGGCGAAATCAACCGCATTTCCAAAAATTATAGCATGTATGCTTCCTGGTATGATGAAACAGCGGAAGTAAAACCATAACCCGCACATGTTATAGAAAAATATTATATTGCAGGTAAATAGATCCCCCTATGAAAACAATTCTGTGCCTGCTCCTATTGGGCAGCATCCTGTTTGCCAGCTGTTCATCTGAGAAAACAGGATGCCCCGCTTCCAACTACTACACGAAAGATATCAAGCAATCTAACCGCAAGGCGGGCAAACAAATGAGTCGTTTATTCTAAAAAATCACTCATGCAAAAGAAAGTTTGCCTGGTCTTGTTATTGGTTATTGCTTTACTGGCAGCCTGCCGTACACAAAAGAAAGGATGTCCGCAACCCCGCCGTAACTGGGGCGCCGAAAAAGTGCTGGATGAATTAGGGAAACCTAAACACCGATAGGTAACGTTGTCTAGTATTGGTCTTCCGTAATGGTTTCGAGGATAGTGGCATAGCTCACATACCGGTCGGCATCAATGTCGCCCTCTTCTACCGCTGCTTTTACCGCGCAGCCGGGCTCATTGATATGCAGGCAGTTGTTGAACTGGCATTGGGAAATATAAGGCTGCATTTCCAGGAAATAATGCGATAATTCTGTTTTGGGGATGTCTACTATGCCAAATTCCCGGACGCCTGGTGTGTCTATCAAACGGCCGCCAAAAGGCAGGTCGTACATTTCTGCGGAGGTGGTGGTATGTAACCCTTTACCACTCCAGCCGCTCACCGCTTTGGTTCTGAGGTCCAAACCCGGCATCAGTACATTGATCAACGATGATTTACCCACACCAGAATGACCAGCCATCAGGGTGGTTTTATCTTTCAGCAAGGCTCTCACTTCATCAATACCTTCGTCATTAGCAGCGGAGGTTAACAATATCTGGTAGCCAATGCTGTTATAGAGCGCTGCCAGTTCAGCAAATTTATCAGCTTCTTTCTCCCGGTAAATATCCTTTTTGTTAAACACCAGTATCACCGGGATATGATACGCCGCTGCGGTTACCAGGAAGCGGTCAATAAAGCCCTGCGAGGTACGTGGCTCCTTTACAGTGCATATCAGCATGGCCTGGTCCATATTGGCCGCTACAATATGCTTTTTGTTTTTCCCATGGGGAGAACTGCGTACAATATAATTCTTACGGGCGCCGATTCCTGTGATGATGGCATTTTTAGCATTGGCATCGCTATCGTCCGGGGCTATTTCCACGCTGTCGCCAACGGCAATCGGATTTGTAGAGGTAATGTCTTCATCTTTTTTGAAAACACCTCTCATCCTTGCCTGAAATGTTTCATCTGTGGCGGTTTTCACCACATACCAGCTACCTGTCGATTTATATACTGTTGCTTGCAATATTGTCTGTTATTGATTAGGAGTAACAAAGGTAGGGTATTCGCGGATAAAAGTTTGGGGAGATGGATAACGCCAGGCGTTATCCATCTCCCCAAATATCGTAACTGTTATACGAGCTGGTCTAAGGCAAGCTTTTAAACAGGCTATAGCGCAGTATTACTTCCAGTAATATACATGCCAGTGCTATCATGGCCAGGATAAAGAAATGCTCTGCAAATCGTTTGTAAGAGGTAATTTCTACCTTGGTTTTTTCCAGCTGGTCAATTTCATTATAGATGTTCTTCAAATCGGTGGTATTGGTAGCACGGAAGTATTTACCACCGGTTTCTTTCGAAATTTTCTTCATCAGCGGTTCGTCGATCTGTACATCCTGCATCACCATTTGCACGCTACCATCCGCCATAGGCATAGGAAATGGCGCTTTGCCTATTGTTCCTACCCCAATGGTGTATACCCTGATTTTAAATGCTTTGGATATTTCCAGTGCTGTCAGCGGGTCTATCAATCCTGTGTTGTTAACACCGTCTGTGAGCAGGATAATTACCTTGCTTTTAGCGTGACTGTTGCGCAGGCGGTCTACCGAAGTAGCCAATCCCATACCGATGGCCGTACCATCCTGCAACATGCCGCTTTTTACCTGCATAACCTGGTTTTTCAGCACGGCATGATCGGTGGTGATAGGGCATTGTGTAAAGCTTTCGCCGGAAAATACTACCAGCCCGATACGGTCGCTGATACGCTTGTCAACAAAGTCCATGGCCACTTTCTTGGCGGCCTCCATACGGTTAGGCTGCAGGTCTTCCGCCAGCATACTACCGGAAATATCTATCGCCATCACAATGTCAATCCCTTCACTGTCGATGCTTTCAGAAGTATTGGAAGTTTGCGGGCGTGCCAGCGCCACAATCAGAGCAATTACGGCCAGTATCCGCAGTGCCAGTAGCAAGGGTCTGAAACGCACCTTCCAGGATACCGGTAAGCCTTTTAATCCTTCAATGGAAGATACCATCATAACGCTCTGCCGGCCTTTGCGCCTGGCAAAATACCAGTATATCAGCACCGGTACCAGCAGCAACAGCCACAGGTAAACCGGATAGGCAAATTCAATATTTTTCCACGTTGAAAAATCCATCAATTTTCTAATTAAGATCCATTCTGGCTTTATGCTTGTTGTTTTTCGGCAGTAGTTCCGTCTTCCTCTGCAGCACCCGCTTTAGGCCTGGTCCATTCGAGGATTTCTTCCGCCTTCACCATACAATCCTCGTGTTCATCTGCCGTTGGCTGCAGTTTGGCAAACTTCGCCAGGTCGGCAATGGCCAGCAAACTACGCAGCTTATCCCGTTGCTGATTCAGCTTGGTAACCGGTTTAATATTCTGTAACAACTCCTCACTGGTTTGTTCCAGCGCGGCGATATTAAACTGGTGCTCAAAGTAAGTACGTAAAATATCTGTTAACCGGGTATAGTATTGTTTTACATCTCCCTGTTGCCATAGCTTTTCCTCTTTCAGTGTTTTCAGCTGCCGGGTGGCCAGTTCATACGGCGATATGGTAGGTGTATTTACCACCGGCACTTTCTCCGGTCTGGAACGGAAATACCATATCAGGCCACCCATGATCAATACAATACCAGCACCAATAGCAATGTACAACCAGTAATCCCAGATACTCCAGGGCACGGCCTGTACGGCTTTAATCGGTTTAAATGCTTTGGTGGTATCTACAGCTACTGTATTTACATCGATGCCGATGGGAAGGGTCACCGCAGAATCTGCCGCTGCATTGGCGCCGGTAATCACCTCAAACCTCATGGGAGGGATCTGCCAATGGCCTGAATCAAAACTGGTGAGGGTAACAGTCTGGTGTAGGGTATGGGTATGTACATCCTGACTGTTCACGGTATCCAGGGAAGTACGTGTTACTACTTCAAAATGATCGAGTGAGTCAGGTAATACCGGGAATATTATTTTAAAGTTGGGATCCTTAAACTGTGCAGGCGTCAGGGTGGCGGTCAGTTGCAGTTTGATCTGTTCACCTAGCCTGATGCTATTCGTGTCTGCTTTGGCAGCTACATCTACCGCCTGCTGTGCCAGCAAGCTGAAAGGATATAACAACCCCAGTAAGCAAGATAAAAATATACGCCTGATAACTTGTTGTTTATGCATGTTTAATTTGCTCTCCTTTATAACTTACGCCCTCTTCAGGAAAAATGTTTGTAACGCCTTTACATAGTCTTCATCAGTACGTATGCTTACCAGTTCTGCGCCACTTTTCATAAATGCATTTTTGCAATATTGTGAATGTTGCAGAAACTGTTGTTCATAGTACTGACGCACGCGGCGATCGGTGGTATCTATCCATTGAGTAGCGCCGGTTTCAGCATCTGCCACCTGTATGAGTCCTACCGGTGGGAGGTCTTTATCCCGTTGATCGTATACCTGTACGCCTACTACATCGTGGCGTTTGGCCGCAATGTTCAGTGCATCCTGGTAATTTCCTGAGAGAAAGTCGCTCAGTACAAAAACGATGCTGCGTTTTTTATTGGCATTGTTAAAGAAACGCAGGGTTTCATTGATATTGGTTCCTTTTCGTTTAGGTGTAAACGATAGTAGCTCCCGGATAATAAACAGGATATGCGATTTACCTTTTTTAGGGGGAATGTATTTTTCCATCCCGTCGCTGAAAAAGATCACGCCAACTTTATCGTTGTTCTTAATCGCCGAAAACGCCAGTACAGCGCAGAGTTCAGTGATCAGGTCGCGCTTGTCCTGCTTTTTGGTGCCAAAAGCCGAGCTTTCACTCATATCTACCAGCAACATAACGGTCAGCTCTCTTTCTTCTTCAAAAACCTTCACAAAAGGGTGGTTGAACCGTGCTGTTACATTCCAGTCGATAGATCTTACATCATCTCCAAAATGGTAATCCCTTACCTCGCTGAACGACATACCGCGGCCTTTGAAGGCGCTATGGTATTCACCTGCAAAGATGTGGTTGGTAAGCCCTTTCGTCTTGATCTCTAATTGTCTTACCTTTTTTAATATTTCAGCCGTATCCAACATGAAAAATCTTGAGTTAGGTGTGATGAATATAATCAGCGGGAAACGCTGTTATCATGGAACCTCTACGGCGTTGAGGATTTCGCTCAATATATTTTCGCTGGTAACGTTTTCTGCTTCCGCTTCGTAGGTTAAGCCTACACGGTGACGCATTACATCAAAGCAGATGTTGCGCACATCTTCCGGGATAACGTAGCCGCGGCGTTTCATGAAAGCATAGGCTTTTGCAGCCCAGGCCAGGTTGATACTGGCTCTCGGCGACCCCCCGTAAGCAATGAGTGGTTTCAGCTTATTCAGCTTATAGTCTTCCGGGTTACGGGTAGCAAAAACGATATCGAGAATGTATTTTTCAATCTTCTCATCCATATATACCTCTCTTACCAGCTTACGGGCTTCAATGATATCTGAAGGCTGTATGATAGCGCGGATAGGGGAGGACGCTTCCGGGTTCAGGTTCTGACGGATGATCAGTTTTTCTTCTTCTTTGGTAGGGTATCCGATCACTACTTTCAGCATGAAACGGTCTACCTGCGCTTCCGGCAGGGTATAGGTACCTTCCTGCTCTATCGGGTTCTGGGTAGCCAGTACCAGGAAGGGTTCGTCCAGCTTAAAGGTATTGTCGCCGATGGTGATTTGTCTTTCCTGCATAGCTTCCAGCAGGGCGCTTTGCACTTTGGCCGGGGCACGGTTGATTTCATCTGCCAGGATAAAATTGGCGAAGATGGGACCTCTGCGTACTACAAATTCATTCTTCTGCTGGTTGTAGATCATGGTACCTACCACGTCCGCAGGCAGGAGGTCGGGCGTAAACTGTATACGACTGAATTTAGCGTTGATAGCTGATGACAGTGATTTAATAGACAGCGTTTTAGCCAAACCGGGCACGCCTTCCAGCAATACGTGGCCCTGGGCCAGTAAACCGATCAGCAGTCTTTCCACCATATAACGCTGGCCAACAATAACTTTACCTAACTCCATACTGAGCAGGTCCACAAAGGCGCTGGCCTGGTGGATCTTCTCATTCAGTTGCCGGATATCGGACGATGTATTTTCCATGCTAATAATTTTTCAGGTGTGCTAAAATAAACATTCTCTGGTCAAATAAAACTTATCACTATGTGAAGAGGCCGTTAAAATGCTGTTAAACTTGCCACAGTGGCTATTTTAGCTCATACAATCATTTAACGGCGATGCCTAAATTAATAAAGCCGGACATAATTATATAATATTTTTCCGTATACCGTACCTTTGCCGCACCTAAAGTGATAGAACATGGAAGATTTTGAGCAGCGCTGGAAACCGGTAGAGGACATGCTTACCGCAAGGTTTGGTAAAACTCCCAATATGGAAGCCATCCTTTTCCTGATCGGCGTAAACGAACTAAATAATCTGAAAAAGAAATATACCAAAGAGCAAAAGCAGGACCTGATGCACGTAGCGGTATGCACGCTGCTGAGCCAGAGTGGTTATTTTGAAATGGATGGCTATGACAAAGACGGCTGGCCCCATTTCAAAGAATTGCAGCCAGTCCCCAAAATGGAACTGGAAGAACAGGAACACTTCCTCAAAGAGCATATTATTGTTTACTTTGCTGATCATGAAGAAGTATAATACCCTTGTATGAAAAAACTGCTGCTACTCCAAACCCTTTTATTGTTGACCGTATTGTTTGCCGAAGGCCGGCACAGAAAGGTAAAAGTCTATACCCCTTATGGCACTATGGTCATCCTGTTATACGATCAAACGCCGAAACATCGTGATAACTTTCTTAAACTGGCCAGGAACCACTTTTACGACAGTACCCTGTTTCACCGGGTCATTAATCAATTTATGATCCAGGGGGGAGATCCTGATTCAAAACATGCACATGCTGGCGATATGCTGGGCAATGGCGATGTGGGTTATACCATTCCTCCGGAGTTTCAGCTCGATCTGTTTCACCGCAAAGGTGCGCTGGCAGCCGCCCGGGAAGACCGTCCCGACAAAGCCTCCTCCGGTTGCCAGTTCTATATTGTACAAGGCAAGGTATTTACCGATGAGCAGCTCGATAAACTGGAGAAAACAAGGCTGGGTGGCCGCAAAATCCCGGTAGACCAGCGACAGGTGTATAAAACGGAAGGAGGTACGCCACACCTGGATCAAAGCTACACCGTATTTGGCCAGGTCATAAAAGGGATGGAGGTCATTGATAAAATTGCCGCCATTAAAACCGATGGCAACAACAGACCCGTCACAGACGTGCCTATGCGGGTACGGGTAGTGAAGAAATGGTTGTTTTTTTAATACAAAAAGAACTATTTATTTAATTGGGCCATTCTATGTATTTTTACGGCTCAAAATCAAACTTGATATGAATTTTCCGTCAAATCTGCGTTACACAAAAGATCACGAATGGATTTTATTAGAAGGTAATGTGGCTACCATCGGTATTACCGAATTTGCTCAACGTGAATTGGGAGATATCGTTTTCGTGGATATTAACTCACTGAACAAACTGATTAACGCTGAAGAAGTGTTTGGTACCGTAGAAGCAGTGAAAACCGTATCTGACCTGTTCATGCCCGTTGCTGGTACTGTAAGTGAAATCAACCCTGAACTGGATGGTTCACCGGAACTGGTAAACCAGGATCCATATGGTGATGGCTGGATGGTAAAGGTAACTGTTACTAACCCGGCTGATGTAGACGCCCTGTTGGATGCAGCTGCATACCAGGCGCTGGTAGGTGAATAATTAGCATTATAACCTCTTTTATATAGTAAGGACAACAGGCCTCGTTATGACGACCGGCCTGTTGTCCTTTTTACTGCATATACAATAACATTGCTCCATGAAGCTTCTCAAATACTACCTGCCAGCTACTGTTTGGATCATCCTGATCCTCATTGTATGTACCCTTCCGGGAAAGGATATTCCCACCAACTCATTTTTTGAAAAAGTACATTTCGACAAAATTGTACATTTTGGCCTGTTTGGCGGTGTGGTATTATTCCTGAGCCTGGGTATCTACCAGCAGAAAAAATATATATCGCCGGCCACCCTTATCATATTAGTGATCATTGCGGCCACTTACGGACTGGCAATTGAATTTATACAGAAGTACTGGGCTATTGGCCGTAGCTTCGATATATATGATGTAGTGGCCGATACACTCGGCGCCATCGCAGGCATATGGGTATTTAAAATTGCAAGACAACTGTTTTTCTCCGGCAGGCATAAATAAAAAACCCCTCCCGCTGAGGCGGAAGGGGATTATATCTGCTTATGAGAAATAAATATGCTTATATTATTGCTGACCAGCTTCTTTCTTCGCATCATTCTTCATCTTGTCATTCGCAAAGATGGAGAACTCACAACGACGGTTGATAGCACGGTTAGCATCTGAATCGTTTGGTACTTTAGGTTGAGATTTACCATACCAGAAGCCCTGAATACGGTTTGCAGCAATACCCTGTTGTTTCAGATACGCAATTACACTGTTGGTTCTTCTTTCAGATAAACCCATGTTATACGCATCTGTACCTTTGTCGTCGGTATGACCTTCCACACGAACGTAAGTATCAGGATACTTGTTCAGGATGGTAGCCAATTGTTTGATGTTGTCCTGTGCTACAGCTGACAGATCAGATTTGTCGAAACCGAATAATACCCCGGCATCAAACGTTACGTTAATACCTTCACCCACACGCTCTACGGTTGCATTTGGCACCTCAGTTTTAATTTCCTGTGCCTGTTTGTCCATCTTCTTACCGATCAAAGCACCACCTGCACCACCTAAAGCAGCACCAATAATAGCTCCTAATGCGGTATTACCGGCTACTTTACCAATTACAGCACCAGCGGCAGCTCCACCGCCTACGCCAATGGCAGCGCCTTTTTTCGTATTGTCCATGCCCTGCCAGGTTTTACAACTGAACAACATGGTTACAGATAGGACCAAAGCTACCAGAACATTGATTTTTTTCATCATAATAATTTTAAACATGAAGGTTTTTAAGCATTAATTCCGTTGACAAAACTAATTGAAAATCCTGTAAACAAATATGCTGCCAATTTAATTTAATTTATGCAGCATATTGGTTATCAAACAAGTATACTCAACGAAAACAAGGCAAATATCGATAATATATATGATTAACAATATATATTCTGATATTGTTGCAGAATAGTAACAACACAATCGGCAAAAAGGATCAACCTAACAGATTTTTTAATAACCCGCCAAAACCGCCACCGGCATTCGCCTGCTGTTGCTGCGCCCCATTAGATAATAATCCCTTTAAATCTTCCAGGTTAACCTGCCCGTCGCCGTTGGTGTCTAAACCACCAGACAGCTTACCCAGTATGCCCTGCAGGTTAATACCCTGTGCAGAACCACCGGTAAGTGAATTCAGGATACCATCCAGGCTAAAGCTGCTGTTGGAAGGATCATTGGTTTTGTGTACCAGTGAGCCAAGTACAGTAGGAATAAGACTGGCGGCCAACTGTGTAGCGGCGCCCTTGTCCAGGTTGAATTTTTCCAGCAAGGTGCCCACCAGGTTATTGGAAATATTGCCTACCACCGGGTTGCTGGCAGTTTCACCGCCGTTTCCGCTGAGTAACGACAATACACCTTCTGTATTGCCATTGGCCAGCTCTTGCTGTAAACCTGAAGCAATGGATTCAGTGGCAGCGCCAATTACCGCTTCATTTTGTTCATTGGGAACAGCAGGGTTGTTCACCACAGCACCCTGTGCATGTTCACGGACCAGGTCCATTAATTGCTCTAACATTGGAGATGATTTTTTAGGGAAGTAAAGGTTTGCTTTTAGTGCTATACCCTTGCTATTCAAGAGTACTGACTAAATGTAGGATATTTTGGGAAATTTAAAACGAGGTTGTGGAAAGATAACAACAGATTATTCTCCGGGTATCTTTCCACAACACTACTACCAATTATCTATAACAGCCGGTTAGTTGCCTTGTTTCAGCTTTTCAGCATTTTCCGCAAACTGCAGGGCATCGATCATTTCTTTGATGTCGCCATTCATAAAGGCATCCATGTTATATACCGTCATACCAATACGGTGATCGGTTACGCGCCCCTGGGGATAGTTATAGGTCCGTATTTTGGCAGAACGATCGCCCGTAGATACCAGGCTCTTGCGCTGTGAAGCAATAGCATCCTCGTGTTTACGCACTGCCGCCTCATAGATACGGGTACGCAGCATTTTCATGGCAATTTCACGGTTGGAGTGCTGACTACGGCCTTCCTGGCACTCTACCACCACGCCGGTAGGTATATGCGTAAGCCTCACCGCCGATTCGGTTTTGTTTACGTGCTGACCACCCGCACCAGAAGAACGGAAGGTATCCATCTTAATATCTGCCTCTCTTACATCTACATCCACCTCTTCTGCCTCCGGCAACACCGCTACGGTGGCAGCAGAAGTATGTACACGACCCGAGGCTTCCGTGGCAGGCACCCGTTGTACACGGTGTACGCCGGATTCAAACTTCAGGGTACCATATACATCATCGCCGCTTACTTCCATCACAATTTCCTTGTAACCGCCGGCAGAACCGGGGTTTTCACTCAGCAAACTGGTCGACCAGCCCTTCAGCTCACAGAAGCGAAGGTACATACGGAATAAGTCCCCCGCAAAGAGACTAGCCTCATCCCCACCGGTACCCGCCCGGATTTCAAGAATAGCATTCTTTTCATCCTGCGGATCTTTAGGAATCAACAGGTTACGGATTTCCTCTTCGGCAGCACCCTTCTGCTCCTGTAATTCTTCCGTTTCGGCCTTGGCCAGCTCGCGCATTTCTTCATCGCCGCTGTCCAGCACCTCCTTGTTGAAGGCAATATTGTCCAGTAATTTACGGTAGGCATCATATGCCTTTACGATCTTCTCCAGCTGCCGGTATTCCTTGCTGAGCTGACCAAACTTCTTGTTATCACTCACCACTTCCGGGTTGGTAAGCGCCAGCGATACCTGCTCGAAACGACCTTTTATAGCGTCCAGTTTGTCTATCATAATTATATTTGACTTTTGAGTAGCCTCCCCAAACCGGGAGGTAATACTGCCAATCGGGTTGCAAAATTAACACCATTAACTTAATTAAACAGCAGGTAATTGAAACAGATCAAATTAAAAGGAAAGGATATATTTAACGGCACCCGGCTGCTGGGCCCCGACAACGTGCTGCTACTCCATGAAAACGGCGTAGTGGCGGGCATTGTAGCGGCATCGGATGCGGGAGATGGCGTACAGGAACTAGATGGTATTTTGTGCCCGGGGTTTATAAACACCCATTGTCACCTGGAATTATCACACATGAAAGGCGTAATCCCGGAAAAAACCGGCCTTCCGGCCTTTCTGACCCAGGTAATGCAGTCCCGCAACCAATATGCCGGCGACATCAACGTAGCTATCGACAAGGCCGAACAGGAAATGTGGGATGCCGGCATTTCCGCCGTGGGAGATATCTGCAACGGTACCGCCACCCTGGTAAAAAAACAACAGGGCAGAATGTACTACCATTCCTTCATCGAATGTATGGGCGTAGCCGATGCCGGCGCCCAGGGCCGGTACCAGTATAGCCTGGATGTATTGGCCTCCTTCCGGGAAATCAATGGCAGCCATCATCAATGCGCCATTGTACCACATGCCCCCTATTCCGTTAGCCAAACGCTATTCGGCCTGCTGGGCAATACTCCCGATAATACTCCTGTGACGATCCACAACCAGGAAACCGCAGCGGAAAATGAATTATTCCGGCACAAAACAGGCGATTTCCTCCGTTTTTATCAACATTTTGGCATGGACGTGAGCACGTTCCAGCCTACCGGGACCAACAGCCTGGAAGCCTGGCTTTCCCACTTCTCCCAAAATAAAATATTACTGGTGCACAACACCTTTACTACGGAAGAGGATATACGCTTTGCGCAGCAACAACCCGTAGAAACCTGGTGGTGCCTATGCCCACAGGCCAACCTGTATATAGAAGACCGCTTGCCAGACATCCCGCTGTTCCGTCGCCTGCAATGCCCCATAACATTGGGCACCGACAGCCTGGCTTCCAACCACCGGTTATCCATTTGGGAAGAAATAAAAACCATCCGTCACCATTTCCCGGAAATTCCGTTGGCAGAAATCCTGCAATGGGCTACTTTTAACGGCGCAAAGGCCCTGAACATCCAGGATACCTATGGCAGCTTCAACACCGGTACCAAGCCAGGTGTGATATTGATTAACCAGGAAAGCAGTAGAATAATTTAGCTGTAACTTATGAACGACTTTTTGAACGAAGTATTTTTAGACAACACCATCCGGGATTACCTCGTATTGATCGGTGTTTTATTATTTGTATTCATCGTAAAACGGTATGTATCCAAAGGACTGGCCGCCATCCTTTTCAGGCTGGTGAAACACTGGTCGCCGCAAATCGATGAAAAAGATTTTGTCAACCTACTGTTAAGACCACTGGAATATTTCCTGCTGCTCGTCACCTTTATGCTGACGATCGACCGGTTTACTTTTCCGCGTTTACTGAACGTACATGTATATGGGAAAGTGACCCTGCAGAATGTAACGGATACGCTGCTGGAGCTGGCCCTGAGCATGAGTATTATCTGGATTGTATTGCGGTTGATCGACTTTGTGGCCCTGGTACTGGAAAAGAAGGCCGATCTCACAGAAGATAAAACCGACAACCAGTTTATCGTTTTCTTCCGGGACTTTTTCAAGGCTATCATTTTCATTATGGGAGCCATTGCCTTTGTGCGCATCCTGTTTGGTAACGGGCTGGTAGAAAAGATTATCGCAGGCCTGGGTATAGGCGCTGCTGCTCTTGCCCTTGCTGCCAAAGAAAGTATTGAAAACCTGATAGGCTCCTTTATCATCTTTTTCGATAAACCATTCCGGGTAGGCGATAGCGTAAAAGTAGATACCTACCAGGGATCTGTTGAAAAGATAGGACTGCGTAGTACCCGCATCCGCACCCTGGAAAAAACATTTGTAACAGTGCCTAATAAAAAGATGGTAGACAGTATCCTGGACAACCTGTCGCTCCGCACCCAGCAACGGGTGGCACTCAAAATGGAATTTGGTACCGATACGCCGGCAGAAAACCTGCTATTATTTCTGCAGGATGTACGGCAACTTTTAAAAAACGATGCTAATGTACTGGAAGGCTTTACCGTAAACCTCCATGATTTTACGAAAGATACTTACGTGATCCAGGTCATTTTCAATACCTATATCATCGATGGTAGCCGCTACGCCGCACTGAGAGAGAGTATTAACCTGTCGATCATCAGGTTGCTGGAAACCCGGAATATTAAATTACCCACTACTTCCACCAATGTAACGATTACTGACGAACGAAGATAAATAGTTGCCAAAAGCGGAAGGGCGTTATGTTGTTTATGAAACAACATAACGCCCTTCCCATTTTAATAATATCTGCAACTATAGCATTTACTATGCGCTTACTCTTTATCTTTTTCTTTCTTGCTGCTGCTCAATAAGATGCGGGAGATATCGGCTTCTACCGATTCTTTAGGAGCGCCTACTATCCGGCCTTCTTCTTTTCCATCCTTAAAGATGATGATGGTAGGCAGTTTCTTCACTTTGTAATCTACCGGTGCATCTGACTGCAGTTTCTGATCGGCGCCAAACATCACTACCTGTTCATCGGGGCTGCCACCGGTAATCATCACTTTATAGAGCGCAGGAACTACTTCACGGCTGGTTTGATCCCAGGTGCCCATTACCACTACCATATTGAAGCCGCTGCGATTGGCTTTAATATAATTGAGCATATTGTCGTTGGGTTCATAGCTGTTGACACCTTTATAGAACCAGGTGGTACCGGGATCATTCATTAATGTCTTCATATCTATCTTACCTTTCAGTACCTTGTCATTGTCATTCTGTGCCCAGGCCAGCGTGGAGAAAAGCAGGCTGCCACCCAGGAGTAATGTTTTCAAACGCATAATGATGTTTTTATAATTGATCTTTCAGTTCCGTTAAGAAACCCCGTACCTTCAGCAAAGCTTGTACCATTTCGAAATTACGGGCTGCCAGCTTGTGATCTTCCTTCAGCTTTTGCTTGGCTCCTTCAATGGTATATTTTCTTTCCCGCAGCAGGTGATAAATTAGTTTGAGGTGCTGAATATCTTCCTGCCGGAAAAGTCGATCGCCTTTACGGTTCTTTTTGGGTTGCAGTATATCAAATTCATTTTCCCAATAACGGATAAGCGAAGTATTCACCTTAAACATGGCGGCAACCTCACTGATCGAATAATACTGCTTATCTAGTATTAATTTATCCAATTCCATAATCAGATCCGGGTCCTCCGATAGCTCTTTCAGTGATTTACGACCCCGTTTTTTCCCGACTAGGTCGGGGACTACGGTAGCTTTTTTGCTTTTTGCCTTAACTTTTACTTTAGCTGGCACTGTTACCGCTGCTCCTGTAGGATGCGGTATTCCAGATGTCGAAAAAAGATCTAGCTGGTGCATCGGAGTAAAAAAACGAGGTGACAAATATCTTTTACGAAGATGAAGTTAAGCTTTTCGTGGTAAGCTTTACCTTTTTTGTCACTTGTTTTTTGGCCGGGACCAACTGGTCAGGATTTATAACTGCTTAAAAATGAAAGCCTGTTGCCGGAAATACTAGTCAAAGGACTGGTTGCCAGATCTGGCCATCTTGAGCATACGGTCAAATTGTTCGGGGGTGAGATCATTAAAGAAGAAGTATACGGGATCCACTTTTTCCCCATTTTTCATTACCTCGTAGTGGCAGTGGGGACCGGTAGATTTACCGGTACTACCTACCCAACCTAATACGTCGCCACGTTTTACTGCCTGGCCGGCCTTAACTTTCATGCGCAGCATGTGGCCGTAGAGGGTTTTGTAACCATAACCATGGCGTATTACCACGTGGTTGCCATATCCTACATCGCTCAGGCTGGCCTCTTCTACCGTACCATCGCCGGTAGCATAGATAGCCGTGCCGCTGGGCGCTGCAAAATCCAGTCCCGCGTGATATTTCATGGTTTTATAGATAGGATCTATCCGGTAGCCGAAACCAGAGGCAATATGTTTAAGATCTTTATTGGATACCGGTTGAATGGCGGGAATAGAAGCCAGCATTTGCTGCTTGTTCTTCACCATTTTATCAATTTCGTTATAGGAAGTTTCCTGGGCTTTAACGCGGTTGGTCAGTTCTTTCAGCAATACAGAGGTAGAGGCAATAATTTCGCTGCTGGCAAAGGATTGCAGCTGGGCAGCTTCCTCATCGCGCTTGATTTTACCCATACGGGCGCTGTCCGGAATAGGAGAGGCTTCGAAGATGACCCGGTAAATTTCATTGTCCCTATCTTCCAGCTCGGCCAGTTTGCCCTTCATTTCCTTCATACGGCCCTGTAAGGCTTCGTACTTTTCCCTCATCCCTTCCAGGTCGCCCCGTAAAGACTTTTCTTTGGGAGAGTCGACCACCCGGTAGGCGATGGAGAGGAAGATAGCCCCGGTAACGATAGCCGCAGACACAAATCCCAATATCCGGAGGATCTTTACCCGCAGTGATACTACGAGCTTTTCATATTTTAATGTTTGGGTATTATAAAAATATTTAACCTTCTTCATGCACCAGGGTATACTTTATGCGCCATAGTGCAGTGAACGCTATGACAGCAGATTTATTTCATGGGAGTCAAACATCCGGATGTTATTTGTTGGCATTTTTTCCCCCCTAACTATTTTTTGCCGGGTTACATAACCTGTTTTGCATAATCATACAGGTTTCAATATTTTTGCACTCCCTTTAACACGGCGGGAAAATAAGGCGCACAAACCTACTGTAATTAGATTAAAACATCAACCTTTTGAATGTCAATTTTCTAACTACTTTATAAGGGCTTGAAATACAGTAACAAGCCCAAAGCAGGTCAAATCGCCCTTATAAGATATAAAATACATATTAATTTGTATCAATATTTATGACAGCATCTGAAATAAGACAGCAATTCCTGGACTTTTTTGCCTCCAAAGGACACCAGATTGTGCCCTCAGCGCCGATCGTTATTAAAAACGACCCCACGCTGATGTTCACCAATGCGGGTATGAACCAGTTTAAGGATTATTTCCTTGGAAACCGGGTGCCTCCCCACAAAAGAGTGGTAGATACGCAAAAGTGTCTGCGGGTAAGCGGCAAGCACAACGACCTGGAAGAAGTAGGTATTGATACTTACCACCATACCATGTTTGAAATGCTTGGTAACTGGAGCTTTGGTGACTATTTCAAGAAAGAAGCCATTGCCTGGAGCTGGGAATTACTGACGGAAGTATATAAAATTCCGAAAGACAAACTCTATGTAACTGTTTTTCAGGGAGATGCAAGCGAAAAACTGCCAAAAGACGAAGAGGCGTATAACTTCTGGAAAGAACATATCGCAGAAGACCGTATACTGCTGGGTAACAAAAAGGATAACTTCTGGGAAATGGGAGATACAGGTCCCTGTGGCCCTTGCTCTGAAATTCACGTAGACTGCCGCCCGGCTGAAGAAAGAAAACAGGTGGATGGTAAAACACTCGTGAATGCGGATCACCCACAGGTGATTGAAATATGGAACAATGTATTCATGCAGTTCAACCGCCTGAAAGACAAGTCCCTCGAACCTCTTCCGGCACAACATGTGGATACCGGTATGGGACTCGAACGTTTAGTGAGAGTATTACAGGGCAAAACCTCCAACTATGACACCGACCTGTTTATGGGCACCATCCACACTACGGAAGGACTCAGCGGTAAAAAATATACAGGCACCGACGATAAAAAGGATGTGGCTTTCCGCGTAATAGCTGACCATATCCGGGCTATCTCCTTTACGATAGCAGACGGACAACTGCCGTCCAATACCGGTGCAGGCTATGTTATTCGCCGTATCCTGCGCAGGGCTGTACGTTATTACTATTCCTTCCTGGATGTGAAAAAACCATTGCTACATGACCTGGTACCCGTACTGGCCGCACAATTTTCACATGTATTCCCGGAATTACAGCAACAGTTAGACTTTGTGAAGAAAGTAGTATTTGAAGAAGAAAATAACTTCCTGCGTACCCTGGAAAGCGGTATACGCCGGATTGAAGACTTCCTTCAACATGCCACTGTTAAGGCAGTAGATGGCAAAACAGCCTTCGAATTATACGATACCTATGGGTTTCCTTATGACCTGACCAGCCTGATCGCTGCAGAAAAAGGTTTCTCCGTAGATGAAAAAGGATTCGAAGCGGCCATGAAAGAACAGAAAGACCGCTCCCGTGCTGCTACCGAATTAGATATGGGCGACTGGGTTATCCTGGATGAAACCCCTAACTCTGTTTTCGTAGGCTACGAACAACTGGAAAGCAATACCAAACTGCTGAAATACCGTACCGTAAAAGCAAAAGGTAAAGAGCAGTTCCAGCTGGTACTGGGCCAAACGCCATTCTACGCTGAAAGTGGCGGACAGGTAGGCGATACCGGTGTGCTGTATTTTGGAGATGAAGTAGTACATGTAACTGATACCAAAAAAGAAAATAACCTGACCATACACTTTGCAGATAAACTGCCAGCTCAACCTGCTGCAGCTGTAAAAGCAGTAGTGGCAAAAGATAAACGCCACAATACCGAGCGTCATCACTCCGCTACCCACCTGCTGCATGCAGCTTTACGTAAAGTGCTGGGTACACACGTTGCCCAGAAAGGCTCCCTGGTAAATGCAGACGCGCTTCGTTTCGACTTCTCCCACTTCGCCAAAGTAACGGATGAAGAATTGGCACAGATAGAAACGATTGTGAATGAAAAGATCCGCGAAAACATACCGGTGGTGATCCGCGAACTTCCCAAGGAAGAAGCACTGAAACTTGGCGCCATGGCCTTGTTTGGTGAAAAATACGGCGATGTGGTACGCGTGGTAATTATAGATCCTGCCTATAGCGTGGAATTGTGCGGTGGTACGCACATCAGCTCTACCGGCGAACTGGGCCAGTTTAAATTTGTATCGGAAGCTGCTGTAGCAGCGGGCGTTCGTCGCGTGGAAGCAGTTACCGGCGCTAAAGCAGAGGCTTTTGTGAACGAACAACTCCAGCAGTTGAAAGAAATTAAAGCTGCGCTGAAAAATCCGAAAGAAATTGTAAAGTCAGTAGAAACCCTGTTGCAGGACAAAGCTGCGCTTGAAAAGCAGCTGGAAGCCCTGGAACAGGAGAAAGTGCGCGCACTGGCAGCCAGCCTGCGTAACCAGGCAGAGC
Source organism: Chitinophaga eiseniae (assembly GCF_012641265.1). GTDB lineage: Bacteria > Bacteroidota > Bacteroidia > Chitinophagales > Chitinophagaceae > Chitinophaga > Chitinophaga eiseniae_A. Next base: position 947,588 of record NZ_JABAHZ010000002.1, on the reverse strand, counting down.
AAATCAACGGCATTAATTTCCTTGGCCAGGTGGTGAACGTCAGCAATGCAGAGGGATTAAAACAACTGTCTTTCCAGCTGAAAAATGAAATCCCTGATCACGTACTGCTGTTTGTGGCCAACATTGGAGGTAAAGCCAGCATCGCGCTTTCTATCGATGAAAAACTGGTGGCAGCCAGAGGTTGGGAAGCGCCAAAAATCATCAAAGAACAGATTGCTCCGTTAATCAAAGGCGGTGGCGGAGGCCAGAAAACCTTTGCTACAGCGGGTGGGCAAGAAACTGATAAGCTGGACCAGGTGGTATCAGCAGTGAAGAAAGCAATCTCCTAAAGAAAGATACACGCAAAGCTATAAAGGAGCAAAGCCGCAAAGATGTTATTAATTCTCTTTGCGGCTTTGCTCCTTTATAGCTTTGCGTGCCTTCTACTCTATTTTAACTTTTTCTTTCCTCTCTCACCCTTTAAATTTGTTGCATTAGCTTAAATTTAGTCAACAAAAACGCTTAAATACCATGACCAGGTTACTGCAAATTCTCACATTGGCGGGCTTTTCCTGCTTCACCATGAGCGCGGTATCTGCGCAATCCCAAACGCCTTCCAAAGACCAGATGGGCGAGTTTGATGAAATTGTTATTAAACATAAAAGTGATAAAGATGGAAAGGTAACAGTAGAAATCAAGAATGGCAACATCCTGGTAAACGGAGAAAAGATTGATCAGTACAACGATCCTAACCTATCTGTTTTCCGCAGGAAAATTACCCCACGCAATGGCAATACGCTGAGCTTCGATAGCGACAACCCACGCGATAATTTCAGCTTGTTTAACGACGATGACAACGGTAGTGACGACATGCCATTGCCTGTGAATAAAGCCATGCTGGGAGTAATCACGGAGAAAAAAGCGGCAACCGGTGTTACCGTAAAATCCGTTGCCAAAGGGACTCCGGCCGACAAATCCGGCATTAAACCCGGGGATATTATCACCGCCGTAGGCCAAGATAAAATAAATGAACCAGCCGAATTGTATGAAGCCATCGGTAAGCATGCACCATCAGATGAAATAACGATCACGTATATACGTGATGGGAAACCGAAGAGCGTTATTGTAAAGCTGGAAGCCAGGACAGACCTGGGTACCGGCGAGGGTTGGAACAATCTTCCTCCCAGAAATATGCCCCGTAGTTTTAGCTTCCCTTCTCCTTATCCACGCGGTGGACAGCCATTTGGCTATGGTTGGCGCCACCAGGCGGAAGAAGGTGAAAAACTGGGATTGCAGGTACAGGACACCGAAAATGATGAAGGCGCAGTGGTGATAGATATTGCACCGGGATCGGCGGCCGCCAAAGCCGGTTTTCAGAAAAACGACATCGTAACAGCACTGGCTGGCGCGCCCGTAAGAACTGTAGCTGATCTCTCCGGCGCTTACCGCAACAACCGGGAAAAAGGTGAGTTTTTCGCTACCGTAAAGAGAAATAATAACATTACTACCTTAACTGTTAAAATACCGAAGAAGCTGAACAAAGCTGATCTTTAGCTATTTCATCATCATCTTCATTACTTTCAGTTTATTTTTAAACGGTGGATATTTCATGGGAACATCCAGCCAGGTACCGGTTTTCAACATTCCCTTCTGGTGGGTAAAGGTATCGAAGCTGTATTTACCGTGATAACGGCCCATACCACTATAACCCGCGCCCCCGAAAGGCAGCTCAGGATTGGTGAGATGTACCAGGGCATTGTTAACACAGCCGCCACCAAAGCGCACCTGCTCTATCAGCATCTTCTCTGTTTTTTTACTCTTTGTAAAAACATAGAGGGCCAGCGGATAGGGCAGTTGTTTTATAGCCTGTATGGCCTGTGACAGGTCAGTATAAGTGAGGATGGGCAATACCGGGCCGAATATTTCCTCCTGCATTACCGGGTCTGACCATTCCACGTCTTCCAGCAGGGTAGGGGCGATATACAGGTTATCCCGGTCTTTTTGCCCGCCATGTATAATATGGCCTTCTTCCAGGTAGGCCGCTACCGTATCAAATCGCCGCGTATTGATCATCCGGGCATAGTCGCCACTGCTGGCGGGGTTATCTCCAAAAAATTCTACAATAGCTGCTTTCATAGCTGCTACCAGATCGTCTTTTACCCGCTGATGTACCAGTAAATAATCAGGCGCAACACAGGTTTGGCCTGCATTCCAGAACTTGCCCCAAACAATACGTTTAGCCGCCACCGTTATATTCACCTTTTCATCTACCACACAGGGCGATTTTCCGCCCAGCTCCAGGGTAACGGGCGTCAGGTGTGGCACCGCCATCTCCATAATCTTTTTCCCTACAGGTATACTACCGGTAAAAAACACATGATCAAAACGGCAGCTCATCAGCATAGGAATTACTTCCTGGCCATCGCCTTCTACCACCGTAACATATGCGGGTTCAAAAGTGTCTGCAATCAGCTCTTTCACCACCTGGGCGGTATGCGGCGCCATTTCAGACGGCTTTATGATGGCACAGTTGCCACCTGCAATAGCTCCCAGCAAAGGGCTGATCAGCAGCATAAACGGATAATTCCAGGGCCCTATGATCAGGGTAAGCCCCAATGGTTGCTTATACACCCGGCTGCTGCTGGGATAGGTGACAAAGGGGGATGTGACCACTTCCGGCTCCATCCATAGTTTCAGTCCCTCGAGTATATAGTTGATTTCTTCATATAAAAACCCTATTTCACTCCCGTAAGATTCAACAGGATGCTTATGCAGATCGGCCTTCAGGGCTGCTGTAATTTTATTCTCAAACTTTTGAATGCCTTTCTTCAGTCGCTTCAGCTGTGCTTTCCGGAAAGCATAAGGCAGGGTGACACCCGTATCAAAATAAACCTGTTGTGCCTGATAAAGCTGGGTAATCTGGGCCTTGCTGATCATAGGGAATTTTTTTATAGATGATGTGTATCTCAATTTAGGGATTTATTGGCACCAAATAGCCTGAAATCACGGTATTATTTGAATATATTTGTGGCAATCAGTACGGAACATGAGCGATATATACAGCAAATATGAAACAGTGATCGGGCTGGAAGTGCACGCCCAGCTGCTTACCGACAGTAAATTGTTTTGTAGCGACAGCGCGGCTTTTGGCGGCGCTCCTAATACCCATATCAGTCCTATTACCATGGCGCATCCAGGCACCCTACCCCGGATGAACCGTAAAGCGGCTGAATATGCCATAAAACTGGGCCTGGCCTGCCATTGCGAAATTGAAAAAGAGAACTATTTCGCCCGGAAGAATTACTTCTATCCGGATCTTCCCAAAGGCTACCAGGTATCACAGCATACTGCCCCCATCTGTAAAGGCGGTTATGTCACCATTGTGACCGATGCCGGCAGCCGGAATATACAGCTAAACCGCATTCACCTGGAAGAAGATGCCGGTAAACTGCTGCACGACCAGGACCCTGACTACAGCTATGTAGACTTGAATCGCGCGGGTGTTCCCCTGGTGGAAATTGTTACTGAACCGGATATCCACAACAGCGATGAAGCCTATGCCTACCTCACCGAAATGCGCCGCCTGGTACGTTACCTGGGCGTATGTGATGGGAATATGGAAGAAGGCAGCATGCGCTGCGATGCCAACATCTCCGTACGTTTAAAAGGAGCTACAGCCCTGGGAACCAAGGTAGAAGTGAAAAATATGAACTCTATCCGCAACGTAAAAAGGGCGATAGATAACGAAGTAAAAAGACAGATTGACCTGATTGAAGCCGGCGGCACCCTGGTGCAGGAAACCCGCAGCTTCGACGCATCTAACGGCAGCTCTTTTTCGCTCCGCTCCAAGGAAGAAGCCAACGATTACCGCTATTTCCCGGAGCCCGACCTCGCGCCGTTTAAGTTAACAGATGAATTTATTGACAGTATAAAGGCCACGCTGCCTGCCCTGCCGGAAGAATTGATCCGCAAATACACCACCGAATTCGGCCTGCCCGAATATGATGCCCGTGTAATTTGCGATGATAAATCTACTGCAGACTACTACGAAAGTCTTATTGCCGTTACTTCCCAATATAAAGCAGCTGCCAACTGGATGCTCGGCCCTGTAAAATCCTGGCTCAATGAAAATGCCGTGGAAATAGGCCGGTTCCCGGTAACACCTGCTGCGCTGGCACAGCTCATCAGCCTTACCGATGCTGGTAAAGTGAGTTTCTCCATTGCCTCCTCCAGGATATTACCGGAAATGATACAGGCGCCGGCAGATCCGATGGAAATAGCCACCAGGTTGAACTTACTGCAAGACAACAATGCCGATAATATCTCTCCCATTATTGACGAAGTACTGGCGAAATACCCCGACAAGGTGGCCGCCTTTAAAGCAGGGAAAAAAGGGTTAATGTCGCTGTTTGTAGGAGAAGTAATGAAACTATCCAAAGGCAAGGCAGATCCCCGCTTAACCAACGAATTACTGGCGGAAAAGCTAAAAGGATAATTTGTCCTATCTTGAGGGACGTAGGCTTGATGAATGTTCAAAAAACAATAGCATGAAAAAATACTTATTATGGATTTCCGCAGGTGTTTTCCTGGCAGGATGTGCCCAACAAACTGAAAAAGGTGAATTTAAAATAGACGGACATCTTAATAACCTTTCGTTAGGACCAGTGGTATTGGAAGAACTGACCCTGGACAACATGAAAGTAGTGGATTCCACCAGCGTAAAAGATGCCAGTGGTAAATTTACGCTGAAAGGCATGGTGGCCGAACAGGGACTATACCGCATCCGCTTCGACAATGGCAAATTCTTATTGCTGGCACTGGATGCCGGTGATATGAAGATAGATGGAGATGTAGATAAACTGGATGATGTAAAAATCAGCGGCTCCGAGGCAACATCCGAACTACAGAGCTTTATGACTACCATCAGCAAAGAATCTATTGGGCTTACCGAAGAAATGCGCAAACTGGATAGTCTCCATGGAAGCGTACCAGACAGCGTTTTCCAACCACAAGTGGCAGCTATGCAGAAGAAACAGAAGGACTTTGAAGAAGGTTTCTTCCTGATGGCCGACAAAACTAAAAACCCCGCCAACGCTGTATTTGCGATCAGCCAGGTAAGAAGCGGAGAAGAAATTATAGCACACAAACAAGTACTCGCCAATCTCACTAAACGCTTTCCTAAAAATACGCTGGTAAAAAGTATGACCGATAAAATTGCGGAACTGGAAAAATCCCAGGGAAGCGGCGGTGATGCAGCCGGTGGTGAAGAGCCTAGCAGTGCGGTAAAAGTTGGCCAGGTAGCACCTGACTTTTCATTACCGGACCCTTCCGGCAAAATGATCAGCCTGAGTTCATTCCGTGGTAAATATGTACTCGTTGATTTCTGGGCCAGCTGGTGTGGTCCCTGCCGCCAGGAAAATCCGAACGTGGTAAAAGCATATCAACAATTCAAAGGAAAGAATTTCACGATCCTGGGCGTTTCATTGGATAAAACCAAAGACAAATGGCAACAGGCTATTAAAGACGATGGCCTGGCCTGGAACCACGTAAGTGATCTTAAATTCTGGGATTCAGCGGTAGTGCCTTTATATGGCATCAACGCCATTCCTACTAATTTCTTACTGGATCCACAGGGAAAAGTTATCGCAGCAAATCTGCGGGGACCCGCACTGGAAGCCAAACTCCGGGAAGTACTGAAATAAATAATCTGCTATATAAAAAAGCTCACCTGTATCCAGGTGAGCTTTTTTTATGCATATCTGCTATAAACAAAATGACCGATCTTAACGTTGCGTATCCCACCAAACCCTGTCGGTGAGCAACCCTGGCTGCTGCGGCTGTTTGTTGGTAGCATTTTCAGAAGATGGATATACAAAACGTCGGGGAATGGAAGTCAGCCCCTGGTAAGGATTCAATACTACTTTCAACTTCGGAAAATTTGTTCTCCTCCAGTCGTTATACGATTCCAGTGAAAGGAAATTAGATACATACTTCTCCGTCATAATGGTTTCATACGCAGTGGCATCTGTCAACGTACAATGAGCGGCAATATATGCACTCACCTCAGCGCCCGAAGGGTTCAGTCCCATCCTGCTCATCGCCGCATTTACAGCCGCTGTGAAGACTGGCTGCGCTGCAGCTGTTCCGCTGACCAGGTAAGTAGCTTCTGCCTGGATAAACAACAACTCATCATAAGTACCCAGGTAAACAGATTGATCAGGCCTGTTAAAGAAACCACCCACTTTGGAAATAGTATCTTTTCCATTTACCTTTCCGTTCGGACTACTACCTATTACTCTCCCTTTATATTCACCCGTGGCTGGTGCTACACCTGCGATCACTGGTAAACGGGGATCAGATTTGGCCTTCAGTAAATCAACAAAGGTAGACGACATGTAAGTGTTACCCAGGTAAGTAAGAAACTGGAACCAGGGCGCGTTGTTACCAGCGGTACTGCTGAACTTAACCCCCGGATTGGTAGTGGCATCTGTAAAACTTAGCGCTGCGGCATCGAGTGCCAGTTGCGCCTGCGTTTTAACATCCTTTCCGGGAGCATAGCATAAACGAAGTGCATAGCGCGCTTTCAGGAAATAAGCAAATTTCACCCAGCTACCTATCTGGTCAGCCTGCGTACCATAGAAAAGATCTTTGGCATCCGGCTGTACAATGCTGTTATCTGCCCCTTTCATCAATTTTATACCATCATCCAGTAAAGTAAAAACAGACTGGTAAATGCTCTCCTGTGTATCATATTTTGGCTTAAGATTATTGAATCCCTGTAGCCCATCTGAATAAGGCACTTCATTCCACAAGTCGGTAGCAATAGCAAGGTTGTAAGCAATCATTACTTTCGCAACGCCTTCATAGTGGGTGTGCCCTGCCGCGGCAGCCTGTGTTTCCAGTATTTTAAGATTTTTCAGGCAAGCAGGATACAGGTCAAATGCCCAGGTTATGTCTACGTCAGTAGCCGTTACCCTATAGGAATCCCAATCCGGGGCGCCCAGGTTATAAGCCAATTGCTGCGTCCAGAAAGCGGCGGTTCTGGCAGGATAACCACCGGCAATATTAAAGGCATCATTCAATTGAACAGATGTCAACAGCAGCCTGTCGTCTACTTTGGAAGCTCCGGCCGGGTCTGAGTTTACGTCCAGGAATTTCTTACACCCGGCTCCAGCTATCAGCATACATCCGGCGATAGCCGTCATTACTATTCTCTTTTTCATCGTTACCAGGTTTAGAAAGTGAACTTCATTGTTGCATTAAAGGAACGGGTACTGGGCGTTACATAATGGTAAAAACCACCTGCATTGCTACCCACGCCATAAGTACCTAACTCCGGATCGGAACCGGTAAAGCTCTTGTCATGGTGTATCCACAAATTACGTCCTGCAATGGATACCATGGCGGCTTTAAACGGCGTACGTTTCAATAATTTCGGCATCAGGTGATAGGCCAGCGTTACATTTCTCAGCTTAATAAAAGAAGCATCCTGTACCAGGTTTTCGTTGGCATATACCCACATACCCTGGTAGTACTGCTGATTTGTTTTGATCGCCGTGGTATTTTCTTTTCCATCGCTGGCTCTTACGCCTTTAATGATCGTGGAGCCTTCGCGGTTCGCCGTAATACTACTGGTGCCATAATACACAGCGTAGTATTCATCGAAGTTCACCAGCTGTCCTCCAATACGTGCATCGAGTGTAGCAGAAAGATCTACACCCTTATAGGAAAAAGTGTTGGTGAATCCACCCAGCCAGTCTGGCTGGATATTGCCGATGTTAAAAGTCGTACCCTGGTCGAGGATAGGATTACCATTATCAGTTACCAATTGTTGCCCGTCGGCATTCCTTTTCCAGCGCGATCCTTTAATGGTACCATAAGGTTGACCGGCTTCCAGGAATATACCAGGTGCGGTATAACCGCCAATCTGTATAGCTGTTACTCCCGGCGATAATCTTACGATTTCACTCCTGTTACGTGAATAGTTCAGCATCAGGTTCCAGTTAAAATCTTTAGTACGTACCGGGGTAGCCGTTAACGTTAGTTCAATTCCTTTGTTCGTTAGCTTTCCTGCATTTACAATGGCGGTAGTATACCCACTTCCCGCAGAAACGCTGGTTTCGTAAATCAGGTTAGTACTTACCTTGCTGTACCAGCTTGCTTCCAGGCCAATCCGGTTATCGAACCATTTCGTTTCCATCCCTGCTTCAAATTCCTTCAGGCGCTCCGGCTCCAGGTTGGGATTTCCCAGTATATTACGGCTGGAGAAAGCGCTGGCGCCATTTATAGGCGGTATAATCTGCAGACCAAATCCATCCTGTATTTTTGTTTTGTAGAATTTTGTATCTGTCTGATAAGGTGCGGCATCATTACCCACCGCGGTATAAGCCACTCTCAGCTTTCCGAAGGATAATGCTTTGTTGCTCTTTAATGCAGACAATTCAGAAAATACAAAAGCGCCGGTTACAGATGGGTAAAAATAGGAGTTATGCCCCGCACGCAATGCAGATGACCAGTCATTTCTACCAGTTACGGTAACATAAAACATCTTATCATATTCCAGTACTGCTTGTCCGTAAATACTCACTCTTCTTCTGTCGTAGTAATTTTCCGTGGTAGTGGATGTTTCGCTGTTGGCAATATCGTACAGGTTATCTACCGACAGTCCTATTCCTTTGGTCAGCAGGTCGGTATAATGTTCTGAAATAATGTTATTACCTGCCATCACTGTCAGATCAAATTTATCCCAGGCTTTGTGTGCAGTGGCATAAAAATCATGATTGATCTGGGTATTATTTATTACTTCGTCGAAAATGCGACCGTTGGGATAGGAGGTGCCTAACGAGCCTTTGGCTTCGTGAAAAGTGCGGTTATCGGTATATACATCGGCGCCAACCCGTTCAGTAAGCGTTAGCCAGTTCAGCGGTGTGTATACCAGGCTTACCGTTGGTATAAAACGGTGCACATTTAACCGTAGTCCCGTGCGGTCGGCAATCCAGAACGGACTATTTTTATTGTCTTTATACATCCGCTGGCTGCCATCCGGATTCGTATAGGGTAGTAGGTTATAGCTGATGGGAGCATTATAGAGGGTAGACAGGTAAGTCATAGTACCTGGCCCCCCATTTCCTTCCAGCAAGCGGTCATTACGCGAATCAATATAATTCAGGCTGGTATTAACTACCAGTTTATCGGTGAGATGGCTGGAAAAATTAGCGTAAAGGGCGTTGCGATAGTAATCGGCGTTCCTGGTTACCCCTTCCTGTCGCAGGGAAGTATAGGAGAGAAGGTAGCTCGATTTATCTGTCATACCGGTGAGGCTTACACTGTTGTCCCAGGTGGTACCGGTTTTAAAAAACATTTTACGTGGGTCGTATTTGGGTAATGACTGCCCATTTACATTAAAAGTATCCATACGGGGCCCCCAGGATAGCGGCGTTTTTGCATTCACACCATCGTAATACTTTCCTCCATCACCCTGAGCCCAGTTTTGCTGAAACTCGGGTAAGATGGCTTTGTCGATGTTGACGCTGGAACTTACTATTACATTTAATCCTTTGGACCTTCTGCCGGCGCCATTTTTAGTGGTGATAATGATGGCTCCTCCTGCGGCTCTCGAGCCATACAACGCCGTGGCAGAAGCCCCTCTTAATATGTTTACCGATTCAATGATATTAGGGTCTATATCTATTCCACGGTTGGGCGTAGTACCGCCGACATACAGGGGATCGTCATCGCCGGCACGCAACTGGTCGTTACTGATGGGTACTCCATCCAGTACAAACAGGGGCTGGTTATTTCCTCTCAGGGAGGCGCCTCCGCGAATAATTACTTTGGTGCCAGCGCCTGGTGCTCCGCTGGTAGCGCTAATTTGTACCCCAGCTACTTTTCCCTGCAGGCCATTCAGAAAGCTGGTTTCCTTCGACTGCACGATATCCTCCCCCTTTACTTCCTGTGTGGCATAACCCAGGGTGCGTTTTTCGCGCCGGATTCCCAAAGCCGTTACCACTACTTCGCCAAGATCTTTCTTATTCACTCCCAATGTCACATCAATAGTGCTTTCTGCTCCCACAGCCACTTCCTGGGCAGTGTAGCCAATAAAAGAAAATACCAGGACCGGATGCCCTGTTTCGGAAATTTCTAGTCTATAGGACCCGTCGTTGGCTGTCAGCGCTCCTTTTCCGCTTCCTTTAATCCCGATGGACACTCCCGGCAATCCTAATCCATCTTTTGCGTCTGTAACCTTACCTGTGATTAATTTTGTTTGTGCATAGGCGCCTACAACACTAACGGTTACAAGTAACCATAAGAGTAGTCCTCTTTTCATAAGCAATATTGATTTGTAAATATTTGACAGCAATTAAAACCAGGAAGATCAAAATGATCATAGCGCTGTTTGTTTATTTCCGGTAATTCTACTTGTTTGTATGTCACACATAAAACCGCGTGTGCATCCTCATATTTGTGCCCGATTTATCCTGCAATTGTCTGCGCCCCCTCTTATACTATACACGAAATAATGGTTGCTATTAGTAATTAAACTGTTGCAATATAGAGAATTCAAAAAAACCTTGTCTACAGCCTCTTAAAAAATGTGATGATTCACATTTCGTTTAACTTTCCCCTGCTAAAATATACTAATATTAGTATACGAGGAATTATTTAAATGTTTTTTGGCAGGCAGGGCTTTCAATCGATATCTTGCCGGCAAATATGCCATTAAATTTATCTAGTGAGAGATGAAAATGAAAAAGGCGCCCCTATAATCGGGACGCCTTTCCATGGTTTTTAATAGTAAGGGTATTAGTATTTCGGATTCTGCACCATATTTGGATTTGCATCCATTTCAGCCTGCGGAATCGGGAAGGCAACGCGAAAATCCTTTGCATCTGTTTTCCGGGTGCTCAGCGCATTGGCATCAACGATATTACGTTCGCCACCTTTGCGGAACAAATCAGTCATTCCAAATCCTTCGCCGACCAGTTCAATCCTTCTCTGTTTAACGATTTCAGCTTTGATGTTGCTAACATCGGTAAATGGATCAAGGCCACGTTTCGCACGGAGCAGGTTTACATCATCAGTAGCTTGCTGCAGGTTACCCAATTCAGCATAAGCTTCCGCGCGGTTCAGCAGTACTTCACTGATTCTCAGCACCTTAACATTCACCAAACCAACTTGTCCCTGTGCCTTATTACCGGAAAACTTCATCAGGTAGTTGCTACCATCAAGTGTTTGGGTAAAGCCTTTACGCACATCTTTAGGATCCAGTAAAGCCATAAACCCATCGGTAAGCCTGATGTCTCCGTAACCACCCAGCTTGGAAGGAACGTACATATAACCGAAGTTATTAGAGCCTCTTCCATTAGGTGTCAGGAAACGGAGAGAGAAAATATCCTCGCTACCAGCAGCATCTGCATTGAAGGTATTTGCTACTTCCGTAGGTGCGTATAAAGCATATTTGTTACTGTTAATCAACTTGCTGGCTTCATCAATAGCCAGTTGCCAGTCGCCTCTGTAGAGATAGGCGCGGCTCAGTAACGCTGTAGCTGCATCCTTTGTGGCATTGAAAACATTGGCTTTAGCATCTGTGGTAAGACCATCCGGCGCCTTTTGCTGTGCTACTTTCAGATCAGCGATAATAGCTGCGTAAGTTTCTGCCAGTGTACTACGTCCGGGTTTGAAAGTGGCGGGAGCATCGGTTGATTTCGTCACTAAAGTGATCCCACTATTAGCGTCTGTTGGATTAATCTTGGCGCCGTTAACATCCAGGCCAGTGTATGGTCTGGTATATCTTCTTGCCAGGTCAAAATCTGCCAGCGCACGCAGGAAGTAAGCTTCTCCCTTAATCGTAGCAGTAGTGGCGGTTTCCGGAAGTTTATCGATCAATACATTGGCCTGGTTTACCACGCGGTAAGCGTTCAGGAAAGTATTGGTTTGTGGCGCCAGCAGGGGCGTATAGTTCATCTGGAACTCCGTGATGAAACGGTTGGAGTTCTGTGAAGTGATTTTCATGTCATTACCACCCAGGTCGGTAACAATCAGAAAATCGCGGCCATAGTATTCCAGTTCTTCCATGCGGGTATAGATACCGTTGGCGAGAATACGTGCATTCCCTTCTGTTACCGCGTCATTTCCATTTAAGGACGACTGTGGATTCTGATCCAGCTTGGTGCAGGCGGAAAACAAGCCCGCTGCAGCCACTGCGAATATGGAGAGTTTTGAATATTTCATAATTGACTAAAGTTTTTGTTTTACTTCATTACAGGCCTACACTGATACCAAATGTGATCACTCTTGAAGTAGGATAACGGTAAAAATCAGTACCCGCATTGGTAGTAGCTGTAGAGGCGGTGCTGGTTGGAGAAATCGGGTTGGTGTTCATATCCGGATCCCATCCTTTATAGCCAGTCAGCGTAAACAGGTTTTCTGCCTGTGCGTATACTCTTAATCCCTGCATATGCATTCTGCTCACCACGTTTTTCGGAAGGTTGTAACCGAACGTCACGTTTCTCAACCTAACATAGGAGATATCTTCCAGGTAACGGGTAGAAGAAGCATTGGAGTTGGTACCATTGCCCCAGATAACTTTAGGTCTGTCGGCAATATCACCTGGTTTCTGCCAGTGGCTGCCGGCGTCTTTGGCCTGGTTACCGGTGGTATTGTTACCATCGCTTTCCAGGAAAGAGCGGTTGTAGTTATAAGCTTTGTTACCAGCGCTGAAGGTGATGAATAAAGACAGATCGAAATCTTTATAGTTGAATTTGTTGGTAAACCCACCGGTGATCTTAGGCAGTGCCTGACCAACATACTTTCTTGCGGCTGAATTATAGTCAGCAGTAGGCTTACCATCAGCACCTACCCAGGTAGCTGCGCCTGTTTGAGGATCAACACCTGCCCATACCGGCATGTACCAGGAACCGAAAGGCATGCCTACTTCAATTCTCTGACGGGAACCGGAAGGAATAAACTGTTGTCCACCCAGTGATAATACGCGGTTGCGGAGGGTAGCGAAGTTCAGGTCGGAAGTCCACTGGAAATTCTTGGTAGCTACCGGAATACCACCAATAGTCACTTCAAAGCCCTGGTTCAGCATCTTACCTACGTTCATGTTCATTACGTCAAAACCGCTGGTCATAGACAGTGGCAACTGCATCAGCAACGCAGAAGAGCGTTTGTCGTAGTAACCTACGGCAGCGTATAAACGTTTTTTCAGCACACTAATGTCGAGGCCTACATCAAACAGGTTTTGTTTTTCCCAGCTCAGCGCTGTGTTGGCAGGTTGTTTCTGGAAGGCAACAGAACCGTCGGCATATACACCTTTCAGGCTGTAGAGTGGCTGATAAGGATAGTCGCCCAAGCCTTCGGCGTTACCCATAATACCATAGCTGGAACGCAGTTTCAGGTCGCTCAGCCAGGAGATGTTTTTAGTAAACTCTTCTTCTGAAATACGCCATGCAGCACCTACAGAGTAGAAGTTACCGAAACGGTTGTCTTGTGGGAAACGGGAAGAACCGTCCCTTCTGAAGCTACCGCTCAGGAAATATTTTGATTTATAGTCATAGTCTGCTTTCGCCAGGATACCCTGGAACGCATAAGAGGTTTCATCACCTCCCATGTCGAAGTACTTAGCACCTGCGTCTGGCACCTGTGCCTGACTATTAGGGAAGCCATTCTTTGCGGCGAGGCTCCATACGCGGGTTTGGTAAGAATATTCATTACCAGCCAGCAAACGGAAGCTATGATCTTTACCAATGCTGAAGTTATAGGTCAACAATTGCTGGGTAGTGTACAACGCGATGTTAGAGTTAACGTTATACAGGTAACCACCATAGTTACGACCATCATAAGAATCGGGTGCAGTCCACTGCTTTTCGCGGATATTGGTTAACTCAGCGTTACCTTTTACCACGAAGCGTAAACCATCGATAATGTTGTATCCCAACGCAGCATTGAAAACTGTCTGGGTGTTGTTAGACTTGTTATAGTTCTTGTCTACGGTGCTCAGGAAGTTACCACCACGGATAATGGGAACGTAGCTGGAAGGAATACCTGCAAATCCATCCCAGGTAGTGGAACCGGGCTGACCAGCAGTATAACCGTTATAAGGGTTACCAGCGGCATCACGGGAAGGGATATATGGTACGTTAGACAGTGCGCCCATCAGTGGAGAAGAGTAGGAGTTACCACCGCTGGCGCTTCTCTGATCTGTATAGGAACCATTTACTTTTACGCTCAGGTCGAACTTATCGTTGAATTTGTGATCTACGTTCAAACGGCCACTGTAGCGGCTGAAATCAGAACCGATCAGGATACCTTGTTGTTTGAAGTAGTCGCCGGAAGCGTAGTACTGGGTTTTGTCGTTTCCTCCGCTGGCGTTGATGCCGTAGGACTGGGTTTTACCAGTGCGGAAAGCTTCCTTCATCCAGTTGGTGTTGATATTGGTCAGTTTATCAGGGCGGTTAGCCAGGATGTCTGCCTCCGTGAAAGTGGGAGTACCATCTTTCTTGGTAGCATTTCTCATTGCTTCGCGCTGATAAGCCAGCAGCTCGCTGGAGTTCATCATATCGATGCCATGTGCCAGGTTCTGGAAACCGTATTTGGCGTTGAAGTTAATCCTGTTTTGCCCCTTTCTGCCGGTTTTGGTGGTGATAACAATCACCCCATTGGAACCGCGGGAACCGTACAACGCTGTTGCAGACGCATCTTTCAGTACAGATACGTTTTCAATGTCGGCAGGGTTCAGGTTGGCAATTACATCCTGGGAGGGTGTGTTCTGGGTAAAGTCACCGGTAGAAATTACTACCCCATCTACTACATACAGCGGGCTGTTGCTGGCAGAAATAGATCCGATACCGCGGATACGTACTTCTGTTTTAGCACCTGGCTGACCGGAGTTGGTAGATACTGCTACCCCGGGAGCATTACCCTGGAGCATCTGGTTTACGTCAGGTAAGGCAACGTTATTAATTTTGGCACCGGCGATGGAGGTGGAGGCAATCGTTGAATTTACCTTCTTTTCAATAGTGTAGCCGGTTACAACTACTTCTTCCAGACTCTTGGAATCTGTTTTCAGTTTTACGTTCAGGGTAGCGGCGCTACCTACTGGCACTTCTTTGGCTTCAAAGCCGATAAAGGATACGATAAGGGTAGCGTTGGCGTCTACCTGGATAGAGAAGGAACCTTCCGGATTCGTAGTGGTTCCTTTGGAGGTGCCTTTTATTTGAATGTTGGCACCAGGAATAGCTGAGCCATCATTGGCGTCAGTAACTCTCCCCGTTACAGTGCGGCTTTGCGCAAAGACCTGTCCGCCCAGAAATAGCACGGACAAGAGGAGAAATAAAACTTTCCTCATAAGCATGATTTTGTTGTTTCCTTAACCTTAAAAAATAATAATCGTTATCAAGGCACCAGGCCTTAATTCATTTGGTTCCCCTTAAATAATTCAGTCGAAATTAAATGGTGTTGGAATGCTTCTAAAGCTGGCGAGATAACAAGCGTACAGTAATATACATTGACAATAAATAAAATATTGACAACGTCTGTTGCGATTTATTCAATAAACCAACAGCAGAAGTAATCAACTTCTTTCTCATAAGCAGTTTCCTTAGCAAATTTTCAACCGGCTTCAAATATAATATTTATTAACAAAAAATTAAGCTTGGAAAGTTCCCGATAACATTCGGATAACATCACTTTAACAATACATTAACATATTATATATTAAAAACAAGCGTAAGGACATAATAATAAACAAGCGGCAAGAATACCGCCTGTGCTCATCAACCAAAATCTAAATCGAGATTAATGTTGCCCCACATAATGCGGGGCTAATGTCTTATCAAAGGGTAAGCGGATATGCTTTTAACAACTCCAGCAATACCATAAATAAATCATCGTTCCGATGATTAAACCGGTACTCACACTCTTTCAGGTGTAAATAAGCCGTATTACGGTTTAATCCCTTAAACTTAGCCAGGCGGTGCTTGGTAAGTCCCCAGAAAGCATCTACATCATCCATCTGATGGGAATCGGAAGTTTGACCTAAACGATACAAACGGTACTGACCTAAATCTACCAGCCCGTTAAAACGGCGCAAACGTTCTGAGATACCCTGCGTTTCCAACACGGAACGTCCGCGTGTAGCGGCATGGATCATAGAACGACTTACATCTGGGAGAATTTCGGTGTGTAACCTGTCTGCCGTTCGGCAAATACCGAAGATTACGGGCTTCACTATCCGGTCTACTTCCGGCTTTACTGCCACCAGCGTATCGCTGTCGTGGTCGGGGGTAGGGTCACTTTGCCGGACATCGTAGGTTAACACGGGAACCGGCGCAGGATGCTGCGATTCACAAAAGCGGGCTATCTGGTGTCTTAATTTTTTCAGATAACTATTGATAGTTACCCTACTGACACCACTGATATTGGCTATCTGGGTCGCAGTCAGATCATCGGCAAATAGCCGCAAGATCTCCTTAAACTTGCGCTCAGATAAATGAGCGCCCTTTAAGAACTTATTTTTCATGAACTATGTGGTTAGAATGGCGTTATAAACCTCATACTTTTTCATTATAATACCCCCTCCTTTTTTACAAGCGGTGATAAGGGTATTTGAATGTTGTCCACTAGATTATTTCAAGGCGTTTTTTTGTCCATTTTAGCTAAACATTTAGCATCCACTGCGAAATACAGCTCCTGAAACGCCATCGGGGTTAACACATGGCTACTTTTACCGCCTGTGTTAACCCCGATAACCTTTATGATAAGTCCTAAAGTTACTCCTTGTCGCTGATACCTAATTGCGCTATGTCGATATCTTCCTCCTCATCCAGCGTTTTCCACAACTCTTTCTTCCTCGCCTTCTTCAGCAACGCCTTTTCCATCCACAATAACAAAGCCGGCAAGATAGTCAGATTGGTAATCATAGCCACTACCAGCGTAAGCGATGTGAGCCAACCCAATGCCTTAGTACCGCCAAACTCTGAAAAACTGAAAATCATAAAGCCGGCAAACAAAATGGCAGATGTATAAATAATGCTCAAGCCGGTTTCATGTATGGTCTGTTTCACTGTAGCACTGATATCAAAATCATGGCGTGGCAGCTCCTGCTTAAAGTTAACCAGGAAACGGATAGTAACGTCAATGGCTATCCCCAATGCCACACTAAATACCAACACCGTAGAAGGCTTCAGCGCCACGCCTACCCAGCCCATTACACCCGCCGTTACCACCAGCGGAATCACATTCGGAATCAGTGATATGATCAGCATTCTCCACGAACGGAACAAGTACAGCATACACAGCATAATCAGCACAAAAGCCAGGATAATACTCTCCATCAGCCCATTGATGATAAAGCGTGTACCTTCCTGGAATATTACACTGGTACCAGTAAAAGTAACTCTGTAATGCGCCGTATCAAAGATCTCCGTTACTTTCGGCCGCAGGGAGTCCAGCAACACTGGCAGTTTCTGCGATCCTACATCCTTCATATTTACACTCAGCCTCGCTACCTGCTTAGTACTATCCATAAAAGAAGATACCAGCTTACTGAACGTAGAAGTAGCTCCCGTGGCATTGCTGTTACCCTTCATCCGGAGATAAGGCGCCAGGAAGCCGAGATCAAACTCATTCGGCACCGCATAGTTGGAGCTATCCCCACTAAAATAGGCCTGCTTGGCAAATTTAATCCCTTCTACCACTGATAAAGGACGACCAAAATCAGGCTGAGAGCTGATCAGTTGGGTTAATTTATCCAGCCTGTTCAGTGTTTGCAGGCTAATCACACCGTTCTTCCTCTTTGTATCTACTGCAATCTCCAATGGCATTACACCCTTGAAATTGGTTTCCAAAAACTTCAAATCGGTATATAGCTTGTCGGTATGCGGGATATCATCCAGCATATATCCCACTGATTGCAAACGGCCCATGCCCACAATGGCCAATACTACCGCTATCACGCTCACCCCATATACCCATGGCCGGTATTTGAATACCAGCGTTGTCAGAAAATCTAATACGGCTGCAAAGAAGCGGTTCTCCAGGTAGTCTGTATGTTTGCTCTTGGGCGCCGGTAAATAACTGAGCACAGAGGGCAGGAAAATAAACGAGATCAGGAAGATGAACATAATATTCAGCCCCGCTACTACGCCAAACTCCTTCAGGATGGCGCTGTTGGTAAAGCAGAATACCCCAAAACCAATAGCCGCCGTAAGGTTGGTAAACAGCGTTACAATCCCCATACGCTGTATCATATGCACCAATGCCCGGGTTTTATTGGCATCCTTCGCATACGCAGTATGGTACTTACTCAAAAAGTACACACAGTTCGGAATCCCTATTACTACAATCAACGAGGGAATCAGTCCTGTCAGCAAAGTAATCTTATAACCCATCAGTACAATGGTACCTACCGACCAGATCACCCCAATGGCCACTACAATCATAGACATCAGCACTGCGCTGAAGGACCTGAA
This sequence comes from Chitinophaga eiseniae, assembly GCF_012641265.1. Taxonomy (GTDB): domain Bacteria; phylum Bacteroidota; class Bacteroidia; order Chitinophagales; family Chitinophagaceae; genus Chitinophaga; species Chitinophaga eiseniae_A. Next base: position 929,133 of record NZ_JABAHZ010000002.1, on the reverse strand, counting down.
AAACAAGAATAATATTAGCCCTGTCAGGAGGAAGGAGATTTTGAGAAACAACTTCAGCTCGTCTGCCACTTTAACGGCCATGGCCGTACGAATAAGCGGCAATCCGCTCAAATGTACTTCGGTATGCTGCTTTTCCTGGAAAGCGTTGGCCAGCTTGGTAATTTCCTTTACCACGCCAGTGCGCTTAGGGGAATTAAATACATCCTTATTCACATAAATAGCCATGAGATAGGCATGCGAATCGGGGTTGTACAACAGTCCCTTATAAAACAGGAGGGTGTTAAATACCCTGGATAAGCTGTCGATCACCACCTGGTTGCCCAAATCGCCCTTGAAAAGCAGGTTAGCTTCCAGCTTCTGGGTACTGTCATTTTTTACCAGGTTGATGGCCATTGGCACACTCATAATATTCTCCACGGCAAAAACATTCTTCATGTCCTTGTTCAGCTGAACATAGTCCTTGAAAAAATCTGCCTGAAAAAATTTATCTGTCTGCACCGCAAGCATGAGCACATTACCATCCCCGCCAAATTTTTGTTTAAATTCCTGGTACTCAAGAAATTTGGGGTTGTCATGTGGAATGGTAGCCACGTAATCGTAAGACATTTGTACCTTACTGGCATAATAACCCATCACGCCGGTACCGGCGAGCAATAGAAGTAGAAGCAATAATCGATATTTTAGCACAAAGCCTGCTAAACGTTGCCACATAAGGATTTTCTTTTTTTATAATGGGCGTAAAGGTAATCAAAATAGCTATTGGCTGTTAACCAACAGCGATGAGCTGCCCGGTTTTAGCTACCAGCCGGCGGGTTTTCACTTCTAGCTGTCATCCTCTCATTTTTCGGCCCTGGCCAGCCTACCGCAGCAGGTATCTCCCGTTTATATTAACTTGCAACCTTTATAAATTGCTGAAAAATTGCTTCACAAAACACGCGGCATCGTATTACGCACGGTAAAATATGGCGATACCAGCCTGATCGTGACCATGTTCACGGAACTTTTTGGCGTGCAGTCCTATATGGTTAACGGAGCGCGTTCTTCCAAGCCCAGGGCTGCCAAGGGAAACCTGCTCCAGCTGGGCAATATCCTGGAATTGGTGGTCTATCACCATGAAAGCCGCAATCTTCAACGCATTTCAGAATTTAAGCTGGGATATATTTTTACCACGGTACACCTGAACGTAGTGAAGAATACGGTGGCCTTATATATGATTGAGCTACTCCAGAAATGCCTGAAGCAGCCCGAGCAGAACCTGGAACTCTATTATTTTACGGAAAACATACTACAACTGCTGGATGTAGCTCCCATGCCGGTAGTAGCCAACCTTCCGCTCTACTTTACCCTGAAAACAGGGGAGCACCTCGGATTCCGGCTCAATGGCCGCTTTTCAGAATACACGCCCTATGTAGATTTGCAGGAAGGCCATTTTACCGACCTGCCCCCACATCATCCCAACCACCTCGATCCACAAAATAGTGAGTTAACAGATCAGCTGGTACAGTGTAAAGAAATACAGCACCTGGCGGCTATTACCATGAATAAAGAAAGAAGAAGAAAATTATTATATGCTTACCTGGATTTCTTCCGGTTGCATTTAGCGGATTTCACAGAGCTCCACTCACCGCCTATCCTGCACGAGATTCTCGACGCCTGATCTGGCGGCCCGTGCACCTGCCTCTGTAAAAAATTTGAGTTCCACATCATTGCCATCAAAAACGGCATAGGAGAAGTAATTCAGCCAGTCGCCCAGGTTGATGTAGCGACTGCCTTCCTGTAATGGAATGTCCAACGGCAAATGCCGGTGGCCAAATATGAAATAATCGAAGTGTTCTTTTTGCAATATTTCCTTGCTATAAATAGCCAGCCATTCATTTTCTGCGCCCAGGAAATGTTCCAGCTCCTGTCCGGCTGCAGCACGGCTCTTACGGCTGAAATAATTGGCCAGGGAGATCCCCACCCATGGATGGATAGCAGAAAATAACCAACGACAAACGGGGTTCCTGAAAACCTTCTTGAGCATTTTATACCCATGATCACCAGGTCCCAGGCCATCGCCATGACCTATATAAAACTTTTTGGCGCCTATGGTATAGGTCTGTGGTTCATAATATACAGGGATATTCAGTTCATCTTCAAAATATCCATTCATCCACATATCATGATTGCCGATAAATACAGAGATGCCAATACCTTTATCGCTCAATGTTGCCAGCCTGCCTAATATACGGGTATACCCTTTCGGGATCACGTGTTTATATTCAAACCAGAAGTCGAAAATATCACCTACCAGGAAAATATGCGCTGCATCTGCCTCCACCTGGTCGAGCCATTGTAACAACAGCTTTTCCCGTTCCCGGCTGGCAGCGGCATTAGGAACTCCCAGATGAAAATCAGAGGCAAAATATACTTTCTTTCGGGCTGGTAAATGAATGTCCATTCTTAAAATTATGAAGCTTTTAGTATTTAGCGTTACCGGCTGGTGAAAAAACGAAAATCGTTTGTTTCACCAAAGCATAATGGCTAAATACTAAAAGCTGTTTTATCTACTCGTCTACTAAAAATACGTATACTTCTTTGGGGCCGTGAATACCGACCACCAATGTTTTTTCGATGTCGGCTGTACGGCTCGGACCTGTGGCAAATGAAATGGCCGACGGGAGGTCGTTGCCATATTTATCCCTCAGTTTACTGAGTGCATCCTTCAGGTCAAAAACCAGTTGGTGTGTATAGGCGATCATAATGTGCACCGGTGCATATACGGGTAAAGCCCTTCCGCTGGGCTGGGCAGCACTCAATACCACCATACCTGTCCGGGCTACCAGGTATTCACAATCTGTGATAGCAGCATCCGCTTCGTGCATAGAGCCCTGGTTTAACACCGGCAGTTCTTCCGGACGAATCGTTTTCAACAGGGCAGGCGTTTGACAGTATACGTTGTGCCACTCTTTATTTTCACAAAGCGCGCGCAAACTATCCATCATTTCGCCTTTGCTGGTACAGTAAACAAACTTCCCCTGCAAGCGGCTAAATTCCTCTGCAAACTTTAATTCAAGGCTCTCATTCTCAGTTCTGAAAACAGACGAGTTGCCCTCCGAATTTGGGAAGGGCAACTGTACTGACTGACTTAACGCATTCCGTACTCTCTTCAGAATATTTTCCTTAGCAGGAGAAATCTTCATATCGCTATTTACGCATTAGCTGGTGATGGAGAAGGGTTGATGATATCTGACGGATGAACGCCATCAGTAGTCATACCTTCTTTATTCAGTGGATGTTCCCGGTGTACGTCGTATGGACGTTTACCGATCAGTCTTTCCAGGTCGGCCTGGTATAACACTTCTTTCTTCAACAGCTCTTCTGCCAGTATCTTTACCTGGTCCATTTTTTCGGTCAACAGGTCTTTTGTTCTGACATAAGCGGCAGCAATCAGTTTTCTTACTTCATCATCAATCATCTTAGATGTTTCTTCAGAGTAAGGCTTAGTGAATGACTGGTCGCTGTTGGGATCGTAGAAAGATACATTACCCACTTTATCGTTCATACCATATACGGTTACCATTGCATAGGCCATACGGGTAATTACCTGCAGGTCGTTTTGTGCGCCGGTAGAAATTTTACCAAATACCAGCTCTTCTACCGCACGTCCGCCAAGGGTCATGCAGATATCATCGAGCAGTTGTTCAGTATTGTACAGGTATTGTTCTTTCGGGAGATATTGCGCATAACCAAGTGCTGCTACGCCACGGGGAACGATGGTTACTTTCACCAATGGGTTAGCATGTTCCAGGTGCCAGCCACAGATAGCGTGACCTGCTTCATGGTAAGCAATGACTTCTTTTTCTTCCGGAGAAATGATCTTATTCTTCTTTTCCAAACCACCGATTACACGGTCAATGGCATCGTTGAAGTCATCCATTTCCACCTGCATTTTACCCTTACGGGCCGCAATCAGGGCAGCTTCGTTACATACGTTAGCGATATCTGCACCGGCAAAGCCAGGGGTCATAGAAGCCAGTTTCTTCACATCCAGGTTAGGGGAGGTTTTGATGGGCTTCAGGTGTACTTCAAAAATGGTTTCCCTTCCGGCCAGATCTGGTTTATCGATAGAGATCTGACGGTCGAAACGGCCTGGACGTAATAATGCGCTATCCAGTACATCGGGGCGGTTGGTAGCAGCCAGGATAATGATACCACTGTCTGTTCCGAAACCATCCATTTCTACCAGCAACTGGTTCAGGGTATTTTCCCGTTCATCGTTGCTCATCATCACGTTCTTACCCCTGGCGCGGCCAATCGCATCAATTTCATCGATGAAAATGATACAAGGCGCTTTCTCACGGGCTTGTTTAAACAAGTCGCGTACACGGCTGGCGCCCACCCCTACGAACAGTTCCACAAAGTCGGAACCGGACATAGAGAAGAAAGGAACCTGTGCTTCTCCTGCCATCGCTTTCGCCAGCAGGGTTTTACCAGTTCCCGGAGGACCTACCAGTAATGCACCTTTAGGAATTTTACCTCCCAGGGAGGTATATTTTTTAGGATTCTTCAGGAAATCCACGATTTCCATTACTTCTACCTTCGCTTCATCCAATCCGGCTACGTCGTTGAAAGTGATATTCACACGGGTGCCTTTGTCGAACAGGGTAGCTTTGGATTTACCGATATTGAAGATACCACCCGGGCCACCGCTGCCACCAGCAGGACCGCCCATTTTCCGCATCAGCAATATCCATAAGCCAATGATCAGGATAATTGGCAACAACAGCTGGAATATTGGCTCAAACCAGCTTTGGCGCTCATCGTAAGATATCTTTACCTGGTTCTCTACCGGGATACCTTCCTGGGCTTTGTCAATATCTTTCTTAAAACTCTCCTCACTGCCTATCGTAAAACGGAAATGCGGACCGGGGTTATCACCTCCAAATCTGCTCTTGTTAACGCCGTTAAACTTAGCTTCTTTTAAAGAGTCTGCTTTTATGTAGACTTCTACATATTTCTTGTTTACAACCACCAGCTTATCTACATCTCCGGGTTTCAGATAATTTACCTGAAACTCCTGGAAGGAGATTTCTTTGGTGGGGGACTTGAAATCGCCAAAAATGTTCATTGCGAGCAGGGCTACACCAATAAAGGCATATACCCAGTATATATTGAACTTCGGTCCTTTCTTAGGTGATTTCTCTGAACCCTTGTTGAAGTTATTGCCTCCTTTTTCCATAATCTTACGCTCCTTTACGGATATTTATTGCAATCAGAATAATATGAATAATTAAATTCTAAAACAACTGTTATACTCAGTTTTCTATGTGGTCCATTCTATCGGCATCGCTCCACATTTCCTCCAGATTATAGAATTTCCTGTTTTCAGGTTGGAATATATGAACAACAACATTCACATAATCCACCAAAACCCAGTTTTGCGAACTAAATCCTTCGTGCTTATACGGTTCCTCTGATGTCTGCAGCTCCACCTGCTCTGACACATAATCAGCAATGGCTTTCACCTGGGTGCCGGAATTGGCTTCACATATGATAAAGAAATCGGCCACAGCTTCAGGAATCTGGCGTAGATCCAGGGATACGATATTTTCCCCCTTCTTATCCTGTATGGCCTTGATGATGGTGGTAAAAATTTCACTTTCTCTGGTCAGGCGTGACTGCGCCTTCTTTCTCGTGCTCAGAACGGTTAAGGGTGCCAATAAATCTCGTTTTTGTTAAAAATAATCTTTAATTGTCAAAGTTACTAAACAAGCAGTAATATAACATGTTTAATATCGCCTCCGGGCCTCCTGAAAATGTTAATTAAATAATAAAATGAATTACTTTTCGGGCCAGATATACAGACTAAAAAAGATTCATGTGATAGGACACCCGTTCAAGGTATTAACAGAAGTTGACAGCACCAATAACTATGCCATGGAGCAGGTAAATTCCGGGCAGGTGACATCCGGTACAGCCTGGTTTACAAGCAATCAAACCGCGGGAAAAGGAACCCGCGGGAAACAATGGATGGCTCAACCCGGCGATATCAGCGCCCTCAGTATTGCCCTCCAACCAGCGATGCTACCCCTTTCCAGGCAATTTATGTTAAGCGTCACTGTAGCCCTCGCTACCTGCGATTTCTTTACCAGCTATGCCGGTGATGAAACTATCATCAAGTGGCCAAATGATATTTATTGGCGTGACAGAAAGGCAGGCGGCATCCTGATTGAGAATGTATTAAGAGGAAATGTCTGGCAATATGCCATTATTGGCATAGGACTTAACATTAACCAGGCAGCCTTCCCGCCTGATCTTCCCAACGCCGTTTCCCTCCGGCAAATTACCGGCAAAGTCCGGGAAGCAGCCGACCTGGCCCGGGAACTCTGTACCTTTCTCGATAAAAGGATCCAACAGTTAATCCCGGCTAACTATGAAGCCCTGCTCCGGGAATATACCACCCGGCTTTTCCGGTGGCAACAACCTGGCCTCTACCGGAAGGACGGTCAAATCTTTGAGGGCATTATCCGCGATGTGCTCCCAGATGGGCATCTATGCCTGGAAAGGGAAGGTGAAATCCTGCAATTGGGATTCGGAGAAATAGAATTCATACTCCACCGCTAACAGGCAGCTTATTTCATACCATCCTGGTAGCTCTCCTGTTTCTTGGCCAACCGCTGTTGTATCAGCGCTGGTAACTCTGGTGATAAACCGGATAACAGGTAGGCACGAATGCCAAAGGCATATTCGCGGCAAAGAGTATCCTGGAGGGCGCCGGTTTGTTGTACCTGGCTAATATACCTCCTGGCTTTTTCATCCGGCGCTGGCCCGATTTTAATAATATAGCGCAGCGTATCCATTTGGGGGAACCAGAATACATAGTCCGCGTCAAAGGCTACCGCTTCCGGCATCTTTCCTTTATTATAAAAGTTCAGGGCGCCTGCTTCTCCGTAATTTTCGCAAAGCACCAACGTGTAGGGCTGGTCGGCCTTCGGTATCTGTTCCCATGCCTGTAACGCCATGGCGGCCATTTCCTGCCATCCCAGCATGTCCGCAAAATCCTGGGGCAAAGCATGGTCTTTACCATCTTCCCAGCGCAACACGCCCAGCGTCTGAAACTTCGCTGCCTTCTGTTGTATCTGGGCCGGCAATAATACCGGGAAAACAGCATTCAATAACAAAGCAAACGGCACAATAATCGCCGCTACCCATAGTATCCGCAGCCTGTGTGTCCAATCATGGGTAAAAATCCTATCCCAGTAAACACTTCCAAAGGCCAGCAACACAGGGTACAAGCCCAGGGAATAATAGCTTTTAGCATGTAAATACGTAAACAGAAAAATCGTTATGCCATATATCAATAAAACTACCCGGTATGGCCGGAATGGCTTGTGAAAAATCAACCCCATAAAGGCTGCTACCACGATAAAGGCGCCACCAATGAAGAAAATAAACTGGTCTTTGATGAAATTCAACCGGCTTACATGCACCAGCTGATTTTCATTGAGCTCTTTCATATGATGAATAACCGGCAACCCATGCTGTAATTGCCAGATGATATTGGGAGCAATGATCACCAGGGCTATCAGCCCGCTAATATAAAGGTATTTATCCCGGAATATTTTCCGGTGAGATGATAATAATAAGCCTCCCAGCATTCCCACCACCAGGAAACCTATATTATATTTATTCAGTATACCAACCCCTGTAAACACTCCCATCCATAGTAACCATTTAGATTGACTGGTATGCAAGTATTGCAATAAACACCAGAACAACGATGTCCAGGCCAGTATATCGAAAGAGTTGGGCTGATACAATAAATTGACCCGCGACATACCAGAACAAATGTAAACCAGTGCTGCCAGCACCTGGGCAAACCAGCTACCACCCAACAATTCCACTATCTTCCATACCAGCACCATCGTTAAAGCGCCGTACAAAGCAGGAAAAAATTTTATCCAGAAAATACTATTTCCCAACCAGCCGATCACTATTGAGTTAAGCGCCGTAAAAGGAGGTACTGATAAATATCCCGATGAAAGATGCCTGGCCAGGTCCAGGTGCAGGAATTCATCTCTTTGTAAATCATAATATGGATGCAATACCAGGTATTGAAAAACCATTTTCACTATTACAATTAATAACAGCAGTAACAGGGAGGTACGACGTGGAGGCATAGTGATAGAACTAACAGGTGTTGTCATAATAATGAATGCGTCACAAAAAAGCTGGTGATCTATTTATAAATAAAAAACGGAAATACGAATGTATTTCCGTCTATGGATTTTAGAGTTTCTTGTTCGGTGGCATATGTGGCAGGCCGCTCTACATAGCAATCATCAGGGCTTGATGATAACAAGATTTTGGTTGATAAAGGCGTTAACAAATTGTGAAATTTTTTCTATTTAATCAAAAATGAAATTGCAACAATGTTTCAATTTGTCAAATCATCCTTATCCAGTAAGCATTTGAGCGTATAAAGACTACTGAAAACTTAACATTGCTGTTATCCACCTGCAAAAAAATTCATTCGAAATTGCCTAAATTTGGAATATGTCTACCAATAAAAATGCTTCCATTGGATTGAAAACAATCAACGACTTCAACGACGACCTCCTCCTGTACACCCGAAAAGAAATGATCCCAAAAGCTCCGCTACGCGGGAGTTTTGCGGTACAGGAAAGGGCGGACCATAGCTGTGTGGATGAAGTAACCGCCAGCCGGCGGGATTATTACAAGATCAGTTTCATCAGTAAAGGCAGTGGTATTTTTACGATGGGAGAACAGCGCTATGAAGTAGATGGGCCTACTTTAATATTTATTAATCCATTTGAATTAAAAACATGGCGTGCTACTTCTGAAGAGCAGGAGGGTTACTTCTGCCTGTTTACCGACCTGTTGTTTGAAGCGCAGACCAATCACCAGGAAAACCTGTTGCTACATCCATTGTTACAAATGGGGGCCCAGGCAGTATATAAACTAACCGATGAACAGTGTAGTTATATCCAGTCTATTTTCCGGCAATTATTGAGAGAATACAATGAGAATGCGGCTTTTAAACATGAAGCGATTCTTATTTACCTCAAACTGCTCCTGTTAGAGGGAAAACGGTTGTCGACCCAGTTTACCGCGCCGCAGCGCCAGCTTACGGCAGCGCAGGTATTGGCCCATCGCTTTACCGACAGGCTGGAAAAACAATTCCCAATTGAGTATACACATAGTCAGCTCGGTCTTAAAACAGCCAAAGAGTTTGCCCAGGTATTAAATACACATCCCAATCATTTAAATGCCTCTGTAAAACAGGCTACTGGCCGTACCGTCAGCGAGCATATCCGTCAGCGTATGTTGCTGGAAGCCCGCTTATTGCTGATCCATACCGATTGGCAAATTTCCGAAATAGCCTGGTGTCTTGGGTTTGAGGATCCTGGCAACTTTACTCACTTCTTTAAAAATCATAGTGGTGTTTCTCCTCATGTGTACCGGGCACAATAACGCCCTTTGATATTAACAATTAATACTTTGTTTCCTACAATTACTGCTCCTGTATTGATACCTACTTTTGTATCACTCTAAAACAAAACAATATGCAGTACAGAAAATTAGGAAAGACAGGAGAATCAATATCTGCGATAGGACTGGGTTGCATGGGTATGTCATTTGCGTACGGCAGCAGCCAGGATTTCAATGAAAAGGAATCATTAGCCACATTGGAACTGGCGCTGGAATCAGGCATTAATTTCTGGGACACCGCCGATATGTATGGCCAGGGAGCGAATGAAATTTTATTGTCAAAAATATTAGCTACCAGGAGAGATAAAGTTTTCCTCGCTACTAAATTCGGATTCAGGTTTAAAGAAGATAATACCTATTACTTTGATGGCTCTCCCAAATATATTAAACAGGCTTGTGAAGCCAGCTTAAAGCGATTGAACGTTGATGTAATCGACCTCTATTATACCCACCGCATAGATGATACCGTACCGGTAGAAGATACAGTAGGTGCTATGGCTGAACTGGTAAAAGAAGGAAAGGTACGTTACCTCGGTTTATCTGAAGCAGGCGTAGATTCTATCCGCAGGGCACAGGCGGTGCATCCTATTGCTGCATTGCAAACAGAATACTCCCTGTTTACCCGCGATATTGAGGAAGAAATTCTAGCTACCACCCGTGAGCTGGACATTAGCCTGGTGGCCTACAGCCCACTGGGCAGAGGGCTTTCCACTGGCGCTATCAACAGCCAGGCATCCCTGAGCAAAGAAGATTTTCGCAATAATTTACCACGTTTCCAGGAAGGTAATCTCGAACAGAATTTACGTATGGTGAATGCGCTGGAAGCATTTGCAAAAGAGAAAGGGATTACTGCGGCACAGTTATCACTCGCATGGTTGCTGGCACAGGGAGACGATATCATTCCTATTCCAGGAACTAAACGCAGGAAATATTTACTGGAAAATGCAGCTGCAGCAGACATTAATTTATCAGCAGCGGATCTGACAGCCATTGAACAGATCTTGCAACAGCATGCCGTATCCGGGCTCCGTTATACAGAAGGTGGTATGAAACTGGTAAACAGATAATGTTTTTAGCCTTTAGCCTTTGGTGAAAGGCTAAAGGCTATTTTGTTTTTTTATACCCCCAGTCCTGGAGCCATTTTATAACTTTCTCTTTATAGTCGCCCTGGATAAGGATTTCACCATCCTTTACACTACCGCCGGTACCACATTTGGTTTTTAATTCCTTTCCCAGTTTTTCGAGATCTTCCTCTTTACCAACAAACCCGGTAATCAGCGTCACTACTTTTCCTGCGCGTTGTTTTTTGTCGAGTGTTACTCTCAGCACCTGGTTGGCGGGTGCCAGTGTTTCAGTTACTTCCTCTTGCTCCGGCTCGAATGAAAAGTTTGGATCAGTGGAATATACAATCCCATTACCTGATGTATTTTTCTTTTTCGACATCTCTTTAAAATATTTAAAGGTTACTCGTTTACAATTAAGTTGATAGCCTTAGGCTGTATGCGGATACGCACCATGCCTTTTTCTGAAAGCGGTACTGCATCGCCATCTACCTGCAGATATTCCAGCTGTTGGCTGCGTATGGTAATATCCTTACCCGTAAAGTGTTGCAGATAGCGGGTTTTATCGATATTTCCCAAGAGAGAAAAAACGCTGACAGGCACCAGGCTCAGTACACCTACAGGGGGCATTACGCATAAGTCGAGCTGCCCGTCAAATACGCTGGCCTTGGGTGCCAGTTTAAATTCATAACCAAACTGGTTACCGTTGGCTACCGTCAACAAAAATGCTTTTGTTTGAATCGTTTTGCCATCAATATCGATATCATATTCTGCGGGGTCGTAGCTACTAAAACTTCTCAGTACCAGCTTGGCATAGCCCGACAATCCGCGTTTGGTATTATGCCTGAATTGTTCGGCTATCAGTGCATCGAAGCCTACGCCGGCATTGCTGAGAAAGAGGTGTTCATTGGCATATCCTACGTCGATAGGTCGTTGTTTATTCCTGACGATCAGCTGCAGGGCTTTATTGATATCCAATGGAATCTTCAATGCCCGGGCAAGCCCGTTGCCGCTGCCCAGGGGCAGGATGGCCATCGCTGTATTACTCCCCACCAGGCCTTGCGCTATCTCATTAATAGAGCCATCGCCTCCCACTGCTACTACCGTATGAACCCCGTTTTGCACGGCCTCTCTTGCCAGGTCGGCGCCATGGCCCAGGTAAGCGAGCCAGGCGATGTTTACTTCAAACTGGCTTTCTGGCAAATATTGCCTGATAGCTCCTTCCAACCGTTTTTCCCGGTCAGTTCCAGCCTTGCGGTTAATGATAAATAGTATCTTCTTCAAAAAAACCGTTTTATAGAATAATTGCTTTGAGGCTCAGATCCAGGCTCACCGCATGGTGTATGATGGCGCCCACGGAGATATAATCTACGCCTGTTTTTGCGTAAGTTTCCAGGGTATCCAGGGTAATGCCGCCGGATGCTTCTGTTTCAAACCGGCCGTTGATCAGTTCCAATGCTTTAACAATATCTGCCGGAGTAAAGTTGTCGAGCATAATCCGGTCGATTTGCCCTACTGCCAGCACTTCTTTTACATCATCGAGGTTACGTGTTTCCACTTCAATTTTCAGGGGTAGCTGCCGTTCTTTGAGATAGGCCACCGTTTTAGTAACTGCTGCAGTGATGCCACCGGAAAAGTCGATATGGTTATCTTTCAGCATTACCATATCGTACAACCCGATGCGGTGATTAACGCCACCGCCTATACGAACTGCTTCTTTCTCCAGCATGCGGAAATTGGGGGTTGTTTTCCGGGTGTCGAGTATCCGGGTATGATATCCTTTCAACTTTTCCACGTACTGGTGGGTAAGGGTAGCAATCCCGCTCATGCGTTGCATACAGTTGAGTACCAGTCTTTCCGCCATCAATAAGGTATGCACGGCTGCGGTTACCTCAAAGGCTGTTTCGCCCGCTTTCATAGCATCACCGTCTTGCTTATGTGGTGTGAACATGGTATACATATCCAACCACCTGAAAATTGCCTCAGCAACTTCCATACCTGCGAGTATGCCATCTTCCTTTATTTTTAATACCGCCCTTCCTTTGGCGGTAGGCGAAATAGAAGCCAGGGTAGAATGGTCGCCGCTTCCTATATCTTCTGCCAGTGCGCTCCTGATAAACGCATTCAGTGCTGATTCTTCTAACATAATTGTTGGTATTATTGAAAATTCACACCTGGAGTGTCCTCCCTCTGGTGTGAAAGATAGGTCAAAAATAAAAAGTGCCCCGCAATTAATTGCGGAGCACCGGGTTTTTTCAATAATTTATATCGGCTATTTATTCTCAAATCTTAATTCATTTAGTACCATAGAGCCCCCTTTCTTTTGCAGGAAAAAGGAAACCCTGAATGTACCGTTGTTTGTTACCATATTAGCAATGCCGAACCGGGAGTTATCGCCTCCCTGATGCACTAATTCAAATGATTTAATCGGATTCTTATTAAAGAAATCCTTTAAGATAATTTCAGCTTGTGCTTTACTATAGGAATTAGGCTTACCTGCTATATTAATCTCAACATTATTATCGAGGTAACGGGATAAGCCATTTATATCACCTTGTTTAAGTGCTGCCACTACATCTTCAAACGGGCCGGCTGCCACTATTTCAATTGGCCGGGCCGACAATGTGAATGTTGTAAAAACACCTCCCAACAACAGAATCCCCAGCACCATCAATAGCTTCTTCATTGTCAGTTATTTTATTAAAAATGTGATTATTCTAACTCAAATTAAAAGCGAAAACTATGCCAAAGAGCCTGCAAATCAATAAAATCACATTATAGTGGTAGCGCTTAATGCCTAAGTAATAATGGTTTAATAACATGTTTTAATTTTTGCATACATCAATTTTCACATTCATACAAACTGTCGGGCTTGAAAATTAATTTTTTGATAAGCGTTATTTTTGCAAAAAATTTAAACCCTTTATAAGTACTTTCACCCTCTTGAGTGAATTATTAAACTATAACCAGATAGGATATGGAAAAGAAAAGAGCCATTCTCGTAATTATGGACGGATGGGGCGAAGGTAAAGTACCTGCCGCCGATGCTATTGCACACGCAAAAACCCCTTTTGTAAGCAGCTTATATAAACAATATCCACATAGCCACCTCATTACCTGCGGAGAAGCGGTAGGACTTCCTGATGGACAGATGGGTAACTCCGAAGTGGGTCACCTGAACATCGGCGCCGGCCGTATTGTATACCAGGAATTACAGCGTATCAACGTAGCTATCAGAGATGGGGAACTGGCCGCCAATCCTGTGTTACAGGAAACCATGGCACATGCCAAAGACAATAACAAAGCCCTTCACCTGATTGGCCTGGTAAGCGATGGCGGTGTACACTCCCATATAGAACACTTGAAAGCACTTACTACTATCGCCCAATCCAAAGGACTGGAAAAAGTATACATCCATGCCTTCACGGATGGCCGCGACACCGATCCTAAAAGCGGATTAGGTTTCCTCGAAAACCTGTCGGCCCACCTGGAAAAAACAACCGGTAAAATTGCCTCTGTTACTGGCCGTTATTATGCAATGGACCGCGACAAACGCTGGGAACGCGTGCAACTGGCGTACGATGCGCTTGTAAACGGCACCGGTACCACCACACAGGACGTACTCACCGCAGTAAAAGCCTCTTATGCAGAAGGCGTAACCGATGAGTTTATCAAGCCGATCATCGTAACAGATGCGCAACAGCAGGCCATTGCCACTATCCAGGATGGAGATGCGGTACTATGCTTCAACTTCCGCACTGACCGCTGCCGCGAAATCACACAAGTACTCACCCAGGAAGCATTCCCGGATTTCGGTATGAAACCGTTGAATCTTTTCTATACTACCATGACGGAGTACGACCGCACCTATAAAAATGTGCATGTCATCTTCGAAAATGACAATCTTAACATGACGCTGGGTGAAGTACTGGCGAAAGACGGTTGTACACAAATCCGCATCGCTGAAACAGAAAAATACCCACACGTATCTTTCTTCTTCTCTGGTGGCCGCGAAACAGAATTCGAAGGCGAACGCCGGATGATGGCGGCTTCTCCCAAAGTAGCCACCTACGACCTGAAACCAGAAATGAGCGCCAACGAACTGGCCGACCTGATTGTACCGGAACTGGAAAAGAAATCCGCCGATTTTATTGTGCTCAACTTCGCCAATGCGGATATGGTGGGACATACCGGCGTATTTGAGGCTGTTATCAAAGCGGTAGAAACCGTAGATCATTGCGTGGAAAGAGTGGTTACCGCGGCGCTGGCCAGCGATTATACCGTGTTCCTTACCGCCGATCATGGTAATGCCGACTTCATGGTCAACCCGGATGGAAGTCCCAATACAGCCCACTCCCTGAACCTGGTGCCGTTTTTCATCATCAATAAAGACTTCAGAGGTACTGTCAAAGATGGTAAATTAGGCGATATTGCTCCTACCATCCTGCATTTCATGGGATTATCTGTTCCTAAGGAAATGACCGGCAACCTGCTGGTATAAATATATTTCCCATTTTTAAAGGAGGGAGAGGAGGGTCGTTGAAAGACCTTTCTCTCCCTTTCTCTTTTATCCCCCGGATTAAAATCTGATGAAAATCCATCTTTATTTACCACCACCTGTAACATTTACTTCATCGGCCTCGTTTAACAAGCGTTACCCTGGAAAATATCAGCTCAATTAGCTGATTTACATATTTTTAGTGCTCTCGACAGATTTGCTCATGCATCGATGCGCCGTTTTCACGGCGCATTTTTTATGACCCACATTTAAGTATTAATTTTACACCATGAAAAAATACAGGCAAGTAACGATGTTATTTACCATAGTTGGCTTAATGGCCTGTAACCTGGCGAATAAACAATCCAAGAACCCGGCACAAGATAAATTTGCATCATTCCCTGCATATTTCAGCCAGCAGCATGATCAGTTAAGGAAAGGAGATTTTACGCTCTTTAAAACGGTGACCCTCAATGGCCAAAAAGATACTGTTACCATATCCGGCCGGGACAGTGCCGCCGTATACGACGTGCTGAAGCCATTTATGGAAATTGACCTGAATAAACCCTCCCTGCGGGAAGAATATGATACTTCCAGTTTATACGATCCATTCTCCGGCAGGAAATCAGTGATCTATAAATCGAGAGGAAAACAGACCAGCCCTTCCGAAATCACCATGGAATTGGACAGGCAGGGAAATATCCAACAGGTAAGCGTCCATTCCTATACCAGTAACCTGGTGTATGAATTCCGGCAGGACCTCTTTTACCAGCAAAACAGGCAAGTTCGGATGACTACCTATCAGAAAATTGCTTTTCTTTCCCCGAAAGAGCTGGAGATAAATGTAACCATTGCACCTAAAACAGGTATGTAAACATGACAGCAGCGGAGTTTCAGAAAATATCACATACAATTCCCGGCAATGCCGGTATTTATAAATACTATGATGAGGCCGGCACCCTGCTCTATGTAGGGAAAGCCAAAAGTTTACGTAAAAGGGTGAGTTCTTATTTTGTAAAGAACCACGACAATTACAAAACCCGTAAGCTGGTAGAGCATATCCACCACATCGAATTTACCATCGTAGACTCTGAGCAGGATGCCTTCCTGCTGGAAAATTCACTCATCAAACAATTCAGGCCCAAGTACAATATCAATTTAAAGGACGATAAAACCTATCCTTACATTGTTATTAAGCATGAGTCTTTCCCCCGGGTATTTTTCACCCGCAACGTTATTAAAGATGGCTCAGATTACCTGGGCCCCTTTACCTCTGTGGGCAGGGTACGTGAAATACTGGACGTCATCAAATACAACATACCGCTACGGACCTGTAACCTGAATTTGTCGGAAGAAAATATCCGGAAAGGCAAGTTTAAAGTATGCCTGGAATACCACCTGGGCAACTGTAAAGGCCCCTGTGAAGGACTCCAAACGCAGGAGGACTACCGCGAAGGGCTGCAACAGGTGAAGAACGTATTAAAAGGAAACCTTACGCCAGTGGTAAATCTGTTCAAAGAACAGATGATGGACCACGTGGCCAGGATGGAGTTTGAGAAGGCAGAAATTATGCGCAAGAAAATAGAGAGCCTGGAAACCTACTCTGCCAAATCCACCATTGTAAATACCCGTATGGGCAACGTGGATGTATTTTCTATTCTTAGTGAAGGTAACCACGCTTATGTCAATTACCTCCGTATCCTGAACGGGACCATTGCCGACACTAAAACTGTTACCCTGGAGAAGCAACTGGAAGAAAATGACGAAGAAGTGTTGGCCTACGCCATCGCTTATCTCCGGGAAGTATTTAAAAGCATTAATACAGAAATCGTAGTACCGTTTCCGTTAGAATATCCTGAAAGTAATATTACCATTACCGTTCCCAAGGGAGGCGACAAGAAGAAATTGCTGGAGTTGTCTGAGAAGAATGTCAATTATTTCAAAGACGAGTTATACCGCAAAAAGATCCTGCACCTGGAAGGCAAGTCAGATATGGAGAGAAAACAGGTATTATACCAGCTGCAGGCCGATCTTGAATTACCAGCGCTTCCGGAACATATTGAGTGTTTCGATAACTCCAACTTCCAGGGTAGCTATCCTGTAGCTGCCTGCGTGGTATTTAAGGATGGCGTGGCTTCCAAGAAGGATTACCGGCATTTTAATATCAAAACGGTGGAAGGTATCAACGACTTTGCTTCGATGAAAGAAATTGTTTTCCGGAGATATAACCGCTTACTGGCAGAAGGACAGCCACTTCCTCAGCTGGTGATTATCGATGGTGGTAAAGGTCAGCTTGGTTCTGCTATGGAAAGTATTCGTGAGCTGAACCTGATTGGTAGCATGACCGTTGTGGGACTGGCCAAAAACGAAGAAGAAATATTTTTCCCGGGGGATTCTCAAAGTATTAAGCTGCCTTATAACAGCGAAAGCTTGAAGCTGATACGCAGGGTACGTGATGAGGTGCATCGCTTTGGTATCACTTTTCACCGGCAAAAGCGTAGTAAGGGCACTTTCAAAAATGAATTGGAGGGTATTAAGGGCATCGGGGAAAACACCGCTACCCAACTGCTGAAAGCCTTCCGGTCGGTGGCTAAAGTAAAACTGTTATCTGAAGAAGACCTGGCTAAAGAAGTGGGGGCAGCCAAAGCAAAACTCATCTGGAATCATTTCCATCATGCTAACGGCTAAGCATTTTGTGCCACTAATTGCGAGGCAACGGCCATGGCCATTTCCGCCTGCAATACATGCCGCTGGATATGCGCAACCAGGAATCCAAAAGTATCGCCTACGGATAGTTTAATAAAGCGCGACAGGGAAGTGGGCACTTTATATTGCTGGATATTTATCTTCTCCGCCCGTAGCAGTAAGGATTCGGTAAGTTCCTGTTGTTGTACGAATTCCTGTATAACAATTGCTACATCTGGTTGTATAGATGGGAGATGGCCTTTGGGCGATTTCATGCGGGAGCGGAGCTGCCCATCTTCCTTCGGTTGCATCAGGCGGGTAAACCTGGCGCCTATCCAGCTACTGCGAAACAGTCGCTCTGGCCGGCTATGTTGCTTTTCGGCGGTAGCAATCACCAGTTCCAGTTGCGGGAGATAATACCGGCCATAGGTATTCAGGTGCTCCAGGCATTGTATAGCGCTCCATTTGCCGGGCATAGGAGACTGTTGTAAAAGAGCAGCTGTTTTTCCACCAAAGTAATTCTCCACTTTATACTGTGTAGCTACGGTTTGTTTACGCAGGCCTTGTAATAATTCGATGCTGTTGATAGGAGGCATGACAGTAATATTTATCTCAAAAGTAGTGTGGCCGGGGTTAGAAAATCTTGGTGCAGATCAACATTTTATAATTTCACGGTACTTAGCAGTTTGCTGAAAGTAGCAGGATCAATACCCAGGTAGGAGGCCAGGTATTTATGTGGGATCAGCTGTAGCACATGTGGACTGCGGGTAAGCAGCTTTCTGAATTTCTGTTCGGCTGTAAAAGACAGGAGTTCTTTGTGTCTTTCCAGGAGGCCGGATAGCGCGGCTACCGTTCCGAGTCGCACCCATCTTTCAATGGTAGGATATTGCAGGGTAAGCCGGTCAAAATCTGTATAACTCATCCGGAGCATATCGCTGGCGGTGAGCGCTTCCAGGTATGCAGAAGAAGGTTGTTGCAGTTGAAACGAATCCATGATACCAGAAAATGACCCGGTGTAGGTAAAAAGGAGGGTAGCTTCCTTATCGCCTTCCAGGCAGAAAAGCCGCTGTACGCCGGCATTTACGAAATAGAGGTATTTTTCTACCTCACCGGCTACGGTAATAACTTCCTTGCGCTTAAACTGTACCGGGTGCCAGCAAGCTGCGAGCGCTTCCCATTCATGGTCGGGAAGAGGCATCATACTATTGGCGAGTTTACGGAGTAATTCGAGCGACATACGGAAAGATAGGGAAAAGCGGGCAAAGCAGGAAGTAATAAAAGCAAATGACCTAAGCAGGTGCTTAGGTCATTTGCTTTTATTATTTTAATAGGTTTAATACTGCCAGAGGTCCTGCTCTTTATTAAAGATACGGTCTTTAATGGCCTGGCCTTCGAGGAGGCGCATTACACCGTCTTTAATATAATCCTTGATCTCGCGGTTGTAGGTATTATTTTCCTTCACGATGTAGCTACCGAAGAAGCGCATTTCGAAAAGGTCTTCCCAGCTGATAGTGGCGGCATCGTTGTTCTGGTTATACACATCATGTTTAGCCAGTACGCCGCGGCAATCGGGATAATATACCCAGAATAAGGGGATGGAGGCGCGTATGCTACCATCTTCATTAATACGGGATACCATTGGAGCAATACCCAGTATGCGAACTTTCAGGGCAGAAGCTTCTTTGTCGAATACCCACACTTCTTTGATTTTGTACTGTTTGATGGTACGTGGATCGAAGTCATCGCGGGTAGTCACCATTTTTTCTTCGCCGGTTACCGGATCTATACTGCGTACGGTTCTTTCTTCACCGCTGAGTTTAGTCTGGATCTCAGAGTAGGGCATTATGGTAGTAAAACGGTCGTCGATAGCACTGAAAGCTTCTACCTCTTTATTCTTGATGGCTTCGAGCAGAATATTAATAAACAGTTGGTTTACACCAGACTCATCTTCCACGTTGTATTGGAAGGGGAGGTTTATTTTTTCCCTGATATCGATTACCTGCCATACCCGTTTTTCCCAGAAACGATCATCCTCGCGGATGTAGTCGTAGGCAATCGGTGTACGTTCTCTGGCCAGGTTTCTTTCCACTACGCCATCTACGCGCAGTGATTTGCGTGGGGTATCTACCACGGGGGCGGTGATACCGTCCGGGCGTTGAGAAGCAGGGGCAGCGGGAGCAGGGGGAGGTGTCACGGCATTCCCGGTAGCCGGGTTTACCACGGATGCATCGGGTGTAGTAGCAGTGCCCGTAGTAGCGGTTCTGCGGCGGGTTGTACCACCACGGCGTTGCGCATCAGCAGCTGTTGCCAGCATCACCAGCAAAAGAGTGCACCAACCAATTCTGTTAAATATTACTGCTCGCATAATTCAGTAATTAATGACCGTTAGTTTAATTTAAATAATGTACTCGGCATAGAACGAACCACATTGTCCGGGCCTTTCACTTTCACGTTTTCAAAATATACTTCATCACCCGGGCGCAGTGCACGGATAGAAGCCGTTACGCTGCCAGGGAAGTAAGCAGAAGTAGCATCACCTTCCTGGTATTCTTTACCTTTAGCAGAGATACCCACGCGGTAACCAACTACTTCATATTTTACGCCTTCAAATTCGAAATCTTCCAGGTCTGCACGCAAACCACCCTGTACTTTAAAGTCGGCTGCTTTCATGGAACCACCTTTGTTAACACCCACTTTCAGTACCGGATCAGGAACACGTTTTACACGGAATTCTTTCTGACCGAGTGATTTGGTTTTACCATCGATGTTAGCCACTACATTAATTACCGCCTTACCTGGCTGGCTTACAGTTACGATATATTCGCCTGAACCGCGTTTAGTCATATTACCACCGGTAATAGAGGCAGACACCTGTTCAGCAGGTACACCAGCAGCAGAAATAGAGATAGGGTTCTGCAGGCCAATATACAACACATTCATTTTATCTGCGGAAATAGAAGTAGAAGAAGCTCCTACGTTATAAGTTTCTGTAAAGGGATAGGATTCAGGTGCGCCACCAGTTGGGCTAGGTAAGGTAATGGTACCGGAGATGGTTTTTTCGCCAATGCCGGCAGCAACTGCAGTAAAAGTTCCTAAACCCTCTTTCGCTTCAACGGACTGGCCGTTTACAACGATAGTAGGATTTACCGTAGTGCTGTAAGCACCTACTGCGATGTTTGCAGTTAAGGTTTGTCCTTCCATCAGGTTTTTGGAATTCAGGGAGATAAATGGTCTTACTTTATCAAATTTGAACGTATTCGCATCGATCTGGCGATACAGGTCATCGATGATGGCAGACTCAGAGTTTTTGATATCATTCTGGAATTTTCCCAGGATGGTAACAGCTGCGATAGTAGGCACCATGTTGAAATGGTAGGTAGTCCATGATTTGGTACCACCGCCATGTTCATCTGTTGATTTACCTACTTCAATTCTCAGTGGTAAAGTTTTATTGAACTGATCTCTTTTTTTAGGATCTACGAAAGAAAGTAATTTTTCACGGAGGTCTTTCAGCCTAGCTTCCAGTTCCGGGCCTTTCTTCATATTCTCCATCACCCTGGTAGGAGCATCCAGACCAGCTTTATCCTTGATTTCGCCATGTTCGTCCAGGCCACCACTTTCATCGATGATGGTTTTCTTTAAAGACTCTACATAGTCGTACATGCTGGCAGATAAAGTTTTCACTTGTTGCGCTTTGGCTCTGAACGGGGCTGTTTTTTCAGCGTTGTCCTTCATTTGAGCGTCAAATTGCGAATAAATGAGATTGTTTTTATCTGCTAAGGATTTATTAGAGGTATTGATTGAATTATTTACGATACTAAAAGCATTCAATATTTCAGCAGAGACGTTCAACGCGAGCATGGCCGTCAAGACCAGGTACATGATGTTGATCATCTTCTGTCTGGGATCTCTAGGTAGTGCCATAGTTTGTTTTCAGATTTAATTGATATGTGTTAATTCAGAAACTATTAGCCGTACCTTATCTTCCTCCGTGCATAGCGCTCAGCATGTTACCATAAATGGAGTTCAGGTTACTGAGGTTTTTAGCGAGCAGGGAAATTTGTTCCTGTGTTTTCTTGGCATCTTCAATGCTACCACTCATAGCTGTAGAGGCATTCTGCAGATTGCTGTAGAATGAATTCATAGCCTTCAGGTGGTTGTTAGTGTCTTGCAGTTCCAGTTCGTAGATAGCATTGAGGGAAGCCAGGTTTTTAGTCATGCCCTGCATCTGTACATGGAATTCTTTTGTTGATTCGGAAGCACTGTTGAAAGAAGATACAGCAGCAGCGGCAGTAGTGTAAGCGTTAGCTACATTACCAATAGCGCTGGCAGCTTCTCTTGTTTTCTGTGTGTAATCGCCGGTAGCAGCTACTACATCGCTGATGTCTCTCATTTTGTCAACGGTAGTTCCCAGTTTCTGGAAGTTTTCGCTCAGGCGTTGCAGGTTAGCAGGTGTGATGTCAGCTTCCTGGAGCATTTTGTCCAGGCCAGCTACTGCCGGGCTGCCAGCCACTGCTACTACTTGTCCTTCTGCGTGAGAAGCACCGGAATCAGGTACAAAGGCGTATACGAAGAAGATAAGCGCCTCAGTGCTCAGACCTAAGATCAAAGCGATGTCGGCACCCCGCCAGTGTTGCAGTTTAAATAACGCTCCGATAATTACCACGGAAGCCGCAATACATACGAAAAAGTTCAGCCATTTAGCTTTGTTAGGATTCATAGCCATAGGTTAAAATTTACTGGTTAAAGTGTTAATAGTTAAAGTCTGTATGGAATAGTTAATTCTCACTGATTTGCTGATAATAGTGTACATAATACAAAAGGTTTCTTTGGCAGTTATAAATACAGGCTATTATTCAAAATGATTCTACTCTATCTGTGTTTGGCTCTTCTGCTCAGGGCAATGGTACATCTGAAACCAACGTATGATTTAGCACTGTCCTGGTATTCGTATGTCCGGGTTCCTGTCTGGAGGAAATATCCTACGTCTTTCCACGATCCGCCTCTGATAGCTTTACGCTTCATTTTTAATGGCGCATCATCTGGTACATCCATTCTCAAATACGGGTTCATATCGGAAGTAAAGGAGTAGGCATTTTCATAGAAGATATCCGCGGTCCATTCAGCTACGTTACCAGCCATGTTATACAATCCGTAATCGTTAGGCCAGTAAGCATCTGCGCGAACAGTGTAAAATCCACCATCTTCGGGATAATTACCGCGACCAGGTTTGAAGTTGGCCAGTAAACATCCTTTCTTATTGCGGATATAGTAACCACCCCAGGGGTAAGGTGTTTGTTCTCTACCACCACGGGCAGCATATTCCCACTGAGCTTCAGATGGCAACTGGAATTTATCTTCCGTAAACAGCTTTTTGCTGGCACGGTAATCTTCCCAGAATTTACTTCTCCATTCGCAGAAAGCTGTGGCCTGGTGCCAGTTTACACCTACTACCGGGTAATTGTCAAATGCCGGATGCCAGAAATACATACGGGTCATTGGCTCGTTGTAGGCATAAGAGAAATCCCTGATCCAGCAAAGGGTGTCGGGATAGATGGGTACATCTTTTTTAACGATAAAGGTAGAACGTGGTTTACCCGCATTTTCCCTCAACTTGGCTTTGTCCCAGTTGAAAGTTTCCTGGTGATAGATCAGTTTACCTACGTCGATATCTTTACGGCCATATAAGCGGTCTGCTTCAGAATAAATCATCGCATCCAGCTTTTCAGTGGTTCCTTTGTCTCTCCAGTTAATCTTCTGTTTCCAATCGATGATGTCATGTCCATCATCAGATTTTACGTGTCCTAACAGGATGTGAGCAATAGAGTCCTGCACCCACTGCACAAACTGGCGATACTCGTTGTTAGTAATTTCCGTGGCGTCCATATAGAAACCGGAAATGGAAATTGACTTATTACGCGCAGTGTATGCATAGTTTACATCCTCATCACTGGGACCCATGTGGAACGTTCCGGCTGGTACGTATACCATCCCATAAGGTACAGGGGGAGTGTACTTCGGTCTTGGGCTTACGCCAATCAACTGACCTTGCGCATTTTTAGGGGTTTTACTACCGCCACAGCTGGCCAGCAGGGAAACCAGCAAAACCGCCAACAGACCTTTTACATAGTTAAGCTTCATAAGGGTAGCTTTCATCAGAATATGTTTTTTCTATTAACCAGCCTGGTGCGATTTGCCTGTATATAAGGGAACACATTTCTCATATTTCACCCGCTTTGTTTATATGAAAGATAGCAAATGTAATAATTAATTTTAATCCGTAGTGACTTTTTATCCAACTTTTTCAATTCCACTCAGAACCGTTCTGTAACTAGTTTAAACGTTGCTTTTAACATTTTATTATATAAACGTAATAACATTTATTGAATCGAGCCTCTCCCTTACAGGGGGCAAGTTACATAATTATTATATTAAATTAATAATTTCTTGTATATAACTAACCGGCTTAATGCAATGATAATCTTTACATAAATACACTAAAGTTTCGTTTTCCTTTAACCGATCGGTTAGCAGTGGCATCTCCGGAATATTTTTTTCTGCTCCTATCAAAATCCGGTAAGGGATAAACCATTTTCCCGCATCTTTCATCCTTTCTTTAAAATCTTTGCCCACAATTGCCAGTTCAGGGGTACCTTTCACAAACTGTAATAACTGGCTTGCCCATACACCAAAGGAGGTTGGATAGCGTACCACCGTTTGCGCCAGCCCGGAAACTGCGGCAACACAGCGGTCGGCCCATGGCCGTTTATCAAAAACAACGGAAAGATACCAAAGGTTCTGCATCATAATAGCATTTCCGCTGGGTACCGCCCCATCATATATCTCCTTTTTACGTACAATCACGTCGTTTTGTCCGTCAATGGTATAGTAAAAGAAATGCCCGGCTTCATCGCTGAAGTGCCTGATTACAAATTCGGTAATATCCCTTGCCTGGTATAGGTAATTTAATTCCCCGGTCACTTCCTGCAGCGCTATCAATGCACGTATAAGGCAGGCATAGTCGTCGAGAAAGGCAGGATATTTTGCCTCGTTATTCTTCCAGGTATGCAAAAAGGCCTGGCCGGAAGCCGTTTCACGGAAATTGGATAAACAAAAGTCCATATTCCGTACCGCCATCTCCCGGTATTCTTCTATTCCCAGTGCTGTATATGCTTTGCAACAGGCATGTACCATCATGGCATTCCATCCCAGGAGTATCTTATCGTCCAGGCCGGGTCTTACCCGGTTGGCTCTCACCGCCAGCAGCTTTTCCCGGCAACCTTTCAGCATGGCCGCCAGGATAGGCGCATCATAGCCATTTGCCGCGGCAAATGACGCCAATGGTTGCCGTACCCATAAAATGTTCTTTTCCTCCCAATTTCCGGCTTCTGTTACATCGTAGTAGTCGCAAAACACTTTTGCCTGTTCACCCAGCACATGATGTATTTCGGCCTTACTCCAAACATAAAACTTGCCTTCCACTCCCTCAGAATCTGCATCCAGGGCGGCATAAAAGCCCCCTTCCGGAGCCGTCATCTCCCGGGCAATAAAGCCCATAGTATCCTGGATGGTTTGGGCATATATTTCATTTCGGGTTAACTGGTAAGCATCACAAAGCACATCGAGTAACAGCGCATTGTCGTACAGCATCTTTTCGAAATGGGGCGCCAGCCATTTCTCATCAGTAGAATAACGGGCAAAGCCGCCTCCCAACTGATCATACAGGCCCCCCTGCAACATCTTATCCAGCGACAACAAGGCCTGTTGCAGTGCTTTTGGGTGCTCCCAGGTGTGGTGATACCGCAGCAGGTACCCTATCGTAAAGGTTTGCGGGAATTTGGGCGCCCGTCCAAAACCGCCCCAGGTAGTATCAGACTGCCGTAGTATATTTTCGCAAATGGTATCGCACTGGGCTTTGGTAAATAATTCTTCCCTTGGAATATGCACGTCCAGTGTGGAAGGCAGGCCAAATTGGGCTGATTGGTGAATATGCTGTACCAGGTTATCAGCCTGGGTTTCAATATCCGCACGTTTATTTACAAATGCATCATGCAACGACAGGAGCACATCCGTCCAGGAAGGCCGGTTATAGGCCTTCACAGGAGGGAAATAAGTACCTCCGTAAAAAGGTTTTTTTTCTGGTGTAAGGAAAACATTGAGTGGCCAGCCTCCCGCGCCGGTCATGGCCTGCACGGCATCCATATAAATGTGGTCCAGGTCGGGCCGTTCCTCCCGGTCGATTTTTATATTGATGAAATGTTCGTTCATGATAGCAGCGGTAGCTTCATTCTCAAAACTTTCCCGCTCCATTACATGACACCAGTGGCAGGCAGCATAACCAATACTAACCAGTATCGGCTTATCTTCCCGTAAAGCACGTTCCAGGGCTTCTTCTCCCCAGGGATACCAGTTTACAGGATTATGTGCATGCTGTAGCAAGTAAGGGCTTGATTCACTGATCAGCTTGTTCATGGATTCCGCTAGCAATAATGATTGATAAAATATTTCGCTACAAAGAAATTTATTTTTTCAGGATTACAAAGAAATATTTTTCGGGCTGCTCTGCTGAGAAAATATCGCAGTAAAAAAACAGGGATGGCATATGCCATCCCTGCCGAATTTCTATAGACAGAAACTTGTTTACTTCTTTGCTGCCAATGTGGTCAGATACTGTTCCAGCGCGGCTGCCATAGAAGGCGCCTGTGGGAGCGGTGCTTTTACATCCAGCCTTAATCCTGCTTCTTCCACGGCTGCAGAGGTAGTAGGACCAAAAGCCCCGATATGGGTCCCGTTCTGCTCAAACTCCGGCATATTTTCGAAGAGTGATTTTACACCAGATGGGCTGAAAAACACGATCATATCGTAAGCCGTAGCGGCCAGTACTTCCTTTACATCTGTAGACACTGTTTTGTAAAGGGTAGCCGTGGCATATTCACACTTATTGGCTTTCAACCATTCTTCAATATCCTTCTTCTGACTATCGGAACTGGGGAAAAGGAATTTCTCATTGTCACGGTGCTTGTTCATTACTTCCAGCACCCCTTTCGTTGATCCATCCGCTCCATAAAATACCTTCCGTTTACGATAAAGAATGAATTTCTGCAGATACAACGCTACAGCTTCTGTAATGCAAAAGTACTTGCAGTCCTGCGACACTTTAATCTTCATTTCTTCACAGATACGGAAAAAGTGGTCAACCGAATTACGACTCGTGAAAATCACTGCCGTATAGCTAAGAATGTCGATTTTCTGTTTTCTGAACTCCTTCGCTGGCAAACCTTCCACCCTAATGAATGGGAAAAAATCCAACTTAACATTGAACTTCTTGGCCAGATCAAAGTAGGGTGACTTTTCTGTTTCAGGCTTAGGTTGAGAAATTAGGATTGACTGAATTTGTTTACCTTGCAAATCTTTTTTTGGCCCGCCTTTTATCATACGTTTTTTGCTCTTGTGTTAACAATAGGCGATAATCAGGGATTACCAGTTAACCAGATATTCTGCAGCACCTTGGTTAATATTAAAACAGGTGCTACTTCGAATGTGCAAAGGTAAAGAAAAAAATGCAATTTACTGAAAGATAGGTACTGCTTAACCAATGAATAAGATCTAATATACCTGTATACAACCAGTAATATCATAAAGAATAACGATATATAAAGGAAAGTACGGGCTATTTCCGGCTTACAGAATGCAATTATCACTAAAAACGGTACCAGCAACACTCCCAGGATTTTATTAATCAGGTACAAAATGAAAATGTAAGCATCCGCCAGCTCGCTATTGCCAAACAGCCAGCCGCAAAACCGCAGCATAACGTATTTAAACCCATACACCACCGCCACCAGCAAAACCAGGGCTGGAATCAGCAACCAGGGCTGGGCCTGCGGAAATACCTGTTGCCGGTATAATACCAGGTAGAAGTATACCCCCAGTACGATGGCAAAAAATATATTCAGCAGGAAATTGGGAAACGGCGACTGCGACAGCTGGTCTTTCAACTGGCGCTGGCTCAACGTAGGGTTCAGAAAAGCCCGGAAAAGATCGGAAAAATATTTCCGGTAGGCCAGCCGCACCACACTCAGTACCAGCAGGATGCCAGCCATCAGGTAAATCAGCCAGTCCATATCGCGATAAGGACGCAATGGATTGGTATCTACAAATCTTGGCTTACCAGGCTTCAGGAAGATATTTTCCTGTGCCAGTTGTTTCATATAACGATCATAATCGGATACCGGCTTTACTTTGGGCACAGCGGCCACCGCCACGCTATCCGTTTTATGCCCTGCCGTATCGGCTGGTAAACGGGTGGAATCTTTTTTCTGATGCGCTACCACCGGCAAAGCCGCCCGGGTGCTATCTCTCTTCACCCGCACTACCTTTGCGGAATCTCTTTTCAGTGGTGCTATACGTGGTTTCGGGCGTGAAGAATCGCCTACCGTATGGCTTACCACTGGCTTTTTCTTTACTACCGGCTTTGCAGCAGCGGAATCTGTTGTTTGTGCCAGTATCGGCAAATAACTGAAAATGAATAGCAGCAATAACCAGTTTCGCACCAGGAAAATATTTTGCAATGACTTTAAATCGGTTTTTCAACAATAACGTTCCGTTCTCCCGGAAGATTCAACGGCAATTAACACTGTCCTGTTCACAAAACAAAACTGAAACGTAATTTTGTCGCTGCAAAGATATTAAAATAGTCCATAGTTGACCGTGAAACGGCAACGGCAGACCATTAAAACATACATGTCGGGAATTTATTTACATATACCTTTTTGCAAACAGGCTTGCTACTACTGCAACTTCCATTTTTCCACCTCCCTGTCGGGAAAGGAGACCATGGTAAATAGTTTGCTGGAGGAAATCACCCTGCAAAAAGACTACCTGGGCCTGGAGCCTGTGCACACCATTTACTTTGGTGGCGGAACTCCCAGCCTGCTGGATGCCGTTCACCTACAAAGCCTGCTGGCAAAACTGCGTGCCACCTTCCGGGTAGCCGCCGATGCAGAAATAACGCTGGAAGCCAACCCTGACGATCTTACCGCCGATAAGCTGGCCATGCTGAAGGAAGTGGGAATTAACCGGCTCAGTATCGGCATCCAATCTTTCCATGAGGCCGACCTGGTGTGGATGAACCGTGCCCACAACAGCCAACAGGCGCGGGATTGTATACAGCTGGCGCGGGAAACAGGGTTTGAGAACCTCACCATTGACCTCATTTATGGCGGGCCCACCCTCAGCGATGAGGGTTGGGAGCAAAATGTACAACAGGCCATTGCACTGGGCATTCCCCACTTATCCTGTTATGCGCTCACCGTAGAACCGGGAACTGCCCTGGACCATTTTATCAAAAAGAAAAAAATGGCGCCCACCGACCCTGATAAAGCAGCCCGTCACTTTGAAATGCTGATGCAATGGCTGGAGACAGCGGGGTATGAACACTATGAAATTTCCAATTTTGCCTTACCTGGATGGCACTCCCGCCACAACAGCAGCTACTGGCAAGGAAAATCCTACCTGGGATTGGGACCGTCAGCCCATTCTTTCAACGGCGTATCCCGGCAATGGAACATCGCGAACAATGCCCAGTATATAAAAAGCATTGCTGCCGGTAAGGTGCCTTTTGAAATAGAGTCACTTACCACTTCTATGCAGTTCAACGAATACATTATGACGGCCCTGCGCACTTCTGCCGGCTGCCAGCTGGAATGGGTGGCGGAAAAATTCGGTACCGACCTGGTCAATCATTTAATCGCCAATAGTCAATCCTTTATCAGGATAGGCCGTATGGAGCGGGTAGGGGACGCGCTGAGGTTAACCAAGGCAGGAAGGTTATTTGCAGATGGTATTGCAGGAGATCTTTTTATATAAAAAAATGCAGCGGGAATAAGCTTCCCGCTGCATGCAACTTTATCTTCACCCGGGTTACCAACCCAGGATATAGGCAAATATCAGCGGTGCTACGATGGTAGCATCCGATTCTACAATAAACTTAGGCGTGTGGATATCGAGTTTACCCCAGGTAATTTTCTCGTTAGGCACTGCACCAGAGTAGGAACCGTAAGAGGTAGTAGAGTCAGAAATCTGGCAGAAATAGCTCCAGAAAGGTACATCTGTCCATTCCAGGTCCTGGTACATCATAGGTACTACGCAGATAGGGAAATCACCTGCAATACCACCGCCAATCTGGAAGAAACCTACACCTTTACCAGCAGAGTTAGCGCGGTACCACTCAGACAGGAAAATCATGTATTCGATACCACTTTTCATGGTAGATGTTTTCAGTTCGCCCTTAATGCAGTAGGAAGCAAAAATGTTACCCATGGTGCTGTCTTCCCATCCTGGAACGATGATAGGAATATTTCTTTCTGCAGCGGCAATCATCCAGCTATTTTTAGGATCGATTTCGTAATGTTCTTTCATTACGCCGCTCAGGAGCAGTTTGTACATAAATTCGTGCGGGAAGTAACGTTCGCCTTTCTCTTCTGCTTCTTTCCAGATTTTATAGATATGTTTCTGGATGCGGCGGAAAGCTTCTTCTTCCGGGATACAGGTATCGGTAACACGGTTAAAGCCTTGTTCCAGCAGGTCCCATTCTTCCTGCGGGCTCAGGTCGCGATAGTTTGGAACTCTTTTATAGTGTGTATGTGCTACCAGGTTCATGATATCTTCTTCCAGGTTTGCACCGGTGCAGGAGATGATATCTACTTTACCCTGACGGATCATTTCTGCGAAAGAAATGCCCAGTTCAGCCGTACTCATGGCACCGGCCAATGTCACCATCATTTTACCACCTTCCAGTAAATGTGTTTCATATCCTTTGGCAGCATCCACCAATGCAGCGGCATTAAAGTGGCGGTAATGGTGCTGGATAAATTGAGAAACGGGTCCCTTGTTCATGTCATTTAATCGTTTATACATTAACAGTCTGGCTAATAAGCCTTAACAGGGGGCAAAGTTAAGATAATTTTTGAAGGGGATGGGTACTGTGTATAAAACAAAAGAGCCCATCGCAAAAGCGATGAGCCCTGTATTTTTAACACTACTAAAACTAAGCTTTTTTCAGGCGGCTTTGTATTTTGAAATTGGCTTCCTGGTCAGTTTTAACTACGGTCCAGGTATCGCTGCTTTCCAGGGTAACAAAGTAAACCACGCTATCTTCTGCGGTATACTCTACTACGCAGTAGATGCTGTTGCCGGGGAATTTTTTGTTTAACCGGGCAGACACTTTCAGCGGCAACTGGTCGGCCTGCAGGTAGCGGGAAGTAGCCACCAGGGAGCCATCTTCTTTATAGAAGGCAGTTACTTTGGTATTGCTCAGCGTGAATTTTGCGGTATATGTCCTGTTATCTTCGGTGTACCATTTTACGTTGGTGGCGCCGGTAAATGCTTCATTAAATGCGCTGTTAATCTTGTTATTAACAGTTGTTTCATAAGGTGCGGCCAAAAGTACATTTGCACTCAGTAACAGGGCAGCACCAACGAGGAGGATAATCTTTTTCATGGCGGAAAAATTTTATGTTGTTAGTGATTTTTTGTTTTTGATGTTTTTGATTTGATGAGTCAAAGCTACGCCGGGAAGTGGCCAGTGGTCAAGGTATACTTTACTGGTGGAGGCACTAGATTAGTTGAGCTATCCGCTTATGGACGTCCGCCTGACCGGTGGTGAACACCCGGCAATTCAGACCAGCCATAGCATGTCTGTTGGTGCCAACTTGCCAATGTTGCATGGCGCTGAGTTAAGAAAGTGTTAAAATGGATAAGTTTTCCGTTAACAAATGACTTTTGGAAATAAAGACCAGGAATCCTAACCCGTTGAGGTCCAGCTCACTTCGCATTCCGCCCTATTTGGTATAAATGCGTACCTTGCTTTTATGAACCACCTGGCTCACGCTTATCTTTCTTTCCGGCAACCTGGGCTGCTTACCGGTAATCTTATCGCTGATTTTGTAAAGGGTCATAAACATTTGTCGGCTTTCCCGGCGGATATACAGCAGGGTATCCGGTTACACCGCGCTATTGATACATTTACAGATCAACACCCGGTAACAGGCAAGGCTAAACTTTTTTTCAGGCCGTCCTGCGGGCTATATAGCGGCGTGTTTACAGATATCGTATACGACCATTTCCTGGCCAGTGATACCAGTCGTTTCAGTAATGATGACCTGTATTCGTTTGCGCATTACGTTTATAGTGAAATTAACCGGCAGGCAGCCATCTTACCACCGTCTTTTCTCCAGATGTTCGACCATATGCAAACCTATAACTGGCTGTATAATTACCATACTACCGATGGAATTTCCCGTGCCATCAGGGGGGTAGCAAGGCGGGCCAAGTATCTGCAGGCAGATGGGAATATGGTATTTGCTGTTTTCATGGAACACTATAATGCATTGAAAATGTGTTATGAAGAATTTTTCCCTGCCTTACAGGCGCATGCAGAAAACTGGTTACAAATGGAAAACCGCTAACAGCTTGTTAAAAGGCGGATGCGTTCTTTTCTGATTCCCTAAAAATAGGTAGGTTTGCGCCCATTACATTTACAGAAAAAAGCTTTCCAGGATGATGAACAAAGTTCTCCTTTTTGCCTTTGCAGCAGGCTTACTCAGTCTAAACGCCATGGCGCAGGACAAAAAACTACCACCACTCGATGCCAGCCCTATGGATATGGCCTACTACCCGGTAATGTACCCGTATGTTGTAAAAGTAAAAGGCGAACCAGGATCATTGGTAGCCAGGGTTATTTACAGCCGTCCGCAAACCAAGGGCAGGGAAATTTTTGGCAACCTGGAAGAATATGGTAAAATATGGCGTTTGGGAGCCAACGAAGCTACCGAGATTGAATTTTTCCGCCCTGTAACCATTGCCGGTAAAGGGATTCCCAAGGGCCGGTATACGCTGTATGCCATCCCTACAGAAAAAACCTGGACCATCATCCTGAATAAAGAAACTGATATATGGGGCGCCTTTAAATATGACCAGAAAAAAGATATTGTAAGAACCGCGTTGCCGGTAGTGTCGCTCGATACTCCTGTAGAGGCTTTTACCATGGTGTTTGAAAAAGGCGATCCGGGCGCCAACCTGATCATTGCCTGGGATAAGGTAAGCGTTAGCCTGCCTATCAAATGGTCGGATACACCGGCGAAGAAAAAGTAATTATAGCACTGCTTATAAAGCTATTGAGGCGAAGAGAAAAGTATATTTTCTCTTCGCCTCAATTATTTTATGTAGTAGCATTTTACTTAAAAAGAAAAAGCGGTAAGAATACCGCCTTAAGAATTTTAACCATATCCTATGAAAAACCTATTACGAAAGTAGGCGGATTATTCTTACCGGTGAGTGGCTAATTGGTGAACGATATAAAAATGTTCGTAACCGCTTCAATTTATACGATCATATCATAATATTAGCTAAAATGGACAAGTGTTCCCTCTCATCAATTGAGGCCTGTTCAATCACAAAAACTAAAGTATATTTGGAAACCACCAGAAATTGATCATTTAAAACTTTAAGACATGAAGCTGGGAACCAAACTCATACACGCAGGTGTAGCCCCCGATCCTTCCACCGGCGCTATTATGACGCCTATTTTTCAAACTTCTACCTATGTGCAGAGCGCACCGGGGGTACATAAGGGCTATGAATATGCCCGGACCCAAAATCCGACCCGCGACGCCCTGCAAAATGCATTGGCTGCCATTGAAAATGGGACACATGGTATCTCTTTCGGCAGTGGGCTGGCGGCCACCGATGCGGTAATGAAACTGCTGAATCCCGGCGATGAAGTGATTGCTACCAACGATCTGTATGGAGGTACTTATCGTATTTTTACCAAGGTATTTGAACGCTATGGCATCCGGTTCAATTTTATAGACATGTCTGATGCCCGGAACATTGAAGCGCATATCACTCCCCAAACCAAAATGATCTGGCTGGAAACGCCTACCAATCCACTTTTGAAGATTATTGACATTGCTGCCTGCGCCCAGATAGCAAGAAAAAGTGAATTGATGCTCTGCGTAGACAATACCTTTGCTTCTCCTTATCTCCAAAATCCGCTGGACCTGGGAGCAGATATTGTTTTGCATTCTGCCACCAAGTACCTGGGAGGCCATAGCGACGTAGTGCATGGCGCCATCATTGTAAAAAATGAAGCTC
This sequence comes from Chitinophaga eiseniae, assembly GCF_012641265.1. Lineage (GTDB taxonomy): Bacteria > Bacteroidota > Bacteroidia > Chitinophagales > Chitinophagaceae > Chitinophaga > Chitinophaga eiseniae_A. The sequence continues at coordinate 895,239 of NZ_JABAHZ010000002.1, read as the reverse complement.
TTGCCCAGCAGCTTTATTTTATCCAGAACAGTTGCGGCGCAGTACCGGGCCCACAGGACTGCTTCCTGGTATTGCGCGGTATCAAAACCTTGCATGTGAGGATGCAGCGTCATTGTGAAAACGGTGTAGTGGTAGCCAATTTCCTTCGCAATCATCCTAAAGTAGATAAAGTATACTGGCCTGGATTTACCGACCATCCCAATCATGAAATTGCCAAACAACAAATGCGTGGCTTTGGAGGTATGATGTCTTTTACCCTGAAAGACGATAATATAGAATCTGCCAACCGTATACTCAGTAATACTCACCTGTTTTCACTAGCGGAGTCACTGGGAGGGGTAGAATCGTTGATTGGCCACCCTGCCAGTATGACCCATGCCTCTATTCCCCGTGCAGAGAGGGTAAAAAACGGGCTGGTCGACTCCCTGATACGTTTGAGTGTGGGTATTGAAGACGCCGGCGACCTCACCGAAGATCTGGCTAGCGCTATTGGGTAGTAATAATTTTAATTCTTATCTGGTAAAAATTATCTTTACCGGAGCGTAAATATTTACCCTAACCATATCCAGCCTCTTTCCCGTTGGGCAACGGGAAAGGCAGGTGGTGATACACGTGATTTAACTTATGAAGATCCAGAAACTAAGGGAGTTTTTAGATGCTAAGGCTGCACACTACAATCACCCGGACTTTATTGCAAATGATCCTATTTGCATACCGCACCGGTTCAGTGTACTGCAGGATATTGAAATTGCCGGACTCTTTGCCGCTATACTGGCCTGGGGCAACCGAACCAGCATTATCAATAAGTGCACGGAACTGATGAAGATGATGGATGACGCACCATATGACTTTATCCGTCATCATCAACCCATGGATCGGATGAAATTACTTTCGTTCTGTCACCGCACCTTCAATGGCCTGGACCTCCTTTATTTCGTAGAGTTTCTCCAGCATTATTATACCAACGTAACATCGCTGGAATTTGCCTTCAGCGCACATCTTACGCCGGAAGATGAAAACGTGGAAAAGGCCCTGATAGGATTCCGGAAAGTATTTTTTGCATTAGAACACCCAGAAAGAACCGGTAAACATATTGCCACTCCTGCCAAAAACTCGGCCTGTAAACGACTGAACATGTATTTGCGCTGGATGGTAAGAAAAGATGAAAATGGCGTGGATTTTGGGCTTTGGCGTTACATATCGCCAGCTCAACTGGTATGCCCAATGGACGTACATGTGAGCAGGGTAGCCGCCAGGCTGGGGTTAATACCGGAGGCGAAAGCTGATTGGAAAACAGCCGCCGCACTCACCCACCAGCTCAGAAAGCTGGACTCCGACGATCCGGCAAAATATGATTTTGCCCTGTTCGGTCTTGGCGTCATTGAGAAATATGTTTGATTTAATTGAAAAAGTAATGAAAAGATTTTTGGGACTGATGACAATGGTTGTAACGCTGGCCTTATCCGCCAGGGCACAGGAATACGTAGACCTGAAATACCGCTTTGAAAAAGGCCAGCTGTTTGAACTGGAACAGAAAAGCAGGAGCGAAACGTATATGACGGTAAATGAAGTAATGCAACGTACCACCCGGGACTATAACAATATCATCAGCATTGACGTGACCGATATACAGCCCGGTAAAACCACCCTCACTTTTCGTTACAAAGACCTGAAATTTAATTTCAACGCCAAAAACCAAAACATCTTCGTGGATGCGAAGGTGACCAACGATAAAGAACCTTTCCAGGCAGGTTTGAAAAAGGTACTGGACCAACCCTTTACGGTGGAGATACAAACCAGTGGTATTATCAATAAGGTAGACGGTTTAGACGCCATTCTTGACAATGCTGCCAGTGCCTTCAGCTCCCTGAAGCAAGACGAACAGGAAGCCTATAAAAAGCTGATGAAAGACCAGTTTGGCACCGATGCCTTCCAGGGCTGGCTGGAACAACTGCTCATTATGTACCCTGCCCATGGCATTAAAACAGGTACCCAATGGGAAGAAAACGTGCCCCTGCGCGGCGGCCTGGTAGGCAGGGTAGACCTATACTGGAACCTGCAAACCTGGGATGCGGAAACCGCGAAAATAGGCGGTACCAACAAAATAAAAACAGATAAGGTGCAAACGCTGACCCTCGAAGATGATATTAAAGCTACCGCCGAAATCAGCGGCACTACCTCTTCCAACTATCTCATAGACCGTGGCAGCGGATTACCCCGCATTTGCGTACAAAACACAGATATGGCGGGCGACTATACCTATAAAGTCAATAAGGCCAAACGCATTAAACACGACCTGAAAGTGCCGGTGAAAGTGGTGACCAATGCCTCCTACAAAATTAAACGCATGAAATAATGACGACAGTACCCGCCCAATATCTCCAGGAAACAGCGCTGTGGACGCAGGAACACTTCGACATTAGTGTACCCGTACAGGTAAGTGCTGAGCAATTGGAAGAAATGCTGGCGAAGAGGCTGGAAATACTGATCAGTGAAAACTTTCAGCAGTTTATATTCCTGCTGTACCGGGTGGATGTATCAGAAAAGCAAGTGAAAGAAATATTGGACATGGCTGCCGCAACCGGGGCCGATCCCTATAAACCAATTGCAGCGCTCATCATAGCGCGGCAATTACAGAAAATTATCTCCAGAGCTACCTATAAACAGGAACATCTGCCGGATGACGAAGAAAGATGGTAACCCCTTCTTTCTTCGTCACACCGGGATATTAAAACATCAATTCTTTTACCTTCTCCTTATCTTCTTTTTCCTTATCCAGGTCGAACCCAGTACCAAATACCCGGTCCCACACAGAAGAACTTACACCAAATCCCAGCTCTTCGCTCTTATAGTGATGGAGGTGATGGTTGCGCCATAAGGGCTTCATAAATTTGAAAGGAGGATTCCAGGCGTGGATAGCATAGTGCATACTACCATAAATCAGGTATCCAAGGAGAAAGCCCGGGAAAAACATAAAAGTGATCTGGCGCAGAAAAATGTACTGGGCGCCAAATATAACAGACGCCAATATCAGGCTGGGTACCGGCGGCATAAACAAGCGTTGCTTATCCCTGGGGTATTCATGGTGATTGCCATGCATCACATAAATAAAGCGCTGTACTTTAGGCTTATCGCTTGCGAAATGGAATATAAACCGGTGCATAATATACTCAAAGAATGACCAGAAGGCCATTGCTCCGATAAACACGCCGAATACCGTACTGGGTGAAAAACCTAGCGTGTCATGACTATAGTAAAGCATATAGCCAATAATGGGTAAATACAATCCCCAGATCACGAGTGGATGCGTTTTAGTAAGCATCTCCAGATACTGGCTTTCAAATAATCTTGCCTGTCCTTTGTTCTTAATCTTTTCAAATTTCATAACTCCGAGGTTTAGAATGCAGTTACGGGATATGAATAAAACCTTGCTTATAACTCCCAGACAGCCACGTCAAAAACAATGTTCATTTCAGATATGACCTGATGGAACGCAAAAATACAACCTTCATGTATTATTCCGAACACCAAACCGGCCTATTGGGTTATAAATAATATTTATCTGGTAGCTATGCTACTCCCCGTAACCAATATGGAATGATTGCAAGTTGGGTATATGCTTCCGCTTGCGTTGTAATTCATATCTGTAAATAATTTCTCCCACTTCCCTGAAAAAAGGATAACCGTCTTCTTCATATTCGTATTTGTCATCATTCAAAATGCCGTCCCGGTTAACATACAGGTTCCCGGTGAGCATAAATTCAACTTTGTGTTCAAAATCAACGATATACGCCGCATCTGTCAGGAAACCGTATGACCAGCCGGCCTTATTAAATACACGTATATACGGAGGAATATTCCGCTTACCATCTTTGAAAAAGAAGAATTTGGTATAGCTGTTAAAGTATTCCGTCGTATCATATTTCGGCCACTGCGTTTCTGAAGGGTATTGCGACATATACTGGTATAGAAAACGATAGTCTTCCGGGCTGAGGTTGAATCGTTGCGCCACCGGTACGGAAGCCGGAAACAATACTGCCTGTAACATACGCTGCAAGGCCGTTAGCGGGAAATAATTGTGCCTGGTAAAGTCCATTGGCGAAAATATCAGCTTATCGTCTTTGTCGAGGTAGCCATGCCCCATAAACACTTTACGGCTATAGTCGAAAGCCAGGGTGTCGTATGCAGCTGGCTGTTCGTATACCAGCTTCCCGTTAGCTTCAAAGCGAATAGGATTTGTATGCCGGTTTTCCTCTTCCGACAATGGCATAAATCGCCGTACAATACGTACTTTGCCATAATTCTTTCCCCATAGCTTTTCATGGATAGCCTGTTGGCCGATAAACTCGTACAGCCTGTTATAGGCATCGTTATCGCTAATAAGGAATATTTTTTTAATATAATGATAGATAGAAGGAAGGCCATTGGCCGAAGAACTATCGGTGTGGACTATTTTTTGGCCGGTCCAGGCGCTATCGGTGAGCATGGGCGTATTACCAGTAAGCCCGGGAATATTCAGCGCATGTAGTTTTTCCAATGCCAACAGGGCAATAGGCAATTTTACAGTGCTGGCGGGATTGTAATATAAACTATCATTTACATGGAGATAATAATTTTTAAAATGGGGCGAGTTATTCGTGTCCCGGTCAATTTGCGTATAAATAAGCTGATAACGAAACGAATCGGGGTATTGCAGTATATGCTGTAAGGCCGGAGAACCTTCCCGCCTCAACAGGTTTTCCAGCAGGGTATCCGTGCGGGACTGCGCTGGTAGAGATAGTAAGTAACACCAGGACAATAAGAATAGTAAACAGCAACGCATATACGATCGATCTGTATATAAATATAAAGCAATTACCTGGCTGCTAACTGCATTTTTCTATAGACATTTTCCAGGATGGGCACTTCTCTTTAGAATTTATGAAAAAATACCCCCCGCATTTAAAGGCCCTCCTTATATTTGGTACTTCATACAACCAGAACAATTATCAACAACCATGAAATTAGTAAGTTATTTAAGAGAGGAAACAGACCAGCTGGCCATTTTGGTAGACGGGCTGCTGTACAATGCCCAGGAGTTGCATCCTGATTTGCCTAATAATATGGGAATGTTCCTGATGATGTGGGAAGATGTCATAGACATCGCCAAACAGGCCGATGCCCATTTGAAAGCCGGTAAAAATCCTACGAGGGCTACCGGTGTTCCCGTAGGCAGTGTACAGTTACTTTCCCCGGTACCTTTTCCCACCTCCTGCCGCGATGGATATGCGTTCCGGCAGCACGTGGCAGCGGCCCGCCGCAACCGTAAGGTGCCTATGATCCCGGAGTTTGACCAGTATCCTATCTTTTACTTTACTAATCATAATGCTATCCAGGGTCCCGGCGATATTCACTGTATGCCGGATCACTTTCAGAAACTGGATTTTGAACTGGAAGTAGCCGTAGTGATCTGTAAGGCCGGCCGTAATATCACTGCTGCAGAAGCAGATGATTATATTGGCGGCTATATGATTATGAACGATATGAGTGCCCGCACCCTGCAGATGGAAGAAATGCTGCTGAACCTGGGACCCGCAAAAGGAAAGGATTTCAGCACCGTGATCGGCCCGATGCTGGTTACCCCCGATGAACTGGAATCGCTGAAAGTGCCTGCCCAACCAGGCCATACCGGCAATAACTACAACTTGAAAATGACCTGTAAGGTAAATGGTATCCCGGTAAGCGATGGAAATATGGGCGATATGGACTGGACCTTTGCAGAAATCATAGAACGCTGTGCCTATGGTGTCAACATTCTTCCCGGAGATGTTATTGGTAGCGGCACGGTGGGCACCGGCTGTTTCCTGGAGCTAAACGGTACCGGTAAGCTCAACGATCCCGACTATACCGAGCAATGGCTGCAACCCGGCGATGTAGTGGAAATGGAAATTACCGGTCTTGGTATCCTCTCCAATACCATTGTCCGGGAGAATAGTGATTTCTCGATACTGTCACTCAAGAAAAAAGGATAGTATGCAGGTAGATCCTTCCCAGATAAAAACAAGTGAACTGCATGCTTATTTGCTGGGCGCTGTAGCGCCGCGTCCTATTTGCTTTGCCAGCACCCTGGATGCAGATGGCCGGCCCAATTTGTCGCCCTTCAGCTTTTTCAATGTATTCGGATCCAATCCACCCACACTGATATTTTCGCCTTCCCGGAGGGTACGCGATAATACGGTGAAGCATACACTCGAAAATGTATATGCTACCAAAGAGGTGGTGATCAATGTAGTGAGCTATGCTATGGTGCAACAGGCCTCCCTGGCCAGTTGTGAATACCCGGCGGGCGTCAATGAATTTGAGAAAGCAGGCTTTACCCCCATAGTTTCCGAAAAGGTAAAGCCATTCCGGGTGAAAGAGAGCCCGGTGCAAATGGAATGTATTGTAAAACAGGTAATTGAAACCGGACAGGGTGGAGGAGCCGGCAACCTGGTAATTTGTGAGCCGGTGATGCTGCATATCAACGAGGCCATTCTGAACGAACACGGCAAAATAGATCCGCATAAAATAGACCTGGTAGCCCGCATGGGCGGCGACTATTATTGCCGGGCCTCCGGCAACGCCGTGTTTGAGGTGGCAAAACCCAATACTCAATTGGGTATTGGCGTGGATGCCTTACCGTTGGCGATCCGGCAGAGTCATATTCTCACCGGCAACAACCTGGGTCAACTGGGCAACGTTCATGAGATTCCTTTTGTAGATGCCTCCTTTCACGACGATCATCTCAAAAATATTATTCAATACTATAGTGTTACTCCCGATGAAATGGAAAAGGAGCTACACCATTATGCGAAGCGGTTGCTGGATGATGGAAAAGTAGCGGCGGCCTGGCAGGTATTGCTCACGGCAGCTGCAAACCAGCTGTAGTATTACGCGCATAAAAAAGCAGCGATGAATGGATCATCGCTGCTTTTTTTATGCGCATGCAAGTTATTTTGCCCCAAATACTTTTTTCAGCAAATCGGTAGTCCTGGCCGCAGGATTAGCGCGGATGGATACTTCTTCTTTTGCAATCTGGTCAAACAGGGCATTTACCGCCATGGTGGTTACATAGTCCTGCAGGTCGGGATTCACTTTATTGAAAGTAGTAGGCAGTTTGTTATAAGACGTCACGATATCTGAATAATAACGGGTGGCACTGGTGCTGTCCAACGTCTTCCTGATCACAGGAGAAAAGGCCGCTTTCAGGGAATCCGTTGTTTTGTTTTTAAAGAAATCGGTCGCCGACGTGTTGCCACCTTTTACCAGGTTTACGGCGTCGGTGAGGGTCATTTGTTTGATGGCGTTCACAAAAATAGGCGCCGCATAACCCACTGCTTTTTCAGCGGAGCGGTTAATTTGCAGGATGGCCTTATCTACCTGGCTGCCCAAACCTATTGCCCGCAGGGTATTACCAATCTTCACGGCATCTGCAGGGAGTAATAATTTATAGACATCACTGCCAAAGAAACCATCTTTTTTATTCAGCTTGGCGATACCGGCCGCTACGCCTTTTGCCAGGGCTTCCTTAATAGCGGAACCAGCATCAGATTCGGTTAACGCAGCCAGCGAATTGCCGGAACCGTTGCTGCTGCCATTATTGTTGGCAGTAGTACTTTCCAGTTTTTTACTCAGTTTCTTCAGGAATTGGGCCTGGGTTGCCTGCAGGCAGCAAAAGCCCAGCAGTACTAATAATGAACGTTTAATCATATAGTTATTATAAATATTAATATCTGTAAAAGTATAAATTATTCATGTAATGTCAACAACGGTAAATGTGTCTGGTAGGCCAGTTTAGATGTACGGCTCCGCTTGAAAATACTTTCAAAAAGGCCATGTTTCTTAGGGATGGTCAGAATGATATCCGCTTTATTTTCCTCTGCAAATTCAACAATTCCTTCTACTACATCCGGATTATCGATAAAATGGTATACCGGGTTGAAATCTTCCAGCAGGGTATCCAGCAACATGGTTTCAAAAGGCGTATCTGTACTGAAATGCCGGCTTTCATGGTCGATGTTGATGACATGTAATTCGGCATTGAATATATGCAGCAATTTTTTGAGTGGTTCTACCGGTGTGGTTTCTGCAATTTTGCGAAGGTCTACGGCAAATACAATCTTTTCAATAGGCTTGTACTTTGCGCCTCCGGGCACTACCAGCACGGGGTAGCTGGTATTTTTCACCACATCAATGGTATTAGAACCTACCAGTACTTCTTCCAGTTTACTACCGCCGGTAATTCCCATTACGATCAGATCCGCCCCTTCGTTCTTACATACTTCCTCAATCGTAGCTGCCAGCAGGGTATTATCTGCCCTGGTTACCAATGTAGAACCGGGTGGCACCAATGTATCCAGCTCCTTTTTCATTTTCTCCAGGCCTTCCATGCTGGCCGCCCGCAGGTCGTCTGGATTTACCATGGGAATCATGGTAGGAATATCCGGAATGGGCACTATCAACTCGTAGGCATGATACAATACGATGCGGGTTGTTCCCAGGTTCCGGGCCAGCGATAAAGCGTAGGTAGCAGCGTTGTAGGCCGTATCTGAAAAATCGGTGGGTACTAAGATTGTTTTCATATGGCTACTTTTAAGATACTGGTAAGTATTACTTAAAGTTAACGATGTGCTTTGGTTTATGAACGGTTTAAGAAAATTTAATGCCAGAAAGGGCGGATAGCAGAAGGCATAAAGCGAAAAGCTATTGTGGAGAATGATCTTAGCGAATATTTAAATCGCTTTGGTCGTTCTCCACAATAGCTTTTCGCTTTATGCTTTTCGCTTTGTGCTTTACTTCTGTTGTTCCGGTTTCATTTGCGGGAAGAAGAGCACATCCTGGATAGAGGGCTGATTGGTCATCAGCATGGTTAAACGGTCGATACCTATACCGATACCGGAAGTAGGCGGCATACCGTATTCCAGGGCACGCAGGAAGTCGTAGTCGATGTACATGGCTTCATCGTCGCCACGTTCCATCAGCTTTACCTGTTCTTCGAAGCGTTCGCGCTGATCGATAGGATCGTTTAGCTCACTATACGCGTTAGCGATTTCCTTTCCGTTCACCATCAGCTCAAAACGTTCAACCAGACCGGGTTTGCTGCGGTGTTTCTTGGTGAGCGGGCTCATTTCTACCGGGTAATCGGTGATGAAGGTAGGCTGGATGTAGTTGCCTTCACATTTCTCTCCAAAAATCTCATCGATCAGTTTGGCCTTACCCAGTTTAGGATCTACGTGAATGCCCAGTTGCTTGCACACTTCGCGGAGTTGTGCTTCCTCCATTGTGGAAATATCGATACCTGTATGTTCCAGGATGGATTCATACATAGATACGCGACGGAACGGCGCTTTAAAGTCGATTGTTTTATCGCCTACCTGTACTGTGGTGGTACCGTGTAAGGTGAGGGCAATTTTTTCCAGCAGGGATTCCGTAGTACGCATCATCCACTCGTAGTCTTTGTACGCGGCGTACATTTCCATTACGGTAAATTCCGGGTTATGGGTACGGTCCATCCCTTCGTTTCGGAAGTCTTTTGCAAATTCGTATACACCTTCAAAACCACCTACGATCAGGCGTTTGAGGTATAGTTCGTTGGCAATACGCAGGTACAATGGCATATCCAGCGCATTGTGGTGCGTAATAAACGGACGCGCGGTGGCGCCACCCGGAATAGGCTGCAGGATCGGCGTTTCTACTTCGAGGTAACCCAGGTTGTTATAGAAATCGCGGATAGTTTGCATGATTTTGGTGCGTTTGATGAACACCTCTTTCACCTCCGGGTTGATAACCAGGTCGGCATAACGCTGGCGGTATTTGAATTCCGGGTCGGTCACTTCGTCGAACACCTCACCTTCTTTCGCTTTTACCACTGGCAGCGGGCGCAGTGATTTGGCCAGGATAGTGATTTCTGTGGCGTGAACGGATGTTTCGCCGGTTTTGGTAATAAAGGCATATCCTTTAATACCTATAAAATCGCTGATGTCCAGCAGTTTCTTAAATACAACGTCGTACAGCGTTTTGTCTTCACCCGGGCAAATATCATCTCTGCGGATATACACCTGGATACGGCCTACGCTATCCTGGATAACGGCAAATGCCGCCTTTCCCATATCACGAACGCTCATGATACGGCCAGCCAGGCATACCTGCTGGAATTGTTCTTTAGTTTCTTCCGAATAATTGGTTTTTATATTAACGGAAGTATCATTAACCGGGTACTCCGCTGCAGGGTAGGGGTCTATGCCTAAATTATGCAGCTCCTGTAATTTTTCCCGGCGTATAATCTCTTGCTCAGATAATTGTGTCATGTAGTAAGTTGTAATTGCCAATTGGAGTGCAAAAATAATAAAAAGGGCTGTAAGACTACAGCCCTCTTATTTTTTGACCATATCCTATGAAAACCAATTTAAAGATAGCCGCTTCTACTGCTATTTACAGCCAGATTTACCAGATGCGGGGAATTCCTTCATATCTGGTCGTATTTGACGAATGGCTGGTTTTCCGGGAGGTCCGTTTGTGTAAATTGTTGCGGCTATTTTTGAGTTATGCTTATTTTCGTTCGCTAAGAGCAACAAAAAACAGCCTGATTTCTATTTATTATGAGAAGCGAACAATGGTTAAAACCAACCTCCATTGGTGGTGTAGCGCTCCTGCTGCTGGCCACCACCCATTTGGATGCACAACAAAAGCCGGATCTTACTTTCGAAGAGGCATTTAAAGGTAAAGCGACCCATATCAGCAAGCCCCTGCCGGCTATCCGGGAGTGGGTAGATGGTGAACATTACCTGGAAATGCGTCCCGACGCGGCTACTGGCCGTATGCAAGCCTGGCAGATTGATGCCCGTACCGGCAATGCCACTATCTATACAGCGCCTGTAGATGGCCCCAGTGTGGAAGTGCGCGATAAAGATGTCTTCTATAAAGCCGCTGATGGTAATAGCACCCGTTTAACCAACGATGCTGCCGAAGAGAAGAACCCTACGCTATCTCCGGACGGAAAATATGTGGCGTTTACCCGCAATAACGACTTATACAGCGTAGAAATAGCCACCAAAAAGGAAACCCGTTATACCACCGATGGTTCTGATGTGATCTATAATGGTTGGGCATCCTGGGTATATTATGAAGAAATCCTGGGTCGCCCCACCCGCTACCGCGCATTCTGGTGGAGCCCCAACAGCCGGCAGATTGCCTACATGCATTTTAACGACAGCAAAGTGCCTGTATTCCCTATCTATAGCGAAAAAGGTCAGCACGGCTACCTCGAAAACACCCGCTATCCCAAGGCAGGCGATCCGAATCCGGCTGTGAAAGTAGGCGTAGTACCGGTTTCCGGTGGCGCCACCATTTGGGCCGATTTCAACGAAAACGATGATCAATACTTCGGTATGCCCTTTTGGACCGATGATAGCCAGCAACTCTGCATACAATGGATGAACCGCGGCCAGGATAACCTGAAAATTTATAGCATCAACCCAAATAGCGGCGCCAAAAAAGAAATCTATGATGAAAAGCAAAAAACCTGGATCGATTGGTTTGACGCAGTGCCCTTTGTACAAAATGGCAAAAGCTTCCTGATCCAAAGCGATAAAACCGGTTGGTCGCACCTTTATCTCTATAACCTGGACGGCTCTCTGAAAAAACAACTTACTTCCGGTAACTGGACAGTGAAAGAGGTGATAGATATTGATGACAAAAACCAGGTGATCTACTTCACCGCGCGCAAAGAGGCTTCTACCCGCTTTGACCTGTACAAGGTAAATATGAAAACCGCGGCCATTACCCGTCTTACCAGCGGCGATTATAATAACAGTATCAAGATGGCGCCCGGTGGCAAATATTTCATCACTACCTATTCCAACCTGCAAACGCCTTCAAAAATGGCATTGGTAGATAATAATGGCAAGGTAGTACGTGAGCTGGGCGACAGCAAAGGAGAGCGCTTTGACAATTACAACCTGGCCAAAACTGAATTAAAAACTTACAAAACCCGCGATGGGCTTACCTTACCGCTCACCATTACCATGCCGGTACATATGGAGCCCGGTAAAAAATATCCGATCCTGATCAGTATTTATGGCGGACCTAATGCCGGTACCGTATATGATACCTGGAAGTTTACCCCGGTACAGCAATGGTGGGCGCAGGAAGGCGTGATACAGGTAGCGATCGACAACCGTAGCAGCGGACAATTGGGCAAAATGGGCATGAACTATATCCACCGTAAACTGGGTATACATGAGATTGAAGACTATATAGATGCTGCTATGTGGCTGCGTTCCCAGCCATGGGCCGATGGCAGCAAGATATGCATGACCGGGGGCAGCTTTGGCGGTTATATGACCTGTATGGCCCTTACCTACGGAGCGGACGTGTTTACTCATGGCATGGCTAATTTCGCTGTGACTGACTGGCAGTTATACGACAGTCATTATACCGAACGCTATATGGACACTCCTGCTGAAAACCCCGAAGGTTACAAAGCTACAGCTGTAATGACCTATGCTGATAAATACAAGGGCCTCATTCGTATTACCCACGGTACCATGGATGATAACGTACATCTGCAGAATTGTATCCAGCTGGTGGACAAGCTGGAAAATCTGAACAAACATTTCGAGCTGATGGTATATCCCGGCGAGCGCCATGGATGGGGTGGACTGAAAAGTGTACATTCCGCCGGCGAATCTTACCGCTTTATATACAATAACCTCCTGAGCAAAGCCTACCCGGGCCAGTTCCAGCAATAATTTACTGGTAGTTAACTAAAAACGGCTTGGTATACAGCATACGCTTGTATCTGTATATCAAGCCGTTATCTATTTTATGATGTTAAATGATCAGGAAAAATAAGTGGAGATGGAACTAAAAAGTGGGAGGTCCTAAAAAAGAAACAGGGCTGCAAGACTACAGCCCCGAAAAATTTTAACCATATCTTTATTGAAAAACCTATACCAAAGGTGGCCGTTTTTTGCGACACTGCAGTGTGCATTCTAGTGAACGGTATATTTTATCCGGTAAACGCGAGAAAAAGGAGGGTGAACGTAAGGGGGTAAAAAATACTTCATGATAACTTAATATGCGTTGTTTTTCCCCAATAAGTTGATTATCAGTTCAAATAGGTGTTTAAACAAATATTTGGCTTAAAAGTCCCGGTGAGGGGAGAAGGAATAAAAAAAGGGCTGGTAAGAATACCGCCCTTGTAATAATTTTAACCATATCCTATGAAAAACCTAGAACAAAGATATACCGGAGAAATTTGTCTTAGGTTTCATTTCCGTGAACGATGAATTATTGTTCGTAAACAGATGATAATGGATAATGTACTGTTATATTATTTTAATAATAATATTATTATTATTTAGAATTAGAATTATAAAATATTTGTTATGGATTATTAATCAGTTATAAAATGGTAAATACTGAAAATCCACTAGGCAATTCGTTGGCCATTCTTTACATTCTTATCTGGTTGCAGTAACACCACTTCCTTATTATCGCCTACTACTCCCAATACCAGGCATTCGGATATAAAATTGGCGATTTGCTTGGGAGGGAAATTCACAACAGCCACTACCTGCTTTCCGACCAGGTCTTCTTTCTGGTAAAGTGCGGTAATTTGTGCGGAGGATTTTTTCAGACCCAGCTCAGGTCCAAAATCGATCAGCAACTGGTAGGCGGGGTTACGCGCCTTGGGAAAATCATTTGCTTCGAGGATAGTGCCTACTCTTATTTCTACTTTTTCAAAATCCGGCCAGGTAATCGTTTCCATCTTTTATTCAATTGTTTCCGGCAATATAGCAAACCCCATCGGGACCCACAACCTCCAACCATACTTTATGTTTGTGGAAAAAATAAACTGACTTTGCATAACAATCAGCTGGATTTAAATGTTATGAACGGAAAAAACTAACTGCTTTATATAGCAAACTGGCATAATTATTGACTTTTCTACTCCAAATTTTAGGTTAAAAAATAGGTTAAAGCGAAAGAACCCCACCTGCAGAGGTGGGGTTCTTTCGTATAACAACTTCCGTTAGTTTGATCAGTTTACGGCAGTACTATCCTCTACAGTAATAGGACCACTTACTTTTAATATCTTCTTTTCAGTAAAATCTTCATTGGCTTCGAGTCCCCAGCCATGTAGGGAATCAGTAGGCGTGGTAATAAATACTTCCTTGGTAGAATAGAAGATCTTCCGTTTGGGATCCCAGTTTAATTCATTGGTATTCAGCTTTTCACCTTTTTTATTGATGACTACCACACTGTCTGTCAGATACACATTTCCCTCTGCTTCCAGGTATTTCCCTTTTTTGGCAGAAAGGGTACTTTCTATGCCGAGGCTATCGTTGTACATCAATACTCGCAAACCGTTATTGAACGCCACATAAGAAGGCTTATCGAGGCTGCGTTCCATGGTGGGCGCCAGGAGCTTTGCGTTCACTTTCCCTCCCTGACTGAAGATGGTAACAATATCGACCCCGTTTTCGGTGGCCGCTTTCTTGGAATCGAACTCCATTACCGTTTTCAAGTCGTTTTCACAACTACTAACGGCAACGGCTATTATAAGAAATAAACAAACTCTTTTAATCATTTGAGCATATAATAGGTCAAAGATAGCTATTCGCAGCTATTGGTAGAAATGCAGCGGAGATATAAGCGTAGTTTATATTAAAACTTTGCCTATATCTCCGCCACGATTGATGAATAAAGACTTTATTCGTATTTACGTTTGATAAACCATTTATCACTAAGGGTAAAGCCCAGTGATATCCGGTAAGTATTTTCCTTTAACACGGTTTGGTTGTTACCACGATGTGCCACTTCAAAAGCCAGATTGAGCATACTGTACTGATTGGAGTAAGGCATGCGGCGTACCGGCAGCCCGGCGCCAACGGTGAATCCCATCATTGGCATATTCTTACCAGCCAACTTCACATAATCCTGTCCATAGTAGGCACCCAAACGATAAGCTACCCGGTTCCAGTAACCGCTGAGCGCTGTTGCATTTGGTACAAATTGTCCGCCTATAGCCAGCTTCCAGGCATTCTGCAAGGCAGAATCCTTTACTTCAAAGCTTTTAAAATTCTGCCATTGATTGGAAGTATAATCCACACCCAATGACCATTTATCGTATTTGCGGATCATAATACCGCCACCAAATTCTTCCGGGTAAACCACCTTACCTCTGTTGCCCTTTACATAGCTTACAGTATCCTGGTTGGTATAGTTACCGGCGCCATTCGACATCAGTGTTTCATTCAGCACTTCCTGGCGGGCATTCATGTTTTGTTTCATACTACCAGTAACACCGAAGGTCATGTCCATTTCTTTATTCAGCTTAGCCCTGTATTGCAAACCCAGCTTATAAAAGAAGCTATTGTAAGTAATACGGCTCATTTTATGGGAAGGGTAGGTGTTAGGATCCGGGAAGAATAAACGGGTGTTGTTTTCTACGTTCCCAAAAAGATAGCCCAGGTTTACGCCAATGCTAAAATCTCCTACACGAACGCCAGTACCGGCATACAGCTGATAAAGCCCGCCACTGCCCTCGTACTTGTTGGTAAGCGGCCATTTGGTAGTATCGCCAAAATTGCTGTTAAAGCCTTGCTGAATATTGTAAGATACCCTGGTAACCGGGCGCAGACCCAGGTTGAGGCCCCATCTGTTTCTTACTAACGGAATACCCAACTGCAGGTAAGAGAGTGTTCCAAACCCGGAACTAAACTTAGCTCCCTGATCAGTAATAGATTTTGCTCCGCCTTCAATGCCAACATCGAAGGTGGTTAATACCAGGCTGTAATAGCTAGCCGGATTCACAAAGTTTACTGCCTGAGGATCGCTGTAAGCCTGAGAAACACCTCCCATACCACGATTCACGGTATTCTGGTTGTTATTCAAATCTCCTAATCCGTAGCGGGAATATGGTGAGTTCTCTTGTGCGCTAACTTTATTTGCTACCAGGAAAAAGGTGCCCAGCAAGCAAAGAATACTGACTTTTGTCCAATGCATTGAGTTACAGAATTGAGTTTAAGCCCTTATTCCTGTCAAATATGGGTCTGCAAATATCTACTTTTTAAGGCGGGAAGCAAAAAAAACCAAAAATCGACCTGTTAAATACACGTTAAAGTTGGCTTAAAAAAGGCTTGAAAAGCCCTACAGATAATCATATTACAAATTTTATAAATTATCTGTAGATAAATTCCTGAAGTGTCCATTCAGTAGCACCCGTTCCTTGAGGCGTTCCATTTCAGCCATCATAGGAATTACCTTGTGCAGATGACGCTTCAGGTACTCCAGACGCTGAGCTTCATAAAAAAGGTGTAATAATTCATATTCTTCATCCAGCGACAGTCCGGCATGGTGCGCCAGGTCGTACGACAGGAGCGCCGTATCTTCCTTTTTAAAGGATTTGTGAATTTGCAGGATCGCATGTAATTCCCGTACGCCATGTAACACCTCTTTCAATAAGCGCAGATGGCTGCCCTCATTATTATCCGGATAATTTACGATGGCGCCGGTATACAGCTTACCCGGTATTTCGGTTACCTGCTCCAATATTCGGAAAACGCGGTCACCTACTGTTACAATGTCCATTTCACCGGTATCATACATTTTCTCTACTTTCTTTATCTGCACCAGGGTTCCATATTCCATTATTTTCTTATTTATCACCACCGGAATGCCGAATGGCTTCTGCTCAGCAATGCAGGCAGCCACCAGCTGTTTGTACCGCGGTTCAAAAACGTGCAGGTTCAATTGTTCTCCCGGGTACACTACCACTCCAAGCGGAAATATGGAAATGAAATTTGTCATATCAGATTAGCCGTATTTTGTTAAAGTTAAAAAATCATCCGGCAACTACCCAGCCAAAACACAGAAGCGTAGGGCTGTGACCTTATATTAAATAAAAGGAATACCTTTATAGTTAACATTATTATGTTTTAGTAAACGTACTGACTCATACATACCATAATAATACGTAACCGCTGTACACAGTGTGTCTCCATAAAGAACCGGGAGAGAAAAATTACGTGAATATTTACTACTATAAAGTTTGGGCATGTACCGATCGTTAATAGATGGCCTGGCTGATAAAAATATTAAATCACTGGCCCGTTGCATTTCGCTGGTTGAAAACGAAGCTGCTGGCTATGAACAGCTGCTGGAACAACTCCCGGTAAACAACCATACCAAAGTGGTAGGTATTACCGGCCCTCCCGGAGCGGGCAAGAGCACCCTGGTAAATGCCCTGATCACCCAATTGCTGGAACAGGAAAAAAGCGTAGCCATCATTGCAGTAGACCCGTCTTCCCCTTTTAATTTTGGCGCCCTGTTGGGCGACCGGATAAGAATGAGTCAACATTTCAATGATCCCCGCGTATACATCCGCTCCATGGCCAGCAGGGGAGCGTTAGGCGGATTAAGTCCCAAAATTATTGAAGTAAGCGACCTGGTTAAAGCGGCTGCCTTCGATTATCTCTTCATTGAAACAGTAGGTGTTGGGCAAAGCGAAGTAGAAATAGCTGGCGTAGCAGATACCACCGTGGTGGTAGTAGTGCCCGAAGCCGGCGATGAAATACAAACCATGAAAGCGGGCTTAATGGAGATAGCCGATATCTTTATTGTAAATAAAGCCGATCGCGATAACGCGGATATCTTTGTAAAAAACCTGCGCTTACTGGCACACAGCAAGTATCACGGCAACTGGGAAATACCGGTGATAAAGTCGGTAGCTACCCAACAGGAAGGCATACACGACATTATACGGGCCATCGAACAACATCATGAACAGGTATCTCACCAACAACAAAGACATACACTGTTACTGGCCGAAAAAGCATATCAACTGATACAGCATCGCCGCATGAAGGATATCTCCAAACAAACTCTCCAGCAAGAGATACAACAACTGGTACAGGAAAAAGCGTTTAACCTGTACCGTTATATATCTACCAAAAGTTAACCGCGCATGTCATATCTTTCCCTGATTATGCAAACTTATATCACCGCTGTCAACACCAATAACGCGGGCGCGATGAAAGCCTATATGCGGGATCAGTTTGCCTTCCTGGGTATTAAAACCCCTGCGCGCCGTCAGCTCAATAAAACACTCGTTATCCAGCACGGGCTTCCGGGCAGCAACGATATACCGGGGCTTATAAAAGCGCTGTGGGAGCTACCCGAGCGGGAATACCAATATGCAGCGATCGACTACCTGCAATTAATGCACAAGACATGGATACCTGATCATCTCCCGCTGATTGAATACATGATTACGCATAAGTCGTGGTGGGATACGGTAGATGGTATTGTATCCTGTGTAGCGGGCCCCTGGCTCAGAAAGTTTCCTTCACAACAACCTGCTGTTACCGATAAATGGATTGCTAGTAACGATATGTGGCTGCAACGGGCCGCTATTATTTTCCAGAACGGTTACAAGCAACACACCAACGAAAAGTTGTTATACCGCTATATTAAAACGCAGCTTCATTCCAAAGAATTCTTTATCCAGAAAGCGATTGGCTGGGCGTTACGGGAGTATTCCAAAACCAACCCTGAGAGTGTACGCACCTTTGTGAGTGGTACCGCATTAGCCCCACTGAGCAGGCGGGAAGCACTCAGGAGAATAGAATAAATATTTTTTGCTACCTTTGCCGCATGCGTTTTACTTCATTCGGTATATCTCTCACTTACGCAGTGTTTAATTACGGTCTCTGATCCGCAGAGAACGGGTGTTTTGTGCCCTTCCTTTTTAATCTATTTTCTTACTTTTTAAATTCAGTGTTATGCCTTGGTTATTCCTTGTCATTGGTGGACTGTTTGAAATAGGCTTTACTATTTCATTAAAGTATTCTGAGAACTTTTCAAGACTATGGCCTTCTCTCAGTTTTGTAGTATGTATTTCTTTAAGCTTTTTCTTTTTGAATAAGGCGATCAACGGAGGGCTTCCGATAGGCACCTCTTACGCAGTGTGGACGGGCATTGGCGCTGCAGGTACTGCTATTGCCGGGATGATATTTTTCAAAGAACCAGCGGCAGTTTGGCGGCTATTTTTTCTCGCCTTGTTAATCGGGTCAATCATCGGTTTAAAGTTTGTATCGGGTCATGATTAACTGATACCTCATCAGCGCGAAGCAATGCTTTGCGCTGTTTTTTCCCATATGCAGCTATCCCATAGGCGATGATGCAGGCTATCAAAACAGGTATAGCCGTATTCATATCGTGGGTTGCTTCCAACAACAATATCACTGTCGTAAGTAATACCCGCGAAGTGCCTACCATCATAGCCCCCATGCCTACCAATACCAAAGTGCCGGAGTGTATTACTACAGATGGAAATAATAATTGGATAACCACTCCCAATAGCAACCCGGTGGCGCCGCCAATCAGTAACAGGGGCGTAATGCCACTTCCTGTTTTATAAGCGCTGGAAAAGAAAATCCACACCAATAACTTTCCTGCTGCCAATGCGAATAATATTGCCAGTGTAACGTGTGCCTGCAACAGGTCATCCAAATAATGTTCCCCTGTACCTAATACCCTGGGAGAAAAATACCCGGTTAGCGCTACCAGCAATACAGGTATCAATAAATACCAGCGATTATTATCAGTTAGCTTTCCTAACCAATTGTACAACAGGCGATATAGTTTTGAAACAACCCTGCCCCATCCGCCAACAATTAAGCCTACCGCCGTGTATACCAATACTGCTGGTAAATTTGTTGCCGGTGCTGCATTGATGGTAAATACCGGCGCAGTACCGCGTAGCAGGTAACTCCCTGCAGCGGTAGTGGCCGCTGCCAGCACTATAGGAATGATGCCGGCCAGGGTATATTCAGCTAAAAATACTTCCAATGCGAGTATGATGGATGCTATCGGTGCACCAAACAAATAGCCGAAAGCGCTGGTAATGCCAACTATCAATAGCAGCTGCGATTCAGCTGCTGTACAGCGGAATAGCTTCCCCAGCCAACAGCCTATGGCGCCATTTAGTATCATTGCCGGGCTTTCGATGCCCAGTGGGGCCCCCATTCCTATAGCCAGCGTAAGTCCGATGGCTTTCCCGAAAGCATTGATTTGTTTTGGGAGCATCGTTAGGAGCATCGCACCAGCTATTGGCACCAATATGATCAAAATACCCAGCTCACTGTCTTGTGCCCCAGCTTCCAGGTGCGACAAACTACCATAAAATGCCAGCGAGGTAATCGCCTGAATGGCTATCGTAATGCTTTTGGCGGCTGCTATGCCGATAGCGGCTACCAATACGGCTATAGCGGATAACCGGAGGATCCCGGAGCATGTAATAATTCCTGCGGGCGTTGACAGTAGCCGAAAGTCCGGGGTTATGTGAAGTCCCTTTTTATTGATGCGATGAAAGATATTAATCATGCGGTGTTTTATAGTCGTTATGTTCAAAGCTATATTGTTCGCGCTACAATCACAAATAAACTTTTATTAATATATACTATTAATGAACTACAAAAGATATATAATATTTTTTTAGTTAGGTAACCTTATTATATTTGTAAGAACCATTCCTCGTGAAAATCTAAATCATTACTTATGAATGACGCGCTGCGGCATAATCCGGCAGATTCCGGCTCTCCCTCTACGCCGGATGCACAAACCCTGGTCAGTTTAAAAAGGATGCTGCTCTTCACTCATGAGGATGAGGAATACCTGCTGATGGCAGGCAATATCTTGCTGGCGCACACGGAGGAGATACTGGATGCCTGGTACGATCACATACTCAGGAATAACTACCTGGCACATTACTTTACGAAAAATGGGGCCCCCGATGCGGATTATCTGCAACGTTTACGACCGCATTTCCGGCAATGGGTTATAGATTTATGCAGCAGGGGAGAGGGGAATGACTGGTGGCAGCTGGAAGAGCGTATTGTAGCGCAATTACATCCTGGTCCGGAAGTAGATCCTGTAAATGAATTGCCTTCCACTTACCTGCGTTATCTATCTACGTTTATCTACCCTGTAGCAGAGGCGGGACGACCTTTCTTAGGCGATAGCGGGTATCCGCCCCAAACCACAGCGCGTATGCAGCAGGCCTGGTTTAAAGCAATTTGTTTCAGTGTATTACTATGGATATATCCTTCCTCCAGCCAGTTTACCTATGAGTGATCATTCCTTAAATCAGTTGTTATGCAAGTTGCTGTTTTCGACACCTATGTAAAGAAAAAAGATGGGGGCTACCTTCATTTCGACATCATAGTTGACAAGTCTACTTGCTTCGAGGATGTTTTAGTGTATGGAAATACCTATTTGCGATCAAGAAAAGGGGAAACCTTATCTGTGTCGCATAAGGACTGTCGCTTTTGCCATCTTACCGAGCTCGTTCCCCAATGGCAGGAACATATCTCAGAGCGGGGTTATTACATACACGAGCTGGAAGGATGTCACTAAAAAATGTTGAATAATCAGGAATGTCACTAATATGCTATTTCCCGCCATACATTAATATTGTACCTTGCCCCATTAACTATTAAGGACAGCAAGAAAATATGGGGAAAGTTTCCACATTCAGCCCCGCACAGCAGGCAGAAAACACATCTAGCAAAGTAGTGGCCTCCCTGGAGCGACTATCAGAGGCCTTCCGTGTACTATTATGGCAGGAGGCTACACAGTATGGGCTTAGCCCCATACAGATTCAGGTACTTACTTTTTTACTGCACTATCCAGAGGAGCAGCGTACCGTTACAACTTTGGCATCGCACTTTAACATGACCAAAGCCACTATCAGTGATGCAGTGAAATCTTTAGAGCAAAAGAACTACCTGACCCGTAAAGCAAGTCTCACCGACACCCGTAGTCACACTTTACACCTGGTAAAGGAAGGCAGGGCGGTAGCCAAAAAAGTAGAACTGTTTGCGGCACCATTACAGGAAACAGTAGAGCAACTGTCTTCCAAAGACCAAAGCACGTTGCTGGAGCAGCTGATGCAGCTGATTTACCAGCTTAACCAACAGGAAGTGATTTCTTCACAACCTATGTGTTTCAATTGCCAGCATTATGCCATGAAAAAGGGGCATTACTGCAATCTGTTAAAAATATCCTTAAACCATGGTGGTTTGCGGGTAGATTGTCCGGTATTTGAACTTCGGGAAGAGTAGCTGTTATTATTGTACAACTGGCATTTGCAACTGGCAGGTCATTTCATTATCTCCGGCCACAAAGCCAAACTGTTCGTATAATAAACGTCCGTCTTTGCTGGTATGCAGGCTTACTTTACCAGTATTACGTTTCCGGGCTTCTTCAAGAATTTTTTCAAGCAGGTATTTTGCAATGCCTTTCCGTCGAAAAGCGGGAAGCGTATATACATTCAAAATATAGGCAACTTTGCCTTCAAGGTTGTGGTACAGTGGCGGCTGATTATAAAAAATAATACCCGCACTGGCCACTACCTTGTCCTCCGCTTCTGCAATCCAGTTTACAAAGCTATCTGCACTGAGATGCTCAGCGAGGTAAATATTAAGATGTGCTGTGAGTGTGTGATCCTGAGCGGAATCGGCTTTAGGGTATACTTCTTTCAGAAACTTCAGCCGCAATGTAATCAGCTGCGGGATATCATGTATATCCGCCTTTCTGTAGGTAATCATAGTTGTTAAGGGTTATACTTTACTTTATCAGGCTTCCTTATTACTTTTCCACCACCTGAAAGCCAGGAAACCAATAATCATCAGGGGAGTTAAAGCCAACATTAAAATACCGTTGTTCAGGCCTTTAGCAGGGCCTTCGCCCAGCTGCTGCGCTGTTTTAGTGCAAAGTGAACACTGTGCCATTACTGACCCACTCATCATCATCAAAACACTTGTCAACAAAAACAAACCTGCCTTTTTCATAGTACTTATCGTTTGATGCTACAAAATTAGGGTATCCCACTTAAAAAATCTCCTTAATTATATTAGTGGTAATAAGGAGAAATCATAATGTATACAATCACGCCAGTTACGGCCACATAAAACCAAAGCGGCCAGGTAATACGGGCAATTTTACGATGGCGGGGAATGTCGTTCTGGAATCCGCGCAGCAACGTAAAGAGCACCAGTGGCACGATAATACCGGCCAGCAGGATATGCGTGAGCAACAAGAAATAGTAAAAGTAGCGGATACCTCCGAGGGCAGCTTTCTCTGCCGCATCCAGCACGCCATTGTGATCTATATCTCCGAAACGGGTTTCAGGTGCCAGGGCGTGATAGGTAACATAAGACAACAGGAAGATGGCGGACAAAGCCACTGCGATCAGGTTAGTAGTTTTATGCGCTTTTACATATTTGTTTTTGATAAAGTACAGGCTGGCTAGCAACAATACTGCAGTAGCGGTATTGAGAATAGCATGGAACAGGGGCAGAATCCGGATATCGAATCCAGGATGCAGGTCCGGCTTGGGTAAAACGAACAATAACGCCACCAGTGCCGGGATGGCAATGGAAACGATCGTAATGGGCGTATTGAGGTTCCTGTTTTTTAGTTCCATATCTTTAAAAATATATAAAGGTGAATAAAGAAAGGTGAACACCCTTTCCTTATTCACCCTTCACTCAAAATCGTCAATTATTTTTCTCCGGAGAATAACTTCTTAAGGAAGGCTATAAATCCAGGCCGATGTCTTTCCTTTGCCAGGTGGAGAATGGCGATATCGCCGGCCACCTTTTTAATTGCATTGGAATCCAAACCATTATAGTATCCCCTGATATTTCCGTTTTTATCAATCAGCACCAGCTTTTCCGTGTGTATGAAATCATCCGGGCCGCCATCTCCTTTGGTTACCGAAACAAAAAAATCGTTTCTGGCCAGGTCATAGATTTCTTTTTTACTACCGGTAAGCAACCACCAGTTATCCGGATTTACCTGGTAATCGTATGCGTACTTACGCAGCTTGTCTACCGTATCCCTTTCCGGATCTACTGAGAAGGAGAGGATCTGGAGTAAAGAATCATTCTTTACATAGGCTCCCTGGATCTTCTTCAGGTTTTTGGTAAGCGTAGGACAGATACTTGGACAGGAGGTAAAGAAGAAATCAACTAATAACACTTTTCCTTCCATGTCTTTGAGACTTACCTGTTGACCGAGTTGGTTTGTCAGGTGAAAATCCCTGATCTTATGAAAAACGGTATCGTAGGAAACTTTACCATTTTCGTGGATCGTATCTACTCTTTCCGGGATATAGTAGCCTGGTACTGGCACCACATTCTTTCCATAGTGATCTACAATGAGATAACCCAAAAGCGGCACCAGAATAGCCAATGAAACTCCTAATATAGCCCTGCGAGAAATGGTCCTTAAATTTTATAAATGAATTAAACGTGTCCTGGCTTAACGGCTGGTCCTACCTTTGGTGTTTCTACCGGCGTACCTGGTTTCAGGTCTTTCCGCATGTTCTTCCAGGAATCGCCTTCATACAGGAATGCGATAATAAACCAGATGAACAATAACAAAGGTATTAAGATCGTCATGATCAGGTTTTTGATTTCATGACCCAGGTGCATAAATTCGGCCACGATATAGAAGGCTTTCACTACGGTAAGGCCAACGAATATTGCGTTCAGCACTACTCTGGGGAGGAAACCATATTCCAGGTGTAAAAATGCAAGACCTACTTCCACTAAGGTGATACACAACAGGATCCAGAACGTTCTCCAGATGGTTTTAGTAGACGAATCAACATGTGCAGTTTCGTGTCCTGCTGCAGTGTGTGTATGCTCCATTACTATTTAAATTAAATAAATGCTAAAAATCAGATTCCAAATAATCAATACCCCGTCTTGTCTTAGAGCAGGTAGAAGCAGGTGAATACGAATACCCAAACCAGATCTACGAAGTGCCAGTACAGTCCAACTTTTTCCACCATTTCGTAATGGCCTCTCTGATCGTAGGTACCTTTCAGTACGTTAGCGAGGATTACGATATTGAGGATAACGCCGGAAGTAACGTGTAATCCGTGGAATCCTGTGATGGTAAAGAAGAAGTTGGTGAAGTTGGTAGAAGCCTGTGTACCATCTGCATTAACGAAAGGATTACGGCCCCACCATGCGCCTTCGTGGAACAGGTGTGTCCATTCCCATGCCTGGCAGCTCAGGAAGGCGAAACCACCAATGATAGTCAGGAGCAGCCATTTAGCCACTGCTTTTCTATCTCTCATGTGACCAGCGTGTACGGCCAGTACCATGGTTACAGAACTCATGATGAGAATGAAGGTCATTAAGCTCACAAACATCAGCGGCAATTCGGCATGGCCCATGCCAGGAAATGATTTGAACACTTCATTCGGATCAGGCCAGGATGGGCTGGAAAACCGGATGGTACCATATGCTATCAATAATGCGCCGAATGTGAACGCATCTGACATCAGGAAGTACCACATCATCAACTTGCCATAGCTCACATTAAAGGGAGAATATCCTCCGGCCCACCATTTTTTCTTCGCTGTAACTGCTGTATCCATTGTTAGTTTTATAAAATTTTACAAAGTTTATCTGGCGATACTTAAAAAAATTAACAGGTAAATCCACAATACATCCACGAAATGCCAGTAGGTAGCGGCTACTTCAATGGGTACTGCGCTGTAGGTACGTATGCGGGTTCTATAAGCCCGGCCAAACATAATGAGCAGTGCAATTACACCACCCAGTACGTGCAGCATATGCACGCCTACGATAACATAAATAAATGAGGCAGAAACAGGCCCGTTGAGGGGAAGTCCCATTGCCTTCAACTGAGAAAATCCTATCCATTGGCAAACGGCAAACACCACACCCAGTATAGCTGTAAGCGTAATTAACTGTTTATAGCGTTGCATATTCCTGCCTCTGAATTGCTTCAAAGCCAGGTGAATAGTCAAACTGCTTGTTAAAATCACTGCAGTGGATATCCAGAAAATATGTGGCAGTTCAAATGCCAGCCAATTTGCCTGGGATCTTTTAACAATGTAAGCGCTGGTAAACCCGATAAACATCATAGTGATGCTCCCCATAGCAATCCATAGGGAATATTTATGCGGATGTATTTTCTTACGTTGTTCTAATGTCATAGTATCCATCACTCCTCTTTTCATTTTAAGCTTTGTCCAGTAGTTGCGCCAGCTGAACAATAGTCAGATAAATATAAGATCCGAACATCAGCTTGCGTGCTGCCGGCACATCATTCTTTCTGTACAGGTTGATTGCTCTGTAGAGGAAGAACACACCAGCGAGAATAGCCACTATTGCAGAGATACTGCCTGTAATTTTCAGGAGGTAAGGCGCTACACCGGCGGGAATCAGCAACAAGGTGTACATGGCTGCCTGTAATGCAGTGTACTTGTTGGGTTCGCCACTACCGGGCAACATTTTAAAGCCTGCCCTCGCGTAATCTTTGTATGCAATCCAGGCGATAGCCCAAAAATGCGGGAACTGCCATAAAAACTGGATCGCAAATAACGACCAACCACCTAAACTCAGGTCATTAGCTCCTGCTGCCCAACCAATTAATAAAGGCATGGCACCGGGAAATGCGCCCACCAATACCGCCAGTGAGTTCCATTTCTTCCAGGGAGTGTATAAAAAAGCATACATCACCAGGGAAACCAGGCTCAGCAGGGCAGAGAGGAGGTTAAAGCAGTATCCCATTACGAAGATACCAGCCACCCCGGTTACAGTAGCCAATATCACCGCCTCGCTGACGTTCATCCGCCCGGAAGGCAGTGGACGTACAGCAGTACGGGCCATCAGTTTATCTGTTTCCCTTTCCCATATCTGGTTAATGGTATTAGCTGATCCGGAAACCAGCAAACCACCAGCGAATAATAAAAGAACTTTGACTAAGTTAAACTCCACGCCAGGCACCAGCAGATAACCCACTACCGACGAAAATACCACCATAAAGGTGAGATTAAACTTCATCAGCTGAGAGTAATCCTTCACCTTGCTAGCTACTGCATACGATGACGACAATTTTATGGAGTTTTCTTGCAACATTTTTTTTCTAGCCACATTCCGGGTTTAAGTCCGGAGCAAATTTACAAACATCACTGTGAACAAAATCCCGGGAGGAAGATTTTTCGCCTTCCTACCGGAATTCTGACAATTATATTAGTGTACTTCTTCGTTAGGACCGATAGGCTCAGTTTGCGGAATGAAATCTCTTCCATCCTTGCTATAGTCATAAGCCCAACGATATACCTCAGGAATTTCACCAGGCCAGTTACCGTGACCAGCATGGATTGGTGTAGTCCATTCCAGGGAAGTTGCATGCCATGGGTTCTTGGTAGTCATCTTTCTACCCTTGAAGATGCTGTAGAAGAAGTTGAATACGAACAACAGCTGTACAGCAAATACCAGGATTACCACGATGGTAATGAATTCGTTCAGACCACCGAACTGTTTGAAAGAAGCCCAGTTAGATACATCATAGTATCTTCTTGGCATACCCGCCATACCTTCATAGTGCATTGGCCAGAAAATCAGGTAAGCACCTACCATAGTTACCCAGAAGTGGATATAACCAATGGTGGAGTTCATGAAACGGCCATACAATTTAGGGAACCAGTGGTAGATACCCGCGAACATACCAAAGAAGGCAGACACACCCATTACAATATGGAAGTGAGCGATCACAAACATGGTATCATGCAGGTGGATATCGATAGAAGAGTTACCTAACCAGATACCTGTTAAACCACCGGAGATGAAAGTGCTCACGAAACCGATAGAGAACAGGGAAGCAGGTGTAAAGTTGATATTACCCTTCCAGATAGTAGTGATCCAGTTAAATACCTTGATAGCAGACGGTACCGCGATCAATAAGGTTAAGAGTACGAAGAATGCACCCAGGAATGGATTCAGACCCGTTACGAACATGTGGTGTGCCCAAACCAGGAAGGCCAGGATACAGATAGCGAACAGGGAACCGATCATCGCCAGGTAACCGAAGATAGGTTTGCGGGAACTAACCGCCAATACTTCAGATACCATACCCATGGCTGGGAGGATGATGATATATACCTCAGGGTGACCTAAGAACCAGAATAAGTGTTGATAGAGAATAGCGCTACCACCTTCGTTAGCTAAAGCTTTACCGGCGATGAAGATATCGGACAGGTAGAAGCTGGTACCAGCGTGACGGTCCATCAGCAGCAGGATAAAGCCTGACAGCAATACAGGGAAGGACAGTACACCCAGGATAGCAGTAAAGAAGAATGACCAGATGGTTAATGGCATTTTAGTCATAGCCATACCTTTGGTACGCATATTCAGGATAGTAGAGATGTAGTTCAAACCGCCGAGCAACTGAGAAACAACAAACAGTGCCATACTGGTCAACCACAAATCCACACCTATTTTAGAACCAATAGAAGCATCACCCAAAGCACTCAGTGGCGGATACATTGTCCAACCTCCGGAAGCAGGACCTGTTTGAACGAACAGGGATGCCATCATAACCAGGCTGGCCAGGAAGAAGAACCAATAGCTCAGGCAGTTCATGAAAGGAGAGGCCATATCACGTGCACCTACCTGCAAAGGAATCAGCAGGTTAGAGAAGGTACCGCTCAAACCGGCAGTTAATACAAAGAATACCAGGATGGTACCATGCATGGTTACCAGTGCATAGTAAGCTTCCGCTGTAATGCGGCCACCTTTAGCCCAATGACCCAGGATGCTTTCCAGCCATGGGAAAGTTGCATCGGGAAAACCAAGTTGCAAACGGAACAGAACAGAGAAGAAAGCACCAATGATAGCCCAAACGATACCAGTAATCAGGAATTGTTTGGCAATCATTTTGTGATCCATGCTGAACACATATTTCGAGATGAAACTGTCTTCATGGTGGTGCTCATGATCATGATGATCATGCGCTCCGTGCATTACCTCCTGTTGACTGTGCAATGTTGCTTCGTTACTCATAATCGGTTCGATTTATTATAAACTAACGCCCGGGAAGTATCGTCGTTTGTCAGTTTGTCTTTATTGTTTTTAATTGTACTCCGTCAAAAATTCTTCTACACAAAATTAAGCTTACTTAGTAACAGCAGCTACTACTTTTTGTGTGCTGTCTGCCTTAGGGGCTCCGGCTGGAGCTGCTGTATCAGCGTGGGTCAGACTGTATGTTGACTTTTGTTTGGCTGCCCAGGCGTCAAATTCTTCCTGAGTTTCTACTACGATCACACCTCTCATAGAGTAGTGGCCGCTACCGCACATCTGATCACATGAAATTTCATATGTGAAATCCGCGTTACCGGTTTTTTCTTTCATTTGTTTGGTGGTGTACTTAGGAGTAAACCAGAGGGTAGTAGGGATACCAGGTACCGCATCCATTTTCATACGGAAGTGGGGTAAACCTACGTCGTGGATAACATCACGGGAACCGATGATGAATTTAACCGGTTTGCCTACTACCAGGTGAACTTCGGTAGGCATAAAGTCGTCCTTGTTCAGCGGATCGTTCCAATCCATACCCAGTTCATTACCAGCACCCGGATCGATGTCTTTGAAGTCGCGGCGACCCAATTGACCATCTTTACCAGGGTAGCGAAAGATCCAGTTAAACTGTTTACCGGTTACTTCTACTACCTGTGCATCTTTCGGAGCATCGGAAGTCAGTTGGAACCAGTGTTTCAGACCAAAAGCAACCAGAACGGTCAGCGCGATGGCTGGGATAACGGTCCAGATAACCTCCAGTTTGTTATTGTGTGGGAAATAGAAGGCTTTACGACCTTCTTTTTCCTGGTATTTAAATGCAAACCAGAACAACAGGATCTGGGTAATAACGAACACGATACCGGTGATGGCCAGTGTTACGTAAATGAGGGTATCAACGCCTTCACCTTGTACTGAAGCAGATTCGCCCAGGATTTTGCCTTTCAGCAAATCGTTACAGTAGTACACGCCTATAAGCCCCAGCACCAGGAATGCTATCAGCAGGAAACCATTTATACGGTTGCTTTGCTCACGCGCTTTCTTTTCTCCCTTCAATACGGACACATATTCGCTCGCCTTCGCAATCTGGAAGATGACTATGAATATGAGAACAACAACTAAGACTGCTAAAAATCCTGACATTGCTATATGAAATAATTAAGTTATCTAATGCTTTTCTTTTGCCTAATCTCCGTTATCACCTAATCAGGTGTGGTGAACGATACTTTCCTTCAGGTAAGGGTGATTCTTCGGAACCAGCGCAGCCTTCGTAAGTTGGTTAGCAACCAGGAAGATGATCAGTCCAACGAAACCAAGTCCGAGTCCAAATTCAAACCATGGGAATACCAGGTCTTTCACGGTACCTGGGGACACCATTTGCCAGAAATCCAGCCAGTGACCGAAGATGATCACGATAGCGATGAATACAACGGCAGTATAGTTACGTTTAGTGTCCCTTTTCATCAGGAACAGTAACGGTGTAATAAAGTTGATCAGGAGATTCAGGAAGAAAATTGGTCTCCACTGACCCCAAACGCGAGGTTGGAAGTATTCAGTTTCTTCCGGCATGTTAGCGTACCAGATCAGCATGTACTGGGAGAACCAGAGGTAAGTCCAGAAGATGCTGAATGCAAACATGAATTTACCCAGGTCGTGCAGGTGTTCTTCTGTTACGAAGGTCAGGTAGCCATGTTTTTTCAGGTATACTACAAACAGGGAGATCAGTGCCAGACCTGAAACCCAGGTACTTGCGAAAGTATACCAGCTGTACATAGTAGAGAACCAGTGTGCATCGATACTCATTAACCAGATCCATGGAGTGGTAGAGCCAACGCTGAGGGTGAAAACTACCAGGAAGCCGCCGCAAACAACGGTATTTCTCCAGAGCAGTTTACGACCGGTTTCAGGGCGCAGATCCCATCCATCTTCTTCGATAGACATTTTACGGAGTCTCACGGTAAAAAATACCCAGAGGCCCAGTGTGATGATGGTAGCGATGGTAAAGAATCCTTTGTTCAGGAAAGCAGATTTCCAGGTGAGGATTTTATCTTCTGCAACGTGGTGAGGATTAACCCAGTGATAGATATCATCTCTTCCGCCAAACACGAGGATCATTACTACTACAAATAAGATGGCAGCCAGAACAGGCACAGCCATTGAGATCGCTTCAGGAACGCGGCGGAACGCGATTTGCCAGCCACCGTGTGCGAGGGTGGTAGCAGCGATAAAGAAGGTGCTTGCCAATGTAATCAGCAAAAAGAAGCTGCTGTTTTGCAACAGACCGGCCCAAAACCGTGTCGAGTGTTCGCCTCTAAACGCAACTAATCCGATCAATAACGTCAGCAAGCCCACGCCCATTAACACGAAGCTGGTTTTTTTTAATCTTGCCGGTACTACAAATTGGTCTTTCATTACTGTATATTAAAATACTTGATTGAAATTCAGTTTTAACTCATTATTTGGATGCTACTACTGCAGCAGCGCTGTCTTTAGCAGGAGCGGCAGCCGGAGCAGCAGCGCCTGGCTGTTTACTTCTGATATAAGCAGCCACTTTCCAACGTTGTTCCCTGTCGAGCTGGCTGGCGTAGCTACCCATCATGTTATAACCATAGGTCATTACATGGAACAGGCGACCTTCTGTATAACCGGATTTTGCACCAGCTATCAGGTTGGCAGGAGCTGCAGAAAAAGGTCCGGTACCATCTTTATAGAGAGGACCATTACCATCTAAAGCAGTACCATGGCAGATACCACAATAGATATTAAATAAACGTTCGCCTTCTTTCAGATCAGTTGGCGTAATAGTTAATGGATTTTTTACCAGATTAGCCAGTGCCGTATCTGATTCTTTCAGATGGTATGGCAAAAGTTCACCTCTTTTTACTGTTCCTTCCACTGGCTTCAGGCCTGACAAACGAGCACTATAAAATTCGTACGCACGGGATTCATACATGTCTGGCATATAAATCCTGCCGGGCTTTCTGTTATGCTCCCCTTTATTACAGGCTGCCAGGAAAGCTCCAGTTGCCAATGCGGCTACAATCAATATGTTGGAAGTCCTTTTCATCAGAAATTATTTATCTAGCTTTCATTAGTTCTTGCTTGCTCAAATCCTAATGTTGCAACTGTATGTTTTAGCTGTTAATTATAATTAAGCGTTTGTGGTCTGAATCTTACGCAGATAAGGCTCATCGTCCTTATCCCATCTTCCGAACCACCAACCAGCTTCAGCTTTCTGCTCATTGATATCCTGAGCGCCAGCAGCAGCGAGGAAGCTTTTCACTTCTTCTGCATTGGTTTTTTCGGTTACTTCTATCACCATTACAAATTTATCATCTGTTTGTCTGGGATGGAAGATGTGCTTCTTTACAAACGGCATCAGCTGGCAGAGGTAGCAGAAAGTGTATACCATTCCAACCGCAGCAAATAATACTGTCAGCTCGAAAGTAATAGGAATGAATGCTGGTAATGGAAAGTGCGGCTTACCACCAATATTCAGCGGCCAATCTACATTGAATATCCAACTCATGAAGGATAATGCTGTAGTAGTACCGGTGATACCGTATATGAAACCGGCTGTGTGCAGGCTGGTTTCTCTTAAACCCATTGCATGATCGAGGCCGTGAACAGGAAAAGGAGTGTATACATCGTGCAATTTGTAACCAGCAGTACGTACTTTCTTCACTGCCGGGAACAACACTGCCTCATCGTCAAACAAGCCTACAACAAATTTTTTAACAGCCATATATTTAAAAATTCAAATTCCAGTTAATAAATCTCTTGATTCGTCTAATTAGTGTGCGTGAGCTACGTCATGTGCAAATTTCTCTGCACTTTCTTCTTCGTATACCACCATTTTCTCCTTGAAATTCTCACCGGAAGTCTTCAGGATAGACTTGATTTCCGCTAAGGCAATTACAGGGAAGTATTTAGCGAACAGGAAATAGCAGGTAAAGAACAGTCCAAATGTACCCATGTAGAAACCTACTTCAGGCCAGGATGGACGATAATAAGACCAGCTGGATGGCAGGTAATCGCGATACAGGGAAGTACAGATGATTACGAAACGCTCAAACCACATACCGATGTTTACGATGATAGACATTACGAAAGTCACCGCTACGCTTCTTCTCATTTTACGGAACCAGAATACCTGGGGAGTGATTACGTTACAGGTCATCATGATCCAGTAAGACCAACCCAGCGGACCGGCAGCACGGTATTTGAAGAAAGTGGCAAATTCATAAGGGTTAGCACCATACCATGCCATGAATAACTCAGTCAGGTAAGCGCAACCTACTACAGAACCTGTCAGTACAATTACCTTGTTCATGGCTTCCATGTGACCCAGGGTAATGTATTCTTCCAGTTTTAATATTTTACGTGTAATGATCAGCAGTGTTTGTACCATCGCAAATCCGGAGAAGATCGCACCCGCTACGAAGTAGGGAGGGAAGATGGTAGTATGCCAACCTGGAATTACAGAGGTAGCAAAGTCAAAAGATACGATCGTGTGTACAGACAGTACCAGTGGAGTAGCCAAACCTGCCAGTACGAGAGACAGTGCCTCGTGACGTTGCCAGTGTTTGGTAGAACCGGTCCAACCGAAAGCAGCTATACCATATAACAGCTTACGCAGTTTGGTTTTAGCTCTGTCACGTACGCTGGCGAAATCTGGCAACAGGCCAGAATACCAGAACAACAGGGACACGGTAAAGTAAGTAGAGATCGCAAATACGTCCCAGAGGAGCGGAGAGTTAAAGTTAACCCATACCGGACCGCGGGTGTTAGGGTAAGGCAGGATGAAGAACGCCATCCATACACGACCCATGTGAATAATCGGGAACTGGCCGGCGCACATTACCGCGAAGATGGTCATCGCTTCTGCCGCACGGTTTACCCCTGTACGCCAACCCTGGCGGAACAGGAGGAGGATGGCGGAAATCAGGGTACCGGCATGACCAATACCTACCCACCATACGAAATTGGTGATATCCCAACCCCAACCAATGGTTTTATTCAGGTTCCATACTCCGACACCGAAATAAATCTGCCAAAACACGGAGAAGGCGCCAAAGCCCAACAGTGCCAGGGAGATGAAAAAGCCTACATACCACAGTGTTCCAGGCTTCCCTTCAATGGGACTAATGATATCTTCCGTTACCTGGTGATAATCCTTAACCCCGTCTACCAAAGGTTCTCTCAGTGTGGATTCGTATTTTAAATGCATATTCTATAAGCTTTTAGCTGCTAGCTTCTAGCTACTAGCCTTGTCTTTTGTTATGATCTCAGATTCTGTAACTTCTTTCTGTCTTTATCTCTTAACGATAACCGGTTAAGATCTCTTACGCGTGATGCGCTTCTTCCTTATGTGCAGTTTCTTTTTCTGCTTTAGGAGCGGCATCCTTGTTTCTGATCTTAGCCAGGTAGCTGATAGAAGGCAGTACGTGTGTTTCTTCCAACACATAGTACATTCTGTCTACCTGCTGTTCGTTGCGGATCTTATAGATTTCGCTATTCTTGTCGTTGATGTTACCAAATACGATCGCATCAGCGCCGCAAGCCTGTTGGCAAGCAGTTTTAGCAGCTCCATCTTTCAATGGGTGACCAGCTTTCTTCGCATCCAGCTTAGCTTCCTGCAGACGTTGTACGCAGAAAGAACATTTTTCCATCACACCACGGCTACGAACCACTACATCCGGGTTCAGTACCATGCGGGTGAGGTTATCGTTCATATCCGCAACATCGTACAAGTTGTTTTCGAAGCTATCAGCACCGTTCCAGTCTCTCCAGTTGAGGCGACGTACTTTATAAGGACAGTTGTTGGCGCAGTAACGGGTACCGATACAACGGTTATAAGCCATCTGGTTAATACCTTCGGAGCTGTGGTTGGTAGCACCTACCGGGCAAACGTTTTCGCAAGGAGCGTTATCGCAGTGCTGGCAGAGCATTGGCTGGAACACTACTTCCGGATTTTCGTCGTCTCCGCTGAAGTAACGGTCGATACGGATCCAGTGCATTTCATGCCCCTTCGCTACTTCCTCCCGACCTACAACAGATACGTTGTTTTCCGCCTGGCAGGCAATGGTACAAGCACCACAACCAAAGCAGGTGTTCAGGTCGATAGACATACCCCATTTGATACCAGGGTAGCTATAGTTAG
Organism: Chitinophaga eiseniae; assembly: GCF_012641265.1. GTDB lineage: Bacteria > Bacteroidota > Bacteroidia > Chitinophagales > Chitinophagaceae > Chitinophaga > Chitinophaga eiseniae_A. Next base: position 860,148 of record NZ_JABAHZ010000002.1, on the reverse strand, counting down.
GATACAGGGTACCATCCTTACGGAAGTCAGGACCGAATTTCTTCAGTTCCAGTCTGTCCTCGTTTACTTCCTTAGGGTTCTTGATGAACTCTTCCAGGGTAGTTTCTTTAACGATAGGACGGCCTTCGTAGCTATTATGTGTTTGTGTTGAAGCAACAATTTCTTTTGCGCCAGTAGCATCTGCGGAAGCGTCTGTAGTGAAATAGTCGAAAGTCTGACCATTAAAGCTTACAAACGGATAAGCATTTACACCTACACCGCCGGCAGCTCTACCTGTTTTTTCACTACGGCCATAACCTACTGCGATAGCGATTACATCAGGATGTATACCCGGAACAATCAGTAATGGCAGTTCGATTTCTTTACCGTTGGATTTTATTTTCAGTACTTTCTTTTCGGCGTTGATTTCGTAATCATCACCTAACTGTGTAGAGAAAGTTTTAGCCAGCTTGTTGGAGATACAAGCGTAGTTACCCCAGGTTGCGCGGGTAATTGGATCCGGCATTTCCTGTAACCATGGGTTGTTAGCGAGTTTACCGCTACCGATAGCTACTTTTTCGTAGAGTACTAATTCTAATTTACCACCTTTCTTAGCGCTGTTGATTTTAGCAGCGGCGCCGGCAACATCGCCGGAGAAAGAGGCACCACCTAAAGCCGGAGCAGTAGCTGGTTCAACAATACCGTCCTGCAGTACTTTGTCCCAACCTTCCTGGCCACCCAGTTTGGCTACCCATTCATTTTTCAGGTAATCTGCCCATGGAGTGGTATTACCAGTCCAGGTCAGGAGGCTATCCTGGATAGCGCGTGTTTTAAACAGCGGCAGGATGGTAGGCTGTCCGAAGCTATAGTATCCGGTTCTACCTTCTGCATCGTTCCATGCTTCCAGGAAGTGATGATCAGGTGCTACATATTTACACAGCTCAGTTGTTTCATCAGCTCTTTCGTTGAAAGAAACTGCCAGTTTCACTTTACCCAGACCTGCTGCAAATTGTTTGGCATCGAAGTAGTCGTAAGCCGGGTTAACGCCATAAACCAGTACAGCACCGATGCTGCCTGCGTTCATATCGCTTACCAGTTTCGCCATATCCGCATCGCTACCCTGACGGTAGTTGGATGGAGAAGCGAAATCGATGGTAGTACCGTTAGCACCGATGGCATTGTTAATAGCATTTACGATGATCTGTACATTCACATCGTTAGAACCACTTACTACCAGGGCTTTTCCGTTATTTTCCTTCAGCGCTTTAGCCGCTTTCTGGATACCGTCTGCAACACGTTTGTCGGCAATGGCAGGAGCGGTAACGCTACCACCTACAGCCGCCAGCAGTGCCAGTGCAATAGCACCGGTTTCAGAAGGTCTGTGTGTATATCTTTCATCCGCGTTTGCACCGGTAAGGCTCATTGTGCTTTCAAACTGGAAGAGTTTAGACATTTCCGGTTTCTGTGCATTGATCTTACGGGTTTGTGCAAATTGGCGGGCGTATTCAACCGGGTTCAGCCAGGTTCCGAGGAAATCAGCGCCCAGACCTACTACTACCTTTGCATTTTCAAAGTGGTAGGAAGGTATCACTCTTTTACCGTAGGAAGATTCGTTGGCTTGCAGCATACCTGCATAAGAAACAGCGTCGTATACTACGTGGCGGGAGTTAGGATATTTAGCCAGGAACTCGCCTATTACTTTTTTAGTAGTAGGGCTGAGAACAGTGCTACTTAATAAAACAACAGGAGCACCGCCTAAACCGGCCAGTGCTGCACCTACTTGTTTATCCAGTTCTGCCCAGGTAGTTTCCGAACCTGCGATAGACGGGAAGCGGAGACGGGCAGTATCATACAGGCTCAGTACAGCACCCTGTACTTTAGCGGAAGTAGAACCCTGGGTGATAGAAGATAAAGTATTTCCTTCCAATTTGATAGGACGACCTTCGCGGGTTTTCACCACTACTGGTACATATTCACCATCAATAGCATAAGAAGAAGCATAATAATTGGCTACTCCCGGGGTGATTTCTTCCGGTTTATTTACATACGGAATAGCTTTCTTTACTGGTGTTTCACAGCTGGCAGCGATGGCTGCAGCAGCGGTGGTGAACCCCAGATATTTCAGAAAATCCCTGCGGGGGGTAGTAGCATTCAACAGGCCTTCACTCTCGAACGGTAGTTCTTCACTGAATTCGTTCTTCACAATTTCCTGATGCGCATCGGTATTGTGCAACTCCTCCAAGCCTTTCCAATACTTTTTTTGCTCCATGTTATATTAACGAGTTACGTTTATAAATTTTGATATCTTCTGATTAAGAGAAAATCTCTCTAAATCCAACCTAGTAGTGACATTTTTGACATTCAGTACCACCTACCATTTCAACAGTTACGCTATCGATCTTCTTATCTTTAATATCCTGATGAAGCTTTTCGAAGATGCTGTAATAGTTGTTGTCAGCAAACTGCACTTTAGTAGTACGGTGACAGTTGATACACCATCCCATAGAGAGGTCGGCGAACTGGTGAACTTCGTCCATTTCAGTGATAGCACCGTGGCAGGTTTGACATTGTTGCTGACCAGCTACTACGTGTTGAGAGTGGTTAAAGTAAACGTGGTCGGGCAGGTTGTGGATTTTTGTCCATTCGATTGGTCTTCCTGGCTTGGTATATTTACCAGCATTAGGATCCCAGCCTACGTAGTCGTATAATTTTGCGATTTCGGCAGTACCATCGATCTTCTTACCTTCTGCATTTACCAGCTCATAAGTACCGGAGTACTCTTTAATAGCCTTGTGGCAGTTCATACAGATATTCTCGGAAGGAATCATGGCATGTTTACTCTTCTCAGCACCAGCGTGGCAATACAGACAGTTGATCTGGTTGATACCTGCGTGTACTTTGTGGCTGTAGAAGATGGGTTGCTCAGGCATATAGTCTTTCTGACGACCCAGGCCGATTGCGCCATTGATAGTGAAGTAACCACCTACCATGAAGAGCACGAGGATGATCAGTGCCAGGTAAGCTTTGTTTTTGTAGAAAGGAACAGGATCCGGAGTAGGTACGCCCTCTTTATCGCCAGCCAGCTTATTCAGGTTGCTGTTGATTTGCATGAGGATCAGCGCTACTACAGCAAGGATCAGGGTAATGATACCGAACAGTAAGCTGTTATCATTGCCTTTTTCAGCGGCGCCTTCGGGCTGCTCTCCTGGTTTTGGACCAGCAGTAGCAGGACCTTTTTTCTCTTCTACCTGGATATAAGCCAGGATGTCGTCGATGTCCTCATTAGATAACTGAGGAAACGCGGTCATCGCAGTCTTGTTAAACTTGGTAAAGAGGTCATTGGCATACTTGTCCCCGGAAGCCAATACAGAAGCAGAGTTATGGATCCACTGGTGCAATAATTTCTTATCGGGCCAGCGATCTTCTACACCTGCTAACGCAGGACCTGTCAACTGTTTGTGGACATTGTGGCATGAGGCGCAATTTGTCTGGAATGTTGCTTTACCCTTTGCTGGATCTGCAGCCTTAACTGAAGAAAAAGGAATTACTATACTAGCGCATAGAATAAGCACACTCACAAAATGCTTGCGCAAAAGAATGGAAACACGACGATACACAGCCTATATAGTTTAGATTTGACCTAAAGTTTCTTAAAAGTGCCAGCAAAAATAAGACAGAATGTTGACAATTTACCAACAATTAAAAAAATTTATTGTCTTATAGCTGCTCGTTTTGGGCTCATTTTTTCAGTGGCAATTGCGCTGTAAGTCTTTATGCTGGCCTATTTTAACGTATTGCCGAATATATCTTTCAAAACTTATTATTTTGATTGAAAGTTCGATTCCCCTGTAGAGGCTCGTCTACATCATAATAGGGAGCAAGGTTTGCGGGGATATAGTTATAATATATGTAGATGGAAACAAAATAGTGGCCCCCTATATCCTCCCGAACTTACACAATATAATATACAATATAATATATTATCCCGCTACCTGGTTAATTTCTCCGAGAGTCATTAATTTTACCTAATAACCTGCCGATAGACCATAATGTTCATGCCTCAATTAAAAAACTACTCCATGAAACAACATTTTTTATTACCTGTTCTGTTTGCCGTCCTGGCGGCCTGTAACAACAATACGGCTGACCACCAGGCTCAGAATCCTCCAAAAAATACACCTGCCCCCCATATGGCCGGCACCTACCAGGGTACACTGCCCTGTGCCGACTGCCCCGGCATGGACTACCAGATAAGCCTGTATGATGACCATACTTTCAGCGAACTCGTTGCCTACCAGGGTAGGGGCCAGGAAGTAGCCACCGTAGAAACAGGTACCTGGCAGCAAACCTCCGATTCCACCGTGATGATCCATAAAAAAACGGATAGCAGCTCCTTCCTCGCGACTGAAGGGAAATTGTTACTGCTCGATACCAAAGGAAAACGCATTGAAGGGGTACTGGCCAGCAATTACGTATTGAAACCCGTGGAAGGAGGCGACAGGCGCGCCCTCCTCGCCGCCAAGCTGAAATCAGGTGTCCGGTTTACCGCCAATGGCAATGAACCCGGCTGGGACCTGGATATCGACAACCGGAAAATCTATTTTCATACCATGAAGGGCGACAGCCTCCAGGCAACTTTACCCCCTCCACACCCTAATTCCGACACCTTAAAAGTATATACCACTCCCCAGATTACCATCAGCATCCGGAATACTGTATGCTCCGACGACATGAGCGGGATTATGCGGCCCAACACCGTACAGGTTCAGGTAAAGGAAAAAACCTACCAGGGTTGCGGGGAATTCCTGAAATAAAATGAAAGCCCCTGATATCTTTATTTCCTGACACCATGATATAAAGATATCAGGCACAATTATGTAATTTTGCCCCCCTAAAAGGAATCAATTGAAAAATATTGCCATATTCGCTTCGGGTGCAGGTAGCAACGCGCAGAAAATCATCGATCATCTCAGGAACTCAGATAAAGGCAGGGTATCCCTGATTGTGTGCAACAAACCAGGAGCAGGTGTATTACAAATCGCTGAACGGGAAGGTATCCCCAGCGTGCTCATAGAAAAAGAAGCCTTTTTCCATTCTGATAAATATATACGGCTATTAAAGGAGCAACAGATCGACCTGGTGGTATTGGCCGGCTTTTTATGGAAAATTCCCGCCAACCTGGTGCAGGCATTTCCTAACCGCATCATTAATATACACCCGGCGCTGTTACCTAAATTCGGCGGCAAAGGTATGTATGGACATTTTGTGCATGAAGCGGTAGTATTGGCCGGTGAAAAGGAAAGTGGTATCACCATTCACTACGTCAATGAGAAATATGACGATGGGGAAACGATCCTGCAGGAGCGCTGTGTGGTTACGCCGGAAGATACTCCTGATACCGTAGCCCGCAAGGTACAAGCCCTCGAGCATCAATGGTTTCCGGTAATTGTGGAACGATTATTGACCGGTTTATAAACTACGGCATACCGCCAGGATCAAGGTACTTAAGCCAGTCTAACCCTTACAACTGTATGAAAAAGACACTGCTATTACTATGGTTGTCCTGCTCACTATTTTTCGCATCCTATGCACAGGAAACGAAAACAAAGGTGGGTAAAAACGCCTACCTGAAAGTGAATCCTACTACATTAATTAATGAGTTAGATATATACCTGGAACAGGAACTGTCTGACAAATTCAGCCTGGAGGTAGGAATAAGCGGTATCTATACAGACTACCCTGACTATGTGCTCGCCAAAAAAGTAGACTTCGGCCAGAAAAAGCCGGACATCAGTACCGAACAATTTGTAGATGGACGCGGACTTGGCTTCAGGATAGGCATGCGCTGGTACCTGGTATCTCCGGATATGGACATGGCGCCGGTTAGAGCAGCCGGCACCTATTTCGAACCTATCTTGTTCTACAAAAAAGTATTCTATCCCAACCAGGACAATACCGTCAGCAATGTTACCTATACCGACTCCGGCGACAAATCTGTTGTTGGGCTACAGCTGCTGATAGGCCGCCAGTTTAAAAAAGACCGCTTTCTCCTCGACCCCTTCATTGGCATCGGCATCCGCAGTAAAATCTACAATTACAACACTTATCATTTCGATGCCAACAATAACGTATCCCTGAATAACGGCAAACTGGTGAGTATACTCCCCAGCCTACAGGTAGGGATAAAAATGGGACTCAAGTTGTGGTAACCGCACCTAAAAAGGTACAATTACTTTAGCGCTGAAATTTCTCCCCATATTATATATACCTAAACGCCCGTTAGGGGAGGCGGTATAATATTCGAAATACTTTAACCGGTTGGTATTAGCCTGGTAAGCCACATTGGCTACATTATCCAGCTGCAGGAACACTTCGCAAACCGTTTTCCCTTTCTTGTTAATAATACCGCTACCGGCCCCCACGTTAAAAAGGGTGTATCCCGCTGTAAATGTTTCCGTATTGTCTACGCCATAAAAATGAGGCTGATCGGCGATGATATCTGCTTCTGCCCGGATATACGCTTTGGAAAACGGACCATAGTTCCGCTGTGCCGTAGCTCTCCACTCACTTCGTATATGCGTAGGGGGGATAAACGGAAGGTACCGGGCTTCCTCTCCGTGCAGGCGGATCAATTCCTGGTTTTTATTCCGCCCTTGTATATAAGCCAGGCTGTTATTCACCGCCAGCCAGGCAATGCGACGTGGATGTAAATTCACTGCCAGCTCTGCGCCATACAACCTCGCGGCCGACTGTTGGTAGCGATACGTTGCATTGCCGGGAACAATTACTACCGGGTTACCATTATTATCGTATAGCCTTGCCTGGTAGATATAGTTATCAATATCGTTATTAAACAATTCTATGCTGATATCTGCATCTGGCAACCAGGCCTGTATACCAATATCTTCCTGTAAACTAAACTCCGGTTTAAAGCCGCGGTTACCCAGGTATACAATATGCGCCCCCGGATCCAGGCCATTGGAGCCAATTTCTGTGATATTGGGTGCACGATATCCCCTGGCAATATTGGCTTTGAACAACACCCGTTCGCTGATATTCCAGGTAGCTCCCAAACTACCAGAGATACCTGTATAGCTGTGGCGAAAGGCAGGGAACTGTAAGCGGGCTTCCGCCGTATCCGTTCCCCGCACGTGCTGCTCAAAACCGTTTTGCTTATTGGGTCCTACATAGAAATTATTCCATCGAATCGTACGATTGTCGTACCGGAGTCCCCCTGATATATCTATCTTCCCAATCGTTTTCTTTGCAAACATAAATCCTCCTATGTCAAACAGGCGATAATCAGGAATCGGGAAGTCGGTACCATTTTTACTGGCATTTGACTGATACATGCCATTTACTCCCACGGTAGTTTCCCATCCATCCATAGCCGGCAAATTATAACGTATATCGTAATTGAGCGTATTGAGCACTACATACAATCCAGGCTGCGATGGCATTTCCGGATGGTTATACTCCCTGCGGATACTTTGTTGTAACCCTATCATGGCATTGATATCTCCACCGCCCAGGTTCCATTTGGTACGGTTATACACCCGGTAATGTTGTATATGCTGGTGCAATGGATGGATGGAATAGGAGTGTAGTTCATTTTCCGGCACCAGTGGCCTGTCTTTAATATCATCCTCTTCCTTCACCTGCTTTGTAAACTTACGGGTGATAGAATCCCTGCTGCCATCCGGTATCTCCTGGGTATTGTCATATAACGTTGCGCCAATTTGCGTGCTTCCCCATGATTTATCTGTCCTTGCCAGCGCTGATAGATTATACTCGCGGAAAGCAGTACCATACACCCACCCATCTACCTTATTCCGGTAGTTATGCGCAGTTTTGGCAGTAGCGCGGAATACATATTTCCAGTCGTTCTGGCCGTAGGCCAATCCAAGGGAAGATCCCAACATGCCGTTATTACTATGGTAATCGGTCAGGAAACTACCCTGCAATTTACCGGGCGTTAAAGATGGTATATCCGGGATCATATTAATAACGCCGGCCAGGGCATCGGAGCCATAAGTAAGGCTGGCAGGACCTTTCACTACTTCCGCCCTGGAAACGCCGTACTGGTCTATTTCTATTCCATGCTCATCGCCCCATTGCTGACCTTCCTGCCGCACGCCGTCATATAAGGTAAGTACCCGGTTATATCCCAGCCCCCGGATGAAGGGCTTCGAAATATTAGGTCCGGTAGTAACTGCGCTCACGCCTGGGATGCCTTTCACAATAGCGTCGATAAGGTTGTTGTTTACATTCATATTCATTTCCCGCTTGCTGATAACGGCAATGGGTATAGGATTTTTCCGTACAGCGGTTGCACGGGAAACGCCAGTCACTATTACTTCATTTAGTTTAGACAGGTCTTCTTCAAGCTGGATATTCAATGTACACAGCTGTTCAGCAACGATGGTCCGCTTTATTTTTATAGTCTGGAATCCTATCATTGAAATAACAATATCGTAAGTGCCTGGCTGTAATTGCCTGATGCTAAATCCACCACGTTGATCGGAAATAGCGCCGGTATGTAGCTGACGTATTGCGATGTTAGCAAACTGCAGTGGCTGACCGCTTTTATTAACAACGGTTCCTTTAATGGCGCCATGCTGGCCGTATGTCAGGGAAGTCAGTAAGAGTAAAAATAGTAATGTAGCTATTTGTTTCATGTTAGTAAGAAATGTAGGTAAATGGTAACCGTGTAGGACTTCCAGGATAGTAACACTGGTTACACTTCTAATTTTAATTTTCAACAAAACTATATTCTATTTTTATACTTGTCTTAATTATTTTTTAGACTAATCTAAATCATTGGGAAAGGATCCTTAAAGACGGCCTTTTGCTGGAAGCTTTTAATTTCCAGTTCTGTACACAGGCAATCATCCAGGGCAGCTGTAATGGCTGCAGCATCGAGTTCCTGCCCAATGATTACCAGTTCATTATAGCGATCTGCAAAACGATCATCCCAGCGGCTGGTTACCAGCTCATAGGTTGCAGTATCCAGCTGCCACTGCTGGCGGGGAATAGCGCACCACCAGTAACCCGCCTTTTCCGCGCGCAGCGAACCGCCGGCCTGGCTCCAGTTGACAGCGATCTCCGGCCGGGAAGCCAGCCAAAAGAGGCCTTTGCTACGTATAATATTGCCCGGCCACTGTTCATTGATATAGTGCCAGAAGCGTTCCGGGTGAAAGGGCTTGCGGCTACGGTATACAAAAGAAGCAATACCGTACTCGATGGTTTCCGGAGTATGCTCATTTTCCAGCTCTGCCTGCCAGCCCGCGCTCTGCGCTGTACTGTCGAAGTCGAAGAGATGCGTATTCAGTATTTCTTTTAGCGGTACGTCACCATTTACCGCTTCTATTATCCGCGCCTGAGCATTGAGTTTACGAAGCACTGCCCGGAGATTACCCAGCTTTTCCGGGCTAACCAGGTCACATTTATTCAATACAATCACATTCGCAAATTCAACCTGGTCGGTGAGCAGGTTTACAATGGTGCGCTGGTCGGCCGGATCGTCTGTCAATCCTTGTTCGTGCAGTTGCGCGATACTGCTGTAGTCCCGCATAAAATTGAAAGCATCTACCACAGTCACCATGGTATCAAGGCGGCTCACGCCCGACAGGTCTATACCGTTGGCTTCATCCTGGTAGCAAAAAGTTTGGGCTACCGGGATAGGTTCGGAAATGCCGGTAGATTCTATCAACAGGTAATCGAATCGTTTTTCTGCTGCCAATGCGGCTACTTCTTTCAGTAAATCATCGCGCAAGGTGCAGCAAATGCAGCCATTACTCATTTCCACCAGCCGCTCTTCCGTTTTATGCAGGCTGTTTTCGTTCCGTACCAATTGCGCATCGATATTTACTTCGCTCATATCATTCACGATAACGGCTACACGAATATTTTCGCGGTTATGCAATACGTGATTCAGGAGCGTAGTTTTCCCTGCGCCGAGGAAGCCACTCAGCACCGTAACAGGCAATTTTTCCATATATAAGATGATTAGGTTGCTATTGGCATGGCATACAGGGGCATTACCGGCATGGCTTTATCAACCACCCCCGTTGCCGGTAACGTGATCCCTGCTTATTAATCTATTTTATCAATGATGTTTATGAATCGTACATTGTTTGCAACCACGGATATTCAGGAGGTGCGCCGCCATGACTCCTGCGGCACCCACCAGGATAATTGCAAAAGCCGTGTAGGTACCTGAAAAATAAAAATGTCCTGCCAGCAGTAACAGGAAACCCGTTACAAATACCAGGAGCGGCGTGAGGCGGCGGTGATGCCGGAAATATCCCCGGCCCAGCGATATGCAACCAACAAGGAAGGAAAATGACATCAGCCCGTATTCCAGTGTTTCATTCTCCATAAAATCGGCTCCCAACAAGGGCAACATGGTTACCAGTAAAGGGAATAAAGCACAATGTACTGCGCAGATCAATGAAGCTCCAATCCCTAAAGTGTCCAGGTTCATCCGCTTTAGCGTGTTATCGTCCATACCCCTCTCTTTTTATTGCTCAACAAAACTACATAAATTTGCAACAATGTTGCAAATGAAAATTGCCAGGTCCATCAAATAATTTTATTTCTTAATTGTAAAATGTTGCAATCGTGTTAAAAAATATCAAGACAACGTCTGTCGCTGGGCATCTGTTAACTATGTACTACCTTTGTATATCGAATTAAACAGGGGAATCATACCTATGTCGAAGAAAGCAATTATACTCATTTCGTTTTTTATAGTACTGAGCGCGGGTTTCCTGGGCTACGCCGGATATGTTATCAAGGGTGAAACCGGAACCTTCTTTGGTAAAGAAAAGCTGCCGGTATTGGGCGCGCCGGGGCATACTGTACAGGGATTTTCATTTACAGACCAGGATGGTAAAACGAAGGCCAAGGCAGACGTAGAAGGTAAAATCTACGTAGCTGAATTCTTTTTCACTACCTGTACCGGTATCTGTCCGAAGATGAATGCCAACATGGACCAGGTTTATGCTAAATACAAGGACAAGCCCGACTTCCTGATCCTTTCACATACCGTTGATCCGGATCATGACAGTGTTCCTGTTTTAAAGGCATATGCTGACAAGCATAAGGCCGACAGCAAAAACTGGTGGTTCCTTACCGGCGACAAGAAGCAGCTATACCGCATGGCCCGTCAGGCCTACCTGGTAGATGACGGTACTTATACCGGCGAAGAAGATTTTGTACATACCCAATGGTTTGCCCTGGTAGACAAACAAGGTCGTATTCGTGGCTTGTACGAGGGTACTAAAAAACAGGATGTGGATAAGCTGATGGCAGATATAGACCGATTAATGGAAGAATAAAGTTTTTTCATCATGGGCACTAAACAACAAATAACAGAACGAATCGGTAGTCTCTTGCGGGAAAGCAAGTTGAGTGTTACAGAAACCAGGACTAAGATATTGGAGCTGTTTATGAAAAGCAGCGGCGCCCTGGAGCATGCTGATTTTGAGAAGCTGACCGGTAAAACATTTGACCGCGTTACCATCTATCGCACGCTGCAAACATTTCTTGATAAAGGCATCATTCATAAAATACCTACTACAGACACTTCCGTGCGTTATGCATTATGCAAATCGGAGTGTTCCGAACATGATCATCACGATCATCATATCCACTTCAAATGTGAGGAGTGTGGCAATACCATTTGCCTGGATGAAACCGATGTGCCACAGATACACCTTCCCAAAGGGTATGCGGCGCATACGGTAGAAGTAGTGGTAAGCGGAGTATGCAAATCATGCAAATAAACGACTGATCAAATTATTAGCAGGGCAATTGTCCTGGTAAAAAAGAGGGTGTACCGGAGCTTCCGGTACACCCTCGTCAATTTAGCTAACTTATTACAGTTTCTCTATCTCTGCCTGTATAAAATCGGCCAGCTCCTTTACATAAGCCGGTGAGAAATCGAACTTAACGCCTGCTGCCTTGTATAACTCCGGCAATGTTTTGGTGTTACCTAAACTTAACGCCTGTACGTAATTATCCAGGGCCTGGGTTTTATTCTCCTTGTATTGCTTCCACATGGCGATAGCGCCCAATTGCGCAATACCGTATTCAATGTAGTAGAAAGGAACCTCAAACAGGTGTAATTGCTTCTGCCAGGTAATTTCGCGGTAGGCTTCCTGTCCGGTCCAGTCTACCACGGCAGGAGAAAACTCTTCCAGGATTTCCTGCCATTTGGTGGTACGTTCTGCTGCCGTATGTTGCGGATGCTCATATATCCAGTGCTGGAATTTGTCGATGGTAGCAATCCAGGGGAATATGGTAATCGCTCTTTCCAGTTGTTGCAAACGTGCGCGGCGCAGCTGTTCCGCGTCATCAAAGAAAATATCCCAGTGGTCCATGGTGATCAGCTCCATGCTCATGCTGGCTACTTCCGCAATTTCCATCGGGTATTCTTTAAATGCACTCAATGCCAGGTGATGGCTCAGGAAGGAGTGTACAGCATGACCTCCTTCATGTACCATGGTGGTCAGGTCTTTCATTTGGCCAGCGGCATTCATGAAGATAAAGGGAACGCCCGTTTCTGCCAGCGGGCAGTTATACCCACCTGGCGCTTTGCCTTTGCGGCTTTCGAGGTCGAGGCGCCCCATTTGTTTCATTACCCGCAGACAGTTTCCAAAGAAGGGACCCAGCTCATCAAAAGTAGCGATGGCTTTGTTGATCAGTTCTTCTCCAGTGTGGAAGGGTTCCAGCGGTTTTATTCCAGCCGGCTCAGCTTCTGTATCCCATGGTTTCAGGGTATCCAACTGTAGTTTAGCTTTCTGCCTTTCCAGGGTTTGCTGTACCAGCGGAACAATGTGGGCTTTAATGGCATTATGAAACTGGAATACATCTTCTTTTGTATAGTCGAAGCGACCCAGTTCTACAAATTTATAGTCGCGGTAGTTGGCAAATCCCGCGTTCTTAGCTACCTGGTCGCGTTTCTGTACCAGTGAAGAGAAGAGTTCATCCAGCTGCTCCCGGTCTTGCAAGCGGCGCGCGGCCGTTTTCGTGAATACTTCTTCTCTCAGGGAACGGTCACCACTTTCCAGGAATTTGGCCGCTTGTTGCAGTGTGTACTCCTGGTCTTTTACGTGGATGGCCATTTTCCCTGCAATAACGCCATATTGCTGCGCCATTACGGTAAGTTCTGCCTGAATAGGAATATTCGCTTCCCGGAATAGTTCCACCTGTTTTTGTACGTTCCGGAGATAGGTTTTATATAATTCCTGGTCCAGTTCCTTCAGGAAAGGGCTTTCTAGCAATTTCTTATTCAGCACATCGGCGTAGGGCTGCAGCTTGGGTTGGATTTCCATGCAGAAGTAGGCAAATGCTTCTTCCAGTTCTTTGCTGGTAGTATCGCAGGTCATGCGGATCTGCCGCCAACAGGCATCTTCGCTGGTAACGGCTTCCAGCTCACTCAGGTCTTTCAGCCATTTCTCCAGGTCGGCTACACTATTAACAGGTCTTTGTTTCAGGGCCTCAAAATAGGGCTGTAGCGCATCCCAGGTAGTTACCTGGAAAGTTTCGGGGAGAAACTGACGGGGTAATTTCTTTATATCTGCACTTAAATTATCCATGCTATCAAATATTTTGAATTTTTTCGAATGTAGAAATGTAGCACTTTTTTAGGCGAATGCATTTAAAGAATCGTTAAAAAACGAATACTAAAACGATTCAGGCTTCTATTCACCGTCAGCAAAGGCGGTAAATAGAAGCCTGAAATATTTGTTATCTGTTGATGGGTATCAGCAAATAACCAGTGTCTTACTATTCTTCTGTTTTCTTCTTGCGTGGCTTCGCAACTTTTTTAGGTTCTTCACCTTCTGCTGCCGGCGCTTCTTCTTTCTTAGCTTTAGTCTTCTTAGGTGCTTTTTCTTCAGCGCCTTCTTCAGTGTCAGTGTCAGCGGCTTTTTTAGCGCGTGTCTTCTTAGGCTTTTCTTCTACAGCTGTTTCTTCAGTAGCGACAGCAGGAGCTGCTTTGGCTTTTTTCTGAGGAGCTGCGGTTTCTTCTACAGCCACTGCTTCCACTTCACCTTCACCATCGGCCAGGATCTCTTCAAATTTCAACAGATCGTTTGCTTTGAGGATACCGAACCATTTTACCATCTTCTTCATATCACTCACATACACTCTGTCTTCATCGAATTCAGGGAATACGCTTTTGAAATAAGCTTTGATAGCATTGTTGTCTGCTTTACCAGCTACAAGCGGGAATGCCGCTGCTTTTTCATCCATGGCTTTAAATACTTCAGCCAGGTTTACGTTTTCGCCGGTAGTGAATACTTCAATACTTTCCAGTGGAGTAAAATTATGCACGCGGGAAGATACAAACCTTGTACTTTTATCTTCCAGTGACCTTACGATGGCGCCATCTTGTTTACTGGCTACTAACTGAAACAAACCGCCCAACCCGGTTACTGCAACAATTTCTCTGTACTGCATGTTCAAATTTTTAGGAAGCGCAAATATAAATAATTATAATAGATTGACCGCTGCTATTTTTAGGCAATAAAAAGCCTTTAACAGGGGTGTCGCTCAATTCAACTTTCGTGCCATCACCACCGTGCGTTTACATCGTTTCACCTGTCCAGGTAAATTAAATATTTCTATAAGAAATATGTAAATCCCTGAAGGTAAAAGTACTGCATTTTCGTTTTTTCCGTCCCACTGCAAATATCCATTATTTCCCAACAAAAAATTACGGGCCAGCCATTTCACGGGTCTTCCTTGTATATCATAAATAACAATATTTCCAACATAGCCAGGGCCGGGCAATTGCCAGGAAATCCGGACCCAGTCATCTATACCATCCTGGTTGGGAGAAAAAACACCTGGGGCCAGCACAATATTCAGTGAATCGCCTGCATCCGGCCAGCGCTGGGAGTTAATCGCTCCCGGCGTAGCATTACCCGCCGCCGTAGCCGCCGAGTGCCAGTTACCCGCATCTTCTGTTGGACGGGCATAAGATAATCGCTCCAGCGACACGCCCTGCAGCTCCCGGGCCAGGGGAAAATGCAGGCGGCTCGTATAATGCAGTTCATCCAGCAGGGTGCTATCTGCCCGTAATAATACAATGGTTCCTTCCGTAACGGGCATAGAAGGCAAGCTCCCAACGGTTTGAATATTTTCCGGCTGCGCATGTGGGTATCCTCCACAAAGCGCTGTTACATCAGTGGTGAGTGCCAGTGGCTGGCCGGGCATCAACAGGCGCCCGGTGTTACTGAGTATCTTCCATGGCCCCAGGCTGCCATCTGCCTTCCTGTTACAAAGCCGCAGGCTGGCCAGTTCTATCACTTTCTGGCTACCATTGTATAATTCTACAAATTCCGGGATTCCGGGAACAGGATCGAATAATACTTCATTAATGATTACGCCCTGCTTTTCCGGACGTTGTGGTATGCCAATAGCGAGACTGGTATGTAGCCCGCTGCTTTCTCCCATACAGTCTGTCAGTGCCGTGGTAGTTAACGTATATATCTCCCCTGGAGATAAGGGCCCAGCGAGCTGCAATGCCACATTCCTGAATAGAGGCGGGAGTACGCGACAGGCGGCCACCTCCAAGCCATTATTGAAATGATAATGTGCGGGATCAGCGGCCAACGTGCTATCCAGCGTTTTACTGAATCCCAGTAATACATGCAAACTATCTGTTATAGTTGCGTAGTTGAGATCCGGCCGGGTGTTATCCGTCAGTGGTGCGGCCGCCTCATTGGGACTGCCGGGCGTTCCACCTGTTGCGGCTGTACTGGCCGTCCAGTTGATTTTACCGCTGCAGGGAAGCGCATCATTGATCATTTCCAGGCTGATGCCTCCCTTGGGAGGAGATGCTGTACCATACCAATGCGCATCGTAATCTACCGCATGTATCACCCGCCGCCGTGCATCATACAATACCACCAGCGCACTGTCATCTGCCAGGGCGGGGAACCGGTCTATTCCCCTGACGTTGGAAACCGGGTAGCTGGGCGCGGCTGCGGTAGCACAGAGCAATAGCAGGCTATCTGGCTGCAACAAACAAGCCGGCAGGATAACCTCCCGCTTATTGACTGCCAGGCGCCAGTCTTTCAGCTGAACAGGCGCCGTACTTATATTTTTTAGTTCTATATATTCGTAAGGTGGTAACCCTAGTGTGGGGGCAGGTTTAACCATTATTTCGTGGATAACCACGTCATAAATGGCCGGCGATTGGGTAAAACCGCTGAACGCCTGTAACAACAGGCCCATACAAACAATGGGGCATCGCATATCGGGTAGTTTTTGGGCTCCAAACTTACCCTATTCGCTTTCGCAAAGTGTTAACGCCATCTAAACGGCAAAAAAAATACTGAATGCTATGAAAAGCGCATGCGATACATTAATTTTGGGTTTCCAAAATTAAAAATGTAAAACAAAATGAAAGTTGCCGTAGTAGGAGCGACCGGACTGGTAGGCTCAAAAATGTTACAGGTGTTAACGGAAAGAAACTTTCCCGTTACTGAATTGATTCCAGTGGCTTCTGAGAAGTCCGTAGGTAAGGAAGTAACATTTAAGGGTAAGACCTGGAAGGTGGTGAATGCTGCAACGGCAATATCGATGAAGCCTAATGTGGCTATTTTCTCCGCTGGTGGCGGTACTTCCCTGGAATGGGCGCCTAAATTTGCGGAAGCTGGTATCACTGTTATCGACAACTCCAGCGCCTGGAGAATGGACCCCGGCAAAAAACTGGTGGTACCGGAAGTAAATGGCGATGCCATTACCCAGGACGACAAAATCATTGCTAATCCTAACTGTTCTACCATCCAGATGGTGCTGGTACTGAAACCACTGCACGAAAAATATAAAATTAAAAGGGTAGTGGTATCTACTTATCAGTCAGTAACCGGTACCGGCGTAAAAGCGGTAACCCAGTTGATGAATGAAAGACAAGGTATCAGTGGCGAAATGGCATATGCATACCCTATCGATCTGAATGTTATTCCGCAGATAGACGTATTTCTCGATAACGGCTATACGAAAGAAGAGATGAAGATGGTAAATGAAACCAAAAAAATTATGCGGGACGACAGTATCCTGGTAACAGCAACGACTGTACGTATTCCGGTAATGGGCGGTCATAGTGAATCCGTAAACATCGAGTTTGAAAATGAATACGATGTGAAAGAGCTGCGTGGCCTGCTGGAACAAACACCTGGTGTTATTGTGGTAGATGATCCTTCTAAAGCCCAGTACCCAATGCCTAAAGATGCGCACGACAAAGACGAAGTATTTGTAGGCCGTATCCGCAGGGACGAAACGCAGCCTAAAACGGTGAATATGTGGATAGTAGCAGATAACCTCCGCAAAGGAGCGGCTACCAACGCTGTACAGATTGCAGAATACCTCAGTGGCAAAAACTGGTTGTAATCATACTGTTGTGCTATGTAATTAAGGGACAAAAATACCCCTAAACGTGGCTCCCGTAGATGACTATACGAAAACGATTTTATAACTTATTAAGAGCAAGCATGTTATCGCTTGCTCTTTTTTATATCCTTCATAAAACAATAACACAGAAAGCTTAAAAATTACACGGAAGTAGTATTGATTTGTGCGGCAGAAAATCCAATTTTGGAATCAATAATCCTATGCCAACTAAAACTCTTTGAAAGTGAAGAGTAGTCCAATTTTAGAGATGCCGGTTTTTTTCGTTATTTTCTAATCAGAAAACACCCTTAAGTCCTATGAAAACCAACACCAATCGCGAGCTTCTGTTAATGCACAAGTTCACCGAAGAGTGGAGTAGCAATTTCTCCTCACAGGTATCCAGGATCATGAATATCGTTGATCAGCAGGATACTTTAGATGGGATCATACCAATTATCGAAGTGGCAAACGTTTATAATCAACGTTTTGCTCACGCTCGTACTGACAAAGAAAATCTTTTAAAGAATCGCAAGGCTCGTCCATTCGAATTTCTGATTCACAAAAACTAGTGGTATATTAGTTTATCAGATAAGTATGGGATGAAGAAAAAGAAATGGCCATTTAAATACGAACTTGATCCAAAAAACAACCTGCATTTACCTTCAGAACATAAGGCGATATTCGCTTATATCGCGCTATGGATACTGGGCATTATGTGTGGCCTTCTTTTCCTGGCAATGTTTGCCGGTGTAGTATACATGGTAATAACAGGCGATTATTAAATAATCGCATTTATCTGATAAACTAATATCAACACTTTCCGGCTAGTCCATAGCGCGGTTAATGAACTGGATAAAGGGCTGCATGATGGCAAAGGTTTTCAGTATTTCCCTCACGAGCGCCGGTTGTGTGCAAGCTTCATCAGTGAACGGATGAGAAACAACAAAGCTTTTCAATTTCAGGTAGGCAATAGCCGGATTATCCGGTTGATATCCCTGTGGAGCTGTTTTTAACGCTTCTCCTTCTATTTTCCCAAACTGTTTAATAAACTCCTTATTGGAAATCAGCTGTTCAAATTCCTGGAAATTATAATCTATTTCCTGGCGTAGCTTTTTAAGTTCAGGAGCGCCTGGCATCCAGAGCCCGCCACCGGCAAAGCTATTGCCTCCCGGCTCCATGTGGAAATAATATCCTGCCAGGGTAGATTTTTTGCCCCCTGCCTGGAAAGAAGCGGCCAGGTTTACTTTATAGGGCGTTTTATCTTTCGAAAACCGAACATCCTTGTAGATCCGGAACACACAATCTTTTAATTGCAGGCCCTGCATAGAAGGCTCCTGCTTTGACAGTCCATCTATCAGCTGCTGCACCATACTTTCAAAATCAGCCTTGGCGGCCTGGTATTCGGTTTTGTGTTCGTCAAACCAGACCTTATTATTATTCAGCCTGAGTGACTTCAGAAATTTTAACGTGGACGGCTGCAACATTCTTTCTTTTTGACAGCAAGATAATACAAATCAATTTACGATGCAGGGATTTAACCATTTGTTTCCATTGCCATGGGGCTGCTGTCACCCCTGCATCGTTCTTTTTGTAATGCTCCTATCAGAAGTGATACGTAGCGGCTAACAAAACATTGGATGTAACATCATATGGTTTGCCATCAGACTTATTGAATATATTAGCTGAAGCTTTGTCTAATCTAAACTCTGGCATAATAGTAAGGTTTCCTACCTTATAATTTAAGGTAACCGTTCCTTCTACTACGTTACCTCCGCCAGGCACGCTGCCAAATACTTTCAGGCCATCTTTATCACTAAAATATTCACCACGTACCGTGAGCCCCACTTTGCTTGTAAAATCAAGATTTACATACAAGGCATTTCCCCACCATTTGGCATTTTCACGAACATTCTTAGGCACCGTAGTATTGGAATACGTGCTATAGGTAGCATTGTAACCGAGTCCCAATACCTTATTCACCTGGTAAGTAGCTACAAGGTCTACCTGGTGATTCTGTATGCCTGAAGTATCCTTTCCTTCCAGGTAATTGAGGTATAATTTGATGGGTGTTTCAGCTGGCGCAAAACCCAGTTGAGCACCTATATATTTATGACTGTTTGCGGTGACTGATTTCAGATCGGTAGGATTAAAAACCCCTACCATAGCGGTAAGTGAAGAAGTGAGTGCCAGGTCAACCTTGGCGCCGGTATTGAAAAATGGTCCATAGCTGAATAAATAGCTCATACTATAGTTCCTGTTGGTGTAGGCATCTACTAATTCATAACCAATATGGGTCGCAAAACTACCCAAACTGATTTTAATCTTGGGGGTCAGCTCATATGAAACATATAATTGCTTAATCGCCATCGCCAGGCCGTTTTTCCCATCTGGCAGGTCGTTGTAGGAAAATTCTCCCGCTCTTTTTCCAAATCCCAGGTCGGCTACAATGCTTCCTTTTTTAAACCCATGTTCTACTTTCAGCGATACCATCCCCAGTTCAAATGAATTGTGCGAATTGGTAAAGCTGGTTTTATTGTCGGTGTAGTTACCGTTCAGATTATATTTATAATAAACATCTGCTGAACCGGAAAGCTTAAACGCGGGTACAGCTGTGGTGTCTGCTGTGGATTGCGACATGGCAAACAAAGCGCTGCCCATAGCAAATAAGGTCGTTAACATTCTTTTCATACTTATATATTTGGTTGAGAAATGGTAAGTACTACGGCCTTTCTTGCAGATTGTTTCAGGGGTGGTGCATAACGCGTGCTTCTGATAGTGCTACAATCAGAATAGGAGGAATGGATAATCAGTAGTCAATGATTGGTGCAATTTTCACTTCTTACAGCTAGTTAACTACCAATTATCCATTCCAGGTTCTTACAACATAAAATATATGTTTAATACAGTTGATATAGATCGTATCCGGGGAAATTCCATTCTTTTGAAACACCTGCCAATGTTACATTTCAGGAATGTACCAGTTCATCTTCTTCTTTCAGGGAACCATTGTCTGATATGCTGATGAGAGAAGGATGATAGTTTTCGTTGTGCTGAGTAACATCGAGACCAAGTTCTTCTTCTTCTTCAGATACACGCAGTGGGTGAATCAGGTTGATGAGTTTGAAGATACCGTAAGAAACCGTGAAGCTGTAACCTACTACCAGCAATAATCCCAGCACCTGGTTTTTAAACAGCTCGAAGTTGCCGTAAAACCAACCGTTGTTACCGGCATCATTTATTGTTTTAGTAGCGAAGATACCGGTGAGCAGCATACCTACCATACCACCTAAACCATGGCAGGGGAATACATCCAGTGTATCGTCGATGCTTGTTTTTGATTTCCAGTGTACAGCTACGTTAGAAATGATGGCAGCAATAAACCCGATAAATACACTTTGCGGGATAGCTACGAAACCGGCAGCAGGCGTAATGGCCACCAGACCTACTACGGCGCCTATGCAGAAACCAAGAGCAGATGGTTTTCTACCGCGGATTACATCAAAGAATACCCATGATAAACCAGCAGCAGCAGTAGCGGTGTTAGTTGTAGCAAAGGCAGTAGCTGCGAGGGAGCCAGCGCTCAGGGCAGAACCGGCGTTGAAACCAAACCAGCCAAACCAAAGTAAACCGGTACCCAGTAAAACAAAAGGAATATTTGCGGGTTGTAATTCTTTCTTTTCGATATGATCTTTTCTTCTTTTCAGTACCAGGGCTCCGGCCAGGGCAGCACAACCTGCAGTAATATGTACTACGGTACCACCTGCGAAATCGAGTACGCCGAGTTTAAACAGGATACCATCAGGATGCCAGGTCCAGTGTGCAATAGGCGCATATACTAATAAGCTGAATAATACCATGAAGAGCACATAAGAAGTAAAGCGGATTCTTTCTGCTACGGCACCTACCACCAATGCGGGGGTAATGATAGCAAACTTCATCTGGAAGAGTGCAAACAATAACAGCGGAATAGTAGGGGCGAGGCTCCAGGGTCCGCCGGATCCTACGTGTTGAAACATAAAAAATGTGCGGGGATCTCCGATGAGGCCATGATAAGAAGAACCAAATGCCAGGCTAAATCCAACTACTACCCATACGATGCTGATTAATCCTGTAGCAATGAAGCTCTGCATCATGGTAGAAATCACATTCTTCTTATTTACCATACCTCCATAAAAGAAGGATAAACCAGGCGTCATTAAAAATACCAGTGAAGAGGCTACCAGGATCCAAGCAATGTCAGCAGAATTATATTTACTGGTATCAGCAAAATTGGGGAGCGAAGGGATAAAAATTCCAATAATTGCAATGATTGCAAGAAAAATGAAGGGGAGATAGTCCTGAAATGATATTTTCTTCATAGCGATCTATTTTTAAATTTCTTAAATAAAAGTATATCTGAAATTTAAAACGTCAAATAGAAGGCGCTAAAAATAGAAATATTTGAATAGAGGGTGCGATATTTAGGATTAAGCTAACTATATAATAATTAATTATAATATTAATTACGAATTATTGCTATAGCAACATTTATGAAGGCAGCAAAATAGCATGTAAATTATTGAATATCAATTGATATAGAGATGTGTTACGAGAAGGTTAAGAATTTTCAAATTTACCAGGTGGATGTATTACTGTAATTGTGTAAAAAGCAATACAACAACCTGGTAAACAATTTATTATAAATTACATATTTATCAATTCAACATCTAAAAACAACCATTCACATTAAAAATAAATACATATAATGTTTTAATTAGGCCGGGCTAACTATTGCTTCATTTCTAATAATTCGCGCTCTAAAGCAAACATCTGATCCCTTAAACGGGCCGCTTCCATAAAGTCGAGATCACGGGCTGCCTTTTCCATATCCTTTTTCACCTTGGCAATCGACTTCTCCATTTGCGGGATTGTTTTCACAGCCGCCGCAGACGACCTGGCATAAGCCATGGCATCTTCTGCTACCAGCTGTACCTCGTCGTGAACAGCCATCGGCGAATGTTCATCAAAGTGCTTGATTTCCAGTACGGACGTTTGCCCGAGGATCTGCTCCTTGCTCTTACGAAC
Organism: Chitinophaga eiseniae; assembly: GCF_012641265.1. Lineage (GTDB taxonomy): Bacteria > Bacteroidota > Bacteroidia > Chitinophagales > Chitinophagaceae > Chitinophaga > Chitinophaga eiseniae_A. The sequence goes on along the minus strand of NZ_JABAHZ010000002.1, from coordinate 837,696 downwards.
GGTTTTGGGTGTAATATGATGCGCCTTGTTAAATGCCTGCTGTTTCTCCCGGCGCCGGTCTGTTTCATCCATAGTCCGCTGCATACTCTCCGTGATCTTATCTGCATAGAATATTACCAACCCATCTACGTTACGGGCAGCACGTCCCGCCGTTTGGGTCAGCGACCGCTCATCTCTCAGGAAGCCTTCCTTATCGGCATCCAGGATGGCCACCAGCGATACTTCCGGCAAGTCTAATCCCTCACGGAGGAGGTTTACGCCCACCAATACGTCGATATTGCCCAGGCGCAGGTCTCTTAGTATTTCTATACGTTCCAGGGTATCTACTTCAGAGTGGATGTACCGCGACTTAACATTAATACGTCCCAGGTATTTGTCCATTTCCTCCGCCATACGCTTGGTCAGGGTGGTTACCAGTACCCGGTCGCCCTTCAGCACCCGCTTATCGATTTCTTCCAGCAAATCATCCACCTGGTTCACGCTGGGTCGCACCTCAATAGGAGGCTCCAGTAGGCCGGTAGGACGTACTACCTGCTCTACCACCACCCCTTCTGTTTTCTTCAGCTCGTAATCACCTGGGGTAGCACTTACAAAAATGGTCTGATTGAGCATATTCTCAAACTCATGGAAGTTCAACGGCCGGTTATCCAGTGCGGAAGGCAGTCGGAATCCGAATTCTACCAGGTTCAGTTTACGGGAACGGTCGCCACCATACATAGCCCCTATCTGGGGAATGGTTACGTGGCTTTCATCTACCACCAGCAGGAAATCCTCAGGGAAATAATCCAACAGGCAGAAGGGCCTTGCACCTGGCTTACGACGGTCCAGGAAGCGGGAATAGTTTTCGATACCGCTACAGTAGCCCAGCTCACGAATCATTTCTATATCATAATTCACCCGTTCTGATAAACGTTGTGCTTCTATCAGCTTACCATTGGCCTTAAAGTATTCCACCTGTGCCTTTAATTCGTCCTGTATTTCAAAGATGATCTGCTGCATCATTTCTTTGGGCGCCAGGTACATATTAGCCGGGAAAATGGCAGCATTTTCCACCACGGTAATACGTTTACTATTCTGCACATCAATCGTCTCTATTTCCTCAATCTCATCTCCAAAAAAAGTAATACGGTAACCATAATCCACGTAAGGCAGGTTAATATCCACGGTATCTCCTTTTACCCGGAAATTCCCCCGGTTAAAATCGCCTGTAGTGCGACTGTACAGGGAGTTTACCAGCCCATGCAGCAGCGTATTACGACTTACCGTCTGGCCTTTCTGTATACGGATAATCCCATTTTCATACTCTGTAGGGTTACCGATACCATAGATACAAGACACGCTGGCTACCACAATAATATCCCTGCGACCGGAAAGCAGGTTGGAAGTAGCTTTCAGTCGCAGCTTATCCAGTTCCTCATTAATAGCCAGGTCTTTTTCTATATATGTATCGCTCACAGGCATATAGGCTTCCGGTTGATAATAATCGTAGTAGGACACATAGTATTCTACCGCATTATCGGGGAAGAACTGTCTTAATTCGCCGTAGAGCTGCGCTACCAGGGTTTTATTGTGGGTAAGCACCAGGGTGGGGCGCTGTACTTCCTGGATCACGTTGGCAACAGTAAAGGTTTTTCCGGAGCCGGTTACGCCCAACAGGGTCTGAAATGGTTCACCGTCATTGAGTCCTCGGGTTAATTGTTTAATCGCTTCCGGCTGATCACCAGCAGGAGCGTATGGAGCCTGTATCTTAAATGACATATTGAAATTTGTATTTGAGCAGTCTGTAAAAATACTAAAGAATCAGGAAGAGAAGTGTTAAAAAAGATGCTTTAATTTTGCTGCTTATTTAAGGACGACTTATGAGAAAAAAAATCTTAACAGGCCTGTTAATCGCCTTCCTGCTTCCTCTTGCCTCTTTTGCCTGGGGCCCTAATGGCCACCGTATTGTTGCCGAAATAGCCTGGCAGCACCTGACTCCACAAGCCCGTAAAGCGATCACGCAAATTCTTGGTCGCCAGCCGATGGCAATGATTGCCAACTGGCCTGATTTTATTAAATCAGACACTACGCATCAATACGATCATACCAGCAAATGGCATTACCTGGATTTTCCCGCCAATATCGACCGGACTAAATTTAATGAGTTACTGGCCGCAGCTACTGATGAAAATCTTTATACCGAAACCCAGGCGATGATCAAGGAACTGAAAAACCGTTCCCTTTCCAAAGACAAACAGTTGTTTGCACTTACCTTCCTGGTACATATGATGGGAGATATGCATCAACCCCTGCACGTGGGTCGTGATGAAGATATGGGCGGCAATAAAATTTCCGTCATGTGGTTCGATAAGCCATCTAACTTACACCGGGTATGGGACGAGCACCTGATCGATTTTCAGCAGCTCAGTTATACCGAGTATACCAAAGCCCTGGACATCGCTTCTGCTGCGGAAGTAAAAGCATTGCAAAAAGGATCCATTGCCGATTGGATGTATGAATCGCACCTGCTGGCCGATAAAGTATATAGCTATACACAACCCGATGCCAAGCTCAGTTACCGTTATAACTATGTTTTTATGAACGATCTGAACCAGCAATTGCTGAAAGGAGGGTTGAGACTGGCTGCTATTCTGAACAGCATTTATAAATAACATCTCACTGTATAAAATGATAAAAGGGGAATAACCTAAGCCGGTTATTCCCCTTTTATCATTTTATATAAGATATATCCTATACCAGGTCGATATCAAAATTAACCAGTTGTACAAACTGCTCCAGGCGCGCAGAAATATCTTCCTGCGTAATTTCCCGGAGACGTTCGGTACCAAACTTCTCCACACAGAAAGACGCCATTGCTGATCCTACTATGATGGCGGTTTTCATGTTTTCGAAAGAGATATCTTTTGTTTTAGCCAGGTGACCGATAAAACCACCTGCAAAAGTATCTCCGGCGCCGGTTGGGTCATACACGTCATCCAGCGGCATAGCAGGCGCAAAGAATACATGATTTTCATAAAACAGCAGGGCGCCGTGTTCTCCTTTCTTAATAATAAGGTAACGGGGACCCATCGCCATGATTTTACGGGCAGCCTTTACCAGGGAGTACTCACCGCTTAACTGGCGCGCTTCTCCGTCGTTTACCATCAACACATCTACTTTCTTCAACACTTTCAGCAAGTCGTCGAGTGCCACTTCCATCCAGAAGTTCATGGTATCCATAACAATCAGCTTAGGACGTACTTTCAGCTGATCCAATACGCTCATCTGTACTTGTGGGGTAAGGTTACCCAGGATCAGGAATTCGCTGCCCTGGTAGCTTTCAGGAATAACCGGTTTAAAATCTGCCAGTACGTTTAACTCTGTAGCCAGCGAGTCGCGGGTGTTCATATCCATGTGATACTTACCGGACCAGTAGAAAGATTTTTCGCCTTGTTTTACCTGTACTCCATCGAGCGCCACTCCTTTGTTTTTCAGCGCATCCAGCTCTGATTTGGGGAAATCTTCACCTACTACAGATACCTGGTTGATAGGCTTAACAAAATTAGAGGCCGCCCAGGCAATATAAGTGGCTGATCCGCCTATAATTTTACCTGACTTTCCAAAGGGGGTTTCGATTTCATCGAAAGCCATTGTACCTACGACAGTGAGAGACATGCTATTCCAATTAATTTTTATTATGTTAAAATTTAATACAAAACCTGGCAAAGGTAATTACTTAAATAGAAAGACAACTTTAAATCTTTACTGTTTTCCAGGCACCGCGGCGGAATAGCAGTATAGCGGCGATAGCTGAAGTAGACTCGGAGATGGCAATGGCCCAGAATACCCCCACAGGACCCAGCTTTAGCCAGATAGCCAGGACATAAGCCAGGGGCATTTGCAGCGTCCACATCACAAATAAATTGATGAGCAGGGGAGTACGGGTATCTCCGGCACCGTTGAACGACTGGATAAGCACCATACCGTAGGCATAAAAGACATATCCTGCGCTCATCAGGCGGATACACTGCACCGCATAATCCAATACCACCGGATCGGTTGTAAAAAAGCCTATAATGGACCGTGCCCCGGTAATGAATACAATAGCTACGAAGCCCAGGAATAGCATATTAAAAAACGCCGCCCGCCAGGCCGATATTTCCGCCCTTTCCGGCTGTTGAGCACCCAGATTTTGCCCTACCAGCGCTGCCGCCGCATTTGCCATTCCCCAGGCTGGCAGGATGGTAAAAAGCACCACCCGGATCGTAATTGTATACCCTGCTACCGCATCTTTTCCAAAATGGGCAATGATACGCACCAGGAATATCCAGCTGGCCGCAGCAATAAGCATCTGGGCAGTGGCGCCCACTGCTATCCTGAGAATGCTCCAGATAATCGGTAAGGCAGGCGCCAGGTGCTTCCGGGTAATACGTATCAGATCCCTTCCTTTTGCCAGGTGATAAAGTTGGTATAGCACGCCCACACCCCTTCCAACGAAAGTAGCAATGGCCGCACCTTTCAACCCCATAGCCGGAATGGGGCCGGCACCGGAAATCAGCAACGGACATAAGATAATATTCAAGCCATTAGCAATCCATAAGGCACGCATAGCCAGGGCCGCATCTCCTGCACCACGAAAAATACCATTGATGAGTATTAGCAAAATGACCACAATATTACCGCACAACAAGATCTTCGTATATATATAACCGTAGTCTGCCACATCCATGGATGCTCCCATCATTAATAAAACATCTTTTGAGAAAAAGACACCCACTACCGTTACCAGTAGAGATAAGATCAAACCAATGTACAGGGCTTGCATGGCAGCATGTGCTGCAGCATCCGGGTCTTTTTCCCCGGTACGACGCGCTATCATGGCAGTGGCGCCCATACTTAATCCCATTGTAACCGTATATACCAACATCAGGATAGATTCCGTAAGCCCTACCGTAGTAATGGCATTTACTCCTAAATGACCTACAAAATAAATATCCACTACCGCAAATAACGACTCCATCGCCATTTCCAGGATCATAGGTACTGCCAGCAGGAAAATAGCCCGGTTAATACTGCCGGTAGTAAACTCTTTCTCACTACCAGCCACCGCTATCTTGAATAACTGAAAAAAATGACGGACACGCAATAACGTTTTCGTTAAAATAGACATATAATAAGTTGAAATAATAAACTGATAATGGCACTTGGCAGTGCCACAAACCAAACAATAATGCGGAGAGAAGATTCGCGGGAAGTACCAGCGATTATTTAAGCTTTCATATTACTATCAGTTTATCATCGAATGATGAGATACAAATGTAATTGATTTCTTTCCATAAAAATCATCTCTGACAAGAGAAATAAAAAATTGGTATACTTACCATGAATCTAAAACCACCTCGCTAAGACCATTTACAGCAAGCCATTACAGGGCACAAGAAAAAATAATTCAAAATATATTGCGATAGCTGTAACATTTAATTTCAAGTCTCGTTTAACATATCATATCAGCGCTGAGAACCTATTGCATAAAAATTCAAGAACGAAAATTACACGATCAACAACGTAGCATCACCTTTATAAAACCTTCATAAAACACAAACAATGCTTATGTTCAACAAGAATACTCTCCTGACCGGAGCAGTAATGGCCACTGTATTGGGTATATCTTTCAGCTCCTGCAAAAAGGATAATGACGATCCTATTGTTCCTACTCCACGCAGCAAAACTTATGAGCTGAAAGGCACTACAGGAGATGACAAGGATAAAAAAATAGGCACCGTAACACTCAAGGAAAACCTTGCTGACAGTGGAAATAGCGTAATCGTTGTATTGAATCTCGACAAGAACACCAAAGACGCAGAATACAATGTTTACCTGATTAAAGGCACCATCGCCGCACCTACCACCGACACTGTTTTCCGGCCAAAAGACCTGGAGAAAAAAGCGATCAGCTTTAAAGGTACCGGCGCTGCACTTACTCATACCGTAGTTGACAAAATCAATACCATCAAACTGTATCAGCCTAATAACGTACGTACCGAAATTAAATTTAAATACGACGATGTACTGGCACTTTCTTCTTTCCTAAAAGTGGCTACAGCAACGGGAACTGAAACGTTGGCCATCGGCAGCTTTGGTAAATAAGCGTTAACACCACCGCTGTAATATTTCATTAAAACTATAAAAGCATGCTTCTGTCAGAGGCATGCTTTTGCGCGTTCCATCTATAAATAAGGATACCTAACTAAACATATCTATACAGACTCCTGCAACACTTCATCATTAGAAAATAGCGAAGACTGCTCTTCAAAAAGCGCTTCAATCATTCCTATTTCCTTACTGTACATGGTCTTCTTGCGGGTGCCGAAGTAGAGCGTATTTTCCATTACTTTGTTTCCTTCCCAGGCCAACTTTAACTTTCCTGTTGCCAGTTCATGCCTGCAGAGAAAATCGGGGATGATGGCAAAGCCTTTTCCATCAATTAAGCAACGAACAATAGAACATTTGTTGGGCACAATATAATTTGGACGGAAATCGGGGTGCCTGTTGAAATTCAGGTACCAGAATCTGCGCATATTTTCCATATCGGCAGCAGTTGTATACCATGTTTGCCCCTTTAGCCACTGCTCGGCTTCTTCAATTCTATTAGCCATGATTAAGCTGGTGAATGGTTGAATATCCTGCATGCCGCCACCTGCCAGTACAATTTTTTCTTTAGCAAAAGCCTTGTACTCCAGGTTGGCCTGGTTGCTTTTGTGGGGCGCAATGATCAAGTCGAGCAAGCCATGGTCAAGATCCTGCTGCATATCAGGATACTCTCCGAATTTAATGTTGATGTTAAACGGAAGGGTAGAGATATATTGTTCCAATGTAAACTGGAAAGTTTCCAGGCACATGCCGATACTAATGGTCGACCTGTTGTCTTCCGCACTTTTATGAAAATGCTCTTCCGCCTGTTCCAGCTTATTCACGGCTTCGAGGATGAAGTTATAGAACACTTTTGCCCGTTCTGTGGGCACCATTTTCCTCGCTGTTCTATCAAAAAGTTTATATCCCACATACGCCTCCAGCGAATTCAAATGCAAACTTACACCCGGCTGGGAAATGAATAACGCTTGTGCGGTGGCTGTCAGTGATCCGGTTTCATAAATTGTTTTGAAAGTCCGGAACCACTCGAAATTTACTGGCATAATCCATCATTTTTCTGATGCAAATGTATTATTTAACTAATTATGATAATAATGCTTGCTGAAATAATTTTGTGTCAGTAAAAAAAACGACATGGAACAAACACTTACCTTAAATAAAAAACATAGCATCCAAACGGTTGGAAAAAAGATTCCACCGGCACTCTGGGCATTGACTATCAGCGCTTTTGCTATTGGCACCACAGAATTTGTCGCCGTCGGCATTCTCCCTACCATAGCAGAAAGTTTACATGTTACAGTTTCGTCTTCGGGGTTATTAGTGAGCATATATGCGCTGGGAGTTGCCATAGGAGGCCCCATCTTAACCGCCCTCACCAGCCATTTACCACGGAAGCCATTGCTAATGTCGATGATGGGACTATTTATACTGGGTCATATTGCATCTGCGATGGCTCCTGATTTTGGGTTATTGTTAACTGCCCGGTTCATCTCTGGCTTTGCCCACGCTGTATTCTTTGGTGTAGGCGCTACCATTGCAGCTACGCTGGTAACGCCCGACAAGAAGGCTACCGCCATCGCTATTATGTTTGCAGGGCTTACGGTGGCTATCATTGTGGGCGTGCCCCTGGGAACTTTCATTGGCCAACATTTTGGCTGGAGAGCCACCTTCAGCGGCGTGGCTATCCTGGGAGGTATTGGTTTTATGGCTACCTTCCTGTTGCTGCCTGGCGATTTAAAGAAAGGTGTTCCCTTACAAATTACCGATCAGCTGAAAGTATTAAAGAATAAACATATTGTGATGGTGCTTGGCATTACGGCCCTGGGCTATGGAGGCACCTTCGTGGTATTTACTTACCTGGCTACGCTATTGGAAAAAATAAGTGGTTTCAGCGCATCTTCCGTTAGCTTACTGCTATTACTTTATGGCATAGCCATCGCGCTGGGCAATATGGTTGGAGGAAAGATCAGCAATTTTAATCCTGCAAAGATCCTCATCAAACTATTTATTTATGAGGCAATCGTTTTATTCCTGTTTACCTTCACCTCACATCAGCCTGTTGCCGCTATACTCACCCTGTTGCTGATGGGAGGGCTCTCCTTCGCTACTGTTCCGGGGTTGCAGCTGTATATAGTACAAATGGCAGAAAAATATCTGCCCGGCACGGAGGATATTTCTTCTGCCCTGAATATTTCCGCTTTTAACCTGGGGGTGGCTATCGGCGCTTCTGTAGGCGGAAGAGTAGTAGATACTTCATCGCTGGGATTAACTGCTACCCCTTGGATCGGAGCTATTATAGTACTGGCGGGCGCAGGGCTCACCATACTGAGCTACCGGCAAAATAAAACCCATACGACAGTGTGACGTAAGCATTAAGTGACAACAAAGAAAAAGCCGCCTCAGGGAGACGGCTTTGGTAATTGTAGGATATGGAAGCAATAACGCTTCGGTAGGGGTCGATATTATTGTCCGGTATCGGTGTCGTATGTATTCTTTACCGCTACCTGTCTTTTTAATACTTTAAATTCGGTTCTACGGTTCATTTGCCGTCCTTCCGGATTATCCTTATGATTAGGCAATGAGTTAGGCGCTATTGGTCTTGATTTACCATAACCTTTAGCAATCAGCCTGTCCGCAGCAATTCCCCTGCTAATGAGATAATCTACGCAGGATTGAGCGCGTGCCTGTGATAATTTCTCGTTGTATTTCACGGAACCAACGCTATCAGTGTGCGCACTCATTTCGATGGTCAGCTTAGGATTATCATTCAACATATCTACCACCGTATCGAGTACTGTCTTCGATTCTGGCCGCAGCGTGGCTTTGTTAAAGTCGTAGTAGATATTATTTAAGATAATGGGCTTTTCGATTTCATAATGTTTAAGGCAGAGCGTAGGATTTTCCATAGAGTCTACCTGTTGCAGTGATGCGGTATTAAAGTAGATATTCTTCGTAAAATAATTTTCCTTCTCTGCTACTATCTTATAGAAGCGTTGCGGATCTACCTCAAATGTATACCTACCTGTAGGGTCGAGGATAACCTGGCGGATGGTTTTTCTTCTCACTGTATCCAGCAAACTTACAGTGGCGCCATCTAACGGCTGTTGTGTATCACAATCTATGATCAGTCCACTCACAGTCTTTTTAATCCGCCTGATGCTGAATACTTCGAGGCAGCAGATAGATTCCCTGTCGGAACTGATGAAACCCGCCGCAAAAGGGTGGGTATTATCTAATGCGGTGTAGTAGATATCATCCTTGGGAGAATTTAAGGGTTTGCCCATGTTAATGGGTACAGACCAGGTACCGAAATCTCCTTCACTTTGGAAGAAGTCTAATCCTCCCAAGCCTACGCGGCCATCGGTACTAAATACGAGCAGATTTTTCTCTGCATCATAAAAGGGCGCTTGTTCTTCATCTTTAGTGTTGATGGTAGTTCCCATGTTACGGGCTCCTCCCGGTACGCCATTGGTCATAATGCAATACCACAAGTCATTTTTGCCCATACCTCCCGGCCTGTTGGATGCGAACAGCAGGTATTTTCCATCGGCAGTAATATAAGGTTGCATGGAATTATAACCAGATGCATTTACGTTATCTCCCAGTATTTTAGGTTCAGTCCATGCGCCGTTATGGAGCGTGCTGATGTAGATGGCGGCGTGTTTTGCACCATCTTTCACTGTCCACCTGGTAAGATACAAGGTGTTGCCATCGGGTGTAATAGCCGATACTCCCTGGTCATATCCTTTAGCAACAGGAATGTTTACTTTTTTGCTTTTATCATAGGTATTATCAGCACCAATAGCGGTGTAAAGATCATTTACATAGGGAGTGCCTTTCTTTGTTTGCTTTTTTGCAGCAGCCTGGTTATTGGCTGCCGGAACCGGTAAGGGAGGATTATCGGGGCGGGAAGATGTAAACATCAGGGTGCCGCCACTCAATATTACGGGGGCGTAGTTGGCTCCGCCTTCATTTACATTACCGGCAGTTTTTTCGATCGTATACCTTGGCTCTTTATTCGCTTCAGAGAGCGCAAACTGGCAGCAGGCTATTTCCAGCGGGGTTCTTACAGACAGTTCATCTGCTGCGGTATAGCTTTGTTTGAATTTGGTGAACTCATCGAGGGCTTGTTGGTATTTACCATTGTAGCGCAGACAAACGGCGTACCAGTAGCGTGCCTGTGGAAATGCAGGGTTGTTAAATCCTACCAGCTGTGAGTACCAGGTTTCCGCGTTGCCATAGTCATAGAAGAGGCGGTATGACTCCGCCAGGCGGGCAACCACCTGTTGATAATCTTTTAGTTTACCACTTGGGGCAGTGCCTCCAACGGTATAGGGTAGAACCTGTTCTGGTTTAATCTTAAAGGTACCCAATGCTTTATTATAGTACTGGGCAGCAGAATAATAATCCCTTGAGTTATAAAAAACATCCGCTGTATGCTTGTAATCATACACATACTGCGCTTGTATGGAGTTAATTATTCCTAAAAAAATCACCAGCAAACAGAGTGTAATTTTTTTCATGAGGGTTCCATTTCTATTTTTCTGTATAAGTTTTTCCTCCATTCTTCCTCCAGTTTCAGACAGTTTTATAATCTTGGGCAGATAAAGTATTCTTCATTCAGCATTCTCCTTTTGCGGCTGATAAAGGACAGAGATACTTCGAAACTCTGGCTGCCATTTACCAGGCGGCGCATATTGGAGGTATTGGCGTCGTAGCTCAATCCCAATACAAAGTTTTTGAAGTGAAAACCGGCAAAAGGAATGACGGCATCGTTAAACCGATAGTTACCGCCTACCAGGAAGTCAAACTCAGGGTTTACCAACAGGCTGGCATATACGCCGGCAACGGTTTCTTCCGCATTACCTTGTCTCATATATAAACCGGTAGGCGTAAGGCTCAGCCGTTCGTTCAGTTTTATTTTAGTTCCACCATGCACCAGGTAACGAACCGGCAATCTTTTATCTGTTCCGTCCGATGCAAAAAAGTCCTTTGGTTGTGTCAGGTGAGCGGCGGCAAATCCCACAAATGGATTGAGCATGTGATTGGGGTTTCCGTCGAAATATACCGCACCTGCTCCTGCATCGAACTGGCTGGAGTTGGTTTTACTTACATTTTCTCCGTTAAAAATACTGGGATCAAAACCTGTAACCGGTTGATACTGGCTACCAGTCTGGAATTTAGCAGGATCTAATCTTCTGTTGATTAAACCGGCATTTATACCAAATACTATCTGACTGGTTTTGGTACGGCCAAATTTCACCCCGCTATAGGAAACGCTGGCCATTGCATTAAAATAGTTGTACCCGGCATCACCAGCGGACATGTTCATTACATTAAGTCCTACACCAATATTCTTGTCTGTAGCAGCGTCGATCGATACACCGGCCGTAGAGAAAGGCTTTCCATAATTAGCCCACTGATTGCGATAATCGCCGCTAATGCGGTAATCACCATCAATCACTCCCGTCAGGGCTGGGTTTAACCATAGCGGGTAGGCATAGTATTGTGAAAAATGTGGATCTACCTGGGCTACAGCCAGGCGGGGCAACAAACTGCTCCATAAAATTATTGCAACTATAAACATCCTTTTCATAGGAACACTTTTTAGTTTTTCTGAATAAACCGGGATGCTATCCTGCATCCCGGCTTTATGATGATTTGGACTTATGCTCATGAATCCGGGTTAGCGCATAAGTGTTACGTTACCTTTCTTGATGATCACTGAACCATCCTGCATGGTGGCTTTCACGATGTATACGTAAACGCCTACCGGTTGTTTCACACCACTCATTGTACCATCCCATCCCTGACGCTGGTCTTTAGATGTGAATACCAACTGACCCCACTGGTTGTAAACCCTGAATTCAAGTTGTGCGATCGATGTTGAGTACACATACATGATATCATTCACGCCATCGCCATTCGGACTGAAGAGGTTTGGTATGAAGATGTTATTGCCTTGTGGATTCGTTGTTTTACCGGTAATTGCTGTAGACAATGCACTGGTTTCACAATCTGAAGCTCCGATTGCTCTTACCTGTATAGTAGCGCTCTGGTTAGGTTGCAGGCCGGTAACAGTATGTGTAGTACCATTTGGTCCTGAACTTGGTGGCAGGAATGTTACGCCGCCATCGAGCGATACTTCGTAGCGTTGAGCACCGGTGATTGGCGACCAGCGGAATGTGATAGTAGTAGCTGTTGTATTGTCTACCGTTACTACTGGAGCCGGCAGCGGCTGTGCAATGTTTACGTTAACCGTTGTTCTCTGACCCGCACTGATACAACCGCCGGTGGTAACCGCCTCTACATAATAGGTAGTATTAGCATTCAGGGCAGGTGTTACAAACGTTGCACCCGTGTTTATCGGTGTACCGCCTGTTGCCACTGTGTACCAGCGGAAGTCGACGCCTGTGGTAGTGGATGCCGCGGTCAGCGTAGCTGTTTTACCCGGACAAACACCGTTTTCGTTACCAGTTACCGTCGGTGCACCTGGGGCAGGTGTAGCCTGTACGCTCACAGCTGTACGTGTTGGGCTTGCGCAGCCATTGCTGTTTTGAGCTTCCAGGTAGTACATCTGGTTTGCTGTTACACCAGGAGTAACATATGTAGCGCCGGTTGCTACAGCTGTACCGCCGGTTGGTACGGTGTACCATTTATAGGTCAGCGTTGCATCCGGGTTGAGCGCATTCAGTGTAACGGTTTGACCTGGGCAAGCCTGCAGGGTAGCATTCGCTACAGCCGGAGCTGCCGGAGACGGATTTACGGTTACACTTACCGATGTTCTGCTGGCGCTGATACAGCCACCGCTGGTGGAAGCTTCCACGAAGTAAGTAGTATTCGCTACCGGTGTGATGGTAAAGTCGCCACCAGTAAATACTGCTGTACCGCCGTTAGCCACGCTGTACCATTTATAGATAACACCTGGTTGTTTGGATTTCACAGACAGTACGCCTGTTTGACCGCTACATACGGTGATTGGATCGGCAAGTGGTGCATCTATTGTGCTTACCACTGTAGCAGTTACTCCTTTACGTACGCTGCTGCAACCTGCGCCGTTCAATGCTTCCAGGTAGATGGTAGTGGTTTGAGCCAGTGGCGCTGTAGTGTAAGCGTTACCGGTTGCCAGGAGGTTTCCACCCGATGGTGCATCGTACCAGCGATAAGTGAACGTAGCGTCAGGGTTAGTCACCGTGAAGGTAGCAGTGCCACCTATGCAGGTTACCACGTTGTCTTGCGCCACGGTCGGAATAGCCGGAGCCGGATCTACAGATACGTTTACTGCAGTCCTGGTAGAGCTGGAGCAACCGCCTCCGAGGTTAGCCTGTACATAATAAGTAGTATTCTGTGTTACTACCGGCACACTATAAACGGCACCTGTAAAGAGCAGGTTACCTGCTGTTGGCGCATCGTACCATTGGTAAGTAATGCCTGGCTGTATTGTTTTCACGGCCACGGTTACACCTGTACCAGCACATGTTTTGAGCGATGTGGCTACTACATCCGGTGCAGTTGGAGCTGCTACTACTGTTACAGTAGCTTTCACTCTTGCAGATGGACTACCACACTGACCACCAGTACCAGTTGCTTCTACCCAGAAGTCTGTGGTAGTATTCAGCGGATCTGTAGTAAATACTGGTCCGGTAAATACCGCCGTTCCGCCTACAGCCTGTGTATACCATTTATACACAATATTATTGGTGGCTGAAGTCACACGAAGTGTAGCGGCAGTACCCTGACAAGTAGTGAGGGCAGTAGCTTCCAGTGTTGGTGTTGGCGCCTGGCCTACACCTATAGATATCTTGGTTCTTGCAGTACTGCTACAGTTACCATTGCTGGCTTCTGCATAGAAATCAGTATTACTGTTTAATGGGCCTGTCTGATAGCTGGTACCTGTAAACAACAGGTTACCTGCGGTTGGTGCATCATACCAGCGATACGTAGTACCTGCTGCCGGATTTTGAATACTCAGCGTTACATTTCCTCCCTGACATACGAAGAGAGAAGAAGCGTTTATAACCGGCGCTGTTGGTATACTATTTACCGTAATGGTAGCACTGGTCCGGGATGCGCTTGGGCAACCGCCATTTACCAGGGCTTGTACATAATAAGTGACGGTGCTATCGAGAGAAGTAATGTTGAATACAGCTCCTTCAAATACCATAGTACCACCTGTTGCTTTATCGAACCATTGGTAAGTGGTGCCTGCCGCAGGATTTTGCACTGACAGAGAAACTCCCTGGCCTTTACAACCCTGTACCGCATTATTCACCAATACCGGTGCTGCAGGAACTGGTACCACATTCACACTTACGCTTGCACGGGCAGATGGTTTACCACATTTCGAAGTATCACCAACGGCTTCTACATAGAACTTAGTATTAGCGTTGATCGCATTCGTGGTGTAAATCGGTCCGGTAAATACTGCCGTGCCACCTGTAGCGGTTGTGTACCACTTGTAAGTGATATTGTTAGTAGAAGATGTCACTTTCAGCACTGCTGTTCCACCCTGACATACTGTTACATTAGTAGCGTCCAGGATCGGAGTTGGCGCTACGCCTACACCTATGGATACTTTAGTCCTGGTTGCACTGGTACATCCGCCGGCTGATGCCTCTGCGTAGAAGTCGGATGATGCGGTAAGGCCGGTTACACTGTATACAGGTCCGGTGAACAGCAGGGTTCCACCTTGTGCTGCATTGTACCAGCGATAGGTGAGCGTATTATCTGCGTTTTGTACGGTTAATGTTGCTGTATCACCCACACAGATGCTGATAGCTGAAGCAGAGATGATCGGAACCGGTACATCACGTACAGTTACCAGTACCGCTTTCGCGTCGGCTGCTGTGTTAGCGCACTTGTTATCACCAGATACCGTTACATAATATGTAGTGGTAGTGCTTATTGCTTGTGTAGTATAAGATGCTCCTGTGAACAGCAATGTTGTCAGGTTAGCATCGCTATACCATTTGAACGTTGGATTGGTGACGGTAGTGCTCGTAGCTGTTAGTTTCACTGCAGTATTTGCACAGATAGTAGTATCAGCTACTGCAATATCGGCTGCTGTAGCAGTGGTATTTACAGTCACTTTCACCGCTTTAAGTGCACCTGCTGCATTTTCACATTTACCGGCGTTGCTTACACTTACATAGTAGGTGTAGGTACCGGCAGTTAATCCGGAGATAGTTAATACGCCGGTTGCACTAACACCTTGTGTGATAGGACCGGTCTTATCCGGATTAGCATACCATTTAAATACAGGATTCTGTACAGTAGCGCTGGTTGGCGTTAATACTGCCGAACCACCGGCACAGATCACCTGGTCAGCAGCCTGGATATCTGCTGCGGTAGATGCACTGTCTACTATGAGGGTAATCTTCGTACGTCCGCTATCGTTCATACAGTTGCCTGCATTCACTCCTTCTACGTAGAAGTTATACGTACCTGCCAGCAGATTAGCTGGTGTGGTGTAGGTATTACTGTTAGACATCAGTAAAGCACCACCTGTTGCCGCATCATACCAGTTGAATTGTATGCCGGCTACCGCTTTCACGCTGAGTGTTACCGGTGTATTCAGACAGGTAGATACATTATTATTAACAGCTACCGGTTTAGATGGTATTCCCTGTACAGTTACCACTGCTGGTGCAGAGGCTGCGCCTGTACAACCGTTCCTGTTTGCTCTTACAAAGTAGCTGTATCTGCCGGTATCGAGCGTAGTTGGTGTTACAAAGACTACGCTGTCGAGCAGATGGTTACCCAAACTGTTGTACCAGCTATATGTTACACCTGGTGCAGGATTTACTACGCTGAGCGTAGCTTGTTTTCCTTTACAGATGACAGCATTGGTTACCTGTACGGTTGGTTGTACCATGGCACGCTGTGCATAGTTGAGGTCTACTTCGGTCAGGGCGCCCACAACACCTGATTTCAGTGTCACCTGTACTCCATCGAACGGTTGAGTTGGTACGAAGGACAGTATTGCACCTCTATTGCCACTGAGCAGGTTGATGTTGAGTATCGGGTTAGATACCAGTACCACATCACCTGGCGTGTTCCCATTATAAGAAGTCAGCTGAATGCTACCCAGCAGGGCTGCAGAGAGTATCTGACTTGGATTAGACAACATCACTTTTACAGTATCACCCGGCGTAGACAGGCCGTTGAAGGATACTCTCTGGTACACTGAAGCGTTGAGTGCTCCAAGGTTTATTACCAGGGCTGATGCTGTGTTCACATTATTATCTACTGCGAGTTGCGGATTGTATACATTACCGGAAATCAACAGACCTGATCCACCAATAATCTGTGTAGTGGCGCCTTCGCAAGGCACTGGTCCATTTGGTGTTGAAACAGTAATTACGTTAGCCCCTACTCTTGCAGACTTACAAGAACCGCCTCCTGGCAGCGCTGCTTCCACCCAATAAGTAACGGTACCTATTGCTGTAGATGCAGGAGCTGCAAATGTGCTGCCCTTGAAGAGGGTATCTGTACTTGTTGGTGTAGCGAACCAGTAGAATTCAGCATTTGCAGTAGCAGCTTTCGCTACAAATACGGCCTGCTGGCCTACTATTACGGTATCATTCACCGGAGTTACAGTTGGTGATGCCAGCGCTGTAGCAGTGCTCACATTTACAGCTGTTCTTGTAGCTGAAATAGTATTGCAGCTGTCGTTCTTCGCTTCTACGTAGTAGGTAGCTGCAGCTGTCACATTCACCACTTTGTAGGTAAATCCGCTGTCTGTATTCAGCTTGGTTCCTCCATTAGCTACATTGTACCAGGCGTAGGTGTAGCCTGTTACAGGGTTAGCCACTGCGAGTACTGCATCAGATCCGGCACATACTGCTACGGTAGTAGCCTGTACCTGCGGTGCAGCTGGCGCAGCAGTTACGCTTACATCCACTCTTGCACGCCCCTTGCTTACGCAACCATTCCTGGATGCTTCTACATAGAAGGTCGTGTCTTTGCTGAGCACACCGGAAGTGAAGGTAGTACCGTCTTTACCGGTGAGGTAGTTACCCTGGCTGTTATACCAGCGGTAGGTGACACCTGCTGCAGGATTGCTTACGTTGATAGTAGCGGTACTTCCTGCGCAAACTGCTACCTTGGTTGCCTGAACGGTTGGTGCTACCAGGGCACGTTGTGCGTAGTTAAAATCTATAGTAGTTAATGCACCCAACACACCTGATTTCAGTTTTACTTCCACTGCGTCAAATGCTTTGGTAGGTACAAATTCAGCTATTGCTTGTTTCTGGTTACTCAGTAAAGTGAGGTTAACCATTGTGCTATTAATATTTACAGAATCTCCAGGGGTAGAGCCGTTATAAGTAGTTAACTGTACTCCTCCCAGTAAGCTGGCAGAAAGTATCTGGCTTGGATTGGAGAGCAATACTCTAACAGTATCACCGATGGAAGATACGCCATTGAACTTCGCTCTCTGCCATACCTGTGCATTCAGGGCGCCCAGGTTAATTACCAGTGAGGAAGCGGTGCTGGCATCGTTATCCACTGCCAGGGCCGGGTTGTAAACGTTACCCAGTATGAGTAATCCGCTGCCACCAATTGTTTGACTGGTAGCACCTTCACACGGTACTTGTGTAAATGGTGGCGGAGCGATAGATATCACCTGTACCGGTACACGGATAGATTTACAGGTAGCACCGCTGGCCAGGGATGCTTCTACCCAATAAGTAACCGTACCCAGTGTATTGCTAACTGGTGGTGTAAATACCGGTCCGGTAAACAGGCTGTCGTTACCTGTTTGGCTACCATACCATTTGTAAATGGCGTTGGCGGTATTAGAGGTAGCATTCAATGCTGTTTGCGTACCAATCACAACAGAGTCCGGATTCGGTGTTACTGTTGGCGCACTCAAAGAAGAAGACAGCACAATGCTGATCGCTTGTCTTGGTGACGCTGCACCACAACTGCTCACTGCTTCTACATAGAAGGTAGTGTCGCGGTTAACGGCTGTTACCTTGAATACGAAGCCACTGTCGGTATTCAATTTGGTGCCGCCGGTCGGTACATTGTACCAGTTGTAAGTAAGCTGACGATCTGGTGTTGCTACCTGCAATAATGCATCAGAGCCAGGGCAGATATTAACCGTTGCAGGTGCACCCGGAACCGGAGGCGCCGGAGATACATTTACTGTAACTGGTATCCTGTCTGGGTTCGGACAATTAGTTGATCCACCTACTACCGCCACATAGTAAGTCACTTTGCCGGCGGTTTTCAGCGTATCGGTCGTATAAGTATTCTGCGTACTTAATACGGTGGTGCTGGTAGAATCAGCGTACCAGCGTACAGAAGTACCTGCTGCCGGTGTTACAGACAGCGTAGCTTTATTATTTATACATACGCTTGTATTCGTAGTATTAACAGTTGCTTTTGGATAGAAGATCCGGGCGCCATAAATATCCAGGGAGTGTAACAGATTAGCCAAGCCAGTTAATCTTACTTCTACACGGTCAAAAGCACCAGGAGCTGCCAGTGTAGCCGCAAACTGCTGTCCGTTGATCACTCGCAGGGTAAGTAAATTTGCCAATGTATCTGCTTTTACCAGGGTATTGCCATTGTAAAGGGAAACTACTGCACCACCCAGGAGGCTTACATCAGCCAGGCCGGTAGAAGCAGCGAAACGAACCTGTACACTGTCAGTTGCTTTACCCGGATTCGGGAATATCAGCTGTTGGTAAATAGAGCCACCTAATAAGCCAACCGGCATAGAGAGCCGTGTGAAGTTGGTTTGCACACTGTCGATATCATTGGTAGGTCCGCTGACGCTACACAGTACACAACCCAGCGTAGTACCAGATACCTGGCTGGTTGGAACATTACAATCAGGAGATGGAATAACTGGGCCGGTTACCACTACGTGTACGGCTACTCTTGGAGATTCGCAAGCGCCGGTGATGCGGGTAGCACCAAAGTAGGTGTATGTTCCAGGATTATTGAAAGGTCCTACCTGGAAGCTGTTGCCAGATCCCAGCGGTGTAGTAGTGGTTGAATCACTATACCATACGATAGTAGCACCAGCTGGTGGCGCGGCGGCTGTTAAGGTAGCTTTCACCCCGGTTGGTACTACTACGTCGCCGGTTACAACCGGAGCAGCAGGAGCGGTTACCACCTGTACGGTCGCTGCTTTCAGGTTGCCAGCGGCATTTTCACAACGATTAGTACCGGATACGCTTACATAGTAAGTATAATTACCTGGAGTCAGACCGGTAACACGCAGATTTCCGGCGGCATCGATCGTGAAGGTAGCGCCACCTATTACGGTGCCATTTGTAATCAGGCTGGTTTTATTGGCATTTGCATACCATTTAAATACAGGAGTGGTTACGCCTGCAGCTGTTGGCGTCAACAGCGCAGTGCCGTTGCCACAAACGGTAGTTGTATCAGCTACGGTGATATCAGCAGGAGAGCCCAGCGCGTTAACAGTCACTACAACCGGGATACGGTCTGGGTTAGCGCAACCATTACCATCTATTACCTGTACATAATATTTGAAGGTACCAGCTGTTTTCAGGGTATCTGTTGTGTAGCTGGCTTGGTTACTCAAGGAAGTGGTGGTGGTTGAATCAGCGTACCATCTTACAGATGTTCCGGCGGCAGGGGTTGCCGTGAGTACGGCGGTTGAACCGGCACATACCGTTACGCTATCTGCGCTGATAGTTGGATTAGCACCTACAGCGCGTGCACCATAAATATCCAGTGAGTTTAGCAGGTTAGCTACACCAGTGAGTCTTACCTCTACGCGGTCGTAAGCACCGCCAGTTGGCACTGTGGCGATGTAGCGGGTGCCGTTCAGCAACCTTAAGGTAGCCAGCTGAGATAATGTTTTGGTACTTACTACGGTGGTACCGTTATATACAGTTACCACGGCGCCGCCCAGTAAACTTACATCTGCCAGGCCTCCGGGTGAGGACAGATCCAAACGGATACTGTCGGTAGATGCCCCGGCAGCAGGGAAGATCATCTGTTGATATACAGAGCCTCCCAGTAATCCTACTGGTATATTCAGGCGGGTGAAATTAGCCGGATCGTTATCGATATCATTTGTTGGATTGGATACACTACACAGTACGCAACCCAGGGTAGTACCTGTTACCTGGCTGGTAGGCACGTTACAGCTGGTTGGTGTTACCGGACCTGTTACGGTAATAACGATAGCCAGGCGGTTGGATACGCAACCTCCGCTTACGCTGTCGCCAGCGAAATAGGTATATACGCCAGGTGTAGTAAACGGCGGCAGTGTAATAGAATTGCCACTACCAATAGATGCTTTGGTAGTATCGCTGTACCAAACTACGGTGCTGCCTGGAGCAGGAGAAGCGACCAGTGTTAGTGGCAAGCCGGTGCTCACAGCATAAGTTTGTACCAGGGTAGGCGGAGCTGGGGAGCTGGTTACTTTTATAGTAGCCGCTTTCAGATTTCCGGCAGCATTTTCACAACGGTTGGTGCCGGATACACTTACATAATAGGTGTAATCACCAGGAGTAAGACCAGTAACACTCAGGTTACCAGCTGTATCGATGGCGAAAGTAGCACTGCCTATTACAGTACCATTTATGATTGGAGAAGTTTTGTTGGCGTTTGCATACCATTTAAATTCCGGTTTAGTTACACCCGCAGCCGTTGGAGCCAGGCGTGCTGTGCCACCACTGCAGACACCGGTGGTATCTGCCAGCGTGATGTCTGCTGGTGTTCCTAACGGATTTACAGTCACTACAACAGGGATACGTTCCGGATTAGCGCAACCATTCGCGTCTACTACCTGTACATAGTAGGTATAAGTACCTGCTGTGGTAAAGGCCGTAGGAGTAGTATAGGAACTTTGGTTGCTCAGGGAAGTTACAGTAGTAGAATCTGCATACCATCTTACAGAAGTTCCAGTGGCTGGTGTGGCGGTCAGTGTAGCGGTAGAACCTACGCAGGTAGTTACGCCACCGGCAGCAATGGCTGGGTTAGCACCTACTGCCCTTACACCATATATCTGCACATTGTTGAGCAGATTGACTATGCCGGTAAGTAATATCTGTACCCGGTCGTAAGCGGCAGTAGCAGGTACTGTTACTACAATACGGTTATTGTTCAACAGTTGTACGTTAGCCAGTTGTGAAACGGTATCTCTCCTGATAACAGTTGTTCCGTTAGCAACCGTTAATACAATGTTTCCCAACAGGTTTACATTGGCTACTTGTGCATTAGTACCCAGATCAAACCGGATGCTATCCGTTCCAGCTCCTGCGGCCGGGAAGATCAGCTGTTGATAAACAGAACCTCCTAGCAACCCTACCGGTATGTTGAGTTGGGTGAAGTTGGCCGGATCTGTATCAATATCGTTTGTTGGGTTAGCCACGCTACACAGTACGCAACCGAGGGTAGTACCACTATTTTGAGAAGTAGGTACGTTACAGCCACCGGTGGTTACGGGGCCTGTTACGGTGATGAGTACTGGTACGCGGTAGGATTCGCAGCCGCCGGTTAATCTTACACCTGCAAAATAGGTATAGTTACCTGGTGTGCCGAAAGGTCCTACCTGGAAGCTTGTGCCAGATCCGATTGGGGCGAGGGTAGTATCGCTGTACCATTCGATAGTGGCGCCGGCTACCGGTGATGCCGTAAGCGTTACGGTTTGGCCGGTGGCTACGGAGAAGAATGGTGCTACTGTTGGCGGAGCCGGAGCAGCACCTACGGTTACCGAAGCTTGTTTAAGTGTATTGGCGGCATTTTCGCAGTGATTACTGTCGGAAACGCTAACATAATAGTTATAGGAACCTGCGGCCAGGCCGGTAATGGATAATTTACCGGTGGTGTCAATACTGTATTTAACGTTGCCTTCAACGAGACCATTAGTGATGGCCGTAGTTTTAGCAGCATCTTTATACCACTTAAATACGGGCTTTTTGGTAGCCGTTGTTGAAGTTGGCGTAATCTGTACGGTATCATTGGTACAGGATTGTGTAGTTGCCGGAACGGTAATGTCAGCGGCCGTTGCATAGTTATTCACCATGAGCGTAACGAGCGACGGAGCCGATGTGGTAGAGCAATTCAGCCGAGTGGACGATACGTAATAGCGGAAACTTCCGGCCACATTTACCGGTGGGCTGTAGCTGGTACCATCCGTTATCTTTGTTTGTGTAGAGTCGAACCAGGAGTAAACGAGTCCGGGATCAGGGCTGCTTACGCTCAAAGTAACAGGTGTATTCAGACAGGTAGTTTGTAAAGTACCGCCGGCGATTATTGGTCCGGGTGCGTAACGTTGTATTTCATGTACCCTAAGCGTAGAAAGGGCTCCGACAATGCCAGAGCCAATAAGCACTTCCACGTGATCGAATGGCGCCGAGGCCTTGAACGATAATCCCTGCAGGGTGGTAGACCCTGTCATAAAGCCCAGTGTTAGAAAGTTGCTGGAAGCGTTAAAACTATCAACAACGGTTCCGCCGTTATAAGTAATGATTCTCACAGAGCCTAATATCTGTGGAGAAAGCAGGGAAGCGGGGCTTGACATATAGATGCGAACAGAGTCGCCTAGCTTGGAAAGCCCGGGGAATACCGCAGTTACTTCAGCACTGCTTCCCAGGGCTCCCACTACGCTGCTTAGTTCTGCATAGTTGGAATTTGATACAATACCATCACCTGCCTGAGCGGGATTGGTAACTGTTCCGAGGCTGCCTACAGCACCGGCTACACCATATAATATATCGATGGGCGCATCGCAGGCGATGGTGCTGGTAGCGGGTTTATTATAATAAGCCGCATATACATCGATGCTTCCGGCAATACCTGCCAGGCCTCCATCCACCGTTACTCTTACCCGATCGTAGGTGCCCGGAGGGGTAGCCAGGAATATTTCTCCCTGGTTACCGCTAGCTAAAAGCTGCAACACAGTTTGGCTGGCAAATGCAGTATCACCTACGGGTACACTACCGTTAAAGGCCTGCACATATACACCTCCTAATAGATTTAATGATACCAGGTTGCCCAGGGTTCCTGAGGCGCCTATTTTTACAATAGCAGGTGTATTGTTGGTAATAGGAGCGGGGAAAACGAGGTCTTGAGAAACCTTGGCACCCAAAAGTGCTACAGTGGTGGTAATCGTAGCTTTTGTGCTGAGTGAATTATCCACCGCATTTGCACCATTGGTCACACCGCAGAGCAAACAAACACCTGTAGCTGTACCGCCCGGATTAGGCGTACTGCTGGCATATACCCGGGTAGTATATGTTTGCGCCCAGCTTTGCCGGGCACTTATACCTAATATACATAGCAGGGTTAATAAGAGGCTTTTCCAGGCCAACGAACCAATGCCGCTACAGATATAAGTGTTGCTGTTTGCAACAGTATGCCGTTCCTTGGGGAAAGGAAGGCGAAAAAGGGCAGTAAAAGGGCAATCAGGAGTAGCTTTTGAATGCATAGCATCAAATATTTGGACAATAATTGTTCAGTTTCATTGCTTTACAACAAAACTCTATAGGCGGCAGTCTGGTTAGGAAATACTACGGGAAGGATACTGGTTGATAAAATTTTAGTATGCCTCCTTGCGGGATTTGTTAATGTATTGTTACAAAAACGCTACGAATGTATACTGAAGGGGTGGTTTACCGAAGGCTCTTTTTGTTCATTCCAGCGATCTGGTTCAGTTTGTTCAAAATCAAAAATTCCTGTTCATTTTGTTCATTTGAACTAAACCGATTTTATGCGTGATAACCGCTAAATGGGCCTTGGGGCATGGAAAAGCAAGTTTCCTCAAAAAAAATTCGAATTATTTAATTTTTTCGCAGAATAAAAAAATATTATATATAGAAGCAGTTGATAGCACGATTATACCGGGTCAACCATATTAACATATGATATTCATATATTAATCATAGCATATAAATATTTTATTAAAAAAATCAATATATATAATTCAGCTTAATATCTGTTGTTCATTTTGTTCATTCGGATTTTTCTAAATCTAAACGCAAATCGCATACGTACTTAAACATGTACCGACAATTCGAAAATCCATTTTATTGTCCCCTATGATTGATCTATCCTATGACTTTATCATTACCCTGCAGAATGAAGTATTACGCAGGTTCGGTGTTGAAGTCATGCTACCAGGAGATTGCAAACATCTCTCTCAGTCCATATTGGATGACACTACGAAACTGGTGAGCGAAACTACGCTCAAAAGGGTATTCGGATTTGCTGTTGCTCAACACAGCTTCTCCAGATATACACTGAACACACTTTCGCAATATTGTCAGTATAAAGACTGGGAAGATTTTCAGCAACATCACTATAGAAAATTAAATACTACTTCAAAGTCCTCCGGCACATCCAGCTCGGCTGCGGCACTGGACAGTGGTAAATGGTCTGACCTTAAAAATAAGGCAGACGCAGTTTCCCATTACACCATGCTCACCCTCAAGAACCGCTCTGGAATTGCATTTCCTTATACCGTGCACAGACCCTTCTGTAACGCACATATAGAGAAATTCCTGGAAAGCGACTATGCGGCCACCGCACTGATTGCGCCTTCCGGCTGGGGGAAATCACTGGCGCTCGTACACCTGGCGGAACATTGCTGGTTCGGAAAAGAAGCCCGCTACAAACAGGATGTTTGCTGGTTTATCCATGCACATGCGGCCGGCAGCCTCCTCCTGAAAGGGTTTTCACTATCCACCTGGCTCGACAACCAGATGAACCTCGGCAACGGTGAAAACTTCCGGGAATACTTCGCCAGTCACTTCGATAAAAAAGGTGGACGCCTTATATTAATAATAGACGGGTTTGATGAAATTGCCGTAGCAGGCGAAAAACTCCGCCTATTATATTCTAAACTGGAAGATTTCGTTTATTCCAATGATTTATATCCCTGGGTAAAAGTGATCCTCTCCATCCGCAGCAGCACCTGGGCAGAAATATTCCAGCACTCACAGCAATACCCTGCTTTCCGCCGCTATTGGTACCTCGGCGCCGAAATGGATGAGGAAACCAATATCAATATGCCGCAATTGTCTGAACAGGAGGTAAAGTCTATTCTTTATAACCACCAGTTCGACCCGGCTACCGTGCGGCTCTTTTCCGAAAGCTTCCTGCAAAAACTTCGATATCCCTACTATCTGCAACTGTTCTGCCAGCTGAATAGCGGCCCCGATCAGACATTTGTAGATGAACACCTCAGCTTATTTGAAATTGTTTCCCGGTTTATTCAAAATCGGGTATTCAACTCTCAAAGCAATTCGTTCAAAATAAAAATCATTGAAAAATTACTGACCCTGCTGGATCTCGGCAGAACAGGCATCTATACGGATAAAAACCTGTTGCTGGCCCAGAATGCCGATCTGTTTCCTGCCTATAAAGAATTGCTGGCAGATAACATATTGGTAGAAGAAAACCTGAGCCAGGAGATCATGTTCAATGTAAAAGTGCGCTTTGCCCATACCATGTTGCTGGAATATTTTGTGGCCATGCATTACCTGAAAGAAAATGGCCAGGAAATCAATGAACAGCTGCTCATGGCTATATTGGAGCATTTGCCACAATCGCCCTATCGCATCGGCGTGTTCAGATGGCTGCTCCGCTACGCCATCAACCATGCCCAGATAGACGGCATCATCAAAATGCTGCATTTACCATTATCCAACATAGAAAAATCCCATCTGCTCGAATACCTCGTACTCCACTACCAGCACGATGGCAATAACCAAGGAGAACTCAAATCCATCTTCCCGGCGGGCTTCTTCAAGAAGAATCCGATAGGTCCCTTTATCAGTGATGAATTTATCCATTTCAGGAAACGTAAAGTCCTTACCGCGTTATTAGGATTGGCAGAAGCCCGGGAAGATAAACTCAAGATCAGGAGCAAACTATTTACCATGGCCTTGCTCCAGTTGGATGCTGAACAATGTGAAATTGAACTGAATAATATTAAAAAAATATATGCCCCCGATGAATTTGAAGACGAGCTGTGGGTAACACCCTATGAAATCCAGCTGTTCATTTACGAATTCCTCAAGTTTGGCATCATAAACGAAGATATTAGAGAAAAAATCTACAATTATTTCCGTTACTGGACAGGCGGTGGTAAAAAACCGATCACAGAACCGCAGGAAGTGGTATTCCGGAATATGGGCATCGTATTTACATTGCTGAATGACCATGAACACCTGCTGAGCTTTACCACCCGGATATTTGAAACCTATCCCTCCCTGCAGCACCGCAAAACAGATTCACTGCGTTTGACGCTGCTCTGCTGGCAGGCACAGGCCTACCTGGGATTAGGAGACACTGCATCTGCCGCACGCATTTGCCGGCATACCGACCAGGTGATTAAAAAATATTCATCCGACTATTTTGGCGGTAAATACATGGAGTCTGTTCAAAAACTGCTGTACGCCGGCGTATACTTCAACGAACACGAATTCAACAAAGCCATCCGTACTGCTGAAACAGCCGTAGAGAATGCACAAAAGCTCGATTTCAAAGTACTCGCCCTGATGAACTTTGGCCTGCTTAATAAAATCTATCAGCAACTGCAGATGGAGAAACAAAAAAATGATACGGCGCAACAAATAGAACTCATCCGGAAAAGCACCTCTTTTAAACAAGCAGTTTCAAATTTTGCGAGGTGATTATGGCATAATTTTGCTTTATTGCGTAGCATAATGGCTATTGACGAAAGCAAATATACCAGTGTACAAAAAATAGGGTTCAACTTATTGAGTCTGTTGACCTTACTGTTACTGGCTCCTTACATAAACCGTTTCACACCGCCACTGGTAGCCAATGGCTGGCATATAGACCTATTGGCAGCGGTGGTGGTGAGCTTTTTAATAGTATACCTCCTCCGCTGGATATTCCGCCCCCTCATCATTCCGGTTGTATTACTAATGACCGGAGTACTGCTGATCAACAAGTTTACTGACCGGTATACCTTTTCCAACGTATTGAATGATTATAAAGGAATGGTGCAGGGCAATCTCCACGCAAAGGACAGCAAACAGCTGGACATCCTCAGCCTTTATCCGAGGAGAGTGGAAAGCTACCGCGACAAAACCGTGAGAGGCATGCGGGAAAAAATTAACTCACAGGATTCCGTTGTCCGCAACTTCTCGGTAAAACATTCCCTGGACTACTACGACGAATATTTTTACAAATACGGAAAAATTACCCGATTTCTGTCGCTATTCCGGTATATCAACAGTCATTTCAAGTATGTACTCGACTCCCGCAGGGATGAATATTTTGCTACTCCGCAGGAAACCATACAAAACGGACTGGGAGGCGATTGCGATGACCATTCTATCCTAATGATGTCCTGCCTGCAGTCGATAGGCGCCCGCTGCCGTATTGTACTGGTAAAAGGACATGCCTACCCGGAATTGTATTGCGGCGATAAAAATGATTTTGAGATTGCCAAACAAGCCATTATCACGCTTTTCCCCAAACCAGCCGTAAAGGAAATCTACTACCATGAGCTGAAAGGGGAGTATTGGATCAACCTCGACTATACAGCCCGGCACCCTGGCGGTCCTTATATGAATGATAAAGTTTATGCACTCATTGAGCTCTGATCGTTAAATTTGCCACATGAGTCAATTTAACCGCCTCCGGAAATACCATAGCTTTTTTCGCTTTAAAAAAGATTTTCAGCAATATGGTCTTAAAAGTGTAAAGAGCTACCAACTGGTGCTGTATTGGCTTCATGCCCGGATGAACCGTAGCCAGTTCCTCCTGTTATCGGGTATATTAGTGGGCTGTACAGCAGGTCTTGCGGGAGTCATATTAAAAAGCCTGGTTCATTACATTCATTATATTATTACCAATAAGGTGCATTTCAGCACACAGGTAATTTTCTACGTGGTATTTCCCTTCCTGGGAATTGTATTGACCACCCTCATGGTGATCTGGTTTTTCAAAGGACAGTCCAGGAAAGGGATTCCTGCCATTTTACACGAAATAGCACGGAACTCCAGTCTTATCCCGCCTGTAAAAATGTACTCACAGATCGTACAAAGCGCTATTACGGTAGGGTTAGGTGGATCTGCCGGGCTGGAAAGCCCGATAGCCGTTACTGGTGCGGCCCTGGGTGCTAATTACGCCCGCACCTACCATCTGGATTATAAAGAACGTACGTTGTTGCTGGCTGCTGGCGCTACCGCCGGGATTGCCGCCGCCTTTAATGCTCCCATTGCGGGGATGATGTTTGCTTTTGAAATTCTACTCACCGGGGTGGTTTTTTCCGATTTTATGCCGCTGATTGTAGCGGCTGTATGTGGTAGTTTGTTATCCAAGATCATTTTACAGGAAGAAGCCCTTTTTCACTTTGAGTCGCGGGTTGCCTTTAACTATCATAATATCCCCTTTTACCTGGTGCTGGGTTTATTGAGCGGGTTCTATGCCCGTTATTATGTGGTGATTTCACAGAAGGTTGAACACTTCTTTCATGGGTTGAAGTGGACGGCCTTGCAGCGGGCCATCCTGGGAGGCGTAGCAATATCAGCGCTTTGTGTGGCTATGCCTCCGCTGTTTGGCGAGGGGTATACCAGTGTAAAGTCGCTGGCCTCCGGCAATGGAGAAACCATCCTGCAAAATAGTTTTTTCCGTTACCTGCCTATTCAAAGCTGGATGATTGTGGTGTTTACCGGGTGCGTTTGTTTACTGAAAGCTTTAGCCGCCTCTGTTACCATTCAAAGCGGGGGTAATGGCGGTAACTTTGCGCCCTCCTTATTCGCAGGTGGCTTCCTGGGCTTTTTCTTCGCGATGGTTTGCCAGCAAATGGGTATCACCGATATCCCGGTCACTAACCTCGTCATTGTAGGCATGGGTGGGGTAATGGCCGGCGTGATGTATGCCCCGCTCACCGCCATCTTCCTGATAGCTGAATCCAGCTCGGGGTATGATCTTTTTATTCCATTAATGATTGTTTCCACCATCTCTTACCTGATGGCCAAATGGTTTTCGCCACTTTCCCCGGAACTGAAACAACTGGCAAAAGAAGGTAAAATATTTACCCGGGCCCACGACAACAATATTCTGCTGCTACTGAAAATGGACGACCTGATTGAAAAAGATGTACAGCAAATCAATATTGGCGCTACTTTACGGGAATTAATTGAGTTGATAAAAGAAGGAAACCGGAATATTATTGCGGTAGTAAATGATCAAAACCGGTTTGAAGGTATTATTACCCTGGATGATATACGCCCCATCATGTTTAACCCGGAGCTGTATGATAGGGTGCTGGTGAAAAAACTGATGAAGGCTCCTCCGGCGGAAGTATACCTGAAAGATAATATTAACGGCGTGATCAAGAAATTTGATGAGGTACAAGCCTGGAATCTGCCCGTGGTACAGGATAAACAGCTGGTTGGTTTTATCTCTAAATCCAGTATCCTGAATAAATACCGGTCGCTGTTACAGGAATATTCCGAAGGATAGCCATATTTGTTGGCTATTTTTATAATTATAATGAGAAAAAATGGCCAGAGTACTGATCAATTTTGCACATCCTGCCCTGGAGAAATCGAGGGTGCATGCCCAGCTGCTGCGCGCCATTAAAACCATACCGGGCATTACTATCAACGATCTGTATGAGCAATACCCAGACCTTGATATTAATATAGCGCGGGAGCAAGCCTTACTGGAGCAACACGATATTATATTCATGCAACATCCCTTTTACTGGTATAGTGCGCCAGCCATTGTAAAGCAGTGGATGGACCTGGTGCTGGAACATGGCTGGGCATATGGCCATACCGGGAAAGCCTTGCAGGGAAAATATTTCAGTAATATTATCAGTGCCGGCGGGTCTGAAAATGCCTATCAACCTGACGGGCATCATGGCCATACGATACATGATTTCCTGTTGCCGTTTATACAAACGGCCAAACTCTGTAATATGCACTACGCCGCCCCGTATGTGATTTATGGCGTACACAGGGAAGATATTTCCGATATAAAAGCAGAAACGCAAAAACTGGTACAGGTGCTGGAACGCTTACGGCGTCCGGAGTTTGACCCGAGCGTTATCGCGGGACTCAGCAACTTGTCGCAATTACTTCAACTTCCCGCTCAAACCCAATAATATGGATCAACATTCATTACTATTCCAGGCGATGGTATACCTGGCCGCAGCGATTGTATTTGTACCCCTGGCTAAGAAATTGGGATTGGGCGCCGTATTGGGTTATCTATTGGCTGGTATTATTATAGGCCCGTCGGTATTTGGTTTTATAGGTACTGAAGGAGAAGACATCATGCACTTTGCAGAATTTGGCGTGGTGATGATGTTGTTCCTGATCGGTATGGAACTGGAGCCAGCACTGCTATGGCGGTTGCGGGCTTCCATACTTGGACTGGGAGGGCTGCAGGTAGTACTGAGTGCCGCCGCCCTTGCCGGAATTGCGCTACTATTGGGGCAACCGGTAAATAACTCGCTGGCCCTGGGTATGATATTGTCGCTTTCCTCCACCGCTATTGTATTACAGACGCTGAATGAAAAAGGGTGGATGGGTACCGCTGCGGGACAAAGTGCGTTTTCTGTATTGTTATTCCAGGATATTGCGGTAATCCCTATGCTGGCCATATTTCCGCTGTTGGCAGGAAGTGTGGCTACAGAAAGTACTTCGCATAGTGCTTCTCTCCGGGATAACCTACCCGGCTGGGGACAAACGTTGGTGGTTTTAGGGGCCGTTGCTATCATTATTATTGCCGGCAGGTACCTGGTGCAGCCGATCATGCGGGTAATAGCCCGTACGCGGGTGAGGGAATTATTTACCGCCACTGCCTTGCTGATGGTGGTGGCCATTGCTGTACTTATGAACCTGGTAGGCCTGAGTTCCGCACTGGGTGCCTTCTTAGGCGGAGTAGTACTGGCTAACAGTGAATACCGGCATGAGCTGGAAAGTGATATTGAACCGTTCAAAGGATTGTTGCTGGGTTTATTCTTTATTGCGGTAGGCGCTTCTATCGACTTCAAGCTGATATTGGAACAGCCCTGGTTAATAATGGGACTGGTAGTGGGTATTATGACCGTAAAAGGTATTGTGTTGTTTGTATTGGGTAAGATATTTAAACTAAATATAGACCAGAACCTATTGTTTGCCTTTGCCCTGGCGGATATTGGAGAATTTGCCTTTGTACTGTTATCATTTACCAGTCAGACCCGCCTGTTAAGTGGTGAAATGACGGCGATGATGACCGCTGTGGTAGCTATTAGTATGGCGTTGACACCGCTGATTATGCTGTTGTATGAAAAAGTGATACAACCACATTTCACCCGTTCAGAAGTGAAGGCGGAGCGCGAAGCCGATGAAATTACCGAAAAGCACCCGGTGATTATTGCAGGATTTGGCCGCTTTGGCAGTATGACAGGGCGCTTCCTTCGGGCTAATGGTATTAACGCCACCATCCTGGACCTGGATTCCGACCGGGTAGATGCCCTGCACAACCTGGGTATTAAAGTATATTATGGAGATGCTTCGCGGTATGATTTGTTGGCGGCCGCCGGTGCAGCCGATGCCAAAATACTGATCATTGCCACCGACCATCCGGAGCAAACGCTGGAAATTGTGAAGATGGCACAGCGCTATTTTCCACACCTGCAGCTATTGGTACGGGCAGAAAATAACGAAGATACTTTTGAGCTGATGGACCTGGGCGTGTTACACATTTACCGGGAAACTATAGACACTTCGTTACGGGTAGGGGTAGATGCCTTGCGCATGCTGGGCAACCGCGCCTACAAAAGCGAGCGGGCCGCCCGTACCTTTTTCCGGCAGGATGAACGTACGTTGAAAGGCTTATCAGCACTCCGCGACGATAAAAAACAATATATCATCTCCATGAAGGAGCGCATTGAAGAAATGGAAAAACTCATTTCATCTGACCGCGTGAAAACCTGGCTGGACGAGGGACAGGGCTGGGATCCCGAATCACTGCGGGACGAAATCAGGGGCGAGAAAAGAGAAATAGAATAAGCCTACCGGATATGCTGAATGATTAATTCGGCTACATGGTGCAGCAGTCCTACATCCAGCGAATGTAAGTGGTCGTGCAGGGGCTTACTCGACACGGCTCTTACATAACCTTCTTCATCGGGCTCAAAGGTGATTTCATGTTCCTGGATCACCACCTTGTATACCGTTTTGAATTGCTGATGCGCTGTTGTTACCTCTACGATATGTGGGTGACCTTTGTATTCAAATTTAAGTGTGAAAACATCTGACATACGGTTATCGTTATGCAGTGCTCATTGCTTATTCATCCTGGTGATAATATCGCCTGATCCGGTTTTTTTCTTCACGGGACAGCTGGTGAATACCCCACAGGGAGAAGGAAGCAAGGCCGCTGATGATCAATATGTAGCCAATAAAACCAAGTGCATGGAAGACCTTAAACCATATCCAGTCGTTTGTGATGGCGTACTGCGCTAAGATAGCTAAAATCGCTCCTGTCAACACCAATACCACGGCAATTTTTTTCATGGAGAATTATTTTTGGGATAAAAAATGGGGTCTACACTTATATCCAGGTAAACAAAAATCAACATCCTATATACGCAACAACGGCAATAACGGATGTGCAGCTCACCTGTTTATCGTGTAATGAGGGGTAAAACGAACAAAGGGATCGGATTGTTACAGCTGTAAACGAATACCTAATTTATTTAACCCTTTTACCAGCAATAGCATCAATATGGCGAAGCAGCCGCACCAGAGAATGCCTGGTACTCCCTGGTTCAATACCGCGGGCAAGCTGACGCCGGCCAGCATCATACCGAAATAAACGATATCGGGCAATATATAGGTGAGCAGCGGGTTGGATCCTGCCGGGCGGAAGAAGGCTGTCCATTTACTGACCTTTTTTACGTCTATCAGTATATACAACAGGGAAAATATTACCACACAAATAGCCGCGCTATATAAGCACCACGAAGGCGTAGCGCGTATTTTAGAAATTTCATATGTAGGTCTTAACAGCAGGGCACTCATCATTAATAACACAAAAAAGCCGCATACCTTTGAAAAAAGCCTGCGTCCTTTCAAGTCGAGATCCTCGTCAAAATAAAATAAGGTGAGCAACATCCCGGATAAAACAATAGAAGTATGGGCCGCATTCCTGCTCTGGGAGGCGATCCAGCTCCATTCCCCTTTAGGCATAAAGGGTTGCTTACACAAAATATAATAGCCAATGCAAACGGCTATCATGAGCATAATAGCGTTGGCATTGCCTTTAAACCACTGGTAAAAAATACAGGCGTAGAGGTAGGCCCAGCCAATCAATCCCAGGATGCCCCACCACTGCGGCGCCAGTCGCTCGCTACCATCACCGCCCCGATAAATTATGCCCAATATGATCAGCCCTGCCATACCAGCTCCTTTGAAGCACCAGCTTATCCAGGATTGTTTAAACGTATAAACGTTCCACACCAGGATAGCACAAACGTAAAACAGCAACGACCATAGCGCTACGCTCATCCCGGTAGCGGCGGCATTTATCTCTTCTGTATTTACCATAAAAATACCCAGCACCCAGAGGCCTACGGTACGCCAACCGATGTGTTGCTGCAACTTCCAGAAACTATCTCCCTTAGCCAACCTGCTATTTATAGCAAATGGGATAGACATGCCCACAATAAAGAGAAATGCGGGGAATACTACATCTACAAATGTCATCCGGTCTTCCGCAGCATGTGCATGCTGCATCCAGGCAGGGATACCCTGTACGCCTGCCACACTATTCACGAAAATCATGACCAGGATAGTAATTCCGCGGAAT
The DNA here is from genome assembly GCF_012641265.1 of Chitinophaga eiseniae. Lineage (GTDB taxonomy): Bacteria > Bacteroidota > Bacteroidia > Chitinophagales > Chitinophagaceae > Chitinophaga > Chitinophaga eiseniae_A. Next base: position 803,787 of record NZ_JABAHZ010000002.1, on the reverse strand, counting down.
GCATCGATAGATAAAATACGACCGGGTTTCAGGTTGTTGATCATATGGGTAACGGATAAGCGTTGAAGTAGTAACAAAATACAATATTAAATTGTGATTTATTATTATTTATCAAGATCGCCTCTTATCCTTTCTAATATCGGAGGTGGCAAAAAATAATTACCTTTCGCCCGCTAACAAAATCTCAAACAACTTATGAACAAACTCCTTCTCGCCGGCATCGGCGTGGCTTTTTTTGTAGCCTGCAACCAGGGGCAGTCCAACAATAACAAGCAGGTGAACGCCACCCCTGATGCAGTAGCCGCCAACGTAGATACCACTGTAAATCCCAAAGACGATTTTTTTGATTATGTGAACGGAGGCTGGATTAAACGTAACCCGATTCCCGCAGAATACAGCTCCTGGGGCATCGGCAACCTGGTACAGGAAGAACTATATAAACGCCTGCGTATCATCAATGAAAAAGCAGCGGAAAATCCATCTGATCCCATTTCTAAAAAAATTGCTGCCTTCTGGAAAAGCGGTATGGATTCCGTGCGCATCAATGCGGCGGGTATTGCGCCAATAACCGGTACATTAAAAGAGATTGATGCCATCACCAACGTGCAACAACTGGCGCAGCTGGCCTCTCAACTGAATGTAACCGCCGGCGGTACCTGTGATATTTCCATAGGACAGGATGCGAAAAACAGCGATGCCATTATGGTACAGCTGGGGCAAGGCGGCCTTGGATTACCGAACCGCGACTACTATTTCAATACAGATGACCGCACCACTAAAATAAGACAAGCCTATCCTGGTCACGTGGCTAAAATGCTGGCATTTACCGGCATGGATACCACTACTGCGCAGAAAGCCGCGGCCAGCATCGTACAACTGGAAACCTTGTTGGCCAAATCCAGTCGCAAGTTGGAAGCCCTGCGTGATCCGGAAGCCAATTACAATAAAATGCCGGTAACCCAGCTGAATAAAATTGCCGGCAATATAGACTGGGCGGGATTTATCAAACAACAGGGTATCAGCAAATTTGCAGATACTGTGATTGTTGGTCAGCCCGAATTTTATACAGCGCTAAGTGGCGCCATCAAATCGCAACCACTCGACACCTGGAAGAATTACCTGAAATGGATAGTGATTGCCAACGCAGCGCCGCAATTGAGCGATACCATTGCCAATACCCAATTTGCTTTTTATGGTAAACTACTCAGGGGACAGGATCAACAGAAACCCCGCTGGAAACGGGTATTAGATGCGGAGGAAAGCGCCATGGGCGAAGCGCTGGGACAATTGTTTGTAAAAGAATTCTTCAATGCTACTGCTAAAAAAAGATATGAAAACCTGGTAGAAGAGATTCGTGCCGCACTGAAAAACAGGATTGAACACCTGGACTGGATGAGCGACAGCACTAAACAAAAAGCATTATACAAGCTCTCTAAAATCAGCAAAAAAGTAGGCTACCCCGATAAGTGGAAAGACTTTTCTGCTATGGATATCAAGGATCAATCCTATTATCAGAACGTAGTGGCAGCCAAACAATGGTGGCAAAATTATGAGATTAACAAACTGGGTAAACCGGTGGACCGCAGCGAATGGGATATGACGCCGCAAACCTACAATGCCTACTACAACCCCAGCAACAATGAAATCGTATTACCGGCAGGCATTTTCACCGTTCCCGGCAAACGTGATGAAGAGCTGGACGACGCCATTGTGTATGGCTATGCCGGCGCTTCTACCATTGGCCATGAAATTACCCATGGCTTCGATGATGAAGGCCGCCAATTTGATGCCGCCGGTAACCTGAAAAACTGGTGGACCAAAGAAGACATTAAAAAATTCAATGACCGCGCCGATGTAATGGTACGGCAGTTCAACAGCTATGTAGTGGTAGATAGCTTACATATCAACGGGAAAGCTACCCTGGGTGAAAATATTGCAGACCTGGGTGGTATCTTACTGGGATGGGAGGCATTTAAAAAGGCCGAACAATACAAGAAAAATGAAAAAATTGCCGGCTATACGCCTGCACAGCGCTATTTCATGGGATATGCCCTGGGATGGTTGAGCCATACCAAAAAAGAATCGCTGGCCCGGCAGGTGCTGACAGATGTACATTCGCCGGCGAAATTTAGGGTGAATGGCCCCTTCAGCGATGTAGACGCGTTTTACGAAGTATATGGATTACAGCCTGGCAACGGGATGTATAGAGCAGATAGCGCCAGGGTAAGAATCTGGTAGCTGCGCAGCATAAAGCAAAAAGCTATTGAAGCGGATGATATCAGCGAATGTTTAAATACTCGCATCTATCGCTCCAATAGCTTTTTGCTTTATGCTTTATGCTTTTTGCCATAGCCATGAAAAAACCGGTACCACATCGTACATTAGTAGCTTATAACGGTGTGTTTAAGATGAAAAATGAAACTCGCTGCAGGAAGCAGACAGGTAGATCGTTGACCAGCAAGGTGGCAGCAGGTATAATAGGATTATTGCTAGCTGGAACAGCCAGCTCCGCACAAACTTTTTCCAATGCTTTTCGCCCATTTACTGGTGTACCCCGTCATTACGTATGTTATCAAACCACCGACAGCATACAGATTGATGGAAATATTACAGAAGGCGCCTGGGAGAAAGCACCATGGTCGGAAGATTTTAAAGATATTGAAGGCGACGCTAAACCAGCGCCACGACTGCGTACCCGGGTAAAAATGCTATGGGATAACCAGTATTTATATATTGCCGCATCTTTAGAGGAGCCGCATGTATGGGGCACACTTTTAAACCACGATACCATCATTTTCCAGGATAATGATTTTGAAGTATTTATTGATCCTGATGGCAATACGCACCAATATTATGAAATAGAGATCAACGCCCTCAATACGGTAATGGACCTGTTTATGGTCAAGCCCTACCGCAATGGAGGATTGGCCATGCTCAACTGGGATACCAAGGGTATACGTACCGCCGTACATGTAAATGGCACCGTCAACAATCCTTCGGATACAGATAAAGAATGGACGGTGGAGATAGCGATTCCTTATAGTGCCCTCAGCTTCTTCGATAGAACTCTACGGCCTTCAAACAATATGCTATGGCGGATTAATTTTTCAAGGGTAGAGTGGGACACTGATATTAAAAATGGCGCCTATGTAAAACAAAGGAAGCCAGAAAACAACTGGGTATGGTCGCCACAAAATATTATCAATATGCATGCGCCGGAAAGATGGGGCTACCTGCTATTCACCACGCAGGCACATACCGATTTTCAGCTGCCGGCAGCCGAGGAGGCCAAGCCATACCTCTGGAAAGTATACTGGGCGCAACAACAATACCGGCAAGCCCATGGACGTTATGCCAGTAACCTGGCTATGCTTCAAATACCTGAAAAGCAGCAGAGCAGCAAGGGACAAACATATACACTCCACCTGGAGGCCACCTCTTCCCAGTTCAATGCCAACATTACCGGCGCCGATTTTACGGGCACCATCTACATTGACCAGGAAGGTAAAGTTTATCACAACAGAAAATAACGGATATGAACAAACGTCATTTTATTAAGTCATTGGGTATTGGTGGTCTGGCGCTGGTAAAGCCATCATTGCCGGCGCGTGCAGCTGTGGCAGCAGCTTCGCCCAGCCTGGAAAAAACAGCCGTTGAACACCGGGTATGGATTAATCCAGATCATAAAGATACCGCTGCTGTATTGCAAACCAGGTATGCCACTTACCGGAAAGCAGGAATTACCGATATTATGTTTGAAGCGGATAGCGAACTTCACTTCAAAACTGCAAAGGCCAATGGTATCAGGGCACACCGCTGGATGTGGACCATGAACAGGGGCGAAAAAGAGCTGCTGGCCAGTCACCCGGAATGGTATGCACAAAACCGCAAAGGGGAATCCTGCGCCAATCATCCACCCTATGTAGATTATTACCGGTGGTTATGTCCGAGTAAACCGGAAGTAGTCAATTACCTCAAAGACCAGGTAGAAAAGATCCTCTCCCTGAGCTATGTGGACGGTATTCATCTTGACTATGTGCGTTTTTGCGATGTGATATTGCCGGTTAACCTGTGGAGCCATTATGGTATTGATCAATCGAAAGAATTACCAGAATATGATTTCTGTTATTGCGAACAATGCCGCAATGCCTATAAAGAAAAGCGGGGCATAGATCCGCTGGAGATAGAACATCCCGACCAAAGCCCTTCCTGGCGGAAGTTCCGTTACGATCGTATTACCAACGTAGTGAATAACCTGGCACAGGTAGCACGGCAACATAAAAAGCCAATTTCCGCAGCGGTATTTCCTACGCCGGAAATTGCCAAACGGATTGTGCGGCAAGACTGGACCAACTGGCCGTTGAACGCCGTATGTCCTATGATTTATCATGGCTTTTACCGCGAGAATGTAGCATGGATAGGAGATGCCGTAGCAGAAGGCGTGAAGGGGCTGCATGGGGCATTCCCATTGTATGCGGGGCTTTATTTGCCCGATTTTCACGGCAACTACACCGATCTGGCAGAAGCAGTAAGACTAGCTATACAGAATGGAGCAGCGGGTGTATCCATTTTTGGAGAAGTAACACCGGAAGTGTTACGGATATTGGGAGAAAGCGCTTAACTTTTTTGACATAAAAAAAGGGCCCCGCGTTGTAACGCGGGGCCCTTTCCATTTCCTGTTATCTTATAAGATATTTTTAGGTCTGTCGGCAGCGGGTTTACCAAACTCGTAGTTAGGTTTGTTTCCCATTTTTACCACCATGGTTCCACCTTTCACCACATCCTGGTGGGTGATAAAGCTTTTACTGTAAGGCTTTCCATTGAGCGTGATGCTTTGGATATAGATATTCTCCGGGCTGTTACCAATGGTTTGTACAGTAAATGTTTTACCGGCGCCTACTTTCAAAGTAGCTTTATCGAACAGCGGGCTACCCAGCACATACACGCCACTGGCGGGATTTTCGGGGTAGAAGCCCAGGGAAGAGAACACATACCAGGACGACATAGCGCCACAGTCTTCATTACCGGCAAGTCCTTCCGGCTTATCGAAATAAAAGTCTTTCATTACCTGTCTTACTTTCTCGGCTGTTTTCCATTGGTTACCTGCAAAAGCATACATATAAGTAACGTGGTGGCTGGGTTCATTACCGTGTGCATACATGCCTATGAGGCCGGAAATGTCGCTGGACGCTTCGGCGCCCATATCGCCCTTGGCGGTAAAGAGGCTGTCGAGCTTGCGGGTAAAAGCATCATCGCCACCCATCAGTTGGATCAGACCTTCTACATCCTGCGGTACCAGCCAGGTGTATTGCCAGCCGTTACCTTCGGTGAAGTCGCCTTTTTCGTGAATAGAATTAAACGGATTGTAAGGGGTTTTGAAGCTGCCATCGCTCATACGTGGGCGTACAAAGTGGATGGTGCTATCGAAATAATTTTTGTAATAGCCGGCGCGTTTTTTAAAGTATTCGTAGTCGGCAGTTTTGCCCAACTTCTTTGCCATAGCGGCAATACACCAATCATCGATCGCATATTCCAGTGCTTTGGAAACGGATTCGTATTCTTTATCTGCTGGAATATAGCCTCTTTCTTTTACGTATTTGAGTCCCAGGTCGTCGCGGTTGGCGGTAACTTTCATTGCAGTAAACGCCTCTTCTGCATTGAAGCCTGTAAAGCCTTTCAGGTAAGCATCTACAATAGGCGGTACCGCATGATAGCCCACCATACAATTGGTTTCATTGCCCATCAGGTGCCACACCGGCAGTTTGCCCTGCTGCTTATAAACAGTGAGCATAGCGTTGACGAAGCTGTTTACCTTTTCAGGGTGCAGGATGGTGCTTAATGGCGCGCAAGAGCGGTAGATATCCCAGAGGGAGAAAACGGAATAGTTATCGAATCCTGGATTAGGATATACTTTTTTATCGGTGCCGCGGTAGCTACCATCATGATCGTTGAATAAAGCCGGATCAATCATGGTATGATAAAGGGCGGTATAAAATACGCGGCGGGCGGATGGATCTTTAGTTTCGATGTTTACTTTAGACAGTTCTTTATCCCATTTGGCGTTGGCAGTATTCACTGTTTTGGCAAAGTCCCATCCCGGTATTTCCGCTTTGATATTGGCGAGTGCATTTTCGCTGCTTACCGGGGAGATACCTACTTTCAGCATTACTTGTCCGGGAGATTTATCAAAAACGATGACTCCCCTGGCCGCTTTTGATTTCACGGAGTTTCCAGTTTGTTTGGTATCTCCATCAAAAACGAGGAATTGTTTTACCGGTACAGATGATTTAATCGCAAACCACAGGCGCTGGTCTTCCGCCCAGCCCTTGGAATAGCGGTATCCTTCGAGGGTATATTCATCTACTTGTTTGATAAATGTTTCTACCGGAGCATCCCAGCCAATACCTTCCTTCAGGTCGATGATAATGTTAGCGGGTTGATTTTTCGGGAAAGTAAAGCGATTAAACGATACTCTTTCTGACGCCGTTAATTCCGCCAGGATGTTGTAATCGTCCAGCTGAACAGAATAGTAGCCGGGACGTGCTTTTTCGCGGCTGTGGGAGTAATGGGAGCCGTAGCCGGAAGTAGGATCTTCCTGTGTGCCCCTGTTGGTTCTCACTTTGCCGGTGTAGGGCATCACCAATACATCGCCCAGGTCGCCGATACCTGTTCCGCTCAGGTGTTGCTGGGAGAATCCAATCAACACGCTATCAGAATAATGGTAGCCAGAGCACCAATCCCATCCTTTCACAATATTAGTAGGACCTACAGATATGGCCCCATAAGGTACGCTGGCGCCTACAAATACGTGTCCATGCTCCCCGGAGCCGATATAAGGATCTACTGAAGCAACAGATTTGCTTTCTACAAATGTTTCTTTCTTCTGCGCCTCTGCTTGTACGCCGTGAAGCAATGCAGCAGACAGCGCCAAAGCACTACCTATCTTGAATCCCGATTTCATAATCAAAAACCTTTAATAATCCTGGCAATTTACGGCAGAATGTTAAAGGATTTTTGTTAATTTTTTACAGGTGGCTCACGGGCTGTAATTCCCTGGCAGGCGCAGGAGCCGGCGCTGGTTCCTTTCTCACTAAAAATTTACGGGTAAGTACCTGGTATGCAATCATCAGCCATAAAACCAGGCAGGGAAAGGCTTTGATGGCATAGGGGGTGGCTATATTTTTCCTTACCCAGGGTGTTACCAGGTCGGAATGCGAGAAGCTGACCAATAAAATGGAGAAAAAGAGGAATATGTTATTCGCCCGGGTAGCGGGTTGCAATACGTACCAGATACATACTGCAGGTAAAGCAATGATATAAGTGCAAGCCTCAGAGCCGCTACTGAATAATACCGGGAACATGAGGGTAGAGCATAATATGTATAAGCGGTAACGCGAGTTATAGCGATATTTGAGCTGCGTATATTGTAATAAGAAAAGTATAATAGCGGGAATCAGTATAATGGCGCCATTCAGCGAAGGAATATGAAATACCCGTTTGATGAAGCCTCCGGCAGAAATATCCTGGTAAAGAGTAGCTGCAGTATTTAGGTTCTGCTCATTCTTATGCACCAGCTCTACATACCAATCCTGGTAAGCCTGCATAACATATTGCGGCGATGAAATGGCCATTGGTAATACGAACAATACGGCGCTCCACAGGAAAAAGCCGGCAATAAAGCGCCTGGGATTGGGACTGAAGAAGAAGAATGCCAGTCCCACGATACCATATAGTTTGGTAAACGTACCTAATGCAATTAAAAAAGTAGCCCACATTTCCCGTCCTTTCAGGGTATTGGTAAACGTGAGGATGATAAAAGCGCCGATAAACTGGTTGAGCTGGAACCAGCCGCTGGCCCCCATCATTTCCTGGGCACACAATAGCAGGATGATATTTTGCTGGATGCGGCTGAGAGGTAGTTGCCTGATAGCATAAAACAGTACGGCTGCGCCGGTTAATGCCCATAACATGGCCCCCAGGCGGTCGTCGAGCCCTGCAAAGGGAGCAATCAGGAAGCTGAATACCGGACCGTAGTGATTAACGTCAAAATATTCTGCGGGATAGGCAGCATATAACGGTTGCTGATGCAACACATGGAAGAAGACCTGTTTAAATATAAGGTAGTTATTAATATTATGCCTGGAGATTTCCAATGCAGCGCCCAGAAAGGCCAGTCCAAACCAGAGTCCCAGGATCAGCCACTCTTTCTCAGCCAGATAAGTCAGCACATTTCTTTTTTCACGCATATCAGTGATCATTTAAAGCTACAATATGCCTGTATAACGCGTGCCAGGAGGAGGCCCCCCTATGCTGGAGTATATTTATGTGGCAGTAGGTATGAAACACCTGTTCATTCTGGAAAAAATACGCCTGGTAGCAAGCGTGCATTACTTTTCTGATTCGGCCCATTGTCTGGACTGCAGATTAATAGCATAAACAGCGCCTGCGATTACCAGGCAGGATACGATCAGTACGGCAGATATAATTAATAACATAGCACTCGAATTTTTCACATGAACCCAAATTTACATTTTTTTTGTTACTGACCTAACGCTGCGGTTTCCCGCCAGAGTTTCGTAAATTAAGGGTATGAGCGCACAGATGAATGCAAGAAGAAAGCGTCCGGGAAAGGACGAGGAATTAACCTTTAAAGAACGATTGGCCGCGCTGCGGAATTTGCCGGCCTTTTTCCGGATGGTGTGGCAAACCAGCCCGGGGTTAACCATCGCCAATACCCTGTTGCGGGTAGCACAATCGGCCATGCCTTTATCCTTGTTGTATGTAGGCAAACTAATTATAGACCAGGTGGTATTGTTGAGCAAAGATGCCACTCATTCCGCCACCTGGCTGTGGGAGCTGGTAGCCATTGAATTTGTGCTGGCCATTGTGTCTGATGCGCTGAGCCGGGCTATTTCCTTACTGGATGGGCTGTTGGGTGATCTTTTCGCCAACCATACCTCCATAAAAATCATGGAATATGCCGCCAGGCTGGACCTGGACCAATTTGAAGACGCAGAATTTTACGATAAGCTCGAGCGTGCCCGGCAGCAAACCAGCGGCAGAACAGTGCTGCTGGCGCAGGTATTGAGCCAGGTACAGGATGTGATTACCGTTGCATTCCTAGCGGCAGGCCTGATGATATTCAACCCGTGGCTTATCCTGCTGCTATTATTAGCAGTAGTACCGGCGTTTCTGAATGAGTCGCATTTCAACGACCTGTACTACAAGCTGGCTTGGGGACAAACCTCCGATCGCCGGGAGCTGGACTACATTCGTTACCTGGGCGCGAGCGATGAAACAGCCAAAGAGGTAAAGGTGTTTGACCTCTCTAATTTCCTGATTGACCGCTTCCGGGCGATCTCTGATAAATTTTACACTGATAAAAAAACGCTGCAGGTGAGGGATTCCATTTGGGGTACCGTATTTGCCTTTGTGGGCGCGGCCGGTTACTATGCCGCTTATGTAATTATCATCCTGCAAACCATCCGCGGACACCTCAGCATTGGCGACCTGGCGTTCCTGGCAGGCTCTTTCCGGCAACTGCGCACCACTTTCCAGGGTATCCTGATCCGGTTTTCCAGCGTAACCCAGGGCGCGTTGTATTTGCGCGACCTGTTTGAATATTTTGAGATTCAGCCGAAAATGGTAGCAGCGGCACGTCCCAGGCAATTTCCCCGGCCTATACAAACGGGTTTTACTTTTGAAGATGTAGGGTTTAAATATGTGAATTCCGATAAGTGGGCTATCCGTCACCTGAGCTTTACCCTGCATGCCGGAGAAAAACTGGCGCTGGTAGGGGAAAACGGCGCCGGTAAAACCACGCTCGTAAAGCTGCTTTCGCGTTTATACGATCCGGTTGAAGGTCGGATTTTACTGGATGGAGTAGACTTAAGAGAATACGACATCAATGAATTACGTACACAGGTAGGCGTTATTTTCCAGGATTATCAACGCTACCAGATGACCGTTTCTCAAAATATTGCCGTAGGCAAGATCACGGAAAGTCACAACCAGCCTATGATTGAAGAGGCGGCCAGACAGAGCCTTGCTTATCCGCTGATAGAAAAAATGCCCCATGGCTTTGACCAGATGCTCGGTCGCCGCTTCAGCCAGGGGGTGGAACTTTCCGGGGGCGAATGGCAGAAGATAGCACTGGCACGAGCTTACATGAAAGATGCCCAGCTGCTGATACTCGACGAGCCCACTTCCGCCCTGGATGCCAGGGCAGAATACAATGTATTTCTACATTTCGCGGAGTTGACCCGCGATAAAACTGCCGTATTGATTTCTCACCGTTTTTCTACTGTACGCATGGCCAACCGGATACTGGTATTGGAAAAGGGAAGCCTGGTAGAAATTGGGAGCCACCAGGAGCTACTGGATAAGAAGGGTAGGTATGCCGAGCTATTTGAGCTCCAGGCAGCTGGCTATAAATAAAGCGTTTCCTGGTGGGGAAACGCTCATAAAATACCATGGCGGAAAGAAAAGGATGCTCTTTCTGTAAAACAGGACGCTTACCGGCTATCATTCCCCCTACCGATGGGTATACCACCATTTTAATATGATGGCTAATAGTAGTAGTATAACGCCCAATATCACCTTTACCCAGGGTACTTCTCTCTTTACCAGTAACTCGCCCGAAATACGCTGCCAGGCTTGTTGTGGGTGATACTGTTCCATTTTCCCCATCTCTTTTTTCAATATGGGCTCCTGGCTTAATTCTTCAAACAATGCCCGGTTTTCCTCACTGGCCGCGATCCATTGATGCAGCTCTTTGCGCTCCTCGTGCGACAAAGCATTCTTCCAATACTTAACAATTAACCTCGATGTACGATACACTTGCTCCATAGTTCACTTTTATAAACAAACAAGATATAAAGCCAGGAAAGTTTCTGACGTTAACTTCAACCGCAGTAGTTCCAGGGCCCTCGACTTCTGTAGCATCACCACCTCCATAGAGATATTCAACCTGCTGGCAATGGTATCATTTTGTTCTCCTTCAATAAAACCCAGGCGGAATACCTGCTGACAGTTTTCAGGCAACGCGGCAATACCGCCATAAATCTCACCCCATACTTCTGCTTTCTGCATGGCTGTTTCGGTATGTTGCCCCTGTTGCCGGCAAGCGCTTTTCACCATTGTATACAATAAAGTTTTAATAGCCGGGTAGTCCGTAATCGTTTGTTTTTGCCGTGTATACTGGATAAATACTTCTTGTACGATATCTTCCGCTATCGCGGAATCGGATATAAGCTGGTCGGCAAAGTGGCACAGACGCAGGTATAGCAGGTCAAATAATGACTTCAGCTGGTGGAATGCAGGAGATTGTTCTTTGGTGTACATGCAAGGTAAATGTAGGGAGAATAGGGGGGATTTGCAATGGAGGGGGAGGAGAAGTGGTTGCTATTTTTTATATTTGTTTATCATTTTGATATTCACAATATGAAAATGATTGGAGATCGAAAACCTGATCACGTTATTCGTTAGCTTCTATACCATTTATACCCATAAAACGTCGCAGTAATATGACCCGCAATCCAAAATGGCATAGGGATGAAATCATGCTTGCACTACATCTTTACTTTTCGCCTGATAGGGGCAGTATCGACGCAAAAAATCCGAAAATAATTGCCTTAAGCCAGTTGTTGAATGAACTACCGTTGGTGACGAATCGGCCGGACAAGGAGCGGTTCAGGAACCCCAACGGTGTAACGCTTAAGTTGAGCAATTTTCTACCTTTTGACGAACACTATACCGGCAAAGGAATGACCAGTGGATCCAAGTTGGATAAAGAAATATTTTTAGAATTTCAGCACAAAAAAGATTTGTTGGGTAAAATAGCTAAAGAAATTACCGCTATTGCCAAAAACAAAGCGCTCAAAGAGGAAATACTACAAGTGGAAGAAGATGAACAAACCTTAACCGATGCCGTAGAAGAAGGTGCTATTTTATATAAACTACATAAAGTGAGGGAAAGAGTGCCTTCGATTGTAAAAGATAAAAAAGAGGCCGTATTAAAGGAAAAGGGGAAATTATCTTGTGAAGTATGTGGCTTTGACTTTCACGATTGCTATGGGGAAGTAGGTAAAGGTTTTATTGAATGTCATCACATCACGCCATTGGCTGATATGAAAGTGTCGCGGCGCACTACCTTAGCTGACTTGGCATTGGTATGTTCTAATTGTCATCGTATGCTGCATAAAAAAATCGATGATATATCGATAGAAAGTCTGCGAGTAATGATACAGGCTCCTCCGAAATTACAGGCTCGCTAAATTAGCCGCCACTAACTCATACAACCGTTCTATTACCACCCCTCGTTGCGTTTCAAAAGTCGCTTCCTGCTTGAGGAACCAGCGATCTTTATTAATCACATTGGCTACATGGAACGTTGTTTTCTTCTTAGGTAGCTGTTTGTAGTGCGCGACAAGTTCATCGCTACGCACCTTGGCTGCACGCAGGCAGCTGGCTATTTCCGGCAATTGCAGCACGGTTTCCAGTTGCGGTGTTACAATATCCAGGTGGAAATAAATAGCGTGATCAAACCCCTCATAGTCCAGGTATTCCCACCATTCTTTTACTACTGCCAATGTATATTGTACAGGGGAGAGAGCCGGTAGCTGGTCCAACAGCAACCAGTAATTACGGGGAAGTTGTTGTTCTTTTTCCAGGTTACTGGCCAATAGCGTTAACGCCCCTTCTTTATCATTTTTTTTGCTACGCAAGATCCTTTCTGGCAGGGTATACCGCTCTTCTTCAATACTGGTCAACGTTTCAGCAATATCATAACTGCATTTGGCCAATTGCTCCGCGGCCGTTTCAGCTGCTATACCCGCTTTTTCCACGACAACAGCTATCATTTTGGCCTTGAACTCGCGGATTGCCTGGTCGATATTACCGTTGGTGCTATTGAGTAAGTGTAGCGCCTGGCGTATACCTATGGGAATTTGCTGGCGCAATAAGGTTACTTCTTGCTGGTATTGCATGTGTAAATGTTTACCTGGTTAACGGATGCTCAATTATAGAGATTTATATTAAAAAAACGGAACCTAATCACATCAACAAAAGTGTTTATATTTATATTCCTAGTAACAAGATAAACTTTAACCTTCGGCGCTATTAAGGAAATTAAAATAACCCTTTTACGAAGGCGACAGCTCATCTATCCTTTCTTAGGGAATAGAAAATTTTCCTATCTTATGGTTCCTATGAAAAAACGACTTGCCGAACTCCTGGTTATTTACGTTATCTACTTCCTCACTTTATTGCTATATATCCACCTGCATGCGGGTTATGTGCGCGTGGCGCTGGGCTCGGTGGTGATCTGGCTCATCCCATTGATAGCGGTGTTGCCTACGCAGTTCCTGGCGTTTATCATTGGGGTAGGGTGGCCTGGGAAAGCAGATAAAGCGCTGGATGATAAAACGGATACCCGCATTTACCGGGTTATGCACCTGGCAGTATACCTGCTAATAACGATCCTGGCGTTTAAATAAAAAAGCCCGGCTCAGCAGGCCAGGCTTCGTCAGTAAACCCTTTTTAAATTTATACTATTTTGAACCAGGGCATTCCATCCTTCCCTTTCGGGTGGTGAACGGAAGTGAGCACTACACTGTCGCTGATTTCGTACCAGGGGAATGAGCTCCGCCCTTGCGGATGATGCGTAGTAGGGTACAGCTTATTACCCCGTATTTCAAACCACGGCAGGGCACTGGAGCCGTTGTCATGATGAACAGTAGTATACACGTTATTTTCTCTTATTTCATATTCGGCAAATGAACGCGCACCGTCTGGGTGGTGCAATGTTCTGTGGAGTTTCATATTATATAGATTTTTTGGGTAAAAAATATGGTTAACGTGTTTTGGGTTTATCTAACAATAACCGAATATAGTAAAATATTTAATCAGGATAACAAACCAATTGTTAAAAATATCTGATCATATCCCTGGGTACTTCCAGCGAATAACCAACACCTCTGATGGTGCGTATTTTAACATAGTCGCTATCCATAAAACAGCTTATCAGTTTCAATATAATCGGGCGTATCGATCTCTTGTCTGGTCTTTTAAAGGCAAGTATTATCAGCTCTTCTTTAGTGACGGTTTTATTCATCTGCATAATTAGCTTATTCAAAACAGTAGCTTCCTTCTGATTCAAGTGAAAAGTTTTGTTGTTATAAACAATAGAATAGGTCATTGGGTTGTATGTATATTTATCGAACGCTACCTGTCGCCCAATACCTGCTTGCGTCACAGCCCTGCCAATAAGTGCTTTCATTTTATAAATGAGCAAAGGAAGATCTACTGGCTTCTCAATATAATCATCGGCCCCGCCGATCTCAAATCCCGCTATTTTTGTTTCAACATGAGCGTCTACGGAGATATACACAATCGGTATTATGGAGTTCACTTCCCGGATCTTCGCACCCAGGTCTGTACCATTTAACCCCGGCATATGCACATCAATCAGGCAGAGATCAAAATCATGTTGATTATAAAGCGTCCATGCCCTTAAGCCATCTTCTGCAACGACAATAACAAAGTCGCCCGATTGCTCAAGTGCAAGTTTCATTGTTTTCGCTGATATGGAGTGGTTTTCGGCATAAAGCACCGCAAACGGCCTCTTAGTGCGCTCTTCTACACACATGTTTTACATTTTTAAATAAAAAGGTGGATGTTAAATTATTCGTAGCTAACTGGTGATCGGGTCAATATTTCCAGTCTTCCAACTTGTAGCCTTTGCCATACTTATTTACAAGACGTACAGTCCCGTCTACAGTTTCCAGTATTTCATTTAGCTCAGATATACAGGTATGTACCAATTCTCTACTTCCTGATACAGCCTCAAACAATTCTATCTCTGGCACCAGCTCGCCAGATCGCCCCAGAAAACATACTAACAAACGATGTAAATAAGGAGGTATTTGTGTCTTACACTTCAGTCCGATCAATTCCCTTAACTCTCTGTCATATTTTGAGCGTCCGATTTGATCCATATTGATTCAATATTGGAGGAGTGATTAAATAATGGCTTAAAAACAATGATAACGATCTGATATTAAATGTCTTACAAAAGAATTTTGCATCAGCAACGCGAGTAGACACCTCTCTCTCTAACCAACCAGGATCTTCCCCTGAAAGAAAGCAAATAGGCATATTGCCATCCACTTTCCGGATTCTTTCTCCCAGTTCAATACCATTCAAACCAGGCATAACAACATCTAGCAAGCAATAATCAAATTGTATTTTGTTAAAGAGCTGCCATGCCTGTTTCCCATCAGGAGCATGAAACACTTCCAAATCAATTTGTCGTAGAATATTGTTTACTATCCTACTGAACAATATATCGTCATCTGCGTGAAGAATTCTTGATTTCATATTCCTGCGGAGGTTGGGTGGCTAGTTTGTAAACACTAATTTGATGATATCGAATCGATGTAAATAGAGCAGTTGCATCTCGTAACTTAATCCTTGCAAAAATATTTTTCATGCATTAAAATTTAATCCTTCAAAATAAGGAACTATTAATCAGGATACCCGAATGCTTAACTAATATTTTCAAAAAAAAAGTTTCAAATCAACATTTACAATATCAATTAGAACACTAGTAGTAAATAGTTTTAGCATAATCCATCAATATGTTAATAGATTCTTAATGTATGCCCGTTAACGTTAGTAGCAGGTATGACTAATTTCTTACAGCATCTTAAAGGATAGCTACGTAACTGTAATATGTTTCCCTTGCAAATTTGTTAATCTGCATTAACAAACATTTGCTAAGAATGCCATTTCTATGCTACACGAAAAACTTCATAGTGTTGATTATATTCCGCCGTAATACTTGCCCTTATGGTTCACTAACGATCAAACACCTACGTAAAAAACAAGCCCACCTTTATCAAGTCAAAAAATATTTTTAAAAATTTTGGAGATATTAAAAAAATATATTCATCTTTGCACTGTTAAAAAAATCATAAACATGTACCGCTCAATTATACACATACAAACAAAAAGTTGGTTTAGCCACAAAGGAGGTTATGCTAATGGCGGGGCATGTTATGCTACTGAATAGTTGATAAAACGAATTCGATATAACACAGGCCCCGCAAGAGATTGCGGGGCTTTTCATTTGTGCTTAAAATAGATTTTAAACATGCAAATACGCATCCAATACATATCATTTAGTCACCATAGCGGTAAACAACGGTTACCGATAGGAGACACGTATACATATTATTTTCAACGATCGAGTTGTCAACGAACATAACCAGGGGTTATGCTAAACGTAAAGCCGGTCGTGATGAACGACCGGCTTTTTTTATTGCCCCAAAATTGGTAAAAGGTACTATAGCAAAAGGTTATAGGCCAATGTGACCAACGTAAAACCGGCCTTCATCCATTACTACTCGCATAGTGAGGACCCCAAAGTGTGCATAGGCCACACGCTGACCAGTAGCTCAACGGTGAGAGCGACTGCCTTATACGCAGCAGGTTGCCGGTTCAAATCCGGTCTGGTCAACCTTTTTATGGTGCTTGTAGTTCAATGGCAGAATATCCGGCTGTGAACCGGAAGAACAGGGTTCGATCCCCGCCAGCACCCAACTGTGAGTACGGCGACGTGGGAGTGTCGCAATGGTCTGTAAAACCATCGCCTTAACGGCTTAGCAGGTTCGAATCCTGCTACTCACACCAGGTAAATGCACCGCATTTACTAAAGAACTTCCCTCACGGGAAGACGAGTATCGATGCCTTCACCAAGCAAACCAGGCGAGGGTTTCAGATAGCCCCGCAGTGCAGCCGTAGTAACGCGCTGTATGCTGTTGCTTCACAGGCACGATGCTCGCCATCATCTATGGGTCGCAGGTTCGATTCCTGTCCGCCTCCGTGGGCGGTAGCTCAGTAGGAAGAGCAATAGAATTCTCCTGAAAAGAGAAAAAACAACAAACATGGACTTGAAATCCAGACAATCAACAAAAGCCAGGGCTGTAAGCCCCGCCACTTCATCAAAAGGATGATAACGGCAAATGGGTAAACACCAGCAGGCAATCGCTTCGGCTGTTATCCCTCATCACTTGGCACTTCCGCCCCAACTGATGCAGGAATAGCTGTTGAACCACTGCCTCCGTGCGCATCCATTGGACAACACTCCTGGCTTTTTTTTATGAACCCCAAAAACAAAAAAAATGAAAAGAGTTACCGTCAATGCCTACGAAAGAGGATTGATATTCAAGAATGGCGTATACCAGCGAATGCTGACAGAAGGCCGTCACTGGCTGATCAACGAAGATGTACAGATCTATGATATCAACAAACCATTCGTGGCTCCGATTGAATTAAACATATTGCTGCAAGACGGCGACCTGAGAGCCGCTTTACACGTGGTGGAGGTAAGCGAAACTGAAATTGTGTTGCACTACGAAAACGGGCTGCTGAAGCAGGTACTGACCGCCGGAAGATATACTTTCTGGAAAAACATGATCGACTATAAGTTCGTCAGGGCCGATATCTCCAAGATCGCCATCACCGAAAACATAGACCGGTCTACCTTGAGTCACCGGCTGGTAGCACCTTTCGTAAGAACGTTCAACGTAGAAAATTACGAACAGGCGGTGATGCTGGTAGATGGTAAATACGCCACTACCTTGTATCCCGGCATCTACTCCTGGTGGAGAAATAATATCTCTATCGCCATCAGCAAAATTGATATGCGGCAGATGCAGCTGGAAATCAACGGCCAGGAAATCCTGACCAAAGACAAGGCAGCCCTGCGTATCAATGCGTGGGCACAATACCAGGTAGCAGATATCAACAAGGCCATCCTGCAAAACAAAGAATACGAAAGACAGCTGTATGTATTGTTCCAGCTCGCGCTGAGAGAATACATCGCCACCTTGCACTTCGATGAATTGCTGGAAAAGAAAGATGCCCTGGCGCCTTTCATCATGAAGGCAGTGAGCGAAAAGGCCGAAAACCTGGGTATCACCCTGCATACCTTCGGTATCCGCGACATCATCCTGCCGGGCGATGTGAAGGAAATCATGAACCAGGTACTGGTAGCCGAAAAGAAGGCACAAGCCAATATCATCATGCGCCGGGAAGAAACTGCCAGCACCAGGAGCTTGCTGAATACCGCCAAGCTGATGGAAGACAATCCTATGCTGTTTAAGCTGAAGGAGATGGAGTATGTGGAGAAGATCGCTGAAAAAATCAACAGCATCAGCCTGAGCGGAAACGGTGTGCTGATAGATCAATTGAGGCAAATATTTATCCCTAAATAAAACAACGGGTGCATCAAATTTGATGCGCCCGCTTGTTATGTTTTTCCTTTCTGGGTAAAAAACTAACTTTGCCCTATGGACGGACAATATAGAAAAGACATTTATCCAGGACTGGAAGTAGCCATCATCCTGAAAAAAGACCAACGCAGCGGTAAAAAAACCTACGGCATTGTGAAAGATTTACTCACCTCGGCCGCGTATCACTCCCGTGGTATTAAAGTACGACTGGAAGATGGCCAGATAGGCCGGGTGGTAGAAACAGATGTAGTAGGTGACGAGGACTAAAGCAGCTTCAGGTCTTTGGTGATGCGGTCTATCGCCTCATTCAGGTTGGGGCCAATAGCACAACAGGTTTTCGTAGCCACTCCGCCGAATTCCGTTAACCCCGAATCTGTTATCAAAGTAGCATTCAACCCATCCTCCACGGCTTGCTGATACACCCGCTCCAGTTCTTCTTCCGAATCGACCGACAAACAAATTTTTGTAAACCCTTTCGTCATCCATTCAGACACCTCTTCCGGGTTTCTCAGGTTCGTTTGCAATGTGTAACCTTCTATGGTAGCATGCCGGGTAAGAAAGGCTATAGACGCATGCGCCCCCTGGGCAATCATCTTCCCCTTGCGCATGTTTAAATCCTTGCGCATCACAATTACCTGCTTAACTATCCTGGATGACATATCTCACGATTTTAAGCAGCGAATGTACGACATTACCATATCACATAACCCACGCTGAGGCGTATGCTCAGGTAATGTGCGGCATCGTTGTAGTAGTTGCGTGGTGTAAACATCCAGCCAAAGCGGCCCTCGAAATTGATATGCTTTCCCCAGCTGCGTTGCATGCCCCAGGCAGGTGTTACAAAACCATAAGTGCCTGTTGCAAAGTTCTTCGAAAAAAGGGGCGCCGTTACCGTTCCTCCGGTAATGCTTACAAAGCTGCCCGCATTGTTATTTACTTTTTTCCCTTTGGCCATCCGGCGGGCTATTCCATAATACTGCCTTACTTCTCCCGAAAAAACGGGTACGCCCGCATAAGCCCAATGATCATCCTCAAAGTAACTATAACTATTGCTGGAATATGCCAGCCCCATTTCAACGCCTGCTTCCAGGTTGAGCGTGGTATATTTCAACAATCGTAATTCATAATTAGCGCCAACACCTAACAGGGAAAGATTCGCTTTTAGTTGACCCGGTTTTCTCCAACCTTCTTCCTGGGCGGCTACACGCAAACAGGAAAGCAATAATAATGCGCAGAGCGCCTTCTTTTTTTGGGACATTGTATACAGTGTATAGGTTACGTATTTTTGCAATATACAGCCCTTTCTGATGAAGCAGAAAAAGTTGTATTTTAATCTTTTCAAGTGGCCTGAAAGAATGCGAAATATACCCACCCTGAACGATGTACACCAACAATTTGCTGAGTATTTCGATATACCAGCACTGAAGCCGTATGCTTATTTGCTATCAAAAAAAGGCAGCGAAGGCCATATCTGTCTTCATCTTGATAAAATAAAAGAAGAGCAGGAAAATCTTCCGGAATCTTACCAGAAAATAGCAACCGGGAAAGAAATACTGGAAAGTATCCCGCTGATAGGACTACAAGGCAACGATAAACAGCCTTTCGTGGTATACCAGGACCGCCTCTACCTGCAACGTTATTTCAGGTATGAAACCAATTTCCTGCAACGCATCAAAGCATTTCTGGCCACGGAAAAAACATTACTGCCGGAAAGAATGGCTTTACTGCAAAGCCAGCAACCGCTGATCAGTAAATTGTTTGCGGGTGGTACCATCAACGATGGCAGCGACCCGGCCGACTGGCAACTGGCCGCCGCTATCACCGGCGTATTGAATAATTTCACCATTATAACCGGAGGCCCCGGTACCGGTAAAACCACTACAGTAGCCAAAATCCTGGCGATCCTGTTTGCTACCGATCCCCGGCTGAAAGTGGCCCTGGCAGCACCTACCGGTAAAGCTGCCGCCCGTATGGCGGAAAGTCTCCGTAATACTAACCTGGAGATAGATGCCTCCATTAACCAGCAATTCAGGCAGCTACAACCCGCCACTATTCACCGCCTCCTGAAATCTATCAATGGCAGTCCCTACTTCCGGCACAATAAAACCAATCCGCTCAACTATGATGTTGTTATCGTGGATGAGTGCTCTATGATAGATGTGGCGCTGTTTGCCAAACTGCTGGATGCCATCCATCCGGATACCCGCCTCATTTTATTGGGCGACAAAGACCAGCTCGCCTCCGTGGAAGCAGGCAGTTTGTTTGGTGATCTTTGCCAGGCACAAGAATCCCTCAATGGCTTCAGTGCTGAAAGACGCCGCTTTATCAATAGCTTTATTGCCGATGAACAGCGCCATATACCAGTAGCGCATGAACAACAAGAGAGCCATCATCCCTTGTTTCAGCACCTGGTAGAACTGCGGCGCAGCCATCGTTTTACCGGCAACACCGGTATTGGCAAATTCAGTAAAGCTGTTATCGCTAACCAGGTACCCGTTATCCAGTCTTTTTTTCCGCCTTCGGCAGATGAACAAGTAGTCATAGACCCCAGCGCGGATGTAAAATTATTTGAAGACTTTATAGCCCGCTACGCCGCTTTTATCCAGGAGCGCGATATTGCTACTGCACTGAAATTATTGAATGCGCAACGGGTGCTCACCGCCGTAAGAGAAGGACCACAGGGACTTTATACCGTTAACAAGCAAATCGAAAAATATTTATACGATAAGAAACTAATTACCGCGCACAGCGAGTTTTATGAAAACCGCCCGGTGATCCTCACCCGTAACTATTATGAACATGGCCTGTTCAATGGCGATACCGGCATTATCCGCGCTGATGAAAACGGGGTGCTCATGGCCTGGTTTGAAGATAGTACCGGCGCGCTGAAAGCGGTATTACCCGGCTATCTTACCCAGGCAGAAACCGCCTTCGCTATGACCATCCATAAAAGTCAGGGCTCGGAGTTCGGAGAAGTATTGGTATTATTACCGGATACCACCGATGTGCCTATTCTTACCCGGGAACTGTTATACACCGCGGTGAGCAGGGCCAGGCACAAAGTATACGTACAGGGATCGCCGGAAGTGATACTAATGGCGGCAGAACGTTTTGTGGAAAGGGCCTCCGGAATTGCAGCCCGGTTCAGGGAAGTAGCAGAGAATGCAGATTAAATAACATGCTTCGGGAATGGCGGAGTGTAAACAAAGGACTTATCAATGGCATTGTTTTTAAAGGTTTCAAATTCACTGAACAGCTTATCATCCGGACTGGCGCAAGACCTGCAGGATGCGGGCAACAGTGTATTTCAACCTCATTATATTATTACACAAACCGAAGGTATGAACAACTGGCTGAAACTCCAGTTGGCAGACCGTTTGGGCATAGCGGCCAATTGCCGTTTCCTCAAGCCCAACGACCTGTTGTACCAGTTGTATGTATTGCTGGGCGGGCCATATTCTGAAGTACTTTCTCCCCAAAACCTTAGCTGGCTGGTATTTAAGCTGCTGGGGCAGGAAGAATTTATGGCCAAATTCCCTAAAGTAGCTGCTTATTATGCCGATCAAAATGGCGAAAGTGACCTGAAACGCATGGCCCTGGCGGAAAAAGTAGCCGACTTATTTGACCAGTACCAGGTATACCGCCCGGAAATGATCCAGGCCTGGACCTATACCAATACCCCGGAACTAGCCAGCGCAGGCTGGCAGCACTGGTTGTGGGTAAAGGTAAAACAGCTGTCGGGCGGCGCCCTGCCCGACAAAACCATCGTAGGTAACTATATCCTCGATACCTTACACAATACCGCCCATAACAAATCGGCGCTCACCAGCCGTATGCCGGTTATACACCTGTTTGGCCTCTCTATTATTACCGCCTATCACGTGAAGATATTGCATGAGCTGTCATCCTTTATCGACGTACATTTCCATATCATCAACCCGGCGCCCGGCGTATTCTGGTTCGATGACCGCAACGAAAAACAACTGGCCCGCTGGCGTCAGAAGGGACTCAACGAGCTGGAAAACAATAAGGCCGGCAATGCCCTCCTCACCGGCTGGGGCAGGATTATCCAGGACAGCTTCAGCCTCTTCTTTGCCTACGATGCCTTTATTAATGGCTATGAAGAAATTGAATCCGTAGAACCAGGTACCGATACCCTGCTGCATAAAATCCAGCACGATATCTTTTCTGCCGCAGCGCCTTCCGACCGGCTTCTACTCACCCGGCAGGATATCACAGATGGTTCTATCACCATCAACGCCTGCTATACGGTAGCCCGCGAAGTGGAAGTACTGTACAACTACCTGGTACACCTGGTGGCCCAGCGGAAAGAAGCATTGTCGCCCCGCGATATTGTGGTGATGGTCAGCGATATAGATGCCTATGCACCCTATATCAAGGCGGTATTCAACAATGCTCCTTACACCTTCCGCTATACCATTGCCGACGAAAGCTATACCGACAACGACAATATCTTCAATGCCCTCCATGCCATCCTCACCATGAACGAGGAATCGTTTAAGTCAGAGGCGGTAGTGCAGTTGCTCGACTTTTCGTATATCCGCAAACGTTTCAACCTGACCGACCCGGTGCAGATCCGCCGGATTATAGAAGCGGCCAATATCCGCTTTGGTATCAACGGCCAGAAAAAGGATGAAACGCACTTTGTAAGCTGGCAATATGGCATACAACGCATTATGTACGGCATTTGCATGAGTGGGGAAGAAGAATATGGCACGGGAGAAGATAGCTTTTTTCCGCTGGACATCACCGAGGGCAGCGATGCGCACGACGTGATCC
Source organism: Chitinophaga eiseniae (assembly GCF_012641265.1). GTDB lineage: Bacteria > Bacteroidota > Bacteroidia > Chitinophagales > Chitinophagaceae > Chitinophaga > Chitinophaga eiseniae_A. The sequence continues at coordinate 780,691 of NZ_JABAHZ010000002.1, read as the reverse complement.
GGTTCTGCCATTTTGCAGAAGTGCTGATGTCGTCGATCCTCGACCGGCGGCGCCCCCGCACCATCGTGGAATGGGTAGCCTATACAGAAAGACTACTGCACAACATGGTATTCGAACCCGTTGAAGATATAGATGAAGACTATAATACGCTGGTAAAACAGCTCACCACTTATAATGCACTCAATGAGTTCATGAGCGAAAAGGTCACTTTTGAGGTGTTTAGCCATAGCTTCCTCGATACCCTTACCGGCAGTACCCGCGCAGGGCTGTTTGTAAACGGCGGTATCACTTTCTGCTCGCTCATCCCCATGCGTAGTATCCCCTTTAAGATTGTAGCCCTCATGGGATTGAATTACGATAAGTTTCCCCGCCGGGAAAATAAATCCAGCTTCAACCTCATGGAAGAAAACCGGCAGAAAGGCGATCGTAATGTAAAGGAAAATGATAAACACCTGTTCCTCGAAACCTTGCTCTCTGCCCGGGAATACCTGTATATCAGCTATCTCGGGAAAAATGCGAAAGACAATGCAGACCTTCCGCCTTCGGCCCTGGTAGATGAACTGATAGATTATATAGAAGCCGGCGCACCTTCGCCGGAAACGACGCGGCAACAATTGGTGACGCTGCAACCATTGCAAAGTTTCAGCAGAAAGTATGCTGGCACAGACGAACGCCTGTTCTCTTACCTGAGTACCAAAGCGGCAGCTGGCAAGTCATTTCTCAATGAAAATAAAACTACCAGCCCTTTAACCTTCGAGGAAATTACGCTGGATGAGCTGATCAGCTTCTATAAAAACCCTGTTAGAGCATATTATAACAAGGTATTGGGCATCCGGTATAACGACAACCAGCTGCTGCTCAGCGAAACAGAAATCTTTGATCTGAATAAACTGCAGCAATGGTCTATCAAAAATGAATTGTTGCCGGTACCCGCGCCCGCGCAAAGCTCACTCCAGGGAAGCATGGTCAAAAAAGGGAAACTTCCTCTGCGGAATATGGCCACAGTGGCCATTCACCGGATGGAAGACCAGGTGGTGCCGGTGCGCAACCTCTACGAAGCCTGTACCCAGGGCGCTACAGAAAGACGACTGCCCATTGAAATAATGATAGACGATAGCCTGGTAAAAGGAAATATCCGGGTATTTGATCATACCGTTTTACAGATATCCTGGTCAAAGCGGGAAAGCAAATACCTCATAGAGGCTTATCTCCGTTACCTCGCCGCCAGGGCCGCCGGCATTGCCAGTGACCTGTGCTTTATTTCCGGCACCAAAAAAGAGGATGCCTTCCAGGCGGTGGCAATCACCCAGGAGGAGGCCATTCGCCGGCTAAGTAATATTATCGGGATATATAAAGCGGGGTTCAACCACATGATGGCGTTCTACCCGGATCTGGAGATTAGCGCCAAAGACTTGCTCACGCTGGATTTGAAAAAATTCACTACAAAGCTGGGCAGCCTGGTGGAAAGGCAGGAATCGCCCGACCCATACATTGCGCAGGCGTATGAACAGGGATTTTTTGATGGAGAAGCCGCCCTTGTCAGCTTTCTCGATATTTACGAGCTGCTGATAACGCCCCTGGCAACTTTGTTGCCCGCTTATTTTGAAACACCAGATAAATAGTAATGATCGATAGCAACATATATAAACCATTCGATGCCATAAAAGCGCCACTGGAAGGCAGCAACCTCATTGAGGCCAGCGCCGGAACGGGCAAAACCTACTCCATTGCCATCCTGGTACTGCGACTGATATTGGAACAAAAGCTATCCATCAAGGAAATTCTGATGGTGACCTTCACCCGGGCTGCGGTAGCAGAACTGGAAGAAAGGATCCGCCTTTTTATTCGCCAGGCCTATAAAGCCAGCCTGGGTAAAGACATCCCGGACGAAACCATCTTCAACCTGGTACTGGATGTTATTGATCCGGAAGATCCTATCCCCACGCAGCAGCTGTTGCGTGATGCCATCCTGCTGCTCGATGAAACGGCCGTATTAACCATCCACGGCTTTTGCCAGCAAACGCTGAATGAATACGCCTTTGAAACCAACCAGCTGTTTGGCGCGCAAATGGTGCCCGATCTTACGCCCATCGTAGAAAATGAATTGAATAAATTCTGGCGTAGAAATATTACCACGCTAAAAACAGAGCTGTTGGAAAATATCTGGGATGAAAAGATGAAGCCGGATATGCAGCAGGTGATCCAGGAACACCTGAGCGGAAAGAAATATATCGGCTATACGGAAGAGATTCCCGATACCATCAGCGAAGCGCAGCAAGACAGCTGGCTCCAGGAAATAGCACAACAAACAGCGAAAATCCAGATTGCCATAGAAGCGCTATACGACTGGATTTCCGTGCACAGCGCCCAATTGGAAACTGCTTGTCTCGCTAACCGGTACACCAAAAAAGACTGGCCGGAGCTGGTAACACAGCCGGAGTTACTGGTAAAAAAGATCCTGGAAAAAAAAGACGCAAAATATATAGCGGCCGTTTTTCCTGATATCCTGGAAGAACTGGACAAGATAGAAGAAATGCGCCAGCAGCTTACCCTGCAGCAACAGGCTATACGCAGGCAGGTCTTTTATACCGCTATCAAAGAAGTGGGAGAGGAGGTGCGCCTGTTCAAAGAACGCAGCAACATGATGGGCTACGATGACCTGATCAACAATCTCCATACAGCGTTGGTAAAAAATGAAAATCCTGAACTGACGGCCTCCCTGCAAAATAAGTACAAGGCGGTTTTCGTAGATGAATTCCAGGATACCGACCGTGAACAGTTTGAAATATTTAACCAGGCCTTCGGCCAAAATACCATCCTGTTCTATATCGGCGACCCCAAGCAAAGTATTTATGCCTGGCGTAAAGCCGACATTTTCACCTACTTCAAGGCCCGTAACGGTGTACAGCAGATTTACGACATGGACCAAAATTTTCGCTCTTCGGAAAGCCTGATCCGCGCCATGAATCTCTTCTTTAAACCGACGCCTGATTTCGATACCTTCAACTTTGGCCAGGAAACCAATAGTATCGACTATATCGAGGTAAACAGTCCCGCTAACAACAACAAAGGCGACCTGTTTAATGGCCGGGATAAAGAAGTGCCCATAGCAGTTATCACCTGTGAGAAGAAAGAAAGTGTTTGTACCGCTGTAGCAGCCCAGGTAGCGCAACTTCTGTTGAACAAAGACTATCACATTACCAACGACAAGGGCCCCCGCTCCATCACCCCTTCGGATATCGGCATATTGGTGCGTACCGGTCAGGAAGGAAAAGATATCAAGCACGCGCTGGCAAAGCTGGGCATCCCTGCCGTAACGATAGACGAGGCCAGGGTATTGAGAACGGGAGAAGCGCAACAGCTGCTGCACCTGCTGGAAGCTATGGAAGCACCCGACCGGTCTTCCATTAACCGTGCCTTACTGGGATCCTTTACCGGCTACAACGCCCATACCATCCTGAAACTGGACGATGAAATTATGCTGGACCTGTTTGCCAAATACCGTACCCTCTGGCAACGCGACGGCGCCTACACCGCCCTGATGGAGTTCATCTCCGACTTCAGTGTACGTCACGTACTACTGGATGGAGCGGTAGAAAACGGCGAACGCATTATCACTAACCTTTACCAGTTGTCGGAACTCGTACACCAGGTACAGAGTCGCAAGAACCTGTCGATGCGTGACCTCATTTCCTGGCTCAAACGTGGTATAGACGGGATGACCACCGATGGCGACGAGTACGCCCAGCGCGTGGAAAGCGACGAAGAAGCGGTTAATATCGTTACCATCCATAAAAGTAAAGGGCTGGAATATAAGATCGTGATGGCGCCTTTCCTGGATTTCGTAGAACAGCAAAACATAGAGCTGGTCAGCTTTCGCGACCCGGTAACCGGCGATTACCTGAGCACGCAGCGTTCCCGTCTCTCAGAAGATCAACTGGCCGCTTACCAGCAACAACAAGAACAGGAAAACCGCCGCCTCATTTATGTGGCCATTACCCGCGCGGTGTACAAATGCTACCTGTTTAAAAACAGCTACGCCAGGTTCAACGATTCTTCCCTGGCCATCTTCCTGAAAGAGCTGAAAAAAATCAGCCCGGAGCAGGCGGTCATTCCAGGCATTACTACAGTACTGGATACCAGCCTAATTGACCTGAACGCCCCTGTGCCGGCGGCACCAGAAGAAAGCTATCGCCAGCAAATTACCAAAGGTCAGCTGGCAGTAAACCGTACTTCGGTCAACTTCCTCCTGCTGGAACAAAACTGGCGCAAAATGAGCTATACCATGCTGGCAGCCAAAGCAGCACACCGGCCCCGGGTACGCTCCTTTCAACAAACCGACCCTTACGATAACTTCATTTTTACCACCCTTCGCCGGGGCGCTAAAACAGGAAACCTGCTGCACTTCATTTTTGAAAGCATCAATTTTGCAGATAGCAGTAAATGGGAATACTGGCTGGAAGAAGCGATCCGCCGGTTTGTACCAGGTCATAGAGAACTATACCTCGAACGGCTACACGAAATGCTACAGCATGTAATGTACAGCACCATCCAGGTAGGTGGCCCCAGCTTCCAGCTGGCTTCCGTTGGGCGGCACCAACGGCTCGCAGAATTTGAATTCGATTTCCCGGTACCAGTATTTCAATCCAACCTGCTCAATCAACTTTCGGACGACGAAGTGAGCGTTAGCATCCGGCGCTTTTCGGAATATAGCAGCCAGGAGCTGGAAGGCATTATGAACGGGAAAATTGATCTGTTCTTTGAACATGGCGGTAAGTATTATATTCTCGACTGGAAGTCGAACTACCTGGGCAACAGCATTGCCGACTATGACGCGGCAGGCCTGGCAGCAGCCATGAATGAAAATAATTATCACCTGCAATACTTTATTTATACGGTGGCCGTGAAGAAATACCTGGAAAGCCGTTTACCTAACTTTGACTACCATAGCCAGTTTGGCGGGATTATCTATTGTTTTGTGCGGGGCGTAAGAAATAATGCCGGTTATGGATTTTATACCACCAAACCGGCGCTTGACAAAATACAGCGACTGGAAAGATTATTAACAAAATAAACCGGCAGCAGTGCAAACTGCCGCCAGTTGAATACTTAAAATAACCATACGCCATTCATCATGGCAATACCACAGGTAGTTTCAAAGGAATTGACGTAGTTATCCGGCGTTCTATGCCACCACTGTCCCCACATCAGACCGTTGGAATTACGGTAGTTCCAGGCTTCGGCAGCATTATAGTTAAGCCAGGACGCATAGGAGCTTTGATAGCCCTGGTCATGCACAAACTTACAGGCCCAGCGTGCAAAAATGGCTTTAAAGCCCTGGCAATCATCGTTGTTGTATTCATCTGGCAATAAACCCTGCGCGTTGCACATACTGTTTTTCGTATAGTCCATCGCTTTAGCTCCCATAGCTTTGTAATTATTGGAGGGGTAAACGCTTTGCAGCATATTGCAGGCGCCAATGAAAGTGCCTTGGGTATATGTGCGGGCGCCCTCTGTAATGGTGCCTCCGGCATTGATGGCGCCTTTCACTTCGCCGGTACCAGATACATATAATTTGCTCACCATCCAGTCTACAATCAGTTTGGCCTTATCATGATAGCCGGCATCGCCGGTGGCCTGGTACAGGTACATAGCGCAAATAGCGGCGGGAGCATTCACACAGGCGTTCTTGGTATTGTTGGCGGTAGTCCACCATAAACCGCCGCCCAGGCTGGTATCCCAGGCGCGGGCCCATACCATGTCAAAGTTGTTTTTCGCCATATCTTTCATACCGCCATCGTTGGTAATCTGGAAAGCCCGGATACACATCAGGGCGCCCCAGATCACATCATCGTTATAAATATTAGATGACCAGAGTAGTCCATAGGCATCTCTCATACCATTGTAGAGGTATACCATTTTGTTTTTAAGGTCCGTGTCATTGTTGATCGTATAGGCATCAATGAGGGTTTCGATAGCCTCCGCCTGGCGCCAGAAATCCATGCGGCCGGTTTGCGTTACATCTGAATAGTAATAGGCCTTGTAGGACGGGCCATAGGTGCCATATTGGTGATAAAATGCATTATTGTAGCATTGCATGGCCAGCAATGCCTCCGATTTTACCGGTTGTACGGAGTTGATCGTTACCGTGCCGGTGGTTTTGCTGTTGAGTGAACTGCTGTCTTTCAGCGTCATTTCTTTTTTCTGGCATCCGGAAGTGGTCAATGCCAGCAATAGGGCCGCCATACACTTGTTGCGGAGATCTGGAATTTTCATGTTTGTGCTGTTTTTGTGGAATAAAGAGATCAGGTTGAAACAGGGCCAGTCAATACAAAAGCCATTGCCTGTTGGTACCGGCAATACACGTATACAATGGAACCGGGTTTACACAGGTATCCATTAGGTCAGGACAGGGTTAGGAGGAGAAATTACTTACAAGGAAAGAAAAAAAGCCCCCAAAAGCAGCTTGCTTTTGGGGGCTATCTATTAAGTTATTTTATTACAGTTGTAACTGACCATTCACCAGCTGTACAATTTCCGCATGAATATCTTCTACAGACCTCATCTGGCCAGCAGTGTTGGTGCAGTGAATGCTGCTGATAGTATGATCTACTGCAAGCATCGCTTCGTATTCTTTCTTTACAGCCTGTTGCAGGGAGGAGTCCTTCTCATGGATATCATCTTTTCCCTGGAGATATTCCCGGTTTTCATTAGCCCTTCTTTTCGACAATGCCGCTTCTACGAAAGAAAAGGGAACGTCCAGGTATATTGAAAACTGTGGCTGGGGAATCTGGTTGTATTCGTACTCAAAATCCAGGATCCATTTTCTCAGGTGGGCCTTTTCCTTGTCGGCATGGAGTTTGGCGCATTGGAAAGCGATGTTGGAAAGTACGTACCGGTCTACCAATACAAAGTAGCCATCGCGGAGCCATTCATTGATCGTAGCGGCAAATGCTTTGCGGTCTTCCGCAAACAAGAGGGCTACCAGCTGGGGATGCACCTGTTTAACATCTCCAAACTCACCACGTAAAAATTTAGCAATAAGCTCACCAAAAACGCCTTGGTTACTTCTGGGGAAGTGAACGAATTTTGTTTTTTGATTTTTTGATTCCAGGTATTTTGTTAAAAGCTCTATCTGTGTTGATTTTCCAGAGCCATCTAAACCTTCGACCGCTATAAACTTATTGCTTTCTTTCATTATAAAACCTGAGTTAAGGAACTCCGCGAAGTTAGTAAAGTTTGGAGCAAATCCAAATCGCTTACCAGGCCGTAGAATTCTCAGATAGCGCGTTTATCGCTCCCAGGTGTATAGCGGTATTGCCAAAATTCTTATAAATGGTCCCTTCGCCAAAACCGGATTCATTGATGGGGCCTCCTTTACTTTTGTTATCTGCAAATATCCTTTTGCCCATGTAGATCGCCCTTTTCAGGAGAAAATTCTGGCGCTGCAATTCAGTCTTGATCCGATGAAAATGGTGTTGGTTATCTGATACCAGGTGATCGGGAGTTTGGTAAGTAAGGGTCTGGAAAGGCTTCCCCGTTTCCCGGTAAAGTTGTAGCTGCTGGCCATCCTGGTGATATAGGCCTGTTTCTCTTTTCCTGGGATGCAGCATAGAGTGTTTCAAATCATTGTCTGTCAGGGAGTCGCTGGCAACGAGAAATTTTTCGAAGATATTATTTTCCTGCAGATAGATAATCTCCGCCATCTGCTCTCCAATGCAAGCCATGAACAAGTCTTTCCCGTTCTTCCCAGATAAGCTGTCGGCAATACGCAGGCTATTATCATGGGTAATTGCATGTAAAAAACGTTCCTCTTTAATAGTAGTTCTCTTGCGTCCCATGGCTTCCAGCCGGCTCTTGAAATCCTGGTCCTCAAATCCGTATTCCACCACCTTTTCATCATAACCTCTCAGGTGATGGAAGTCTTCCTTCCTTACACATATCCGGCCTTGCACATCCCACCATTTTCTATCGGTAGCGATACGGGGTGGCGCCATAAATATGTCCTCTTCCCGGTTAAATAGCTCATTTACATAAGCAGCAAAACCGGCGCCGGTATAATTATCTGCATCAATACCACATAAAATATCGCCGGTACCCAGCCTGAAGGCCATGTTTTTGGAATGGCTCATATGAAAAAACAAAGGAGCGGTAGTCCGGTAGTAGCTCACCAGTCCAGCGTCGATGTAAGATGACAATGCTGTTTGTGCCCATTCATACATATCATCCCGGGAGCCGTAGTCAAGCAAAATGAATTCGATGTTTCCGTAATCCATGTTATCCTGGATGTTACGGATAAAGGTTTCCTTAAGATGTATAGTCCTGTTCATACATACTGTACAGAAGGATATCCTGTGTTGCATTCCGTGTTTTTCTTTAATGGTGGAAGAATCGGATACTATAACAACCATAGCAGTATAATGTTCATTTTATTATTCTTTTTATCAGGAGAAACGGTAGCGGTTGGTTTAAAAACAGCATATCCCGGCAAAGCGCCCATAGCGCCTCACCGGGATATGTACCTGGAAAGTTGGGCTATCAGTTATCCCTGATAATAGTAATAAATCCTTTCATTGTTTTGTTGCCGGTAACTGTCAGCACATAATAATAGGTCCCCTGCGCCATTGGATGCCCATTCAATGTACCATCCCAGTCGTTACTATAATTTTTCCGGTGATAAACGATTCGTCCCGACCGGTCAAAAATAGTCACCTCATTATCAGGATACCTATCTAAATCAGTGATCACCCATTTATCATTCTTACCATCTCCATTGGGGGTGAGTATGTTAGTGGCGCTTAATTTAATTTCATCGGCAACTATCACATTGATTTCCCCGGTACGGATACATCCGGCGGCGTTGGTAACCGTTACCTGGTAGGTGGTGTTGCTTTCAGGCTTCACTTGCAATACCGCTTCCTGCTGGCCACTAATAATACCATCTGCATTGGCCCAGCTATAAAGGCTTCCCCCGGTGGCCGTGAGTGAAAGGGTTGTCCCCTTGATTACCGGCAGTGTTTTATCGCTAGCAATAGTAACCACCGGCAGACTGTTGACGGTTAAGTTAAAGGTCCGCTGGAAGTTATCTTTCCCGCCATTGGCTGTTCCGCCGTTGTCTTTCACCGTTACTGTTATACGAGCAGTACCGGTTGCGCCGTCTTTCAGGCGGTAGCTGATAAGGCCCGCCGCATTTACTGTTAAGGCACTAAAGAGCGGTTGATCTGCGGAAACGGAGAAGCTGAGCGTCTGGCCATTTTCTACCGGAGATGCGCCGGTCAGTTGTAAAGTTTGCAAGTCGTTAATAGCACATAGCTGTTGATCAGGAATGGCATCCAGGGTAGGCGCCTGGTTTACCGGCAGCAGTTGAATCGTGATTGTTTTTTCGACCCACAATCTGTTATTGTCTGTTGCACGAATGCTGACCGTGTAGTTGCTTTTCACGCTATTACTCAACACAGCAGCTGCTTGCAGCCTATTGCCCACCACCTGGAAGGCGCTGTTATCATTAGTACCGCCGGCGGTTAAGCTGAAGGTAAAAGTAGCGCCCGGTTCGGTACTGATAGCAGTGAGATTGCCTACCAGCGTACCAATCGGACTTCCTTCGATAATCGTATTATTGTCGATATTGATATTGGTAGGCCCCTGTGGTACATGTATAATATGAATGCCCACACTTCCGGGCGTACTGGTATTCAGGCCATCGCTAACAGTGAGCAGTAGTGTTACATCTGTTTTACCTGATAACAATGCCATATCTCTTACGGTAAGCGCGCCTGTAGCCGGATCCAATGCAAAGGCTCCGCCGGCGCCATCTGCTGTGAGGGTCCAGTGCTGCAAGGTACCCATCGTTTCTATAGCGGCTAAGGTACCCACCATAGTACCTGCCGGTGCATGTTCTGTTACATTAAAGGTTTGACCGATGGTAATCACCGGTGCAGTCATATCTGCTGTAACGCGGAGCGTTTCGGCGGCGGCATTGTTACCATTATCCGCAATATTCCGGGCTATATCGGCGGGCAGGGATATCTTCACCACTCCATCTGCTGTTGGTATTACCTGCAATATATAGGAGATGTTGTTGGTAGTTTGCAGCTGGCCGGCCGTGGCGTTAACCAGCACAAAGTCGGTGGCAGTAAGCCCGGTCACCGCTTCACTGAAAGTAGCGGTGATACTGAAAGATGCATTCACGGTGCCTGTGGTGGCGGAAGACAGGCTAACAGACGGATGGGTGGTATTTACCATTACGCCCGTAGTAGATGCTACGTTATTCAATGCCGGCAAGGCGGTATTTCCAGCTGCATCTGCGATAATAGCACCATTCAGCTGCATGTTGGCGCCGAGTGCAATACCATTCATGTCCTGGTCGCCGTTTTGTACAGTATAAGCAAAGGTCAGCTGAGTAGTGCCTGAACCACCGGTATAAGTAGCCTGCACGGTGTTTCCTCCGATGATCACGGGCAATGAAGGAGCACCATTACTCACCGTTACCTTTTCGCTGTATTGTACGATGAAGCTAAGTAGCTGACCGGCATGATAATAGCCATTAGCCGGTACATTCACCTGCGTAATCATCGGAGCGGTAGCATCTGCCGTAAGACTAAGTACATTAGATGCCATATTCCCGTTGCTGCCAATATTTACGGCAATATCTGCAGGCAAAGCGATCGTTATTACGCCATCTGCGGCAGGTGTTACCAATAGGGTATAGGTGATGTTATCTGCAGTTTGCAGTTGACCGGCCGTAGCATTGGTCAGTGCAAAGTCAGTAGCAGCAAGCCCGGTCACGGCTTCACTGAATGTTGCCATAATGGTAAATGGTGCTTTAACAACACCCGTAACCGCGGTTGATAAGACTACCGAAGGATGCAGGGTATTCACCATTACACCAGTCGTTGGCGCTGCATTATTCAATGCCGGCAAGGCGGTATTTCCAGCTGCATCTGCGATAATAGCGCCATTCAGCTGCATGTTGGCACCGAGTGCAATACCATCCATATCCTGGTCACCGTTTTGTACGGTATAGGTAAAGGTCAGCTGAGTAGTGCCTGAACCACCGGTATAGGTAGCCTGCACGGTGTTTCCTCCGATGATCACAGGCAATGAAGGCGTTCCATTATTTACTGTTACGTTTTCGCTGTACTGCACGGTGAAGGTGAGCGCCTGGCCAGCACGGTAATAACCGTTGACCGGTACATGTACACCGGTTATTGCCGGAGCAGTTACATCTGCTGTTATGCTGAGGGTATTGGCAGCGGTGTTACCGTTGTTGCCGATATTCACCGCAATATTTGCTGGTAAAGTGATGGTCACTATGCCATCTGCCGTTGATGTTACCAACAGGGTATAGGTGATGTTATCTGTAGTTTGCAGTTGACCGGCCGTAGCATTGGTCAGTGCAAAGTCAGTAGTAGCAAGCCCTGTGACTGCTTCGCTGAAAGTAGCCGTAATAGTAAATGGCGCTTTCACAATGCCGGTAGCAGTAGTTGATAAGGTCACCGAAGGATGTGTGGTATTAACCATTACACCAGTCATCGGCGCTGCATTGCTCAATGCCGGCAACGCGTTATTTGCAGCCGCATCGGCGATGGTAGCGCCATTTAGTTGTATGTTGACAGCAAGTGCAATACCATCCATATCCTGGTCGCCGTTTTGTACAGTATAAGCAAAAGTTAGCTGGTTAGTGCCTGAGCCACCAGTATACGTGGCCTGCACTACTTTTCCTCCAATGATTACTGGCAAAGACGGCGTACCGGCGCTTACTATTACGTTTTCACTATAGTGCAAGATGAAGCTGAGCGTTTGACCGGCATGGTAATAGCCGTTGGTGGGTACACTTACCTGTGTAATAACGGGAGCTGTAGCATCTGCCACCATATTAAGCGTGTTGGAAGCTGTGTTCCCATTGCCGCTGATATTTACGGCCACATCGGCCGGCAGGGAAAGGCTTACAGGCCCATCTACTGCTGGCGTTATCAACAGGGTATAGGTGATATTATCGTTGGTTTGCAGCTGTGCAGCCGTGGCGTTCACCAGTGAAAACCCGCTGCGGGAAAGACCTGTTACGGCTTCGCTAAAGGTAGCGGTAACCTTAAACGGTGCATTCACCATGCCATTGGCAAGTGTAGACAAAGTAACGGACGGACGAGTTGTATTCACCCTTACACCAACGGTGGATGCTACATTGTTTAGCGCCGGCAAAGCGTTGTTGGTAGCTGCGTCTGTAATGACGGCTCCGTTCAACTGCATATTGGCGCCGAGTGCAATGCCATCCATATCCTGGTCGCCGTTTTGTACAGTATAGGCAAAATTCAGCTGAGTAGTCCCCGATCCGCCGGTATACACCGCCTGTACAGTGTTTCCACCCATCACCACCGGCAAGGAAGGTATTCCTCCATTTACCAGCACATTTTCGGAGTATGTTACCACAAAGTTGAGTACCTGGTTAGCCTTGTAATAGCCATTAGTGGGCACACTAACAACCGTGATCAACGGGGCGGTGATATCTGCGGTGATATGGAGGGCATTAGCGGCAGTATTACCGTTTGCGCCAACGTTCACCGCTACATCGGCAGGCAACGATATATTCACCATGCCATTGGCGGTAGGTGTTACCCGCAAGGTATACGTAATATTATCGGTGGTATGCAGCTGTGCTGCGGTAGCATTGGTGAGTACAAAGTCGCTGCCGGAAAGGCCTGTCACCGCTTCACTGAAGGTAGCCGTAATATCAAATGGCACATTTACTATCCCCGGAGCGAGCGTAGACAAGGTTACTGAAGGATGTGTGGTATTTACCAGTACCCCGGTGGTAGACGCTACATTGTTTAATGCCGGTAAAGCATTGTTGGTAGCGGCATCTGCGATGGTAGCTCCATTCAGTTGCAGGTTAGCCCCAAGGGCCACGCCGTCCATGTCCTGATCACCTGCTATCACGGTGTATTCAAAAGTCAGTTGCTGCGTACCGCTACCACCGGTATAAGTAGCCTGCACGGTATTTCCTCCAATGATCAGCGGCAGGGAAGGAGTACCACCGCTTACCTGCACATTTTCATTATACAATACAGTAAAGCGAAGTACCTGGCCGGCCTGGTAATAACCGTTGGCTGGTACATTTACCTGTGTTATTACCGGAGAGGTGATATCTGCTGTAATGTTTAGCGTATTGGAGCTGGCATTACCGTTGTTACCAACATTTACCACTGCATCCGCCGGTAAACTAATACTGACAGGGCCATCTGCCAATGGTGTTACCAATAAGGTATAGGAAATGTTGTTGGTAGAAACCGGTTGTCCGGCGCTGGCGTTTACCAATGCGAAGCTGGTGCTGCCAAGGCCGGTTACCCTTTCGCTAAAAGTAATGGTCACCACAAACGGCGCCTTCACTAAAGCCGGAGCAACAGTGGACAATACAACGGTAGCGTGCGTGGTATTCACCAACACTCCATTGGTAGGCGACATATTACTCAGTACCAGCAAAGCATTATTGGTAGCTGCATCCTTAATAGCACCCCCATTTAATAACAGGCTGGCTCCGACTGATATACCATCCATATCCTGGTCGCCAGCTGCTACCGTGTAGGCGAAGGTCAGCTGACTGGTACCGGAACCGCTCATATATGCCGCCTGTACAATGTTTCCACCAATAATTAATGGCAGCGACGGTACGCCACCGGCCGTATTTACAATTACATTTTCACTGTATTGCACGGTAAATATGATTGGCTGCCCGGCTTTATAATATCCGTTAGCGGGTACATTTACCTGTGTTACAACAGGAGCTGTGGCATCAGCTATTATATTAAGCGTATTAGATGCGGTATTACCGTTATTCCCCAGGTTCACCGCAACATTGGCCGGCAGGGATATCGTTACCGGGCCATCAGCCACAGGTGTCACCAGCGCGGTATAAGTGATGTTATCGGTGGTTTGTAACTGGGTGATGCTGGTATTCGTTACCGCAAAGTCTCCTTGGGTAAGACCAGTCACCGCTTCGCTGAAAGCAACCGTGATGGTAAATGGCGCATTTACTATCGATGGAGCGGTAGTGGATAAAACTGCCGTGGCATGTGTAGTATTCACTTTTACGTTATCAGTAACTCCCACGTTATTTAATACCTGTAAAGCGTTATTGCCGGCTGCATCTTTAATGGTGGCGCCATTCAGTAATAAACCGGTACCAACGGTGATACCATCCATATCCTGGTCGCCAGCGACCACAGTATAGGAAAAATGCAGGCTGGTGGTGCCGGACCCGCCGCCATAACTGGCGTATACCGTATTACTACCAATAGCAATCGGCAGGGTAGGGCTACCTCCGGTATTATTCACGATTACCCCCTCGCTGTATTGCACGGTGAAGTCAAGTAGTCTGCCTGCATTATAATAATCGTTCACAGGCACCGCCACACCCGTTATATTAGGAGCCGTTGCATCTGCCAGGATACTGAGCGTATTGGAAGCCTGGTTGCCATTGTCACCAATATTTACAGCCACGTCGGCTGGCAGGGATATCGATACCGGACCATCCGCAGCAGGTGTTACCAATATAGTATAAGTAATATGATCGGTTGTTTGCAACTGGCTCACCGTAGCATTGGTCAATGCAAAATCGCTGGCGGTAAGCCCTGTAATCGCTTCTGAAAAAGTGGTAGTGACGGTAAATGGTACGTTTGTTGGGTTAATGGCTGTAGTAGACAATGTTACCGCCGGGTGCGTTGTATTCACTTTCACGCCACTGGCGTCTACCGCACTGAAAACCAATATCGCCTGGTTGCCTGCCCGATCTGTAATAGTGGCGCCTCCTCCCAGGGAAATGCCTGCGCCCAGCGATATACCATTATTGGCCATATCGCCGTCCACCACAGTATAGCTAAACAGTAAAGTGTTGGTGCCAGAGCCGCTGGTATAGGTAGCCGGAGCAACGGTATTATCCAGGTTAATCGCTATATAGGGCGTACCACCGGTGGTATTCACCGTTACAGGTTCTCCGAAATGAATATTAAAATTCAGGGTTTTACCGGTATTATAATACCCATTTACAGGTATATCTACCTGCGTGGGAGCTGGCGGCGTAAAGTCGGCTGTTACCTTAACTACATTAGATGCCTGGTTGCCGTTTCTTCCAATGTTCAATGCCGCATCGGCAGGCAACGAAATACTGATTTCTCCATTTACAGTAGGAAGGATCTCCAGTGTATAGTGGATTTGATCTGTAGTATTCAATACGCCCACATTAGCATTAGTGACCACAAAATCGCTGGCGGTTAAGTCAGTCATCGCTTCGCTGAAGGCAATATTTACCGTAAAAGAATTATTAACATAGGTAGGCGCAGTGGTGGAAAGCGTTACAGTGGGGTGGGTGGTGTTGATAAATATCCCGCTGGCATCGATAGGCCCGCTGAACACGAGTTTGGCATCGTTACCTGCCAGGTCGCGCATAGTTCCGCCACCGCCCAGGGAAATGCCTGCTCCCAATGAAATGCCGTCCATATCCATATCGCCGTTCTGTATGGCATAACTAAACACGAGACTCATAAGGCCATTGCCGCTTACATAGGTGGCGGGAACTGCAGTCCCATCTATATTAACAGCCATGTAAGGCACCCCGCCGCTAGTGTTTACAAATACCGGCTCACTGTAATTCACTACAAAATTCAGTAGCCCGGTAGCATTGTAGTATCCATTCGGAGGAAGGCCTACGCTGAGTATAGCGGGGGCAGTCATATCTGCTGATCGCGTCAGTGGCGTGGAAGCAGTATTCCCATTGGCAGCTATATTCTCTGCCATGTTAGCCGGCAAGGTAATACTCACCTGGCCATCACCCGCAGGCGATACGTCGGCGGTATAAGTAATATTATCATTGGTTTGGAGATTGGAAACAGATCCATTTGCAACGGAGAAAGCGGTTTGCGTAAGACCCGTTACTGGTTCACTGAATGTAACTGTCAGCGGGAATGTTTCATTGACGATTGGCGGCGCGGTAGTAGTCAAAGTCACTGTTGGCCGGATGGTATTTATCACTACCCCACTCATCACTGTTCCTCCGGGCAAGACCGTTACCGCATTATTCCCTGCCGGATCCGCAATGATTGATGCGCCAGGGGAGAAGCTTTCCACGTCTACACCATTTAGGGCATTGTCGCCGTCCTGTACAACATATACAAAGTCGAGTTCATTGGTACCAGATCCCTGGGTATAGTTAGCAACGCCGGTACCATTATCCAGCTTGATATTCAGATAAGGAGCCTGTCCTGTTAAGTTCACATTCACCACTTCACTGAATTGAAGTTTAAACGTTACCGCCTTCAAGGCATTATAATACCCGTTGCCTGGCGCCACTATGGCGGTAACGGAAGGTGGGGTCACATCTGCCATTACCGAAAATATGCCTGAAGCAACATTGCCATTAGCAAAGTCGTTCATCGCGGCATCTGCCGGCAATGATACCTGGGCTGCTCCATCGGCAACGGGTGTCAGCTCTAATGTATAACGTGTATTATCTGTAGTGTTGAGTGCTCCCGCCTGTAAATTGGTGAGGGCAAAACTACTGACAGTCAATCCCGTTACGGGTTCGCTGAAAAGCGCGGTAAGGGTAAATGGCTTATTTACCAGCGATGGAATTGCGCCAAATAATTGCACAGTGGGATGTTGGGTACTCACCTGTATTCCACTTGCATCCACGGGGCTGCTGATGGTCAGTCCTGTATTGTTGCCGGCCAGATCTGTAATGGTGGATCCGCCCAGGGCTATCGGGTTTGCATTTAATGCAATACCATTCGGCGCCATGTCGCCATCCTGGATAGTGTATTCGAAGTTAAGCGCATCTGTTCCGGTGCCACCGGTATAATAAGCCTTCACTGTATTGCCATTCATATTAATTGGCAGGTAGGGCGCTTCCCCGTTCAGGTTTACTTTCACATTTTCGCTGAAATGCGCGGTGAAAGACAGCTTATCCAGGGCATGGTAACGTTTTGCCGTAGGTATGTCTATTGATGTGATGGATGGTGGGGTAAGATCCACCGTGATGCTAACGGTGTTTGAAGGATAAACGTTACCGTTTAAATCGGCGTTCTTAGCGGCATTTATCCCTACCCATACCTGTACCACCGCATTCATCATGGGAGAGATGAATACGGTATAGTGTATATTGTCGGTGGTTTGTGGCATATATGACGTGGCATTTAGAGATATCATGCCCGCCGCCGTAAAACCTGTTACCGGGCTATCAAAAGTTACATGTAGCGTAAAAGGGCCATTCACCAGTGTCGATGCAGGTGGATCAATGGTTACATTAGGTGCAACACCACTCACCTTTATCCCGCTTACATCCCCTGCATTATTCAGCGTCATTACTGCGTCCAGGTTCGTTCCATCTTTTATGGTTCCCTCCAATGCAGCGCCCAACGTAATGCCATCTGTATCAAGATCCTTTATTCCCACTACATACTGGAAAACCAATGTAGAAGTGCCTGTACCACTGATATAATTCGCCTTTTTTATGGTGGAGCCTACAATTATTGATAATGCCGGAGTTCCCGTAACATATACCGGGGCTGAGAAATTGACGGAAAAATTAAGTCGGTCTGAGAGTTTGTACTTGCCCGGGGCCGGCACATTGACAGAAGTAACGGCTGGCTGCGCATATATACCAGGCACATGGGAAGCCTTATTATCACTACCGGTCAATACAACCCCGGAGCCCAGCCCTGACGAAGCGTCGACGGTACTATGCAGTATAAAAAAGAGGGAAAATATAATAGGAACAATGTGTTGTAAAGTATGCTTCATAAGGAAGAGGATAAGTCGCTACAAGCGTCTATTGAAATAAATGGATACTGGCGCCTATTTCATAGGTACCGTTTACATAGGTGCTGATGCCAGCTGTCTGGGTGGTATATAATGCCTGGATAGCTACTGTTTTCAGGATATTTACGCCGATACCGGCGGTAAAACTGTTGGAGGTATGGTACATGACCATCGCATTGGCCACATTATCCAGCAACCCCACATTCACTCCCACATCCAGGATATTATTATACCCTCTTACTCCCCGGAAGCACACTTTGGGTACGATGCTGCTAACAGTATTATCGGCCGTAAACCGGTAGGAAACGGCGGAAAAAAAAATGGTACCTCCCTCCACGGTTCTTTCTTTGCCAGTGAAGAGGCCTCTTACATTGGGCAGAGCGGCCTGTACATTCAGGTGCCCGTTCGTATAGGCCATGCCGTATTCCACTTCAAAATAATTGTCGCGGATATTGAAAAGTGAAACCGATGGGTCATTCGGATCTCCATTCAACTTCGCCGTATTCAGGTGCTGGGTATTAATGGCCAGTGAGAGTCCGAAGCTTAGCTGGTCATTCTTTTCGTTGAGGGGTAGATGATAGGCATAAGTAAGTGCCACCCTGGTTCTGTTGATCAGTCCGGCTACATCGTTGAACAGGTGTAGGCCGGCGCCCACTCTTTTGCCCAGGGCGCCGTCGGCAGAAAAGAACTGGGTTACCGGAGCCCCATCTACGCCACTCCATTGCCTACGGTAGGCGCCATTTAGATGTAGACCGGTGTCAATCCCCGCCATGGCAGGGTTGGCCAGGTACTGGTTTTGAAAATACTGGGTACTGGAAGGCTCCAGCAGGGCAGGCGTACTACTGAAAGATTGTGCCTTTGCCTGACAGGAAAGTAGTAGCAGGCCAAATAATAATAGCAGCTGAGTATAGGATCTGTTACGCATATTTTGATAATACTCCGGGAGGTCAATGTATACTCCCGGGAAAGATGATAAGGGGTTTCCAGGATGAAGGCTTTTTCAGCCATAGGTAATTATTTGCAAAGAGAAATTTTTATGGGCTAAAAACCGAAAAACGGGCGTCGACAAAGTGTATACATCTCTGTATTTTTTATTAAACAATTTAAATATTAAATGTAAAATAATTTGAAAATGAATAAGTTATGAAAAATCACTTATTCTACGCCCGATATTGCGTTATTCATCTTCTTATTTAACCTGGCTTTCGCCTGCCTTACACTCGCCGGGGCAATATTGAGTAATACGGCAATTTCTTTAGTGGAAAGATGAATATGGAAATAGGCGTATAACCTCAATTCGTTTTTGGTGAGAGCAGGGTACCTGGACTCGAGCTGCTCAAAAAAATCGGGATGCACCTGTTCGAAATGCAGTTTAAATTTATCCCATTCTGCATCGAGATACTGGTTATCTCTCAGCGACGACTTTATATCATGCAGTCCGGGATGCCGGGCATCGGGGTATAGCTTATCAATATCCTGCAACTGGCTTTTGAGATCAGCCAGCAATTTATTTTTTTGGTGGATATACAGGCTGTTCCCCATCAGTTCGCGCTGATTGGCTTCCAGCTGCTGCTGCAACTCCTCATTTTTATCTTTTTCCTGTTGAATGGCCGTTGTGATCAGTTCATTCTCCTGTTGAATGACTTCACATTTATAAGTAGCTTCTTCAATCTCGGCTTCCAGCTGCTGTATGGCCACTGATTTCCGTTTTAGTTCGTCGTCAATGACCCTGATACGAGCCACCAAGGCTACCCCCAATGGGAATATCTGGGAGAGAACCGCCAATTCCGGGATTACAGAACCGTAGTTAAGGTAATTGGGGGCCGAATGAATAATAAAATAAAGCGCCAGGCCTGTCATCAACAGGATGGGCATCAGGTTGGCAATTAAAAAATACCGGGCTGCCCTTATTCTGCGCTTGTAGGCCATTACACAAGTAAACAGGATAATACCCGACAACAAGAGGATAAAAACATTGTCATACAACAGCGTGTAATTATCCAGGTAATACCATCCGGAAATAGTAACAATAGCAGGTATCGTTGCATAGGCAACATAGGCCCAGGCCCCATATCGAAGTAGTTTATCACAACCGGGCAACAGTTTGCCCGTACGCAGGTAGCAACGGGTTAGCTGAAGGGTAGACGCCAGGATAACGGCGGCGCCTATATGTAATAAAAAAGCGTTGATGTCGTAGTAATACATCGTCCCATCCGGGTTCAGTCGCACGCTATATATGGCCACAGGGACAAATAAGCTAAAAAAATGCTTGAATGCCGTAATAAACAGGATGCCTCCCACCTGCATCAACAAATACCAGCGATAGACCTGGTCTTTTAAATGAAAATAGACATACAGGTGATAGCCCGCCACACAGCCCAATACCAGGACAGCCACCAGCCAGGCCACCCACAGGTAGCTCTCCCTGTTATCGGCCAGTAGTTGCTTCTCCAGTATCACCGTTGGTCGTATAGTGTATCCATTTGATTGGACACGGCGTACATCCATCTTTATATACAATACATTCAGGGATGCCTTCTTTAAAACACAGGTTAAAGCCCCTCTTTCCCGCTGCAGGCATGGCATTCCTAAACCGGCATGGCGGCCTACCCAGTACTTGCCGCTGCTATCCGGCATATACAGCGTGTAATCCAGCGGGAGTGATAAAGTGAGCTGGTATTTTTCATCATTAGGATAGGGGTTATCGACGAGTACTTTTAGCCAGTAATAGTCCGTGCCGGTAGTGGATAGTGTTTTTGCCGGCTCAAAGTGCAGGGTGGTATCATTAAAGTTTATCCGGGAACCCTGCCATACGCCATACTGGGTAATCTTTAAAACGGGCTCATTGGTAAGTGACGGTGCCTCTTGTGCATTTACCCGGAAGGCCATGCAAAGCATTAACAACAATACATATTTAATACGCAGTAGTGGCATTCTTATCCCGGCATAGGAAATTTCGTAGCGGTGTTAAAGTTAGTAGTTTAACTTGTTAAGAAAGAATTTCTCTACTGAAATAACCTGCCGGATGATTAAAAAATCTATTTGACCGGGTGTTGCAGGAGAGCAAACTTATCATGAAAAGCACCCAATGTCCAATTACCAATACCTGTAGCATCGCCCCTTAAGCATACAAACCACCCATTTCAGCGACTGGACCTATGTTCCTGGAGTTAATGTCCCGGTCTCTATTATTCTACGCTCCTATATTCCTGATGCCAGCAACTCGGTAGGTGCGTAACCAAATTCTTTCTTAAATGCGAATGAGAAATGTGACAAATTCTCGAATCCTACCTCGTAACAAACATCCACAGGCTTCTTCTTTTTATGTACAAACTCATAATGTGCCAGGTCCAGTCGTTTCTTAGTCAACCACCGTTGTGGTGTAGTCGCAAATATTTTCCTGAAATCCCTTTTAAAGGTTGTCAGGCTCCTTCCCGTAAGGTAACCGAATTTCTCCAAAGGTAAATTGAACATGAAATTCCTCTCCATATAATCTGCCAGGTCTATTTTGCCTGGCTCCTCAAAATTGGCGAGTAGATTATCAATGTCAGCATCTATCGTACGTAATATGGTGACGGCTTCTGTAATTTTTAAATTGGCGAGCCCACCGGGCAAATCCTTCATCTCAAAGTAGGGAATCAGCGATGCCAGGCAACTCTTGAGCAACGGATGGTTGGCATAATGCCGTATCTGCTGGACATTGGCCGTAGCCGGCTTAACATTAAGCCCGGCGTAGAAACTCCGCAGCCATGCTGTTGTCAGGTGCATTACTACTGTTTTATGTGGCAGACCATCTTTCGGGTAATTGATGATGGTAGCCAGCTGATTTCTTGGAATTAAGAAGATATCACCGGCTTTAAATAGGTAGGTTCCTTCTGCCCGAACGATTTTAGTTTCGCCAGAGATAAACCAGATGAGCATATGGTGTTCAAACATGATATCCGATTTAAAGAACTTGTCCTGGTAGCAAGACAGCTTGATATCTTCTGTGATATATTTTGCTTGATACTCCATTATACTGTATTCTTCTTCAAATTTAAGAGAAATAATACCTACTTATTAAGTGATTGTCCCCCATCTACCAAATACTCTGCACCAGTAATAAATGACGCTGCATCGCTAACCAGAAAGCTGATGAGCTGACCGATTTCCGCGGGATGCCCTAACCGGTCCAATGGTACCCCTGCCCTAATGAAGTCCTGCATCCTTGCATCTGCCAGCCCTGTTTTTTTCATGATTTCTGTTGCAAAAGGGCCCGGGCTCACTGAATTCACCCTGATTTTACGTGGCGCCAGTTCCACGGCAGCAATCTTCATTACTGCATTGATAGCTACTTTGCTTGCCGCATAAATAGAGGTCTGTGGAATTGACTTTGATGCTGAAGAAGAGGAAATCAATATGACCGATGCTCCATCATTTAGTAGAGGAATAAACTTGCTTAGTGTAAAATAGGTACCCTTTAGGTTTAGATTTATTACTTCATCAAACAATTCCTCTGTTGCATTTTCTATTGTTGTCAGCTTTGATATTCCTGCATTTACCACCAGGATATCGATCTTGCCAAACAGAGCGGCAACTTCTGCAGTCAGGGTATTGATATCAGCTAGTTTCGTTTGATCCGCGGGCAAAGCGATTGCATTCAATTCTGCAGCGGCATTTTCTATGGCATCTTTTCTACGGCCTGTAATGATTACCTCGGCGCCGTTTGCAATAAGTTCCTTTGC
Organism: Chitinophaga eiseniae; assembly: GCF_012641265.1. Lineage (GTDB taxonomy): Bacteria > Bacteroidota > Bacteroidia > Chitinophagales > Chitinophagaceae > Chitinophaga > Chitinophaga eiseniae_A. The sequence goes on along the minus strand of NZ_JABAHZ010000002.1, from coordinate 758,162 downwards.
GGTAGCATATCCAATTCCGCTGTTACCTCCGGTAATCAGGGCTACTTTTCCTTTTAAATTTGTCATTTCGGATAGTTTTTGTTTTATAATTGGGGGGAGAGATTTATTAAACATGGATCTTACCTGATTTCGAAATGAATTCCCGCGATCTCTTCTGTGAATGTCCAGAGCTTTTTCGCAGTATTCTCGTCCAGCGAATACTGCTGTACACCACTTTGATGGAGTTTTGCATGGGTGCTCTCTGCAGGATTAAGAGACAATAATTCGGCTATATCTCCGTCTTCACAGTATACACCGCCGATATTATTAAGTTGACTGCTAGTAGCTGCCCAAACGGTGGTTGCCGCTCCTTGCGGAATTGTTTTTAATCTCGCTAATACGTCCGTACGCATATTTCCTTCTTTGTCCAGGAAACCCATTTTCTGAAATAATTCAATGGATGCCTCCCGGCCCAATTCAGTGCCGGCAATTGATCCGGGATGTACAGCATAGGCCCTTACATTATATGCACGTGCGCGACTATCCAGTTCAAGGGCAAACAGGTTACTGGCTGTTTTTGATTGGCCATATGCCTCCAGTGTTTCATACTCCCGGTGATCAAAATTCGGATCCTCGAAGTTGAATGGCGACATATGATGACCCAGGGAGGAAACATTCACTACTCTTGCACCATTGGCTTCTTTAAGTGCAGGCCAAAGCCTGGCCGTTAAATGAAACTGCCCGATGTAATTAGTGGCCAACTGTGATTCAATTCCCCGCTGATCTTTACGCAGTGGCACCCACATAATGCCGGCATTATTTATCAGCAGGTGCAAGGGCCGGCGGGAAGCAAGAAATTTCCCGGCAAAAGCATCAATTGACGCAGGATCCATCATATCCATTGCCTCAATCTCCACGTTGGCAATGCCTGCCAAATTTTTCTTTGCTTTTTCTACATCTCTTGCAGGAACAACCACTGTAGCGCCAGCGGAGGCGAGTGCCTTTGTTGTTTCCAAACCGATACCTGTGTTTCCGCCAGTTATGATAGCGATTTTGCCCGTAAGATCAACACCTTTGATAACATCTGCAGTGGTGGATTGTGCATGAAAGCCAGAGGCAATAGGATGCTGTAACGCTCCCTGGTAATTGTTTTGTATCATTTTAATTTCATTTTGTTTGATACAAAAGTAGCACAGTGGTTTCCGACCGACTTTGTTCAAAAGGCCGAATATGCTTTGTTTAAAGGGCCGTGGAAATAATTGTTGAAAGAGAATTTTTTGGCAGGAAAAACAAATCGGTATAAAATCAAAAAAGCCTTACCAGTTTGAACTGATAAGGCTTCTTCCTTTCTTCTGCTCCCCCTGCTGGACTTGAACCAGCGACCCTCTGATTAACAGTCAGATGCTCTAACCAACTGAGCTAAGGAGGAGTGTTTCCCGTATCGTTTGTGCGATTTGGGATTGCAAAAATAGGTAAATTTTTATTTTCGCAAAATCTTATCGCACTTTTTTTCAAAAATTTTCTGGAAAAGAAAGGAAGATATCAATGAAACCAGCCACCACATTATATTTCAGCAATAAATGAAAAATTTATTTTTTCACCGCCACCAGCAATCTTTCCCCCAAAGCACTTGCCCGAGTTACTTTCCGGACGAATGGTAAATCCAGTTTGCTCACATAAAAATGAGGAAATGACCGGATAATGGTGCAGGTATGTCCCTGGCCCTGCAAAAGATCCAGGCCTTCCCTGGAGGTAAACACTACCGCGCTGGCGCTATCCTCGCGTATTACAGGCGCATCCAGGTAAAAATCAAATGCGTAGGAATTGACCTGGTATAAACCGATGCTTTGCCCCCGAAGTGCGGTATTGGCATACGTCGCAGCCTGACTGCCGCTCTGGTACTGCATCATATCGGGGTACAAAATGGTGTTCAGGTAGAGGTTCAACAGAATACTGATGGCGATGGTGCGATAAAAAATTGCCTGCCGGGTAGATTTATCCAACCAGTAGTGTAATAATACATACAAGAGTAACAACGCACCTGCCAGCAACAGCCAGGCATAGTGCATAGCTGGTTTGTAGAGCAGGTCCAGCACTACGCCGGCTATCGCCACCAGGATAATGATGGTATATTGGGTGATCCGAAAAAATTTTAATCCTCTTACCGTTTCAAGCGATAAAATATACTGGGCGGTGAGTATAGCAAAAAAAGGGAAAATGATATTCAGGTAGTGGGGGAGTTGAAACCTCGACAATGAAAATAACAGGAAAGTAGCCAGGGCCGCGCAAATACAGTAATATTCCTTTTGCTGCTTCCATTTCCGGATAAATAGAATGACGGCGGCATATAACATCACCGACCAGGGTAAAAATGCCCATAATACCGTATGAAAAAAGAAAAAGGGATCGCCGCTTCCTTTGATGGGGCCGGTGTTCATAAACCGCCCAAACTGACTGTCCCAAAAGAAAAAGCGTAATCCCGATACCCCGGTGTTGTTAAACACCGTTTTCTCCGGGTGCAGGTCAAATTGCCGGTAAAGCGCATACAGCTCTGGCGTAATAAACAGGGCGGTCAATAGCAGCGCCAGCAGCCAGCGAATATGAAACAATTCTTTCCAGTTGCGGGTAAACAGCAATTGGCCGCCAATAGCGGCGCCAATGGGCACGAGGGCAAATAAACCCTTCGTCATGATGGCACATGCCGTAAAAATGGCTCCTAACAGGATTTTCCGGCGGTAGCCATAATATACCGCCGCAATGATCAACCCGGTAAGGTAGGGCTCTGCCCTTACATCATTATTGGAAATAACCAGGTGTTCGGCTGTTAGTAAGATGCATACCGCCCAGCGGGCTACCTTTTCGTCATATAACTCATAGGCAAAGCGATAAGTATACCAGGCGCCCATCAGCAAAAAGAGGATGGCAGGCAGTTTATATGACCAGGTATGAAAACCGAAGAGCTGGAAGCTGATGGCAGCCATCCAGAAAGGGAAGTGGGGCTTATCCAGCCAGTCATGACCATCGGCATAAAGATTCCAATAGTCATGTTTTAATACCATTGTTTTGGCAATACCGGCATACAGGGCGCCATCCGGCTCGAGGATAGGTACAAACAAGGCACTGAATTGCAACAGTACGGCTATTGCGGTTATCAACAGCCAGACCTGTTTTTCCTGAAGATGAAATCTGTGTGTGATAGTTGTAGGTGTAGTCAGCATAGCGAAAAGTTACAGGCATATGCCGGTTACGTCAAGCTCACCTATCACTTTTAACAGAAAGATAATTGCCTACCAGAACCACCCGGTTTTCTCCATTCCCAGCCAGGGGCCGTCTCCCCGCTGCTCTATGGGATAGGTTTTCAGGTAGTAGCCTTCTCCGCTGCAGTTGTATCCATTTTTAAGGCTGAACTTATAACGATGTATCGGGCATACCACGTTGCCGGCGGTATCTATGAACCCATCGGACATAATACCACCAGCATGCGGACATTTATGGGCAAAGGCAAAAAGCTGGCCCTGGTGCAGCGTGCAACAAATTTTCTTTCCATTTACCTCTAACTCCGTGATTTCTCCCTCCGCAAGCGGCAAATGCCCTTCCGACAATTTATACCAGTTATACGATTTGGCCATTAGTAGAAAAATTCCGATTTATAGGGGAAACGCTCTTTGTACAGCTTGGATACCTTGTCCAGTATGGTTTTCCGCAGTTCTTCAATATTCCTTTTCTCTAAAGCGGAAATGAATACGCAGTTACCCTGGGTTTTTGTTTCCCATTGCTGCTTCAGATCTCTCAGGATATCCGCTTTCACTTCGGGCTCCAGCCACTGATCAAAGGTGTTGGCCTCATACAGGTCCATCTTGTTAAAGATCAGGATAGTAGGCTTTTCAAAGGTTTTCAGCTCCTGCAGGGTGCGGTTTACTACCTCAATCTGCTCTTCATATTGCGGGTGTGAAATATCTACCACATGGATCAGGATATCGCTTTCGCGCACCTCATCCAGGGTAGATTTGAAGCTCTCCACCAGGTGGTGAGGCAGTTTCCGGATAAATCCTACAGTATCGCTGAGCAGGAAAGGCGTTTGTTCAAACACTACCTTACGGGTAGTAGTATCCAGCGTGGCAAACAATTTATTTTCGGCAAATACTTCACTTTTGCTGAGGAGGTTCATGATCGTGCTTTTGCCTACGTTGGTATATCCTACCAGGGCTACACGCACAAATTCGCCGCGTTCCTTACGTTGGGTGAGCGACTGCTTATCAATTTCCTCCAACCTTTTTCTCAAAAGGGCAATTTTATCCTTTACGATACGACGGTCCGTTTCGATTTCCGTTTCCCCGGGGCCTCTGCTACCAATACCACCTCCCTGTCTTTCCAGGTGACTCCACATCCCACGCAAACGCGGCAGGATATACTGGTATTGCGCCAGCTCCACCTGTACCTTGGCTTGTGCAGTGCGGGCACGGCGGGCAAAGATGTCCAGGATAAGGTCACTGCGGTCGATCGTTTTTACTTTCAGGACTTTTTCAATATTGGCAATCTGCGACCCGGTTAACTCATCGTCAAAGATGACGAGTGAAATATCCCGGCCGGCAATAAACTGATGTATTTCTTCCAGCTTTCCTTTTCCCACAAAAGTGGCCCTGTCGGGATGCGCCAACCGTTGGGTAAAACGCTTTACAGTGGCTGCTCCGGCAGTTTCCGCCAGGAATACCAGCTCGTCCAGGAACTCATTCGCCTGGCGCTCTGTCTGGTCTTTTGTGATCACCCCTACAATAACGGCCTTCTCTTCTTTTTGTACGACTTGTTTCTTCTCAATCAAGTTTTTTCTGAATTTGCAGCAAATTTACACAGAATTTACCGGCTACAGAGCGAGCCCCGTAAAATCCCCATTTCTTCCTACATTTACCCGATCCAAAACAACCTTTCGATACCATGTATAAACCTTTTTTACTGACAGGACTATTAATCTCAACTATGGCAGTAGCCCAGGATAAGATGACGCCTGAATTGCTATGGCAATTAGGTCGTGTAAGCGGCGAGGCATTGAGCGCCGATGGGAAAACCGTCTTCTTTGGCGTCTCCCAGATCAATATGACGGAAAACAAAAGTGAAAAAAATCTCTATGCCATTCCATTAGCCGGTGGCGCCGCCACCCAAATCACCCAAACACCGGGTGCAGAAGGAGATGTGGCCATTCTCCCTGGCAACAAAATCGGCTTTTCCCTGAAAGGACAATGGTATGAAATGAATGCCGATGGCTCCAACCCGGTACAAAAAACCAATGTGGAAGGCGGTATGCAAAATATCCGTGTCTCTCCCGATGGTAAACATATCTTGTTTTCGAAAGATGTGAAAGTGAAAAATATATCCGGTGCAGATCATTTCCCGGATCTTCCTAAATCCAATGTCCAGATCTATGATAATCTCAACTACCGCCACTGGGATACCTGGGAAGATGGCAGCTTCTCCCATGTGTTCTATGCTACTTACAATAATGGCGAAGTAGGTACCCCTATAGACATCATGGCAGAAGAGCCGCACGACTGTCCACAAATGCCCTCTGGTGGCCCAGAAGACATGATCTGGAGCCAGGACGGCAAAAGCATTATCTATGTTTGTAAGAAGAAATTCGGGAAAGAATACGCCCTCAGCACCAATACCGATATCTACGAATATAACCTGGATACCAAAAATACCCGCAACCTGTCTACCGGCATGATGGGCTACGATGTAGCCCCTTCCTTCAGTCAGGATGGAAAATACATCACCTGGTTAAGCATGGCCCACGATGGGTATGAGTCTGATAAAAATGATGTGATCGTGATGGACCGTGCGGCTGGCGTTATCACCAACCTCACCAAAGATTGGGATGGCACTGCCGCCTCCTCCCGCTTCAGCAACGATGGCAAAAAAATATACTTCGTAGCCGTAATCAAAGGCACTGAGCAACTGCTGGAAATAACGCTCCAGAAAAACCTGGCGCAAACCAACGCCAAACATATACGCCAGGTAACTACCGGCGACTTCGACATCAACGACATGGTAGCCCAGGCCGGCAATACCATGGTGGTATCCCGTGCCGATATGAACCACGCCGCGGAACTATTTACCGTAGACCTCCAGAAAGGTACAGTAACCCCACTCACCAGCGTTAACAAACCTATTTACGATAAGATCGGTATGTGCAAAATAGAAAAGCGCTGGGTGAAAACGACCGACAATAAAGACATGCTCACCTGGGTGATCTATCCACCGGATTTTGATCCCGCTAAAAAATATCCCACCCTCCTGTACTGCCAGGGTGGCCCACAATCGGCCGTATCACAGTTTTACTCCTTCCGTTGGAACTTCCAGCTTATGGCTTCCCAGGGCTACATCGTAGTAGCACCCAACAGGAGAGGGATGCCCGGACATGGTGTGGAATGGAACGCTTCTATCAGTAAAGACTGGGGCGGACAACCAATCAAAGACTACCTGAGCGCTATAGATGATGTGAGCAAGGAAAGCTATGTAGATAAAAACCGCCGGGGTGCTGTAGGTGCCAGCTATGGCGGCTACTCTGTATACATGCTGGCAGGTGTACACGAAAATCGCTTCAAATCATTTATTGCTCATGATGGCCTGTTCGACCTGAAAAGCTGGTACGGTACCACCGAAGAACTCTGGTTCGCCAATTGGGATATCGGCGCCTACTGGGATGCGGCCAACGCCAATGGATTTAAGCATTTCAACCCCAGCGAATACGCCAACAAATGGAATACGCCTATCCTCATTATCCAGGGAGGTATCGACTTCCGCGTACCTATCGAGCAGGGATTACAGGCCTTCCAGCTGGCACAATTAAAGGGCATCAAGAGCAAACTGCTCTATTTCCCGGAAGAAAATCACTGGGTGCTGAAACCACAAAATGCCATCGTATGGCAACGTGAATTCTTCAACTGGCTGAAAGAAACCCTGTAAATAACCGCTAAACCTGGTATCATGACTACTTTATTAATGGATATTCAGGATGGTATTGCCACCATCACCCTTAACAGACCTGAAGTATATAATGCGTTCAACGACCCGCTCAGCTATGAGCTACAGGACGCATTAAAAAAGGTCGAAAAGGATGCTTCCGTGAGAGTGGTGGTGCTTACAGGCGCTGGCAAAGCATTTAGCAGCGGCCAGGACCTGAAAGCATCTATGGAGTCAGGTAAACGTAATCTCAGCGAGTCACTGCACAAACGCTATAATCCCATTATTCGCGCCATCCGCAACATGCCTAAGCCGGTCATTTGCCGGCTTAATGGCGTGGCGGCTGGCGCCGGATGCTCCATAGCCCTGGCCTGCGACATGATCATCGCCAGCGAAACAGCTACCATGATCGAAATCTTCGTCAACATTGCACTGGTGCTGGACTCCGGCTCTTCCTATTTCCTGCCCCGCACTGTAGGCTACCACCGTGCATTTGAACTGGCCACCAAGGCTACTAAAATCACGGCTGCGGAAGCCCTGCAAATGGGACTTGTCAACAAAGTAGTGCCTGCCGGCGACCTCGACACCGCCGTACAGGAAGAAGCAGCCTATTACGCTGCCGCCCCTACGAAAGCGATTGCACTCATGAAAAAAATGCTGACCAAAGGCATGACGGAAAATCTTGATGCCGTACTCGACTACGAAGCCTATTGCCAGGAAATAGCCGGCAACTCGGCAGATAACGCCGAAGGCCTACAGGCCTTCCGGGAAAAGCGAAAACCAGCGTTTAAAGGAATCTAATTCATTATAAAAAGCGAAAGACTGAAGCAGGTAGCTTCAGTCTTTCGCTTTTTATAATGTTAGCTGTTATTACAGTCCACTCAGGGCGATACCGATAGAGTACGGCCTGATGTCCAGGTTATTGGCAGCATTGTCTTTTAATAATGGATTCAGCGAGTAAGCGCCAAATAACGCGAAGTTACCATAACCTACACGGGCTGTAGCCGCAAAACGCCATGGATTAAAGAACCCTTTGTTGGATACCTTGTCAAACTCCTTATTGCCATTGGCCCCGGTATATTTCACCTTCGTATGTGCATCTACCAGTGCGCCTACCTTTACGCCGATAGCCGCTTTAAAACCTTTATTGGCATTATCTGGGACGCTACGGTACCGTAATTCAATCGGAATTTCCAGGTAAGTAGTTGCTACTTTATTCTTTTTATAGGAAGAAGAGGGGAAGGATGCCACAGAACTGTTATTTTTTCCTATCTCCATATAATGATCTTTCAGATATACGCCGCTGGTGCTGAAACCCAAACCAGCCGCTAAACTCATTTTAGACTTCTTAAACGGGAAATCATACATCAGCGCTATATTAAATCCCCTGTTCAGCCCACTCTTTAAGCTGTCTGGCTTACCAGCCCAGCCATCGTAAGACAACTGAATCATCAAAAAGTCGTTGGAATGGGTAAGCTTATTCACCGCCTTATTCATCGGAGAGCCACCTTCCTGCGCAAAAACTCCAATAGATACAGCTATCAGACCCAGGGTAAAAATTATTTTCTTCATATAAGAATACATACTTAGGAAAAAGAATATTAGGCAAATATAATGGAATGATTGTAACACAATTGGTTAAAATATTGCAAAAACATACTCCATATTATACATTCCCAGCCCGAAAGTTACAGAAAAAGTGATATTGAACCCATATTCTTTTCCTGATCCCCCTTTCATACTGAACAAGATGAATAGCAATATTGGTCCAAAAATTCCTAATTTGAATAATATAATCCATCACCCGGACCATAACCCCTGCCAATGCTTTTAAAGAGTCGTTGAAACACAAAGCATGAAAAAAATTGTCAATCCTGTCATGGCACTCATTCTTGCGGTGCTCATGGTGCTCATTGGTTTCGTTTACTACGCCTGGGATATGCAAAGAAGATGCAAAAGCACCGCTCAATGGATGGTGCAAACCAACCAGCAAATCGATATGGTCAGAAGCATTATCAACCTGGAAGGCAGCTACACCAACAGTATCCGGGACATGCTCCTGACAGATAAAGTGGCCCTTCCACCCGCTGCCTACACCATTCCCGACAGCATCAGGCATATCCTTTCCAGCCTCCGGACTATCACCCAAAACGATACCCCCTCCTCACGAATACTGACCGACCTCCATACCCTGCTAGAAGAAAAGTTCAATTATAACCGGCAAATTCTCAACACAGCTGCACAACAGCCCGCCCTGGCCAAACAACTGATCACAACACCTAAAAACACTGATTTTAGAAAAAGTATCCTGGAGCATCTCAACACCTATATCCACATCAACCGGGATAAACTGGTGACCCAGGTGGAAAATAACAATGAGTATACCCGGCTCCTGTTCAGGAATACCATCTTCATCAGCTTGTTCATGCTCATCCTGCTGCTGGGAGAATCCCGCTATATCTACCGCCTCTTCCTCAAACTGAAAATACATACCAACCGCCTCCTTAAAAGAGAACAATCCTTTATGCGCCTGGCGGAAGAAACAGAACTCATCGTATTCAGGGCAACTATAGATGGGCACTTTATTTCCGTGAGCAAACGCGCAGCACAAATCACCGGTTACAACAACACAGCGCTGATCGGTAAACATTACTCCTTCTTTCTCGACGATGAAACCCATCAGCAACTCGAAGCGCTCTACGTGAACCAAATGCAAACCGGCGATGACTATACCTTCCAGGAATTCGAAATCATCACGAAATCGGGCAACCGAAAATGGGTAGAACAACTCGCAGCCCTGATCTATGGCCCCGATGGCCGGGTACAGGAATTCCAGTGCATTGTCAGGGATATCGACAAGCGCAAAAGAGATGCCGGCCAAACGGAATATCTCCAGAAACGGCTCGATGCTATCATCGACTACATGCCCTCCATGATGTTTATAAAAGACGCCCCCGGCAAGTACCTCCTGGTCAATAACCGCTTTACCGATGTCATGGGAATTAATAAAAAAGATATCATCGGTAAAACAGATGAAGAACTGTCGTACGATTGGGTACCCCGCTATGCTAAACTGGACGAACAGGTGATGACTACCGGCAACCGGGTAAAACTGGAAGATGAGATTATAGTAGGCGGTAAAGATTACCATTTCCTGATCACCAAATTTCCATTGAGAAATACCGAAGAAGAAATCATCGGCATATGTGGTATAGGGCAGGATTTCACCGAAAAGGCCAACTATATCAAAGCAATGGAAGAAGCCAGCAAGGCCGCACAGGAAGCTATCAACGCACAGGAAATGTTCCTGGCAAATATGAGCCATGAAATTCGTACGCCTATGAACGGTATCCTGGGGATGACCAATCTCCTGATACAACAAAATCAACTATCCCCGGCCCAACTCGAATATACCAATGCCATCAAAGCTTCCGCCAATCACCTGCTGGTCATCATCAATGAAATACTGGATTTCTCTAAGATAAAAGCAGGCAAGCTTCACCTGCAACACGAGCCGTTCGATGTATACGAAGTGATAGACAAAGCCCTGTTTCCCCTCAGATTACAGGCCCAACAAAAAGGCCTGTCCTTTTTTGATGAAATAGACAATGCTGTCCCTACCACCTTGCTGGGAGATGGTATCCGCCTGAACCAGGTCTTGACCAACCTCGTGGAAAATGCCATCAAATTTACTCCCGGGGGAAAGATAACGGTCAAAGCGTCACTGGTAAAAGGAAACGAAGATCCGGATGTAGCAAGACTGGGCTTCGAAATAACAGATACCGGCATTGGCATTGCACCCGAGCAACATGACCTCATCTTTAAAAGCTTCTCCCAAACACATACTGATAATACCCGGAAATACGGCGGCACCGGCCTGGGACTCGCCATCAGCAAAGAACTGATAGAGCTGCAAGATGGCGTTATCCAGGTAACCAGCAATCTCAATGAAGGCGCTACTTTTTATTTTGAGGTGCCATTTACCCGGCACAGTGGTAACCTCACCGAAAAAATAGAAAAAGACCAGCTATTTCACATTGCCAAACCATTACAGGGCAAAAACATATTGGTAGTAGAAGACAATGAAATTAACCAGCAGGTAGTATTCTTTACCCTTCAAGATGCCGGCGCCAGAACAGATGTGGTCAGCAACGGCCGGTCCGCCCTCGAAATGCTCCACCACAAAGTGTACGATTGTATCATCATGGACATACAAATGCCCGGGATAGACGGATATCAAACCACCAGGGCTATCCGGGAAGAGGGCATACAAACCTGCATCATCGCGATGACCGCCTCTGCACTGAAAGGGGAGAGGGAGCGCTGTTTGAATGCCGGCATGAATGATTACATCTCCAAACCCTTTGAACGTACCGACCTCCTTCTCAAAATATTGAAGGGGTTAGAAGAACAACTGCCAGAACCTCCTTCTCTCATACAAACCATCCATCATATGCCCGATAACGATACCTCCCTCAATTTCACCGCCGTTTATAACATGATGTCCGGCGAGTCTGAGCACATCAAAATGTTGCTGGAAGAACTACTGTCCAGCATCCCGAAGAAATTTTCAGAAATGAATCAACTGGTGATAGAAAAAAACTGGCAACCCCTGTATATGCTGGCGCACCAAATGAAGTTCAACCTCAACCTGGCTGGCCTTTCGCACGCATCTGATATCGCCTGGGAAATAGAAAGAGATGCCCGGTTGGAAGAAAATGTTGACACGATTGCTTCCCGGCTGGATGAGTTAACGAAGATATATTACTCAAAAGTACACCTGATCAGGGAACATATCGATCAATGCTGATCAGGCGCCTCCGGTAAAGTAAAATAAAAACGACTGCCCTTTCCTTCATTACTTTCTACCCCGATAACGCCCCCCTGTGCTTCTATAAACTCTTTGGAAATAGCTAACCCTAGGCCACTGCCCTGGTTTCCTTTCATGCCCGGTACCTGGAAAAATCGCTCAAAAATCTTGTCCCGGAAAGCCGCAGGGATACCCTTCCCATAATCCTGCACCACGAAAGATACCATCTCTATACCCGTAGGACTCACCACCAGGTCGATAACGGCGCCATGTTCAGAATACCGGATAGCATTGGTCAACAGGTTGACCAATACCCAGGCGGTTTTTTCCACATCTGCCAGCACCCTGGGCAGGTTATCCGGCACTGCCGTATGTATCGCAACTTCCCGCTGGGCTGCCTGCTGCCGTACGGTATCCATGGCGTATTGTACAATACTTAAAGCAGTTACCGGCTGCGGCTGCAGTTGTATATTACCACTTTCCACCTGCGACAAATCCAGCAACTCACTTACAATCTTTATCATACGCCGGTTGTCCTGTTTCAGGCTATCTACCAGCTCCCGTTGCTCTGTACTCAGCGCGCCGGTTCTCTCATCTTCCAGTAGCTTAATACTAAAGTCAGATGCTGCCAGCGGGGTTTTCAGCTCATGTGAAATGGTAGCGATAAAATGTGTTTTCGCAATATCCTGCTCTTTAAACGTAGTAATGTTGCGGAGTATCACTACATAGCCTATACGTTTTTCTTCGTGTTGTATGTCGATCGTTTCCCGGGTAAAGAAACATTCCTTCCCATCTACTACTATTTTAAGCGGGGCGTTTTCCTGGGTATTGATCAGGTACCGTAACAGGTCATTCCTTTTAGATATGGCCTCTGCTGCCTGCCCTATTACATCTTTCTCCGGCATACTGAGCAACTGTAGCGCCTGCGTGTTGGCAAACAGGATGATGTTGTTGTTATCAAACCCGATGGTAGCATCTTTCAGGCTGCTGATCACCGCCTCTGCACGCTGCTTTTCAAACATGATGCGGGCCAGGTTACTATGTTCGTATTCATCCAGCCGCTGCGCCATCACATTAAAAGCGGTGGCCAGCTCTCCAAATTCATCGCCCGATTTGAAATAAAGCCGCTTGCCATATTGTTTATTGGCAATCCCCTTGATACCTTCTGTTAGTTCATGGATAGGGTTGGCAATATATCCAGGGAAATTATACACAAATGTAAAACCCAATAAAAAACAAACACCGCTGATGATAGCGATGTATAACAGGGCATTGTCGGCCGTTTTCTTCACCAGTTCGTTCTTCCCCACAATAGCGGTCATATTGAGATCCATAATAGTATAGATACTCTTTTTGATATCACTGATATCTGCGGTAGAATCCTTTCTCAACAACTCAAAAATGCGGCTTACCTCTGCAGTAGCAGCCATTTCCCCTCGTTCGGTAACATTGGCCTGCTGTTTCCGGAGGTTGGCAGAAAACATTTCCATGGCTGCGGTGCGGTGCTGTGGCAAATCTTCCAGTGCTACCAGCATATTTTTGGAGTACTCCAGGGATTCGTAGTTATCCTTCAGGATAAATTTCGCTTTTTCGTTTAGGCGGTTCAGATAGTAATAGCCCAGAATGCTCACCACCAGCAGCATAATGTAGAGGAATAATACCCCCAGCGTAATCTTCGTTTTTAATCTGAACTTACTCATGATAGTATTATAATATCAATGTCGTTGGTAGAAAGCGTTTTCAGTAGCTGGTTAAACAGGTTAGTACGTAATATAATACGGAAAAGATTGATATGTGGCTTTCCCATACAAATGGTCGTCACCCGTTTATCCAGGGCTGTTTTGATAATCGTTTCCGATACATTGGCATTGTGCTCCTGTACCACTTCTGCACCGAGTTCTGTAGCCAGTTTCAGGTTATTAATGAGATGACGTTGCGCGGCCAGTGCAATCTTATCCGCGCTTTCCCGCGGCGTTTGTACATATAGCACAAACCAGTCTGCATGATAATAGGCGGCCAGCCTCGCCGTTTTTCGGATCACCTTTCTCGCCACTTCATCATTGCTAGAAATACATGCCAGGAAGCTTTCATGCCTCATTTGCAAATTACGTGGAATCTCTGATTCTACCTTTCTTTCTACCTGTGTAGTTACTTCTTTCAGCGCCAGCTCTCTCAGCTGCAAAATTTTATCGGCCTGGAAGAAGTTGCTCAGCGCGCTCTCCACTTTGGAGCGGTCGTAGATCTTCCCTTCCTTCAAACGGGTAATCAACTCGTCTGCCGTAAGATCTATGTTCACCACTTCATTGGCCATCTGTAACACCAGGTCCGGAATCCGCTCCTGTACTTCAATACCGGTAATGGACTTTACTTCCTGGTTAATACTTTCTATATGCTGTATGTTAACAGCCGATAACACATTAATCCCCGCATTGAGTAAGTCTACCACATCCTGCCAACGCTTTTCATTCTTTGAGCCGGGGATATTAGTATGCGCCAGTTCATCTACCACTACCCACTCGGGCGACAGGAGCAGGATGGTAGAGAGATCCATCTCTTCCAGCATTTTACCTTTATAAAATGCCGTCCTGCGGGGTATCTGGGGCAACCCCTCCAGCAGGGCGTGCGTTTCCGCACGCCCATGTGTTTCTACATATCCGATCTGGATATTAACACCATTTCTTAACATGGCATGCGCTTCCTGCAACATGCGGTATGTTTTTCCCACACCGGCACTCATGCCGATGTATATCTTAAACTTACCTCTGCCAGCGCGGTTGGCCAGGTTAAGAAAGTGCTGTACCGAGTGTTCTTTATCTGTCATACGATATACTTAGAACCATACTGCCAGCGACGCTGTAATCGCTGTATTGGTATTTTTCATCTGGGTTCCTTTCATAAAGGTCTTGTCTTTACCATCAAATGTTCTTCCTTCCAATCTAAACATGACATGATCCACCGGGGTAAAATCAAGGTTAAGGGAGTAGCCGGTTGTCTGAAATCCATTGGCAGTACCGGTGTTGATCACCACGCCATGCTGGTCGTTGTAATACTCTACACGGCCGGCCATCGCAAATTTGCTGGTAAAAGCATATTTCGCAATCGCAACAGGGCTATACCAACTATTCAGATCAGAAGATCCTTTGGCTTTCTGCTGTAATCCAAAATCAAATCCAGCAATGACACTGAACTTTTCTGTTATACTAAAGGTACCATAAACATTATTAAAGTACCTCATTTGCCTTATACTATCCGGGAGATCATTTCCTACATAGGTGCTCCAGTTGAGCAGTACTTTGTCACTGGGTTTAAAGGTGATTTGTGTACCAAAAGCGGGGGTTTGATTACCATCTACTTTTTTAATTCTTTGCCATCCGTTCAGGTACATGGCCGCAAATGTCCATTGGTCGTTCGGAGTCCAGGTCACCTTTACACCAGTTTCATAGTAGGGCGAATTTTCACCCAGTATGCTCCTCGTGAGGGTAGGGCAATCTTTTCCGATAGCGCTTTCAAAGCCAATATGCGACGGCATTACACCCGCATCAATCCATACGTTTTTACCCACCCGAACGCCTACATTGGCTTCATATACATACTGCATCAGGGTAGGCTCCGTGGCCAGGTTATATTGCGGGTAGGTGCCGGCCATCAATCCCACGTTTGCTCTTATCCGGTCGCTGGTATAATTGGCTTTTACCATTGCCAGGTTCAGATTCAGCTCATTATGCCGGTTAAAGTTGTATAAAAAGCCTGGCCGGAGATGATTAGCCGGGTTGTTAAAATCATAGCTGTAATAAGCTTCCGCATATCCTGAAAAGGTTACTTTTCCTTTCTCTTTTTCGGCCGTAGGCGCTTCCTGGGCAAACATAGTAATAGCTGCTGCCAGCAAACCGCCCAGCAATAAAATTTTCTTCATGTAAGTTGACTTTTAAATATAGGCTGATGGTGATAAATCCTGGCAATCCGCAGCTACGGACTGCCAGTCAAGGGTTTTCACAGGATATCACAGGTTAAAGGAATAATAGGACTACACCCGGCTTACTTCAAATCGTCGAGTGCTATGTTCAATTTTAACACGTTTACGGTGGCCACACCCAATACCCCTAAAACAGGGGGCTTGGTATTAGCGTCTACCAGTTGTTTCAGGCGGTCGGCTGGAATACCTCTCAGCCTGGCTACCCGTGGTATCTGCACATAAGCCGCTTCCGGCGATAAATGTGGATCCAGTCCACTCGCTGAAGCTGTAACCAGTTCGGCGGGAATATCTTCTTTCTTTACTCCGGGATTATGCACCATAAAAGTGTCAATCCTGGCTTGTACTGTTTTCAAATAGTCAGGGTTACCGGCCGATTTATTGGAACCACCGGAACTTGCCGCATTGTAATCTACCGTAGAAGGGCGTGGCTGGAAATACTTATCATCTGTAAATTTCTGCGCGATGTTCTCATAACCTACCACTCTTCCATTATGCGTTACCGTTACACCATCACCTTTACCAGGGGCCAGTTTAGCAACTGCCGCCAGGAACAGGGGATATAATCCGCCCAGTACAATCACCAGCAACAGTGTCAGTTTTATAGAAGGCCACAAATATTTTTTCATCTCTTTAAATTTTTTCTATTTAGAATTACATGAAAAGGGCAATCACCATATCAATCAGCTTAATGCCAATGAAAGGCGCTATAATACCACCTACACCATAAATCAGCAGGTTCCTGCGCAGCAAGGCACTGGCGCCAATTGGTTTATAGGCCACCCCTTTTAATGCCAGCGGTATCAGCAGCGGGATAATAATGGCGTTGAATATTACCGCGCTCAGGATGGCTGTTTCAGGGCTATGCAGTTTCATGATATTAATACCCTGCAAAGCCGGGATAGACGCCACAAACAGCGCAGGAACAATGGCAAAATACTTGGCCACGTCGTTGGCAATGGAGAAAGTGGTGAGTGTACCACGCGTCATCAACAGCTGTTTTCCAATTTCTACGATCTCAATCAACTTGGTAGGGTCATTGTCCAGGTCCACCATGTTGCCGGCTTCTTTGGCGGCCTGTGTACCACTGTTCATCGCTACTCCCACATCGGCTTGTGCCAGCGCCGGCGCATCATTAGTACCATCGCCCATCATGGCTACCAGGCGGCCTTCGTTCTGCTCCTTACGGATATAACTCATTTTATCTTCCGGCTTGGCTTCTGCGATGAAGTCATCCACACCGGCTTTCGTAGCAATATATTTGGCGGTGAGCGGATTGTCTCCGGTTACCATCACGGTTTTCACACCCATCCTGCGCAGGCGGTCGAAACGCTCGCTGATACCAGGTTTGATAATGTCCTGTAACTCTATCACCCCTTGTACTTTACTATTAAGTGCTACCACCAGCGGGGTACCGCCATCTTTCGAAATAGCTTCCACGCGGGAGCGGGTCTCTTCCGGGAAAACAAATCCTTCTTTTTCGGTCAACCGGCGGATAGCGTCGTAAGCACCTTTACGGATACGATTACCGTCGGGCAAGTCGATACCGCTGCTACGGGTTTCGGCAGTAAATTTCACCAGGCTGGCACCAGTTACGGTCAATTTGTTTACAACTTCTTTACCTGCCAACTCTACAATTGACTTCCCTTCCGGTGTTTCGTCCGATAAAGAGCTCAATGCGCAGAGACGGATAAACTCTTCAGTAGAAATGCCGTTGGTAGCATAGAAGTTAGTCGCCTTACGGTTGCCAATGGTAATAGTTCCTGTTTTATCAAGCAACAGCACATCAATATCTCCGGCTGTTTCCACTGCCTTACCGGATTTGGTAATCACATTGGCGCGCAAAGCACGGTCCATACCCGCAATACCAATGGCAGATAATAAACCGCCAATGGTAGTAGGAATCAGGCAAACAAACAGTGAAATAAAGGCCGCAATAGTGATAGGGGTTTGTGCGTAGTCGGCAAAAGGTTTCAGCGTTACGCACACGATAATAAATATCAGTGTAAAGCTGGCCAGCAGGATCGTTAATGCTATTTCATTCGGCGTTTTCTGGCGGCTGGCGCCTTCTACCAGCGCAATCATTTTATCCAGGAAGGATTCACCAGGTTCGGTGGTTACCCTTACTTTGATGTGATCAGACAGTACTTTAGTACCGCCTACCACGCTCGATTTATCGCCACCAGCTTCCCTGATCACCGGCGCACTTTCGCCGGTAATGGCCGATTCGTCGATGCTGGCAAGTCCTTGTACAATCTCCCCGTCGGCCGGGATGATATCGCCGGGGTCACAGGCAAAGATGTCGCCTTTGCGCAAGGTAGAGGAGGACACTATTTTAATTTCATTGGTGAATATTTCACCTATCAGTTCTATCTTTTTGGCAGGTGTTTCTTCCCTTGTTTTACGCAGGCTTTCGGCCTGTGCTTTACCACGTGCCTCGGCAATGGCTTCTGCAAAGTTGGCAAACAATACCGTGAGGAAAAGCACAGCAAAGATGGAAATGTTATAAGCCACACTGCCCTGCTCACGATTACCGGTAAAAATGGTATACAATGCTACGATAGCCATTACTGCGGTACCTATCTCCACGGTGAACATCACCGGGTTTTTAATCATCAATTTTGGATGCAGCTTCACGAAAGACTGCTTCAGGCTCTCCATCACCTGTTCTCTCGGAAACAATTTATTATCATGCTTCATGGTAGTCAGTCATTAAAAAATTACAGGGAAAAATACTCTGCGATAGGTCCCAATGCCAGGGCTGGGAAATAAGCCAAGGCAGTGAGAATAACAATCACGGCAAATGTCATGGCGCCGAAAGTGAGTGAATCTGTTCTCAGCGTACCGGCCGATTCAGGCACATACTTCTTGGATGCCATCAGGCCTGCAATCGCCACCGGGCCGATTATTGGCAGGAATCTGCCCAGGATCAGCACAAAGCCGGTAGATACGTTCCAGAATATGTTACCATCTCCCAAACCTTCAAAACCAGAACCATTGTTGGCGTTGGCAGAGGTATATTCATACAGCATTTCGGAGAAACCGTGATAGCCAGGGTTATTCAACCAGGCTGATGGTTTCACTGCCCAGTTAATATCCGGGTGGTGCGACAATACCCAGGAAGATAACGCGGTACCTGCCAGGATCAGGAAGGGAGATAACAACGTAATCAACGCGGCAATCTTTACTTCCCTGGCTTCCAGCTTATGCCCCATAAACTCAGGCGTACGGCCCACCATCAATCCTGATATAAATACTGCTATGATGATGTAGATGTAATAGTTAAGGATACCTACACCGCAACCTCCGTAGAAACAGTTTAGCATCATGCCCAGCAGCTGCATTAAACCTGTGAGCGGCATCGTACTATCGTGCCAGCCACATACAGAGCCGGTAGATATAATGGTGGTCACCGTACTCCAATAGCCAGTGGCGGCCGGGCCAAACCGCACTTCCTTACCTTCCATGGCCCCTGTAGCCTGGTGTATGCCCATCTTGGCTATTTCGGGGTTGCCGGCCATTTCCTGCTGCATAGATGGGATGAGCAAACAAATCATCCCTATCGTCATGATCCCGAAAATGACGTACGCAAATTTCTTTCGTTGTATAAACATGCCCAGGGCAAATACCATCGCAATAGGGATCACCACCTGTGCTACCATTTCGGTCATCCAGGTAACATAATTGACGTTTTCAAGCGGATGTGCGGAGTTAGCGCCAAAGAAACCACCACCATTAGTACCGAGGTGTTTGATGGCCACGAAACCCGCAACAGGGCCGCGGGATACGTTTACAGTATCGCCCTGCATGGTCACCAGGGTATCTTTACCGGCAAAGCTGGCGGGCATACCATTAAATATGAAAATGAGCGCTATCACAATGCTGATGGGCAACAGGATACGGGTAATCGTTTTAAGAAAAATATCCCAGAAGTTGCCGAGCTGAGTGGTCGTCTTTTCTTTCATCGCCTTAAACACTACCACCAATGCAGCAATACCGGTGGCAGCGCTCACAAATTGCAGGAAGGCCAGTACAAATAACTGTGTAAAATAGGTGACGCCTGTTTCACCGGAATAGTGTTGCAGGTTACAGTTTACTACGAAACTGATGGCGGTATTAAACGCCAGATCGGCCGACTGCCCCGGGTTTCCATCCGGATTCAGCGGCAGTTTATCCTGGAACATCAGCGCAAAAAACGCATACACAAACCATACTAAGTTGATGGTCAGCATAGCTTT
The DNA here is from genome assembly GCF_012641265.1 of Chitinophaga eiseniae. Taxonomy (GTDB): domain Bacteria; phylum Bacteroidota; class Bacteroidia; order Chitinophagales; family Chitinophagaceae; genus Chitinophaga; species Chitinophaga eiseniae_A. The sequence continues at coordinate 738,208 of NZ_JABAHZ010000002.1, read as the reverse complement.
CATGTGCTGTTTCCAGTTCATTTCTTCATGAGGATTGATACCCGATATCTTAAAGAAGAGGCGTTCCAGTGGCGCCATAAAGTCGGACCAGGTACGCTCGCCCCTGAATATCTTTACGATGTACCTCGCCAGTGGCCAGGCTAATAACAGCGTAATACCGTAGGTGGCTATAACGCCTAAAATTTCTGTTGTCATTTCAATAGTGAGTTAAAAAAGCTTTGCGTATAGGCGTAGGAGTAATCTGTTACTCAGAATTTTTCAGGTTTCAACAGTACATAGATCATGTAGCCGAAAACGAAAAGTGATAAAACAAATAATGCGTTCATAGTAGTTTTAATTAGATCTTTTCGAAATAGTCTACCGATTTAAAAAACACGGCAAAGCAGGCGATTCCTGCCAGTACCAGGAGAATAGTCATCATCATAAAAGTTGTTTTATATAGCGATTGTTTGTAAATGCTGAATCCTGATGTTCTTCAATGATAAAGGCAATAGTTCCTTATGCTTGCCACAGAGCAGGGGAGATAACGTATACATAAAAGCGCTTTCAATAGCATTGCGCAACGCACTGCTCCCATTATGATATAATACACCCGCCACAGTGAAGCAACGCTTTACCTCATGTAATTGTTCACTTCTGATCATCCGGCTGGTATAATCCGCAAAAGTGTGGATCACCTTACTAATGGAGCCTCTTACCGGCTCCTGTTGTGCGGCAGGAAATGTTAACCCTGGAATCTGCAAACCTATCAGTTGAGAGATTTTTGAGTCTGGTAGCATATGGATCAATTGTTTTGATACAATTGGGGTAATGCCAGCGGAGTGCCAGTGTTGGGAAAGATGCTTTTGAAAGCATATAAATAATTGTATATCAATTATTTAATAGTATATAACGGTATTAACGTGAAATGTGCCAGTCGGGGAAACCATGCAGAAACGGAAGGGTATATGCAGAAAATGAAAAGGGGTTCCTGGAAATTGACGGGCACAAAAAAAGGAGATGTTTTGTTTAAAAACATCTCCCTCCTTATAGTTTCGTTTAAAATAAGCTATTCTAAATTATTCAACATCTCATCTATCCTTTCTTTTAAAATAGGAATATCGTTCTCGATAATCTGCCATATCACTTCAGCATCTATTCCAAAATACTCGTGAACGAGAACATGCCTAAGTCCTATAATCTGTCGCCAGGCAACATCATTATTATTATCTCTCAGCTCCTGTGTTAGCAAATTCGCGGCTTCTCCAATAATCTCAATTTGCTTTACAGAAGCAAAACGCATCATTGAATTCTCTATAAAATCGGAAAGAGATTTGCCTTCGGCATAGGCTTCTATTTCTCCTATCGCTTCGGCGATATGCTGCAAGCGCTGCCTATCACCCATCTTACCTTTCATAGATCAATTGCTTATCTGATTCTACAAACGGTAAAATATATTTCGACAAAGCCTTCTCTGAAATAAGATCTACCTTTTTATGTAATTGATCTTCCAGGTCCTGTTGCATTGTTACAAATCCTAAACCTATATATTTGGAATAATCCAACTCCACCAAAATATCAATGTCGCTTAACTCGTTAGCATCTCCTCTCGCCTGAGAACCAAAAATAAAGGCCTTTTTCACAGGTTTGTCTGCGAAATAATGCTGAATGATTTGGATTTCTTGTTGCGAAATTTTCATAAAGCTAATTTAGCACTTAATGCCTATACTTCAATATTAACTAAACAAATACAACACATCTTCCTTCGTCAGCTTCTTCACAAAACCGCTATCATCAGAAATGATCTCTTTCACCAGCGATTTCTTCCTTTCCTGCAGCTGCAATATCTTCTCTTCTACTGTATCCTTACAGATCATGCGGTAAGCAAAGATATTTTTCGTTTGCCCGATACGGTGAGTACGGTCAATTGCTTGCTGCTCTACAGCCGGGTTCCACCATGGGTCCACGATATATACATAGTCGGCTGCGGTGAGGTTCAAACCTACACCACCGGCTTTCAGTGAAATCAGGAATACGCGGCACTCTTCGTTATGCTGGAAGTTCTGAATGGCCTTTTCACGATCTACAGTGGAAGTGCTACCATCAAAATACTCGTAAGGTATTTTCAGGTGTTGCATCCGGTCGCGGATCAATCCAAGCATGCCGAGGAATTGGGAGAAGATCAGCACTTTATGGTTGCCGATATTCTCAGAAATTTCACGGGTGAGCTCGTGCAATTTTACTGAGTGATTCGGATATTGTTCGGTATCGTTCAGGATAGCCGGCGAGTCGCAGATCTGCCGCAATTTCATCAAGCCTTGCAGGATGGTTAGCTGTGAACGTTCCATGCCCTGGTCTTCAATAACCCCGAGGATCTTGGAGCGGTAGGTATTACGGTAAGCATCATAGATATGCCTTTGTTCCGCATCCATTTCACAGAAGATCACGGTCTCTATTTTTTCTGGGAGGTCTTTCGCCACCTGCTCTTTAGTACGACGCAGGATAAACGGATAGATCAGCTTACGCAGGTGTTCTTTTCGCTCTTCATCCTGGAACTTGTCGATAGGCGTTGCAAACTCATTGCGGAAGAAGTCTACACTACCCAGCATGCCCGGGTTGAGGAAGTTCATCTGCGCATAAATATCGAAGGTATTATTCTGCATCGGCGTACCGCTCAACGCGAGCCTGTTGCGGGTTTGCAGCAGTTGCGCAGCCTTGGTCACCTTCGATTGCGGGTTCTTTATCGCCTGCGATTCATCCAGGATCACATAGTCGAACTCTATCTTCATGAGCAGCTGGATATCGCTGCGCAGGGTACCGTAGGTAGTAATGATAGCATCGAAATTTACCAGCTCCTCAGCCGATTTGAATCGCGCCGGGCCATGGTGAATATGATGCCGGATATCCGGTGTAAATTTCTTGATTTCATTTTCCCAGTTGTAAATCAGCGTAGTAGGACAAACTATCAACGCCATGGTTTTACCACCGTGCTTATTCTTGTAATATTGGAGGAAGGTAAGCGCCTGGATGGTTTTACCAAGACCCATATCATCTGCCAATATACCGCCCCATTTAATGTCGTCGAGGTAGTTGAGCCACTGGAAGCCGCTTTCCTGGTAAGGCCGCAATTTGGCCTTTAAATTCTCCGGCAGGGCTATATTGCGGATTTCATCAAACTGCAACAGCTTGCGCCGCTTTTGCTCCAGTTCCAGCACTACTGCTTCGTCATCTATAAACTCATACAACTCATCAATAACGCTGAAATTGTATTTGCTGAGTTTAAGTCCTTTATCCTTTTCTTCCCCTACTTTAAACAGCAGGGAATATTTACGCAGCCATTCTTCCGGCAACAGCCCCAGGGAGCCATCTGCCAGCTGAACATAGTTCTGTTTATTGGCCAGCGCATTTTTGATATCCTTGATACTTACTTTCTGATCGCCATACAGCACTTCAATCTGGGCATCGAACCAGTCGATGCCGGAGCTGATTTGCAGGTTGGTAACCGGTTTATGTGAGCTGAATTTGAAATTGCGCAGGGAATCAAATCCAAATACCCGCACATTCATTTCTTTCAGCGCATCGAAAAACAGGAAAAACCAGTTGTTCTTCAACGCTTCTTTTGCCCGCAGGTAGAAATAGTTGTTGTTATCGTGCTGGGCGAAGTTGGTATGTAATGTGCGGAGTTTTGCGACAAACTCTTCTTCAGCCGGTTTATTCCGGTGAATAATCACCACCTTATTGCCTTCCTGCACGGTAATCTTGCCTTCGTCATTCCATTCTACTTCCTGGCCGCGATAGGCAAATCCGGGTTGTATAATAAATGTTTCTCCCAACTCTTTCAGAAATACACGAGGCTCTGGGGCAATATCTTTTACCTCTGCCAGCAATCCTTTGTCGAACTGGATATCATACTGCCGGCTCAGTGGCAACAGGTAGTCCTTCAGGTAGGTAGGCCATTCGTTGTTGGCGATGCGCAACTGACCATTTTGTTTGAAAAGCTCTACGTGCAGGGCATCCTGCGGACTTTCAAACAAATAAATCACTTGCTTATGCAGGAACAAAAGCGGACTATCCCATTGATTATCAGCCACATTTATCAGCTCTCCTTCGATACTCACGTAACAGTTTACCGTAACATGGGTATCGCCGGTAGTGGTTTTGATCACCAATTTCAGGCGATCAGCGCCGATTTGCAGCTGTTGCAGGTTCTTTGTTTTAAAGGCCTGCCGGTTGGGCAGTTCGAATACCAGTCCATGCTCTGCCAGCTGTGGGAACAGTTTGGCCAGCTTAGGGTGCAGGTATTCCAGCATCAACTCTTTCGTTTCGGTGGGCAATTCTTCCGCATTTTCATGCGTAATATTTTCCCAGATGCCGGCAAACGGGGAGTTTTTGCTGAGGAATTTACTCACTTCGCTGCCCTGTAATTTTCGTATAGGCGCTATGAGTTCCCTGTCTTTTTCCTTGTATTGGTAAAAGTCAACGTATTTCGTGAGATCCAGTTTGCTGGCGAGCGATACAAAGGCGGTTTGCTCTTCGTTGATTTCGCCGCTTACCAGGTCTATTTTAAAGTAGGGGTACAGCGTTTCATTGGCGTTGAAAACAGTGGCCAGTCGCTGTGAAATGGTAATTGTTTCCTCCTGGGGTGGGGGAGCTGTTACCGGCTGCCGGCCGGCAGTAGCGCCATCTACCCGCTTGATGGTAGGGTCCAGCACTCTTAAGAACGGCTTGCCATCCATGTAAGAAAAGGCAAATTTCCCTTCCAGGTCGTCCGATAGGGAATAACCGTACAGCGACAACAATTTATTCTTTTCCTTGTCCCAGTTACGCAGCGTATCGAAATAGAACGGTCCGTGCTTCTGCAGTAGTTGCAGGAACAGGGCTGTTTTATGCACACAAAGCGCGTGTTCCGTTTCATCGCAGGTGCAGTGGGTATCAAAAAAACGTTCTTCGTTTCGCTGAATAATCAGTGGAAATTCTTGTCCATCCAGTGTCAGCACAGCTTCCACCTTTTCATCCTTCGCATGTTTGATCTTAGCCGGATGCTTTTTGGCAATTTCTTCGGCCTGGGCCAGGATGGCGCCGGAGGTAAGCAGTTTGATACTTTTGATATCGATAGATTTCATTTTCACCAGTGTGTGCTGCTGGTCAAACTGGGTATCGAAGCTTTCAAAATGGTTTTTGTCAAGCATTTCCTGGAGCTGGAAAAGTGCGGCAGCTTCGTGCCGGCAAATATCGCCCAGGTTATACGGACATTGGCAACGGATGGACATACCGCTGGTTTCCCCGTATTTATTGATGGAAACACGGTAATAATTGGCGTGTGTGTCGCTTTTTACGCGGAAGGTAGCTGTTTTTAGCACCGGGTCTGCCTCAATGAGTTCAACACCCCCGGTCGAGAAAATACGCTTCCCCCTGCGGATCACTTCATCAGTGCCGTTGTTGTAAACATATTTTAGCAAATGGGGTAGCGACATACTATTCGTTGTTGCCTGCTTTTATTATCAGCAAAGGGTTGCTAGATATATCAAAAAAACTTAACAGCTGATAAAAAGGCAATCCACAAAAGTAAGCAGAAAATTCCTAATAACCCGCAGTCCACACATTAAGAACTGATTAACCGCTTCCCGTTTGCCATGGCGGGGAAGCGGCTATTTTCCAATATCTTTTTTTATAAATATAGATGCTTGTTTATCAATCATTTAATTCGCTGCAGATATCTCTCTAAAGAAAAATCTACGGCTGCTTGCGCCCCCGTTTTGATATATTTTCCAAAAGCGCCATACATCGCGTCATATGCCAACGGCTTTATGGCTACATGTAACGTGTTAATTTCCCTGGCGGATAACGGAATATTATTGGGATAACTGTACATCACCGACACCGTTTTCCGGTCGGACGACACCTGGATGACATCACCCACCAGCAACAGGCCTTTACCCGCAGGGGTATAGAGCACATTTGCACCGGGAAAATGCCCTCCACACAATACCAGCTTAATACCATCCCATAAAGGGAATTCATTACCTGACCATAATTTAATAGCATCATCGCGGCGCTGTAGCCACTGCGCATCCAGCTGGTGTACATATACAGGAATATTGCCAAAAACATGGCTCCACTCCACAATCGTAGAAAAATAATGCGGGTGGGAAAGGGCAATAGCCCTAATTCCACCCAGCAGTTGAATAATCTTTATCGTAGAGGCGTCGAGGTTAGCAATGCAATCCCAGAGAATATTTCCACCCGGCGTAATGAGCAAATGCGCCCGCTGCCCAATGGCAAAATCCGGTGTGCTGTAAATGGCGTACAAGTCGGGTGCTACCAGCTCTATTATATTTCTGTGTGTTTTTTGCACCTGCTCCAGCGTGGTCCAGCTTTGACCAGCGGGGTTTACATACTGGCGGTCATCTTCACAAACCGGGCAATATTCCGGTGTCTTTTCACGGGCTTCATATTGCACCCCGCAGGTAGTGCAGATAAAATGTATCATAGCTTATCGTTTGCGGGGAGAATATAAGCATTTTTAAACAGCACCGGCAAGCCCATCATCGTGAGGGAGCGTTGTTCAGTCTTTTTTAGCCTCCCACAGCGAAAGAAATCCGTCTCCACGGCGACTTTGGAGCGATAGGCTGCCTGCCGGAGATCTTTAAAATGTCCGGCAGACAACACTATTTCTTTCTATTTGCTCCTTGCATATTCTATCATGGCTGAAAGTTCTTTAAATGCTACTTCATTATTCCCGTCAAAACCGATCTTCCTGAAACGGATATTACCTTGAGGATCAATTACGATCTTAGCCGGAATCGCGTCTACATTGAAGCGCTGTGCCACCGGAGATTTATCCGTTTCCTTATTCCTCCAGTCCATTAACACATGAAATGAGTAGTGATTGTCTGTAACATAGGCCTTTGCCTCCTTTGCAGCATCCCCTTTTGTCTTGTCGAGCGTATGAATGAAGAAGAATTTTACATCCGGATCATTTTTGTACTTATCCACGGCCGCCTGCATAGACGGGAAAGATAATTTGCAAGGGCCGCACCAGGTTGCCCAGAAGTCCAGCACGACTACTTTGCCTTTCATATCCTGTAGCGAAACCAGGTTACCATCTACATCTTTTATGGCAAAATCCGCAGCCGGCAAACTTACAGCATGTTGTACCGCATCGGCTGCTATTCTCTCGTCTGAAGCCTGGAGCAATTGCTGCTCATACGTCTCAAACCCTGCTGCCGAGCCTTTTGCAATGGTATACACTTCCTTCAGCCGGGCTTTCAAATCTGCTGAAGCGGTGGACGCTTTTATCGCATCCGTTATGAGCGGCAGGGCTTCTTTATATCTTTTTGTTTGCAGCAAAGCCGTAATGTACACCTCTGAAATGCGCGGGGGTAGTGCGCTGTTGTCTTTCGCAAGCAGGTATAGAAACTGATAGGCGTCTTCGGCCTTTCCATTGGCAAGCAAAGATTTTCCATAAGCACCCGCCATCGAATAAAAAATAGCTGCTGCGCGAGGTTTAGCCTGGGATATATTTGCCGGTGTTACAGGGCTATTTGTTACCGCATCTTTCAAGAGAGGTGCTGCCTCCCGGGGATTTGATCCCGCAAGTGCTGCCAGTGCACTGGCATATACGCTCGGATACTTTTTAACATCCAATTGATTACAATATTCCAACATCTTCCTGGCATCCCCCTTTTCTGCACTGGCATTCACCAATTCCGCTAAAATAACAGGCGAATTTTTACCGGGAAACTTTCTGATTAATGCCTGATATTGCTTTTCTATCTCCTTCAGATCCCGCAACTCTTCTATCGGTTGGACTTCCTGATTGAATGCAAGCTGACCTTGGGGATATTCTTTTATTGCCCGGTCCAGCACCTGCTGCGCCCTGGCGGCACCATCTTTAGCATAGCGGTAATAAAAGTAGGCAGTTTCCAGGTCCTGTTCCGTTTTACCCTTTTCTAACTCCGCCAGTTTCATTTTCAGCTGGGCACTGTCGGTAATCGCCCTCAACTCCCGCACTCCCTCCATCCCATTTTGTGCAACGGCAGCCCAGGAGATCACTAAAAAACAAAATACTCCAATTATTCTTTTCATAATTTAATTGATTGATTGAATCATCATACTGATTTCCGGGATAGCTTCATCCACGGAAATATATCCTGTATTCCTGTAGCGAATGATACCATTCCTGTCAATAATGAACTTGGTAGGAATAGCCTTTACGCCATACTTGTTCACTACTTCATTTTTCCCCGTAGTTGTATCTTTAAGGTCCATATACACGTCAAATCTGTATTTCCGGTAGGCCAGTAAACGTTTGGCATCGTCGGTGGCATGATCGCTCCTTTCAAAAGTGTGAATGAACATAAATACTACTGACGTATCATTCCTGTAATAATCCACCGCCTTTTGCATACCGGGGAATGAGCCCACACAGGGCTGACACCAGGTAGCCCAGAAATCGAGGATTACAGTTTTTCCGCGGAGGCTTTGCAGCGAAACGGTTTTACCCGTAAGGTCTGTCAGCGTGAAATCCGGCGCCGGTATATTCACTTTCATTTTGGATATTTTTTCTTCCAACTTCTTTTTATGATCGGCAGTAATAGAGTCTTTCAGCCACAGATAACGCTTATCGTCACCATATTTCTCTATAAATATCTTCCTGGTTACTGCATTAAACTCTTCCGACCGGGATTCCTGGCTTAACATCAGCTGGTTCATCTGCTCCAGCGCTTTGTCTGTTTCTCCGGCCTTGGCCAGCGCCATGGCATAGAGTTCCCGTCCAGCTCTCCGGCTGCTGCCGGCAAATGCAGGAGCGAGATATTCAAGCGATTCACGATAGGTCCCTTTTTCATATAGTATCTTTCCGTATAGTGCGCCGAACTCGGCAGCACCCGGCCCCCTGTCTTCAAAAGGCCCGCCAGCGCCCTGAAGTCTGGATCCATTCTTCTTTACCTGCTCCCATGTTGGCTTTAGTAGTTTTTCAGCATCTTCAAATCTCCCTACAGCTATCATCCTGTCTATTACGTTGTACAATGCCGTTAGCTTGATACTTGTATCGCCAATCTGGTTGGCCCACTGCCGGGCCTTTTCAAAATTCTCCTCGTTAGCAAAAGCTACGGCCACCAACTGCCGGCAATATTGAACCTGATGTTCTTCGCCTTTACCTTCCCGTACCCGTTTTTCCATTATTTTAACGATCCCGCCCATCTTCACAGGATCAGGTTCGGATTTCACGGCATTATATAGATCGGAAAATGTCTGCGCCCGTACTACACCCGTGAAAAGTGCGGCACATAGCATTATTGAAAGTATTCTCATTATCTCTTTAGTTTTTAAATCCAACCTGTACGATCTCCCCAAAACCCTGGAATTTTTTAGAGAAGGTTTCATTTACCAATCTGCCACGCACATTCAATTCAAAATAAAATACTTCACCAGCTGTGCCTTTATTGGCAGCAACTACCAGGCGAGCAGTTCCCGTGCGTTGTATCTTGATGTCTGCGATCTTGTATCCTGCAGGGAATGTATACAGCAATTCACTGGAATTGGCAATCATATCATACAGGTAAATCTTTGAATCGGTAGCATAGTAGAGTTGCTTTAAACTGCTGGCGGTAGCAAAATATTTCGCAGTACCAATTTCAGGACTGTTCCCGATCAGCTGGTTCATAGCAGGTGCATCTTTATTGATAGAATACACATAACGATTATTGTTTTCATCCTGCATGATAAAAAAGTACTCACCGGTAGGATAAGCATTATCTAGTGCTCCCCGGTCAAAGCCTATGGCAGTCTTACCGACATTTCCCATATCAAAACTTCCATTGACTGCAGATGGAAGCAATGTTCTGGTGTCGTACCCGGTTTGCATGAAGCGCTTGTACTTATTGTCGTATACATAAGTGGTATAGAAACTGGACGCTGCAAGACCGGGGAATAGGTAGTAATCCCCGTTATACCGGTCAGAGAAGGGTTTTAGCGCCTGCGCTTCAGTCATTCCAAACCCGGTACTGATACCACCATACAATCCTCCTTCGCTGATCAACAACTGCTCCGAAGCCAACACATTCAATGAATATGCAGGCAACGTACTGAAAGCACTAGCACCCGGGAGCAGCTTGTCTGTGCCGGCGTTTTGAAAAAAGTCGTTTCCATTAAACCTGAAGACCCCATTGGTGGTAAAGAACAGGATGATAGCCGTACCGGAGTTGTTGGTAGAAAGTGCAGCAATGGCTTTACCTGAATAGGTAGTATTGTTGGCCAACCCGGCAGGATCTAAAATCAAAGCATCATCAACGCGGATAAAGTCAAGATGAGCACTGTTATTCCTGGTATTAGCCACCATCCAGCCGCTATAGAACTTCCCATTCACAGTAACCTTGTACAGCTTTACCGCAACGATACCGGTTTCGGGGTCCGTAACCCGGCATTGCAAGGTATAAACTCCCGGCGATTGCTTAATGGCCGCTTTCAGATTCCTTTCCGCGGATAATGTAACCGGGCTTCCTGAGCCGTTTTGCAGATAGATGACCCACTCGTACTTATATGGAACACCGGGCGGTTTCGTGTCTGTATAAACCGGTGCAAATTTCAATGTATCATACTGTGTAATAGCAAATGCTGAATCAGGGGAAATACTCACCTTATTCAGTTTTTCAAAAACGTAATTCTGTTTATCGCGCTGGCAGGAAAAAGCTACTATTGCCACTACGCACAACCAAAGAACATCGCTAAATATATGTCTGCGCATAATTTGTTTTTTTGAAATCAATTAAATGTGACACGTAAGCCATCTTCATCCACTAATGGACCATTAATAGCCTCATATTCGGCTAACTTGCGCTGTAATACAACCGGCAGGTTATAGTATTGGTCGATACCGATCACGTCGGAATCAAAATTGGTAAGGCCTGTGGCTTCCATCATGAATTTAAATTTCACCTGGCTAAAGAGGCCAAAGTCACCATATCCACCGGCAGGCCAATAAGATGGCCGTATCAGCTGTGCGGATATGTTAATGATCATACTTGCCACATTCGTGGTACCTCCAATTTCTTTTCCCAGGGCGCCCAGCTCAAAATCCTTGCTGGGCGCCACTTGTACTACAAGGCGGAAGGTGCCGTTCTTCATTTCAGGGGAGTTCAGTACGATCACGGGATAATTTACGGTCAAAGAATCAGCAGGCAGCGTGGCTTCGGGGAGGATAAAATCTTTCCCCTCGCGGGCAGTGGTACCGTCTCCTGCTTTTACAGCGATTGCTCTGGCTACATGATTGGCAGGACCGGTAATACGCATGGGAATGAATATCGTATCTCTCTGCTTCTCCACCAACGAAAATGCGAAGGAATACCCCAGGCTGTCCGGATCATAAGGCCCCTTATAAAAAGAGATACCATTCTTGCCGCTGAACAAGGGTACATCCTGCTTTTTACAGGCTATCCCAAATGCCGCTATCACTATGCTGATTAAAAATAAAAGCTTCTTCATAATGCCGGGTTTAATTGTAATTAGGATTAAACTCTAGTTCAGACGGAGGAATAGGCAATACATACTTGCTAAGCGGTATATCCTTGGTCATAAAGCGCATCCGCACCATCTTTTTGCGTTTGTAATAGTAAAACCACTGGCCTTCCGCGTAAAATTCCTTCTGATATTCTTTGGTAATTTCGTTTTGCAGCGTAGTGGCTGTAATGCTCGCTGGCAATTCCGCAAGTGCTCTTGCTACCCGCACTTTATTGAGATAACCCACGCCTTCCTGGGGGGTGGCCGCCACTTCAGCCAGAATGTAATACATTTCAGACAGGCGGATCACCGGCACCAGTTGGTCCAGTCTATTGGAGTCCATGGTGGAGAACTGGTAAGTTTGCCAGAATTTGGATGGAAATGGGGCGCCACCATCCTGTTCTATGAGAAAGCGGTAACGAAGATCAGTTGCACCTGTTCCCCCGGTGCCTGCCTCATACAACGATTTGAAATTAGCATCTGACTGTGTGAGTTTTACACTGGTAGATCCATTAAATCTGAAATAAGAAACCTCCGCCCAGTCCTTGATATTAGGCACCCGCAAACAGAATACCTGTTCGGTAATATACAGTCTGTCTCTGGACCCCATTGTTTGCGAAGCGGCAGATGCGGTAACAAAAGGGAATTTACCCGCATCTACTACATCGTGCGCGGCAGCAGCTGCGCCGGCATTATCTCCGATATACAACCTGACCCTGGCCTCCAGCGCTTTTACTGCGTAGTAGTTCATTTTGATCCTTCTGTTGGGAGATCCGGAAACAATGGGATCAACTTTCACAAGTAAGTTCGCCGCGGCCGCAAGATCATCCAGCGCAAGTTTCACCACTTCTGCGGTAGTAGCCGGTATCTGGGAATACTGATCCACGGTCATTCTATAAGGGATTGCTTTCTGGTCTTTTCCCAACGTATATTCCGGTCCGAAGAGCCGGAGCAGTTCAAAATGCAGGAAAGCCCGAAGCGCCAACGCCTCGCCTTTGATCATCCCGTAATTATTTCCGGTGAACATCGTTCTGTTCTCATCCGCATTGCTGATAATATTATTCACTCCTGCGATAGCAGTATAGCTGGCAGACCAGATCGCTGTTGTATAATTGATCACCTGTTGCGAGGTATAATTAAGCGCACGTGCTTCTGCCAGAGGCGCACCGGCGCCAGAAACGCTGTAATTCTGTGCCAGTGCAGAAACGAAGCCCATAGACTGGTTGTCGCCATAAAGGCTCCGGCTGGCCATTTGCGAATAAATACCCATCAAGGCCTGTTGAAATCCGACCTCAGATTCAAACATCTGGCTTTCCGATAACTGTGATTTCGGTGTAACATCCAGGTACTTGTTGCAGCCGGCGATTATCATACTGCCAGCCAGATATAAGGTGATAAGAATATTCCTTTTCATATGCATCTATTTATAAGCCCGCACGAACAGTAAGTGAATACGTTCTTGCAAATGGATTACCCGTTCCGCGTTCTATCTGTATAGAGCTCACGCGAAACACATCGTTGGTGATTGCTGTTACCTGCAGGCTTCTGAAACCAATCCTTTTTACAAATGCACTGCGGTAGAAATTATAGCCCAGTGAGGCAGAGGAGAGGTTCACAGTATTATCATCCTGCACAAAACGCGAGGTTAGTAAGGTAACCGGCTTATCTGTTTTGATGGCTGTGTACCTACTAACATCGCCGGGGCCCTTCCAGCCAAGGTCATAGGCTCTCCGGTCCACATTGAAGCCCGGGTTTACTGATTCAACCCTGTCTATCAATGTTTGATTATATAGTTGTCCACCAAACTGGCAACTGAAGATCATGTTCAGTTCAAAGCCTTTGAACATAAAATTGGTGCCGAAGTTGCCATTCCACTTAGGCTGTGCAATGCCTACCGGCACCTTGTCTGCCACATTCCATATATATGTTGGCTTACCATCTTTTGACAGAAATACTTCGGAACCGGTAGCAGGGTCTACACCCAGGGACCGCACAGCATAAATAGTATTGGTAGACTGACCTTCCTGCAGGAGGATATTGGGCGTGGTTTGGTTGGAGCCGGCGTTGAGTTTATCATTAGACGCTTTCAGCTTGTTGGATATCTCTTTCAGTACATTCCTGTTCGTAATACCGTTCACATTTACGGACCAAAGCAAGCCATCCGCGCGTTTTTCCATGATTTTATAGCGTACAGAGAACTCGAATCCGGTGTTCTGTATCTGACCGAGATTCTCTGAATAGCTGGCAAAGCCGGTGGAGGGCGCCAGCGTTATTTGTGTCAGGGAGTTTCGGGTATTTTCGCGGTAAACATCTACCCGGGCATCCACTTTCTCTCGGAACAACACAAGGTCTGCTCCCAGGTTAGTCTTGTATACGCTTTGCCAGCTGAGAGTTTCATTACCCAGTCCGCTGAACACCGCGCCGAGTTCATTATAATAAGCGGTGCCCACACCAAATGTATAGAGGTTCTGAGCGCTGTAGGCGGGGATGTTCAGAGAGCCCGTAGAACCATAGCTTGCCCTGATCTTCAACCTGTTCACCACATCACTTTGGGTAAAGAACGATTCGTTGTGGATGTTCCAACCGATACCTGCAGACCAAAAGGTGCCGAATCTTTTTTTCGTACCATACTGTGAAGATCCGTCACGACGAAGGGAAACATCTGCCAGGAAGCGGTTATCATAGGTATAGTTACCACTGTAAACGACCCCCACACGTCTTATTGTGCTTTCATCGCCCGTAGGACGTGAGTTTGCCTGATATTGAGCGGCAAAAAGCAGGTTGTCTAAACGGTCGTAAGGGAAACCCTGTGCTACTAACTGATAATAATTATTGCTGTTGTTAGCGAAATTGAAGCCCAGCGTAGAAAAAACCTGGTGTGGCCCGAAAGAGATGTTCAGGTTACCGGTGGTAAGACTTTCATAAGAAAAACTATTATCGTTCCGCGCGGTATAACTACCCTTTTGTGATACATCTGTGATATTGGCAAACCGGCCATCCTGTGCGGAATAGAACTGGTCAGACGAACCACTTTGCCTATTCAGACTGAAATTGGTTTCAAAATAAAGAGAAGGCAACAGGGCATATCTTGCGCTGAAATTATTTGAAATACCGAAATACTGCGCACGGTTTACCGAGTGCAAAGTAGCATTATAAACCGGGTTCGTTTGCCTGTAAATGGTACCACTATAACTCAGATCTTCCAGCAAAGGCTTTACGTTACCAGTTCCATCGTAAGGTGTCCAGTAGGGATTCATGCGTACATAATCACTGAAATTACCATAGGGCGATTCATTGGCATTATTAGCCATGATCCGGATAGAGTTTCGGAACTGCAGCTTTTTGATCATGTAGTTCAGATCAAACTGACCGGTATAGTTCTTTCTGTTCTGCCCTTTCATCACGCCGGATTGCAGATCTGCGCCCAGCTGAAGGCCATAACGGATAGACTGGTCGCCTCCCTGCATATAAAGTGTGGTACGGTTGCTATAGCCATTCTGTACAGGAATAGCTAACCAATCTGTGTTCACCCCGCTTTTCATGGCGCGGTACCGTTCATAGTATAATGCTTCCAGCTTCTGCTGTAACTGAAGACTGGTGGATGAATAAACACCCGCTCTCTTCTCAAAATCCAGTTTCTCGGCAGCATTCAGCAAATTGTACACAGAAAGATCAGGAGTGGTCGCACGGAAATCGTTTGTTACCGTAACCTGCATTTTTCCTGCTTTAGGAGTTACTGTGGTAACTACCATCACGCCATTGGCTCCTCTTGATCCATATATCGCCGTTGCAGATGCATCTTTCAGCAACGTGATACTATTTATCAGGTTCATGTCGAGATCTACAATACGCTGCAGGTTTACTTCAAAACCATCCAATATGAATAAAGGCGCATTGGGATTATTGGAAAGCTGCCCGCTCAGATTGGGGAATGAGTTCTGGCCACGCATCTGGATCTCCGGCAGTTGATTAATATTGCCTCCTGCAACGTTGTTGGGTACAATCCTGAATGATGGATCCAGTGCTGCCACGGCAGCAAACACGTTATTGGCGCTTATTTTCTTGGCTTCGGCCCCGGAAATAGTTTTGGATGCACCTGTAAAATTGTTGATATTACGCTGGAAAATCCCCGTTACTACTACCGTTTCGATGCCTTTTACCATACGAGCCAGCTTTACGGATAAATTGCCGCCGTCTTCCAGCAATACCGTACTGCGCGTGTTTCCCTCAGTTTCCTCCCGTTGTCCATTTCTGCCCATTACGTACAACGGCTCTGGTACTACAGTATTACCAGTATACCTGGCAGATGTGGGCATATATCCCACAGCGGAGAACACGATCATCGCTTTTTCGGGAATGCCCTCCAGCTTGAATTGCCCCTGATCATTTGCCGTAGTAGCAATCCTGGTTCCCTGCACCATTATTGTAACACCGGGTACTGGATTTCCCTCGAGGTCCGTTACCCGTCCTGCTACTGTAACCGGCGGCGTAAGATTTTCAGTAGTTGCCACTGCAGCAGGTGCTCTATCTTTTAGAATAAAAATGGTTTTGTCTTCTAACCGGAAATAAAGAGGTTGCCCGTTAAAAAGAGATTTCAGGAAAACATCCAGGGGCGCCTGCTTCATGTTCACTGAAACCATTCGCGATGCTGTCATTTCCCTGATTTCGTTACTGCTGTAGAAAATGAAGTACCCGGTTTGTTTTTCCACTTCCCGAAGAACCTTGTTTATAGGAACATTCCTGCCAGAGAAAGAAACGGTTTGAGCTAAACTTGATGCCTGTACCTGGAGTAGTGCTCCCAACAGTATCATTACACTAAGCTTCATTACTAAAATAGATTTGGTTAGTCTTCGGCTACCGCAAACCAGGCCCAATAGTAGCCTGGTCCGGCAGCCATGCACATAAACTTTTTTTTGCATAACTTGCATCAGTTTGGTTGATATAAATAAGAGGTGTGCTCAAGCACTTTGGTCAGCTAAACAGCTTCCGGAAGTGGTGTCAACACTTCCGGTTTTTTAATAGGCATAATTAAGGTCAGATACGTGCCTCCGTCACTTGCTTTCTTTTTAATGGTGGTCGTTATTTAGTTATAATAAGTTTCCGGTGCTGTTCAATACGAAATTTCAGGTCTGTTTGGTCCAGTGCATCCAGCAACTTTTGCAGGCTGAGTGTTCTGCTTATTTTTCCATAGAAGGGTAGATTGGCAGGAACATCTTTTTCAATTACCACTTCAATATCATACCAGCGCTCCAGCTGTTTCATGGCTTCTGCCAATGTTACATCCTCAAAATTAAAAGCACCATTTTTCCAGGCCAGCACTTTATCTATCTCCACATTATCCAACACATTTATCGGCTGCGGGGCTTCGCGTAAAATGGCTTGCTGACCGGGGTGCAGGTTTACAGCAGCATTATCTTTTGATATCCGCACACTACCTTCGAGCAGTGTGGTATAGATCTCGCTATTATCTTCATAGGCATTAATATTAAAGCTGGTGCCCAGCACCTGCACTTTCGCCTTGTTCTTTACATTTACATAGAAGGGCGCCTGCGCATCTTTGGCCACCTCCAGGTAAACCTCTCCGGTTATCTCCACTTCCCGTTTATTCCCTGTAAATACGGTAGGATAGCGGATGGAACTAAAACTATTCAGCCATGCCTGCGTACCATCAGGCAGCGTCAACTGATATTGACGGCCCCTGGGCGTGTTCATTATATTATAGGCGATTTTAGTACCATTACCTTCGTAGTAGAGATTGCCGTTGACCACTTTCGCTGTAACACCAGACTGCAGGGCAATTACGCCGTTAGTAATGGTATCCAGAGAGACTTGCCTGCCATCTGACAACGTGAGAATCGCGCCTGCCTGACCTGCCGGAACATCCGTTACATGTGCAATTTGTTGAGATGAAGCTGGAATTTGACGGGAACGCCAGAAATAAAAACCAGCTCCTAATAACAACATAATGGAAGCCGCTGCCCACCAAACGCGAGGCAGATAAAAAGTACGGGCTGTTTTTCGCTTACCCGCTGAAACATACTCCTGTAGCCGTTCCCAATTGCGTTCCTTGCTCTCTTCGTATGCCCGGTATTCCTGTAACCTTGTAGCGAGGAAATCCTGGTTCTTCAATCGGGCATAAAGACGGGCATTTTCTTCGGATGCCGCCACAAATCGCGACAGCTCCTGCTTCAGTTCCCGGCTTTCGTCGCCCTGCAGCTCCCGAAGGACCCAACCTGCAACCTCTTGAATGTGGTCTTTCTCTTCCATGTGCTAGTAATTACAATCCGGAAATCAAAAATGGTGACAGCTGGAGAAAAAAAATTTTACCGGTAGAACAACAGATAGAACACGACAATACCCAGGCTGCTGCGAAGACCCACCAGGGCCCGTTTCTTTTGTGTATTAACCGTATTTTCTGAAATACCGAGTAATTCCGCGATCTCGCGGGCTTTATAGCCTTCAAGGTAAGTGAGGATAAATATCCGCCGGCGTTGTGCAGGGAGTAATTCTATTGCATTATATAACCGGCGAACTAGTTCTTCTTCTGTCATAATAGCGTCGAGGGAAGCCTGGCTGTAGTAGCTATCCTGTAGATTGCGCTCGTTGGACTGTATATACTTCCGTTTCTTGAGATAATTCAGGGAATCATTCCGAACGGTGAGGAAAAGCCATCGCCGGAGATGCGTCATGTTCGACAGTTCAGGGGGGCGCTCATAGAGCTTGGCAAAGGTGCGCAAAGTGATGTCTTCTGCTTCAGCCATGTTTCCGGTCAGCTTATGTGCAAAATCCATCAGTGCACTATAATACATATCATACAATTTCCGGAATGCAGCATTCTCTCCTTCTGCAAGACGCAAAAGCAACTCATTCTCGTTATATGACTGATTGGCTGACAATACTGGTTATATACGCTGCAAACTATAAAAAATTATGAGAAAGTACCAGCCTTATGCCGGGTAATAATTTCGATTCAATCATGGATGCCAACTAAAATCAACATAATTATTCCTGGCGTATTTCGCCATGGTCAGGATTAAGTTGATTATTTATTAAAAAATTAGCGAAGACCAGCACGGATATCCGCATCGGTCTTCGCTAATCCTCTAAAATCAAAACTATTCTTGAAAAAAGTTTAATACAAACTACCCGGCAATCAGTTCCCCATCCCTGAACAACGGCAGCACATTAGCGCCATCCGGTGTGAGACAGTAGTGTATATCTTTTTCCAGCCCGTACTTCGCTAAACGCTGGTAGTGGGAGGCCTGTTTCATAAAAGTATAAATATCGTCTTTGGAGGAAGTATAAAGGGCTTCAGCGGCAATAGCGGAATCGCAGTTAACGTCAAAATGTTCCTTAATACGGTTCACCACTGCCCCCGCAAAGAGGGTATCTTCCATGTTGACCCGGTCTTTCCAGGCGGCACAACCCAGGATAACGTTTTGCTTTTGCGCCACCAGGTACTCGCACACTGCGCTGATGTTAGGAAAAGACCCTGTAATGATCTGCACCGCATCTTTGGCCATATGCAATAACTTGGTACCATTGGTAGTAGTAAGTACCAGGGTTTTATTTTCTATAAACTCGCGCGGATATTCAAAAGGAGAGTTGCCGTGTACCAATCCTTCTGCAATTTTGCCATCTCTTTCGCCAGCGGTAATGCCACCAATAGCGCGGCCAATATTCACGCACTCTTCCACGCTGGCCACCGGGATTACCCGGGAAGCGCCATTGTACAGGGCAGTACAGATAGTAGAAGTAGCCCGCAACACATCGATAATAACGACAATGCTGCTTTTCACATCAAATAAGTGTAACAATGCCGGGGATAAACACACTTCCAGGCTGGGTTTATTGCTTTCTGTCATTCAAATGCTTTTAACTTTAATCAAGGATCACTCTCCACTTCTCGCTTTCGGCAAACTCCTTAATAGTATTATTTCGCTCCTGCAACAGCTTGGTCATATACTTTTGCAGGTAAAACTTTTCAAATACTCTTCCAAACCAGCCATAAGGTGTACCAAAATCCATGATATCGATCATGACAGTACCGTTGCCGATTTCTTTAAAATGATGCTCATGACTCATATGGGTAAAGTCGCCATCGGTCATCTCATCACTAAAAAACTCATGCTGTCGCATCGCAGTGACTTTGGTGGTTAGCTCCCTCATCTTTCCGAGGTGTTTAGCCCGCCAGGTCACGGTTTCGTTATAAGCAATCAGGCCGTTGATGCGACCTTTAATCGCTTCTTCCTGCCGGTGCGACATGCTTTTCTTGTGCAGCGTAATGCTCCTGCTCAGGTCAAAGACCCGCTCCAGCGGAGCATGGATAACGGTAGTTAAGTGGATAGTAGGCATAGATATGGTAGTAAATATAAAAATTTCGGTGCTCCGAAAACTTTCAGGCACCGAAATTAACAACTTTTAGCCGGCTATTCCTATTATTCCTAGCTAAGGAAAGGTACTTTTACCACTTTTGCTTTCAGGGCCTTGTCCCTTACCGCAATAAATATTTCAGTGTCCTGTGCGGCAAATGGCGTATTTACATAGCCCAGGCCGATAGCTTTTTGCATAGAAGGCGACTGTGTACCGGAGGTTACACGGCCAATCACATTACCGGCAGCATCCTTGATTTCGTAATCGTGACGGGGAATACCCTTATCTACCATTTCAAAACCAACCAGCTTTTTGGTAACGCCTTCGGCCTTTTGTTTTGCAAATATTTCGCTGGAAGTGAATGGTTTGGTGAATTTGGTGATCCAGCCCAAACCTGCTTCCATAGGGGAAGTAGTGTCGTCAATATCATTACCATAGAGGCAGAAGCCCATTTCCAGGCGGAGGGTATCGCGAGCGCCTAAACCAATAGGTTTCAGTCCTTTAGGACCACCAGTGGCGAAAATAGCCTCCCATATCTTATCTGCTGCACCGTCGGTATCTTCAAAATAAATTTCGATACCACCTGCACCGGTATAGCCTGTAGCGCTGATCACCACATTAGGTACGCCGGCAAAGGTGCCTTTGGCGAAAGTGTAATATTTCATATTTACCAGGTCCACGTCGGTGAGTGGCTGGAGCATGCTGGTGGCGTTAGGTCCCTGGATGGCCAGCAGGCAGGTTTTGTCGGAAATGTTGTGCATTTCCACGTTGTTGGTATTGAACTGGCTGATCCAGTTCCAGTCTTTTTCAATATTGCTGGCGTTTACCACCAACATATATACTTTGTTTTCTTCAATGCAATATACCAGCAGATCGTCTACGATACCGCCCTCGTTGTTGGGCAGGCAGCTGTACTGCGCTTTACCGGCAGTAAGTTTGGAGGCATCGTTGCTGGTAACGCGCTGGATCAGGTCCAATGCATGTTCGCCCTTTAAAATAAATTCGCCCATGTGGCTTACATCGAACACACCGGCGTTTGTACGTACCGCCTGGTGCTCGTCGTTAATACCAGTGTAGGAAATAGGCATGTTGTAACCCGCAAAGGCGGCCATCTTGGCGCCCAGCGCAATGTGTTTCTCAGTAAAAGGCGTGTTTTTCATACTTTGTTTTTAAAACGGGGCAAAAATAGCATTTTGAGAATTACCAACCTTACACTCTATTTGGCGAATGACGGTTTTCAGACGAAAGCAATGTATTATAAATACTTAAAATACAATGATATAGTCAAAAGATCTTCTGACAGATTTGGCCATTCAACCAGGGTAATTCGTAATTTTGCCACAACACCCAAATCAGATTGCTGTGAAAAAGATCACCTGGCTGTTACCACTGGTAGTTGTTACCTTCCATGTTTATGCCCAAAGAAAAGAGGACAGAAAAACCCTTGGTAACCTACAACTACATATTAATTACCTGAGCAGCAATAAGCTGGAAGGCCGCAGCACAGGCGCTCCCGGCGAGCAACTGGCCGCCGCGTATATTTCCGCTCAGATGAAACAAATTGGTCTCAGCCCCAAAGGGGAGGATGGCTTTTTACAGCAATTTACCGTCAAAGAAAGCAAGGAACCCGCTACCAGTTGCCACCTGGCCATCAACGAAGATAAACTGGTAGCCGGCCAACAATATCTCCCCCTGCCTTTCAGCGCAGAAAAATCGGTCAAAGGAGAAGTAATGCCCAGCGTAAATGAACCTGACAATATCTGGTTTATCAACGTGGCAGAAATGGATACCGACAGCCGGAAAACGCCCCTGGAGCAGTACCTGCACCAAACACAGATAGCTGAAAAGTCGGGCGCCACCGGCGTAATATTTTTTAACGGGAGAGAATCTATTGCCGAAGTACAGCAATGGCTCGATCAACATCCCGCCGCTACTGGCATTCCAGCGGTATGGGTTAGCAGGGAAATCAGCAAAAAGCTGGGCGCCGACGATGCCGGCAGCTTCCAGGTAAATATGCAGATTGCCTTTAAAGCCACCAAACGTACCGGTACTAACGTAATCGGCTATGTGGATAACAAAGCCCCCCATACCATCATCATCGGCGCACACTACGATTTTCCCGGCTGGGAAAGTACCGCTAAATCAGATGATAATGTAAGCGGAACAGCCGCTTTACTGGAATTAGCCCGCCTCCTGGCAGGCTCCCGTCTCCATAACAATAACTATGTGATTATCGCCTTTTCCGGGAAGGAACAGGGACTATATGGCTCTAAATACTTTGCCTCCCATAGCACCGTAAACCTGGCCCAGGTAAACTATATGATAAATATGGATGGCATCGGGCAACTCAACCCAGGTAAGGCTTTACAGATAGGCGGAACAGGCACCTCCCCCGGATGGGCCGCCATCCTGCAGGAAGCCGCCACCAACAAAGAGCTGCCACTGGCCTACGACTCCACCCTGGCAGCCAACTCTGATCATGCGTCCTTCTACAAAAAAAATATACCAGTACTTTATTTCTATACCGGAACGGCTACCTCCGACGACAAGATAAATTATACCGGCACCCTCAACATCCTCAAACTGGTATATAACATCATCGATAAAACAAATAATAAAGACAAGCTGGCCTTTACCAGCGCCCAATAATCACCCTATAATTACGAACCACTCAAAATTTGAGAGTTACATATAGGTGCGAAATGTATATTTTCGCATAAATACGCTATTCGTAATATTTCAATTTATCCCTTTAAATGGAAGAGAAACTGGCGCTTATATACCGGTATTTCCAGTTGCTGGAAACTTTTTCAGCAGATCCCGTTGAATTTGCCAGGATTTTTCATCCGAACATCATTCAGACTGAATATCCAAACCAGCTCTCGAATGAGATCAAACAACGCAATTTTGAGATCATGCTGGAAAGCATGGCCACCAATAGAATAATTTTGAAATCCCAGCACTTCAGCGTGCTGAAAGTAGTAGAATCAGGGAATACCCTGGTAGTAGAAGCCAAATGGACCGGTGAAATAGGCGTAGATGCCGGGCAATTCCGCCGGGGCCAGGTGATGAAAGCATTTATTTGCACCATCATAGAATTTCGCGATGGAAAAATTTACCGTCAGCGTAACTATGATTGCTACGAACATTAAACTTATGTACTCATGAAAAAGATATTATCACTCCTCACAATGACCGTAGTGCTGTTTGCCTGCAACAGTGCCCGCAACAAAGAACAAAATACCGACCGGTCGGCGTATGACGTTATCAACGAAAAATGTTACGTATACCGCGAGTTTAAACCCGCCCCCGGCGCATTGACCGACTCCGTACTGCAACTCCGCAAGCAACTGACCGATTACCTGGACCAGCACCAGTTCAAGGCCCATATGGCCGGAAAAGACAGCCTGCTCTTCCATCGGCAGAATGGCCAGGAAGTAATCATTGAACTACCTACGCCGCAAGATATCTGGGAACAAAGCACCATTATCGTTTTTGACCCGGTAAAAAATCCTTTGTTCGTAAATTTGCACAAAGGCACTGCCCAGATAGAACAATATATACAAGCAAAATAATCAGAAAGGTTTGCCCATTATACAAAACATCAGACTGACCGTAGATGCGGTAGTATTTGGATATATTCCCAAAGAAGGGATCGTAGTGCTGCTCATTAAGCGCACCATTCAGCCCTATCTGCATAGCTGGGCGCTGCCCGGCGGCTTCGTTCTCAACAATGAATCGCTCGAAGAAGCCGTTACCCGCGAGCTGCTCACAGAGGCCGGCGTAAATATCAACTACCTCGAACAACTATACAGCTTTGGGCTCCCTGGGCGCGACCCCAGGGGCAGGGTAGTATCCGTGGCCTACTTCGGCCTGGTAAACCCTACCAACTTTAAGCTGGCAGCCAGCTCCGATGCCGAAGATGCCAGCTGGTTCAATATTAAAGATCTCCCATCCCTGGCTTTCGATCATGCTACCATCATCGATGTAGCCGTGCAACGCCTACGCAATAAAATCCGCTACGAACCCATCGGCTTCGAGCTGCTGGATAAAAAATTTCCCATCGCCGACCTGGAAAAACTCTACGAAACCCTGCTGGACCGGCCTATAGACCGTCGCAACTTCCAGAAAAAAATAAACCACCTGGGGATATTGATTGCCCATAACGAAAAACAAAAACAGGTATCGCAGGGAAGACCCGCGAATTTGTTCAGTTTTGATGAAGAGAGGTATTTTAAGCTGAAGAAGGAAGGGATGACGTTTGAGATATGACCTGGAGCTCCGGCAATTAACACAATTGCTTTCATAGCCCCTGCCTTTTTCTTATCCCTCGAATTCGAGGGGATTAAAATCAAAGACTATTTGAGCCAGCTATTTCCCCTGATGAGGAACAGGGCTCGATTTTATAGATCAAAGAAAACCCCTGGATGCACCTCCAATACTTCTGCAATAGCTTTTAATGTAGAGTAGGTGGGGTTGACCTGACCTTCTAATATCCGCCACACCTGGGAGGTACCAATTCTTGCCAATCGCGATAATGCTTTATCTGTAATATTTCTTCCCGTTTTCAACTCACGGATTTTTATGCCGAGTTTCTTTAAATCTTCCTTGTTTCGGTTAACTGCCAACATTGGATGAATATTTCATCTAATTTAAAAAATGACTGCTTACAAGATGTCAATGAAATGTGAACATTCACCGTTCTGGGTATTCATTCTTCTTTGTTTAAAACCTTAAACGTTTCGTCATACAAATAGAATAGAGCTGACTAAAGTAAATATTCCTTAGTCAGCTCATATTTCATTAAATTGATACCATGTCGAATACTTCCAAACAAACAGCTGTTGTTTCCACGAAAAATGAAAAATCGCTGGCAGAGAAGATAGTGGAGTCTATGGTAGCATCCTTCAGCATTGAAGGGATTACGATCTCTCCTGAACAAGCAGCAGCAGTGCTCAAAAAACGAGTATCAATTGAGCAAACGTCCAAAGCTGTAAGAAGAAAATAATCACCGCTTAATTCATCAACACTATAGGCGATTCCGGCATCGTATTAACATATGGCGTAAGGTCGAGATACATCTGCTTGGTATCTACGTTCTTATCCATATGGTCAAGATATTGAAACCCGTTTCTTTCATAGAATCGGGTAGATTGCGCATAGGCATCAACAGTTATCAGCTTACAGGCGCATTCGTTATTATGTTTAACGGCCAGACCGATAATCCAGTCAATGATTCCCTTTCCAATACCTCCTTTTTGCACTTGGTTAGATACACCTAGCCGCCCAATTTTCATGGCAGGATAATACTCCAAATGCCTTTTGGGATGGCTCACAATTCCTCTACGAAATTTCTTGAATGCACTCTTTGAAACAAAATCCTGCTCCCGTATCCAAAGGCTATCATTGAAAACGCTGAAGAAAGCGACAGTTCTTTCCTTGTCTTTTAGCAGATAGGTTACAGCCAGCAATTCATTTTTGTAATGAAGAGCTTTCGACAGTAAAAATTCGTTTAATTCAGTATCTCCACAATCAAAAGTTTTTGCAATAGACTGTGTGTCTATCTTAGTAAGGGTTAATCCAGTAAAATTCATGTTGATAAGGGTTAATCAAACAAACAATCTTTTCAAATACAACAGTTAATCCTTTTTAAGCATCGCGTTAAACAGCTGAACATTTCTCTGCCATTCTTCAAATCGTTCCTGACTAATTTTCTTGTCTTTATTGGCCCGAATAGCTGCAAGAAATCGAGTGGCGGCCTTTCCTGTTAAAATGGTTGGTCTAATTTTTCTAGGCATTTTCAGATATGATTAATGGTGATTAATGACTACAAAAATAGCGGTTTTATTTCACGACAAGAAAATTTTCAATAATATTTTAACAACAGACTAATAATATATTATCATTTTGATCTAGTGATTTTATTTTGTGTACTTTTTACAAAAAACATTTTGCTGATTCAAATTCCCTTTCTATATTTGTGTAACAATTACACAAAATAGATCGGACATGCAAAACACAAAACCCACAGGAGTGATCATCGCCCGCTTCCAAACACCTTCCCTCCATGAAGGCCACCTGGAGCTGATCCGGCAGGTTAAACAAAAACATAACCGTGTCCTCATCATCCTTGGCGTTAGTCCGGTGAGAGGCAGCCGCAAAAATCCGCTCGACTACTACACCCGCGAGCGGATGATCAAACAGGCGTTTCCAGAAATCATTGTATTACCCCTGAGCGATCAGAAAAGCGATACCGTATGGTCACAGAAACTGGATGAACTGCTTCACAACAATTTTCCTCACGAAACCTTTTTATTATACGGCAGCCGCGATAGCTTTATGGGTACTTATTCCGGTCGCTATACCACCACAGCACTGCCACCTGTAAAAGATTATAACGCCACCGCCATGCGGGAAGCCATATCAGATAAAGTGTTTGATACGGAAGAATTCCGCGCCGGCATCATCTATAACACCTATAACCTATTTCCGTCCGTATATGCTACTGTAGATATTGCATTATATAGAAACAATAAAACACAGTTGCTGCTGGGCCGCAAACCAAATGAAGCCGTATGGCGGCTCCCGGGTGGTTTTTCCGACCCAACCGACGATAGCTTCGAACTGGCTGCTACCAGGGAATTGCAGGAAGAATGCGGCGCACTGGAAATTGGCCCTATGCAATATGTAGCCTCCATACGGGTAAACGACTGGCGCTATCGCGCTGAAGTAAATAAAATTATCACCACTCTCTTCAGCACTGACCTCGTATTCGGAGAACCCGCCGCCAACGACGATCTCGAAGAAGTAAAATGGGTAACAGTAAAGGATATACCAGGCATGATCAGCCGGAACGAAATCGTGGATACACATCTTCCGCTGATCGCTAAACTCACTGAAAAATATACTTACTAAGACTAAAATATTGAGATATGACAAAGGAAAACCTCATTCTCCTCGCCGACGCTTACAAATACTCTCACCACAAATTATACATCCCTGGCACTGAGTACATTTATTCTTACCTCGAAAGTCGCGGTGGTAAATTTGATGAAACTGTGTTCTACGGACTCCAATATTTCCTGAAAGAATACCTCGCGGGCATTGTATTTACCAAAGAAAAGCTGGACGAAGCCGAAACCATGCTCACAGAAGTATTCGGACGTAAAGACGTATTCGACCGCAGCCGCTTTGAATATATTATTGAAAAACATGGCGGTAAACTGCCCATCCGTATCAAAGCAGTTCCCGAAGGCACGGTGGTACCCGTACGGAATGTGCTGATGACCATCGAAAACACCGACCCGGAATGCTTCTGGCTTACCAACTTCCTCGAAACACTGCTCATGCAGGTATGGTACCCATGCACCGTAGCCTCTGTATCAAGAGAAATTAAAAAAATAGTAAAGAAATATTACGATGAAACCGCCAGTGCAGCAGCTTACGCAGGCATCGACTTTGTACTGAACGACTTCGGCTTCCGGGGCGCCAGCTCCGTAGAAAGCGCCGGTATCGGCGGAAGCGCTCACCTGGTAAGCTTTTCCGGCAGCGACACCATCCCCGGCTCCATGTTTGCCAAAAGATACTACGGCGCACCTACCGCACCGGGACTCTCTATCCCAGCCACAGAACACTCCGTGGTAACCCTGCTGGGTGAAAAAGGAGAACTGGACATCTTCAAACACATTCTCGATACATATCCAACCGGCACCATCGCCTGCGTATCCGATTCTTACAATATTTTCCGGGCCTGCGAGGAATACTGGGGAACCGAGCTGAAAGAAAAAATTCTTAAAAGAGACGGCACCCTGGTTATCCGCCCCGATAGCGGCGATCCGGTACAAACGCTGCTCCGCATATTTACCATCCTCATGGAGAAGTTTGGCTATACCACCAATGAAAAAGGCTTTAAAGTATTGCCACCACAGGTGAGGGTCATACAAGGCGATGGCATCAGCTATTCTTCCATTCCTGGTATATTTGAAGCCCTGAAACAAGCTGGTATCAGCGCCGAAAACCTGGTGCTGGGCATGGGCGGCGCCTTACTCCAACGCGTAAACCGCGACACTCAGGAGTTTGCACTCAAATGCGCTTACGCCGTAGTAAACGGCCAACCCATTGATGTACAGAAAATGCCGGTGGAAATGGATGCGAACGGCCAACTTCGTACTTCTTTTAAAAAGTCAAAAGCCGGTAAACTGGCCCTGATAAAAGAAAACGGCGAATTTAAAACGGTAGCCGCCTCTACCCAGGCAACAAATCTGCTGCAAACAGTGTTTGAAAATGGGGAAGTGGTACGTACCTACACCTTCGAGGAGATACGCAAGGCTGCCACTTTATAAAAATATCCTTATTTCTTCCAGAAAACGTTTACCTCAGCGGGTTGTATCATCAAACGATACAACCTTTTTTCTTTACTAACATTTCTTAACTTCAGGGCATGCATTTACTCATACCCGGCCGTCACCACCTGCTGACTGACTTTCAATTCAAATATTTAAACCGTCTTATCAAATGCCAGCTGGATGGCGAAAAGGACGTATATGGCACGCCGTTAGTGCCCCAAACTATACAGGGAGTGATCTTCGCCGTTACTTCGGCCAATCACCTGGGTACTAAGCGCAACCCCGTTCCATTCTACCTCCGGTCCATGATCATACAGGAATTCTCCAATTCACTGGATGTACCAGCCTTCGTGTATGGAATTGACGACGTTGGCGTAATCAACGATTTCCCGGAATACACCATCAAAACCATTCGCCATTCCAGCGAAGGCCTACATGCGCTCACCCCGGAAAATACCATCGTTATTTGCTCTACCGGCGTAAAGGAAATGTACCTCCAGCATGGATTCCGGGTATTGCCCGCCGAATGGGACCCCGCCAGCAACCAGTTTACACAACCCATGCCCTGGGATGTGGTAAAACTCATTGCACAGACAGGCGACTGGCGGAAAAATAAAACCATCCTCGATCAGATGCACCCGGCATCGTTCAAAATATGGTCGCTATACGGCGTAGGGGAGAAGGTGCAACATATCCTGAAAGATCCTATCATAGGCGCTGATGGCGACCTTACTGCCACCCGCGATTATAACGTATACGTGAAACAAATGGACGATATCGCGGCACAGAAATACCGTGAAACCGCGCCATATATACAACCCGGCAATATCGGCGATATTGGCTGCGCCGCAGGCTCCTGGATAAAAATAGCCTGCGAAGACGATCGCCTCCATGAGTGCGACTTCTACGGCATCGAAGTATCCCGCCACCTCTACGATATCTGCCTGCAACGGAAACATAATGGGGAATTTGCCAACCCTTCGGTATTCTTTTCTCAAAAAAATGCCGTCACCAGCCTGGTGTTTGAAGCCGGTAGCATGAATACCATTCACACCTCTTCTCTCACCCATGAAATAGAATCTTATGGCAGCAGGGAAGACCTGATAGCGTTTATACGTAATCGTTATAATGAACTCGTTCCCGGCGGTGTATGGATTAACCGCGATGTAGTAGGACCGGAAAACAAAGATGAAACCATCTTACTCTGGTTAAATGACGAAGACGGAGAAAACAACCTGCCCATGCCCGAAAACCACACCACACAGGCGCTGGCAGCCTGGCTGGGGCAACTTTCTACCATGGCGCTGTTCAAACAATTTGCAAAAGACTTTCGCCACCAGGAAGGGTTTCAACTACCGCACGAATGGATTAGCATAGCCGGAAAAACTTATGCCCAGCTGTCGATGCAAAACGCATGTGAGTTTTTATTTAAGAAAGATTACCACGACAACTGGCTCAGCGAAATGCATGAAACCTTCTGCTTCTGGAATTATAACGACTGGAAATCAGCCCTGGAAGAAGCGGGACTCCGGCTAGACAACCTCTCCACTACCTGGAGAAATGAGTGGATTGTAAAAAACAGGTTGGAAGGAAAGGTACAACTGATGCGCCCGTGCATTAATGATGTACCTTTACCTATCCCTTTCCCTGTTTCACATATGTTGTTGATGGCCAGGAAATAATGAGCCTGCCGCAGGCCCCTGGCCAAAGCCTGCGGCATTGCTATATATAGGATATTATAAACCCAATTTTTTCAGCGGCACTATCACCAGCTTATTATCCAGCAATTGAGGCACCAGCAAAGTATGGTGTTTCGCATCCAACGCAATATCCGCCGGAGAACGCATACCCTCTATTTTCGTATAATTCTTACTGTTAGTATCGTACACGTAAAAGTTCCCTTTCACCGGATCTTTAATCGTAATCCAGTCAGATACCAGTAAGCGGTGATCATCCAGCTGCACAATACCATCAAAAAGCCCGGTTGGCGTACCTTCTACCGGTTCAAAGGTGGCGTTGTCATCGTGTAATTTTTTAGCAAATATTTTACCGGTACCGTCCAGGTTGGCTCCCATGGAGCATACATAAATATTGTCGCTATGCGCATCATACAGCACACCATTAGCCGTTACAATATTTCCTTTTAGAATAGTAAAGTCGCTGGTACGCACATTCACCAATAACACCTGGTCTTTAAATGAATCTGTAATAACTAAGGTACTGTCATCTACCCGGCTCAAATCATTGAGCAGCGCGGCTTTCCCTTCCAGGTTCAGGTCAAATATTTTCTTCCGGGTAGATATATCGTAACCTTTTATATGGTCAATATCAGCTACATACAGCACATTATTGATAACCTCCAATCCCTTGGGGGCATTGAGTACATCATCAAAATATTTCAGGGATAACTTACCCTTGCTATCTATATAAGAAATAAAACCATCTCCATCTTTGGCTACGGGATCCAGCTTTGGGCCTATATCCGATACGAAGTAGCCACCATTGGCCGCCACCACACTTTCCGGGTTAGAGAGGCCGGAAATGCTTTGCTGCGCATAGGAGATAAAAGGAGCGAATAAAAAGAGAAAAGCGGGGAAATACTTTTTCATAAGATGTTATTTGCCGCAAAAATACTCCACGGCATTTTCATCTCATTTGTGG
This sequence comes from Chitinophaga eiseniae, assembly GCF_012641265.1. GTDB lineage: Bacteria > Bacteroidota > Bacteroidia > Chitinophagales > Chitinophagaceae > Chitinophaga > Chitinophaga eiseniae_A. The sequence goes on along the minus strand of NZ_JABAHZ010000002.1, from coordinate 707,351 downwards.
AAACGAAAGAACTTATTGTTAATATCAAAGAAAAAAAAAGCCGGGATATGATTATCCCGGCTATTACCTAAACCTACAACTGTTACACTGTTAGTAACATATCTTTAATTAACATGAATTTCATTTAAAGGCACTTCTTCGTAAGAAGCCACCATCCGTTGCCTGATATAACGTTTGGTAGACAAACGACCAATACCAAACTTAGCCATTGCCTTATCCACCACCATGTATACCACCGGCACCACAATCAGGGTCAGGAACATGGAGCTGATCAATCCTCCGATGATAGCCCAGGCCAATCCATTTTTAATAGCACCTACACCACCCGTTGCCAACGCAATAGGCAACATACCGATTACCATAGCGATCGTCGTCATCAGGATGGGACGTAAGCGCGCATTGTTGGCATGTATCAGCGCATGATAGGTACTTTGGCCCTGCTCTTTCATCTGGTTGGTAAAGTCGACCAGGATAATCGCATTCTTCGCCACCAGGCCGATCAGCATGATAATACCCAATATGGTAAAGATGTTCAGCGTATTGTTGGTCAATGCCAGTGCCAGGAGGGCGCCGATAATCGCCAACGGAATAGAGAACAACACTACAAACGGATATATATAGTTATCGTACAGCGCCACCATGATCAGGTATACCAGCACAATAGAAATCAGCAATGCCGCTCCTAATGTGCCAAAGGAATCACCCTGGTTCTCAGCATCTCCACCCAATACATAACTGATGCCTGTCGGTCTCCCCATTTTTGCCAGCTTATCGGTGAACTCCTGCGTTACTGTACCGGAAGGGCGCCCCATTACCTGTGCCTGCACAGATACGGATGTGTTTTTATCCCTTCTTTCGAGGTGGCTCGGACCGGAACCTTCTGTTACCGCGGCAAATTGCGATAACTTGATGAGCTGACCTTTATCATTAATAAACTGTATGTTAGAAACATCCTGTAGGTTCTTTCTATTGAACTCATCAAAGCGGATGTTGATATCATATTCATAGTCTCCCTGGCGGAATTTCACCTTGGAATCATCGGCAGTACCACTGAATGCAGTTTGCATAGTTCCACCCACCCCGTCGAGCGTAAGCCCCAGTGCGGCCATCTTATCACGGTCTACCTGCACATTGATTTCCGGGTTCCCGTCTTCCACGGACAGTTTCACCTCTGTAGCACCACTGATGGTTTTAAGGGTATCCATTGCTCTTTTGGCGTAATTCATTACACTATCTAGCTCTGTACCCATCACAATCAGCTCCACCGGCGCCCTTTCGGCAGTACCCATAATACTTACAGCAGTCGTTTTCACTTTAACACCGGGCAAAATGTTTTTCAGTTCCTTCTTGATCTTTGCGGCATAAATATCTGAAGCGTCGGCACGTTTCTCAGGATCCACCAGCATCACTGTGATCTCTGATTTATAGGCGGTGGACTGGGAGTTACCAAACCCATCTTCACTGGTTTGACCAACCGTAGTGATCAAACGGGTGATCTCTGGTTTTTTATTCAAATATTTTTCAGCTGTTCTGGTGGCCAGGTTTGTTTGCGCCACAGACGCATCTTTCGGCATTTCCAGCATCACAATAAACTGTCCGCGGTCACCTTTCGGAATAAACTCACCTCCGATATAACCTTTACCCAACAGCATGAAAGATGCGAATAACAGGCCTATCGCTGCAATCAGCGTAATGGCCTTATGTGCCAGCGCCCATTTGAGCAACCCAGTCATCCAGTTGGTGAACTTTGTAAGCTGTGCCTCAAACCAAAGGATAAATTTCCCAAACACATTCTTACCTGTAATATGCTCCAGTTTACCAAAACGGGAGGATAGCAACGGTACAATCATGAAGGACGACAACAAGCTCAACATCGTTGATATCATTACCACCACACAGAATTCCCGCAGGATCTTTGATACCAGTTCATTCGTTAAAGAGATCGGCAGAAATACCACCACAATTACCAGTGTAATGGATGTAACGGTAAACCCAATTTCTTTCACCCCTTCAAATGCAGCACGCACACGGTTTTTACCCATCTCCATATGGCGATAGATGTTTTCCAGTACCACGATGGCGTCATCCACAAGGATACCTACCACCAGCGATAATCCTAACAGCGACATGAGGTTGAGAGAGAAACCCATCAGCTTCATACCAATGAAAGTAGCGATCAGCGAGGCCGGAATGGAGATCATTACGAACAAGGCGCTGCGCACACTATGCAGGAACAACAACATTACCACCGCCACCAGCACTACCGCAAGGATAAGGTCATGTATCACAGAATCAGCAGACTCCAGCGTAAAGTCGGATGAATCATTGGCCACCAGTATTTTGAGGCCATTAGCTGCATAATCCTTTTCTATCTGGGCAATGGACTTCTTCATTTCCTCGCTCACGGTTACTGCGTTGGCATCCGTTTGCTTCTGCACCTGCAACGCAATGGCGCTTACACCATCCACACGGGCAATACGGTCTGCGTCTTTCTGTGCATCCTGTACATCCGCTACATCTGTAAGACGCACCTGTGTACCATCTGCCGTTGTTTTCAGCACCAGGTTGCGGAGCTGATCCACGTTTTTATATTTACCTGCCAAACGGATCAGGATCTGCTCATTGGCCGTTTTTACCTTACCGGTAGGGAAATCCAGGTTGGCATTGGTGATCAGCTGGCGCACCTGCATAATAGATAAATTGAATGCCTCCAGTTTCTTCGGATCTACGTTTACCTGTATTTCACGTTCCTGGCCGCCAATCAACGACACCTGGGCTACGCCCGGTAAACGGGATAGTAAAGGTTGCAGCTTCTTATCTACCAGGTCATAAAACTGTTTATCATCCATTTTAGCAGTGGCCGACAAAGTCATGATCGGCAAGTCATCCAGCGAAAATTTATTCAGCGATGGTGGCTTTGCATCACCAGGCAAGTCGGCCAGGATCGCATTTACCTTGCGCTGTGCATCCTGCAGGGCAATATCCACATCGGCATCGTTATTCAGCTCAACGGTAATAACCGACAAACTTTCGGATGATTTGGAAGTGATCTTTTTGATCTTTTCCATAGACGCTACGGCATCTTCAATCTTCTTGGTGACACTGCTCTCCACTTCATTGGGAGAAGCTCCCGGATAAATGGTAGCAATAGTGACGATAGGGGAGCTGAACTTGGGCAACAGCTCGTAGTTCAACGATTTATAACTCATCACGCCCAACAGGGTGAGGATGGTAAATACCACCACCACTATTGTGGGTCGCTTAATCGATACTTCAGTAATCTTCATGTTGCAAAAATTTGGTCAAACACCAGATACATTTCCTCGGTTACTTAACGGTTTGCTGAACGGCTACCGTAGCGCCATCTGTCAGGTTAATCTGACCGCTGGTAATTACTATGTCTCCTTCGTTCAGTCCTTCCCGTACTTCTACCTGGTCGCCTACAATGCGGCCGGCTACTACTTTACGTTTCTTCGCCATATTGCCTTCCATCACATACACTTCGTTACTGTTTACACCACCAATAAAGGCGGTACGGGCAATGAAAATAGCTTTATCTGCTTTCGGGTCTACGAAGTGGGCAGTACCGTACATACCTGCTTTCAGGTCTTTCCCGGCAATATTGCCTACTTCCATTTCTACCGGGTAGTTGAGGGAGTTATCGCCTTTTGCAGCAATAAAGGTGATGGTACCTTCGTACGTTGTTTCGGGAAATACGCTGGAGGTAACAGATACTTTCTGTCCTTTGCTCAGGGTCACTACCTGTGCTTCAGGAACAGATACCGCCAGTTTAAGACGGGATACATCTACGATGTCGAACATTTTTGTTCCAACGGAGAGATAAGCCCCTTGTTCTATATATTTTTTATTGATAATTCCGGAGATAGGCGCTTTTACATAAGTATCGCTTACGCGGCGACTAGCGGCTTCATAACGGGTTTTGGCCACGTCGTACTGTAACCGGGCATCATCCATTTGTTTCTGGGTAACGCCACCTGTCTGGAACGCGCTTTCATATCTTTCCTTATCTACTTTCAGCTGGTTGAGGTTAGCTTTTGCAGATGCAAGATCCGTATTCAAGATCTCACCATCAATGTAGGCAATGGCTTGTCCCTGTTTTACTACACTGCCTTCATCTACGAGCAGGCGGGTAATACGGCCGGCGGTTTCTGCCAGGTACGACAATTCGCGCACGGGCGCAAAGTTTCCGTTGGCCAGGAAGCCCTGGGAAAAATCATTGCGGGTTACTTTCTGCACCAGTACAGGAATATCGCCGATATTACTTTGTTTTACAAATTCAGTTTTAGCTTCGTTAGCCTTTTTATTAGCGTTGAGCTTCCACATGATCAGTACCACTGCACCTACCGTTACCACTCCCCATATTATAAACTTTTTCATCTGCAAATAGTTTGTGTGTTCTATCCTTGTTTTCGTTTATACATTTAGTTTAGGAGGTCTCTCAGACTTCCTTTGCTTTTTATGATTTCCAGCTCTGCCAGCTTATACTGCAACAGTGCCTCGTTGTAGCTGTTTTGTGCGTCTGTCAGCGACGTTTCTGCATTCAGCAGGTCTGTTAAGCCTGCCAGGCCCAGCTTATAATTGTTCTGGGTAGAGTAGAACACTTCGTTAGCCAGGTCTACGTTTTCTTTTTGTGTAGTGATGGTAGATAAATTACTACGTACCATCAACTTGGCATTTTCGTAGTCGGTGTTCAGTGACAGCTCGGTATCTTCCAGCTGTTTGTTGAGCTGACGCAATGTTACATTGGACTGGTTCACTTTTGAGCGGCGGCCAAAACCATCGAAGATGGGTATCTTCAGGGAAACGCCGATGGCGGCAGCGCCATACCAACTGGTAGAATTAGATGGATCTTTCTGAAAAGCAAACTGCTGACTCATACCATTGTAGGAGTATCTTCCAAACAATGACAACGAAGGATAATATTCTGCCAGGTAAGCTTTCTTCTGCAACTGTTGCAGCTCTTCCTGCTTCTTCAGTAATTTATATTCAGTTCTGTTGCTCAGGTTCATATCATCATATTGCAATACGCCGGCAGCTTTGTTTTCTATCTCCTTCAGCGAAGCTGGAGGTAACAGGAAGGTTGACTGCAAAGGCATGCCCATCACCTTTTTCAGGTTGTTGGTTTGCGTAGCATATTGATTCTGTAACTGTGTACGCTGAGTCAGGTTGTTGGTAAGATTTACCCGGATACGGTCCAGGTCAATCTTTTTTGCCAGGCCATTATCAAACTGCGATTTGGTGGCAGTTACCAGTGCTGTAAGTTTTTCGATATTACTGTTGATGGTAATAATCTTTTCCTGTGTTACCAAAAGTTGGTAGTACAACTGTGACACGTTGTAGATCACGGTTTCGGTGGATTGCGCTGTTTGCAGCCGATAATATTCTTCGCCCGATTTAGCCGCTTTCAATCCTGTGAATACAGCCTTGTTAAAGATTTGCTGGTTCAGTTCCGCACCTACGGTGGCGTTGTATTTCACGCCAAATGCCACTAAAATGGAGCTGTCCGGCTTACCAAAAATGGCACCTGGAAGCAGTGATTTCTGCAGCATCAGGTTATCGGTGTAAGAGGCATTACCATTCAGCTGTGGCAGAGCCTGGGAGCGAACTTCCTGGGTTTTGTACTTACCCATTTCTTCGTCCATTTTTGTCCTGGCCAGTTGTTTATTATTTGCCAGGGCAAACTTCAGTGCTTCCTGTAAGGTAAGCTGCGCTTGGGCATAGCCATTATATACCCCTATCCCTACGAGGAGGATAAGCGTTAACTTTAATCGCTTCATAAAATAAATCTGTTAGCGGTAGTAGTTTATTCGTCTTCTTTAATTTGCAGGTACTGGTTTGCCAGTTTATGTCCTTTGAGTGTAGCAATGCCCAGGATGAAATGGGCGGTTACTTGTTCCATTACCGTGTGCATTTCAAATTGATCTGCCGGGTATTGGATCGGGTCAAATGCTGCCTCCAGCTGCAGCTGGCGCATACGTGCTACAATATCTGTATGAAGATGCTGACGGTATAGGCCTTCCGTCATACCTCTTTCTAAATTTTTACGGATGTTACACAATATCCCCTCAGCCTTAAAGCTTTCCACACTTTTCCAGGTATCGGGATGATACTTCTGGATTTCATACAACATCACAGGGTTCTGCGTTTTCGCGATATTGGTGACATACTTCATATTGCGTACCATTTCTTCAATCGCATTGTCGGTGGTGGCCATACATTCGTTGAAATACGCCATATGATTATTAAGCAACTGCTGCATACCTTCGTCTATCAGCGCCTGTTTGTCTACAAAATGCTCGTATACTGTTTTCTTGGAAATACCGCAATCACGCGCAATATCAAACATGGTTACTCCTTTAACACCATAGGTTTTGAACATTCTCAGTGCTGTTCCGAGTATCCTTTCTCTCATTTCCATGGTTTCCGTTGTTATGCTTTTAATCCTTTTATAAAGATATCCAGCAGTTGCTTTTGTTTTTCTACCACCTTATCCATTTCTTCTTCATCCATTTCAAAATCTTCCCTGGGGTCATCCATCAGCGAGAAACGTATTCCTATTCCTGACAGTACCAGCAGTTCTGCTACCTGTGCAGGGTTGTCTGTCTTAAATTCCCCTGAGGCAATACCTGCTTCAATAATACGGGTGTGGAGATGTATCTCCCTTTCCCGTGCTTTCCGCTTTTCCTGTTGAAAGAGGGCGGTATTGTCCTGTAGGATCTTAAATATTTCCAGCCGGCAAAATCTGATGATGAATTCCTTCCGGAGATCTATAATATTATATAAAGCCTGGGTGGCGGATGTCAACAGTTCCCCTTCTTTTTCCATTTTACTGAAGTATGCTTCCGCAATCTTTTGGAGTACGGCAACGTGCATAGCTTTCTTATCAGGAAAATAATAGTACAGCGAAGCCTTGGAGCAGTGAAGATCATCTGCTATCTCGTTCATCGTTGTTTTAGAAGCGCCATAGTGAGTAAAACGCTTCAGAGCCGCTTCGAGGATTTTATCCCTCATTTCATCTTTAGCTTCTGTGTGCATTAACCTTTTGACTTTTTTAGTTTCAAAGTCAAAATTAGAAAGTTTTTTTGAATTAGTAGCGCGAGTTGACCTTTTAACAGCTATTTAACTTTTTGATGACAAAAGTCAAAAAGTCAAAAAAGAGAAGATGGGAAGAGAGTGAAAGCTCGTATATGATTGATAATCAGACACAAAAAAAGGAGAGCGAAGACAGTTACCTGTCTTCACTCTCCTTCAAAATATATTTTCAGGAAGTGACCTGGTTATTTCAGTTTTTCCAGTGCGCTCTGTAATTTTTCGAACATTGCCGGAATTTCTTCCTTCACGCAGGTCCCTACGCTGAGGCGGTACCAGGGTGAGTTTTTAGCAGATCCGAATGCGTAGAACGGTACCAGTGCCAGTTTTGCTTCATTCAGGATGTAGGAAGTAACCGCAGCCTGGTCAGCCAGCACCGTACCTTCAGCCGTTTGTTTACCTACGAGGTCAAATTTAACGGTGAGATAGATGGCCGCCTGTGGTGCAATCGCTTCTACCTGATGACCAGCTTTCTTCAGCTTATCGAAGCCATTGTAGATTTTTACCAGTCTTTCCTCGATTTCTCCTTTAAAGTGCTGGAGGTATTTATCCACATTCTCTTTCTGTACCAGGTAGCGGGCGGCAGCTTTTTGCTCTGCCATCGGGCTCCAGGCGCCTACGTGAGAGAGAATGGATTTCATTTTACCGATTACGTGTGCGGGACCTAAAGCCCAACCCACTCTTACGCCGGTAGCAGCAAAGGCTTTACTCATACCATCGATAAAAATGGTATAATCCTTCATTTCCGGACGGAGAGAAACGGGATTGTAGTGATGTGTTTCACCAAAGGTAAGCACCCAATACATCTGGTCGAACATTACATAGAGTGGCTTTTCACCGGCACCCCTGCTTTTGTTCTCCGCCAGTACCAGGTCACAGATTTCTTCCAGCTGATGTTTATGGAAGGCGGTACCGGTAGGGTTTTGCGGGGAGCAAAGCGCCAGGAGAGTAGCACCTTTTAACAGTGGCTTCAGTTCAGCCGCCGTAGGCATAAAGTCGTTTTCCGGCGTGGTTTCCAATACTACGTGCTCCGCTTCGAGGAAATGGGTGTAGTGATTGTTATTCCAGGAAGGCGTGGCATATACTACTTTTTCACCGCGATCCACAATGGTACGGAAGGTAGCATAAATGATCGGACGACCACCACAGGAAATCACGATTTCCTTAGCCGGATCATAAGTCAACCCTTCCCGTTCAGCTATAAAACCACCTACTGCCTGTCTTAACTCCGCAATACCATCTGCAGGAGGATAGTTCGTCAGGTGCTCCTTATAGGCTGTTATGATTTCCTGTTCAAATTCAACCGGGATGGGAAATACCTTCGGGTCAAAATCGCCAATCGTGAAATTGTAAATCTTCTCACCCTTGGCCTGTTTCTCCTTTATTTCAGCTGCTAACTTAATGATTTCGGATCCAATCAGTGTTTCGGCTAAATGAGACAGTTTCATAACCTGCTTTTTTTTGTTGGTTTTGGAATAATTTTTCAGCGCGGCAAAAGTAACCGATTTGAAGATAATTTAAAAGAACGGGCTAATTCTTTTCACATTCATCAATAATAATATGTCGCCATTAAATACCATCTAATAAAGACAGTCCTTTTTAACAATAACGCATAGTATTATCTTAAAAATAAATATATGAAGGCCTGCAAATCGTTGTGTAAAACCACATTATCTTAGTGTATAAGATGTGATGAAATTAGGGCGAATGTCGAAACTTTCTATCTTTGTTTACTGTACATTTGACCTTTTATGGGAGGTAACGCTTTGAGTCAGGCCAGTCCCTCTATGGTTACCCATCACCAAAAAATGATAAGCAAACTTATATAGATCATGAAATTTATTGTTTCTTCCTCTACTTTATTAAAACAATTACAACAAATCAGCGGGGTGATCAATTCTAACACAGTATTACCAATACTGGAGGATTTTCTGTTCCTGATTGACAAAAATGAACTGACTGTAGTTGCTACTGACCTGGAAACTGTTATGCGGGTGAAGCTGGAGGTGGAAGCCAAGGAAAGCGGAAAAATCTGTATTCCGGCGAAAATCCTGATGGACTCCCTGAAAAATCTGCCTGATCAACCGCTGACCTTCCATATTGACCTGAATTCTTACGCAGTAGAAATCACTTCAGACAACGGTAAGTACAAGGTAATGGGTGAAAATCCGGAAAACTTCCCGAAAGAACCTGCTGCCGATGATACTACCTCCTTTACCATGGCTGCTACCGGCCTGGTAACGGCGATTAATAAAACCCTGTTTGCCGTGAGCAACGATGATCTGCGCCCCGCTATGACCGGCGTATTCTTCGAAATCTCCCCCGAGAGCCTCACTTTCGTAGCTACCGACGCCCATCGCCTGGTAAAATACGTAAGAACAGACGTGAAATGCCCGCAAGCCGACAGCTTCATTGTACCTAAAAAGCCTTTGAACCTGCTCAAAACCGCTCTGCCAGACAACGAAACCGAAATTAAAATTGCCTATAGCCAGAACCACTTCTTTGTACAGCACGAAGGCGCCCAGATGATCTGCCGCCTCATCGACGCCCGGTTCCCCGACTATAAGGTGGTAATACCTAAAGACAATCCATATCGGCTCACCGTCGTGAAAAGCGACTTCCAGAACGCTTTGAAACGCGTAGGCGTATTTGCTAATAAGAGCACTAACCAGGTAGCCCTCAGCATTACCGGCAGCGAACTCCAGTTATCTGCCCAGGATGTGGACTTCTCCTTTGAAGGTAACGAACGCATGAGCTGCCAGTACACCGGCGATGATATGCAGATTGCCTTCAACGCCAAATTCCTCATCGAAATGCTCAACGCTGCCGAAGGCGATGAAATTTCCATCGACCTCGCCACCGCTACTAAAGCCGGTATCCTCAGACCTTCTGAAAAAGAAGAAAATGAAGACCTGCTCATGTTGGTAATGCCGCTAATGTTGAATAACTAGTATTCTTTCTTAGCGAAACGCTAAAAGGAAAATACTTATAATTAAAAAAATATACATAAAGCAATCTCCCACAAAGAGGTTGCTTTTTTCTTTACCCATGGCCCTTAAAGCCCTTTATTTATTCCCCAAATAGTTGTAATTTTTACCCGGAATCAACCCGGGGAATACACCCGAAAGGTTCAGAACAGTAACGCAGGGATAATAACAGTAACTTATAACGTACTGTGTATTATAATCATTCAGATCGCTCCCCATATCCACCCGTATTGATTTTGTTTGCCTGGTCAGGAAAACCAACATAAGCGTAGCGTAATATTTCGACAACATATACTTTACCAGTTATGGTAAGCTTTTTTGAACATATTCCTTCCGCCTGGCGTACCGCTATACTCATAAGTGGGCTGGTACTGTTATGGATAATAGAAGGGATCGCTCCACGGTTCCGGTTTGGAGCCAACCGCTACCGTCATGCCGGTACCAACCTGTTTTTTACACTGACTACGGTAATTGTAAATACAGGATTGGCGTTCCTTATTGTAAAAGCTTCCCGGTGGACCGGCGAAACCCATTTTGGGGCGCTTTACCTGGTACCACTTCCACTTTGGCTACATACCATCCTCGCATTGCTGATGCTCGATTTTATCGGCGCCTGGGCTATTCACTGGGTACAACATAAAACCGCCTGGCTATGGCAATTCCATAAAATTCATCATATAGATACCCAGATAGATGCCACCACCGCTCTCCGGCATCATCCGGTGGAAAGCCTCTGGCGGGTCATAGCGCTCTTCGTGGCCATTATTACCATGGGAGTCCCTTTCTGGATGGTGATGTTTTATCAGAGCCTGTCGGCCTTCCTCTCCCAGTTTAACCACGCCAATATCCACCTGCCGCAATGGTTGGATAACGCGCTGAGCTGGGTCATTGTATCGCCCGACATGCACAAGGTGCACCACAGCCGCTACCAACCGGAAACGGACGCCAATTACGCCAATATATTCTCTATCTGGGACCGGCTCTTTGGCACCTTCGTAAAAGTACCAGACACGCTTGCCCTCAAATATGGATTGGATGAATACCAGGACGCCCGCTACCAGGACGTAGGCACACTCTTAAAAGTTCCCTGGGAACATGCGGCGACCATTAAAGAAAATGTAAGCAGTTAATACGATAAGCTATAGATGAACAATATTCCTCCACCTGTTTTTCAAAACTTGAATATATATGCAACACTCAACAACCGCAACAAAGACAGCCTGTATCTCAGCTCTCATTATCGGGGTATTATCCGCCGCATTTGCATTCACTACCAAAACACCTGCATATGCAGTAAGCGCCGGTTGTGTAGCCATCATTATAGGCCTGATTTCCTTATTTATAGGAAGAAAAAATATCGATGATATGCAACTCGCCGCGGCCGGTATATTTATGTCGGTAGTAGCCTGCCTGGTAGGACTCTGGCAGATCTACAACTGATCTACCCGTTCCGTTTCAGGTACTTTTCTCTGTACCCTTCGGCGGCCTTCACCGGGAACAGTATCAGGGAAGTGTCTGTAAGCTCTTTAATAATGGTAGTATCAACAATCGTAGAAGTATCTTTTACACCTTCGGAATGATTCCATAACAATAAGGTGTCGTGCGCCAGTTCCCATTTTTCGTACACCAGGGTGTACATGTTAATAGACCTGGCCGTTCCGTTCTTTCTTAATTGAAAACCCTGCATCTCCTTGTCCAGGCCTGCTACAGGCTGTATCCACTTTCCTATGAGCTTAGCTGCATCCACCTGCAGCGTTGTATCTGCCACAGCGGTAATGCTGTCAGTAATGCCGGCATTACTGCTGTCTACGATACTTATCAAACTACTATCACCCTGTAATTCCTCCTCCTCCGCATGCTGCTTGGCACGGTTACAGGCAATGGCCAGTATCAATAAACACCCTAAATAGATTCTTCCCATAAATTAAAAATACGAATTACTGGCATCTATCAAATTCTAATTCGCATTTCCTGTTTTTTTTATTTACTTTTACGCCCACACTTTAGGGGTGTTTATCCGGATTATACCCGGATAAACTGAGATGATACCCTCAGTACCTGAAGCAGCTCATACTGCCGTAGGGAAAAGTAACTGAACCTTTCTCATCTTTCCACATCCTTAAAGTTTATTGTTTCACCTAAATTCCAAATCAACATGGAAGTGCATGTAAACAATAAACTTTATGCGGTGCAGCCAGGAACAACCATTGCTGCACTCTTACAGTTTATTCAAATTTCTGCTCAAAAAGGCATCGCAGTGGCCATCAACAACCAGGTAATTCCTAAAAGCCACTGGGAAAACCAATCCTTATCTGCTGCCGATAACATCACTATTATCAGGGCCACACAAGGCGGATAAACGCCGCATATTCTTTTTCGTATAACCATTTCCGTAGTTGCTGCTACGGAACGGGCATTGCTATCTCTAAAAATCTACCGATCATGCAAAATAAGCCTGCGGCATTGAGCCGTACTCCTTTTTCTGCGTCAGAAAAAATTTATGTCGACGGTCAGCTGCACCCTATTAAAGTAGCCATGCGCAAAATAACGCTAACGGATACACGCATTCATGGAAAAACCGCTGCAGCGGTACCCAACGCGCCCGTTATTGTATACGATACCAGCGGCGCCTTTTCAGACCCTGCCATTGACATTGATGTAAGCACCGGCATTCCCCGTATCCGCGAACAATGGATCACACAACGGAATGACGTGGAACAACTACCCGAATACAGCAGCCCCTTTGTACGGAGCCTGATGAAAGAAGGTGGCAAAATGCCGCTTATGAGCCATACCCACCGCCCGTTGCGCGCCAAAACCGGCCGCAATGTAAGCCAGTTGTACTATGCGCAACAGGGCATTATTACCCCGGAAATGGAATACATCGCCATCCGGGAAAATCAATGTGCCGATAAACTATACGAAGAAAATAACGCACTCTGGCAGCAACATGCCGGCCACAGCTTTGGCGCTAATACCCCGGTTAAATATATTACGCCGGAATTTGTACGCCAGGAAATAGCTGCCGGCAGAGCTATCATCCCTTCCAATATCAACCACCCCGAAAGTGAACCCATGATCATTGGACGCAACTTCCTGGTAAAAATCAATGCCAACATCGGCAACTCTGCCGTGAGCTCCAGCATCGAAGAAGAAGTGGAAAAGTCTGTATGGGCCTGCAGATGGGGAGCCGATACTATCATGGATCTCAGCACCGGAAAAAATATTCATGAAACCCGTGAATGGATTATCCGCAATTCCCCCGTGCCTATCGGCACTGTGCCCATTTACCAGGCGCTGGAAAAAGTAAACGGAAAAGCAGAAGCCCTTACCTGGGAAATCTTCCGCGATACGCTAATAGAACAGGCAGAACAAGGCGTTGACTACTTCACCATTCACGCGGGCGTATTACTAAGGTATATACCGTTAACGGCTAAACGCACTACCGGCATTGTATCCCGTGGAGGTTCCATTATGGCCAAATGGTGCCTGGCGCATCACCGGGAAAACTTCCTCTATACTCACTTTGAAGAAATATGCGAGATCATGAAAGCCTATGATGTAGCATTTTCCCTGGGAGATGGATTACGCCCCGGCAGCATCGCCGATGCAAATGATGCCGCGCAGTTTGCCGAACTCGAAACCCTGGGCGAACTCACCAAAATAGCCTGGAAACACCAGGTACAGGTAATGATTGAAGGTCCCGGCCATGTGCCCATGCACCTCATCAAAGCCAATATGGACAAGCAGCTGGAACATTGCCATGAAGCACCTTTTTATACCCTGGGCCCCCTCACCACCGATATTGCCCCTGGATATGATCATATCACTTCCGGTATAGGCGCCGCTATGATTGGCTGGTTTGGTACGGCCATGCTCTGCTATGTCACCCCCAAAGAACACCTGGGATTACCCAATAAAGAAGATGTACGGCAGGGTGTAATTACCTATAAAATAGCCGCACATGCAGCCGACCTGGCCAAAGGCCACCCCGGCGCACAACACAGGGATAATGCCCTCAGCAAAGCCCGTTTCGAATTCCGCTGGGAAGACCAGTTTAATTTATCACTCGATCCTGAAACGGCCAGGGCTTATCACGATGAAACGCTTCCTGCCGAAGGTGCCAAAATAGCGCACTTCTGCTCTATGTGCGGACCCAACTTCTGCTCTATGAAGATTACCCAGGAAGTAAGAGATTTCGCCGCCAGAGAAGGATTGGAAGAAACAGCGGCCGTAACGGCTGGCATGCAGGAGAAAGCCGCCGCATTTGCAGCACAGGGAGGAGAAATTTATTTATGATTTGGGTGATCACATCTCCTGATGCCGTACCCGGTGAAGGTATCATCATCGGTGAACTATTGCAGGCCGGCGCTTCCCGGGTGTTAATCCGGAAACCCGGATGGACCATGGAGCAATACATTAGTCTGCTGGCCCATATTGACCCGGTATGCTATCCACGTATTGTTATCCGGGACCATGCTTTACTGGCAGGCGTTTATGGCCTCGCAGGCGTTCACTGGAGCGGAATACGGGCAGCCGCCAATAAAAATATGCTGGTAACTACCAGGGAGAATAGCATCGGCATACACACAGTAAGTGAAATAACGTCGACGGATATACGCTACAATACATTGTTACTTAGCCCGGTATTCGACAGCATTTCCAAACCAGGCTATGCCGGCCGGCACCAGGCGATTCCTGTCAATAACCGCAGAACGGTACTAGCATTGGGTGGTGTGGATCATACCAATATACATTTATTAAGACAATGGCATTTTTCGGGTGCAGCCCTCTTGGGAAGCATCTGGAGAACGCCGGAAAAGGCAGTGGAGCGTTACTCCCGTATTCAGCAATTATGGAACAAGAGCGCCCTTATGTGATGAGTTTTGCAGGCCTGGACCCCAGCGGGGGTGCAGGTTTGCTGGCAGATATCAAAACATTTGAACAACACAGGGTATATGGATTGGGGGCTTGTACCGCTATTACCGTACAAACTGCCGAACAGTTTGTATCAGTAGAATGGCTGCCGGTTTCGCAGATACTGGCACAGGCCAGGCCATTACTGGCATTACATCAGCCCAGGTACTGCAAAATTGGTATCATGGCAGATATCCAGTCGATGCAGGAATTGGTGCGACAGGTAAAACTATTGGTTCCCGGCATCCGCATCATATTGGATCCGGTGCTGAAAGCCTCTGCCGGCCATTCTTTCCATAACAGTATACAGCAGCAAGCCTGGTTGGAGCTGCTGTCAGACATCTTTCTGCTCACGCCCAACTACGATGAAGCGTTGTTATTATCCGGGCTTAACGATGGGGAAGCGGCGGCCAGAACCCTGGCAGAACGCTGTGCCATATTGCTGAAAGGAGGTCATCATAAAAACAAGCCAGGGTACGATATGCTATACACGGGCGATGTGATACAGACCTTTCCACCGGTACTGACATCGGTATATCCCAAACACGGCTCCGGGTGCGTATTATCGGCCGCCATCACAGCCGGGTTAGCCAATGGGTTGTCGCTATCAGAAGCCTGCTATAACGGGAAAGTATATACGGAAAAATTATTAGCCAGTCATTCATCACTAACAGGATATCATTACATATGATCAGTCACTTACATTACATATCACAAACACCACATACCAACCATATCCAGGCGGCCTGCGATGCTGGCTGCAAATGGATACAGCTGCGTATCAAAAATGAATCGCCGGCAACTATTTTGCCGGTAGCCGAGGCGGCCAAGGCCATCTGCGACCGTTATCAGGCCCGGCTGATTATTAACGACTATCCACAGATCGCCATCGCGGTAGGTGCTGCCGGCGTACATGTAGGCAAGCTGGACATGTCTGTGGCGGCAGCACGGGCTGTTACTGGTCCGGAGCTCATTATCGGCGGCACCGCCAATACGCTGGAAGACATCCTGCAACATGTACAGGATGGCGCCAGTTATGTAGGAGTGGGGCCATTCCGGTTTACCACCACCAAACAAAATCTCAGCCCCATACTGGGGCTAAAGGGCTACCAGTCTATTATGCAGGGGCTGAGAGAAAGAAATATATCCATTCCCGTTATTGCTATTGGCGGTATACTGGCGGAAGATATCCCTGCCCTGCTGGAAACGGGGATACATGGAATAGCCGTAAGCGGACTGATCTCCGCCGCCAACGACAAACGCGCGGTAGTACATCATATTCAGGCACAATTAAACCAAACAGCCACATGGAACCACTCCTCTTAGCCGACAAATCGTTCAGCTCCCGACTATTTACCGGCACCGGGAAATTTTCTTCGCCCGAAGTCATGGAAAGCGCGCTGCTGGCTTCCGGCAGCCAACTGGTAACGGTAGCCATGAAGCGGGTCGATATGGATAATAAAGCCGACGACATGCTACAGCACCTGGCGCATCCAGGGCTGCATTTGCTTCCCAACACCTCTGGCGTACGCACTGCCAGGGAAGCAGTATATGCCGCCCAGCTGGCCCGGGAAGCCATGGAAACCAACTGGATAAAACTGGAGATACATCCTGATCCCCGCTACCTGATGCCCGATCCGGTGGAAACGCTACAGGCGGCCGCTGAACTGGTAAAGCTGGGATTTGTGGTATTGCCTTACGTGCATGCCGACCCCGTGCTTTGCAAGCGCCTCGAAGAGGTGGGAACAGCCGCCGTAATGCCACTGGGCGCGCCTATTGGCAGCAATAAGGGCCTGAAAACATTCGACTTCCTGGAAATTATTATTGCTCAAAGCAATGTACCGGTTATTGTAGATGCCGGCATCGGTAGCCCTTCACATGCAGCACAGGCTATGGAGATGGGCGCCAGTGCGGTATTGGTCAATACGGCCATTGCAGTGGCCCGCAACCCGGTGCAAATGGCGGCTGCTTTCAAGGCTGCAGTAGAGGCCGGGCGCATGGCCTATGAAGCCGGACTGGCAGGCAGCAGTCAGCATGCAGTGGCTTCCAGCCCGTTGATTGCATTCCTGGATGAGGCTTAACCTATTTCATCATCTCTTTAACGCTATATCATGTTTAAAAGCATATTTGACCAGTATGATTGGGAGGAAGTGAAAGCCAGTATCTATGCTAAAACATCCCGGGATGTGGAGCAGGCGCTTCATCACCAACGCCGTACCCTCGATGATTTTGCGGCGCTTATTTCTCCTGCGGCAGCGCCATACCTGGGGCAGATGGCAGCTATCAGCCATGCCCTTACCCGGCAGCGATTTGGCAATACGATGCAGCTGTATATTCCCATGTACCTGTCAAACGAATGCCAGAACATCTGTACTTATTGCGGGTTTAGCCTGGATAACAAAATCAGGCGAAAAACCCTTTCTTCTACGGAAATATTAATGGAAACAGCCGCCATCAAGGAAATGGGCTTTGAACATGTATTGCTGGTAACCGGCGAAGCCAGCCAGTTGGTGGGAGTCGATTATTTCAAAAAGGTGTTGCAATTACTCCGTCCGCATTTCGCCAACATTTCCATGGAAGTACAGCCCCTCGATGAAGCCGATTACCGGGAATTGTCTGCACTGGGCTTACATACGGTGCTGGTATACCAGGAAACTTATCACCAGGACGATTATAAAAAACATCATCCGAAAGGACGTAAGTCTAATTTTGACTACCGCCTCGAAACACCCGACCGGCTCGGGAAAGCGGGCATCCACAAAATGGGCCTCGGCGTGTTGATAGGACTGGAAGACTGGCGAACCGACAGCTTCTACACCGCATTACACCTCAACTACCTGGAAAAGCAGTATTGGCAAACCAAATACAGTATTTCTTTTCCCCGGCTACGGCCATTTTCCGGTGGTTTAACGCCCAAGGTAGAGATGAGCAACCGGGAACTGGTACAACTGATTTGCGCGTACCGGTTATTTAACCAGGAAGTAGAGCTTAGCTTATCGACCCGGGAAGATGAGGTGTTCAGAGATCATATTGTCCCCCTGGGAATTACATCTATGAGCGCAGCGTCTAAAACGAATCCCGGTGGTTATACCGTAGATCCGCAGTCGCTGGAACAGTTCGAAATTTCGGACGATCGCAGTGCGGCGGCTATAGCAGCAATGCTGAAACAGCAAGGGTATGAGGCAGTATGGAAAGATTGGGATCCTGCTTTTTCAGGGGAAATAAAAAAGGTGGCTGGTTAGACCACCTGACTAGTTATTGTTGTTTTTCATGGGGGAGGTTAAAAGTATTACAAGGAGTACTTCTCTCAATCACACTAAAGTTAATGCAGCCTAAAGAAACTAAAAAGCAGAAAAGCAAACTGAATAAAATGAACAGCCTGAAGCCAAGTGAACAAACCGTGCTTTTATTTTCCGGGTTTATCTGTTTTTTCGCTGTTTTTGAAGGCCGCGGCAAGTATTAAAAAGGGCTGCTTCTGATAATGGAGAAGCAGCCCTGTACCGAAAATCCCGTAGTTGCCATATTACTTATTAATATAAGTATGATTGGAATCTCATGAATTCAAATGTAATATGGCTAAGCTGAACAACCACTTTCTGCCGTGAGATGAACAAAAAGAACAAGGGTATACTGAATGCACAAAATGCTACTGGTTCACTACATCCCGGTAGCTTTTAATCGTATCATGTGCTTCTTTTAATTGTTCCCGTTGGTTGCCGAGCACTTCCCTTATATGATAAGACATGGGTACGTCGCTGCTCAATGCATCACCGTAGGCACGCTGCACAGCATCTTCTCCATATTCACAAGCAGAAAAAAGCGTGTACCGGTCGGTACCGGTTAAAGTGGTTTTAATAGCCATCCAGGTGCGGTATATCTTACCACTGAAGGTCGTATCCTGGTTGCCGGTATCGGCGCCCAGCTCCAATAACAGATGGTTTAGCTCCGTCACGTACTTAACGCTATCATTCATCATATGCTGGAACAGTGCTTTCACATCTGCATTATCAGTAGCAGTCTTTGCCTTCTTATATCCTTCTATCCGGTCATTATTGATTTTCACAAGATCGTTTAATAGGATCACCAATTTATCTTCTTGTAACATGATCAAAAATTTGTTGTTTAAGAATAAGTCACTGTATTATCCTTACAAGTTTTCAAAAATCCATCCATAATAGTAAAGCCTTTAGCAGGAAGTGTTTTCAGCCGGAGAAGGGCTAAGATCCGGTCCTTTTTTTTCTCGTATGGTGGAGAAGCTTCCACAAAAAGCATCACTGCCGGCCTATACCGGGCTGTGAACAGGCAAGTTAGGGGTTGGCATAAATTTTTAAGTATAATTTCTGAATCAAATCCTTACGACATGAACAGCCTTCTTTATCTAATAGCAGTCATACTCATTATAGGATGGATATTGGGATTCTTTGTATACTCAGCCGGATCGCTCATACACGCTTTGCTTGTGCTGGCTATTATTGCTATACTCATCAATATCATCAGGGGTAGAGCTGTATAAATGCCAACCCATCTCTTTTTAACGCCTGGGTTAACGATGGTTAACCCAAGCGCTTTTGTTGCTGATTCCCTGGATGCCCCCACCTAAAAAACATCGCTTTTTTTTTACTCCCTTACTGATAACTCATTCAGCCCTGTTACCAAATCGTTGCTATTAGATTTTCCCGCCCTGGGAAATATATAGATAACATGGAAGGCGTAACTTTCTGCCTGTATTTGAAATAGTGCCCTGAAAAACAATAATCACCCATAGTTGTTAACAACAAAAAACCTACTTATATGAAATACCTCCCGCTATTGTTCGTGTGTGCCGTATTAGCTGCCTGTCAGCATACCGGCACTAAAGCTGGTCAGGGGGATCGTTCCGCTACAGCATCCGGCGACGCCGATACAGCTATTTGGATAACCTATACCGGTACCATTCCCTGTGCCGACTGCAATGGTATTATGATGGAACTATCGCTTCACCGGCAACCCGAGCTGCGGTTTACCTTAAAGGAAACCTACCAGGGTAAGAACCAAACCTTTCCCAGTGAAGGCAATTACAGCATTCAACATGGCACCACAGCCGATCCCGCCGCCACCGTTATTCTGCTCAATCCCGATAAGGACAAAAACCTGCAACGTTATTTTCAGCAGGTAGACAAAAATGAGCTGAAGATGCTGGACGGGGATATGAGGGAAATTACAGGCAATAATAACTATACCCTGAAAAAGGTTTTATAATACTCCTGATATAATACAAAGAGCCGGTTTAAAATAAACCGGCTCTTTGTATTATATCAAAAAAGTCGCTTAAATTTAGCGGTGACCTGTGATTTTTTATCATTTAATCATGCTATGAATCGAATTCTGGGCTACCTGGTTTTATGTTTACTATGTACTATTCATGCCTATGGCGTCGCTCCCACAGATAGCCTGCTCCGGGAGCTGAACAAAGCTATGGAGCAATCAGCAGCCTATGATGCGGTAAAGCTCAGGGATATCGACAGCATTAAACGTGGATTGCCGGCAGCCAGTGATCCGGCCAGCCAGTACCATATCTGCCTGCAACTATATAATGCCTATAAGGTCTTTAACTTTGATTCTGCCTTTGCTTACGCCCAAAGGCTGCAGCAACTGGCAACCCAGCTGCATGACCCGGTACGCACTACAGAAGCGAAGATCAAATTGGGGTATGTGTTACTGTCATCCGGCATGTTTACCGAAACCGCCGCCTTTGTAAACGGTATTGATGCCACAGGCGCGCCCGATAGTATTAAAATAGAGTTTTACCTGATGAAGAGTCGCCTGTACTTCGACCTGGCAGACTACAACCAGGATAAATACTATACCCCCACCTATATTAAACAGGCCAGTATATATATCGACTCTGCCCTCCAGCTGATTAAGCCCGGCTCTTTTGAGTACCGGTACAATAAAGGCCTGCAACTGTTCAAGATGGGAAACATCCCAGCGGCGCTGGCTATTTACCCTAACCTGGACCAACCGGGACTGGGTGACCGGCAGCTGGCTATTTCGGCCTGTACGCTGGGCGCCATTTATGAAGCCTCACACCGTACGGATACGGCTATTATCCTTATGATGCGATCCGCTATAGCGGACATCCACTCGTCGACCAAAGAAACGATGGCCAGTTACAGCCTGGCCACCCTGTTGTTTGAAAAGGGCGATGTAAAAAACGCCTCCCACTGTATTGAACGGGCCATTGGCGAGGCAGTATTTTATGGCGCCCGCCAGCGAAAGGTAATGGTAAGTAGTATTTTACCTATTATTGAGCATGAAAGGATCATAACCGCTGAAGAAAGAACCAAATCACTACTGATTTATGCCACCATTGTTACTTTACTGCTGGTGGCGGTGGTGATCCTCGCCATCACGGTTTTCCGGCAGGTACAGAAGCTGAAATCCGCCCAGCGTATCATCACCGCTGCCCACCTGAAACAAACAGAAATCAATAACCAATTACTGGAAGCCAATAAAATAAAGGAAGAATATGTGGGTTACTGCTTCAATATTAATGCAACCTATATTGGAAAGATAGAAAAGCTAAAACAAACCCTGGAGCAAAAAATTGCCGACAACAAGCCTGCTGAGTTAAAGTTTCTCGTTAATAATATTAATATCCGCCAGGAGCGGGAAGAGCTTTTTACCAATTTTGACCGGGTATTCCTGAAAATATTCCCTCATTTCGTAGCAGAGTTTAACCAGCTGTTCGATAAAGAAAACCAGGTGATCCTTAAAGAAAATGAATTGTTGAATACCGACATCCGGATCTTTGCCCTGATCCGTATCGGGATCACTGATAATGAAAAAATAGCCCGGATACTCGAATATTCCGTTAACACGATTTACGCCTATAAAACCAAAATCAAGAAGCGGTCTTTAGTGCCCAGCGAAGACTTCGAAAACCAAATTATGAACATCAAAGCCCTGTAAAAAGTGACTTTTTTGCTTTCAATTCATTTATATGAAAATAATTTATATATAATATTAACTATTTGATTATCAATATCCATAAATAGATAATATTGGATTATTCGCCTTTATTTTCTATATTTTGATTGTAAAAGTTGTTGCCCTGCTGATTGAGTTTTTACTTTGATTCATCAGTAGAAAAAGAAGAAAGCCAAAAATCTAACTTGACGTTTAAAACCATTTAAAGAAAACTTAAAAGTTTCCAGAAAACAATAGCATCCACGTTGACAAACTGCCGGGAGCATCCCTGCGAGCAACGCTTTATTTCCGTTCATTTAACGAAACATATTTAATCCACGTAGCAGACAACCAAAACTGCTTAAAAAATCCACTTTATGCTTAAAACAAGATTCATCAAACATCTTTTTCTGGGTATGCTATTGCTTGCCATACAAGGCATCGTAGCAGCACAGAATAAGACCGTTACCGGGAAAATTACCGATAAGAACGGCGTCGCCATCCCTGGCGCTTCTGTTCAGATCAAAGGGACCAAGAGCGGTACCACTGCAGATGCGGAAGGCACTTTTAAGGTTGCTGTTGCGCCCGGAGCCACCGCATTGATAATCAGCTTCATCGGGTATACCCCGCAGGAAGTGAGCATTGCAGGCAAAACAAGTGTAAGCGTACAATTATCCCAGGAAAACACTACCCTGACCGACGTAGTGGTAGTGGGGTATGGTACCTCCCGCAAAAAGGATTTAACCGGCGCCATTGCCCAGGTAAAGGCGGCCGACTTCAATAAAGGCATTACCAGCGCCCCCGATCAGCTGATCCAGGGCAAGGTATCCGGCTTAATGATTCTCAATAACAACGGGGCACCAGGCGCTTCCGCCACCGTAAGGATCAGGGGCGTATCTTCCGTGCGTACCGGCAACCAGCCGCTGTACGTGGTAGATGGCGTTCCCCTGGATGGCCGCGTAGCCCGTCCTTCCCTCAACCTTACCGGGTTGGGACAAACACCAGATGCCAACCCGCTGAACTTTATTAACAACAACGATATTGCTACCATGGAGGTATTGAAAGATGCCTCTGCCACCGCGATCTATGGTTCCCGCGGTTCCAACGGGGTGATTATCATCAACACTAAAAAAGGATCTGCCGGCCCCGCTACCGTAGATGTAAACTACTCTGTGGGCATGAGCAACATCATGAAAAAGCTCGATGTATTAAATGCAGATGAATACCGCGCTGCCTTAAAAGAATACAAACTCACCGGCGATGGCGGTTCCAGCTCCGATGGGCTCAGCTCCATTCTCAGAACTGGCGTTACCCACAATATTGGCGTATCGATGAGTGGCGGCAACGAAACCAGCCGGTACCGCGCTTCCTTCGGCATGATGGACCAACAGGGTATTGTAAAGAAAACCGGCCTGAAAAAATATACCGCCTCCCTCAGCGGCCAGAGTAAATTCCTGGAAAGCAAACAACTGGGTATCGACTACAATATCATGGCAGCACAAACTTCTGAGCAACTGGCGCCCATTTCCAACAACGCCGGCTTTACCGGTAGCCTCATTGGCCAGGCTTTACAATGGAATCCCACTGTATCCCTGACCAACCCCGACGGCTCCCTCAACGTCCTCGCTAAAAACCAGGCTATCAACCCCATGAACATGTCGCAGGGATATAATGATAAAGCGAATATCAGCTACGTCCTCGCGAGCATTTCTCCCTACTTTAAATTCAACGATAACTGGGAATACCGCATGATGTACAGCGTAAACCACCAGGTAGGACAACGCCGGGCCTCTCTCGATTCGTCTATCAATATCGACCAGGTGATGGGTGTGGGTATTGCCGCATACAATACCGCCGAACTGAATACCCAGTTATTCAATAATACCCTGAGCTATAACAAGCAACTGTCTGGCAACTGGAACCTCAGTGCTATGGTAGGGTATGAATATCAGAAATTTGCATATTCAGGTGTAGGCATCGGTGCCAAGGGCTTTCCTACCAATGCCGTTGATTATACTGACATCTTCCAGACACCTACCCAGGTAAATACCAATATCAGCTCTTTCCGGAATCCCAGCTCAGAACTGCAATCCTTCTTCGGCAGGGTAACCGTAAATGCCAAAGACAAATACATCCTCACCGCTACTATGAGGGCAGACGGCTCCAGTAAATTTGGCGCCAACAACCGCTACGGTTATTTTCCCTCTTTTGCCGCCAAATGGAATATTTCCAATGAAGATTTCATGAAAGGCAATACCTTCTTCAATAACCTGGGATTAAGAGCGGGCTACGGTGTTACCGGTAACCAGGAATTCCCCGCAGGAGCAGCTCAAGCCCAATATGGCCTTGCCTCCGGCGGTAAAGCCAGCCTGATCAACGTACCTAACCCCGATCTGAAATGGGAAAGCTCTAAACAGCTGAACGTAGGAGTGGACTTCGCCATCCTGAAAAACAGGTTAAGCGGTACCCTCGACTACTTCCTGAAAAATACCACCAACCTGTTATTCAGCTTCCCCGCCATTCAACCAGCCCCGGCTTCCAATTACTGGATCAACTTACCCGGTAAGGTAATGAACACCGGCGTGGAACTGTCGCTCAGAGGCGAAATCATACAAACCAAAAACTGGAGGTGGAGTATGGGCGTAAACGGCACCTGGCTGAAAAACGAAATGTCGGGCTATTCCGGACCAACGGTGAATACCGGCTCTATCGACGGACAAGGTGTATCTGGCGCTACTTCCCAACGCCTCGCCAATGGGTACCCGCTGAACACCTTCTACCTGCTTAAATTCGAAGGCTTCGATGATAAGGGCATGAGCGTGTATGCCGACAATGGTCTTACCCGCTACTATATGACCAACCCAAATCCTAAAGTGCTGATGGGTATCAATACAGAAGTGAACTATAAAAAATGGACCCTGTCTGCCAGCTCCCATGGCGCTTTCGGATTCCAGGTATATAATAACACCGCCAATACCGTATTACCTATCGGTAACCTCGGCTCCAGGAATATCGCGAAATCACTGGTGGGTAACGGAGAAGCACAAACGAACTCTCCGGCCGTTTCTTCCCGCTACCTGGAAAACGGTAACTTCCTGAAACTGGACAACCTCACCCTCATCTACAACCTGGGCGCTGTAGGTAAAGTATTTAAAGGAGCTGCCGTATCACTTACCGGCCAGAACCTGTTCGTGATCACCAAGTATACCGGCTTTGATCCGGAAGTAAATACCGACAAAAATATAAATGGCGTAAGCTCCTTCGGTATCGAATATGCTCCCTACCCAACTGCCCGGACCTTTATGCTGGGTGTACAGTTTACTTTATAATCTACCGCTAAAAATTGACCACAATGACGACTCAACATATACTTAAAACCGCTATGGTAATAGCCTGCAGCCTGGGATTCACCGCCTGCAGCCTGAAAGAAGACCTGGGGAGCAACCTGAATAAATCTCAGGCCGACTCCCTTATTAAAGCACCTCAGCTGCTGGGAACTGCTTATGATAATCTCCAGAATGCTTACCAGGACTTTTCCCAGACATGGGGGATGAGTGAAATCAGTACCGATGAAGCGCTCGGGCCCACCCGTGGCGGCGACTGGGACGATAATGGCGTATGGCGTGCCCTCCATCAACATCAATGGACACCCGATCACGCACACGTACAGAATACCTTCAATGCCCTCCTGCTGGAACAATTCAGCGCTACCAACGTACTTAACTTTCGTCCTACGCCAAGACAAGAGGCCGAAGCCCGCTTCCTGCGCGCTTTCTCCATGTTTTCGGTAATTGATCTGTACGGCCAGGTGCCCTTCCGTAGTCCGGGAGATAACCTGCTGGAAGCGCCTAAAGTGTATAAAGCAGCCGAAGGCATCGACTTCATCATCTCCGAACTGAATGCCATCATGGCTAACCTGCCCGACAGAGCCACCGCCGGACAGGCCTATGTAGCCAATAAAGATGCCGCCAGGTTCCTGCTGATGAAAATATACCTGAACAAAGGCGCCTTCCTCAACAGGGCTGCACCGACCTTCGATGCCGCCGATATGCAGAAAGTAATATCCCTGGCGGACGAGCTGAAAGCCAGCGGCTATATTATCCAGCCCAATTACTTCGATAATTTCGCCAAGGACAACGATGTAAAATCCCAGGAAAACATTTTCACACAGCAAAATGGTCCTGGTATCAGTAATATCCGCAATGGCAACAACGTATACTGCCGCTGGATGTGTACCCTGCACTATAGCCAGAACCCAAGTGGCTGGAATGGTTTTACCACACTGTCTGATTTCTACGATACGTTTGAAGCAGTGGATACCCGCAAAGGCGGCAGTTATCCAGGCGTAACCAACGTTTCCGGTCTGAAAGTAGGCTTCCTCATTGGGCAGCAATACGATCAAAACGGTAATAAGATCCTCGACAGAAGCAAACGTCCGCTCATCTTTACCCGCGAAGTAGAACTCAGGGCTACCGGCGACCAGGTGGAAATGGCCGGTATCAGGGTGGTAAAATATCCACCGGATATGGGTTCCAATGGTAGCGAAGCATCCAACGATTTCGTATTCTTCCGTTATGCCGACGCAGTATTGATGAAGGCCGAAGCGTTGCTGAGAAGCAATAATGCTGCTGCCGCATTGCTGCTCGTAAATGACCTGCGTGTTAAACGCGGCGCTACGCCTTTGACCACACTGGATCTCAACCAGATGTTGGCTGAAAGAGGACGTGAATTGTACTGGGAAGGCTGGAGAAGGCAAGACCTGATCCGATTTGGCAAATTCCTCAACGCATGGCAACTGAAACCAGCCAGCGATCCTAAGTATCTGCTGTTCCCGATTCCTACCAGCGATCTTGCTGTTAATAAAAACCTGGTACAAAATCCAGGTTACTAATCATATGCTTTAAACGGGTGCAGGCGATGCCATGCCTGCACCCGTTTAATCTCCCACTACCCGTTATCTCGTTACCACAGCGCATTACCTGAATGATGCGCCAGGGGAAGTTTTGCGTGGAAAATTAATCGCTCATATGTATATAAAAGCTCTGTTAAGGTGTTCCGGATGGATACTCCTGCTTTCCTGCCTGTCAGCCCGGGCACAAAACCAGGTAAAGAAGATTGGTAAAGTAAATACTGTCCATCTCTCCGGCCAGCAAATCAGTATAAGTGCAGAAAATGCTTATGCCGAAATTACGGTATACAGTCCGGCGATTATCCGGGTAAGAATGGACCAGCGGCCATTGACGACCGATTTTTCCTATGCGGTAGTTGCCAGGCCGGTTACTACTCGTATACAAACTACCCAAAACAATGATGCTATCAATATTGTCACCGACTCGCTCCAGCTGCGGATCGATAAGAATCCTTTCGCCCTTCATTTCCTAACGCCTTCCGGGGAAGTAATTAATGAAGATGAGGCAGGCCTTACTACCTCCTGGATTGGCGATGAGGTAACCACCTATAAAAAAATGCAGGAAGGCGAGCGGTTTATCGGCCTGGGAGAAAAAACGGGTAATCTGGATCGTAAAGGTGAAGGCTATACGAACTGGAACTCCGATAAATTCGGTTATGCTACCAACCAGGACCCGATTTACGCTACCATTCCATTTTACATCGGTATTCACCACCACCTTAATTACGGCATTTTCTTCGATAATACTTTTCAAAGCGACTTTAACTTCGGCGCCAGCAACAATCGCTTCTCATCTTTTGGCGCCAGGAATGGGGAGATGAACTACTATTTTATCTATCACCCACAGATGGCCGATATTATTACTTCTTATACAAGTCTTACCGGTCGTATGCCCATGCCTCCATTCTGGAGCCTGGGCTACCAGCAAAACCGGTACAGCTACTATCCTGATACGGAAGTGCTGCGCATTGCACAAACGCTCCGGGAGAAAAAGATTCCCGCAGATGGCATTACCCTCGACATCCACTATATGGATGCCTATAAACTCTTTACCTGGAACAAATCCCGTTTTCCCAATCCTGCTCAACTTACCAAACAGCTGGATAATATGGGCTTTAAGCTCACCGTTATCGTAGATCCGGGCATCAAAGTAGAAGACGGATATGCCGCTTATGAAAACGGCAAAAAGGAAAACATCTTCATAAAATACAGTGATGGGCAAAACTATACCGGCCAGGTATGGCCCGGCTGGTGCCACTTTCCTGACTTCACCACGCCAAAGGGGCGCGACTGGTGGAAAGGGCAGTTAAAATCGTATATCCATGATGGTGTGCGGGGCATTTGGAATGATATGAACGAAATAGCCAC
Source organism: Chitinophaga eiseniae (assembly GCF_012641265.1). Classification (GTDB taxonomy): domain Bacteria; phylum Bacteroidota; class Bacteroidia; order Chitinophagales; family Chitinophagaceae; genus Chitinophaga; species Chitinophaga eiseniae_A. Next base: position 679,112 of record NZ_JABAHZ010000002.1, on the reverse strand, counting down.
CTGGGGGCAAAAAATGCCTAACAACGTGATCTTCGGATACGAGGGGCATCCTGTTACTCATCAGCAGGCACATAATATTTACGGGTTGCAAATGGTACGCGCCAGTTACGAAGGCGCCCGGGAGGAATTGAAGAAACGTCCTTTTCTTTTAACCAGGGCTGCCTATTCCGGCTCTCAGCGTTATAGCGCTATCTGGACGGGCGACAACCGGGCAGAAGAAGATCATATGCTGCTCGGCGTTCGGCTGCTGAACAGTTTGGGAGTAAGCGGCATGGCTTTTTCCGGCATGGATATAGGCGGTTTCACCGGCAATCCTACTGTTAGCCTGTATGCCCGCTGGATGCAGATAGGCGCCTTTATTCCTTATTTCCGCAATCATACCGGTGTTAATACCAAATCTTCCGAGCCCTGGGCTTATGGAGAAGAAGTACTGGAAATTACCCGCAACTACGTGAATCTTCGCTACGAGCTGCTACCTTATCTGTATAGCTCCATGTATGAGGCTACCCGCACAGGTATGCCCGTGATGCGTACACTGGCCCTCACCAATACCTTCGATGCTAACGTGTATGATGCCCGCTACCAAAACCAATACGGCTATGGCCCTGCCTTTATGATTGCTCCTTTTGAGAGCACCAAAGAATTTGGTCAAATTTACTTTCCTGAAGGGAAATGGTATAACCTGTATACCGATGCAGTGACCAACGGCCACCAGGAAGTCATTACGCCGCTGAGCATAAAAACGCTGCCCGTATATGTAAAAGAAAGCAGCATCATTCCAATGCAATCGTTAATACAGTCGACAGCTGAGAAGCCTACGGACACGTTATTCCTGCATATTTACAAGGGAAATAAACCCAACACCTTTGTTTATTATGAAGATGATGGTGAAAGCTTTGATAATGAAAAGGGAGTCTTTTACCAACGAGCAATTACTTACTCCCCGGCTGATAAAAAAATTGTGCTGGACAAAGTCAATGGCAGCTATTCCTCTAAATTCCATCATATACAGCTCTTACTCCACGGTTTTGATGAGCAAAAAAGTATATCCGTTAATGGTAGTCCCCTGGCATTGCAGGCGAATGGATATACTTTCCTATCACCTATTTCACGCTTTGATCCACAGGGATTTTTTAACCCTGCAGAGCGTTGTTCCGTGCTACAGGCCACTTTTGAGAATGGTAATCAACTCATTAACGTGGATTTGTAATAAAAGAACGGCTCCCCTGGATTTTCCGGGGGGTCTTCTTTATATTTGGTATATGAAGCGCATACCCCTACTGTTACTGCTGGCGTTTGGAGCATGTCATCTGTCAACCGATAAAAAGCATATCGCCGCATCCGCTGATATTCAGCTGCTACTGGATTGCTATGCTGATCTAAAAACAGATACCCTGTTAGTGACTACTCCAGGTACCCTGGAAGATTCTTCTTCCGTTTACCACGGGAAACTGATAGACACCACATTGCTCACGCTTTTACCTCCTGAATTTGGCCCCTCATCAGATCCTTATTACGCTTGTTTTAAGTTCAACCTCGACAATAACACTATTGGATTAATTACCCGTTGTCCTGACGAATACGCCTCCAGTTCCATTAAATTATTTGTTTATCACCGACAGGGCAACACGATCACCTTTGAAACAGAACTCGCCAACACCTGGGGAGATGCAGGCGATTTCCTCGACAAATCGTCTATCCTGTATCGTACCACAGGTAAAGAATGGATGGGTATTATTGAAAATTATGTAGGGAGTGAAGCCACTCCGGCAGATAGTACCACCTTAGGGTTTGAGTCTTTCGACTACTACCATGTTAAATGGGAACATCAACGCCTGGATACTGTTAGCCGGGATAGTTCTGCGCTGACAGATATCTTCAGAAGAATATCCCCCGGAGCAGATAAAAAAGTCGTAACTCTCCAGCAATAAATGTGTTAACATCGTTAACGTTTAATTCATTATAAGTTAACATGAATATTAACAAAGCATTCACGCCATGCTATAGCTTTGTTGCATCATGTATGCGCGTTTTACCATACTCATTACGCTACTTTTTATTAGGGTATTCTTTTCCCCGATATGGTATAGCTATAACGTACAGCATCTGCAACACCCGGAAAGAGCGTTTGAACAGGTGCGTTTGCATAAAAGAAGATCCAGCGCTACCGATGACCCTGCATTACATGATAGCATTGTTTGTGAATCGTCTTCCGAAGTTCAAAGAAATTTAGCTGGTTTACTACGCATCATTAAAAGATGGTTATCGCTCACCGATATTGTGGCCATCATTCCCAGCTATCACTATACCTATTATTTATCTCCTCTTTTTATACGGCACTGCGTGCTTCGCATTTGATTTCCTGCTAACATCGGGTTCCACAGCGTATTCTATGGCGCTGTAGTTTCATTTGTATGACTGTTTATTTATGCCGCAAACGATATCATTCGTTATGCGCAGGCAGTTTATTGTCTCAGCACTTTGTTTCAATCAAATCAGAATTATGCGAAAGCCTTCCTCTTTGCTATTTATATTATCTCTATTCCTGGTGTCGTTGTTAAATACTGTTATCACACAGGCACAAACTGCAGACCTCATCTCCGGAAAAGTAGTAGATGCAGAAGATCAATCACCCATCATAGGTGCGGTAATCACTCTAAAAAATTCCGCCAAAGGAGCTGTAACTGATGCAGAAGGTAACTTCAAAATCAATGCCCCGGCCAATAGCACGCTGAATATTAGTTTCATAGGATATAAGTCGTCCAGTATCGTTATTGGTACGCAGCTTACCTTAACAATCCCATTACAAAAAGACAACAAAGCGTTGAATGAAGTGGTGGTTACTGCGCTTGGCATCAACAAACAGTCTAAAGCTTTGGGATATGCGGTACAAACAGTTAACACCAAACAGCTTACACAAGCGCCGGACCCCAACCTGATTAACAACCTGGGCGGAAAAGTAGCCGGCGTGGTAATCACCAATGGTGGTGCGGGGGTAGGATCTACATCCCGTATTGTGATCCGGGGAGAAAACTCCTTCAACGGCTCGAATCAACCACTGTTTGTGGTAGATGGCGTACCTATCAACAATGAAACTTTCTTCAACAACGCCATCGAAAATTCGTCCAGCCAAGGAACCTGGGCAGAAGTGGACTGGGGAAACGGCGCTGCTGAAATCAATCCGAATAATATTGCCAAAGTGACCGTGCTTAAAGGTTCTACCGCCGCCGCGCTATATGGTTCCCGTGCCGCCAACGGCGCCGTAGTACTTACTACAGAAAAAGGCAATACAGAAAAAGGTAAAATGGGTGTTACTTTCAATACTACTACTACCTTTGAGTCACCTTTAAAATTGCCTCGCCTGCAAAATGAATATGGCGCCGGCGTAAATGCTTATCCACTGTCTGGTACACCTAACACCTATTCTTTTGTAAACGGAGCGGGGGCCAGCGAAAACAATATTCCCAACTGGGGTCTTAAATTCGATCCTTCTGTAAAAGTAATACAGTTCGACAGTCCCGCAGGAGATGGCTACCAGGCTGGTGATTTAGTGGCAAGAGGTATTAATCCGGGTCTCACCGTAACACCCACTCCCTGGGTAGGACATGCCGATCACTTTAAACAATTTCTCCAGACAGGCTTAACTACGCAAAACAGCATCGGTTTCGGCGGTACTACCGACAAAGGAAGTTACCATTTTGCGGTTGACCAATTATATAATAAAGGTATCCTCCCCGGCACTGATCTAAAACGTTATGGCATTGCGCTTCGTGCCGATCACCACTTTACCGACAGGCTCAGCACCGATTTCTTTATTAATTATATCAACAGTGGAAGTAGTAACCGTCCTAATATCGGTTACGGCTCAGAAAGCGTGATGTATACCTTCTTCGGGGTGTATGGTATGCCGATAAACATTGATATTAACTCGTTGAAAAAAGAGTGGCAAACCGGCAGGGATCAGCAAAATCAGTTCCGTTACTGGAATAATCACGACAATCCTTACGTAACACTCAACGACAATACTAACAGCTTCACTAAAAACAGGGTATTGGGCAATGCCTCTCTGAAATACGCTATTAACGATCAGTGGAATGTGATGCTGAGAACAGGTTCCGATTTTTATGCTGACAATCGGGAAGGGCACAGAGCCTTTACCAGCGTTCGTTTCCCGACAGGTGGTTTCAGAACAGATAATGTCAACTACTTCGAAAATAATACCGACTTCCTGGTGAGCTATCATAAAAAACCCAGTCATTTATTTAACGTAAATGCGTCGCTGGGAGGTAACCGCTTCATGCAGAATATCACCTATACCAGGAATATTGCCAATGCGCTGATTACTCCGGGCCTGTACAACTTCTCCAACGCGCAAAACCAGTTGCCTACGTTGTATCAGAAGTTCGACAAAGTGGTATACAGTTTATATGCCTTTGCCGATTTCGATTATAAAAACCTGGTTTTCTTAAATATAACCGGCCGTAACGACCGGTCCAGCACTTTACCTGCCGGTAACAACTCTTATTTCTATCCATCAGCGTCGCTGAGCGCTATCATTTCAGATATGGTGCATCTGCCACAGGCCATTTCCTTCCTGAAGGTGAGGGCATCCGCCGCCCAGGTAGGCCGCGATGCAGATCCTTATTCCATCAACAACACGTTTATTACCAACACGCCGTTTAATGGTACGCCATTAACTACCGGCAACAATGTGCTGGCCAATAACAGCCTGAAACCTTCTTCTACCACCACTACAGAAGCTGGTATCGAAGTACGGTTCCTGAAAAACAGGATAGGCCTCGATGCAACGATTTACCAGTCAAATACCAAAGACGAGGTAGTACAATTACCTATTCCGGTGTCTTCCGGTTATACCAATGCTTATGTAAATGGTGGAAAGATCAATAACAAAGGAGTAGAAATCATGCTGACCGGTACACCGTTCCGCTCCCATGCTGCCAACGGCTTCAACTGGGATATGAACTTCAATTTCAGTCACAATGTGGGAAAGGTAGTATCGCTGCCGGATGGTATCAACACCTATGTATATGCACAGGTTACCCAATACGACCGCTATTACAGGGCAATACAGTATGATGCCAAGGTAGGACAACGCCTGGGTAATATGTATGGCAATGCCTTTGTAAGAGATCCCCAGGGCAATATCGTTTATAAAAACGGTGTACCGCAATTTACCACCACCCAAAATTCATTACTCGGCAACTACAACCCCGACTTCGTACTGGCCTGGTCGAATGAGTTGAGCTATAAGAACTTCACCATGAGCTTCCTGTGGGATTGGCACCAGGGTGGCAAGTTCTTCTCCTATACTGAGTTAGGCGTATTAGCAGGCGGCATGTCGGTAGAGACATTACCTGGCAGGGAAACTGGTATCATCGGGCAAGGCGTGATGATGGATGCTTCTTCCGGAAAATATGTACCTAATACCGTAAAAGTAGATGCTGCTACCTATTACAATGGATATTACAATGCTTCCAACAACGAAGCTTTCATGTACGACGCTTCTTATCTCAAACTGAGAGAGCTGCGTATTGGCTATACCTTCAAAAACATCTTCGGAAAATCGTCCGACAGCAAGCTGAATGTATCTCTGATAGGCAGAAATATCCTCGAATTTACCAAGAACAAGGACGTAGATCCGGAAACCCTGGCCCTTCGCGGACAGCAGATCCTGCCTGGAACAGAATTCCTGAGCATACCATCTACTAAAAGTATGGGTTTCTCTCTTGGTCTTAATTTTTAATGTAAATACCTAACTCCTCATCATGAAAAAGAACAGCTACTTCCTGGCTATCATTATAATAAGCATTACACTGGGCGCTTGTTCCAAAGAATTGAAACAGGTAAACACCAATCCCAATGCATTAGAGAAGCCAGATGCCACCACCTTATTATCCAATACAATTGTTACGGAATTTTACAACAACGCCAACATTGTATGGACCTTGGGAAATGGATATAACCAGTATATGACCTTTAGCCAGTCGTACTATGACCAGCCTACCCGTTATTCGCCTGTAACCAACGAGCCATACTGGATTCCCATGTATGAAGCGGCCCGTGATGCCAATACTTTATACACATTGGCGCAGGCGAAAAACAACCCGCTATTGCAGGCGGCCGCTCTCACTTTGCGTTCCTATGCCTTTGCCCAGCTGACAGAGTTATGGGGAGATATCCCCTTTCTACAGGCCCTGAAAGGTAATACAGGCGTGTATACGCCATCATATGACTCTCAGCAAACCGTATACATGGACGCCGGGCAGGGTATTATTCCCAGCCTAAGAAGAGCCGATAGCCTGTTAAAAGCGAATCCTTCCGGGTTAATGGAAGGCGATGTATTGTACAGCTCCAACACTGGTAACTGGAGGGCGTTCATCAACGCTTTGCGCTTACGTTACCTGCTGAGAGTAGCCGCAAAAGCAAATGTGGCTGCAGAAATGCAGGCCATTGTTAATGATGGGGCATTGATGCAGAGCTCCTCCCAGAGCGGTACACTGGCTTTGCCCACAGTAACGCCCTATAATTTTGTGAGCCTGACGGAGCGCTCCGGTGACTTCGCTGTTAAATACATGAATAGCACCCTGTATAGTCAACTACAGGCCACCCAGGATACTGCCCGTATCACGGCGTATTTCACTACCAACGCAACAGCACCTGCCGGCGCTCCGTTTAATTTTAATAATTACGGAGGCATGCCTATGGTGGTAGATGCTACGGAAGCACAGAGCAAGCAGGCATCTAACTTCAATCCCAGCTTTACCAAAGGCACCAGTCCCGCTTTAATTAAAGCAAGAGTGATCACCTATGCAGAGCAGGAATTCATCCTGGCAGAAGCAGCCCTAAAAGGATATATCAGTGGAAGCAATGCCGCTGCATTAACATACTACAACAACGGCGTAATGGGCGCATTCGCAGAAATTGGCATCAATGCCACCACGGCGGCCAACTACCTCGCACATGCCGGCGTACCACTCGACAACTCTTCTCAAAACAGCGCCATGCAACAAATTATAACACAAAAATGGCTGGCCAACATCAACAACGGCTTTGAAGGATGGATTGAGTTCCGCCGTACGGGATACCCTGCCTTCCAAACAGGAGATGCCGCCAATATGAATAACGGCATGATCCCCACCCGCTTCCTCTACCCAACATCCGAACAAACAATCAACAGTAAAAATTATGCTGCAGAAGTGCAGCAAATGGGAGGGAAGGAAATCACCACCTTTAAAGCCTGGTGGGAAAAATAAATAGCCCTGTCTTTTACCGGAAGCGCCGGTATACAATATGCCGGCGCTTTCTACCCCTCAGCGGAATGTAAATGATACCACAATGAATTATACACAACCCGAAATAAATGAGCTCTTTCTAAAATTCTATAGCATTGACAAATATGAAGACAGGCTTAAGTTCTACGATGACCATTTTAATATCCTACCGTTCACACTCCCGGACTTCGAAACGAATCTCTTTACCTTTTTCTCAGAAGAACACCTGCAGCAATTTGAAAATTTGTTGCGCATAGAGCGAAAGAACAGTGAATCATTACAAAAGACTTTCTTCTTCGAAAGAGAGCATTACAGCTTCAGCATCAAACCAGGTCCTGCACACTACGCTACCTTCAACAACTATATCATCTCCCGGTTTCTTCAGGCCGATGCTCAGCTTAAACAGAAAATACGCCAGGAACTGGCACTAATCGGTGAAAGCCAAACACCTGTCAATACAATGCTGGCCTCTGTAAATGAAATGTTGGTTATGCTGAAAAGAAAGATATCCTGCGATAACAGGAGACGCCTAAACACTCAGTTTGCATTGGTATTCCTAAAAGGGCTCACCGACTTCAGTGCACATGGTATGCCCGTTATTGCACCCAAAAGGAAAAAGATAATAGAGCTGTACCTGTATGCACAGGGGATTATGTATGGGGAGTATATACAGCTATTGAAAAAGAATGTACCTAACCAGGAAGAAACCAGCATGCCTTTTGATAAAATATCACTGCTGAAGGAGCTAGGGGTAATTGAGGCAATTCGGAGGAAGTACCCGTTTTTAAATAAGGCAGATATGGATAAGAAAATAGAAGAGATTATTTATTTGGTGACAGGGGAGCGGATGACGATTACGGTCATCCGCTAACTGTTAGTGGAGCATTGTCCAGCACTCATGTAGAGCACTGGACAATATTTGAATGGAGGCTTATTGATTGTTTTCTTTCATTAATTTAGCAGTATTCGCTTTCAATGCATCCACCTGTCGCTGCAAGTCGATAATATAAAGCGTCAGCTCCTCTATTTTCTGAAGATATAATTTGTTCATTTCTCCCAGGTCAATACCTTTTTCTTTTACTTCTTTTTCAGATGGAATATCGGGCAGATGGTTATTATCCTTAATAAACTTCGCTACTGTGGCCAATGTGGGGAGTTTGTAGCTGGGATGAAAAACGTAATCGGCCCACTGTTCCTGGGTGACTTTTACCCGTCTTGCCCCAATAGTACCATCCACCGTAAGCTTGTAGGTCGGGTTATCGACGCCGATTCCAACATTTTTGTTGTTAGCAATGACCATAGAAGATCCAACTGATGTCCCCGTTCTGCCAATCTCAAAAATAATTTTACCACTAAGCGCAGCTCCAATATGGAGATCCCTATAACTTTCAATAATATTGGAATTGCGTTGAGAAATTACCTGATAAGTAGAATTCGTGTTTCCTATATACATTTGCGAATTGATGAGGGCCCCGTGAGTAATTGCTATTAAGTTAGAATAGGTAGAATCAGAGCCTGCGAGCACCAACCGATTAGGAGTAGCTGCATTTTTTATAACGACAGCACCCTGCATCCCAATTTCTTCGGTAGCATTAAAAGTACTTACTCCCGTAACTTCAGTCCCCCGCACTATTTTAAATGAATCGTTTTGAGCATACCCGGTAAAAGAAAAATTGAACAGCGAAGATGTTTGCGGAATTGAAACCGCTAAGTATGCTACAGAGTTGTATGTTAAAGTAACCAGTGAAGCCCGATCACTAAAAGACATTAAGGTTCCTCTATTTCCCATGTAGGCAGAAGCCGTATTTACATCAACTATCCATTTCCGGTTGGAGCTAACAGAACTACCACGTATTGCAGTAAATCGCCCCATTACATAATTATCGGCAGGTAAAATAGTGCCTGTATAGATAACATGTAATAAGATATAGTTTTCAGTGACATTATCATCCGACATTCCTGGAATTCCCCTATCTACATAATAATTTCGACCATTATCCAATACGTGAAGCCGGCTCGTCGGAGTAGCGGTACCTATGCCTACATAGCCATTGGCGGCCGGTAGGGCATTTTGGGCGGTTGCAGTAATACAGGCAAATAAGGAGAGAAGGGCTACAAATACCGATTTCATAAATAAATAGGGTATAGGTTATACAATCATTTACAGATGAAGATACAAAAATATTCTCCTGTTTTTGTGAGCAATGTTGTTTGTATCAAAACATGTATCAAATAAGAAAAGGCTTTCCGCGCCAATCCGCTGAAAGCCTTTTCTATTGCGTGGTCCCACCAGGGCATGATCCTGGGACCCCCTGATTATGAGTCAGGTGCTCTAACCAACTGAGCTATAGGACCTGTTCCGAAGAACGAATTCCCTTTTTCAAGGGACGGCAAAAGTAATTATTTTATTGAAAAATCCTAAATTATTTTTTTCTTCCAACGCTTACGCCTATACTTTAATACATTTGAGCCCTATTTCTGATCATATGCAAGGCATTAAAAATATCATTTTCGACCTGGGAGGTGTTATCCTGAATATCAATTATCAGCTTACCAGGACGGCTTTTGAGGCGTTGGGAGTAAAGGATTTTAATTCTCTTTATTCACAATTTCATGGTTCTGATTTATTCAATTCCCTGGAAACGGGGCATGTGACTACAGAAGAATTCCTGGCGGAAATGCACCAGCATGTGCCGGCAACGGTAACCGACGAGCAGATCGTTGCAGCGTGGAATGCTATGCTGCTCGACTTCCCGCTGCAGCGGCTACAGCTCCTGCAGCAGTTACGGCAGCATTATAACCTTTATTTACTGAGTAACACCAATGCCATTCACCTGGATGCGTTCAACCGGATCTTACAGGAGAGCAGGGGCATTCCATCGCTGGGAGGTTTCTTCGACCGGGCTTATTACTCCCATGTCATGGGCTATCGTAAGCCGGATAAGGAATGTTACCAGGTGGTGCTGGATGAGAACGGGCTGGTGGCAGAAGAGACTTTATTTATTGACGATACGTTGCCTAACATCGAAGGAGCGAAGGCAGTGGGGTTGCAGACCATTCATTTACAGTCGCCTAAAACGATCATGGACATTTTCCGCCCTAAGAGTGCGGTATAAAAAAGGCCGGTGAGTCACCGGCCTTTTTTTATTTTACTTCTTCAAAATCGATGTAATCTCCTTTATCCACTTTCTTCGGTGGGGGAGGATTAGGGGCGGATGACTGCTGGGAGCCAGCTTGCTGGCTTTCATACTGCTGACGCATATGTTCCTGCATATCACTCATTTGTCTGCGCACCTGTTTGGTTACTTTATACCCTGGTATGAGCAGGTCAAATACCAGTTTATACAGCAGCCAGGCAATAAATATGGAAAAGAAAAATTTCAACATAATGATGCGAAGTTAGCGGAATATACTTTCCGCGGCCTTGAAAATCACCTCATTTTAAGTTTTTTTTAACTTTCCATGCTGGCTAGATGCCCAGTAATGCGGCGGATGCCAGGGCTTCTTTTTTGTTGAATTCCCAGGTCATTTTACGGTAGTTGACAGCATCGATGATGGTGCCGATGAAGCAAAAGCCCAGGGTGATCAGGTAAATGATCCCCATGGCGATCTGGTTAAGCAAAAAGCGTTGTATGCCTGCAGGGCCCAGGAATCCGATCAGGCTGCAGATCAGGATCGTTTGCGGGTCTTTACGCCGGCTTTGGTAAACAGCCAGGAAACGTTGTTTATTCTCTGATGAGTAACCTTTGGTAAGTTCCTGGAGCCATAACATCTCTTCGGTTTCTATTCCCGGAAGCATGGCAAATGAAAAATCGCTCATAGCGGTAGGTTTATAATTGTTTAAGGTCTGTATATTGTAATCGGGCTAATTGTATGATTCTATATAATAGTACTGCTACTACCAGCGGCGATAGCCAGTGATGCCGGATAGCAGTATCCCATTGACCGTGTAGGAAATAATGGATGCCATGACCCAGGCCACAACCGGGACAGAAGGGAATGCCTGCCCGCTTTAACAAACATAGGCTCTCTGACTTTGGGTCGGGTTTCATCATATATAACAGGATCAGACCCAGTGGCCACGCGATCAACTCTATGTTAATTTTTTGCCAGAAAGTGGTTCGCACGTCAGATATTTTAAAAACACATATGAATGATGGCAGCGCGTCTCATGCAAATATTTACATACAAGTTAAAGAAATAGTTTTTCAATCAAAATAAAATCATAATTTTGTGTGAGGAAAAATGATTCAAACGAAGGGGACGAGATATTGTCCCCTTCGCGCTTTTTGTATGGCAAACGAACACGTGATAAAAACGATCCGGGAAATAGCAGAAGGACTGCTGGTTAATGATCCCGACAATTTTTTGGTAGACATCAGGATTAAGCCCACTAACAATATAAAGCTCTTTCTGGACGGCGACAAAGGTGTACCGGTGGCTACGCTGGTTTCATTCAACCGTCAGTTATATCCCTTGCTGGAAGCGGCTGAACTGTTCCCTAACAACGATTTCTCTCTGGAAGTATCGTCTCCGGGCCTGGATGAACCGCTCAAACTGCACAGACAATACCTTAAAAATATTGGCCGTAAGGTGGAAGTTACCCTCCTCGATGGTTCCGTAAAGGAAGGTACCCTGCTGGCGGTAACAGAAGATGCTGTCAACATTGAAGAGCTGGTAGGCAAAAAGAAAGAAAAGAAATCAACAGATTTAAAACTTAATGAAATAAAGCACACAAAGGTGTGCATCGTGTTTTAAAATATAACAACTAAACATGGCTAGTATTAACTTGATTGAGTCATTTACCGAGTTCAAGGAGGCGGAAAACATTGACCGTCCTACATTGATGAAGGTCCTCGAAGATGTGTTCAAAACATTGCTGCGGAAAAAATATGGCTCAGATGAGAATTTTGACGTGATTGTAAATACCGAAAAAGGTGACCTTGAAATATTACGCCGTCGAACCATCGTTAATGATGGGGAAGTAGAAGATGATAACGCACAAATCGCCTATTCCGAAGCTATTCTCGTAGAACCGGATTACCAGGTAGGTGAAGATTTATATGAAGAGGTAGAGATCATGGACTTCGGTCGCCGGGCCATCCTGGCTGCTAAGCAGACTTTATCCGCCCGTATCGGCGATTTGAAAAAGAACATCCTGGTGAAGAAATACGCCGATAAAGCAGGCGAAATTGTGAACGGGGAAGTATACCAGGTTTGGAAAAAAGAAGTTTTATTGCTTGATGATGAAGGGAATGAGTTAATTTTGCCTAAATCTGAACAAATCCCCACAGATTATTTCAAGAAAGGAGAGAACGTAAGAGCGGTGGTGAAGAAAGTAGAAATGAAGAACAACGCGCCACTCATCATTCTTTCCCGCACACATCCATCCTTCCTGGCTAAATTGCTGGAAATTGAGGTGCCTGAGATCTTTGACGGGCTTATTGTTATCAAGAAAATTGTTCGCGAACCTGGCGAAAGAGCCAAAGTTGCCGTAGAATCCTACGATGACCGTATCGACCCGGTAGGCGCCTGCGTAGGTATGAAAGGTAGCCGCATACACGGTATCGTACGCGAACTGAGAAATGAAAATATTGATATCATCAACTATACGACTAACATTCAGTTGTTAATCCAGCGTTCCCTGACTCCCGCCAGAATCAGCCGCATGGAAGTAGATAACGAAAATAAATATGCTTCCGTTTACCTTAACCCTGACCAGGTATCACTGGCCATCGGTAAAAAAGGCGTAAACATTAAGCTGGCATGCGAACTGACTGGTTATGAGATTGATGTATTCCGTGATGAAGCACAGGAACAGTCTGAATTTGATATCGATCTGGAAGAATTCTCGGATGAAATCGAAGAATGGATAATAGATGAACTGAAGCGAATAGGTTGTGACACTGCCCGCAGCGTATTAGAGCTGACAGTCGAAGAACTGGTTCGCCGGTCTGATCTGGAAGAAGAGACAGTGCAGGATGTAAGAAGAATATTACAGGAAGAGTTTGACAAAGAATAAAGCCGAGCCACAACCCTTCCCAGGTAAAGGCCTTATTAGAAAGGGAATTGATTTTTTCGAGTTATTGTTTAAACGTAAAAAAACATCCCGTTTTGAAGAAACGGGAAACAGGGGAGGCCCGAAATACGATATGCCTGAAACAACAAACAACACACCACGATTGCTGGCTGCAGCCAAAGAGTTTAATATTGGTAAGGAAACCCTCATCGATTTCCTTGGCAATAAAGGCTTCGACATGGGTGGCTTTGGTTCTCCCAATGCCCGCCTTACGGCTGTTATGTACGCAGCACTGCAGTCGGAATTCCAGCAGGACAAGGCTAACAAGCGCAAAAGCGACCAGATAGCCCTGCCCAAAGGAAGCGTGTTAGAAACGATGAAGAAGAAAGAGAAGGAGGAAGCGGAAGCGGCGGCTAAAAAGAATACCACTAAAGAAAAAGATGAGGAAACAACTGCTGCCCCGGTAGCAGAAGCTCCCAAACAGGAAGCTAAACCAACATCTCAACCGGAACCAGTAAAGGAAACCCCTAAACCGGAACCAACACCACAGGCGAATGTTACCCCGGTAACACCTCCGCCTCCCGCAAAGGAAAAAGCTGAACCTAAGCCAGAACCAACCGCTGTTACAGCTCCCCCTGTTGCGGAAGTTCCTAAAGCCCCGGTAACGCCACCTCCGGCAGAACCAGAAGTTGTAAAAGCAGAAACGCCGAAAATTAACGGCCCTAAAGTAATTACAACCATCGACCTGGATGCCTTAAACCGCAAAAAACCAGTTGCCAAAAAACCTGAACAGGACGAGGCTCCAGCCGCTACACCTGAAGCAGTGAAACCTCCGGTGAAAGAAGAAAAACCGGTAGCTCCTGCGCCAGTTGCAGAAAAACAGCCGGAACCAAAACCAACTCCTGCGCCAGTTGCAACTGCTGCACCAACTGAAAAACCAGTTGAGAAAGCCGAAAAAACGGAACAAGCCCCTAAAGGCGAAACCACTACTCCGGCTGATAAAGTAGCGAAAACAGATAAGACCGATACGACAGAAAAAACGGAAAAAGCCGCACCGGTTGAAGATAAACCTGTAGTTAATAAAGTGGAAGAAGTATTACAAGAGGCTAAACCGGCTGCAGCCAAAGAACCGGCGCACATTCCTGTTAAGCAAGTCGTAAAATCGGAAAATCGCAAACCCGATAATACTGCCGAAAATATACCAACACCTCCTCCTGTCGCCCCGCAGGCCCAGGAAGATGCTGGCCCCGCAGTCATCGAAAACATCCAGGCCGAAAAATTAACCGGCCCGAAAGTAATCGGTAAAATCGAACTGCCAGTTCAGTCTGACAGACGCGATAACAATAAAAACAACTTTAACAGGGACGAGAAACGCAAACGCAAGCGTATCATCGTAGAAAAGAAACCTGAACCCGTTCAGCCTAAAGACTTTAAAGAAGGTGACCGCAAAGAAGGCGGCGCCCCAGGCGAACACCGTCCTCATCAACATGGCGGACAAGGCGGCAATCGCCCTCACCATGGGGATAACCGCGGTGGACACCAGGGTGGCAACCGCCCACAAGGCGATAACCGCAACCGTCCAGGCGGTGGTAACACCGGAACCGGCGGCGGCTACAACAGACCTGCTGGTCAAGGCCAGGGCGGACAAGGTGGTTATAACAGACCCACTGGTCAAGGCGGACAAGGCGGCGGTAACAGACCTCCCGGACAAGGTGGCGGATATAACCGCTCCGGTCAGGGCGGACACCAGGGTGGTGGCAACAGACCAGGTCAGGGCGGTAATTTCAACCGGCCAGGACAAGGCGGCAACTTCAACAGACCCGGCCAACACCGTGGTGACGACAAACGCACTACTGAAGAAAAAGAAATTGATAAGAACGAGATCCAGAATAAGATCAAGGAAACCATGGCCAAACTCAGCGTTGGCCGCGGTAAGAACGTGAAGGCAAAACATCGTAGAGAAAAACGCGAAGAAAGAGCTAACCTCAAGGAGAAAGAAGGAGGCACAGACAACAAACTCCAGGTAACTGAGTTCGTTTCCGTTTCCGAACTGGCGAACCTGATGGATGTAAGCTTCGCCGAAGTAATCTCGAAATGTATGGGCCTCGGCATCATGGTATCTATCAACCAACGCCTCGACGCGGAAGTAATAGAATTGGTTGCCGGCGAATTCGGATATGAAGTGGAATTCATTGGTCTGGAAGATGCAGAGGAAAACGATGAAGAAGACGAAGTAGATGATCCCGCAGATCTGCTGCCTCGCGCACCAATCGTTACCATCATGGGTCACGTTGACCATGGTAAAACCTCCCTCCTCGATTACATCCGTAACGCGAATGTGGTAGCCGGTGAAGCCGGTGGTATTACCCAGCACATTGGTGCTTACCAGGTAACTACCGCCAGTGGTAAGAAAATTACTTTCCTGGATACCCCCGGTCACGAAGCGTTTACCGCGATGCGTGCCCGTGGTGCTAAAGCAGCAGATATCGCTGTTATCGTAATCGCAGCAGATGACGCTATCATGCCTCAAACCCGTGAAGCGATCTCCCACTCACAAGCGGCTGGCCTGCCAATGGTATTCGCTATCAACAAAGTGGATAAAGAAGGTTCCAACCCAGAGAAAATTAAAGAACAACTGGCCGGCATGAACCTCCTGGTAGAAGACTGGGGTGGTAAATACCAAAGCCAGGAAATATCCGCCAAAAGCGGCTTGAATATCGATGTGCTCCTCGAAAAAATATTGCTGGAAGCAGAACTGCTGGAATTGAAAGCCAATCCAGACCGTGAAGGCTCCGGTAGTATCGTGGAAGCTACACTCGACAAAGGTCGCGGTTATGTGGCCTCCCTGCTGGTACAAAATGGTACCCTCCGTCAGGGCGATACCATCGTATCCGGCTCCTTCTTCGGTAAAATCAAAGCTATGTTCAACGAACGTGGCCAGAAAATGGATGAAGCAGGTCCTTCTATGCCAGTACAGGTGCTCGGCTTAAACGGCGCCCCTCAGGCTGGTGAGAAATTCAAGATGTATACCGACGAATCCGAAGCTAAAGAAGTGGCCAACCGCAGAGCCCAGATCGTTCGTGAACAAGGTATCCGTACCAAGAAACATATCACCCTGGATGAAATCGGTCGCCGTCTGGCACTGGGTAACTTCAAACAGCTGAACCTCATCATCAAAGCCGACTTTGATGGTTCCGTAGAAGCGTTGAGCGACTCCCTCCAGAAACTGTCTACCGAAGAAATCGTTATCAGTATCGTTCACAAAGCAGTAGGTCAGATCACCGAATCCGATGTATTGCTGGCTACCGCTTCTGATGCCATCATCCTCGGATTCCAGGTACGTCCTTCTTCTCAGGCAGCTAAACTGGCAGAGAAAGAAAACATCGAAATCCGTAACTACTCCATCATCTATGACGCAATCGACGAAATCAAGAGCGCCATGGAAGGAATGCTGGAACCAAAAATCGAAAAGAAAGTGGTGTGCAACGTCCAGGTGCGCGAAACCTACAAATTCGAAAAGGTTACAGTGGCTGGTTGCTTCGTGGTCGATGGCAAGTTGACCAGGAACACCCGTATCAACGTGGTACGCGATGGTATCGTGGTATTTACCGGCGAACTCGGCTCCCTGAAACGTTATAAAGACGACGTGAAGGAAGTAGCTGCCAACATGGAGTGCGGATTGAGCGTTCGTGGCTATAGCGACCTCAGACCTAACGACAACATCGAAGGTTTCGAAGAAGTAGAAGTAAAGAGAACTCTCTAATAATATCTCACAAAAAACACAAAGGCGTTAAGGATTAAATTATCTCATAATATCCTTGGCGCCTTTGCCGTTTCTATCCCCACCAGGGATTCATCTAAACTTTTGTTAAATCCGTCGACATTCCCTATGCTACTGACCTTTAAATGGTTATTTTTGATTTTTACCGTTTTTGTATGAAGAAACTTTTAGCATTATCCGCAGGTGCTTTACTGCTATGGCAAGCATCTACGGCCCAGCAAAAACTTGTGGCAGATAAGATTATCGGTGTAGTAGGGGATAAGATCATCCTCAAATCCGATATGGACGGCGCTCTCGCCGATCAGCAACACAATTCCCCTGATGGAAGCCTGAAGCCCGATGCTGCCTGCAAAACCCTGGAAATGCTGATTTCCCAGAAAGTAATGGTGCTACAGGCGGAAAGAGATAGCTTGCCCGTAAGTGATGGCGACGTGGAAGCACAAATGGAAAACCGTATCCGTTACTTTGAATCGATGTACGGTAGCAAGGAAAAAATGAAAGAAATTACCGGCTACTCCATCTACCAGCTGCGCGAGCGCTTCCGCACGCCTATTAAAGAAGGATTGCTGGCCCAGGCCATGCGTAATAAAATCATTGAACCGGTAAAAGTAACGCCGTCAGAAGTAAAACGCTTCTTCGACGCCATCCCGAAAGATAGTCTCAAGTTCTACGAGTCTGAAATGGAAATCGGTACCCTTGTGCTGCAGCCCAAAGCTACCCGCGAAATGGACCAATACGCCATTGACCGCCTCCTCGAATTCAAAAAACGGGTACTGAATAAAGAGTCCGACTTCGGCTCCCTCGCCCTCTTGTACTCTGAAGATCCAGGTGTAAAGGATAACAAAGGTATTTACGTATTAAACCGTAACGATAAAACCACCTATGATCCTGAGTTCGTGGCCGCTTCCTTCCGTTTGAAAGAAGGTGAAATTTCCTCCCCGGTGAAAACCCAGTTTGGATATCACCTTATCCAGATGGTGAAACGCTCCGGCGACAACGTAACCGTACAACATATAGTATTGCGCGCCGCGGTTACCAAATCCGACCTGGCTGCCAATATCGCTAAGCTGGACTCGATCCGTAGCGGTATCCTGGCCAATAAATACACCTTCTCCGAAGCCGTAGCAAAGTACAGCGATGCTCCTTCCGCGAAATTCGATGGTGGTATGCTCCAGTCCAAAACCGGCGATGGTAGCACCCTTATCACTATTGACCAACTCGACGATCCAAGCGAAAAAAATATCGTGATGATGCTCGATACCCTGAAACCAGGACAAATATCAGCACCAGTGCAGTTTACCGATGAAAATGGCCGTACCTCCGTTCGTATCGTATACCTGAAAACCCGTACGCAACCACACCGGGAAAATCTGACTGATGACTATTCCCGTATCCAGCAACGGACCCTCGATATCAAACGCGCCGAAGCTATCAACAAATGGCTCACGGAAAAGATCCCAACGTTCTATGTACACGTTGACGATGAGTACAAAAACTGTAATCGAATCAGCCAGTGGATGTCGTCACTGGCCAAACAATAAAAGCTGCTTTAGCCCCTGGCTATGAGCAATTAGTAAAGCGGAGATAAAAGCGAAAAACTTTTATCTCCGCTTTCTGATTTTAGCCCAATGGCTAAATCCTTATAGCTTTCTGGTTTTCTCCTTTTTTGGCGTACCTTTGCGACTTCAATTTTCTGCCATGAGTGATGCGATCAAACATGAATGCGGTCTGGCATTTATAAGATTAAGAAAACCGTTTTCCTACTACCAACAAAAATATGGGAGCGTTTTTTATGGGCTGAACAAACTGTACCTGCTCATGGAAAAACAACACAACAGAGGCCAGGATGGCGCTGGGGTGGCTACCGTAAAACTGAACACCGAACCCGGTGTACCTTTTATGCATCGCATCCGTAGCGCGGCGCCGCAGGCCATAGGCGATGTGTTTGCCAAAATACGCGATGAGATACAGGAAATAGAAAAATATCAGCCGGAAATCACCAAATACCCCGGCCTGATGAAAGGACATGTACGCTTCCTCGGAGAACTGATGATGGGACATATCCGCTATGCTACCCAGGGTAAGAACAACGTGGAACTCTGCCATCCTTTCGTTCGCTACAATACCATCCCCGCCCGTAACCTGACCATGGCGGGCAACTTTAACCTGATCAACACCGACGAACTGTTTGCATTTTCCAAGGCTGAGCCTGGTGACGTGCATAAAAACAGTGACCTCGCCGCCATGCTGGAAGTAGTACACCATTTCCTGGCGAAAGAAGACAGCGACGGCACAAAAGAACTCGACGTTAAAAAGATACTTCAACAGGCCTTTTCCATGTTCGATGGCGGTTATCACACCTGTGGCCTTATCGGCTCCGGCGATGCCTTCGTGATCCGCGATCCCCATGGTATCCGCCCTTCTTATTACTACATCAACGACGACGTAATTGTAGCCGCCTCCGAAAGAGCAGCGATCCGCACTACCTTCAATGTTGGCGAAAATGAAGTACTGGAACTGATGCCGGGAAATGCCCTCATCGTTAAAAACAACGGCGACTATTCCATTGAACAGATCCTCGAACCCAAAGAACGTAAAGCCTGCAGCTTCGAAAGGATTTACTTCTCCCGCGGGAACGATGAAAAAATATACCGGGAACGTACAGATCTCGGCCGTCACTTATCCGGCACCGTTTTGAAGGCCATCGATAATGACCTCCGTAATACCATCTTCTCCTTTATCCCCAATACCGCCGAAGTAGCCTTCTATGGCCTGGTGAAAGGATTGGAAGCCTATCTGAATAAGATAAAGGTAGAACGTATCCTTTCCTGGGGAAATGATTATGATGAGGAAAAACTCAGCGAAATGGTCAATCGCCGCATCCGTATCGATAAAATAGCGACCAAGGATGTGAAAATGAGAACCTTCATCACCGAAGATTCCAGCCGTAATGAAATGGTACAACACGTGTACGACATCACCTACGGTAAGGTAAGACCCGGTATCGATACCCTCGTGGTTATTGACGACTCTATTGTTCGTGGTACCACCCTCAAGGAAAGTATCATCAAGATGCTGGACCGCTTAGGCCCTAAAAAGATCATCGTGGTTTCCTCTGCTCCGCAGATCCGTTACCCCGATTGCTACGGTATCGATATGAGCAAAATGGGCGATTTCGTAGCTTTCCAGGCCGCAATTGCCCTCCTGAAAGATCATGGCAAGGAACATATCCTGCAGGAAGCCTACGGCCTCTGTAAAGAACTGGCACGTACCAACACCCTCCATGCCCAAAACGTGGTAAAGAATGTTTATAAACCCTTTACTCCAGAGCAGATTTCAGCAAAAATTGCAGAAATCCTCACACCGAAAGGTATTGGTGCCGAAGTGGAAGTTATTTATCAATCTATCGAAAGTTTACACGCTGCCTGCCCCAATAACCTGGGCGACTGGTATTTTACCGGTAATTATCCCACTCCGGGCGGCAATCGCGTAGTAAATAAAGCCTTCATGAACTATATGGAAGGTAAAAACGAAAGAGGATACTAGTCAAGCCCAAGGCTTAAAGCATAAAGTAAAAAGCTATTGTGAAGAATGATCTTAGCAGATATTTAAAAATCGCGTTGGTCATTCTTCACAATAGCTTTTTACTTTATGCTTTAAGCCTTGGGCTCTTTCAAATAATCTTTTCTTCCCATGTTAATTTTATCTTAAATAACGCCATGGTGGCTGACAGTATAATTCTAAGAAGTTAACTTCCTGTAAAATCTGTATTTTCGTCTCAGTTAACTATTGGTTTTCAGCCCATGAAAACATTACTGCTCATACGTCATGCTAAATCCAGCTGGAACGATCCGGACATGGATGATTTTGACCGGCCGCTCAACAAACGGGGCAAACAAAATGCCCCGGAAATGGCGCAGCGACTGGTTTCCCGGGGAATGGTACCGGAACTGATCATTTCCAGCCCTGCCAAGAGGGCCCGAACGACCGCCAAAATGATGGCCAGTGAATGGAAATATCCCAAACAGGCTATTTTATTGGAAGAAGAACTTTACCTCTGTTATGCAGCCACTTTCCTCAAAGTAATCACCAAAATTGATGATGACTTCGGCGCCGTAGCCATTTTTGCCCATAACCCCGGTATTACCGATTTTGCCAATTACCTGACAGAAGAAATCAGGATAGATAATGTACCAACTACGGGCATTTTTGGCATACAGGCTGATACCCAAAGCTGGAAAGACTTTGACATGGCCAAGAAAAAGTTCCTCTTCTTTGAATACCCGCGAAAAGACGATTAGTCCCTTACAATTTTATTATACGAAGCGGTTATCCCCTTGATCAGGGAAGAACTGAATCCCTGGTGCTCCATTTCATTGAGCCCAGCAATGGTACATCCTTTGGGGGTTGTTACCTTATCAATTTCTTCCTCCGGATGACGGTTCTCCCGGATCAGTAACTCTGCTGCCCCTTTCACGGTTTGCGCTGCTATCAGGCTGGCCGTACGTGCATCAAAACCAATTTCGATACCTCCCTGGATATTGGCGCGGATATAACGCAGCGCATAGGCAATACCACAGGCTCCCAATACGGTAGCGGCGTCCATCAGCTTTTCATCAATACTCACAGAAGCCCCCAACTGGTCGAACATCGTCTTTACATAGCGCATCTGCTCTTCCGTAGCATGCTTGTGGGCAATACAGGTAATAGATTCCTGGATGGCAATAGCGGTATTAGGCATAGCCCTTACCACCGGCATCCCTGGTAATACATGTTCCAGGTCATCTATACTAACACCGGTAACCACACTGATTAATATATGGCGGGACGGGTCAAAGGACGCTTTAAATTCCTGTAACACCTCCCGCACATTGTAGGGTTTCAACGCCACTACAATTACTTCCGCTTCGCGGATCGCTATATCATTGTCGGTTTCTATCCGTACTCCTGCATCCTTTAAGGCTGCCAGCGTACTGGTGTTACGCTTGGTAACCGTAATATCTGCGGCCTTCGAAAAACCGCTCTTCAGCAATCCCTGGGCAATGGCCGATCCCAGGTTTCCTCCACCTATAATGGCTATTTTCTTGGCTGACATAAAAAAATGTTTACACTATAAATCCTGAGAAAGGTATAACAAAAGCCGCATCCATGCAAACGGCAACGAATTCCTTAACTTGCAGATATGCAGGCATTACAAACAGCAGCCGCGTTTTACGCCAGGATAAAGGAAGTACATAGCATTCAAAATACGGAAGATAAAGTCCGTCATTACAAACAGATCCTGGAAATCCTCTTCCGGGAGTTAACCCGGAAAGAAACCCGCACTTTCGGTAACCTGTTTGCCCGCATGCAGTTCTTCTTCGACCGGCAGGTGGTTCCCCCGGATATCCATCAGCAGCTGACTGCCCTGCGCATACTAACTAACAAGGCTACACGGGGCATGTTCCCCCTGCAGGAGGCAGAACATGTGCTTTGCATCAAGGCCCTCACCGAATCGGTGGCCTGGTGCTACCAGGTGCAGCCTCCTGATGATCTCATCGCCATTTATGCTTCCGCCGGCGTACATAAGCTATCGCTGGCCTGGCAATACCGTGCCGGCAGCCTCGCCCTGGTGAAGTGTATGGTCACGACGGTGGGATCGCTCACCACCACAGCCCAGGGAAAGTATACCCTGCTGCTCTCTGCAAAAAACGATGAACAAGGCGACTTCCAGCTGCTGCTCGAACACCTCGAACCGGCTACCATCACCTCCCTGCAGGAGCTGCTACGCCCCTATGATACCATCAACGTACTCCACTGCCGCCAGGGCACTTCCGGGCACGAATACGCTACCACCGCCGAAAGCCAGGTAGTCCTCGAACCCAACCTGTTGATAGATATCAGCGACCTCGCGGAATGCTTTACCCATAAAGGCGCCAACCGGCTGCTCTACCTGGTGAAAAAACTCACCCCGCAACAATCCAGTCCCGCCGCTTTCAAAGGAAATCTCGTGAATGCCCTGCTGGATGAGATGCTGCGTAACAAGGATATCGACTTTAAAACCTCCTTTGTAGAAGCCGTCGCCGAAAATGTACTGCAAGCTGCCGCCTACGGCCGTGAAAAGATCAATGATATGTTTCGTGATATCCGGCAACAACACTGGGGTAATCTGCATGATACCGTAAAAGAACTACAGGAGCAGCCCGTCCGGATAGAGCCTACCTTTTTTTCCGCTCAATACGGACTGCAAGGGCGCCTCGACCTGATGGCCGAAGACGATCACGACGAATACCGGAAAGAAATATTTGAGCTAAAAAGCGGCAAGTGTCCGGACTATCACACCTGGAAAAACCATGAAATGCAGGTAGTAGGGTATAACCTGTTGCTGAAATCTACTTTTGGGCGGCATCGCAAAGGCAGTTCAGCCATCCTGTATTCGGCTGCCGCCACCACTCCGCTGCGAAATGTAACCAGTACCCATCTTACGGAAAACGACCTGTTACAACTCCGTAATGAAGTGGTGGCCATGTTACTCCGCCTGGCCGGAGGCGAGGCAGAAATATTGTCGTCCATTAATACTGCCGCCGCTATTGGGCTACCCTCGTTCAGCGCCGCACATTTCACCGCCTTTGAACAGGCCTGGCAAACAGCGCCGCCGGTGCATAAAGCCTATTACCACGAGTTCCTCGCCTTTATGCTTAGGGAATACCTGCAAGCCAAATGTGGTATGTTTTCCGAAATTAACCGGGAAGATGATGCCGACGGCTTTGCCGCACTATGGCTGCAACCGGAAAAAGATAAATTATCCCGCTTCAATATCATCCCGGGACTGCGGTTCCGGGAATTTGACACGGTAAACAGTTCCGTGCTGTTTGACATAGTCGTTCCCGTTAGCCACAATTTCAGAAAGGGCGATACCGCCATTATCTATCCCCGCACCAGCACTGAGCTCCAGCCCATGCAGCAGCAGTTGCTAAAGGGCAGGATAGAAGAGCTGGGCAAAGACCAGCTGGCCTTTTCGCTGAATAACCGGCAAATGACACTCGACTTCTTCCGGCAATTTGATGAATGGATTATTGAGCACGACATCTACGAATCAAATTATTGGACGGCCACCGCATCCCTGTTTTACATGATTTCCCCCTTGTACCGGGAGCGCGCCAACATGCTGCTGGGCCTGGGTACACCGCGCTGGTACCCCTTACAACACAATACCCCGGCAATGTTCAATGCAAACCAGGAACAGATTGTAAAACAGGCACTGGAAGCGCAGGACTATTACCTGCTGCAGGGGCCTCCCGGCACAGGTAAAACCTCCTCACTGCTCACGACCATTGTGGGCGAAATGGTTAAGCAGGACACCTACGTAATTATTGTAGCCTTTACCAACAAGGCGGTAGAGGAAATCTGCCATAAGCTCAGGGCTAAAGGAATTGGCCATTTACGCATGGGTGGCCGCAGTTCAGAGGCGGCACTTACCCTGAAACAATACTGCCTGGAAGGCTCTTTGGATGAAGCCCGCCGTTATATTACCGGGCACCGGGTATTTGTAGCTACGGTGGCTACTATGGCCACCAGGCTAGAACAGCTGGTGATGATGGGGATTCCTACCGATACCCTGATGGTAGATGAAGCCTCCCAGCTAACGGAACCCCAGCTCCTTGGGTTATTAATGCCTTTCCGGAAATTTATCCTGATAGGAGACCAGAATCAGCTGCCCCCTGTGGTAGCGCAGGAAGAGCACTTCTGTCAGGTGAAAGCTCCCTGCCTGCTGGACCTGGGTATACGCGACCTGCGTACGTCTATCTTTGAGCGCCTGATACTGCGTTGTAAAACCAACCATTGGCGGCATGCCTGGGGCATGCTCAACACCCATTTCAGGATGCACGACAGCATTGCGGCATTGGTAAATCACTACTATGCCGGCCAGCTGTCGTCGGGAAGGGCTGAGCAACAGGCGGCTTTCGATCCCTCGTCCGCCTATGAAAACATAGGCTGGGAGCGGGTATTATCTCTCGGGAGAAAAATATTTATTCCCAGCCCCTATGAGGCTACTTCCAAGATGAACAAAACAGAAGCTCACTGGGTGGCCTCTTTGCTACAGCACCTGAAAGCCCGTTATGGGACTGGCTTTAGTAAAGATACCGTGGGAGTGGTAACTCCCTGGCGCACACAGATCAGCCTTATCAGGGAGCTGATAGCCAACGATGATGTCCTGCAGGACATCAATATAGATACCGTAGAGCGTTTCCAGGGATCGGAAAACGATATTATTATTGTTTCGCTGGCGGTATATCATGCGGCGCAGGTACAAACGCTGCAATGCCTGGGGCAGTTTAACTGGGAGGAGGAGCAAATAGAAGTAGACCGAAAGCTGCTGGTAACGTTGTCGCGTGCACGAAAACAGGTGATTATCCTGGGCCACGAGCCAGTATTGAAAGATAGTGCACATTACCGCCGGATGCTGGCAGATATGAGCAGGGGGGTGCTGTAGGATGTTCAGAAATAACAATGGCCATACACGGGGTATGGCCATTGTTCAGACAACATCATATATGATCATTCCTGGCTAACCAGGCTTTAATCCAGTGTTACATGTGCCCAGTTTTCTCCGCTTTTAATGCGGTAAAGCTGCATTTCACTGATATCAAACTGTTCGGCAATTTGCTTCATCGTTTTTTTACCAGGCTTATTCAGCAGGCGTTTAATGCTTTTTACTTTAGAAACATTCAGTTTCAGCCCTTTGATGCGGTTACGCTGTTTTTCCTTATAGGCCAGCTTGGCAGGGCTTTTTTGCTGATGTTCTTCCATTTCCTCTTTGGTGGCCCATTTGAGGTTGGATGCTTTGTTATTCTTTTTATCGTAATCCAGGTGGATCACATATTTATGTGATCGTCCGGCTTTTTTACTGAAAAGTTTGGCCACCTCCCGGTGCAGGTAGAGTGACTGGTAGCTGTCGGCCGGCTTTACGTTCAATACCGTATAGCCTTCCACGGTAGAACCCGTGAGCAGCTTGCCATCTTCGGTACTTTCATGATAACTGATCACTCTCCCCATATTGGATACAGCGTATTTTTTACGCAGGGCAGATTTGTTTTTAATCTGTAAGTCTTTCCAGACTTCGTTTTTCAGATTTTTAATTGTGGTCATGTGAAAGCAATTTTTATTTTTTTATATCCTGGGGTTATCCGTTTATCCGTAAACGTTACAACCAGCCATTTCATTATCAGCTGGCAGAAAATCGTGTGCAGCTAACTGGGGAGCAGCCCTTTCGAATATATGGTCTTTGTATTGTAACACAACCGCGTCTAGTACTTCCTCTATCTGAGCTAATGTATTGTAAGTTACTAATTGTTGTCTGAATTCCTTTATATGCGGTAATCCTTTGAGATAATTCGTGTAGTGCCGGCGCATTTCCAGTATGCCTACTACCTCTCCTTTCCAGGCAACAGAGTGGTGAAGGTGCTTTTTACAAACCTCCACTCTTTCTAAAACAGTTGGCAAGGGTAAATGTTCGCCAGTCTTCATAAAATGCTTGATCTCCCGGAAAATCCATGGATAACCAATAGCAGCACGGCCAATCATCACTCCATCTACGCCATATTTCGCTCTGGCGGCTATTGCCTGCTCGGGCGTACATATGTCACCGTTACCAAAGATAGGAATTTGTATGCGTGGATTATTTTTTACTTTTCCGATCAGGGTCCAGTCGGCGCTTCCTTTATACATCTGGGTACGTGTACGGCCGTGAATGGTGAGGGCTTTGATGCCTACGTCCTGTAATCTTTCCGCTACATCTTCTATATTCTTGGTTTCCTCATCCCAGCCCAGTCGGGTTTTAATGGTTACCGGCAGCCTGGTAGCCTTTACCACAGCAGCCGTCAGTTTTACCATTTTAGGGATATCTTTTAAGATACCCGCTCCGGCGCCTTTACAGGCCACTTTCTTTACCGGGCAGCCAAAGTTAATATCAAGCAAATCGGGGTTGGTGGCCTCTACAATCTGGGCAGCCATCGATAGCGACTCTTCATCTCCTCCAAAAATCTGTATGCCCACCGGGCGTTCGTAATCGAAGATGTCCAGCTTCTTCCGGCTTTTAATAGCATCCCGGATCAACCCTTCCGAAGATATGAACTCCGTGTACATCAGATCAGCCCCATTATCCTTGCACACCGCACGAAAAGGCGGATCGCTCACATCTTCCATGGGCGCCAGTAATAAAGGGAATTCTCCCAGTTCAATATTTCCTATCTTCACCATAATTTATATAACCACAGCAGGTTTCGCGGTAGTTATTATTTTAATCTTTTATATACTATTTCTTTTACAAGCAGGATTTTTTGCAGTGATGTCCTGAAAGAGGGCAACTGTCGTTACCAGGAAGCTGACTGCAAAGTGAATTTCGCGCTGTAAATTTACGCAAATTTAATACAGTATTCTCTTATGATTGGCTATCTGAAACAATCACCCATTTTATTACAGTTCCTTACCTTCTTTGGCTTTTTCTTTGGCTTCTCTGCTTTGTATGTAGTGGGTATCCAATCGTTGACACCCACCATCACCGGTCAAAGCCTGGATGCACTCCAAAGAACCCTGGATCCTAACTTTGTCGGCTATCTGAAAATAATACAACTCGCTTATACGATTATTGCCTTTATTGTGCCGGCGGCCATTTTTGCCTACCTGTGGCAACCTTATCCCATGTCTTACCTGGGCCTAAAACTTCCTTCCAAAGCCATTCTGTGGGTTTTAGCCCTCTTAGCGATGTTCGGCGTATTACCGCTGTCGGGCGCGCTGGGCGAGTGGAACCAATCCTGGCAGGTACCGCAATCGGTTAAGGATATGGAGGCGTTAGCTGAAAAGCTGCTGGGTGTTATGCTCAAAATGCCTACTATAAAGGACTTGTTTATAAACCTTATACTGGTGGCTATCATACCGGCTATCGGGGAAGAGCTGTTTTTCCGGGGCGTTTTACAACGGTTAATCATCAACGCCACTGGGAAAGTATGGCTGAGTATATTTATCACGGCTGTTATCTTCAGCGCTATCCATATGGAAATATTGGCCTTCGTACCCCGGGTATTGCTGGGTTTTGCACTGGGAGCTATTTATGTCATCAGTGGTAACCTCTGGCTGGCCATCGGCGCCCACGTATTGAATAATGGCTTGCAGGTAGTGATGCTGTACCTTTTCCAGCATGGAATAGTAAAAGAGGATCCCCAGGCCGACAGCCATATCGAGTGGTATTACGTAGCTTTGAGTATTCCTGTAACCATTGGCCTGTTTTGGGCATTGAAGCAAAAGTCGCCCGCCGGAGCCATGATAACCGGGGAGAATAAAAGCACCGTTGGTGAAGTGGATGAGATAGGAAAGGACGGAAATTTGTAATCTTAACAAGACCTAAAAGCTGTATTATGGAAAAAGACTGGGTTAAAATATTTTCGAGCGACCGGCCCTTTGAGGCGGAAATTGTAAAGGGAATGCTGTTGGACAATGGAATTGACGCTGTTTTACTGAACCGGCAATCCTCTTCCTACAATATTACCCTGCCCGGCCAGGCGGAACTATACGTGCATCAATCGCAGGAAGAAACGGCCAAAAGCCTGGTGCATAATCACAACAATTTGCCCACCGGCGACCCCAATCAGGTAGATACTGAGTAAACGGGCCGGAGCAACACACCGGGGCCAGGGCTCCGGTGTGGAAATTTGCTTCATCCCGTAAATTTGTCCACTTTTGCGGGTACATTCTAATCAACAGACAACATATAATGAAGACTTTTTTCACCCGCACTGCCTCAGCGCTTGTGTTTGTGGCAGTAATGCTGGGGGGTATTTTATGGGCCGACTATACCTTTTTCCTACTCTTCTTCCTGGTAGGCTGTTGCGCGCTCCAGGAGTATTTTAAGCTGATACGCCATATCGATGCCGATTATGCCAACATTACTTCCTGGCATAAATGGGGCGCCACCATTGCCGGAGCGGCCATACTGCTCACCTTTACCGGTAATAATTTCAGCGTGGCACATATCCCTACCGGGCTCGTTGGCTGGTGGATCGCTGTTATATTCCTGCTGGTAATGCCCCTGGGAGAAGTGTTAATGAGTAAGGACTTCTCTTTAAAAAATATCGGCTACTCGGCTGTTGGCCTGCTGTATACCATCATCCCTTTCGGGCTGCTGATCAATATCCGCTTAAACGCTATCAATATTCACTATACAGCCGATAATGTAGGAACAGCCCCCGGATGGCTGATCCCCCTGTTACTCATTATTTTTATCTGGATTAATGATACCATGGCCTATATCGTAGGCTCGCTCATAGGGAAAACGCCTTTTGCGCCCGCTATTTCTCCGAAAAAAACCATAGAAGGCACGGTGGGAGGGATGATCCTGGCGGTTGCTACCGCTGGCATTTACGGCCACTTCTGGGGAGGTGAATACCTGGCGTTGCAACACTGGATAGTATTGGCCCTCATTGCTGCCATTTTTGGCACCATCGGCGACCTGATTGAGTCCAAGCTCAAAAGGATGGCCGGCGTAAAGGATTCCGGCAATATTATGCCCGGCCATGGCGGCTTCCTCGACCGGTTCGACTCACTGCTCCTGGCCGCTCCCTTCGCCTGGATTTATGTTCAGTTCTTTATGATGGCCTGACATAATTTCGTATGCTAAAAAAATTGAATTGAAGTAACTTCGCAGCAAGACTAAACACATACATCAATCATCTAATAAAAAAACAATGAAGATCCATCGTGAAGGATTTGCTACCATTTCCCTTGTATTCCTGGTACTGGCGTTAATTAACGGAGCAGTATGTTATTGGTTTGGCGCTGCCACCGGCTTATGCTGGACCGTGGCCATTATTTCCCTGGTGTTCTTCCTGTTCATCGTTTCATTCTTTCGCATTCCCTCCAGACAATATACAACCGGTGATTCGCTCGTTGTTTCACCCTGTGACGGTAAAGTAGTGGTAATTGAAGAAGTGTATGAACCAGAGTATTTTAAAGATAAACGCCTGCAGGTGTCTATCTTCATGAGCCCGGCTAACGTACACGTAAACCGTAACCCTATCAGCGGTACGGTAAAGCTGTCGCAATACCACGCCGGTAAGTACCTGGTGGCCTGGCATCCGAAATCTTCCACCGAAAATGAAAGGCATTCTGTTGTGATTGGTAACGGTAAAACAGATATCCTGGTAAGACAAATTGCCGGCGCGCTGGCCCGCAGGATTGTAAACTACCTGAAACCCGGTATGGAGGTGAAACAGAATGAGGAAATGGGCTTTATTAAGTTCGGCTCCCGGGTAGACCTTTACCTGCCCATCGGTACAGAAGTAGCCGTACAGCTGGAACAAGTGGTTCAGGGCGGGATTTCCGTTATTGCTAAAATCTAGTATCTTTAAAAGATAAACGGTTATCATATGATAAAGAAAGCTTTTACCGGTGTTGCCACCTTCCTGCTGTTAGCCGGCGTGGTACTGGCCCAGGAGAAAACCAAGAGCAAACCTGCCGCTAAAAAGGATTGTACGGCAGCTACCTGTAATACCGCCAAAGGTAAAAGCTGTTGTCAGCAACCGGCTAAAACCGTCAACCTGAGATTGGCTGCCGTGAATAAAACGAAAGCAAAAGCGCAATAGTAGATGCCTCACGGGCAACTGAAACATAATAAAAAAGCGAAGCATTTTAAAAATGCTTCGCTTTTTTTGTGCCTGTTTTCCAGCACTTATAAGATATTTCTTAACTCCCGCAGGTGATTAATTACATAAGTAGGCTGGAAGTCCACTGGTGGCTTAGCGGGGTTAAAGTATACCTGGTCCATGCCTACGCCATGGGCGCCCTTAATATCCAGTTCCATCGCATCGCCGATCATGATACTTTCTATGGCGCTGGTAGCCGCCCGGTCCATCGCAAAATCAAAAATTTCGCGGTAGGGTTTTAGGCTGCCCGCCAGCTCAGAAGTAATGATATGGGTGAAATAGTGGTCAATCCCGGAGTTTCTCATCTTCAGCAACTGGGTTTCTTCAAACCCGTTGGTGATCATGTGCATAGGATAACCTTTTGCGGCCAGGTAGTCCAGCGTTTCCCTGGTTTCAGGGAATAATGCCTTCTTGGCAGGTAATATTTCCAGGAATTGTTCGCTGAGTTTCTGGGTCAATGCTTCATCACCGATTTTGAAATCCAGCAATGTAAGGCGAAAGCGCTTGTCGCGCAATTCGTGGCGGGTGATAAATCCTTTGCGGAATCGGTCCCACAAACGCTCATTATGATCTACATAAGAAACGGAAAACGCCTCAAAAGTTGGTATTCCTCTCCGCTCTAAAGCATGGCTGCTATACAGCTCCTGCAAGGTCTCCTGTTCATTGGTTTCAAAGTCCCAGAGTGTATGGTCCAGGTCAAAGAAAAGATGTTTATACTTCATGGCACCGCAAAGGTACTAAATACTGCCCAGAAGGATGAGCATAAGCAAGGGCATTCAAAGTAAATTCATTATTTTACTGCATTAACGAGGAAAAAATATGAACGCAGTTATTACAGGCGCCAGCAAAGGCATTGGAAAGGCCATCGCTGAGAAACTGGCGCAGGAAGGATGTAATGTGGCCATTTGTGCAAGACATGCCGGCGCATTGGCCGATGCCAAAGCAGCTATCCAGCAAAAGAATCCGAACGCTACCATACTGGCAGAAAGTGTAGATATGGGAGATAAATCACAGGTACTGGCCTTTGCCGGTAAAGTGATAGCCACTTTCCCCCGTGTAGATATACTGGTAAATAATGCCGGCATCTTTATCCCCGGCGCCCTGCAACAAGAAGAAGATGGGCTGCTGGAAAAGTTGATGGCGGTGAACGTATACAGTGCCTATCACCTCACCCGGGCATTGTTGCCAGCCATGATCCCTCATCGCAACGGGCATATCTTCAATCTCTGTTCTACCGCCAGCTATAAAGCTTATCCTAACGGCGGGTCTTATGGTATTACCAAACACGCCTTACTGGGTTTCAGTAAAAATTTAAGAGAAGAATTGGTCCCTCATCATATCAAGGTAACTACAGTAAGTCCGGGTCCTACCTTAACGGCCTCCTGGGATGGCTTCGAGGCGCCCGCCGACAGGATGATGCCCCCGGAAGATATAGCCAGTGTGATCTGGTCGGCCTGGTCGCTGGCCAAACAAACGGTTGTAGAGGAAATCCTGCTCAGACCCATGCTGGGAGACATTTGATCCTTTCATCACATGAGCAATTTTAGTTATTCGGATAATGACAGCAACGTAAAAGATCCAAATAACTAAATTAGAACATATTAAAATGTTTTAACTAACTTTTAACGGGGCTTGCCTCGCTTCCAGCGCGGCTTTGGTTAAATTTGTTGACATAATTATGATGTACAGAATTAGCATAAGGAAGTGTATTTACTCCATCTTGTTTTGCCTGGGACTAGTAGCCAGCGCGTTTGCGCAGGAGTTCCGCTTTACGACTACTGTGAGCAATAACACCGTGACGCAGGATGAACCGTTCCAGATCCAGTTTATGCTGGAAAACGGAACCAACGTGACCAGCTTTACACCTCCCAGCTTTAAAGATTTTGAAGTGCTGCAGGGCCCTTCACAAATGCAGGGACAATCCATCTTCAATGGTAAACGTTCCGAATATGTAGCACTGAGTTATCTCCTTCAACCCAAGCATATAGGCAGCTTCACCATTGCCGGCGCACAGGCCCGCGTAAATGGAAACGTGGTAAAATCGAACCCGGTATTGATTGAAGTCAGAAAAGGCAATGCGCAGCAGCAACAGCAACAACAGCAGCCACCTGCATCTGCCGGCGCCTATCCATCCCACCGCGGCCAGGGCGGAGAAGACCTTCCGGAAGGATTCCTGAAAAAAGGAGAAGACATCAATGAAAAGCTGAAGAAAAATATCTTCCTGAAAGTAGATGTGGATAAAACCAATTTATACGAAGGACAGCAACTAACGGCAACGTATAAACTATACACCAGGCTCCCAACTAATTCCAGCGTTACCAAAGTACCTGCCTTTAAAGGCTTTTCCGCAAAAGATATCGAATTGCCCAATCCACCCCAGGCCACCGAGGAACGGGTGAATGGCATTCCCTATAAAGTATTTACCATCCGTAAAACATTACTGTTCCCCCTGCAATCAGGCACCCTGGAGCTGGACCCGGTAGAAGTAGACAACCAGGTAAGACTCGTAAAAATGGTGAGCAACAAACGTAATAACGGCGGACGGGGCAAAGATCCGTTTGAAGATTTTTTCAACGATCCTGCCTTTAAAGATCCTTTCTTCGATGACTTCTTTAACCGTCCGGAAGTTGAATACCAGGATGTTCCGTATAAAATACAGAGCAATCCTATCAGCATTACGGTAAAACCAGTACCAGTAGACGGGCGTCCGATTAGCTATAATGGCGCAGTGGGTAAGTTCAATATGACCGCCGTGGTAGATAAAAATAAACTCACCACAGATGATGCGCTTACCCTGAAAGTAACCATCAGCGGCCAGGGCAACGTAAACCTGCTTAACTCTCCCAAGATAGACGTCCCCGCAGGTTTCGACAAATACGACCCCAAGGTGACCGACGATATCGAAAAGAACAGCAACCCGCTCTCCGGCAAACGTACTTTTGAATATGTATTGATGCCCCAGGAAGCAGGCGATCATACCATCCCTGCAGTAGAATTTTCTTACTTCGACCCGGAAGCCAATAGCTTTAAAACCTTACGCTCCGAGCCTTTCAATATTCATGTAGCCCAGGGTAAGCATGTAAAACAAGATAAACAGGACTTTGGCGTGGCCAGGAATGAGCTGGTAAAAAATGATACCGGCGTACTCGATTGGACCCGCAATCATAGCTGGTTTATCCTCAGTCCCTGGTTTTATATCTTACTGCTGCTACCATTACTCGCAGCTGCTGGTATTATCCTGAATAAACGCAGAAAAGACTATAATACCACCAACGCCGCGACACTGAAACTCCGCTACGCCAACAAGGTAGCCCTGAAACGGCTGGAACTGGCCGCCCGCTACCTGAAGGAAGGAAAGGACAAAGCATTTTATGAAGAAACTTCCCGTGCCGTTTGGGGATATCTCAGTACCAAACTGAAAATACCCATGGCCGACCTGAGTAAGCAGCTGGTACAGGAAAAACTAAATGTGCGCCACATCAATGGCAGCAATACCCACGACCTGTTTAGCCTGATCGATAACTGCGAAGTAGCCCTGTATGCGCCAGGACAGGATAATCGTAAAATGCAGGGAACCTACGAACAAGCCGTGACTATTATCAGTAACCTGGAACAGGCGTTAAAGAATTAATTGCACCATGCTGAACTATCATCAACATATTAAACCGGCGTTTTTAGCGATAGCATTGCTGTTCACGTTTTCCGTTGGCCGCAGCCAATCTTCCGCCAGCGCAAATCCACAGCATCGCTTTGAAGAAGCCAACCTTCTTTTTAACCAAAGCAAATACACCGAGGCCGCCAGGGCTTACCAGGCGTTGCTGGATGAAGGACATACACAAAAAGCACTTTATTTTAACGCAGGCAATGCCTGGTATAAGGCCGGTAAAACCGGTCTGGCTGTATACAACTACGAGAAAGCCTTAGAATTATCTCCCAACGATGCAGCAGTAAAACATAACCTCGACCTGGTAAATCAAAAGGTAAATGGCTTTGTAGACGAATTACCACTGGTGTTTTTCCAGCAGTGGTGGTTGCAGTTACAACACCTGCACAAAGCAAATGGCTGGGCAATAGGCACCGTAGTGCTTTTCTGGCTACTGATAGCCGGCATCATCATGAATGTGTATACACCCGGATGGAGAAATCGTTTTGTAAAATGGGGCACCTACGTGCTGGGCGCTTTATGTGCGCTTTACCTGCTCATGGCAGTAGATGCCTACCTTACTTCCAACAATCATCAAACAGGCATCGTCATGAACGCCAATATCAAAGCGAAAACGGCGCCTGACGAAAACAGCCGGGATGCCTTTGAAATAGGAGAGGGCATGAAAGTACATATTACAGATGCTACTGCCGATTTCTGCAAAATAGAGCTGGCAGATGGCAAAAGCGGCTGGATAAGTTGTTCGTACATTAAGCGGCTGTAACACTTTACAGTCGTTCTATCCGCAGTAAAAAGTCATGTTTCTTTTCGCGGGCTACCGGTACACTATAGCCATCACTCATAATTATTTCACCCCCATCTCCCTTAATATACTTGTCCATAAACGACAGGTTAATCAGGAAGCTGTTATGCACCCGGAAGAACCCTTTATCGGATAGCCAGGCTTCCATTTCGGGCAAGGTGCGGTATACCAGCACTGGTTTTTCCGGCACCTGTAAATGCAACCGGGTTTGCCCGCCAATAGATCTGCAATAAATAATATTCCGGGCAGTAACCATTTGCAACCCGTCCAGGGTGGGCAATGCCATTCTTTCATCCTGGCTGAGCTGTTGTTGCAGGAATTGCAACAGGTTATCCAACTTCTCTGTTTTGTCGGCATGCGTTTGCAAGCCGGCTTTTTCTACTGCCAGCCGCAATTCTTTTGAGTCTATCGGTTTGAGCAGGTAGTCCAGCGCGCTATGATGAATAGCCTGCAGGGCATATTGATCATAGGCTGTAATGAAAATGACGGCGAAATCGCGGTGGTTACAGGCTTCAAGTACCTGGAAACCGTCTATTCCGGGCATTTCCACATCCAGGAAAACTAGTTGAGGGTGCAGGTCATTAATCGCGTGAATGGCTTCAAGGCCATTACCACAAACCGCTTGTACAATAACATGCGGACAATATCTTTCCAACATTATTTGTAGTGCATCCCGACTATGTTTCTCATCATCTGCAATGATGGTACGCATAAGATTATGATTACAGGTTTGCTCTGAGATGAAGTTTATATGGTCATTGAGCCTAAAAATCCACGTAGAAATTAAGCAATTAATGGCATATGACCCAATTAAAGACTCAGCCTGCCAGAGATTGGCGGGCCCCTATATGCTGCATACTGATAATCAATCTATTAGCAGTAGGCGCCTGGGAGGCGTCGTATACCTGCAGCGCTTTGATACTGGCTTGCATGTGATATTTTTCACTCATCATATACAAACGCTCCGAGGCAATGTCGATACCGGATGCCTGGCGCTCGCCGGTACTATCCAGTATTTCTGTAATCAGCACGCCATTATCTTCCAGCTGTATAAACAGGCGGTCTTTTTCTTTACAGATGGTGATCAGCAGCTGTCCGCCTGACTTCTGGGGTCTTAACAACAGGCGGTGCCAGATAGCGTATTGCACATAAGGCTGAATAATCAGGGGAGGTATTAAAGTAAACTGTTTATTCACATCCGGCAGTACGTTTATCTGGTAATCGAACTGCTCATCGAAGCGCAGTTGTTCCAGCTGTATATATAGTTCCAGCGCGTCCAGCTCATCCTGCAGGGAAATCCATTCCTTATTGAAATTCCCTATCATGAGGCGCATCAAACGGGAAAAACGGGTGAGATATAGCGAGGCCATATCCGTACTGGTGGTAAGGATATAATGATGAATAGCGTTGAGGCTATTAAAAATAAAATGAGGGTCCATCTGCGCCTGGAAGGCATGTAGTTCCAGGTTAACCAGCGCATGGTGTTTGGTTATTTCTTTCGCTGAAGCTCTCCTGATTTTTCTTTCCCGCAGGGCAAAAAATACTATTAGGGTAACGAGACTTAACAAAAAAAACAGCCAGAAAGGCCACTCCGCAGCAAAGACTATGTACGTATAATGTTGTGCCACAAATTAGGTTTACAGGATGCACTTCATCTCATATAAGCAGAATAAATATCGGCTAATTCGGCACTACAGGAAAGTGAGATTTACTACGAGGTCGAATTTCAGGGGAAAGTGGGGAGATTGAGATGAAAAGTGGCTAAAAGCATTTTGCTTTCTGCCTTATACCCTTGGTAGGTATAAGGCAGAAAAACAACTGGTTATGCTTCTGTAAATTTATATCCAACGCCTCTTACAGAGTGGAAATAGCGGGAATTGCGGCTGTCTTCCTCAAAATACTTACGGAAATTGAGGATAAAGTTATCAATAGTACGGGTGGTAGGGTATACGTTGTATCCCCATACTACCTGTAATATCTTTTCGCGGGTAACTACTTCGCCTTTATTTTCGATCAGCAGCTTCAGGAGCATCGCTTCCTTCTTACTCAGTTCATAGTGTTTACCATCTTTGCCAATGCATTCCTGTGCTGCAAAGTCAATGGTATTATCTCCGAAGCGATATACATTGGGTACACTGTCTTTATCCTGGATTTTCTTGTTTTTAACAATCAGCTTCTCTACCCGCAGTAATAACTCTTCCAGGTTAAAGGGCTTGGTCATATA
The DNA here is from genome assembly GCF_012641265.1 of Chitinophaga eiseniae. Lineage (GTDB taxonomy): Bacteria > Bacteroidota > Bacteroidia > Chitinophagales > Chitinophagaceae > Chitinophaga > Chitinophaga eiseniae_A. The sequence goes on along the minus strand of NZ_JABAHZ010000002.1, from coordinate 641,654 downwards.
ATCATCGCCCCCTTTCTTAAGCCCCAGTACGCGGTCGGCGCTACTGTTTTTGGCGCTGAGGAAAAGGATGGGTATTTCATTATTCTGAATGCGTATGTTTTCGCATACAGCAATACCATCCATTTCGGGCAACATGATGTCCAATATAATAAGGTCGAAATATTCGTTTTTAACTGCTTTCAGCGCAGCTGTACCGTTGTCTACTGCCGTTACTTCATATCCTTCCAGCTCCAGGTTCAGCTTCAGCGCTTCCTGGAGATTTTCTTCATCTTCCACCAGCAGTATTGATGCCTTTGTCGCTTCCTTCATGTGTTAATGTTTGATTTTACATCGAATCCGGGTTATTGATATTCACCAATCCTTCATCTAATTTACGCTGTTTGAATGGAATATTCAGGCAAGGTTATTTCAAAACAACTACCAACCGGCACATTATCCTTTACTTCGATACTGCCGCCATGTTGTTCTACGATCTTTGCGGTGAGGAACAGTCCCAGGCCAGAGCCTTTTGCTTTGCGGGTATTTTCGTTGCCTACCCGGTAAAACTTCAGGAAGATGCGGCCTTTCTCTTCCTCGGGGATACCTGGTCCTTCATCAATTACCTGTAATTTCAGCTCCTTGTTGCTTTCAAAGAGTTTTACGAGGATGGTTGTGTTCTTGGGGGCATATTTAGCGGCATTCTCCACCAGGTTATTAACAATAATCTGCAGGGTAAGCTTATCTCCCTCCAGCCATATATCCGGCACTACTTCCGCAATGATCTGGTGGGTGCCTATACGGCCATCGAGGTCTTTAATGCTTCCGGATACCAGCGAGGAAAAGTCGAGCGGCTCCTTAAACAGCCGGTACTTGTGCGTTTCCAGCTGTGCGGCCAGCAAAATGTTATTGCATAGCTGGTCGAGGCGGTTCGTTTCGCGGATCGTGTTATTGAGCAACTTCAACTGCGTTTCCTCATCCAGCTTATGTTTACGGATCGTTTCGAGGTTTAGTTTGGCTGCTGCTATAGGTGATTTCAATTCGTGTGTTACGGCCATCATAAAGTTCTGCTGTTGCCGGCTGAGCTTCATGTATTTCCAAACGGCCCGGTATACAAATACAGCACCCAGTAAGATTATGCCCAGGAAAATGATCCCTTCTCCCAGGTACTTAAAGGAGCGCATATGTTCCTCCTTGTTAATCCTTTGCAGCTCCAGCTGATGTTCTACGGGTTGTGCAAGGCTATCGACCCGGAGATACAGGTTTTGTTGTTCGAAGCCTTTGATTTGTTCGCTTTGCCTGAACAATAAAATGCCCCACCATACCAGTGCGGCTATGGTATAAGCCATCACCAGGAAGTAAACGAAGGAAACCGATTTTCCTTCCTGCATTTTATTGAAGAATCTTTTCATCATTGCCTGGTACCGGCTTTCTCAATCCGTAAACCAACATTCATCACATGAGGGAGCGGATTTTGCCGCATATTCTGTTCAAAAGTGAATTTGTAGGTGCCCGGCTTATTGAAGATAGCCCGCTGCTGGATGAAGATACGGTGTTCATAAATATCGTCCAGACCGGAACCAGACCATTTACCGGTGATATCTGCCAGTGGCAGTTCTACCCGTTGTTCTTTAGGTATACTGTCGCCCGGGTATTGGGTACCCACCAGCACCCATATGTTGCTGTAGGGGTAGGCATCAGTATGCCTGATATTTACACAGATATTATACAGGTAAGCGGTATCTTCCGGATGTATGTTTACTTCAAAAGTAGGTTTGTAATCATAGGACCACTCATGCCCCGGCACTTCCAGGTTTTTCTCGTAAGTATCCATTTTGGGAGGCTTACAAGCTGCTGCCAGCAATAATAAGCCTGCGGTGGCCAGAAAAAGTTGCTTCATACGGTGATGTGCCTTACTATAAAACGTTTAAAACTTGTTCTTTGGCTTTTTCCAATTCGTCTTTCATCAGCACTACCCATTGTTGAATACCGGCGTCATTAGCTTTGGAGCCTGTGGTATTGATTTCGCGGCCTATTTCCTGCAACACAAAACCCAGTTTCTTTCCTTTGGCGGCGTCGGCATCTTTGAGGATTTCCCGGAAATAGCGGAGGTGATTCTCCAGTCGGGACAACTCTTCTGAGATATCCAGTTTTTCCAGGTAAAAGATCAGCTCTTGTTCAAGGCGGTTGGCATCCACATTCTCTTTTCCTACATGTTCAACCAGTAGGCCTTCCAGGCGCTGACGGATACGGTCTTTGCGAAGTGGGTCCAGTTCACGCACTTTTTGCATTGAAGCATCTATATTGTCGATACGCTGCTGCAGGTCGGCTTCCAGCATCTGACCTTCATCAACACGATGATTGTCGAGATCGGTCAGGGCCTGGCGCAGGGTATTCTCCACATCTTTCCATTCTTCTTCTGTGATTTGCTCTGTAGCCGGTGTTACTACTTCCGGGAGCTTCATCAGCACATTCAGCATATCAGTTTGCGGCAGCTCCAGTTCATTGGACAACGCGGTAATAGACTGGTAATAATATTTGGCAAGATCAGTATTAATCACAACCGGACGGGTGGCGCCGTTCTGACGAATATTAATCGTAGCATCCAGGGTACCCCTCTGCAACGTTTGCTGCATAAGGCCGCGGATGTCAAACTCATAGGGTTTTAACAAAGGAGAAAACTTCAGATTCACTTCAAACTGCTTTCCATTCAGCGATTTGATCTCCACTACGATACTTGTTTCGCCTTTGGTACTTTCCGCCCTTCCGAAGCCGGTCATTGATTTCAGCATAATAGAAATTTGTAGGTGACAAACCTAGTTAAAAAAGCTGAAAGGATAAAGCCTAAGCTAAAAGCAATAGGGAAGTGGTAGGCACGATTTTTTACGATTAGATGCCCCAAAGTGCTCAACGCCCGTCTTTAGGGGCTTTTATCTTCAGTCCGTGGTAAATTTCCTCCCGGCTCAGCTGCCTGATGTCGCCCGACTGCATGCCCGCAATGGTGATGTCCTCCATCCGGTAACGGACAAGCCTCAACGTAGGAAACCCAACGGCAGCGGTCATACGCCTTACCTGCCGGTTTTTCCCTTCGGCTAAAACCAGCCGTATCCAGGGCGCCGGGATGCTCTTGCGGAACCGGATAGGAGGATTACGGGGTGGCAATACGGGTTCTGCTGCCAGTATCTCAGCCTTGCAACGGCGGGTAAGGTAGTCCTTTCCATCTACATTGATCCGGACTCCCGCCTCCAGCCGCTGCACCGCCTCGGGCGTAATGGCTCCATCTACCTGTACCCAATACTCCCGCTCATGCGCATATTGCGGCGATAATAACCTTTGATTCAATGCCTTGTCGTTAGTCAGAATCAACAACCCCTCACTGTCGTAGTCCAGACGCCCCACCGGGTACACATCTCCCGGTACTTTAAAATAGTCGGCCAGGCAAGCTTTATTCCCTTCCGGGGTAAATCTTGTCAGCACCTCATATGGCTTATAAATAATATAATAATAAAGTCCCACTAATACTTTTACTTTGGTTAAGGCCATGTAAATTAGTACTTTTGCAAATTGATTATGGCTACATCGATTCACAATCCTTCCTGTCAAAACTGCAAGGACCGCTTTTCTTCAATTTTTTGCAAGGCGGACCAATGCAATCTGGATCTTCTTTCAGAGGCAAAGGTGTGTTCTGTTTATAAAAAAGGGCAGGTCATTTTCCACGAAGGTGCTTATCCATTCGGTGTTTACTGTATCAACGATGGCAAAATAAAGCTGTCACACAGCGGCGATGACGGCCGGGAACAAATTGTACGCCTGGTGAAAGCTGGTGATATCATGGGATATAAAGCCCTGCTGAGCAATGAAAGATATACCGCTACGGCTACCGCCCTGGAAGACTCTTCTATTTGCTTTGTCCCTAAAGATTTGTTTCTCAATATATTACAAAAAGATGCTTCTCTTTCCTTTGAAATGATGCGCATCTTGTCGAGTGAACTCCGCAAAGCCGAACTGAAAATTACCCACCTGGCACAAAAACCTGTACGGGAACGCCTGGCAGAAACCCTGCTCTTCATCAAAGAAACTTACGGACTGGAAGCCGACGGACATACCCTCAGCGTTCGCCTGTCCCGCGAGGAGATCGCCAACCTGGTAGGCACCGCCACCGAATCGGCCATACGCCTGCTCTCCGAATTCAAGAAAGATGGTATGATAGAGCTGGAAGGTAAAAAAATCCGCCTCCTCGATATGCCGGAAATCATCAGGACCGCCAACCTGCAGGAATAACCCTGACAAATATCATATTCCTCCTTGACACATGTCATTGCTCCCCGGGAGCACTACCGGTACTTTTGTAATTACACAAAATACCAACGGCATGGCTGTTTCTTCACATACCAACACGCTCACGTCCTGTTATCACTGCGGGGAGGATTGTTTCGATACCGATATCACCATACAGGACAAAGTATTTTGCTGCCAGGGTTGTAAAATGGTATACGAAATACTTAACCAGTACGACCTTTGCGAATACTATGACCTGAACAGCAAACCCGGTATAAATCAACGTATTACTGCGAGGAATGATAAGTTTGCGTTCCTGGATGATGAAAAAATAGCCCAGCAGTTATACCTGTTTAAAGATGATACTCAAACCCATGTAAATTTTTACATTCCACAGATCCATTGCAGCTCCTGCTTATGGCTCCTGGAAAACCTGCATAAACTGGAACCGGGCATACTGCGTGTAACCGTTAACTTCAGTAAGAAAGAAGTGCTCATCGTTTTTTCACACACACAAACCTCCCTGCGAAGAGTGGCTGAAATACTCACCGCAATTGGTTATGAGCCCTATATCAGCTTACAGGATTTACAGCATAAAAAACCCCGGACCAACCGCCAGCTGGTGTATCAGCTGGGCGTAGCAGGCTTTTGTTTTGGCAACATTATGTTGCTCAGCTTTCCAGATTATTTCGCCGGCGCCGGCGGACTCGATGAAAGTTTCAACCGCCTGTTCCGCTATATGAACCTCGTACTGGCCCTGCCCGTGTTGTTGTACAGCGCACAAGCCTTTTATAAATCCGCCTGGGGCGGACTTAAACATGGGTTTCTCAATATTGATGTGCCGATCGTATTGGCCATCTTTGTCACCTTTATCCGTAGCCTGGCAGAAGTATGGCAGGGACAAGCCGGCTATTTCGATTCCATGACCGGTATCGTTTTCTTCATGCTGATAGGACGTATCCTGCAAGATAAAACCTACCAGGGGCTTTCCTTCGACCGGGATTATACTGCCTATTTTCCTATAGCCGTTACCGTGTTAAAGGAAGACAAAGAAGTGCCAACTACGCTTCCTGACCTGAAAACCGGTGACACCATCCGTATTCATCATAATGAACTGGTACCCGCCGATGGCATTATTGTGCGGGGAAAAGCACTGATCGACTATAGTTTTGTAACCGGCGAATCTGCACCGGTTCACAAATCTATCGGGGAAATTATTTATGCCGGCGGGCGGCAATTAGATGGTAGCCTGGAAATTCTTACCATTAAGGAAGTGGCACAAAGCTACCTGACAAGCCTATGGAACCGTGATGAGTTAAAACATAAGGAGGAAAAAGAGGTATCATTTGTGCACCTGCTAAGCCGCTACTTTACCTGGATTGTATTGTTTATTGCTGCTATCACCGCGTGCTATTGGGCTATCCATGAGCCAGGGCGTATATGGCCCGCGGTTACTGCCATCCTGATCATTGCCTGCCCCTGTGCCCTGTTACTGGCATCGTCTTTTACCAACGGGCATATTCTCCGCATCCTCAGCCGGCATCAGCTATACCTGCGCAATGCACAGGCTATTGAAAATATGGCCAACGCTACACATATCGTGTTTGATAAAACCGGTACGCTTACCGGGAAGACCGGTAGCTCGGTTGTTTATTATGGCACCTCACTCACCCCGGGACAGGAAGTACTGGTAGCTGCGTTGGCCGCCCAGTCCACACACCCGCTGAGTAAAGCCATCGTAGCTTATTGTGGAAACCCGGCGCCCCTTGCTGTCCATGACTTTCAGAATTTTACCGGCAAAGGCGTGTGCGGCTGGGTAGATGGGTACTTTATCCGCCTGGGAAATGCCGACTTCACCGGCGCCCATAAAAAGAATGAACAGGAAGGCAGCGTTGTATATGTTGCTATCAACGAAAAATTGGCCGGCTTATTCACCATCCGGAATACGTATCGCAGCGGCCTGCGGCAGCTTATGCAACAATTACAGACACAATATCCGCTGTCTGTACTCTCAGGAGACAACAATCATACGGCCAACAAGCTGCAGAAACTGATGGGAAGCAAGGCCACCTTGCTTTTTGAACAAAAGCCAGCAGATAAACTCGCCTATATCATCTCCCTGCAACAACAAGGGAAAAAAGTGATGATGATAGGAGATGGCCTCAATGATGCCGGCGCCCTCAAACAAAGCGATATTGGCATTTCGCTAACGGAAGACAGCAATAATTTTACACCGGCCAGCGATGGTATCATGGACGCCAAACAGCTGCCAGTATTGTTTTCCTTTATACAATTGTGCAAGGCCAACAAACGTATTATCCTCGTCAGCTTTGCTTTATCTGTGCTTTACAATATTACCGGGCTATATTTTGCCGTACAGGGCATTTTATCTCCCCTGGTAGCCGCGATACTAATGCCGGCCAGCTCAATCAGCATTATCCTGATCAGTTTCGGATGCAGCGAATGGCAGGGCAAGAAGCTCTCTTCCAAGGCATTCCAACAAATGCCTGACAAATGTCATGTTCCCGGTTGAGTAAAATCATGTTCCCGGTTGAGTAATGTCATTGCCGCAGCTACATAGTGATACTACCTTTGACATGACACGAAACATACATAGTATAATCTAAGCTACCCCCATTCCAAGCCCGCATGAAATGAGCGTGTAAACAGTCAGCAAAAAGGACTGTTTACACGCAGCGGGTGAGGCATGCCGGAAATCAACAAACTAGCAAATGAAAGGTATAAACGTAATGCAGGAAGCGGGGAATGAAAAAGTGAAGAGCTGTGCTATTCTTAAAACCAAACGTTTCGACGCCACGCTGCTGATTGTGCAGCAGGGATACCAGATCCCTCCTCATACTTCTCCCGCCAATGCCATGATACTGATACTGGAAGGAAAGATCGCATTTATGCTGAATGAAGAAGTAACCATCCTGGAAACGGGAGATGTATTTTCTTTCGGCGCCAATGAACTACACGCCTTGCAGGCATTAGAAACAACACGCTTTATTCTCATTAAATAACTATACTATGAGCGTTATCGTCATTTTACTCGGAGTCAGTTTACTGGTAGCATTAGGGTTCCTCGGCGCCTTTATCTGGTCTGTAAAAAACGGGCAATTCGAAGATGATTTTTCTCCCGCTCACCGCATTCTTTTTGAAGACAAGAAAGATAACGTAAACGAACAAACGAATTTATAAACACCATTAAATACCATTATGTCACTCGAAAAATTTTATTACGACAACCGACCGGTGAAATGGTTTGCCTATGCTTGTGTGTTCTGGGGACTGATAGGCATGCTGGCCGGTCTGTGGGCCGCACTGGAGCTGGTAATTCCCGGTCTTAACGCGGGTTTTGCACCCATTACTTTTGGCAGGCTCCGTCCTGTGCATACCAATGCGGTCATCTTTGCTTTTGTGGGCAATGGCATTTTCATGGGTGTGTATTATTCGTTACAGCGCTTATGTAAAGCCCGTATGTTCAGCGACCTGCTGAGTAAAATCCACTTCTGGGGATGGCAGTCCATCATTGCCGGTGGCGCGCTCACCCTATTCCTCGGTTATACTACCGGTAAAGAATATGCGGAGCTGGAATGGCCCTTCGATATCGCTATCACCCTTATCTGGCTGGTATTTGGTGCTAATATGCTGGGCACTATTCTTCGCAGGCGTGAATCTCATCTGTATGTGGCCATCTGGTTTTATATCGGTACCTGGGTAGCTATTGCGATGCTGCATATTATTAATTCCTTCGAATTTCCTTTATCCCTGTTCAAGAGTTATAGCTGGTATGCGGGTGTACAGGATGCACTGGTACAGTGGTGGTATGGGCACAATGCAGTGGCATTTTTCCTGACCACGCCTTACCTGGGACTCATGTACTACTTTGTTCCCAAAGCGGCCAACAGGCCTGTGTACTCTTATCGCTGGTCTATCATTCACTTCTGGTCGCTGATATTTATATATATCTGGGCCGGCCCGCACCACCTGCTATATACTGCATTACCTGAATGGGCGCAGTCACTGGGTACCGCATTCAGCGTGATGCTGATAGCCCCCTCCTGGGGAGGTATGCTCAACGGGTTGCTCACACTTCGCGGCGCGTGGGACAGGGTAAGAGAAGACGCCATCCTGAAATTCTTCGTGGTAGCGCTAACCTGCTATGGTATGGCCACTTTTGAAGGCCCGATGCTGTCGCTTAAAAATGTAAATGCTATCAGTCACTATACCGACTGGACCATTGCACACGTACATGTGGGGGCCCTGGGTTGGAATGGCTTCCTCACTTTTGGCATCCTCTACTGGCTGATTCCACGCCTGTTCGGCACTGCCTTACATTCCCGCAAATGGGCCAATACCCACTTCTGGATTGGTACGCTGGGTATTATATTCTATGTGATCCCACTTTACTGGGCCGCCTTTACACAAAGTATGATGTGGAAACAGTTTACAGAAGAAGGGCAACTGAAATACCAGTTCCTGGAAACCGTTACCACCATCGTGCCCATGTATGCGCTGCGTGCCGTAGGAGGATTATTATATATCAGTGGCGTAATCCTGATGGCTGTCAACCTGACTAAAACCATCCGCAAAGGCGCTTTCATTGCCAACGAAGCGGCCGAAGCGCCAGCATTGCCCAAAGTAATTGTTACCCATGGTAAAACCCACTGGCACAACTGGATTGAACGCCGGCCCATTCAGCTGGTGGTATTCAGCCTGGTAGTAGTTGCCATAGGTGGTTTACTGGAAATGATGCCTACTTTCCTGATACGCAGTAATATCCCTACTATCAGCAGCGTAAAACCATATACGCCATTGGAGCTCCATGGCCGTGATATCTACCTGAGAGAAGGTTGTTATACCTGCCACTCCCAGATGATACGCCCCTTCCGGGATGAAGTGGCCCGCTACGGCGAATACTCCAAAGCAGGAGAGTTTGTATATGACCATCCTTTCCAGTGGGGTTCCAAACGTACAGGTCCTGACCTGGCCCGCATCGGTGGCAAATACCCCGACTCCTGGCACTTTAATCACATGCTGGATCCTTCATCTATGTCTCCCGGATCTATCATGCCTTCTTATCCCTGGCTGTTTGAAGAAAGGGTAGATAAAAGTAAAACGCCTGCTATGATCAGCGTAATGCGGAAGCTGGGCGTTCCTTATGCCGATGGCTATGAGCTACGTGCCAATGCGGAACTGGACAAACAGGCGCAGGAAATAGCAGACAGGCTGCAGAAAGATAAGCTGCCCATCAAGGCGGATCGTGAGATTATCGCATTAATCGCCTACCTGCAAAGGATGGGGAAAGATATCAAGTCAGCGCCAAAACCTGTAGCTCAAACCGATAACGCAGCATTTTAAATCTTCAGATCATGAAATTCATTAATTACCTGGAATCTATAGCCGGCATCAGCGTTTACCCAATGGCCTCGCTACTGCTGCTGTTCACCTTTTTCGTAGGTGCTTCGCTGTGGGCTTTTAAAGCCGATAAAAAAATGGTAGATCATATCAGCCGTATTCCATTAGATAATAATGACGATCATTCTCTATAAAAGTATAATGATGAATAAACAGTGTATAAAACTATTGGCCGGCAGCTTACTATGCAGCATTCCCGCTTTCGCAGAGGGCGGAGCTAACGCTCCTTCAGAATTATCTGACCCCGTAGCGCTGGTATTGCTGGTCGTAATCGGAGGACTATTACTGGCCATCGCCGTGCTGGGCAATGCGGTAATGGGAGCCATGGATATTTTCCGGGAAAAGATGAAGAGAGATGCCGGAAAAACCTTGCTGGCAATAGGTATTGTCGTGATGACACTCATGAGTAGCTCCGCCTCCGCACAGGAGGCGGCTACAGCTCCGGCCGCAGCCAATCCTTATTTCTCTCATCTGTCGCAGACGTCCTTCTATATACTGGTATCTGTGATCATACTGGAGTTGGCGGTAGTCATCAGCCTCTTATTCCTCCTGCGTTTCCTGGTGGGCATTCAACGCAAGCGCAAACCGGCGAAAGCAGTAGTACCCGGAAAACCGGCCGTATCCTGGATGGAAAAGCTCAACAACACCAAAACAGTGGACGCCGCCTCAGAAGAAAACGAGGATATGGGCCACAATTTCGATGGCATCCGGGAACTGAATAATCCTACGCCACCCTGGTGGAAATGGGGATTTGTCTTTAGCATCTGCTTTGGCGTTGTATACTTCTGGCGTACCGAAATTTCTCATTCAGCTCCCAACCAACTGGAAGAGCTGGCTGCTGCAGAAACAAAAGCAGCGGAAAGCAAAGCCGAATACCTGAAAAAAGCGGCCAACAAGATCGACGAAAATAACGTCACCCTGCTGACCGATGCAGGAGATGTTGCCGCGGGGCAAAAGATGTTTATTTCTAACTGTGCTCCCTGCCATGGTCCGCAAGGACAGGGCGTTGTAGGTCCCAACCTTACGGATGACTATTGGCTGCACGGCGGCAAGATCAATGAAGTGTTTAAAACTATTAAATACGGCGTTGCCGACAAAGGGATGAAGTCCTGGCAGGAAGACTTTTCGCCTAAACAACTGGCACAACTGGCCAGCTTCATCAAATCAATACACGGTAGTAATCCCCCAAACGCCAAGGAGCCACAGGGACAAAAAGAATAGGGAACAGATTACCGGGGATAAAGTATACACCATGAGCGACCATACATTCAGAGATTCTATAGCCACAGTTGATAAGCAAGGCAAACGCAACTGGATATTTGCCAAACAGCCCAAAGGGCGCTGGTATAACATCCGTACTTGGGTGAGCCTCTTTTATTTTAGTGTTTTTTTTAGCCTGCCGTTTATTTCTATAAGTGGCAGGCCCTTATTTATGCTGAATGTGATAGAAGGGAAGTTTATCCTGTTTGGCGCTATCTTCTGGCCACAGGACTTCTTCATCTTTGGGCTGGCGATGATGGCTTTTATTCTCTTCATTGTTGTATTTACAATGGCTTTCGGGCGGCTCTTCTGCGGATGGATGTGCCCTCAGACCATCTTCATGGAAATGTTGTTCCGCAGGCTGGAGTACTGGATAGAAGGGGATGCAGCGACACAAAAACTGCTGCAGCAATCGCCCTGGAATACCAATAAAATTATGCGCAAAACCGGGAAGCACCTGGCCTTTTACGCATTATCTTTCCTGATTGCCAACATCTTCCTCGCCTATATTATCGGGGCTAAAGCCCTGGGACGTATTATCACCGAGCCCTTATCAGCGCATGCCGGGGGCTTCATTGCCATCCTGGTATTTTCGGGTGTGTTTTACGGCGTATTTGCCTTTATGAGGGAACAGATATGCACCATTGTTTGCCCTTATGGCCGTTTACAGGGCGTTTTACTCGATAAAGACTCCATACTGGTAGCCTACGACTATGAGCGGGGAGAACCCCGCGGAAAGTTCCGTAAAGATGCCTCCCGGGCGCAGGGCGACTGCATAGACTGTATGCAATGTGTAAAAGTTTGCCCCACGGGGATAGATATACGGAACGGTACCCAGCTGGAATGTGTGAACTGTACCGCCTGTATCGATGCCTGCGACTTCATGATGGAGCAAACCGGCCGTCCAAAAGGGCTCATACGCTATGCCTCTGAAAATGGCATTGCGCAAAAGAAAAAACTGCGCTTTACTCCCCGGCTACGGGTATACACGGCTGTACTGACATTGCTTCTCATCGCCATTGGCGCTATGCTGGGAAGCCGCAAACCGGTAAGTGGCACTATCATGCGTACCGCCGGGATGCTGTACCAGGAAAGAGGCGCCGATAGCCTCACAAACCTCTACCGCATTAAACTCATTAATAAAACAACAAAAGACATTCCGCTGGAACTACGATTGGAAGATGAAGCCGGCGTTATATCCATGGCAGGGAATACCCTGATCCATGTAAAAGCAGAAGGGCAGGGAGAAGGGACCTTCTTTGTGGTACTGCCTAAAACAGCGGTGCATAAACGCAAGTCGACCCTTTATATCGGCCTGTATGAAAATAATGAGAGAATTACCCGTTTACGCACCTCCTTCCTGGGGCCGGTACAGTAAACGGTGCTATATAAACCGATTAAACTGATTATCATGAACTGGGGACACAAGATTATCATCGTATTTGTAGTGTTTGCTGCCGGCATCCTCACATTGGTTACCAAAAGCATGCGCACCAGGGTAGATATGGTAACGCCTGATTACTATGGCGAAGAACTGAAATATCAGCAGGTAATTGACGGCAAGCAAAATGCCGGCAAGCTGTCTGCTCCTGTTACTATTGCACAACCCGAAGAAGGAATAATGATCACTTTTCCACCCGAACTGCAAGGCAAAGCATTAACCGGTAAACTTACCTTTTACCGGCCTTCAGATTCGGGTAAAGATATCCAGTTAGCCCTCCAACCCGATCCATCAGGACATCAGCTGATCAAGCGACAGCTGCTCAGCAAAGGGCAATACCAGGTAAAAGTGCAATGGACCATGAACAACCAGCCTTTTTACCAGGAAACACCGGTGCATATTTACTAATCATCCATCTAAAAACTAACATTATGATCGCCTCTTTTATGTTGGGTTTCGTTGGCAGCTTTCACTGTATAGGGATGTGCGGGCCTATTGCCCTTACCTTACCTATACAGCATCTGACTGGCTGGAAAAAGTTGGCAGGTATGCTCCTGTACAACGCCGGCCGCATTACTGCCTATGCGCTACTGGGCATCATTTTCGGCTGGCTGGGTAAACAGCTGTACCTCGGTGGTTTGCAACAATGGCTGTCTGTTATTACCGGTATTGTTTTGTTACTGGCGGTCCTCGTAAAATATACAGGTGCCGGGTGGAGGAAAGGAGGAGCGCTTCCTGCAGTATTTACCAGCAAAATAAAATCTGCCCTGGGCACCCTGCTCCGGCAACAACGCTTCCGGACGTTATTTGCTATTGGCTTTTTGAACGGACTCCTGCCATGCGGATTAGTGTACCTGGCTATAGCCGGCGCTATCGCAACCGGCGGAGTACTACAGGGAGCATTGTTTATGGCGGCTTTTGGAGCAGGCACCCTTCCGGCAATGGCAGGTGTTACCTGGTTCAGTCACCTCGTTACCCTCTCCGTGCGTAACCGCATGCGTAGCCTGATCCCCGTGGTCATCAGTATCATGGGTGTACTGCTGATCCTTCGCGGCCTGAACCTGGGCATCCCCTACATTAGTCCCGCTATGTCTCCCGATACCGAACATGTTGTTCATAATTGTTGTCATAAATCTTAAGCTATCATGAGCCTCATCACCAAATATAATGTAGCCGCACCACGATATACCAGCTATCCTACCGTTCCTTACTGGGAAGAAAGCAGCTTTGACTCAGACAAATGGAAAGCACTACTGAAAAAATCTTTCCAGGAGTCTAACCACCGGGACGGTATCAGCATTTACATCCACCTGCCTTTCTGTGAAAGCCTGTGCACCTATTGTGGCTGCAATAAATACATCACGGTAAATCATGCAGTGGAAGGTCCTTATATCGAAGCGCTGCTGAAGGAATGGCAGCTGTATGTAAACACCTTTGGGAGCAAGCCCCGCATCCGCGAAATACACCTGGGTGGTGGAACACCCACCTTCTTTAGTGCCGAACATTTAACCACGCTGCTGAATGGCATCTATAAGCAGGCCGAATTACTACCCGATGCTTGCCTGAGCTTTGAGGGACACCCGGGCAATACCACACCGGAACATTTGCAATCATTATACAACCTGGGATTTCGCAGAATCAGCCTGGGCATCCAGGACTTCGATATGCGGGTACAGGAAATCATTAACCGTTTGCAACCATTCGGCATGGTAGCCTCCGTAGTAGAGAACGCCAGGAAGATCGGTTTCACCTCCATCAACTTTGACCTTATCTATGGCCTGCCATTGCAAACCCTAACAAGCATGCAGCACACCATCGATAAGGTGGTGCGGCTACGGCCCGACAGGATATCTTTCTACAGCTATGCACACGTACCCTGGATTAAGGGAACCGGGCAGCGTAGATATACAGAAGACGATTTGCCCAAAGATGAAGAGAAACGCCAGCTGTATGAACTGGGCAAGTTACTTTTCGACAGTAATGGATATACAGAGATAGGAATGGATCATTTTGCCCTGCCAGGCGAAGCCCTGCACAAAGCTTTTGAACAGGGAAAACTACATCGCAACTTCATGGGGTATACCGTTTCTCATACGTCGCTGCTGATAGGGCTGGGCGCCTCTTCCATTGGAGATAACTGGTACGCGTATGTACAAAATGAGAAGCAGGTAAACGCCTACCAGGAACTGGTTAACAAAGGAGAGTTTCCGATAGTACGCGGACATATACTGAGCAACGAAGACCTGCTCCTGAGGAAGCATATTCACAACCTGATGTGCCACTTTGAAACCACCTGGCGCCGGGAAGATACACAATGCGACGCCGTAATAGATGGCCTGCAAAGATTGCAGGAACTGGAGCGGGATGAACTGGTACTGGTAACACCCCAAAAAGTACAGGTGACTGACAAAGGCAAGCCGTTTATACGCAATATATGTATGGCTTTTGATGCCCGGCTGTGGCGACAAGTACCACATTCACAATTATTTAGCAAAGCAATATAGAGATCCGGATTCCGTGCTGACATACATCATCATAACAGGGTGTGGAGTGGTATAAAACTGAAAATATCTGAAGTAAAACGACACCTGCGTCATTCAGCTATTATTCAAACAACGAAACACCCGTTATGGTGATAAAAATAATTGGCCGGTTCCGGCACATTTTTTCCCCCAAAGGGGGTGGAATCACCCAAAAACATAAAATTAACCGGTGACGATACCTCGGGTTTCATCCCCGGAAAATGGTAAAAAAGTAATGATGAAAAGGAGATGGTTTTGTGCAAGTGAAAATAGTGATCCGCTGTAACGCTTTATTCATGCGGCTTTCAAAGGCAATAAAAAAAGTCTGACTGCTTTAACAATCAGACTTTCTTATTATGTGAATGGGTTAGTAAGTACAGGGAAACAAAATTCCCTACACAATATTAAAAAGAATTTCATCACAAAAGAAAAAATTTACAAAAAATTTTATTCACACTACTAAAATAATTGTGGATAACGGTTATTAAAAACACCTCTTTTATCGTCGTCGTCCCTCCATATTTTGATGGAAGCAATTGCTGATTTACTACCTTTGTTGCTCTTTAACATTATTCAATAATTCAGAGTATATGAAGTTCGAAGCACCTGTTGCAGTAACTGAAATAGCAGCATATATAGGCGCAGAGCTAGTTGGCAACAACCAATTGATGGCTGCTGGTCTTAACGAAATACACAAGGTAACGCCGGGAGATATCTCCTTCGTTGACTTTGAAAAATACTATAACGCCAGCTTGCAATCAGCAGCGACCATCATCATCATCAACAAGAAGGTAGAGTGCCCGGAAGGGAAAGCACTTTTAGTATTGGACGACCCATTCAGTGCCTATGTAAAACTGGTGAAAAGATTCAGACCATTTGAGCCAGCTACCAAAGCCATCAGCGATACAGCAGTGATAGGAGAGGGTACCGTTGTTCAGCCCAACGTGTTTATCGGTAACCATGTGCGCATAGGACGTAACTGTCTTATACATCCCAATGTAACCATCTACGACCATACTGTTATCGGCGACAATGTAATTATCCACGCAGGAACAGTGCTGGGCGCCGATGCGTTTTACTTTAAGAAAAGAGCCGACCGGGAAGTGATCTACGACAAACTGGAAAGCTGCGGCAGAGTCATCATCGAAGACGATGTAGAAATAGGCGCCGGCTGTACCATCGACAAAGGCGTAAGTGGCGACACCATCATTGGCCGCGGTACCAAACTGGATAACATGATCCACATCGGACACGGCACGGTGGTTGGCAGAAACGTCCTAGTTGCGGCCCAGGTAGGCATAGCCGGTAAAGCCAAAATTGAAGACGATGTAATCCTTTGGGGACAGGTAGGTGTGAATAAAGATCTCACCATCGGAAAAGGTGCTGTGGTAATGGCCCAAAGCGGTGTTCCATCTTCCCTGGAAGGTGGCAAAGTATACTTTGGATCCCCGGCAATTGATGCCCGTGAAAAAAGAAAAGAAATCAGCTGGATCAAACGCATTCCCGAAATCTGGGGAAAAGTAAAAGATCTCCAATAAATCCTCTCCGGAGATTTGTTTATCTACGTTACCACAGATAAACAAATCTCCGTAAAATTGACCCGCAAAAATTTAAACCACCCACTTCATGAAGCAATTACTCGCTGTTTTTATCCCCTTGCTGCTTTGGAGCTGCACCACCACCCAAAAGACCCAAACTACCTCTTCACTATACACCAACGACCAGGAATGCGCCACCAAGATAAAAGATGGCTGGCTCACGGCTAAAACCATCTCTTTTGGCCTTTATTCCACTACCTCCCGGAAAAACGGCGTAGCGGAAGCTACCTTCATCAAAGACCCGAAAAACGCTTTTAATTTCTACCTGAACGGCAACGGCGAACACCTCCTGATCCAAACCATGAGCGCATCAGCCATTTCCTTCAGCAATCGCAATTTGCCGGGCTGGCTTAACAGTTTGCCGGGTAGTACCGACCTTCGCTATGCCCTGATCAACGGCACCAAAAATGAACCCTTAAAACGCTGGGAAATGATTGTTAAAGCTCCTCATTACCTGGAACTAAACGACAATAAACCGGTGGGTATCCTCCGGTGTGCCGATACAGATATACGCGTTACCGCCCATAACCGCTTCGGAAAGGTAAATTCGTACGAAAATATATGCTATGAGTTCCAATATCGCGGACAACCCGTGGCGGCTGTCATTCCTGGCGATAAACCCCGGGTATGGGTAGGCCGGGATGTGGAAACAGAAATGTCTAAAACCCTGGCCGCTGCTATTGCCGCCTTCCTGTTCCAATAAAGTTACTGAGCAGCGGTGCACTCCTGTAAAAAAGCGGTGGCAATATGTTGAATGGTATCTTCCAGTGGCCGGAACTCAAACCCCGGCAACGTGTCTAATACCTTCCTGTTTTCATAATATACCTTCATCTGGGCAGTACGTGCCGTTTCTTTGGTAACCAGCGGATGCTTCCCTGTGAGCATTCCCTTTATCTTCTCTATCCGCCATACCACCTCGGCCATCCAGGGCTTAGCAGCTATATGGGGCGGCTTCTTTCCCAACTCCCTGGCCATAGTGGTAAATAATTGCTGATAACTCCAGTTATCGGCAGAAAGAATAAACCGTTCCCCGCTGATATTACTGTCCATTAACCGTATCATTACCTCCACCACATCTTCTACATCTACAAAACCATTTACGCCGGCAGTATAATAGGGAAATTCTTTCCAGGCATTCTTCAAGAGGGCTCCGGAACCATCGTTCCAGAATCCCGCACCCAGGATAATCGACGGATTTACAATCACCGCATCCAATCCCTCTGCGATACCTCTCCATATTTCCATCTCACCCTGGAACTTGCTGATGCTGTAGCGGGAATTGTTCTTACTGTCTTCCCATTCACATTCCTCGTTCACCGCGGCATTTTCCTTTGCTCTTCCAATCGCAGCCACAGAACTTACATACAGCAACTTTTTAACACCAGCATCTAACGCCATATTTACTACGTTGGCCGTACCTTCTATGTTAATCTTCGTCAACCGGTCTTTATCTCCATCCTGGAAGGATACCACCGCCGCACAGTGATATACCTGGCTAACACCTGCCATTGCATCTTCCAGTGAACATACATCCAGTATATCGCCCTGTACCCATTCTATCTTGCCGGAAAGATCCTGCAACCGGGGAGAAGGTTGTTGCCGGTACAAAGCCCTGACAGGTTTCCCCTCAGCCACTAATGCCCGAATTAAATAACTGCCTAAAAAACCTGTACCGCCGGTAACTAAAATCATGAAGATTAAATTCTATTACTAAAGAGGCCCAAAATTACTAAAACAAACTATTGTTCGTACCTGTAAAAACCCAATCCCGTTTTGCGTCCCAGCTTACCATCCTTTACTCTTTGCTCCTGCAGCACATTGGGTTTAAAGCGGGGTGCATGGTGAAAGGCATCGTAAAGCGATTGCGTAACGGCCAGGTTTACATCATTACCGATCAGGTCCATTAACGCAAATGGGCCCATTTTAAAGCCGGCACTCTCCAGCAATTGATCAATCGTGCTGAAATCCGCCAGTCCCTGCTCCGCCAGGTGCATCGACTCCAGGTAATAAAGCCTGGCGACCCTGTTCACAATAAAGCCCGGCGTATCTTTTACCCGAACCGGCACCTTACCCATTTTAAGGGCCAACTCAAATACTGTGCTGGCTACTTCCGGAGCAGTATGTTTTCCACTCACCACTTCCACCAACTTCATCAGGTGGGCGGGGTTAAAGAAATGCATGCCCACCACCCGGGAGGGATGACTTACTGTTTCAGCTATTTCGGAAATTGACAGGGAAGAGGTATTGGTAGCGAAGATGGTATCGGGAGTATTAATGGCCGCCAACTGGTTAAACAAGGTGGTTTTGGCGGCAGCCTTTTCTACGATGGCCTCTATGATCACATCGGCCACACAGTCTTCCATATCGGTGGTAAAACGGATCCGCTGCAGTACTCCCTGCTTATCTGCCTCCGTCAGCTTTCCTTTTTCCACCGCGGCACTCAGACTCTTTTCTATCTGCGTCCTGGCTTTGTGGAGGCCTTCCTGCTGTATATCAAACAATACCGTATTAAATCCGCTATACGCTGCTATCTGCGCTATCCCGGCGCCCATAGTACCGGCGCCGCATACTACAATAGATTGAATCACATCGGAAGATTTTCTGGCAGGCAGAAAGGGGAAAACGAAAGGCGCTTGTTTAGATCATAATTTTTGCCTTATCATCCACCACAATAGCCTGGTGCTTTCCCCTTTTTGCATATTGCCTGATTATTAAAAGCTATATCGCGCCTTCAAACTGTTCCAGGAAACGCGTATCGTTTTCAGAAAACAGGCGTAAGTCTTTAATCTGGTATTTCAGCATGGTAATACGTTCTATTCCCATCCCGAAAGCGAATCCGGTATACTTTTCCGGGTCAATACCGCAGTTGGCCAGCACTTTTGGATGTACCATCCCACAGCCGAGAATTTCTACCCAACCGGTTTGTTTGCATACCGGGCAGCCGGTGCCTCCGCAAATGAAACATACAATGTCCATTTCAGCACTGGGTTCTGTAAATGGGAAGTAGGAGGGACGGAAACGGATACCGGTATTTTCACCAAACATTTCCTGTACAAAGTGATACAGTGTTTGCTTAAGATCTGCAAACGAAACGTTCTCGTCTATGTACAATCCTTCTACCTGGTGGAAGAAACAGTGTGCACGGGCAGAAATAGTTTCGTTACGGTATACCCTTCCCGGGCTGATGATACGGATAGGCAGCTTTCCCTCTTCCATTACCCTTACCTGGGCAGAGGAGGTTTGGGTACGCAGTAGCCAGTCAGGATTCTTGCTGATGAAGAAAGTATCCTGCATATCGCGGGCCGGGTGGTTCTCCGGCAAATTAAGCGCGGTAAAGTTGTGCCAGTCATCCTCGATTTCCGGTCCTTCGGCAATGGTAAAGCCGAGCCGCTCAAAAATCCGGATGATTTTATTGCGCACCAGGCTGATAGGGTGCCTGGTACCTAGCCGGTGAGGCGCCGCCGGTAAAGTATAGTCTGTATCGCCCTGGTCCGCGCCGGCAGCCTCTTTCAGGTCACTGAACTGCTCATAGCGGGACTCCGCGAGTTGCTTAAATTCGTTTAATATCTGGCCAAATTCTTTCTTACGGTCATTCGGTACCTGCTTCATCTCCCCGAAAAGAGCTTTTACGATACCTTTTGTACCCAGGAATTTTATGCGGTACTGTTCCAGATCCGCTGCGCCCGCAGGCGTAAAAGCCGCTATTTCTTCTTTGTAGGCTGCTATTTGCTGTACTAACTGTTCCATAAACGACAAAGATAAGCGATTCTCCCGTGTTTAAACACAACGCTTATTTTCGCGGAAAAGGCGTAAATTTCATTAGCAAATTGAGGAGCTTTATGCCTATAACCATACACACAACTTCGCTGTTGCTGGCTGCAACCGTGGCGGCAGTTTGTTTTCTCCTTTTTCTGCGTTACCGCTCCCGGTATCTGCTTCTTAAAAGTAATGAAGCAGTCATTGCCCACCATATGAATCAACAGGAAAATGAACTGCAACAGCTGGGGCGCCAACTATCAGAACTCAAGTTATCCGGCCTCAAATCACAGGTAAATCCACATTTCCTGTTCAATTGCCTCAACGGTATTTACACGGCGCTGATGACCGGCGAAACCGCCCTGGCACAGGAATATATTTCTGGTTTTGCCTTGCTGCTCAGGAAAGTACTCATGCTGGCCGATAAAAACTTTATCTCTCTGCAGGAGGAAGCGGATATGCTGGACTTATACCTCAAACTCGAGCAACTCCGTACCAACAACGGCTTTGTGTATACCCTCACAACCGATCCGCGGATTTCCCCTGCCGCCCTGCCGGTTCCGTGTATGCTGGTACAACCCTTTGTAGAAAACGCCATCTGGCACGGACTAATGCATAAAGAAACCGACCGGCAACTGCATATCCAATGGATACAACTGCAGCAAAACCTCTATGCCTGCGAAGTTACCGACAACGGTATAGGCCGGGTACAAGCCCTGCAATATCATCATGATGGACTGAAAACAAATAATCACCATTCCAGGGGGATGGAAATATGCATGGAAAGGGCTTCACTGTACAGATCTATGTATCACACCCGGTTTGATATTGAAATTACCGACCTCCCGGGAGACGAAAATACGGTAAGGGGTACCAGGGTATATATCATCTTTGAAGTAGCTCCTGCTATGACTGCTGTTCACTAGAATATAAGTTTATATCCCACGCCACGGATATTCACAATCTGTACCCGGGAATCATCTTTCAGGTACCGGCGAAGTTTGGTAATAAAAACGTCCATACTGCGCGCATTAAAGAAATTATCGTCGCCCCAGAGATCCAGTAACACCGCTTTACGTTCCATTACCTCATTTTTGTTATCATACAACCGGCGCAGGATAGCCGCTTCACGGTGTGACAAAAACTCAATGGAATTATTGCGGGCCAGGGTTTGCTTGGTATAATTAAACACATATTGCCCGATTGATACAGCGCCTTCTTCCAGTTCACGGCTTGCAGGATTATCACCAAAACGCTTCAGCAACGCGGTAATACGAACAATCAGCTCATCCATACTGAATGGCTTCTTCAGGTAGTCATTACCTCCCAGCTCAAACCCCTTCACCACATCAGCCGTTTGGGATTTGGCCGTCAAAAAGATGATCGGAGTAAGCTTATCCTGCTTGCGGATTTCCGCCGTAACGGAAAATCCGTCCATATTGGGCATCATGATATCCAGTACTACCACATCGGGATGCTCCTGCTGATACAAGCGAAGCCCTTCCCGTCCATCGGCAGCGTACAACATCTCAAATCCGCGTATTTCCAGGCTGTCTTTAACTATTTGTCCCAGTTGTACTTCATCTTCTATCAATAATACTTTTGCCATAAATCGCTTTTTAATACTATGCAGATGGAATAATAATCGTGAACTCACTGCCTTTCTCCGGCTCGCTCTGCACGTGGATACTGCCTCCATGCATTTCCACTATTTTTTGTACATAACTCAGTCCTAACCCAAACCCTTTCACATTATGCAGGTTGCCGGTAGGCACCCTGAAAAACTTATCAAAGATACTACCTTGGTATACTTTAGGAATGCCAATACCGTTGTCTTTCACCCGGATTTTCAGGATACCGTTTTCCAGGCTGGTCTGGATATATAGCTGTACATGTTCTCCCGAATACTTGATGGCATTATCTACCAGGTTATTGATGGCATTGGCCAGGTGCGTCTTATCCACATATACCAGCTTTCCGGCCAGGTTGTTGTCATAGCGTAACTGCAGCTGTTTGCCCGCTTTCAGCTGGTGATTCGATAAGATATTATCTATGATTTCATTCAGGTCGGTTTCTTCCCGGAACAGCTCTATATCTTCCTTCTCTTCTGCAGCAATATGCAATACCTTCTCCACCAGGTCTGACAAGCGTTGCAGCTCATTTTTTGAAATGTCGAGATAGGTTTGGGTTTTACGCTGATCATTCAACGCATTGAAGTTGAGCATGGCCTCTACTGCCGCAGATACGGTAGCAATCGGGGTTTTCAGCTCATGCGTCATGTTGTTGATGAAATCACTCTTTACCTCGGATAACTTCTTTTGTTTAAGGATGGTTCTCAGCATATAGGTAAAACAGAGCGTAGTCAGCACCAGCAGCACCACGGAGGCGAGCAGGGTCCAGATCATCTTCTGTAATATAAACTGCAGGGGAGAGTCGAATGTAGCCTGAACAAACAGGTTACTGGCGGGATTAAAAGGGATTTTAGCCGTTTGCCTGGGCTCCCGGCGCCGGATACTGTCCCTGAAGGTTTCCCGGCCCAACCCGGTAAAGCTGTAGTGGAAGGTATCCAGCCTATAGGGCGTCGCAATTTGCCGGTTGGCCAGCTCCACCCGGAATACCGAATCCAGCTTCTTCATATTGGTGCTATCGTCATGTAAGTTGCTGGTAATGAGGATCTCAGAAATCTGCCGGGCCAGGGTATCGGCGTATACCCGCACATTAGAATCGCCGTGGAAGGCTTCAGGGGGAGGGGGTGGCCCTGGATAAAAGGCATGGCCTTTAAACCGCTTACCCCTGGGCATGCCTATTTCTTCCAATTGCTCAGCTACACCCCGCATCGGCGAATTCAGTGAATCTTTATCCTTGCCAAAATACCGGATATAGCGGCGTACATCAGAAAACTGCTTGTTAAACACCGCCATTCTCAGCGATTCGTTAATCTCTTTATTGAACTGCTCTTCCCTTAGTTTGTAGGAGTTATACAACCAGTACCCCTGGAACAGAAATATGCCCAGTATACAAACAGACATAAGGATGAGGATATTTCTGATTCTTTGTCGCATGAAAATTTTTAAGCTCCTTACAAAACTATCCAATCGCGGCCTAATACCCGTCAACTCCTTAACAGTAATTAACAGTAAATAAGGAAGATTAACGCTTGCCCATGGACCTTAACAGTAAATAACAGTAAATAAAGCTTTTTAACCCAAAAAATGAAAGCGAACGAGCACTTTTGTAGTACAAAAACAACCAGGTATGAACCAAACTATCCGTTTATTCTTTGCAGTTACGCTGCTATCTGCCGCCAGCCCTGTATTGGCACAGCAATCAGGCACGATTGAATACGAAGTAACCGCAAAAACAGACCCCGAACGTATGCGTGGCTTCCAGCGCGGCGGCGGTGATGGCGAAGAGACCCCACAAATCCCTGATGTCATTACTTTTAAACAAACCTTTACTTTTAACAACAATCTCGGTAAACTTACCACCGAACGGCCCGACTTCGGCGGTGCAGGCAGACGGCGCCCGGAGGGAGATACCAGTTCCCGCAATTTCCGCAGACCAGGCATGGGCGGAGGTATGGGCTTTCGCGGCAACAATACGCAATACGTAGACCTGGCCAACAAAAAATACGACCAGGTGTTCACCACCTTCGGAGATGATAAGAAAACATATTATACCGAAGAAGATTTTATCTATACCGCTAATAACAAATCCACCGACAAAACAAAAAAGATAGCTGGCTATACCTGCAAAAAGGCCACCATCCAGCTAAAAGACGATACCTACACCGTTTGGTATACCACCGAACTGCCATTTGCATTCTCTCCAATAAACGGTTTATTGCCCGATAGTAACGCAGTGGTTTTATCTGCCGAAGGCAGCAGACGGGCATTTACAGCAAAAAATATTAGCCTGAAACCCATTACAGACACTGATTTGGGCGTTCCTGCCGGTGCTGAAAAAGTAAGCCAGGAACAGATGAGAGATATCAGGAGACAAGAGATGGAGAAATTACGTAAGCGGCAACCACAATTGTAAATTTTCATCCTAACTTACCCCCGTCCTGTTAATATCATTTATGAAAAAACTTCTACAACTCTTGTTGATACTGAGTTTGGGCATTCTTCATGCCCATGCTCAGTCGCAACAAGGAAAGATTAAAGGCCAACTAACTGATTCTACTTCCAGGGAAGCCATGCCCGCCGCAACCGTTGTACTGTTAAATGCAAAAGACTCCAGTGTTGCCAGTACCTCGATGACAGATACCAAAGGAAACTTTGAAATCACCAATATCCCCAACGGCGCATACCGACTGTACGTAAGCTTCCTGGGCTATAAGCCCGTTAATAAATTAATACAGATCAATACCGACCATCAACAACTTACGCTGGGAAATATCCCCATGGTACGCAAAGGCGTAACACTGAATACCGTAGAAATAGTAGACGAGAAGCCGCCTATTGTAGTGAAAAAAGATACACTCGAATTTAATGCCGACGCCTTCAAAACCCGCGAAAATGCGGTGGTAGAAGACTTGCTGAAAAAGCTGCCCGGCGTTACAGTAGATAAAGACGGCGCCATCACAGCACAAGGGGAAACTGTTACCAAAGTACTGGTAGATGGTAAACCGTTCTTCGGCAGCGATCCCAAACTGGCTACCAAAAACCTGCCCGCCAATATCATCGACAAAGTACAGCTGATCGATAAAAAGTCTGACCAGGCGCAGTTTACCGGCATCGATGATGGGCAAACGGAGAAAACGATCAACATCACTATTAAGAAGGATAAGAAGAAAGGTATGTTTGGCCGCGCCACTGCAGGCTACGGTACCGACGACCGCTTCGGCGTTTCCCTCAGCCTAAACCGCTTCCGGGAAAATCAGCAGCTGTCGCTATTGGGCGGCGGAAATAACGTTAACAACATGGGGTATACCCAACAGGATCAGATGAGCTTTAGCTCTGCCGGCGGCGGTGGAGGCCGGGGAGGCGGCCGCGGGGGCGGAGGGATGCGTATGATGGTACAAGGCCTGGGCGGCAGCAGTAACAATGCCGGTATTACCCGCAACTGGAACACCGGCCTTAACTTCAACCAGGACTTTGGTAAAAACCTGGTCGTAAACGGCAGCTATTTCTTCAATGATACCAAACTGAACGTAGAGCAGAAAACAGCCAGGCAAACATTTACGGTCGATTCGTTGAAAAATCCTAATACCAACTACGATAACAACAACTCGTCATCGCTGACAGACAATAGCAACAACCGCTTCTCTGCCCGTGTGGAATACACCATCGATAGCCTGCATTCCCTGATCTTTTCACCTACCTATTCGCTCACAAATGGGAATAGCTACAGTGTTACACAAAACGTATCGCTGCTCAATAATTTAAACGATACCATCAACAAGGGGATTACCTATAACGACGGACAAGGTAATAGTCAGAATATAGGCGGGTCGCTGCTTTTCCGAAAAAAATTCAAAAAGGTAGGCCGGACACTCAGCGCCAATTTCAGCTATAGCAACAGCAATAATCAACAGCAGAATTTCAATAAATCGAGCATCACTTACTTCAACCCGGATAGCGTAGTAACGTTTAACCAACGCAATGATATCAATACCGACAGCTGGAATGAAGGTGTAAACGTTACCTATACAGAGCCCGTGGGGAAAGACCGTTATGTAGAAGCTAATTACGGTATCACGAAATACAACAGCAAGAGTACAAAATATACATACGATTATGATGGTGGAAAGGGCGATTATAATATCCTGAATGACTCGCTCAGCAACGCTTTCACCAACAATACGGTGAATCAACAGGCGGGTCTGTCGCTTCGTACCAACAAGCTAAAATATGATTATTCGTTTGGGCTAAACGTATTGTTCAACGACCTGGATAATATGACGCATTCCTTCCGCACCGGCAAGGATAGCCTGATCAGGCAGCATACCGTCAACTTCTCTCCCCAGGCGTCTTTCAATTATATGTTTGCAAAAAACAAACGGTTACGGATCAACTATAATGGAAGCACCCAGCAACCCTCAGTTCAGCAGCTGGCGCCGGTGCCAGACAACAGTAACCCATTGTATGTACAACTGGGAAATCCTGATCTGAAGCCTACTTTCAACAACTCCCTCAATGTTAACTATAACCAGTTCAACAATATCACATTCCGGGGTATGTTTGCATCCCTGAGCGGATCCTATGCGGTAAACAGGATCATCAACGCTACTACACTGGATCCTAAAACAGGGAAACAGACCGTAAAGCCAATTAACGTTAACGGCTATTTTAACATAAGGGGAATGGTGCATAATTCTATCCCTTTGTCGAAAACGCCCGGACAGAACCTGAACACCGGAACTACAGTGAGTTACAGCCGCGATGTGGTTGCCAGCAATAACGTGATCAGCTATACCAATACATTGCAGCTGTCGCAGTCGGCCAATGTAAACTATATGTACAAGGAATTGTTCGATGTATCGCTGGGTGGTAGTGTAAATTATAACGCTACCAGCTATACGCAGAAAACCGCTTCTACACTAAGCGATACCCGCTACCTGGATTATAATATTAACACCGACTTCAACATCAACCTGCCGCTGGGCTTCATGATAGGCACCGACGTTACCTGCACCATGAGCCGCGGCCGTCAGGCAGGATATAACCTTACTTCTACAATGTGGAACGCCAATGTATCGAAGTATGTATTCCCTAAAAAGCAGGGATTGATTAAAGTGCAGGGATTTGATTTACTGAAACAGTATATCAGTGTATCGCGTTCCGTTTCCGACAACTATATCCAGGACACACAAAGCAATGTGCTGCAGCAATATTTCATGATCAGCTTCACTTACTTCCTGAATAAGTTTGGTGGCAATAACGGTAAAATGGGGGATAAAGGTCCCCGTATGATGAATTTCCCGGGTGGACGGGGCGGCGGATTCCGCCAGAGAGGCGGCTTCTAAGCAATTTCACCAAGAGTGAAGGGCTTTCATCTTGCGGCGGCAGCCACAAAATGAAAGCCCTTAGTTATTTTAGTGAATCATCTATTGCGCTGAAACGGTAGTTCTCCTTCCGGCCATTACCCGCTTCAATACCCACGCAATGGTAAATGTGGGGATAAAATCGGTTCCCGGAAATAATTCCTCGATAAAGTTAAAAATGCTACCAAAAGTAGCGAGGGGAGAACCCCCAAACATCCGGTAAAAAATAATGGCAGAAATCGGCGCCCAGATAAAATCACTGGCCTCGCCTAAAACCGGGACCGCGTAACTGGCGCATCCTATTAAATCCAGCAATATGCAAACCCACAAACTTGGAGTATACTTTTTTTGCATTTTCAACCTCCGCTTTTCTCTTCGTTAAACAAATTACTTACCAATTTTGAATACTACCTGTAAGTTACCATATTTACGTGGGAGAACAGCCGTTGGTTCTACGCAAAAGGCAAAATGCGTATTTCCCCTTTTTCGCCCCAAAAGATAGCAGGGGCTTGCAAATAAGCATTATTTCGATTACATTGATGGCTCTTTAAAAGCAAACCATTTTATGCACCAGGAAAACTCACGCCGCGATATGATCAAAAAAGTTGCCTCCATGGCCTTAGCATCCACCGCGCTATCGTCCCTGTCCAACAGGGCATCTGCCCACGAGCAGGCAGTTGATTACAAGTTGAAAGGTAAAATCAACCACTCGGTATGCGCCTGGTGTTACAATATTCCACTGGACGACCTGTGCAAGGCCGCTAAAAAAATCGGGTTCCACTCTATCGACCTGGTAGATCCGAAAGATTTCAGCATCCTGAAGAAAAATGATATGATCACCGCCATGGTGGCCAGTAACGGCCCTGAATGGGGTATCTCCAAAGGGTTTAACAATCCTGCTCACCACGACAAACTGGAAGAATACTTCAAACACTATATCGATGAAACCGCGAAAGCCGGCTTCACCAATTTGATCTGCTTCTCCGGTAACCGTAATGGAATGAGTGATGAGCAAGGCATTGAAAACTGTACCAAAGGGCTGCAACGCGTTATCGGTTATGCCGAAAAGAAAAAAGTGACCCTGGTAATGGAGCTGCTCAATAGTAAAGTAGACCACCATGACTACCAGTGCGACCATACCGCTTGGGGCGTAGCACTTTGTAAATCATTGGGTTCTGCAAACTTCAAGCTGCTATACGACATCTATCATATGCAGATCATGGAGGGGGATGTTATCCGCAACATCCGCGACCACCACGAATATATTGCCCACTACCATACCGGAGGGGTACCTGGCCGCCATGAAATTGACGAAACCCAGGAACTGTATTACCCTGCCATCATGAAAGCAATCCATGAAACCGGCTTCACAGGCCATGTAGCACAGGAGTTTATCCCCGCGCATAAAGACCAGATTGCGTCCCTTTCACAGGCTATTGAAATCTGCGATATCGCATAAGTATATGAGGATAACGGATTTTGGATGCGGAATCAACACACCGGCATCCAAAATCCGTAAATTCATAAATAATATCCTACTTTTGCGCACTAGTCCACTAAAATAGTAGGATAATATAATGAAGCAATACTACAAGAAACCTCTGTCCTGGCTGCTCGACGAGTCGGCCAGTGAAAACAAACATACCCTGAAGCGTTCGCTGAATGGGTTTCAGCTTTTAATGCTGGGGCTGGGCGTAATCATTGGCGCCGGGTTATTTTCCCTTACCGGACCAGCAGCCGGCAACAACGCAGGGCCGGCAGTTACGCTATCCTTTATTGTGGCAGGCGTTGGCTGTGCTTTTGCAGGCCTTTGTTATGCCGAATTTGCTTCTATGATACCCGTAGCCGGTAGCGCATATACCTATGCCTATACTACTATGGGAGAGCAACTGGCCTGGATTATAGGCTGGGACCTGGTGCTGGAATTTTCCGTGGGAGCGGCTACAGTAGCCATCAGCTGGTCTAACTACCTGGTGGAATTCCTGTCGCGCTACCAGATCTATCTTCCTGCGCAACTGGTACATTCACCCTTTGAAGCCGTTACCCTGGCCAATGGCGTTACTACGCACGGCTATTTCAACCTGCCGGCGGCATTGGTCGTAATACTCATGTCGCTGATCCTGATGCGTGGCAGCAAGGGCTCTGCCCTCTGGAACGCAGTGGTAGTATCGCTGAAAGTAGGCGTGGTACTTGTTTTCATTATCCTGGGCTGGAAATACATACAACCGGCCAACCTCACGCCTTATATTCCCAAAAATACCGGCACTTTCGGTGAATTTGGCGTATCAGGCATCCTGAGAGGAGCAGGGGTGATCTTCTTTGTATACCTGGGCTTTGATATTGTAAGTACAGCTGCACAGGAAACCAAAAACCCAAGACGCAATATGCCTGTTGGTATCCTGGGGTCGCTGGCGGTATGTACGGTGCTATTCATTCTTTTTGCGCATGTACTCACTGGCCTGGCGCCTTACCAGGCGTTTAAAAACAGCGCTGCGCCCGTGGCTATCGCTATTGCGCATACGCCGTATAAATGGCTGGGCCAGATGATTATATTGGCGATTATCGTGGGGTATACCTCCGTTATCCTGGTGGATTTATGGGGCCAGTCGAGGGTATTTTATTCGATGTCTAAAGATGGATTGCTGCCGGAAATATTTTCGGAGGTTCATCCCCGTTACCGCACTCCGTGGAAATCGAATATTCTCTTCTGTATTTTCGTGAGCTTATTCGCAGCCTTGGTGCCGATCAGGGTGGTAGGGGAGATGACCAGCATAGGGACCTTGCTGGCCTTTGTAATCGTATGCGGTGGCGTATGGATGATGCGGCGCTCTATGCCCGATGCACCCCGTGCCTTCAAAACTCCGTGGGTGCCATTCGTGCCCATCATGGGAATCCTTACCTGTGCTGTGATGATGGCCTTTTTACCATGGGATACCTGGCTTCGGCTCATCATCTGGATGGCCATAGGCATGGTCATTTACCAATTTTATGGAAAGAAGCACAGTAAGGTAAGACAAAGTATAAAAAGCTAATATTTCCAGTCCTGGCGCAAAATTCCCATCACGACCATATCAACATATTGTCCATGGAGTTTGGCGCTATGACGTAAAGTACCTTCTTTGGCAAATCCCAGCTTGATTGGGATTTGCCCGCTTTTTTCATTTTGCAGCACAAAGCGGATCTCTATTTTATTCAGGTGCAGTTTCTTAAACGCGAAGGATATAAGCCCTTTACAGGCGGCAGTAGCAATACCTTTACCCTGAAAGGATTCGCCGACCCAATACCCGATTTCAGCTTTTTGCAGCTGATGATCCCAGCCATGCAGGTCTATTACACCACAAAGCTGCTGCTGATACCATATGCCCAGCGCCACCGCCTCTTGTTCTTCCGCCTTACGCAGCATTAATTGTATAAAACGCAGGGAGTGTTCTTCATTGGTATTATAGTCCACCCAGGGTAAAAACTTCCTCAGGCTTTTCCGGGATACGTCCAGCTGCTTATACACCAGGGGAGCATCTTGCACCTGCAGTTGCCGCAGGTACATGTTTTCATTGATCGTGACTTCGAACATAGCTGGATTTATAAAGGGCGTTAAACATACATCGATTTCATGTAAAATCCAACCAGCATTTAGTTATGGACGATAAAAAAAATGCAGCAGACAGGGAACTCCTGCTTGCTGCATCTCTCAAAAACTATATAACTAGCCTCGTTATTGTTTCGCCAATAATTGTTGTCTGGTCATATCCTTTACTACACGCTGTGCATACAAAATGGCCATTCTTTCTGTTGTTGGCGGATCAAAAGACTGTGACTGCACGGAGTACAACAACTGTCCGCTTTTCAGATCATACAGGTTACCTTCCCACTGGTATTTCGTATTGTAGGTAAAATATCCCGGGGCGTACATCCTGGAATACCACATAGAGTAGTAAGGCCAGAATCCGTAATAACCGTACGGAGAATAGTTGGGAACATAGGTCCTTTCTCTGCCTTTATCCAGCATGACAATCGTCATGACCTGGTTTACATCACTTCCCTGTAACTGCTGAACTACCTGCTTTTCGGTCATTTTACCCATTTCCTGTGGACCGTAAGTTTGTAGGGCAGATACTGCATTATATCCTTTCTTTCTCAGTTCAGATACCGTATAATTTTCCATCTGGCTACGGAGTGTACGATCTTTTTGAGGTACCAATGCCATCACCATAATTTTGTTATCCTTTTGCAGCTGCGGAGCATTATTGGAACGCCAGGAAGACGTTACTTTGGTGCTTGAACAGGCTGCCATGGTCATGATTGCTAATCCTGCCATGATAAGACCCAGCTTTTTCATATTCCCTCCTTTAGTTTGATTAAATTCTATCTGTTAGACGTAGAAAGCAGCCATTTGTAACACCCACCCGGAAGTTTTAACAATTTTTTTTCAATTGTTAACGAATTGCTAATGAATACCTTGTGAAAAAAATAAAAAAGGACACCACATTACTGTAGTGCCCTTTTTTAGGAGATGATATCTTTAGTAGTTGATTACCTGCTCTTCGATTGATACCGGGAGTTCCCTGAACTGGTAAAGCTGGGTACGCAGTTGCGGTTCGAAACCAGCCTCACGGATGGCCTCCTGCATAGATAAGTAGGTAAACCGGTGCGGTGCACCTGCAGCGCTTACCACATTTTCCTCAATCATGATAGAACCAAAATCGTTGGCGCCGGCATGCAAGCAGAGCTGTGCTACCTGCTTACCCACCGTTAACCAGGAAGCCTGGATATTTTTAATATTCGGCAACATAATACGGCTGAGGGCAATCATACGGATGTATTCTTCTGCTGTAGTCATATTATGCACTCCGCGGATCTTGGCCAGCAAGGTATCCACATCCTGGAATGTCCAGGGTATAAATGCCGTAAAGCCATAGTGGCCTTCCGGTTTTTCGCTCTGTACCTGCCGGATATCCACCAGGTGCTCAAAGCGCTCCATTACTGTTTCTACGTGACCAAACATCATGGTGGCAGAGGAGGCAATGTTCAGTTTGTGTGCAGCCCGCATCACATCCAGCCATTCCTGTGCCCCGCATTTACCTTTGGAAATCAGCCGGCGTACACGGTCATTCAGTATTTCTGCGCCAGCGCCGGGTAAGCTGTCCATACCGGCTTCTTTCAAAGCACGCAATACTTCAATATGTGTACTTTTTTCCAGCTTGGTAATATGTGCTACTTCGGGGGGCCCGAGGGTGTGGAGTTTCAGCTCCGGATATAGTTGTTTTAACTCTTTGAAGAGGTTCACGTAAAAAGACAACCCCAGCTCGGGATGGTGTCCTCCCTGTAGCAGCAGTTGGTCGCCTCCATACTTCAACGTTTCGTCGATCTTCTTTTTGTATTCTTCAATGGGCGTAATATAGGCCTCCTTGTGGCCAGGAATGCGGTAAAAATTACAGAATTTACAGTTGGCCGTACATACGTTGGTGGTATTTACGTTCCTGTCTATCTGCCAGGTTACCTTTCCATGAGGTACCTGTTGTTTCCGTAACTCGTTGGCTATTTCCATCAACTCTGCCAGCGGTGCATTTTCAAAGAGGTAAACCCCTTCTGCAGCTGTCAGAAACTCGAAATGCTGCGCCTTTTTGTATAAATCCTGAAGTTCCATGTGCTATATTTCTAACCGGGAAAAACTTTGACAAAGGTAGTGTTTAGGCAGTTAACCGTTTGTATTAAAAATATTTTATACAAACACTTTTTAATGTTAAATTTAGCATCATACACATTCCTGCAGTCCCCAGTATGCTTAGACCAATTCTGTTACACGTTGTGTTATTACTGGCAATAATTGCCGGAGCAACCAATGTCCAGGCCCGAAACACCTCTTTTGTCACCGATAGTACTCCCGACGCCACGCTGATCACCCGTTTTCATTTCAAGCAGTATTACGGCGGGGTAGTAGTTGTACAAGCCCTGCTCGATGGCCACCCTGATACCCTCCAGTTTATCCTGGACACCGGCAGTGCAGGCATCTCGCTCGATACAGCTACCTGCCTGAGAATGGGCATCAAAATGGAACCATCAGACCGGATCATCAAGGGATTGGGAAGCTCCAAACCGGTGTCTTTTGCCAGGCATCATTCCCTGATATTACCAGGATTAAAAGTAGATAGCCTCGATTTTCATATCAACGATTATGAACTTATCAGCCAGGTATATGGGATACAGGTAGATGGTATTATCGGATATAGCCTCTTAAGCCGGTATATCGTCACTGTAGACTATGATACCGAGGAAATTATCATCTACTCCAAAGGAAAATTTAATTACCCGAGAGGAGGACAGTTACTACGGCCTTCTCTCACGCAAATCCCACTGGTATCGGCTCCCCTGAGAAACGATGTCAGAACAGTCAACAACCGCTATTATTTTGATACCGGCGCCGGTATGTGCCTGCTGTTATCGCAACAGTTTGTAAACGACAGCAGCCTGCTGGAAAAAAGAAGGCGTCGCGGCAGAAAAATTATACAAACCGAAGCGCAGGGACTGGGGGGCAAAATGAGCATGTCGCTGACTACCATCAACGAATTCCGTATTGGTAACTATGCCTTCAAAAATGTACCGACCTACATCTTCGACGATCAAAGTAACGTTACCGCCTATCCGTTCCTCGGAGGCATGATCGGCAATGACCTGCTACGCCGCTTTAACATTACCCTCAACTATGCGAAGAAAGAAATTTATATGGTCCCAAATTCACACTTCCGGGACATGTTCGACTACTCCTATACCGGGCTGGTTATTTACCTGATCAACGGCCGGGTAGAGGTTACAGATATTATCAAGGGCTCTCCGGCAGAAAAAGCCGGTTTTAAAAAGGGCGATATCATCCTGGCTATCAACAATAACCTGGGGCCTAACCTCCAGTTGTTTCGCGATATATTAAAAAACATTGGCACCCGTGCCGTATGCCTGATTAACCGGGATAATGACCTGATGCTCAAAAAATTGCCAATAAAAAGTATTCTTTGACGTTATTTGTGTCATGTGGCGTTTTTTATGGATAGTAACCGTGTTTTCTTGTTGTTCCCTGCTGTCAGCCTATGCACAGCGTAAAAACCCGGCTGCAACAACGGATGACAACAGGAACCCGGTAGCAGTGATCCCTTTTCAACTGGTGGATAAACATGTGATCATTCCTGTACTGCTGTCGGGCAGTACGGATACCCTTCATTTTATTTTCGACAGCGGGGCAGAAGTAACCATACTGCATATGCCCACCGCTGAAAAATTACACCTTAAACACAGTGGAGAAGCCTATATGACAGGCACCAACAATGCCATGATTAAAACAGCTGTTACTACCATCAATGCCCTTTATCTCCAGGAACAACGCCTGCCTTACCTGAAGGTTTACCTGGAAAATCTCAGCGATTTGGGGCGGGTAGACGGTATCATTGGTGTAGCCCTCATGAAGTCATTTATCGTAAAACTGGATTATCAACATCAGCAATTACTCCTGTACAGACCAGGTAAAACGCCTATAGGTAACACTGGCAGGCTACTGCATTTTCAGCTCAACTTTACTACCCCCATCATTGATGCATCCATACAACTGCCCAATGGTACGCGCCTGGCAGGCCATTACCACATCACCACCGGGGGCGATTACGGTATTCTCTTTAACTGGCCTTATGTAGATAAGAACAAGCTGAATACCTTACCCACTATCAATACCGACCGGGT
This sequence comes from Chitinophaga eiseniae, assembly GCF_012641265.1. Classification (GTDB taxonomy): domain Bacteria; phylum Bacteroidota; class Bacteroidia; order Chitinophagales; family Chitinophagaceae; genus Chitinophaga; species Chitinophaga eiseniae_A. Next base: position 606,692 of record NZ_JABAHZ010000002.1, on the reverse strand, counting down.
GCAGGATATGGTTAAAGTGCTGTACTATATCAACAGCTCCATCCCTTTACTGGAAGTAGGAGGGCACAGCATAAAAAATGTCCCTGTCAGTTATAGCAAAGATATAGACGACCTTGGCGTATTTACAGAGGTAGCCGGCTCCATTGGCTACGATGTCTGGAAGGATTTTACGCTCACCATCAACTACGATAAAAAAGAGCTGTACCTGGAATAATACTCCGCAGGAAAAACCAGAAAGCAGGAGAAAACGCGGAATGCTTCGCGTAATTCCCTATTTTTACCCTATTGACTAATAAAAAGATATGATTCATTATAATAAGTTTACGCTGGCAAACGGACTGAGAGTAGTTGTTCACGAGGATCATACCACGCCCATGGCGGTGGTAAATGTTTTGTACGATGTGGGAGCAAGGGATGAAAACCCGGAGCAAACCGGCTTTGCTCACCTCTTTGAACACCTGATGTTTGGTGGCTCCATCAATATTCCTACATATGATGAGCCCCTGCAAATGGCCGGAGGAGAAAACAATGCCTACACTACCAGCGATCTGACGAACTATTACATACAGCTTCCTGCTGAAAATATTGAAACCGCCTTCTGGCTGGAAAGCGACCGTATGCTATCGCTGGCTTTTGATGAAAAAAGCCTGGATGTACAACGTAAGGTAGTATCCGAAGAGTTTAAGGAACATTACATCAACAAGCCCTATGGCGATGTTTGGCATAAAATGCGTGAGCTGTCCTACAACACCCATCCTTACCGCTGGATGACCATAGGCAAGGAATTATCTCACATAGAAAATGCTAAACTGGAAGATGTAAAAGCATTTTTCTTTAAATACTACCGGCCGGTAAACGCCATCCTTTCAGTAGCCGGCAACATTACTACAGACCAGGTAAAAGCCCTGGCGGAAAAGTGGTTTGGCGATATTCCTTCCGGGGAAAAATACCAGCGCCAACTGCCGGTAGAACCACCACAATCAGCCGCCCATAAACTGGAAGTAAAAGCCAACGTACCGTTGGACGCGCTGTATAAATGCTACCATATGTATGCCCGTACTGATAAACGTTATTATGCAGCCGACCTGATTTCCGACGTACTGGGTGGTGGTAGCTCTTCTCGTCTGCACCAGGTACTGGTGAAAGAAAAGAAACTATTCAGCAACATTGACTGTTATCACTTTGGCAGCCTCGATGCCGGCCTACTCACCATAGAAGGTAAACTGGTAAAGGGCGTGAAAATGAAAGATGCTGAAAAAGGGATACAGCTGGAACTGGAAAAAATCCAGCAGGAAGCCATCTCCGAAAGAGAGTTGCAAAAGGTGAAAAATCGTGTGGAAAGCTTACTGGCATTCGAAGACATGAGTTTATTAAATCGTGCCAACAACCTGGCATTTTATGAGCTGCTTGGTGACGCCGCCCTTATGAACCGCGAATTTGAAAATTATGAAGCAGTAACGACCTCCGAATTACATGAAGAAGCTAAATTGCTTTTTGATGAAAAAAATTCGAATACCATTTACTATTACGCAGCAAGCTAACCCTATGGCTTGTTTACAGCCATCACCGTTTAAATAAGATACGATGAACAGAACTATTTCCCCTCCCATTAAAGATGCAGTGGAATTTGATATAAAGCTGAAACCATATGAATTGTTTACACTGGACAATGGTATTCCGGTGTATACCATGAAGTCGGATGAGCAGGAAACCTTACAGCTCGAACTCGTATTTCCGGCAGGGAGCTGGTATGAGACAGAAAGCCTGGAAGCCGCCGCCACTAACTTCCTGATGAGAAATGGTACCAGCAAACATACCGCACAGGAAATCAATGAAAATATAGATTATCATGGCGCTTACCTTAACCGGAATGCTTACCATGAAAATGCAACTTACACCCTCCACTGTCTTTCTAAACATACGGAAGTGTTGTTGCCCACATTGCAGGAAGTGATCCTTGACCCCATTTTTCCGGAAGAGGAGCTGAGTCTGTATAAACAAAATCAAAAGCAAAAACTGGCAGTAAACCTGCTGAAATGCGATTTTGTAGCCAACCGCTTTATTGATAAATACCTCTTTGGCGACTTTCACCCTTATGGTCGTGTAAGCACCATGATGGCCTATGATGCCTTGCAGGCAGATGGGCTTAAAGCCTTTTATAAGAAACATTACACTTACAACAACTGCAAAATATTTGTGGCCGGTAACATGCCAGCCGACATCATCTCTTTGCTGAATAAATATTTTGGCAGCACGCAATGGAATGGGGAAAGTAACCTGGTAAAGCTCGACATGCCCATACAGGCCGCTGAAGAGAAAAAATTCAGGATCTTCAATGATGAAAATGGCGTACAGGGTGCTATCCGCATAGCCAGGCATTTCCCTAACCGCTACCACCCTGACTTTCCGAAGATGCTGGTGTTAAACACCATCTTCGGTGGATATTTCGGCTCCCGTTTGATGAGTAATATCCGGGAAGAAAAAGGATATACCTACGGCATTTTCTCGCAGCTATACAATTTCCGCCAAACCAGTGCGCTGAATATACAAACAGAAGCCGGGCGCGATGTATGCGAGGCTACTATAGAAGAAGTATATAAAGAACTAACGAACCTCCAAAATGAGCCGGTTCCCAAGGAAGAACTGGACCTCGTTCGTAACTACATGATCGGTTCTATCCTGGGCGACCTGGATGGTGCTTTTCAATTAATACAACGCTGGAAAAATTTGATTTTAAATGATTTAGACGAGAATTATTTTTATAATAATATACAAATCATCAAAACAATCAGTGCAGAGGAATTACAGCAGCTGGCTAAGCAATATTTTACGCCCAGCGATTTTTATGAACTGGTGGTGATTTAAGAAAATAAGTTATTTAGAAAATAAAAAAGTTTCCATTAATGGAAACTTTTTTATTTTCTAAATAACTTATTTTCAATTTTCTGTCTTAAGAAATCACTCAAAATGAAGAGTATCTTTTCATCTAAACAGTAGCATCATGGAACCCAATAATGACTATTTAACCGCCAATAAAGCACTCTGGAATAAACGGACAGACATACACGTTAACTCAGCATTTTATGACGTCCCAGGCTTCCTGGCCGGTAATAACTCACTCAAGGAAATAGAATTATCCTTGCTGGGTGATATGGCTAACACCAACTTGCTTCATCTCCAGTGTCATTTCGGACAGGATACCTTATCACTGGCCAGGATGGGAGCACAGGTAACCGGCGTAGATCTTTCCGATACCGCTATTGCGCAGGCCAACGCCCTGGCTGCACAAATGCAGCTGGCCAAACAGGCCCGCTTCGTTTGTTGCGATGTATACAACGCCCCCGCGCATATCAACGACCGCTTTGATACAGTGTTTACCTCTTACGGCACCATTGGCTGGCTTCCGGATCTGCATAAATGGGCCGAGGTGATCGGGCATTTTCTGAAACCCGGCGGGCATTTCGTGATGGCTGATTTTCACCCGGTGGTATGGATGTTTGATGATTACTTTAAAACGGTTGCCTACTCTTATTTCAATACCGAAGCCCTGATCGAAGAAACCACCGGCACTTACACAGATCGCAACAGTAATATCAAAAGTACCTCTTATTCCTGGAACCATCCGCTGAGTGATATTATCACAACGCTAACTGCGCAGGGATTGCAACTACAGGTATTCCGGGAATTTGATTATTCTCCTTATAATTGCTTTAATAATACAATAGAAAAAAACGGCCGGTTTTATATTCAGGGAATGGAAGGAAAGCTACCAATGGTATATGCATTCAAATTCTTTAAACCTTTATAGCATGAAATCTCTTTTTATTTTTCTTTTGCTGATAACCGGCAGCGCTGCTGCTTTTTCACAATCCCAGGGGGAGATGAACAAACAGGCGGGGCAAGAATATAAAGAAGCCGACAAAAAACTGAATGAAATCTATCAGCTGATCATCAAAGATTACGCGGCCAATAAGGCATTTATTCAAAACATGAAAGAAGCACAGCGGATCTGGATCCAGTTCCGCGATGCACAGGTGAAAGCCATGTATCCCGCTGCCGCCAAAACCTATGGCAGCGTGTTTCCCATGTGCAAGGCCAATTACCTGACGGAGCTTACCCACCAACGTACAGAAGCCCTGCGGGTGTGGCTCAACGGCCTCCCACCAGGCGATGTTTGCAGCGGCTCCATAGGGGATAAACAGGACCACTAATAATATTATTATAAATTATAATATTATTTCGTATATTTGTCGCTCACAGTGAGCCTATGCGAAACCTTATCCTTATTTTATCGGTATTCCTGTGCACCAGCGCCTATTCTCAAACATCCAAAGCTGCGCTGGATACATTGGAAATTCATTATCAGCAGTGTCTGAGCAACAGCCACCAGATGTATAATTGCGCCGTGATTTATTACAAACAGCTGGACAGCCTGTTACACAACACCCTGCAACATCTATATTCCAGCCTTAATCCCGGCAGGCAACAACAGCTGCAAGCCGAACAATCGGCCTGGGAAGAAAAGAAAGAAGAGTATTTCAAGAAGATAGACGAGCGGGTGGAAAAGATGCATAAACGCACCATGGAGGGACTGGATGACGATATGATATCTACTGACAATAAAGCTTCTTTTATCAAACAGCGACTGACCACACTGCTTAATATTTAGCTAAAGAGCATAAAGCGGAAAGCATAAAGCTATTGTGCAGATTGATCAAAGCAATTTATAAATATTCGCGAAGATCATCCTCCACAATAGCTTTATGCTTTCCGCTTTGTGCTTTATGCTCTTTACAGTCTTTCCTGGTGGCGTAGCCACCGCTCCGGCATTTCATTATTACTGGCCATGAGATAGTCATTATAAGCACATGGAACAAATTCCCGGTCAGGCAATTGCATCCACCAGCGGCCTGTTTTCTTACTTTTCAGGAAAACAGTTTCTATATCGGAGAAGGCGATATGAAATTCCCAAAAGGCATCACGATCTTCCAGCAGGGCTTCGCGATTCCTTACAGCCCGACCATCCATAAAATACCACATCATTTGTGAAATCTGCCGGGCGGTAAGTTGTTCTTTATCTTTTTCGGGGCGATATCCATAAATACCAAAAGAGGAGAGGCGGCTGCTCATCCCGGCATACCTTGCCAGGGAACAGGCTTCTTCTCCGCTAAAGCCGTTGGGAGAGAGCTGATTCGCGGGTGCATCTGTATGCCGGATAATATTGATATCCAGGCTAAATAAATCGGAATGCCGCAGTACTGGTTCCGCCTCTTCCATGTTTTCACGGATACGTCCTAACCGGAAACAATCGAAACGCAGTTTATCCAGCGTTTCTAACATACGCGGATGTACGAAATAACTTTGGAAACCAATATGATTGTAATGACGGAGATAATTGGGTTGTTCTGTAAGGATATCCATTAAAAACCGTTCACTGCGTACAGACGACTCTTCTTTCAAGTCTATCAGGGCATCGGCTACGGTAGCCTCAATAATTAATTGCTGGGAAGCATAGGCCTTATATTGCGGATAGGTGAGATCGTGAGAACCGCCCAGGATGATAACGGTTTTGTTGATGGCTAATAATTCTGCTATCACCGTCTTCATAGCTGCGTAGGCATCTGCGAGAAAGGCGCCTGATTGAAGATTGCCAATATCGGCCAGCTTAATATCACGATGCCAGTTGTAGAGGCGGAAAAATTCACGGCGTATGGCATCTGGTCCGTTAGTACCCGTTTTGCCGGATTCGCTCCCTCTTTCTTCACCCACACCCAGCAAAATAATATCGGCCGATTCTATATCCGGTTGATGGTGTTCTTCATACACGTCGATCACACCCCCTACCTGGAACGGGTCATACTCCTGATCATCGTTTAATACAGCTTTGGAAACAGGACGCAAAAAATCCTGCAGGTGCGAAAAATCTACCATCACTTAATTGGATTTAGTTGATGGCAAACGTACAAAAAAAAGCAAAAACCAGGCAGAAAGGCAGCGGGTCAAAATTACTATAACGGGAATCTTGTAGAGGTGCTACTAGTTCTTGTGAATAATAAATTCGAATGGCTTATGCGACTTGCGTGAAATTGCTTTTTCCAGCACCGATCGTTTGCTGGTAATCCGGCTCTTGTTACAATCCATCACTTCCATAACTGCACAGAGATAATCCATCGTTTCAATCAGCGAAAGCATTTCACTGATCTGTCTAACTGCAGATTGTATCTGCTGCTCCGTGTACCTATCTTCATGTAGCAAGATTAATAAATCTCTATCTACAGGTTTCATGAATAAAAAATTTGACTGTTCCCCGAAATATTGTTTGGCCAGGTATCAAAGGATAGTTCAAAAAGATAAGGTAAAAATTGTTTGCTGTCAATCGTAGTTAAAGTCGTCTTTAGTTGTCAAACAGATCGTTCTTAGTGCATTCTTTTCTTATTCATGGTAGGACAACCGCAATCGTTTTTCTTAAAAACCTTACAACCTTCCATCACTAAACATCCACAAAGAAAAAAGACTACAATCCATTTTATACTTTTCATACTGCAGTTTAATATACTTGGCTATGATTAAAACCTATCTTAAGTGTTTACCTTTTCTTAACAATGCCCTTTTGTAATTTAAGCTAAATTCGTAAAAAATATTAAAATATTTGTCCACAATTCGTTCCTCACGTAAAATTCTTGTAGTTCCGCTGGATTGGGGCCTTGGACATGCCACCCGGGATATTCCCCTCATCCATGAAATGCAAAACGCAGGTTGTCAGGTTTTTATTGCAGCAGAAGGCAAACACGCTGCTTTGTTGCAACAGGAATTCCCACAGGTAACCATTTTTCCGCTACCCGGATACCGCATCCAGTACGCACAGAAAGGACAGTTTTTCGGGCTGAAAATTATTCAGCAAATCCCTAAAATTTACCGGGCTGTAAAGCATGAACAACGCTGGCTAAAGAAGATAGTAGCTGATTATCAAATAAATGCAGTGATTTCCGACAACCGGTTCGGCCTGTATCATAAAGATATTCCTACCGTTTTTATTACGCATCAGCTACTCATCAAAACACCTTTCGGCGGTTGGATAGAGCGGACCCTGCAGAAAATAAATTATCGTTTCATTAACAAATACAGCGCCTGCTGGGTTCCCGATTTTTCTGGTAACAACAACCTTTCCGGCGAACTGGCACACCCAGGCAAATTACCCGGTCATACCGCCTATATAGGCTGCCTGAGCAGGTTTGTGCCTAAGCCTGGCGTAACAAAAAAATACGATCTGTTGGTGTTGATCTCCGGACCCGAACCACAAAGATCGAACCTGGAAAAACTGATAAAAGATCAGATCAAATCATTGTCTGTTACCGCCCTCATTGTAAGCGGCAAACCAGGCAGCCCTCAGCATGAAACGATTGCTCCCGGCGTAACCCAGGTTAACCACCTGAACGCCAGTGAACTAAACGATGCGATGCTGGCCTCCGACATGGTATTAAGCCGCTCCGGCTATACTACCCTGATGGATCTGGCCAAACTGAATAAAAAAGCCATCCTCATTCCCACCCCCGGGCAATCAGAACAGGTATACCTGGGCGAATACCTGATGGAAAAAGGATACTTTTATTCTCTTCCGCAGGAAGAATTTAACTTAAAAACAGCGCTTGAAGAGGCTTCCCGCTTTCCTTTCCGGTCGTTTCACCACGACCAGGACATGGAACAGTACAAACAGGTGGTGCAGCATTTTGTACAGTCCATTTAAACTGCTAAATGAGCTTGTAATAAGCCAGGGACGCCTTGCGTCCCTGGTACTTAAATATTTTTTACGTCAGCTCCGGTGTAGATCTTCTTGCCGACAATCGCTACCGGGCGTTTCAGGAAAGAATATTCCTGCAAGATCAACTCCCTGTAATCTGATTCTGTTAGCTCTTTTTCATGTAATCCCATAGGGCGATATTGTTGGGACCTTCTGCTGAACAATGATTCGTAGCTGCCTGATAGTGCATGCATCTCATCCAGCTGCTCCGGTGTTATTTTTTCTTTTTTGATGTCCTGCAAAATAAATCCCCGTTCTTTTGCATCCGTTTCTGTCAGTATTTTCTTACAAGTACCACAGGTTGACAAATGATAGATTTTATTCATTCTTTTTATTTTTTTCCACCCTAAAGTTACACCCTCACCGTATATCATGGTACTATCTTAATTTTGCAGATTCAAATTAAATCTTGTAGGTTTAGCGATGGAAAAGAAATTATTTTTACTGGACGCGATGGCCCTCATTTATAGGGCTTACTACGCCCTGATCAGGAATCCACGCATCACTAGTGCGGGTAGAAACACCAATGCGCAATTTGGGTTTACTACTACTTTGCTGGACCTTATCAATAAAGAAAAGCCCACCCATATGGCTGTTGCGTTTGATACGCACGCCCCCACCGAACGCCACACCACTTATACCGACTATAAAGCCAATCGTGAAGATGCACCGGAAGACCTCCTGGACGCATTACCCGACATCAAGCGTATCATAGAAGGCTTTAATATTCCGGTAGTAGAGCTGGATGGCTATGAAGCGGACGATGTGATAGGTACCCTCGCCTGGCAGGCCGCCGATGCCGGTTACACCGTGTACATGGTAACGCCGGACAAGGACTATGGCCAGCTGGTAAGAGATAATGTATTTATCTACAAGCCTCCCTACATGGGCAACAAGGAAGAAATTATGGGCCCCAGAGAGGTATGTGAGAAATGGCAGATTAAAGACGTACACCAGGTGATCGATATCCTGGGCCTCATGGGCGATGCCGTAGATAATATCCCTGGTATTGCCGGTATAGGGGAAAAAACAGCCATGAAGCTGCTGGCACAATATCATTCTCTCGAAAGTGTGCTGGAAAACGCGGATACCATTGGCGGAAAAATGGGGGAGAAGATAAAAGCAGGTCGCGACAACGCCCTGCTCTCCAAAGAACTCGCCACCATTATCACGGATGTTCCGGTTGCCTTCCATGAAGAAGATTTTTGCATCAAGGAAAGCGATAAGGCTAAGCTCACCGATATTTTCACAGAGCTGGAATTTAAAACCCTCGGCAAACGAATTCTTGGCGATACATTCGGTGGTAGCAGCGCCGCTGCAGAAGCTAAGCCTAAAGTAGTGCAAACGGATCTTTTTGGTACGCCCACCATAGTGGAAGAAACAACTGCTCCAACAGAAGAAACCATCGACAGTCCCAATATCCTGCTGGCAGATAAAAATATCAACAACACACCACATACTTATCACCTCACCGATACGCCGGAGAAAAGAGCCGATTTGCTGCAGCAATTACTGCAACAAAAAGAAGTAGCTTTTGATACCGAAACTACCGGCACAGATGCTAACGAAGTGGACATTGTAGGCATGAGCTTCTCTGTCAAAAAGGGTGAAGGCTGGTATATTCCCATGCCGGCCGACCATAGCGCCGCCCGGGCTATTATCCATGAATTTACGCCCCTGTTTCATCACAACAGCATCACCCTGGTGGGACAAAATATCAAGTATGATATGCTGATCCTGAAATGGTACGGCGTAGATGTTACCACCAGCGTATTCGACACCATGCTGGCCCATTACCTGATAGAACCGGAAGGCCGCCGGGGCATGGATGTACTAAGCGCCCAATACCTGCAATACGAGCCGGTTTCCATAGAAGCGCTCATTGGCAAAAAAGGGAAAGGGCAAGGCAATATGCGCGATGTGGAAATTGAAAAAATCAAGGAATATGCCGCTGAAGATGCCGACATTACCCTCCAGCTGAAAGATAAATTTGCGCCCCTGCTGCCGGAGAAAGCAGTAGAAAAAGTATTTTATGAAATAGAAAACCCGCTGGTAAAAGTACTCACCGACATGGAATATGAAGGCATTGCCCTTGATATTAATGCGCTGGCCGACTATTCCAGGGAACTGGAAATAGAAATCAAGCGCGCAGAAGAAAGTGTGTATGAGCAGGCTGGCGTGAGGTTTAAACTGGCTTCCCCCAAGCAATTGGGCGAAGTGCTGTTTGAAAAACTACAGCTGGATCCCAAAGCAAAGAAAACACGTACCGGGCAATATGCCACAGGGGAAGATGTGCTGCAAAAGCTTTCCAGCAAACATAAAATCGTAGAAGATATTCTCATTTTCCGCGAACTCAGCAAACTCAAATCTACTTACGTAGATTCGTTGCCGTTATTGCTGAATAAACGCACTAACCGTATACATACTTCCTATAACCAGGCAGTAGCGGTAACGGGCCGGTTAAGTTCCAATAATCCGAACCTCCAGAACATTCCTATTCGTACCGACAGAGGCCGGGAAATCCGTAAAGCCTTCATCCCGCGCAATGAGGAATATGTGCTGCTGTCGGCCGACTATTCACAGATAGAGTTGCGTATCATTGCGGCTATCAGTGAAGATACCGAAATGATGGCCGCGTTCACGTCCGGGACCGACATCCACGCGGCTACAGCTGCCAAGGTGTACAATGTTGCCCTGGATGCCGTTACGCCGGAAATGCGCCGTAATGCCAAGAGCGTAAACTTTGGTATCATTTATGGCGTTAGCGCATTTGGGTTATCCGAAAACCTGGGCATCCCACGTTCAGAGGCCAAAACCCTGATCGATAACTATTTTGCCCAGTATCCATCTATTAAAAAATATATGGAAGACCAGGTAAAGTTTGCACAGGAAAAAGGCTATGTACAAACGCTGCTGGGAAGAAAACGCTGGTTAAAAGACATCAATTCTTCCAACGCCGTAGTACGTGGCTTTGCCGAAAGAAACGCCATCAATATGCCTATCCAGGGTACCGCTGCGGATATGATCAAACTGGCCATGATTGCTATTCATAAAGCATTCAAGGAAAGAAACCTCAAATCACGCATGCTGTTGCAGGTACATGACGAATTGGTATTTGATGCGCATCTTTCAGAACTGGAAATAATTAAACCCCTTATATTAGATCTTATGCGTAATGCCTTGCCATTGGCTGTTCCTGTTGAGGCGGAAATGGGCACTGGCAAGAACTGGCTGGAAGCTCATTAATCAACACTTCCGGCTTATATGACTGGCTTTTAGTAAATGCTATATTTACTAAAAGCCAGTCATATAAGTCCAAAAGCCAGGGTAACTACGCTTGCTTTTCCCAAAACAGTTTACTAGTTTTCAAATATGATCCAAACACCTCGACTACAATTGTTGCCGTGCTCCCTTGAGCATTTTGAATTGCTATTACAGGGCAACGATCATCTGGCCGACCTGCTTGGTATTTCCATCCAGGAAGGATGGACAGAGTATCCTGAAATGGTTCTGGTAGCATACGATAAATTACGGAATGATCCGGCTATGCTGGGTTGGTTCTTTTACCTGGTCATCCACCGCGAAGATAGGCGCCTCATTGGCGCCGGCGGGTTTAAGGGTAAACCCAATGGAGACGGGCTGGTGGAAATGGGCTATGAAATAACCGAAGATTACCGCGAACAGGGGCTGGGCACCGAAATGGCAGAAGCTTTGATCCGGTTTGCCTTTGGTCACTCCTATGTCCATCGCGTAATTGCCCATACGGAAGAAGAGTATAATGCCTCGGTTAAAATTCTGCAAAAAGCGGGGATGCGGTTTGTAGGCACCATAAAAAATAAAGAAAATGAAGACCTCTGGGAATGGGAAATTACCCGGAGTCAATATGAAGAAAAGTAACCTGTATGCTGTAATTCCTTCTGGTAACCACTGTAGCCGGTTCCGTTCATCCATCTTTTCAAGGGTCAAGTACCTGCTTTCCCTTATTTTTGGTCCTTTGTTTTAAAACTTATCATTATACACCATGAAGAAATGGATCATGTGTGCAACCATGCTGTATAGCATCGGAGCGTTTGCACAAAACAGTACCAACGTAGAGGGCAGCAAATACCAGTTCACCACGTTAAAAAACCTGGATGCAGGAGATGTACAGAACCAGGGACGTACCGGCACCTGCTGGTCTTTTTCCGGCCTGTCTTTCTTTGAATCAGAGCTACTGCACTCCGGCAAAAGCAAAGGTCTGAACCTGAGCGAAATGTTTGTGGTGCGCAAAATGTACCCGCTGAAAGCTGCTAACTATGTACGTATGCACGGTAAAGCCAACTTCGGTGAAGGTGGCGGTTTCCCGGATGATCTGTTATGCCTCCGCGAATACGGCCTGGTACCCCAGAGCGTATACGATGGCAACAAAGGAAAAATGTACAACCACGCTGAAATGGAAGGCCTGCTGGAAGGCATGGTAAATAAAATAGGTAACGCACAAGGCACCATCAACCCCGACTGGTCTAAAGCGTTCGACGGTGTATTGAACGCCTACATGGGCGACGCTCCGGAAAAATTCCAGTATAACGGCAAAACATATACGCCACAGTCTTTCGCTAAAGAGCTGGGACTCAGTGCCGATGACTATGTGTTGATTTCCTCTTTTACCCACCACCCTTATAATTCACAGTTCGTTCTGGAAGTACCAGACAACTGGAACTGGGAAAAAGCATACAATGTAAACCTGGCTGACTTTACCAATATCGCGGAAAATGCCGTTATGAATGGCTATTCTATCGCATGGGCTGCAGATGTGAGTGAAAAAGGCTTCAATTTTAAAGATGGACTGGCCATCGTTCCTGAAAAAGACTGGGCTGATATGTCTGCTGAAGAGAAAAGAAATGCTTTCCTGGAACCCGGTAAAGAAAAAACGATCACGCCGGAACTGCGCCAGCAGGCATTTGATAACTACGAAACACAGGATGATCACGGTATGCACATTGTAGGCCTGGCAAAAGACCAGAACGGCAATAAGTACTTCCGTGTTAAAAATTCCTGGGGCACCGATAATCCAGGTCAGGGCTATTTCTATGCCTCTGTACCTTACTTCGCTTATAAAACTACCTGCTTTATGGTAAACAAGAAAGCATTACCTGCAGATGTAGCGAAAAAATTAGGCGTTAAATAATTATAATTTATAAACCGAAAAGAGGATTTACTCATAGGTGGTAAATCCTCTTTTTTTATGCTATCTACTGTGAGTATTCTTCAAAATACACCTCTCATTTATATATTTATTTAATTAAAATATATTTGCCACGAGCAACTATTTTTAATTGACAAAGTCAATCATTTGACTTCAAACCCAATACAGTATTAAATATTAGTGTTTCCCCTCCAGTCTTTGAGTATATCCGTAATCTCCCAGGCGCAGTTTAACCGGCAAACCGGTATGTTTTTGCCAGGTCCATTCCTGTTTACAGAAAAATCCAAAGTGCTGCTGGTAATAAGCGTTAGGTGCCAGCATGTAAACGGGGTAAGTGGGAAGGGCAGGTGAAGGCGCCGCTGTAAGCAGGAGGGGCTTCTTGACAGTAGGTAGTAATTTCACCGGCTTTAGCATAAACGTTTGTGCCCCCACATGAGCGCTGAGTAAAATACTTCCTGTCAATATCCAGCATCGTTTCATATCAACCACTATTATCAGGTAATCGCTTCAAAACTGCCAATGCCCTCACGAATCAGGGCTGGCAACTCACCCGTACAATCTACTACCGTAGAAAAACCCATCCCTCCGGGGCCACCATCCACGACAATGTCTACCTGGCTGCCAAACTTCTCATAAATAATTTCCGGGTCTGTATATTCTTCTACATAATCCTCAATGGGCAGAGTGGTACTCATCAGGGGATTTCCCAGTTCCTTTACGATAGTACGGCAAATATTATTATCCGGTACCCTGATACCTACTGTATCCTTCTTTGTTTTAAGCAACTTGGGCACCATCCGGCTGGCCGGCAAAATAAAAGTATACGGACCCGGTAACGCTTTCTTCAACATCCGGAATATGGGTGTATCCACACTCTTGGCATAATCCGACAAATGACTCAGGTCATAACAGATAAAGGAAAAGTTCGCCTTTTTCGGATCTATCTGCTTAATCCTCGCGATACGCTCTATAGCCTTATGTTGTGTAATATCGCAACCCAAACCATATACCGTATCGGTTGGATAGATGATAATCCCTCCATCTTTTAAACATTCAATGATTGTTTTTAAATGGCGCGGATTCGGGTTCTCCGGGTGTACGTTTAATAGCATATTTAAAGTTACGGCTTTTGCTTTATGCTTTCCGCTTTTTAACCTACCTTTCAGCCCGATTTTCGAAACCTACGCGATGAATTTAAAAGGCATTGTTCCCAGAACGTGGAGGAGACTAAAGAGAGTATTGCTGGTCCTGATTGTTGCACAATTTGTTTATATCGTCCTGTTGAAATGGGTGAATCCGCCTATTACCATCACTCAAATATCAAGCTGGGTAAGCCTTTGGGGGACAGACAAATCACTACAGAAAACCTGGGTGAGCTATGATGAAATATCCCAGCACGCCAAACTGGCTGTGATAGCCAGTGAAGATCAACTCTTCACCGATCACAATGGCTTTGACTTCAAATCCATTGAAAAAGCCATGAAGCATAACCAGCAGAGCAAAAAGATTAAAGGGGCCAGCACCATTAGTCAACAGGTGGCTAAAAATGTATTCCTCTGGCAGGGCAGGAGCTGGTTTCGAAAAGGACTGGAGGTATATTTTACCTTTATGATTGAGAAGATCTGGGGGAAACAACGCATCCTGGAAGTGTACCTGAATGTAGCAGAAATGGGAGAAGGAGTATTTGGTATTGAAGCGGCCTCCCAGGTAAATTATCATAAAAACGCCGCCAGTTTGAACCGGGAAGAAGCCGCCATGATAGCCGCCTGCCTGCCTAATCCGGTTAAATATACCGTCAACCCGCCTGCAAGAATTACGGCGTATCGCCAGCGCAGAATATTGATCCAGATGCGCAATCTCGCGCCAGATGCGGATATTACGGAACTGGTTACCGGCAGAAACTAACTACGGCCGTTGTAGCAGGCGGTTTACCGCCGCAATAGCCGATGCTTCCCGTTCCTCATAACTTCCTCGGATATCTTCCCAGGTCACACCGGATTGTATCACAATATCCCGGTACAGCTGGTAGAAGTAATTACGCATTTCCGGTTCAGGATGTTCCCGCTGTGGATCTTCTTCCCAGGGCAGATCAATATAAGTGAGCAAGTACAAATCGCAATTTTGCTCCGCTATCTGTGATAAAATACGTGGATCGCAGTCGCCATATTTATGCTCACTCCAAACCTTTATTACATAGAGGTCGGTATCACAAATCAATACCTCATTGGCTTTAGCCGCTTGTTGGCGTTCGAGCGCCAGTTGGCCGGCGGCAATTTCCAGCAAATCGGATTGTTCATAAGGACGAGTGAGCCGGTCTACATATTCACGCGCGTATTCCGGCGTCCACACGGTATTAAAGTGGGCTGCCAGCTTCTCGCTCAATGTGCTCTTACCGGTAGATTCAGGTCCTATTATAACAACTTTCTTCATGGATGCGAAATTTCTCTTTGCCGCACCGTTTCTCTCCATTCAAGATATCCGAATATAGCAATGATAAATAAAAAGATAGTGAGCAGGGCTGTCAGGTACAGGTGTTTATAAAATAACAACGGTATGGCCACCAGGTTAGATATATTGAGCAGTATCCAGTTTTCCAGCTTACGCTTTGCCAGCAACCACATACCGGCACAGGCGGCAGCAGAAACAAAACCGTCCATTACCGGTACATTGGAATCTGAATAATGACGCAGGAGGAACCAGAAGATTGCCCAGCCGCCCAGCGCAATAAAAATGGCCGTCCACAGTTCGTTACGGCTACTTCTCATCACAGGCGTTGATGGCTCCGTTGGGCCTTTCTTTGTCCAATATATCCACCCATATACGCTCATCACCAGGTAATAGGCATTCAGCGTGGCATCGGCGTATAACTTAAAATGCTCCTGCGATAACAGGTACGTATACACGCCGGTACTGATAATGCCCGTGGGATATACCAGGATATTATTATTTTTCTGGAAGATGACCGACAATACTGCAAAGAATACTGCAATTCCCTCCAGCCAGGTCATTTGATGCAGCCCTGCTAATAAACCCTGGTATAAATCACTCATGGTGCGAAGATGGCTAAATAGTTACGATTATTGCTTTTTTTCACCAATCAATGTCCCTGATACATTCCAGAAACTCTGGCTGCTGCCTTCTGGTTTCCCTTGCCGAATAGCCACTTGTATCGTGTGCTTACCAGGCGTAATATCCGGTAAAGATATGTATACGGGAGACGTGAGCGTACCGGGGCACCAATTTGACCGGCTCAGATCAGACGAGGACAACCCATTGCCGAAATTACCCGATGCGGGGTTGGACAGTCGATAGGTGGCACAATCGGTACGCCAGGGAATAAAGTGATATACCCGTTTACCGTCTACAAATATTTCGTTCTGTTTAGGGTTAAATTCATCGCCGCCACCCCAGCCACCATGACCGGTAGTAAGGAGTCTTAACTGGATATTTTTAACCCCTTCAGGGATGTCCACCGTTACTTTAAGCGAATCTTTATCAAATAGGGTAGCATATTCCTGTCCGGCCATCTCCATCAGGTTAGTGGTGTTAAATGCCGGGTAAATCCAATTGGGAACGGGCTTATTTTCATCTTCCGGATCGCCGGGATAATATTTCAGGTGGAGGCTTACTTTATGACCACCTTTGTCATAGTTCCCAATGTAAACACCCAGCCAAACTTCGCCCTGCAGGCGGCCATGGAGCTCGGTAATGTCTTGTTTGTAGATAACTGAATCGGCCCAATGATAACCGGCAATTTTTACCTGGTTGTTAAACTGCCTTACACCAAAAGGGGTGAAAAAGCGCAATATTTCCAATGCAGGCAGGTAGCTGTCGGTAGCCACCATTCCCTGGTATTGCTTGCCGTTCTTTGCAGTAAATAACGGTAACATCCCTACGCCTTTTTGCAATCCATCCAGGAAAGAACTGGCTTTGTCTACCGGTATCATAAACACAGAGCCGGTTCTGTCATACGCGTCACCATTGGAAAATTGGGTGAGTTCTGCAAAAAGGGTCTGCCCTTTCTGTATAGCCGGCAGCGTTACTTTTTTCAGGATCACGGTACCACCAGCATAGTGATACGTTTGATTCAGTTGCTCGCCAGCAGGATTAGCCGTATTATTTCCCCAGCTGATCTGTTCCTGGTCAAACACGGGGAGGGTGGTGTAGCGGCTATCTATTACCTGTCGCATGTAGGCAGCGTCATCTACCATTGTCCCTGTATTCACAGGCCAGGCGAGGGTAGAGTCAGCGATTTTTTTATAGGTGATCTTCTTTGCCAGTGTTTCGCTATTGCCATTACGCACAATTTTGAGCACCAGCCCCAATCCTGGCGCAATAGTAATGTTAGGTGTTCCTTTCAATGCCAGGGCATTGGTATACCATACTTCGATGGTATTGGAACGGATAAACAATTTGGCTTTTTTACATACATACCCCAGGATGGTAGCGGTGTCGGGAAGGAGTTCGGGGGTAGCGTATTCGCTAAACGCTTTCTTCAACGTATATACCTGGCTGTTAGGTAGTGTTAATACCTGCAGGGTAAATTGTTCCTGCATTTGCAGGTATTGCTGTTCTTTCTGTTTGTGACCACCCGGGATAACATGGGCGCGTTGTCCGCTGATGGCTAGCTGCAGCTCGTTTCCTGGAATTGGCTTCCCATTGCTGCTGAATCCATAGGTAATAATGGCGGATGTGCTGTCTGTACGCCTCTTTTGCTGGGCATGTGCCGGTTGCATCGCTATAGCGATACCGGTAAGTAGCATTAAAAATCTCATGCTGGCTATTCGCTTTTTTAGTGTTCAATGTTCTATATCCGGGCCTTTTAGCTATTGCTAAAATACCCGGGGGTAGCAGCTAAAAAAAAGCACAGCCATAAAGACTGTGCTTTCGTTTAACACTATCATTCACTCAACTATGGCTTATTCTGCTTCCGCCACCACTTCCTTCACTTCTGGGATCATACGCTTCATCATGCCTTCAATACCGGCTTTCAGCGTAATCATGGAAGAGGGACAGCCTGAACAGGAACCTTGTAACATCAGTTTCACCGTGCCGTTTTCATAGTCTTTGAACTGAATGGCGCCACCATCCATTTCAACAGCCGGTTTCACATAATTTTCCAATAATTCCTTGATACGTTTTACTACATCGGTATCATCAGCACTTACTTCGTTGCTGGCGGCAGACTTGGTAACTACTACTTCGTCTTCGTTGATAACAGGGCGGGAGTCTTCCAGGTATTCTTTCAGGAAGGCTTTTACCGTGGGTATGATATCATTCCAGTCCGTTTCGCTGGTCTTAGTAAGCGTAATAAAGTTAGCCATGATAAATACTCCCTTGATAAAAGGGAAGCTAAACAACTCGATGGCTAAAGGAGATGGTTTAGCACTGGCTTCATCCGGGAAATCGATGCTTTTACCAGGATACAACAGTTTGTTAGCCACAAACTTCATTGTTTCTGGGTTTGGCGTCATTTCCGTGTATATGCTGATGATTGGATTTCCTGTTTTAATCATTTTTATCCGGATTTACTCCTGCAAAGGTAATCTTTTTCGGGCAGATTTCAGGGATGTGTTCAAATGTAGGCCATCGAAATAAACAATTGGCGCATAGGTATCCCTGATATCTTTGCCACTCATAATTATACGCTTTTTTTCTTATATAATTACCGATAAGGAACAAAATAATATGATAGAAT
The DNA here is from genome assembly GCF_012641265.1 of Chitinophaga eiseniae. Taxonomy (GTDB): domain Bacteria; phylum Bacteroidota; class Bacteroidia; order Chitinophagales; family Chitinophagaceae; genus Chitinophaga; species Chitinophaga eiseniae_A. Next base: position 588,011 of record NZ_JABAHZ010000002.1, on the reverse strand, counting down.
TCTACATTTATTTATTGCCTGTCACTTATTACTTTTGTGAAGTATGCAAACAACGAAAATCTTAAAAGCACGCAAAAGAATTGCCCTGATTGCGCACGATCACAAAAAGGCAGAGCTGATAGAGTGGGCTGTTTATAACAAAACAGTATTGAGTCGCCATGAACTATATGCCACCGGTACCACCGGTCAGCTGATAGAGCAGGCGCTGGATGTATCTGTGCGTAAATTGCTGAGCGGTCCTCTGGGCGGCGACCAACAAATTGGCGCCCTGGTAGCTACGGGAGAGCTGGATGTGATCATTTTCTTCTGGGATCCCATGGAAGCACTGCCGCACGACCCCGATATCAAGGCCCTGCTGCGTTTAGGCGTTGTATGGAATATTCCCATGGCCAGCAATCGTGCTTCTGCCGACTTTCTCCTCACGTCTCCCCTGATGCACCAGGAATATGAGGCCAGCTTGCCGGATTATAGCCAGTATAGCAAGAGAAAAATATAGAATGATCCTATTAGGATTAAATCTCTATAAATTACATTTATTTTTATAAGCATCCCCTGCAGCTCCGGGGAAATTTCCGTACTTTAAATAAAAGCTTCGGGAATGAGAGCTGTTTTTACCCTGTTACTTGCGTTCGCGCTGACCAATACCACATTGCCCTGTATCGCACAACATGATACCAGCCGGGCCTACCGCGACTCCCTTACAGATCTGCAACTGGCCCAGACCACCCGGCTGCTCCGGGAAAATGACTCCTTGCAGAAAGCCGGCGAAACGCAGAAAAAAGCGCTGGAACAACAACTGCAGCTCATCAGCAACGACAATGACCAGCGGAAAGTAGTCCTCCAGGAAAAGCTGGCCGCCTTTGAACAGGCCGATTCACTGAAAAAAGCAGCCAGCCTGCAGCGCATCGCCAGGCTAAAAGCCAGCCACGGTGGCTTTCCCGTAGCCCCTTTCGGAGATACCCTCTTTTTCGTATACAATAAGCTAGGCCCGCTACAGCCCAGCGAAAGAGCCCAGAACTCCAACCACAAACTGCAACAACTCGCGGCCGATCCCTTCTTCAGCCCAGATACCCTCAATGCCATAGCCAATGAAAGCAATGTGGATGTTACCTATAATGAACTCGTTATCCTGAGCATTACCGACGACGACGCCCTATGGCTTAACCAGGACAAAATGCAGGTGGCCACCGAATATACCGCCGCTATCCGGAAAGCGATACTCCAGGAAAAGAAGAATAACAGCCTGGAGAACATCCTTATCCGGGTTGGATGGTTACTCCTTATTATCGCAATATTTTCTGGCATCGTATACGGCATTAACCGCCTCTTTAAACGGTTGCACATTAAAGTGGTGCGGGAAAAAGACCGTTACATCAAGGGCGTAAAAGTGAAAGACTATGCCCTGCTGAACCAGCAAAAGCAGATGGGGATCGTTTTTAGCGCCCTGCGCGTTATCCGGATTATTTTAATCCTGTTCATCTTCTACATTACCTTACCCTTTGTGTTCAGCATTTTCCCCTGGACCAAAGGCATTGCTGATAAACTTATCAATTGGACACTAGCCCCGGTGAAGTCAGCGGGCTATTCTTTTCTTCAATATCTCCCCAAACTACTCACCATTGTTGTTATCTATTTTATCACAAGATACCTGGCAAAACTAGTCAACTACCTGGCAGAAGAAATTGCTTCCGGCAACCTCAGCATCAAAGGCTTCTACCCCGACTGGGCCCGGCCTACAGGGAGTGGCATCAAATTCTTACTGTACGCCTTTATGTTCGTAGTCATCTTTCCTTACCTGCCAGGGTCGGACTCTAAAATATTCCAGGGCGTATCCGTTTTTCTGGGCATTCTCTTTTCCCTGGGCTCCTCATCCGCGATTTCCAATGTGATTGCAGGCTTCGTGATCACTTACATGCGGCCTTTTAAAATAGGAGACCGGGTAAAAATAGGGGATATCACCGGCGATGTAATTGAGAAAAACCTGCTGGTGACCCGGTTGCGCACCATTAAAAATGAAGAAATTACGGTACCCAACGCCAGCATACTAAATGGTCATACCATCAACTTTACCAGCTCCAGCAAAGATCCGGGCCTCATCATACATACCACTGTGACTATCGGTTATGATGTTCCCTGGAAACAGGTCCACGAGCAGCTCATAAAGGCTGCTATGGCCACTGAAGGCGTTATGGGAGAAAAACAGCCCTTTGTGCTGCAAACAGCCCTCAATGATTTCTCCGTTGCCTACGAGATCAACGCCTATACTGACCGGCCCCACCAGATGGCGCTGCTTTATTCCGAACTGCACCGCAACATACAGGATTGCTTCAATGCCGCAGGTATTGAGATTATGTCGCCCAATTACCTGGCACACCGCGATGGTAATACCACTACCATTCCATTGGAGTATCTGCCTGAAAACTACCAGCCTGGGGCCTTTCGTGTGAAGACAGAAAAAGAGTAAGTAACGCTATCTTCATAAGAATCACATATTTATATTATAACAGGCGCTCTTTTTGCTATTTTCGCATCTTAGGTTAAAAGCAAGGCAGATGTTGAAGCAATTTATAGCAGGGACTATTTTGTGTGTAGTCCTGATGCAACAGGCATGGGCGCAATTGCCTCCCAAGCGGGAATTAAGGGCAGTTTGGATCGCCACTGTTGAAAATATTGACTGGCCCTCCCGGCGTGGCTTAAGTACAGAACAACAAAAACAGGAATTCATTGCCATACTGGATCAGCAACAACGCAATGGTATGAATGCAGTAGTAGTGCAGGTTCGTCCCGCTACCGATGCCTTTTATGCTTCTCCTTACGAACCCTGGTCGGAATACCTCACCGGTGTTCAGGGACAGGCGCCCAATCCATATTATGATCCCTTGCAGTTCATGGTAGAAGAAACGCATAAACGGGGCATGGAGTTCCACGCCTGGTTTAATCCCTATCGTGCAGTATTCAATGTAAGCCGCAGCAGCGTGGCACCCAACCATGTTACCCGGCTTCATCCCCAATGGTTCCTGACCTACGACAATAAAAAATATTTCGATCCGGGTATCCCGGAGGTGCGGGACTATGTAACGGCAGTTATCCGTGATGTGGTGAAACGCTATGATATTGATGCCGTACACTTCGATGATTACTTCTATCCTTATCGTGTTCCGGGAAAAGAATTTCCCGATAACAACTCCTATCGCCAATATGGTGGCAATATGATGAAGGACGATTGGCGCAGGGCCAATGTAGACGCTATCATACAAATGCTGAGTGTTGCCATTAAGGCAGAAAAGCCCTGGGTAAAATTTGGCGTTAGCCCGTTTGGTGTTTGGCGTAACAAAGACAAAGACCCTGAAGGTTCCTACACCAAAGGCGGTCAAACCAACTACGACGATTTATATGCTGATATCCTTAAATGGCTGAAGAAGGGCTGGATCGATTATGTAGCTCCTCAAATTTACTGGGAGCGTGGCCACCGGCTGGCGGATTATGAAATATTACTCAACTGGTGGAGCCAGCATGGCTATGGCAGGCAGGTGTACATCGGTCACGGCGTATATCGCATCAACAGCAATGCTGCCTGGAAAAATCCCAATGAAATACCTGCCCAGATAGAAGAAGCCAGAACGCTCAATACCGTACAGGGAAGTATTTTTTATAGCGCGGCTTCTTTCAGGGGCAATCCTCTCGGCATTGAAGATGCACTGCGCAGAGGTGTTTACAGATACCCGGCATTGCGTCCTATTATGCCCTGGCTGCCAAAAGAAACCCCGGATGCGCCTTATTTTGCAGATGCCATTGAGCGCAGTGGCGGACTGGAAATACATTGGACGGATGAAGATACCACCGGTCGCTCCAAACAATACGTGCTATATCGTTTTGAGCAAAATGAACCAATTAACGTTACCGACCCCACGAAAATTCTGGCTATCCTGGGCCAAATGCCCGACCCGGTATATAAAGATCTTACCTATGTAAAAGGGAAATCATATACTTATGTGGTGACTGCCCTCGACAGGATGCAGAATGAGAGCCTGTTGGGCGAACCTTTACGGGTACAGGTAAAGAATGGGAAGACCGCTTTCCTGTTTGAGCCGTAATCACATTTGCCTGGGCGCTTTAACCCCGTGCCCAGGCAAATCGTCATCCAACCACATTTGCAGAAGCAGGTAGATAAGTTGATGTTTAAATCGTATATCTTTTTTTTTGTACGCGTTTTTTGGCTACTTTTGATAAAATTGTTATCACCCGATCAGTAATTGTTTCCTATACTAACACTTATACTGTAACATATTGATTGTCAAAAAATCTCAACTATGAATTCACGCACTAAATTTCTCGCCTGCGTCGCGGCAGGTGCTATTTTCCTATCTGCCTGTGTTAAGACCCCAACTAACCCGGAAGATGACAAAAAAATATCCACTTCCACTATCAGTAAAATCAACGCGTTGGGTTTTGATACGCTAAATGCAAAAAAACTTAATGGAGGGTATGTAGTAGAGGGAGATCTTTTTTTAACCGAAAAAGATCTTGAAAGTAAACAAGGCTATACTGTTTTGTCTATCGCTGAGGCCGACCAATACAAGCTGTCATATACACTGACAGCACTACCACGTACAATCAATGTGTCTGTAGCTGGTTTACCTGCTGCCTATTCCAATGCAGCAGATATTGCCATTGCCAGGTTTAACGCGCTTAGTCTAAGTATTACCTTAAAAAAAGTAGCCAATACTTCAGATGCAGATATTGAAATTAAAGATGGTAAACTGGGTGATGGCATGCAAGCCTTAACTCCAGCTTATCCTGCTGTTGCCAAAAATCCTTCCAGTCCGATAACCCTTGATGTAACTGCATTGGGAAGAAGCCTGGATGAAAAAAAGCTGGCTACATTGATTGCCCATGAAATTGCTCATGCTATTGGATTAAGACATACTACCTATACAGATGATCTTTACCACTGCACCTATAAACAGATAGCTAAAGCAGGTGATGCCCAGGCTGATCTCATCAAAATTGATGGAACGCCTACCAGCGGAGCGGCTTTCAGCTGGATGTCCGGCTGCCTGAATAATGAAGATCATCCGTTTAATCCAAATGATGTTATTGCACTAAATTACTTCTACAATAATTTAACTGGTATTTTCAATGTTCCTACTGCTACGTATAGGAAAGGAACCAAAGAACTGTACTTATTTGTAAGAAGTAAGAACAATACGTTGTTGGAGAAAGTATACACACCTGCTACTGGCTGGTCTGCCTGGACAGATCTTGGCGGAACGCTTACCTCAGACCCGTCTGCAACTTCCCGTGATGAAAACAATATTGCTGTTTTCGCAAGAGGAGCCAACAATAACCTGATCTTTAAAACCTGGACGCCGAATGGAGGATGGAGCCAACAATGGACAGATCTTGGTGGTACCTTTTATTCAGCTCCCAATGCTGCCTCCAGAGGAGCTAATTTTATCAACGTACTCGTAAAAGGTGCAAATAACGTTTTGCAAACCAGGTATTATGTAGAAGGAGAGGGGTGGCATGAATGGCAAAATTTTGCGACAACGGTATCTTCAGCAGCCACCAGTGCTTCCCGGTATGCCAATTCTATTGAAATGTACGCCCAGGATGCAGGCAACCACCTTTTACAGGGAATATGGACAAAAGAGTCTGACAGAACCGTGTGGCAGAGCCTTGGAGGCACGATCTATTCTGCACCAGCAGCCGTTGCAAGAGGAAATTTCAATGTAGATGTTTTCGCCCTGGGAAACAATCACCAACTTATTACCACCAATTGGTTTGTTGCCGACAACTGGAAAAGTTGGCAGTCTATTGGCGCCAGTATTTATTCAGCACCTGCTGTAGCGTCCCCTGATTCTCTGTCGATGGATATCTTTGTTAAAGGACCTAGCGATAACCTGATTCAAAGAACCTGGACAAAAGCCAATGGCTATGGTCCGTGGATCAGTTTATAACTTGTTCATCATAAATCGTTTCTGGCTGAGGGCCAACCAAATATTGGTTGGCCCTCAGCTTTTTCTTTTTACTACTGTTGCTTATAAAAATGATTTAAAACATTATCCATATATAATATTTATATAAACAATAATCAACAAAAATGAGTATATAAATAACGGATTAAATAATAAATCATTAAACAGGAGATATTAAAATAATATATCTCAGCCGATGGTCTTAAAAATATTATATCTCGTAATAGCCTATTTAACCACATGGCTCTGCTCGTAGATTCCTCCTCAAAACGGCCCAATTTGCCTCCGCCGGCCTTTCATTTTTTTCAATTATTCTAACAATTACTGGTATCTTTTTATCTTTTTCTAAATTTTATTCGTCTAACAAAAGTTTTTATAAAAAATACCGCATTCCTTTAGTATCTTTAAACCGTTCCCGAATTATATCGTACACCATCACCCACGGCGCAAGTCATAGGGGAGAGAGTGTGCCAAAGCAAAAAATCTAAACCAAATGGATGAAGTGAAGCAAACGCAAGGTTTATACCGTCCGGAATTTGAACATGATGCCTGCGGAACAGGGTTTACAGCTCATATCAAAGGCCGTAAATCTCACCATATCATTCGTGATGCTTTAACCATGCTGGAAAACATGGAACACCGCGGAGCCTGCGGTTGTGAGCAAAACACAGGAGATGGTGCAGGAATACTGTTTCAAATGCCACATGAGTTTCTGTACGACGAATGCCTGAAACTGGGTATCCGCCTGCCGGAATTTGGAAAATACGGTGTAGGCATGGTCTTCTTTCCGAAAGAACCACGCTGGCGCGAGGAATGTCGTGAGATTCTCCAGCGCAGCGCAGAGAAACTGGGCCTTGAAATTCTTGGCTATCGCAAAGTACCGGTACGTCCGGATGGCATCGGTGAGACCGCCCTTTCTGTAGAACCGGAAATTGAACAGGTATTTATTGCCTGTCCTTATCATATCAGTGACCCTGAAATGTTTGAGCGCAAATTATTTGTGCTCCGCAATTACGCGTCTAAAACAGTGCGTAATACCGTACCGAAAGAAAAGTCGCTGTTTTATATTGCGTCTCTCTCGTATAAAACAATTGTATATAAAGGTCAGCTGACGACCTACCAGGTACGTCATTATTATACCGACCTGAGTGATGAGAAAATGGTATCTGCCTTTGCCCTCATCCACTCCCGGTTTGCGACCAATACGTTCCCTAGCTGGAGATTAGCGCACCCTTACCGCTATATTGCCCATAACGGTGAAATCAATACACTCAAAGGTAACCTCAACTGGCTGCGCGCCGGAGAAAGGGACTTTGTGTCCAAGTATTTTACCCCGGAAGAAATGGAAATGCTGCTTCCTATCGTGGAAGAAGGCCAGTCCGATTCTGCCTGCCTGGACAATGTAATAGAACTGCTCACCCTTACCGGCCGCTCCCTGCCACATGTAATGATGATGCTGGTTCCGGAAGCATGGGACGGTAATGAAAGCATGGGCGAAGAAAAGAAGGCGTTCTATGAATACCACGCTTCTCTCATGGAGCCCTGGGATGGTCCTGCCTCCATTTCCTTCACTGACGGTAAAATTATCGGAGCTACCCTGGATCGTAACGGTTTACGCCCCAGCCGCTTCGTAGTAACTAAAGACGATCGCGTGATCATGGCTTCTGAAGCCGGTGTATTACCGATTGATCCTAAAAATGTAAAAGAAAAAGGCCGCCTGCAACCTGGCAAAATGTTTATCGTAGACATGGAACAGGGCCGCATCATTGGTGACGAAGAGCTGAAGCAACAAATCTGCTCCCAGCAACCATACGGCGAATGGCTGAATAAATATAAGATCCGCCTGGAAGAACTGCCTGAACCAAGGGTTACCTTTAGCCACCTGGAACATGAGCAAATCTTCAAATACCAGCGCGCATTTGGCTACAGCACAGAAGACCTGGATCAGATCATTGCTCCTATGGCCATCGACGGGAAAGAACCTGTTGGCTCTATGGGTACAGATACCCCACTCGCTGTATTGAGCAACCAGCCACAACACCTTTGCAACTATTTCAAACAATTGTTTGCCCAGGTAACCAACCCACCGATCGATCCTATCAGGGAAAGACTGGTAATGTCGCTGGCTACTTTTGTGGGTAACAACGGTAATCTGTTGAACGAAGATCCGCTGCACTGCCATAGCCTGGCTTTGCGTCACCCGATCCTCAACAACCACGAACTGGAAAAAATACGTAGTATCGATACCGGTCTTTTCCAGGCCAAAACTTTACATACCTATTTCAAGGCAGACGGTAAACCCGGCTCCCTGGAAAAAGGATTGGCTCGTCTTTGCCGTTATGCAGTAGATGCCGTGGAAGATGGTTTCGAAGTAATCATCCTTTCCGATCGCGCCATCGACTCAGAACATGCTGCGATGCCATCGCTGCTGGCTGCATCCGCTGTTCACCATCACCTGATCCGCAAGGGTTATCGTGGCCAGGTTGGACTGATCGTGGAAGCCGGCGACGTATGGGAAGTACACCACTTTGCTTGCCTGTTGGGCTTCGGCGTAACCGCCATCAACCCATACCTGGCACTCAGCACCATCCGCGATATGAAGCTGAACAACAAGCTGGATACCGCACTGGATGTTGATAAACTGAAAAAGAACTACATCAAAGCAGTATGCGATGGACTCCTGAAAGTATTCTCCAAGATGGGTATCTCTACCCTGCAGTCATACCAGGGTGCACAAATCTTTGAAATACTGGGTATCAATCAGCAAACTGTTGATAAATACTTCACCGGCGCTGTTTCCCGTATCCAGGGTCTGGGCCTCGATGATATTGCCCGTGAAACACTGGCAAAACACTGGATGGGCTATGGCCGTAAGGAAACACCTATCCAGCGCTTAACAGAAGGGGGTGTATACCAGTGGAAACGTAAAGGAGAATTCCACCTCTTTAATCCGACCACTATTCACTACCTGCAGCTGGCCACCCGTATGGGCGATTATGCTGCCTTTAAAAAGTACTCTAAAGCGGTAAATGACCAGAGCGAAAAAGCCGCCACTTTACGTAGCCTGTTTTCGTTCAAGCCTACCCGCCCTTCTATTTCTATCGATGAAGTAGAACCGGCAGCAAGCATTTTCAAACGCTTTGCTACAGGAGCCATGAGCTTCGGTTCTATTTCTCATGAAGCACACTCCACGCTGGCTATTGCGATGAACCGCATCGGTGCAAAAAGCAATACTGGAGAGGGTGGGGAAGATGAGCTGCGCTATGAACAGTTGCCTAACGGCGACTCTATGCGCTCAGCTATCAAGCAGGTGGCCAGCGCCCGTTTTGGCGTAACCAGCTACTATCTGACCAATGCCGACGAATTACAGATTAAAATGGCCCAGGGTGCAAAACCCGGTGAAGGCGGACAGCTGCCCGGCCACAAAGTGGATGACTGGATTGCGAAAGTAAGGCACTCTACACCAGGTGTGGGCCTCATTTCACCGCCTCCTCACCACGATATTTACTCTATCGAGGATCTGGCACAGCTGATCTACGACCTGAAAAATGCGAACCGCGCCGCCCGTATCAGTGTAAAACTGGTATCTAAGGCAGGAGTAGGCACCATTGCCGCCGGTGTGGCCAAAGCACATGCCGATGTAGTACTGGTATCCGGCTTCGATGGAGGTACCGGTGCATCGCCGATCAGCTCTATCAAACACGCAGGGCTACCATGGGAACTTGGTCTGGCAGAAACACACCAAACCCTGGTAAAAAATAAACTCCGCAGCCGCGTAGTATTGCAAACAGACGGCCAGCTGAAAACCGGCCGCGACATTGCCATCGCTACCTTGCTGGGTGCGGAAGAATGGGGCGTTGCCACTGCCGCCCTGGTAGTAGAAGGTTGTATCATGATGCGTAAATGCCACGTGAATACCTGCCCTGTAGGGGTAGCTACCCAGGATCCAGAGCTGCGCAAACGCTTCAGCGGCGATCCTCAACACGTGGTAAACCTCTTCACCTACCTCGTGGAAGAACTCCGCGAAATCATGGCTGAACTAGGCTTCCGGACCATCAATGAAATGGTGGGACAGGTAGACTGCCTGAAGGTGCGTGATAATATCACCAACTGGAAATCACAGAAACTGGATCTTTCTCCAATATTATTTAACGAAGCTGCTACCGCCGAAACCGGCCTGTACAAACAGGAAGAACAAGATCATGGTATCAGTGAAGTAATAGACTGGCAACTGCTGAAAGCAGCACAGCCGGCACTGGAAAAGAAAACAAGGGTATTCCAGCAATATCCGGTAAAAAATACAGATCGTACCATCGGTACCATCCTGTCTAACGAAATCTCCAAACGCTACAAGAGCGAGGGATTACCGGAAGATACCCTGCACTTTAAATTCATCGGATCTGCAGGCCAGAGCTTCGGCGCCTTTGCAACCAAAGGATTGACGCTGGAACTGGAAGGAGAGGCTAACGACTACTTCGGTAAAGGGCTCTCTGGCTCCAAGCTGATCCTGTATCCGCAGAGCGAAGCCGGATTCAAGGCAGAAGAAAATATCATAGCAGGCAACGTTTGCTTCTATGGCGCTACCTCCGGGGAAGCCTATATCCGCGGTAAAGCAGGCGAACGCTTCTGCGTACGTAACTCCGGCGCTACTGTAGTGGTAGAAGGAGTGGGCGATCATGGTTGCGAATACATGACAGGAGGCCGGGCAGTGATCCTGGGCGAAACAGGTCGCAACTTCGGCGCCGGTATGAGCGGGGGTATTGCCTACGTATACGACGTGAAAGGTACTTTCGCTAACCAGTGCAACCGGGATATGATCGACCTCGATCCGTTGGATCAGGAAGATGTAGCACAGCTCCAGGACCTGATTACTAAACACCACGCCTACACGAACAGTACCGTAGCGAAGTTTATCCTGAAAGATTGGGAAAACCAACTGCGTCACTTCGTAAAAGTATTCCCGAAAGAATACAAGGCTGCATTGAAATCAGCTAAAATACAGGGACAGAAAGTAGGTCACTGAGATTAAATTTAACATTCATCATCAAAATATCCCTTGCAAGTAAGGGACTTGTGGAGGAAAATTATGGGTAAACCTACAGGATTCCTGGAATTTACACGCGAGCTGCCCGGGAAAGCGGATCCCCGGGAAAGGGTGGGACACTATAATGAATTTGTAGATCGCTACCCGGAAAATAAATTGAACCAGCAAGCAGCTCGTTGTATGAACTGCGGCGTACCTTTTTGCCACAGCGGATGCCCGCTGGGTAACGTGATACCCGAATTCAATGACGCTGTATACCGTCAGGACTGGCAAAATGCTTACGATATTCTTACTTCTACCAATAACTTCCCGGAGTTTACCGGACGTATCTGTCCGGCGCCCTGTGAAAGTGCCTGTGTACTGGGAATAAACCAGCCACCGGTAGCCATTGAGGAAATAGAAAAACATATTATTGAAGTTGCCTTCGATAAAGGCCTGGTACAGGCAAAAGCACCTCGCGTACGCACAGGCAAAAAAATAGCCGTAATTGGCTCTGGTCCCGCCGGACTGGCAGCAGCTGCACAGCTGAACTATGCCGGTCACTCTGTTACCGTATTTGAAAGAGATGATGCTCCCGGCGGCTTATTACGCTACGGTATCCCCGATTTCAAACTGGAAAAATGGGTGGTGGAACGCCGCGTGAAACTGATGGAAGAAGAAGGAGTGGTATTCCAATGCAATGCCAACGTAGGCGTTAACGTTAGTACCAATGATCTCCTGAGAGAGTACAACGCTATTGTACTGGCAGGTGGCTCTACCATTCCCCGCGACCTGAACATTCCAGGCCGGGAACTGAAGGGCGTTCACTATGCCATGGACTTCCTGAAACAACAGAACAAAAGAGTAAACAACAGGCCCGTAGATGGTAAAGACATCCTGGCTACCGGTAAAAACGTAGTAGTAATTGGTGGAGGTGATACTGGCTCCGACTGCGTAGGAACCAGCAATCGTCACGGCGCTACCAGCGTTACACAACTCGAATTATTACCAAAACCTCCGGGCGAGCGTACACCATACATGCCATGGCCTACCTACCCGATGGTATTAAAAACCTCTTCTTCTCATGAAGAAGGAGCAGACCGTAGATGGGCCATCGCCACCAAAGCCTTTATCGGCGATGACAATGGCCACCTGAAAGCCTTACGCCTGGTAGACCTGCAATGGACCGCCAGCGCCGATGGCCGCCCAGCGAAATTCACGGAAGTACCCGGATCTGAAAGAGATGTACCTTGCGAGCTGGCATTATTAGCTATGGGCTTCTTACATCCTCAACACACCGGGTTACTGGATCAGCTGGAAGTAGAAAAAGATGAACGCGGTAACGTAAAAGCTACTGAAAAAGATTACCTGACCTCCATTCCTAAAGTGTTTGCTGCCGGCGATATGCGCCGTGGTCAATCACTGGTGGTATGGGCTATCAGCGAAGGTCGTGAGTGCGCCAGGAAAGTAGATGAGTTCCTCATGGGTAGCTCACAGCTGGAAAGCAAAGACCACTCGCTGCAGGCAATGGCCTTATAAATTATTATTATCTTTTTTCTCATAAGCAGGTTTAGATTTTGTTGTAACCTTCAGCCGGGCCGGGTTTTTACCCGGCCTATAATTTTTTTAAAAATACCTCTGCCGTCTTTTAAAGACACAAATCCTACATCAGTAGAAACAATGCCCCCATTCAGCTATTTCTGCCCGCTAACACCCCCGAAACCAGATACTTTTGTTAGCAATGAAATATCTGCTGTGTTTATGGAGCCTTTTATGGATAGCAACCGCTGTGACAGCACAGACGGCTCCACACGCTGTACTCATCAACAATGGCCCATTGAAGAAAGGTATCTATAAAACCTTTACAGAATTTCAAACCAATAGCCCCTCCGAAGAAGGCGACCTCCTGATTAAAAACCGGAGTACCGCCGCGCAGATTTACCTGCTGGCCAACCGGAATGAACTCGTACTCCGCGATGACGCCGGCCAGGAACATAAAGTGAAAAACTATTGGGGATATTGCGACGGGATTAACATTTACATAAAAGACAATGGGCTGAATAAGCTGGAAACTATCGGCTATTACTGCATCTATACCCTCCACGCTATCCAGCCATCTCCCAACTACGTGAACCAGGCCGACATGACCGTCAATAGTATCAGTACCCCGGTAGTACTCCGGAAAGTATTGAACATCGTTACCGGCGAGGTGCTGGAATTATCTGCCTATAATCTCCGGAAATACATACTTCCCCAGGATAGCACGCTGCTGGATGAATTCAGGGGCGACAGGGAAAAGAAAGGTCAGCTGGTTAATTATATTTACCGGTTCAATGAACGGAATAAACCGGTAGTTCAATAAATTATTTCAATTTGATCCTGTTTAGGCCTCGTTAACCATTACCATTCTTCGCAGTACTACCTTCATGTCTCACAATTTTGTGAGATCATTTTAAATTTTCTTTTCATGAAAAAAGAACTGATTGACGCATTGTTTGCTCAGTTTGAGCAGGCATGTTATTTACATCAGGAAGTGGAGTGCTGGAGTGCTCGGGAGCTACAACCCATTCTTGGCTATCTGAGATGGGAAAACTTTTTTAAAGTCATTGAAAAAGCAAGAATCTCCTGCGAAAACAGTGGGGGGGCTATTCTGGATCATTTTCGTGATCTCACGAAAACGATAAATACGCCTAAGGGAGGCCAAAGGGCATTGCAAGACTTTGCCCTCACCCGCTATGCCTGTTACCTCATCGCTCAAAATGGCGACGCCCAGAAAGATCCGATTGCCTTCGCGCAAACCTATTTTGCGGTGCAATCCCGCAAACAGGAGATCATTGAAAAACGATTACTGGACATTGACCGCATTAAGGAAAGGGAAAAATTATCCCAGTCTGAAAAAGTACTGTCTGGTATTGCCTACGAAAGAGGAGTGGATGAAAAAGGATTTGCCAATATCAGGTCCAAGGGTGACAAAGCGTTATTTGGCGGGTTCTCCACCCAAGACATGAAGAAAAAACTGGCAGTCCCAAACAATAGGCCCCTTGCTGATTTTCTTCCAACGTTAACTATACAGGCAAAAGCACTGGCAACAGGTATCACTAGTCATAATGTCATCGAAAAAGACCTTCAGGGAGAAGCCTCTATTACGGATGAACATGTGGATAACAACGCTGCCGTCAGAAAATTACTCCTGGACCGGGGCGTCAAACCAGAAAGCCTTCCCAAGTCAGAAGATGTAGATAAAGTGAAACGACGAATTAAAAAAGAAAACCGCCAGGTACTCAACCAACCATCCCGAAAAGAATAGACCTCAATAACTCCTCATCCGATCCATCTTTACTTCCTCCAATCGCAGTATTTTACGTCCCCTCTTTTGACTATTTTCCCCAAAATAGTGTGTCCGTTACCGTATTTAATGTATTCTTGCAATAACTATTTCATTCCTATACCCTATAGGTATGGATTTTGTTGTACCCCCCGGCGTGCGCCCCGGTTACACTATCCTGCCGGCAAAGTAAACTATAAGCGTGCTTTTGCGTTTATATGCTGTAATTAAATTTTTGTAATATAACCTAGTGACAGAACCAGCAGAAACCGGAGAAAAACACGGCCGCCCCTGGTGGCGATGGCTAATATGGATAATTGTTGCGGTGCTCCTTTTGCCCGTAATGGTGGTATTATTGTTACAACTGGATGGCGTTCAAAATTACCTGAGACAACAAGGAGAACTATACCTGCGAAAAAAATTACACACTAAAGTCCAGATTGGTTACCTAAGGGCACGGGGCTGGCAATACCTCGAACTCCGCAATATATATGTAGCCGATACTTCCAACCAGGCACTTTTGTACTCCGGCTCTCTGAAAGTACACTATAACCTGCTATCCCTGATCAGCAACGAGCTAAAAATCGATAAACTGGAGTGGGATACCCTGGTAATAAATGTTTACCGGCATCCCGGAGATTCCGCCTTTAACTACCAGTTCGCGGTAGATGCTTTCGTCACGCCGTCTTCCAAACCGGATACGATCTCCCCCAAAACCGGGACCACAATGCAGTTTCTCCTCAAGGATATTTCCCTCCGCAAAGTAAAAATGAGTTATCTTGATGACCTCGGTGGCATGCATGCGGTACTCACCTGGGATAATCTCCATGTAGATCCGGACGACCTCCTGATAGATGATGGTATCTACGCTTTTAGGGGCATTACCCTGGACGGACTAAAGGGCTTTTTCCGCCAAACTTATACCGGACCAGCCATCTCTTCTGCTGCACCGCCGCCGCCACCGGCAGATACCAACAGCGCCTCCCTGCACCTGCTGCTGAAAAAACTTCAACTCAATAATAGCAGCTTTGTATATACAGACGATGGCATAGGCATTAACACCGCCTGGCATATAGGAGCACTATTAGTACGCAACAGCAGCCTGGATCAGGATTCTACCCGCATACAGGTAGGAGATCTCGCCATCAGCAATACCCACGGGATGCTGATGATGGTTCCCGGAAAAGATACCGTGCCATCCTCGCCAAAAGACACCACTCCCAATACCTGGCAGGTATTAGCAACCCAGGTAAACCTGGATAAACTGTCCATGCGCTACGATAACGGCGGCCCGGCCCCGAAAGCTGCGGGTCCCGACCCGGACTATAATCACCTGTTCCTGACCCGCTTCTCCAGTAAAATCCATAATATCCGTTATGCTCCCGATAGCATCTCTGTAGATATTAAAACGCTGACTGCCCAGGATAAATCTGGTTTTTCTATCCGTAAAGCCAATATGGACGTGCTTTTTACGCCGCATTCCCTGGCGCTTCGCAACTTTCTGCTGCAAACCAATAAAAGCATTCTACGTAAACAGATATTGGTAACCGTTCCTTCCTGGTCAGGTATTTCCGACAAACTGGATCAGCTGGGACTCGATGCTAATCTCGACTCCGTACATATAGCACTGGGAGAGTGGTTGCCCTTCGTTCCCGACGCCCGCAAAAACAAATCCTTTGCCCCCCTGTGGAAAAAAGAACTAACACTAGCGGCTATACTAAAAGGTACCATGGGAGAGTTAAACATTAAACAACTATACCTCAACGATCAGGACGGGAACCTGATCAAAGCCACCGATGGGCAGGTATTGCATGCTACCAATACCGATCTTCTCAACGCCAATCTCCCTAACCTGTATATACAATCCGGTAATAAAGCCCTGCGCTCATGGCTGCCTGCAGGCACGCTTCCAGACACTCCCCGCCTCCCCGAGCATATGCTGATCACTGGTATGTTTAAAGGAGGTATTAAAAATCTTGTTACACAGCTGCAACTGAAAAGCGACTATGCAAACGCCAATATCAACGCTCAACTGGTAAACATTACAGATAGTATCCGTAGTAGCTACACCGTAAGTATCCCTTATTTCCGGGCCAATCCGGGCGTTATGCTCTATGACACCACTATGGGGTGGGTAGCCGGAAAACTGAGCGCTACCGGTCAAGGCTATACGTTGAAACAAATGGCCGCTAAAGCCAATCTTCAGTTAACGGAAGCTACCTATAACGCCTATACGTATAACGACATCAATATCGATGCCGGCATAGACAAAGGAGCTTTCGAAGCCCACGGTGAAAGCGCCGATAGCAATGTGGATGCCACTTTCAATATAAATGGCCAACTGTCAGATACTACGGTTCACAACCTGAAAGTAGATATGGCGCTGACCAAAGCAGACCTCTTTGCCACGCACTGGTATACTGAACCATTAACGCTGCAAGGCAACCTATTGGCCGATTTCAGCAGCATTGAACCTGAACGGGTAGAAGGAAATGCCTTCCTCACCAAATGGCAAATTGCTACCAAAGGTCAGGTGTTTCCATTAGACAGTATTTCCCTGCTTGCACAGTATACTGACCAACAACACATTACGCTTAAAAGCCCATTTGGACTAATAAACGCCAATGGACATATTGACTATAGAAAAGTAGGTAGCGCGTTTGCCGGGATTATTAGCAAACCCCTGTTGCCTGCAGATTCCAATAACATCAGCATTCCCACAGGTCAGCTGCTGACCTGGAACGCCTCGCTGATATGGCCTAAAAACCTGCAGGGCCTTATGCCTGCCCTCCATATGGAAGTACCGCTCGTAATGAATGGGCGGCTAAATAGCGACAGTAGCCTCCTGACATTGAGCGCCAATCTGCCCCGGGTCAACTACGACTCCCTGCAGATAGATAGCCTGCGCTTGTTTGCCCGGATTATAGATACATCCATGCAAACCTATGTGGCACTTTCCCGGATGCAACACCCTTCTTTTCCTCTTTATCATACTTTCCTGAAGGCCACAGCTAGCACCGGCAAAGTTGACTTCGACCTTGAGCTGGATGACGTAAAACGGCGCCCCAAATATCAACTGGGCGGTATCTTTACCTTCCTGAAGGAAAACGCTATGGAGTTGTCGCTTAAACCAGGACTGCTGTTAAACAAACAGACCTGGACGGTAGCCAACAACAATATCCTCCGCATTAAAAATGGCGCTCCGGATACCGCGAATATCAAGCTGTCGCACGGCGCCCAATCTATACAGATAGCTACCCAACCCGACAGCAGCGCGGTTCCTGCGCTACAGGTGAATATTGCTAATTTCCAGCTATCTACCATTACAGGCCTGCTGGCCACAGATACCTTGTTGGCCAATGGTATATTGAATGCCGACGCCGCGGTACGTAACTGGGATAAGTCCCCGCTAATACGCGCCAACCTGAATATCGACAGCCTAACGGTAAAGAACACACGCATGGGAAATTTCCACGCCAATGTGGAAAATACCAGCCCTTCTCAATACCAGTTAACGGCCGACCTGACCGGCAACGACAACGATATCAAAGTAAATGGCACTTACGACAGCATCATCAATGGACAATTGAATATCAACAAGTTGAATATGGCGGCACTGGAACCCTTTACAATGGGTAACGTTACCCGGATATCGGGTAGCGCCAACGGTCAGTTCAATATTTCCGGCCCGGCTTCAACTCCGCAGGTAACCGGTCATTTACATTTCAACAACGCCCAGGGCATGGTCACCATGATTGGCAGCACCTTTCACCTGCCCGATGAAGATATCTTGATTGACGAAAATGGGATACAGTTAAATAATCTCGTTATCGCCGATAGCCTTAACAACGAGCTGGTGGTGGATGGCCGTATCAATACAAAAGACCTGACCAACTACCGCTTCAACCTGAATGTTACCGCCGACAATTTTATGGCCCTGGGCAAACAGCAAAACCCGGATCAATGGATTTATGGCCCCGCCTTTATCGATAGCAAAATAAAAATACGCGGCACCCTGGACCTTCCGCGAATCGATGCCACGGTAAAGCTCCGCGACAAGTCCAGCGTTACTATGATGCTTCCGCAAGATGAACCTGGCCTGGCAAACAGGGAAGGAGTGGTAGAATTTGTGGATATGTCAAACCCGGTCGACTCTGCCATGCTGGCTAAACGAGACAGCCTCAAATACCATACTACCCGCCTGAAAGGCATGTATTTATCCGGTAACCTGGAGATTACTCCTGAGTCCATTATCAAAATTATCATCGATCAACAAAACGGCGACTTCGTCCAAGCAAAAGGCACCGCCAACATCAATGCCACATTAGATCCCAGTAGCAAAATGAGCCTTACTGGCCGGTACGAAATAACAGAAGGTAAATATGAAATGTCGCTGAACCAGCTGATCAAGCGCGCTTTCGATATTGAAAAGGGTAGCACCATTACCTTCAACGGCGATCCGACCAATGCCGACCTGGATATCACCGCCAAATACACTGTAAACGCGCCCGCATACGACCTCGTGGCCGACCAGCTGCAAAGTATGACGCAGGAACAACGCAACATGTATAAACAGCGTATGCCGTTCCTGGTGTACCTGATGATCAAGGGTAACCTGGCCAAACCAGACATCAGCTTCCGCCTCGATCTGCCAGAAAAAGACAGGAACACCCTGAGCGGTACGCCATATAACCGCCTGAAACAAATTAACCAGGTGCCCTCCGAGTTGAACAAACAAGTAATGGGGCTGCTGGTGCTCAATACATTTATTCCAGATGATCCGATGAGTACCCTCGACGCGGGCTCTGGTGGAGGCGTAGGGCAGGCAGCCAAAAATAGTGTGAGTAAAATTCTCTCTCAACAGTTAAATAACCTGGCTGGTAACCTGATCAAAGGCGTTGACCTTAACTTCGATCTGCAAAACCAGGAAGACTATTCCACCGGCAGCGCCCAGGAAAGTACCAACCTGAAAGTAGGTGCATCCAAACAGTTGTTCAATGATCGTTTAACCGTTTCCGTTGGATCCAATATCATGTTGCAGGGCACCCAACAAAATGCCAGCTCCCTGATCGGGGATATCTCCCTGGAGTATAAATTAACCCGCGATGGACGCTATAGAATTCGTGTATATCAACGCAGTGACAATACCACAGTGATTGATGGACAGGTAGTGGAAACAGGCGTAGCCTTTGCTCTGGTAATGGACTACGATGAGTTCAGGGAAATTCTGCAGCGCACCAAAACAGCAGCAACCAGGCAGAAACTACGCGATAGGAAAAAAAATAAAGATAATAATACGACTACACCCGATGCGAAAAGCAAGTAACCATATCATTCTCTGTACAGTAGTATGTTGCCTGATATACCTGGTAATCAGTTCCTGTAGTACCACACGCAGCGTGCCGGAGGGAGATCGCCTGTATACCGGCAGCGCAGTGAAATGGATCAATGATACCGTTACCCACAAAAAACCCAAAGACTATAGCTCGCTGGTGGAAGGCATGGAAAAGAGAATTCGCCCCAACAGAAATCGCAAATTCCTGGGAATGCCTATTAAACTTTGGTTATACAACCTGGGAAAAGAACCCAAGGGAAAAGGGCTGAATTACCTGTTTCGTAAAAAGTGGGGAGAACCGCCCGTACTGCTAAGTACAGCGAAGCCCGACTATACTTCAAAAGTACTGGAAGAATACCTGGCCGATAATGGCTACTTCCAGGCTGACGTTACATCTGCAGTTAAATTTTCCGGTAAGAAAAAAGCATCTGTTACCTACACCGCCACACCCTATCACCGATATACTATCAAGAGCGTTACCTTCATCACAGATACCAGCGCCATTGGGAAAACCGTTGCCAACACCAAAGAAGAAAGCTCGCTGATCGTAGGCAGACCTTACTCGCTGGATTCCATAAAGGCCGAACGGGAACGTATACACGCAGCGTTAAAAGAACAGGGCTACTATTACTTTACACCAGATTATTTACTGGTGCAGGTCGACAGTACCAATAACGGAACGGTAGATCTGTATGTGAAAATAAAAGACAATACACCCCAGCTGGCACTGCGTCCATACCGTATGCACGACATTACGTTGTTCCCCGATTACTCGCTGGATAACGATTCCACCTCTACACTCGGTACGCCCGTGAAATACAGGGGTATATATATTGTTGATTCGGTGAAACGATTTAAAACCACCACCTTCAGCCGTTCTGTATTTTTACGCCCCGACAGCTTATACCGGCTTAGCTCCCACAATATCACCCTGCAAAGGCTGATCAACCTGGGCGTTTTTAAATTTGTAAAAGGCCAGTTTACACCTGTAAGAGATACTTCTATCCATAATATAACAGGAGGTAATCCTAATGCGGTACCTGGTAGGAGAGACAATTCCGCCCGGAATTTTACCCGGCGAGATTCCCTCCATCTCAGGGATTCTTCCATAGCCACCAACTACCGCGCCATGGTTAATAACCGCGTGTCGCTCGACAGTGGCTGGCTGGATGCCAAATTCTACCTGACTCCCTACAAACGGCGCTCCCTGCAAACAGAACTCCGGGGTACCTCCAAGTCCAACGGATTTATAGGATCCCAGATACAGATAACGGCTAAAAACCGCAACTGGCTTCATTCTGCTTCCTTGCTGGAAATAGGATTGAGGGGTGGTATGGAATGGCAAACCGGTAATAAATCTTCTGGCGCTTCTAACTCTTATGGATTGGGAGCAGAAGTAGCGGTTACCTTTCCCCGGTTTATTACACCCATTAAAGGGTTTAATATACGTACCCCTTATGTTCCTAAAACCCGTATAAGCGCCAGCTATGAGTTATATAGCCGCGCCGACCTATATAACCTTAACGCATATACGTTACAATTGCAATACCTGTGGCAGAAGTCGCAATACATCAGCCACATCTTTGCTCCTATCGCCATCACCTATGTATTGCCAACGAAAACAACAGCAGCCTACGATAGTATCCTGGCCAACGATCCCAGTCAGCGATCCGCTATTGAAAAGCAATTTATTCTCGGCGGTAACTATACCATCACTTACAATAATCAACGGCCCAACCGGGTACACAATTTCTACCTCAGCGGTAATATTGATATCTCCGGAAACCTTGCCGGACTAGCTGTTCCAAGGAATGATACCGGGCAAAAAACGATATTAGGCAACTCATTTGCACAATATGAAAGGTTCACCGTAGAAGGACGCCACTACTGGCATATCGGCAAAGGAAAGCAATGGGTGAACCGTTTGTTAATCGGGTATGGTTTGCCCTATGGTAACTCTTCCACGCTACCATTCGTGAAACAGTTTTTCACTGGCGGTAGCAGCAGTATCCGGGCCTTCAGAGCCCGTACGCTCGGACCCGGGTCGTATCATAACAAGGCAGTAGATACTACTGCCTTGCTGGCCAACGAAGCGGGCGATATTAAACTGGAATTCAACTCAGAACTCCGGGTACACGTTGCCAGCGTATTCAATGTGGCCGCCTTTATCGATGCCGGCAATATCTGGCTGCAAAAAGATGTGCCCGACAAACCAGGCAGTAAATTTACATTTAATACCTTCTACCGGGAAATAGCCGTTGGTGGTGGCGTGGGGTTACGCATTGACGCGTCTATCGTAGTAGTGCGCCTGGATCTGGCGATGCCGTTGCGCATTCCTTATCTCCCTGAAAATGAACGCTGGGTCATTAATAAAATTAACTTCGGCGATCCTGAATGGCGTAAGAAAAACCTGATCTTAAATATTGCCATCGGGTATCCTTTTTAAAAATATTAGTATTTACGGGAAGATGCTTTATAAAAGGCATTTCTCCGTAAATACACTCCCTACAACGCATCTTTCAGGTGCTTATAGTTCGATTTCACCGCCTCAAATACTTCGTCATACCGGCCTCCCAATATCAGTTTCCCCATCCACAATGCATATCCTTTCATTTGTGAAAACTCTATCTTCGGCGGCATTGCCAGCGATTCGGGATTGGTAAAGATATTCACCAGCACGGGCCCTTCCGTTGTACCAGCTTTGGATAATATACTTTCTACTTCTTCCGGTTTGTGAATGGAAAAAGCGGTGAATCCCATCGCAACAGCCACCGCCGCAAAATCAGGATTTTCCATATTCGTTTGCCAGTCAGGAAGCCCTGCAACTTCCATTTCCAGTTTCACCATTCCCAGCGACCACAGGCGCCCCGGAGCGATGCGCATCATATAAACCGTTAATCAGATGTACATGCCCCGGCCCACTGCTTCCGGCACAACAGGCCAGTCCATTTAACTGCGCCTCCGCACTAGCTGCATAGGCACCCACTTCCTCGTGTCTTACATGTATCCACTGTATCCTTCCGTCACGGCGAACCGCATCATTAATGTGATTTAGGCTGTCGCCAGTAACCGCATAAATACGCTTAATGCCAGCATTCGCCAGCATATCGACCAATTGATCTGCCACATTTTTTGCCATAAGGTGCTGATTTTCTGATGTACTATGATAAAACAGCCTTGTTTTTACATTGTTCAACCTGCCTGCACTAAATAATCATCACCTCCTATAAAAATTATTTGCACTCCGGGCGTATCTTTATAGAAAGAAAAGCATACTGCCATGATTGCTTTTAAATCTTCTCTTCCAGGAAATTCCTTGCTTTATAAACACCCGGATGCGATCCATTATAAAGATTCTTTTGCGGCCAATATTCCCGGAACCCAACCAGTGAGCATAGAACAAACTGGCAAGGCTTTCTTCTCTTCAACACCTTCCTGGGTAACAAAGCTAATGCAGATAAGAGATAGCATTGTGCGCCGGATGGGACTTAAAACAACACCCCACCGCAAAAACAAGCCACAACTCGCATTTGTTCCTGGCGAAAAGGCTGGTATTTTTAATATCCTTGATAAAAATGACCAGGAATTAATCCTGGGAGAAGATGATAAACATCTGAATTTCAGAGTATCACTCTACCTCCAACCGTCAGAATCTACGGCACAGCAACTAGTATGTACCACTACGGTTCACTACAATAATGCCTGGGGGAAACTTTATTTTTTCTTTGTCAAACCCTTCCACCGGCTTATTGTTCCTGCCATATTAAAAAAGACTGTTTATCAATTACGGACATCTGCTCAATGAAAGCATGAAAAAATGCTTTATTTTTATAACATCGCCTAAATCGCTATCAATGAAACCTATTCCTTCTCGCGTATTCCGTAGCCGGTTGTTACTACTCGTTACCTTACTTTTAGTGGTTACTTCTTCGTGTAGTCGGAAAATTGTTGAAAAGGGAAAAGCATCCTACTATGGCGATTCTTTCGACGGCAAACGTACCGCCAGCGGGGAAACCTTCCGCCAGCGGGGATTAACAGCCGCTCACAAATCATTACCATTTGGCACGCACGTTACCGTTACCAATGTGGCCAATGGTAAAAGCGTGAAAGTCCGCATCAACGACAGAGGACCGTTTGCTACCGGCCGTATTATAGACCTGTCGCAGAAAGCCGCCTCCAAAATAGGCATGCTGAATACCGGCGTCGCGAATGTGGAAGTGAAATACAAGAAGAAAAAAAGTAAAAAATAATCACCCCAGCTGGTGAATACCTCCCATTACCAGCTCAATGCCAGTGCACTATTGTAATCGTTCAGTATGGCTGAAGATTGTACATTTTTCTGCGCATACTGCGTTAAAAATCCACGCATTCTCATCCGTTTGTAATTTTTTGCCGGTAAGATTGCATTTGGAAATAGATGCTGCTTTATTTGTTGATTTACAATTCAAGAACAATGAAACAAAAAACCTTACTGGCAACATTGCTGGCTATTGGCCTGGCAAGCCATCACGTTTTTGCACAAACACCCACGGTAACGCTTCCTGGGTTTACCGCCTATGCCGATCCGGCAGAAGAAAATGTGGAGATCAACTATAAAAATGGCGTTGTCGATTGGACTGGTAACAGTAACACGGTCAATTTTTACTTCCATGTAGCCTCCGCAGGTACGCTACAAGTGTCGCTACAGGCAAAGTCCGATGCTGAAAGCAAAATTTCCGTCGCTGTAAATGGGACAGAAAAAACAATTAGCATTCCTAACAACAATGATTATGTAGCTGTTCCGGCATTGCAAACAAAAATTAAAACGCCGGGTTTCTATTGTGTATCGCTTAAAGGGATTAGCAAGAACGGAAAAGTATATGCAGATGTGAAAGGGATTACCCTCAGCGGCACTGCCACCAGGGATATTCAATACAATCCCAAACCCTGGCGCCGTGCGGCTTCGGTGCACTTAAACTATCCTGTTCCTGACGGAAAAAATGTAGAATGGTTTTATGGAGAAATTAAAGTACCCGCCGGAGAAGATAAGCTAGGCACTTACTTCATGTCTTGCGGATTTCATCGCGGATACTTCGGTATGCAGGTAAATTCACCTACTGAAAGAAGAATTATCTTTTCTGTTTGGGATGCGGGTGGAGAGCCTGAAGAACGCGACAAAGTAAAGTATGAAGACCAGGTAGTCATGTTAGCGAAAGGCGACAGCGTTATTGCCAGCGGATTTGGAGGAGAGGGCACTGGTGGTCATAGTCATTGGGTATATGATTGGAAAGCGAGCCAAAACTATCGTTTCCTGATGCACAGCGTACCTTCCGGTACTACCACTACTTATACCGCTTACTTCTATGTTCCGGAACATCATGAATGGAAGCTGATCGCCAGCTTCCGCGCCCCTAAAGATGGTAAATACATGGGCCATCTTTATTCCTTCCTGGAAAACTTTTCCTTCGAAAATGGCCACCTCGGACGCAAAGGCTACTTTGGCAACGAATGGATTAAAACAAATACCGGCGAGTGGATAGAGCTCACCAAAGCGAAGTTCTCCAATGATGCCACGGCTAAGGCCAAAGATCGCATTGATTACGGTGGCGGCTCGGAAAACGGCTGGTTCTACCTCTGGAACAGCGGTTTCAAACCCGCCAATGCGCAATATGGCGATCTCTTCGAACGCCCTGCCACCGGCACCCCTCCGGTGATTGACCTTCCGAAATTCTGATGACGCTCTTTTTAAAGAAATATCGAAAGCTGTCGACAAGAGCGTCGACAGCTTTTTTGTTTGACGGCGTTTCCTGGTCTTTTAAATGCTATTTAAAAAGTCTATATACCCTATAGGATTGATATGACGCATTTATTTTTAACCTTTTTGCGATTTTTTCCATAACCACTGGGGCAATTTTCCACTTGCTTCCGGCGATCTAATGACGCTGTAAATCATTTCTTAAACAGCTATTCCCCGAATTTTCCTTTAAATTCGGTACTAAATCCAGATAATAGCAGTTGCATATGGGCTTGAAAAACAAACTACCTATTCCTGGCGTAGTACAGGTATTGAATCCGTTTAAAGTGAAGAAGCAACGTATCATGAATTTCAATCCGGCAGAAGGATTGACTACCCGCAAGTCGGCGGACAATACCCGTATTACCGTTTTTGACTATGGCGCCAATCTTTGCTCAGAGCTGGTATTGCATAAAGTGGAAGATACTTTTAAATACCTCAAATCAGACCAATTGAGCTGGATAAATATCGATGGTCTGCGAAAAGAGGAAGTGCATACTATCTGCGAACAATTCATGATTCACCCATTAATTGAAGAAGATATATTAAGCATAGGGCAACGGGCAAAAATGGATGAAATCAATGACCGGATGTTCTGCCTGCTACCTATGATCTATTTCAACAGCGAAACCTCCTCGGTAGATATGGAACAGGTAAGTATTATATTGGGTAAAAATTTCGTGATTTCTTTCCAGGAAGACCCTGTCAGAGATGTGTTTGACCCCGTGCGTACTAAACTGTTATTAAAAGGTTCCCGGATCCGCAACGGGGGAGCGGATTACCTCTGTTATTCCCTGCTGGATGTGATTGTAGATAACTATTTTATTGTGATGGATAAACTGGGAGAACGGATAGAAATGATGGAAGACCTGGTACAACATCAGCCCAATACCCGCACACTGGCCCGTATCAATTATCTCCGGCGCCAGGTGTTTCTATTCAAAAGAGCAATTGCTCCCGTACGGGAACTGGTAAATGGTTTCCTTAAAAGCGAAAGCGATTTACTGGAAGATAAAGTCACTAAATATTACAAAGACGTTTACGATCATATTATCCAGTGTAACGATCTGGCAGATAACTACCGCGATATGGTACTGAACTTACAGGAAATGTACCATACCCAGCTGAACCTGAAAATGAATGAGATTATGAAAGTGTTGGCGGTGGTAACTACATTAATGGCCCCGCCAACACTTTTAGCCGGTATTTACGGCATGAATTTCCACAATATGCCCGAACTGGAAAACGAACATGGTTACTACTACACACTGGGAGCTATGGGGCTACTCCTGGCATTGATGATACTGGTGTTTAGAAAAAGAGGCTGGTTTTAAGCTTTCTTTTTATATACCGGAACAGTAGAACAAGGCTCGCCGTACATAATACTCTTGGCTACCGGGCGAAGCAGACGGGTGATTTCTGCATAGGCAATTTCTCCCACACGCTTATCCCCACATCCCTTTATAACAATCCTTTTATCTGCAAAGGCCGATACATCTATTTTAGCCAGGTTTTGCAGGTATAAAGTATGGTGAATAAATGTGGCATCACCAAATGCGGCATATGCTGCTATTGGTTCTAATTGAGTCATTACTAACATATACGCCCATAATGGAACAATGGCGTCCACACTACATATTAATCCTACATTTTTTCCACGATATTGCTCCCAGTCGTGCGACTGCATCGCCGCCCGGAAATCCTTTTCCTTCAGGATCAGCCCCATAAACAGGTGGTCTTTTATATCAAAAACGACCGTTTCCCCCTGGGGATAATAATCTTCCAGGTCTATGGTTTCCAATCCACTTTGAGCTACTTTATTGATGATTTCTTCCATTTTTTCCTGTTTGAGAATACAAATTTACGAATATCAGGAAGATATGTGCATAATCCGTTGCCAACGAAAGATAGGGGATAAATGAGAAAGGGACACCCGCAGGCGCCCCTTTCATCTATGTCAGTTTAAAATGTAGCAGTCTAGAAAAATTTACCACGGGTATCTTTCACATCGCTCTTCTTCTTCAATACTTCAAACAGCTGTTGGTCCAGCATGGATTTAACACCTTGTTCGTAAGCAGCCTGTTGAGAAGCAATATCCTGTGCCGGCTGGGTAGACGGTGCAAAGCTGTCAACTTTGATAACATATACACCTGCGTTACCTTCTATAGGAGCAGATACCGCGCTGGTTCCCCATTTCTTATTGAAGGCAGCACCTGCTACACGTGGTTCGAAGCCCAACGAAGCAATAAATGGTGTACCGAAAGAAACGCCTTCTGCTTTTAACACTGGCTGATTGGTTGTTTTGGCAGCTGCATCCAGTGAAGCTGGAGTTTGCAGTTTAGCGATGATCTGTTCAGCTTTCTTGTGTTTCTTTACTTCTGCTTCCACCTGAGGTCTTACATCATCCAGTGGAGCTGTACCTTCTTCGCGGGTGCTGGTTAAAACACCTACTACGTATTTATCATCGAAAGTGAATACGTTACTTACATCGCCTTTTTTAGCTTCGTAAGCCCAACGTACCAGTTCGCGCGCCTGGCCAACACCAGGTACTACGAAGTCCATTGGACGAACGTTATCCGCAATTCTTTTATTCAGTTTTCCTTCCTGTACTGTTTTCTCAAATGCAGCTTGCGAACGGGCTTTTCCTGCGAAATCGCTGGCAGCGCCAAAAGCAGCATTGTTTGTTTCCTTGCTGGCATCTACAGATTTACCGAGGTAAGCCACTTTAACAGCCGGACCGATATTCTTCTGATCCATGATCTGCATTACGTGATAACCAAACTGGGTTTTCACTGTTTTGATCTGGCCTTTGGTACCATCGAAAGCAAATGCTTTAAATTCAGGAACAAATTGGGACGATGGAGTTAAATCATATTCTCCACCAGTTTGTTTGCTACCTGGATCATCGGAATACTGGGCCACGAGCGCTTTAAAGTCGGCGCCACCTTTTACAGCTACTTCAATGCTATCTGCACGTTTCTTAGCTATAGAATCTGGTATACCACCCTGTGCACCGGACGCAATCAGGATATGACGAACTTTTACGCTATCCGGCATATTCTTACGATCTACCATTTTCGCATAAACGATCAGGTTGTTATCATAATATGGTCCAAATATTTCACCTACTGGCAGATTCACGATAGAATCTTTCATCGGAATTTTGGATTCATTTTTAGAAATATAGCCGTCGAAATATTTAATATCAGAATTACGATTGATAAAACCAGCCACATCTTTAGTGGTATCCAGCTCTGCTTTCATAGCTACAATCTGTGAAATGGCAGCGGCAGAATCAGCGGCAGAAGGGATAGCATCGAAGGATACATATTCTACCTTACGGGATTCTTCTACTTTAAAGAGCTGTTTGTGATCCTGGATAAATCGGTTCAGTTCTGCATCAGTAATCTTAATAGTGGAATCACCAATAGTAGCGTAAGGCACACTTACATAAGAAACAGTGGCTGTTTGGCTATTATCATCCTGTTGTTGTTTTGCCAACCATTTTGGATAATATACACCCTGCTTCACCAGCGTCGTATATTTCAGTTGCTCCTGGTATTTAGCAATATAGGATTCCAATTGGTGGAAACCTTCACGTACCTGTGGGTTGCTGCCGGCTTGTGAAATAGCCTGCTGCAATGCATTACGATCAAATTGTCCGTCACGGGTAAATTGTTGTACAACCACCGGGTTCGGATTTTTACCTCTGATCTGATCTACCACTTCCGCTTCAGTTACTACGATACCCAGCTTTTCGTACTGAGCCTGCATAATTTTTTCATTCAGAAACTGGTTCCAAACCTGTTCGCGGATATATTGACGGGTTTGTTCGTCAATATTAGGCATTTGTTGACGCGCGTTGTTTTCTGCGTCCTGAATGCGGCGTTGGTAATCTGACAAGTCCAGATCTTCACCGTTTACTTTTCCAACGCTCGTGCTGCGACGGGTTAGAGAACTTTTGCCGAAAAAGGCATCCTGCAACAGGAAACTAACAATAGCCAGGCAAATCACTACAACGATCATGACGGCGTACTTGTCCCTGATTTTCTGAATTACTGACATATATTATATAGTCTACATTTTTAAGGATAGCAAAAATAGAATAAAATAACTGTAACTGCAAAAGAGTATTTTTCTCTTTGAAAGCCTTTCCTGTATTGAGTTTCAGCTGCTTATAACACTTTTGTGGACTATGTATCATTCACAGGTTTTCCACATGAATCAATTATCAGCAACCTCCTTTTTACTTCCCTTTCTCCTGTTTTAAACCCCAGTCATTGCTACATTTTATGTAAAATTCCGGCTAAATGGTTGCTATCCGGTTATTCACAATTGTTAAAAAACCTATTTCGGCAATCCACATAAAAATGTGAATAAAACAAGCCTATTTCAGCACGGTATGCATTTTGACCATTTTTCATTCCCCGTCTGTTTTTTTCCACAGTTGATGTGTAAAAACCCCTGTAAAACGCAAAATAAGGTGGGAAAAGGTGCCTTTGTTCACAGGTAAAACTAATTTTGTTATTGTGGTTAAATTTACCCTTAAAAATCCAAGTGTGATTTTGTGGATAGTAAATGGCTTCTTTTAACATTTTCCTAATACACTGTTGACGAAAAAGATTTTCACGAACAACGATATCCACGTATGTGGATGAAAGTAAGAAAATCCAGTAATGACGCGGGAAGAGCATGTTAATTTCATGTGGAAAGCACAGTAAAAAGGAATAACAACTACATTTGTACAAGTGCCGGAAATTAAATTTCCACATATTCACAGCCCTAATAGTAGTGGGCTTTTTCTTTTAAATAAATAAATAAGTATATAGCTATGATTATGGAAATCGCTGAAGCGAAAAAAAATTTGCAACACAATGGATTTTTGGATATAGCAGTCGATCCTTCACTGGATTTGTTTGAAGCGATTGAAAATTTAAAAAAGAAGAAAAATGCCATTGTCCTGGCGCACTATTACCAGGAACCGGATATCCAGGATATCGCAGACTACATCGGAGACAGTTTAGGGTTGAGCCAGCAGGCCGCTCAAACCGATGCAGATATGATTGTTTTTGCTGGGGTTCACTTTATGGCGGAGACAGCGAAAATTTTGAGCCCTCAGAAAAAAGTACTGCTTCCCGACCTGAAAGCGGGGTGTTCATTGGCTGATAGTGCACCTCCTGAGCTGTTTAAGAAGTTCAGAGACCGTTACCCTGATCATATCGTGATTTCCTACATCAACTGCTCTGCGGGTATCAAGGCACTCAGCGATATCATTTGCACCAGCTCTAATGCCGAAAAAATCATCGAAAGCGTCCCTCACAATCAGCCCATCATATTTGCCCCGGACCGGAATTTAGGGGCTTATTTGATCAAAAAAACGGGTAGAGACATGGTTTTGTGGAATGGCGCCTGCATGGTACACGAAATTTTCTCGTTGGAAAAGATTACCAAACTGAAGATCCGTCACCCCAAAGCCAAAGTGATAGCGCATCCGGAGTGCGAACCTGCAGTATTGGCCATCGCGGATTACATCGGGTCCACCACCGGGCTGTTGAAGTTTAGTCATAAAGACGATGCCCAGGAATATATCGTGGTAACTGAAACGGGTATTCTTCACCAGATGCAAAAAGAAAATCCGGGTAAGACTTTTATTCCAGCTCCTCCCAACAATGCATGTGCTTGCAACGATTGTCCACATATGAAATTAAACACCCTGGAAAAGTTGTACCTGTGTATGGAGTATGAACAACCAGAAATTATGATGGAAGAAAACCTGCGAATAGCGGCTAAAAAGCCAATTGAGCGGATGTTAGAGATCAGTGCTCAAGCCGGACTTTAGCATAAGTACTTGAATATCAATTTAATTTGAATTTTATTTTGCGTTAATAAAATTGAAGAAAGTAATACGAAGGCCATGAGAATGCGATATTCTCATGGCCTTCGTATTTATATGCGAAATAATTAATTCTCAGTAAGTTATGAAGCTTTTTAGATGCTGCACGCAGGTATATACCGACGAACTTTTATGTGGATAACCTACTTTATTTAGCAATAATACTGTTAAAAAGAGTGTGAATATGTTTTTGAGGGCTGTGAGAATGCAATATTTAAAAACGCCCTTGAGTAAGTCAAGGAATTCAAAAAATTTTTAATTCTCAGCGGGCTACTATTGAGCTGACAGTGCCATATTTTAATTATTTCTGTACAATGATCTGCAGAATAACAGTATCATCTTCCTGGAGCCTATTTTCTGAAGGCCCTGACATTCTTCTATTCTTCTCTTTCCTTGGGTAATGGCGGGTCTTTTACTTTTATTAGATTGTCAGCGCTTGTTATTTTTCGTTACTAATGATTTTAATGTTAATAAGTCCATTTTAAGAACGCGTTTTTAAGTGGATATCTCTCTTTGCGCTGTGCTTTTGGCGTGTATAAACAAGGGAAATGGGGAAATAAATTCGATTTTAAAAGAGGCTCATGAGAATCAAATATTTTTCTCTGGCCTGGGGTTACCACGGAAAATTTGTTTTCATTGAATTCTCAAGGCATTCATAGTTTACTGAGAATCAAACATATCTGGGGATGTGGAAGGGGTGTTTCATTCCATTCAATTCTCAGCGTCTTCCCAATGCGCTGAGAATTGAATGAATGTTTTCAATTTTATTGATGGTGTGGATAAGTGCTTTATATCGGATTCTCATGAGACAATTAAAGCGCTGAGAATCGGATGTTTTTTGGTTGGGCTGGTAAGAGATTGATTCTTTTTTTTACAAGAATCTCAGCGGCTTTCTAGTCAGCTGAGCTTTTGCTATTCTAAAATTTTGCGGCACTACCTAGGAAAAATACATTGGTGAAAACCTCAGCCGATCAAGAGCGTGGTGAGAATCAAATATTTTTGGTGGAGCTTTGGCTACGCCGGTATATCTTATGGGAGCTTATTCTCAGTTCACTGGATAGCTGCTGAGAATCGAATATTTTTTGCCTGGCCAGTTAACTGTTCGGAGGAAAATAATTACAGGTTAATCAGTAGGCGATGAGAATGGGCTACTTTTTTATTAGCTGGCGGGGTGCCAGGATTTCAGAAAATAAGAAGATGTAAGTCGATATGTTTGGCGCTAAATTCTTCGCCTTATTATTGGAGAAAGATTTTTTGGCAGATATTAGCAATGAAGGTCTAACGAAATGAAATTTTTTGAGAAAAGTAATTGACTTGAAATGGGGGATAAGGCGCTGGTTTTTGCGCGTAAAAATTTTATTTGAAAATAAGAGAAGAAAATGGGGATAAAGACGATGAGTTTTGTAAAATGAGGCTATTTTTTCAAAAAATTTTCTTTTTTTCTTCAGAAAACGCTTAAAAATGTGGATAAAACAGGCAAAAACACCGGGAAAACGGCCAATTTTCCCGATTTTTCTTGTTTTTTTTTAAAAAATTTTTTTCGTCTGATATAAAAAAAGAGGAAAATTAGATTTCCTCCACCCAAATATGATCAGCTTCTGTTTTGCGAAGTGAGAGATTATAGCCGGCCACCATAATTGAAATGGGATCTCCCAGCGGTGCTATTTTTTCAATCTTCACTGTTTCACCTGGTACGCAACCCATTTCCATCAGTTTAATATGAAGATCGTCTTTTTCAAATTCTATGATTACTGCACTCTTTCCTGTGGTCAGGGATGACAATTTTATAATGCCTTTTTTCATTTCCTGCTTGTTAATCTGTTTAAACATAGTTCCGGCATACTGATGCTTGTACAGGCAAAGGTAGTCCTGTAAGACCAATATGTCAAAAAGAAACCTGTAGCAATCGGAAATTTCACTTTACTTTTACATCCACATAATTTTTTTAGCGTAAATGGCCATTCAATTCACCTCGCACGAGGTAAAGGATTATTTAAAGGATAAAAGGAAGTTGAAAAGCTTCCTGGTTGATCTTTTTACTGCAGAAGGACAGGGATTAAAGAGTCTGCATTTTGTATTCTGTTCTGATGCCTATTTGTTAGAGATCAATAAGCAATTTTTGCAGCATGACACTTATACAGATATCGTTACTTTTGAAATGGGCGAGGATCCAGCTGTCACCGAAGGGGAAATATATATAAGTATAGAGAGGGTGCTGGAAAATGCGGAGAAATTTAAAGTATCTATTGCCCAGGAACAGCATAGGGTTATTTTTCATGGGGCATTACACCTTTGCGGTTTTAAAGACAAAAGTAAAAAGGATGCCGCATTAATGAGAAGTAAGGAAGATGAATACCTGGGGAAATACTTTGGAGGTAAGTAGTCTTCATCAGAACAAATACATCAGAAGATGTTCCACGTGGAACATCTTTTTGTTTTTTATAGAGCGCAAGTTTTAGATCTGCCTTAATGTTCCACGTGGAACATTAAGGCAGATCTAAAGATTTATTGAAGAGGATATAGTTTGTGGATTTTGAGCTTTTGACAATGATTTGATTGGTTGTTTTGGGTGATTTGCAATTGAAGATGTTACTCTTTTTTTTCGACCAGTACCCGAATTGATGGAGGTTAGTATCGACGTGAGGAAGGGAACTGTTTCAACGAGGCGGTAAATTATATTAACCAGTAGTGTTAAGATATTTTATTCATTGCCCAAGACAGTAGTAGATACTTTCCTGGTTTAAAGATCTAATTATATAGAAAGGAAATTTCCTCCTAAACTTACCTGGTAAAAATAAAAGGTGAGAGCTGGGTTACTCCGGGAATAAAAGATTCAAAGCAATAGGCAGTAATCGCTATATATCAACTAATGAAAAACTCCGGCCTTTGTTTCGGTTATAGTAAAAGAGGTAGTTTCAAAAGGAGAAAAACGGGATTAATACCCGGGTTTCTGATCATCTCTTTTAATAGTATGTAGTATATGGGAGGAAGGAGGATGATTGTCATTAGAACTTTCACCTTGGAGGTGTTAGGGTGAATTGGTTGTTCTGGCTCTTATTTCATGCGAATTATTTTTGACCATGAAGCTCAGCAATAAATACCGAAAGCTTCCTGGTATATTTTAAAAAGATACGCATGTTCCACGTGGAACATTTAACTTATCTCAGGATATCTTCATTTCTGTATGTTCCACGTGGAACATTGTAGTTTATCCAGACAATCTCCCTTCTTCTACGTAATTTTGCACTTTCTAAAAGTTATTATGTTTCCATCGTACGATATAATTGTTGTAGGCGCAGGGCATGCCGGTTGTGAAGCTGCCGCCGCTGCCGCTAATATGGGCTCCAAGGTATTGTTGGTGACCATGAATATGCAAACTATTGCCCAGATGAGCTGTAATCCAGCCATGGGAGGGATTGCAAAAGGACAGATTGTAAGAGAAATAGATGCCCTGGGAGGATACTCCGGAATTGTTACGGATCAGTCGATGATCCAGTTCAGGATGTTGAACCGTTCTAAAGGACCTGCTATGTGGAGTCCCCGCACACAGAACGACCGTATGCTTTTTGCTGCCAAATGGAGGGAAGCCCTGGAGAAAACCCCGAACGTAGATTTCTACCAGGATATGGTGAAAGGACTCCTGGTAAAAGATGGCCGTTGTTATGGTGTAATTACCGGACTCGGTCACGAAATACAGGCAAAGGCGGTGGTATTAACCAATGGCACCTTCCTGAATGGGGTAATACATATTGGAGATAAACAGTTTGGTGGAGGTCGTGTGGCAGAAAAAGCCGCCACAGGTATCACCGAGCAATTAGTTTCCCTGGGCTTTGAAAGCGATCGTCTTAAAACAGGCACGCCTCCCCGTATTGATGGACGTAGTCTCGACTATTCCAAAATGGAAGAACAGAAAGGAGATGATGAAATTGTAGGATTCTCTTACCTGGATGTAGAACGAATTAAACCAGTTCAACAACGGAGTTGCTGGATTACATATACCAGCGAGGCAGTACATGAGATGTTACGTACCGGCTTCGACAGATCGCCCATGTTCCAGGGACGTATCCAGGGAACAGGTCCCCGCTACTGTCCAAGCATTGAAGATAAGATAAACCGCTTCGCAGAAAGAGAACGCCACCAGTTATTTGTGGAGCCGGAAGGTTGGGATACGGTGGAAATCTATGTAAATGGGTTCTCTACCTCCCTGCCTGAAGATGTACAAATGAAAGCACTTCGCCTGGTACCAGGATTTGAGAATTGCCGGATGTTCAGACCAGGTTATGCCATAGAATACGACTTTTTCCCACCTACCCAGCTGCAGTTTTCCCTGGAAACAAAGCATGTTCAGAACCTGTTCTTCGCGGGACAAATAAACGGTACTACCGGTTATGAGGAAGCCGCTTGCCAGGGTATTATGGCTGGTATCAATGCTCACCTGAAGGCAACCGAACAAGATCCTTTTATCCTGAAAAGAAGTGAAGCCTATATTGGAGTGCTTATCGATGATCTGATTAACAAAGGGACAGAAGAACCCTACCGGATGTTTACCTCCCGGGCAGAGTTCAGAACACTACTTCGCCAGGATAATGCTGATCTGCGCTTAACTGAAAGGAGCTATAAAATGGGACTCGCTAAAGAAGAAAGGATGCAGAAAGTACAGGAAAAGAAAAGCGGGGTAGAACAAATTAAACGTATCCTGAAGGAACTATCGGTAGAACCGGAAGAAATAGCGGCATTACTGGAAGCCAGATCTTCTGCTCCATTAACCCAAAAACAGAAGGCACACCAGATATTACTGCGCCCGGGTTTGGATATTTTTGCCATGAAAGAACAGGTAGCAAAAATCGGAGAGGCACTTTCCGGCTTTAACAAGGAAATATTGGAACAGGCAGAAATCCAGATCAAGTACGATGTATACATTGAAAAGGAAAATGAACTGGTACAAAAAATGAGTCAACTGGAAGACCTGGTAATTCCGGCCAACTTTGATTATGGAAAGCTGGTATCATTATCGACGGAGGCCCGGCAGAAATTTAATAAAATACGTCCTCATACTTTGGGACAGGCGAGTCGTATTAGCGGTGTAAATCCGAGCGATGTACAAATCCTGATGGTTTACATGGGACGATAAAAATATTACCTATCATTTTGAAGCGGGCAGATTGTTTTACAGTTTGCCCGCTTTTCTCTTTTTTAGGGATATATTTCAAAAAAAATAGTAAAAAAGCCGAAAAATCGGCCTTCATAAAGTGGGTAAATTTCGCATAACCGGGAGAAGCCGGATAGATGTGTTAAAAACAGGGGTGAGGTGAACTAAAGGGCTGAAAATACGTTTTTTGATGATGGATATATTTTTTGAATGAAAAGCAACCATTTTTATGCCGGGCTCGTATCATTAGTATGATTGATTTTAATAAATCAGTATCAACCATCATTTTCCCGAATAGGAAGGAACGCATTTAAAAGAAAAACGAAGGCAAGAAATTTTTTGTGCAGGATCTGACAAATATTAATGATCTCATTGCCGGTTGCTGCAAAAAAGAACGCAGCAGCCAGGAGGCGTTATACCGAAACTTCTTTGGGTATGGGCTCAGTATTTGTTTGCGGTATGCACAAAATAGAGAAGAAGCGGTGGAGATTCTTAACGATGGTTTCCTCAAAATATTTAATCATATCCAGTCATTTGATACCAGCAGGTCATTTAAAACATGGCTAGGCAAAATCATGGTTAACACGTCCATTGATTTTTTGCGTAGTAAAAAGCGGCTGATATTTATGGATGATATCAGCCAGGTTGCTGAACCCACCACGGATGAAACAACAATCGACAAGTTGTCCTATGAAGAACTGCTCCGGCATGTACAAGCATTGCCACCGGCTTATAGGACTGTCTTTAACCTATACGTGATGGAAGGGTTTCAGCACCAGGAAATAGCTGCTATGCTGCGTATCTCAGAAGGAACCTCCAAATCGAATTTATTTAAAGCGAAAAAAATACTGAAGGAGAGAATCATAAAGTCATCTATGAACATTGCAGATGGGATAGACATAAATATGCATTAGTATAAACAATGAATGACGCGTTTGAAAATAGCATCCGGAATAAGCTGAATGAAGGAGATATTCCTTTTGACCAGGATGCGTGGACTAAAATGGAATCACTGCTGGATGGCAAGCGCAAAAAACGCCCAGCCGCCTGGTGGTGGTTTGTACTATTGCCAATACTTGGAGGACTGGGTTGGTGGATGGTACAGCCGCCAAAAGAACGTAAACAACCGCAGCAAACCGCTGTGCTGGAAATCCCTAAAGAAAATGCGTCTCAACAAACCACAACAAATAAAACAATTACTACCAACAACACTACACCTGCAAATGAAAGCAGGCCATCCCAGCAACCAGGTCACGCATCAGGTGTTGATAACCATGCCTCTGCTGCTCAGCAAACCACTGGGCATATAGGTAATCCCGTGACAACCAGCGACAAAGGAAAAGCTACTGCGCCGGTTATCCATCTCCCAATACCTGATGTTGCTACCCGGCAATTGAATCAGCAAGTGATTAACCCAGTTAATCCTCTCACTAAAAAAACAGTATCAGACAACGGTATTTATAGTCCTGGTAAGGAAACCGGGCATACAGATATCACTGATGCTACACCGGCGATTTATACAGATATCCATCCGGTTAAGATAAAAAATGTTAATAACGTTAACGTATATACGAAAATTGGAGACATCCATGAAATACCTGTTAATACAGCTATTCCGGCAACGCAGGAAAATAAAGTTAACAGGAGGAAAATAAATAGTAAGGGATTATACGTAGGTGTTACACTTGGTCCTGACTTGAATGTGGCGCCTTCCATGAACTATGGAAAAGTTGGTTTCAATGCCGGCATATTGGCACATTATTATTTTAACAAACATTGGTTTGTAACTACAGGTGCGGTATATAGCAAGAAAATATATGGTGCTACTGATAAGGATTATAATATGTCCGGTTATCCCAATACCTATGGATTGGTAAAAGTAAATGCCAACTGTGATGTGCTCGATATACCGGTAAATGCGAACTATACCTTTTTAGAAGTAAAAAATAATACGGTGAGTGCCACACTGGGGCTCTCCAACTATTTTATGTTGAAAGAGAAATACCAGTATTATTACAAATATGGGCCGGAAGCCGAGAAAACAGTGGA
Source organism: Chitinophaga eiseniae (assembly GCF_012641265.1). Lineage (GTDB taxonomy): Bacteria > Bacteroidota > Bacteroidia > Chitinophagales > Chitinophagaceae > Chitinophaga > Chitinophaga eiseniae_A. The sequence goes on along the minus strand of NZ_JABAHZ010000002.1, from coordinate 549,486 downwards.
GAATGAAAATCAGCATTACCTGGCTATCCTGAATGTAGGTGCGCTTTATCAGCATCCTGCCGGCAGGAAATTAATTATAGGTGTTCAACCTTATGCCAAAATACCACTTCGCGGAGTAGGGCTGGGCCAGGTAAAACTCTATTCCGCTGGAGTATCTCTTCAGGTTAACCTGGTAGGCAAAAAGCGCTGAACGGCGCTTTTGCTACCGTAAACAATCACCATTTTAGGTTGTTATCAATCATGGTAATGTCTGCTGCGTTCGCAGGATTATTCATGCTAAAATGTGTTGATTATGAGTAACAAAAATAAACCAGGCAAAAAGGCTACTGAATACAACGATAAAGAACAGGAAGATTTTCCGGGATATCCTGAATACCCTTCCGGAGAGGATATTATGAGCAAGCGAAACAGGGATATGGAGGTAGATGTAGACATGAATGCGCTTACCGGCTCATTCCGCCATAACAGCGAATTGCCGAGTGAAAAAAAGAAACGTGCTGAAGGGGATGATGAGCAGGAAGAAACCTGGCGTAAGGACAAAGTGGGAGATGACCTGGATGTTCCGGGATCCGAATTAGATGATGAGGAGGAAGCGATAGGGCAGGAAGATGAGGAAAATAACATTTATAGCATAGGTGGCGACCGGCACCAGGACCTGGAAGAAGACAACGGGGAATTTCTAGACTTCGATGATGAGGAAGATCGCAACTCATAGTAATGGCGTGAGCAAGCGGCATACTGCATCCATAAAACGCTTTAGCACATTACGCTTATTCCAACGGGTTTCCTGTACAGGTACAGCATACAAGAGATCTTCATCAAAGGCCCTGTTTAATTTTGCTGCTACTTCCCGGTCATATATCAGCGCACCGATTTCACAATTAAGATAAAAGCTGCGGTTATCGAAGTTTACAGAACTTACCCAGGCAAGATTATTATCTATCACCATCGTTTTAGCATGAATAAAACCACGGGTATAGAAGAATATCTTCACGCCCGCAGCCAGTAAGGGTTTTATGTATGACAGTGCCGCATGTTGTACGATATAAGAATCCCCTTTCAAGGGTAACATAAGTTGTACATCTTTACCTGCCAGCGCTGCCATTTGCAAAGCTGTCAGTAATTCTTCCGTGGGGATGAAATAAGGATTGCTGATACGAATACTCCTTTGTGCAATATTGATGGCCATCAGGATGGTTTGCATAGCTATCGGCCATTCAGAATCCGGGCCGCTGGCTACTATGTCTGTGAAACAATTGCCGGTGAGCGCTGACCGTTGGAAGAAGGGTTCCGCAAAAGGAAATATTTCTTTACTGCAATAGCGGTAGCTCATTAAGAACTGCAGCTGCAGGATATTTACAGCATCTCCTTCAATACGTAAATGCGTGTCGCGCCAAAACGTAGGGTGTTTACCGTTATTGATATAACGTTCATCCAGGTTGATGCCTCCCACGAATCCTACGGTACCATCTACCACAATTATTTTCCGGTGATTGCGGTAATTGGCATTCAGGTAGAAATCGACCAGTACCGGTGAAAAGGTGTATACACTGGCGCCCTGCTCGCGTAGTCGTTTGGGAATATCTCCTATCCGGTCGCTTCCCATATCATCGTAAATGAAGCGCACCTGTACGCCGACATTTAATTTTTCGATCAATATTTCGGTGAGCTCATTGCCGACATCATCTGCCGCTACCATATAATATTCTATATGGATATGGTGTTTAGCAGCCCTAAGGGCGCTGAATACAGCCGGAAATTTTTCTTCTCCATTAATCAGCAATTGTACCTGGTTATTCTTACTCAGTACCGATTGCCGGGTGTTTAGTAACATAGCAGAAAGTTCCTGCTTACTACCGGCCTGTTGCCGTAGCTCCAGCTGCATTTGCTCCAGTTGGGCCCGCTGGGATTCCCAGTATCGTAAAAACAATACTTCATCTTTACTACCTTTTAGGGTAAACCGTCGTCTTTTACGCAGGTCCCTGCCCAGGTAATAGTATACGATCAATCCTACAATAGGGATAAATACCAGCACCAGGATATAAGCAATCGCTTTAACAGGATTACGGTTTTCGAGGAGGATAGTAGCCACCAACCCTACAAAAATGAGGATCAACAGCACGGTACTGCCTATTTTGATATAAAGATGCCATTCGTTGCCTGTAAGGTAGCCTATCAACGTTTTCACCGGCCGTAAGAGTTTAAACAGTTAGCAAGATATATTATTAACGCGTTGGGGCTAAAATGGTTATGTTTTTCTTTTTTGTCAACATAGGCAAATGTATAGCCAAAGCGAGTACCACATTGCAGATGGAGAAAGCCGTCATATACCGGTTTTCTCCCGAAAAGCCTCCCAGGAAGAGCCAGGCAAGAAAGTACACGTGGAACCATAATGGCACTATCCATGCCGCCAGCGGGAAATAATGCGTGCCTGTTTGCTTCCTTTTGAGGTACCCAGCAATTGTCAATGAAAGGAATAGTAACAGCAATACCACCAATCGGTGTGCGCTGGTGATACCAAAATATTGTTTTAGTAAATCAGCTATTGGAAACAGTGATAGCCATAATGCTACCTGTGAAATTAAGATGGAAAGCAACGGGATAGCGGCTTTCCAGGAGGCAGTGACCAGTCGTTTTTCCAGCAGCCGTCCAAAAAGAGAATAGAAGAATACGACCAACAGCCAGCCGTAGAAATTGGCATACGGAACACCAAACCATTGTCCTGTGAGGGCTTGAGCAGATAGTCCTTTGCCCGCCCAATCCCAATGCCACATATGCAGGCGATATGCCACTACATCCATGCTCAGGTCGATATTCAGCGCTAACAGGCTATCCAGTGCCGCCGCAGCCCAAACCGGCAACCCAAAATTATCGGTAAACAAACGTGACGAATAAATGATCACTGCCCAGCCGCAGCCAATACAAAGAGGAATGTTGCGGGGTGCTGTGCCGAGCATCAACCAAAATTGTCCATAGCGATAACCGCTACTGGTAGTTACGTTCACGTATTCCAGTAGCAGACCAAAGCCCAGTCCGCCCAACAACCAGGATATGTGGCCTATGCCTTTGCCTCCGGCATGCCAGCCGCAGATCAGCAACAATACATACATACAGATTCCCGTGAGCGGAAAGCAGTATACTGGTGCATAGCCATAGGGCATATCGGAGAAAGGAAGCATGTGCCGGCATTTTGATGGGTTGAAGATAGTAAATCGGGAAGTATTATCCTGTGTGGCTGGCGTACATAAAAATGCCCTGCTTCCCCGGGGTAAAAGGGGAGGCAGGACATGCTATTTTTAGGGCCTTATTCGGCCGTTATTTCGAGGATATTGCTGGTTAATGACCGACCACCACCTGGCGCCAATTGAATGCCTTCTTTCATCAAGAAATCGCCGCTATACAGTTTATCCAGGTGAAATGGAGAGTGTGTGCCTGGAAACAGGTTGATTTCCCTGATACGGTATTGCTGCTGAGGATCGAGGCCCAGGAGCTTTACGGGCGTAAAAACATCATTTTTGCCAACGTTCATCAGGTAGTTAAAAACAATTGTTTTCTTTTGGTCGTCGCTGGTATATTGAAATACCGCCCTGTTTTCCTGGTAAGGAGAAACCAGCCGGTATAGGTTGCCATACCATACAATATTACTGATACGCCTATACGTTTCTACCGCGTCGTGGCTGAATTGCAGTTCTTTGTCATTGAAGTCGCTTACTTTAATATCATAACCTAGCTTACCCATCATAGCCACATCTGTACGGAACTTGAGCGACTGATGGCCCCAGTTGGTAACGTGTGCTGCCATGGTATTGGATGGAAAGAAGTGGGAATACCCGTACTGGATATAAATTCTTTCAAGCCCATCGGTATTATCACTTGGCCAGAATTCCGTAAAGTATTTCAGGGCACCGTAGTCGGTACGTCCACCGCCGCCGGAGCAAAGCATGATAGGCAGGTGTGGGTATTTAGCTCTTACCCTTTCGAACACTTTATATAGACTACGGGTATATTCTATAAAGAGATGTGATTGTTTTTCTTTCAGATAGGGGGAGTAGGTATTGGTGAGCAGACGGTTGCAATCCCATTTAATATAGGCGATTCCCGGATTTTCGGACATGGTTTTATCCACCACGCCAAATACAAAGTCCTGTACTGCCGGGTTGGTGAGGTCCAGTACCATCTGGTTGCGGTAATAGTTTTCTGCGCGGTTAGGGAGGCGGAGTATCCAGTCGGGGTGTTTGGTATACAGTTCACTCTTGGGATTTACCATTTCTGGTTCCAGCCAGATACCGAATTTAATGCCCTGTTTTTCAGCTTCTTTTACGAGGTAGCCGAGTCCATGGGGGAGTTTGGCTGTATTGGGTTCCCAGTCGCCCAGGCCGGCGTTATCCTCGTTGCGCGGAAATTTATTGGCAAACCAGCCGTCGTCGAGGAGGAACAGATCTACTCCCAGTTGTTTGGCGCCGCCAAAGAGGCCTGTAAGACGTTGTTCGTTGAAGTCCATGCCAGTGGCTTCCCAGTTATTGAGAAGGGTAAGCCGGGGTCCATGTCCATCCAGTATACCATAGTTCAGTGCCCAGTGTTGAAAGTTACGGCTGGCTTGTCCTTTTCCTTTATCTGATAAAGTGAAGATAAAAGCAGGTGTTGTAAACACTTCCGCCGGTTTTAGCGTATAGTCGCTGGCGTAAGGATTGATGCCGGCGTTGATATGCAGGGCATTGTGTTCATCTACCTCAAAGCCGAATTTAAAATTACCGGTCCAGGCGAGGGTTCCGGCCAGCACTGTTCCATTTTCCTCCCTGGTAGGCTGATCTAAGGACAACAGGAACATAGGGGATTGGTACATGTTGGCGCGGGTTCCCAGTTTGCTGTCCAGTATTTTCATGCCGGCAGTGAGGTATTGTTCCTGCATGTTTACTTCTTTGGCCCAATCGCCGTGGAATTGGGTTAGCCAGTATTTTTCAGCATTTATATGCAGCATGGAAGAGGCGTAGGCGGTGAGGAGAATTGGTTTTTTCTCGTTATGCTTTATCTCCGTCCATGCTTTGATAATATCTTCCTTATCATACGCCTCAAAATGGAGGATAACTGTTACGGGGTATACAGGATCCTGGAGCGTAATGGTGGTAGCTGTAACGTTGGGGGCAGTTGGCGCTGAGGTATGAGAAATATATTTCAGTTCCAGGGACGGGTTCCCATCGTTGTGTACCACGCGGATGGCAGGATCGAGGAGGCTTTCCATACCAGCGGTGATGTAGGCTTCCTGTTGTTTTTTTACCAGGGTATCGGCATATTCGGGGCGGAGCTGTGGCCCGAAATATTGTTGTACCAGGCGCCCCTCCTGGTTTACGTGGTAAACAAGGCTGATGTTGTGGGTGGTAATGCGGATGTTCTGTGCGGATATCCTGACAGACAACAGGAGCAGGCCTATAGCCAATAGTTTTTTCATACCAGATTATTTATCTACGAGGAATAAGCGTACAAAATACAAATAAAAGGGAATGTTGTATAGCGGTATTTATATGTTGTTGTTGGTGCTGGTGTCTGTTGTGATAACGGGCATGACCAGGCGCCTGGTAGCTACCAACCCGGTAAAAAGTCTTAGTGTAGAATAAGGCCAATAAGCCATCCCGGTTGTTGTTGAAAGAAAAAAATGACTGTTAAGATTTGATTAACAGTTTGTGCTTTTTTTTATAGTTGTTTTGGGTATGAATTTTAACCCGAAGAAATTGTTTGTCATTGTTGGTTACCCACACATAGGCAAGACAAAGACGCTGCAACAAATATTTCTAAGAAGATTATTCTTCCCCTTTAAGCAACCCATTCATGCGCCTTCCCTGGGAGATGCGCCCTTTATTGTTGTTAATAATTCCGATACTAACCATCGTTCAGATGATCAGCTGGCGCGAATAAGATCGGCATTGCATTTTCATACAGAAACGGATACATCTTTCCTGATTCCGGCCAGCCTTGTATTTGATGATGGGATTAGAGATATAAAGGAGATACTGGCGTATTTGAACCGGTCGGGGCTGGATGTTCACTACCTGGTACTCAGGAATAGCTGGTTCGATAAGCGGATTATTAGCGATGGTGATTTATTGTTGCTGGAACAACATGTAGATAGAGGAACCATCCATATATTGGATCGGTTGGTAACACAATCGAAATTACGTTTTGATGAGCGGGTGAAGGAAATAGAGGCGTTAATGCGGACTGTGTTGGAGAGTAGGGTGCGATACTGCGAATGACACCAGGATGATAAAGGGCGGTAGGTGTGTAGCGTAGTATCTGTACACTACATAAAGTGCTTCATTGCATTTTATTTTGAGGGGTTGTGGTTGTCGCCTGGGAGGGCGGCAACCTTTTTTGGAAGTGATATCTCAGGCGGATATTACCGAAGTGTTTGTTCTGTAATATCCCCGCTATCATATGCTGATTATCAGAAAAGGGAGCTCAGGTTATAACTGATTCCCAGTAGTACCTGGAGTGCTTTGCTCTTATCATGTAAAGGTTGGTAAGTGCCTGTTGACTGGTAAAGGGAATTGAAATAATATTGGCTGCCCAACATAATTTCGAGGTTTTTAGCTACCTCGAGACGAGCATTCAGATGTGCGCCAAAGAGGAATTGCTGTGCATCGCCTTTTGTTTCGAAGAAGCCACCAATGGCCTCTCCTGAACTGGCATTGTTGAGCACTACATAATTTGAGATCTTTTTAGCGACCAGGTAACTGACAACAGGTCCGGTTTGTAAGGAAAGTTTACCAAAGCTGTAAGAAACGTTTAAAGGCCGGGAAGTGAGATAAGTAAGTTTGGTATTACCATATTTGGAGGTCAGGTCGCTGAGATTAAAATCATTTTTATAGAATGATTGTGAAATATGGGTATCATAATCATACCTGATCTGGCTGACGCCCAGTGAAAGGGAAATCTTCCAGTTATGGCAAAAAGTCTTTCCTGCTTCAACGTCTAGGTAAAAGCCTGGTTGGGTCCTGGTAACAGATTTAGAAGTAGTGACCATTAGAGGGTTGGCTGTATTGTTGACACTGATAAAGCCTGGGATAAGAAAGCCATTAACAATAACAATCTGGTTATCAAAATTGGGAAGCAGGCTAAGGTTGCCGCCAGCGTTTACTTTCAGGTCGATCTTTTGCGCAAAGGCATAGGCAGGTAATACTATTGCGGCAAGTAGGTAAAGAAGGGATTTCATTGTTCTTTTCCGGAAAAGTAGTGAAATACTTTCTTCCCAAGAAGAAAGTTCGGTGTTTACTTATCGTGTGCGATTTTGCCTACTCTTATTTCAATAGGAAAAGAGACGGTTATTGTTTATCGAACAACGCTTTGTGCTTTTTACCCCAGATTTCCAGTTGTTGAATGACAGGGGTTAGTTCATGTCCAATAGGTGTTAATTCGTACTCCACGCGCACGGGCACTTCTGCAAAAATGGTTCTGGTGATTAACCCCTTTTCTTCCATTTTGCGCAGCTCTAGTGTCAACATCCGATCTGTGATGGTAGGCAGCTTTTTCTTCAGGGTGGCAAAACGCATTTTCCCGGCGCCGAGGTAGCAGCAGATGGCCACCGTCCATTGCCCGTTGATCAGGTTGGAAGCATATATTTCCGGGCATTCTGCCTCCAGCATGCGTTTGTTTTCATCGTGAGTCGATGTTGATTTTATTTTGCTCATACTTACACTTTTGTTAGCTCCATACATTGGGCTTCCATGCCCGATTTCAGCGGCAACTTAAATATTTTTGCACAGAGTTAAAAATAGATAGCAAGATATGAGCAAGATATTGGTGATAGTGATTCATCCGGATATGGAAACATCGGTAGTAAACAAAAAATGGACAGCCGCATTGCAGCAATATCCCGATAAATACCGGGTGCATGATTTATATGCGGCTTATCCATCCGGTGAAATAGATGTTCAAAAGGAGCAGGCATTATTGGAACAGCATGAGACCATTGTTTTCCAGTTTCCGTTTTACTGGTTTAATTGTCCCCCGCTGCTAAAAAAATGGCTGGATGAGGTACTTACCCATGGCTGGGCATATGGCAGTAAGAGCGGATATAAAATGAAGGAGAAAAAGGTGGCGCTGGCCATTTCTGTTGGCATTGATGAGCAGGACTATACTGCTGACGGTAAGTACAAGTACACGTTAAACGAGCTAACCACCCCTTTTGAAATCACCTTCCGGTATGTACTGGCAGATTACCAGCCATTGTTTGCTTTCTATGGGCTGGAACATCGTGCCACCACCGAGAGGATTGAAAAGAGCCTGGAAATGTACCTGGCTTTTATGGAGACATTTCACTGCACAGCAGCTGAAGTATGTAAGGAGCATAGCAGCTGACCGTAAGACTAGTCTTTCTTTTGAAGGTTGGGGTGGAAGTAGTAATTTTAAGAGGCCTCACAAAAATTACTTATGTCTACCCAGATTATCTTCGTTCTTATTCTCACATTGCTGATAAACCTGATCACTACCTTGTCATATGCGGTACGGATTGTAGGCGTCAGAACAGGAAGAATAGCGATTACTTTTTCATTGTTTAACATATTGGTTTTATTCTCCCGTACGGCAAATACGTTGCAGGCGCCTTTATTGGCGAAAACGGTGGAGCAGGATCTGCAGCAGCACGTATCATCCAATATGCTGGTATTCAGGTATATTATTTTATCCTGTACAGTAGGATCTGTTTTGGGCGCTTTTTTGATACCTACTTTTCAGCGATTATTATCCGGGGCAGTAGCTCATTTCAGCGTCCATAAGTCTATACCCCGGCTATTTTACCTGGGATTTTCGGGAGCGGGCATGCTGTTTATAAAAGAAACTCTGAAGATGCCTTCCCGGGAGCATTTACTGGAGTTGCCAGATCAGCGTAATTTTCCCTGGCGTATTTTTTTATATAACCTGGTGGCAACAGCTGTTATCACCATTTCAGTTTTATCCTGTGTATATGCGGCCTATCTGAACCCTTCCTATAGAACGACCGCCAGTAATTTATCCGGCGTCATTAATGGGGTGGCAACGGTATTGATGGCGTTATTTATTGATCCGCATTTATCCATTCTTACAGATGATGTTGTATTGGGAAAGCTGGCGGAAAGTTCTTTCCGGAAGTATATCAGCTATATGGTGCTGGCCAGGGTGGGTGGGACTTTACTTGCGCAGCTACTGTTCCTGCCATGTGCACAATTGATTGCTTTTCTGGCGGAAAAAGTATAGACAAATAAAAAAGGGAACTTTACCGTAAAGTAAAATTCCCTTTTTCTTCGTGGTGTGAGCCGGGATCGAACCGGCGACACAAGGATTTTCAGTCCTTTGCTCTACCAACTGAGCTACCGCACCATCCGTTTTTGTTGCCCTCTCTCGTGAGGGGATTGCAAAAGTAAGACAATCTTTTGAATTGCAAAATTTTTTTCAAGAAATTTTATAAAACTACTTTTTCCGACCGGATACCACTCCACAATTGATGGCGCCAATGCAGCGACTGGCGGGCATATTCGGCGGCCTCCTGCCATTTATCTGTATCTTGTCCGCATAGTTCGCTCACCATTTGCATGGCCAGTTGGCTATGATGATCGCCATCTACTTCGATATGTCTTTCGAGATAATAAATGAACAGGTCCAGCTTTCCGGGAAATTTTCTGTCAAGATCTTTTACGAGTGCCAGGAACATATCGGGGATGAGGTCTTCCCGTCCAAAAGTAAATACGGCTGCCATAACGTGGGCTTTGCCGGTAGCAATTACTTCAAAAGTAAAGCCAAGAAACCCCTTTACAGCCTCAGGAAGCGATGAATTATCCAGGATGTGGCGGATAGGCTTCCCTGCTTTTACATCAGCTATAATCGCTTCTATAGGGGCACAGTCGGCGCCTGCCTGCAACATGGCCCGTTCATACAATTCAAAATGACTGCAACGGGCGCCGGTATGGTCAATATCACTTTCTTCCCCGGTAACAATTTCGTTGATCAGGTAGCGGGTGGCGGCGTTGCCAACAGGTACCCAGGGAACGTTTACACAGGTGAGTTGTTGTTGCAGCGCTTTAAGCAGTGACATAAAATCCCATACCGCATAAACATGATACTGCATAAAAGTGCGCACGTCTTCCAGTGTTTGAAGTTCAGCGTATAAGGGGTGCGCTACTACTTTCTGCCGGTTGGCAGCAATGGTTTCCTGAATATATTGAATGTTCATCTTGCTATTACTTGTTGTTGGCCGGTTTAGTTACCATATACGACCAGGAATTTGATACGTACCAGTTTTAGTTGTTCCAGGGTGTAATCATTTTCAATGAGTTCTTCCCTGGCCAAAGCGAGACTGGAGGTTTCGCAGCCCTTGAAATATTCCATGATTTCATCCTGGGCATAATCGTCCAGTTCTTCGTCGAGGCAGTAGTCGATATTTAGTTTGGTACCACTGGCAACGATAGTTTCCATTTCATCGAGCAGTTGGGAGAGGCTCAGCTCCTTGTTTTTGGCGATAGTTTCCAGCGGTATTTTTTTGTCGATATTCTGGATGATGAATACCTTCATGCCGCTTTTATTTACCACGCTCTTCATCACGAAGTCATCCGGCTTGGTGATATTATTTTCTTCCACGTAACGGGTAATTACGTCAAGGAATTGCTTGCCGTAGCGAATTGCTTTTCCTTTGCTGACACCCTGTATTTTTTCGAGTTCCTGGACGGTGGTCGGATATTGGGTGGCCATATCTTCCAGGGATGTTTCCAGGAAGATCACGAAAGGAGGGAGATTCTTTTCTTTGGCTACTTTTTTCCGAAGTTCCTTCAGCATTTCTACCAGCACGGGGTCGGCAGCAGCATGGGCTTCTGCGGCGGCCTCTTCTTCATCGTCTACAGCGTCTTCATCAAATTGATGATTGAGCGCTACCATGATGGAGTAGGGCTTTTTCAGGAATTTAGTGCCTTTATCGGTTACTTTCAGGAGGCCATACTCTTCAATATCTTTCTCTATCAGTCCTTCCAGCATCATTTGCCGCATGAGGGAGTTCCAGAAATGCGCATCAAATTCTTTCCCTTCACCAAATACATCCAGCTGATCGTGGCGGTAAGTATTGATCTGGGGGCTGGTTTTCCCGGTGATAACGTTGATTACATATTCGCTGCCAAAGCGTTCTTCCAGGGCGCGAATAGCTTTCAACATGATTACGACCCGGTTTTTCACTTCTATTTTTTCCTTCGGATTGCGGCAGTTATCACACTGACCGCAGTTCTCTGTTTCGAAATGTTCTCCGAAGTAGTGCAGGATCACTTTACGGCGGCATACAGCGCTTTCCGCATAGGCTACTGTTTCATTGATCAGTTGTGCGCCCATTTCGCGTTCGCTGAGCGATTTATCCCGCATCAGGTGTTCCAGTTTCTGTACGTCTTTATGGGAGTAGTAGCAGATACAATGCCCTTCCAGTCCGTCTCTGCCGGCGCGGCCGGTTTCCTGGTAGTAGTTTTCCAGGCTTTTTGGAATGTTGTAATGGATCACAAAACGGACATCCGGTTTGTCGATACCCATTCCGAAGGCGATGGTGGCTACAATGACTTCTGTGTCTTCGTGCAGGAACATGTCCTGACGTTGGGCCCTGGTACTGGGATCCAGGCCGGCGTGGTAGGCCACGGCTTTCACACCATTGGCTACCAGCATGTCTGCCAGTTCTTCGGTGGTTTTGCGGTTCAGGGTATAGATGATACCGCTTTTACCTTTATGTTGGTGAATGAACTTGACAATATCTTTGATCGTCTGGTCCTTTTTGCGTTTTGGCCTGATTTCATAGTACAGGTTAGGACGGTTGAAAGAGGAAATAAAGATACTGGCTTTATTCAGTCCCAGGTTTTTTACGATATCGCTTTGTACTTTAGGCGTAGCTGTGGCGGTGAGGGCAATGATAGGCAGCTTGTCACTGATCTGGTCTATCATTTCTTTCAGGCGGCGGTATTCCGGCCTGAAATCGTGTCCCCATTCGGAAATACAGTGTGCTTCATCTACGGCAATAAATGATATTTCCAGTTCCTTGAAGAAATCAAGGTTTTCCTGTTTTGTAAGCGTTTCCGGCGCTACATATAACAGTTTGGTTTTACCAGCAGTGAGGTCGGCCCGCACTTTTTTAATCTGCGCCTTGGATAAGGTCGAGTTTAAGAAGTGGGCTACATTGTCTTTACTGCTATAGCCTCTTACCAGGTCTACCTGGTTTTTCATCAGCGCAATAAGCGGCGAAACTATTAATGCACATCCCGGGCTCATTAGCGCGGGTAATTGGTAGCATAGTGATTTGCCTCCACCAGTTGGCATTATAACGAAAGTATCTTTGCCTGAGAGGATGCTATTTATAATTTTTTCCTGATTTCCTTTAAAGGAATCGAACCCGAAGTGTTCGCGTAATGCATCCATCAAACGTTCCTTAACAACAGCCATTGCATTCAAATTTTAACTCTAAAGAACCAACAAATGACGAAATATATTTATATGTTTTTTAGGGGACACGAAGTTACTTAAAAAAGCCCGGAGTATCAATATAAATTACCGGAGCGTACCAGTGCTGACTAAAAAATGATAAATTTGTAAATCGTCATGAAAAGGAATCAAACTATCAATATAGGAGCCGTAGCCAAACGCACTATTGCATTGGAAGCATCAGCTATTAATGATTTGCAGCAGTTTATAAATGCAGATTTTGAGAAAGTTGTTGAAAGGATTGCACAATGTGAAGGGAGATTAGTGGTGACCGGGATCGGGAAAAGTGCCATTATTGCGCAGAAAATAGTGGCCACGCTGAATTCCACCGGCACCCCTGCACTGTTTATGCATGCGGCAGATGCTATTCATGGCGACCTCGGGATGATCCGGGAAGAAGATATTGTGTTATGTATCTCCAAAAGCGGTACCTCTGCGGAAATTAAAGTACTGGTGCCACTGGTGAAGAATTTTGGCAACACTTTAATTGCCATGGTGGGGAATACCAGCTCATTTTTAGCCCTGGAAGCCGATTTTGTACTGAATACAACTGTTAGCCAGGAAGCCTGCCCTAATAACCTGGCACCCACTACCAGTACCACTGCACAACTGGCCATGGGGGATGCATTGGCGGTATGCCTGATAGAATGGCATGGATTTACGGCAGCTGATTTCGCAAAATTTCACCCGGGAGGAGCCCTGGGAAAAAAATTGTATCTCAGGGTGGGAGACCTCAGCAAGTTACATCTCTCCCCACAGGTACTGGAAAACAGCTCTTTAAGGGAAGTAATTGTGGAAATTTCATCTAAAATGCTGGGTGTTACCGCCGTAGTGGATGAAAATGGATTACTTAAAGGTATAATTACAGATGGTGACCTGCGCAGGATGCTGGAGAAAAATGTTCCCACAGCAGCTGTAACGGCCAAAGATATAATGTCGCGACATCCGAAAATGATACAGCAGGATCAACTGGCGGTCAATGCATTAGAAATGATGCGCCAGCACGATATTACCCAACTGCTGGTAATGGACGGAGCGCGATATCAAGGGATTATTCACTTACATGATTTAATTAGAGAAGGAATTATTTAGAAATGACACAAATGAACAGCCACTTTTACGTGGCAATAATGGCAGGGGGAATTGGCAGCCGCTTCTGGCCCCATAGCCGCACAGACAACCCCAAACAGTTTTTGGATATCCTGAACACGGGGAAAACCTTGCTTCAATGGACATATGAACGCTTTGCACAGTTCATTCCCAAGGAAAACATATTCGTAGTCACCCATCACCAGTATACTGGTAAAGTGGGTGAACAACTGCCGGAGTTACCTGCTGCCAATATTGTGAGCGAGCCCTCCCGCAAAAATACAGCCCCCTGTGTTGCTTATATCTCGCATAAAATCCATAAACAAGATCCGTTGGCCAACATCATCTGTGCACCGGCAGATCACCTGATTATGGACGGACCCGCCTTTACCAATGCCTGCCTCAACGCCCTGCTGTTTGTGCAGAAAAACAGTGCATTGCTAACGCTGGGCATCAAGCCTACCCGCCCTGATACCGGCTACGGATACATACAGTTCGAACCACAAACGGTGGCCGACAATGTATACCAGGTGAAAACATTCACGGAAAAACCCAACCTGGAACTGGCTAAAACCTTTATCCAGAGCGGCGACTTCCTCTGGAATGCCGGCATCTTTGTATGGAATGTAAAAACTATCCTGGCGGCATTTAAACAATATCTTCCGGAAATAGATGAGCTGTTTGAACAGGCCACCTATGCCCTTAATACACCACAGGAAAAAGAAGCAATTGAACAGGTATATCCTCAGTGTACCAACATTTCTATCGACTATGGCATCATGGAAAAAGCCAGCAACGTATATGTAATCCCATCTAATTTCGGCTGGAGCGACCTGGGTACCTGGGCCTCTGCTTACGAAAACCTGGAAAAGGATTACCTCGGCAACGCCGTACAAGGCAAAAACGTAGTCGTAATCGATGCTACCAAATGCATGGTAAAAGTGCCCAACGAGAAGCTGGTACTGCTCCAGGGCCTCGATGAGTTCATCGTTATTGATACCAGCGACGTACTACTGATCTGCAAAAAAGACAATGAACAACAGATCAAGGAATATGTAGCGGAAATAAAACGCAATAAAGGCGAAAAGTTCCTCTAAAGATTTTATGTTTTTTGATATTGAAATTTAGATATTTAGCGCTGGAAAAGCCCTGCGCTTTGCCACTAAATAGCTAAATTTCAATATCTAAAAAACAGGTAATGATCTCTAAACTCCCCGACGTAGGTACTACCATATTTACCGTTATGTCGTCCCTGGCGGCCACCCACCAGGCGATTAACCTCTCACAGGGATTTCCTGACTACGATTGCAGTGATGAGCTGAAAGCACTGGTGAATGAAGCCATGCAGCAAGGACATAACCAATATGCGCCTATGCCGGGACTGATGCCGCTCAGAACCGCGATCGCTGAAAAAATAAGTCACCTCTACCGGCAATCCGTTAGCCCCGACACCGAAATTACTATTACACCTGGCGGCACTTATGCCATCTTTACCGCCATTGCTACGTGTATACGTCCCGGTGATGAAGTCATCATTTTTGAACCGGCATACGATAGCTACATTCCCAATGTACTGGTAAATGGAGGCACGCCGGTACTCATCCCGCTATCGTTCCCGGAATACCGGATCAACTGGAATGAAGTGCGCGCCAAAATAACGCCCCGTACCAAAATGATTATGCTCAATACACCGCATAATCCAACAGGAAGTATTTTACAGGAAAACGATATCCGGGAGCTGGAGAAGTTAGTGGAAGAGTTTAACCTGCTGGTGTTATCGGACGAAGTATATGAGCACCTGATTTTCGATGGTGCGCAGCACCATAGCATATTACGCTATCCGGCTATTTACCGTAACAGCTTCGTCACTTTTTCTTTTGGGAAAGTATTTCATAATACCGGTTGGAAAATGGGCTACTGCGTAGCGCCGGAGCACCTGATGAAAGAATACCGTAAAGTACATCAATACCTGTGTTTTTCTGTGAATACCCCCATGCAATATGGCCTGGCCAGGTTCCTGGAAACACCTTCCCATTATCTCGAACTGCCTGCGTTTTACCAGCAAAAACGGGATTATTTTCTGGAGCTGATGAAAGATACCCGCTTCACGCCATTAGCCAGTGAGGGCAGTTATTTTCAGCTGATGAAATACGATCGTATTTCCGATGAGGGCGACAAAGATTTTGCCGTCCGCATGACCAAAGATTTTGGCGTAGCTGTAATCCCGGTATCCGCCTTTTACCGCGATGGAAAAGATAACCATGTGATCCGGTTCTGCTTTGCCAAGAAGCAGGCAACCCTGGAAAAGGCTGCGGCCAAGCTGCGACAGATATAGCAAAAGGAGGCAATTAATAACTGCCGGGACAATTGCCTTTAAATAAAATGTCCCAACGGGTTATTAATGCCTCCTCTACTCATGAAAAAGCAAACTTATTCCCCTCTATAAAAAACATATCAATTAGACAGCTACAGCCGCTGCCGGCTCGGAAGGCTTATTGCTTTCCAGGATCAGCGTATGATCCATGAAGCGCACCAGGCCTGTTTCTACATCATATACTGCTCCAATAATGCCGATTTCCCCTTTTTGCAGCATATCACGGAGAATATTGCTTTGTTCTACGATGGCTTGTACAGAGCGTTCTACGTGAATATTGTTTACGGCTTCTACAAACGCGCTGTTATGGGAATGGCGATCTGTTTTAATTGTTTTTTCTGCGAAAACAGCAGGTGAAATTTTGTTCAGCAGTCCAGTCAGGTTGCCCAGTTCTACCGCATCGCAGGCTCCTTTAATGGCGCCGCATTTGGTGTGTCCGAGTACTACGATGAACTTGGAACCGGCTATTTTGCAGGCATATTCCAGGCTTCCCAGCACGTTGTCTGAAATAACAGCCCCGGCTAAACGAATACTGAAGATGTCGCCCAGGCCCTGGTCAAAGATCAGCTCTGCGGAAGTACGGGAGTCCATGCAGCTTACAATAGCCGCCATGGGCCATTGTCCGTCGCTGGTATCGTTTACCATTTGCAGAAGGTTGCGATTAAAGCGAAGATTGTCTACAAAGCGGTTATTACCGGCCTGCAGTAATTCTAAAGCTTTCCTGGGAGATATATTTGCCTGAGATATTTTATTAAGTGTTTTCATGATTGTCATTTTTTAAAATTTGAAAAATGAACGGAAAAAAGCATGGTGTTCCGTTTACGATTCCCTGATAATTGAGACGCATGGCCTACGTCCTAATTTAACTGTAACTGTTTCAGTAATTCTTTATGGTTGCCGGAAGAAATAGTATGTACAGAAGAGGAGCTAAGCTCCGTCTGTTCTTCCTCCGAGAGGTCAGGCGTATTTTGTATGTTATACACCGGCTTAAACCCCGTTAATATCACCTTGATATTTTTTTGCGGTGCTTTAATATCCTTAAACTCACGAATGGTTTGCAGCACATCAAAATCGATGTACGCTGTTTTATGCGCATCTATTACCAGCGTGATATTTTCCGGCATATGATCCAGGGTAAGCAGGATGCTGGCTTTGTTCAGGAAAGAAACCTCCTGTGCCAGTTCCAGCCGGATACTATCGCCGGTATGGTATTTTTCTTTGCGGAAATAGTAAGAGCTTTTCATATTACCGCGTAAAATAGCCAGCACACTTACCACCATACCTAATGCAATACCGACGAGCAGGTCGGTAAATACGATAGCTACTACCGTTACCACAAAAGGTACCCATTGATATTTACCATTTTTAAACATCTCTTTGAAGATGGAAATCTTACAAAGCTTATAACCAGTTACGAGCAACACGGCGGCCAGGGTGGCTAGTGGGATCTTGTTCAGTAACACCGGTATCAGGGCAGTACAGATCAGCAGTAATGCGCCATGTACCATGGAGGCCATCTTCGTTTTGCCGCCGGCGTTGATGTTGGCGCTGGAGCGAACAATCACAGACGTAATGGGCAATCCACCGATTAGGCCACTCACCATGTTACCGATGCCCTGGGCTTTCAGTTCCCGGTTAGGAGAGGTGTAGCGTTTCAGGGGATCGAGTTTATCAGTAGCCTCCACATTCAGCAAGGTTTCCACAGAAGCTACTATAGCAATGGTTACTGCGGTGATCCATACTTCTTTATTAGTAATAGCACTGAAGTTGGGCAGTGTAAACTGGTGAATGAAATCGCTGAAGCTATTGGCTACCGGTAAGGTTACCAGGTGCTTAGATCCCAGTGCCAGCAGTCCGCTGCCGGAAAATGCCATATTCAGCAATATGCCGGTAATTACTGCTACCAGCGGTGCTGGCACGATGTTAAGCTTTGGGATCTTGCCCCAGTACAGAATAATGAAAATGGAAATGATGGTAATAATGGTTGCGCCAATACTGATGTGATTTACAGCAGATAACAAGGCACTAAAGGTGTTATCCCCATCTACCTGGAAAAAAGTGAAATCGCCTTCTGCATTGGCATCATAGCCAAATGCATGCGGTAATTGTTTGAGGATAATAATGATGCCGATGGCGGTGAGCATACCAGTGATAACGTTAGAAGGGAAGTAGTTGGCTACCGTTCCCGCTTTCACCAGGCCTAATACTAATTGCAAGGCGCCGGCTATCACTACGCTCAGCAGAAATATATCGAAGGCGCCGAGTTTGGTAATGGCTACCAGTACTACGGCGGTAAGACCCGCTGCAGGGCCGCTTACGCTCAATTGAGAACCACTTAAAAATCCAATTACGAGGCCACCGATGATACCGGAAATCATACCGGCAAACAAGGGGGCGCCAGAGGCCAGGGCGATGCCCAAACACAGTGGCACTGCAATGAGGAAAACAACAAGGCCGGCAGAAAAGTCGCCTTTTATATTGGAGAATAAGGATGTTTGCTTGTTCATAAAATAAGCTTTTCCGTTGAAGGATCGCGTTTCCGGATAGCAGCATCCGCTGCAACCGTGGAAACGACTTTGCTCGTATAATGATACCATCAGGAACGCTGTTCGGGTATCTCCATAGTGGATACACGATGTCCTGGCAGTGATCGGTGAATAAAAAAATGAATAATAAAGACAACTGTTGTGAAACAACAGCAAGGGAAGGTTATGCTATGTGCATATTTGGAGGGGGGGCGTGTATTTCCTGGGCAGGGTTGCTCGGAATATCTTCCATTAACTGATAGTGTATAACATCCACTACAAACTGCGGATTAAACTGCAGTTCGTCGAATTGCTTACAGAATTTAAGATCCTTGGCAATTTTAACATGGTCGCCGCAGGCATCAACCGGGTGTTCTTCCACAATCTGGTTATTAAACAGCAGCTTCCCTACTTCCTTAATAGGAAGGAGTTGAGACACCATGAGTGCCAACAGGAATATGCCGATAATTTTCTTCATGTGTATGTTACGCTTGTACAAATGTAACGGAGGGAGACCATAAATACTTGCATAGGGTAATTAAAATAATGTTAAAGGATTTTAACAATACAACCCGTTTGGCTCTGAAGTGCCGATTATCAGTATTTACGACCGTTTATCACTTTTGAAACTTTCTCCGAAAAATCACTTTTCCCATTGGAATGCCTGCTGGTATTGCTTTCCTCTCGATTTTCCGGGTATCGTGGAAAGCAAAATAACTTGCTTTCTATGGTATTGTGTATTGCATAGTAGTAAATAATTCCTATTTTTGTATCGTAAAGTTGAAAAAATAGCTATCACAACTGATCACAAACCAACATTAAAAAACTAAAGCTCACTTGCCATGAATATAGATAACACACAGTCGCAGATGAGGAAAGGAGTGCTGGAGTTTTGCATCTTGTCCGTTATTAAGCAAGGAGAAGCTTACCCTTCAGATATTATCGAGAAGATGAAAGAGGCGAAGCTGGATATCCTGGAGGGCACACTTTATCCTTTACTAACAAGATTGAAAAATGCAGAATTGCTCACCTATCGTTGGGTAGAAAGCAGCTCCGGTCCCCCAAGAAAATATTTTTCCATGACTGAAAAAGGGGAAACCTTTTATAAGGAATTGGAAAGCACCTGGAACGAACTGGCCAACGCGGTTCATGAATTAACTAAAACCAATAGCACACCGCTGTAAGCAGCTTACCTAAAACCTAAAACAACTAATAATGAAAAAGATAATCAATATAAATCTCTCAGGCCGCCTTATCCCCATCGAGGATAGCGCGTATGAGCTGCTTAACCAGTACCTCGGCAGCCTGAAGAAATATTTTTCTAAAGAGGAGGGCGGTGATGAAATTGTTTCTGACATTGAAAGCCGCATTGCTGAAGTGTTCCAGGACTTATTGAAAAAAGGCGCTCATTGCATTACCGATGCCGATGTAATTGCCATCAAAGCTTCTATGGGCACGCCAGAGCAGTTTGACGACGCCACTAGCGAAGGAGCGCAGCAGCAGCAACAACAGAAAGATGACGCCTTTGACTTTACTCCCCGTCCACGTAAACGCCTGTACCGCGATCCTGACAATAAGGTATTGAGTGGTGTATGTAGCGGTTTAGGCGCCTATTTCAACGTAGACCCGGTTATTTTCCGTATCATATTCGCCCTGCTGGCTATCGGTGGTTTTGGCTCCGGTGTGCTGGTATACTTTATCCTCTGGATAGCGACCCCATCTGCCGACACCGCTGCTGAAAAGCTGGAAATGCGGGGGGAGCGTGTAGACATGAACAGTATCAAATCTACCATCCAGGATGAACTGAATCACATGAAAGGCCAGATGAAAAATGTAGGAGATGATATCCGAAATTTTTCGCAGGGCCGCGGAAAGCAAGTAGGTAGCGATATTGAACGCTTCTTTGTGAATCTGGCCAATGTACTGGGTACTGTACTGGTGGCTGTTACCAAAGGCTTCTTTTATTTCTTTGCTGTAGTGATGCTGATCTGCCTGATCGTGGTGGGAATAGCCATTGCAGTATCTTCCGCGGCCCTTTTCCCCATCAAGAACCTGTTACTTTCTGCTCCGGCACAAACCTTCTTAATATGGCCGGCCATCGGGTTGTTAATCGGTATTCCTATAGTAGCGCTGGTTATTTTCATCATCCGTAAACTTACGGGTGTAAAAGAAACAAACCGCTATGCAGGATATACACTCACCTTCCTGTGGTTGCTGGGACTGGCTTTTGCAGCCATCGTAGCTACTTCACTGGTGAAAGACTTCAGAAGAACGGCCACAGAAACAGAAGTGCTGTCTATTCAACAGCCCAGTAAAGGAAAGTTGATCCTGAAAAGATCGCCAGGTATCTTAACAGATAACGACAGGGCCGAAATGAGCCTCTTTGATGACAACATTCTCATTGCGGATGATACCGTGGTAATCAACGACATCCACGTTCGTATTGAAAAGAGCGGGAATGATAGCTTTGCAGTAGAGGTATCCCGTTTTTCCCGGGGCCGGAATGCACAACAAGCCAAGGAACTGGCGCATGACATTGCCTTCCAGCTTAATCAGAAAGACTCCGTGATTTACCTGCCAGATGGTTTCTCCCTGGCTCCTCATTCCAAATACCGCGGACAACGGTTAACACTGACCATAAAAGTTCCGGTAGGAAAGAATATCGAAATAGATCATGAAGTTTCCCGCAACTATTCAATCAGCAGGTATGGTCGCGGCGATGATTGGGATGATGACGATGACGATGCCGCACCGCTCAACCTGAAAATGACGCCTGATGGCGCTGATGATCAGAACGCCCCTAAAGCAGAAACTGAAAAAACGGAGCCATCTGACAAACCGGAAAAAGACGAAAAGAAGGATACCACCAAGATTTATCGTTATAAAGGCCCCTCTGCTGAAAATGCCGTGAAAGCCGTTAAAAATACAATGGTCATGAAGGGAAGCATGTCTTTCCTGGCCGATGCCCTGATACGCATACATAGTATTTAGTAAGCATAATTAATTAATAATAAGAAAAGTGTAGCGAAAACGACCGCCGGTTTTCGTTACACTTTTTTTATGCGGGTTACCTTTTGAGATTTTCCCGATCGGATCATTCAACAGCCTGATTAATGTTTAACTTTGCGTATTCAGCACATAATATTAAATAATAGGATAAGATAAGGAATGCAGGCTCCCATAAACATCGCGCTGGTAGGTAATCCGAATAGTGGTAAAAGTTCCCTTTTTAATGCGCTCACTGGTCTGAATCAGAAAGTGGGTAATTTTCCGGGAGTAACCGTAGATAAGAAAACCGGGATGGCACAGATAGTACCTGGTCTTACGGCCAATATTATTGATTTGCCCGGTACCTATAGCCTTTATCCTAAAAGCGCCGATGAATATGTAACCTATGATGTGCTGATTAACCAGAATAACGCTGATATTCCCCGCCTGGTGATTATCGTGGCGGATGCCTCCAACCTGAAACGTAACCTCCTCTTTTGTTCCCAGATCATAGACCTTAAAACGCCCGTGATCATCGCATTAACGATGATGGATATTGCGCGCAGGAAAGGAGTGGAAATTGATATCGATGGCCTGGAAAGAGAGCTGGGTGTGCCGGTGGTGGCTATTAACCCCCGTAAAAATAAAGGGGTTACCGAAATAAAGAAAGTAATAGACCTGGCTATCCGTTCGCAATACAGCCCACCGCCCCGGGACTTTATCAACAACACCGCCCTGGCGAAAGAGGTGATTGAAGAAGTAAAGCGGGTAGTACCCTGTAAAAGCGATTATGGCGCGTTGCATATTGCCACAAATGTGGAAGATTTACCGTTTTTAAATGAAGCACAACGGCAAGCAATCAAAAAGGCACTGCAGGCACATCAGTTTAATAAAACCAAGATGCAGGCAGAAGAAATCATGCAACGTTATGCCCGTATCAAACATATCATGAAAGCTTCCGTAGTGGAAAACGACCCGCTACAGAAGCAGCTCCGTTCAGAAAAGATAGACGACCTGCTGTTGCATCGTTTCTGGGGATACGCTATTTTGCTGGTAGTAATGTTCCTCCTGTTCCAGAGCATTTTCTGGCTGGCCTCTTACCCGATGAGCTGGATCGAAAATGGATTTGGGGCCCTGAGTGGCTGGTTAAGCAGTAGTTTGCCCGATAATAAAGTAACCGACTTTTTCATCAATGGTATTTTAGCAGGTATCAGCGGGTTTGCCGTGTTTGTACCGCAGATTATGATACTGTTTGGGCTTATCACCATCCTGGAAGATACTGGCTATATGGCGCGTATCAGTTTCCTGACCGATAGACTAATGCGACAGGTAGGCCTGAATGGGAAGTCGGTAATGCCGCTCATTAGCGGCGTAGCCTGTGCGGTACCCGCCATCATGGCTACCCGCACCATCGAAAACAGGAAGGAGCGATTAATCACTATTATGGTAACACCGCTAATGAGCTGCTCTGCGAGGTTGCCTATTTACACTATGATGATTGCCCTGGTAATTCCCGATAAACGCTTTGGTATATTGGGTCTGCAAGGATTAGTGATGATGGGACTATACCTGTTGGGCTTTTTCATGGCTATCACCATTGCTGCGTTGATGAAGCTGTTTGTGCGGATTAAAGAGAAAAGTTATTTCATTATGGAATTGCCGGTGTATCGTTCCCCGCGTTGGGCAAACGTAGGCACTACCATGGTGGAAAAAGCGAAGATATTTGTGAAAGATGCCGGTAAAGTTATCGTGGTGATATCTGTGGTCCTCTGGTTCCTGGCTTCTTATGGCCCTGCCAGCAAGCGTGAGCCGGTGCATCAGAAATATGAACCGTTATTAGCCCAGGTGGCG
Source organism: Chitinophaga eiseniae (assembly GCF_012641265.1). Taxonomy (GTDB): domain Bacteria; phylum Bacteroidota; class Bacteroidia; order Chitinophagales; family Chitinophagaceae; genus Chitinophaga; species Chitinophaga eiseniae_A. The sequence continues at coordinate 526,194 of NZ_JABAHZ010000002.1, read as the reverse complement.
CCAGGCTCTCCGCAGGCGGCAGAGTTAAATAAGGAGTTTCAGTCTGCCAAATTATCTACCTCTTATGCTGGTGTGTTAGGCCATGCCATTGAACCGGCTATTCGTCCGCTGGGTTTTGACTGGAAAATTGGTATCGCGTTGATCACCTCTTTCGCCGCCCGCGAAGTGTTTGTGGGTACAATGGCTACCCTATACAGCGTGGGAGAAGACCCGGACAACAACAATGCTACCCTGCGGGAGAAGTTATCTTCCGCTAAATGGCCCGATGGAAGCCCCGTGTATACCCTCGCCGCCGGTTTGTCACTGATGATTTTCTATGCATTTGCCATGCAGTGTATGAGTACAATGGCCATTGTTAAACGTGAAACTAAATCATGGAAATTCCCTGCTATACAGCTGCTCTACATGACAGGACTGGCGTATATCTGCAGTTATATCATCTTTCATATCTTCAGATAATATCTTGTACATTGCAGGTATAGTCAAACCATTAATGCAATGTTTATGAAATGGCTTTATTTCCCTTTTTGTTTGTTAACAGCACTGCCTGCCATAGCGCAAACCAAGGTAGATTCTTCCCTGTTAATGAAGGATGTACGGACCCTTTCGTCCGATAAGTTTGAAGGCCGCAAAGCAGGGACCCGGGGAAGCCGCCTGGCCCAGTTTTACATTATTGACCGTTTCAAACAAATCGACATTACGCCTTACCACGATACGTACGAATACCCTTTTTATTTCCAGGAAGGCGAAAAAAAAGTAATGGGAACTAACCTGTACGGCTATATCCCGGGAAAGCTAAGTACCGTAATGGTTATTTCGGCCCACTATGATCACCTGGGAATGAAGTCCGACCCCGCCGCTCAGGATACCGTGTATAATGGCGCGGATGACAATGCATCCGGTATAGGTGGATTGTTGGCCATTGCTGCGTATTTTAAAAAACACCCTCCCCGCTATACGCTTGTTTTTGCTGCTTTTGACGGAGAAGAAGAAGGGTTACAGGGCGCCAAGGCCTTTGTGGCGCAACCACCGGTACCTTTAACACAAATCCGGCAGAACATTAACATGGATATGATTGCCCACAATGATAAAAATGAATTGTATGTGTGTGGTACTACACAGTATCCCGATCTTAAAAAATATATCGATGATATCGCGGCTGGTAGCAGCGTACAACTGATCGCGGGGCATGATAAACCGGGAACCGGTATGGATGACTGGACCGGGCAAAGTGATCAGTATGAATTCTTTAAGCAGAAAATTCCCTTCCTGTACTTCGGTGTGGAAGATCACCCCGACTATCACCGGTTAACAGATGAGTATACCCGAATTAACTACTCTTTTTATTACCGGGCGGTACAAACCATACTGGACGTGGTAAAGAAGATGGACAGTGACATGCCGGAGAATAAATATAGTGGGGCAAGAAAGATGTAAAACAATAAGGGCTCGCCATTTTGGCGAGCCCTTATTGTTTTACATTGCGCCATTTATTGTTTAATGGTTTGTATCATTCCTTTGAAGTGCGTGGCCGCCAACCGGTTAGCGGGAGTGCGAACCATTTCGCTGTTAACTACTCTTGCAGTGCGTCCCAGGGACGACACCGGTACGCCCATATCGACCAAAGAGGCCCGCAGTAGCGGATCGCTTAAGTTGCCCCAATCTGTTGTATAGTCGTCCTGTGCGGAAACCTGCACCGGCAAACCACTGAAGTAATCGCCTTCTCCAGCAGAGTTTTTTGTCTGGAAGTTGACGGCATACATATCATAGTTCCCGAAGGTAATATTGATAAATCCTACCGGTTTCCCGTAGGTAGTGCTACCCACCAGTTTGGTGGTCATCACGGGTTTTAGCACATTATATAATAATTCACTGGCGGATACCGTATTACCAGTTACCAGAAAGTTTAATTTATCAAGTGCCAGGGCGCCATCCTTTTGAAATTTAGCCATTTTATAAGTAGTGGCTTCACTATAGAAAATATCGCTCCAGTTGGCTGTTGGAAACCAGGGAACTGCTTTCATATTAGTGAAGTAGCGGCTATACTTGTTGTTATACACATTGTTGTTGAAATACTGGGAATACATTTCTGTATTTGTTTTGGCGGCTGGTACCAGTTTGTTGGCCAGGTATTCGGCTGTTTCAATGAGTCCGCCGCCATTGTAGCGCAGGTCAATGATCACCTGTTTTACGCCGGCTGTAGCAAACGCGCCAAAGATGGAGTCTATCTGGGTTTTTACATCAGCCAGGGCCACGAAATTGTTGAATACAAAGTAGCCTATTTTATTGCCGTTGAAGTTGAACAGGTGCGAGTATAAAATGGGATTGAGCTTATAATCGGTAGCTGTTAATACATTTTCCTGGGTGCTGCCATCAGCTTTGCGGAAGCTAAAAGTGTTACTACCGCCACCACCGAGGGCATTGTTAAGTAAGTCGTTGGTAGCCTGGTCTGACTTGAATGAGGTAACCCCATTTACCGCGGTGAGCTGCCAGCCACGTTTAATTCCGGCTTTATCTGCAGGAGAGCCGGGGTATACATATACTACCCGTAGCTCTGTTGCGGTTTGGAAGCCTACCTCGAAGCCTACATCGCCTGCTACTCCCTGCTGCAGGGCGCGGGAAGTACCTCCGTTATCGAGGAAGCTGTATCGGTCCAGCGGTTGATTATTACTGTTTTTCTTATACGACATCAGGGCTTTAAACATATCCCCGGTGGTAGAAAAACTGTTGGGTTTAAAGGTAGCGCTATCCGGCAAGGCATCGTACCAGAGGTAAATATCTTTAGCAATAAAAAAGATGCTATCATTAATGCTGGCGCCTGTATTGTTTCCGGGCTGGCGACCAGGCGGAGGATTGTTACTTTTTTTACAGGCAGGCAGCAGAAAAAGCAGGAAAAGTCCGGTTACCAGTGATTTGTAGAGATAATTAGATTGCATGTATGGGTTTTTATACTGTATAACTAGTATGGCTAAACGTTGGCAAAAACGCTATTATTATTCTATGGGGGTGAAGTTAATGCCTTCAATGCCCAACTCTTCCGGGAGTACGCCATTATTTTTTAATCCGATATTCACTTTATCCCGCCACCGTATTTGTGCTGCGGGATTTAATCCGTGATTGGTTTCCTCATCGAATTTATATTGGAGGCGGTTCATTTCCCGGAATGATTGAAGGTACTGATATTGTATGATACTATCGTAGTCGTCGCGATTCAGGGCTGTTTGCCGGAGTTTTTGTTTAAACCGTTCCACTACCAGCCGGGTGATATCGAAATGCAGTTGTTCATGGGCCAGGGTATAGCTGTTTTTGGCATCGGGCCGTACCCAGGAGGCGCTTTTGATGAAGAATACCTGCAGGCGGAGTACAATCCGCAAGGTATCATGTACCAGGTTGCTGCTGCCATCGTAGGCGAAGCTGGTGTAGGCTACTGCCGCGCTGGGGCCGGCGGGCGAAGGCTGGGCCAGGAAATCGTCCCATTGCAATCGTCTCTCCGGATCATAAAAAAGAGTATCAGCACCACAGGCCGGGGAGGTACGCACGTCTTCAAAACTCAGTTCTATGACTGTATAGTGAGGATCCGCCTTTTTGCCGGCATGCGGGTGTTTATGCCCGGGAGGCAGCAACAGTAAACACAGTATAGTGGCAGTAGATAACATCAGCAAAACCAGATACCGTTAAAATTACTGCAATGGATAAAAATCTGTTCCATTGCGGAAAAATTTGGCGATTCTATAACATTTAGCCCCATTTTTTAGACAACCATTTCCCCCCAAACCGGGCTTTTTTCCGTAAATTACTTCCGACCAAAACAATCGCACTATGTACGGCGGTGGATATATATTTGATGAACCCAACAAGAAACAGTTGCGGGAAGAAGAGCAGCATGATGAGCCCGAAAAACTCGCTGCTTTCGAAGAACGTATTGCCAAAGGAGAGAAGATAGAACCTGGCGACTGGATGCCGGCAGAGTATCGCAGACAGTTGATACGTTTGATAGAACAACATGCTCATTCAGAAATTATCGGTGCCTTACCGGAAGGTACCTGGATTACCCGGGCGCCCGGATTTAAGCGCAAGCTCGCGCTGATAGCCAAAGTACAGGATGAAATAGGTCATGGACAGCTGTTGTATAACGCAGCGGAAACACTGGGAAAATCCCGGGAAGCCATGATCAACGACCTGTTGAGCGGCAAATCCAAATATTCCAATGTCTTTAATTATCCAGCCGAAACATGGGCAGATGTGGCCGTTATAGGTTTCCTGATCGATGCGGCGGCGATTGTAAACCAGGTAGCCAATGCAAAAGGTTCCTATGGTCCCTATTGCCGGGCACTGGAACGCATTTGCTATGAAGAGAGTTTTCATTTAAAACAAGGCCACGATGCTTTTATTGAGCTGGCTACGGGTACCCCGGCGCAGCGGGATATGTTGCAAGACGCGCTGAACCGCTGGTGGCAGCCGATTATGCATTTCTTTGGCCCTCCCGATAAAGTATCCAGTCACAGCGAAAAGCTCATGCAGTGGAAAGTGAAAATGGCCAGCAACGATGATATGCGTAACCAGTTCCTGGATGCTTACGTACCTAAAGTATGGGAGCTGGGACTTACATTGCCTGATCCGGCGTTGCGTAAAAATGAGGCAACCGGTCGCTGGGAATATACAGACCCCGACTGGGATGAGTTTTTCCGCGTTATCAACGGTGGCGGTCCTTGTAACGCAGAGCGTTTGCAGGTGCGTAAATGGGCAGAAGAGCATGGACGTTGGGTACGCAAGGCTCTCATGCGGCCGGCTGAAAGAAAGACTTTCCCGGCAGCTTAATTTTTTTCGATTTAAAACTATTCAACAATTACATGTCGAACGAATCTTTAGACCCCCGCGTAAACAGGCTGAAACTGGGAGAAGCGGGCGAAATTGTGAAAGTAGAAGAGGGGGAGAACTGGAACATATATGAAGTATTTCACCAGGAAAAAAGAGGGGCGCATCACGAACATGTGGGGTGCGTACATGCCCCGGACCCGCAGCTGGCATTGGTATTTGCCAAAGAGCAATTTGGCCGCCGTAAAAAGTGCGTGAACCTCTGGGTAGTGAAAAGTGCGGATATCCTGGCTTTTGATGTAGAAGATGAGGATATGTTTGCCAACAACCTGGAAAAGACCTACCGCGATGCGAGCGGATTTAAGGTGATGGAAAAGATCAATAAATTCAAACAATCCAAATGAGCTATAACGCAGCATTAACGGACCTGATCATCAAAATGGCAGACGATGAACTGATACAGGGACATCGTAATTCTGAATGGACCGGACTAGGCCCTGTAATGGAGGAAGATATTGCCTTTTCTTCCATGGCGCAGGATAAAATAGGCCATGCGTGGGCATTGTACCGCATATTGCACGAAAACCTGGAAGGAAAAGATCCCGATAAGTTTGCTTTTCACCGGCCGGAAAAGGACTTCAAATGCAGCCACCTGGTGGAAATGCCCAACGAAGAATATGGGTTTAGCCTGATGCGGCATTTTTTATTTGATCATGCAGAGGCGATCAGGTATGAAAGCCTGGTAGATAGTAGTTTTGAGCCATTCCGGATACTCAGTAAAAAAGTAAAAGGGGAATTGAAATATCATACGCTACACGCCAATGCCTGGATTATGCAGTTAAGCCAGGCAGGAGAGGAAAGCTACCAGCGTATGCAGGAGGCGTTGAATAATACCGTGGCCTTGGCAGCCGGTATTTTTGAACCGTCTCCCGAATACGAAAATATCTTGATAGCAGAACGGATATATCCTGGTGAGGCAGCCCTGTACCAGCGCTGGCTGGACCGGATTTACCCGATACTGGTAAAGGCCTCGCTCAATTTACCTGATATGAAAACCATTACGCCTGCATATGGCGGCCGACAGGCCATTCATACGCCCTATCTACGGCCGCTGTTAAAGGAAATGGGAGAAGTATTTAACCTGGATGCGGAGGCCAGCTGGTAAATCATGTTACAAAAAATTACGATAGCGTCGGTATACGAATCGCTGGAACACGTGATGGACCCGGAAATACCGGTGTTAAGTGTGATAGACCTGGGCATGATTACCGGCGTTGAGCTGGAGGAAGGGGGAGTGCATGTTAAAATGATTCCCACTTTTGCAGCCTGCCCGGCGGTAAGCTATATTCAGCAACAAATAAAAACGGTACTGGAGCAGGAACTGGATATAGCCGTCACCGTAACAGTGGATAAGCAGGCGCACTGGCAAAGCAACCGGATGACGGCAGCCGCCAAAGAAAAGTTGCAAAACTTCGGTATAGCGCCACCCCAGCTACTCGCAGGGGAAATGCATGCTGAAATATTACTGGCGGTGCCCTGCCCGCATTGTGGCAGTAAGGAAACCTATTTACGTTCCCCATTTGGCTCTACGCTTTGCAGGGCCATTCATTTTTGTAAGTCCTGCGGACAGGTATTTGAGCAGTTTAAGCCGTTGGAATAAGCTGATTGTCATGTTCCCGCATTAAATACCTACTTTTACACGCATTATTGATGTCGCCATTGGCAACTTATACGATGAAACATGAGAATAGGCTTGTATTTTGGGTCTTTTAATCCTATACACACGGGGCATTTGATCATTGCCAATTACGTTGCTTACAATACAGATCTCGATAAAGTATGGTTGGTGGTTTCTCCGCATAATCCACTAAAACCCCAGTCTGCCTTGCTCAATGAGCATGACCGTTTTCACCTGGTAGAAATGGCCATTAAAGACGAGATTCGTTTACGGGCAAGCAATATCGAATTTTCTTTACCCCGACCTTCTTATACTGTAGATACGCTCACTTACCTGGAAGAGAAGTTTCCCACCCAGGAATTTGCTATTATTATGGGTAGCGATAGTTTCCAGAATTTACCCCGCTGGAAAAACTATGAGCAGATCATAAAAAACTATCCCATCTACGTATATCGCCGGCCGGGACACGAAATAAGTGACACCTTTGGGGCTACTATTGAAATACTGGATGCGCCCATGTTGGACATTTCCGCTACAGATATCCGGAAATGGATTAAGGAAGGGAAATCGGTACGTTACATGGTGCCGGATCCGGTGATCAATTACATTGCGGATAACAATTACTATCGCTGAGGCCCGGGATTAACAGGTGTTTGCGGTTTATCACGTCTTTTCACCACAAACTCGTTGCTGTATATTTCCAGCAACAGGATAAACATGGAAATCAGCAGCGGGCCGAAGATCAGGCCAATAAAGCCAAATAGACTTACTCCCACAATAACGCCAATGATGGTAATCAGGGGATGCACATCTGCAATTTTTTTGGCCAGCAGCATGCGGGCTATGTTATCTGAAGTGCCTACCACGCCAAACCCATAGATAAGTATTGCTATGCCTTGCCAGGTATTTCCCATGCCCAGTAAATAAACTCCCATAGGAACATATACGGCAGCAGCGCCCACCACAGGCAGCATGGCGGTGAAACAGGTAACAACAAACCAGAAAAAGGGTTGGGGGATACCAAAAATCAGGTAGCCGATTAAAGATACAATTCCCTGTACCACGGCAATTAGAGGTATGCCCACCGCGTTGGCAATAACCAGTGTGTTGAACTCTTTACCCAGTCGGTCTACATTTTTATCTTTCAGGGGAATATATTCATACAGGGTTTCCTCCATTTTCCGGCCATTCACCAACATGAAGAACAGGATAAAGTACATCAGGGCGATGGAGGTTAGCGTATTGAAGGTGGCGCCGAGGAAGCCTGGCAGGATGGCTGTAATGCGTTCCTGTAGTTTCTGAAGTCGTTCGGTCGTCAGCAGACCTATACCCAGGTATTCTTCCAGTTGACTGTTGGCCTGTTTGAGGGCATTCACCAGGTCGGCAGAGTGGCTGGCAGCATAAGCCACCTTGGCAGTCAGGAGGTTGATCAAGAAACTTACCGGGAGCAGGATGACCAGGAACGACAGAATGAGTAGGACAGTAGCCGCCAGGCTCATTCTCCATTTCCTTTCTTCTACCAGGCGAAACATCCACTTCCGGCAGATAACATATAAAGTGACGGCGCCCAGGAAGCCAGGAAAAAAAGTATACATTTCCTTAAACAGGAGAATTCCCAGGAAGAGAATCAATAGCAGAAATCCAATTTGTTTAAGACGGTCATTGTCAAGATAGCTCATAGTACATCATATGGTGTGAGGTGGTGGTATGTCAAAAAGCAGACCGATGGTCTGACATAAGCTCCTGTCAACAATAAACAAAATCTGCGGGCACTTGTTCTTATTGCGGAGGTTTAACATGGAAGTTATACAAAATTGTCATTTATGGAATAATGTTTGTTGAACCTCTGTTACCCAAAAAGAAAACCTAATTTATAACATCTTTAAAACCTTAGTTATGAGTAACAGTTCAAAAGCCGTGGTTTCATTTATCGTGGGCGCAGCAGTAGGTGTAGCAGTAGGATATTTCCTGAATTCAGACAAAAAAGATGAGTTGGTAGAAAAGCTGAAAGGCCAATCTGAAAAGCTGAAAGAAAAATGGAGAAAAAGAAAAGACCAGTTTCATGATGAGTTAGAAAACGAGTTGGCATAATTCCATTTGAGTAAATTCATTTGCATGGAAGATAATTTCGGCAACTACTTTAACCAAACGGGAAAAGTAGCCAGGGAATACCTGGAAACCAGACTGGACCTGATTAAGCTCCAGGCAGCAGGAAAGTTATCGAAAGCGTTGGGGTTGTTTTTCTCCATCACGATGGCTTTTCTGCTGTTCTTTTTTGTGATCGTATTCCTGGGTATGGTGGTGGGCTTCTGGATAGGAGAGATGACGGGCAGCTTTACCATTGGTTTTAGCTGTGCAGCAGGGCTGTTTGTGGTATTATTCCTGGTGATCCTGTTGTTCCGTAAGCAGCTGATACAGCGGCCACTGGCCAAACTGCTGATTGCGGAGCTGGTAGACGAGATCACCGACCGGGACGCGGAAAGTGATCATATTCACGCCAAACGGGAGCGACAATCCGCCAGGAAAGAAGAGCCAGTTAATGACAAGCCGGAAGACCTGGGCTATGTACCTGACGACGAAGCTACAGAAAACACAATGCGGGGATAAACCATGATAAAAATTTACACATGCGTAAAAAGATCAACAGCTTCGAAACATTGGAGCTGGAAATTGAGCGTTTAAAGCGGCGTTCCAAGCAACTGGAGTATGAGCTGGGGGACCGGGTAGATTATTTCAAGGATAACTATAAGAAGATGGCATTAAATGCTGTCATCCCCGGTAGCGCAAGACATAGCGGTGCCCTGAACGTAGCCATGAATGTGGCTAAGATGGCGTGGGGAAGCGGTAAATTTAAGAGTTTTGCTACCGGGGCGTTGATGACGGCATTGGAATTTATTGGTGTGCAGCTGGGTATTAACCTGTTTAATAAGGTAACCAAAGCACGGAAGAAGAAGAAAGAACCGGTGGCAGAATAGATTATTTTTTGCCGTAGGCAACTACTGTTATATCTGCGCTTTCACTACCCGGGCCTTTATGGAATTTTCCATCCTGTTCCAGCATAAAATCTGCGGTTAAAGTAACGGTCACTATTTTTCCCTCAGCATCCGGTTTGAAAGAAGGCAATGCTTTGATAACGCGCTTTACTTCTTCTCCCATCGTTTTATCCGGGGCGATCAGCACTTCGGCGTTCTCAATAGTACCATTTGCTAAAATTGTGTACTGTGCCATCACCTCACCGACGATATCATTTTCCTGGCAATAGCGTGGATAGCGGAGATTCTTTGCAAACGTTCTTTTATATGCCTCTTCCCCTCCCGGAAAACGGCTCAAATAAGTGGAATCAGTAGTGATACCTCTTGCCTGTCCATTACTTTCTTTCAATGCGCGGGCTAACAAACTTTTAGGTGTGTGCTTAAAAGGCATTGGCCCAATACCGCTTTCGTCGGGTCCAAGATAAAAATAGAGAGGAGAGATAAGGGGCCCATCTAAAGTTTCATCTGCTAAACCGCTACGCTTGTCTTTTACATCAAATTTGATATAGATAATTTCCCCGGAAGCACTGCGTTTCAGTGCGTGAAGTGAAAGGTGGATATCCTTTGCTGCCAATGCAGCTTTCATGTCGGCCAGATCCTGATCGGTCGTTAACCGGGTGATCATGCCATGGACCACGCCATTTTCGGTGGTCAGGTACTTATCGGCGCCTGATTGCCTGATAGCATCGTTGGTAGTAGCGGACAAAAGGCCGGCTGTCAGCGCCAGTACCGGCAGGAGCAACAGGTACCGCCAGGTACGTAAACGGGGTGATTGGGTTTTGTTCATCATAAGTATTCTGTTTTTAATGAATGACTTGCTGAAATGGCTAACAATAGCCACAGGGGTGCGCGGTGTCCCGAGCCGCAATAAACTGTACTGGTAGTCTACCGGCGCAAGGGAGCTGGTAACTACGGCATCGTCGGCGAGGAATTCAAGATTCAGTTGCAATGCTTTCTTACACCGCCAGGCAAACGGATTAATCCAAAACAGGCAGCAGTAGAAGGCGGAGAACAGCATATCCACTGAGTGGTATTGTTTTACATGGGCTTCCTCATGTTGCAGGATATGCATAAACTCCGTATACTCGTACGCGTTATGATCAATGAAAATGGTGTTCAGGAACGAAAAGGGCGCAGCGAGTTTTTCGATATGTATATACCGGATGCGATTACGGGAATAAACATATCCGGATTTGGCTAAACGGTTGATTTTCAGTAATTGAAGACCGTGTATGATAGCCAGGGAAAGGGCAACTGCTGCGTATATAGCCAACAGAATAGTGGTGCTATGTGCCAGCAGGGGATCCCACCAGTGTGTAACGGCAACAACGTTGGTATGTGCAGGGGAGTTATGCAGGTGATCCGCAAAATATACCTGTGTGTTACCCCCTTCCGGAGCAACTATTTTGCTCCAATGCATAGCAGGTACCGGTAACAGCGGAAGCAGCGCTGAAAAAATAAATGCGCTGAGCAATAATATCCTGTTGTAACGGTAGAAGGTTTCCTTCCTGAAACAGGAAATATAAAGGAGATAGAAAAGTGCCATGGCTCCTGATGCTTGCAGGATATATAAAAACAGGGTAGGCATACGCGTTATTTTTTATCTTTCTCAATCATTTTTACCAGTTCCTTCATTTCTTCCGGGCTGATTTTCTCTTCTTTGGCGAAATAGGCCAGCATGTTGAGGTAGGAGTTATCAAAAAAAGTGTTGAGTACTTTTTTCATAAAGGTTTGCTTATAGTTTTCCTTACCTACAATGGGATAGTACTCATATGAGCCGCCGTATTCGGTGTGGGCGAGATACCCCTTTTCTTCCAGTCGCTTCATGAGGGTAGCGATGGTATTGTAATGCGGTTTGGGATCCGGGAGGTGTTCGATGGCATCTTTTACAAAGGCTTTCTCCAGGTCCCATATCACCTGCATCAACTCTTCTTCTTTACGTGATAGCTTTTTCATACCACCAAGCTAATACTATTTTTGTAGTTTAAAAACTATTTTTGTAGTTATTAAACGATAAACGTAGTAATTAACTGATAGTCAGCGAGAAAAAATTTTAAAACGCCGGATATTATCCCCAAACTTTGGTGCCTTCGCTACAGTTAGCGCAGATGTCTATGTTTTTGCGGGTTTCGAGGATCTGGCTACGGAAACGGATATACTCTTTATTGTGCCAGAGGGCTTTGAAGGATTCTTTTTTCAGGTTGCCGAGGCGGTGTTGGGCATCTTTATCGAAGCAGCAGGGTACTACAAGGCCATCCCAGGTAACCACGGGTGAATGCCAGAGGCGCCAACAATGATTACCCAGTTTGTTTTTAATAGCATAGGTTCCGTCTTCATTGCGGTGGTAGCGGGAATATTTATCGATAGTAGGAATGAGGCGGTTACCTTCTTCATAGTCGTATACCTGGGCGGTTTTAAATCTCACCTGGTCTACGCCAATTTCCTTTGCCAACCGCTTAATATCTTCAATCTGGTGTTCATTGGGTTTTACTACCAGGAACTGGAAAAAAACAAAAGGCTTAGATGAATTCAGCTCTTTTTTCCATTTTACAATGTTTTTGGCGCCCTGGATGACCTTATCCAGGTGACCTCCTACGCGGTATTGCGTATATACGTCCTGGGTCGTACCATCTATGGAGATGATTAACCTGTCGAGGCCACTCTCTACCGTTTTCTTTGCGTTGGCGTCTGTGAGATAGTGGGCATTGGTAGAAGTGGCGGTATAAATGCCTTTGGAAGAAGCATATTTTACCATGTCCAGGAAACCCGGGTTCAGGTAAGGTTCTCCCTGGAAATAAAAAATCAGGTATAAAAGTTCTTTTGAAATTTCATCGATCGTTTTCCTGAAGAAATCCTGTTCCAGCATGCCGGTAGGGCGGGTAAAAGCTCTGAGGCCGCTGGGGCATTCAGGGCAGCGGAGATTGCAGGAAGTGGTCGGTTCAAACGACATGGAAATAGGGTATCCCCATTGAACGGGCTTACCGGTCCACTTACTTACAAAATAACTTCCCAGCACCTTGCCAGCATTCAAACCGCGGCGCAGCGTGAATTTAGAAAACAAATTGAGGGTATCCTTCAGGTTAAAATCGGGCATAAAAATTCACTTGACCGTTGTAAAAGTAGCGCCTTTAAACAAATTATAGCCTATACTTGCTGTAAAAAATAAGGACGTCAATAATTTATGACAAGGCCCTTACCCAATTATCCTGCAACTAACCGAAGTAAAGTGAAACGGATCCTGATCAGAATATTCTTACCAATAGTAGTAATAGCAGCCGTGGCGGCTTATATATGGTGGCACCAGCGCGAAAACCGAATCACTTTTGTACGGTATGAAGAATTTGGCATTGATATTCCTGAGAATTATAAAATACACGGCATAGACGTATCCAAGTTTCAGAAAGACATCAACTGGCAGGCAGTTAAGCAGATGCAGGTGAAGAAAGTTCGTATATCCTTTGCCTTTATTAAGGCTACAGAGGGCATTACCCGGCAGGATGCATCCTTTCATCAAAATTGGGAGAAAGCAGGGAAAGCCGGACTGGTAAGGGGTGCCTATCACTTTTTTTATGCTACCCGCGACCCTTTAAAGCAAGCGATCAATTTTCACAATGTAGCCGACCTTCAATCGGGCGACCTGCCACCGGTACTGGACATTGAAACCAGTAATAACCAGCCGGCAGCGGTGATTCGAAGTACCGCCAAGATCTGGCTGGAAGAGATGGAGAAAGTATATAAAGTAAGGCCTATTATTTATACCAATATTCATTTTTATGAAACCTACCTGGGCACTGAATTTGACCGCTACCCGCTGTGGCTTGCCCATTATTATCAGAAAGAACGTCCCCGGTCCGACAGGGCCTGGTTGTTTTGGCAACACAGTGATATAGGCCGGGTAAACGGGATCCGTACTACAGTAGACTTTAATGTATTTAAAGGAGATAGTACCGACCTGGCAAAACTCTGCATACCTTAGTAGTATTGATATAAATAATTATGGCAGAAGAAACAGAAGATCCGGAAGTACCGGAAACCCCTGAGCGGGATCCCAATCAGCTGGATTACGACTTGTTTCACTTCCTGATAAAGATCATGCGTACCATTTTCATTGGTCTTTTCTGGATGCTGATCAATGTGTTCCTGGGGCTATATCTTGGTTTTGCCGAGCCGGAGGCCTCTACACCAGGACGGATGTTCTTTTTCTATTCCTGGTTTGTGCTCTCGCTGGCCGCCTTTATTTATTTTGCCTGGCGGATGTGGCGCAAAAAGATGGATGCGCCCTGATTACTGGACTGCGTTTCGTTTGCCCAGCTCCATGGTCCAGTTACCGCTATAATAGCCTACTCCCATTTCTGAAAATACCGGGTCCATCATATTATGACAATGCTTGGGGCTATTCAGCCAGCCCAATACAACAGCTTGTTCATCCATATTGCCGGCTGCAATATTTTCTCCATAATAATTCCAATGATAACCGGCAGCATCCAGGCGGGTGCCAGGGGTAGAGCCATTGAGACCGTTGTGGTCAAAATATTTGTTGAGCGCCATGTCTTTACTGTGGTTGAAAGCCGCCTTTTCCAGCAAGCCATTCCAGATAACTGCTCCTACAGGGGGCATTACATCCGTACCGCATTTACAACCATGGGTACGTAAGCCATTGACCAGTACCAGCAGGGCGCTGCGGTCAAGTTTGTTTTCCGGCACAACAGACGTATCTGCGGGTGGTGCTTTTTCCGGTTCTTTCAGGGTCAGCCCTGAGGTTTTGGAGCAACTGCAATAAAAAATAATGGCCATCCATGTGGTGGCAACGCGGATAAATTTCCCGGACATAACCAGCAATAAATTAGAGTAAATAGATACCGGGTTCTAAACAGGACTTAGATTAAAATTAAATAGAGGTTCTTAGGAAGGAAACTGATTAAAACTACTCGTGGTTGCTCAGAGGTTATGGGTTAAAAAAACATTCAATGATACGAAGATAAGGGGTAGATATGAGAAATGGATAATAGTTTTTGTAAATCTAATGTTAATCAGAACCGCTATATATCTATAAACAGAAGTGTTGTATTTCTTTCTCATTCTGAATCAGGTGTTTGGGGAAGGGATACCCCAGGTGTCGTTCCTCAGTTTGCCTGCAGATGGCCTCCGGGGGCATGGAACAAAGTTTGTTCATCTTTTCATGTGCTACTTATTTTTCATCTCTCAAAGTGATATTATGAAAAAGAAGAAAATGCCTGGTCAACACTATGATAAGCAGAAGAAGCCGGTAGATATACTCAGCCAGGACAAAGGCACCCATACCAGGAATCCACTGCATGGCGATTTATCCGAAAGTCCGGAGAAAGAGAATAAAGTTGTCAGGGATAACGACAGCAACAGCAAATCAAAGCGTTAACGGTCTATTTTAATGTATAAGAAAGCTATTACTTTTTAATGTTGTGGTGTATAGCGGCCATCCTATTCCTGGGATGGTTTTCTTTAGCTGCTATGGTCGGCAATAATTTTCCACTGTCCTTTTATTTTTTTCAGTACCAGGCTGAAATGCCCCTGCAGATCGCCTATGGTTCGCTGTAGGTGCCACTGGCCAATCAACAGGTATACATCCGCCGCCAGGGGCTTGAATTCCAGCAGTTTAAAATCCAGTTTACCCATAGCCGTTACATCCGGATAGGTCTTTTTATAACGTTCCAGCGTGGCCTGCCAGCCATAAGTAACCCCATTTTTGCCAATAAACAACAGGGAATCTGAATGCCAGTAAGTTTGCATAAAGCCATCTATATCTCCCTTATTCCAGGCCGTTGTTTGCGCCGTCATCAGGGCCGTAATTTGCTGCTGATCGTGCTGCTGGGCATTGGCCGGCTGGAAGGAGGAGAAGGCAAGACCACCCAAGAGGGTAAGGAACAGTAGAAAACGCATATCAATTTTTTAGCAAAAGATAAACAGTTTTTCCGATGTAACGCAACATTGATTATAGTAACTTTGCAGCACTATTTTTAAACATCTCTTTCAATTATATTTAAAAATCAACAGTTTATGCCCGGATATGAACTATTTGGAGCCGAGGAAAGGAAAGAAGTAAACGATGTACTGGAAACCGGTATTATGATGCGTTACGGATTTGACGGTCCGCGTAAAGGCATCTGGAAAGCAAAAGAGCTGGAACAGGCGATTTGCGATAAACTGAATGTACAGTATACACAGTTGGCTTCCAGCGGAACCGCCGCGTTGACCACTGCTATGGCGGCCCTGGGATTGGGAGCCGGTGATGAAATCATTATGCCCACTTTTACCTTTGTGGCCAGCTTTGAATCTGTATTTTCCGTTGGAGCTACCCCGGTACTTGTAGATGTGGATGATACCCTGACCCTGGATCCGAAGGCGGTGGAAGCAGCCATTACCCCGCGTACCAAAGCGGTAATGCCGGTGCATATGTGCGGTGCTATGGCCGACCTGGATGCCCTGCAAGCCATTTGCAAAAAACATAACCTGTTGTTGCTGGAAGATGCCTGTCAGTCTTTCGGCGCTACCTATAAAGGCAAAGCCCTGGGTGCTATCGGGGATGCCGGTACCTTCTCTTTCGACTTCGTAAAAACCATTACCTGTGCAGAAGGCGGAGCTATTATCACGAATAATAAAGACGTATATACTAAATGTGACGGTTATACGGACCATGGCCACGATCACCTGGGGGTAGACCGTGGTGCTGATCTGCATCCGTTTATCGGCTACAACTACCGCATTTCGGAACTGCATGCGGCAGTGGGGTTGGCACAGGTTCGCAAACTGGATACGTTCCTGTCGATCCAGCGTAAAACCAAGAAAATATTTAAGGATGCTCTGTCAACCGTACCGGGCGTTACTTTCCGCCGCTTACCTGACGAAGCCGGCGATAGCGCTACCTTCCTGTCTTTCTTCCTGCCCGAAACCGCCCAGGCGGCTAAAGCGGCAGCAGCTATGAAAGCAGCGGGGTTGGCAGCTTTCCATTACTATGATAATAACTGGCACTACATCCGTCAATGGCAGCATTTTAAACAAGGCGCGGTGTTAACACCATTTGCAGCCGGACTGAAACAGGCCATGGAAGTATATAAAACAAAAGAATTCCCTGCTTCAGATGCTATTATTGGCAGAAATATTTCCACGCCTATCAACCTGAGCTGGAGTGACGCAGAAATCCAGGAAAGAGCAGAAAAGCTGGTGAATGCTGTAAAAAGCGCATTATAAGATGGCACGCAAAGCAGCGAAGTAACAAAGACGCAGAGGGATGTAACTTTGCTGCTTTATTTCTTTGCTTCTTTGCGTGAACAAAAACAGAATGCATGAAAAAAATTGCGTTGATACCTGCCCGTTATGGCGCTACCCGTTTCCCCGGAAAGATGATGGCGAAGCTGGGAGGAAAGTCTGTTATTTTACGTACCTACGAATCTACTGTAAACACCGGGGTATTTGACGATGTAATGGTGGTAACTGATAGTGATATCATCTACCAGGAGATTGTGAACAATGGTGGTAAAGCTGTGATGAGCAAGAAGGAGCATGAATGTGGTACCGATCGTATAGCCGAGGCCGTGGTAGACATGGACGTGGACATCGTGGTGAATGTACAGGGCGACGAGCCATTTACGCAGAGAGAGCCCCTGGAAAAGCTGTTGCAGGTATTTGAAGGAGGAGCTGGCAAGCAGGTACAGGTAGCCTCGCTGATGCAGGTGTTGAAAGATCCCGTTTCCATCGAAGATCCCAACTACGTGAAAGTGGCGGTAGACAAGAATTTCAACGCATTATTCTTTTCACGTTCCGTGATTCCGTACCCGCGAAATAAGGATATTCAATCGGTATACTACGAGCATATCGGTATTTATGCCTTCCGCAAGCAAATGTTGCTGGACTTTACCCAGATGCCTGTAACACCGCTGGAAGCAGCCGAGAAAATAGAATGCCTGCGTTACCTGGAAAATGGTATCTCGATGAAAATGGTGGTTACTTCTTATATGGGAGTAGAAATTGATACCCCCGAAGATCTTGACAAGGCGGCAAAACTTTTATAACATCTAACTAACAGGGATATATGAAATTCAGGAATTTTAAGATGGTGGACTACGTAGTTTACGGCAGCGGATGTTTTGATCAGCTGGGCGAAATACTGGCCCCCAGGCGCGTAGGTGATGCTCCCATGATATTTTTCGTGGATGAGTATTTCCAGGATAAGCAAGAATTTTTGTCTCGCATTCCGTTGCAGGGTAAGGACAAAATTGTGGTGATTGATGTAACGGATGAACCTAAAACCAAAACGGTTGATAAGATCCGGGATGAGCTGAAAGCGGAATTTGGCACCGTATCCGGTATTATTGGTATTGGCGGCGGATCTGTGATGGATATGGCTAAGGCGGTATCGCTGATGATGACTAACCCCGGGTCTTCAGCAGATTACCAGGGCTGGGACCTGGTAAAGGTGGCCGGGGTATATAAAGTGGGGATCCCTACTATTTCCGGTACTGGTGCTGAAGTAAGCCGCACCTGCGTATTGACAGGACCTACCCGTAAACTGGGCATGAACTCTGATTTTACGCCTTTTGACCAGATTGTACTGGACCCTGCATTAACTAAAACCGTAGAACCTAACCAACGTTTTTATACGGCGATGGATTGCTTTATTCACTGTGTGGAGTCGCTGACAGGTACTTATCTGAACGCTTTCAGCCAATCATATGGTGAAAAAGCGCAGGAGCTGTGTGAAGAAATTTTCCTGCAAAAGGAAAAGTGGGATGACGATGCAGATGAGAAGCTGATGATGGCCTCTTATGCCGGCGGAATGAGCATTGCTTACTCCCAGGTGGGAGTAGCGCATGCCGTTAGCTATGGGTTGGCTTACCTGCTGGGCACCAAGCATGGTATCGGTAATTGCATTGTGTTTGACAAGCTGGAGGAGTTTTATCCGGAAGGCGTGGTTAAGTTTAAGGAAATGGTGAAGAAACACAATATTACGATCCCGCAGGGTATTACCAAAGGCTTAACAGATGAGCAGTTCGACACGATGATCAATGTATCGCTGGGAATGGCGCCACTGTGGGAAAACGCTTTGGGTAAGGACTGGAAGGAGATTATGACCCGCGAAAGGCTGCGTAAGCTGTACGAGCGCCTGTAATCGATCGTTTCTTTTAAGATACCAGGGGGAGATAGCCATTGGCTATTTCCCCTTTTTACTTTGATTAAAGACCATTACGCAGATCCAGTGCGTAGAAAAAAGCTATTATTGTCAAAGGGGGAAGATTATCATGCTGATATTATCGATTATTTCGGGAGTGGTGGTATTGTTGCTGGGGTATTTGCTGTTTACCGCCAGGCAGCAGCAACAGGCGCAGGCTACGGCACATGCGCAACAACTGGAGGCCGCGCAGACCAGCTATGCTGCGTTGCAAACAAACTTTTCCGCCCAGCAGGAAAGGCTGCATATACTGGATGCCAAACAGGAGTACCTGCAAAATTTGCTGGATGACAAAACCGGGCAGGTGGCTGAAAAGCAGCAGCAACTGGAGCGGATAAACGAAGAATTTTCGGTGCTGATGTCTGAGCAGGGCCGTTTGATGGAGCAGAATAAGTACCTGCAGCAGCAGCTGGCAGGGGAAAAAGAGCGGACGCAGCAGGTGCAGCAGGATTTTAAGATGCAATTTGAAAATACCGCGCAGCAGCTATTGCAGCGTATTTCAGGCAACTTCATGGAGCAGAACAAGGTGAAAATGGAAGATATCTTAAAGCCGTTGTCAGAAAAGATAGATAGCTTCCGGAGCAGTGTACAGCAGTCGCTTGTCTCGGAAACGGAGCAGCGCGCCCAGCTGAAGACAGAATTGCAACGCCTGTTGCTGTTGAATCAAACCCTTTCCAAAGAAGCGAATAATCTCACGAATGCGCTTAAAGCGGATACCAAGAAGCAGGGTAACTGGGGGGAGATGATCCTGGAGCGGGTATTGGAAGCTTCAGGTCTTGAAAAAGGGGTGCACTACTTTACCCAGGATGCACAACGTGACGAAACGGGGCAACTGAGGAAGCCGGACCTGGTGCTGCACCTGCCGGAAAGCCGGCAGCTGGTGATTGACTCCAAGGTATCCCTGAAGGCCTATGAGCAATATTGCAGCGCTACCAGCGATGATGAAAAGCGATATGCCCTGAAAATGCACCTGCAGTCAGTAAAGAACCATGTGACGGAGTTGAGCGCCAAAGCATATCACACGTTATATCAGAATACCACTGATTTTGTGATGCTGTTTATTCCTATCGAACCGGCATATGCGCTGGCCATTATGCAGCAGGAGGAGGACTTATATGATTTTGCATTTCGCAAGAGAATTATACTGGTGAGTGTGCCTTCCCTGCTGGCTACTTTGCGGGTAATAGATAATATGTGGCGGTTGGATAAACAGAATAAAAATGCAGAGGAAATCGTGCGCCAGGGGAGTGCGCTCTACGATAAGTTTGTAGGCTTTGTGGAAGATCTGGGCCTCGTTGGAGAACACCTGAAGCGTAGTCAGAATGCATATGAAGGCGCCATGAATAAGCTGGTTTCCGGTAACGGCAACCTGGTGGGCCGTGCGGAAAGAATGCGTAAACTGGGGCTGGATAATAAAAAGGGATTACCTAAAGACGTGGTTGCGAGGCTACAACAGCCGGAAGATGCACCACTGGCAAGCCTTCCGGAAGAAACTGCCGCTGCAGAAGAGCAGGAAGCAGCAGAATAATATCCTTAGCAGGGCTGTTTCTGTGCAGGTTTATACCCAAAACTCAGGTAAAGTGCCGCCGCCAGGGTGATGCCAGCCATCACGTAAAAGGTGAGCGGGAAGTTAGCCGACTGGTTACTATAAATGAATGCGGAAAAGTAAGCCCCCAGGCCAATACCGGCTTCCATGGCAATATACATGGTAGCCAGTGCGCGGCCACGGTGTTCCGGCTGCCCGAGGTCCACCGTCCAGGCAGTAACGGCGGGCGCATTGAGCCCCACAGAGATACCGTATACCACAGCCGCTGCTAACAGGAGGGTACTATTGCCGGCCAAACCCAGCATGAGCATGGATATGGCCATGAGCACCGCTGAAATCTTCAACACGGGTACCCGGCCATATTTGTCAGATACTTTCCCGGCCAGCAGCCGTATGCCAATTGAACTACCGGTGAAAAAAGTATAGAAAAGTCCTTTGTTGGAAATGCCGAGGTAGGCTCCAAAATCAGGAATAACGGTTAATACAGCGCCATAACTGAAATAGGTAAGGAAGGTAATAATCACCGGAGACCACACCAGTGGCTCAAATATTTCATCGCCGGAAATTTTCAGCAATGCAAAACGGAATCGCTGTTTGTTGGCGAGAGTTTCTTTCATGCCTACCAAAATTACTACAGACAAGAGCGAGAACAGGGCCGACAGTTGGAACATGATGTTAATATTCCACCGCATGGCTACATAACCGCCAATAGCGGGACCCATGGCCATTCCAATGGTGCTGAATAAACCAACCATGCCCATGGCTTCGCCACGGCGGGTTACCGGTACCAGGTCCGATACATAGGCAGAAGTACCAGTAGGCTTAAAGCCAGTAGAGAAGCCATGAAAAAAACGCAGCAACAGGAAAGCCCCTACAGAGCTGATCAGCGGGTAGGTAAGGCTACAAACCACGCATACCAATGATCCGAAAATCATCACTGGCACACGCCCGATTGTATCGGATAATTTACCGCTAAAAGGCCGGGATAACCCCGCCATCAATGTAAATAATCCTATAATATATCCTTTGTAATCTGCTCCCCCCATCCGGGTTAAATAAGCCGGCAACTCTGGAATCATCATGTTGAAGCTGGCTGAAAAGAGGGCATTGCTAAGGCATAGCAGGATGAATTGCAGATTATATATTCTTCCTGTAGACTGATACATGGGCACAAAATTAACAACAATGGTACAATTTTCGCAAAGTAATTGGCCTACAACACCTGAACAAAAACAGGAGATAGCCTGTTTATATTAACCGGCTGTTAAATCATGATAGTCATCATATTTATAGGACTCTCAAAGTTGTACATTTATAATAACCAAAAAATTCAATGATATGAAAGTAAACATTGGTGTTTCAGCAGAAAACACAAAGAAGATTGCATTAGAATTGAATAAGGTACTCGCAGATGAATTGTTGATTTATGCGAAAACACGTAATTCTCACTGGAACATTGAAGGAAGCAACTTTATGGAAATGCACAAGTTCTATGAAGAGCAATACGAAGAACTGGAGCAGTATGGAGACGACGTTGCAGAATACATCCGTTCCATTGGACATTACGCGGAAGGGCGTTATGCCGACGTGCTGAAACTCACTAATTTACTGGAATCTGAATACTCCAATGATCAGAAGAAGCAACTGCAGGAATTACTGGATGATCATGAAACTATTATCCGTAACCTGCGTAGGCTGATCGATGAATTTGATGAGAAATACCATGATAAAGGAGCTGCTGATTTTGCTACCCAGATGTTGCAAAAACACCTTAAGCTGGCATGGATGATCCGTTCTTATCTCAAATAATCATGTTATGCAATATTACTAACGTGTTGGTTGCAGTACTGCTGTAGCTAACACGTTTTTAATTTACATTTGTTTGTATCCCCGTCATCCCAAAAAGCATAACAATGGATAACACATCAAACGACCTTCGACTGGCAGTATTGATAGATGCCGATAATATACCGTATCACAACATAGAAGGTATGCTGGAAGAAATAGCCAAATATGGCAATCCCACCTTCAAAAGAATTTATGGCGACTGGACCAAACCCACGGTGGTAGGGTGGAAGAGCGTATTATTAGAATATGCCATCACGCCTATACAGCAGTATAGCTATACCTCCGGAAAAAATGCTACCGACTCCGCCATGATTATAGATGCCATGGACATTTTATATACCGGACGTGTAGACGGTTTTTGCCTGGTATCGAGCGACAGCGATTTTACCCGGTTAGCCACCCGGTTGCGGGAAGCTGGTATGCGGGTGTACGGCATGGGTGAGCAAAAAACGCCCACCGCTTTCAGGGCTGCCTGCGATAAGTTTATTTACCTGGAAATATTACAGGTCAGAAAGAAAGCAGACCATGATACAGACGCGGATACCGATGCCGGCAAACCTAAGTCCGGTAAAACCAAGCGGAATAGTATCAGTAAAGCAGACAAACAGCTACTGGCATTGATATCCACCAGTATCAACGATATTGCAGATGAAGATGGCTGGGCTTACCTGGGCGAGTTGGGGAACCTGTTATTAAAGAAAAAGCCCGACTTCGACTCCCGTAACTATGGATTTAATAAACTGTTGCAGTTGCTCAAGAGTTTTCCGAATTTCGAAATTGATATCCGGGAAAGTGGAAAGAAAACCGGGAAGCTTGTATATGTAAGAACTGTTTAACCTATGGCATACCGAAAGATCCGTATTGTAAAAGGCGATATCACTAAAATAAAAGCAGATGCTATTGTTAACGCGGCTAACTCATCGTTGCTGGGTGGGGGCGGTGTAGATGGAGCCATTCATCGCGCCGGAGGCCCAGATATCCTGAATGATTGCAGAGCAATTGTAGCGCGGCAGGGGGGCTGTAAAACGGGCAATGCAGTGATTACCACTGCAGGCCGCCTTCCGGCAAAACACGTAATACATACAGTGGGCCCGGTTTGGAACGGTGGCGATAACAATGAAGTGACGCTACTGGCCAACTGTTACCGGCATTCACTGGAACTGGCGTCCCGGCATCACCTTGCCACTATCGCGTTTCCCAATATTAGCACAGGGATCTACCATTTTCCGAAGGAACTGGCCGCCAGTATTGCCATGAATACGATTGTAACTTACCTGGAGGAGCATAGCGACATAGAGGAGGTAATCCTCGTATGCTATGATGATGAAAATTTGCGCTATACCGAGCAGTATTATAACCAGCATATAAGGCCAGAGGAATGATTCCCTGCAAAGGGGATTATACTGGTTCGGGTACAAATGCAAAAAGGCTTCCTGTTGAGGGAAGCCTTTTTGACTATAGTGCGATGTAAAAAAGCGATGTGATTAGAGCTTGGCGTACTTTACCCAGGCGTAGATAAACATAGCAGCAAAAACGATAATAGCTACCGGAGCCAGGAAGTGGCCAATACCATCTCCAATTTTGTAGAAGTTGGTGGTGTGTACAACTGTTAAAAGATTCGTCAGCATTGTATAATGATTTATATTATTCCGGGTGCAAATTAAATCATTCGGGTCAAATTCCCAATCAAAGGAGCTGTTACCATGTCATTAATTGCTGTATACATTGATCCAGTCTTGATTTGGCGAGAAAATTTTTTTCCAGGGCGCCTGCAAAGGGGATGGGAGTGTCCAGGCTGGCGCAACGCATCACCGGTGCATCGAGCTGGTGGAAGCAGTGTTCGGCAATCCAAGCGCTGATTTCTGCGCCGAAGCCGCCGGTGAGGGTATCTTCATGGAGTACCAGCACTTTTCCGCTAGCCGCCACCATGGCCTGTATGGCCGGATAGTCCAATGGCAGGAGCGTCCGGAGATCAAGAATGCCCAGTGATACTTCCGGGTGCAGGGCGGCATACTCCAACGCCCAATGAACCCCGCTGCCATAGGTAATAATGCTGATATCCTCTCCTGACTGTATCAGTGAAGCTTTCCCTATCTCTGTGGTATAATAATTTTCTGGTACATGACCGCTGATACTACGATACAGGGCTTTATGCTCAAAGTACATGACGGGGTTGGGGTCTGCAATAGCCGCGGTGAGCAAGCCTTTGGCATCTTCCGGGGAGGAGGGATACACTACTTTGAGACCGGGGATATGTGTAAACCAGGCTTCATTGCTTTGAGAGTGGAAGGGACCGGCGCCCACACCGCCACCGGCGGGCATCCGGATCACCACGTCGGCCGGCTGGCCCCAGCGGTAGTGGATCTTGGCCAGGTTATTCACAATCTGGTTGAATCCACAGGAAACAAAGTCGGCAAACTGCATTTCCACCATGCTTTTGAAGCCTGCGAGGGCTAAGCCCAGCGCAGTACCGATAATAGCACTTTCACAGAGCGGGGTATTGCGCACCCTGTCTTTGCCAAAGCGGGCCACAAGTCCCTCGGTAATTTTAAAGGCGCCGCCATATTCGGCAATATCCTGCCCCATCAGGATCAGCTCGGGATGCTTTTCCATGGCTTGGGTGAGCCCTTCCGTGATGGCGTTGATAAAGCGTTTTTCGGAAGAGGCGCCTGTAGCGGAGATTACCGCCGGCGCCGGCGCGTATACATCGGCCAATTCTTTCCTGGTGTCAGCCCGGATGGGCATATCTGCTAATCCCTTGGCTACATCCGTTTCTATATGCTGGCGCAGGGCATCACGGATGTTTGTCATGTCGGAAGCCGACAGTAGGCCCGATTCCTCGAGGAAGGTCTCATATTGCCTGATCGGGTCTTTCTTAGCCCACTCTTCAAACAAGGCCGGGGGTACATACTTAACGCCGCTGGCTTCTTCATGACCGCGCATGCGAAAAGTCATCGCTTCTATCAGCACCGGTTTTTGCTCCTGGATAGCATAAGCTCTGGCAGTACCTATTGTCTGGTATACTTCCAGCAGGTTGTTACCATCTACCTGCACCCCCTCCATACCGTATCCGATGGCTTTGTCTACCAGGTTTTTGCAATGATATTGTTCGGCAACGGGAGTGCTTAAGCCATAGCCATTATTTTCTACAAGAAAGATAACGGGCAAACCCCATACGGCGGCCACATTCAATGCCTCGTGGAATTCTCCTTCACTGGTGCCGCCTTCGCCGGTAAAAGCCAGCGATACTTTCTTTTCTTTTTTCAATTGATGCGCAAGTGCAATGCCATCGGCGATGGATAACTGGGGGCCCAGGTGCGAAATCATGCCACAGATATGATGTTCGCGGCTACCGAAATGGAAAGACCGCTCCCGGCCGTTGCTATAGCCATGTTCGCTGCCCTGCCATTGCAGCAGGAGTTTATCCAGTGGCATTTCACGGGTGGTAAATACGCCAAGATTGCGGTGCAGTGGCAATATCCATTCGTCTGATTCCAGCGCCAGGGTGGCGCCTACAGCAATGGCTTCCTGTCCGATGCCGGAAAACCACTTGCTGATCTTTCCCTGCCGTAGTAACAACAACATTTTTTCCTCTATCAAACGAGGAAATACCAAGGCTTTGTAGAACGATATCAATTGTGCATCGCTCAGGTTTGACCGGTCAAAATGCATATAGCCAACGTTTTTACAGGCGATAAAGACGGAATTAATCCTGGTTGCCACCGGCAATATTGATCAGGATACTATTAATGATGGTCATGATAATACTGAAGAGGAGTGCCCACCAAAAGCCGTCGACCTTAAATCCAGGGACCAGCTTGGCGGCCAGCAAAATAATGAGGGCATTGATTACAAACAGGAAAAGCCCGAGCGTAAGAATGGTAACAGGAAAAGTAAGGATTACCAATAGCGGTCTTACCAAAGCATTTAATACCGCTAAGACCAGGGCGAGTATCAGTGCAGTAATAAAGTCATCTACTTTTACGGCCGGTTTTAGCAGGTAAGCGGTTAACATGGCGGCGAATGCACTAACTAGTATGCGGATTAAGAAACCCATGGCAGATTGATTTACTAGTTAAGTTACCGAAAAAAGCAGAAAGCGGAAAGCAGAAAGAAAAAAGCTATTGTGGAGATTGATAAAAGCGATTTTCAAGTATTCGCTAAAATCAATCTCCACAATAGCTTTTTTCTTTCTGCTTTACAGGAAGTTGTCGGCGTCTCTGTAAGCTTTAATCAGAGCGGATTCGCCATCAGTGCCTTTTCCAACCATACCGTGCTCCATTCCTAATACACCTTTAAATCCCTTTTGATGGAGATGTTTAAAGATGTTTTTATAGTTGACTTCGCCGGAGCCAGGTTCTTTACGACCAGGGTTATCGCCGATCTGTATATAAGCAATTTCGTCCCAGCACATATCCATTACAGGAATCAGGTTGCCGGTATTGCGTTGCATATGGTAGAGATCATATAAGATTTTGCAGGAAGGACTTTTTACTGCTTTACAGATTTCAAAGGTTTGTTCGGCAGTACGCAGAAACAGGTCTGCATTATCACTCAATGGTTCCAGTACCATTACCAATCCATGTGGTTCAAATATTTCAGCTCCGGCGCGGAGTGCATCTACAACGTGAGCGGTTTGTATACCCATAGGCAGATTGCGCTCGAAGTAGCCGGGAACAACGGTCGCCCATTTGGCGTTGCAGCGTTTGGCTGTTTCCACGCTGTCTTTACAGGTTTTTATAAAAGCATCTTTGAATTCCTGCTTGCCGGTGGTCAGCGACGTTTTCCAGTTGTTGCCGGTATCCACCACAAAAACGCCCATCTGCATACCGAGCTTGGCCAGCAAATCACCTATTTTAGCTTGTTCAGCAGCGGGACGCCCCAGCATTCCGTTATCTTCGATAGCCCGGAAGCCCTGATCATACATGAATTTTATCTGGTCAAGAAAATCATCGCTTTTGGCGCTGTTTTTAAACATGCCATCATGCGGGGCGTAATTCAGGTTGAATGTCTTGCCAGCAGCAGCTTGAGGATGGCCGGTAGCTGCCTGTGCGGCATTGGTAAGGCCGCCTAATGCGAGCGCGGAAATGCCCGCCAGGGTACCGTTTTGCAGAAATTGTCTTCTTTCCATAACGTTGAATTTTATTCTCCGGAAGCTAAATTTAATAGGTTTTATAAGGAAATGCTAATATCTGTGAAAAATTTTCAATTCATCAGCCATTTCCCGCATTCATCAAAAAAGATTGCATTCCAGATTAGTTTTTTTTAAATTCACTCCTCATATTCTCAATCACGCTATAGATGACTAAATCGCATGTGACCTTACTACTGAGCGGACTGCTCAGCCAGGTTGTTATCGCACAAACCAAAACGGCATTTGAACCATACAGCCAACAGATTCCAGGAACCGATGTCAGTTTTAAAATGGTACCCATTAAAGGCGGCAGCTTTACCCTGGGTAGTCCGGCCGGTGAAAAGGGCAGGAAGAATGATGAAGGACCAGCCAAAACGGTTCAGGTTTCCGATTTCTGGATGGGTGCTACTGAAGTCACTTTCGATGAATATGATGTATACGCAGATGCTGAAAAAGATAAAACACCCGTACCTGATGGCATGACCCGCCCCAGCCCTCCATATATTGATCTTACTTTAGGAATGGGGAAGGCAGGCGGTTTCCCGGCCAACAGTATGAGCCAGTATGGCGCCCTGATGTATTGTCAATGGCTGTACACCAAAACTGGCGTATTTTATCGCCTGCCCACAGCAGCAGAATGGGAATATGCCTGCAGGGCCGGTGCCACTACGGCTTATCCTTTCGGTGCTGATGCAGCTCAACTGAAGGACTATGCCTGGTTTAGCGGCAATAGCGAACAGAAATATCACAAGGTAGGCCAGCTGAAGCCCAACGCATGGGGCTTATACGATATGCTCGGTAACGTAGAAGAATGGACACTGGATCAATATGACGAAAATGGCGTGGCCAATGCTAAGGACAAAGATCCCTGGACCATACCAACTGCTAAAACGCCACGCTTATTGAAAGGAGGTAGTTACCAGGACGATGCTGTATTGCTGCGCAGCGCTGCCCGGTTAAAATCAGATCCGATATGGAATCGCCGTGATCCCCAGATCCCCAAAAGCTCCTGGTGGAATGCCGATGCGCCTTTTGTGGGTTTCAGGATCATACGGCCGGTGAAACAACCTTCTGAAGAAGAAGCCAAACAGTTTTTTGCAGATATTATCGCGAAATATAAAGGTGCACGCTAGACTAGATTATCATCCTAAAAATCTAAAAAACATTTTATTCATTTATGAGCAACGAAAACAAATTCCACGGTGAGGGTCGCCGCGAATTCGTAAAGCAAACCACCTTACTCGCAGGGGGATTGCTGGCAATGCCCCTCTTATCTAAAGCTAACTTCTTTTCCGGCGCCAACGGCGTGATTAAAATTGCGTTGATCGGCTGCGGTGGCCGCGGTACAGGCGCAGCTACCCAGGCACTCAGCACAAAAGAAAATGTGCAGCTGGTAGCGATGGCAGATGCCTTCCCCGACAGACTGAAAGACAGCTATGACAATATTAAAGACGCCCTGGGCGATAAAGCCGACCGTGTAAATGTACCGGAAGGCAATAAGTTCATTGGCTTTGATGCATATAAACAAGCCATAGCGCTCGCCGATGTAGTGATATTGGCTACCCCTCCCGGTTTCCGACCTATTCATTTCGAAGAGGCCATTAAACAGGGTAAACACGTGTTTATGGAAAAGCCAGTAGCTACTGATCCTGCCGGCATTAAAAAAGTACTGGAAGCAGCCGCACTGGCCAAAACTAAAAAACTGAACGTAGTAGTGGGCTTACAACGCCGCTACCAGAACTCCTATCGCGAGCTGTACAAACGCTTCCAGGATGGTATCATCGGAGACATGCTTTCTGCACAGGTATGGTGGAACCAGGGGGCACTGTGGGTAAAGCCGCGTAAACCCGAATACACTGAAATGGAATACCAGATGCGTAACTGGTATTATTTCAACTGGCTTTGCGGGGATCATATCGTAGAGCAACATATTCACAATATCGACGTAGGTAACTGGTTTATGGGCGCCACTCCTGTAACAGCCAGTGGTATGGGCGGCCGCGCCGTACGTACCGGCAAAGAATACGGTGAAATTTTTGATCACCACTATGTAGAATACCGTTATGCCAACGGCGTAGTAATGAATAGCCAGTGCCGCCACTGGAAAGACGCGCCGAGCAAGGTAGATGAAGAAATCGTAGGTACAAAGGGCCGGATCTACTGCGACAAGGGCACCATTGTAGATCACAAGGGAAAGGTATTGTACCAGTTTGATAAAAAGAAAGAAAACAATCCTTACCAGACGGAGCACGATGAGCTGTTTGCTGCCATCGCGAAAGGAGAGTACAAATTTGCGGATGCAGAAAGAGGGGCCCATACCACACTTTCTGCCATCATAGGCCGTTTGGCTACTTATTCCGGCCAGGTAATTGACTGGAACGTGGCGCTGAACTCAGGCCTGGATATACATCCGAAAAGATACGCGTTTGATGCAGAACCGCCAGTAATGCCGGATGCATCAGGTAATTATGCTTATGCAAAACCAGGTATTACCAAATATTTTACCTGATAAGTAATACAGCCATTTTAAACAGGTCAGGGATTTGTGGGAGGAACCAGTCATAGTTCTTCTCACAAATCCCTGATTCATTTTGTAAATTCCGCCTATGAAAAGACTTTTCTTCCTGCTTATCTTCCCCTGGATACTAACACCTGCTGCGGCACAAACAGCAGCCATCAAAAAATGGGCGGAAACGGAGTTGTTGCATAAAACGCCTATGGAACAGGCTCATGCCGGTATTTGCATCTATGAACCCGCTACTGGCAAATACTGGTATCAATACCAGGACGATAAATATTTCACCCCTGCCTCCAATATGAAGATCTTTTCCCTGTATGCCGGGATGACGTTGCTGGGAGACTCACTTCCCGCAGCCCGTTACTATGAAAATGATACTGCGTTATTTGTAAAAGGCATGGGGGATCCCTCTTTCCTTCATCCCGACTATACTTACCAACCCTTACTGCAATTGCTGCAGCAAACCAATAAGAAAATCTACCTGGTACCGGCAATGAACGCTAATCAACGCTATGGCGCCGGATGGTCGTGGAGTGATTTTGCGGATGATTACCAGCCGGAGCTGAATGAATGGCCTATGTACGGCAATGTGGTGCGCATTCGGCATCATCTGGACAGCAGTAGCATTAGCCCCACGTTATACGACCTGGATATTACGGCAGATGATACCCTGAGTGAATCAATTGTTACCAGGGACGAACGCCATAATTTTTTCTACCTGAAATATAATCCGAAAGATAAGAGCGCCCTGGAGACAGAGGTGCCATTCATTACCGGGTCTGTACAAGAGCTTCGGCAACGGCTGGAAGATACCCTGCATAAACGTATAGGACTGGCCGTTAATCCTCCGGCCGCCCGGTTCAATGTATTACGGAGTATTCCAGCTGATTCCCTGTATACACCGATGATGCAGCGCAGCGATAACTTTTTTGCCGAGCAAACCCTTATGATGGCCGCTTCTACGCTCTGGGATACCATCAGTAGTACCCGCGTCATGGAATACCTGTTGTCGCACGAGCTGAAGGGCTTGCCACACCCGCCTACCTGGGAAGACGGATCGGGTTTGTCGCGGTATAACCTCTTTACGCCCCGTGATTTTGTTACCGTGCTGTCGCTGTTGAAAGCGCAGTATCCGCAGGACCGCCTATGGCACATCTTCCCAACAGGAGGGAAAGGAACGTTGAAAAATTATTACCAACAACAGTTTGTACATGCTAAAACAGGTACGCTAACAGGCGTAGTAGCTTTGAGTGGTTACCTGGTGACGAAGAAAAATAAGTCCCTGGTATTTAGTGTACTGGTGAATAATCACCATGAAACGGCCAGCAGTGTTAGAAAAGCGATAGAGCGGCTGCTGACAATGATATGGAAAGAATATTAATCAGGGCATCAGCGTATAAGACACTATCCGTGTAGTATCCTGTTCCTGGTCGGCTTCTATCAGGCCAATGCCTTTGCCGTAGTAGCTGGTGGAAAGCGTACCGACAGGAACAGCATTTCCCAAAACAAGTGCATAAGCATCCATTCTTATGGCAATTACTTCCGCATAGTCCTTGCCGTTAACGGCTTTGGTAACGCCTTTCTGGGTAACGGTAAACTGGATAATGCCGGAGGTACTGATACCTCCATTGGTAACGGAAATGGTATCCTGCCAGGAGGAGCCTACCGGTACATTATCTTTCAGATAGGTAAGTTTCAGATCATCGGCCTTATAGCCCTGGAAGGTAAGAATACTGGCTACCTGCGTATAAATGCCGGTATTACAGGCGGAGCAGGTGAATACACTGTCGTTGCCTATCTTCTTATATACATTGCCATTAATGGTAGTATCTCCTGAAACGGTGAGCGTATAACGGGTGGTATCTTTTGCGCTGTTGACATTCACATAAGAAAAAGAAGAGCCATTTGTATAGGGTGCATAATCGCAGTTACCCGCGGGTGGCTGGGAGTTATCCCCCTCCCGGCTCATTTCTTTGCTGCAGGCAAACAGCAGGGTAACTGCAGCCAGCATAACGATGAGGACGTAACATTTTTTCATAAAGGATGGTCTTATACACCTATAACGTTAACAGGTATAAATTTATGCAAAAAAAAAAGCATGGACGCCGATTGCTAATAGCTTTTTAATGTGGCCTTTTACGGGTGGCAGGAAATAACCAAACAGGGGTTTCAAAAATTAAGCGTTCACTTCCTCATAAATATTAGAGATAACCGTAAAAAAGACATTTATTTTTAGAAAATAATTAAGACATTTATAAATATCTTACAAAGACGTGATAGCCCGTTTGAAAGATATTGAAAACCGATTCATAGACAAAAAACGTAGCATTATCGATTTCACTTGTTGTAGCGCGCGATAGGCCCTGATTGGGGGAAAATGAAAAACTATTATTAAACCAAAATTTGAGTCGTCCAAAATCACATGCCGTTATGATTACCGATTTAGCTAAACGATAGCTAGATAAACCAAACTTTTTTATTATCATCTCTAAATCACTTGTAGCATGAATCCACGTTATGCAAAGGCAATGCTATTGCTATGCCTCTTTGCGACCACAACGAGCGCCGTGACCGCGCGCGCCCCAATGCCCGGAGTTTGGCAGCAGGGCAATCTTGTTATTAAAGGAAAAGTAAAAGACATCAATGGAAACCCCTTGCCCGGGGTAACAGTATTGGTGAAAGACACTAAAAAGGGCGCCACCACCGATGAGAAAGGAAACTATGTACTGAACGATGTAAAAAAAGATGCGGTACTGGTATTCCAGTATATCGGCTTCGATCCTCAGGAAATAAAGGTGGACGGAAAAACCGGCGTTAATGCGGTATTAAAGGAGAACCAGAAAACGCTGGATGAGTATGTAGTAGTGGGATACGGTACCCAGAAGAAAGTTACTAAAACCGGCGCCGTATCTTCTGTTAAAGGGGCGGAATTACAGCAGTCGCCCAATGTGAATATCTCTAACTCGCTCGTAGGGCGCATTCCTGGTATTATTGCCGTGAACAATAGTGGAGAACCTGGTTACGACGGTTCCCGGATATTCATCCGTGGTCGTAGTACCCTGGGCAACAGTGCACCGCTGGTGGTGATAGATGGCTTTCCCCGGGATGGTTTTGAGCGAATGAATCCTAACGACATCGAAAGCGTTTCCATCCTGAAAGATGCCGCGGCAGCAATTTATGGATCCCGTGCAGCCAATGGCGTTATATTGGTAACTACCAAGCGGGGTAAAGGTGGTAAACCCACACTGGGATATGGCTACAACCAATCGTTTGTTACGCCTACCAGGTTGCCTAAAATGGCCGATGCGCCCACTTATGCGCGGGTAGTCAATGAAATCCTGAAGTATGGCGGCGATAAGCCAAAATACACGGAAGATGAAATCAAGAAGTTCGGCGATGGCTCCGATCCCTGGTTGTATCCTAACACCAACTGGTATGACGCCGCTATTAAAAAGATTTCCCTGCAAAACAGGCATGACCTTTCCCTGAGCGGCGGTACCGAAAAAATGTCGTACTACGTATCATTAGGATCGCTGTTCCAGGACGGTATTTATAAAAGCAGCGCCACCAACTATAAGCAACAGAATGTCAGGGCCAATCTTGATGCGGTGGTAAACGATTATATCCGCCTGCGTTTCGATCTGGCAGGCCGTTTGGAAAACAGGAATTTTCCACCACGCAGCGCCGGCTCTATTTTCAGATCGCTGATGCGCGGACGCCCAACGGAGAACGCCATCTGGCCCAACGGATTACCAGGCCCGGATATTGAATACGGTGATAACCCGGTTGTAACCGGAACTAACGCCATCGGTTATACGAACGATAAAAACTACGTTATCAATACCAATATGTCTGCCGTAGTAAATATTCCATGGGTACAGGGACTGTTTGCAGATGGTAGCTTTGCGTATGACCAGAATTTCGATTTCGTAAAATCTTATATTAAGCCATGGACCTTATATACACTCAACGATGTAAATGATCCAACACATAAGCTGAATGCGGGATCAAGAGGTGTGAGCGCACCACAGCTGAACGAATCCTTTGGAACACTCCGACAGATCACTTACAACGTTAAGCTGAACTATGTCCGCTCTTTTGGCAAACACAATGTAAGCAGCTTTATCGCCTTTGAACAGGCAACGCTGAGAAACGACAACTTTGCTGCCAGCAGAAAGTACTTTATCAGTGATAAATTAGATCAGCTGAGTTTAGGTGCCGACAAGGAAAAAGACAATAGCGGCGGCGGTTTTGAGTATGCGCGCCGTAACTACTTTGGACGTGTTTCCTATAACTACAATGAAACCTACCTCTTTGATTTCAACATGCGTTATGATGGTACACAAAACTTCCCGAAAGGCCGCCGCATGGGTCTTTTCCCTGGTGCTTCTGCCGGATGGGTATTGTCTAACGAGCCATTCTGGAAGAAAAGTATCCGCACCCTCGACTACTTCAAGATCCGCGCCGCATGGGGACAAATGGGTAACGACCTGATTGACCAGTTCCAGTATCTCAGCACCTACGGTTTCAGCGGCGGTGGAGTAATGTTTGGCGGTGATCTGAACAAAGGGCTTTACCAGTTGAGATCTCCCAACGAAGCCATCACCTGGGAAGTGGCCAACAACTACGATGTAGGAGTGGAAGCGAAGGTATTGGGCGATAAGCTGGCATTGGAAGCCGACTATTTTATGACGCGTCGCTCCAACATCCTGGTAGCCCGTAACCAGTCTATGCCAGGATATACCGGAATGACCCTGCCACAGGAGAATATCGCAAAAGTGCAAAACCAAGGCTTTGAGTTGGTGATGAGCCATAAACGGGATATCAAAAAATTCCATTATGAGATAATCGGAACCATTACCCATGCGCAAAACAAAGTATTGTTCTTTGATGAAACGCCGAACCTCCCGGTATGGCAACAGGCCACTGGTAAACAAATAGGTGCGCCGTTGTACTACCAGGCTATCGGTATCTATAAAACACAGGAAGAAGTGGATAAAAGTGCACACGTAGGCGGTGCCAGGGCAGGAGATGTGATTTTCAAAGATGTGAATGAAGACGGTGTCATTGATGACCTCGACCGTGTTCGCCAGGATCGTACAGAAAACCCTACCTGGATCTTTGGATTAACGGTTACTGCGAAGTTTAAAAATTTTGATTTCACCATGTTATGGCAGGGCGCTACCGGCGCGAGTCAGTACCTGCGTACAGAATCCGGTTTGATCGGAAACTTCCCCATGGCTTATGTACAAGACCGCTGGACAGAAAGCAACCCTAATGGTTCCTGGCCCAGAGCGTATGACCGTGACCGTGAGTACTGGGTAAATCGCCAGAATACTTTCTGGTATTGGAATACCAATTATGCCCGTTTAAAGACGCTCGACCTTGGTTATAACTTCCCGTCGCCCATGTGCAAACGCATAGGGTTACAAAATCTGCGCGTATATGTAAGTGGACAGAACCTGCTCACCATCGACAAAGTGAAGATTTTCGATCCTGAAGCGCCCAGTGGCAGCGGACAATACTACCCACAAACCAAGATCTATAATGTGGGATTAAATGTAACCTTTTAATTAGCGTGTTATGAAAAAGACAACCATCATCAAATATATAGCGGGCGCATTTATTGTATGTGCGGCTGCAAGCAGTTGTAACAAGGATTTCCTGGAGAAAAAACCTCTTACAGAATATGAAGAATCAGATGTCTGGAAAGACGTGGGCCTGGTACAGGCATTTGTAAATGATTTGTATGTGCAGATGCGTCCGGGGTATAACGAGGTAATGCAGTCTTCCATGACAGATGAAAGCCGTTTTATTCACGATTATAATACTTCCAGGGTAGTACAGGGGAATGCCAGTGCCGATGATGTGGGCGCTATTAATGATTTCGCCCGCTGGGATCCGCATTATAAGGCCATCCGCAACTGTAATATGTTCCTGGAAAAGATAGCCTCTGTTCCTATTACCGATGAGTCCCGGCGTACCCGGATGACCGGCGAGGTGCATTTCATGCGCGCCTGGTACTACCACATGCTGGTAAGGTACTATGGCGGTGTGCCCCTGATTACGCGGACATTCAACATCAAAGGTGATGAGCAAACCATTTTGAACGTAAAGCGGGCTTCTTTTGATGACTGTATCAAATTCATTGTGGCAGAGTGTGACTCGGCTATCAAGCAGCTCCCATCTGCTTATGATGTGGTAGCCAATAAGGGAAGGGTAACCGCTGCTGCTGCTATGGCGCTGAAGTCCAGGATACTGCTCTTTGCCGCCAGCGATTTGTTTAACGATAGTAAAGTGCCCAATGAGCTGATGGGATATAAGTCAGGCACCCAGGCCGACCGTTACAAACTGGCCATGGCTGCTGCGGATGACATCATCAAGTTAAATACTTTCCGGTTGTACAAACCTACAGACAACGCTACAGATAACTATAGCCGCGTATTCCTGGATAAAGATAATCCTGAGCTGATCTTCGTAAAGTTGTATGACAAGGCGCTGTTGGGTACTTCCCACGACCTTTATAATGGACCCAATGGGTATCATAACTGGGGAGGCAATGTACCTATTGAAAACTTTGTGACTGGCTACCAGATGAAAGACGGTACTCCTTTTTCCTGGAGTAATGTGGCTCAGGCCCAGGCGCCATATACCGACAGAGATCCCCGGTTCTACGCTACTATCTTGTACGATGGAGCAAAATGGAAGCCCCGCCCGTCAGATGCGGCTAAAATCGATCCTGTTGGTATTATCCAGACGGGTAAATATGAAGCCACCAATGGTAAAGACAGCGTATGGGGGCTCGATACGCGCAACAGCACCATCGAAAACTGGAACGGCACTTTCTCCGGCTATTACCTGCGTAAGTTCATGGATAAAAACCTGGACGCACAATTTTTCCGGGGCGATCAATCCTGGGTGTTCTTCCGGTATGCTGAAATATTGCTGAACTATGCGGAAGCAGCTATTTGGTCGGGCGATGAGGACAAGGGAAGAGCGGCATTAAACCTGGTGAGAGAGCGTGCGGGGATGCCATTGATCACCGCTTCCGGCGCGGCACTGAAAGCAGCGTTGAAATATGAAAGACGTTACGAACTGGCGTTTGAAGAGCACCGTTTCTTTGATGCGCGCAGGTGGAGAGATGCGGAAACAGCGTTTAATGAAAATGCAAAAGGCATTGAAGTGCTGGGTTCCCAGATCGCTGGTCATCCTTTTAGATATAACGTGATTAGTATCCAGGACCGTAAGTTTGTAAAAGCTAAGAACTACCTGTTACCTATTCCTGCCAATGAAATCAGGAAAAACTCAAATCTGCAGCAGCAGGTTGATTATCAATAGCATTGAATCATTTTATAAAAAAAATGCCGCGAGATCATCGCGGCATTTTTTTTATAAGTAACGTTAGCGATTATACGCCGAGTGACCAGCCATCGCGGTAAGTACGTTTTACAAACTGGTTAGCCTCATCGAAGTTGGTGATCTTCATATTCTGGCCATCCCACAACAGTTTAACATAGCGGCCTGGGTAGTCAAAGCCTTTGCCATTAGCTTTTGGCTTGCGGATATCGAAGCTGCGTATGGCAAGGTTGGCCATCAGGATAGACTCCGTGAGCGGTCCTGCAATATCAAATGGAGAGCTGAGGGCTTTTTGCTGTTTGCTGCCAAAGCCGGCAATGGCGGCATTTACCCATTGTACGTAGTGGCCTTCCGGAACACGTGCAATGGTTTGTGGTACATTTGCTTCTGTTGTCCGGGAAGTAGGCAGCAGTTTTGGATACATACCATAGGTACCGCACATCATTTTACCTTTATCTCCTATAAATAAGGCGCCGTTACCACCGTCTCCCATGGTTTCATTAGGGCCCAGTTCTTCCGGACGTTCTGGCTGAATGCCACCGTCCATCCAGTGAAGCGTTACTTCTTTACCGTTTTTACCTGGGAATTTCATGATAACATGAGAAGAAGGAGGGCAGCTTTCCGGGAAGTATCCGCGGGTAAACTCACCTACGTATACACTACCTACGCTACATTCTACGGAAGTAGGGTAGCCCAGGCCCAGCACACGGAAAGGCGGTTCAATAATATGACAGCCCATGTCGCCTATAGCGCCGGTACCGTAATCCCACCAGCCGCGCCAGTTGAATGGTACCAGGTTGTCCACATAGTCCTTTTTTGGAGCAGTGCCTAACCACAGGTCCCAGTCCAGTTCTTTGGGGACATCCTGTTTGCCGGTAGGCCAGGGAATACCCTGTGGCCATACGGGGCGGTCGGTCCAGCAGTAAACAGTATGTACATCACCTACTAAACCTGCGTTGTACCATTCCATCAGCTGACGAACGCCATCGCCGGAGGAGCCCTGGTTACCCATCTGGCTTACCACCTTGTATTTATTGGCGCCCTGGGTGAGCATGCGGGCTTCGTAAATGTCGTGTGTCAGTGGTTTCTGTACGTACACGTCTTTTTTCAGCTGCATGGCGCCCATCGCTGCTACGGCGTGGGTGTGGTCTGGAGTTGAGACAGACACGGCATCAAAATTTTTATGTTCCTTTTCGAACATCTGCCGGAAGTCCTTATAGAATTTAGCTTTAGGGAACTTCTTAACGGCTTCCGCTGCGCGGCGTTCATCTACATCGCACAGGAAAGTAATATCAGCAGGACCTTTGGCGAATTCAGAGATATCGCTGAATCCTTTACCGCCCACACCGATACCTGCTACACGCAGGCGATCGCTGGGGGCTACATAGCCGCGGCCAAGTACGTGACGTGGAACTATCATGAAACCGGCGGCAGCCAGCGCACCGTTTCTCAGGAATGATCTGCGGGAAACGTTGTTTTCTCCCTCATTCTTTTTTTCTGGAATCATTGATGTGAAGTTTTCTGGATTTAAATTATGAAATAGCTAGTTAGGTCGTTATTCCCAGGTCATCAGCTTACCCCTGTCTTCTATTTTCAGGCAGGTAGCCAGCGTTTTTTCATCATAAGCATACCCATACTGTTGTAATACATCGGCTGGTACACCATCCCATTCGTTGGGGGTGTTGCCTACGTAATTCAGGTCTTTGATGCCTATTTTACTGGTGAAAAATCCGGTGGCGGTAAGGTTCCGCATCCTGTTAAAAAAGGCAACGCCCTGGCTATTTTCCGGTGCTGCTTTTTCCGGGTAAGCAATCAGGTCAACTATCGCAATGCGTTGTTGTTCGCTGCAATCTGCAAATGATTTGTTGTACCGCTTGGCGCATTGGAGGTCCAGCCAACGGAGCCCTCCCCGCATGGGGAGCTGATGCTCCGGCATATCTTTTACAATAAATTCAATGAATTCAGGCACTTTGGCGTCAGATGCGCTACCGGAGTGCTCATCGGCCGGAATGATGATATCTGCCAGGATAGTGATAGTTTTCATTTCCTCGGGGGTGAAGAATTTCTCCTCCATCAGCGCTTTATCCCGCTTTACTTCATCCGCTGTGCGGCCATAGCCGGGCGTTTTGGCCACCTCGTCTTTATGGCCTGTATCGCCTTTTTTATCTTCACATCCGGTGGCCGCTAAGATGGTACCTACTGATAGGGTTCCCAATGCCAGGGCCTTCAATGATTCTCTTCTGTCCATGAAAAAAGCTTAAATGATTAGATACTCTGTTTTTTCAATTGGTCTACGATATATTCAGATGCCCGCATAGAGAGGGCCAGGATGGTCCACGTAGGATTTTTATCTGCCTGAGATACAAACGCGCCGCCATCTACTACGAAAAGGTTTTTAACCTCGTGTGCCTGGTTAAATTTGTTTAACACCGATTTACGTGGATCGTCGCCCATACGGGTAGTACCTACTTCGTGGATAATACGACCAGGGTTTTCAAGGCCATACTTGGTATCTGCACCGGGTTTGGTGCCACTGGCGATGCCTCCCATTTCATGGATAATCTGCTCAAAGGTATCCTGCATATGTTTGGCCTGTTTGATTTCGTGGTCGCTCCACGTATAATGGAAGCGGAGTACCGGGATACCGAATTTATCTACCACGTTCGGATCTATTTCGCAGTAGTTATCTTCCCGGGCAATACACTCGCCCCTGCCTGCAAAGCCAATGTGGGCGCCATAGAAGCGGCGATAGTCGTCTTTCAGTGAGGCGCCGTAACCGCCGGCAACTTTTGATTTGCCGTCGCGGCCAGGGTATTTCCCATTCATATGTTCCATGCCAAAGCCATAGCCATATGAAGGCATGTGCATACCACCGCCAAACTCAATGTGATAGCCACGGGGAAAGTCCAGCTTTTTGTTATCGGCCCACCAGGGTACATACATGTGCATACCGCCTACACCATCTTCATTATAGCGTTTGCGGTCCATCAGTTGTGGCAGGAATCCTCCCCTGGAAGACCCGGTAGAGTCATGGAGGTATTTACCTACTACACCACTGGAATTGGCCAGCCCATTGGGATGTTTGGCTGATTTGGAATTGAGCAGCAGGCGGGCCGATTCACAGGCGCTGGCCGCCAGTACCACCACTTTGGCATTAACGGAATATTCCTGCATATCCGTTTTGTCGACATAGGCTACGCCGGTGGCTTTACCACTGTCGTCAGTCAATACTTCCCGGACCATGGCATTGGTATACAGGTCCACATGCCCGCTTTTCATCGCTGGTTTTACCAGTACAGAAGACGCGGAAAAGTCGCCATATACGGTACATCCCCGGTTACACTGGCTACAGTAGAAACAAGGGCTACGGTCTTTATTAACAGAGCGGGTAAGAATAGATAAACGGGCCGGGATAACGGGGATGCCCAACCGGTCGCCTGCCTTTTTTACCATCAGCTCATGAAGCCTGGGTTTGGGAGGAGGGAGGAAGAAGCCATCGGGCTCGTTAGGCATATTTTCTTTAGATCCGAATACACCGATCATTTTATCAACGCGGTCATAATAAGGAGCTACTTCTTCATACGTAATAGGCCAATCATCGCCTAATCCATCATACGTTTTGTGTTTAAAATCACGGGGGCCAAAGCGTAGTGAAATGCGGCCCCAGTGGTTGGTTCGACCTCCTAACATGCGGGAACGGAACCAGTCGAATTCGGTGCCGTCTTTTTTCGTGTAAGGCTCACCGTTAATTTCCCAGCCTCCGTAGGCAGCGTCAAAGTCGCCAAACGGACGGGTGGTACTGGCCCCTCTGCGGGGCGATTCATACGACCATTTCAATTGGGTGGCCTGTTCAGGATCGGCGGGGTCGTATTTTGGACCCGCTTCCAGGAGGGCTACTTTCAGGCCGGCATCAGATAAAATCTTTGCTGCCATTCCTCCTCCGGCGCCCGAGCCAACAATACAAACATCGTAAGCCTGCCCCTTTTTTTTGATTTCGAAAGCCATTTGCGTGGATATTTTAGACTTTTTATAAGAAACACCGGTTTTAAATCTATAAATTAAATGCGGAAAAAGGAAGGTTTTTTATATGAGCGACCATCATGCGTATATTATTGGCGTAGATATAGGCACCAGCAGTGCAAAATCGATTGTGCTAAGGATGAACGGTAAATTTGGAGCAGTTTTTCAACAGTCGTATCCTACCCAACATCCGAAGCCCGGTTATAGTGAGCAATCGCCCGAAATAATACTCGATGCCGTCAAAACCGGTATCCGTACCGTGGTATCCGAAATGGGCTATCCGCCCACCGCTATTGCCTTCAGTAGTGCCATGCATAGCATTATGGCCATAAGCCAATCCGGTGAAGCACTGACGCCTCTTATTATCTGGGCCGACAACCGGAGCGAATCCTGCGCCATGGCCTTGCGCGATACGCCGGAAGGGAAGGAGATATACCGGCAAACAGGTACGCCCATACATGCCATGTCGCCATTATGTAAGCTGATCTGGCTACGGGAGCAGCAACCGGAGCTGTTTGCACAGGCGGCCATGTTTCCGGGTATTAAGGAATATATCTTTCATCATTTCTTTGGGAGATATGTAACCGATCACTCTATAGCTTCCGCTACGGGCTTATTCGACATTCATGCTTTACAATGGAATGATACCGCGCTCCGGGTAGCGGGCATCCGGCCGGCACAGTTGCCGGACCCGGTACCGGCCGACACGGTAATAAATGGGCTCTTACCTGCAGTGGCAGCGGATCTGGGCATCCCGGCCCATACACCTTTTGTTATAGGAGGCAGCGATGGATGCCTGGCGCAATTAGGCAGCGGCGCCATGTTGCCGGGGCATGCAACGCTTACCATTGGCACCAGTGGGGCGGTGAGGATGGCCGGCAGCCAGGCCCTCACTGATGGTAAGGGCCGTCTTTTTACGTATCTCCTTACAGATCATATATATATTACCGGTGGTGCCTCTAACAATGGAGGGGTGGTATTACAATGGCTGATCAGGGATTTCCTGCAACAGCCGCCGGAAGCACTGGACCGGTTGGTGAATGAAGCCCTGAAAATCCAGTCCGATGGCCTGTTATGCCTGCCTTACCTGCTG
Source organism: Chitinophaga eiseniae (assembly GCF_012641265.1). GTDB lineage: Bacteria > Bacteroidota > Bacteroidia > Chitinophagales > Chitinophagaceae > Chitinophaga > Chitinophaga eiseniae_A. The sequence goes on along the minus strand of NZ_JABAHZ010000002.1, from coordinate 483,952 downwards.
GGGGAGCGGGCACCTATGTGGAATAGCCACGCCACCGCGGCATTTATAGGCATACAACCCCAGCATACCCCCGCACATTTTACCAGGGCGGTGTTGGAAGGTATTTGCTTTGCCTTGTTAAGTATTAAAGCCGCATTGCAGGAAACCGCAGGGCCGGTGCAAAAAATATTGGTAAGCGGGGGCTTTACCCATTCGCCGGGCTGGATTCAGCTGATGGCGGATATTTTCGGGCAAACGATGTATCTGCGACAGGAGCGGGATGCTTCTGCCTTGGGTGCTATTATATTGGCCGCCAGGGCGTTAGGATTACCCGAGCCGGTAAACGCAGCAACAACTCCGGCTGTAGCATTTGATCCCGACAGGGATTTATATGATTGGTATCAGCAGAAATACCGGCGTTTCAGGAAGGTATATGAATTGCTGGAAGGAGCAGAAAGCTGAAAGCGTAAAGCAAAAAGCTATTTAAGCGAATGACCAAAGTGCGTCATTACTCGCTTAAATAGCTTTTTGCTTTACGCTTTCAGCTTTCTGCTCAAATCAATTCCCCCGTTCGAACATGCGGGCGAGGTCAGTGAGTTTAAAGGATATAAAGGTGAATTTGCCGCCGGGAGCCACATTAGGCATACTGCAGGCAAATAGTTCGTCGATGATATTCTGCATTTCGCGGGCGGCCAGTACTTTGCCGGTGGGAATGGCATTGTTACGGGCCATAGAGCGAATGAGCTGTTCTCTCGGATTGACTTTCAGCTCGTGGCTGAAGTTTTTAAATTGTTCCAGCAGGTTCTCTATGGTAGCCTGGTTGTTGTTATTCTGGATGTCGGCCGGAGTACCGCGAACGACAAAGGTATTGTTGCCAAAAGGCTCCAGGTCATAGCCCAGTGTTTGCAGGTCGCCCAGCATTTCACTGATCAGGGCTGCATCTGCGGGAGGCAGTTGCAGGGTTTGCGGGAACAGGCTTTGTTGGGTGGCCATGGGAGCTTCTACTAATGCGCGCTGGTAGCGTTCATACAGGATTCTTTCATGGGCCGCCTGTTGGTCTATTAATATAAAGCCTGATTTGATCTGAGATAAAATGTACTGTTGCTGTATCTGTACTGGTACTTTCTGGTCTTTCGGTGTATCCTGCCAACGTTCATCGATAACGGAAGCCGTAGCATGAGGCTGGCTTTCATATGTTACAGCGGGCCGGGTTTCTGGTTCCGGTTCTACGGTATAAGCGCTGGTAGTGTAGTTGTCGCTGTTGCCAGCTGGCTCGTACAGGTCTTTCCAGTGTTTCAGGTTACTGCTATTGCTGCTTTTATCGATCATATGGGCCTGGTTGGCCTGTGTAAAGGATTTATACAGGGAACTTTGCGTCGACTCTTGCTGTTGTTGTGCGGTAAACGGTTTGCTTACGGCATCCAGCGCCTGGATGTTGGGGTCGAGGTCAAAGTCCAGCGTAGCGGTAATGCTGAACTGGGCGAGAGAGTGTTTCACGGCTGACTGAACAAAGGCGTACATCAGTTTTTCGTCATCAAACTTGATTTCCTGTTTGGTGGGATGTACGTTGATGTCCACATGTTCCGGGTTTACATCAATAAACAATACATACAGGGGGAAGCTATCTGCCGGGATAATGTCGGCAAAAGCGTTCATGACTGCATGATTGAGGTAGGAGCTTTTAATAAAGCGGTTATTGACGAAAAAGAACTGGTCGCCCCTGGTTTTTTTAGCGGTTTCGGGTTTTCCTACAAATCCGTACACATTCATGTAGTCGGTAGTTTCCTTTACGCTCACCAGGCGGGCATTATAATGTTGGCCCAGGATGGCAACGATACGTTGTTTAAGGGATCCTTTCTCGAGGTGGAACAGCTGTTGATTATTGCTGGTGAGGGAGAATTGCAGTTGTGGGAAAGCCATGGCTACCCGGATAAATTCATCTACAATATGTCTCATTTCCGCCGCGTTGCTTTTGAGGAAGTTCCGGCGGGCGGGTACGTTAAAGAACAGGTTTTTCATGGCAATGCTGGTTCCTTCTGCCGTTTGACAGGGTTCCTGCTTTTGCACGAAGCTATTGTCTATTTCCACGTAGGTACCTACCTCAGAGCCCCGTTTACGGGTTTTGAGCTCTACCTGGGATACGGCGGCAATAGAAGCGAGGGCTTCACCCCGGAATCCCATGGTAGTGATCTGGAACAGATCATCGATGGATTGTATTTTTGAGGTAGCATGGCGTTCAAAGCACATACGGGCATCTGTTTCGCTCATACCGCCACCGTTATCAATTACCTGCACTAACTCTTTGCCTGCATCTTTTATGATCAGCTGAATCTCGGTAGCTCCTGCGTCCACTGCGTTTTCCAGTAATTCTTTTACCGCTGATGCCGGTCTTTGTATCACTTCTCCTGCAGCTATCTGGTTCGCTATATTGTCTGGTAATAAATTGATGATATCCGCCACTTACTAGCCTTTTGCTGTAAAGTTAACAATTTCTGTGCAGTTGCTCGTCGGTGATTATCAGACAGTTTTAAACAAAAAACCCACTGTTTTGTGAAATACGCCCTTGATTTGCAGGAAATAACAATCCATTATGCATATTCATACGTACTTTAAGTAGGTGAAAAAAGACGAAGCAACAGACTAACAACAATCGCAACGCTAGTGTTAATGAGAAGTTAACGAATCAAAACTTTACATATGTACCTATGGAAACTAATAATTTTGAATATCTCTATCAGGGGTACGAACTGTGCCTGCCCAAGTAACGGCGAAAAATAGAAATCAATGGAAGACGGAAAAAAGAAGGGAGAGGTTTACTCCCATACAGATGCCACTAAAGTTAATCTGACGGACGAACAATGGAGGGAACTATTGCCACAAGAGGTGTATCACATTGCCAGGGAAAAAGGAACGGAATGGGCTTTTACCGGAAAGTACTGGAATAATAAAGAAAATGGGACCTATTATTGTGCTGCCTGCGGAAATCCTTTATTCGTATCTGATGCCAAATTTGATAGTACCTGCGGATGGCCGAGTTTCTTTCAGCCGCTTACTAAAACAAGCGTTATTTATGCCCCGGATAATACCCATGGCATGCACCGGACGGAGGTTTTATGCGGTCGTTGTCAATCGCACCTGGGGCATGTATTCGATGATGGGCCGCCGCCCACAGGTCTCCGCTATTGTATTAACTCCGTGATCCTGGACTTTGAAAAAGCACAGGAAGCGAATGAGCGGTACGAGCAAAACAAAGCCAGCAATAATGAATTAGAGTAACCTGCATTCTTCTGCCTGATGCCAACGTGAGCTGCCGGTTGACAATAAAAAGACGTATTTTTATTATCATCAACCCCCGACAGTCATGAAAGTACTTAAAACACTCGCCTGGATTATAGGACTCATCCTGTTTATTGCTATTGTGTTGATCCTTTTTGCACCCACTGTGATGCATGTGGAGCGCAGCGTTGAAATCAATGCTCCTGCGGGCGTTGTATGGAATGATATTGTCAGATTCGAAAAGTTTAACGAATGGAGCGCCTGGAGACAGATGGACTCTACCGCCAAATACACCATCAGTGGTGATGATGGCACGGTAGGCGCCACCGATTCCTGGTCAGGGAAAAGAATAGGAGAAGGAAGATTACAACACCTGTCTTTAGAACCTTATAAGGCGGTAACCCAGAAACTTACCTTTACGAGTCCTTTTAAGTCGGAGTCAGATGTATACTTCCAATTGTCTGAAGCCGCCGGAAAAACCAAGGTGATTTGGGGGTTCGATACGCATTACGACCGGCCCCAAAATGTGATGTCGCTTTTCATGAAAGGCGCGCTGGAGAAGGATTTTGACCAGGGGTTGCAACACCTGAAAAGCATGGCGGAGGCCGAGGTCAAGGGCCCCGGCACCCCTAACGGCATCGATGTAACCGTAAAGGAAATGAATTTCCCGGCCACTACCTATGCTGCCGTTAGGAAAACCATCCCGATGAGCAGGATTACCGACTACTATCACCAAAACCTGGAAACAATCTACAATGCTACCACTGCCGCTAATTTGCAGCCGGGAGTACCCTGTGGCATTTTCTTTACCTGGGACAAAAAGCTGCACCAGACCGATATGGCCGCTGCGATTCCCGTACCGGAAGGCAGTAAACCCGGTAATGGCTATGAAATTATTACCCTACCCGCTGCACAGGCAGCCTATGCAGATTATTACGGACCGTATAGCAAAATAGCCAATGCACATGTGGCTATTCAAAAGTTCATTACTGATAAAGGCAGAAAAATTGTTCCACCCACAATAGAGATGTATGTAACAGATCCGGGCAAGGAAAAGGATAGTAGCAAATGGCTGACGAAGGTCATTTACTTTATGCAGTAATTATCCGGAATAAAGAAGCGTAAGCAGTTGGCAGTCAAAAAGAAAGCGGAAACTATTTTCCAAGGGTGTTGGCGTACTTCGTCGGCTCAAACTCAATAATCTCGTAAAGGGCCAGCTGGTATTTTTCGAGCGGATCTTCACTCATAATTTCCTCTACCTCTTTGCGACTGGACGCATTACAGAGAATAACGGCGCCGGATTTAGGTTTTCTTCGGCCAGACAGAATAAAACGACCGCTGTCGTAATGCTTTTGAAGGAACGCTGTGTGCGCCTCCATATAGTGCTCTATAGCGGCTACTGGCCGTATGTATTGCAGCATGATCAGGAACATAATGGTTTTTCTATGGTATTTAGTAATAGTTTCATAGTTAGTAGCAAAGGTATAAACTTAAACAGTATTGAATTATTGTACGTCGAAAGGGAAAAATCAGACATATGTGCTACAAAAATATACGTACTTTTGCACGAATGAAATACCACGATGGTGGTAGTGTATTGTTAGCAACCGTTGTTGCTCCGAATCAACTCTTAATTTTTATATCTTTTATGAAAAGAACAATTTCCAAAGTTTTGTTAACCGCTGTAGCCGCAGCGGTTATCCTGTCGTCCTGCTCCAAAAACCCCGAAGAGAGCCGGTACATTCCCAAGACAGCCGGTGTGGTGATTGACCTCAATGCCAAACAACTGACTACCAAACTGGTGACCAATGGGATCACTATGGATAAGCTGTTTGCCGCTGCCGACACCAAAGACACTGCCAATGAAGTAATGAAAGCCTGGAAAGATGCCGAAAATTCCGGTATTGACCTCCAAAGCCACTTCTTCGCTTCTATCGTATTCCAGGGACAGGCCGCTGAGAAAAAATCATATGTGGCACTTACCGCCAGCCTGAAAGATGCCGACAAATTTGAGGCCTATCTCAAAAAAAATGTCGCTGACTTCTCTCTGAAAACACAAAATGATTTCAAATATATCTGGGAAACCAAGCAGCACGCTGTAATCGGCTGGAATAAATCGGCCGTTATTTATATCAGCGCTATAGACCCAAACAACCTGGAGCAGTACGCCCCGGGAGGCTCCAATCAGTCTTCTCCCAATGGAGATCAACCAATAGTTGACAGCGCTGTAGCAGTTCCAGCCGCTCTCAGAGCTACTGATGACGATGCTACTATCAAAAACTGGGTAGCCGAAGTAGATCACCTTTTCCACCTGAAAAAGGAAGAATCTGCCGGTTCTATCGAGCCATTTGCTAAGCTGCTGAAAGAAAATGCAGATGCCGGCGTATTCGTAAATCCTGAAGCCATCTACAACAGCGGCCAGTTCACCATGATTCCGGCCAACGTGAAAAAGCTGATGGAAGGCACCTATTACACCGGTACCGTTAACTTCGAAAACGGTAAGATCCTGTTTAATGGCAATACCTTCATGGGTAAGGAAATTGCAGGCATCTACAAAAAATATGGTAAGAAAGAAATTGACCTGGATATGCTGAAGAAATATCCTGCCGAAAGCATTACCGGGTTTATCTCTTATGCCTTTGATTTCCGCATGATCGGTGAAATCATTAAAGCTACCGGTATGGACGGCGTGGTAAATATGGCCATCTCCGGTAAATCCGGCCTGAGCATGGACGATATCCTGAATGCTTTTGAAGGACAACTGGTATACGTAGCTTCTGACCTGGCTATCACCAAGAAAGAATCTGAATACATGCCCGGCGAATTCGTAGAAAAACCTTCTGCCAAATGGATCTTTAGCCTTAAAGTAGGGAATAAAGATGCTTTCAATAAGGTAATGACTTCCCCTATGCTGAAAGAAGTATTTACCCGTGAAGGCGACCACTACGTGATTGCTAACCCCATGGCCGCTGCCACCATGCCACCGGTATCTATCACCGAAAAATTTGTGACAGTAGGCTCCGATAGCGTAGTATTACAACAATACCTCGGCGGCAAAGGCAGTGTAAAACTGCCAGAAGGCGTAGAAAGTAAAGTGAAAGGAAGCATGCTGGGTGGTTACGTAGACCTGGAAAAAGTAATCAGTATCATTCCCGAAGACAAGGCCGAAGGCGATGAAAAAACAGTATTGCAGAAATCCAAAGCATTGCTGAAAGACTTTACTGTAGTAAGCAAAGCTGATGGCGGCGATGTACAACACACCGAAGCGGTATTGACCTTCAAAAACAAAGACCAGAACAGCCTCGTGCAACTGGTAAACCTGGGTACAGAAGTAGCCAAAGTAATGAAGGAAAAGAAAGCGAAAGAAAAAGCATACGAAGACAGCCTGTTTGCCGCACCGGTAGACACGGCTACTGCTGTTTCTCCTAACTGATAATCAACGTATAAAGCTATAAGGGGCGCAGGGGAATCGATCCTCTGCGCCCTTACTTCTTACACGCCTGCGTGAAATTTATAAGTTATATTCGCTACCGTTAACAGTAATGCCACTATGCAGATTCAGCTCAATCACCTCATGCCCATTCCATTGCAGGACAAACTCCAGCAACGGTCGTCGGACATCTGGAACAGGGAGGTCACTTTTCAGCAAGGTAGTTTTGTGAAAATAAAAGCACCCTCCGGTACCGGCAAAACCACTTTGATTCATTACCTCTATCATATCCGCTACGATTACACCGGTCAGGTAGCGGTAAATGGTCAACCATGGCCTTCCTACAGCAAAAATGATATAGCCAGCATGCGGCAACAGGAGGTAAGCGTGATTTTCCAGGACCTGCGGTTGTTTGAACAGCTTACCGCCCGCGAAAACATAGTACTCAAGAATGTGATGCAGGGGAAACCGTATTATCCACCTGAAAAAATAGCCGATATGGCTGCCCGCCTCAATGTATCGCATATACTGGAGCAAAGCGGTAGAACGCTTTCCTATGGCGAACGGCAGCGGATTGCCATCATCCGGGCGCTGGTACAGCCCTTTCAGTGGCTGCTGATGGATGAACCTTTCAGTCATCTCGATGAAGAGAATACACAACGGGCTGCCGCCCTCATTGCAGAAGAATGCAAAGCCCGTAACGCGGGATTCATTTTAACCGACCTGGATAATGACCAGCACTTCGCCTACGATGTGCATTACCATCTTTAATGTTGTTTCATGCGTCCTTTTTTCGATTTACTTAAGAAGATCATCCAAACGGGAGTGGGTAAAACCCGGTTTTTAATGGCAGCTGTGGGTCTGGGCATCGCTATGTTGTTGATCCTGATAGCGATACAAGCCCATACAAATTTCAGCCAGCTCCTGTACAGCAGCAAAAACCAAAACGAAACAGCCGATTTCCTTGTTATCAATAAAACCATCACCAATGCCATGATGGGACAATCGGCCAAGAGCATTTTTACCCCTGAAGAAATTGCCAATATCCGGAAGCAACCATTCGTACAGGCTTTTGGGTTAGTAACTTCCAGCCAGTATAAAGTAGTGATTCAGGCGCCGGGCGACTTACACTTTGCTACCGATATGTTTTTTGAAGCAGTGCCTGATAGTTTCCTGGATGTGAAAAACGAAGACTGGAAATGGAATGAGGGAGATAGAACGATTCCTATTATTCTGCCCAACGATTTTTTGAACCTCTATAATTTCGGTTTTTCCCTTAGCCAGGACCTCCCGCAGATATCCCAGGAAACGGTGAAAGCGCTGCCTTTGCAGGTAAATATTTCCAATAACCAGGTATCAGACCAGTATATGGGACATGTAGTGGGATTTTCAGACCGGATCTCTTCTTTCCTGGTGCCCGCCTCTTTTATGGCCTGGGCCAACCAAAAGTATGGCACCACCACTGCCGTGGGTACTTCCCGGGTGATCATCAAAACCCCGGACCCTTCTAATCCAACGCTGGTAAAGTTCCTGGAAGATAACGGCTACACTACCAACCAGGATAAACTGAAGTTTAGTAAAACCAGGATGATTGTACAAACCATTGTATCTGTTGTAGGGTTCTTTGGCCTGATCTTGTTATGCTTTGCCCTGTTGGTTTTCAGCATGTTCATTCAGTTGGTGATTGCCTCCTGTAAGCGGGAAATCCAGCTGCTGGTGATATTGGGCACGGCGCCTCAACAGCTGCAGCGTTATTTACTAAAACAATTTGTTCCCCTGTATATCGTAGTAGGATTACTGTCGTTACTGCTTGTGGCTGTATTGCAATACTGGACTGCCACTATACTGGCTGCGCACCAGATGTTGATCAGCCCATGGCCGGGAGTACTTGTTTTTGCTGGTATGACGCTGGTACTGGCGTTGGTGTACGTGGTCAACTGGCTAACGGTGAAAAAGTATGTCAACAATATTTAAACGTCCTCTTTGGAAGCCTGGTAAGGTTGGATAAAAGTAGTTTTACCCCGTTCAGATATTAATAAATAGGGTATCCAGATAGCCATGCGCAACAGCGGCCATAAAATAGAGTTCAGACTAAGTATGGAACCGGGCTGACCTTCGTGGAAATAATACTTATTCACAGCATTATCCGCATAAATAAAAATAATACAGATAAAATAGTAGGTGGCCAGTGCAAAAGGAAAAGTATCCCGCCTGTTAAAGAACAACACGGCCAGCAATACGCTATAACACAGGAGGAATACATTGAGGATCATCTCCAGGATGAGGAAAAGCTCCACCAGGGTAATGTTTCCCAGGTCTTTCCGGCTGGTGATAGTTATCCAGTACTGGTAATTGAATACCGGCATTTTACAGAGGCTCATTAATTCTCCCATAGGTGTGAAAAGCAGTCCTATAGCCAGGAGGGCAAGTCCGCCTCCAATGGGAACAGGTTCCGCCTGTTGCCGGCGGGGTAAAATGGAATAACGGTATGCCACATACGCCAGCAGGGAAAATATTACCGCAAATATCAATGCCAGCGCAATGGCAAGCCAGTTGCCCGGTACACCCGGGTGAGGCGCCGGGGTAAAATCTGGTTTCCAGGTAAGATCCAGGGAACTGGTTTCATTAATGATTTTCAGGTCTTTTATATACTGGGGAATAAATTTTACAGGAATGTGATTACTAAGAGTTTTAAAACGGTAGGATAAGGTAATCAGCTGTTCATTTTTTTCTGCGGTATAGTCAAATTGATAGTATTCATTGGCGATATGCACAGGATCCTGGTCTAATGACCATTCAACAGGCGTGTGCATAACAATCTGGTAGTCGAGGTCGTACGGATAGCGAAGACTAACCGGTACTTTGCGCTGTGTATCAGTGATATAGGATAATATATCATACAGAGATTGGGCGTTGGCGCTAAACAGCAGTTTATTGCTACTGCTGTCTTTCTTCCAGGGGTGGCGCACCTGGTAGCTTTCCCTGACGCGTATGGTATTGCTGGTGGCGCTGTCCTGCACGGTAATGGAGTCTTTAATGATCACATCTCCATATAACTTTTTGTAATAGTTGAGATACGATTTTTCTTTATCCTTCATGCTGGTGCCAGCGAGGTCAGCTCGTTGAGCATCGGCTTCATCCCGTTGATAGGTGGTCGTCACATCGAGTTGTCCATCTTTATTTTCACTGTCTGGCAGCTGAAAGGTTTCCCGCACGGTAATGTGTCCCCGGGTGGTAAGCGGGATGGCGCTGAGTTGCGTAGTTGTATCTGTGATGACCAGGGCTTGCTGGTAATTGGGTTCACAAAAGTCAGACAATCCACCCCGTTGATAAGACATGGTACCATCCAGCCAGTACGTTTTATGGTTAAGTATTGCCTGTACAATTACATGATTAAATGCATTGGGAGAAGGTAGCATTTCACTGACAGTGCCTTTCAGGTCGGTATTTACGTAAGCCATATTAGCAGTGATACCATTTGCCTGCAGGATAGTGCAGAGCAGCAGGGCCTTGTCTTTACAATCACCAAACCGCTGGGATAGCACCCTGTCGGGGGTATTGGGGCGATGGGAGTATTCTCCCATTTCAATACCCATATAACGGATGTCGTCCTGAACAAACCGGAGCGCCTGCAGCAGGTAGCTGGCTTTATCTCCTTTAGCCGCTTTTTTAAGGGCTTCAATTTTATTGGACAGTGCAGGGCCGGGAGGAGGTGTTGTATTGATTTTCAATCCCCAATCGGCCACTTCTTTCCAGGAGCTATATTCGCTTACCTGTACGCGGGTGAAGGGATTATACCAGGACGGAACATAGCTGCTGTTATCTGCTTCCCTGATGTCTACCTTGTTCCATTCATACACGTTGAGTCCATTCCATTTTTTCTGTGCCGGGGCCACAGCATTGTTGTATAACTTAAATCTGACTGGCCTGCCGGGGCTTACAATCAGGTTTTTATAATAGTTAACAATGGGCTCATAGGCCACGAAATAAATCCGGCTGTCCAGCTTCCCCTGGAAAATGGGGTTGTCGCCGGAAATAGAGTAGGAGTATTCAATCTGGTCGCCTTTTCTCACATCTTCCAGGATGAGGTAAGCGGTATAAGTGCCGCTGTAAATGAACCTGGACAGTTCCTGTTCTTTTTGGAGCAATTTAAAAGCAGCACCGGGAAGACGGTTAATCTCTTTCCCATCGCGGTGAATCACTATTTTATGGAAACTCAATTTTTCATATTGAGGATCATAGTCGACAGAAATTTCTGACCCGTTTTGGATACCTGCCTCTGAAATAATTTGCCGGATGAAGTGATGGTAATGAGATTTCAATTCTACCTGCCTTTGCTCTTCCAGCAGCAGCAGGTAATAGCCGTCGCTGATATTTTTGGCGTTGGGCTTTTGGGTAAGATCGGGGGTATAAGGTACCAGCCAGGTGGGTGGGGCACTGGTGTTTACTTTTTGCGCATAAGGGAAAAACGGGATCAGTATCAATAATATTGATAATAGTTGCTTCATTGTCAGGGTTATGATAGGGCGCATACTAGTAGTTGACACATTATACCGATCGACTAAACTATAGCTTGTACAGGGTAATAGATTATCTGGATGAAATTACGGTTGTTTTCCGACAGTTAGCATGTACACTGCAAAAGAGGCCAGCCAATGTTCGCCTGCGTAGCTACCGCTGAATACCTGTTGCAGGCCGGCATCCATATGTTGCTGAGCTAATTCCAAAACAGCGGTTTTGTTTTTGCCGGTATAGGGAGCAATGGCCAGCAAACACCAGGTGCGGCTGAGGTTCAGTCCATTGAGGTGAACGAGCTTGCCATCAGTATGGTCTTTTACTTGGGCTACCTGTAGAATATTAATCTTGTTGTCGAATAGTCCGGGCAAAAATGCGTGTAGCCATTTATGGTATTCTTCAGCTGGCATCACGCGTCTCATCAGGTCGGCTTCTTCCAGGCTGGGCGACAGGAAGTCGTATCCTCCCGGTTCCCAGGCAACCGGCGCATTTTTGTCGGCCGCATAAAAGCGGATGGCGGCATTATGTATCGCCTGCTGCAGGGCAGCATCTTTGGCGGTAACGGCGTAATCCCAGGCCAGGCACAAACCGAAGGCCAGGTTGGTATGTTCGCCTACCCGGATGGGGTACATAATTTTATCAAGGAACTGTATGTAGGCGGTGGAGAACTGGGAGGCCAGGGGCTGCACGTTTTGACTGAGGGACTTACCCAGGGGATCATTCCAGGTGAGCAGTTCATTTTGCAGTTGCAGCAGCCAGCTCCAGCCATAGATGCGCTCAAAACTTTTGTTTTCCGGGTTGCTGAACAGCTGTTGTTCAATTTTTATGTTTTCGGCAGATAAATGCGCCGCCAGCTTGTCTCTGATGTAATCAGCCTTTGCCAGGTCGGGATAGATTTTTAAGAGGCGTACCAACATCCAGTGACCGTGTACACTACTATGCCAGTCGAAGCAGCCATAAAACGCCGGGTGATAATTTTTCGGCGCCGTTAGCAGTGAGCTGTCGGTAAATACTACCCCCGTTTTGTACGGGAATTCCAGGTCCAGGCATTTCAGCGGCAACGCTGCCAGCTTATTGGCTATTTCCAGTGTCAGGTGCGGATGGTGAACCGGACCGGGATTGTTAGGTACCTGTGCGCTCATGGCAAATGATGTAAATACGATAATAGATAATTGGCTTAGAAATTTCACGGCAGGAAAATACTTTTATCTGTTAAATAACAACTTTACGTAAAACATAGGCTGCCCCAGCTTTTTACGGAGGTCCACCTCATGAAACATGCACGACATCAGGTCTTTCAGCTGCTTGTTCCGGGAGCCCATTTTCATGAGAATATTGAACAACCAGGGATATTTAATGAGTTTCTGTAGCTTGGTGCTTACTTGTAGTTCCGGGCCCAGCACACGATACACACTTTCATCATAGGCGTTCAGGAAGGTATCAGAGAAATCGTTGGCAGCAATAGCAGCCGCCGCCTGTTGGGCAGCGAACCTGCCGGAATAGAGCGCATTGCCTATGCCTTCTCCGGTAAAAGGATCTATGAGATAACCAGCATCACCTACCAGCATATAGCGTTCGCCATGTAATTTTCTTTTTTTACTACCCAGGGGAAGACCATATCCATCTATAGTGCCTACCAACTCCGCATCCTTAAAGCGTTCTTTCATGACGGGGTCGGTAGCCAGCGTGTCCAGCATCAGCTGTTTGAGGTTTATCTTATTATTACGGGCAGAGTTGCTGAGCATACCTACGCCTACATTGGCTTCGCCATTGGGAAGCGGGAAGATCCACAGGTAGCCTGGCAACATGTTTTTCAGGAAGTGCAGCTCTATGAAGGCATCGGTGTGTAAGTCGGTAATGCCTTTATAATAAGCGCGGATGCCGGCCACATAGTGTTCCGGTTCCATTTTGATGCCGGCCACGTCTTTGGTAAACGCTGAATGGGCGCCATTGGCCACTATCACCAGGTCGGCTTTTACCTGGAAAGATCCGTCTTTGTTAGACAGGTAGTAGCTATCTGGCTTCAGCTCGTATTTATCGATACTAACCCCTTCGAATAAACGGATTTCAGGGCGGCGTTTCAGTTCATCTACCAGGAAATTATCGAAGTCGATGCGTTTACAAACAAAACCGCGGGGATCACTTTTATCCTCCTGGTAATTGAGTCGGTAGGGGATATCTATCCCGATCCGGTTGGGGGCTACAAAAGTAACTCCCCAGCTATCTTTTTTAAATAAGGCTTGTTGGAGGCGTTCGCCGATACCCTTATCAATACGTTCCAATAAGGTCAGCACTTTACCACTTAATCCATCTCCACATACTTTATCCCTTGGGAATACCGCCTTGTCCACCACTATACATTCAATACCGAGTTGAGCTAATTGCAATGCAGCGGTAGCGCCGCCTGGGCCCGCACCTATGATACAAACTTTTGTTTCCATTATTGCTATTAATAACTTTTACGCGGAGGTAAGATACGCAATAGTTAACTCTACTGTTTCGTATAATCATTAATGATAATATTATTCTGTATGAAAGGGGGATTGGCAGCGGATATTGCTGCTTAAATTTCATTACAGCAACCGGAACGCTTATATTTGCCGTTCTTAAAACACACGAAACATGTTTGGTGATTTATTTGGAAAGCTGACGCAGATCAAGCAAAAAATGGCGGAAGGAAAAGAGCGTTTGGCTACAGTAACCTTATCCGGCGAGGCCGGAAATGGCGCGGTAAAAGTAACCATTGACGGTAACCGCCAGGTAAAAACAATTGATATTGCTGCCCATCTCCTGACCCCCGAAAACAAGGAGGAAATGGAAGACCTGTTGCTATCTGCGTTAAACCGTGCATTGAAAGATGGTGAGGCTGCCTGGGAAGCTGAAATGAAAAATGCCGCCGGTGGTATGCTGGGTGGTTTGATGTAATAAATTTTTTATACTGAAAGGCGTAGGAATACTTCAAGTGTTCTTACGCTTTTTTGTGTTTATAGAGATGTGTATGTGGTTGATTGCTATATAGATAGAATTAAAGGGGTAAATTTTCCGTTTTGGATAAATCTTTTTCCCGATCCGATAGCACAATACCCCGCGCGCGTAGTTCCTTTGCAGCTACGATCAACATAACATGAAAATTTTCTTCCGGCGAATTCACTTATACCTGGGCCTTACTGCAGGACTGGTCATTACCGTCAGCTGTTTAACCGGCGCGTTACTGGTTTTTGAAAAAGAACTGACAGAAGCGTTTAACCATGACCGTTACTACGTTACTCCTGCCGGAGAACGTTTATCGCTCGATAAAGTAGCGGCATTGGTAAAGGAGCAGGTGCCCGGCGCAGGCATATCCCGTATGCAGATATTTGCAGACCCCGCCCGTACCATACAGGTAACCCTGGATGAAGGCAGGAAAGGAGGGAAGAAAGACGGCAAGCCGGAAGTTGCCGGCGAGAAGAAAGGTCCCCGGGAAAATGCCTCCCCGATGGGCAAAGGCGAAAAAGCTCCCAAAAAAGAAAAAGGACGCACCGCTTTTGTAAACCCCTACACTGGTAAGGTGGTTGAATTATACAGCTACTCAAAAACGTTTTACTATAAGATATTTTCCCTGCACCGCTGGTTGCTGGCGGGTGATACCGGGAAAGCAATTACTGGCGCCAGTACATTGATATTCGTTTTTATCCTCATCACCGGTATTATCCTGTGGTGGCCCAAAACCAGGAATATCCTCAAACAACGGATCAAGGTAAAATGGGATGGTGGCTGGAAACGTCTCAATCACGATCTACACATTGTATTAGGCTTCTACGCTGCTATTTTCCTGTTTGTATGTGCCTTTACCGGCTTAATATGGTCGTATGAATGGTTTAGCAACGGCCTTTATGCCGTATTGCGTACTTCTCCTAAACCGGGGGCTGCTCCGTTATCAGCCCCCGCGGAGATCATTAACAGTAAAAGCATTACTTATGAAGCGGCATTAGCCAGCGTGCAACAAACCGCTCCCGACGCCGTTTTTTATGCCCTCAGTGCGCCGAAAGACAGTACCGCCGCCTTTATGGTGAGCTTATTGCCAGCCCATACGCTCAATGAAGCGGCTACTACTACCTATTACCTCGACCAGTTCAACGGGAAAGTATTGAAATCTGAAACTTTTGCCCAGCGCAACCTCGGACAGAAAGTACGCAGTACCATCAAGCCTTTGCATACCGGCGCCATTTTCGGCACCGCCTCTAAAATATTTGCATTGATCATCGCCCTGCTGGGTGTTACCTTTCCCACTACCGGGACTATTATGTGGATTAACCGGACCCGGAAGAAGAAAAAGAGTGCGAAAACCCCGGTACGGGCGCCTGAAGCGGTGCCTGCACCAGCAGCATAATATTATTCATCGCATTACAATGCGGGTATACTCATCGAGGGTATACCCGCTTTTCGTTTATAGACCCCTGTAATAAGACTACCGTTTCTGAAAATACCGTGCAAAAACGGAAGACTTTGAAAGGTTTAATGGAGGCGCCGGATTTAACGTTTCCTTTGCAAACCCTTGTCCCTGCTAAGTTTTAACATTCCATATGAAGAATATGGAATAACGTTTGGCATATGGTAGGAAACAATGTATATGATTAATCAATATGAAGTACCAGCTTGTATTGAAGATACCATCCCGGCGTTGAGAAAGGCATTACACCAGTTCCCGGCGGGGTTTCATATATACAATACAGTTAGCTGTCTGAGTGAATACACAGATCAACAGTTGCGGGAGCAAAATTTTCCCGTAGCAGATAAATGTATGAAGTTGGCCGGCAAGTTATACGAACGGGGCAACGGGGTAGTCAGGGAGGCTATCACCCGGGTGTTTATACCGGTAGTTTGCAGGGTACCGCTTGCAGATGCAGCCAGTAAAATCCGGATGTATTCCCTGATCCCTGAAGTACTCTATCCTCTTTACATTCAATATCAACTTACAGATAATGGAAACAGATGAAGAAATTGTCGTCCGTTTGGCTACAGCCATAGACGTTGATTTTGCCCTGCCTATTGTGGCAGAAATGGAGGCATCCGCCCTGGCAAGGGGTACCGGTATCGCCAAAAGAGATCCTGCGATTATCAGGAAGAAAATCTTGGAAGGGAAGGCAGTCATTGCTTTTACAGCAGATGGTATATGGGCAGGATTTTCCTATATACAACCCTGGGAAGAGGGCCGTTTTGTATCCAACAGCGGATTAATTGTAGCGCCGGCTTTCCGCGGACTGAAAGTAGCGGCGGCCATTAAACGGAAAATATTCGAGTTGAGCAGAGTCATGTACCCTGCTGCAAAAATATTCAGCATCACCACCGGCCTGGCAGTCATGAAAATGAATTCACGACTTGGTTTTGAACCGGTTACGTACGATCAGCTGCCCCAGGAACCGCTTTTTTGGGAAGGATGTAAAAGCTGCGTAAACTACCCGATACTGGTGGCGAAAAATTATAGGAACTGTTTGTGTACCGCCATGTTGTTTCAGCCACAGGAAGCACTGGCCTAGGTAAGAGTTAGTGAAATTACAGCCAATAACTTAAACCGGCGATACGTCTGTATTGCCGGTTTTTTCGTTTCCCGTGGTTAAAATACCGTTGTTTGTTTCCTATCTTTATGATACAAATCCTATCTTATGCGAATAGCATCATTGCTTGCCTTAAGTGCACTGTTAGCCTCCTGTGGTAATGCGGGAAAGAAAACGGATCAAACGGCTAAACTCAGTTTGGCAATGCTTTATAACGCCGACTCGGCTAAATGGGTGGCGGCCAATTCTCCCGAGAAGAATAACGCGGCTGAGAAGGAATTTCTCAAGGCCATCGATGAATTCAGGAATAAGAAGAATGCCGCCGGCAGTATAGATAAGTTTACCAAATCTATTCTCCTGCAGCCACAAGCCAAAACTTATTATGAGCTGGGAAATGCCCTGATGGAAACTCACCAGCTGGCAGAAGCTATACAAGCTTTTAATATGGCAGAACTGCTTGATTATAAGCCAATATCAAAATTGCTGTATAATAAAGCCTGCGCTTACTCGCTGTCTAAAAAAACTGATTCCTGCCGTTATTACCTGATAGCCGCTATTGAATTTGGCTATAATAATATGAACAATGCGATGAAAGATCCTGACCTGAAATATTTCCGGGAAGAGGATTACAGCGCACAATCGCAAATACTCACCGCCTTTAGTGGCAGCGGAGAGCCGGGTAAGCTGGAATGGAATCTTTTTGCAAAACAATTCAAACAACTGCCTATACCGCTCACCATCGATAAAGCTTACGCAAAGGAACTGGGCAAAAATTTCATTTCTTACGATTTTGAATTGTACGTGGCAGAAATGCGCGACTCCAAGTTTTCAAGAGATGTGGGCAGCTCCTTCTTTTATGTAGGTACGGTGAAAAAGGTAGATGCCTTCAAAACATTGATATACGCCGTAAACGATGAAGTTTCTGAAGAAGGAAGTACAGAAGATGCCAATCATGCCTACTATTTTATGGCGAGCTATGATAACAGCGGGAAACTTATTGATAAGTTACTGGTAGCAGGGCAGCCTAACTTCGATGCGCCATACAGGGTGGCGACCATTGCGTCAAATACTGATTTTGAATTAACAGATTATAAAGTAGAATACGAGAAGGACCCTGCAAAAGAAGGATTTATCAACAACCCCGAAAAATCCAGGACCGAAATAAAGAAGGCCAGCTACCACATTACTGAAGATGGTCACTTTGCTCCAAAGACCCAACAGCTGGCGCTCAAACGCTAGTTCAACTTACTCAACTGCGGCGTTTCTTTCCGGGAGGCCGCAGTTATTCCCATCTTTTTCATCAACATCCGCTTGATAACAAATTCTGCCACCAGTAAATTGAGGGTCCAGCTTAGCCAGGAAACCGTAATATAGGCTGTTACCGGCCGTAGTGGCATGTGCATTAATCCCAGTAACAGGGTATATAAGCGTAGGGTAAGTGCCGACAAGGTGAGTGCATAACTTCTCAGCATCCAGGTAAGATGTTCCGGCCAGCGGCGTTGTACGGCCCGTATCCAGCCCATGATGGTAAACACTATCCAAAGGATAGCGAGTAGTACAAAGCTGATGCGTGCATATTTGCCGCCGTTCGCGTACCAACCCATTACCAGCCCTGTGGGACCGCTGAGGGCTATCACTACCATCACGTAAATTTTTCCACTGAAATGATGCAGGCGGGGGAATCTATCCAGCAGGTATTTGCTGAACTGCGCCAGGCCGGTAAGTAATACGGTAATGCTGACAAAAACGTGGACATAAAAGCTGATGCGCCAATGACGGATGGGGTATACCCGTTGTTTGGTGATCAGGAAGTCGGTATATTTTTCAAATGCAGCATAGGGGATGGTTAACAGGAGCATCAGCCATGTCCCGTAAAGTATAACCATGGCCGTTAGTAACCATCCCGCTTTCCTGAATAATGTTTGCATAATTAATTATGGTCCCTGCACAAACTCCAGCGTATCGATCCTTATGCCATAATCATATACCTGTGGGTCATCTCCTTCTCCGTTTCTGTTTCTTAAAACGATGGCAGGGGTAGTACGTTCTTTAAATATGGTATTCTGTTCCCAGGAAATCTGGAAAGTGCTGTCATTTACTTTTTGATAGGTACCTCTTACTTTGATCATCTGTTTGGCGAAAGTAGAGTCGTTGATTTTTTCGTAGTACTGTAATATGCAGCTACCATCCTGGCTAAAGGTGAGATCGCTGCCTCCGCCCTGCATGCCTATCAACACGGCATTAAAAGTGTTGCCAGACAGGCTGTAGCCATTATTGTCCGGTTCCCCGCTTCTTTTGAGCGTGAAAGATTTTTCTTTTGCTGATTTATCGTTGACGGGTGTCCAGGTGCCTTTGGCATTATTGAAGAGGTGATCGAAGGTAATAGCGAACTTACCATCAAAGGGGTGATCGCCAGGTTCGTTCAGGGTAACAATCCAGTTGTCGTTGTCTTTTTTCAGTTCGCCCTGGAGGTTGCGGCGCAGGCCTTTATGTGTATTATAGCCACCTACTAATTTTCCATTGAAAAAGTTGAGTGTGATATAAATGGGACTATTGCCAAAATCGCCGGTGTAGGTGCTTACCAGGCGGTTCAACGAAGTATCGTTATCCGTTTTTACGGCAGTATCGGTTGCTGTAGTGGCGCCGGGTTTACAGGCATGCAATAGCAACAGTACAATAATGAGGTAACTGGTTAAAAGTTTCACAGGTTTTTTTGTGTAAATATAATGAATGAAGGGCGTATCATTTTTTAAACGATACATCGATGACCAACAGTTTGTTGATTTCGTCCGACATATGCCTTTGCAGGCCATTGAGCCGGATATAGTACCGGCTGATGGCAATGCGGGCCGGAGGCTGCGGAAAGTGGGTGAGCCGTGCTACCCTGGCATAGGCGGAAGGGGAAGCGTGTTGCCTTACATATCGTTGGAATAAAGACAGGCTTACAGAAGGGAACCGGCTACTTTCGTCAGTGCGGTATTTTTTGCAGATGAAGAAATTGCTGGCTTCTGCCGGCAGGCTTTCCCAGGGGGATCGGTAATGTTTCCAGTCGCGGAGTGGCTCATCGCCAATTACCACGCTGGTTTCGTATCGCTGTGAAACCTGTATCCGCTGGGTTTCGCCGGTGGTAACGGCCAGCATTTGCCCTTCGATGCTGTGGGAGGGCGCCAGCAAGAAAAAAAGGCTATCGGGATGACGCTCAAAGTCATTTCGCCCGGCATCTGGTTTAATCCAGTCCAATGAAAAATAACAATTTCCGAAACGGATGTAGGTGGTGGTATCGCGACTTACAACGCTTACTTCGTTGGACGCCACCTGTTCAGATGGCGCCGGCGGAGCAATCAGTTGCATCGTATCGATTTGCACTGTTTTTTCCTTTTCTGGTATAGCGGTGTGTTGGCATGCCGGCAACAACATCAGGGATGCTGCTGCCATCAAAAAAATTGTTTTCATGGTATACGGGATACTGTAACGAACATCTGCATTTGAGTTTGTTTCTCCCCGTATGTCCGGAGCCAGTTATTCTGTGTCTTCTATACCGGCGCTGGTATCTACTTTCCTGTTAAGGGCTTCCCACAGTATGTCTTTTAACTCACTGAGGCCCTGGTTGGTAACAGAAGAGATAAATACGTGTGGCACATCTTCCGGTAATTCCGCTGATATAGCGGTTTTGAGCTCATCATCCAGCATATCGCTTTTACTGATGGCTAACAGGAACTGTTTATCCAGCAATTCGGGATTATACTGTTCCAGCTCATTCACGAGCACCTCAAAGTCTTTGCGGTGATCTGCGCTATCTGCTGGAATAAGGAATAATAATACGGCGTTTCTCTCAATATGTCTTAAAAATCGATGTCCTAATCCTTTTCCTTCGTGGGCGCCTTCAATAATACCGGGTAAATCGGCGATACAGAAGGATTTGTTGTCACGGTAGGCTACCATTCCCAATTGGGGGGTGAGGGTGGTAAACGCATAATCGGCTACTTTGGGCTTGGCAGCAGTAATGGTAGACAGGAGGGTGGATTTGCCGGCATTGGGGAATCCTACCAGTCCTACATCGGCCAAAACTTTGAGTTCTAC
Source organism: Chitinophaga eiseniae (assembly GCF_012641265.1). Taxonomy (GTDB): domain Bacteria; phylum Bacteroidota; class Bacteroidia; order Chitinophagales; family Chitinophagaceae; genus Chitinophaga; species Chitinophaga eiseniae_A. Next base: position 463,138 of record NZ_JABAHZ010000002.1, on the reverse strand, counting down.
AATTTTCCAGCCTTCCTGGCCAGGCATGCCTGGTTGGGCGTATTCTGGTGTTTGGTTGGTGGCAGATTTAAAGTAGGCATTGCCTCTTCCTCCTTGTCCACCTGGAATCCAGATAATTTCCTGGCCATGATGGAGAATTTCCGCTTCTACTTCGCCGGTTTCCTCATCTTTAGCCTGGGTGCCCAGTGGTACTTCGATAACGATATCCTTTCCAAAACGTCCGGTGCAGTTGTCGCCACTGCCATTTTCTCCATCTTCCGCGAGCAGGTTTTTATGCCAGCGCAGGTGAAGGAGGGTCCACAGCTGGGAGTTGCCTCTCAGGATAACGTGTCCGCCTCTGCCGCCGTCGCCACCATCAGGGCCAGCCTGCGCATTAAATTTAGTACGCATAAAGTGCATACTACCCGCGCCACCTTTCCCGGATTTACAAAATACACGGATATAATCTACGAAGTTCGCTTTTTCCACTATGCTTGAATTTTAAATACTGCTGTTTCTTCACAGCAGGCAAAAAATAAAACGCAAAGATCGTGAAGTTTAAGCTAATTAGCGCTACCTGGCGCCAAGAGCCATACCTACAATCTTTGCGTTGTATAATAAAAATACTAAAAGTCGCTGTGAGCGCGGTTGCCCGTCAATGACTACACTCTTTCTCCTACCAGTTCATCCAACTCCTTTGACAGCAATTCGAAGACCTCCTCTTCTGTGCCGTCGCCTTTCACCTTCTTGAATTTACCAAATTTGGCGTAGTGATCAGCCACTGGAGCGGTTTTGTTGTGGTATTCCACGATACGTGCTTTTACTACTTCTTCAGAAGCATCGTCGCTACGACCGGAAGTTAAACCACGATTCAGTAAGCGCTTAATCAGCTCATCTTCCGGTACTTCGAGGGATAATACCACGGAGATAGCCGTTTTCTTCAATGCCAGCAGTTTATCCAGTGCTTCTGCCTGGGCAGTAGTACGTGGGAAACCATCGAAAATGAAGCCACGAGCTTCCGGGTTAGCTTCCAGTTTGGAACTGATCATGCCAATCACCACTTCATCAGGTACCAACAGGCCCTGGTCCATGAATTTCTTGGCCTCCAGCCCTAACGGAGTTTTATTACCAATCTCGCTGCGAAGTAAATCGCCGGTAGACAGATGAATAAGTCCATACTTCTGGATAATATTAGCACTTTGTGTACCCTTGCCGCTACCGGGAGGGCCAAATAAAATGAGATTGACCATGTTTTATTAAAATCTACTTTACTCGCAAGGCTGCAAATATAAGAAACAGTTGAATGTATTGGTAATTAAAATTACAATTGATTGAACTAAATGTAAATATTCTGACAAAATAGTAAACATATTTTAATTTTTAACCAGAATATCTAAATTATCTTCAATAGGGTATTCTAATTTAATGAAATCCTTCCTATCTAACAAAATCATATGATCATTATTAGTAATTCTTTGATATTCAGCCCTACTGCCCATGTTTTACGCCTGAATATTTGTAAGTTTATGACATGAGTAAAGTATTATTGGTTGCAGGACTTACGGGTTTATTAATGACCGGGAGCGCTATTTCTGCGCCCCATATATTTAAAGACAAGAAGAAACATAAAAAGGAAACCACAAGAGTAGTTACCCCTCCGCAGGACCGCGCAACACAATGGGCAGACAGCGTATTTCAATCACTCACTCCGGAAGAACGTATCGCCCAGCTGATCATGATCCGGGCACATTCCAACCTGGGCCAGGACCATATTGACGCCGTTGTAAAAGATATCCAGGATAATAAAGTAGGCGGATTGATCTTCTTCCAGGGAGGCCCGGTAAGACAAGCCAACCTCACCAACTACTATCAGTCTATTTCCAAAGTACCGCTGCTGGTGGCCATTGACGGTGAATGGGGCCTCGGCATGCGCCTCGATAGCGTCATCTCCCTGCCCCGCAATATGATGATAGGCGCGGTACAGGATACTACACTGGCCTATGATGCCGGAAAGATCATGGGGGAACAATGTAAGCGGCTGGGCATACATCTCGACTTCGCGCCAGACATGGATGTGAACAACAATCCAGCTAACCCCGTGATCAACGACCGCTCCTTTGGTGAAAATAAATATACCGTAGCCCGTATGGGCGTAGCTACCATCCGTGGTATGCAGGATGCCGGCGTGATGGCCTGCGCCAAGCATTTCCCCGGACATGGCGACACCAATGTAGATTCCCATCTCGACCTGCCCACCATCAATAAAACAAGGGCACAGCTGGACTCTCTCGAGCTATATCCTTTCCGGGAAGCCATCGCTGCCGGTGTAGGATCCATCATGATTGCACACCTATATATACCCGCTATTGATAAGAAACCGAATACACCCACCTCCATTTCTTACAATGCGGTTACAAAACTGCTTAAAAATGAACTGGGCTATAAAGGACTGATCGTTACCGACGCTCTCGAAATGAAAGGCATCGCCAAATTCTATACAAAAGGCCAGGAATCGTTACAATCCCTGCTGGCGGGCAACGACCTGATGATATTGCCTTCTACTGCCGCCGGAAGTGTGGAAGCCATCAAGAAAGCCATTAAAGCGGGTAAAATAGACCAGGACGAAGTAGATGCACGGGTAAAAAAAGTATTGAGGGCCAAATACAATCTTGGATTGTGGAAGCCGCAACATATAGACACTAACAACCTGGCTGTTGACCTGAACGCCGGAACCGACTCCCTGCGCAGGCGCATAGCGGAAGCCGCCATCACCCTGGTGCGCAATGATAAGAAGCTTGTACCGTTTTCGCCAGCCATGACCCAGCAAAAATTAGCCGTAATAGCTGTGGGGGCCGATGCCAGCAATACGTTCCAACAAGCGGTAAAGGCATATAAACCTGGTACCGATGTTTTCGTATTTACTTCCCGGCAACCGGTAGAACACATTGCTGCCATTGTATCCCGCATTCAGCGGGATTATCAGGCCGCCATCATCAGCCTGCACGACTATAGCCGCCGTCCGGCCAATAATTTTGGGCTTTCTATGGCAGAACGCCTGATCGTCCGGCAGTTACAATCAGAAATGCCGACTGTTACGGTAGCTTTTGGAAATCCATACGCCCTCCAGTATTTCTGCGATGCTTCCACCCTTGTTGCAGCCTATGAAGATGATAGCACTACCCAGCAAGTAGCCGCAGACCTGTTGTTCGGGAAGCTGGGGCCTTCGGGGAAATTGCCGGTGACAGTTTGCCCAGGCCTGCCTTCTGGCACTGGTATTACTTACCAGGTAAACCAGTTTACCTCTTTACCGGCAACCATCCCTAAAGATGCCGGCATGGATGAACAAACGCTGGCGAAAATAGATGGTTATGCCAATGAAATGATTGCCCGCGGCGCTGCTCCGGGCGCGCAGGTGCTGGCGTTGAAGAATGGAAAAATTGTATATGATCGCTGCTTCGGCCATTACGAATACAATAAAGCAACACCGGTTTCTCCCCAGTCTATTTACGACCTGGCCTCCGTTACCAAAGTATGCGCTACCACACTGGCGGTAATGCGCCTGTACGATGAAGGACGATTAAACCTGGATGCCACGCTGGGAGTGTATCTTCCATCGGTGTTGGGTACGGATAAAGCCGGACTGCGCATCCGCGATATATTGCTGCATCAGGCCGGCCTCGTGGCATTTATCCCATTTTATAAGGAAACCCTGTATCCCGACGGTTCTCCCGATACTATCCTGTATCATAAAATACCAGATCCTTCCCATACCATGCGGGTAGCCGATAATATGTATATGGAGAATACCTACGTGGATAGCATATGGCATAAGATACTGGACAGTAAGTTATCTCCTCATCAGGGGTATGTATACAGCGACTGTGACTTTATTTTCCTGGGAAAAATCGTGGAACAACTCACCGGGAAAAAATTAAATGAGTATGTAAAAGAAACCTTCTATGCTCCCATGGGATTGGCCACCACCGGCTTTTTGCCCAGGGAGCGCTTTTCGTTGTCCGAAATAGTGCCTACCGAACATGAATATACTTTCCGGATGCAACAGCTGCGCGGCGATGTGCATGATCCCGGCGCCGCTATGTTTGGCGGGGTATCGGGACATGCAGGGTTGTTTTCCAATGCACATGACCTGGGAGTAATTATGCAGATGCTGTTGAACAAAGGTAGTTTCAATGGTGTGCAATATATAAAGCCAGAAACGATCGCCCTGTTTACCGCTTATAACAGTAAAGTAAGCCGTCGTGGACTGGGCTTCGACAAGCCTGAGAAAGACAATGTAAGCAGGAGAGAGCCGTATCCCGCCAAAAGCGCATCGGCCGCAACTTTTGGCCACACCGGGTATACCGGCACCTGTGTATGGGCCGATCCAGAATCGGGCCTGGTATTTATATTCCTTAGCAACCGGGTATATCCTAACGGCGGCGCCAATACGAAATTATCAACATTGCATATCCGGGAGAAGATGCTGGAAACATTATACGAGGCAGCTGCCAGCCGGAAGTAACAAACGCCTGCTAAAAGCTGCTGAGGCGAAAGGTATAAACGATATGCATCGCTTATACCTTTCGCCTCAGCAGCTTTAACTTTTTATTTACCAGCGTTGGATATTTACCTGGGTGGCTTTACTTATTCGATAACAGAAACATTCCTGTTGATCATTGTCTGGGTTTTGATAGCAATGGATTTTTCAGCCAGTTTGGTTTTTCCGCTTCTGATTTCGAAGGTATAGTCTCCGTCTTCCAGGGAACCGAGGTTATAGCGTGCTTCGAAGCGCAGGGTAGCTGGTAATACTTCGCGGTGCAGTGTGTTGTTGAAATTGTCTTTTATATAAAGCGTCAGCTTATCATTTGACGGATTGTCGACAGACAATTGAAATAACAGCTGATCTTTTTGCAGTTGCATAATGCGAACGTTAAAAGATTCTACCGGTGCTCCGTTATCTACTGTTTTTTCATTTGCCATCCTGGATGTACTGTAGGCAAATGTTTTTGTTTGTGCTGCTGCATGTAAAATTGGGAACAGGATAGTAGCGAATAACAACAATGCTGCTTTGGGTGCTAAGAAAACAAAACGTAAGTGTTTCATGACTATTTTTTTTATTTTAATCGTCGTTTTTAAATGAGGGCGGTATTAGCTAATTGTGCCTTTCTTATTTCACCGCAAATCTCCGACGTGTGAATTAACAGAACATTACGCCTTTGTTAAAATAATGTGAGAATTTAGCTGTCTTGTTCGCCATTCATTCCCTATTTTTGCACCGTTTATGGAAGCAATTACAATGAAAAGTAACCGCCCCGTGGCCATTTGGCTATATATAGGCGTGGGTATGTTGATCGTACAGGTTTTGCTGGGGGGAATTACCCGTTTAACCGGCTCAGGGTTATCTATCACAGAATGGCAGCCATTGTTGGGAGCGTTTCCTCCTATGAACGAGGAAGCATGGCAGCGTGCATTCGATAACTATAAGCAGATTGGACAGTATCATTATATTAATAATCATTTTACCTTATCGGATTTCAAAGCCATTTATTTCTGGGAATGGTTACATAGGGATTGGGCCCGGCTGATGGGATTTGTATTCATTATCCCATTTATTTATTTCCTGGTTAAAAAGAAAATTAACAGAAGTATGGTCAATCCCATGATCATCTTATTTTTCCTGGGAGGCCTCCAGGGTGCTATAGGATGGATTATGGTGAAGAGTGGGTTGAACGAAGAAAATTTATATGTAAACCATATCCGCCTGGCTATCCACTTTATTTCAGCGCTGGTATTGTTGTCATATGTGTTTTGGTTTGCGCTGAAACTCAGCATTCGCCCGGTAGAAGTACTGAATGTACCTGTTTTGCGTAAGCTGAATTTTTGGCTGTTGGTACTGCTGACTATTCAGCTGGTATACGGGGCTTTTATGGCAGGGCTACACACGGCTTTGGTGGCTAATACCTGGCCCGATATCAACGGCGCCTGGGTACCGGCTGGAATGTTCTCCCAGGGTGGTTTCCTGACCGATATTGCACATAATCCCATCACCATTCAATTTATACACCGGGGACTGGCCTATGGCATTACCATCCTGATTGGCCTCTGGTGGTGGAAAGCGGCCCAAACACCCACCCATAGCCTGCTCCATGCCACCCGCTACCTGCCACTGCTGTTGGTATTATTACAGGTATTGCTGGGAGTACTGACCCTGTTAAACAGCCAGGTTAAAATCCCCATCAGCTATGGTATTTTACACCAGGCCGTAGGTATGTTGTTACTGCTATCGCTGATTTGGACGTATTACCTCAGCAGAGGGGATAAAGTATCACCGGAGTTAATATAGATGTCGCGCAGAAACAAAATTCCTGTCTTCGTAAATCTGTAAATCCGTAAATTTTCCGTAGGTTTATTTGTAATAATCGTCTGATGAAGGTGAAGTTATTACTTATAAAAACTTACTATTCTTTCCCTATACAGCTGCTGCTGCTCCACTTCAGGAAGTACCAGATATTGCTTATTTTTTGGGTAATTCTGTTCAGCACCATCAATGGAGGCTTTGCCAAGGTGTTTGGGGGCGATGCGCTGTACCTGGCGCCAGAATACCTGGGAAAGGTAAACTTCTACAGTACTACGCTACTTGGGCTGGCTACAGGTATGTTTATCATGAGCTGGCAGATCACCACCTTTATCCTGCATACCGGTCGGTTTAAATTCCTGGCCACCACTTCACAGCCTTTTTTTAAATATTGCCTGAACAACGCCATCATCCCGCTATTGTTTATTGTCAGCATACTCTTTCGCGGGTGGGAATACCAGCGATACCAGCAACTGACCAGCATTCCGGATATTTTGTTGTTGGGAGAAGGGTATATCTGTGGAGTGCTCTTTATCTTCTTTTTCTGTTTCTTCTACTTTTTTAACGCAGATAAAAATATCGGACGCCGGCTGGAGAAGCGTTTCGGCAACCCGCGCAATTTTGTACGGATGATCCTTAAACCCACCCAGGAGCCCGATGAGAACGCCTTGCCGGTACATAACTATTTTACTACCCCCTGGCGTATCAGGCGTGCCAGGAATGTAGATCACTACAATAAGCACTACCTGGACAGTATCCTGAAGCAACACCACTTTGCCGCCATGATTACAGTGGGATGCTCGCTGATATTCCTGGTTATACTGGCCTATATGATGGATTACAATGTGTGCAGAATCCCGGCAGGTGCCAGCGTACTCATCTTCTTCGCTTTCCTGATAGGGGTGGCTGGCGCCTATTCTTATATGCTGCAAACCTGGTCTATCCCTATTTTGCTGGTGATGTTGTTTGGACTCAATTGGATGGTAGAGCATAATTGGGTAGATAACCGTAACAAAGCCTATGGCCTTAACTACCATCAGCGGAAAGACCGCCCCGAATACAGTGTGGGAGCGCTACAGCAGTTTTTTACCCCGCAAAAATATGAGGCGGACAAAGCCGCCACTATCCGGATTTTAAATAACTGGAGAAAGAAATTTCCCGCAGATAAAAAACCTCCATTGATCGTGATGAACTTTAGCGGAGGCGGAAGTCGTTCTGCTACCTGGACTGTTAATGTTTTACAGCGGCTAGACAGCCTTTTGCATGGCCGCCTAATGAAACACACCATGCTGATGACCGGTGCTTCCGGAGGCATGTTGGGCGCCACTTATTTCAGGGAGTTATACTACCGGCAACAGCAGGGAAAACCCATACGCCTGGGCGATAGTAAATATGTTGAAAACGTATCGGACGATTTACTGAACTCCGTTTTTACCGCTATGGCGGTAAACGATTTTATTACTCCCTGGAGAAGTTTCCGGATTGGTAAGAATCAGTATGCAAAAGACAGGGGATATGCTTTCGAAATGCAGCTGAACGAGCATACCGACAGCGTAATGGATAAAACCCTGAAGGACTACCTGGCTCCAGAGGCAGGCGCCGAAATTCCCATGCTGATCTGGAATGCCACGATAAACGCTGATGGACGCCGGTTGATGATTTCCCCACAGCCAGTTAGTTATTTGTGCAGCCCCGGGTATTTGTATCCTACCCGCCAGGTACGCGATATCGATGGCGTGGATTTCGCACAGTATTTTGCTGCACAGGGAGCTATGGATTTGCGTATCACCAGCGCGATCCGCATGTGTGCTACTTTTCCCTATGTATTACCCAATGCTTTTTTGCCCAGCAATCCTATTGTGGACGTAATGGACGCAGGTATCCGGGATAACTTTGGACAGCAAACGACCCTGCGTTACCTATATACCTTTCGCAAGTGGATTGATGAAAATACGAGTGGCGTAGTGTACATACAGATCAGGGACACCCGTAAAAATGATATTTCTCCTATTAAAAAAACGAAAGACCTCAGCGACCTGCTTTTTGAACCGCTGTTTACCATGCAGCAGCATTGGAGCGCTATGCAGGACTTTGATCAGGATGGCTTACTGAATTACATGGAAGGGTATTTCCCGAATAAGTTTCACCGGGTAATTTTCCAGTATGTGCCACAGAAACAAGATAAGGCGGCTGCGTTGTCCTGGCACCTTACCTCCCGGGAAAAGCTGGACATTGCCCATGCGCTGGACAATCCTGCCAATCAGAGTGCACTGGAATACGTAGTAAAGCTCCTGGGGGAATAGCATTATTGTGGCTTTCCACAAAGCCATACGATCCTGTTTCATACAATAGTCGCTTATGTTTAATTGTAATCAACTGATTATTAATTATTTATAAGGAATACGCTCGACATGACCAAATGATTACATTTATTTAAAACCCGTTCCCTTCATTCTCGTCAGGTTTTCGTACCTTTGCGCCTTCTTTTTGTAGCTATTAGCGTAAATTTTGTTAATGGCTAATAGCGAAAGATTTAAGTATATGAACATTCGTAATATCGCAATTATTGCACACGTAGACCATGGTAAAACTACCCTGGTTGACAAAATCCTTCATCAGACAAATGTGTTCCGGGCTAACCAGGAATCGGGAGAGCTGATCATGGATAGTAACGATCTTGAAAGAGAACGTGGTATCACCATATTCAGCAAGAACGCATCTGTTGAGTACAAGGGAACCAAGATCAATGTGATTGATACTCCGGGCCACGCCGACTTTGGTGGTGAGGTAGAACGGGTATTGAAAATGGCTGATGGGGTTATCCTGCTGGTAGATGCCTTTGAAGGCCCGATGCCACAAACCCGTTTTGTGTTGCAGAAAGCATTGCAGCTGAACCTGAAACCTATTGTTGTAATCAATAAGGTTGATAAGGCTAACTGTCGTCCTGATGAAGTACATGATGCAGTTTTTGAATTGTTCTTTAACCTGGACGCTACAGAAGAGCAGCTGAACTTCCCAACGTTTTATGGTTCTGGTAAAAATGGCTGGTTCAACAGTTCATTAGAACAGTGTGAAGATATTACTCCACTGATGGATGGTATCCTGGAATATGTTCCGGCGCCAAAGACTCCAGAAGGTAACCTGCAGTTGCAGATAACTTCATTAGATTATTCTTCTTTCCTGGGCCGTATTGCGGTAGGTAAAGTATCGCGTGCCTCTATTGAAGAAGGACAGTGGATTACCCTGATGCAGGCAGATGGTACTGCCAAGAAGCAAAAAGTACGTGAACTGTACATCTTTGAAGCATTGGGTAAGAGAAAAGTAACGAAAGTATTTGCCGGTGATATCTGCGCAGTAGTAGGTATTGAAGGTTTTAATATTGGTGATACTATTGCGGATGCGGAAGCTCCGGAAGCATTACCGGTTATCAGCGTGGATGAGCCTACCATGAACATGTTGTTTGGTATCAACAACTCTCCGTTCTTTGGTAAAGATGGTAAGTTTGTTACTTCCCGTCACCTGCGCGACCGCCTGGTAAAAGAAACTGAAAAGAACCTGGCGCTGCGTGTAATGGATTCCGACAGTGCTGATAGCTTTATGGTATATGGCCGTGGTATCCTGCACTTAGGTGTATTGATTGAAACCATGCGTCGTGAAGGTTACGAATTAACTGTTGGTCAGCCACAGGTAATCGTAAAACACATAGATGGTAAAAAATGCGAGCCGTACGAAACCCTGGTGGTAGACGTTCCGCAGGAATTTGCCAGCAAGGTAATTGACCTGGTAACCCGTCGTAAGGGTGAAATGTTGATCATGGAAACCAAGGGTGAAATGCAACACCTGGAATTTGAAATTCCTTCCCGTGGTTTGATCGGTTTACGTACACAGATGCTGACCGCTACAGCTGGTGAGGCTGTAATGGCGCACCGCTTCAATGACTATAAACAATGGAAAGGTGCGATCCCTGGCCGTAACAATGGTGTATTGATTGCGAAAGAAGCAGGTACTACTACTGCTTATTCTCTCGATAAACTGCAGGACAGAGGTTCTTTCTTCGTAGATCCGGGAGAAGAAGTGTACAAGGGTATGATCATTGGAGAAAACAACAAACCGGGTGATCTGGTAGTAAATCCAAATGAAGGTAAGAAACTGACTAACATGCGTGCAAGTGGAACAGATGGTGCGGCTAACATTGCACCTAAGATCCTGATGACACTGGAAGAATGTATGGAGTATATCCAGCATGATGAGTGTATCGAAGTAACGCCTAACTTTATCCGTATGCGTAAAACCATCCTGGATGAGGAAGAACGTAAGAGAACTGCTAAGAGCATGAAAGCAGAAGCTTAATTGTTCCGGTAAGATAACTAGTGAAAAAATAAGAACCCGCTCTGGTAAACAGAGCGGGTTCTTATTTTTCGGGGTTAAGGGTCAAATAAAATCCCCGCCCAGGATAAGGCAGGGATGTGCATACTAACCCAATGCTTACTAAAACTAAAACTAACTTTGAGTATATTAAATACTAAGATCTTTTTATGCTTCAGCAAAAATTCAAAGGCAACGCTGGCCTATTCAGCATTCAGCTTTTCCTGGATTTTTACTTTGATTTTTGTTTCGATTTCTGTTGCCAGTTCCGGATTATCGATCAGCAGTTGTTTTACTGCATCGCGGCCCTGACCTAATTTATTGCTATCGTAGCTAAACCAGCTACCGCTCTTCTGGATAACGCCGTATTCAACACCCATGTCGATCACTTCACCCATTTTAGAGATACCCAGACCATACACGATATCAAATTCTGCCTGGCGGAATGGAGGAGCTACTTTGTTTTTCACCACTTTCACTTTCACGCGGTTACCTACTGCTTCATCACCATCTTTAATCTGGCTCATGCGGCGGATATCCAGCCTTACGGAAGCATAGAATTTCAGGGCGTTACCACCGGTAGTGGTTTCCGGGTTACCAAACATTACCCCGATCTTTTCACGCAGCTGGTTGATAAAGATGCAGCAGCAATTGGTTTTGGCAATGGTGGCAGTTAATTTACGCAGTGCCTGTGACATCAAACGGGCTTGTAATCCCATTTTGCTTTCACCCATTTCACCTTCCAGCTCGCTCTTTGGTACCAGGGCAGCTACAGAGTCTATTACCACTACATCTACTGCTCCGGAAAGAATCAGGCGATCTGCGATTTCCAGCGCCTGTTCACCATGATCCGGCTGTGATATCAATAGGGAATCTACGTCCACTCCCAGTCTTCTGGCGTAGCTGCTGTCAAAAGCATGCTCCGCATCTATAATGGCGCAAATGCCACCTTTTTTCTGTGCTTCTGCAATTGTATGTATAGCAATGGTCGTTTTACCAGAAGACTCAGGTCCATATATTTCAATGATCCTACCTTTTGGTAAACCACCCACTCCAAGCGCGATATCAAGACCCAGAGAACCTGTGGAAATCACCTCCATTGGTGCTTCTGCTTTTTCACCCATCATCATCACAGATCCCTTACCGAAATCCTTTTCTATCTTGTCCATTGTGAGGCGCAGGGCCTTCAGTTTTTCTGCATTGGCTGTAGACATATCATTAATGTTTTTACAAATTTAAAAGATAGCTGATCACAATTAGAAAGCAAATCAATTGGATTGCTAAGTTATAACTAATTTTCTATTTTCCTAAATATTTTAGTAATTTCTTTTAAATGCTAAATAAAATAGTATTCTCTTTTTGTTGTTATGACCGTTTCTAAAGGGTTTCATCGTAACGACATAACAAAGATGCGAAACCAATACGCATTGAATATGCGTAACAACAAAATGCGTTAAAAATTTTTCCGGGGTATGAGAATTCTACTGCATTTTTAAAAAGCGTAGTTATACGCTTGAGTATAAGCCGGGAATGTATGACTTTTGTATTGTCAAGTTTAGTTGTTAAAGTTAATCCCCTTTTGTTTGTTAAGGTTGTTTGTTAGCCTGCCTTGCGGCCTTACATCCAGTGTGAGTAGGTAATAGTGAAGAGGTCTGGTTTACCCCAAAAGTTTTATTCGCCATTCTGAAATTTGTTTACCCCTGTTTCCGGTCAGATTTGCCGATGTTACAGAGGAAATCCGGCCGGAAACAGGGCCCCCGAAAGGAGAGTTATCTTATTTTACCAGTATCAGGCAAGCGGCCAGCTGGCAAACAACACCAATCAGCAATCCGATATAAATTTCCCGGGGAGTATGTGCCTGCAGCACCATCCGGGCAGTGGCCACCACTGCAGTTACGAAAAAGGTAATCACCAGCGGCACGGATACATTCATATGCATGCCCCAGGCTAGCGACACCAAAAATCCAATGACACCACCCCAGCCTACGGTATGCATGCTGGTCTTTATAAAGTTATTGGTAATAAAAGCAATAGAAATACTCAGGAAAACACCCAGGAAAAAGGCAGTATAAAACTTAGGCGCCCGTCCTTCCTGTTGAAAAGTATAGAATGCCCAGAAGTAGTAGGTGATCATCGCTACATAGGGAATGATCCGGTCGCGCTGCGTCTTCATATATATTGAAGACACAAACTTCAGTGCCTTGGCCAGCAACAGCGTTAATACCGGGAAGCCGATACTGATGATCGCTACCCGGAAATACAGCATGTCAAAAGCAAAGCGCTTGCTCAGCGGCTTAAATGCCACCATATATTCGGGAATAGACGCCAATACCAGGAAGGTAACCAGCAAAGGAATGAACAGCGGATGCGAGATATAGGAAATAACCTGCGCGAGTGATCGCATCCCAGGTGAAAATTCCGGCGCTTCGTGTAAGTTCCCGTTCCGGTCTAAAACTGCGTGTTCTTGCATGGTATGGTGCTTATAATTCTTTACGTAAACGGGCTACCGGAATATTGAGTTGTTCCCTGTATTTGGCCACCGTACGGCGGGCAATATTGTATCCCTTGTCCTGCAACATCTTCGTTAGATTTTCGTCACTCAAAGGCTTACGTTTATTTTCCGCCTCTATCAGGTCCGATAAGATCTTCTTCACCTCCCGGGTGGATACTTCCTCGCCACTGTCGGTAGACAGGGACTCAGAGAAGAAAAATTTCAGTTTAAAGGTACCAAACTCAGTTTGTACATATTTACTGTTGGCCACGCGGCTAACGGTAGAAATATCGAGTTGTGTACGGTCGGCGATATCTTTCAGGATCATCGGCTTCATGGTGGTTTCATCCCCGGTGAGGAAAAATTCCCGCTGATAATCCATGATAGACTCCATGGTAGAGAGGAGCGTATGTTGCCGTTGTTTAATGGCGTCTATAAACCATTTGGCGGCATCTATCTTTTGCTTGATAAAGAGTACGGCTTCTTTCTGGCGCTTATCTTTTTTGTCGCCCCGGTCATATTCCTTCAGCATTTCACGGTATCCGCCGGAAATACGGAGGTCGGGAGCATTGCGGGAGTTCAAAGTCAGCTCCAGTTTGCCGGCGTTGTTGAGGATAAAGAAGTCGGGGAGCACATAGCTTTCTGCTTTATTCAGGGTGGCAAAATTACCTCCTGGTTTGGGCGTAAGCCTGATAATCTGTGTGATGGCCTCTTTGAGGCCTTCATCTGTTAAACTCAGCGCCTTTTGTATCTTCTCGTAATGCTTCTTGGTAAATTCATCGAAGTAGTTTTCCAGGATCTGGTAGGCATTATGTACACCCGGATCTTCCTGCGACTTGCGTTTCAACTGCAATAACAGGCATTCTTTCAGATCGGTGGCACAAACACCGGCCGGATCAAAGTCCTGTATTTTTTTAATCAGCGATGCAATCTCTTCTTCTGTGGTATCAATATTTTGTGAAAAAGACAGGTCATCCACCATAGAGCTGATTTCCCTGCGCAGGTAACCGTCGTCGTCTATGCTGCCAATGATATGTTCTGCAATGGCGTTCTGGTGCTCATCGAGTTCCAGCATGCCGAGTTGACTGAGTAAGTGTTCATGAAAAGAAGTTTCCACCCGGATCGGAATGGTTTTATTACTTTCATCGGGATCGGGATAATTATCATCGCGCAGTTTGTAATCGGCCACGTCATCATCTCCCTCACTTACATATTCAGAAATATCTATATTGTCATATTCATTTTCACTGCCATCGGGTTCAAATTCATCTTCTTCGGAAGGTGTTTCATATTCTTCCTGTTCTTTGAATTCGTCTTCCCCTGCTTCTTCCCCATATTCCAGGGCAGGATTTTCCTCCAGCTCTTCTTTAATCCTCTCTTCCAGGTTTACAGTAGGTACCTGCAGCAATTTCATGAGCTGAATTTGCTGAGGTGAAAGCTTCTGTAATAATTTTTGCTGTTGTGTCTGCTTTAACATAATTGTTCCCTAATAGGGCAAAATTAATAAGTCTAAGGTTAACAGAGCCCTAAGCTTTCGCTTTCTACAGGTCTAACTCCAATTGCTCTGGTAACAAGCGAAATGATTTCCGGTGGAAAGGCGTTTCACCAAACTCACGTAATGCATCCCGGTGTTGTTTGGTAGGATACCCTTTATTTACATCCCAGCCGAAATGCGGATAGTCCCCATGCAACTGCTGCATGTATTCATCCCGGTAGGTTTTAGCCAGGATGGAAGCTGCTGCAATGGAGGCATATTTACCATCGCCCTGGATAATACAGGCGTGGGGCGTACTGCCGTAAGCATAAAAGCGATTTCCATCTACCAGGATAAATTCGGGTTGTTGTTGCAGCTTTTCCAATGCCAGGTGCATGGCCTTGAAAGAGGCTTTTAATATATTTATCTTGTCAATTTCTACGTTATCTACACTGGCCACGGCATAGCAGATGGCTTTTTCTTCAATCACCGGTCTGAGGATATCCCGGTCAGATGCCTTCAACTGTTTGGAATCGTTGAGCAGCGGATGACGGAAATCCTTCGGCAGTATAACGGCTGCCGCAAACACAGGACCCGCAAGGCATCCCCTTCCGGCTTCATCACAGCCGGCTTCTGTTAATAATTCCTGATAATAAGAAAGTAACAAATCAAATCTATTAATCCGGGTAAAATTACAAGATTAATGTTCACGGAACAAGGATTACCGAATTTTGAAGATATACTGCAGTATTCTTTAATCCTTTTTGAACAGATCTTTAAAATCCTGTTTGAAGTCTGTCCACTCTTTGTCCGATTTTTTCATCAATTGATCCACAGCTGTACGCGTACTGTCCCATTTTTCCGCACTGCTGCTTTTTACATCTTCCAGTTCCCTGTTCATCTCCGCTTTTAATGCTCCCAGCTTTCTGCGGGCAGACTTACTTTTTTCATCCCCCTGTTTTTTCAACTCCTCAGATGTCTGATCTATTTCCCTGATCCGTTCCCGGATAGCTTCCGCTGCCTGGTCCTTTTGTTCAGACAGGTAATCGCCGGTACTATTGGCGGCTGATTTAATGTCTTCTGCCGCATTTTTGATGTTTTCTTTTACTTCTTCCTTTTTCTTCTGTTGCTGGCTGCTCTCGTTGCAGGCAAAAAATGCAGCCAGTCCCAGTACTAAGAATATCTTTTTCATATCACAACTCATTTTAAATGAAACAAATAATTGGCATGGCCTTCAAGGCTGTTCCCCTTAAGCAAATCATATTCCAGTTTTTCTTTCAGTAGCTATTATATAAAAATAATTATTATGTATGTAGACGGATCTGCCGACCCCTGCCCAATAGGAAAAAAATAGGTAGGTTTGAGGTCCTAAAAAACAAAACCTGATTTAATATGAGAAAAAAATTACTGGTTTTGCTCTTGCTGTTTAGCGTATCTGTCAAGTGGGCTAAAGCAGATGAGGGCATGTGGTTACCTTATTTACTGGGGCAACAAACATACAACGACATGGTAAAGCGTGGATTAAAGCTTACCAAAGAACAGTTGTACAGCATCAACAAAGCTTCCCTTAAAGATGCCATCGTTATTTTTGGTGGTGGTTGTACCGGAGAAATTGTTAGCAACGAAGGCCTCATTTTTACCAACCACCACTGCGGCTATGGCGCCATTGCCGCCGCCAGCTCTGTTGAGCATAACTACCTGAAAAACGGATTTTACGCTAAAAATAAACAGGAGGAAATCACCTCCTCGCAACTCTCTGTACAGTTCCTGATCAGAGTAGAAGATGTGACCAAAGAAGTGGAAGATGCCCTGAAAGGCCTCGACGGCGCTGATAGAGCCAAGAAGGAACAACAGGTATATGGCGATATCATCTCTAAAACTATTGCCAATACCGGCTACGAAGCCAAAGTGGTACCTATGTTCAAAGGCAACCAGTACCTGCTGTTTGTATATGAGCGCTATAAAGACATCCGTCTCGTAGGTACCCCTCCTGAAAGTGTGGGTAAATTCGGTGGTGACACCGACAACTGGGAGTGGCCACGTCATACCGGCGACTTCTCCATCTTCCGCGTATATACCGGGAAAGACGGTAAGCCTGCACCTTATGCCGCCGACAACGTGCCCCTGAAACCTAAGCACTTCCTGCCGGTGTCTATTAAAGGCGTGAAGGAAAATGATTATGCCATGATCTTTGGTTATCCCGGCGGTACCAACCGTTACGAAACCTCCTATGGTATACAACTGAAAACCAGCATTGAAAACCCTTACCTGGTAAACCTCCGCGATGTTAGACTGAAAGCCATGTTTGAACAGATGAAGAAAGATCCTGCGGTTAAATTGCAGTTAGCTTCTTCTTACGCCGGTATCGCCAACTACTGGAAATTCTTTGATGGCGAAACCAAACAACTGGAAAAACATGGTGTACTGGCCGATAAACAAAAACAGGAAGCTGCTTTTGCTAAATGGGCACAAGACAAACCTGAATTTGCCAACGTATTGAAAGATTACGAAGCCACTTATAAAGCATGGACCCCTTACGCTAAACAACGCGTATACCTGAATGAAGGTATCCTGGGCTCCCCGCTGGCATCTTTTGCAGGCTCCCTCATGGGTGTGGAAAGAGCACTGGTAACGCCAGGCGCTCCCAAAGACGCCGTGAAACAGGCCATAGAAGCAGCAGACAAAGCCCGCACGGCTTTCCTGGAAGGCGAAAACAAACCCAGCGACCAGAAAATCCTCGCAGCTACCTGCCATATGTATTACACCGACATCGCTAAAGACCAGCAGCCAGCGGGTTTCTACGATGCGCTGAAAGCCAAGTACGGCAGCCTGGATGAAGACAATACGTATCGTACCTGGGCCACCGGCGTAATGAGCAATACTATGATTTTTGACGATGCCAAATGGAAAGCATTCGTAGCCAATCCGGATGCAGTTACCCTGCAGAACGATCCAGCTTTCGCATATGCCAGCACATTTATCAAAAACTATATTGGTAAGTACCTGCCCTTGTATACCCAGTTCAACACCAAAATCAATGACCTGGGCCGTACCTACCTGAAAGGCGTTATGCAGATGAATCCCAACGCCAACAGGTACCCTGACGCAAACTTTACCATGCGCTTATCTTATGGCCAGGTGAAACCATACGCTCCCCGCGATGCGGTACACTACGATTACGTAACTACCATGAAAGGTGTGATCGAGAAGTATGTTCCCGGCGATTACGAATTTGACCTGCCAGCCAACTACCTGGACCTGTATAACAAAAAAGATTTTGGTCAGTATAAAGATGCTAAACGCAATGATATAGTAGTAGGTTTTATTACTACTAACGACATTACCGGTGGTAACTCAGGTTCTCCAGTTATCAACGCCAACGGCGAACTGATTGGCCTGGCCTTCGATGGTAACTACGAAGCGCTGAGCCACAAAATCCAGTTCGACGCTGAGTTTAATCGTACTATCTGCGTAGACGTACGTTACGTACTATGGTGCATTGAAAAATTGGGTGGTGCAAAAAATATCATCAATGAGCTGAAGCTGGTGAAATAAAGCAGAAAGCGAAAAGCGAAAAGCAAAAAGCGAAAAGCGAAAAGCGAAAAGCTATTGTGGAGAATGATCTTAGCGAGTATTTAAAAATTCGCTCTGGTCATTCTCCACAATAGCTTTTCGCTTTTCGCTTTCTGCTTACTTCGAACCTTTTTTGTTAAGCGGTGTTATCCGGGGTAAGGCCGTTGCTGTTCATTGTTGAAAACCTGATAACTATCCTGCATGCATAAACGATTTTTACCTCTTGTTACTTTACTGCTGTGCTGTCTCATTGCGGCTCCCGCTTATGCCTGGTTGCCTCCGCCGGCGGTACGTGATAGTACGCCGAAAGATTCTACCCGCCTGCTTCCGGGATTTATAAAAAAGATTTCATTTGGGGGCGTTTTCCAGGCCCGTTATACTGGTTCGCTCGTAAGAGGTGTAGATGTAAATGGGGTACATCAGCCAGATGCAGAAGAAGTGGTACGGAATAGTTTCAGTATCAAACGGGCCCGCTTACAGGCCAAGGCGCAGGTAAGCGATCGCTTTACTGCGGCAGTATTGATTAATCTCGCGGAGTTTTCCGGCGATACTAAAGGGAAGGTACTGGAAAATGCCTATGTATCTTATCGATGGAACGATGCCCTGAACTTCACTATTGGTCAATTCAGACCATCTTTTGGCCTGGAGGATCTATACCCTGTAGATATTATACAGTCGATGGACTTCTCCAACCAGTACTATGCCTTCGGCAGCAATGGCTGGCAGAGTTTCCAGATAGGCGTATCCATGTTTGGCGCATTTAATAAAGACAGCAAAGTGCCCATGAAATATGCGCTGTCGGTAGTAAATGGCAATAACCGCAACCAGGTATCGGACAATGATAACGGTAAGCTGGGTACCGCCCGGCTGGAGCTGGGCGATATGAATAGGCTGTCGCTGGGGCTCAACGGCGGTTTTGGCGCCGTAAAGCGGCAAAGCGTATATGCAGTGGGCGTGGATGTTAGCGGCGTAATACCGCTGGCGCCTAAATGGGATCTGCAATTGCAGTCGGAATATAAGCAGGGCAACAACCATCAGCTCTATTATGCGCTGCCGGATAGCTTGCGTAAAGAGCCGGTTAGCCGGTATATTATGAGCGGCGTGTATATTCTTCCCAATTTCCGCTACAAGATTAACTTCCATAAACTCACGTCTGTCGAGGTGTCGATGCGCTATGAATATTTTAAAGACGATCAAAAGCACGACGGCACCGTACGGCAATCCTACATTCCTATGGTGAGCCTGGCTTTCCTGAAAGATTATGGTGGCCGTATTCAGTTAGGAATGCAGATAGATCAATACAACCGCGATATACCAGGTACCAAAACACATAACAGCAACCTGTTGATAGCACAGGTTCAATGCAGATTTTAAAGCCCGTCATTATGAAAGAAATCAAGTATCCGCAATTGTTGATTACGCTGGCATTTGGCCTGATTGTGTGGTTTATTCCTGCGCCGGCGGGCGTAAAGGAAGAGGCCTGGCACCTGTTGGCTATTTTCCTGGCAACGATTGTCGGCATTATTATGAAAGCTGCCAGCATGGGCACTATGTCTATGATCGCTATTACGCTGGTAGCAGTTACCGGGGTGCTGGCGCCGGGAAACCCTTCCAAATCCATTACACTGGCACTGAGCAGCTTTGGAGATAAAGTGATATGGCTGATCGGCATCTCCTTTTTTATTGCCCGGGGATTCATAAAAACGGGACTGGGCAAACGGATAGCCTACCTGTTTATTCGTGTATTTGGTCGCAGCTCATTGGGGCTGGCCTATGGGCTGGGGTTGGCCGACCTGGTGCTGGCGCCGGCAGTACCCAGCAATACAGCCAGGGGAGGAGGAATTATTTATCCTATTATGAAGTCGATGGCGATGAACTTTGGTTCTGTTCCTGAAGATCCGGCCACCCATCGTAAGTTGGGCGCCTATCTCACGTTGAACAGTTACAATATGAATCTTATTACCTCGTCCCTGTTTTTAACCGGTACAGCGAGCAACCCGATGTGTCAGAAGTTTGCCAAAAATATGGGCATCGATATTACCTGGATGTCCTGGTTTACAGCGGCCATAGTGCCTGCATTGCTTTCTGTTATTGCCGTTCCCTGGATACTGTATAAAATATACCCGCCCGAGCTCAAATCTACCGGTGATGCACCGGCGATGGCAGCAGAGAAGCTGAAGGAGATGGGACCCGTTCACCGGAATGAATGGTTGATGTTACTGGCCTTTGTGATCCTGTTATTTCTTTGGATTACCGGCGACCTGTTTGGTATCGATGCTACTACTACGGCGTTGATAGGACTCATATTCCTGTTAATATCACAGGTGCTCACCTGGGAAGATGTAAAGTCGGAAAAAGGAGCCTGGGATACGATCGTATGGTTTTCTGCCCTGGTAATGATGGCGAGCTTTCTCAATACCCTGGGCTTTATTCCCTGGTTCAGCGACCTGATTAAACAGCAGGTGGGCGGCTTGAAATGGACGATGGCTTTCCCGATAATTGTGCTGGTATATTTTTATAGTCATTACATTTTTGCGAGTGCTACTGCCCATGTGGCAGCTATGTATTCCGCCTTTTTAGGCGTGGGTGTTTCCGTAGGAATTCCAGGTACTTTGCTGGCGTTGGTGCTGGGTTTTTGCGGTGGCATTTTCGGAACGCTCACACATTACGGGCATGGTCCTGCGCCGGTTTTTTTCGGAAGTACTTATGTAGATCTGAAAGACTGGTGGAAATGCGGGTTTATACTGAGTATTGCACTCATTATCATCTGGATGGGTGTTGGTGGCGGCTGGTGGAAAGTAATCGGTATCTGGTAAACTGAAATAATAGCGCACTCAGTTTTCATATAACCGTATACGTAGTAACACCTATTTTGTAAGATATTTTCTTATATCGATGTTTATTTAAAAAATAGGTTGTAAATTTGCATCCGTTTGAATACCGAATATATGCTGTTGCTATCCGAGTTGCAATCGCAATAGTGTTAACCCCGGTGAATTATTTGTAAAAAGGGTTTGTGACCGACCCCCCAAAAAAGAAAGTAATAAGATGACACATTGTAAAATGTTTGTGGTAGCCCTGCTGCTCATAGTAGCTATGGTGGCTTGTAACCTCAATCCCAAAGAAAACACAAAAGAAGTAGTTACCGTAGAAGGACAAGCAGGTAATTTCCTGATTATCAAAGGACATGGTTTTAGTGAAAACAGGAACCAGAATAAGGTGGTTTTTGGCAATGTAACCGCGAAGGTGCTGAGTGCCAATACCAATAGCCTGGTGGTACAGGTGCCTGTACAATCTGCTGCAACGGTGCCTGTAATGGTAACGGTTGGAGATAATGTATCCAACGCGATGCTGTTTGCCTATCATGCCAAACTGGTAGCGTCTAAATTTTAAAAACAATTAAATTAAAAGGCAATGGGTAGAGGCCTTTTCAGGCCATCTACCCATTGCCTTTTAAATGCTTTTTTTTTGCTACACTTGCAGTATGTACAGCACTTTCCAGCCACATCCTTTATTGGCTGCTTATGTAGATGCATACTGGGTAAGCATGGCTACGCAATTTTCGCAGCAGCGGATTTTGCCGGATACCTGTGCTGATATCATTTTTAATATCAGTGACCAACCGGTTACTGTGGGCAACAATGCTATATGGATCGCGCCCAATACGGCATTCGTAGTAGGTACGATGACCGCTTTTCGTGATATTGTCAGGCAAGGTAATACCGGAATGTTAGGAATCCGTTTTAAGCCAGGAGGTCTTCATGCTTTTACGGAATTGCCTTTACAACTGGCCACCGACGAACATCTCCTGCTCAGCGATATTACCCGCGACTGGCATACCCGGTTGGTGCCCTTGTTAGAAAAAGCATCGTCAATTTCAGAAAAGGTTAACTGCCTGGAGAATTTTCTATTGCAGCGGCTGCCTGCAAATAATATTGTTGCGAATACAATCCTGGAAAGCATTCACCTGATCCGTCAATCGAATGGGAATGTAGCGCCTGCAGTGCTGGCAGATAAAGCGTTTATGAGTTCCCGTACTTTTGAAAGGAATTTTTTACGGATAGTAGGCGTATCTCCTAAAACATTTTCACGGATTGTACGGTTTGTGAGTGTCCACCGTGAATTGAAGAAGGAGAAATCGGCCACTTTACTATCGCTGGCACTGGACCATGGTTTTTATGATCATGCGCACCTCACCCGCGAATTTAAGTTATTGGCCGGCGACAATCCCAGCTGCTGGCGATAATAATTTCCTTCTGGGATTTAATTTACCATTCAATTAAAGCTGCTATGCGACAGAAGTTAACTTTGATCACACTGGGAGTGCAGGACCTTCCACGCGCTATCCGGTTTTATGAACAGGGCCTCGGGTGGAAAAGATCGCCTGCCAGTGAAGAGGAAATTGCGTTCTTCCCATTGGGAGGTATGGTGCTGGCGCTTTATTCCAGGGAACGTCTGGCAGAAGATATAGGCATTCCTGGCAGGGGCAGCGGCTTCGGTGGACTTACACTATCGTACAATGCCATCGACCGTGCTGAAGTAAATGCGGTATTAGAGCAGGCTCGCAGCGCCGGTGCGCAGATAGTGAAGCCGGCACAGGAAGTATTCTGGGGCGGCTATAGTGGCTATTTTCGCGATCCCGACGGCCACCTGGTGGAGGTAGCGCATAATCCTCTCTGGGAATTGAATGAGCAGGGCGATGTAATACTGCCGTTGTAAGATATTGACACAAAAAAGCCTGACTATCGTATTTCCGTATACGTTAGCCAGGCTTTTGAATTTTAATGAAGGCAGCTATTTATCCTGCATGCCAAACATCAGTATAATTTTTCCGTCTTTATACAGATTCAAAGTTTGATCGGCCACATCATAGCGATAGGAAGCTTCGCTGAGTAATTTCAGGAAATCTGCTTCCCGGCGCATCACAGCAGGGTCGGGACAAGCCATGCGGGTGCTGACGGCTTGCGCGAACTTAATCTGGTCGCCAGTGGCGTTGTAGCCGCCGGAGATACTGTTACATCCACCCTTGCCATGAAAGCGTTTTTTTTCGGTATCAAATTCAATCCATATCCCGGAATCAGTCAGTGTGGCATCATTGAGTTTGATGACGTTCCATTTTTTACTACCGATAAACGTCCACTGGTTGGGATTTGCTGCAGCAGCGGATTTATCTTCCATGGCAAATTGCATCACGAGGTGGTCGTTTTCAAAGAGGCTGATGGTACCATCTGCAAGCGTGTATTTGAATGTATGCCCACCGAGTGTTTTCAGGAAGTCTGCTTCCCGGCTCATTACACCGGCATCGGGGCAGGCCATAAAAGTGCTTACCGCCTGTGTGAAGGTAACGGCATTGTTGGCGGTGGAATAGCCACCGGAAATGTTGTTACATCCTCCTTTGCCATAGAAGCGGTTTTTGGCGGGATCAAATTCCAGCCATACGCCGGAATTACTGATACTGGCTTCGTTTAAACGCGTCATTACCCACTTTTTGCCGCTGATACTGGACCAGTCCGTGTCGCCATTGCCACCCTGATCCTGTCTGGCGTCTTTATCCTGCAATTTGAATTGCAGTACAGGTTTACCATCTTCCAACAGGCTCACTTGCTGGCCAACTACCTGGTATTTGAATGTGTGATCACCAAATTGTTGGAGGAAGGAACCTTCCCGGCGCATCAGGCTTGCCTCACAAGCCATCAGGGTACCTGCTACCCTGGAGAAAGTGATGCTGTTGCCGGAGGTAGAGAAGCCTCCCATCAGGCCGTTGCAGCCACTTCTTCCATGGATACGTTTCTTATCCGTATCAAATTCCACCCAGATCGCCTCATCCGGCTGGTCGGCATTATCCATCTTTGAGAGTATCCATTTTTTGCCGGCAATGCTTGTCCACTGGCTGTTGGCAGCGGTAACACGTACTCTTTTTTTCTCCAGCACTTTCACCAATGTGTATTTTACATTGGGAGCGTCTGCCGGTGGATTTTTTACGGGAGTAACGCTTACTCTCAATTTGTAACGGTAGCCCGGCGTATATTTAAATCCGTTAATATTCGTATAAAAGTTGGACCAATCTGCGTTGGCGGATTCCTTTACCTGCAGGCATTCCATAGGAGCTACGCCAGTACAGGGTTCTTTAGATTCTTTTACATAAATAATCTGTGTTTTGGTGCTGGGCTGTTTTTGCTGTACCGGGGCCAGAATAGTAGTGGCGAACGTAATCGCTAGTTCAAATAGCATAAAATATAGATTTTAATAATTAACAACAAAAGGAGCCATGAGGTTTTACCTTTTGTTAGATTACGCTATATTTTGCAAAAACGCTGCCAGTCTGGCTGTTAGCTACCTCTTATTAGCTAAGTGAGCCATGGTAGGCTATTTGACTGGGCGCTCCCAGTAATTGTATGATAGATTCATAATAGGTCACCTTATCAGGCGACGGTAGGCTGATAACGGTGACATCATTTGCTTTCAACAGGTCCAGTTTATATTTTGAAGATGGCACATAATCGTTCGGGATATAGTAATAAATTTTATTAGGTACCGGTACATTCTTGTGATGGAATTTCTGCCTGGCCCGGTAAGTAAGCAGCCACCAGAGGTCTGTTTCCACAAAATCGAG
Organism: Chitinophaga eiseniae; assembly: GCF_012641265.1. Classification (GTDB taxonomy): domain Bacteria; phylum Bacteroidota; class Bacteroidia; order Chitinophagales; family Chitinophagaceae; genus Chitinophaga; species Chitinophaga eiseniae_A. The sequence goes on along the minus strand of NZ_JABAHZ010000002.1, from coordinate 438,288 downwards.
CGATAAGCCGAAGATGTGAATATCTTCCGTAAAGAACAGGTCTATCCAGGAATGGAAATATACCTGCCTGGTGTGGATACGTTTGAGTAAAGAAGGTTTTGGGACTTCTTTAGACGTATATACGGTACCGCTGACTACATAATTACGCATCAGCTGTAACTGGCCGCCATAGTGCTCAAAGCCCAGGTTAATGCTCATAGGATTCAGGCAGTCGCCATGTATATGCCAGTAATTGATGTCGTTGACACTGTATTTCCTGAAAATGCTGTAAAACTTTTCGTTGATAATACTGGTATTCTCCAATGGCGTAATTCCTTCCAGTGTAAATTCATAGTTGGTGGTGAGGATATGTGCTGGCTTGAGTGCCCGGATGGCGCTATGGATGCCGTTGCCCTTGATTTCCGCTGCCTTAATGGCGATAAAGGATTTCAGGTCTTTTTCCCGTATCCGGTGGTTTTTGCTGGCTGTCAGGAAAATTTCCTCATAGAGCAGGGGAAAAGGTTTTTTCTCATCCAGTACTACGGTATCATTGGCATGGCAGAAGGAGATGATATCTCCCAACAAGTCTTTCCAGCTTTGTCCCCGGGAGATGTTGTTAATGTCGTTTCCGATTAATAAAATAAGGTTTTTCATAGCAGATGCATTCTTTTAGGGTGGTTAAATCAACAAAACAGGGTCGGTTCTTTTCAATTTTTCAATTGCAAACTATGGCCAGTAGCCGCAACTGATGGTGTTCCGGTACGTTCATGGCATAAAGATACCAACGTGCTACGCAATGTATATGTGATGTTATTTATCCGGGGTATTATCTTTCCAGGCCCACAGGTAGCGACAGGCATGAGTGCGGTAGGGCGACCATTTCGCCGATATCCGGCGCAGTTGATCGCGGAAGGCTTTTTTATCGTCCCGGTCCAGTTTGTAAAGTTTTATCATGGCCTGTTGCAGCCCCCAGTCGTCCAGGGAAAATATATCGTCCCTGCCCAGGAAAAACATGAGCAGCATTTCTACTGTCCAGCGGCCTACTCCTTTGATTTGGGTAAGATACGTGATCGCTTCCTCATCGCTCATTTTCCGGAGCTTTGCATCCGTTAATTTTTCAGCGATCACAAAGGCGGCTACATTATGTACATAGGTTACTTTAGCATTGGATAACCCTATACCACGGAGCGTAAGCGCCGGCGTGTCGAGGATTTGCTGCGCAGTGGGTTCTTCGCCTGCATAGAGATTTAAAAAGCGGGCGTAAATTACATCTGCTACTTTGGTAGATAGCTGCTGGCTCATAATAGAGCCAATCAGTTTAAGCGCAATGTTTTTTCGTATAGGTAAGGTTGACAAAGGACCGGTAATAATCTTTTGCAGCTTCTTATCCTTGCTGAGATGTACCTGGTAATGAACCGGCTCGGCTGCCGGGGTGCCGTTTGACCTGGGCATAAAACAGTGTTTTAGTTGATACGTCCTATCATCCACTACTCCGGCGTATAGGCCGGGTTATCAATAACTGAAAGGCTGTGTATAGATTACCTGCAGCAGCGTTTGACCTACTGCTTTCAGTGTTTTGCGGTCTATCACATCTATATTATCATTCTGGGTGTGCCAGTGTGGCGCGAAGTCGTTATTGGCCTGTAATGCAATGATATCGAATGTGGGAATGTTGGCAATCGTATTAACCGCGATGTGATCGTCGGTAATATAGGCCCCGTTATTTTCGTAGCGGAACAAATCAGAGTAGCCCAGTTTGTTAGCTACATCCCAGAACATTTTCATTTGCGCGGGGGCATATTGTTTGGAAGAGCCCTCCATATAGAACTGCGAATTGCGACCGCCCACCATGTCAAGTAAAATGCCATAGTTAGCCTTGTAGCCAGGTATGTGCGGGTTATGCGCCCAATATTGGGTACCGAGGCAAAACGAATTTTCATCGCTCTTCGCGCCATAATCTTCCACGTCTACCAGCAGGATGTCTACGCCGGCTTCTGGTTTCTGCTGCCGCATTTGCCGGGCTACTTCCATCAAAACAGCAACGCCGCTGGCGCCATCATCTGCGCCATCCAGCTTTTTGGTTTTATCGAAAGCATCTTCATCAGCCCAGGGACGGGTATCCCAGTGCGCCAGCAACAGGATGCGTTGTTTGGCAGCAGGATTGAAGCTGGCAATGATATTAATACAGGGTAGTTTTTCCTTTTTGGGACCAATAACCGTGGTGCGCTGTACGTATACGGTATCTGCCCAGGGGCGTAAGCTGCTGATCAGCCAACTGGCACATTTTTCCTGTGCCGGTGTATTGGGGATTCTTGGTCCGAAGCTTACCTGTTTGGCAGTATAAGCATAGGCAGAATCGGCCTGGAAAACGGGTACCGGCACATCTATTTTGGCTACTTTGCTGGTGCCGGTGCTGTCGTTGTTGTTATCGGTAGTCTGGCTATTCTGCTGGCAAGCGCCGGCCGTTATGGCCAGCGCTGTCAGTGCAATAAGAGCTTTACGCATTATTTCAGGTGTATTTTTAATATTATTGAAGACTGTAGGAAACGGTACCGTCTTTCTCATCTTTCAACTGTACGCCGATAGCCAGCAGTTCATTCCGGATTTTGTCGGAAGTAGCGTAGTCCTTGCGGCTCTTGGCTTCTTTACGCATCTCGATCAGCATCTGTAATACCCCATCCAGTTTATTGTCTTCTCCTGTAATTGTTTCCTGGCGTATACCCAGGATATCTACCAGGTAAGTTTTCCAGGTTTCCTGCAACAGGTGGAAAGTTGTTTCGCTGATTTCGTGCATTTTTATCTGTCCGCCTTTCAGGGAGTTCACTATTGAAGTTGTTTCAAACAGGTTCGCCAATACTTTTGCCGTATTGAAGTCATCGTTCATGAATTCGGCGCACTCCAGGCACCATTGGCGTACCTGTTTGTCCAGTTCTTCGTTGAGCGGTTGGCCTGCTGCTGCGTTGTAGGAAAGCTTCTGTAAGGTTTCATAGGCTGCCCATAAGCGTTGTAATCCTTTTTCGGCGCCCTGCAGGGCTTCATTGGAAAAATCCAGTGTGCTGCGGTAATGCGTTTGCAACACAAAGAAACGGATGGTCATGGGGCTATATGCCTTCTCCAACTGAGGATTATCGCCGGTAAACATCTCCGTAAGCTTAATGGTATTGCCATAAGCCTTTCCCATTTTACGACCATTGATGGTAATCATGTTATTGTGCATCCAGTAACGGGCCATCATATCGCCATGCGCAATTTCGCTTTGTGCAATCTCGCATTCATGGTGTGGAAACTGAAGGTCCATACCGCCGCCGTGGATATCGAACTGGTTACCCAGGTATTTGGAACTCATGGCAGAGCACTCAATGTGCCATCCGGGGAAACCCTCGCCCCACGGGCTTGGCCAGCGCATAATATGTTCTGGCGGCGCCTTTTTCCATAAAGCGAAATCGGCTTTGTTTTGCTTGTCGTCCTGGCCTTCCAGTTCCCTGGTGGTTTCCAGCATGTCTTCGAGTATACGTCCGCTCAGGATGCCATAGTCATAACTGGCGGCATATTTTTTTACATCGAAATATACGCTGCCATCTACTTCATAAGCATAGCCTTTTTCCATGATCGTTTTAATCATTTCGATCTGCTCAATGATATGACCGGTAGCAGTAGGTTCTATGCTGGGTTCCAGGTTGCCGAATTGCAGCATGGCCCAGTGAAACAGGTTGGTATATTTCTGTACCAGTTCCATGGGCTCCAGCTTTTCCAGTGTGGCAAATTTGGAGATTTTATCTTCTGCGGCACGGCCTTCTTCTTCAAAGTGGCCGGCGTCGGTAATGTTACGTACATAACGCACTTTGTAGCCCAGGTGCTGTAAATAGCGATATACCACATCGAAGGTAATATAGGGGCGGGCATGGCCCAGGTGCGATTCACCGGATACGGTAGGTCCGCATACATACATGCCTACGTGACCGGGTGTTAATGATGTAAATACTTCTTTTTGACGGTGTAATGAATTATATATCCTTAGTTCTGACATATGCTGTAAATGACAGATGTCAACGGGCTTAAACAGGCTGACATCTTATTTTTTATTGATGGATGGCAAAGATAAAAATTGTTTTCCGGGTATAATAAAACTCGGGCAACAACATCGGTTAGCCATAAAAATATAATTCATTTTCATAATGTGTTCGATTATTTATTTACCTGGACTTCCGTTTTACCGCTGCCTATTAAGCTCATATTGGCAATTACAGGATAATGGTCAGACAGGTCTGACGTGATTTTCCGGAAGCTATTCACTTTAAAATAGTTGCTCACAAAAACATAATCAATACGCAATGTAGGTGCCAGCCCTGTAAAAGTACGCCCTATTCCCAAACCTTTTTGCAGAAAAGCATCCTGCAGGTCTCCTTTAATGGTAAAATAGGTGTACGAGGCCGGGGTATCATTGAAATCGCCACAAACAATAACCGGATAAGGGCTCTGGCGAATAAAGCCGCCTACAATATCGGCCTGTTGACTGCGGCGGATATACGCCTCTCTCATTTTCTGGATGATATTTTTAGTGGCTTTCAGCCCGGTATCTTCCTGGTTCTTGATTTTCCTGATATCGGAATAATCCCGTTCATTGAAGCGATAAGATTCCAGGTGCATGTTAATAACGCGGATAGTATCGGCTCCTTTTACGATATCGGCATATATCAGGCTTTCGCTGCGGGGGCCCATACTCATTTTCACCTTATCGGAAGCGATGATCGGGAAACGGGAATAAATAATAGATCCCCAGTGTTGCATGCCATTCCGGTTAAAATCGCTGGAAAAATAGCGATATGGTAATGCCATCTCCCGGGAAATATCTTCCCGGTTGTTGAAATCATTTTTTCTCTCGGAAGTATAAAAATCCTGGAAGCAGGCAATATCCAGCTCCTGTTTTTTGATCATGGCAAACATTGCCTGCCGGTTGTATTTACTGTCCTTTTCACGGTATAGGCCAAACTGGCTTACATTATAGCTCATCACGGTGAGGCTGCTGCTGTCGGCAACGGGCTTATTGCCCGAAGGCATGTGAAAAGCCACAAAAGCGCTGATAGATTTCCACCCCAGCAATAGGGCGATCAGTGATAATAAGGCATAGCGATAATTAAAAAATAGCCATCCTAAAAGGAATATTACCAGCAATGCCAGCAGGAATGGGAACGCCAGCGTTAAAAAGCTGATGGGCCAGAACCATGCCGGTGAAATATAAGGCGCCAAACAAGCACCCAGGAAAAGTAATACTACGGCGAAGTTGATAGTCAGAAAAAATCCTTTCGTAAATAGTCTTAAAAATCGCACCGCGTCATACTTTGTTGAAGTACTAAAGTTAGTGTTTTTTCAACGACAGACAGGCCATAACCGGGAAATGCTCCGATGGCGTTACCGGGAAAACTTGTCCACCGTGGATTTGAAAGGAAGGCTGCGGTAAAATGTAATCTATTCGCAGGGAAGGCGACAGGTAGGAAAGGGTACGCCCCCAGCCACTGCCTGTTGCCAGGAACGCATCCTGTAAATGCCGGCTAACCGTTTTATAGGTAAATGATGCCGGCGTATCGTTGAAATCGCCGCAAACGATGGTGGGATATGGGCTGGCCGCCACAAGCCCCGCTAACTGAACGGCCTGGGCGGCTCTTTTTTCAACCGCATGCCGCATTTTATACAACAGGCCTTTTCCCGGCAGGGCCTTCATCTGCTGATAATCCTCACTGTTGAACATATACGAAGTTAGCTGCACCGAAAACACCCGGATAGTGTCACCCGCTATGGCCACATCGGCCTGTAGAAAAGTGCTGCCGCTGCCCGCTTTGCTTTCTCCACAGGGGATAGCAGTAGCCGCTATAATCGGGTAACGGGAAAACAATACAATGCCGTATCGCCAGGTATTCCAGTGTATCTTATCCTGTGTAAAGAAGTGATGGGAATAACGACCTCTCAAACCGATATCTTCCAGGTGCTGTCCCTTTTCCCGCTCGTCGTTTGTATAAAACTCCTGTATACACAGCATATCCGGACTTGCCTTTTCCAATACGTCGTAAATAGCCCGGGTCCGGGCCGTATCGGTTTGGTAAGCGTGGAGCCCCATACTGCTGCTGTTATACGTCATCAGCGTAAACTGGCCACTGCCGGGTCTTACCGCCCGATGGAACACATGCAGGCCCCAGGTATCCAGTGCGGCCGGTATCCCACACAATACAGCGACCATATTTGCCAACAGGTATTTTTTGTTTTTATACCACCAGCATAGGGGAATAAAAAGTATACAAGAGAGGAAAAGAAAAGGGAAGAACAGGCCTGCAAAACCAATTATCCAGCATTGACCGGGGTTGAGGTAAGGAAGCCAGGTACTCAGTAACAGGGCTGTTATCAGTAACATGTTCAGCCACTGTAAACAGCGTTTAAATATGATGATCAGCATAGGGGAACAAGCAATTATGGTGATATTGGCTAAAATACGACATAAAAAAGGAGACACAAATGGTGTATCTCCTTTAAAAAAATTTATAGCTCTTAACTACTCTGTGCGGCTGGCTCTCAGCAGGGTTTCTCTTTCTTCTGGAGATAAGGAAGCCAGTCCGTTTTCGTTTATTTTATCAAGAATTTCATTCAGCTTTTGTTCGGGTACTTTACCAATGCGCCTGAAGGGTTGTTCGGCTTCAGTTACCGTGGTCTTTTTTTTGAGATCGTCCGGGGTTACCTGTTGGGAAGCAGGATGGAATACGTGGGCGAGCTTAAAGGTGAGCCTGTTGAAACCGGCGCCCCAGTCGCTTCCTTTTTTCCACTGCCACATATATAACCAGCCGGCAAATCCTCCTCCTGCCAATACAGGAAGGTAAGTATAACCATAGGAAGACGTCATTAATAAGCTGCTGACAGAAAGTGTAATAAAGAGCAGCGTTACTATCCACAGGGAAATGCCGCCTCCCAGCAACGGGAATATCCGATAACGGGGTGCAATAGTGGTAACGCCAATAGCGATGGCCATAATGCTTCCGGAAGCGCCCAGGAAGTATTCATTGCCTGCCACTACGTGAAAAGGGGGAATGAGCTGCATGGCTGCCACATAAAAGAGGTTGCCACAAATGCCTCCAAAGAGATATAAAGGCAATATCCGCTGGTAGCCTGCCAGGTGTTGCATAAATGTGCCGAAGCACCACAGCCACACCATATTGGTAAATACTTGCCAAACACTGATATGTGTAAACAACGAAGTAACCAGTGTCCAGGGGCGTGTCAATAATCTGGCCGGGTTGCCGGGAAGCCTCAGCCAGGTCATAATATCCTGGTGAAACCTGGGTTCGCCCACATCTTCCATCTTATAGATCACCAGGGTAAAAAGCAGAAAAATAAAGATGGTAAGATTAGCCACTAATAATTGTGTTACCATATTTCTTCCTTCTCCTAAAGAGAGGCGGGGTAATTTCTCCTTTTCCAACGCATGCATGGTACAAATATTTTTCAATACAAATTTACAGCTTTAATACAGTTGTATTAATAAAAATCTGAGCGTCTTTTAGACCAGCCCCGCAGTAGGAGATAGGCAAAAAGTGCGCCACCGAGATGCGCAAAGTGCGCCACATTATCGCCGGCGGAATTCTGGATACCAGACCATAATTCGGCCAGTATCATAAACCCTACAATATATTTCGCTTTTACCGGAAACATGAAGTAGATGTACATGTACGTATTGGGAAACAGGTAGCCGAACGCGAACAGGATGCCATATACCGCTCCGGAAGCACCCAGCGTAGCGCCGCTACGGTACATGTGCACATAATCCCTGACATATAAACGGGCAATATCAATGGCCTGGGGATCGTGGTTGGCCAGGGCGGTTTTCAGACTTTCCATACTGTCTGTACCATTACCCAGGTCAAATTTGCTATCCAGCAGGGCAAAATTGCTAAAAGAAGGGTCGTTGAGGAAATTATTGGCGTAATGGGTCAGGTTCATATTTTCATAGGTAAGAACACCCATATGGCATAAAGCCGCGCCCAGTCCGCATACCATGTAGAAAATCAGGAACCGCTTAGGTCCCCAGAGGTTTTCCAGCGTGGCCCCGAACATCCACAACGTAAACATATTAAAGAGCACATGCGTAATGCTTTTCGGATCATGCAGGAAAAGGTGGGTGATGAACTGATGTGGTCTGAATAGTTCAGAGCCCCAGTAATGCAGGGCAAACAATCGACTCAAATCATAACCATATCTGTTCAGCAGCGTAATCTGCACTAACCAAACCAGGCCATTGATGATCATCAGGTTTTTGATCACCATTGGCAGGTATTGAAATTTTCCGGGCCTGTACTCGTTCATTGTAGCTTAGTTATTTACTCTTTTTTTCAACAACACCACATTTTCAATATGGTGTGTATGTGGGAACATATCTACCGGCTGTACCTTTTCCACTGTATAAAGTGCATCCAGCAATGCCAGGTCCCTGGCTTGTGTAGCGGGGTTACAGCTAACATATACAATTTTAGGTGCCGCAATTTCAAGCAGCTTATTAACCAGTTTTTCGTGCATTCCTGCCCGTGGAGGATCTGTAATGACTACATCTGGCTGTCCGTGATGTGCAAAAAATGCATCATCACAAATATCCACTACATCGCCTGCAAAAAAAGTGGCGTTCGTAACATTATTCCGGGCGGCATTTTCCCGCGCATCATCTATCGCTTCCTTGATCAGCTCAATACCCACTACTTTGCGGGCGTTGCGGGAAACAAAAATGCCAATGCTGCCGGTACCACAATATAAATCGTATACGATTTCCGACCCGGTCAGCCCGGCAAAATCCCGGGTAACTTTGTATAATACTTCTCCCTGGTAGGTATTGGTCTGGAAAAAAGATTTAGGCCCTATCTTAAACACAAAATCTTCGAGCTTCTCTTCTGCATATCCTTTGCCAAAATAGGTTTTCGGTTCCAGGTCGAAAATGGAATCGTTTCCTTTCGGGTTAATGGTATACAGCGCCGTGGTGATAGCCGGGACTGTTTTCAGTAAGTGATCCAGTAAAGCGATCCTGTTTTCTTTATCTTCATGGTGAATGACCAGGTTCACCATAATTTCCCCGGTGGTACACAGCCGGATAACCAGGTTGCGCAGCCAGCCCTGCTGAGCACGGATATCGTAAAATGTAAGTCCGTGCGTCACCGCATATTCCCGGATAGTATTGCGAATGAGATTAACAGGTTCCTGCATCAGGTAACACGTATCTATGTTCAATACTTTGTCGAAAAGTTTGGGTACATGGAAGCCCAGTGCAGGCCTCACAGGTATTTCACCATTGAGGGCTTTTACTTCCTCATTGGTAAGATAGGCCTTGTTGCTGAAGGTAAACTCCAGCTTGTTGCGGTAATGTTCGGTATGAACACTGCCAAGAATTGGCTCCATGGGAGGTAATACCAGTTTGCCAATCCGTTGAAGGTGATCAGCTACCTGTTGTTGCTTATAGGTCAACTGTTGGGAATAGGGCAGCATTTGCCACTTACATCCGCCACAAGTACCGAAATGCTGGCAAAATGGCGCCACTCTTTTATCGGAATAGCTATGAAAGTGCACCGCTTTTCCTTCTGCCCAGTCCTTTTTATTTTTACTCAGTCGTACATCCACCACGTCACCGGGCACTACGCCGCCTTCAATAAAAATTACTTTCCCGTCATGACGGGCCAGGGCTTTACCCTCTGCCGCATAGGCAGTAACGGGTACATTTTCTAAAACAACATTTTTTTTCCTCACGGCTGCAAAGGTAATTGGAAATGCTGAATCCAACATAGGAATTCATGTATTTACCGCTTACCACACCGCTTTCTGTTTTTGCTTTTTTCCGCTTACATTTACATATTGTTATCAAATGTTATGCGTAAATTATTTGTTATACTGATAGCCGCTCTTTTAGGCCCATTGTATGCCGCCGCGCAGGGATACCAGATTACCGTTAAGCTGAAAAATTACACCAGCGGAAAGTTTTTCCTGGCTCACTACATGGGCAGGACTACCTACCTGGCAGATTCGGCTGATATAAGTTCCACCGGCGATGCGGTGTTGAAGGGAAAGGAGCAGCTGTTACCCGGTATTTATCTCCTGGTATTACCAGGTAAACAACAATATATTGAAACGCTGATCGACCGGCAGCAGGTGTTCAGTGTGAGTATAGATACTGCCGACCTGGTCAACAAAACAGTTTATAAAGGGAGTCCGGACAATGACCTGTTCCTGGGGTATAACAAATTCCTTTTTCAGCAGGAATCGCTGAGCAGGAGCATACAAACACAGTTACAAACCGCCAGAAGTGCCGCCGATTCCGCAAAGGTACTGCCTTTGCAAAAAGAACTGGGGAAGAAAATAGAGCATTTCCGTAACGACTTTATTGCGCAACATCCAGGCACCATTCTCAGCACTATTTTCCTGGCCATGAAGGAGCCGGAAGTACCGCAGCCGCCCGTTGGAGCAGATTCGTCCTTTGCCTGGCGTTATTTCAAAAGCCACTACTGGGACCAGGTAGATCTTACCAGCGACCGCCTGGTGAGGACGCCCATCCTGGAAGGGAAACTGAAAAAGTACTTTACCCAGCTGGTGGTGGCTAACCCCGATTCTATTATGGTGGATTGCGACGAAGTGATTGCCCGCACACGCAAGAGCAAGGAAGCCTTTAAATTTGTTTTGTGGTGGCTTACCTATAATTATGAAAGCTCTCCTTACATGGGCATGGACGCGGTTTTTGTGCACCTGGTAGAGAAATATTATGTACCGGGAGAGGCTTTCTGGCTGAGCAATGAGCAGCTCAACAAAATTGTTGACCGGGCTTATACCATAGCACCCAACCTGATTGGGAAGCAAGCTGCTCCGCTAGAGTTTAAAGATTCTTCCAACAACATGCTTTCCCTATATAAAACGCCTGCCAAATATACCATATTGGTTTTCTGGGATCCTACCTGCGGACATTGTAAAACAGAGCTTCCCCGGCTGGATTCAGCGTACCGGGCCAGCTGGAAGAGCAAAGGGGTAACCATGGTAGGTGTGAAAACAGAAGGAACCCGTGAAGAATGGCTGCAGTTTATTAACGAGCATCATCTCAGTGGATGGGTACACGGCTCGGATCCACAGGCAGCTACTAACTATCGCCGTCTTTATGACGTGTACAGCACGCCTATGATCTACCTGTTGGACGACAAAAAGAAAATTGTGGCAAAAAAATTAGGGGTAGAGCAATTACAGGAGTTCCTGGACCGGGATACGGCCAGGAATGAGGCACAAAAACATTAATCTACCGGGTATTTGCCGAATAATGGGATGCTGATTGTCAGCAAGTTATCTTGTTTTAACATTCCTTTGGCATAGTCTTTGGCTTAAAGGGCGTGAAGCCTGGAAGTGCTGTACCCAAAAGAACAATTAGGGTAATAACACCAGGCAAGCAAAAACAGGGTTGCTATTAAAAAGCTGGCAAACAAAAAGTTAGCGGTGCTTTTGCCTGTTGGGCACCGCTTTTAACCATTATAAAAACAAAATTGTATGAAAAAATTAGTTTTATCCGTTGCAGCCTTGCTGATAGCAAGCATGACTTTCGCGCAGGCGCAATGGGGGATTGTTGCTGGTCCGCAATTTTCGAGCGTAACCACAAAATCTGCGAATTCCAGTAAAGAAACCAGTAAAATACTGACCAGTGTCAGAGCGGGTGTTACCGTAGATATTCCACTGGCAGATGAATTTTATATTGGAACCGGGTTATTGTATTCTGGTAAAGGAGGGAAAGATAAGAACTCCGATATGAAAACTACTTTATCTTACCTGGAGCTCCCTGTTAATTTCATGTTTAAGCCAGAAGTAGGCAGTGGCCGGCTGGTATTGGCCGCAGGCCCTTATGTTGCTTATGGTATAGGCGGAAAGTATAAAGATATTCCGGTAGTTGGAGAACGGAAGGCGTTTGAAGATGAGGCAGGCCTGTTACAATTGAAGCGTTTTGATGCCGGTGTAGGCATTAACGTTGGTTATGAGTTGCCGGCTGGTTTATTCTTTGGTCTGAATACCGATTTGGGCCTGGTAAACGCCATGAAAAACACGGCTAATGATGCGAGCTTTAAAAATACCTCCTTTGGCGTATCCATCGGGTATAAATTCGGCGGAAAATAGCGCTGTTGCTATATGATTTTTTTATTAACCACCCGGGATTCCCGGGTGGTTTTTTATTATATATCGAAACCTTTGTTTATTTTAGCGCCCATAAACCAGTAACCGATTTAGTTATAGCAACATTTCCCCAAAATAAGCGTCGAGATTTTCGTTATTATTTTATTATTTACCGAACCACTGATGAAGTTCTTTACACTGTTTTCTACTGCGATTGTAGTAATTGTACTGAATTCCCATGCGCAGGTGAGTTTAGGGATCCATGGAGGATACGTCAATAGCGGGCTGGAGTCTTCTGGCACGAGTATCTCACGGAAACCGACAACTATGAACAGCTGGCATGCGGGAGTTTATTTTAATGTACCCCTCTTTAAGAATGGGTACCTGACACCGGGCCTCGATTATATTGTGAAGGGCGCCCGATGGGATTACACCATATCGCATCCGGCGGAAGTATTTACTTCAGGCACTTCCCGGATGAAATTGAGATATCTCGAGTTGCCAGTGAACATGGTATATAAAGTGCCGATAGGTATTGGCAAGTTTACGATTGGTGCCGGGCCTTATGCCGCCTACTGTCTGAGCGGCAAGTATGATCTATCCGTTTATACCAATGGTAAAGAGGTGCAGTCTTCCTCGCATTCGCTGGATTTTAAGGCATCTCCCAACATTTTTGGTACTGACATGAACCTGCAGCGATGGGATGCAGGGCTGAACTTCACAGCCGGCCTGGAGTTCAATTGTTTTCTTACGTTGAAAGCCACCTATGGCTATGGCATGGTGGATATAGATAAATCAGCGAACAATGAATTTAAAAACCGTTATTGGGGAGTGAGCCTGGGTTTCCTGTTTGACAGGGAAGACTGGTAGGGCCAGCCAACTACTTTATTTGTAAGAAAGACCGCCTTCCGGGTGGTCTTTCTTATTTTTTTTAGGGATGGATAGGGGACAGGTCTGTTTACTGCGTCTTATTACCGAAAGATATCACCAGCAGGTGACATCGATCATTGGACAGTTATAATTAAAAGTGTGACAGTTATAGGGATATGCCACTACGTATCTACGTGATGGCATTTTTTTAATATGAAAGACAGCAAAAAAGGGAAAGACTTCCGTCCTTCCCTTATTTTCATTTATTTAGGAGATGATTACATGATAGCAGCCACTGCTTTCTGGATCACCTTAGGTTTACCAAGGGTATAATAATGGAGCACGGGAACACCAAATGCTTTCAATTCTTTTGATTGTGCAATCAGCCATTCGGTTCCTACCAGCTCAACATCCTTATCAGTCTTGCATTTCAGGATTTCTGTAGACAGATCCGCCGGGATATCCACGTGGAAGATCCTGGGGAGCATGGTCATTTGTTTGCGGCTGGTCAAGGGTTTTAACCCCGGAATGATAGGTACCGTAATACCCATTTCCCGGCATTTGGTCACGAAATCAAAGAATTTCTGGTTGTCGAAAAACATCTGTGTAACGATATAGTCGGCGCCATTTTCCACTTTACGCTTCAGATGGGCGAGATCAGTTTGCATATTGGGCGCTTCAAAATGTTTCTCCGGGTAGCCGGCAACGCCGATGCAGAAATTAGTTTTAACGCCTCCCTGCAGGTCATCCTCCAGGTATACACCATTATTCATATGGGCCACCTGGTCCAGTAATTCAATGGCATAGCTATGTCCATGAGGGTCTGGTTCGAAGAAAGTTTCATTTTTGGGTGCATCACCGCGTAATACCAACACGTTATCAATTCCCAGGAAGTTGAGATCTATCAGGGCGTTTTCCGTTTCTTCCCGGCTAAAACCGCCACAGATAAGGTGAGGGACTGCATCTACGGTATAATGGTTCATAATGGCTGCGCAAATGCCCACTGTACCGGGGCGTTTACGGATTTCTACCTTTTCAAAGGAACCATCTGCCTTCTTCTTGAACATATGCTCGCTGCGATGGTAGGTAACATTGATAAAAGCCGGCTTAAACTCCATCAGGGGGTCCAGGTGATCGTAGATCGACTCAATGCTCTTTCCTTTCAGCGGGGGAAGGATTTCAAAAGAAATCAGTGTGTCTTTTGCCTGCGCAATATGTTCAGTTACTTTCATAAAGTTATCGTCTTTGAGGAATGGGGTAGATCCTGGTGCCCTTATTCCAGCTAAAAATACGCGGGCAAAAATAAGATATCCCCTAATTATAATCAGATCAATTTTAATCTTATCTCAACTATAACTAGGCTAAGTGAATGAATTGCTTATTTTTGCTAAGTTTGATCATATGGCATTAAGAATACATACAGACCAGCTGGTAAAGCGTTACGGCAACAGAACGGTGGTAAACCATGTATCTGTGGAGGTATCTCAGGGAGAGATAGTAGGGCTGCTGGGCCCTAACGGAGCAGGTAAAACAACCTCCTTCTACATGGTGGTAGGGCTTATCAAGCCAGATGAAGGTAACGTATACCTGGATGACCAGAACATTACCAAGCTGCCCATGTACAAAAGAGCACAAATGGGTATTGGCTATCTCCCGCAGGAGGCTTCCGTATTCAGGAAGCTCAGCGTGGAAGACAATATCGCAGCAGTATTGGAAATGACAAAGTTGAAAAAAGCAGAACAAAAAGAGAAGCTGGAGAGCCTGTTGGCCGAATTCAGGCTTACCCATGTGCGTAAAAGCCCCGGTGATGTACTGAGCGGGGGAGAACGCCGCCGTACTGAAATAGCCCGGGCCCTGGCTGTAGATCCAAAATTTATCCTGTTGGATGAGCCTTTCGCCGGTATCGACCCTATTGCGGTGGAAGATATTCAGGGAATTGTAGCCAAACTGAAATATAAGAATATCGGTATCCTGATCACGGACCACAACGTACAGGAAACACTCTCTATCACAGACCGGGCTTACCTGCTGTTTGAAGGTAAAATCCTTAAATCCGGAACAGCGGAAGAGTTGGCCGCTGACGAACAGGTAAGAAAAGTGTATCTTGGCCAGAATTTTATCCTGCGCCGGAAAGATTACCTCGACGAAGCAGCAAAACAGTAAAAATAATTCTACAGCATCCTATATGAGAATTTTAAGTCCTGCAATATCACAACTGGCAAGATTGCGCATGGGGCGTATTGCATACTTTATGCAGTATCCCGTGCAGGTGCAGCAGCAGGTATTCCAAAACCTTATTAGTGCCGCTCAGTATACCGAATTCGGTAAACAATACGGCTTTTCGAAAATTTATAAGATAGACGAATATAAGCAGCGCGTTCCCATTCATACCTACGATACCATCAAGCCTTATATACAGCGCACGATGGAAGGACAACAGAATGTGCTCTGGAATACTCCCATTAAATGGTTCGCTAAATCGAGCGGTACTACCGCCGATAAAAGCAAGTTCATTCCCGTAACGGTGGAAAGTCTCGATGAATGCCACTACCGCTCGGGCCGCGATGTGATTTCTCTCTATTATAATAACTTCCCTGACTCTGATGTGTTTACCGGTAAATCACTGGTCATCGGTGGTAGCCACCAGGTAAACAAACTGTCGGAAAACAGTGATTCCTACTTTGGTGACCTGAGTGCGGTAATGCTGCAGAACATGCCGTTCTACGGTAATATGATCCGTACCCCCGACCTGGAAATAGCCCTCATGGATGAATGGGAGGAAAAGATAGAACGTATGGCCAATGCGGTGATCCATGAAAATGTAACTTCTATTGCAGGGGTACCTACCTGGACCATCGTATTGATTAAACGCATTTTTGAACTTACCGGCACAGACAACCTGGCTGACGTGTGGCCTAACCTGGAATTATATATGCACGGTGGCGTAAGCTTTACGCCGTACCGCGAACAGTTCAGAAAACTGATCCGCAAACCACTGATGCATTACCAGGAAACCTATAATGCATCAGAAGGCTTCTTTGCCGCCCAGGACGTGATTGGAGAAGATGGATTATTGCTATTCCTTAACCATGGCATCTTCTACGAATTTATGCCAATGGAGGAACTGGGGAAAGAAGAGCCACGCACGCTCCAGTTACAGGAAGTGGAACTGGGTAAAAACTATGCGCTGGTAATCAGCACCAATGGCGGCTTATGGCGCTATATGGTAGGAGATACCATCCAGTTTACTTCCCTGATTCCTTATCGCATTAAAGTAAGTGGCAGAACCAAATCATTTATCAATGCTTTTGGAGAAGAGGTCATTGTGGAAAACTCTGACACCGCTATTGCCAAAGCTGCCGAAGCAACCGGCGCTGTTGTAAATGATTATACTGCAGCCCCCGTGTACTTCAGTGATCATGGCAATGGTGGACATGAATGGCTGGTGGAATTTGAAGTAGCACCGGATGATATTAGCCGGTTTACCACAGTAATGGACAATACGCTCAAGGCCATCAATTCTGACTACGAAGCCAAGAGGTACAAAGACATTGCGCTGCATATGCCCTTGATACATGTATTGCCGGCCGGTACTTTTTGTGAGTTCCTGAAAAGTAAAGGTAAACTTGGTGGACAACATAAAGTGCCTCGTTTAAACAATGACCGCAATTACCTGGAAGAAATCCTGAAATTTGCGGCTGATAACAGGAATGCTTAAAACCTATCAACTATAACATGAAATTACTGGAGAACAAAGTAGCGATAGTTACAGGCGCCAGCCGTGGTATCGGAGAAGCCATTGCTTTGAAATTTGCAGCACAGGGAGCTGACGTAGCATTTACCTATGTAAGCTCTGATGAGAAAGCCAAAGCGCTCGAAGCAAAACTGACTGCTTTGGGCGTTAAAGCCAAAGCATATAAATCCAATGCCGGCGTATATGAAGAGTGCGAAATACTGGTAGCGGATGTATTGAAAGAATTTGGCAAAATTGATATCTGTGTTAACAACGCTGGTATCTCCAAAGATAATCTCTTGCTCCGCATGAGCCCTGATCAATGGGATGATGTGATGAACATCAACCTGAAGAGCGTATACAATATGACCAAGCAGGTAATACGCCCTATGATGAAGGCAAAGAGCGGTAGTATCATTAATATGAGCTCCGTGATAGGTATCATGGGTAATGCCGGCCAGAGCAGCTATGCCGCTTCGAAAGCTGGTATTATTGGGTTCTCCAAATCCATTGCGCAGGAACTGGGTAGCCGTAATATACGTTGTAATGCGGTGGCACCGGGCTTCGTAGAAACAGATATGACCCAATACCTCAAAGAAGGGGAAGCGGCTGCCAACTATATTCAACAAATTCCATTGGCCCGCTTCGGCACTCCTGAAGACATCGCCAATGTATGCCTGTTCCTGGCTTCTGATATGAGCAGCTATGTAACCGGCCAAACGATCAGCACTTGCGGTGGTTTGTGTATGTAATTCAACTGATTAAATAGTAGGAAAACGCGGGCTATAAACCCGCGTTTTTTTATTGGGGCTAGTTTCCGTATCTTTTCGGCACAGTGAACATGGTGAGGATGACTACAGATTTTGGAGGAACGAAGTAAAAATATTGCCCAGCAACAACATCGAATGCCCACTTTTGAATCGTTATTCAAGGAGTATTACCCCGCGCTCTGCACATTTGCTTATGATTTTGTGAACAGGCATGAATTGGCGGAAGAAATTGTACAGGACACCTTCATGAAAATATGGGAGAAATTTGAGGACCTGGATATCCAGGTATCTGAAAAAGCATACCTGTACAGGGCTGTACAAAATAACTGTCTTAATTATATTAAACAACATAAGGTAAGAGCGAGGTATAGCAACGAATTACTGCAACAGGTGGAATCCCGTATCTCCCTGTTCAGTATGGCGTCTACCCATTCGCCCGTTGAAAAGCTGGAACACGCTGAGCTGGAAATACTGGCCGAGAAAGCCATCCGGAAATTACCCCCGCAATGCCAGGATGTGTTTCGCCTCAGTCGCTTCGAACAATTGAGTTATCCCGAAATTTCCCGCCACCTGGGCATCTCTGTCAATACCGTTAAAACCCAGATGACCCGCGCCCTGCAAAGATTGCGCGATGAACTACTTCCCCTGCTGAAATGAATGATTAAATTAAAAAGAAATTTTTTTTACGCTTGTCACCCTGTTTGTTCCGGAATGTTGTCTTAGTATCTGTTTACAGAGATTATGGGGCTTAACTATACACAGGAGCAGGTAGATGACCTGATCGCACGCTTTTTGTCCGGCAATATTCCCGGGGATGCACAAGAAATACTGGAACAGTGGATAAATGAATCGCCAGCAAACCAGGCTTATTTCCTGCAACTGAGAGATGCCTGGCAAATGACGGCCCGACCAGGGAATTATGATACCCGCGCAGCCTGGGATAGCGTACAGCAAAACATGGGCTTAACACCGGTGGTGCAAGTGAGCAAATGGAAAAATTATCTCCGGATAGCAGCATCTTATACACTGCCCTTCCTGATTGGTGGTGGGCTGGTATATGCCTGGTCTGTGTCCCGTAAAAACGACAACAATAACGCAATCGTAACCGTGATCAGCCCCAAAGGCGCTACCACCAAAATTGAATTGTCGGATGGCACGGAAGTATGGCTCAATGCAGGTAGTAAGCTGCAATATGCACCGTCTTACAATCTCCGTAGCCGCGAAGTAAAACTGGAGGGGGAAGCATTTTTTAAAGTACATACTAATGCACAGAAGCCCTTTACGGTAAAGGCTTCCGATCTGCGAATACTCGCACTCGGCACCTCTTTCAATGTAAAGGCTTACCCGGAAGACAAAATGGTGGTAACCACCCTGGTAGATGGAGAAGTGAAAATTGACGGCAGCAACACCAAAATGCCTTTCGGAATCATGATGAAACCTCACCAGCACGTGGTATATAACAAAACCATATCTACCAACAAAGGTGAACAACAGAAAAAGATCAATAACCCGGGAGATAGCACCACTGCTACCCCAATAGAGAGCCTGGATGTAAAGGATACAGAAATATATACAGCGTGGAAAGACGGCAATTGGATGGTAGCCGCCCAAACCCTGGACGAACTGGTCATCACCATGGAACGGAGGTTTAATGTAAAGGTGGTGTTTAAAGACCAGGAACTAAAAGACTACCGGTTCAGTGGCACCTTTCGCCAGGAAACCCTTGAGCAGGTATTGAATATCCTGAAGTTAACCGCGCCGCTGAAATATTCCATCGACAAGGGAGTAGTGACGCTGGAGTTAGATAATGAATTGAAAAACAAATATTTAAAAGCATTTAAGACCCGGTAAAACCACCGGCTGATATAGGAAATTGCAATATTTAATCACCTGTAAAATCCACTTACATGCACGGTATGAACAATTAAAAAAATTGGGGTAATGCGACTTACCCCAATCAACGAACAACATTTGTTGGTGAAATGCCTTTGCGACGGGCATCCACCGTAATCATTCGTTTAACTAAAATCTATACAAGTTTATGAAATCCACTGCAAACCTGGCGGCATTTTTTTGCCCCGGGCGAAAATTTTTGCTCATGACAAAACTGACAGGGCTGCTGATTTTCGGAAGTTTTTTACAAGTATCCGCTACCGCTTTTGCGCAGGAAAAAATTAAAGAACTACATGCTGAAAATGCTAGTGTGAAAGAGGTATTTAAGCTCATTGAGAACAGCAGCAATTATCGCTTCTTCTATAACGAGAACTTCTCGGATTTAAATAAGACGGTCACCATTGACGTAAAGGACAAAAAGATCAATGATATCCTGAAGCTGCTCATTAACAGTACCAACGTTACTTATCGTGTATTGGAAAACAACCTGGTAGTGATTACTCCCATCAATACTGCACAGGTGAAAGTAACCGGCTATGTAACAGATGCTGTTACAAAAGACCCCCTGCCCGGCGTAACGGTGACCGTAGAAGGAACTACCATTGGCGTTGTAACAGATGCTACGGGGAAATACACGATCACGGCACCTTCCGAAAGTAGCGTGTTAGTGTTTTCCTTTATCGGCTATACACCACAAAAATTAGTAGTGGGCAGCCGGCAGGAAATTAATGTGAAACTGGATGGCGATACCAAAAAGCTGGAAGAAGTAGTAGTAATGGGATACACCACCACTACCACCAAAAATCTCACCGGGGCTGCGCAAGCTGTAAGCGGCGCCAAACTGAAGGACGTCACTGCCGGCAGTATGGACAAAATGCTCCAGGGTAAAGTAAGTGGCGTGTTTGTAGGTAACAGCTCCGGCGACCCGGCTGCCGCGCCAGCCATCCGTATCCGTGGTAACGGTACATTAACTGCCGGCAATTCTCCACTGGTGGTAGTAGATGGTATCATCGGCGGACTACCCAACCCCAGCGACATCGAAAGTGTTACCATCCTGAAAGATGCGGCGGCTACCACATTATATGGCGCCCGCGCGGCCAATGGCGTAATGGTTATCACTACTAAAAGAGGTAAAGCCGGTAAAACACAGGTCAACTTCCGCACCAACGTAGGAACGGCCCACCTCAATACCGGGCACTTTCACCTGATGAACGGTACCGAACTTTATGACCTGCAAACCGCTGCAGGAGCCAAGTTAGACCCGTCTCTCCGAAATATAAATACAAACTGGCAAAAACTGGCCTTCCAGAATGCCTCTAATCAGAACTACGAATTATCCACCAGCGGCGGAAATGAAAAAACTAAATTCTACCTCGGTGGCAACTATTATAAAGAAGATGGTATCCTGAAAGGTACTGGTGTAGAGCGTTTTAGCGCGCGACTCAACCTCGACCACAACATTACTGATAAGTTCCGTGTTACCTTCAACGTAGCCGGAACTCAAACATCTGATAAAGATAATTCCAACGGTTCGTTGTATCAATACTATACCAACCTGCCCTGGGATAAGGCCTATGACGCACAAGGAAAACCGGTAAACCCACTCACCGCGGACAGCTGGTATGGAAGAGATATGACCAACTTCCTGTATGACCAGCAATATAACTACACCAAAAACAAAAGGCAATCACTTGAAGCATTGGTGAAACTGGAATACGACATCACCAAATGGTTGTCTTTCAGTACTACCAACCGCGCTCAATATTATCATTTTAACCAGGAAAGCAATGGAGATGTAAGAACTTCTGCCGGTTCTGATGATCGTGGTAACCTGTATAACTATTACCAGGATACTTCCGCTTATATCAGCTCTAACTTGCTGAGAGCAAGGTATACCATTAACAAAAAACATAATCTCGATGGATTGGTTGGTGCTGAATTCCAGCAGACCAAGCTGAACGACATCAGTGCAAAAGGTAAAGGAATCATACAAGGTGTAGATGTACTGGGCGGTACTTCTGCACCTATGTCTATCGGAGGTGGTAAAACTGATCGCACCTTCAATTCCTACTTTGTGCAGGCAAACTATAACTACGATTATAAGTATTATTTCACCTCATCCTTCAGAAGAGACGGATCTTCCAAATTCGGCGCTAATCAGCAGTACGGAAACTTCTATGCGTTTGGTGCGTCCTGGGCACTGTCTGAAGAAAACTTCATCAAACAGATCAAAGCGATCACCAACCTGAAAGTGAGAGCAAGCTATGGTACTACCGGTAATGCCGAAATCGGCGACTACAATGCCATTGGCGCCTACGCGATCAATACACAATACAACGGATTCCCCGGCGCCTACCAAAGTATTTATAATGTACCGAATCTTTCCTGGGAGAAAGCTTATAATACCAATATCGGTATCGACCTGGGTTTATTCAACCGGATTAACCTGACACTGGAGCTTTATCAGAAAGATAACAAAGACCTGTTGTTTAACGTACCTCTGCCCGGAACCGCCGGCTATAGCTACATTTCACAGAACATAGGTTCCGTACGTAATAAAGGAATTGAGATTAACCTGAGTACGGACAACCTGGTGGGGGCGTTTAAATGGAGTACCGACTTCAATATTGGCTTCAATAAAAACAGGGTAACAGAGTTATATGGTGGTAAAGACCAGATCATAGATCCAATCAGCGGTTACTTTGTATTACGCCAGGGACAAGACATGCGCAGCTTCTATATGCGCAAATGGGCAGGCGTGGATCCATCTAATGGTGATCCGCTGTGGGAAAAACTGATTACAGATGCCAATGGTAAAGTAACCGGTAAAACCACGACGAACAACTACAACGATGCCTCCCTGCAAATTGTAGGTGCTGCTACACCTAAGTTCTTCGGAGGAATGCGTAATACTTTCTCTTACAAAAATTTTCAGCTGAGTGCCTTCCTGGCCTTTGTTTCCGGCAACCAGGTGTATAACAGCACCCGTGAGCTGATGGACAACGACGGCGCTTACTACACCTACAATATGATGGAGCTGGATAATGGCTGGAACCGTTGGCAGAAGCCAGGCGACAATGCTACCCACCCATTATTTAAAATCAAGGGTAACAAAAATTCACATAAACCATCTTCCCGCTTCCTGGAAGACGGTAGCTACCTGCGTTTAAGAAATGTGAACCTGAGCTATGCACTGCCTAAAGCCTGGCTGGACCGCGTGCATATTGGCAACGCCAGAATTTCTATCGGCGGTGATAACCTGTGGACGTTAACTAAATTCTCTGGTCTGGATCCTGAAGTAGATGATCGTGGTATCAACTCCATTAAGTACCCATCCAGCACCAAATGGTTTGCAGGCCTTGAAATTAATTTTTAACAGGAGCTAAAAGAGATTATCATGAAACACATGTCAAAATATTTTGCAGGCCTGTTGCTGCTGTCAATGGCAACTTCCTGCTCGTTGAAGAAAGACCCATATAGCGCATTACCGGATTCCAACATCCTGAATGATGAAACCAAGTGGCCGGCAGCTACTGCCGGAAACTACGCGTTGTTGAAAGAAGAAAATTTTACGCGCAACTATTTCCAGATGGGAGAATTTCCCAGTGATGATGTAGCGCTCAGCGGCGCCACCACCGACCCGTTGTTTTACTCTTATACCTACGGCCACCTGACCAACCAGGGAAATACCCTGCAGATCTGGCGTATGGGCTATAAAGCCGTTAACGGCGCCAACAAACTCCTGGCGGTAATGCCCGAAGGGAAATCGGCTGCTATTAATGAAATGATCGGCGAAAACCTCTTTATTCGCGCCTTTGTTCACTTTGGCCTGGTACGGAGCTTCGGCCGCCCTTATACACAAAGCCCCGAAACCAATCCGGGTATACCTGTTATCACTAAGTTTGATATCAACGCTTTGCCTGCACGCAATACAGTGAAGGAAGTATACGGACAAATAGTAGCCGATTTAAAGAAAGGCACAAGTTTGATGGATAACTCCAATACTAATAGCTATGCCACTAAAAGCGCTGCTATGGCGCTGTTAGCAAGAGTGTATCTCTATATGGGGAAAAATGATTCGGCGCGTATCTATGCCGATTCAGTGATTACCTCCGGTAATTATTCCCTGGTATCTACTTCTGATTTACCCGGTTATTATACCAAGAGTAACGAGAATAACAAGGAAACCATCTTTGCTATTCACCACACTTTACAGGACGACCGTACCTGGGGTTCCATCGGTTCTATGTATTATATGTCGCCAGGGGGTATGGGCTATGGCGAAATTTATGCTTCCCAGTCATACCTCGATCTGTTGCATAAACATCCGGAAGATGTAAGGAACAAATTTGTGCAAGCCGTATATACCACCGACGACAACGGGAATAAAGTGCTGGCCACCCGCAATGGCGTGCCTAAATGGTATATCCTCAAATACTCTAACCAGGATAATGTGCCTACCCTCAGTTCCCCGGTAGTACTGCGTTTGGCAGAAATGTACCTGATCCGGGCGGAAGCCAATGCCAAACTGGGCAACAATACCGCTGCCATCGCAGATGTGAACATTATCCGCCAGCGGGCTGGCCTGATCGGTACTGCATTATTTACGCCCACCGATCTGAAAGGCTACGCTTCCGTACTGGACGTAGTGCTGGATGAACGCCGCCTGGAGCTGGCTTTTGAAACACATCGCGTGTTTGACCTGTTCCGCAACAACCGGAATGTATATCGTAATTACCCGGGTGTACAAACCAATCCGCAAACAGTTTCCTATACAGATGCAAGGGTAGTACACTTCATCCCGCAACAGGAAATACTCCTGGACCCTAACCTGGTACAGAATCCAATACAATAAAATACCCGATGAAAGCCCCTTGAATGGGGCTTTCGCTTTTATAAAATAATCCGGAAAAGTAGATCCAACAGTAGTAAATTTATAACCGGTGAACATTAAAAAAATTCTTAGTCTACATGTATCAGTACAGCCATCATTTCCGCCATTACCGAAAAGGATTGTTACTGGCAGGATTTGCCTTCAGCTTTCTTACCGCCGCACAGGCCCAGGAGCTGAAGTATACCGCCGGAAATAATAACTGGAATGCGGATTCGCTAGGTAACCACCGGGCGGTAGTTACTTTTAACGGAACGGCCAAAGTGGCCCGCGTGGTAATCCCATGGCGCCGGCGCGATGAACATCCCGAAACAAAACGCATCATTATCCAGGATGCAAAAACCAAACAGAAAATAACCAACGTAAAAATGTTGGCGCTTACCCGTGAGCAGGGCGACATTTGCTTTGAACCTACTTCCGGTAAAGGCGAATACTACATTTACTACCTGCCTTCCAAGAATGAAGGAAGGAATAACTACCCGAAAGGCGTGTACCTGGCGCCGGAACAAACCGCCGATAATGCCTGGCTGCAGGTTGTTCCGGATGGCATGAAACCCAATACTACGGTGAAAGAGCTGGAGTCGATAGATACTTTCAACTCTTTTTATCCGATGGAAGTGATTGCCAGCGCAGCCGAAATGCAACAGCTGAAGCTCAAACATCCTGGTGGAGGATATATGGTATTCCCGGAAGATCGCCAGTTCCCCATTAAAATGACCGACGACCTGCCCCAGCGCTGGATAAAGAAAGGACCTTCACAATCTTTCGCCGGAGAAGCCGACAAAGGGGAGTACTATGCCTTTCAGCTGGGCATTTATGCCCGCCGGGAAATGAAGGACGTGCAGGTTACGTTTGGTGACCTGAGCGCCGGCAATGGCATAACCATTCCAGCGGCGCAGCTGAATTGTATTAACACCAATGGCACTACCTACGATGCCAGGCCATTTAACGCCACTGTAAATATTCCTGCCGGTAAAGTACAGGCCCTGTGGTGCGGGATTGATGTGCCGGAAAATGCGGCGCCGGGCATTTACAAAGGAATCGCCGTTTTAAAAGCGGCCGATATGCCCGATATGCCCATCAGGCTCACCATCACGGTAACGAATAAACTGGCGGTGAATGGAGGCTTTAATGAACCCTGGAAACAAACCCGGTTGAAATGGCTCAACTCTACACTGGCACAGGACAATACCGTGATTGCGCCTTATACGCCACTGGAAATGAAAGACAGCGTGATCAGCTTATTGGGCCGCAAAATCGGTATCAATAAAGATGGTTTCCCGGCACAGATACAAACGTTCTTTACACCGGAAATGACATCGCTCACCACGCAGCCAAAGAACATATTTACAGAGCCGGTACATTTCCACTTTACCTCCGCCGCTACAGGTAAGGATTTGACATGGGCTCACCAGGGCTGGCAGGTTACTTCCCGTGAAGCTGGTAAGATCAGCTGGAAAGCTATTAATACAGCGGCCGGTTTGCAAATGGAAGTAAACGCAGCACTCGAATTTGATGGTTTCCTCGACTATACCGTGAAAGTAACAGCCCTGGAAGACGTAGCCCTGAAAGAAATTACCATGCACCTGCCATTCGATAAAGGTGCTGCCAGGTACATGATGGGCCTTAACCAGAAGGGGGGCCTGCGCCCCGAAAAGATCGACTGGAAATGGGATGTGGCACATAAGAACCAGGATGGTGCCTGGATTGGAGATGTGAACGCAGGCATCCAGTTCAATCTCCGTGATGAAAACTATGTACGTCCGTTAAATACAAACTTTTATCTCCAGAAACCTTTGCTGCTGCCCACTTCCTGGGGGAACGACAACAAAGGCGGTATCACTATTGGCGAAAAAGGAACCGCTATACTGGTAAACAGCTACAGCGGGGAAAGAACTATGCATAAAGGAGAGGTGTTGTACTACAACTTCCACCTCATTATTACCCCTTTTCACCCGATCAATACCGACTTCCAATGGGCTACCCGCTTCTATCACAGGTATCACAACCTGGACAGTATCAAAGCTACAGGCGCTACTATAGTGAATATCCATCATGGCAACGATATTAATCCCTGGATCAACTATCCATTTATTGAGTGGAAGAAAATGAAGGATTATATAGACGAGGCCCATAGTAAAGGACTCAAAGTGAAGATCTATAATACCGTCAGAGAGCTGTCTAACCATGCCTGGGAAACTTTCCCATTGCGGAGCCTGGGGCATGAAGTATACAGCCCTGGTAATGGTGGCGGCTTTTCCTGGTTGCAGGAACATATCGCCAAGGACTACATTGCTGCCTGGTTTGTGCCGGAATTCAAAGACGCTGCTATTATTAATAGTGGGATGAACCGCTGGCATAATTACTATGTAGAAGGCATGAACTGGCTGGTACAAAACGTAGGCATCGATGGTATTTACCTCGATGATGTGGCTTTTGACCGGGTAACCATGAAGAGGGTAAAAAGAGTGCTGACAAAAGATAATCACCCTGGTATTATCGATTTACATTCCGCTAACCAGTACAATAAATCTGATGGATTTATTAACAGCGCGGTCTTGTATATGGAGCATTTCCCTTACCTGAACCGGCTTTGGTTCGGCGAATATTTCGATTATGAGCAAAACAGTCCTGATTTCTTCCTTACGGAAGTGAGCGGTATTCCGTTTGGCCTGATGGGTGAAATGCTGCAGGACGGCGGCAACCAGTGGAGAGGTATGGTATATGGCATGACTAACCGTATGCCATGGACGGAAAACTCAGATCCCCGTCCAATCTGGAAAGTATGGGACGATTTCGGTATACAGGGTAGTAAAATGATTGGGTACTGGGTAGATAACAACCCGGTGAAGACCAATAACCCGTTGGTTCCGGCTACGATTTACCGGAAAGATGGAGTGGTACTGGTATCTATGGCCAGTTGGGCGCCGGAAGATGTGGCTGTTAAGCTGAGCATCGACTGGAAAGCCCTGGGGATAGACCCGGCCCGGGCAACGATTACGGCGCCGGATATACGTAATTTCCAGCAGGGCCAGGTGTTTGGCAAGGATGCCAGCATCCCGGTGTCAAAAAATAAAGGATGGCTGTTAATTATTAAATAGACACGCAAAGTATTATAAGTAGCAAAGGCGCAAAGAAATGATTAATATTCTTTGCGCCTTTGCTACTTATAACCTTTGCGTGAATCACTTACTCAAATTTTCTTCCCGGTATATTTACCCGGAATGTTTCCACGCACTTCCTGTCTTGCAGCGTAACATACACGGTTTTCCCGTCTTTGTCACCAAATACCAGGTTGCTGCATTGCTTTCCTTTCAGGGGTATTTCCTGTATTAATTTTCCTTTGGGAGATAGCACCGCAATCACCCCTTTCCCCCAGCGGGCTACGTACAGGTTACCTACTTTATCGCATTTCATGCCATCAAAACCGTAGTCGGGGAAGGAAGCGAAGAGGGTTTTGTGGGAGATATTTCCTGCTTTGTCTACCCGGTACTTCCAGATTTTCCGCTGCACGCTTTCATTCACGTACAATGTTTTTTCATCGGGACTCAGTTCTATTCCGTTGGTGGTACCCATATTGGCTTCCAGTAAAACAAGCTGACGATTTTTAGGATCTATGCGCCAGAGTTGCCCGGTATTGTCGGCCCATTTGGGGTCTGTCACAAAGATCTGGTCTTTACTATTGATACAGAGGTCGTTGGGTTGATTAAACTTGTCGGAATGTACAAATACATCGATCTTTTTCGTCTTCATATCCACGGTTAATACATTGTGGCGGATAAAGTCGGGCAGGAACATGGTGCCTTTGCTGTTGAAGTGAATACCATTGGCTACGCTGCTATCGGGCAATGTCACGAATATTTCGCCGGTACCGGTTTTGGTATTGATTTTTCCTACGGTACCATCCTGTTTGAAATTAACGACATAAAAATTACCTGATTTGTCAAAGTTGGGTCCTTCGATATTGACGGAGAACATATTTTCTGCGGTCAGGTCGTGGGCTTCAAACACTGGCAGGTTACTTGTTTTTTGTTGTGCCAGGATGGGTAATCCCCACGCAGTCAGCATTGCGAGGAGGCATATCTGTATTTTCATGTATTATTTGTTTTGGAGCTTTAAATTAAAAAACAATTTCAGAATTTTACGGGGAGTACGGATAGGTGGGTTGGTGTGTAATGAAATTATCAAGAAATAATTACCGTTATAAACGAATCGGTGGCCTGTCAACTAATTTATTAATTTTGCGCCCATGATCCATGTTTCGGAGTTTAAAGATTTGGCGCAGCTGACGATTCACAAGGTAGGAAACTCCTCCAATGACGAGGCGCTACTGTGTTCCAAGGCGCCATTGCAGCTGGAGGATGAAACGATCAGCCAGTTATTGATTACGTATTTTATTCAACCATTTGCCAACGCGGCAGAATATTTCAGGTTCCGGCATGATGCAGATATGGAATTGAATGAAATTTTTCAATATTGTCGGCGTATATTTACCGACCAGAACGAATTCCAGGAGCAGTCGATTAATATTGCCAAACATCTATATAAACATTCCACCCATCCCAAAATCAAGGGGGGCGAGCTTTATATAGCCTACTTTAGCAAATGTCTTGTGGATGGTGAAGAAGTGGAAGCCATAGGCATTTTTAAATCTGAGAATCGCGATACCTATCTGAAAGTATTTCTGTCAGACGAGAACTACCAGGTTAATTACGAAGATGGAATAAATATTAATAAGCTGGATAAAGGCTGCCTGGTTTTTAACACCGAAGAATCTGAAGGTTTTAAAGTAAGTATTGTAGACAGCAACAGCAAACAAAACGAGGCTGTGTACTGGAAAGATGCCTTTCTTCAGGTACAACGCCGGGAAGATAGCTACCTGCAAACTGAAACAGCAGTGGACATGTGCAAACAGTTTATACACAATAAACTGCCAACGGAGTATGAAATGGATAGGGTAGACCAGGTAGATTTGTTAAACAAATCGGCTGCTTATTTTAAGGAGAAGGAGCAATTTCAGCTGGACGATTTTGCCAAAGAAGTTTTAGGACACCCTGATGCCATTGCTTCTTTTAAGGAATACCGGAATGAATACGCGGATCACTTTCAGCAAGACATCCCTGATGAGTTTGAGATATCTGCACCTGCTGTAAAAAAGCAACAGAAAGTATTTAAGAGCATATTAAAATTAGATAAGAATTTTCATATATATATTCATGGAAATCGCGAAATGATAGAGCGGGGGTTTGATGAAGCGACCAACATGAACTATTATAAGCTACTGTTTGAAAATGAGGCGTAGACGAGTGTAGAAAGTACTAACGGCAGCTGTGCGGTTGATTTTGTGAAGAGGGATAAGATAGCATATTTATAATTTTCTCATAAGCAAAAACCAATTGTTAACAAAGGCTGCCTCGTCTGGGCGGCCTTTTATTTTTAGAATGCATGCTGCTGGGAATAAATAACAATAAAAAAGACAACCATCATGGTTGTCTTTTTTATTGTTATTTATGCTCCTTTTTCAGGATTGTTGTTTTTACTTTGCTGGCCCGGCTTTTTATGATGGTGCCTTGGTGGCCGTTTGTCTTGCTTCGGTCCCTGGCCCTGGGCAGGCTGTTTAGGCCCCTGTTGCCTTGGCTCACGTGGTTCCCTTGGCTCTCTTGGTCCCTGGTCGGGCCGCGCCTGTTGTTCAGGACGGGGTTGTTGCTCGCGTCCCTGCTTCGGCTGTCCACCCTGACCTGGCTGCCGCTGCTGTTGCTGCGGACGGTTTTCCTGCCTGGATCTGCGCTCCGGTTGCTGTTGCCGGTTGTCTGGCTTCTGACCACCTTTGGGCTGATCGTTTTTAGGTTGGCCCTGTGACTGGGGCTTTTGTTCGCCGCGTTGTTGTTTTTGTTTGTCTTTATCTTTTTGTTTACGCTTCTGGGCGGTTTTCTCAAGAGATTTAAGACTGATTTGTCCCACCACATCTGCATACCCCAGATCCGCTTCCTTAGGTTTGGCTGTTACCACTTCTACAGGTTTCAGGTCATCCGGTTTAACACCCTGTTTATTGAGCAAGCGTATTTCTTTAGCCCTGGAAATCGTAAGCGGATATTGTTTGTTACTGCCTTCGTAGGAGTACCACATGAGGCTTTTGAAGATATCCCTTTTCTGGAGATGGGCTACCCCACCGGCAGTTTCGATATTATCGGCATCTTCAGGGAAGTCTTTCAGGGCATCCAGGTAGGTATCCAGTTCATAGTTGAGGCAGCATTTCAGGCGGCCGCATTGTCCGGATAACTTTGCCTGGTTAATAGACAAGTTCTGATAACGGGCAGCGGTGGTATTCACGCTTTTGAAATCTGACAGCCAGGTAGAGCAACAGAGCTCCCGGCCACAACTGCCGATGCCACCTACTTTTCCGGCTTCCTGGCGCGCGCCTATCTGGCGCATCTCCACTTTGGCCCTGAATTCAGAGGCATACACTTTAATGAGTTCACGGAAATCAACGCGATCGTCTGCTGTGTAGAAGAAGGTGGCTTTACGGCCATCGGCCTGTATTTCCACTTCTGCGAGTTTCATTTCAAGTCCCAGGTTGCGGGCAAGCGCTCTCGATTTAATGAGGGCTTCCTTCTCGCGGGCCTTGTTGTCATTCATTCGTTGCAGGTCATCGTTGGTAGAACGACGGAGAATTTTTTTTACTTCGGGTGTATCTTCCGCGCGTCGCTTCTTCATTTGGAGTTTTACCAGTTCGCCTGTCAGGCTCACTGTGCCAACGTCAAATCCGCTTACTCCTTCCACTGTTACCATTTCTCCTTTATCAAAGAGTTGTTTGGTCACATTCCGGAAAAAGTCTTTGCGGCTGCCATTGTTAAAACTTACCTCTACAATGTCAAATGGTGCTAAGCTATCACCAAGGGGAATATTGGACAGCCAATCAAATACATTCAGTCTGTTACAACCTCCTGTGCTGCATCCTCCATTACTCTTGCATCCTGACGGCTTCCCATCCACACCCGTACCACATCCGGCACAAGCCATATTATTAATTAGTTTAAATTTTATAAATAAGCATTTCAGGTTATTCCAGTTCTTCAAAATACGTTTTTCCTTCCAGAAAAACAAAAGACCGGAAGCAACAAAGATAGGGAAAAGCAGCCGATAAGCCCCGTAGCACCCGGCGGCTAATTACAGAACAGGTAAAGGTTTCTTTTTAAATATATATTGCAGCTTGAGAGACAATGCATGAAATAGCATTTTCCCGTTGGCATTCCGCTCAATATAATAGCTGGCATTGTTCAGGGCATCTGCAATTTGTTGCATTTGTTCCAGGTTGGCCAGCTTAGCCAGTTTGGCTGCAAAGTCCATTTCTTCCTCTGAAAAGGCTAACAGGCTCCGGTCGATATACTGTAAACGGATCGTGTGTTCCAGCAGGTTAATAAAGTAGCGAAGGAACTGCTTTTGGTTTTCCCTGCCGGTTTTGGCGCTGGAAATCCCTTCAATCCATTCCTGGAGGGCTACCCGGTTACCAGTAAACAGGTGATTGAGCCAGTTACGGAGCAATTCATGGTAATCATCATCGGAATGTTGTAAGAGGTATAATGCCTCGCGATAGTTGCCGGCGGTAATGGTGGCAATTTGCTGTGCCTTGGCGGCCGGTACCTTGCTTTTTTCTTCCAAAGCTTTTACCAGGTCCTGCTTGGCCAGGGCATTTATTCTTATCAGGTGGGTCCGGGATAAAATAGTTGCCAGGATCTGTTCCTGGTTTTCTGCTACCAGGATGAAAAGGGTATTGGCGGGTGGTTCTTCAATCAATTTTAATAAACGGTTGCCTTCATTGCCCAGGTATTCCGGCATCCACATCACCAGTATCTTATACCCACTTTCAAAACTTTTCAGGTTCAGTTTATGAATAATATCCTGGCATTCGGTGGCGGTGATATTACCCTGTTTGTTTTCTGCTCCTATAAACTGTAACCAGTCATAAGCATTACCGTAAGGATTCGTGGTCACAAATTCCCGCCATTCGCTGATATAATCCGTGCTTACCGGCTTATCACCCGCTTTACGCGGAATAACAGGGTAGGAGTAGTGGATATCCGGGTGCACAAACTGGGCTGCTTTGGTACAGGCAGCGCATTGTCCACAGGCATCCTGCTCCTGCTTGTTTTCACAAACCAGGTATTGTGTAAAGGCCAGGCCCAATGGAAGCCCGCCGGCTCCCTCCGGGGCCAGCAGTATCATGGCGTGACTGAGCCTGTTATGTTGAACGGACTGGATGAGTTGTTGCTTAATGTCTGCTTGTCCTATGATATCTGAAAATAGCATGGACGCAAGATAATAAAAAGGGGGTAATCAGGACGGAGGGGAGAAGCGCTCTTGTTTCATTGTGTCACATAACAGGCTCTGTTGAAGCTACCACTCCCGGTAATCCTTTTGTTGTCGCCCGTAAAGAAAAAGCTGCCGGATATTAGCTGCCGTTTGGTGTTTATCCAACGGATAATGATAGCAGAAGAGTCTGTATTAAGAAAGTCGTAGCTGCCGTTAGCGTTGTAGATCCCTGCCATCACCAGTCCTTTGTGTATCGGGTTGGTGCTGCCATGCCGGAACGTAAAGGTATCCAGGCGAATCGTATCATTTTTAATGGCGTCCTGATCAAACATGCCATCAGTCACATTCAACACTATTTTGAAGGAATCGGAAATTGATTCCATACTCCAGTATTTAAGCCCGCCCGAATCAGTTTCCTGCCGGAAGAAGATACTGTTGGTCTGCATCATTTTACGGGTTTGACCATTTATGGAGGCTGTCATGTCCATGTCGGGGCATGAAAAAGAAGGATTATCGATAGGGTGCTGACAGGCGGTGAAGCCAAAAATGAAAGCGTATAGGGCTGCGGTCAGCAGCAGTGTTTGTCTGTAGGTAATTGGTTGTTTCATGAATATTGTTGCCAATTGTGAACAGTAATGCCGGTCGCTCACTTAAACGCATACACGTTTGAAGCAGGCGTCTGCATAAAAAAGTTTAAACACAAAGTTGGCAAAAGGCAGCATGCCTTTATATTATCTATATCTTATTTTTCGATAGCTGCAATCACTTCCGCAGATTCTGGCTGCGTTTTAGGGGAAAATACCGCCACCAGGTTTCCTTTTTCATCCAGCAGGTATTTCTGAAAGTTCCAGGTTACTTCAGTGGGTTCAAAATGTTTGGCTTTACTTTCATCCAACAGCCATTTATACAAGGGGTGAATGTCGGTGCCCTTTACGGATATTTTGGCTGCCATAGGAAAGGTCACTGCATATTTTTTGGTGCAGAACTCCTGGATTTCCTTGTTGCTACCTGGTTCCTGGGAACCGAAATTATTAGCTGGAAATCCTACAATTACCAGTTTGTCCTGGTATTTCTTATAAAGCTTTTCCAAACCTTCGTATTGTGGGGTATTACCGCAAAGAGAGGCGGTATTTACGATCAACACTTTTTTTCCTTTGTATTTGGAGAAATCTATTTTCCCGCCGTCCACTGCATCTACTTTAAAGTCGTAAAGGTGAGAAGAAGCAAAAAGCATCATTATTGACAAGATTGCTAAACGGAACATATAGTAGTTTTTATAAAGACTGATTAAATGATAGCGGATAGCTACGCCTGTAAAGTTAATATTCCCGTACGAAAAAACGGTATCTTTTTTAACGGCGTTAACGAGCTGCCTATCAGGTATTTAATAGCATTAAATCGTTGTGGCATTCAGCTCCAGGCGAAAGCAACACAACATACGCTTACCCTGGCGCCTGCGTGTACCAGGGCTGTACAACAAGCCTCGGTAGTAGCGCCGGTGGTAATCACATCGTCTATCAGTAATACGTGTGATCCGTTTACCTGGTTGCCATTTACCTGGAAAGCAGCGGCTACATTTTGCCAACGGGCAGCCCGCCCTTTCCTGGTTTGAGTAGCGGTAAACTGTAGCCTGCTTAGTGTTTTGGGATATACCGGGAGGGAAATTACCTGTGCTATGCCATTGGCCAGCTGGGTAGCCTGGTTGTAGCCACGTAATTTTTCCTTGTGTGGAAACAGCGGAACCGGCACCAGGAAGTCAACGTCGGGTATCCAGGTACTTTCCGATAATTGATACCCGGTTTGCTTTCCCAGCGACACGGCAATATCGGGTCGTTGCCGGTACTTGAACCGGTGAATGAGTTGTTGTACGCCGGATGACTGTGTGTAATAATAAGTGGCGGTAGCTTGTTGTACGGTTACGCGGCCGTTGAAAATGTTGGCCACCGGGTTATCGGGGTACTGATGAAAACCGGTGACAGGTAATGCTTGCCAGCAACGTAAACATAACAGGTCGCCAGTTGCTGGCAAATCTGTACCACACAGCTCGCAGCAATGCGGATAAAATAAATGAACCAGGGGGGATAACAAACGGGTCAGCATGAAAGTATGTTTTAAAAGGGGTTAAAAGAGTCGCTGGTATACTTCTTCCACTCTTCCTACAGAAATGACTTCGATATGGAATTTACTGAAATCAATTCCTTTTTTGTTATAACGGGAGATAAAAATTTTTTCAAAGCCCAGTTTTTCTGCTTCTGCAATTCTTTGTTCAATGCGGTTTACAGCTCTTATTTCTCCACTCAGTCCTACCTCTCCGGAAAAACATATTTTAGGTGAAATGGCGTTGTCTTCATAAGAAGATAACAGTGCGCATAACACTGCCAGGTCGATGGCAGGATCTTCCACCCGAATACCGCCGGCAATATTGAGAAACACATCTTTTACGCCAAAATGGAAGCCGCCGCGTTTTTCCAATACGGCCAGCAACAGCTGCAACCTGCGCAAATCAAAACCTGTAGCGGTACGTTGGGGCGTGCCGTAGACTGACTGGGTAACGAGTGCCTGCACTTCTACCAGCAATGGGCGCATTCCTTCCATGGTAGCGGCTATTGCTACCCCGCTAAGAAGATCTTCCCGTTGCGAGATAAGAATTTCAGAAGGATTGGTTACCTGTCGCAGCCCGGTGCCGGTCATTTCATAAATACCCAGTTCGGCAGTGGAGCCAAACCTGTTTTTGATCGTGCGTAAAATGCGGTAGGCGTAATGTTGATCGCCTTCAAATTGCAATACAGTATCCACCATATGTTCCAGCACTTTAGGGCCGGCAATAGAGCCGTCTTTTGTGATGTGGCCGATCAGGAAAACGGGGATATTGCTTTCTTTAGCGAAGCGTTGCAGCTCAGCAGTGGTTTCCCTGATTTGGGAAACGCTGCCCGGCGCTGATTCTATAAAAGGGGAATGCAGCGTTTGGATGGAGTCAACAATCACCAGTTGAGGCTGTAGTTTCCTGATTTCCTGGAAAATAGTTTGCGTAGATGTTTCAGTGAGCAGGTAAAACTGTTCATTGGAATTCTGGATGCGGTCGGCCCGCATTTTTATCTGTTGTTCACTTTCTTCTCCACTGATGTAAAGTGTTTTTATATTTTTCAGCTGCAATGCATTTTGCAGGAAGAGGGTCGATTTTCCGATGCCGGGCTCTCCACCTACCAACACCAGCGAACCCGCTACTATACCGCCTCCCAGCACACGATTCAATTCATTGTCGGGGGTCAGCATTTTTTCATCTTCCCGGGTAACGACTTCCGAAAGGTTAATTATTTTTTGGGTGCGGGGAGAGGGGGTATCATTATTTTTCCATTCTTGTTGCTTCTGTGGAATATCTTTCTGCACTCTTTCCTCAACAAAAGTATTCCATTCTCCACAACTCGGACATTTTCCATTCCATTTAGCTGATTCGTATCCACAATTCTGACAGAAGAAAGCAGTTCTTATTTTACTCATAATTTTTAAAAACAGGATGCATACAAAGTAAATGGTTTTATACTTATTGCATCGAAATGATAAAAAGTGGGTATGAAAAAGGGGAGGTAAAAAGGTGTAAAAGAGAAAAGAGCCAAACGGAAGATTCCGCTGACTCTTTCTACTTACTAACCCATTAAATTCAGGTCTAAATTACAAAATGGCTTCAGAATAAAAAAGTTTATTTAATTGATGTGAATAACTTTTGAGCTATCTGTCAGATCAAACAAAGTGGCTGCCATCGCTTGTTTCAGCGCTTGTTTTTATCCAATATTACTTTCATTGGGCACTCGTAAAATGTTGATAAATAGGCTTGATGTCGATCATTTTTGTATATGAAAAAATATTAATAACACACTTTTTTATAAATGACAAACAGGCGCCTTTTTACGCAAAAAAATATTTTTTACGCCAAAATGACAGTGTTAAATTTATAATTTAACGGCAAAAAGAAGGGATGGCAGGTAAATGCTAAATATAACTTAAAGCGGGGTGAATGGAAGGATATTTGCGCCGGTTGGTCAACTTAATTTAATAAAAAATGACACCTGGAATCATGTTTGTTTCGCTGATTTTTGTGGGGATCAGCTTGCTGGTAAGTTCGGTGCTGAAAAGTAAGTTCCGGGCTTACAGTGAAATACCCACTTCCTCCGGTTTGTCTGGTAAAGAAATAGCGGAGAAAATGCTGAGAGATAACCAGATTTATGGGGTACAGGTAAGACAGACCGAAGGGTTTTTGTCGGACCACTATGATCCGGCAAGCAGGACGGTAAACCTGAGTCCCGACGTATATAACGGCGCCAATGTGGCTGCAGCGGCCGTAGCAGCTCATGAATGCGGACATGCCGTGCAGCACGCCGCCGCTTACCCCTGGCTGGGGCTGAGATCCCGGCTGGTGCCGGCCATGCAGTTCACTTCCAATATTGTATCCTGGGTACTGTTGGGCGGTATTCTCCTGATTAATACCTTCCCGCAGCTACTCCTGGCGGGTATTATCCTTTTTGCCATTACTACGGTGTTTGCCCTGGTAACGCTGCCGGTAGAGTTTGATGCATCCCGCCGGGCGCTGATTTGGCTGGATAATAGCCAGGTTATGCGGCCTGCAGAGCATGATAAGGCTAAAAATGCCCTCTGGTGGGCGGCTATGACCTATGTAGTAGCGGCATTGGCCTCCTTAGCCACTTTGTTTCAATATATATTAATATATATGGGCGCCAGGGATAGAAGATAAACACATATACTATATAATAACCTGCGGCGTACCCGGGAGGGTGCGCCTTTTGTTTTATTACTCCTGGAAGAGGCTGGTAAATATCAGAAACTTTCCTGGTGTCCATCTCTGTAAAATAGCTTCAAAAGCAGTTATTCACGGTAGGATTTTGTGCTGTTAATAACTTTAATACAAATTTTTTATTGAAAATCAATCAATTGCAAAGGTGTTATGTAAAAAAGTGGGTAAAATGTATGGTTATTCAACAGTAGCAATGTACCTTTGCACTCCTCATAATAGGGAATTGTTTACAAGACGTAATTTTTATCGTATACAACAATGAATACATTAAGTTTCAAAACTAAATCCGCTAACGACGCTTACGTAAAGCGTGACTGGCATATAGTAGATGCGACTAACCTGACACTCGGTAGGGTTGCTTCCAAAATGGCTGCTATCCTGAGAGGTAAGAACAAGCCTTACTATACGCCTCATACTGATTGTGGTGATTATATCATCGTAATCAACGCCGAAAAGATTGCTTTAACCGGCAACAAGATGGCTGAAAAGGAATATATGCACTACACTGGCTTCCCCGGTGGTCAGAGAATTGAATTGGCTAAGGACCTGATCCGTCGTCGTCCTGAGGTATTGATCGAAAAGGCTGTGAAAGGTATGTTGCCTAAGAACCGCCTGGGCCGTGCTATGTACAAAAAATTATTTGTATATGCCGGTGCTGAACATCCTCATGCAGCGCAGAAACCACAACCTTTAACTTTCTAATTTTTCTCTGATACATGGAAAAGCAAAAAAATACAATAGGTCGTCGTAAGGAAGCTGTTGCCCGCGTGTATATCAACAAGGGTACCGGTAACATTACTGTAAACGACAAAGATTATAAAAACTACTTTTCTCTGATCTACCTGCAAAACCAGGTGGAACTGCCTTTCAAAACGATCGATGCACTCGATAAATTTGATGTAAAAATCAATGCACAGGGCGGTGGTATCAAAGGTCAGGCAGAAGCAATTAAGCTGGGTATTGCCCGCGCACTTTGCGAAGTGAACATCGAGTTCCGTCCGGCACTAAAAGCTGCTGGTCTGCTGAAACGTGATCCACGTGGCGTTGAACGTAAGAAACCAGGTAAAGCGAAAGCAAGAAGAAGCTTCCAGTTCTCTAAACGCTAATATTTTTGAGCTATTGGCTATTAGCTACTGGCTAATTCGCCGGATGCTAAAAGCTAAACATTATTTGATCCTTTTAATTGAGTAATATAAACATGGAAAATAATACCTCATTGCAGCAGCAGTTACTGGAGGCAGGTGTTCACTTCGGTCACCTGAAGAAAAAGTGGAATCCCAAGATGCTGCCTTATATTTTCGCAGAAAAGAAAGGTATTCATATCATTGATCTGAACAAAACCGTAGAAGGATTACAGGAAGCAGCAGCTGCCCTGAAATCTATCGCTAAGAGCGGTAAAAAGATCATGTTCGTTGCTACTAAAAAGCAAGCGAAAGAAATCGTAGCTGATGCTGCGCGTAACATCAACATGCCTTACGTTACTGAAAGGTGGTTAGGTGGTATGCTCACTAACTTCGCTACTATCCGTAAGAGTGTAAAGAAAATGCAGAGCATCGAAAAAATGCTGCAGGACGGTACATTCGACAACATCACTAAGAAAGAACGTCTGACTTTAAGC
This sequence comes from Chitinophaga eiseniae, assembly GCF_012641265.1. Lineage (GTDB taxonomy): Bacteria > Bacteroidota > Bacteroidia > Chitinophagales > Chitinophagaceae > Chitinophaga > Chitinophaga eiseniae_A. The sequence goes on along the minus strand of NZ_JABAHZ010000002.1, from coordinate 399,264 downwards.
CGCGATAAAGAGAAAATGGAGAAAGTGCTGGGTGGTATTGCTCAACTGGCACGTGTACCAGCTGCTCTGTTCATGGTAGATATCAGCCACGAACACATTGCACTGGCAGAGGCGAAACGTCTGGGTATTTCTACTTTCGGTATGGTGGATACCAACTCCGATCCTACTAAAGTAGATTTCGCCATTCCTGCGAACGATGATGCTACTAAATCTATCGCTATCGTTACCAGCTACATCTGCGCAGCTATCGCTGAAGGTCTGTCTGAAAGAGCTACAGAGAAAAATGAAGAAGTAGAGGAAGAAGAAGAAGCAGACGATAAGGCACGTAAGTTCGACGTTGAAGGCGGTGAAGATCGCGAAAGAGGTCGTAAACCAGGTGCTCAAGGCGGCGGCGGTGGTCGTGGTCAGGGCGGTCAAGGCGGCGGTGCTAACCGTGGCGGCAGCGGTCGTGGTCCAGGTGGCCAGGGCGGTGCTAACCGTGGTGGTGGCGCTAACCGTGGCGGTGGTGCTCCCGGTGGACAACGTCGTCCATCTGGCGCTGGCAGCAATGGTCCAAGAAAACCAGGCGGCGGAAGATAATTTTTTAGCTATAAGCTATTAGCCTTTAGCGCTTAATAAATGCAGCAGTCGATGATTCCTATCTCCGCAGCATCTGTTAACCGCTAGAGGCTAATAGTTGAAAGCTGGTGATAGTATTGCAATAATTTTTACAACAATTAAACTAATTATAGCTCATGGCAACAATTACAGCAGCTGATGTAAATAAACTGCGTCAGCAAACTGGTGCTGGTATGATGGATTGCAGAAAGGCACTGGTAGAAAGTGATGGCGATTTTGAAAAAGCAGTAGACTACCTGCGTAAGAAAGGCCAGAAAGTGGCTGCATTACGCTCTGACCGTGAAACCAAAGAAGGCGTTATCATCGCTAAAACTTCAGCTGATGGTAAATCCGGTGTGATCGTAGGTCTGGGTTGTGAAACTGACTTCGTAGCTAAAAACGAAGACTTCGTAAAATTTGCGCAGGCTATCGTTGACCTGGCATTGGCTAACGGCATCAAAACTGTTGAAGACCTGAATGCAGCTCAACTGGATGGCGCTACCGTTGCTGATAAAGTAAACGACCAGGTAGCAAAAATCGGTGAAAAAATCACCCTCAATAAATTCGAATTCGTTGAAGCAGGTGGCGTAACTTCCTATATCCACGGTAACTACCGCATGGGTGTACTGGTAGCTTTCTCTAAACCTGTTTCTGAAGAAGTAGGTAAAGACATCGCTATGCAGATTGCTGCGATGAGCCCTATCGCAGTAGATGCTGATAGCGTTCCTGCTGACCTGATTGCCCGTGAAAGAGAAATCGCTGTTGAACAGGTGAAGGCAGAAGGTAAACCTGCTGAAATGGCGGAAAAAATCGCTGCAGGTAAAGTGAATAAATTCTTCAAAGAAAGCACCCTGCTGCAACAGGCGTTCGTAAAAGACAATAACAAGTCTGTAGCGGATTACTTGAAATCAGTAGATGCTGACCTGAAAGTGGCTGGCTTTAAGCGAATCGCTTTAGGTTAATATCACCGCATTGAAAAAAAGGAGAGAAATCGTTTCTCTCCTTTTTTTTGTGCATAACTAATCATACACTTAAATCTATCGGGAACAGGAACAAGAAAAAGCATTTTTTCCTTCTTTCTGCCTTTAAGTTGTATATTAGAATACCGTAATCAGATTAGGAAATCACAATCTTACAATATTTTATAGCGTCATGTTGCCAAAGTATAAGCGTATTTTGCTCAAATTGAGCGGTGAGGCCCTCATGGGGGATGCAAATTATGGTATTGATCCGAAGGTGATAACTCAGTATGCCTACGATATCAAGGCGGTTACTGACCTCGGGGTACAGGTAGCCATCGTGATCGGTGGAGGGAATATCTACCGCGGTATGAACGAAGCCGAAACGGGCATTGAAAGAGCACAGGGAGACTATATGGGAATGCTGGCAACAGTGATTAATGGAATGGCCCTCCAGAGTGGATTGGAAAAAGTAGGTTTATATACCCGCCTGCAGTCTGCCATTAAAATGGAACAAATCGCTGAACCTTATATCCGCCGCCGCGCTATCCGCCACGTGGAAAAAGGTCGTGTTGTAATATTCGGTGGTGGTACCGGTAACCCCTACTTCACTACCGACACCGCAGCCTCTTTACGGGCCATAGAAATACAGGCAGATGTTATCCTGAAAGGTACCCGCGTAGATGGTATCTATACCGCCGATCCGGAAAAAGATAAATCAGCCACCCGCTTCGAAACAATAACCTTCTCCGAAGTATACCAGAAATCCCTCAACGTAATGGATATGACAGCCTTTACCCTTTGCCAGGAAAATAAGCTGCCTATTATCGTATTTGATATGAACCGCCAGGGTAACCTCCTGAACGTAATCATGGGGAAAAATGTAGGAACACTGGTGCAGGGATAAGCACAAGGCATCAAGCAAAAAACATAAAGCTATTGAGGCGAATGATCAAAGCGAATATTTAAAAATCGCTAAGGTCATTCGCCTCAATAGCTTTAAGCGCTACCGGAGTATACTCTTCATGGCCGTAAACGGAATAAACAAGGTTACCTGTCCCAGTGCATAAGGCCCTATTTCATAAGGAACATAACTGAAGGCAACCCCTTTATTGGTAACTATAAAGTTATTATTAGGCGGAATACTTTTTACCAGCAGGTTCTGATCCAGCGCTTCTTCTTCACTCATATGAAACCGGTCTTTGAAAGCCTTATCCAGCAAAGTACTCAGCGTTTCCTTATATCCCGGTTTGAAAATATCATCCGGGGTGAGCACCTGCTTCTTAGAGAGATCCAGCGTTTTGTAAGTAGCTCCCCAATTACCATGTGCGCCACCAGTAAAGTCATATGCATACTTTTCAATTACCAGCAATGGCCAGGTATTGTACACCACTTTCATATCATTGTCGGTAGTCCAATTCCACGACAAGGCGGCGGAAGCATCGCTAAACTCGCTGCTGTCGGCATCTTTGGCGGATACCCGGTAACTCATAATAAAAGAATCGATACCCCTGCGTATATATTGCTGTGGGTTCCGCAACGCGGTGCTGCCGGTTACCTGTTGTATGATAAAATTGGCGATAGTACTATCTACCAGCGAATCCGGCCAGATAATGCTGCTGGAAACCGTCCCAATGGGTGATTTGGGAAAGGAGGGAATTAAGCTGGCAGAATCTATCTGGTAAAATACCTGCAAAGGCACCGCCTTTTTCAGGTCGGTATGAAATTCAAAATGATAAGAGGTACCGTTGCCATGCCATACTCCTTTGAAATTCCCTTCGTCTGAAAGGTATCCGCTGAACAGGCGATCTTCCGCACTGTTATTAGTTTCTTCGTAGAGGTTTACCAGGCCGGAGTCGAGTGTTCCCCATAAACCTACCGGCCTGCCGGTACTATCATCGCAATAGTAACCGCGAAACAGGTGAGGCGCTGTTTTTAACAGCTGCATGGTAATTTCCTTGTCACCCAGTTTCCCTTTCAGCTGTGTATAAAAGAGAGGTGCAGACGCCAGCGGAACAATAATGTTAGTGGTGTCGCCGGGGCCGGTGTTACCGTTGCCATTGCGCGTATGACAGGAAAACAGGGCAACCACAAATATCAACAGCAGAAATGAAGCTCTTTTCATAGTATGATTTATATCAGGTAGCTCAAAATTACTATTATCCTTCCATACCTTTGAGGACCCGTTTGAACCAATAAAATTAACTGCGCATGTTGAACCAGAAAATAGCTGATTTAAGGAAAGATTATAAGCTGGCTTCCCTGGATGAAAGCGAAGTAGCGCCTTATCCATTATCCCAGTTTGGTAAATGGTGGCAGGATGCTATCCATAGTGAAATTGAAGAGCCTAATGCCATGACACTGGCCACCAGCACGCCAGATGGGCATCCTTCAGCACGTATTGTATTACTGAAAAGTTTTGATGAAGAAGGGTTTCTATTTTTTACCAACTACGAAAGCCGCAAAGGGCAAGAGCTGGCCGCCAATCCGCATGTGACGCTGTTGTTTTTCTGGCGGGAACTGGAGAGGCAGGTACGCATAGAAGGTACGGTGAGTAAAGCCCCGATGGCTGTCAGCAACGAATATTATAACAGCAGGCCATTGGGAAGCAGGATAGGAGCCATTGCCTCGCCTCAGAGTAAGGTCATTCCTGACCGATCGTTCCTGGAAGAACAGGTAGACCAGGTAGCTTCAAAATATAAGCAGGAAGCCCCGCAAAGGCCCGATTACTGGGGTGGATACCTGGTGAAGCCACAGGTCATTGAATTCTGGCAGGGGAGAAGTAGCCGGCTGCACGACAGAATCCTGTATACATTGACCGCTGAAGGTAGCTGGAAAATAGAGCGACTGGCCCCTTAAGAGCATAAAGACGAAAGCAAAAAGCTATTGAGGCGAATGATCAAAGCAGATATTATGAAATCGCTCTGATCATTCGCCTCAATAGCTTTTTGCTTTATGCTTCAAGCTTTCAGCTTCTTACGCTTTTGGCGCTGCTGCTTTAGCTGCAGAATTTTTTCTGGTTTTAGCAGATCTTACTTTGCCGAAAGATTTACTGAAGATTTTACCTCTTTTGGTTTTAATATCTCCTCTACCCATAACGAATAATTTGAAGTTTGTTGTTTAAATATGATGTTATCAGCCTGCAAATTACTGTAATTCGATGAAATAGCGTAGTGCTGGCCCTTTGATATAAAAAAAAAGCAAGAAACATGATTGTTCCTTGCTTGAATAAGTTGTGCTAACTGATTAGAGCTTGTCAGATAAAGCTTTACCAGCTTTGAATTTAGCAACTTTCTTAGCCTTGATCTTGATGATCTGACCGGTTTGTGGGTTTCTACCGTTACGTGCAGCACGTTTAGAAACGGAGAAAGTACCGAAACCAACCAAAGTTACTTTACCACCTTTTTTCAGGGTATCAGCAACAGCTTTGGTGAAAGAATCCAGAGCTTCGTTAGCTTGGGTTTTGGTAATGCCTGCATCTTTAGCAAGCTTGTCGATTAATTCGGCTTTGTTCATAGTTAGTAAGATTTAACTAGTGAAAAAATGTTTGATGTGAGCAAATATAGCGCGTTTTATCAGATTACCAAATTTTTTACAACTTTTTTATAGAAAATTTTATCGGCTGAAAAACGCTACTGGTAACGGTTACAGCTGATTAGGCTATAATATGCTAAAGTACCCGACTTTAGCATAATCCCATGAAACCCTTTGTGGAAGCATGTTTACCCGTTTTTTTACTATTAACGTGGCTTTGGACCAAGTATTGTACCAAAGTCCGGATGCCTTGAAAATAGTGGATTTCCTGTGGATAAGTTTAGTCAAGACCCCTTACTTAAATGACCTCCATCACGGTATTAAATGCCACAAAAGCATCGCCGAAGATGGCGTAGGCACGCTGCCGCAGGGCTTGTTGATGCTGCATTACGAACCGGTTATATTCCTCCAGGCTATCGGCAAGGTATTGCACTACATAGGTAGGTCCTTCCTCATCGTCTTGCTCCAGTAACCGGCTTATACGGTATTCCCGGAATAACCCGGTAGCCATGATAGCCGGAATCTGCTCCTCCTTCATCCACTTTATCCACTGAAAACTCAGCCCTGTGGCCACTTTTGTGGTTACATTATATATGATCATATCTTCCGTTTGTAAGGCTTAAAGGGCCAGCTCCACGAACACCGGACAATGGTCAGAATGCTTTACCTGCTGGTAAATGGAGGCATGTTTAAGCTTGTCTTTTAGGGGAGATGTTACATTAATATAGTCGATACGCCAGCCTTTGTTATTGTTCCTGGCATTGGCCCGGAAGCTCCACCAGCTGTACTGGTGCGGTTCCGGGTTGAAATGACGGAAACTGTCTACAAAACCGCTCTCAAAGAAGCGGTCCATCCAGGCCCGTTCTTCGGGTAAAAAGCCAGTCGAATTTTTATTGCTTACCGGGTCGTGGATGTCAATGGGCTTATGACAAATGTTGTAATCGCCGCATACTGCCACGTTTGGGCGGGTTTTCTTCAGGGCGTCCAGGTATTGGAAAAATTCCTCCAGCCACTGGTATTTATAGGTTTGCCTGTCATCTCCGCTGGTGCCGGAAGGGAAATAGGTATTGATCAGCGTAAGATCGCCAAAATCCAGCCGTATAAAGCGACCTTCCTGGTCGCTCTGTTGATGACCGCTGCCGTATTGAACAAAATCTGGCTTGATACGGGTCAACACGGCCACGCCGCTGTAGCCCTTCTTTTGGGCCGGAAACCAGTAATGTTCATATCCCAGTTGCTCAAATTGCTGAAAGTCGACGTTTTCCTGGTGGGCTTTTATTTCCTGAAGGCAGATAATATCGGCAGGATCAGATTGTAACCATTCGGTAAATCCTTTGGTCATGGCCGATCTCAGGCCATTAACGTTGTAAGATATGATTCTCATGCGCTGTAAACTTTGAATAGCCGGTGTTTAGCGGCAGGTAGCATAGGGGAGTATGCGCGGCCAAACACCAGCTACTACTTTATTTAGATATCGTATTCCAGGTTGGGGCGGAGCCATTGTTCAGCTTCCTCTACTGTCCAGCCTTTGCGGGCTGCATAGTCTATTACCTGGTCTTTTTCTATTTTTCCGAGCCCGAAGTATTTGCCTTCCGGGTTAGCAAAATACCAGCCGCTAACGCTGGATGCAGGGTACATCGCAAGCGATTCGGTTAAGGTAATGCTGGTATTTTCGGTGGCATTCAGGAGGTCAAACAGCTTGTACTTTTCGGTATGGTCTGGGCAGGCAGGGTAACCTGGCGCCGGACGTATCCCCGCGTATTCTTCCTTAATCAGCTGTTCATTGGTAAGGTGCTCTTCGGATGCATATCCCCAGAACTCTTTACGTACCCGTTCGTGCATCAGTTCCGCAAAAGCCTCTGCCAGCCTGTCGGCCAGCGCTTTCAGCATAATGCTGTTATAGTCGTCATGCTCGGCTTTAAATTTATCAAGCCACTGTTCGATGCCGATACCGGTTGTTACTGCAAAGCCGCCAATATAGTCGGTTTTGCCGGTTTCCGCAGGGGCAATGAAATCCGCGAGTGACAGGTTGGCCTGACCTGGCGCCTTCTTCACCTGCTGACGCAGGAATTCCAGCTGGGCAGGGGCAATATCTGGCTGTTCTGGCGTTACTTTTACAGAGTCCGGAGCCACGCGGTTAGCCGGGAAAATGCCTATTACCGCATTGGCGGTCAGCCATTTCTCTGCAACAATTTTTTTCAGCAGTTCCTTTGCATCGTTGTACAGGCGGGTGGCTTCTACCCCTACTACTTCATCACTGAGGATCTGCGGGAACTTACCATGGAGCTCCCAGGCAATGAAGAATGGCTGCCAGTCAATATATTTTGCAATTTCTCCCAGGTCGTATTGCTCAAATTTCCGGATACCGGTCATTTTAGGCTTTACAGGCGTGAAAGCGGGCCAGTCGATCACCGTTTTGTTTTCCTGAGCCACAGCAATCGGGAGAAACTGTTTGGTTTGTTTTTTATTCTTGAATGCCTCGCTCAGTTTCTCATATTCACTCTTAATACCAGCCAGGAAATCGGGTTTCAGGGCTTTGTTGAGCAAACTGCCCGTAACGGTTACGCTGCGGGAAGCATCCAGTACGTGTACTACTCCATGTCCATATTCCTGCGCTATCTTCACAGCGGTATGGGTACGGCTGGTGGTAGCACCGCCAATGATGAGCGGAATGTTGAAGTCCTGTCTTTTCAGTTCACGGGCTACGTGCACCATTTCATCCAGGCTGGGGGTAATCAGGCCGCTGAGACCAATGATATCCACTTTTTCCTGGCGGGCTGTTTGCAGGATTTTCTCTGCCGGAACCATTACCCCCAGGTCAATAATTTCATAGCCGTTACAGGCCAGCACTACGCCTACAATATTTTTACCGATGTCGTGTACGTCGCCTTTTACGGTGGCCAGCAATATTCTACCGGCATTTTTTATTTCGCCGCCCTGCTCAGCCTGGATCCGGGCTTTTTCTTCCTCAATGTAAGGGGTGAGGATGGCTACGGATTTTTTCATTACGCGGGCGCTTTTTACTACCTGTGGCAGGAACATTTTACCACTGCCAAACAGGTCGCCAACTATGTTCATCCCCGCCATCAGCGGGCCTTCGATCACATCCAGCGGACGGGGATATTTCTGACGGGCTTCTTCAGTATCACCATCTATGTAGTCGGTAATGCCGTTTACCAGTGCGTGACTTAATCTTTCTTCCACGGTACCGGTGCGCCAGGTTTCATCTTTCTCCACTACCTTACCTTTGGCCTTCACGGTTTCGGCAAACTGTATCAATCTCTCTGTGGCATCTTCTCGCCTGTTTAGTATGGCATCCTCACATAATTCGCGGAGCTGTGGTTCTATGTCATCATAGATTTGCAGCATCCCGGCATTTACGATACCCATGTCCATGCCCGCTTTGATGGCATGAAACAGGAATACGGAGTGCATGGCTTCCCGTACCGTTTCATTACCACGGAAGGAAAAGGATACGTTACTTACCCCACCACTTACTTTCGCCAGGGGCATTAGTTCTTTGATGCGGCGGGTAGCGCTGATAAATTCTACGGCGTAGTTGTTATGCTCTTCGATACCGGTAGCAATTGCAAATATATTGGGATCGAATATGATATCCTGTGGGTCATAGCCTACTACTTCGGTCAGGATCTTATAAGCGCGGTGACTGAACTGCACTCTCTTTTCTTCTGTGTCGGCCTGTCCGTGCTCATCAAAGGCCATTACCACTACGGCGGCGCCGTAACTTCTGCAGATGTGGGCTTGTTCAATGAATTTGGCTTCTCCTTCCTTTAAGCTGATGGAGTTTACAATACACTTCCCCTGTACGCATTTCAACCCCGCTTCAATCACAGAAAACTTACTGGAGTCGATCATGATCGGGATACGGGAGATATCCGGTTCCGCTGCCAGCAGGTTCAGGAAAGTAGCCATGGCTGCTTCGCCATCGAGGAGGGCATCGTCCATGTTTACGTCCAGGATCTGGGCCCCGCTTTCTACCTGTTGACGGGCAACAGACAGGGCTTCTTCGAAATGACCTTCCCTGATAAGGCGGGCAAATTTCTTGGAACCGGTTACGTTGGTACGTTCCCCTACGTTGATAAAGTTGGTTTCAGGTCTGACCACCAGCGGTTCCAATCCGCTGAGGCGCAGATAGGGTTTGATAACCCGTTGACCTTCACCGGCAATTGGTTCACTGATGTCCGTATTATTGATAATAACTTCGCTCATTGTTGCTGTTGGTGGTGTTTAATAAAAAACTGTCCAGAGATAGGTTATGCCAGCGTTTCAGCCAATACTGGCCTGCGGCGTGGTTGAATATGCTTTACATGTTCCGCAATGTGGCGTATATGATCCGGGGTTGTCCCGCAACAGCCACCTACCACGTTCACAAAGCCCGATGTGGCGAAATCTTCTATGATGCAGGCGGTATCTTCCGGTTCTTCGTCATATTCTCCAAAGGCATTAGGCAAGCCGGCATTGGGATAGCAGCTTACATAGCAGCTGGCAATGTTGGATAATTCCTCTACATAAGGACGCATTTGTTGTCCGCCCAGTGCGCAGTTCAGGCCAACTGAAAATGGATTGGCGTGCATCACGGAGATGTAGAATGCTTCCAGTGTTTGTCCACTCAGGGTTCTGCCGGAAGCATCGGTAATCGTACCAGAAATCATGACAGGCAACTCGGGGTTGCCGGATTCCCTGAAATACTTTTTGATGGCATAAATGGCCGCCTTACAGTTGAGGGTATCGAAAATAGTTTCTATCAGTAAAATATCCACGCCGCCCTCGTACAAGCCCCTGATCTGCTCTTCATAGGCTGTTGCTACTTCGTCGAAGTAAACGGAGCGGAAGCCGGGGTTGTTAACGTCTGGCGATAGCGACAGGGTTTTGTTCATGGGCCCTATGGCGCCGGCTACAAAGCGTGGCTTATCAGGATTTTTGGCGGTGTATTCCACTGCTGCTTTCTTCGCAATCTTTGCAGCGGCTACATTCAGTTCATAAGCCAGTTCCTGCATGTCGTAATCGGCCATGGCAATGGAAGTGCTGCTGAAGGTATTGGTTTCAATAATGTCAGCGCCTGCTTCCAGGTACTCCTTGTGAATAGCTTCAATAATCTGAGGCTGGGTAAGATTCAGCAGGTCATTGTTCCCTTTAAGATCGCTGGGGTAGTCGGCAAATCGGGCGCCCCTGTAGTCTGATTCCTGGAGTTGGTAGCGTTGGATCATGGTGCCCATTGCACCATCTATAATGAGTATGCGCTCATCAGCGCAGTCCTGTAAAGATTTCATATCTGTTAAGACGTTTATTAGTTACTGTTAAGAAATGATAACGGGGTCGAACAATAAACAAATCCACCCCGTAAAAGTGCCACAAATATAACCTTTTCCCAGCTATTTTCTTGATTTGTGTATTTACGGAAAATAAGAAGTAGCCAGCCTTTAAACGGGTTTTTATGATATGTTTATAATGTTGTTGTTAAATATAGATTTTGATTATACCATAAATTTAATTTGGTAAAAGTCTACAAAGTCTACTATATTTGTGGAGTAATAAATGATATCATGCAACAAAATGATAGAAATAGTGTGAATTTACCAGCCCTGGCCACCCACCAGTCCTTTACCTGCGCCTCGTGTAGCTGCTGTTGCTGCTAACGTATTCGTCATTAGTTCTCCCATTTTTTTATTACAACAACAAAATCGTCAGTCATGACTATCTCAGAACATATCCATACCCTGCATAAACACCTGGCCAGCCTTGGTTTACAGCCTGTGCCCCAGTCAAACGATTCACAATCGGAAGTGTTCAAGGTATGTTTCTTAAATAAATATGAAATGCAGCGCTGGAAGGCCCTGCAAGAGCAACAAACATCAGAAACCAATCATAAAATATTACCTGATACCCCTGCAAAGGGTACTGCCAGATAACTTTTTCATAACGTGGAATTACAGGTTAAACGAAGACGGGTGCTGTTGAGCACCCGTATTTATTTTCAGTCGTTTATGCTCTTACTTATTTGTTTTGCACATAACTCTCCAGCGGTAAGCGGTTGCTGATAGAACGTGCCAGCGTCATCTCATCGGCATATTCCAACTCCCCACCAAAGGCAATACCACGGGCTATCGTGGTAATTTTTACCGGAAATGCCTGTAGTTTTTTAGAGAGATAATAAATGGTGGTATCCCCTTCAATCGTCGGACTTACCGCCATAATTACTTCTTCTACTCCCTGGTGCTGCACCCGCTCTACGAGCGAATGTATATTTAACTGATCCGGGCCTATACCATCAATAGGAGAGATAATGCCTCCCAATACATGATATAAGCCATTGAATTGCTGCGTGTTCTCTATCGCCATCACATCTCGGATGCTTTCTACCACGCATACCACCTGCTTTTGCCGGGAATGGCTGCTGCAAATACTGCATACTTCGGCGTCTGACACATTATGGCACACTTTGCAAAACTGGATCTGCTGCCGCATCCTGGCAATAGCTTCTCCAAACTGCTCCACCTGGGCTGTTTCCTGCTTTAACAGGTGCAATACCAGGCGTAAGGCCGTTTTTTTGCCGATACCAGGCAGTTTTGCAAATTCATTTACCGCGTTTTCTATCAGTGCAGAGGAAAATATCATGGTGCAAAGGTAGGAATATTGCAGCGGAGGGAACAGCAGCGCTCCCTCCGCCACGATCAGATTAAATACTTATTTTCTTGGGCACAGTCCAGTAAGCCTTGAGGTTTACCTTGTCGATCACAATAACCCGCTCCGGCTGTTTCTTTGGCTGGGTATAGTAGTTCCCCCGGTCCCATTTACCATTGCCGTTGGTATCCAGCAACAGCCTGATCTGGTATTCGCCAGGTGTAATAAAGCGCTGGCTCCATTTGCCATTCACAATGGTCCCCGAATATTTTATGGTTTTATCCTGTACCAGCTGTACCACGTAATGCATATTGCTATCGTTGATCGCTTCCCGGGTACTATCGCTGATAGTGAGTTCCGTGACCGTGAAAATGGCATAATCTGCCACTTTTTTCGTTCGGAAGCTAATAGTGTCGGCCCTGGCCAGCTGCTGCCCCGCCGTATCGGTAGGCGCATCTTTAGGAATAATAAACCGGTAGGGAATGCCTTCCTTCCAGGTATGGGTAATGGTCAGCTGTGTCCGGGTCGAATCCATGTTACTGGTAAACGGTACGCTGTTATAGGCGCTGTCTTCTCCCAATATTGTCCGGTTGCTGTCCAGGTTTCTCAGGGGCAGTGAAAAGGTTATTTTCAACGGCGCCGGCAATTCCTGCATACCACCATCTAAAGCGGCAGTAGCCGTGAGTTTGGGCAGCTTTTTCTTTTTCTTATCCTTATTTTCTTCTTCCTGCTGAAGGTCAGTAGAATCTACCGGCTCCGGTGGCGGCTTAATCGTACTGTCTTTTTCCATAAACAGGAGCATATTTACATCCGACACATTGTTTTCCTTTAAAACCACAGGGGCCTCTACAAAGGCGATCAACTCGCTGGGCTGGTCGTATTGCAGGTCGCGGTCTTCCTCCTTCAGCGCGAAAATCTTATAGGCGCCGGGAGCAATATTTTTAAACCGGAAAGAGCCATCTCCCTTGGTTTTGGCGTAATACACCGGCTTTTCCTTGGATACCACCGAGTCGCTGAGGTCCCGGTATAACATTACTGCGATGTTACTGTCTACCTTACCATTTTCGGCATCTATAAGGTGACCGGACACCTGCAAACTATCCAGGTAATCACCGGTAGATACCACGTATTGAAAATCCTGGGCAACATTACGTTCATTGATATCCCGAATGGCGTCGGCAAAGTTGAAAGTATAGGTGGTATTGGGTTGTAGCGTATCCTTGATTTCAAGGGTAACGGTATGTAACTTGGCTATTACAATAGGAGTCGCCTTCAGGGTAGGCGAAACGATCAGCTTATCGTTTACATTGTCCAGCTCTACATATTCATCAAAAATAAAAGACACTTTTTTACTCTTGAAATGAAGGGAAGAGTCACGCGGCGTTACCTGCAGCAGCACTGGGGGTAAGCTATCCCTGGGACCGCCGCTGGGCGGCACAATGTTGGCGCATCGCGTAAATGTAATGGAAACGATAATAAACATCAGCCAGAAAATCCAGCTCCTGATATATTGATTCATGTACCTGGTCGTATTAAGTAGGCTACAAACTTACGAACTCATTTAAAGAATTACGAATTTGCTACCTTCCGGACGGCAGATCCATCTATTTTCCTTAATCATTATACATGGCCAGCATTTATTCAATACAGCGTACCCAGGTAATTCCAGCCCCGCAGGAGGAGGTATGGAGCTATTTTTCAAACCCCGCTAACCTGCAGCATATTACGCCTGCCGCTATGCGTTTTATTGTTACTTCCGCCCCTTATACCGGCCAGGTATATCCAGGGCAGGTGATTACCTATAAGATATCGCCGCTGGCGGGCATTCCGCGGGAGTGGATGACGGAAATTACGCATGTATCCTACCTTTCTTACTTCGTAGATGAACAAAGGGTAGGGCCTTACAGTATCTGGCACCATGAGCACCATTTTGAGCAGGTACCCGGCGGCGTTAAAATGACCGACCTGGTACATTATCGATTACCCCTGGGTTGGCTGGGAAAGTTGGCGCATCGCCTGTTTGTAAAGCAACAACTGGCTATGCTGTTTGAATACCGGTATAAAGCTGTTGAAAGGATCTTTGGCCCACCAGGTTTATAATGCTGGAGTACGATGAACCTCTCTTTTGCGGGATATCGGTATCAAAAAGGTAAAGTTACCCACGGAATGCTTACGGGTGCCAGCCATCCATTCGCTGGCCGACAGTTGGGTGTACTGGATGGTGGTCCGTTTTATCACAATCCCTATCCCATAATCTATCCCCGCTATCAACGTCCGCATATGTGTACGCTGCTCGGCTTTTTGTGTAGTAAACTGGCTGTCGGTGCCACTGAAAAGCCCTCCCTGTAACAGGGCGTTATATGCTACGAAGCTCAATTGGGGTCTGGCCGTTATATATAGCTGAAATTTACGGTGAGTGGCTGTCGCGAGGTCCTGGTGACCAAAGTAGGGGTTAATCAGCCCATACCGTACATACAGGGAAGCTGTTACACTGTTCACCATTAACCCCAGCCTGGCAGTGCCGCCTCCTATAACTTCCAGGCTTTTGAGCGGGTTCCACAACATTGCTTCATAAGTGAAGTTGTAGTTGAGTAATGGGGCATTGGGCAACTGGTTGCTCCAGCCTTTAGGGAGCTGATAATTAATAACATGATGCACCAGCGTTTGTCCTTCTTTCGATAGTGCCCAGGGGCCCATTACTCCCAACAGGAATTCAGCATGAAAGCTATGTTTCCGGTCCGGATTATAGGAAGTAAGCCCATGGCTTACAAAGAGGCCTCCGGCATAATAAAAATCATCGGGTTGGTAAGTGGTCGCAGAAATGTCATTCGGCGTCATCGTTACCTGCATCACCTGCCAGCTAAACACGTTGATGGCATGTGGACCGGCTTGAGGCAATATCCATTTATCAAGAAATGCTGATGGCTTCTTTTTCATATAGCTATACCCGATAGCGCTTCCGTTGCTATAAGCGCGATCGGTACCCCGTCCCCATAAATTGAAATAATCATCATCCTCGTATATCCGTATTTGTTTGGTAGCGTCCTGTGTAATCTGGGCGGAAGTTGTTTCAGCTAAAACACAGAGCAGTAACCAAATGATACGACATTTCATGCGGTTGGCGTTAATGTATAACCTCCTGGAAAGAAGGCCTGTTATTGTTGGGTGGTAATGGTTTTAGTCAGGTTATCGCCGGTAAACAGCTTAAAAGTACTTTTCCCTGTTTTAGGAATAGCTCCCAGCCACAGCGGTACGATAGCAGCGCTATTTTTATCCGGGCTGGAAGTGGCAACAAAGTGCATTTCTGCATTGTTGGTCAGATCGTCGGAGGTAGCCGACTCCAGCTGTATCTGGGTATCGTAGTAGGTAGCGGGCATAGTGGCGGCCACCACCACCTGGGTGCCAAAATCAGGCTGGTCAATCGTGTTGCTCATGGTTTTGGCCACACCAAACAAGCTATCAAAAGACGCCTGGTTATCAATTATCCAAAAAGTAAGACTATCCGTTACCTTGATCGTGTTTTTCAGGAAGTAGCCGGAAAGCGGCTTTACATCCAGTTGACTGGAATTAATGGGTTGCACCGACAGGGTGGTGTCGGTATCATTTCCTGCTTTTTTATTATTGCTGGCGCAGGAGATAATAGCCAATAAGGAGGTTGCTAGTAGTGTAATTTTAATGTACATGGAGGATGATATTTATTACTTGTAATAACATTAAATTACCAGGAATAGTTTTGCGGGAGATACAGATTAACAGCCTTCCCGCATGTTAAGAGGTCGTTATCTTCGTATGTTCGTAATTGTTTTAGTAGTTATCAGAATACCTTGAATATTTCGAATGCATCTTTTTGTAATTGTTCCCGGTGATCGGGATGTGCAATATTGATCAGTGCCTGCGCACGTTGTTTAAGGTTTTTCCCCAGCAGGTGTGCGATACCATATTCTGTCACTACATAGTGTACATGTGCCCGGGTAGTTACCACGCTGGCGCCGGGTTGCAGGCGGGATACAATCCGGGACACACCTTTAGACGTAACGGATGGGATGGCGATAATGGGTTTCCCCTTTTCCGAAAGGGCAGCACCGCGCATAAAGTCCATTTGTCCGCCTACGCCGCTATATTGCCGGAACCCGATTGAATCGGCGCATACCTGCCCAAAAATATCTATTTCTATTGCACTGTTGATGGCAGTTACCCTGGGATTTTTCCGGATAGTAGTGGGATTATTTACGTATTCCACATCCATCAACCGCATAATGAGATTGGTATCCATAAAATCGTACAGGCGTTGACTGCCGATGGCAAAGCTGGAAATGAGGAGGCCCGGATGCACGGATTTGTATTTGCCGGTAATAACGCCTTTTTTTACCAGGTCGATCACCCCATCGGAAAACATTTCCGTGTGTATACCCAGGTCTTTGTGTGTAGTAAGGCATTGCAGTACGGCATTGGGAATACCGCCAATACCCATCTGTAAAGTGGCCCGGTCTTCAATCAGAGAGGCCACATGGCGGCCTATGGCCAATTCTGTTTGACTGGGTGGATTTATTTGTTGAGCGTAAATAGGGTAATCTACCTCAACAGCCGCATCAATCCGGGAAATGTGGATAACCCCGTCGCCAAGTACGCGGGGCATATGAGGATTCACCTCTGCAATGATGATCTTCGCCATATCAATAGCTGCCTTGGTTACATCGCAGGATACGCCCAGGGTGCAATAACCGTTTTTGTCGGGTGGGGATACTGAAATCATTGCTACATCGATAGGAAGTTCGTTGCTCCTGAAATACCGGGGTATTTCGCTGAGAAACATGGGGATATAATTGGCCCGTCCTTCGTTAACGGCTTTGCGGATATTTTTACCTACAAAGAAGGTATCTACATAAAAAGCATGTACGTGCTCAGGTTCGGCATAAGTAGCTTCCCATTCGGTATGAATGCTCACCAGGCGTACTTTCTGCAGTTCGTGGCTGCGGGCAGTCATGGCTTTTACCAGTTCTTTCGGTGTAGCGGCAGCGGAGTGCAGGAATACGGTATGCCCCGATTGTATAAGTGATACTGCGTTTGAGATAGTTGTGTAGGACATGTATATATTAGTTTGCTGCAAAATTATCGTGCAGAAAAAAAAGTAAATATGAGCAAAGTCATATTGTAGTTTTGATTCTTGTCACTTGTTTCATGTCAACAAATAACCTATTGATTTGTTGGACAATGCGCTTAAATAACGGATATGGATATACTGAACTATCGTTGGGTGGAGGAGCCTGATGCGGTGGCCATCACGGAAGTTACTTTATTAAGTTACGGGCAGTTTGAATCGGTGCTGGCGCCGGAGTACTGGGCGCAAATGAAGCATAGCCTGTCTGATGGTGCCAAATTACAGGAGCTGATGCATACTTCAGCCACCCTGGTATGTGAGGCGGGTAACCAGCTGGCCGGGGTGTTATTCCTCACACCTTCCGGGTATCCTGCCTACCCCTGCCCGGCAGAATGGGCTTATATACGTCGTTTAGGGGTAGATCCCCGTTTCAGGGGACGGGGAATCGGACGCCGTTTAACGGAAATGGCTATTCAACAGGCACGTGCTAATGGAGAACAGCATCTAGGACTTCATACCAGCACTATTATGCCCGATGCCAGGCACTTATACGAGCAGTTGGGCTTTAGCGTAATGCGGGAACTGGAGCCTATTTTGGGGCAGCAGTATTGGTTATATCATATGTTACTCTCATAAAAGTTATCCATTTTAGCTCAATCGGTGGATAAATATTGATCATATGTTATGACATTTAGATGGGATTTTTGGCCTATATTAGCGATCTAAAAAATCCGGTACACAACATCTTTGCGGCGAGGTTTGGCACATATAAGTGAGCAGGAGCTAATAGAACGCTTATTGGTGGAAGACCCAGCGGCGAGAGAATTGTTATATGACCGGTATGCAGGAGCACTATACAATATGGTACTGCAATTGGTACCCGTTAAACACAGGGCAAACGAAGTCATTGTAAAAGTATTTAACTGGGCCTTTCATCACATTGGAACGTTTCATTCATCCGGCTACCAAACGCTGTTTGCATGGCTGATGCGCAAAGCAAGAGAATTCGCCATTAAAGAAGTTGTACCGGAAACCGCGTTAACCGGCACGGAACTAATAAGACAGGAAGAAGGTATTTTGCAACGGTTTTACCTGGTGCTGCCAGCAGATCAACAACAGGTGTTCAGGCTTTCTTATTTTAAAGGATTATCAATCGCAACGATAGCTCGCTTACTGGCTTTGCCGGAAGAGCAAATAAATGACATACTGGGAGATGCTATGAGATCTTTCAGACAATTCCTAAAAAATACTTGGAACTAAAATTCTACATAGAAAGCGGTATTATCGAGTCCTTCGTGTTGGGCCTGGCTTCTGAAGCAGAAGTGGAAGAGCTGCAACATATGAGAAGACTTTATCCGGAACTCAATACGGAGGTGGAATTCGTTGAGCGCAGGCTGGAAAGGGCTGCATTTGATGAGCCCGTTTTGCCTCCTGTAGAAATCCGTGATCGTGTATTGCAGAAAATCCGCTGGGACCACAATAGCGGTGGCCATTTCGGAGATAACAATTCTAACTATACCTTTATCAATATCCAGCCTAAAGACGGCGACCATATTACGGTGCATCGTTGGTGGAAAATCTTCTTTATCATCTTCTTTATTATGTCCAAGGTTTTCCTGTTCCTGGCCATTTTCTACTATCTTAAATACCGCCAGTCACAGGAACAACACAGCGATTTACTGCCTGCACGTTATCAACAAGAGCAGGTACAAAGCAGTAGACTGTAATTTTTACCCCCGAAAATCGTTATTTAAAAAAAAATATAAATTTGACAATCCACCGAGGGGTGATTTACCGTATTTATAAATATGGTATTAAATAATCATATTTAATGGTGGCTGATTTCTGTAAACTAACGGTTTGAATATTAGCGACTATATCGAAAGTGGCATTATAGAGCGTTACGTGCTCGGCCTCACTTCACCAGACCAGGAAGAAGAGCTCCTACACCTGCGCCTTATTTATCCATTGCTGGATATTGAAATTACTGCGGCTGAACTGAGAATTGAAGATAAATTACAGGAAGAGGGACAAGTGCCGCCTGATGAGCTGAGAACCCTGGTTTTACAACGCTTCAGAACCGATAAGAGAAAGGAAGAACATACCTGGCGGAACTATAACACCCATGAGCCTACGAATTCCCGTAACGCTTATATACGCCTCGAGCCTTTCTGGAACCGCCGCATTACCGTGAGTATCTGGTGGAGATGCGGATTTATCGCCATGACAGTACTTACGATGTCACTGGCCGCCAGTACCTGGTACTTTCACCAGCGCGCCCAGCAACTGGAAGAGGTATTAATAAAGCTCAAAGTAGCCGCCATCACTCACTCCACCGACATAACCCATTAATAACCCGGTTTCATTTGGTACGTTTATTGTAAATGCAGAACTTGCCGCCGTATTCGTGCTGTTATAAACCTTATTTGATAACTGCGTGTTGAATACTATGGCATTTAAACACACAAATTAATTTCCCATGAGAAAATTTTCATTTGCAGCATTACTGATGGCTATCGTGGCCATTTTTGCATCTTCCTGCTCCCCTAAACAAGGCGTAACACAAGACATTACCAAAAGCTCCGTAAAAGGTAACTGGGTGCTGACCGATATTAAATATGAAGGTATCCCGGATAACGCCAAAGTAACTGTTTTCGACGAAGCCAATGCAAAATGCTTTATCGGTAGCCAGTGGATACTCCCTGATAACTGGGCAGGCGGATCTTACGCGCTTTCTTCTACAGATAATGGTTGCAGCCCCGTTACACAGAAGATTGCCTGGACGCTCACCAAATCTAACGGCGTTACCCTGTTTGGCTTCAAAAAACTCTTCACCGGCGATAAAGCCAAAAACGTAACAGAAGGATACCGCATGGAAGTAACCGGCGCGGGAAGCATGATGACCTGGAGAGCAAATGTGAACTTTGAAGGTAAAAGTGCCGCTATTATCTATACACTGCAAAGGAAGTAAAATATAATATATCACATAGAACGATTGAGGCGAATGATCTTAGCGGTAATTATCCGTTCAGGTTATTCGCCTCAATAGCTATATGCTTTGTGTGCTATTAATGTTATATTTAGAAAGGAATCATAAAGCACCAATATGATGAGCACGCAGCATTCTCAAATTCAGTTCCTGGCCCATGCCAGCTTCCGGATCAATACCCCCGAAGGTCGCGTTATCCTGGTAGATCCCTGGTATACCAACAATCCATTTTTACCAACAGGTATCGAGATCCCCGAACAGGTAGACCTGATCCTGATTACGCATGGCCATCGCGACCACCTGGACAGTAGAATAATAGAGCTGATCCGTACCAAATCACCGAAAGTAATTGCCAATCCTATTGTACGCTATTACCTACAGGAACAGGGAGTGCCGGAACATACTTTTGAACAAATGAATGCTGGGGGCACCATATCCATTATGGACCTTAAAATTACCATGACAAATGCCTTTCATTTTGCCCAGGTGCATCTGCCGGATGGAAAGATCGGCTATCCACATACTACCAACGGATTTATTATCTGGATGAGTGACGATATTTCTGTGTATTATTCCGGCGATACCTCGGTGTTTGCCGATATGGAATTATTAGGAGAGATATATGAACCGGATATTGCTATTTTACCAATAGGCGACAGGTATACCATGGGGCCGCTGGAAGCGGCTTTTGCTATCCGGTTGTTGAAAGTAAAACATGTGATTCCCTGTCACTATGGTACCATGTCCACCTTAACCGGAACACCGGAAAAATTGAAAGCATTGACAGAAGACGTGGAACGCCTGGTCATTCATGCACTCAAACCAGGAGAAACATTGGATACTTCAGTAGTGAAACCAGGAAACCATTAGCGAAGCTATAGGAATGATTAAATAAGAATTATGTTACCCCTTGATACTGCACGCTTATTAATATATCCCTGCCGTTTGCCCTTGCTGACGCAGATTTATCTCCGGCATCCGGATGCCGGAGAAGTAATACAGGCACACATTCCGGACGAATGGCCACAACAAGATCTGAGGGAGCAATTACCGCACTTTATTGAGCTGCTGCAACACGACCCGGCCTCATATCCCTGGATGCTCTGGATTATTGTATCCAAAGCCGGTAAAACAGTGTTGGGAGATATTGGATTCAAAGGTCGGCCCGATAAAAATGGGGTCGTGGAAATAGGATACGCCCTGTTGCCCTCTCACCGGGGACAAGGTTATATGAAGGAAGCCGCTACCGCGCTGGTAGCATGGGCTTTCCAGCAACCCCACGTCAGGAAACTGATAGCAGAATGCGATATTACAAATACATCTTCCAGGAAAATATTACAACACCTGGGAATGAAAGAAACTATGACTTCGGGGGAAATGTTGCACTGGCACCTGCTTAATAAATAACGTAGGGGTATCTCCGTTATTCCGTCATGTTTTGCCGCGTAAATCGGATAAAAAGCTGGCAAAGCTTATCCTGCAAGCCCTGTAGATAAGTGAAATGGAGCTTTCTCACCAGCTTAAAGTTTTTTACCGGCAAAATGGTAAACTCTCCCAGCTCCAGTTCACGCTGTACCGCCTGCAGGGAAATAAAGGCGGCACAGGGCGAATGGTGAAGGTATGATTTGATACTTTCCGTACTACCCATATACATGGCTACGTTCAGGTCGGTGATCTTTAACTTTAGCCGCTTCAGCTCTTCGGTAATTACCTCCAGCGTACCGGAGCCATGTTCCCGCATCAGCAGGGGAATGGTTTTCAGGTCGGCGGCGGTAAGGGGTTCGCCATTGCCATAACGGTGTTTTACATTCCCTACCAGCACAATTTCATCTTTCGCAAACTCTACATATTTCAATAATGGATTTTTGGAACTACCTTCTATAATACCCAGCTGTATTGTTTTTTCAAACAGCGCCTGCTCAATCTGTTCCGTATTACCGTTGGTCAATGATGTTTTTACATCCGGGTAACGTTGATTGAACTTGGCCAGCAGCGGTGGTATGAGGTATTGGGCAATGGTGGTGCTGGCCCCTATGGGCAGCAAACCACCCTGCATATGTTTTAATTGATTGACGTCGTATTCCAGGTTCCGGTAGTCGGTAAAAATGATTTCTGCGTGATGCATAACCAGCATACCTGCACGGGTTAATTTAATTTTGTTGCCTATCCTTTCAAAGAGAGCCATCCCCAGTTGTTGCTCCAGCTCGTGAATATGCTTGGTAACAGCAGGTTGGGAAATATATAACTCCTCTGCAGCTTTGGTAAAGCTTAGGCGTTTGGCGACGGTATGAAATACCCTGAGTCTGAAATCGAACATGCAATAAAAATACAAAATAACCTTACAACTCAGGCGGGGCAAAGCCAAAGTGTTTATAAATCTGTTGCCCCCTTGGCCCCATCAGGAAATCCATAAAGTCCTTTGCGGCCTGCGGATGGGGTGCTGATTTAAGGATACCCGCCCAATAAGTGGCCCTGATATTCTCTTTTTCGGGGATCTTTACCAGGTTGATGGGGTGCCCGATCATTTGCTGGTACCACGCTTCGGTAAACCATACCGGGCCTGCATCTGCCTGTTTATACAGGATGCGCAGCGGGGTTTCCCGGTGATGAATTTTGGTCAGGTAAGTACTGCCGTTGGCGGTTTTATCTTTCATCACGGCTTCCTTCAGGGAGGGGCCGCCGGCCTTTACATAGGCTTCTTCTATACGTTTGCCAATGCCTTCCCAGGCAGGGTTAGGCATGGCTACCCTTACATCTTTGCGGCCCAGGTCTTTCAACCCGCTAATCTTTTTCGGATTACCCTTTTGTACCATAATAGCCAGCGTATTGTCGGCATAATTTCTTACCACGGAAAAGCTATCCTTAAGCTGATCAATGCGGCTTTTGCCGGCTGTATAAATATCTGGCTGTATGGCTATACGAAGATTACCCATAACCAGGGAGCCGGTAAGGATTTGCTGTGCCAGTATGCCTGGGGGCAACGTTTCCGCAAATACCCGTTGGTATTGAGGATATACCTGTTTGAAATCATGAATAAGCGAGTCTATCACCATAAACTGGTTACCGGCAAAGAAAATCACCAGCTGAGGATCGATGATATCGCCATACAGATCCGGTGCATTGTCGATGCCTGGTACGGTAAACGATACACCTGCGGCTGGTGGCGTATTCCAGGGTGGATCAAACCGATGGTCCTGGGCATATAATCCCCCGGCCAATAATACCATTACTATCAGCCATGTTACAAAGTACTTCATGTGTTTTCGTTTATGGGTGTACGTAATGCCAGCCTTCAGACTGTTTGATAATCAATTCGCCATTACCGCTGGGTGTATATTGAATGAAAGGAAAAAGCTCGTCTTTGGTGATATTCCTTTCCCGCATCGTGTTTTCGCACTCTACCAGGATAACGCCTTTATTCAGCAGGTCTTGCAGCAGCGATTCATAAGGCTTATCCTTTTTATAGGCAGTAATGCCACCGCCATGGGCAACCAGTTCAATAGTTACTTTATTTTGCAGCCGTGGATCTTCCAGTGCATTTTTTATGTTACGCAATGTATTGCGAATTACTTTATCATCGTCACTGTTGAGTTGATAAACAGCTTTGTACTTCGATTTGCGCTGGCTCATGGCGTATTGGGTGCCCAACAGGCTAAAAAGACAAAGGAGAAAAACTAACTTCTTCATAAGGTGTTTAATGTTTACGATTAATGTTGCATGGAAATATAAGGTCCGTATTTATGCTGTGTTTCAGAGTATTCGTCTGCATACGGACCAAATGGAAAATCAACAGGTTTTTGTTTTATGTCCTTCCAGTCGGCCGACTGATCTTTATGCGGCCTTGGCTGTGAGTTAATAAAAGCGGCTACATCCCAGGCATCTTCATCGGTCAGCCTGGTGCTGGTGTAATCTACGCCAAAAGGCATATTATATTTTACATAACCCGCAAAGGTGCTCAGGCGGTATAGGCCGGCGCCATCGTTGTAACTGCTGGAGCCCCATAGCGGTGGGTAGACGTAGGTGACACTGTCAGGATTCTTTACGCCTTCTCCCTGGTCGCCGTGGCAGGTTTTGCATTGTTGTGTATATACTTTAGCGCCTTTTTCCGGGCTGGCTGCGCGCGATAGCAACGCCAGTTTGGGAATGCCGCTACCAGTAGGCTTTTCATCAGTAGTTACACCGCTACCCAGCCATTCGATATAGGCCCTGATGGCGCCCATTTCCCGCGAATTGCTGTCTGGTGCAGTCCCATTCAGGCTGCGTTCAAAGCAGTCGCTGATGCGCTTGTTCAGTGTTTCCACACTGTTGGATCTTGCCCTGAATTTAGGGTAGGAGCGGGCGGTGGTACTGTAGTTATTACCAAAAGGTTTGGTGCCGGCCTGCAGGTGGCAGTTCTGACAATTCATACCATTGGTGAGCGGGCGTATGCTCCCGTTAGGCCCGAAGAAGGTGGCTGTTTCGCGAATCAATGCCTGCCCGTAAAGCACGGTGATGCCGGCTTCTCCGTTGGGCAGGGTGGTGGCGGCTGGCGGTTGCCAGGGCTTTGCCGCGGGCTCGGCTGCGACGGCCGCCGGGCCGGAATGGATAGGTGGGCGAACAGATAACAAATAGGTTTCTATACCTACCAATAATGCTAAAATAAGCAGGCATATCAGGGCTCCGGATAAGACCCGCTTATAACGTTGAACTTTTCTGGCTTCCATTTGAAATTACAGGTTGGTGGAATGATGCCACAAAGGTAGCCGTCCCCCAAAGCGATGTCAAATAACTAATAACTATTACTGATAACATTTAGTTATGGACACCTGATAACAAAAACGTGAAGCGATAAAAGTAAGTAAAAATATTTTTAAAAGAAAACCCCGTACAGCAATGGCTGTACGGGGCTCTGGAAATTAATTATTTAGCGTTAGTCAGACGACCAGGTTATGCTTTTTTCTTACCTGCGTTTTTGTTATTTGATTTGTAACGCATGTCAGGAGTACCGTCTTTTTTAGTTGGACCTGCAGGAGCAGCAGCAGTTTTGTTGGCTTTAAAGCGCTTATCAAGCGTACCATCTTTTTTGGTAGGACCAGCAGGAGCCGGGGTAGCGGCAGCAGCAGCAGGAGCAGCGGCAGCCTTTTTCTCTACTTTTTCAGCTTTCTTCTCTACTTTTTCAGTTTTAGCCTTAGTTGCCTTTACTTCTTTTTTTGCTGCAGTTGCAGGTGCCTGTGCCATTACGGTGAAACCCATAAACATGGCCAGTAATCCGGTGAGGAGCTTTTTCATGATCAAATATGTTTTATGAAAATTTAAGCTTTTTTCTCCATTGCTGTATCCGCCAGGCTTTATTTTTAAGCAATATTTAATAATTAATTCTTATCTACCCACATACCGTTTTCGCGGATCAGGTCAATGAGTTCATTCACCGCTACGTCGCTGTTAAGGCCTCTTTTCACAATTTCTTTCCCTTTGTACAGGGTAATTTTTCCTACACCGCTGCCTACGTATCCGAAATCGGCATCAGCCATTTCACCGGGTCCATTCACGATACAGCCCATGATGGCTATTTTAACGCCTTTCAGATGATGGGTTACCGCCCGTATCCTGGCAGTGGTTTCCTGTAAATCAAACAGGGTACGGCCGCAGGATGGGCAGGAAATATATTCTGTTTTGGAAATACGGGTGCGGGTAGCCTGTAAAATACCAAAGGCAATGTTATTGAGCGAGGCAGTTTCGCCAGTAACAGGCGCCTGGTTGGTCAGCCATATGCCATCGCCGAAGCCATCCAGCAAGAGGGCGCCCGCTTCGGTAGCATGGTGGATCAGGTGTTCATCGGCCGTAGGCTGTTGACTGATACTCTGTATAATCACCGGCACTTTGATATTATCTGTCAGCAGGGAAATAAATAAACGCCTGATGGCTGCCATCGCATTGCTGCCGGTGGCAGTGGCTACCAGTATAGCATTGGCGGCAATGGCAGGTTGCTGCAACTGGCGGAGTAATTCCTCCTGGGTAGCGTTACTGTTGTTACAGTTATACTGTACAAAGTTCACTGGCGCGGTTTTACCACTGGCCAGGGCTTGTACATATTGTTCGGCGGTAAAGTAAGGTACTATCTCAGTGGAAGAAGCTGTATGCTGCCAGTGGTCTGCATCTACCACCACGCGGAGGGTGCCGGGTAAGCCGAAACCAGGAACCTGTTTGCCGGTATAGAGGTAATCTGCTGCTGCATCTCCGATGTTCCATTTATCGCTGGGGGCATCGTATACATAGCCGATAGCTTGTAAGTGTTCTGGCTCAAGAGCACCCTGCTGGCTGTAATCAGCTACTACCACCGGGACTTGTTTGTCGCCGGTATTTTCTACGGCCAGGCTTTCCCGGCGTTGGTATTCAAACGGGGAGTAGGGCACCTGCGTAACTGGTTGTAGCGCAATAGTGTCCTGGCGGTTGGTATAACGTTTCACGATATCCTTACATACAGGGAGTTCAAATTCAGGATCTTCTGTGAGAGATACACGAATGGTATCGCCTACGCCATCCTCAAGCAGCGTACCGATGCCGATAGCCGATTTAATGCGGCCATCTTCACCATCACCGGCTTCTGTAACGCCCAGGTGCAGCGGGTAGCAGTGTCCCAGCTCCTGTTGCATGGTTTGTACCAGCAAGCGGTAAGCCTGTACCATTACCTGCGGATTGCTGGCCTTCATGCTCAGCACTATATTGCGATAGTGCAGATCTTCTGCGATGCGCAAGAATTCCATGGCGCTTTCCACCATACCCATGGGGGTATCGCCATAGCGGCTCATGATACGGTCGCTCAGGGAACCATGGTTGGTGCCTATCCGCATAGCGGTGCCGTATTCTTTACAGATCTTTACCAGCGGGGAAAAGCGCTCCCGGATACGGTCTATCTCTTCCTGGTATTCACTGTCGGTATAATCAATCTGTTCAAATTTCTTTTTATCTACATAATTCCCGGGGTTTACACGCACTTTTTCCACAATGCGGGCGGCAATTTCCGCAGCATTGGGGGTAAAGTGAATATCGGCTACCAGGGGAGTAGTATATCCTTGTTTGCGAAGTTCATTCTTGATAACCAATAAGTTATCTGCCTCTTTCTTACTGGGGGCGGTAATTCTTACCAGCTCGGCACCTGCTTCAATACAGCGGATGGTTTGGGCTACAGTGGCCGCAGTATCCATGGTATCGGTGGTGGTCATTGTTTGAATGCGCACCGGGTTAAAGTTACCGATGATCAGATCTCCCACCTTTACTTCCAGTGTGGCCAGTCGCTTGTATTCTGTTAAAGAGTTGCAATAAAGTTGCATACATTTTTGTTTTCCTGCAGAGCAAAGTTAGTAACATGTAGGGTAAAAATTTGCTAAAAGTGGCGCTCCGAAGCCGGCAATTTCCGCTACGGCTTAAAGCTACATTAAATTCCACGAACGGCGGAAGCAGGGAACCGGAAATAGGCGATAAAGGCGTAATTTCGGACCTCTATATGTTAGTGAATAAAAGCATAGATATTCCTTATCAGCAACTACCTTTCAAAGGGCAGTTCAATGTAGCGCCATTGGGTACCTTCCGCAATGAGCTCACAGACCAGCCCCATCGCCATGATCATTTCCAGATTATCTGGATCATCAGGGGCAAAGGCAGACATATGGTGGATTTTGTTTGGTATGAAGTGGAAGATAATATGATTTTTCTGCTTCGTCCAGGGCAGGTACATCAGCTGGATTGCGAGCGGGAAGGCCATTTCCTGTACTTCACCGAACAATTTTATTTTACCAATAAGCATGATAAGGAAACCCTCTACGACTTTACCAACTTATTCGACAACTGGCATGGATATGCTCCCATCACCATCAGCGATCATACCTCCACCTCGCTGCATGGCCTGATCTCCCTCATGGCACAGGAAAAAACCACGGCGCCTCATTGCAGCCAGGGGGTTGTAAAACATTACCTCAACGCTTTCTTGTTACTTATTGAGCGGGAAAAGAAACGCAATGCGGCAGAAACGATGATGCCTTTCACCCACGATGCCCGGGTAGTGCAATTACGCCGCTTGCTCGAACAACATTACAGAACAGAACACCAGGTGGCTTTTTATGCCAATGCTTTTGCGCTCACGCCTAAAAGATTAAATGAAATCACCAAAGAAACGGCTGGTCGTACTGTTACTGAACTACTCCACGATCGTATTGTACTCGAATCCAAACGCAACCTGGCCTTTAGTCATAAAAGTGTCAAGGAGATCTGCTATGAGCTTGGATTTGAAGACCCTGCTTACTTTAGCCGTTTTTTTAAAAATAATACAGGTATCTCTCCACAGGATTTCCGGGACATGATGTTCAAATAGTCCAAGTCAATGGATAAATAGTCCTAACACCCTCCTTTTACCCCGGGGTATATTTGCGTACTTATTTGCCAACCCTTATCAACGGCAATTTTTAGACGCTATAGATTAATATATGAACATCTGGAAACCGCTTTTCCTGCTGGCATTGTCGGCAGGT
Organism: Chitinophaga eiseniae; assembly: GCF_012641265.1. Lineage (GTDB taxonomy): Bacteria > Bacteroidota > Bacteroidia > Chitinophagales > Chitinophagaceae > Chitinophaga > Chitinophaga eiseniae_A. The sequence goes on along the minus strand of NZ_JABAHZ010000002.1, from coordinate 370,941 downwards.
TGCAGTGCAGCGGCTGTGATGGGTCAAACCCGCCCGCTAACCCTGCAGGAAGCATTACAAACAGGCCTGAAAAATTATCAGTCCATTAAGGCTAAAGAAAACTATGCTAAAGCAGCTACAGAAAATATCAGCGCAGTTAAAAGGGAATATTTACCTGACCTGAATCTTGCCGCCCAGAATAGTTACGGTACCGTAAATGGAGAAAATGGCCCCACCTGGGGATATAAAGGCTGGACTACCGGCGCTTCCGGGCCGGCCATGCCATCGCAAAACTGGAATGCCGCCTTCGGCGGACTATACCTGGCCAACATCAGCTGGGATGTGATCACATTTGGCCGCCAACATGCCAAAGTTTTGGCCGCCAAAGAACAACTGAACACCAACCAGGCAGACCTGGAACAGGAAAAATTTGAACAACAGGTACGCATTGCCGGCGCCTATCTCAACCTGCTGGCAGCACAGCGGCTCAGAGGGTCTATGGAATCTAACCTTAAACGGGCGGAAGATCTCCGGCATCTCATCGTTTCAAGGGCTTTAAATGGCCTTACCGCAGGGGTAGACAGCTCTATTGCCAATGCAGAAGTATCCAAAGCACAGCTAACGCTCATAGATGCCGTGAACTATGAAAATGCGCAACGCAATAAGCTCGCGGAAATGATGGATGTACCCGACCAGGATTTTACACTGGATACCACTTTCGTGACCAAAATACCTAATCAGCTGCTGGAAACCGTATCAGCACAAGATGCTGTGTCGCTAAAAGCACAACCCCTGCTCCGTTTATTTGGCTCCAGGATATCATTGAGCGAAGCCAGTCAACAGCTGCTCAGCAAAAATGCCATGCCCCGCCTGTCATTTATGGGCGTTATGCAAACCCGTGGATCTGGCTTCGACTACGACTACGGTGTTGCTAACCCGTCGCATTTCAGCCAGGGGTACTGGTCAGGCGTAAAACCACAGGTAGCCAACTATCTGGTTGGGCTGAATCTTTCCTGGACAGTGACCGACTTGTGGCGTACCCATGCCCAGGTAGCCCGTCAGCATTACACTACGGAAGGACTTAAGAACGAATACAACCAAACATATAATCGCCTGCAACACCAGCTACAATTGTCGGAACAGCAGATAGAAAATGCGGTGAAAAAATACCGGGAAGCACCCATTGGCCTGAAAGCTGCCAGTGACGCCTTCTTACAGAAAAGTACGCTGTATGAAAACGGGTTATCCAATATCGCAGACCTGGCCCAGGCGCTTTATAATATTAATCGCGCAGAAACAGACCGCGATATTGCCTACAATGGCGTATGGCAGGCCATCCTGTATAAATCTGCTACCGTAGGGGATTTGCAGTTGTTTCTGAACCAGCTTTGAGTAGGTGTGAAAGTGTGCGTTAAACAGCCAATCATCATTTTTTGAACAAGTATTTATGAACCTGATTAAAACCGCATTACAAAAGCCAATAGCCGTCATCGTAGTCGTGATGGGATTATTGTTTTTTGGTATTAAAGCTACGCGGGATATTAAGATAGATATTTTCCCCGACCTTAACCTGCCGGCCATTTACGTATCACAACCTTACGGAGGCATGTCGCCGCAACAAATGGAAGGGTTTATTGCTACCAACTACCAGAACCTGTTCCTGTACGTAACAGGAGTAAAAGATATTGAGGCCAAGAACATACAGGGCCTCACCATGATTAAGATTTCTTTTTACGAAGGGACTAATATGGCGCAGGCAGCGGCGGAAGTGACCGCCATGGCCAATCGTGCATTTTCCGCGATGCCAGCCGGTACACAACCGCCTTTCATTATCCGCTTTGACGCTTCTACTTTACCCATCGGGCAGCTGGCACTCAGTAGTCCCAAGCGCTCCAACAACGAACTGCAGGACCTGGCGATGACCGTGGTACGACCGTCTTTCAGCCGTATCGCGGGACTTACCTCCCCGGCGCCGTTTGGAGGGAACTCCCGTACCATTGTGATTCATGTGGACCCGGAGCAGATGCGTAGTCACCATCTTACGGCCGACCAGGTAGTAGCTGCCATCAAAGACAATAACCAGATATCTCCCGCAGGTAACGTACGTATCGGCGATATTACCTACCTCACACCCACTAATACCGTTATCCGTACCGTAAAGGAATTTGAAAATATTCCGCTGGTCATGGGAGATGGACCTACCGTGTTTGTAAGAGATGTGGCGAAAGTCGAAGATGCGGCAGACGTAACCACCAGCTATGCCGTAATCAACGGAAAACGCTCTGTTTATCTCCCCGTTATTAAAACCGCAGATGCCTCTACCTGGACGGTGGTAAACAACCTGAAAGCGGCATTGCCCAATATCCAGAAACTACTGCCGGAAGACGTGAAAGTATCTTTCGTATTTGACCAGAGCGTGTATGTGATCAATGCAGTAAAAAGCCTGATCAGTGAAGGAGTTATTGGGGCGGTATTGACGGCTTTGATGGTGCTCCTGTTTTTAGGTGACCGCCGCAGCGCTTATATCGTTATCATTACCATCCCGGTTTCCATCATCGTTGGGGTGATGTTCCTAAAACTGGCCGGACAAACCATCAACATCATGACGTTGAGCGGATTGGCGCTGGCGATTGGTATCCTGGTAGATGAGTCAACAGTAACCATTGAAAATATTCACCAGCACCTGGAAATGGGCAAAACGAAAGCCCAGGCGGTATGGCATGCGTGCCAGGAAATAGCTTTTCCCAAGCTGCTGATCCTGTTTTGCATCCTGGCAGTATTTGCGCCGTCCTTTACAATGGCGGGCGTACCCAGGTCGATGTTCATGCCGTTGTCGCTGGCCATCGGTTTTTCTATGATCGCTTCCTACCTGCTATCGCAAACATTGGTACCCATTCTGGCCAACTGGATGCTGAAGGCAGAAAAATTCCAGCATCACGCCCGGCCACATGTGCACAGCGATGATCCGCATAAAACGGCAGGCTATATTGAAACAGAGATTGCCGATGAAAAACAGCACCAGCAAACCATTTCAGGCTTCGACCGGTTTAAGCTGCGTTTCATAGGCTGGCTGGAAACACTATTGAAAAGACGCAAACTGGTGATAGGTGCTTATTTTATCGGCGTTATCGCCATTGTAGTGCTATGTATAAGCGTTATAGGCCGTGATATATTACCTAAACTAAATAACGGGCAATTCCAGTTGCGCCTCCGGCAGCCAACTGGTACCCGGCTGGAACGGACGGAAACCATGGTGATTAAATCAACGGATATCCTGAAGGAGTTGGTGGGCGAAAAAAATATCGATATCACCTCCTCCTTCATCGGTACCCATCCATCGTCTTATTCCACCAATCCCATCTACCTGTTTATGGCTACTCCTAACGAAGCCGTACTGCAGGTAAATCTGAAGGAAGACTACAAGGTGAATATGGACGAGTTCAAGGAAAAGCTGCGTAAGCGTATCCACGAACAAATGCCGGAAGTGAAAATGAGCTTTGAGCCGATAGATCTCACGGATAAAGTGATGAGCCAGGGAGCGTCTACTCCTATTGAAATTGCGATAATGGGCAAAAATCTGAAAGAAAGTGTACCCTACGCGGAAAGAGTAATGGAAGAGATGAAGAAGATTCCTTACCTGCGGGATGTACAGATTAACCAGCCCATGAATTATCCTGCTATCCGTATCAACATTGATCGCGAGCGGGCAGGTCAGCTGGGGGTAAGCATTACAGATATTGCTAAGTCATTAACGGCCTCTACTTCTTCCAGCCGCTTTACAGAAAAAAATAACTGGTTGGATGAACGCAATGCCACTTCGTATTTTGTGCAGATATCGGTACCCGAAAATGAAATGACTTCCATCAGTGATATGGCAGCCATTCCTGTCAGCAAAGATAAAACCCGTCCTTCCCTGGGAGATGTGGCCACTTTAACACCCGATACGGTGGTGGGAGAGTATGATCGTATTGGCCCGGTAAGGATTGTATCTATTGGCGCTAATATTCATAAGAGAGATTTGGGCAGGGCATCTGAAGCCGTAGCAGCAGCAATAAAGAGAGCCGGTGAGCCTCCCCGTGGTATTTCAGTGGAGAAACGCGGGTTAATGAACCTGTTGAATGATACACTGGACAGCCTGCAATCCGGTTTGCTGGTAGCCATTGTGGTAATCCTGTTACTCCTGGCAGCCAATTTCCAGTCGTTTAAAGTAGCGCTGGTAGTAGTGTCTACCATCCCTGCGGTACTGGCGGGATCTTTAATTATGTTGCTGATCACGGGATCCACATTGAACCTGCAATCGTATATGGGTATTATCATGTCGGTGGGCGTATCGGTAGCCAATGCAATCCTGTTGATTACCAATGCCGAAAAATTACGACTGGAGAACCATGATGCCCGCAGGTCAGCACTGGAAGGAACGTCTATCCGTTTGCGTCCTATCCTGATGACCAGTATTGCGATGGTAGCCGGTATGATTCCAATGGCCTCCGGGCTGGGTGAGGCCGGCGATCAGACTGCTCCGCTGGGACGCGCGGTTATCGGCGGTTTGATTGCCAGTACCATGGCTTCCCTGTTTATTCTGCCACTGATCTTCTCCTGGGTGCAACAGAAAACCAGTGTAAAATCAGTGTCACTGGATCCGGAAGATGAAAACAGCGAGTATTATGTGCCAGGCGCTCCGCGCGTTTAATGAGTATAACTATAATGACTAAACGACATATCAATATCATGAACATAAATAAATACAGCCTGTCGTATACTGTGATGACGGCTGCTGCATTGCTGCCTCTTGGATTATTTTTCGCTTCCTGCCACAGCTCCCATGCAGAAGATGAGTCGGGCACTGAGAGTCACAGTGTACAGGTAAAGGTGATTCATCTGCAGAAAAGCCAGCTGGACGCTTCACTCCGGCTGCCGGGTGAAATAAAGCCCTTCCAGTTTGCCGACCTGTATGCCAAAGTGAACAGCTATGTGAAGAATGTGAATGTAGACCTGGGAAGCCAGGTAACAGCAGGACAGGTACTGGCTACCCTCGATGCGCCGGAAATGAATACACAGCTACTGGAAGCGCAATCCCGCCTTCATACTAAAGAAGCCATGTTTCGTGCCAGCAGGGCCACCTACGAGCGTTTGCTGAAAACAAGCAAAGTGCCGGGAACTATTTCTCCCAATGACCTGGATATGGCTTTTGAAAAAATGAGTGCCGACAGCGCCGAGCTGTTGTCTGCCCGTTCCTCTTATCACGAAGTGCAGCAAATGCTGGGCTACCTGGTTATCCGGGCGCCTTTCAGCGGTGTTATCAGTCAGCGTAATGTACACCCGGGAACTTATGTAGGCCCCGCCGGCAAAGGATCCGACAAACCGCTGTTTCGCATAGAAGAACAACAAAAACTGCGTTTATCCATTGCCGTTCCAGAGGTGTATACGGAGGAAGCACATCAGGCAGAAGATGTTCGCTTTACCGTAAAATCCCTGCCGGGTGATACTTTCTCCGCAAAAGTGAGCCGTGTAGCCGGTAGCCTGGATGTGAAGCTGCGCTCTGAAACCCTGGAGATGGATGTGGCTAACAAAAACGCCAGGTTATTACCAGGTATGTATGCAGAAGTTCAAATGCCGTTGCCCGGCAAAAAAGACGTCTATGTGGTGCCTAAGTCTGCCGTGGTAAGTAATTCAGAAAAAGTATTTGTGATCAAATCGGTGATGAATAAGGCGGTATGGACACCGGTGAAATGCGGTAACGAATCGAACGGGAAGATAGAAGTATTTGGCGATTTATCGGATGATGATCAGCTGGTACAAAATGGAAGCGATGAAATAAAAGACGGAACACCTTTACAGGTGATAGCAAAATAATGTGTGTGTTTAAGGACGGGAATAGTTTGTGAACCGATGAATCAATTTGGGTAGAAGAATCAATACAATGGTTGAACGGATCAAATAATGAAGCATCAATAAAATCGGCCTATATACGGTAATGTAAAGAGTGACCTATAGCAGGCAAACTATTTCCCGGATGAATGAGCTATCAGCGCTTCTGTAAAAGGAGGCGCTGTTGCTTTAAACCGCCCAAAGAGAATTGTTACCAACGGGTAACAGTTGTAGGTTTAGGTAAAACGGCCGGAATAATCTTATTCCGGTTTTTTATTGCCGGCCCTTTTGTAAAAAATAAAACCTCCCAAAGAAATACTCCGGGAGGTTAATATCGTTGAAAGACTACCACCGATTACCAGTCTTTTTCTGCCTGCGTCGGTTGTCCTTTTACTTTCTTGGCTTTATCCTGCAATTTCTTTTCTTCCTGCGACAATGCCTGTAATAAGCGTTCCGCTTCCTGTTTGCTCATTTTGCTGGGCTGTGGCTGTGGTTTCTGCTGTTCCTGGTCTTCTTTGTCTTTGTTCTGCTGGTCTTTGTTCTGATCTTTATTCTGGTCTTTGTTTTTGTCCTTATCCTGCTGGTCTTTGTTTTGATCCTTTTTGTCCTGGTCTTTGTTCTTATCGTTCTTGTTCTGATCCTTATTTTTATCCTTATTCTTGTCTTTGTTTTTATCCTTGTTTTTGTCGTTGCCGCCGCCTTGCTGTTGTTTTTTCAGCATAGCCTGGGCATATGCCAGGTTATAACGGGCATCTTCATCGGAAGGATTGAGTTTCAGCGCTTGTTTGTAGGATTTAATACTTTCCTCCCATTTTTTCCCTTCCATGTAGGTGTTACCGATGTTGTAATCGGCATCGGATTTAAGGCCTTGCTTATTACCCAGTTTCAGGCTGTTGGCGTATTGGGTGCGGGCATCATCGTAACGTTTTTGCTGGTACAATGAATTACCCAGGTTATAGCTGCCTATAGGTGATTGTGCATTTTGTTCTACAGCTTTTTTATAGGCTGCTTCGGCATCGGGGAACTGTTGTTTCTGATACAGTTCATTTCCCTTACGGATGTATTTATTGGCGCCGTTTTGTGCAAACAGGCTAACGCCGGAAAGCAGGGCTACCGTGGTAATAAAACAATATTTTAAAAAAGTAATTTTCATGAGCCATTATTGTAATTAAGCCGCTGAGGCGTTATCTGTAGTGCGTTTGCGCCGTACTTCAGGAATAAAAAATTCTATCAGCAGCAATGCCAGGCATACGCCCAGGAAATATTGAAAATAGCTATTGTAGTCGGTGAAAACATTTTCTCCAAACTCTTTCTGCTCCATGCTGTCTATTTTGCTCACCAGCGTGGCTACTACATCATCCGTATTATTATCCAGGTGTTGATAGATGCCTTTACCAGCAGCGGCAATAGATTTGAGTTCCGCTTCATTTAGTTTGGAAATAACGGTTTTGCCTTCCCTGTCTTTTTTATAACCGCCGGTTTCCGGGTCGGGCAGCGTGGATCCGGACGGAGAGCCAATGCCAATGGTGTTGGTAACTGCCCCGTTTTCGAAGGCAGCTTTGGTATGTTGGATGGCGGTTTCGTCATGATCTTCCCCATCTGATATGATAATGAGGGCTTTATGTTTGCGTTCCTTTTTATTGAAGGCATCATCTGCTACCTGTATAGCCTGCCCGATAGCAGTTCCCTGTGAGGGGATCATGTCGGGAGATACAGTACTGAGATACATTTTCGCAGCGGAATAATCTACGGTCAGCGGCATCTGGAGATAGGCGTTGCCGGCAAATACCACCAACCCAATCCGGTCATTATCCAGTTTGTCCATTAACTTACTAACGAGCTGACGGGCACGGGTCAGGCGGTCGGGTTGCACATCTGTAGCCAGCATACTTTTACTCACGTCCAGGGCTATCATCACATCTACGCCCTTGCGGGTGATCTTTTCCATACGGCTGCCTTTTTGCAGGTTGGCGAGACCAACAACCCCAAAGAAGAAGGCCAGGAAAATAAGCAGGAACTTTACTACAAAGAGCTTACGGGAATAGCCGGTAAAAAGCTTTTCTACCAATGCCTGGTCGCCAATACGGCGTATAGAACGGCGTTTCCACCAGGATACACCCAAAAAGGCCACCTGCAGTACCAGCAGCAGCACTAAAGCCCATAAATACTCACTATGTTGAAATCGTAACATATTCGATTTTAAGATATCCGTTACCGGTAGTAAACCTGGTAAGGTATCAAAAATAATTTTTTTGTCACGTATTGCAAGCCGTAGGGGTGGGGTTTTATCGTTTTTTTAACGATCGGCAGTGTGGGAGCGGGGAACCTGGTGGTGGTTTGCAGGTCTTGTTGCCTGCAAACCACTGTAGTACAGAAAATTACATTTCTCCTTTAAAATATCCGGCATCTGTCAGGATATCTTTCAGGATAGCCATGCGTACGGCAGGGATATCCACTTTAGGGTCTTCTGTTTCTATATTCAGTATAAAGAAGGAGGGGTGCCTGTTTTCTTCTATCCAGCCTACTACCCAGCCCAGCTTTTTTACATCGGCGTTGTCCCATCCGGTTTTATAGGACAGTTCATATTTCGGCGTTTTTTCCATGAGCATCACATCCCGGACAGTTTTCATAGTGGTTTTGGCGAACGGCAGCTGGTCGAAATACAGTTTTTTGGCAAAACCCAACTCTTCATCCGGAGAAACCAGCAGGGAATTGTCCAGCCAGAAGGTATCTACCCGGCTGATTTTCATGTTGCCATATTTAATGGAATCCAGCCACATTTTCAGGGTAGGCTGACCAATACGGCGGGCTACTTCCTGGAAATAAGGGACGTTCGACTGTTTAAAAGCCTGTACCATGCTCAGGTCCTGGATCACCATGTTGGTATCCTTGATAGCACCGGTATGCACCCCTATAAGAGCAGTGAATATATCGAAGGATGCAGCTGGCTGAAAGCGTTTCTGGGCTCTTTCGAGATTGTATACCTGGAATGTGCCCTGGCTATTGCTAAATAACATGAAAGTGCCTTCTACCTTGTATTGGGCGAAGTATTTTTCCCAGCCTTTTTCTTCTTTTACGTTATTGGGTGCGCAGGCCGCAAGCGACAAACCTATCGCTAATAACATCCAGCCAAACCGTTTCATCAGCATAAATGATTGAATTATGAGCTGCAAAAGTAGCAAAAAGCATAAAGCAAAAAGCTATTGAGGCGAATGGCCCGCGCGACTTTAATATCCGCAGAGATCCTTCGCCTCAATAGCTTTTTGCTTTATGCTTTTCGCTTATTTAATAACTCCCAGTTCCCTACCCACTTTGGTAAAGGCGGCAATGGCCCTGTCGAGGTGTTCCTGTTCATGACCAGCGCTCAGCTGTACACGGATGCGTGCCTGACCTTTCGGAACTACCGGGAAGAAGAAGCCGATAACATAAATACCTTCCTGTAGCAGTTTGTCGGCAAACTGGGCGCTTAATACGGCATCGTACAGCATAACCGGAACAATCGGGTGATCTCCGGGTTTAATATCAAAACCAGCTTCCGTCATTTTAGTACGGAAGTATTTGGTGTTATATTCCAGTTTATCACGCAGGGTGGTAGTTTCGCTCAGCATATCCAGCACGGCGATGGAGGCGCCTACTATACTGGGGGCTACGGAATTGGAAAAGAGATAAGGACGGCTGCGCTGACGCAGGATGTCTACCACCTCTTTACGACCGCTGGTAAATCCGCCGGAAGCTCCACCGAGGGCCTTGCCCAAAGTACCCGTAATGATGTCTACACGGCCCATTACGCCTCTGTATTCATGGGTACCACGGCCCGTTTTGCCCAGGAAGCCAGAGGAATGGCTTTCATCGGACATGACAATGGCATCATATTTATCGGCCAGCTCACAGATCTTATCCAGCTGGGCAATAGTACCATCCATACTGAAAGACCCGTCAGTTACGATGATACGGCTACGGCAATCTTTTGCTTCCTGGAGTTTTGCTTCCAGGTCAGCCATATTGTTGTGCTCGTAACGGAAACGCTGTGCTTTACACAGGCGCACGCCATCGATAATGGAAGCATGGTTCAAAGCATCAGATATAATGGCATCCTGTTCGTTAAACAGGGGTTCAAATACGCCTCCATTGGCATCGAAAGCAGCTACATATAAGATAGTATCTTCCGTACCCAGGAATTTAGAAATCTTTTCTTCCAGCTCCCGGTGAATATCCTGTGTGCCGCAAATGAAGCGTACACTACTCATCCCATAGCCATGGGTATCAATTGCTTCCTTGGCTGCCTTCACAACCGCCGGGTGAGAAGACAGGCCCAGGTAGTTGTTGGCACAGAAATTTAGCACCGTTTTACCTCCCACCTGTATTTCAGCTCCCTGCTCTGATGTAATAATACGTTCTCTCTTATACAGGCCGGCCTTGTTGATATCGCCGAGTTCTTCCCGTAAACGGGTGATAAACTGCTCGTTCATAAATTCCAATATTTAGATTGAATCTGGCAATAAATGTATTACGATAATTGCTCGCGCAAATGAGTAACGGGTGGATAACCAAAAAGTTTGACCCAGGTGTAACATTTAACCGTTGCACTGCGTCATAGTACTATCATGATTATAAATGCCATGAAATGAAAAACTGATAACGACCTCTTGAAATGAAATGCTAAAAGAGCATACTGGATAAAGGGTTGATTATTAGTTTAAATGACGTTACTACAACTGTGGAGGATTGAATTTTCGGACTTTAGAGCTGGTGTGGGTAACTACGATGGATTTGTCAATGATGGGTATTAAAGTATTTGTCGGATCTTAGCACTAAAATCCCGCACCACCGGAATGACCGAAAAGGAGTACAATAAATGCGTGGATCTGTATTCGGACAACCTGTTCCGCTTTATCGTTAAAAATCTGGAAAACGCGGAAGACGCCAGGGACGTAGTACAGAATTCATTCGAAATATTGTGGAAACACTGTCAGGATGTGCCTTTTGAAAAGGCAAAGTCATACCTGTTTACAGTGGGCTACCACAATATGATCGACCATGTACGTAAGGTTAAGCGGGTTACACTGGTAGAACAATTCAAGGACGAAGAGAAAATTTCGGATCATAAAGTGCACAATGCCAAGGAAGTGATCGAAAAAGCTTTGTCTAAATTGAGTGAAGTGCAGCGCTCCCTCGTAATGCTGAAGGATTATGAAGGATACTCTTACGACGAAATTGGAGAAATGATGGGATTAAACCCGTCCCAGGTAAAAGTGTACCTGCATAGAGCCAGGATTCACCTTAAAAATTACCTGGTAAAGATGGAAAACGTAATATAAATAATTATATTTTATAAAACATTGATAATAAATAAAAATCTTGTCAATCGAGATTAACATATCAAACTACGAGTCGTTTCTGCTCAGCTACATAGATGGTGAGTTGAATGAGGCAGAACAGGCAGCCCTGGAACTTTTTCTCCAGGAGCACCCTCAATTCCGGCAGGAGCTGGAATTGCTGGAAGGCACGCGGTTGGTTCCGGATGAAACGATCTCCTTTGGTAATAAAGCTGCTTTATACAGAACCGGAGTTCCGGGATTGCCAGACATGGAAGAACTCATGCTGGGCTACATCGACGGAGAATTGACAGTTGCAGAAGAGAAAGCACTACAAGAATACCTGGAACAACATCCCGCCGCCCAAAAAGAGCTGACGTTATTACAGGCCACTAAATTAACACCCGATACCAGCCTGGTATTTACAGATAAAGCTTCCCTGTACCGGAGCAGTGAGCGCAAAACAGCGCCCATTTACCGCCGCCTGGGATGGGTAGCCGCCGCTGCTGCGGTGGTAGCCGGCCTGCTTATCTGGCTGTTGCCAGCAGGTAATCACCCTACCGGCGCGCCTGCCTTGGCAGATAAAGGAACGGTAACAGCTCCCAAGCCCGTTATCCCGGCTCCAAAGGCCATACCAATCGCTGAAGCTCCCGTAGCAACACCATCTGTAGCTATTCCTGCATCTCCGACCCCGGCAGCTTCGCCGCTGCTGGCCACCAATCATAAAAAATCGGCTATCCGGGAAAGAAAAACAACAACAGCCGGTGTAACGGCAACACAGGAGCAGACCATCGCTGCAGCTCCCAAAACAGATGCGCCAGTTATGTCACAACTGCCTCCACAGCGTAATTCAGTGGAAGATGTAGTGGCGCAACATAGGCAGCAAACAGATAATACACCTATTTCAACGGCCATTCATCCAGAAGTAAGTAGCGAACCCATGCTGGCTGCCAACACTAAAATTCCGAATAGCGCCGGTACTAATAAGATAACGCCCGCCGAAACACCACCGCCAATTCAGGGTGAGCTGATTATGTCAGTAAGCGGTAGCGATAGTAAATTACTCGACAAAGTAACCAACGTAGCAAAGTTTTTCTCCCGTAAACGGAACAAACAATAAATCATGGTCATAGCATATGAAGCATAAAATTTTACTCATTTTGTTACTGGTATTATGTGGCGAATGGGCTCATGCGCAAAAGGCAGATACAAAAAACACTCCGGCTACTCCGGATACCATACAGATAAAAGGACTCATCATCATAAAAGGGAAGAATGATAAGGGACGTACCAGTTATAAATTTTATAACGATACGGCCTACGCCCGGCATAAGCTGAAGAAAAACCTGCAAACAAAATGGTTTGTATTTGACCTGGGGTTCAATAACTACATCGATCGTAGCGACTATACAGGCGCCAGTTTTATCAATTATTATCCCAATAACAGCAATTATTATAATGGCGCAGTAGCCATGAACGCCGCCGCCCAGCGGTCGTACGACTATTCTGCTGCCGGATTGGCCACCTTTGCCCCCCGGGAAGCCAGTGAACCTTTAACACCATCTGAATTTAAACTTATCACCGGAAAATCGATCAATTTTAATATCTGGTTGTTTGAACAGCGACTTAATATAACAAAACACAAACTAAACTTGTTATACGCTTTAGGATTAGAAATGAATAACTATAGGTTTGCCCGCAGCATTACATACCTGCCAGGCTATCCTACACAAATAATCCGGGATACCGTAGAATTTTCAAAAAACAAGCTATTCGCCGAATATATATCCGTACCGGTAATGCTTAATTTTAATTCTAACCCCGCCCGCCCGAGCCGCGCGTTCCAGGCGAGTTTTGGTGTCTCTGGTGGTTATCTGCTCAAATCCCGGACAAAACAAATCAGCCAGGAAAGAGGTAAAGTGAGAAAAACTGATGACTTTAATCTCAACAAATGGCGTTTCGGTTTAACCAGTGAGCTGGGGTATGGTCCTGTGAAGTTGTATGCAAATTTTGCCCTCACGCCGTTGCATGATTATGGGTTACAACAATATCCGTTCTCAATCGGTATCCGGTTGAACGGTTTCTAAGCTCTATTTTAGCCAGTCCTAAATTGTATTTATGCGTTCTTTTGTTGCACTGATGACATGTATTGCCTGCATTGCATGGATTCATTCCTGTGAGAAGCGCCTTTTGGGTGTAAGACTTGAGAAAAATAATGAAAATAAGGTGGCGCCTTCGCCAGAGATATATGTAACCACAGGGGTTCCCACCAGACCTGTAAGTTATATTGCCCATGCTGCCAGCCTGGTTACGCTGCCCGTAAATCCTCCCCGGATCAGGAACCGTGCTAAAAAGCCTGATCATGCTCCCAAAGCATATGACTCCCTGTTGTTTCGCCAGGCCCTCGCAAAAGGAAAATATTCCCAGTATAACAACAACATTCCCTGAAATTACCCCTAAAATCGTCCACTTGTTAAGATAATGACCGATTAAACAATCGGTTGCCCCCTCGTTTTATCTACCGCTCATACAATTCTCCCCATTTTTATATTTATTTATTTTTCACTTCCGGTATATTTGACAGACAAATTTCAAAAAACCAACTACTGTATGAGTCTTAAAAGAGTCGTATCACTATTCCTGTTTGCCTGCACTTTACAAACCGCAGGAGCCCAGGAAAAATATCAATGGAAAGAGGCTACTGCTGGTGGATACACCTACAAGTACATCTCCAATGACCCGATGAAGGCCCGTTTTTACACGTTGAAAAACGGATTGACCGTTATCCTGAGTGTCAATAAAAAAGACCCCAGAATCCAGACCCTGATCGGAACCCGCGCGGGTAGCGATAATGATCCGAAAGATCATACAGGACTGGCCCACTACCTGGAACACCTGTTATTTAAAGGTACCCAGCAGTACGGTTCCCTCGATTGGGCAAAAGAAAAACCGCTGATTGACAAAATCTCCGATTTGTACGATAAGTACAACAAAACGGTGGATCCCGCTGCGCGTAAAGCAGTTTATCATGAAATCGACAGCGTATCCGGTGTCGCCGCCAAGTATGCGATTGCCAACGAATACGATAAAATGATGACCGGTATGGGAGCCCAGGGCACCAATGCCCACACCTGGGTGGAAGAAACCATTTATGAAGAAGACATTCCCTCCAACGCCATCGATAAGTACCTGACTGTTCAGGCAGAGCGCTTCCGCGATCCCGTTTTCCGCCTGTTCCATACAGAGCTGGAAGCCGTGTACGAAGAAAAGAACCGTGGACTGGATAACGATGGCCGCAAAGTATATGAAACTATGCTTGCTGCCTTGTTTCCAACGCACAACTACGGTCAGCAGTCTACCATTGGTACCGTTGAACACCTCAAGAATCCAAACCTGAAGGCGATTCGCCAGTTCTATAATGAGTATTATGTACCTAACAATATGGCCGTAGTAATGGCGGGTGACTTTGACCCGGATTACGTGGTTAAATTAATTGATCAGAAATTCGCTTATATGAAAGCTAAGCCGGTAAAGGAATACAAGCCTGCGCCGGAAGCACCTATCAAATCGCCTGTTGTAAAAGAAGTATTAGGCCCCGATGCTGAAAGCGTTGATATCGCCTTCAGAATGCCCGGCGCACTCGATACTAAATCCAACCTGGTACTGGGCGTAATGGGTTCTATTCTCCAGAATGGAAAAGCAGGCCTGCTCGACCTGAATATCAACAAACAACAGAAAGTGTTGAACGCCAGCGCAGGTGTGATGAGCCTGAAAGACTACTCCATCTTCTCTCTCAGTGGTAAAGCTAAACAAGGCCAAACCCTGGAAGATGTAAAAGCGCTGTTACTGAGTCAGCTGGAAATCCTGAAAAAAGGAGATTTCGATGAAACGCTGGTAAAAGCCATCGTTAACAACGCCAAGTTGAGCGAGCTCCAGGGACTGGAAAACAACAATAACCGCGCTACCTCCCTGATGGATGCTTTCATTAAGAGCCGGGCGCAGGATTGGGCACATGATGTAGCCTATGTAGATGATATGGGCACTGTTACAAAAAAACAAATCGTTGACTATGCGAATAAATACCTCAACGATAATTATGTGATCATCTACAAACGCAAAGGTGAAGATAAAAGCATCGAGAAAGTAGAGAAGCCTGCTATTACGCCGGTAGAAGTAAACAGAGAAGCACAATCTGCATTCCTGAAACAGGTGGCCACTATGCCTGCCACCCCTGTAAAGCCACAGTGGCTGGATTATGAAAAAGACATCCAGAAAACTACTGTTGGTAATACCGATATGATGTATGTACAGAACAAAGACAACGGTCTGTTCCACCTGTATTATCGTTTCGATATGGGTAGCTGGAATAATAAAAAGCTTCCCCTGGCAGCACAATACCTGCAATTCCTGCGTACCGATAAGTATACCTCCGAGCAGATCAGCAAAGAGTTTTACAATATCGCCTGTAACTTTAGCATATCAGCCTCTACAGACAATACCACTATTTCTATCTCTGGTTTGCAGGACAACTTCGATAAAGCCGTTGCTTTATTTGAACACGTGATTGCTAACTGTAAGCCAGACGAAGCTGCTTTGGCTGCGCTGAAAGGCCGTTTACAGAAAGCCCGCGCAGATAGTAAACTGAATAAAGGCGCCATCATGAAAGGAGTGATAAACTATGCCATGTATGGTGCTAAAAATCCGTTCAATAACCAGTTGAGCCAGGCAGAACTGGATGCGGTCACCGCTACAGAGCTGACCGATATCTTGCACGAGCTGCCAGCCTATAAACATACCATCATTTATTGGGGACCTCAGCCACTGGAAACAGCTGCTGCCGATGTGAAAAAATTGCATACACTGGCTGCCAGCTTTAAAGCAGCACCTGCAGCCGTTAAGTTTGTAAAAGACAACCAGGCTCAAAACCAGGTACTTTTTGCTGATTACGATATGGTACAAACGGAAGTAAACTGGCTGAGAAATGCCGACGTGTATGATCCTGCTAAAACCGGTATCGTAACGCTGTTTAACAGCTACTTTGGCGGTGGAATGGGTTCCGTAGTATTCCAAACTATCCGTGAGTCTAAAGCATTGGCTTACTCTACTTATGCATTCCTGGCATCGCCGGATAAGAAGAGTGAACGCTATTCTGCCATCGCTTACGTAGGTAGCCAGGCCGACAAAATGAATGATGCGATCACCGGCATGAACGAATTGCTGAATGATATTCCACGTTCCGATAAACTGCTGGAAACAGCTAAGGAAAGCATGAAACAGGATATCGAAACAGAACGTATCACCAACGACGGTATTATTTTCAGCTACCTGGCAGCACAAAAGCTGGGACTGAACACAGATATCCGTAAACAGGTGTATGAGTCTATCGATAAAATGAACTTCGATGAAGTGAAGAAATTCCATGATGAATATCTCGCTCATAAACCATATACTTATTGCATCGTTGCTTCTGAGAAGAAAGTGGGCGAAGAGCTGAAGAAATATGGAGCAGTGAAGAAACTCTCCCTGGAAGAGATTTTCGGCTACTAATAGTATCCGCTTATCATCCATATAAAACTAAAGGCACAAGGCATAACGCTTTGTGCCTTTAGTTTTATATGGATGTAGCAAGACAATAAATCTTTATTCCGTTACGTTATCTGCATATTTATTACTCCTATGAAGAAGTGTTGTCATTACTGGCTAACGGTTATCCTGTTGCTGTTGCCATTAAGTGGATTTATCAACGAACCAGATTTATATAATGTAAGGTTAAATGCTGCCAACGTCGATCCGGATAAAGTTTTCCTGCTGATAGATAAGAGCGACTACCGCTTGTATGTTTATGAAGATGTTACGTTGAGAAAGATCTACAAAGTAGTATTTGGTAACCGTGACCAAACGGATAAACAAACTGAAGGCGATCGCAGAACGCCTGAAGGTACCTTTCATATTTTAACAAAAAGAGTAGATAAAAGCTGGAGCCGTTTTATGTTGCTGGATTATCCCAATGAGAGTTCCTGGGCTAAATTCCATCAGCGGCAATCGGATGGGCTGGTATCTGCCAATGCCGCAATTGGTGGGGCAATTGGTATTCATGGTGTGGAATATGCTTCCGGTATCAGGGATAGTTATGTAGATAGCAGGATCAACTGGACCCTCGGTTGTATCAGCATGAAAAACGCCGATGTCAACGAATTGTATGATGTGCTAAAAGTAGGTACGCCTGTGGTAATACGTAGGTAAGATTTTTGCTGTTTACCCATTAGGTGCCTCCTGGTGGCAGCCAGCTAATGTAAATTTGTAATCATTGCTTATAAAGGATTGCATCTAGTGACACGGTTTTACCGTGTCATGATTCCAATATAAAATGGCGGGTAGGATCCTGTGAAGAGCGTGCACCACTCGTATGGTGCACGCTTTTTTATTGTAAAAAGGCGGTTACCTCTCTCATCCAGGCATCATTGTCTTTCCCGCAAAACGACTGGTGACCTGCATTAGGGAATATATACAATTTCTTTTGGGTGGTGCCGAGGTGAGAAAATACCTCGTTAGTTTCATGGGACATTACCCGGATGTCTTTTTGACCGTAGAAATATAATACGGGCATATGTATCTGGCGGGCGTAGCTTTCCGGCTTAAATCCAGGTCCCCAGAATCCCTGCTCTATTCCGCCCCAGAAGGTAAGGATTTGTGAAAAGGGAAATGCCGGCAGGTGCACAGCTCTCATGCGACTTTTTACGGCGTCTGTCAGCGTGGAAAAAGGGCATTGGATGATGAGCTTTTGCGGGGTAAGCCCATATTCAGGAACGGCTTTCAGAATGGCGGCTGCGCCCATGCTCACTCCCCAGAGTACAACTGGTTGGGTTGTTTTTTGCTTTACATAATCCCACGCCAGCTTTACATCTTCTGCTTCTTTAAATCCTACGCTGCAGGTAAGGCCCTCGCTGTTACCATGTCCACGGAAATCGAGCAGAAAGGTATTGTAGCCGAGTGACCTGAAGCGATCGGCTTCGGGCAACAGGGAGCCTTTATTGCCATTATAGCCATGAAACAGGATAACAGTGCCTACAGGATTTTTGGTGGGTATCCACCAACCTTCCAGGGATAACCCGTTGGCGGTATGAAGGTGCACGGTGTTATAAGGAGCAGCAGGATATTGAGTGGTGGCAGATTTGGAGATCCGGACGCCAAACAGGATGACCCCCAGCTTTTCCCCGGTGCTCATCTGCTCCGGTAGCTTATTTTTTTTGCCGCCATCGTCGTAGAAATGGGTAAACTTCCAGGCGTGGAAGGCACCGATGATATTGAGGAGTATAAACAGGCAAAGCAGTGTCCAGCCGGCCTTTTTGAGAAAACGTTTCATGGGTCTATCTTATAACAAAGGGATGCAGAAAATCATTTCTGCATCCCTTCTCTGAAAATATTAAAACGGCTTAGAGTCTGCCTTTTTTGATTTCATCAACTACAGCCGGATCCAGCAGAGTAGAGGTATCGCCCAGGTTGTCCAGGTCGTTTTCGGCTATCTTGCGCAGGATACGGCGCATGATTTTACCGGAACGCGTTTTGGGTAAACCGCCTACGATCTGTATTTTATCCGGCTTGGCGATAGGGCCAATAATACGGCTAACGGTTTGTGCGATGTCTTTTTTAGTGAGTTCCGCATCATGCGTTAAGCGCTCCATGATCACATAAGCATAAATGCCCTGCCCCTTAATATCGTGAGGATAGCCCACTACAGCGCTTTCCACCACGCCGGCGTGCATGTTGATGGCATTCTCTACTTCTGCAGTGCCAATACGGTGACCGCTTACGTTGAGAACATCATCTACACGGCCGGTAATCTTATAGTACCCGTCTTCATCTCTCAGGCAGCCATCGCCTGTGAAGTACATGTTTTCGTAGGTAGAGAAATAAGTTTTACGGAAACGTTCATGATCGCCGTATGTGCTGCGGAGCATACCAGGCCATGGGAACTTGATGCAGAGATTGCCGCTTACACCATTTCCTTTGAGTTCCTTACCGTTTTCGTCTACCAGCACAGGCTGTACGCCGGGAAGAGGCAGGGTGGCATAGCCTGGTTTTTCTTTCGTAATGCCGGCTATCGGGGTAATCATGATACCACCGGTTTCAGTTTGCCACCAGGTATCTACAATTGGGCATTTACCTTTACCAATGTTATCTTTAAACCAATGCCAGGCCTCTTCATTAATAGGTTCGCCTACGCTGCCCAGTTTACGGAGGGAGCTGAGGTCTTTATGATTAACAGGACCAAGGCCGTAGCTCATCAGGCTGCGTATAGCTGTAGGAGCGGTATATAAGATGTTTACGCGGAATTTGTCTACAATTTCCCACAGTCTCCCTGCATCGGGATAAGTAGGTACCCCTTCAAACATAAGGGTGGTAGCACCAGCGCTAAGCGGGCCATAGGCAATGTAGCTGTGGCCGGTGATCCAGCCGATATCTGCGGTACAGAAGTATACTTCTCCAGGTTGATACTGGAAGGTATTTACAAAAGTATAGTTGGCATATACCATATAGCCGGCACAGGTATGTACCACGCCTTTCGGCTTGCCGGTGGAACCGGAAGTATAGAGAATGAACAGCAGGTCTTCTGCATCCATTTCTTCTGCCGGGCAGGGGGGATTTCCCATGGTTTCTACCTGCTTGATTTCGTCTTCCCACCATACGTCTCTGCCTTTCAGCATACTAACCGGGGTGCGGGTACGGGTACAAACAATTACTTTCTTTACAGATGGGCAGGCCATCAGGGCGTCGTCCATTACCGATTTCAGCGGAATGTCTTTAGCGCCGCGATAAGCGCCATCACAGGTGATAACGAGGCTGCACTGGGCATCCTGGATCCTGTCGGCGATCGACTGAGCACTGAATCCTCCGAATACTACAGAGTGTACAGCACCGATGCGGGCGCAGGCCAGTATGGCAATAGCCAGTTCAGGAATCATTCCCATGTAAATACATACGCGATCGCCTTTCTTAACCCCATTGTTCTTTAACACATTGGCAAACTGGCAAACTTTATTGTATAAGTCGCGGTAAGTGATAATGCGATGGTGTTCTTCCGGATCGTTGGGCTCCCAGATAATGGCTGGAGTGTTGCCCAATGTGCCCAGGTGACGATCCAGGCAGTTTTCCGTAATATTCAGTTTAGCGCCGGTAAACCATTTGATATCCGGGTCTTTAAAATTCCAGTCCAATACCTTATCCCACTTGCGACGCCAGTAAAAATGGTCTGCTACATTGGCCCAAAAGCCTTCGGGGTCAATGACACTTTGTTGATAAGCCTGTTGATAATCTTCGATACTCTTAATCTGGTATGGGTACGACATAGCACCGTATTTGTTTATTGGTTAAGTACAAGCATTTTCCTAACGGGCTTTAAATTTAAGAAAAACCAGGTGGTTTAATAGAAATAATCTAAAAAAACATGTTAAAAGCGGATTATTTTTCAACGTAAGACTTCAGGTATTTGTAAATCTCTGGCGCTGCAGGATTATCCGGCGTGCTTAGCTGCAGGTAGCGTTTATAGTATTTCGTAGCCAGTGGTTTATTGTGGAGGTGCAGGTCGTAAATACGGCCAATGCTATACTGGCGCAGCGGTTTACGGGAAAGATAATAGGCTGTATCCAGTTGGGCAATGGCTGTTTTATATTGTTGCAGCCCTTCATAATTCACAGATTTACTGCTGAAATAGCCATCCAGGCTTTTGGAAGTGGCGAGGTCAATACAGGTTTGCAGCAACTCATTGCTGGAAGTATAATTTTTCAGCGCAGTATAGGAGAGGGCTGCATAATACATGATGTTTTCCGACTGGCCCCTGTTGGCGGTCATATATTCATGTATGCCGATGCACTCCTGGTATTTTTTAAGGGTATACCAGGCGGCGGCTACTATGCTGAAGGTATTAGGGGAAACAATTTTCATGTTCATTAATTGCGTGCCCAGTGTAGTACAGCGGGTATAATCCTTCAGAAACCAGGCGGCCCGGATGGCGGTCATTATCACTGGTGGTTGCAGGGAGTCGGAGGCCATGAAGGCGCAGGTGATACTATCGGCCTGCTGGTAATTTTCCTTTCCCAGCCACTCTTCTGCCAGGCGGGCTGCCACTTTGGGATCGGCGGGATTGAGGTGATAAGCCTTTTGGAGCCATACAAAGGCTGTATCGAATTGCTGGATGGCGTAGCACGCAAAACTAAGTTGTTTACAGGCAACAGCGTTATTGGGTTGCATCCTGGCAATGTACCGGTAATGTGTGATGGCCGCCAGGGGGGTTTCCATTTGCATCGCAATACTGGCCAGGTACTGATGTGCGGGGAGGTTGTTGCTATCCAGCTGTAATACTTTGTCATAGGCGGCGCCGGCATCTTTTGTTTTCCCAGAGAGATAGTAAGTATAGGCGAGTAGCGATAATTGCGAAATATTGTTTTCCTGTACCCTTGGTTGCAGGTAGCCAATGGCCTGATCGTATTCCTGGTGCTGCAGGTATTCCATTAGTTGATTACGGTCAATAGGTTGCTGACCCATTGCCGTTTGTAAGCAGCATAGCAGCTGTAGCAGCACTATGCCGCGGGTTAAAATGGTATACATAAACATCTTTTTTCTTTTTAAAACTAATAATTTAGTTTTAAAAAGAAAAACTTAGTTAATAAAGATAAATAAATAATAAAGCCTTGTAATCCCAGGAAGGGGTACAAGGCTTTATTATATGAGGATGTCATTTAGGAGTAAGTTTCTACAGACAGCGAATGAAATACTACCTCATATTACTTAGAAGATCGCTGGTACTTTTCGAAGTACTCTTGTCCCAATGCGTACACCTCGTCCATTACTTCAATGATTTTTTGCTTTTCAGCGTTGCTAAGTGCAGGAATAATCTTGCCTTTCTCGTTAGGATTTGGTTTGTCTTTACCGCGCATTTTACGATAAAAAGTAGGTGTACTCCAATTGCATTCTTCACACACTCTTTCTCTAAAGGCTACCGGTAGTCCGGAGAGTTTTGTGTGAATGTCAAGCAGAACATTCAGTGATTCTTTGCTCATAATGGGTATTATTTTCTAATTATTGGTTATGGTTAACAAAAAAGATTGACGATTATTTTAAGCATATAAAACAACATTTTATGTGTAAACAAATGTATTCATAATCGTGCAATTTATAATGATAAAACATTACTTTCTTTAAAAAAAATAATACCCCATGTAATGCAGTGCTGTAAAGGGTTTTGGGCTATTTGTAAAGGTTGGTTGATGTGTATCGTTTACACAATAATTGTCAGTCATTTTATTGTGATTATCACTACGATTTTTATGTTGTCATATTGATAAATGTTTATTGGTGCTTTATTACGTATATACGTTGCCGTTATATAATTGTTATGGTTGATTAATGCGGCTGACAGGCGTATATTTTTTTGTTAAATTGATATATTTATTTACAAAATGAAATATTAATTGTTAAATTATACGATAATACAACAGGGCCCATCCTGTCTGTAGCATCATAATTTAAAACATAAAGGATGCAGTCGAGCCTGATACACATGGGACACCGCTTGAAGCAGATACTGAAGCAAAAGAAGATAAAGATCGTAGACTTTGCTGCCATGGCCGGTTTTACCAACCAGATAGCCCATTATCATTTACGCAAAAATGATATGAAACGTGCTACCATGGAGCGTTTCTGCACATTAATAGATATTACCCCCGATGAGTTTATGCGGTGGAATGGTGCTATGCAACTTAGCCAGGGCAAAAATATCCACCATGGCGACCGTCTACAGCAGATTATCGCCGAAAAAGGCCTGAATAAGAGCAAACTGGCTGGCCGCCTGGATATGAGCCGTCGTACCATGTACAATCTCTTCGAAAAGGAAAGCTTCTCGCCCGATGAGCTGGAGCGTGTAGCCAAAGGATTGGACATGACCGTAGAGGGCTTCCTGAACCCGGGTACGGTACAGGAGTCAAGGGTTACTGACAGTGAAGAAATGATGCTGATGAGGGAGAAGTATTACAAATTGCTTGAAGAGCACACCCAGTTACTGAAAAGCTATGCCACCATAAAAGATGAGTTATTACAGGTCAAAAAGGAAATGACCACACTGCGTAAACAAAAAGATTAAAGAAATACACCGATCACTATAATGATATTCGTTGATAGTAAATCGGGGTTTTTCTTTAATAGCTAACCTGCACTGGCCAACTGTTAGGCTGCTACCTCACTTAATTTAAAAAATGTTGCTACTTCCTCCCAGTTGTTTAAACGTTTGTAGTCAGTCAATGGTAAGTTATGCGGAGCACTAAATAATAGGGGAGTGCCCTTAAATGAACGCAGGTTTTTATCATGGTCATCTATCATGTAGTCCGCTTCCACAATAGTTTTTGATCCACAGAACACAACATTCCGCCAGTGGATGAACGGGAAGTGCTCATTCAGCCAGGCTAGTTTCTCCGCCAGTGAAAAAGGGAATTCCATCGCTGCAGAAACAATAAATACTTCATGTTGCGCTGCCAGGGCTTTAACCACTTCCTGGCTGCCTTTCATCACCGGAATGCCCCTGAAAAAGCCGGGTGTATTCAACATTTTTACCATTATTCCTTCCGGAAACACACTGCCTTCCGGTACATTATCCAAACGCGCGGGATCTATCACTTCCCCGTATTCCTTTGCGTACACCGCTAATACATGTTGTTGCAGGTCCGCCATTACATTGTCCATGTCGATTGCTATTCTTGCCATGATTTGCTATTTTTTGCAAAGTTATGCCATATGTTGCAAATTATTGCATAATCTTTCATAATTTTGCACAAAACGGCAAATATGTTAAAAGAGGAAAGGCTGGAATATATCCTGAAGAAACTGCAAACAGATCATAAAGTACTGCAGGCAGAACTCAGCAGCGATTTACAGGTATCGGAAGATACGGTAAGGAGAGACCTCGAATCTCTTGCTCAAAACGGGCAACTGATTAAAGTACGGGGAGGGGCTATTCCCCATTCTCCCAACCCTTATTCGTTTAAGGAGCGTATACAATACCATGAAGAGGATAAAAAACATATTGCCACCAAAGCCTTGTCATTTCTGCGTAATGGACAAACCATTATGCTCGACGGAGGCACTTCCACTTTAATGCTGGCCAAGTTAATCCCCGCAAACCTGCACCTGACGGTCATTACCAACAGTGTTCCGATTGTATCACAGTTGATGGACCATCCTGGTATTGAACTGATCTTTACGGGCGGATTAATTGGCAAAAACTCGCAGACCTCCGGTGGGATGGATACCATCCGTATGCTCGAGAAATTGCGGGCCGACATTTGCTTCCTGGGTATTTGCAGTCTCCATCCTGTTGCCGGCGTAACCGGCCTTGATCTGGGGGAGGCAGATGTTAAAAGCGTGATGGTGGAATCGGCCAACAAGGCCATTGCACTGGCCACCAGCGATAAAATGGGTACGGCGGAGCCTTTTAAAGTATGTGATATTACAGGTTTGGATACCATTATTACCGATAATCCCGACCTGCCTTCATTAAAGCCGTATATCAACCTGGGAATCCAGGTGATCTGATTATTTAAATTTTTTATCTTAACAAAGATGTTACAGGATCTATCGATGGTGGCGATGAATAAGAGAGCAACGCGTATTGCGGTCAGCGCTTTATTTTTCCTTACTGGTTTATGTTTTTCCAGCTGGGCTTCCCGTATACCGGATATCCAGCAAGCCCTGGGCTTAAATGATGCAGGACTGGGTAGCCTGTTACTGGCGTTGCCGGTAGGATCCCTGATATCCTTGCCTGTAGCCGGGATATTGGTATCAAAATATGGTAGCCGGCAGGTGTTATTAATTGCCGGTGTGGCCTACGCCGCTGTATTACCTGCCCTTGGGCTGGCCCAGCACGCATGGGAACTGAGTATTTTCCTGGTATTGTTCGGCTTCTGCGGCAACATTGCCAATATCGCGGTAAACACACAGGCAGTAGGCGTAGAGGTGATGTATGGCCGCTCTATTATGGCTTCCTTTCACGGCTTGTGGAGCGTTGCCGGGTTTACCGGCGCCGCCATAGGAGCGGGAATGTCGGGGCTACACCTGGCGCCGGTATATCACTTCTTAATCATTGCCGGTATCGCCTGGACGCTAATTGTATTAACGATGAACAGGCTGGTAACTACCGTGCCAAATGAAAATAGTGCCCCTTCTCTCTTTGGAAAACCAGACGCTTTCCTGATTACGTTGGGTATTATCGCCATGTGTTCAATGATCTGCGAAGGAACGATGTTCGATTGGAGTGGCGTATATTTCCGTAGAGTGATAGCCGTGAAGGATGGTTTATCCGGTGCAGGCTATGCTGCATTTATGAGTACCATGGCCTCCGGACGCTTTATTGCCGACAGGCTTACCACCAGGCTGGGTGTGAAGAAGATGCTGCTGATCAGCGGAGGTCTCACCGCTGCGGGGCTACTGGTAGCCGTTATTTTGCCTTATTTCTACCCGGCTATGTTTGGCTTTATGCTGGTAGGCGCCGGCGTATCAGCGGTGGTGCCATTGGTATACAGTGCTGCCGGCAAATCAAAAACATTGTCTCCCGGTATGGCGCTGGCTACCGTATCCACTATTGGCTACCTGGGATTCCTCTTTGGCCCGCCGCTGATTGGATTTGTGGCGCAAGCTACCAACCTGGGAATTGCCTTCACCATGATTGCTGTAATGGGAGCGGCCATCGCCGTTATGTCTGCCAGGATAAAAATATAAACTCAAATGGCCACTGCTCCGCTTTTGCGGGGCAGTGTGCTGAAGGATAGTTCTTCCTCACGGTAATCCACCAATAGTAAGTATTCCCCGGTGGGTAAAGGCACTGGTGGCAGTTGCATGCCGGCAAGGGCCGTCAGCAGCGGTTCCGGTGAATGATCAAAAGGGACCAATCTTACTAATGGGTGTAGTATTTCTTCGTCCGCAGATATATGCAGTAAGGCTTCTTTAGGCAAAAATTTCAAGTCATTAATGGCCAGTTCCATTAACAAGATCTCCCGCAGATACGGGTTTTCGAGGCTCCCCGTAGTTATTTTCTCCAGTAAAAAATCACCAAATACATTGATCTCCCGCTTAAACTGTAAATCAGACTTATAGCAAATACGCCAAAATTCCTCTACGAGCGGCATCAGGGATGGGCCTAATAAAAAACAGGTATAGGGAAGCATCGTGTAGATAGGCGTGATCCTGTTTACACGATATAGGGTACAGCTCACCGACATGCCGGGTTGGCGTACTACTGTTTGTAAACGCATTTGCTCGCGGCGCGTAAGGTCATACCGGGAGAGGATTTCCGCCGGCTGCTCCCGTAACGCCAGGCACAATTGCGGGGAGGCAATTAAATCAGTGATCGCTTTCTGAAAAGAGAGGAGTGACATATCATCAACTATGATAAAGGTTCCAGGCTGCCTTCGCCCGGTTTAGTTCGCGGGTAATACCCTCAAACTGCAACAGGTGAAAGTAAGATTCATGAAATTCAAAGGTAATGCCGCATAGGTTATGAACTAACGGTAACGTATAATCGAGTAGCTCCCATACCTCCGGCGGACAAGGGCCTGCATGAGAATCAGTGTACATACCTGCCATCTCGTTGCCGCCGGCAATATGGATTTCGATCACTTTATCCAGCTGCAGCTGGTTAATAAATTCCTTCGGATCAAAATGGTGATTGACGGCGTTGGTATACACGTTATGAATATCGAGCAATAAGCCGCAGGAGGTACGATCTGATAACTCATTCAGGAAGGCCGTTTCGCTGAGTTCCTGCTCCGGCAAATCAATAAAGTATACATTGTTTTCTACCAGGAAAGGTGCACTGATAGCCCGTTTGATGGCATTGATACGACCGCTGATCATATCCAGTACTTCATAATCGTACGGCACCGGTACTGCGAGGCCTGCATTGTGTTCTTCCTGTTGATCGTTATGTACCTTTACAAAAGACAGGTGATCGCTGTGCCATTTAAATGCATAGCGCTGGTGCCATTCCTGCATTTTCTGAAGGTATGTTTTATCAAAAATGCCGGCGCTGCCCAGCGAGTAAGATATATTATGAGCGGTTAATGGGTATGTGGCGGCTATTTTATCCAGCACCATCATCCAGGATTCAATCTCTTCAAATCTTTCCTGCTGGCCGTTTCCACGATCTGTCCAGAACATATCGGGAATGATTTCCACATAATCACATATCCCGGGACAAGCTTCCAGGTACAGCTCCAGGGAGGGATTGTATAGCAGTCCAACGCCCAGCTGGGGAATAGGCTGGCGGTACAGGTGACCTGTACGGGCAGGTGATATTACTTGTGACATGACGGGAGCGTTTAAAATACCGTCCAGGCATAGGCCTGGACGGTATCGCCGGATTAATGTTGTGCAACGGCTGCCTTGGTAATAGCCATTTTTTCCAGGTCTACGTTAATCACTTCTTCCAGTTTTTCCCGGATATTGAAGTGTACGCCAGACAGGCAGGCCTGGCAACCGCGGGGGTTAATTTGTCTCAGCACCAATGCCTGTAATTTAGTGACATCTTCCAGTTTAGTGCCTTTGGGAACGGTGAGGTCGATCTGACCATTAGCGCCGTAATGAACTTCAGCTGTACGCATAACGTTTGATTTTTGGGGTGTAAAATGTATATTGAAAAAAACGAAAATGATTCTTTGGGGTAAAGCTCTTGTATTCGTTGCACCAGTCTTTTGAGGGGTATGCACAGTATCGTTGCACTGTGCATAGTAAAGTTAGGAGAATAAATGGATATCTGGATAAGTATTTATACGGAAAATACTGCGTCCGTAATGTTACTTTTTAGCAAATCTTTCCAGTTTATTTACCAGTGTAGTTGTATGGTGTAGCAGATTTTCGATAGTAGATGCTTTTTGAAGTAACTTATTAATGCGTATACGGAGATAGAATTTCTCGGTCACTGCGTCTTCATAGTTAGTCGTGAGCTGGAGGGATCGGCCCAATGCCTCATCCTGTAAATAATATAACTGGGGAAGTATTTCACTGATTATTTCTTGCGTAGCTGTAGTTTGGAACAGCTTATCAAAATGGCTATTGCCGGTGGGCGTTTTGCGAGCGAAGAAATGGAGGAGTGTGTTCGGCCATTCACGGCTGTATACTTCAATTGTTTTTTTTAGATAGGGTAACTCCAGTTGTAAGACGGTGTAAGGATTATATATTTTACCGACATAGCTTGGGTCGAATTTAGCCCGACCTAAATTGTTCCGGTCATTATTCCATGAAAAAGTCAGCGCGCCGTCTTTCTGATGATAATTTAACCGGAAGTTAAAGGAATAGTTGCCTTGGTCCTGGTTTCCCGCAATGTATAACGCCTGTCCGTAACCGTACTGTCGGTGTATGCTTTTCCAGTCTCTACTATTTATAGTGATCGGAGGTATAGAAATAGAAGGCATATCGATTAGATGGGTTAATTATTTTATATAAAGCTAAATGTATTTATTATTCTCCCGAAAAAAACTTCTCGGAAATGAAATTTATTTCTGATTATAATTTTCAAATCACGTAACTTTGCACGATTTTTTTGGTCCCTCACACGGCATAAAGATCAATTTGGTTTTTCATTTTCAATAGATTACACAAATGCCAAAAGACTCATCTATCAAATCTGTTCTCATTATCGGTTCTGGACCCATTATTATTGGTCAGGCTTGCGAATTTGATTATTCCGGTTCCCAGGCAGCACGTTCGCTGCGGGAAGAAGGAATTAAAGTGATATTGATTAATTCCAACCCGGCTACCATCATGACGGATCCAATGATGGCCGATAAGGTTTATTTGCTGCCACTGACCGTGGAAAGCATTGAGCAGATCCTGGAAGAAAACCAGATAGATGCCGTATTACCCACCATGGGCGGCCAAACTGCGCTGAACCTTTGCAAGGAAGTAGACGAACTCGGAATTTGGGAAAAGAACAATGTTCGCCTGATTGGGGTAGACATTAAGGCAATTGATAAGGCAGAAGATCGTGAACAGTTCCGCCAGTGGATGATCCAACTGGGTATCCCGGTGGCTCCCGCCAGAACAGCTAACTCTTTCCTCGAAGGAAAAGAATTTGCACAGGAAATAGGCTTCCCGCTGGTAATCCGTCCTTCCTTTACCCTGGGTGGTACCGGTGGTGGATTTGTACACAGTAAAGAAGACCTGGACGAAGCCCTGGACCGTGGTTTGAAAGCTTCCCCCATCCACGAAGTACTGGTAGAAAAAGCGGTACTGGGATGGAAAGAATATGAACTGGAATTGCTGCGCGACAAGAATGATAACGTGGTAATCATTTGTACCGTGGAAAACCTCGACCCGATGGGTATCCACACGGGTGATTCCATTACGGTGGCGCCAGCTATGACCCTGAGCGATACTGCTTTCCAGGAGATGCGTAACAAAGCGATGATGATGATGCGCGACCTGGGCAACTTTGCCGGTGGTTGTAACGTTCAGTTTTCCCTGAATCCGGAAAACGAAGAGTTGATTGCTATTGAAATCAACCCTCGCGTGAGCCGTTCCTCCGCACTGGCTTCTAAAGCAACCGGTTACCCGATTGCGAAAATTGCTGCCAAACTGGCTATCGGTTATACACTGGATGAACTGGAAAACCAGATCACCAAAACTACTTCTGCATTCTTCGAGCCAGCACTGGACTACGTGATCGTAAAAATGCCACGCTGGAACTTCGATAAATTTAAAGGGGCCGACGACACCCTGGGCCTGCAAATGAAATCAGTAGGAGAGGTAATGTCTATCGGACGCACCTTCCCTGAAGCATTACAGAAAGCTTGTCAGAGCCTTGAAAACGACGCACTCGGTCTGGGCTACTATGGTAAATCTCTCCTGAAGAGTGAGCAACTGATCGAGAAATTAAAACGTCCTACCTGGGATCGTATTTTCCGTATCAAAGATGCTTTGATGGCGGGAGTTTCCGTAAAACATATTCACCAGCTGACTTATATCGACCGCTGGTTCCTGCACCAGATCCAGGATATCGTGAACCTGGAAAAACAATTGCTGGAGCTTGACCTGCAGAGCGTTTCAGTAGAAATGCTGAAAGATGCCAAGAAAATGGGCTTCTCTGATATGCAACTTGCGGTATTGTTTGGTGATTGCGATGAAGACGAAGTATACGCTAAGCGTAAGGAGCTGGGCATCACCCGTACTTTTAAAATGGTAGATACCTGTAGCGCAGAGTTTGAAGCAAAAACACCTTACTTCTACTCTACGTTCGATACCGAAAATGAAAGCAAGGTAACCGATAAGAAGAAGATCATTGTACTGGGCTCCGGTCCTAACAGAATCGGGCAGGGTATTGAGTTCGACTACTGCTGCACACACGGTTTACAGGCGATCCAGGACTGCGGTTATGAAGCTATCATGGTAAACTGTAACCCAGAAACGGTTTCCACCGACTTCGACATGGCAGATAAATTATACTTCGAGCCGGTGTTCTGGGAAAATCTCTGGGAAATCATTGAGCTGGAAAAGCCGGAAGGTGTGATTGTGCAGCTGGGTGGACAAACCGCGCTGAAGCTGGCCAAACGCCTGGAAGAAAAAGGTGTGAAAATCATCGGTACCTCTTTCGACAACATGGATATTGCAGAAGACCGTGGTCGTTTCTCCGATATGCTGAAAGAACTGGGCATTCCTTATCCTAAATATGGTACTGCTTACAATACAGACGATGCGATAGAAGTGGCGAAAGAAGTAGGTTACCCCGTACTGGTGCGTCCTTCCTATGTATTAGGAGGTCAGCGTATGAGAATCGTCATCAACGAAGAGGAGCTGGAAGAATCTGTACTGAGCCTGTTAAGACATTTGCCTGGTAACAAGATATTGATCGATCACTTCCTGGATCGTTGCCAGGAAGCAGAAATAGATGGCATCTTCGACGGTACTGATTTCCATGTAATGGGTGTAATGGAGCATATTGAACCGGCAGGTATTCATAGTGGCGACAGCCATGCGTTGTTACCGGCTTTCAACTTGTCGCCGATCGAAGTAACCACCATGGAATACTACGCAGAAAAAATTGCGCGTGCACTGAATATCAAGGGCTTGATCAATATACAGTTTGCGATCAAAGATGGCAATGTATATGTGATTGAAGCTAACCCGCGTGCTTCCCGTACTACGCCATTTATTGCTAAAGCTTACCAGGTGCCTTACCTGAACATTGCTACAAAAGTGATGATTGGTGCCAATAAGCTGAAGGACTTTAACATTGAAAAGAAACTTACCGGTTTTGCTATCAAGGAACCTGTATTCTCTTTCAACAAGTTCCCGGGCGTAAACAAGGAGCTGGGGCCTGAAATGAAATCAACCGGAGAAGCAATACGCTTTATCAAAGATCTGCGCGATCCATATTTCAGACAACTCTTCAAGGAAAAGAGTATGTACCTGAGTAAATAATATTGTTAGCTAACTGTTAACGAAAAGCCCTCTACGTTACGGCGTGGAGGGCTTTTTATATGAAGTAAGGTTGTCAAAAAAACAGAGCCTGATAAAAATCAGGCTCCTTCTTTTCCCTCAAAATAACCATTAAAGACACGACTATTGAATCTTGATACAATTCATATAGCGTGACCGGTAATGCAGTTTACAAATAATATTATATTTAAAAGAGATGTTAACTAATCAATAACAGATGAAATAATATTTAATATTCTAATAATTGAATATTAATATATTAAATAAGAAGCTTTTGTAACCGATTTCAGCCATTTTTTCCATTGCAGGAGGAAGTTTCCAAGACATCATATAAAGATATTATCTATTAACTAAACCCGTTTTTAACATTTTCAAAACATTTTACAGACTGTTAAAAGTTAGGTTTGTTTTTGATAAAAGTTAACCCCCACATGCATTTTGAGTCTACAGCATTTACCGTGATGTGCTGGAAACAAGCACCTTTCTTACGCCTTATTTTCCCCTTCCTGGCAGGAATAAGTATACAACTTTATACGGAGTTGCCACCGCTTTTGTTGCTATATACAGTGGTTGTTTGTGTCTGTTGCGCATGGCTGTTTCGCTATCTGCCTGTACAATGGCGTTTTAAACAGGCATGGTTGCCCGGTATGCTGTTGCAAGTGAGCGTGGCCGGAAGCGGTGCCTTACTCTTGTATAAGGCAGATCTGCGGCATCAGCAGGGCTTTTTCCAGGATAACAGAACGGATACATCCCTGGTTTTATTGCAGATAGAGGAACCGTTACAACCCAAAGCAAGATCATTTAAATCCACTGCCAGGGTAATTGCGCTGTATGTACAGCACAGATGGGTGCCCGCAAAAGGCAATTTGCTGCTTTATATTTCCCGGGATACTATGCGGCCCATACTGATGTATGGAGACCGGCTCGTTGTCCGTAAAAAGCCGGAATTGATCAGGAACAACGGCAATCCCGGGAGCTTCAACTATCAGCAATATTGTGTATCTCAACAGCTTTATCAGCAGTTGTATTTACAGCCGGCCGACTACTACAGGCTATCCCATACAGGTGGCAGTGCAGTAACCCGTTGGTTGTTGCACGCGAGAGATTACTGTTTATCCTGTTTTAGGAGATATATCGGGACAGGGCCGGAGGCAGGGATGGCAGAAGCATTGCTGATAGGATACCGGCAGGATCTGGATAAGACGGTGGTACAGGATTATAGTAACACTGGGATTGTACATATTATTGCTATTTCCGGAATGCACCTGGCGCTGTTGTATGGCACGCTCCTTTGGTGTTTGCGCTGGTTGCCGCCCGGTAAATGGGCTGGTGTATTGAAGGCTATCCTTATTTTGGGAGTACTATGGGGATTTGCCCTGCTTACCGGTGCGTCGGCTTCTGTGCTCCGTTCCGCGGTGATGTTTACCGCCATAACGCTTGGCCGTTTTGTATTGGAGCGTTACAGCAGCATCTATAATACCCTGGCTGCATCCGCGTTCCTGTTATTGGCTTATCAGCCATACCTGGCCATAGATGCCGGCTTTCAGTTGTCATACCTGGCAGTGCTCAGCATATTGCTTTTCTATCAGCCCCTGTACGAATTGTGGAACATTAAGCGGAAGTGGATGATAGTTCTCTGGGGGATGCTGTCGGTATCGCTGGCCGCACAATTGATGACTACCCCGGTGAGCCTGTTTTACTTTCACCAGTTTCCCAATTATTTCTTATTGGCTAACCTGGTGGCAGTGCCATTGTCTACTGTAATTATCTATGGAGAAGTGATATTATTGGGGCTTTCTCCATTTCCGGTATTGGCCACGTTTGCAGGACTGGCCATCCGGTTCCTCATTTTTGCCATGAATAGTTGTGTAAGATGGTTAGGCGCGCTACCCTATGCGCTTATCACGAACATCCATTGTTCGCTGGCACTCACGATATGTTTGTATATGCTGCTGGCAGGAATTGCCCTATGCTGGCTCAGTGGCTGGCGACCGGGCGCCTGGCTGGCAGCGTTAAGCCTGTGGGGATGTTTGGTTACACGTGCCGTATGGCTTACCCGGGTACAGCAACAATCTAAAATTATTGTGTATAACGTACCCGCCTATACGGCTATTGACTATATATATGGGCAACAGGCCCGGTTTATTGGTGATGATAGCATCTGGCAAACTGCCGGTGCCCAAACTTTGTTGGCCGCGAGGAATGAAATGGGATTACATGCAGGTGTTCCGAACGGCTTTCAGCGGTACCAGCATTACAGTCGTTTTTATGGAAGATGCCTGTTGATCATCGATAGCATCTTGCCACGAAAAGTGCCTGGGAAGAAGTTGCAGGCAGATTATATCCTGCTTACCCATAATCCCAGGGTAGATATCAACAAGCTGGATAGCCTGTATGACTACCAGCTACTCATTTTTGCCGCCAACAACTATGCAAAACGGATATCGCGCTGGAAGCAGGCTTGCGAAGCAACTGGGCGTCGTTATTACGTTGTTGGCGAACAGGGGGCTTTCGTAGCCGAAGTACGGTAAAGGAGGAAAAACATAGAAAGATAGATATCAGCCAATGCACACGACTTGATATTTCGCCATTCATGTATTGGCTGATATTATCTCCAACTTTTATAAGGCTTGTTAAGGCCTTGCCTGTAGCTTGCTTTCCAGCTCGTCAATTTTCTTCTGCATACGAATCAGGTGTAAGGTCATTTCCTCCACTTTTTCCAGTAATAACCTGTTCATCTCTCCAACATCATATCCATTCTCTGCCACTTCTTTGGCAGTAGGGATACCGGGAAGATGTTTATTCGCTTTGATGAATTTTTCGGTTTCATAAAGCGGCATAACGGTATAATCATCATGGAATACATAATCTGCCCAGGTGGAGGATTGGGTTACTTTTATTTTTCTTGCACCCAGCAATCCTTCTACGGCTAATTTACAAGCACCGGGATTAACGGTGCCTATGCCAACACTGCCACCGCCGGTTGCCATAATAATGTTGCCTTTGGAGGCGGTGTTAATGTACATTTTGTTATCAGTGCCAGCAGGATTGGTTTCGAGTACGAGGTAACCTTCGTTGCTGCCCCGGATTCTTCCGCCGGTGGGAGCGCCAAAAGTAGTCCATTCATTATACGCGTTGCCAAGAACAGCTGCCAGCTTAATTCCGTTAGCTGTGTCGGTAGCGGTAGCAACAACATCTAAAGGCGCCCGGGGGGAAGTATTGTTTATTCCCACACGTCCCGACTGGTTCCAGACACCATTACCTGGAAATAACACGGTACCAGAGAACCTGTTTCGATAATTTAATAACGTTTTTTTGGTAGCTGTTGGCAAAATTGCTTCATCCACCACGCTCCATCCCTGATAACTAATGGGAACATCAGCGGTTAATCCCCGCGCAAATGCCCTGATGGCAAAGCGTTGGTAATAATCTTTACTGTCCATAAAAATAACCACTTTACCTCCCTCGTTGGCTAAGTAAATAGGTGGAGTATAAGCACCGAAAGATGACACCAGCGAATTGCCATTAATAGTGTCATCATAAACATAGTAATCGATGATTAGCCCAATTGGTTCCCCTGATCCAAAATTATAGCCTTCAATAATGATGGTTGGCATGGCAACTCCGTTGGAAAATGGTAAGTTGGTTTTAATTTTAGTACCATTTGCCGGGGTAGCTGTCCTGGAGAAAGTGATAACTGTATCACAAAACACCTGGGCTTTTGCTGTATACAGCGCGCAAGCCAGAAAAAATAGTAAGAGGATTTTCTTCATATAGGGAGTTGTTTTAAACGGGTACAAACGGGCTACAGTAATACCAAGGTATAAACTTTGTGCTTACCTAAGAAGTTATCAACTAATAAGTTACCCACATTTTTGCTTTTTTTTAGTGCCCGGCTCCAATTCTACCGGGTTGAAGAATGGAAAAATGATTGTTACGTGTTAACTTTGCGCTTCTTTTCGGTTCCAGACCAGGGGACCTATGTTATTAATTTCTAATGTTTTCCATTCATGCAAAAGCAAATTAAATCAGCTTTGATCTCCGTTTTCTATAAAGATAACCTGGAGAACATTGTTAAAAAGTTAGGTGAGCAAGGTGTTACCATTTACTCTACCGGCGGTACGCAAAAATTTATTGAGGACCTGGGTGTGAAATGTGTAGCAGTTGAAGACCTGACCGCTTACCCTTCTATTTTAGGGGGACGTGTAAAAACCCTGCACCCTAAAGTGTTTGGTGGTATTCTGGCCCGTCGCGATAACCCGCAGGACCTGGAGCAGCTGAAGGAATACCAGATCCCGGAAATAGACCTGGTAATCGTTGACCTGTACCCTTTTGAGGAAACTGTAAAGAGTACCAGCGTAGAACAAACAATCATTGAGAAAATTGATATAGGTGGAGTTTCCCTGATTCGTGCAGCCGGCAAAAACTACAAAGATGTAGTGATTGTAGCTTCCAAAGATCAGTATGCCGACCTGGAAAAGGTATTAACCGATAACACCGGGGCTACTTCTATTGAAGAACGCAGAAGCTTTGCTGCTAAAGCATTTGAAGTATGTGCCCACTATGATGTAGCCATTTCCCAGTATTTCCTGAACAACGAGCCGGGAGCTAACTTCCAGTTGTCTGTTCCGGAAGGGCAGGTAAACCGTTATGGTGAAAACCCACATCAACGTGGTGTTTTCTATGGCAACCTCAACGAAGTATTCAACAAGCTGCATGGTAAGGAATTATCCTTCAACAACCTGGTAGACGTAGATGCAGCGTGCCAGCTGATCCAGGAGTTTGAAGCCACCACTTTTGCCGTTATCAAACATACCAACGTATGCGGTATTGCCTCCCGCGCTACCCTGAAAGAAGCCTGGGAAGCAGCACTGGCCGGTGATAAGGAAAGTGCTTTCGGGGGTGTACTGGTTACCAATAAAATCATTGATAAAACCACCGCGGAATCCATCAGCGAAATATTCTTTGAAATCCTGATTGCACCTGGCTTTGATGCCGATGCACTTACGGTACTGCAAGCCAAAAAGAACCGCATCTTACTGGAACAAAAGCAACCGGTGAAGAGCAAGTACATGTTCAAAAATGTACTGAACGGTGTATTACTGCAGGATAGCGATAATGGCAATTACAAAGAATGGAATGAAGTTGGCGCTCGTCCGGCTACTGAAGCAGAGAAATCTGACCTGGAATTTGCCAACATCGTATGTAAACACCTGAAATCAAATGCTATCGCGCTGGTAAAGGATAAACAACTGATTGGTAAAGGTTGTGGTCAGACTTCCCGTATCGATGCTTTACGTCATGCCATCGAAAAGGCA
Organism: Chitinophaga eiseniae; assembly: GCF_012641265.1. Lineage (GTDB taxonomy): Bacteria > Bacteroidota > Bacteroidia > Chitinophagales > Chitinophagaceae > Chitinophaga > Chitinophaga eiseniae_A. The sequence continues at coordinate 333,986 of NZ_JABAHZ010000002.1, read as the reverse complement.
GGACAGTTCAACTTTGATCTGAAAGGCGCCGTAATGGCTTCCGATGCTTTCTTCCCATTCAACGACTGCGTAAGCATTGCGCATGAACAGGGTATTAAAGCGGTGATTCAGCCCGGTGGTTCTGTAAGGGACAACGACTCTGTTGAATTCTGCAAAGAACACGATATGGTGATGGTAATGACGGGCATGCGTCATTTCAGACACTAATAAACGTATATAAAGCAATAAGTTGGAAAGCGCCGGAATTCTCCGGCGCTTTCTGGTTTTAATAGCTTAATATTCGAAAAAAAATAATAGTATTGTTGCTTTGTAAACCAATAGTATGCTACCCGCTAAGCGACAAAAGCTAGCGGCCACCGAATGTCCTTTATTCAGCAAAATATCATGCAGGATGCAGCAGATGCAGATTTGATCCGGGAGTATAAAGCCTCCGGCAAACTGGATTTTCTTGCAGCCCTTTACCAGCGTTACATGAACCTGGTATATGGGGTATGCCTGAAATATTTTGATGAAGAAGCCAGTAAGGATGCGGTAATGCAGATCTTTGAGGAACTTATAGATAAATTGAAAGTTCATGAGGTACAGAATTTCAAGAGTTGGTTGCATGTGCTGAGCCGTAACCACTGCCTGATGAAGCTGAGAGCCATGAAAAACAAGGAATCCCGGCAGGTGTCTATAGATGATCACCCTGTTGTGGAAAATGAGGAAATAGGGCATCATGTGAACGGAATAACGTTGGAGGACAATCTCCAAAGCATGGAAAAGTGCCTGGAAACCTTGCCGGAAGAGCAGAAGCGCAGTGTGGACCTGTTTTACCTGCAGGAAAAAAGCTACCGGGAAGTAAGCGTTATTACCGGTTACGAAATGAATAAGGTGAAAAGCTATATCCAGAACGGAAAGCGTAACCTGAAAATATGTATGGAACAACAAAATGTCTGACAAGCGACCACATATAGAACCGGAAGAGCTGGCTGGCTTAATCCACCAATACCTGGCAGGAGAGCTGGACGATAAAGCTATGCACGACCTGGAGCGGTGGGCGCTTGACGACCCGTTCCTGGCCGATGCCCTGGATGGGTATGCCCAGCATTCACCGGATCAACAGGCGCAACAGGCAGATCTTACTGCCAGGTTGGCCCAGCGGATAGCCCCTGAAAAGGGGAAAGTCAGGGCACTGTACTATCGATGGGCCGCTGCCGCCGCTATCCTGTTCCTGATGTTTTCTGCCGGCTGGTTCCTCTGGAATCAACAAAAAGCAGCCCCTCCGATTGCGGGTATACCTGCCGTGCCCACGCCGGCAGCCGATTCAGCTGTGCTGGCACCAGTGCCAGCGTCGCCTGGAACAGATAAATTAGCTAATGCCAATAAAATTGCCCCGGAAACGTCCCGGGCGCCGCAAGTATTATCTAAAAACAGTGAAAACGAGCCTGCTGCTGAATTGTCGCCCACTCAAGACGATGTGGGGGAAGCTGCACCGGCGGTAGCGCCTCCACCTCCCACAGTGGCCGTTGCGCCGGCGCCTGTAGCAGCACCGGCATTAAAATCCGCCAGCCCGGCTACCTGGGCTCCCGCGAAGCCTACTGCCCGTAGCGAAGGTGATCGGGGTTTTGTATCTTCTGATTTATACAAAAGAAAGCGACAGACAGATACGCCTTTATTGGGCAATGTAGCCTTGTTAGACAACAAAGACAAAGCGTTGAATGAGGTAGTGGTGATCGGGTATGGTGCGCAGAAAAAAGAATCTGCATCCACTAAGCTGATGATTCGTGGCATTAGTTCGGATTCAGGTTTACAGGGGGCACTGCAGGGGAAGGTGGCCGGAGTGGCTATTGGACGGGAATCAAATGCGCTTAATGATGTGGTGGTAGTCGGGTATGGCCGTAGCGAAGATGCGGAAGATTTGGGCTACCGCGCACCTTCGCCGGTAACAGGCCTTACGGCTTTTGAGAATTACCTGAATACCAAAACCATTAACCCTGAAAATAAATATAATGGCGTTGTACGTGTAGCCTTTACTGTTATGCCCGATGGGTCATTGCAGAATTTTAAGATACTGCGTCATTTAAACGAAGCCTGTGATGCAGAAGCTATCAGGGTCATTAAAGAAGGTCCGTCGTGGACACCAGCGTCAGACGGGAAGCCTGCCAAAGTCAAAGTAAAGGTGAAATTCAGTGTAAAAAAGAACTAGCCTTTATTCCGCTCTTTCCATTGCTGATTGAAGGATTTAGCGGCAAATACCGGTAGTTCCCGGTTATCTCCCCAGCTTTTGGCAAAAAAACGGCGTAATAGGAAATTCTTCATTTTCCCGCTGGCCAAATTCATCATTTTACGACTGCCACAGCCCTGTTTCCATAAATACCAGGCAAATTTTTCTCCGCCGGAAGTATAATTTTCTTCCACTGCTTTTTGCCGGTTATGCAGCAAGAGTTCGTGCAGGTTGATACGTACCGGGCATACTTCTGTACAATTGCCACATAGGGAAGAGGCAAAGCTCAGGTGTATGTAGGAATCCATTCCTTTCAGATGGGGCGTAATAACAGCGCCAATAGGGCCGCTATAGGTGGCAGCATAAGTATGGCCGCCAATGTTTTTATAAACGGGGCAGGCATTGAGGCAGGAGCCGCAGCGAATGCAATAAAGGCTTTCGCGGGCGGTGGTATCCTGGAGGATATTGGTACGGCCGTTGTCCATCAGGATCACATACATTTCTTCAGGACCGTCGGTTTCTCCTTCCTGGCGGGGACCACTGAAAATACTGTTGTAGGCGGTTACCTGTTGCCCGGTGCCATACGTAGCCAGCAAAGGCCAGAAGAGGCCCAGGTCGGCGATGGAAGGCAATACTTTTTCGATGCCAACCAGTACAATATGTGTTTTGGGAAAAGCAGTGGTGAGGCGTGCATTGCCTTCATTTTCTGTAACTGCCACAGAGCCGGTATCCGCCAGGATGAAGTTGGCGCCGGTGATGCCAATTTCTGCTTCCAGGTATTTATGACGGAGCTTTTCGCGGGCTACGAGGGTGAGCTGCTCTGGCGTAAGACCCGGATCAGTACCCAGTTTTTCTGCAAACAGGCGGGCTACATCTTCCTTGCTCTTGTGCATGGCTGGTGTAACGATATGATAAGGAGGTTCTCCGTCGAGTTGTTGAATATATTCGCCCAGGTCTGTTTCCACGCACTCAATCCCATTGCTTTCCATGAAGGCGTTGAGATGTACCTCTTCGGTGGCCATGGACTTGCTTTTTACAATGCTCTTGCATTGTTTGGCCTGACAGATGGCCAGGATTTCCTGTTGTACCTGTTCTGCTGTTTCGGCCCAGATCACTTTGCCCCCGCGCCGGGTGAAGTTTTGCTCAAATTCTTCCAGGAGGTTATCAAGATGCTCGATCGCTCTCCACTTTATATTTTTAGCTCTTTCGCGCGCAATAGCCAGGTCTGCAAACTGCTGTTTACCGGCTTTTACGGCTGTATTATATTTGCCTATATTGAAATTGATCGTCTGCCGGTGGCCCAGATCAGCCGCTTTTTTATCACTTTCTTCGAGAAAAGTAGATGCTATTTGATGCATAAGCAAGCAATATTCCTGATTAAAGATAGTTAAATCTCAAAATGATTCATTCGTGTTCTTTTCTTGCAATTTTATCCAGCACTTCATAAAATTCCGTGCCGTATTTTCTGATCAAAGCATCCTTGAGGAACCGGTATACGGGTACCTGTAAGGTTTTACCGTTTTTGCAGGCAGGCTTGCAAACATCCCAGCGGTCGTAATTCACCGCTTCAAAGGTTTCATATTTTTTAATACGAATGGGGTAGAGGTGGCAGGAGATGGGCTTTTTAAAGTCCACCACGCCGTCGTTATATGCTTTTTCTATACCGCAACCAACAATGCCATGATCGTCTATGGTAGCGTAAGCGCAGATGCCTTTGTTAACGATGGGCGTTACGTAGCCGTATTCGTCATCGGTGGTATTTGTGCCGGTATGTTCAATTTCTTGTATTCCTTCTGCCCGCAGGTAGGATTTAATTTGCGGATAAATTTTCTTCAGCGTTTTAACTTCCGTTTTCTCAAGCGGGGCGCCACAGTCGCCCGCTACACAGCAGGCTCCTTTACACGCGGAGAGATTGCAAACGAATTGCTCTTCAATTACTTCGTCACTTATGTATTTATCGTCAATGATGATCATCGGGAAATGGTCTTTCGCCTGAATTGTGTAACAGACAATCTTAATAAGACCACAAAGTTACAGTATTACGGGCTTATCTCCAGCGGAGGGTTTCCACCATGTGCCACATGTCCTGTTCCAGGAATTTGTAAACGGGGGCAAGTGAATCGGCATTGGGGGTAGCATCGAAATAGAGGGCTCCCCGGAGAAAGTGATGGAGGGAATCGGTGGCGAAAAATTGTTTGGACGAGGCGGCATTGCCACCTACTTCATAGAAGGTACCATTGACGTGGTTGGGCGTATGAATGGCATTTTCATCAATATATTCGGCCTTGTAAGTGTGTTTATAGGTCATTTTAAAGGCATCATCTACCAGTTTACGGAAGGTGTTATTGCCTGGTCCGATGATTTTATAGCTCAGGTAAATCTTTCCATTGAGCGAGGGGAAGTCTACGTTGATCCAGTAAGGGTTTTCGGGAGCTTCTCCAAAGAAGGAGGTATCCTTTACGATATTGGCGTATGCCGGATATTCAAATGTATAGGGGTATCCTGGCATATCGAATTTGCGGTACTGTCTTTCCGGCAATTTTATCAGGAAATAGCCCCTGGGTTTAGGTGTGGGTATATTTTCACAGGCGGTAAACAGTAATATGAACAGGGAAACCAGGGCGAGGGCCCTTCCTTTTACATCTGGCATTTTAGGCGTATTTAGCAGGCGGTTATACTTATTCAGCGGCATCCGGCCTGATGGTGACCTGTACTTTCTGGATGCGCATTTTATTCACTTCCAGTACAGTAAAATCAAAGTTGTTGTAGTTAATAACGCTGTTTTCTTCCGGAAATTTTCCGGCCAGCTCTAATATGAGGCCGCCAAGGGAGTCGCTTTCGCCTTTTACTGCTTCAAAGGTTTCGGGAGTGATGTTCATGATGCGGCAGGCATCGTTCAGCATGGTTTTGCCTTCAAATACGTAGGTGAAGTTGTCTACTTTGCTGTAGTTGAATTCTTCTTCATCGAATTCGTCTTTGATATCGCCAATTACTTCTTCCATGATATCTTCCAGGGTAACAATACCGGAGGTACCGCCGAATTCGTCTACCACCACGGCAAAGTGCATGCGTCTGCTCTGGAATTCGGAGAGCAGGTCTTCAATTAATTTGTGGCCATGTACAAAGAAGGGCTGGCGCATAACTTCGTGCCAGTCAAAGCTGTCGCCTTTATCGAGGTGAGGCAGCAGGTCTTTAGTATGGATGACGCCAACGATATTGTCGAGATTATCTTTATATACGGGTAACCTGGAGTAGTGGAGGTCAGCCACCCGTTTGATGATGTCGGAGAAGGTGTTGTCGTATTCGACGCCGTTTACATCGAGGCGACCGCGCATAATCTGTTTTACGGTGATGTTTCCGAATTTAAGGATGCCTTTCAGGATATTTTTTTCTTCCTGGGAGGCGGTAGGATCTACGCTCATTTCGATGGCTTCGTCAATTTCCTGGTAGTTGACGGGGCCGGCGCCGCGATGAAAGAGGCTGGCTTCCAGGCTGCTGCTGAGGCTTACAAAGAAATCGCTTACTGGTTCCATGGTGGCATGGATCAGGCTAACAAACCAGGCGAAATAGGTAGCAAACCGGATATTATTCTGGGCTGCCCAAACGCGGGGGAGGATTTGTCCGAAAAACAATAATATGAGGCAGATAGCGGAAATACGTACCACAAGTGAAACTACCGGTAATGTTTGCAGGTCTTCCATTTGGGTTACGAGGTAGTTGGTGATCATAATAAAGGCGATCATCAGCAATACCCCGGCTATTTGCAGGGAGGCCAGTAGGGATTTGGGCTTTTCCAGCAGTTTGGTAATGAGCTTGCCGGAAGCGTTTTGCCGGGTTTTAAGTACGTTCAGGTCCTTATAATTCAAGGAAAAGAAAGCTACCTCTGCGCCGGCCACGATAAAGGTAAGCAGCAGTAGAACGAATATAACAAGCAGGAACACCACCACGTTAGGGGTGCCAATAGGTGTGCTGGCTTGTAAAAGATAGGATACGTTGCTTGCCGAAAGGATGCCCAAAATGTTCAACTTTGATGTAAACAATCAAAAATAAGGGGAAAGTAATTCATGGAATCGCTTTCCCTGCACGCAAATATAAGTAATGTCCCTATATGGGATTACGTACATTTAAAACTTAATATTTTTTTGCAACTAAAACGGCAGATCATCTGCGGGTTCATTCAGGGAGGGGGGAATTTCCATTCCTGGAAAATTTTCGCCCGCACCGGAACCGCTGCTGCTATGGTGAGGTATGGGGTGATCTTGGTTGTTGAGGTCCATGCGTTTATCCAGCATAACCAGGTTATCTCCTACAACTTCGGTAGCAAATTTTTTATTGCCTTCTTTGTCTTCCCAGCTGCGGGTACGTAAACGACCTTCGATGTAAACCAGGCTGCCCTTGTGCAGGTATTTCTGCGCTAATTCGGCCAGTCCGCGCCATAGCACTACCGTATGCCATTCTGTTTGTGATATGAGCTTGCCTGCTCTGTCTTTAAATGTTTCGGTAGTGGCCAGCGAAAATTTGGCTACTGCGATATTCCCCTCCAGAAACTGTACATCCGGATCTCTGCCCAAATTGCCTATCAGGATTACTTTATTAACACCTCTCATAGTTGTAGGTTTTTTTAGTCTATTGTTAAAGAGTTCTTCTTCGATAAATAAACAACCTTCTTAAAGTTAATATTTTTTTCCAATCGATACCTAAAAATTTCTTACTGGCAGCGGATGGAGCAGGATTTTATTATTATGGGCTATTATGGAAGTGATTGAATGTTTAATGTATATTTTTTATCTCTATGTGTGTTGGCTAAAATAATTGAAGGTGGTGGCTTTCCAGGAAAGCAGTAATGGTTTTCGGAAAGGCATATTTGTGCAGGCTGTTTCGTGGTACCAGCGTATAGTCCGGCAGATTTGGCTGTTGCTTTACCGACAGGCTGATGAACAGGCTATGAATAGTTTGATGGGTGAGTTGTTGTTTAAGGGGAGCAGATACTCCTTCCAGTTCGAAGGGTATGCTGCCTAATATAGTTTTAAAAGCGGTGGACGATTGGAGGGTAGTGGCATCTGAAGGGCCGGGAGTTTCAATCAGGATGAACTCGTGCAAATTTTGCCAGATGTCGTTGCTTGTTCTTTTCCGGATAAAGATATCATTCCCGTAATGGAGCAGGAGGTAATTGAAGTATCTTTTTTTGATCTGTAATTTTTTTGTTTTTACCGGGAGAAGGGAGATTAATTGCTGATGACGTGCCACGCATTTTTTGCGAAGGGGGCACTCCTCGCAGGCGGGCTGCTGTGGCTTGCATACAACTGCTCCAAAATCCATGATGCTCTGGTTGTATTCGGCGGAATGTGCTTTGGGGAGCAGTTCCTGTGCCAGGGTATCAAATTGTTTTTTGCCGGCGGTACTGTCAATCGGCGTGTCTATGCCGAAGTAACGGGCCAGCACTCTGAATACATTACCATCCAGTACGGCGTAGGGGAGATGGAAAGCAAAGGAGGCAATGGCGGCGGCGGTATACGGGCCAATGCCTTTGAGTGCTTTAATCTGATCGTATTGATCGGGGAATTTTCCCTCGTGGATGTTGGTAATTTGGCGGGCGGCAGCGAGCATATTTTTACAGCGGGCGTAGTAGCCGAGGCCCTGCCAGAGGCGGAATACTTCCTCATCGGGGGCGGCGGCCAGTTTTTTAACGGTGGGGTAGTGTTGAATAAACCGCTCGTAGTACGGCCAGCCTTGTTCCACGCGGGTTTGCTGAAGAATGATTTCCGATAGCCAGATCTTATATGGATTTTTTTCACCTTTCCAGGGCATGCTGCGGGTATTGGTGTCCCGGTTCCATTCCAGTAATTTTTCGGTAAAAAAATGTCGGTCTGATATCATTTATATATTATTTTAATAAAATTATTTAGTATATTGATATGGCAAATGCTGTACAAAACCCTATAAGGTACAACAGATACCCGTTTCCGGGCCTGCAAATAAATATAAATTATCGCCAATACCAGTTATAAGAAAAAATGATAAAATTTATTTGCTTAAAATTCAGCAATTAGAATTTTTAAATTAACTTTGAGAGTAAAGTAATCCTCTCGCTTTCATATGAGAAAAGCTGATTTAATAAACAACATTGCTGAAAAAACCGGCATCCCCAAAGTAGATGTGCTAGTCACTCTTGAGGCCATGTTCAAAGAGGTGAAAGAAGCATTAGCTAACGGAGAACATATTTATATCCGTGGCTTTGGTAGCTTTATCACAAAGAAAAGGGCCGCTAAGATTGGGCGTAACATCAAGAAGAACGTAGCTGTGGAGATCCCCGAGCATTTTATTCCGGCATTCAAACCTTCGAAAGAATTTGTTGCTGAGGTAAAGAAGCTCAAAAGTTCTTAATTTTGCAGCCTAATATTTTAGGCGATGCAAAAATCACAAGTTCTTCTGGTGGGTGCTGCGGTAGCACTATTGGTGATATTATTCGCCTTTGGCCGTACTGTGCCCCGGTCAGAAAAGAAACCTATGTCATCTGCTGCCCCTATGCAGGGTGGTCAGGATGTGGAACCTATTGCCTTCTCTGAACTGCTGGCTACAGCAAAAGGGAAAATTCCTGCTGACAAACTTTTACAGGTTAATACCATTGAAACCAATGTTGTTCGTGGGGATGTAAAAACCCAGAAGATTGCTGCATACCAGCAATTGTACAGCACATGGGACAGTTTGAATCAGCTCCCGGTAGCCGCATATTATCTTGGCGAAGCCGCTAAGTTGGAAAATTCCGAAAAAAGCCTCACCTTTGCAGCCAATTTATTTTTAGCCCACCTACAACACGCAGAAGATCCGCGTATTGCAAAATGGGAGGCCGGGCAGGCAATTGCTTTGTTTGATCAGGCCATACAGCTGAACCCAGCTAACGACACGCTGAAAATATCACAGGCCATGGTATATATGAATACCGGTGAGCCTATGACAGGAGTAGCCAAGCTGAGGGAAGTCGTTGCTGCTCATCCTGATAACATAGATGCACAGGTTACATTAGCTAATCTGGCCATTACATCAGGTCAGTACGACAAAGCTATCGAAAGACTGGAAGGGGTACTGAAAACGCATCCCGATAACGCAAAAGTGTTATTTGTACTGGCGGAATCGTATAGAAGTAAAGGAGATAAGCAAAAAGCCATTGAATTGTTTGAAAAAAGCAAGCAATTCATGAATGATCCGGAACTGAAGAAGGAAGTAGATAGCTACATTAAGAGCATTAAATAATATTATTTTTCAATCATTTAAAAACGTATCAGCGTATGCCTTGCGGTAAGAAAAGAAAAAGACATAAAATTGCCACTCACAAGCGTAAAAAAAGACTGAGAAAGAACCGGCATAAAAGTAAGAAGAAATAATTACTCCAGTTTCCCGCCATTTATACTAATCAGGTATTTTCCCGGCGCGGTGGTCGGATAAAAATTTTCATATATCCTGCATGATTCTAGCATTTACTTCTTAAATTGCTATAGTCATGCAGGTTGTTTCCATAGATCCCGCAATTGAACTCTCCGGACATTGCCTGCAGTGATCGCTGAACCCTTAAGCAATCCATCATCACGAACGTGAAGAAATACGCTAACTTTATGGTGAGCTATTGTTTTGGTATGCAGTAAGCTGTTCTTAATAGCCGTGTGCATAACATAAAGGTGAAGTTTTAAAGGTTAAAATTTTGGACGCTTGAATAAGGAACTTATTATAAATGCGGCTCCCACAGGGGTGGAAATTGCGTTACTGGAAGATAAGAAGCTAGTTGAATTACATCACGAAAGTGGCAATCCTAACTTCGCAGTAGGCGATTTGTACCTGGGTAAAGTCAAAAAGCTGATACCCGGCTTAAATGCTGCATTTGTCGACGTAGGCTTCGAGAAAGATGCCTTTTTACATTATACGGATCTAAGCCCCTATATCCGCTCTATTCTTAAATTTACCGCCATGGCCATCAGCGATAAAACGCCCGATGGTTTTGACTTCACTAAATTTAAAAATGAACCGGAAATAGTAAAGACCGGTAAGATTACGGACGTACTGGGAGGAAAACCCAATATCCTCGTACAAATTCTGAAAGAACCCATTTCTTCTAAAGGCCCACGCCTTAGCTGCGAAATCTCTTTACCCGGAAGATTTATCGTGTTAACACCCTTTAATGATATTGTTGCGGTTTCAAAGAAAATCCACTCTTCCGAAGAAAGAAAAAGACTGCAGAAAATCGTGGAAGCGATCAAAGCGCCCAATTTTGGCGTAATCGTTCGCACCGCCGCTGAAGGAAAGAAAACAGCAGAATTACACGAAGACCTGACTACCCTCGTTCAAACCTGGAAAAATATCCAGGCGAATCTCAACGGCGGCCAGGCCCCGCAGAAGATTCTCAGTGAACAAACCAAAACAACCAGTATCCTCCGCGATCTGCTCAACGAGAGCTTTAACCGTATCGTAGTCAACGATAAAAACATATATACAGACGCTAAAACGTATATCCAGAAAATTGCTCCGGAAAAGTCTGATATCGTTAACTACTACAATAACGGATCTCCCATTTTCGATAATTTCGGTATTACCCGGCAGGTGAAAGCCTCCTTCGGTAAAACCGTTAACCTCGATAGTGGCGTATATCTCATTATTGAAGCCACTGAAGCCCTGCACGTGGTAGACGTAAACAGCGGCTATAAAAGCTCCAGTAATAACCAGGAACAAAATGCCCTCGCCTCCAACCTGGAAGCCGCCGCAGAAATTGCCCGGCAACTGAGATTGAGAGACCTCGGCGGTATCATTATCATCGATTTCATTGATATGAAACTGCCGGAAAACAAAAAAGCCATCTTTGAAGCCATGGAAAAGTTCATGGCGCAAGACCGGGCTAAACACACCATCTTACCTATATCGAAATTTGGTCTCATGCAGATTACCCGCCAACGGGTAAAACCTGAGATCACTATATCTGTTGCGGAAGATTGTCCTACCTGCCGGGGAACAGGTAAAATCGGCGCCTCCATGCTGATTCTTGAAGACATTGAAAAAAATCTGCAATACCTGCTGAATCACCAGCATAAAGGACTTACCATCCGCGTACACCCTATACTACATGCTTACCTGACTAAGGGATTCCTGGGATCCAAACAATGGAAATGGTACTTCCAGTATAAAAAATGGATCAAATTAAAAGCAGATGCTAACTACCATCTTACTGAATATCGCTTTTTCGACGCCAACGATGAAGAAATAAAGTTGTAAGAAAAAGGAACCTATAAAGCTATTAAAATGAATCGCCCCCCGCAATTACGGGGGGCGATTCATTTTAATAGCTTTATCATTTTGTGTACTGCGCTTCTAAAACCATATATTTCATACATTTACCCTATTATCCCCATTGATATTATTGTCATGATTGTTTTAAGAAAATAAAATATACATCCATTACGCATATGACTATACGTTTCTACACCTCACTGGCTTTATTATCCCTGATTATTTTCGCTGCCTGCCAGCAGCAGAGTGGTACCCGCAAGAAAACAAAAACCAGGGATACCACCCACTATACCAGGCAGGACTATATTGATCAGACGATTGACAGCAACTATGTGAACCAGTTTCTGACGGCCAATACCTCCTATGATGCCTATGATGAATATATCCGCAATTTCTACCGCAAGCGCGATTTCCATTACGCCTGGATCGATAAAAACGGGTTAACAGAGCAAGCAGGCAACTTCATCAACATGATGAAAAATGACGCTGCTTATGGGATTAAAGACAGTAGCCTGATGACACCTGATCTGCAGCAGCTGACTGATACCATGCTGGTAAGCGATTCGGGGCTGAAGCCCGGTGATACGGCCATCCCGCGCATAGAAATGATGCTCACCGCTCAATTTTTTGCTTATGGTAATAAGGTATGGGGTGGATTGACTGCCGATTCCACCAAGGACCTGGAATGGTTTATTCCACGTAAGAAGATTGATATGGAAAGCCTGCTGGACTCCATGGTGGCCAAGAAGAACAATGCCTTTGAAGATGATGAACCGGTAAACAGACAGTATATTCTCCTGCGTCAACAGTTGAAAAAACTGGCTAAAATAGCTACAGATAATAAATGGGACTCTATCCGGACAAGCGCAAAAAGCTTTAAAAAGGGAGATTCTGCTGAAGTAATTGCCCAGGTAAAATACAGGTTGGAAGCCTTTGGCGATTTGCCCGGAACGGATAGCAGCCAACGCTTTACCGCTGTACTGGACACGGCTGTTCGGGCTTTCCAGGACCGTATGGGGATAAAAGTAGATGGCCTTATCAACAAAAATGTACTCGATGCGCTGAATGTGCCGGTAGAAGACCGTATCCGGAAAATATTGCTGAACATGGAGCGTTTACGCTGGGTACCCATAGAGCCTACTACAGACTATATCCTGGTAAACATTCCGCAATTTAAAATGCATGCATATGAAAAAGGCAAATTGGCCTGGAGTGCAAATGTAGTGGTGGGTAAGCCCGGGGCTAATACCGTGATATTTACTAAAGAATTGCGTTATATCGTGTTTAGCCCCTATTGGAATGTACCTCCGGGCATCCTGTCCAAAGAAGTAGTACCGGGTTTAAAACGTGGCGCTGGCAGCTACCTGGCCAGGCAGAATATGGAGATAGTGGGCGCCAGCGGCAAGGTGGTGGCTCCCGGATCCATTAATTTCAGCAAGTATTCCGGGGGAAATTTTCCGTATGTGGTACGTCAGAAGCCCGGTGGCAAGAACTCCCTGGGCAAGGTGAAATTCCTGTTTCCCAACGAGTATAATATTTACCTGCATGATACCCCTGCACGTTATTTGTTTGGAGAAAACAAGCGTTCTTTCAGCCACGGTTGTATCAGGGTTTCCGAGCCCAAACACCTGGCGGAATGGTTGCTGCGCGATGATTCTTCCTGGACCTCCCAGAAGATAGATGATGCAATGAATGCCGGGAAAGAAAAATTTGTGACGGTGAAAGATAAGGTGCCGGTATTTATTGTTTACTTCACTGCCTTCGTGGATCACAATGGCCAGCTGAATTTCAGGGACGATGTATATGGCCACGACCAGAAACTGGCGGCTACGTTATTTGGTAAGTAGAGCAGGAAGCAGAAAGCGAAAAGCTATTGTGGAGAATGACCAGAGCGATTTTCAAATATCCGCTTATATCATTCTCCACAATAGCTTTTCGCTTTCTGCGTTCTGCTAATCTACGGCTATCACAGATATTTCCACATTTACGCCTTTAGGCAGGGCTGCTACCTGAACGGTTTCCCGGGCTGGGAAGTCGCTGGTAAAATAGCTACCATATGCTTCATTCACCTGCGGGAAAGTTTGCATATCTGTTAAGAAGATAGTGGTTTTAACCACGTTTTGAAAACTCATACCAGCGGCAGTAAGTACTGCTTCCAGGTTTTTCATCGCCTGATGGGTTTCATCTGAGATGCCTGAAGTAACCAGGTTACCTGAAGCCGGGTCCAGGGGAATTTGTCCGGATACATAGAGGGTATTCCCCACTTTTACAGACTGGTTATAAGGCCCGATAGGAGCGGGCGCATTGGGAGTATTAATAATTTGCTTTTCCATAGAAACGAAAGTAAATAATAAATAAGAACGTACAAATGTCTGTAGGGGCAGATGTACGTTAATTAATGATTCTTTATTAGGTTTGCCGAAATTTAACGCATGAATATCCTGGTAATAGCAGATGCGCAACGGTTTGAAGAATTGCAGCAGAAGGGAATAGCCAAGCATCATGAAATACAGTGGAAAACGAGCCTGGAAGAGGTTTTATCGTTGAAAGTATTCGACCTGGTGCTGGATCTTATTTTCGATGACCGGCCTGAGCATGCCGGGATATATGCAAAGAACCCGGCGGTGCCGGTACTGGCAGGAATGGCAAAAACCTCGCTGGCTGAAATCATGAACCAGTATGCGTTTGAGCAGGGTTTCAATATTATGGGCTGTAATTTCCTGCCTGGTTTTGTGAGCATGCCGGTAACGGAAGTGTCGGTAATGGACGAAGGGCAACGGGAAACAGTAGATGATATTATGCACGAGTTAGGCTGGGAATACGCCCTGGTAGCGGATGCTGTTGGGATGGTTACTCCCAGGGTAGTATGTATGATTGTTAATGAAGCCTACCTGGCCCTGGAAGAGGGTACTGCTTCCCTGGAAGATATAGATACCTCCATGCGCTTAGGCACCAATTATCCGTATGGGCCTTTTGAGTGGAGCGAGCGGATTGGGATCAGGCATGTATATGAAGTATTAAAAGCAGTGCACGATGTTACCGGCGATGACCGTTATGCCGTAGCAGGGGCGCTGCAAACAGCATACGAAGCGATTTAATTTTTTTCATGGCACTCATATTAAATATAGATACCGCTACTACTATTGGTTCGGTAAGTCTTTCCCGCGATGGGCAAGAGATACAGACGCTGGTAAACGAAAAGCAACAGGATCATGCCGCTGCAATGATCTTGTTTGTGCAACAGATATTAAAGGACCAGGGGATTAGTGCACAGGAGCTGGATGCTGTGGCGGTGAGCGCGGGTCCGGGTTCGTATACGGGTTTACGTGTGGGTGTGGCCACGGCCAAAGGACTATGCTATGCCTGGAATAAGCCGCTGCTGGCGGTTTCCACGCTACAGATGATGGCACAGGGATTATTGGCAGAAGTAAAAGATACCGCTGCCTGGTATTGTCCAATGCTGGATGCCCGCAGGCAGGAGGTATTCATGGCGATCTATGATGCCCGGTTACAAGAGGTGATGGCGCCACAGGCGATGATCCTGGAGCCTCATTTATTAGAAGCACCATTGACCGAAAAGAAAATTTATTTCTTTGGAGATGGTAGCCCAAAATGGGAGTTGATGTTATCTTCTCCTAAAAATGCTATTTTTGAAAAATACGTGATAAATGCTGCGCATATGGCTCCGCTTTCAGCGCAGGCGTTCGAGAAAAAACAATTCGTTGATCTGGCTTATTTCAGTCCTTTTTATCTGAAACCCTTCTTTTCTCCCCAAAAAACCTAGCACATACGTTTGATTTGTCATAGAATAGTCAAATTACATCTAATTTGCAAGTATCCGGGGGTTATATATGATAAAATAAGGTATGGAAATTTTTTTTATTGTGATAGATATTATATTTTTGTATAAATCGATAACCGCAATTGTTGTCTAACTGTTTGCGAGTACTGTCCGTTGATCCCTTTCATTTCATCATTTTTTTAAAACTATTATGCGATGGAAAAAACATTATTAACTACCTCTTCTAATACTCTTATTATTTCTAGAGGTACCAATGAAAAAGACCAGATCAAATTGGATTACATTGCCGTTAAGAAAGCCGCTATGGTTTTGCGTGCTATCAACCATAAGCTGCGCCAGCAGATGATTAAGCTGCTGGAAGACCACAAGAAAATGACTGTGACAGAGATCTATGTGAAATTGCGTCTGGAACAATCGGTAGCGTCACAGCACCTGGCCATTTTAAGGCGTGCAGGCATTGTAATTACAGAAAGAGATGGTAAGTTTATTCACTACACCATCAACAAGCAACGTATTGCTGAAGTGGCGAAGTTCGTGGAAGAACTTGTTGGTTAAAAGTATTGGTCCGTATCACATACGGAAAACATTATATAAAAAGGTAGCCTTTATGGCTACTTTTTTATTTTGGTATAGATTTTATCCATAAGTGGAGCGCCGGAGAAGTTGTAAATTTGACAAAATCAAAAACCATGTTCGTAAAACAATTGTACACCAACTGTTTGTCAGAAGCTGCTTACTTCATTGCATCTGAAGGAGTAGCGGTTGTGATAGACCCGTTACGAGATATCGAGGTTTATCTTGATCTGGCAAAAGAACACAACGCAACCATTCAATACATTTTTGAAACGCATTTTCATGCGGACTTTGTTTCAGGACACCTGGAACTCGCTGCCGCCACGGGCGCAAAAATCGTTTATGGTCCTGGCGCAGTAACCAACTTCGAAACGTATGTTGCCAACGACAACGAAGTTTTCAACATCGGGGCAGTAACAATGAAAGTATTGCATACACCCGGTCACACCCTGGAATCTTCCTGCTACCTACTGTCTGATGAAAAGCAACAGCCTTATGCTGTATTCACCGGAGATACCTTATTCGTAGGGGATGTAGGCCGCCCGGACCTGTTCAGCGGTAATTTAACCAAAGAAGAGCTCGCCGACTACCTGTTTGATTCTCTCAACAGTAAAATCAAAACTTTGCCGGACAACGTGATCGTATACCCCGCGCATGGCCCCGGATCTGCCTGTGGTAAAAACCTGGGACCAAATACTTTCAGTACCATTGGTGATGAAAAAGCGACCAACTATGCGTTACTGGCAACAGACAAGCAGGAATTTATTAACCAGGTGACCAGTGGTTTAAGCACTCCTCCTTCTTATTTTCCGATTAATGCAAAAATCAACAAAGAAGGTTATGATGCGCTAAAAGCCGTAATGGAAAAAGCGATGCAGCCACTCGGGCCCGCGGCATTTAAAGCGAAGGCAAAAGGAGGCGCCCTGATCCTGGATACCCGCCCGGCTAAGGAATTTGGCGATGGATTTGTACCTGGCGCCATCAGCATTGGGCTGGAAGGCCGCTTCGCTGAATGGGCCGGTAGCCTGTTACCATTTGACCAGGATATTATCCTGGTAGCGCCCATCGGCCAGGAGGAAGAAACTGTGGTAAGAATGGCGAGGGTAGGCTTCGACAATGTAGTAGGTTACCTGGAAGGTGGTTATCCTGCCTGGGCTGCCTCCGGAGAAGCCGTCGACCTGATCATCACCGTGGAAGCAGATGAACTGGCCATGGATATTCCGCATGATCCCAACCTGGTGATCGTGGATGTACGTAAACCCATTGAATTTGCAGATGGTCATATCAAAAATGCCATCAATATTTCCCTGGGCGACATGGTAGATCCTGGTAAGATTGCGGATTTTGAAGATAATCATAACCTGTATGTGCATTGCCAGGGTGGTTACCGCAGTATCATTGCCTGCTCTATCATGAAAAGAGAAGGTATCCACAACCTGCGCAACGTAGATGGTGGCTTCGCTAAAATGAAAGACCAGAAAGGATTACAGGTAGTACAGGAAAAAACAGTACTCAACTAATCGTTATATATCATCAAGTGCAGGAGCGGTAGCCACCAGGTTGCCGCTCCTCTTTTTTGGCCATTCCCCGTGTATTCGTTAACTTCTGGAATAAAATGTTTGGGAATGACTAACAAAAGCCTGATAGCCTCGTTATGTTTGGGCGTATGTTTGTTCGCCTGTCAGCCTTCCGATTCGGCCCTTCAAAAAGAAGTAAATGAAAAACTAAGCCTGGTACCGGGCATCACCGCAGAAGTAAAAAACGGGATAGTTATCCTGAGTGGGGAAGTGAGCGACGAGGTTGCCAAATCCGCTGCAGAAGATGCGCTCCGGGGTGTAAAAGGAATTAAGTCGGTACAGGATAACATCACGGTAAAAGCGCCACTACCTGCCGCACCGCCGCCGCAAACAGCCATTGTTGACGATCCGGATCAACTACTCAAAAAGAAATTAGATGCTGTGTACGCCGCGAATGGATTTACCGATATCACAGTCACCATTTCAGCCGGAGAAATAACGCTGGACGGTACTGCGAAAAGGAAGCAGCTACGCAAAGTTGTGCAGCTGGCACAACAGGCTTCCAATAAGAAAGTTGTTAGCCATGTAAAAGGGAAATAAGCAACCTCTTTTAGTGACCATTCTTCGGTCCGGGGTAGGTATGTTTCCAGCGCCGGTGGCTCCATACCCATACTTCAGGTTGTTCATGAATATTCTTCTCCAGGTAGCGGACAAACGCTTCTGTAATTTTTCCTTCTGGTTCCTGCTGTGGATTTTCGAAAGCCAGCGTTAAAGTAGCATTGTAATAACCTCTTTTTACTTTGCGGATATCTACAAATACCACGGGGATATCGCTTCTTTTGGCGCCCATTTCTGGTCCTTTATAGAAGGGCGTCATCTTGTTGAGGAAAGGATACCAGTAGCAGCTGCGAGGATTGCCTGGATTCTGATCGGCCACGAGGGCAATCAGGTATTGCTTGTTGAGCCAGGCTTTCATGCTGTTGCCCATATCATTGGCAGGAATGAGGATGGTGCCGAATTTTTCCCTGAAATGGCGGAACATGCGGTCTGCCGGTTTGCTGGTTAAGGGCATATATACTACCAGGAAAGGAAAGTTGACCCCCTGCATGCAGACCAGGTTGGCCCATTCCCAGTTGAAATTATGTCCCAGGTGCAGTTGACAGCTCTTACCTTCTGCATATAATTTATGCAGTACGCTGAGATCGCAGTGAAAGCGCTTTTGCAGCTGCGCTTTGCTCATGGTCAGCAGCTTGATGGTTTCCACCATCATGTCGGTAAGGTTATGGTAGTACTTTTTGGCAATCGCAGTAATTTCTTCTTTCGACTTATCAGGGAATGCCTGGGCTAAATTCGCCATCACTACTTTTTTGCGATAGCCGATGATATGATACACCAACACATACAGTGCATCACTGATAAGGTATAGTACCGGAAGTGGTAATATGGAAAGACTATAGCAAAAAGCCAGTAGCAGATAATACATATGCCTGATTGTTGTAAATCCGATGCAAAGGTAATGAAATACAGCCGTTTAGCTTACAGGACGATGTTCTGAACCAGCTCACATTTAAACGGATAATCGGTATTGTAGTGAAGTCCCCTGCTTTCTTTACGGAAGGCGGCGCCTTTTACGATCAGGTAGCCCACTGTAATCAGGTTGCGCAATTCGCATAGCTGCGGGGATACGGTGGTTTTTTCGTAGAGGTCTTCCGTTTCTTCGTGCAGGATATCGAGGCGGCGGGAGGCTCTTTGCAAGCGTACATCTGTTCTTACAATCCCTACATAGTCGCTCATGATCTGCTTGAGTTCTTTCAGGCTTTGCGTAATGAGGATCATTTCTTTGGGCGCTGTAGTACCGGTGGCTACCCAGTCGGGGACATTCTCTTTAAAATCGAGCAAGTCTATCTTGCTGGTAGCATCCATAAAGCAGCGGTGCGCAAATACCATGGCTTCGAGCAGGGAGTTGGAAGCGAGGCGGTTGGCGCCATGAAGGCCGGTGCTGGCGCATTCGCCGCAGGCGTACAGGTTACGGATAGAGGTAAGCCCCCATTCGTTGGTTTTGATACCTCCGCAACTGTAGTGTGCAGCGGGGGCTACCGGGATCATTTGGGCACTGATGTCAATACCTGCCGCTTTGCAGGTTTCGTAGATATTGGGAAAATGGTGAATGAATTTCTCCAGATCCATATGCCGGCAGTCGAGGTATACATATTCTGTACCTGTAATTTTCATTTCACTATCAATGGCCCGTGCTACAATATCACGGGGAGCCAGCGACATGCGGGCGTCGTATTTATGCATGAAGTCTTCTCCGTGGATATTCCGCAAAATGCCGCCATCGCCTCTCACGGCTTCCGAGATGAGGAAGGAGGGGTTTACGCCGGGTTGATATAGCGCTGTAGGGTGGAACTGGATGAACTCCATGTTTTCGATACGACCCTTGGCACGGTATACCATGGCCACGCCATCGCCGGTAGCGATAATGGGATTGGTAGTACTACGATATACCTGTCCATTGCCCCCTGAGGCCAGCAGCGTTACTTTAGACAGGATCTTTTCTATTTTATTGGTAGAGAGGTTAAGCACATATACCCCATAACATTCGATGTCCGGCGTAGATTTGGTGACCAGGTAACCCAGGTGGTGCTGGGTGATGAGGTCTACCACAAAGCAATGGGTTACCAATTCTATATTGGGCCGGGCATGAATGGCTTCGAGCAGGGCACGCTCTATTTCCTTACCGGTAACATCTTTATGGTGGATGACCCTGAATACGGAATGCCCACCTTCACGGCCCAGGGAAAAATCGCCTGCTGCGTTTTTGTCGAAGTTGGCGCCCCATTCAATAATTTCATTGACCCTTTCCGGGCCTTCGGTCACTACTATTTTTACGGTTTGTTCGTTACAGAGCCCGTCACCGGCAATAAGCGTGTCTTCAATATGTTTTTCGAAACTATCGTTCTCCAGGTCGTTCACTACCGCCACGCCGCCCTGGGCGTACTTGGTATTGGTTTCATCCTCCCTGCTTTTGGTAATGATAGTTATCTTTTTATCCGGGCATTGCTGTGAGACTTTGAGCGCATAAGTGAGCCCTGCAATCCCTGAACCGATGACAAGAAAATCTGTTTGTTGCATAGTAAGACAAAAGTAATCAATAGGAATTAAAAATTACGATTTAGCAACACGCAGGACAGGGGATGTATTATGGTGCTATCAATCCCTCGGGGCTTACCTGTAACGGGCGGTTTTTTCCGGCGAAATAAGCTGTGCTGCCGTTCACCAGCCCCCATTGTGCAATGCCATAGGTAAGCATTATCAGGATATCGCCGCCCCATAAGGGGTGAGCAAATCTACTAACCGCAATGAGCGAGTCGGAAAGCATGAATAACAGGGCGCCAATGAGGCAATACCAGGCCGCCGGCTGACGCCGGAAATGAAAGGCATGCAGCACACTCTGCACCATCACGGAAATGGTGAGGGCGTAAATAATAACTGGAACGGCTAAGTTACCCAGGTGAGGAGCCAGGTATAAAATGAAGAAAATGATAATCGCCGCGTGGAGGAAAATCAGTGGATATTTACAGTACGGAACCGGGGGATTGTTGTAGCGTATTTTCAGAAAGAAAATAATATACATTACATGTGCCAGGAGGAAGCTACCCAGCCCGGGTAAAAAAAGACTGCTAAATAACAACAGGTCATCTCCCACGGAAGAAAAAAAGAGTGCCAGTAGCAGCGGAATGCGATAATCACGAGGGATTTTCACCGGTGCGTATAACACGTACACAATCAGTAACAGCATCAACAACGGTTTACTGAAAAATCGCAGTGATGCATGATCCGTTGCAATGAACAGGATATCAACCAGTAACACCAAAAAATAGATAATAAAGCTTCCCGTACGAAACATAAATAACAAGTTACCTGTTATTAAATGTAAGCAATATCGGGCTAAGTATTGAGTAAAATATAAAACGTAGTACCGTTTCCGTTAGTGCCCGGACTGATGGCTTTTAACTGGCCGCCATGCATTTGTATGATTTGTTGAGATAAGCTCAGGCCAATACCCGACCCTTTCTTTTTGGTAGTGAAAAAGGGAATGAAGATTTTATTCATGGCATCTTCATCAATGCCAGGGCCATTGTCTGTGATTTCTATGCAGACCTGTTGGATGGTATTCTGGTATAACTTCAGGCTGATGCCCGCATTAGAGGTATGTTCCAGCGCGTCCATAGCATTTTTAACAAGATTAATTAATACCATTTGCAGCTGTGATACATCGGCATGCAACTCCAGGTTTTCTGCGTCTATTTCTACATTAAACTGGATACCCGCCTGTTTCATGTCTGCCTGGAAAAGACTGCCCACGGAAGTAATCAGCATTTTTACGTTTACGCTGGTAAATTGTGGTTGTGGCAGTGTGGTATAATCGCGGTAGGCGTTCACAAAGTTCATGATACCTTTGCTACGGCTTTCAACGGTTTGCAGGGCTTCCCGTAAGTCTGAGATACCCTCCTGGTGTTGTGCCCCAGGGGCAATGTCCAGGTCGACGATTTCCTGCATGGTACCAATTAAGGATACAATTGGCGTAACGGAGTTCATGATTTCATGACGCAATATTTTCGTCAGGTTTTGCCAGGCTTCGAGTTCTTTTTTCTGGAGTTCAGAATGGATGTTTTGTATGGAGATGAGCTTTACCAGCCGTCCTTGTAACCGTACAGTAGCCGCGTGTATTGAGAGCTGTTGTTCCTGCCTGGTGGCATACAGGGTTTTATTGCCGGAGGGCAGTTCCATCAGGAGCTCTGCCAGTCCGGGGTGTACGGTTTTCAATTCATGAATATTCCTGAGCCGGTAGATGCCCATCAACCGGAAGGCGGCGGGGTTGATCAATTCTATTTTGCCTTCTGTGTCGAAAGACAATACACCGATACTGATGTGTTGTACAATGGTGTCGATGTATTTGAGATTGGCCTCCTTTTCCGCCCTGGTTTGACGGAAGGCTTCCAGCACTTCGTTAAACTGGTGATTGAGCATGCTGAAGCTTTTGCCCAGTTTGTTGTCGGCGCTGAAGCGGATAGAAAAATCTTCATACCGTATAGATTCCAGGAACAGGGTCAGCTTCCGGTTAATCCTGTTCAGGTAATAGTAAATGCCATATAACTGCAGTAATACCATGGGCGTCAGCAAAAAAGACAGGGGCTGCATATTGTGCATATACAGCCAGATGGCCCCTGCTATGGAAATTGCCAGCAGGATAACCCTTAACCCGATATTGATACTGAAGCGATTCATGTGGCGCGGTGGCTACAGATTATATTTTTCAAGTCTTCTATAGAGTGCGGCCCTGCTTAATCCTAGTTCCCTGGCGGCTTCTGTGATGTTGCCATTACATTTTTTCATAGCCTGGGAAATGATATTGCGTTCCATTTCTTCCAGGTTGTAGCCGGTGTCCATGGCTTGATCGGCGTTATTGTTAGTTTTTACAAATACATCTTTGGGTTGTAATGTTTTTCCCTGGGAAAGAATAACGGCCCTTTCAATGGCATGTTGTAATTCACGGATATTACCGGGCCAGTCGTATCGCTGCAGCTGGGTAACCAGTGAGTCATGCATACTATTTACCGGGCGTTTGTATTTGTCGCGGTATAGTTGCATAAAATGTTCTGCCAATGGAATAATATCTTCTACACGTTCTCTCAGTGGGGGCAGGTGTATTTCGATGGTGTTGATGCGGTAGAGCAAATCCTGTCTGAACAGGTGTTGGGCTGCCAGATGCTGTATGTTGCGGTTGGTAGCGCAGACGAGTCTAACGTCTATGGGTATATTTTTATTGGAACCTACTTTGGTAACAGACCGGTTTTGCAAAACGGTCAGCAGTTTGGCCTGGAAGGGGATAGAGATATTTCCGATTTCGTCGAGAAAGATAGTACCTCCGTTGGCTTCTTCGAAGCGGCCGTTGCGGTCTTCGCGGGCATCGGTGAAGGCCCCTTTCACGTGGCCAAACAATTCGCTTTCAAAGAGGGTTTCGCTGATGGCGCCCAGGTCTACGCTAACGAACGGTTTATTATTACGATTGGATTGTGCGTGTATTTGCCGGGCCAGCATATCTTTACCGGTACCATTTTCTCCCAGGATCAGGATATTGGCATCGGTGGCGGCTACCCTGGATACGGTATCGAAAACGGCCAGCATAGCCGGGCTTTTGCCGATGATCTGGTTGCCGGGATGGTGAAGTGCGGCAGCCGGTTTATCTTGTCCTGCTACTCTTTTATTGTAGGCGTTCTGAATGGTGGCCAGTAACTTTTCGTTTTCCCAGGGTTTGAGTACAAAGTCGACGGCCCCGGCTTTAATAGCCCTCACGGCCATTTCCACATCGCCATAGGCGGTAAACAATACCACTGCCGTTTCTGGTTTGATATCCAGTATCCGGTCCAGCCACTCGAAGCCTTCTTTCCCGCTGCTAAGGTCGCGGGTGAAGTTCATATCAAGCAGAATTACATCGTAGTCAAAATTGGATACGAGGTAGGGGATTTTTTGCGGATTCTTCTCAAAATCAACCTGTTCAAAATGTCTTTTCAATAACAGGCGTGCGGCACGTAAAACGTCTACATCATCATCTACAATTAAAATCTTAGCTGGTTGCATGTTAATCATATGCGTAAGTGAATAGGTGACAATATTAAACAAAGATTCTTTCAAAGCCACAGCTAATTTCATGAACTTTTAAAAGTGTCCGATTATGGACACCCCTTGTCCGACAAAGGACGTTTTTTTTAGGGGGCATTCCATGGATCTATTGCTGGTAGAGCGTTTTACGCTTTGGCATGTGGATTGACTTTCTGGGTTCAGCAAACTTTTCGCTAAAATAACATGGACAGAAAAATAGAAAAGAAGTTTTGGAATAGAAAGCGCATCATGATGATTGGTGGTGGAGCAGCGGTAGCTATGTTGCTATTATATACGCTGATTTTCGCCGACCACCGCGCTACCCTCAATGTAGAAAAAGATAAGATCACTATCTCTCCAGTAAAAAAAGGCACTTTTGACGTATATATTGCGGTTACCGCGGTAGTAATGCCATTGAAGACCATCCGCCTGGATGCCATTGAAGGCGGATATGTAAGTCGTAAATACCTGGATGGAGGTAGCATGGTAAAGGAGGGGGACTCTATTTTACGGCTGGACAACCAGCATATGATGATGGACTTTGTTAACCACGAAACAGAGATCTACCGTTTACGTAATGAACTGCAGAATACCCGGTTAAATATCCGTCAACAGGAATTTACCATGCAGCAATCAATTTCCGATATAGACGCGAAAATTGCTGCTGCACAGGATTTATATGATCGTAACAAACAGCTGGTAGAAGAAAAGATAGTCGCCCGCCAGGAGTTTAATAAGAATAAATTTGAGTTGGAAGGCTTACTGCGCCAGAAAGATATCCAGTTACAGTCACAGAAATACCAGCAAGACAACGCCAAGATGCAGATTACGCAGCTGGAAGGGACCCTGGCCCGTACCCAGCACAACCTGGAGCTGATGAGGGAAAACCTGAACAGCCTGATTGTAAGGGCTCCTGTGTCGGGACAATTATCTTCTATCGACGTAGAAGTAGGGTCCAGCATTACCGCCGGCCAGAACATTGGCCAGATCGATGACCTGAATGGGTTTAAGCTACGTGCAGATATCGATGAACATTATGTTTCCCAGGTATTTGCCGGTTTGAAAGCATCTTTCGAATTTGATGGAAAAACCTATGATATGGTGGTTACCAAAGTATATCCGGAAGTAAAAAGCGGTCGTTTTCAGGCTGATATGAATTTCGAAAAAAACACACCTGAAGGGATCCGCCGTGGACAATCCTCTCCTATCCGCCTGGTGCTGGGTAAGTCCGCAGAAGCTACGCTGTTACCGCTGGGAGGTTTCTTCTCTGATACCGGTGGTAACTGGGTATACGTAGTAGACAAAAGCGGTAAGCGTGCTGTTAAACGGAATATTTCACTTGGCAGAAAAAATCCTTTGTATTTTGAGGTACTGGAAGGATTACAACCCGGCGACCAGGTAATCACTTCATCCTACGAAAACTTTGGAAATAAAGACGTTTTATCTTTTTAAGCATCATCCATTTTACATAAACTAGTATTAAAAAACAAACTACAGGTATGATACGTACTGTTAACTTGCAGAAGCTGTTTACAACAGAAGAGGTAGAAACCACTGCCCTCAATGGTATTAACATGGAAATACAGGATGGAGAATTTGTTGCCATCATGGGTCCATCCGGATGTGGTAAATCTACTTTATTGAATATTTTAGGTTTATTAGATAACCCGAGTGATGGAGAATACCATTTCTGGGATAAGGAAGTAGCGCGTATGAGTGAAAGGCAAAGGGCGCAGCTTCGTAAAGGCTCTATTGGCTTTGTATTCCAGAGCTTTAACCTGATTGATGAGTTAACAGTTTACGAAAATGTGGAGTTGCCACTATTATACCTGAAAGTGCCGGCAGCAGAAAGAAAAGGAAAAGTAGAAGAAGTGCTGGAGCGTATGAACATTATGCATCGCCGTAATCACTTCCCGCAGCAACTGTCTGGTGGTCAGCAACAAAGGGTGGCTATAGCCCGTGCGGTAGTAGCTAAACCCAACCTGATACTGGCGGATGAGCCTACAGGTAACCTGGATTCCACCAACGGAGAAGAGGTAATGAAACTGTTGCAGGAGCTGAATAATGCGGGCACTACGTTGATCATGGTAACGCACTCGCCCTATGACGCAGGGTTTGCCCACCGTATTGTTAACCTGTTTGATGGAAGAGTAGTAACAGAAAATATCAAGGAGCAATTTCACGTGTGATTTTTTCGCCATTCTAAAACCACATTATAATGCTTCGGAGTTATTTCAAAATCGCTGCCCGTCATTTGCAGCGTCACAAATTTATTACAGTCATCAATGTTGCCGGATTAACCGTTGGCATGGCTTGTTGTATGTTGATTGTACTGTATGTGCGTGATGAGTTGAGTTTTGATACATTTCATCATCATCCTGAAAATATTTACAGGGTTACTACAGAAACTACCCGTTCCAGCGCCGGTACCACAGATTATGATGCCAGTACGCAGTTTCCGTTGGCGCCTAATCTAAAAAAAGATATCAGTAGCATCAGGGAGGCCGTGCGTATTAATGCTCCTGGAAGTTTATTGGTTACCGTTGGAGATAAGAAGATCTGGGATGAGAATGCAGGCTATGCGGATGCAGGTTTTTTCCAGGTTTTTAACTATCCTTTGATAGAGGGCAATGCGGCTACTGTACTGAAAGAACCTTATAGTATTGTACTCACCCAATCGGCTGCCAGGAAGTACTTTGGAAATGAGTCGCCTATGGGCAAACCCATGAAGGTGGCTAATTTCGTTTGTACGGTTACTGGTGTGGCGAAAGATATGCCCGACAATACCGATCTGAAAATGGGCATGGTGATGTCGTTTGCTACCCTGGTAGCAGAATCGAATAAGGCGAATGACGACATAGAGCATCAATGGTTTATGTTCAGCAATACTGTTACCTATGTACAGCTGGCGGATCATACGGATCCTGCTAAGCTGGCGCCTGAGTTGAAAGACTTTGTAAACCACTACCTCAGTGGTTTACTTGCCAGAAAAGGAATTAAATTTTCCCTGCACTTACAACCCTTGAAAAACGTACATCTGCACCCACGTGGCGATAAGGGAATTGTGGACGAAACGCCGCTGATCTGGTTATATATTGTTATTGCTGCTTTCCTGGTGTTAATTGCCTGCATCAACTTTATGAACCTGACTACTGCCCGCGCGCATGAAAGAGCCAGGGAAGTAGGATTACGCAAGGCACTGGGTGCAGAAAGGAGGAGTCTTATTTATCAATTTCTCACCGAATCATTGCTGATTACAGCTATATCCTTCCTGTTGGCATTGCTGGCAGCGGCAATGCTGATGCCCATCTTTAACAGCGTTACCGGTAAAAGCCTGTCGTTGTTCAATGCAACCGATTCTGTATTATATATAGCCCTGGTGTTGCTGGTACTGGTAGTAGGTTTGATTGCCGGCAGCTATCCGGCGTTGTACCTGTCGGGCCTTATCCCGGTGAAAGTACTGAAAGGAAATTTCATTGCCTCCGGATCCAGGATATTAGTCAGAAGGGGCCTGGTGGTGGCACAGTTCGCCATTGCGGTAGCCCTGATTATAGCCACGGTAGTGGTATACTCGCAGTTGCGTTTCTGGCAGAAGAAGAACCTGGGCTTTGATAAGGAGCAACTCGTGAATGTATACTTGTCGGATACAGATTTATCTAAAGCTGACCTGCTGAAATCATCCTTTCTACGATTGTCTGGAGTACAGGCAGCTTCCAGGCATAATATCCTTATGGGTAACGGCGTATTTAACAATAACCCGGTTGTGCATGAAGGAGGCAACGACAAAGAGGCTTTTGTAGCTGGTATCATCCAGTCTGATTTTGATCTCCTTAAAACTACCGGTATAAAGCTGGCGGCTGGCCGCGATTTTAACCCGGCCATGGCTACAGATTCCACCGATGCTTTTATTATAAATATGGCTGCTGCCCGGCAGCTGGGATTTAAAGGTGATGCTGTTGGTAAAAGAATTGAATGGAGGCCCGGTTATATGTCGCGGCATGGCGCTATAGTAGGAGTGGTGGAGGATTTTAATTTCCGCAACCTGCGTACCCCGGTAGACCCCATTATTTACCTGGTGAAAACAACGGAGTCTCCTATTATTACTCTCCGCCTGGCCCCTGGCGACCAACAGGCCGTGCTCAAACATGTAGACGAAGTATGGAGCAGTATGATCCCTGACGAACCCTTAAACTATACTTTTGTTGAAAAAGACATACAGGCACAATATACCAGCGAGCGTGTACTGGGAAAGCTGTTCGGAATTTTTTCGGGACTGGCTATTTTCATTGCCTGTATGGGTTTACTGGGTTTATCCATGCTTATTTCCCGCCAGCGCACCAAAGAAATTGGTATACGAAAAGTATTGGGTGCCTCAGTGGCCAATATCTCCCTGTTGTTATCGAAAGATTTTCTCACACTGGTATTAATCGGTATCTGCATTGCCTCACCCATTGCCTGGTATGGTATGGAAAAATGGCTGCAGCATTTTGCCTTCAGGATACACCTGGAATGGTGGGTGTTTGCCTGCACGGCCATTACAGTGATATTGATTGCCTGGTGTACCGTGAGCCTGCAATCAGTAAGCGCAGCTTTAATGAATCCTGTAAAATCACTTAGATCTGAATAATCATGATTAGAAACTATTTCCGCATAGCCTGGAGAAACCTGACAAGAAGCCGGTTTTTTGCCGCCCTCAATATTGCGGGGCTGGCCTTTGGTATGGCGGTAAGTATGTTTCTGCTTTGCTGGGTGCTGGATGAATATAGCTTCGACAAGTTTCACAAGAAGGGGAAGGATATTTATTTACTGGCGGTGAATGCCGACTGGGGAGGCGTTCGCACCCTCACCACTACGCCGGTTGTGCTGGGAGATGACCTGAGTCATACGTTTCCCGAAATAGCAGCTAATGTACAGGTAAGGGAATCATACGATAACCTGTTGTACAGAACAGGTACAAACAAAGTACAGGGAAAGCACGTGATATATGCCACTGGGAACCTGTTTACAGAATTTGATTTTCCGCTGGTGTCGGGAGATAAACGTACGGTGCTTTCCCAACCCAATGCTATCGTGATTTCGGAAGCTGTTGCCGGCCGATATTTTACTAACGAGGACCCCGTAGGGAAAATGATTTCCCTCGAAGATGGCCGGAGTTTACAGGTTACCGGCGTAGCTAAAGATGCGCCGACTAATTCTTCCATTCGATTCGATTATGTGATGCCGATGGCATTAACTATACAGGCAAATCCCTGGCTGCTGAAGCCTGGCAGTCATTCTATTAACAATTATATGGTGCTGAAACCCGGAACTGATGTAGCTCCGCTAACGGCGAAGATGCAGCAGTACTATAGAAGCAAAAATAAAGATAATACCAACCAGGTTTGGTTACAATCTTTTGAAGATACTTACCTGTATGGTAAATACGACAATGGAAAAGTAAGCGGCGGACGTATCGAATATGTGCGCCTGTTCTTGATTACCGCGTTGATAGTATTGGCTATTGCCTGTATTAATTTTATGAATCTTTCTACTGCGCAGGCGTCTAAACGGGCCCGCGAAGTAGGGGTGCGTAAATCTATGGGCGCTACCCGGATTTCCCTGATCCTGCAGTTTACCGGCGAAGCTATACTCATGTGTGTTATTGCGGCCTTTTCGGCAGCAGTGGTGGTATGGCTGCTGATGCCTGTCTTCAATAACTTTACGGGTAAACATATCTCGTTTACCCTACCGGTAACCGGCAGATACATGTTGTTATTGTTATCGGTAATTGTAGTAACTGGTTTGCTGGCCGGTAGCTATCCTGCCTTTGTTTTATCCCGGTTTTTACCGGTAAAAGTGCTGAAGGGTGATGTAAGTACCGGTGGCGGCGCTGCGCTGTTCCGTAAAAACCTGGTGGTACTGCAGTTTGTGCTCTCCTTTATATTCATTGTGAGTAGCCTCGTTATTTATAACCAGATGCGGTACATCTACCATCGTAATATAGGCGTAGCACGGGAAAATATTTTGTATGTACCATTGGAAGACAGTTTCCTGGGTAAACAAAAAGTGATTGAACAGTCGCTGGCGCAATTACCCCAGGTAAAGGCATTTACTTATAGTAGTTCGTTGCCCATTACCATTGGTGGAACCAGCGCCGACCTGGATTGGGAAGGTAAACCTGAGAAGCTGGTACTGGGTACCGCACCGCTCCAGGTAGGATATGATTACCTGGCTACCATGGGAATGAGTATGAAAGAAGGCCGGTTTTTCTCGAAAGATTTTCCGACCGACAGCGGCACCTACGTTATCAATGAAACTGCTGCCCGTATTATGAATATGACCAATCCAATAGGCAGAAAAATTTCCTTCTGGAATGGTGATGGAAAGATTATAGGCGTAGTGAAGGATTTTCATTTCAGTTCTATGCACGAGAATATTAAGCCACTGGTGATGATGCTGACGCCTGTTAATAGCTTTCTGATGGTAAGGTTAGCCAAGGGAGATGTGACCGCGCAGGTAGCATCGATAGAAAAGATCTTTGACAGGATGAATCCTGGTTACCCGGTAGAATATCATTTCATGGATGAAGCATTCGACAATATGTATCGGTCAGAAACCATGCTGCAAAAGCTCGCGCAGATATTTGCTATCGTGGCGGTATTAATTTCCTGCATTGGTTTGTTTGGGTTGTCCGTTTTCACTGCAGAGCAGCGTAAGAAAGAGATTGGTATCCGCAAGGTATTAGGGGCATCCATCATGAGTGTGACCACCTTGCTTTCCCGGGAATTCCTGTTACCCGTATTGTTAGGCATTTTGTTGGCCGCGCCGGTGAGCTGGTACCTGATGAATAACTGGTTATCAGGGTTCGCTTATCATACGGATTTGTCGGCCTGGATTTTTATTGCGGCTGGTGTAGTGGCTATATTGATCGCCATGGTAACGGTAAGTTATCAATCGGTGAAAGCGGCATTGGCTAATCCTGTACATTCTTTAAAGGCAGAATAATTGAGCGTATATGTTTAAGCGTTATATCATTATCACATTACGGAACCTGAAGAAACAGCGGTTATTTACCTTCATCAATATTGCCGGGCTGGCAGTAAGTATGGCCGTATGCCTGATTGTATTGATATCTACACGGACCAACCTGTCTTACGATAATTTTCATCCTGATATATCCCGTATCTGGCGGGTAACTACCAGGGTGGTAACCCCGGATGGCCGTAAATTCCATATGGCCAGTACGCCATTGCCCATGGCGGAAGCGCTGAAAAACAATTATACAGGCATTGAACAAACCGTTCCCATCTACAATGCTCTTTTTGGAGAGGGCCAAACAGATCAAAAGAAGCTGGATATCAGGGGGGCATTTACTTCGCCTGCTTTTTTTAGTGTGTTTGGTTTTAAACTGGCGGCGGGCAATCCGGCAACGGCGCTTTCGGCGCCCAATAGCATTGTGTTGAGTGCAGAAACCGCACAGCGCTTTTTTGGTACTGCAGATCCTATCGGCAAAGTAATCCGGTTTGATAAGCTGGGAAGCTATATTGTGAGCGGTGTGTTGCAACCTGCACCTTCGCTTTCCCATATTGATTTCGACGCATTTGGCTCCTTGTCTTCTGTTCCGGGGCTGGAACAGTCCAAAGCGCTGGAAGGCCGTACGCAAAACTGGGATATTATACAGGGCAGTTACACTTATGTGAAAATGCGCCCGGGAGAAGGCCGGTCGGTATTGGACGCTGCCATTGCGGATATAGGCCATCGCTACGATGATATGCCTCGTAAAGGCCAGGGAAGCCTGTTTTTTGAGCCGCAGGCCTTATCGAAGATTACGCCTTCACGTGGCCTGTATGATGACTTCGGCGCCGGGCCTCCATGGACTAAAATGCTGGCAGAAGTAGGTGTAGCACTTGGATTATTGATCTGCGCCTGCTTTAACTATACAAATTTATCCATTGTACGTTCCTTACAACGGGCAAAGGAAGTAGGGGTACGTAAAGTAAACGGCGCCCATCGCTGGCAGATCTTTATACAGTTTATTGTGGAATCTGTATTCATGTGCTTATTGTCGCTTATCCTGGCTGTTTTCCTGTTGCTGGTAATGCAATCCACTCATTTCGATGCTTTACCGGTACCGGATGTAAACCTTTTGGATTGGCGCCTGCTGCTCTGGTTCCTGGCGTTAAGTATCGTTACGGGTGCTGTAGCGGGAATTATTCCTGCCTGGGCATTATCAGCTTTCCAGCCGGCAAAAGTGCTCAAGAACCTGGTAGATATTAAATTGTTTGGTGGCCTTGGCTTGAGGAAGTCCCTGATAGTGGTTCAGTTTACCTTATCCATTGCGGCCATGCTTTTCCTGGTAACCGTGTACCGTCAGTTCAGCTATAAGGCTACGATGGATATGGGCTTCTACAGGAAGGACATATTGAATGTACCATTGGCAGATGTAGACTTCCAACGGATGAAGGAGCGGATGGAGCAATTAAAGGGAGTGGGTATGGTTACGGCCAGCTCCGGCACCCTGGGAATGCCCCGCCACTGCCGCTTCTTTGAGCTGAGAACTAATGAAAGCAAGGATAAAATTCAGTTTGGATACTACGCCGCAGATGCCGATTTTATTAAGGTAATGCGCCTGAAACTGGTGGCCGGTACTACTTTCCCGGCGGCTGCTTCCAGGGACCGGGAGCAGTACCTGATTGTGAATGAACGGGCATTGCAGGTAATGGGTATTAAATCTTCCGCTGATGCTATCGGTAAAACATTGTGGATGAACGATTCAACCGCTATGAATATCATAGGGGTGGTACAGGATTTCAACTACCAGCCTATGGAAGTGAATATAGGCCCCATGGCGCTCCGGTTTCGGCCAGCAGAATTTAACCAGCTGCAAATGGCTATGGTAGCGGGAGACAAGGAACAGGAAATAGCAGGTGTTAAAAGTGTATGGCAGGAGCTGCATCCGGGCGAAACATTTTCGGCAGAATGGATGGATGAGCAACTGGCCAGTCGCAATGGACAGGAGGTAATATCCATGTTGGGCTTCCTGGTATTTATTTCCACCCTTATTTCCGCCCTGGGATTATTGGGCATAGTAGCATATACCTCTTTTACCCGCAGGAAGGAAATCAGTATTCGCAAAGTGTTGGGGGCTACTGCACCCGGCTTGCTGCTGCTGTTGTCTAAAAACTATGTGCGGTTGATTATCATTGCCGGCTGTATTGCCTTACCCATAGGATACCTGGGAAGTATGTTCTTCCTGCAGATATTCGCCTACCGGGTAAGTATAGGTATCCTCCCAATGTTGGGAGGCTTCCTGGCGCTCGCATTGCTGGCACTGATCACTATTTTTTCACAAACCTGGCGGGCAGTAGGCATCAACCCGGCAGATAACCTGAGAAACGATTAACGTGTATGCTATTATTCAACTACATAAAACTGACATGGCGTAATATCTGCAAGCGAAAGCTGTATAGTATCATCAATATTGGTGGGCTGGCAGCGGGGCTTTGTGTGTGCATGCTGATTATGTTGTATGTGGCGCATGAATTGAGTTATGATCGTTTTCATAAAGACAGTTCCCGTATCTTCTCGCTGGTACAGCGGATGAAAATGGAGCACGACACTTTACAGTTGGACTGCTTTAACTACGCTACCGGACCAGCTATCGCGAACCAGGATGCAGCTGTAACCAGTTTTGTGCGTATGGGGAAATTGTCGTCCGAACCGGCGTTGATACAGAATATAGGCAATCCTGCTATCCGCGATGAGGAAGCTGCTATTTGGTTTACAGATGCCAATTATTTTAGTTTTTTCTCTTTTGTTTTATTGGAGGGCGACACGGCAACGGTGCTTCAGCAACCTTTCACAGCGGTTATTTCCGCTTCCATGGCAAAGAAATACTTTGGGAATGAGGACGCCGTGGGCAAACAGTTACGTTATAATGATCAATATATTTTTGTAGTATCTGGTGTAATGGCGGATGCGCCATCCAATTCCAGCATTAAGGCAGATTTTCTTTTGTCGAATGCCAGTGCGGCAGGGATGCAGGAAACACGCCCGGCGGTTACTCAACAGGAAACTTTTGGCGGATCTTTCCGCCTGTACCTGAAACTGGATGATGCAGCCAATGTACCAGCCGTGGCACAGCATATTGACCAGCTTTCGGCATCGAAGAGAGAGCCTGGGCGTGCGGTGTTGACACCATTGACAGATAAACACCAGGAAAGCTATTTCGGCGATGGGAGCACACTCCGATATCTGAAGTTATTTCCGCTGGTAGCGGCGCTGATATTGCTGATGGCACTTATCAACTACATGAGCTTATCTACCGCCAGGGCCACGGTAAGAGCGAAGGAAATAGGGGTGAGAAAAGTGATGGGCGCAGATCACAAAGGTATTGCCCGCCAATTTTATGTGGAATCTGCTTTGTATGCTATCCTGGCCTTTATACTCGGAATAGGATTATACTTATTGTTGCGTAACTGGTTTTTCAACCTGCTGGAGCTGAAGATAGACAGCAGTTTCCTCTATCATCCCATGGTGATAACAATATATGCGGTGCTGTTACTTATCACCATCGTGGCAGCCGGTAGTTACCCTTCGTTTGTGCTCTCCCGTTATAATCCTATCACTGTATTGTCCGGCAAAATGAGCCCGGTGAGCGGCGGTGGAAAGGTACGGAAAGTACTGACGGTGTTGCAATTTGGTACCGCGGCTGCATTGATTATCTGTAGTGTAGTGATTAACCGGCAACTATATTTCTTCCGGCATACTGCTACGGGTATTGATAAAGAAAATGTACTGGTGTTACCATTCCGTAGCTCTATAGGCACGCATTACCAGGCTTATCGTCAGCAGGTAGGTGGCCTCAAAGGAGTATCACAAACGGGTACTGTCCGTTATTCCTTTTACAGCGGTATGTACAGCATCTGGTTTGTAGGCGGCGACGAGGGGCGCCCGCCCAGGGGCCTGCCACAGTTAGAGGTGGATGAATCATTGATCAGGTTAGCAGGCCTCCAATGGAAAACTCCGCCGGCAGATATGAACCAGCTGGGCGTGGATGGAACGATTGTCCTGAATGAAAAAGCAGCGGAAGACTTCAATCTCACCCCATCTCCCATAGGTAAAACTTTAAATATGGGAAACCGGAAAGTGGAAGTAATAGGTATTATAAAGAACTTCCACTTCAAATCGCTGCATGAGGCGATGTCCCCATTGGCATTGGCGGTATGTAAAAGCGATTCGCCCAAATGGGGTGCAGGAGGTCCCGGTTGCTTGTATGTAAAGGTGGCTGCCCGGCAAAATATACCGGCCCTGGTACAGCAGATAAAGGAGATATATGCTCACTACGACGCACAAACGCCGTTTCAATATAGTTTCCTAGATGATGAATTTGGGCGCATGTATACTGCAGAAGACCATTTGTCCACTATCTTCGGTGGCTTTACAGTATTAACGATACTAATAGCTGCGCTGGGACTACTGGGGCTGGCGGCATTTTCAACAGAACAGCGTATGCGTGAAATTGGTATCCGTAAAGTGTTGGGGGCTAGTGTAACACAAATCACTACACTATTGTCAAAAGATTTTATAAAGTTAATTTTGATATCGCTGGTAATGGCCGCACCGGTGGCATGGTACCTGATGCAGCAATGGCTGCAGCAATTTGCTTACCGCGTCGATATGCAGCCATGGATGTTTGTGCTGCCGGCCTTTATTGTGGCCGGAGCCGCGCTGGCTGCTATTGGCATACAAACGCTAAAGGCAGCCATCAGTAACCCGGTAATATCATTAAAAAGAGAATAACAAGTGAACAGCAAATCAGAGAGCGTGTCTACGCACCCTGCTCTTTTTATTCATTTTTAAAGATACCAGCATGTTAATTAGTTATTTAAAAATCGCCTGGAGGAATTTGCGTAAACAGAAAGTGTTTGCAGCAGTTAATATTGCAGGCATGAGTACAGCGCTCTGCGCGGCTTTGCTGTTATCGGTTACCGCCTACCGGGAATGGACTTTCGATAATTTTCATGAGAACAGTGATCATATCTACCAGATCGTGAGCGAAGAAAATAATGGCGGAACCATAAGAAAAAGCTCCAGTATATCAGTGCCATTGTCTGCAGCCATCCAGAAAGAGATACCCGGTGTAAAAGCTGTTACCTTTATGGCGGGATATAGCCTACCGGTGAGATATGGGAATAAACATTTTTATCTTGATACAGAGAAGGTAAATGCCAGTTTCCTCCAGATGTTTACTTTCCCGCTGGTAAAAGGCAATAAACAAACGGCGCTTCAACAGCTTAATGAAGTAGTACTCACGGAAAACTCCGCTGCTGCTATATTTAAACAGGAAGACCCCATCGGTAAAACTATTGAACTGAACCTCTCCGGTAAATGGCAGCCTTTCATTGTAAGCGCGGTAGCGGCTAATTTGCCCGATAACTCAGGTATAAGCTTCGAATTGCTCACCCGGTTTGAAAATGAACCGGATTACGCTACCTATAAAAGCGATTGGAACTCTTCTAATTTTCCACTGTTTGTTCAACTGGAACCTGGTGTTAGCAAGGCTTCCCTGGAAAAAAATATTGTACCCCTGTTGCATAAATATTATAAGGGGAGGATAGAAGATATGCAAAAAGGAGGCGCCGGCGCTAAAGGACAGGATGTGTTTTTTATGAAAGCATTGTCCATGAAGGACTTTCACCTGGATGAACGCAGCAGTTTTTACAGCGGATTGAATACATTTTATCCCTGGCTGATGATTATCCTGGCTGTACTCATTATCGCCATTGCCGGCATCAACTTCATCAATCTTTCTATAGCCCGTTCCTTTGGGCGTAGTGGAGAAATTGGATTGCGCAAATCTCTCGGCGCCATGGACCGTCAGCTGCTGCTGCAGTTCTGGGCAGAGTCTTTCCTGCTATGTTGCTTTGCATTTGTACTGAGTATAGGAATGATGCTGGTATTACTTCCTTATTACAACAGGACTTTTGGGCATAATATCTCTCTACATATTTTCAGGAATATTTGGGTACTGCTGGGCGTACTGGCTGGCTTCTTCCTGGTTACCTTACTGGCCGGAGGATTACCTGCCTGGAAGGTAGCGCGGCTCAATATTGTAGAAGTGCTGAAAGGTAAGCTGGGAATGGGAAAGAGCAGTGCGCTGCGCAATGGCCTTATCATCATCCAGTTTGTGGTGGCTGTAGTGCTTATCAGTTGTACTTCTATTATATGGCAACAACTGAATTTCATACAGTCTGCTCCGTTGGGCTATAATGCCACGCAGGTCATCAGTGTTCCGCTGGATAACGCCACTCCGGCAAATATAGCCGCTATGCGAAGCCGCCTGGCAGAGGTGCCGGAGGTTAAAAGTGTTACAGCCGGTATGCTCAACCTGGGAATGGGAAAAGATGGCTCGTCTGGTAACTGGACCCGCGGTTTCGAATACCAGAATAAACAGATTACTACGCAATGCCTGGTAGTGGACTATGATTATATTAAAACACTGGATTTGAAGATGTTGTCGGGGCGCGATTTTTCAAGAGACTATGGTACTGATAGTACCGCAGTAGTAATCAATGAAAAAATGGCTAAGCTGCTGGATGTTGCAGATCCGGTAGGGACTCAGTTTTCTATGGATGAAGGCAAGCCCCTGCATGTGATCGGGGTAGTAAAAGATTACCATTATGAATCGCTGCGCAAAGGAATAGAGCCACTGGTAATGATTATTAATGAGCCCACGGCGTTGAATTATATTTTTGTAAAAGTAGAAACCCCTAATTCTGTTAGCGCTATCAATAAGATAAGCGCTGTCTGGAAAGATATTAACCCGTTGGCAGAAAATGCGGCTTCCTTCCTGGATGAAAATACCCAGCGTATGTACCGGCAGGAGCAGCGCTTCTCCCGCATATTTATGACCGGCGCAGTGCTGGCAGTTATTATCTCCTGCATGGGACTATTTGCCATTGCGGTAATGGTGATGACCCAACGTCAAAAGGAAATCGGGATCCGTAAAGTGTTGGGGGCTTCTGTAAGCGGTATAGTGTTGTTATTATCGAAAGATTTCCTCCGGCTTGTTTTGATCGCTGTTTTGATTGCCGCGCCGGCTGCCTGGTATTTCATGGACCGCTGGCTGGAACGTTTCCAGTTTCATATCAATATTCAATGGTGGGTATTTGTGCTGACAGGCTTACTGGCGGTGTGTATTGCATTTATCACGGTAAGTATGCAGTCCGTAAAAGCAGCGTTGGCCAACCCGGTAAAAAGTCTTAGTAGTAATTAATCATTCATCTATCAACGAACATAACATGATGTGGCGCAACTATCTGAAAACGGCATTGAGAAATCTGGGAAGGCGTAAGCTATATACTGCTATTAATGTATTTGGTTTGGCGGCGGGCATTGCCAGCTTTATATTGCTCACCCTTTATCTGCAGAATGAATGGACCTACGACCAATTTCATACCCACGCCAATGAACTATACCGCATCAGGCTCGACTATGGCGAAAGAGATCAGCCAGTTACCCACACGGCCATGAATCCCAGTGGACTGGGCCCGGTGATGAAAGACTTTCCCGAAGTAAAGTATATGTCGAGGGTATACCTGGAGGCTACTACAGTGAAGGTAGGGGATAAAGCCGTGAATGAAAAGAAGTTCATTTATGCTGATCCTGCTTTTTTCCAGATGTTTTCTT
This sequence comes from Chitinophaga eiseniae, assembly GCF_012641265.1. GTDB lineage: Bacteria > Bacteroidota > Bacteroidia > Chitinophagales > Chitinophagaceae > Chitinophaga > Chitinophaga eiseniae_A. The sequence goes on along the minus strand of NZ_JABAHZ010000002.1, from coordinate 295,282 downwards.
TCCCGTTGCTATCGGGAAACACAGCTACTGCATTAAACGGGCCTAATATGGTAGTATTGACTGCTACTATGGCCCGGAAATATTTCGGAACCACGGATGTAGTAGGTAGAACGCTGACCATTAATAACGGGAAAAGTTACCAGGTTACCGGCGTATCTGTTGATCCTCCGTCTAATACGCACCTGAAGTACGATTTTGTGGCCAGTTATGCCTCCATGGGGAAAAAGGACAGCTGGAATGCGCCTAACTATTTCACCTATGTACAGTTAACAGATAAAGCCACTGCAGCTGGGCTACATAAAAGACTGGCCAACTTTATACAGGAGATGATGAAAGGACAGACAAGAAGTGGTGCTACCCTTGATTTTGTGCCAGAATCTGTGCCGGCTATTCACCTGCATTCCATCGCAGACAATTCCATCGAACCTGGAGGAGATATCCGCTACAACTACATCCTCACCGTAGTATCGATCTTACTGTTATTGATAGCCTGTATCAACTTTATGAACCTGGCAACGGCCCGTTCGGCCGACCGCAGCCTGGAAATAGGTGTGCGCAAGGCGCTGGGGGCCATACGGATGCAATTATTCTGGCAGTTTATTGCGGAGTCCTGCCTGATCACCTTTTGTGCGATGGGCGTGGGGATTTTGCTGGCGGCGGTATTGCTGCCGTATTTCAATAACATGACAGGAGGCGCATTGCGCTTTACGAATGGGTATACGCTGTATGTTTTGCTGGGAGCTGTGTTTATGGGCACTACTTTTCTGGCAGGTACTTACCCGGCATTATTCCTTTCCGGTTTTCGTCCGGTGCAGGTACTAAAGGGTAGGATTATGTTTGCAAAAGGAGGAAATATCCGCAAAACGCTGGTGGTATTTCAATTTGCCGCTTCTGTTTTCTTTATCATCTGTACGTTGGTAGTGGGACAGCAGCTTCATTATATTCAGCATAAGAAATTGGGGCTGGATAGAGCACAGGTGCTGGTATTACCTGGCGCTGGTTTTACTCCTGACCAGCTGACCTTGTTTAAGAGCAGGTTATTACAACAAACAGGTATTAAGGAGGTAAGCGCCTCCTATGATTCACCGGTGGCGGTGGGGGGTGGGTATTCGATTTCCGCGTTTGAGGGTAAGCCGGCAGATTACAGCATGAATATTACCGCGATCCCTGTGGAGAAGGATTATCTGCGCACCATGGGTATCAGGCTGGTAGCTGGCGCAGATCTGACGAATGCAGATATACAGGATGTTTTAAGAACAGACAGCGCGAAAACTAATCACTTCTTCCTGAATGAAACGGCTGTTTACAAGCTGGGGCTCAAGCCAGATGAAGCTGTAGGTAAGCGCCTCTCATTAAATGGCCGGGAGGGTACCGTAAAGGGAGTAATGAAAGACTTCCATTTTGCTTCCATGAAGGACAAAATAGCGCCGATTATTGTTTTTCCTGAGTATAATTACTTTGGACAGGTATTGCTGAAAACCTCCGGCGGCAATAATCAGCAGGTAGTTGCTGCGATAGAAAGCCTGTGGAATCAGTATCAGTCGGGAATCCCTTTCGAATATCACTTTATGGACGAAGACTTTAACCGGTTGTATAAAGCGGAATTTAGCACCAGCAACATATTGCGTACATTTTCCACTATAGTAATACTGGTGTCTTGTATGGGATTATTGGGGCTGGCGGCATTTACAGCCGAACAACGTACCCGCGAAGTGGGTATTCGTAAAGTATTGGGTGCTTCCGCGGGTAGCGTAGTAATGCTGTTGTCGAAAGATTTTATCAGGCTGGTATTATGGGCGCTTTGTATAGCGGCGCCATTGGCCTGGTATGCTATGCATCACTGGCTGGAAGCATTTGCTTATCATGCTGCACTGAGTGTATGGACTTTCCTGTTGGCAGGAGTGCTGGCTATCGCCATTGCGTTGCTGACGGTAAGTTTGCAGTCGGTAAGAGCTGCGCTGGCCAACCCGGTAAAAAGTTTACGATCCGAATAAAACCAGGCCATTACTTTTAATTATATTGCTTTGCCGAAATGCAGCAATATCAATATTTATCTAAAAATTAACTGATCATGATACAATTGCAGAAAATTTCCAGGCATTACCCGGTAGGATTCGGAAAGAATTATATTTTGAAAGATGTTGACCTCACTATTAACGAAGGAGAGTTTGTGTCTATCATGGGGCCTTCCGGTTCTGGAAAATCTACATTGCTGCATATCCTGGGATTGCTGGAAGAACCTTCCGAAGGACAGTACCTCTTTGAAGGCGAAAGGGTAGATAAGATGAATGAGAAGAAACGGACCCAGTTGCACCGTGGTGCTATCGGGTTTGTTTTCCAGGCTTATCATCTCATCGATGAATTAACTGTATATGAAAACATTGAAACCCCATTACTATATAAAAACATACCCTCTTCTGAGAGAAAGAGCCGGGTAGCAGACGTACTGGATCGTTTTAATATGGTAGCTAAGAAAGACCTGTTCCCCAATCAATTGTCTGGCGGGCAGCAACAGCTGGTGGGTATTGCCAGGGCTATAGTAGCCGAACCCCGGGTGATCCTGGCCGACGAGCCTACCGGCAACCTGCATTCCGACCAGGCAAAGGTGATTATGCAACTGTTCAAACACCTGAATGAACAGGATAAAATCACGATCGTACAGGTAACCCATTCCGATGTGAACGCCACCTACGGCAACCGCATTATCCAGCTCAGGGATGGCAATATTTTGCCATAAACCGGCGGCTTTTAAGAATTATGTAAAAAAAAGACTATGTTGTACACTCAATTAGTCAGGTATACAGCCATACCTACTAAATTTTTACCTTCTATCAAGAAGGGTGGAATAGTAATCTCACAATTATTATATTTTTGGAATGTTATGAGAACATCCCGAATAGCAGGAGCAATCCTGATCTTATTGTTTGCTAACATATCAGCCGCTGTAGCACAGGATACGTGGAGTTTACAACGCTGTGTGGATTATGCCCTGCAACACAACCTGACTATTAAACAGCAGGAGGTACAAAAGCGTTTATCCGACCTTACCTTGCAACAAAGCCGGTTACAAATGATCCCCGGCTTTAGCGGACAGGCACAGGGAGGATACTCAGATGGTAGGACCCCTAGTTTGGGAAATAACCAGTACGTAAACCAGACAGTGTTCTCCGGTAGTGGAAGCCTGAACATGCAAAGCAACCTTTTTAGCTGGTTTTACCAGCAAAGAACGATTGCCGCCAACCGGTTGGATGTACAGGCCAATAGTTTCCTGCTGGAAAAAGCCAGGAATGATGCCGCCTTCAACGTGGCTACGGCCTTCCTCCAAATTTTATTGAATATCCAGACGGTAAAAGTTAACGAGGAAAACGTAAAGCTCACCAACTCTAACCTGGGAAATACGAAGAAACTCGTGATTGCCGGCTCTGTTCCGGAAAGTAATCAGGCCGACCTGGAAGCCCAGCTGGCGCAGGACAGTACCAACCTGGTAACCGCCCAGAATAACGTGATCCTTTCGATACTCCAGATCAAGGCCTATCTTAATCTTGGGTTCGAGATTCCGTTTGAACCGGAAGTACCAGAAAATATTACATCTTTGCCACTGGCTCCCCTGCAGGAAATGGCGCCAGAAATGGTGTATAGTGCGGCTTTAACCACCTACCCGCTGGTAAAAGCAGATGAACTGAAAATCCACAGCGCAGCGAAGGCATATCAGGCCACCAAATCACAATTGTATCCTAGTCTCAGCCTGGGAGGTACGTTATATACCACTTACGCAAACAACTATTACGATCAGACCGGGAAGTTGTTTCCGTTTAAAGACCAGATTGATAATACCTATAGGAAATCAATAGGATTAACCCTGAATGTTCCGATTTTCAATGGCTGGCAGCAGCGTACCAACGTGGCTAAAGCAAAAGCGAATGTGTATAACCTGGAACTGACCCGTGACCTGGATCACCAGAAGCTGAAACAGGACATCTATACGGCGCATGCCAATGCAGTAGCTGCCTTACAGAAATTTAACGCCTCTGTTACCGGGGTGATGGCCGCACAGAAAGCTTACGATTTTGCTACCAAACGGTTCAATCTCGGGCTGATGAACACCATTGACTATATTACAACACAAAGTAAATTGTACAAAGCACAGGTAGATAAAGTAACCGCGCAATACGATTATATATTTAAAATGAAGTTACTGGAATTCTACAGGGATCAGAAAATATCACTGTAGCGATGCCGGGAAATTAAATTGCTTTATGAAGAAAAAGACACTTTATTGGCTCATAGGCATACTTGGTTCACTCGTTATTTTACTCATGGTACTGAAAGCGTCCGGAGTGATTGGTAAGGAAGAAGGGATTAAAGTTGCTGTTGAAAAGGCTGCCAACAGGAATATCATTGAAGTGGTGACTGCCAGCGGAAAAATTTACCCCGAAATAGAGGTAAAAGTAAGCTCCGATGTATCCGGTGAAATTACCGATCTCCTCGTACTGGAAGGGGATTCCGTTAAAAAAGGCCAGGTACTGGCCCGCATATACGCAGATATCTACGGGTCAATGGTAGATAAAGCCGCCGCCTACGTAAGTCAGCAACAGGCCCAGCTGGCCAACACCTCCGCCGCTTTAAACTCTTATAAAGCCAAACTGGCCCAGAGTAAAGCAGCATACGAAAGGAACAAGGAATTGCTTAGCCAGAAAGTGATCTCAAGATCAGAATTTGAGACCGCAGAAGCTACTTACCTGGCTACCCAGGCCGACTATAATGCATCCCTGCAGCAAATCAATGGTAATAAATTTGCGATCCAAAGCGCCAAGGCCGATCTGAATGAAGCCAACAAAAACCTGGGTCGTACCACGATCTCGGCACCTATGAGCGGAATTATTTCCCTGCTCTCCGTAAAGAAAGGCGAACGCGTAGTGGGTACAGCACAAATGACTGGTACCGAAATGCTGCGAATTGCTAACATGAGTACCATGGAAGTACAGGTAGATGTAGGCGAAAACGATATCCCGAAAGTAAAATATGGTGATACCGCCATTATTGAGGTAGATGCTTATAACAACCGCCAGTTTAAAGGAATCATAACACAAATTGCCAGCTCCAGCAAGGGTGCAGCTACTGCTACCGTTACCACCGCTTCTTCCGCAGAACAGGTAACCAGCTATATCGTACATATCCGTATCCTGCCGGAAAGCTACCAGGACCTGATCACGCCGGGTAGCAGAACATTTCCGTTCCGCCCGGGCATGAGCGCCAGCGTAAATATCCAAACCAGGCATGTCAACAATGTACTGGCTATTCCTATCAACGCTGTATCTACCCGTGATTCATCCAATGCCCATGGGGATAAGGATAAAAAGAAGCAGGATGATACTACGCCCGGTTCTTCCGCCAATACCAAGGTGGCAGTCAACGAAGTGGTGTTTGTATTGCAGAAAGATGGGACAGTGAAAATGGTAACGGTAAAAACAGGCGTGCAGGATGACGCCTGGATCCAGATCCTTTCAGGGATTAATGAAGGCGACCAGGTGATCAGCGCACCTTATACAGCGATTTCCAGGACCCTGGAAAATGGCAAAAAAGTGAAGATAGTACCTAAGTCTGAGCTGTTTGAAGGCCAGAGTAAGTAGGGATAAGATATCTCGTATACGTCTTTGTTGAGGCGAATGATCCGGAAAAAACCGTCCGGGTCATTCGCCTCAATAGCTTTGTGCTTTCCGCATTCTGCTTATATTGCACAAAAAAAGCATCGTGAGCAAGAGCATTGGCATTATTGGCAGCGGAAGCTGGGCTACCGCACTGGCAAAAATTCTGACAGACAACGGGCACCCTATACATTGGTGGATAAGGAATGATGAAACTATCCGCCATATGCAGCTGCGGCATCATAATAAGCATTATCTCACCTCTGTATACTTTGATACCAGCCTGCTATCGCTCAGTAGCGATCTGCCAGCCATGGTAGCTGCCTGTGATGAATTAGTGCTGGCTGTACCTTCGGCTTTCCTGGAAGATGTATTAAGCCTGTTGCCCCCGGATGCGCTGCGCAATAAGAAAATCATATCTGCCATTAAAGGCCTGGTGCCCAGCAATAATGACCTGATTGGACAATACCTCTACAAGCAGTTTGAGTTACCGGCTAATCAATATTTTACCATTACAGGCCCTTGCCATGCAGAAGAAGTGGCCAACGAAAAATTATCTTATCTCACTTTTTCAGGCGCTTCATTGGAAGCTACCCAGGCAATTGCAGACAAATTTACCGGCAGCTTCCTGCAAACGATCGTCAACACAGATGTGGTAGGCGTGCAGCTGGCAGCGGTATTAAAGAATATTTACGCCCTGGGGGCTGGTATTGCCCATGGACTGGAATATGGAGATAACTTCCTGAGTGTATTAATCACCAACTGCTTCCGGGAAATGCAAAGCTTCCTGGAAAAATATGAAGAGCAGAAAGCGGCGGTGGCCGGAACATCCCAGATGGTGCATAATTACAGCGCCAGCGCTTACCTGGGCGATCTGCTGGTTACCTGCTATTCGTTACATAGCCGTAACCGTACTTTCGGTAATATGATCGGAAAAGGCTACAGCGTAAAGGCTGCCCAGCTGGAACTGAATATGGTGGCGGAAGGTTATTACGCAAGTAAGTGTATGTATGAAATGAACAGACAGATAGGCGCTTATATGCCGGTAGCGCAGGCAGTATATGCCATTTTATGGCAACAGGTACATCCTTCAGAAGCATTCCTGTCGCTGGAGAAAGGGTTTATCTGATCCCGGTTTTCTTGTTCCGCCCCGTTATTCCGCGGGGCGGAACGGGAACGCGACTAAAAATCGTCGTAATCCTCATAGTTATCTTCCCCAATTTTTATAATAGCCCGTACATTGGGAAAGTACTGTTTGATCAGCGTGGCTATTCGCGTAGAAAGATATTCATTTAGTACCGGCCCCTCGTAGTATTCTATCTCATTGGTTTCATCTGAAATAATGTATTCCGTGATGTTGCGGTCTATAATAGCCTGAAATCTGCGTTGCTTTGGCAACTTCCTCAAATTGATTTTGGTAGGTACCCCATCTACATTAAATGTACATGCAATGTTTCTCATAGCGCCTTGGGTTTAAATGAAAAAAGGAATGGTAGACCTGTGTAATTTAATGGTAGCCCGGAATGCTTACTCCAGCTAAAATAAGCTGAAATGGACAAATGAGCATTTTTGTTGCTGATATATTGGTTAAATAATGTCATTTGTGCTAAATATAAGTGGCTAATGATTGAATTATATTACAATTGTAATTAATTATGTTTATAGACACTGTTAATTAAATGTAAATACCCTATCGTATTATCTCCAGAATGGCTAAAAAACGGGGAAAAAAGTGTGGAATTAATTCTACGGTTCTGATAGTCATAAACGGCGGTAACCGCGTAGGGACGGCATTGGATTGATATTTGAAACATCCAATGTCCCGATCCGGAAGGGAAAACAGGCAATTTGATAACTGGTTTAGCTAAAAATTGTTACCATGAAGAGAACCTTGCTTTTTGTCACTTCTTACCCACCACGCGAGTGTGGTATTGCAACGTTTGCACAGGACCTGGTAAATGCAATGAATAAAAATTTCGCTGGCAACCTGCAGATTGAAATAGCAGCGCTTGAAGAAGCCGGCAAAGCGGCCAATGTAATACAGCCGCCGGTTAGCTATACTGTTAATCCCTTTGATATTGACAACTGTATCGATTTTGCCCAGCAGATTAATGAGAATGATAAAATAGACCTGGTATGTTTTGAGCATGAATTTGGGCTATATGGTGGCGAATATGGACATAACCTCCTGGCCATGCTCTCCTTGCTCGACAAACCTTTTATTGTGCGCTTTCATACCGTATTACCTTATCCCGACCTCAAATGCATGAAGGTGGTAAGCCTTATCAGCGAATTGGCGGCAAAGGTAATTGTAATGACCCGTTCCTCGGCTGAACTGCTGCGCCGCGTATATCATGTACCCTCCGATAAAATTGTGCACATACCACATGGTACCCATGCATATATTGTAGAGGACATACCCACACTGAAAAAACAATACCAGCTGGAGGGCAAAATGGTGCTCAGCACCTTTGGCCTGCTCAGCGAGAACAAAGGCATTGAAACAGGTATCCGGGCCATGACGGAAATTGTAAAGCAATATCCCGATGCCATTTACCTGGTGCTGGGAAAAACACACCCGGTGGTTTGTGCCAGGGAAGGAGAAGCGTACCGGAATTCCCTGGAACAGCTGGTAAAAGAATTGAACCTGGAAAATAACGTGAGATTCGTCAATGCGTATCTCTCCCTCAAAACACTGCTCGATTACTTGTCATTAACGGATATTTACCTGTTTACTTCTAAAGACCCGCACCAGGCGGTAAGCGGTACTTTTGTATACGCTATGAGCGCCGGTTGCGCGGTTATTTCCACCTCTTTTGTACAAGCCACTGAAATGCTGGAAGATGGCGCGGGCTGCCTGGTAGATTTTAATAACCCGGAACAGCTGGCGTCTGCCGCATTGCAGTTGCTGGGCAACCCGGAGCTGCGCCTGCAAATGAGCCAGTCGGCCATCGAAAAAACACGCAGCTCGATATGGGAAAATGTAGCCCTTACCCATATGGGCATCATCAGCGAGATCCTGGCAGAAGACAAAATATTGCCTAACCTGCCCCCTCCGTACCTCGATCATATTGATCGCATGACAGACGCATTTGGAATGCTCCAGTTTTCCAAACACGATGTGCCCGATCCTGAGTATGGCTACACACTGGATGATAATGCCCGGGCGCTCATCGCCATGTGTATGTATAGCACGGAATTAAGGCCCAGCACCTTTGTGAATTCATTATGCCGGAAATACATCGATTTTATAGGCTATTGCCAGAAACCCTCCGGGAAATTCCAGAACTATGTGGATATCCATGGCCACTTTTCTCCCATGAACGGGGAAGTAAACCTGGAAGATGCCAATGGCCGGGCGGTTTGGGCCCTGGGATATACCATGGCTTATCACCAACACCTCCCGTTTGAAACGGTCCAGGAAGTGCTGTCACGGTTTCGCCAATGCTTCCACTGGATACCAGCCATCCGGTCGCCCAGAGCTATCGCTTTTATCATTAAGGGTTTATACTATTTTCTGCAATATAAATCCGGTGGAAGAGCAGCGGAATTGCTGGAAAATCTGGCGTCCAAACTATACGGCTATTACCAGGGAGAATCAGATGATACCTGGCATTGGTATGAGTCCTCACTGACCTACGGCAACGCCGTATTGCCGGAAGCGATGATGATGGCTTATCATGTAGCCGGAGTGGATGCCTGGCGTAAAACCGCAGAAGACAGTCTTACCTTCCTTTGCAATAAAACCTTTACGGACAGTCACATGAAGGTGATCAGCAACAAAACCTGGTATCATCGCGACACCCGGTTGCCGCTGGAGGAAGGCGGGGAACAATCCATAGAAGTGGCTTATACGATGCTGGCACTGAATACATTTTATAATATCACAAAAAACAATTCATACCTGGAAAGAATGCGTCTGGCATTCAGTTGGTACCTGGGAAATAATCATCTGAAACAACTCGTTTATAATCCACTAACTTACGGTTGTTATGATGGCCTGGAAAAAAACAATATTAACCAGAACCAGGGCGCCGAATCTACCGTTTGTTACCTGATAGCCAGACTTTTGATGGAACAGTGGAATAAACATAAATATGTTACAACGAGACAAAAGAACCTGGAGCCCGCCCGACTCGGGTTCAACTGATAGTAAAATGAAATATCCCAGTATTCTGATTATTGATGACGAGCCGGATATATGTAGATTATTGCAGCTTACCCTCGTCCGCCATGGATATACGGTCAGGTATGTACATGAACTGGGGGAAGGATTGCAATCGATCTTTAAGCATCAGCCGGATCTCCTTTTCCTCGATATACACCTCCCGGATGGCTCGGGGCTGGAGGCATTGCCTATAATTAAGGAAAAATGCCCCTCCTTGCCCGTTATTACCATCAGCGCGTACGACAATGCCATGGAAAAGCAAACAGCGTTGAATGCCGGCGCTGCTTTTTTCCTCGCTAAACCTTTTAGCGTCAAACATGTTGATGAACTAATAGACAATATTAAATGCTGATGAAATGCCGCTTATTTTTAATTAGTAATTTTATCTAGCTATTCTGTTGCCAATTACCACATATTAAAGAAGTATGAAAAATATCCTGATTATAGATGATGAAATTAATATCTGTACCCTCCTGAGTAAATTTCTCGGGAAGCATGGATTTGATGTGGATACTACCATGACCGGCGGCGCCGCATTGAAAATGATGAAAGAGAAAGCCTATGACCTGGTACTTTGTGATTACCGGCTCAAAGATACAGATGGCGCCCAGCTGCTACAAGATATTCACCAGATCAATCCCGCTACGATCGTTATCATTATCACCGGTTATACTGATGTAAGAGTGGCCGTGGAAATGGTGAAAAACGGTGCCTACGACTATCTTTCCAAGCCACTGTACCCCGATGAAATTTTAAACCTGGTACATAAAGCTTTTGCGCATAAAGAAGCGGAACAGGAACGACAAGCCGTAAGGCCTGTAGAATCAGGGTCGGAACCGGAAATGCGGGAAACCTTGCTTTCCCGCAATCAAAGCGATAAAAATGATAAATACGTGTATGGCGAAAGCCTGGGCGCCAAGGAACTATTCCGCCAGATTAAGCTGGTAGCGCCTACCGACTATAGTGTGATCATCTTTGGCGAAACCGGTACAGGCAAGGAATCGGTAGCACACCTGATCCACCATCATAGCAAAAGAAACCAGCAACCCTTTGTAGCACTGGATTGCGGAAGCCTGTCGAAAGAATTGGCCGCCAGTGAACTATTTGGCCACGAAAAAGGTTCCTTTACCGGTGCTATCAATACCAAAATCGGTGCATTCGAACAAGCACAGGGAGGTACCTTATTCCTCGACGAAATTTCCAACTTGTCTTACGATATCCAGGTAGCCCTGCTCCGGGTATTGCAGGAAAAATTGATTCGCCGCGTAGGCAGCCTGAAAGAGATTCCCATCGATGTACGCATCATCGTAGCCTCCAATGAAAAGCTCTCTGAGTCTGTACAACGGGGTAAATTCAGGGAAGATCTTTTTCACCGCCTGAACGAGTTTACCATTTACATTCCACCGTTGAGAGAACGTCGCGAAGACCTGCCACTCTTTACTTCTGCCTTCGTAAACCAGGTGGAAAGAGAACTGGATAAATCCTGTGGTAAGATCTCTGCAGAAGTGTGGGATTGTTTCAGGCAATACAACTGGCCAGGTAATATCCGTGAGCTGAAAAATGTGATCAGGAGGGCCTGCCTGTTAACACCTGAAATGGAAGATATTACCATGTCGGCATTGCCGCTTGAAATGAAAGAAGCATTTACCCAAACACAGGAAGAAGTGCAGATCTCCGGCGAACTGGCCCTGCTTTCCAATGATAACGACCTGAAAACAGTAGCGCTGCAAGCAGAGTACAACAAGATTATTAATGTGCTGAAAGAAGTGAAATACAATAAAACCAAAGCTGCCCAGGTGCTGAACATCGATCGCAAAACACTGTATAATAAATTGCGCTTGTTGAATATTAACTACTAAGCACAACATATATCACAGAGGTGAATGGTCCTGATAGTTTTAATAACTGTACGGATTATTCACCTTTGTTATTTGTCTTCAGACTTTCTGCTCCTTCGAAAAGCGGCATTGTAATGGAAAACGTGGTTCCTTTACCTGGCTCACTCTCCACGTTGATGGTTCCTTTGTGATTAAGCAATATATTTTGGGTGCTGGTAAGGCCAAGGCCGGTGCCTTTGGCTTTGTTGGTATAAAACGGGTCAAACAACCTGCCCAACTTGTCTGACGGAATACCGATTCCATTATCGGCAATCTGTAACCTGGCCCTGTTTTCTTGTGTTCGTGTAGTAGTCACCGTTAGGATTCCTTTTCCTGATGCCATCGCCTCTATAGCATTGATAATGATGTTAAGAAAGGCAATCACCACTTTTTCCTCGTCTGCATTGATAATAATATCCGAAGATACCAGCTTGCGCTCTACCTGTATGTCGTTGAGCTGCAACCGGTCCTGCGACAGTAATAATGCTTTTTCTATCAATTCATTAATGCCATGGGGATCCGTATGTAATTCTATCATCCGTGTGCTGTGCAGCAGTTCTGTAATCAATTGATTAATCCGTGTACAGTTGCGCTCTATGATATCCGTATATAGCACAGCATCATTGCTGGCCACAATGGGGTCTTCGTCCTTAAATTGGCTTACTGCCAACAGGATGTTGGTAAGCGGGTTTCTTACTTCGTGTGCAATCACCCTGGCAATACGCCCGGTAATGACAAATTTTTCCCGGTGTTGTTTTTCCTGTTCTTCTCTTTTCTTCTCCGTAATGTCCTGTATAACACAGAGAAATATCTGTGCTGCTTCGTCCAGCATTACCGCATTGATATGTACCATCATTTTTTTTGCGGTAGCGGTTTTAAATTCATATTCGAGGCTGGAGGTACTGCCGTCGTGACAGATATTATTTAAAAATAATTCACTTTCGTCGACAGAGAGGAAAAGGTCCCGGAGGTGTAATTGTAATATCTGTTCCCGGCTGTATCCAAATGCTTTTAATGCAGCGGGATTAGCGTCAATAATATTCCTGTCGCAATCCGCCAGTATAATCAGATCATGGGCTTTTTCGAAGATGCCGTAATATTTTTTTTCACTTTCTTCAATTGTGCGGCGATGGTTGTATTCGTCCAGGGCGTAACGAATAGACCTTTCCAGCAGGTCGGCGGTGATTTCACCTTTTACCAGGTAGTCGTAGGCGCCTGCCAGCATGGCTTCCCGGTCAATGTGGTAGTCGCCTTTACCGGTAAGCATAATTACAGGCAGCTGGTTAGGCATCTCCTGTACGCGGCGCAACACATCAATACCGGTATTAGGTCCCAGGCGATAATCGACCAGGTATACATCATGTTCATCGCTTTCAAGGGCGGCAATTCCTTTCTGATAGGACGGCGCCCATTCGATCTCATACTGGCCGGGGGAGATATCTTGTAATAGCTGTGTAACCAGGAAGAAATCGTCCTCATCATCATCTATCATTAAAATTCGGATTGGGCGCTCACTCATTGGCGTAGATTAGCATGTTTGCAATAGAATGACAAATTTACCAGCAATAAGGATGCTAGGCTTTGGGGTCGGGGTGTGCTTGCTTTTGTTTCAATGGTAGCGTTACAACGAAGGTGGCGCCTTCATTAGGGATGCCATAAGCCTGGATAACCCCGTTATGACTATCTACAATCTTTTTACAAATAGCCAGTCCTATACCGGTTCCGGTGTATTCGCTAATGCCGTGCAGGCGCTGAAAGATGAGGAAAATACGTTCGGCATAGGCCTGGTCAAAGCCAATGCCGTTATCTTCGAGGCTAATACGGCAAAAAGTATCAGCCCATTGACTCTCTTTTACAATACCTGATTCTTTACCCGTTAAGAGTTGGTGGTGTATCTGTATCTCCAATCGCCTGTCGGGGCTGGCAAACTTAATAGAATTGGCCAGCAGGTTTTGAAACAGCTGATGGAATGAGGTGTCGCTTCCTTCAATCACCGGTAGCTGGTCGTATTTTACCAGGGCATTCTTCTCTTCCAGCGTCACTTCCAGGTCGCTGAGCACTTCTTGTAATAACTGGTTCATATCTACCTGGGTAATACTCTCCGGGGTAATACGCCCGGCCCGGGAAAAAATCAGTAAATCATTAATCAATACCCTCATGCGGGAAACAGCCGATACCATGCGCTCTATCAATTGACTGGCATCGGGAGGCAGCTGTTCTTTATATTTCATCTGAAGCCGGTCGCTAAACGTTGATATCTTCCGCAGGGGCTCCTGGAGGTCGTGTGAGGCCACGTAAGCAAATTGCTCCAGTTCCTGGTTGGTTTTATTCAGGAGAGAAATATTCTGCTGTAAATCCCGTTGGTACGACTTCATCCTGCTTTCTATATACAGTTGCAACCTGAACTCCCGGGTAAGCGTGATATAAGAATAGATGCCAATGATAATGGCTACCAGGGAGGATATAAAGATCATGGGCACCCACATGACCGCAAAAAAATGGAACAGCTCAGATTTCTCCTGTACCAGGCTTTCCTCAATTTTGATCATATCCCTCACTTTGTTGTCGATGAGGTCCATAGATCGCTCGCCTTCTTTTACCGAGGAGAGTTGATTCAGCTGGGCGGATTTTTCGCCGCCTAATTTTAGTTGCCGATATTTAATGGCCAGCAGCTGCCGAAGGGTATCCAAATGCCGCTGCTGTACGAGGTTGTCGGCAGTTATTTTTCTTAACAGCTGGTATTCTTTCTCAATCCTGTTACTGCGTTCCGCCATACTGGGGTCCAGGAATGTACTATCTTTAGTGAGATTGTAGCCCCTGATAGCCGCTTCTGCTTCCTTCAGTTGACGGGTAATTACCTCCAGCCTTTTAGATACTTCTATAGCATGATTAAGTCGCCCGGCATTGTCTAGCAGGTTTTTAGCCACGAGGTAGGAAAACACCGAGGCCGCGATAATCACCGTAAATGCAATAAAAAAGCCGAGTCGTATCTTTTTGTGTACTGAAAAATGCATCTGACTTTAAGGGATGTTGAGAAAGCATTTGAAGTTACTATTTATACATGGAATTCGGGATTAAAATATCCTTTGGGCTTTAAATCACCCACTGAGCAACATATTCCACAGAGTGGTTTATAATTCTACGAGCTCAGCAAACTTTTGCAGCAATCACTTAATGCTGAGGTGGAATTATCCGTTATCCCTTTATAGTGAAGCATTTAAGCCAATCTGTTGCCAATACTCCAATAAACTGTGCATGGCTGGAACGAACTTTGGGCCATCTTTCATATCGTTACGTTCACCAAAAAAAAAGACCATGAATAAACCGGAAAGAAATAAAGAACCAATACCAGATCCTGGAACACCCGATAAACAGCAGCCGGGAAAAGAAGAACCTACGCCGGTACAACCGCCACCGGTACAACCACCACCGGATAAGCCGGAGCTGGATCCCATTCCAGAGGAATTGCCCGGGCGGGAGAACCCATATAAACCGGCAGACCCGCAGGGACAAGCCTTTGACAAACAATCTCCAATAACATAACCATTTTCTTAAATTAAAAATCTGTTACCATGCCTACTAGTAAATCCGCCGGTAACGGCAATACCAGAAAAAATACCAGTGATAAAATGGAACATTCAAAATTCCATGAACTATTCCTGGAAGAGTTGGAAGATATCTATTGGGCCGAAAAAAATTTGGTGAAGGCATTACCCAAAATGCAAAGTGCTGCCTCCTCAGAAGACTTGAGTAACTGCATAGGAGACCACCTGGAGCAAACGAAAGGGCATGTAACCCGTTTGGAGCAGGTATTTGAGCTGTTGGGTAAAAAGGCCCGGGCAAAAAAATGTGAAGCCATGGAAGGCCTGATCGCAGAAGCACAGGAATTGCTGGGAGACACCGAGGAAGATTCCGCGGTAAGAGATGCGGGGATTATTATATCCTCCCAGAAAATAGAACATTATGAGATTGCCGCCTATGGTAGCTTGTACACACTCGCCAATACCATGGGACACCCCGATGTAGCCAAAATACTGGAACAAACTTTACAGGAAGAAAAAAATGCAGACAGCTTTCTTACTGAAATAGCTGAATCTACTGTAAATGAAGCCGCTTTGGCCGAGTAATAAAGTATGTTAAACGGAACGTTACCTGGGCTCCCTCAAGTGGGGAGCCTTTGTTGTGATGGCAACAACGGGGAATATCTGCGACAGGTTGATGAATGGCTATAAATAAATACCCCTCCGCCGTAAGCGGAGGGGCACAATAAGTAATCTGCTTTATAATTTCCCAAATAAAAGACTAAAGGCTAAGCCCGTTATGCAAACAGGAGCTGTTCCTCCCGGTCTTCTACCTTTATTTTCTTAATAAACTCGTCAAATCCCGCTTCTTCGTGTGAACTGTAGGCGCCATAAGCATCCAGCACATATCCCTTCTCTCCATCCTTATCTTCCAGCACATACAGTACAGAGGAATCAGAAGGGTCAGATTCTCCTTCAAAGCGGTATGTTTTAATGATGGTCAGGTCTTCCGGATTATAAATTTTTTGTGCTTCCGTATTCTGTAACCTCCCGTGATCACTCATCTTCAGTTCATGGTCAAATCCGCGCTCATGTAGTCTTTCCAGTACCCTGGATAAAGTTGTCATTTCACCTGGTTTTTCCATAAGAAAAGGTTTTAGTTAACCTCAAAAAACCAAAAGTTATGCCGCGATGTTTTAACATAGTGGTACTATTTGTGTTTACTTTTTTACATATCAAAACCTTTATACTATGCGTGCAATATGGTCAGGATCTATAGGATTCGGGTTAGTAAATATTCCCATAAAACTATACAGCGCCACCCAGGACAGCCGGTTAGACCTCGATATGCTCGACAGTAAAACACTCGCCCATATCAGGTTCCTGCGTGTAAATGAAAACACAGGCAAAGAAGTGCCCTGGGAGCAGATTGTGAAAGGATATCTCTATAAAGATGAATATGTAGTATTGGAAGAAGAAGACTTTGAAGCAGCCAGTCCCAAGAAAAATAAGATCATAGAAATAGAATCGTTTGTAGAAGAAACAGATATAGATGATATCTATTTCGAATCTGCCTACTTTGTAGAGCCCGCAAAAGGAGGGGAAAAGGCATATGCCTTACTCCAGCAATCGCTGGAAAAAAGCGGTAAAGCAGGGCTGAGCCGGTTTGTACTGCGCTCCCAGGAGCACCTGGCCGTAATCAGGCCCCGCGAAAATTACCTGTTGCTCCAGCAATTGCGCTTTGAAGAAGAAGTAAGGTCGTCGGCAGACCTGGCGCTTCCTTCCAGCGTAAAACTATCTAAAAGAGAGTTAGATATGGCCATGGAACTGGTAAAACAATACACCGCCAAATTTGATATCACGCAGTATAAAGATGAATACAAAGCAGAGCTCCTCAAAATAATAAAAGCCAAAGCCAGTGGCAAGAAGCCGGTAGTAAAGAAAATGCGCGTAGTACATACCAAGAGCGATGATTTGTTTGAGCAGCTGAAGGCCAGCCTCGGTAAGCCTGCCGCTAAAAAACGCGCCTCATGAGCCTTGTAAAATATAAGCAAAAACGGAATTTCTCCAAGACTGCCGAACCCGAATCCGGTAAGAAGGGAAAGGCCACCTCGCATATTTTCGTGGTACAACGCCACCATGCATCCAGGCTGCATTACGACTTTCGCCTGGAGGTAGATGGCGTGCTTAAAAGCTGGGCCGTGCCCAAAGGTCCTTCTATGAACCCGGCCGACAAAAGACTGGCCATGGAAGTGGAAGACCACCCTTACGATTATAAAGATTTTGAAGGCACTATTCCCGCCGGTAACTACGGTGCAGGTACCGTCTATATCTGGGACAAGGGCACCTTTGAAATACTCCATCCAAACGGTAACAGCTTTGACAAGGAAGCACTCCGTGAAATAAAATCCGGCGATCTGAAAATAGTGATGAAGGGAAAAAAACTAAAGGGAGAATTCGCGCTGGTAAAAATGAAAGGTAAAGAAGATAATGCCTGGCTGCTGCTGAAACACAAAGATGAATACGCTGTGTCGGAGTATAACAGTGAAGACTATACGCCGGAAAAAGTAAAAGCCCAGGGCTTAAAGGAAAAAGCTGCGATGAAACAAGCATCGAAAAAGAAACCCGTTATACGGGCAAAAACAGCTCCCGCTGCAGCTCCCGCCAAACAGAAAAAAATTACCGGCGGCCACCCGGTAAAGAAACGTTATAAACCCATGCTGGCTACCCTGGTAAATGAAGCCTTCGATGGGGAAGAGTGGTTGTTTGAAACAAAGTGGGATGGCTACCGCGCTATCGCTGCAGTGGAGAATAACAAAGTGAGTTTATACTCCAGGAATGACAAATCTTTTTTAAAAGACTATCCACCAGTAGTGGCCGCCGTGGAAAAAATTTCGCATACGGTCGTACTGGATGGGGAAATTATGGTGCTGGATAATAAGAACCGGGCCGACTTTCAAACCTTACAACACTATACCACCACCGGTAAAGGCCACCTCGTATACATGGTGTTCGATCTCCTGCACCTCGATGGATATGAGCTGCAACAGCTATCCCTGCTGGAACGGAAAAGTTTGTTGAAAGACCTGTTGTCAACACTCAACGATGATACCGTTCGCTTTTCGGAACATGCGCTGAAAAACGGGACTAAATTTTTTGAAAAAGCCCGGAAACTCCAGTGGGAGGGCATCATCGCCAAGAAAACAGATAGTGCCTATGAAGAGGGCAGGAGGGGCATGTCGTGGCTCAAAATAAAAATAGTAAATGAACAGGAAGCCCTGATCTGTGGTTATACAGCCCCACGGGGCAGTCGCAAGAAAATAGGTGCGCTGGTATTGGGCATCTATGAAAACAAAAAGCTGAAGTATATAGGACATTGTGGAGGTGGACTCAATGAAGCTACTATCAGCGAGCTATACAACCGCCTGCAGCCACTCGTTACCAAAACCTCCCCGTTCGCGGAAAAGGTTGCCACCAATATGCCCGTTACCTGGGTAAAACCTGTGCTGGTATGCGAAGTAAAGTTCCAGGAATGGACCAGCGACAAAATTATGCGGCAACCTATTTTCCTGGGGCTGAGAGAAGATAAGCCTGCAAAGGAGGTACAGCCGGAAATAGCAAAACCGTTGACCATGACAACAACTGAAAACCAGCGTATCCTTACGTTAAACAGTAAAAAGGTAACATTAACCAACCAGTCGAAATTGTACTGGACAAAAGAGAAAATTACGAAGGGGCAATTGATCGACTATTACCTGTCTGTGGCTAAATACATACTACCTCACCTGAAAGACAGGCCAGAGTCGCTGCATCGCTTCCCTAACGGCATCGACAAACCCTCCTTTTACCAGAAAGACCTGGACCTGGAACAAACGCCCGACTGGATCAAGAGCGTCCCCCTGCACTCCGGTTCCACTGGTAAAGACGTGGATTACCTGGTATGCAACAACGAAGCATCGCTGGCTTATATGATCAACCTGGGTTGTATTGAAATCAATCCCTGGCTGTCGCGTTTAAACAGCCTGGAGAACCCTGATTTCATTGTGCTGGACCTTGATCCCGAGCATATAGATTTTCGTTATGTAGTGGAGACGGCAGTACATATTAAAGCCGCATTAGACCGGTTTAAGGTACAGGCTTTCTGCAAAACTTCGGGGTCCACCGGCTTGCACATTTATATTCCCACCGGCGCGAAAGTGAGCTATGACACCAGCCGTCTTTTCGGCGAATATATTGCCAGGCATGTAAATGCCGAACTTCCCCGTACCACCAGTGTTATCCGGGCAAAAGCATCCCGGGATAAACGGGTATACATCGATTACCTCCAGAACAGCCGCGGACAAACCGTGGCGGCGCCTTACTCGGTAAGGCCCAAACCCGGTGCTACGGTGTCTATGCCGATAGATTGGAAGGAGTTGAATGACGACCTGCGCATGAGTGATTTTGATATCCACAATTCACTGGACCGGCTAAACGAAACCGGTGACCTATGGCAGGATATCAATAAGGTAAAAAATGATTTGCGTAAAATTATCCGGGAGATGGAAGGACAGTAGCCGATTTTATGCCTGCACAAAACAACCCGTTCCCGGAGGCAAAGGAACTATTATCTTTGCAGGGCTATGTCTAAAGGCCATATTTTAATCATTGATGACGAAGACCAGCTACGCAAGCTGTTAAGCAGGCTGCTGGCCCTGGAAGGATATACCCTTCACGAAGCACCCAATCTGAGGGCGGCTATGAAAATCCTGGAGAAGGAAGAAATACAGGTTATTCTTTCCGATGTAAAGTTGCCCGATGGGAATGGGGTAGAGCAGGTGCAACAGATACATGCCAAATACCCCGAAATAGAAACGATTGTACTGACAGCCTACGGCAACATTGCCGATGGCGTACAGGCCATTAAAAATGGCGCATTCGACTATATTACCAAGGGAGATGACAACAACCGTATTCTCCCGCTGGTGAGTAAAGCCATGGATAAGGCACATCTGCAATTCCGTATCCGTGACCTGGAGAAGAAAATAGGCGGTAAGTACAGCTTTGGCAATATACTCGGCGATTCGCCGGAAATCCGTGCAGCTATTGCCCTGGCAGAAAAGGTAGCACCCTCAGATATGACAGTAATGCTGCTGGGCGAAACCGGCGCTGGTAAAGAAGTATTTGCCCACGCCATTCACCAGGGAAGCCAACGTAAGCAACAACCATTTGTAGCAGTGAATTGCAGCGCTTTCGGAAAAGATATCCTGGAAAGTGAGCTGTTTGGCCACGTGGCTGGCGCCTTTACCGGCGCAGTAAAAGATAAGAAAGGATTTTTCGAGGAAGCCCGGGGGGGTACTATTTTCCTGGATGAAATAGGGGAAATGCCTATTGAATTACAGGCGAAAATGTTGCGGGTGCTGGAAAGCCAGGAGTTTTATAAAGTGGGGGAATCTAAACCCACTAAAACCAATGTGCGCATCATAGCGGCCACCAACCGTAACCTGGAGCAGGAAATTGTTGCGGGGCATTTCCGGGCCGACCTGTATTACCGGTTATCCGCCTTCCAGGTTTCGCTGCCATCCCTCAATGAGCGACGTAAGGATATTCCGCTGCTGGCCAATTGGTTCCTGCAACAGATAGCGCCCAAAATAAACAGGCGGATTACTGGTATGACACCAGCTTTCCTGCAGGCGCTACAGCAGCACAGCTGGAAAGGAAATATACGTGAATTACGTAATGTAATTGAGCGGGCCGCCATTTTAACGGATACGGATATACTGGATACGCCGGTGCTTCCCCTGGATTTTCAACAGGGCAGCTCCGAAGAACATACATCTCTCCGGCTGGCCGACATGGAAAAAAAACATATTATCCGGGTGCTGGCGCACGCCAAAGGCAATAAGACCAAGGCCGCAGAGCTGATGGAAATAGGTTTAACTACGCTTTATAACAAGATAAAAGAATATAATATTACTGTGTCATAGCAGCCACCCCAGTAACAGGCATGCCAGTACGATAAATGGAGAGGGTAGCCTGGTAAGGCATAATAACCCCAGCGTACTGGCCATGATCAGCAGGTTGTACCAGTTGATCGGTATCGCAAAGAACAGGATAAAGGTGGCTGCCCACATAATCCCTACCACTACGGCATTGATACCTTCCAGGGCGCGATAAATCACCACATATTTCTTGAGGTTGTTCCAGATAGGAAAGAAGAACAATACCAATAGCAAGCTCGGCAGGAAAATAGCAATAGGCGCCAGTATACAGCCCAGGAACTGGTAACCCATACCCAGGTTACGCATGGCCATACCGCCCACATAAGCAGATATGGAGAAGGTAGGACCAGGGAGCGCGCGCATGATACCGGCGCCGGTCAGCAACTCCTCCGCAGAAAGATATTGCGATTTGGCGCGGGTTACATATTGCTCCAGCATCATCGCTATCAAAATATCGCCTCCGCCAAATACCAGGCTGCCGAAACGATAAAAGTTTTCAAAAAGGTTGAACGGACGACGGGTAATCCATTCGTGGGTACGCGCCATTTCTGATAAAACGCCCGCCAGGATGAATACGGAAGCAAACAGCCAGATATTTCCCCACTGTATCTTCCGGGGCTTTTCTGCATTCCCGGGAATGCGTTTATTACTGAAATTGGATACAATACCACCCAATATGATCAGTGCAGGAAAGGTCCAGGGCGACTTCAGGTAAAATGCGGTAAACATCGATACCACCATGATGGCGCCGGTAGCCAGGCTGTTGATGCTGATACGAAAAGCCCGGATACCGCCATAGGCAAGGAAACCCACGGCCATCGGCTGTACGTACTTGAAAATATCTGTTCTAAGGGCATTCTTACCAAAATACTGTAACAAGAAACTCAGGGACCCCATGATCAGGCAGGCCGGAGAAATCCATATCAGCAGCGTAATAACGGCCAGGATCACCCCTCCCCGTTTGTAGCCAATCAGGGTAAGGGTTTGGGAAGAGGAGGCGCCGGGTAACAACTGACAGAAAGCATTATACTCCATCAACTCTTGCTCGGTAACATCCTTACGTTGCTGCACAAACGTTTTCATCATCATCGCCAGATGGCCCTGCGGGCCTCCATAGGCGGTAATGCTATGTAATAGCACAGCTTTTAAGAAAGGAATATGACGTAGAAGCACAGTGTTTTTTAGTGAATTCCGATTGGACGAAGCAATAAGGTAATCAAATATCCCGACAAAATACAACCACGTTGCCAATATTGGTAACCCTCAAAAATAATAAAGGCACAATACTTGTAATATTGGCCCCATTATAACGAATATGGCCTTTTGTCCGTTGTGATAGTTTTGATACTAGCCTGGTTAATATCCCACCAATGTCTGAGATGTTCGGACCTAAAGAATAACCATATTGAGGAACCATTAAAGAATGACTTGCTTATACGCAGGATATTTATAAAGTCCCGGAACGATGAGTTGCCGGGACTTTGACTTTTATAGCACCTTATTTTTTAAGACCTATTTCACGTAAGCGTTCATCCAGGTATTCACCTGCGGTGATCGGTTCGTAAGCCAGCGGGTTGTTGGCTGTAACACAGCTTTCCAGTGCGTCCAGCTTCATGGCTGACTTAGGATGGAGGAAGAAGGGAATAGAGTAACGGGAAGTATTCCACATTTCCCGGGGAGGGTTTACCACCCTGTGCGTGGTCGACTTCAAACGGTTGTTGGTTAAGCGTTGTAGCATGTCTCCCACATTTACCACAATCTGTTCTGGCAGTGAGGTTACCGGTACCCAGTTGTTCTGCTTGTCAAGAATTTGCAGCCCGTCGGCAGAAGCACCCACCAGTAGGGTAATCAGGTTGATGTCTTCATGCTGTTCCGCCCTGATCGCCGATTTAGGCTCCTGGGTAATAGGAGGGTAGTGAATGGCTCTCAGGATGGAATTACCATTATGGATTTTATTATCGAAATAATGCTCGTCCAGCCCCAGGAACAGGGCAATGGCCTGTAACAGGTATTTGCCGGATTGCTCAAATCCGCGGTATGCATCGAAAAAGGTAGGTGTAAATGCAGGTACTTCCGCCACCTGTACATTATCCGGGTATTCGGCCCCGATAGGGTCGTTATCTTCTACGGTTTGTCCAAATTGGAAAAACTCTTTCAGATCCGGGGCTTCGTATCCCTTGGCATGCTCTTTCCCAAACGAAGTATAACCCCGCTGGCCAGCCAGTTCCGGGATCTCGTATTGGTGTTTGGTATCAAAAGACAGCTTGAAAAATTCCTGTACGTACTTATAGAGGTCAGCAATCAGTTCGTCAGGAATCCCATGATTCTTTACCGCTACAAAACCAACTTCTTCATAAGCCTTACCTAACTGCTGCACAAATGCTGCTTTTCGCCCTGCATCTCCGGATGTGAAGTCTGCAAGGTCCACTGAGGGGATTGAGTGGGTGGTTGCCATATCTTATATTATTGTTTTGGAGCAATAAAGGTAGCGAAAATAGCGCTATGGGCAGCAGAAAAGCTGACAGGTTACCGGCCAGATCCCCCTGACCGGCGGCATTACCTGAAATATTGTTCCTCTTCATAGGTGATGTCTACTACAGCGTACCGGGCTACCTTATTGATCAGCATTTCATCCATGATATCGACCACGTTCTTATAGTTCGACCTATTATCTGCTTTGATCAATACCATCAAATCATTTTTATGAAACGCGTCCATCACGGCCGCTTTTTTATCAATGATCACATCCCGGATGCCGGCATGATTGGCATAGCTGGCGTAGTGCACCTGTGGCGGCTGGGCAGGATCGTTGCCCATGCCTTCATACCAGGCAATACGGTTATCGGGCCCCAGTATCACGGTCAACGCCTTCTTTGCCGGCAGCGACATTGGCTCTCCATCCTCCCGGGGAATTACCAGGTCCATGGTCTTAGGCTTTGCCATGGTAGTGGTGAGCATAAAGAAGGTAATTAACAGGAAGCCCAGGTCTACCATGGGCGTCATATCTACACGGGTCGACTTCTTATTGCTGCGGGTGCCATGGCCCCCTTTGGGAGCGGCAGTATTCATTTCAGCCATAACTAACGGTTTAGAATATACGAAAATGGTTGAAAGCGCTTTCAGCTATTAGATGCCGCAGTCCGTTTTTTCCATAAATGCCAAAAAGAAAGGGCGCTCAATTTGAACGCCCTTTACAGGAAAATCTATGTAATGATTTGTTTAAAACTCTGCACTCTTTGGTGTTCTCGGGAATGCAATCACATCGCGGATGTTAGACATACCGGTTACAAACAGCATCAGGCGCTCAAAGCCCAGGCCAAAGCCAGCGTGAGGAGCCGTTCCAAAGCGGCGGGTATCCAGGTACCAGCTCAATTCTTCTACCGGAACATGCATTTCTTCCATACGCTTTACCAGCTTGTCGTAGTTCTCTTCACGCTGTGAACCACCCACCATTTCACCGATGCCGGGGAACAGGATATCCATTGCCCTTACGGTTTTATTGTCATCGTTGAGTTTCATGTAGAAAGACTTGATCTCTTTAGGATAATCAGTTAAGATAACTGGTTTCTTAAAGTGTTTTTCTACCAGGTAGCGTTCATGCTCACTCTGCAGGTCAGCGCCCCAGCCTTCAATCAGGTACTGGAACTTCTTATTCTTATTGTGTTTGCTGTTTTTCAGGATATCGATCGCTTCTGTATAGGAGATGCGTACAAACTCGTTGTGCAATACAAACTCCAATTTTTCTATCAGTCCCATTTCACTGCGTTCCTGCTGGGGTTTTTGCTTATCTTCTTCCACCAGGCGGTTAGCCAGGAAGTCGAGGTCATCGCGGTTGTTATCCAGTACATAGCCTATTACCGACTTGATAAAAGCTTCTGCCAGGTCCATGTTATCTTCCAGCTCATAGAAAGCCATTTCTGGTTCTATCATCCAGAACTCCGCCAGGTGACGGGCGGTGTTGGAGTTTTCAGCACGGAAAGTTGGACCGAAGGTGTAAATATCACCAAAAGCCATAGCGCCCAATTCGCCTTCGAGCTGCCCGGAAACAGTGAGGTTGGTAGATTTACCAAAGAAATCTTCTTTGAAATCAATATCTCCGCTGTCGGTACGTGGTGGATTTTTCATGTCCAGCGTAGTTACCCGGAACATTTCTCCCGCACCTTCCGCGTCGGATGCAGTAATGATAGGCGTATGCAGGTATACAAATCCCCTTTCATTGAAGAAGCGGTGTACTGCAAATGCCAGGGCGTGGCGTACGCGGAAAATAGCGCCAAATGTGTTAGTGCGAAAACGCAGGTGCGCAATTTCACGGAGATATTCCAGGCTGGGCTTGTTTTTCAGCTGCAGCGGATACTTTTCCGGATCACAATCGCCCAATATTTCCAGGGTATTAGCTTTCAGCTCTACTTTCTGCCCCTTACCGAGGGAAGGTATGATTTCGCCGGTAGCGCTGATGGCCGCGCCGGTGGTAATACGCTTAATCAGCGCAGCATCGGTATTTTCAGCATTTATAACGATCTGTAAATTATTATTGGTAGAGCCATCGTTCAAAGCTATAAACTGATTGTTGCGGAATGAACGCACCCAACCCTTAACTGTAACTTCGTAATGCGCCTTGTCATCGGACAAGATCTGCTTGACTTTTACCCTTTGGCTCATATATATTTAATTTTTAGGATTGCAAAAATAAGCGTAAATCTTCATAGTATATAGTATCGGCAACCGCCTTTTTCCTTTCCCCAGGTGCCAATAAAATGTTAAAAATAGCAGTGGAACAGGGCCGAGCCCGGACTGGTGGCTCCGAACACCGGTCCGGTGGCCGGTTTGGCCCCGCACAAGAACAGAATAGGGGCTGCTTTGGGGCATTTGGTGCCTAAAATTTTTTGGATAATAGTAAAAGTTGTTTTAATCTTGCGGTATATTCTGCCTGATTAAGTTCATTTTCCATCTTCATCAGCAGTTCCTAAACTCAATCATTCCCTATCAAATTTAATAAGCTAATTAAATTTATTGACTCAAAACAATTATTTGTAATTGGTGTATGTTGGTATGCAGTGGTACCCGCCTCACAACACTTCTAAAATTTGACAACACAGATGATGTACGACATCTTACAACTGAACGACATGCTCGTTCCTGAGCTGCTTGATATTGCAGAGAAACTGGACGTTCCCAACGCAAAAAAACTGAACAAACAGGACCTTATCTACAAAATTCTTGATAAACAAGCAGTATTAGCCTCAGAAGATAACCAAGCCAACGGAGACGAGAAAAAAGCACGGAAACGCAAACCTGTAAAGAAAGACGAAGCTAGCCACCCAGCTGAAGAACCTGCTCACGCTGAAGAAAAACCAGCTGCGAAAAAAGCTGCAGCAAAGAAAAGCACCGGAACAAAAACTAAAGAACACGACGAACACGAAGCCCCTGCTGCCGCTTCAGCCAAGCCTAAAGTGAAAGATTTCGAAATAGACTTGGATAGCATTCCTTCCCTTACTTTCGACGACGATGATGATATCATTATTCCTTCTTTTACAGAAGATGAAGAGCCGGAAGAAGAAGAAGAGGAAGAAGTAGTGGTAATACCGCCGGTAGAAGATGAACTGGACGATGATGACTTTGTAGTACCAGGAGAAATACCAGTAACGCCTGCGGCACAGAAAAACCGTTTCCCAAACAAGAAAGAACCCGTTTTCAACATAGAGTTCGACGGCGTTATCGTAAGTGAAGGCGTATTGGAAATGATGCCGGATGGCTATGGTTTCCTCCGTTCTTCTGACTATAACTATCTCAGCTCCCCGGATGATATTTATGTATCTCCCTCTCAAATAAAACTCTTCGGCCTGAAAACCGGGGATACCGTGAAAGGCTCTGTACGCCCACCCAAAGAAGGGGAGAAGTACTTTGCTTTACTGAAAGTAGAAACTATTAATAATAAGTCGCCGGAAGAAGTACGCGACCGCGTACCATTCGACTACCTGACACCACTGTTTCCTTTCGAAAAGCTCAGGTTAACTACCACTTCCAATAACTACTCTACCCGTATCATGGATATGTTTACGCCTATCGGTAAAGGACAACGTGGACTGATCGTTGCCCAGCCCAAAGTAGGTAAAACCATGTTGCTGAAAGAAGTAGCCAACGCAATCGCTACCAATCATCCTGAAATATACCTGATGGTGGTACTGATTGATGAGCGTCCGGAAGAGGTAACAGATATGGAACGCAGCGTAAAAGCAGAAGTAATTGCCTCTACTTTCGATGAGCCTGCAGAAAAACACGTAAAAGTATCCGCCATCGCATTGCAGAAAGCAAAACGCCTGGTAGAATGCGGACACGATGTAGTGATCTTACTCGACTCTATTACCCGTCTGGCAAGGGCTCACAATACCGTGGCTCCTGCTTCCGGTAAAGTATTGAGCGGTGGTGTGGAAGCCAACGCCATGCAGAAACCCAAACAATTCTTCGGTGCGGCCCGTAAAATTGAGCACGGTGGTTCATTAACCATCCTGGCTACCGCCCTGATTGATACCGGTTCTAAAATGGATGAGGTGATCTTTGAAGAGTTTAAAGGTACTGGTAACATGGAACTGTTGCTGGATCGTAAACTGGCTAACAAGCGCATCTTCCCGGCTATCGATGTTTCTGCATCGTCTACCCGTCGCGATGACCTGCTGCTGGATAAAGATTCTCTCAAACGTATCCACATTCTCCGTAACCACCTCGGCGATATGAACACAGATGAGTCTATGCACTTCATGCTGCAACATATGCGTGGTACTAAAAACAACGAAGAATTCCTGATTTCTATGAACAGTTAGAACAGGACTATGATAAAAAGAGGCCCGTTACGATCATCGTAACGGGCCTTTTACTTTAATATTGATTATATTGTTTTTTCTGTTGCCCCGGCGCAAATTGTTTCGCCGATTTGGTACCGTAAATTTTCTTTTGTTGTCCCGGCGGTAGTCCATGTGGATTGCCTGTTTCTGTATATACGGGCGTTACGCAGCTATAGCAAAAAACAACTGACAGCCCACATAAAAGGAGTACTATTTTTTTCATGACAGATATAGTTAAATGAGTGATCTTCTTATCATGCAAAAATCCCGCCACAGTAATACTATGGCGGGATTATCCAATCTATCTAACCTTATAACTATCTTACATAAAACATCATCAGATGCTTATTAGAATATCCAGTTTACACCAACTTGAAATTCTTTAGGGAAATCGAAGCTGAACGCGCTAGTGTTATTTTTAGCACCGGTTGCTTCTGTCTTTCTCTGATCATAAGCATAGCTCAGACCACCGAAAGCGCCTTCCAGCATAAAGTGTTTGCTTACGAAGTAAGTGATACCAGGCAATACTTTAACGGAGAAACCATTGTAAGTATAGGTTTTATTACCGTCAGTTTTGTCTGTACCAAAGTGGTAACCTGCATTACCTTCAGCGAAGAATGCAAATTTGCTTTGACCAATCATGTGGTAGTTACGAACGAACAAGCCTGGAGTTACGCTGGTAGTGGTAGTTTTTAAGCCGTTCACTTTTTTGGTACCAAATTCAGTGTTGGCAAATACACCTACTACCCAGTTAGAGTTCAGTGCCATACCTACTTTAGGGCTGATACCGAAGGTGGTGTTGGTGGTTTTGTTATCAGTACCTTTTTGTTTGTCAGTGGTAGTGGAAACATTCAGATTACCTCCTAAAATAAAATCGCCTTTCGATAACTGAGCCTTTGCTACTTGTGTGCCGAACAGTGCTACTGCGGCCATTACAATCAACTTTTTCATCTGTCGTTAAATTTAAATATTCATTAAAACTATTCCTGTGTCTTGATTCTTCTACATACTTGCTAGCAATCCTTGTTGATGTTTGGTCGATATCTTAATCCATTAAAAAATATATTCAATACCTGTCGTTCACGGTTCATAAAGCACTTCAAGCCATCCTTATCATGAGGATCAAAGCCAGCCGCCTGCCACTTGCACCATATTACCCATAAGCCAAATAATACGTTTACCAGTAACTGCGCCGTTAGTTCAGGATCTGTTCCCTCATGCAATTCACCATTTTCCACGCCTTTCGCAATGGTGGCGGAAAGAAAAGAAATTTCTACCTGTTGCAATAACTCTATCGTTTGACGCATCAAACTGGAGGGAACGTCTTTAATCCATTCATTTACACCAAATAGAAAATGATATTCCAGCAACATTTTTTCTTTCAATGCCAGGTAACGGTCTATGATAGCAGTGATAGTAGGGGCGGTTTCTACATAGGCCGACATGTCCAGGAAACAATCAGCTATCATCCGCTCCACAACTGCTACATATATGGATTCCTTGTCAGAAAAATAATAATACAAAGAGCCTTTCGATATTTCCAGATCCCTCGCTATCTCCTCCATGGTAGTTTTAGACAAGCCAAACCGCTTGAAGCGCTTCAATGCCGCTTCCAGAATCATAATACGTTTCTGGTCCTGTTCTGCCATAAGGTGTAGGTTGGGCGCAAATGCAAAATTGACTGTTTGACTATTTTGTTTTGCGGGTCAAATGTACAACCAAAAGTTATTTCACCAAATTTTTTTGTTAAGAAATTGTTACGTACTCTTCGCGCATGATATCAAAATGCACAGAAATGCCGGATAAACAGGTTTCGTTAACAAAAACGTTGGCAATACTTTAAACAAATCAAAAAGGGAGCTCCTGAAAAATTGAAAATTTAAAATTACCGGGAATGGATATACGTAACCCGCCGTTTAGGAATGTGATAGTTTATGTACCAGGTCGCGCTGCCTCCGCTCTGTAATTTCCAGTACCACACCGCTTTTCAGCACTACTTTACTGGACGAGGCATCTAAATGACTCACATTGGCCAGCTGTATCATCTGGCTATTATTAACCTGGTAAAAGCGTAGGGTGGTAAACAGGTCGGCATAGTAACGGAAAGACTGGGTGGCCGTGATATTTGTTCCGTTGTTCAGGTAAAACAGGCAGTTGTCGCCCTGTGCTTCCAGGTATTCGATAGCCGGAAACTGTATAGTATAGGCCTCTCCGTTAGTGGCGGGTATCAATAACTTCCAGGCCACGGGCTTGCTGTTGTTAAAATTCTCCAGCAATACGCGGTACCGGTCTTTCGGATCACCGGCATTAATGCGGGCGCTCGTCAGCGCCACGGCCTGCAGCAAGCTTTCTTTATCAATAGGCTTCAGGATCAGCTCTACATCGCTGAAACGGATTACGTGGAGGAACTTCTTTTCAAACGCAGTTACAAACACAGCTTCGAACGGGATGTCCGGCAAGGTACCTGAAAGTACGTCAAATCCCGTTCCATCGGGCATTTCCAGGTCAAGGAATACCAGGTCGGGGCAATGCTTTTTGATTTTTTTAATACCATCAGCACAGTCAGACGCTGTGTCGGCAATGGTAATCCCAGGGCAATATTTCTCCAGCATCAATGCAATAATGTCCCGGCTGTTCCTCTCATCATCTATAATAATAGCCTTTATCATATAAGTAACATTAACGGATACACTGAATTATAACTGAGGGATCAGTATTTTAACTGTTGTGCCGCTATCTGAATCATCATCAGATGATCTATCAATAATTTCTATATGGATTTCGGTGTTATACATTTTATTCAGCAATTCTGCTCTGTTCTGGCTGATTTCCATACCCGACGACTGGTGGTGTTTGGGCAGCATACGCAAGGATTTAGAACGTGCAATGCCAATACCATTGTCGGCAATAATACATTCCAGCATATCCGAAGCTACCTGGTTAAAATAGATAGATAGCTGTCCGGTTGGCTGCTTGGGATTTGTCATGCCATGTTTCACGGCATTTTCCACATAAGGCTGCAACAGCATGGCCGGGATTTCCAATTCTGCTGTGGCGATCACCGGATCTACCACAATTTCGTATTCCATCCTGTTTTCAAAACGCATTTTCTCTAATCCCAGGTAGGTATTGAGATAGGTAATTTCATCGGCGAGGGATATGAAATTACGCCGGGAGAAGTCGAGCGTTTTGCGGATCAGGTAAGAAAAGTCCGACAGGTATTTCTGCGCATACTCATAATCGCGCTGCATTACGAATAGCTGTATGGAGTTGAGGCAGTTAAAGATGAAGTGTGGATTTATCTGTGCACGGATGGCCTTTAATTCAATCTCCGTCAGCTTTTTATCGTATTCTGTTTCCAGTTGTATCTTTCGTTGTTCTTCCAGTTCCTGTTTTTTACGTAATATTTCCGTAGTCTGTTCCTTTACCAGTTCTTCCAGTTGCTCATTGAGTTTATGTTGCAGCTCTTTGTTTTTATTTAACTGTTTGATCAGTAGCTCCTGGGTGCGGGTGCGTTCCAGGTGCACCAGCTTGTTCCGGTAGCTGAGGCCTGCCAGGAAAAACATGGCCTGTAACAGTACGCCGCCAATCAATAGCATAGTAGGAGCCGCGAGTTCTCCCAGGGCGCTGAGTAATCCCAATGGCCGTACATGCATGAGAAAAGAGCCGAAACAGGCCAGGTACAGGCAAACGGAGCCATAGAGGAAGAACCTGACCAGCGGATGGTGCCGGGAACGTCTTGCCAACGCTACAAATACCGCCAGCAAAGGGATCAGCGTTAAAAAGTATACATAACTGTAAATGATCGTGGGTAAATGATATTGTTCCTCCAGGATACAGTACATACAGAAAATGATCAATCCCCCTACAATAGCGGCTACCCAGGTAAATACCCGCTCCATAAAAGGATATCGCTCCGTAAGGTTCAGAAAGGCGTTTCCAAACAACAGGTACATCAGGTAAAAGCAGAACAGTAAACCGGGGATATCCCAGTAGTATTTCAGCATGGGCCAGCGGTGGAAGAAAGAGAGCTGATATGGTTTACTCTCCAGCCGCAGGGCGAAAAAGAGGATAAGCCCCAGCACATAAGCCGCAAAGTAGATATATGATTTATCGGGGAGTTGTATATAATTAATAATAGAGATACTGAAGAATACCATCAGCATACCCAATAGTACTTGTATCACAACGGCCTCTTTGCGATAGATATCCAGCTGCTGGTCGCGGAAAAGGGCATAGCCTTCTGTGCTGAAAAGGAATGGCATCAGGGCATTTTCATTGTAGGATTTATTGATGATGTGCAGGTAAAAGGTACGTACTTCCCCGGGAGGGACCTGCACGTTAAAGGCATAATGGTGCCACCGTTCTACACCGCCGTTGTCCAGCATTAACCCGGTTTGCATCAATAACTGTGGGGAACTGCCCGGGGCCTGGCTATACCAGTACATGAAGTCATGCCATCCGGAAAAAAGCCGGTAGGACAGGGGCTTATTGTATTGATTTTTTACGGTCAGTTTCAGCCAGCAGTTGTTCACCTGTCCGTTGTTCTTGGGATAATTATGAAATACGGTTTCATCATGGTGAAAGGCAAGCCGGCTGACTTGTGCAATGGTAAGTTGTTGCTGTTCGTCGGAAATAATATTGATATAAGGCCTCAGATCCATACTTGCGGGAGCAAATGCGGCATCAGTGATCAATGTATCTACGGGCGTACGATCGACGTTGGCAAAGGATTCTGCAGTGTAACAGTACAACAGCAGCATTAAAATAATGCGCTTCACAAAGTGTCTTATATATAGTTAGTTATAGCAATTTATCAATGGCGCTGGCTAATGCTTCATCTTTGGCGGTGATAACATCCCCTGCATCATGTGTGCTCAGATATATTTCCACTTTGTTATAAACATTACGCCAGTTTGGGTGATGGTCCATTTTTTCAGCTACCATCGCCACTTTGGTCATAAATGCAAACGCATCCCGAAAATCTTTGAATTCAAATGCCCGGTAAAGCTGTTTGTTTCTTTCTTCCCACATAACTCAGGGGTTTAAAAGGTAAAACAAGGGGTCTTTCTTCGAATCTGGTTAAATATTATCAGGTGTTATTGTGTAGTGCCTGTCTTAAAAAATAAGGTTCATCTTGTTTTTGATTTCCCTGATGTCCAGTAAAGATACTAATTGTACCAGCGGAACAATGCGTAATTCTTCCAATAATTTTTTTACATCATGGGGTTGGTAATAATCGCCCTTGATCATCCAGAGAAAATGGATCTGTTTGAGTTCCGGCAGGAGGAATTCTGCCTGGCAGTGATTGTTGTAGAAGTAGTGCGCTACGGAGTTGGTGGGTTCAAGGAACTCAAGTACGGGAAAATGGAAAGACCTGCTTCTCTTGGAGAGCGTGATTTCCAGGTTATTATTTACCCGGAAATTAGTGTGCAGCTGGCGGTTAATATGCCAGCACAACTGGTAATCTCTCGCAGAAGATGCAATCCCGATCAGGTGGGTGTTTTCAAAGAAATCCTCCACTAATTGCTCCTGGTCCAGCTTTAACTTGAGTATTGTCATATAGAAAAGTAACGGTACATCCAGTCAGGATATTGAAAAAATCTACTTTTTCTTTTTGCGGCTTTTTCCCGAAGGATTAGCGGGATCCCAAAAAACAGTTTTAAAATCCTGCACTTTATCCGCTTTTACCACTACGCCTTCCTGTTCCAGTAACTCCTGCATCAGCGTGGGAGTGGCAAAGTGGCTGCTGCCACTGAGTTCCCCTTTGCTGTTGACAACCCGGTGGGCAGGAACGGCCGGCTTGGCGCTGCCGGCTGCATTCATTGCCCAGCCAACCATACGGCCGGTCAGCTTCAACCCGGAGGCATCCGCAATGGCGCCATAGGAAGTGACCCGGCCGCGTGGAATGGTACGGGCTATTTTAAATACTGTTTTAAAGAAAGAATCCGATTCACCGGTTTTCTTTTCCTTTTTCTCCTTCTTCCCGTCTACGGGCAAGGAGGGTAGCTCTTTTGGGTTCAGGTACTTTTTCATAATCAAAAGGACAGTGCTTGCAGCCATTACCACAACAATACCCCCGGTCTAAATGGAACTTTTCAGTAAATACCATATAGCCCTCGGCGTTATAATAGAAGTCAATCTTCTCCACCAACGGTTGCTTCATCTGATGGCAGTTTTATGCTTTGCCAGTTCAGCGGAGCAGCAGGCAATTGAAATTTCAGATAACGGATGGTTCTGCCATCTGCCAGGTGCATGCCTTCATAATAGGTCTGTATTTTCAATAATGGCGGCACTTCCGGCAAAGCATATACATCAGCAATATCTTCTATCAGGGTACATCCCGCCGCACTGATCACTTCCTGTGTGAAAGCATACAGCTGCGGGGAGTCCGTTTTCAGGTTAATGGTAGCACCTGGCGCCAACAGTGGCTGAAACAGCTGCAGGAACTTAGGATGCGTTAACCTTTTCTTTGATTTGGACTGGCGGAGGAACGGATCCGGAAAGGTAATCCAGATGTCCTTAATTTCCCCCGGCGCAAAATAGTTGTTGAGTTTGTCGATCTGGGTGCGCAGGAAGGCGGCATTGGGAAGCGGTTCTTCCATGGCCGTTTTAGCGCCCCTCCAGATACGGTTGCCTTTCAGGTCTACTCCAATAAAGTTCTGATCCGGAAACAGCCGGGCCATGCCCAGGGTATAGTCTCCTTTGCCACAGGCCAGTTCTAATGTAACAGGGTGGTTGTTTTTAAAGAATTCATTCCATTTTCCCTGCATACCTTCCGGGTAAATCAATACGTTGGGGAAGGTTTCAATTTCAGCAAATCGTTGTAATTTTTTTTGTCCCATTTGCGGCAAAAATAAGAAAAAGCAGAAAGCTGAAGGCAGAAAGCAAAAAGCTATCGAAGCGATTGATCAAAGCAAATGGATATATTATTTAATATCTTCTTTTGCCAATCGCTTCGATAGCTTTTTGCTTTCTGCCTCCAGCTTTCTGCTCAAAAAAAAAGCCCGTAAGCATAATCACTTACGAGCTCTTTAAACCAATTAAGCTGTAGGAGGAGGAGTCGAACCTCCACGGGGCAGTTAGCCATAGCACAAATAAGATTAGTGGTCAACCCAATTATACTACGTTTATCCTGTGATCCCCACCCCCGAGACAAGAGGGCATGTCTGCCAATTTCATCATCCCACAGTGTGTTTATATCATTACCTGCTATTGCTTGTCGTTAGCCGTTTGTGTAATGATTATGATGCAAATCTAAAGAGAAGGGTAGTTTCTTGCAAATTTTTTAAGAGAAATTTTGGAATTTTCGATATTTTTTAAATATTTGCATATAACTTTAATACATTCAAAAACAAATTGTAAAAATGAGCCACAATTTGAATATTGACAAACTCGATTTGCAGATTATCAGCGAGATGATGTCTAATGCTGAGATCTCTTACGCCGACCTGGGGAAGAAATTGTTCGTTTCCGGCGGGACTATCCACGTGAGAATGAAGAAATTACAAGAACTGGGTGTAGTTAAAGGTACTAAATTACATGTAGATTTAAAAATGATTGGCTACGATGTAATTGCTTTTATCGGTATTTATTTGGAAAAAAGCTCCATGTACGACACGGTAGCCAAAGAATTAAGGAAAATCCCCGAAATGGTACGTCTTAATTATACCACAGGCAGTTACAGCATGTTTGCTGAAATTATCTGTAAAGACATTACCCAGCTTCGCCGTATTCTCCATGATGAATTACAGAAAATAAAAGGCATCGAAAGAACTGAAACCCTTATTTCCCTGGAAGAAAGCTTTTACCGAACAATCAACGTAGTGGAATAGCAGAGGGCCAGAATGGAACCTTTTCACGTTTAATCGTTAAATTCCATTATGGTTACACCAGAAATCGCCGAGAAAATCCGACAGCTGGAGGAAAAGTATGCCGCTATGGGCCAGAACCTGTCGGCTTACCTCGATGGCTTACTGTACGCGGACTACCTTACCTATTGGGATTATATTCAGCTGGATGTATTGCTCAACCTGCAACACCCGCGCACGCCGATTCCTGATGAAAGAATTTTCATTATTTATCACCAGATCACGGAATTGTATTTTAAATTATCGTTGCAGGCCATCGAACAGATAGCGCTGGCACCGGTGCTGTCGGCTGAAGTATTTATTACCCAACTCAAACGGATTAACAACTATTTCCATAGCCTTATCAGCTCATTTGAAATAATGGTAGATGGGATGGATAAAGAACAGTTCCTGCAATTCCGCATGGCATTATTGCCTGCCAGCGGCTTTCAGAGCGGCCAGTTCCGGATGATAGAAATTGGCTCTACCCGGTTAATCAACCTGGTATATGAACCTATGCGTCCTCCATTGAAGGAAGCGCCCCTGAAAGAGGTGCTGGAGAATATTTATTGGCGTAGTGGCGCCACCGAACTGGCTACCGGCAAGAAAACACTTACCCTGCGGCAGTTTGAGCTGAAGTATATGGATGATTTTCTCCAGATGGCTACCCAATACGAGTACCACCACCTGGAAGCCCGCTACCAGCAGCTTTCTCCCGCCGATCAGGCTATTGTGGCGCCCTTATTAAAGGAATATGATCTGAATGTCAACGTACGCTGGCCCCTGGTACATTATAAATCAGCCGTAAGATATCTCCACAAAACCCCGGAAGATATTGCCGCTACAGGTGGCACCAACTGGCAACAATACCTGCCGCCGAAAAATAAACGCATTGTCTTTTTCCCTGAGCTATGGACCGAAGCGGACCTCGATAACTGGGGAAAGCTGGCCATGGACCACTACTAATAATACCTCAGATATTTTGGGTCGTAAACCGCCTGATATAATAGGCCAGTAAGGGTACATCTGCCTTTTCCAGGGGGTGCGCCGTGTCGGGCAACACCGTGAGCTGGGCCAGTGGCAAGGCTTTGTATACTTCAATGGTTTCCTGGAAGGATACCATATTATCGCGGTCGCCCATCATCAGCATGCAGGGGGTAACGATCTGCGCATAATCATGGGGTTTCAGTAATGCCTGGTGTCCCAGTTCTTCTATCAGCTGGGCAGTACGGGATACCACCGTTTTCCAGTCGCCTGCCGTATGCCGTTCGGCCAGCAGCTTCGCAAAAGCAGGCACCTTTTCTTCAATTACTACCGGGTCCAGCTGTTTTACTTCCTTGCCGGCAGTAGCTTCATTCCAGTTATACTTGGTGGCGAGTGTAATAACGCGGCCAATTTTTTCAGGATAGTGCCTGGCCAGGTACATGGCTACATACCCGCCCATGCTGTACCCGAAAACATGTACGAAGTCGAGTCCCTTGTTTTCCAGGTAGGATAATACTTCTGCGGCAAATACCTGTATACTGAATCCCTGCTCAGAAAACGGCGCATCGCCATGGCCGCTGAAGTTGAGCTGATGTACCTCGTAATGTTCTGATAACCCGGCAGCTAATGGCTGAAATTGAGAGGCAGCGCCTAATGCGCCATGTAAAAAAAGTATGGGGAGCTTATTTGTTTGCATTGACTAAAACTAGCAAACATTTTTTAAGAAGCAAAAAGCGGCAGGCTTTCACTTGTATCACCTGGCCAGGTAAGCGCCATCAATGGGATAATAGCCGCCGGTGACAAAGGAAGATTGAGGGCTGCTCAGCCACAATACCATTTCTGCTACTTCTTCCGGCTGGCCTAATCTTCCTATCGGATGTAACCCTACCAGGGCCTGCATTTGCTCCTGGCTCAGGTGTTTGGTTAATAAGGGTGTCTCTATAAAACCAGGGCCTACGGCGTTGACCCGGATACCTTTGGCTGAATATTCAACCGCTGCTGCCTGTGTAAGCCCTACCACCCCATGTTTGGCCGCTACATACGCACAGGAGCCGGCAAAGCCTACAGCTCCCAGGATGGAGGCCATATTGACTATCACGCCGCCTCCGGCCTTTTCCATGGCTGGCAACTGGTAACGCATGCCGTAAAAAACGCCGTTGAGGTTAATGTTGATAACTTTTTGCCATTCTTCCAGTTTGTATTCACCGGTGGGGGCTGCCGCGCCGCCGATGCCGGCATTGTTGCAGGCAATGTCCAGTTGTTTAAATTCCGACAGGGTTTTGGCGACCAGCTGCTCACAGTCGCCGGGATTACCGCTATCTGATTTTACAAAGATGGCTTTGCCACCGGCTTGCTGAATGGCTTTGGCAACCGCTTCTCCGCCCTTTTCATCGATGTCGCTGATCACTACACTTGCCCCGTTCCTGGCATAGAGTTCCGCCACGCTTTTACCAATCCCGGAACCGGCGCCTGTTACCAGTGCTACCTTGTTTTTCAGTACTTCCATAACAAACATTTTGCTCTTATAAACAATACCGGGCGATGAAATGTTCCTCATATTTTTTTATTATGTTTGCATAGATGTTGCCGATTAATTTTCTTCACTTAAGATGTCCCATCATCAAATCATGTTTTTTTAAATACTAGTAATGGAATACAATACCACGCGTAATTACCTGATAATGAAGGAGTATGGCAGGAATATCCAGAAAATGGTGGAGTACCTGGGAACCATAGAAGACGACGATGAGCGTCAGCGTAATGCTATGGCCGTGATAGAGCTTATGGGTACGCTGAACCCGCATTTACGGAATGTGGAGGACTTCAGGCATAAATTATGGGACCATATCTTTAATATCTCCGGTTTTACCCTGAAAGTAGAATCACCTTACCCGATTCCTACTATTGAAAAGTTGAGAGCTAAACCAGATAGACTGCCTTACCCTAAAAAATATCCCAGGAACCGTCACTTCGGAAAAAACCTGGAAATGATCATAGATAAAGCCGTACATGAGGAAAACCCCGAAATGAAAGAAGGGTTTACCCAGTGTATCGGTAATTATATGAAACTGGCTTACACTAACTGGCATAAAGAAAGTGTACACGATGACGCCATTAAGGCCGAATTGCTGGCCATCACAAATGGTCAGCTGGAATACCACCCGGGCCATAGCAGCGGTTCTGCGGCTGCTCCTGCTAACTTCCCTGGTGGCAGCGGAAATGTAGCCGGAGGCGGTGAACAATTCCGTTCCAGCAACAAACGAAAAAATTTCCAGCAGAATAAATTCAAAAGCAGCAACAGCGGCGGAAATAAAAGCGGCGGAAATAACAATAAGCACAATAACAAATACAACAAAAACAGGAACAAGTGAGTAGTGCTTTTGAAGTAAGAGGCGGCAACCGCTTAAAGGGGGAAATTATACCCCAGGGTGCCAAAAACGAAGCTTTACAAATCATCAGTGCCGTGATGTTAACCCCCGAAAAGGTTACTATCACTAACATTCCCGATATAGTAGATGTAAATCTGCTGATAGAGTTGCTAGGAGATGCAGGTGTAAAAATAAACCGTATAAGTCGCGATACCTGCGAGTTTCAGGCCGATAATGTAGATCTGAAATACCTGGAAAGTCCCGAGTTTAAAAAGAAATCCGGCCGTCTCCGTGGTTCTGTGATGATTGCAGGACCGTTGCTGGCAAGGTTTGGACGTGCTTTCATTCCCAAACCCGGTGGTGATAAAATAGGCCGTCGCCGGCTCGATACCCATATTATTGGTTTTGAAAAGCTGGGAGCCCGGTTTGTATATGATGCCGACGACAACTACTTCCGCCTGGAAACAGCAGGAGGATTGAAAGGCACTTACATGCTCCTCGATGAACCCAGCGTAACAGGTACAGCCAACATTGTAATGGCGGCTGTAATGGCGGAAGGAACTACCACTATTTATAATGCGGCCTGTGAGCCATACCTGCAGCAGCTTTGCAAAATGCTGAACCGTATGGGGGCCCGTATCAGTGGGGTAGGGTCCAACCTGCTCACCATTGAAGGGGTAACGCAACTGGGTGGCTGTGAACACAGTATGCTGCCGGATATGATAGAAATCGGCTCCTTTATAGGGTTGGCGGCGATGACGCAAAGCGAAATCACCATCAAAAATGCCGGTATCGAACACCTGGGCATCATCCCGGAAAAATTCCGTCAACTTGGTATCCAAATGGAGGTTCGTGGTAATGATATCTACATTCCTTCACAGGATTCCTACGAAATACAAACTTTCCTGGATGGATCTATACTGACTATATCAGACCATCCCTGGCCCGGCTTTACGCCCGATCTGCTCAGTATTGTGCTGGTAGTAGCCACTCAGGCAAAAGGCAGTGTCATGATTCACCAGAAGATGTTTGAAAGCCGCCTGTTCTTTGTCGACAAGCTGATAGACATGGGCGCACAGATTGTGTTGTGTGATCCTCACCGGGCAGTAGTTATTGGCCTGGGCCGTCAGCACCCGCTCCGCGGTATTACTATGTCGTCTCCCGACATCCGTGCAGGGGTATCCTTACTTATTGCCGCCCTCAGCGCAGAAGGAAAGAGTACTATTCAGAATATAGACCAGATAGACCGCGGTTACCAGTATATCGATGAGAGGTTGAGAAAACTGGGTGCGGATATTAAACGAGTATAACAGCTGCACGCTATTTAAGCTATCATAGTAGCAGAAGCTATTTACAAAACCCAAATACCAGCAAGACTTTTTACTGGTTTTTGGGTTTTGCATTTGGCATAGTCAGCTACAACTACTTTATTATTACTAATGGAAAAAAAGATCATCATTGTTACCGCTCCCTCAGGCGCCGGTAAAACCACCATCGTTAAAAAGTTACTGGCTAACCTGCCCGTACTGGCTTTTTCTATTTCAGCCAGTACCCGTACGCCAAGGGCCAATGAAGTAAACGGGAAGGATTACTATTTTATGTCTGCAGATGAATTTCATCAGCATATAGACAATCATGCTTTTGCGGAATATGAAATGGTATATGCCGGTAAATATTATGGCACCCTCAAAAGTGAGCTGGAACGTATCTGGAGTAACGAGCAGATCCCCATGGTAGATATTGATGTGAAAGGCGCATTATCTATTAAGGAGAAGTATCATGAAAATGCGTTGACTATTTTCATACAACCACCATCGTTAGAGGCGCTACGGGTGCGGCTCAGCGAACGCGGTACCGAAACGCAGGCTTCCCTGGAGGAGCGTTTGGCTAAAGCGCGCTACGAATTGTCCTTCTCGCATGAGTTTGACCAGATTGTGGTGAACGATGAACTGGAAAAGGCATATGAAGAGGTAAAAAAGCTGGTGACAGATTTTTTAAATATAAAATAGCGGTTTGATCGTTGGTTTTCCTAATTCCTTATTTTTGTTAGGATGGACGGATACACAATTGTTATTTTAGTTTTTCTCGTACTGCTGGCGGGTTTCTTTTCTGGTATAGAAGCCGCCTTTGCCAATGTGAATAAATTGAGCATTGAGCTGAAAAAGAAGCAGGGACGGGCTACTGGTAAGATATTGGCCAGTTTGAATGAAAACCCTAGTCGTTTCCTGGCAACCAGCCTGGTGGGATTTACCATTACCGTAGTGATCTACGGCATTATGGTGGCGGGCGTCTTTCAGCCTGCCTGGGATTCTTTCATGGGCAAATCTGAAGCCGCTGGCCTGCAACCATTTGTTATTTTCATTGAGGTTATACTGGCCAGCCTGATCATGCTTTTCCTGGGTTTCTTTATTCCCAGGGCCATATTCAGGTCCAGGCCGGAAGCATTGCTCAGCTTTTTTGCATTGCCCATTTCATTAATTGCGAAACCGCTCTATGTAATAGGTAATGTACTCGTATCCATATCTGAGTGGATGCTGAAATACCTGTTTAATGTGCGACTGCTGGAAAACGGGGAATCCTTTACCCGTGTGGATGTAGAGCACTTCGTCAGGCAGTCGCAGCAGCACTTCGGTGAAAACAACCAGGACCTGAATACAGAGCTGTTTGAAAATGCATTGTCCCTGGCACATGTAAAAATCCGTGGCTGCCTTATTCCCCGCAAGGAGATTGAAGCCATGGAAATTCATCGTCCTATTAGTGATGCGCAGAAAAAATTCATGGATACCAAGCTTTCAAAGATTATCATCTACGAAGGCTCCATCGATAATATCCTCGGTTATATCCACCAGTTAGATATGTTCAAAAATCCGAAGGATATCAATTCCATTATCCATCCTATACTGGCTGTGCCCGAAACAATGAGCGCTATCGACCTGTTGAGTAAATTTAATAAGGAACGTAGAAGCATTGCCTGGGTAGTAGATGAATTTGGCGGAACAGCCGGGATTGTTACGATTGAAGATGTATTGGAAGAAATATTCGGCGATATAAAGGATGAACATGATGAGGAAGAGTTTGTAGAGAAGCAGATTGCCGAGAAAGAATATATTTTTTCAGGCAGATTAGAGCTCGATTACTTGAATGAAAGATATGGCTTGGATTTCCCGGAAGACGAAAGTGAAACGTTATCAGGGTATATAATCAACCACCACGAAACCATTCCGAAGATCAAAGAACGCATCATTATCGATGACTATGAGTTTGATATTCTGAATGTTACAGATACCCGGATCGAAATGGTGAAGATGAAAATGTTAGTGTAGGGGTTACTGTGAATCAGGTTGACTTATCAGATATTAATATGATATAATTATTTATTTAATACTAGTATTAACGAGTCAATAACAAATTAGCTAAAACGTTTTTAAAAAAAGTAGTAGGAATTTAACACGGATTGTATACATTTGCTCTAGATGATGTAACACAATGATTTGATTTTTGTTAAAAGGTTGTAAAAAAAGTGTTCCAACATTGATAATAAAATAATTCTTGTTATTTTTGTATTACAAAATAAAACGCAACCAGGAATTCTTACTTATACTGAACGCTTGCCATCAATTGGGTAAGTAGTTTAACTGGAAGCTAAAGACATTCTCGAATTCAACTTTTTTGGGGTTAACAAACAATGGATGAAAGGCCGGCTCTTGATTCTTCTCGGGCTGGCTCTTTTTTTTACCTACTTTTCCCTCTGTTTTCCCTTTATCCTCCTCACTTTATTTTTTCTCTCACATTTTACCGATCAATTACTTAAAGCAGCATTAAAATGCCAACGCTACTCTAATTTGTAGTATCCAACCGCTATATTTGTGATCCTTAATAGCAAACAGTTTTCAATATCGTTCGATCATATAAAGTATGTTAAAGAAATTTTTCTCAAGTAATGAGGACAAGGCAGAGATGTCTTTTTTCGACCACCTGGAAGATTTAAGGTGGCACCTCGTCAGATCGGCTTTGGCACTCGTGGCATTCAGCATATTTGGCTTCGTTTATACCCAGGAAATTATTGACAACGTTATTTTCGGGCCTACCAATGCCAACTTCCCTTCCTATATCGCCTTGTGCAAGCTGGGACACTGGGTAGGGCTGGGCAATCAGCTCTGTATTACGCCCGTAAAGGTGACGTTCCTGAACTATAAGATGGTAGGGCAGATTATGCTGCAATTCAGAATGGCATTTATTATCGGTTTTGTTTGCGCCTTTCCATACATCTTCTGGGAATTCTGGCGTTTCGTAAAACCAGCGTTAAAAGAAAGGGAATTGAGGGGCGCCAGGGGCGTAATCTTCTGGGTATCCTTCCAGTTCTTCCTGGGTCTCGCTTTTGCTTATTTTCTGATGTTGCCGTTTACTATTAACTTCCTGGCTTCCTATACGGTAACAACAAAAGCTGTTAACCAGTTTTTTATAGACGATTACATGGACCTGATGACGCAGATCGTGTTAGGTATGGGATTACTGTTTGAATTGCCGGTGCTGGTATTTTTCCTCACTAAGATTGGCATTCTTACCCCAGACTTCCTGCGGGCCTACAGGCGCCATGCTATTGTGGTGATCCTGATCCTGGCAGCTATTATCACCCCGCCCGACCTGGTAGATCAGCTGATCGTATTTACGCCTTTATACTGTCTGTATGAAATCAGTATCTTTATATCCAAAAAGGCGATGAGAGATCGTGAAGATAAGCTGGCGAAAACAGAGGCGGAAGAGTGGTCTTAATTATCTATAACTGTAAACAAAGTAACTGAAATGGAAAATACTATATTTAATCTTGCTCTGCCTGTAGCAATTGGCTCAGATCACGCAGGGTTTGAGTATAAGGAAGAGATAATTTCTTTCCTTGAATCCAAAGGTCTGCAGGTAAAAGATTATGGGACCTACTCCAAAGATTCTGTGGATTACCCCGACTACGCACACCCAGTAGCTACTGCGGTGGAAAGAGAACAGGCTGCATTTGGTATCCTGGTTTGCGGCAGTGCCAATGGTGTAGCTATCACTGCCAACAAGCATCAGGGCATCAGGGCGGCTATCTGCTGGGGAGAAGAATTGTCGAGGCTCGCACGCTCTCATAACAATGCCAATGTGCTGTGTATACCCGCCCGTTTTGTAGACATTCCGGTAGCTACACAAATGGTGGAAGTATTTATGGGCACCTCTTTCGAAGGGGGCCGCCACCAGGACAGGGTGCGCAAAATGGCCTGCCTGTAATGGTTTAACGCCATATATCAATTTTTGCTGTAACGAATACACGAAAATGTAGTAATATTAAAGAGCCGGCTTCCAACCGGCTCTTTTTATTTAGTATCCAGGTGATTGTTCAATAAAATCGTGCCTCATGCGGGTTGCAGCTACTGTTATTTGCTTATTCCTTTTGACTACTGTGCAGGCGCAGGTAGAAACCACTCCTGCTCCCGTAGAGAATCCCA
This sequence comes from Chitinophaga eiseniae, assembly GCF_012641265.1. Lineage (GTDB taxonomy): Bacteria > Bacteroidota > Bacteroidia > Chitinophagales > Chitinophagaceae > Chitinophaga > Chitinophaga eiseniae_A. Next base: position 250,568 of record NZ_JABAHZ010000002.1, on the reverse strand, counting down.
TTGCAGCAAAATATGGTCAAACCATTACCGCAGAAAAGCTGAGTAAACAGCTGCACATTATTGCAGGTCCGGGGATGGAAGGGCGGGAAACCACCACGGCAGGGCAGGAAAGAGCAGCAGCGTATATAGCAGGCCAGTTTGCCGCTGTAGGGCTTAAACCAGGCGCTAATGGCCAGTGGCAGCAATATTATCCGTTATATTCCGATAGCCTGGTAAACAGCAGCATTACCGTTCGGAATAAAACCTTTTTATATGGGCAGGACTTTCTTTCCGACCTCCGCGCCGGCGAGAACCAGGATATCAATATCTCCCAGATAATATATGCGGATCAGGGAATTGTGACGGGTGAATACAATGACTATCATAACCTGGATGTAAAAGGGCAGGTAGTGATGATCCGGGAAATGGTAAAACGCGGCACATACCGGGATAAAGGCAACCTGGACGAACGTATTGCAGCCGCTAAAGCCAGGGGAGCGGTAGCTGTACTGGTGATTTCTCCGTCTGCCGGCCGTTACCGGTCGCTGAATCAACAGAAGATTCGCATGACAGGGCTTTATTCTCAGAAAGATACGACCGCCCATCCCAATGTATATTTCATTACGCCCACGCTTGCTGCTGCCATTATTGGCGTAGATAGTAACGACCGTTTGTTGGAGGAGATAGATAAGGGCTTTAAGGTACCTTCCCTGATCAAAACGCCGGTACGTATTGTATTCGATAAAACCGCCACTATCTACCAGCCATCCAATGTACTGGCTTACCTGGAGGGCACCGATAAAAAAGAGGAGCTGGTTTTCGTGACGGCGCATTACGATCACCTGGGGAAACAGGGCGACGAGATTTTTTACGGCGCCGATGACGACGGCTCTGGCACCTGCGCAGTACTGGAGATAGCTGCCGCCTTCGCCCGGGCTAAACAAGCCGGTCATGGCCCACGCAGAAGTATGGTGTTTATGACAGTTTCCGGCGAAGAAAAAGGGCTCCTCGGATCGCAATACTACACCGAACATCCCATTTACCCGTTGCAGCAAACGGTTACCGATCTGAATATCGACATGATAGGGCGCATAGATCCGGCACATGAAAAAGATACCAACTACCTGTATATTATAGGCGATAATAAGCTCAGTTCGGCCTTACGCCCTATTAATGAGCGGGCTAACAATACCTACACCCATTTAAAACTGGATTATAAATACAACGATCCTAATGATCCCGAGGGCTTCTATTACCGGTCAGACCACTATATGTTTGCGCAGCATGGTATTCCCATCATTTTTTACTTCAATGGTACGCATGCCGATTACCATGCGCCTACCGATACGGTAGACAAAATCAATTATGACCTGCTCGCCAAACGGGCACAATTGGTTTTTTACACCGCTTGGGATATTGCTAACCGTGAGCACCGGTTGGTAATAGACCGTCATGAAAAATAACTTTATTATAGCTGAGCTCCCTATATTCCGGCTGCTGTACTGCCTTACAGGATAAGGAAAAACCTTTTTGTTTTTTTTAACAAAATTTTTTAAATTGTGTGTAGAGCAATCATTACTTAATGTATTGGTCTTTTGATTTGTATAAAGGGAATGTAGGGATTTGCAAGTGAGTATATCAGACCATTTTTTTGAGAGTCGGGCCCCCATCGAAATTTTTTAAGCTGTTGTTGTTCAATTCGGTATTTATAGGATCATGCGGATGCTATTGCTGGTAGGGTGTTGTTATGCGATGTTCCGCTATCTGTAACCAATAAACTTACCAGTATGGAAACACGTGCCACCTTTGCTTCAGAACATTACTACTCCGTAAGGCAGCCATGTGTAATGGTGAGACACCGATGTTGTTGCAAAAACACTTAAGTACATGCATTACTAAAATCTTGTTATTATTTCCTGGTTGTTCAGCATCTTGAAACGGAAAATGCTTATTGCACGCAATTGATAAACCCTGCCATTTAACAGCTGCTATCGTGAAACCTTAAACTGTGAATGCATGCATGACTTTTATAACGCTTATTGGTGGATCTTTTTGATAAGAGGGATTTTTGCTTTGATATTGGGGATACTGGCAATAGGTTGGCCTGGTGCTACTTTTGCTACATTGATTGTCTTTTTCGGCGCGTATCTTTTTATCGGTGGATTATTTGCAATAGTGGGAGCGATCGCAGCGCGCAAGACAAATGAAAATTGGAGCATATTTTTATTTTCGGGATTGCTGGGCGTTATATTAGGCTTCCTCACTTTTTACAATCCGTTTGCTACGGGAGCGGCGCTGATCTACCTGGTAGCATTTTGGGCTATGCTAGCCGGCTTGTTTGAATTAATTATTGCTATCAGGCTGAGGAAGATGATTACAGGAGAAGGATGGTATATAGCAGGAGGTTTGCTGACAATTATTTTTGGATTACTGTTGGTGGCTAACCCGGTTGCCGCCGCTGTAACGCTTACCTGGGTGTTTGGTATTTATGCGGTGATTACAGGAATAATGCTGGTTTCATTATCGTTCCGGCTTCGTAGTGGCAGGCGTTGAACTATAGCTGAAATAGAGGATCCAATACCCTGTTTACGATTTAAAATACCCCATATGCAAGTTTATTTTTTAACTAAAACTATTCCTGATGATAACCACCACACCTGATTAAGGCACCTGTTTTGCTGTTTTCAGGGTGTTGATACCGCCCTGTAAATAAAGCGCCACAGGTGCCGGTAGCAAACCGGAGGGAGCCCGATGTTTACTATGCTGCCTTATGTTGTCTCCCGGCCGTTTAACGGCTGTTACTGTAGTAATTGTGAATCATTTAAAGTTAACCGTTATGTCATCCACCGAATTCAATAGCTTATTACTTGGAAACGCCGATTTTCTGCGGCCCTACGCAGTTACCCTGACAAAAGATTCCGAATCTGCCAAGGATCTTTACCAGGAAACACTGTTCCGCGCGTTATCTAATCGCGATAAATACCTGGCTGGCACTAACATCCGCGCCTGGCTCTACACCATTATGCGGAACATTTTTATAAATAACTACCGCCGTGGTAACCGGCAGTACCGGTTGCTCGATAATGCGGTAGGCGACTACCTGTTGAGTCACCAGCCCTCTGCCATCGGAAATTTTGCAGAGTCCGACCTGCGGGTGAAAGATGTACAGATGGCGGTGTATAACTTGCCTGTAATCTTCAAACAGCCGTTCCTGTTGTACTTTGAAGGTTATAAGTATTATGAAATTGCCGCCATTCTCAATGAACCCCTGGGAACGGTGAAAAGCCGGATCCATTTTGCCCGTAAAATGCTGAAAACGCGCATTACCAGGCATTAAAGACCGCAACCGGCAGGATGAATAAACCCATTCAGGCTTTTGGATAACAGAAGTCTGCAAACCCTCAACAATACCATGGTTAGCGCTGCTAAAGGGACCGTGAACAACCCTGGTAAGCCTAAACGATTGTTATGTTGTACCCACATCTGAATTCCCTTCAGGTAAGCGACGTATCTGCTGTACGCCGGTTTGCAGGTTTCTGTTACCTGTTTTCAATACCCTCCAGGCAATAAGCACAATTCTTTGTTAAATAATCGGTTCCCCGGGGAGAATAGTATACAACTACCGGTTTTAAACCGTTACTTAGCGAACGATTCAATCATCTGCAGCTTTCCTACTATTACTGTACGCCGGCTCAACAATGCTTATTATGCCAAGAGTTACTTTCAACAACAAGAATGCTTTGTTTTTTCCGGCACTCAAATCGGCTGTGGAAGAGTATTTCAAGTCTAACAACATCGCAAAAACCGGAAACTGGAAGCTATACCTTAAAACGGCGATCCTCATCCCCGTTGCCATTTCGCTGTATATAGCCGTCCTGTTCATTCCCATGTCAGGCCTGCTTGCATTGACTTGCTGCGCTGTTCTGGGTTTTGTACTGGCCAGTATCGGGTTTAATGTCATGCATGACGCCTGTCATGGCAGCTATTCTACCAATAGCTGGGTAAACGATACTTTTGGTCTTACCCTCAATGCACTGGGAGGCAACGCCTTCATCTGGAAGCAGAAGCACAATATTATCCACCATACTTACACGAATGTAGACGGGCTGGACGACGACATCGCGAAAAGCCCGCTGATGCGGCAATGCAGCTCTCAGAAATGGGTGCCCATGCATCGTATTCAACACCTGTACGTGGTATTGATCTATGCTATTTCGTCGTTCGCATGGGTATTTATTATGGATTTTGTGAAATACCTGGGGCGTAAAGTCTACAAAACACCCCTGCAACCCATGAAAATAACTGATCATATGGTGTTTTGGGGGAGTAAAGTTTTATACGTCGGCTTTTATATTGTACTGCCTATTGTGCTCCTGGGCTGGAAAGCCTGGGCGGCTGGATTTGCAGTTATGCACGCAGTAATGGGTTTCACGCTCGCTATTGTATTTCAATTGGCGCATGTAGTAGAGGAAACAGAATTTGAAGCAGTAGGAGACGATGCTAAAGTAATTGAAAACGAATGGGCTATTCACCAGGTAAAGACTACCTCCAATTTTGCACCAGACCATAAAACGATTTCCTGGTTTTTAGGGGGACTGAACTACCAGGTAGAGCATCACCTTTTTCCACGGATCAGCCATGTACATTATCCGGCGCTCAGCAAAATTGTGGCAGCCAAATGTGCAGAGCACAATTTGCCTTACAATTGTATTCCCACTATGCAGGGAGCGGTAGTATCTCATTTCCGTTTTATGAAAGCATTAGGCGCAAAGCCATAAGATATTGACCCATAACGGTCGCCAGGGAACAGCGAAGAACAAATAACCGATTGTTCTTCGCTGTTTTTGTAAAAAGTTAACATTGATACGCGAAAACCCCACTTATCAGTTTATTCCTTAGCTCCTTTTTCGTACTTTTACACCCTTCTGAAATACATATCTTTCTACATATATAAAATATAAACAGCAGTCGTGATGAAGGCAAACTATTTAGACGAGCTTAACGAACAACAGCGGGAAGCAGTAATACATATCAACGGCCCTTTGATGATTGTAGCAGGCGCCGGTTCGGGAAAAACCAAGGTGCTTACCACCCGGATTGCACACCTGATGCGGAATGGAGTGGATGCGTTTAATATTTTGTCACTCACCTTTACCAATAAGGCTGCCCGCGAAATGAAAGAGCGTGTGGAAAAGATTTTAGGTGGCAGCGAAGCCCGAAATCTTTATATCGGTACCTTTCACTCGGTATTTGCCCGCCTCCTGCGTGGAGAAGCCCACCGGCTCGGTTATCCCAGCGATTTTACCATTTATGATACTGACGACGCCAAAAGCGTAATCAAAACAATTATCAACGAGCTGAATCTCGATGATAAACACTATAAACCCAGCTTCGTTTACAACCGTATTTCCGCTGCCAAAAACAGCCTGATGGCGCCGGAAGAATACCTGATGGACAACCTGGTGCAAACCGAAGATATGCGCGCCAACCGGCCCCTGATCGGTAAAATTTATGATATGTACGCCAAACGTACTTTCAAGAATGGTGCAATGGACTTTGACGACCTGCTGTTTAAAATGTATGTACTGCTCAAATCCTTCCCGGAAGTACTGCATAAATATCAGCATAAGTTTAAATATATCATGATTGACGAGTACCAGGATACCAACCCTGCACAGTATGAAATCATCAAATTACTGGGTGCTGTCAATGAAAATATTTGTGTGGTGGGAGATGATGCCCAAAGTATCTACTCCTTCCGCGGCGCTACTATTCAGAATATCCTCCAGTTCGAAAAAGACTATGATGATGTGAAAGTGGTAAAACTGGAACAGAATTACCGCAGTACCAAGTCCATCCTGAATGTAGCCAATGAAGTGATTGCCCACAATAAAGGACAGATCGAGAAAAATCTCTGGACAGATAACACGGAAGGCGATACCATTAAACTGGTACGCACCATGACAGATAACGAGGAAGGTAAATTTGTGGCAGATACCATTGCAGAACAAAAGTTGCGGAATCATTACGACAACCGCGATTTTGTGATCCTGTACCGTACCAATGCCCAGAGCCGTTCTTTCGAAGAAAGCTTACGCCGTAAAGCCATCCCATACCGTATTTTCGGAGGCTTGTCTTTCTACCAGCGTAAAGAAATCAAGGATTTCGTGGCCTATCTCCGCATTACCATGAATACCCGTGATGAGGAAAGTTTGAAGCGGGTAATTAATTACCCGGTACGTGGAATAGGTAAAACAACGATCGAAAAAACCATCGTGCTGAGTAATGAGCACAACATTACCATGTGGGAAGTGCTGGAAAGAGCCCGTGAATTTGGATTCAAAGGCGGTACGGTAGAAGCGATCGAGGCTTTTGTGGTGATGATTAAGAGCTTCCAGGCATTGCTGACTACGCATAATGCCTACGACGTGGCGGTAGGAGTGGGTAAATCGACCAACCTGGTAAAAGAACTCTTTAACGATAAAACTACGGAGGGGCTTGCCCGTTATGAAAACGTACAAGAACTCCTGAACTCCATCAAGGAATTTACCGAAACCCCCGATGAGGAAGGCGAACTGCTGGATAAGAGCATGGGCTCCTACCTGCAGCAAATTACCCTGCTGACCGATGCGGACCAGGGCAATGATGAAAATAGTGATGTGGTGAAACTGATGACCATTCACGCTGCCAAAGGGCTGGAGTTCCCGGTAGTATTTACCGTAGGACTGGAAGAAACCCTGTTTCCCAGTGGAATGTCTATCAATACCCGGGAGGAACTGGAAGAAGAAAGGCGTTTGTTTTATGTAGCCATCACCCGTGCCAAGGCGCGTTTGTGGCTTACATATGCCAACAGTCGTTACCGTTTCGGTAACCTGGTGCAGAATGAGCCGAGCCGCTTCCTGGAAGAGATGCCGGAGAAATTTATAGACCGCAGTTATGCCGGTGGAGGCAGTGTGCGTAATGCTTTTGGTGGAGGTAACACTTCGGGTTGGAGCAATAGCGGCAATATGTTTGACCGCATGCAAAGGAAAACGCCTGGCCAGCAACAACAACAGCAACAGCCGGTACAGAAGCCAGCGCCCAAGCCTACTTTTTCCGGAGCTACCACCCATGTGCCTTCAGCCGATTTTGCCCCGGATGATCCGGCAGGTATGGTGCCCGGCATGCAGGTAGAGCACCAGAAGTTTGGCTTTGGTACTATCACCGCTATGGAAGGCGCGCCAAACAACAGGATTGCTACCATCCTGTTCCCTAAAGGAGGTGGCGAAAAGAAAATTATGCTGAATTATGCCAAGCTGAGAATTGTGAAATAGCGGCATACGAGAGGTTAACTATATTTAAAGCTAACAGCTACATGCTATCAGCCATATTAAAACTCCGGCAGTTTTGTGCTTACCAGGAGAGAAGTCACCAGGAAACCAGGTATAAATGCCTGGAGCTGGGGCTAAGAGGAGAGGAGGTAGAAGAAGCTATCGCGGAACTGGTAGCCGAAAACTTCCTCAACGAAGAGCGGTTTGCCAGGGCCTATGCGGGCGGAAAGTTTCGCATCAAGCAGTGGGGCCGGAAGAAAATCCAGATGGAGCTAAAGCAGAAGCAGGTATCGGCCTATTGCATTAAGAAAGGAATGGAGGAGATAGAACCAGATGATTATGCCGCCGTACTGCTGAAGCTGGCGGATAAGAAATACCAGTCGCTCCGTAATGAAACAGCTATGAAGCGCCGGTATAAAACAATGCAATACCTGTTGCAAAGAGGTTTCGAATCGGAGTTAATCCAGGATGCACTTGAACAAATCGCAAAGAACGACGCTTAACGGGGCAATAATTTGAAAAGTTTCTAACCGGCCACGACTTAATTTTGTGATCACAATAACCGATAATGTCAGATCTGAAAGTAACACTTATACAGTCGCAATTGCACTGGGAAGATAAGGAAGCTAACTTGCGCATGTTTGATGAAAAAATCAACAGCATTACTGAAAGGACGGAAGTGGTTTTTTTACCGGAAATGTTTAGTACCGGGTTCAGTATGAAGTCCGCGCAGCTTGCTGAAACGATGGACGGAACTGCTGTTCAGTGGATGAAACGAAAGGCGGCTGAGAAGAATATTATTATTACAGGTAGTTTAATTATCGAAGAACACGGCGAATACCTGAACCGCCTGATCTGGATGTTGCCCAACGGTACCTATGGTACCTATGATAAACGCCACCTGTTTGGATATGCCGGTGAAAACGAACATTATACCCCCGGCAACAAACGTCTGATTGCACAGGTAAAGGGTTGGAAAATTAACCTGAATATCTGTTATGATATGCGTTTCCCGGTATGGGCCCGCAATACAATACAAGCCGATACCAATGACGCGGCTTACGACCTGTTGGTATATGTAGCTAACTGGCCGGAAAGGCGTAAAACAGCCTGGACTACCCTGTTGCAGGCGAGAGCTATTGAAAATCAATGCTTTGCCATTGGTGTGAACCGGGTAGGCAATGATGGAAACAATATCTATCACAGTGGCGAAACCAGCCTGATAGATCCAATGGGAGAAATTATCTACCGCAAATCGCACGATGAAGATGTATTTACGTATACGCTTCAACGTGAGCGGCTGGATGAGGTGAGGAAAAATATCCCCTTCCTGAAAGACGCCGACGCATTCACGATTTTACCGAAAGGATAACCCGGAAATATTCCCGGAACGCTGCTACCGGCGTATTACCGTCACAGCCGGAGGTTAAAGGCCCCGGCTAAAATAAAGCATATGTTATTACAGGCAGTCCATCACATCGCTATTATTTGTTCTGATTACAACCGTAGTAAAGTCTTTTATACCGATGTGCTGGGCCTGCAGGTAATCCGGGAAGTATACCGGGAAGAACGGGACTCCTGGAAACTGGATCTGGCACTGGATAACCAATACATTATCGAATTATTTTCCTTCCCGGACCCTCCTCCGCGGGTAAGTCACCCGGAGGCTTGTGGCCTGCGACACCTGGCCTTTGCCGTGGCAGATATCACTGCTGCAGTACAACAACTACAACAAAAAGGGGTGATTACAGAACCCGTCCGCATTGACCCGCATACCCAACAACGTTTTACATTTTTTACAGACCCTGATGGGCTGCCTTTAGAGTTATATGAAGTTGTTTCACACCTGTAAATGATATTGTATGCCTGTTACCTTCGTCAACGCCAGGATCTTTACTGGCGAAGAAATACTGGATAATCACGTACTGACCACCCACCAGGGAAAGATAACGACCATAGTGCCTGCATCGGAATACCAGGCCAGCGGCCATGAAACCGACTTGCAGGGAGCCTTGCTGGCCCCGGCCTTCATTGACTTACAGATATATGGTGGAAATGGAGAAGTGTTTTCCATGTACCCCTCGATCGCCTCGCTCGCAGGTACCGTGGCTTATAGCCGGGCCGGTGGCGCCGCATGGATTATGCCAACAGTAGCTACTATTGGCCCCGAAATTATGCTGGAGGCTATGAGAGCGGTAAGGGCCTATTGGCAACAGGGAGGAACCGGCGTGCTGGGACTGCACCTGGAAGGACCATTTATTAACCCGGCCAAGAAAGGCGCCCACCTGGAACAGTATATTCATTCGCCTACCCAGGAAGACATTAACTGGATCCTGGATAACGGTCGGGATGTAGTGAAGATCATCACCCTGGCGCCGGAATGCTGTGATCCGGAGTTGGTAAGACAACTTGAAGCAGCGGGTATCGTGGTATTTGCAGGACATAGCAATGCTACTTACAACCAGGCCTATACTGCTTTCAATAATGGTATCCACCATGCTACCCACCTTTTTAATGCCATGTCGCCGCTGGAAAGCCGTGCTCCGGGCATTGTAGGCGCTATTTATGATCATCCCCTCGTATGCGCCAGCATTGTGGCTGATGGCATACATGTGGATTTTGCATCTATCCGTATCAGCAAAAAGATGATGAAGGAACGCTTGTTCCTGATTACCGATGCGGTAGAGGAGAATAGGGCTGGTGGCTACATATATATCCGGGAGAAGGATCGTTTTGTAAGCGCTACCGGGGTACTGTCAGGTTCCTGCCTGACAATGACCCAGGCCGTGCGTAACTGTGTAGAGAAAGTAGGCATTCCGCTGGAAGAAGCCCTGAGAATGGGATCGCTGTACCCGGCAAGGGCAATAGGCCGGGAACAGGCGCTTGGACGCATTGCTGTAGGCTATGATGCGGCGCTGGTAGCCATCCACTCCAACTGGAGTACAACAGTATACTGTTAATAGCCCTATCTTCGCAGGATTAATCATACTGTATATCCACATGAGTGCACTACCTCAGTTTTTTAAAAAAGACCAGTATAAAAATCTGTTCCTGCTTTCCTGGCTGATCTTAGGCTTATTACAGGCCTGCTTCTCGGAGCTGTGGGATGATGAGGCATACTATTGGGTGTATTCGCGTCACCTGGATTGGGGGTATTTTGATCACCCGCCTATGATTGCACTATTGATCAAGATAGGCTATGGCATCTTTCATAATGAGCTAGGGGTGAGGTTGTTGATCGTAATCGTGAATACGCTCACACTATGGATTACCGCCAGGCTCATTGCATCAAAGGATAATAAACTGTTTTACCTGCTGATAGGCGCCATGGGCGCAATGCAGATTGGTGGGATATTGGCGGTGCCGGATGTACCGTTGATCTTTTTTGCGGCTGTTTACTTTTGGGTATACCGCAATTTTGTGAATGAACAAACCTGGAAGAATACCCTGTTACTCGGCGTTTCCATGGCGTTGATGTTTTATAGTAAGTACCATGGTGTGTTACTGGTATTTTTTACCTTCCTGTCGAATATCAATCTCATTAAAGTTTTCAAGTTCTATGTAGCAGTGATCATTACCACGATCCTGTTTTTTCCACATATTTACTGGCAGTATACCCATGGTTTCCCGTCCCTGCAATATCACCTGGTAGAGCGTAATGCCTCTTCCTACGACATCAGTTATACGCTCGACTACCTGGGAGGGCAACTATTGTTGTTCGGGCCTTTGCTGGGTTGGCTGATCCTGTATTATGCCTTCCGAAGCCCTATTCAGAATTCATTTGAGCGGGCGCTGAAGTTCTGTGTGATTGGGGTCCTGGCGTTTTTCCTGCTCAGTACCTTCAAGGGAAGGGTAGAGGCCAACTGGACGGTGATGCTGTTTACGCCAACGGTGATCCTGGCCCACCAGGCGATTGTAAGAAAAGGCTGGTCGCAGAAATGGTTGTTATACACCTTGCCGGTTACGCTATTGCTGGTATTGGCTACCAGGGTGTACATGATCTGGGACTTTATGCCTGGTGTAGAAATCAGGCCGGAAATTCATCACAACAAAGAATGGACTTCGCAGGTGGCGGCCCGTGCACAGGGACGGCCGGTCGTTTTTTTGAACAGCTACCAACTGCCATCTAAGTATATGTTTTATACCGGGCAGTTGTCTTATAGCCTCAATAGCCGCTATTCCCGCCGTAGCCAGTATAATTTCTGGGATACCGAAATACAATTGTGGGGAAAGCCCGCCATGATAGTATTTGACCCCGGATCAGGCATTCCTGTTACAGATAGTGTACGCACCATTTATGGTGTGTGGGACTATGATATGGTGCCTGCTTATTATTCCTATTCACTGATACAGTTAAAGCCGGCATTGAAGCAGATCAAGGCTAAGCGGGGAGAGCATATTAACGTGATGTTGCAGCCTAATAATGATTATCATCAACCCATCCGGTTGGATCGCAACAATGAGCCGGTGTTAGGATATGGGTTTACCACCAAAGATGAAGATTTACCACCGGTTAAATCGGCGATGACGCTGGAAAGGGCGGTGTTGCGCCGCTTAATAAACCTGGATGTGGTGATGCCGGACAAGCCGGGACATTACCAACTGAAGTTTTCTGTGTTTGCAGGAGACCTGCCTCCTACCCATAATAGTCCTGTGATACCGGTAATAGTAGAGAAATAAACAGATAAGGCGCACCAACGGTGCGCCTTATCTGTTTATAGCGTTGACGTAAACTTACTGTTTAAAGGCATTCCAGCCCTGGGCTACCAATTTAAATTTGTTACCGCCTTTGGTATGAATATGCGCTCCTTCTGAGATATCGGCCATATAGCCTATCACGCTGATTTGTTCGTTGAGTACAATTTTATCGTAGTCCTGTTGTTTCATGGTAAACAGCAGCTCATAGTCTTCTCCACCGCTCAATGCGCAGGCAGTAGGATCGAGGCCAAATTTCATGGCTATTTCCTTGCTTTCCTGGGCAATGGGAATTTTTTCTTCATAGAGTACTACACCCAGGTTGCTTTGTTTGGCAATATGGAGTATTTCGGAGCTGAGCCCATCGCTTACATCCATCATGGCAGTCGGTATAATTTCTTCCTGCTGAAGGAACTCAATAATATCTTTGCGGGCTTCCGGTTTCAGTTGCCGGCCTATGATATACGTCTGGCCTTCCAGGTCGGGCTTTACATCGGGGCTTTCGAGGTAAATTTTTTTCTCTCTTTCGAGGAGGGTGAGGCCCAGATAAGCGGCTCCGAGGTCGCCGGTTACGCAGAGCAGGTCGCCTTTTTGGGCGGTAGACCTTTTTACAAACTGGTCGGGCGTTACTTCTCCGATAGCCGTTACGCTGATGATAAATCCTTTCTGGGAGTTGCTGGTGTCGCCACCAACCAGGTCTACGCCGTATTTTTCGCAGGCGGCATATACGCCTTCATAGAATTCGTTGAGCGCCTCCAGGGAAAAACGGTTGGAGAAGGCAATGCTGATGGTAATCTGGGTAGGGATGGCATTCATGGCGTAAATGTCCGACAGGTTTACCACTACCGATTTATAGCCCAGGTGTTTCAGTGGGGTATACATGAGGTCGAAGTGAATGCCTTCTACCAGCATGTCGGTGCTGATCACGGTTTGTTTGCCGAAATGGTCAATTACGGCAGCATCATCGCCTACACCTAATACGGTGCTGGCATTTTGTATTTCTATGTTTCTGGTGAGGTAGTCTATTAAGCCAAACTCGCCCAGGTCCTGTATTTCAGTTCTTTCCTGTTCCATTATTTTCCGTTAACAAGATCTTGTAAGGCATCGTGGATGTGCCCGTTTGTAGCCAGTATTTCTTTTTGATAAGGAGAATATTTATTACCGGCAAAATCTGTTACCTTCCCTCCGGCTTCTTCCACAATAAGGAATCCTGCAGCTGAGTCCCAGGCATGCAGATGGTGCTCATAAAAGCCATCAAAGCGACCACAAGCCACCCAACATAAATCGATGGCAGCCGATCCAAGCCTGCGGATGGGAATTTGATCTTTAATTACCCGTTCAAATACAGCAAGTGGACTATTTTTCATTTCTGTCCACTTGTAGGCAAACCCTGTAACCAAGCAAGACTGTTTAAAGTCTGTTTTTGCTGAAACTTTAATAGGATTATCGTTCAACGTAGCCCCTTTCCCTTTTTCTGCCACAAACAACTCATTCATAAAAGGGTTGTAAACCGCTCCTAGTATCATTTCACCATCTTTCTCCACACCGATAGACACACAACAAAGGGGAATATGATGAGCAAAATTTACAGTTCCATCGATAGGATCAATGATCCATTTGTAAGATGAGGCTGTCTTTATTTCTCCAACTTCTTCACTTAGAATGAAATGGTCAGGATATTCGGCCTTGATAACTTCAATAATAGCTGTCTCAGATTTCTTATCTACTTCGGTAACAAGATCATTGAGCGTACTCTTACTAGTTACTTCAAAAGAACCATTAAAATATTGTTGCAATATTTTTCCACTGGCTTCAGTAGCTTTGAGTAAAGTTGTTTTTAGCATGGTGCAAAGTTAATTATGAATTGGGAATTAAAAATAATGAAAAAAACGCCTAGACATCTGATAATTTACATGTATAAAACACTTATTATTAATGTACAACCCAATATTCCGAATTATCAGACCCGTAATATTCAATATTCCACTTATTTTTGTAGTTCATTTTAAAGAAAGGGAAAGTTAATGGCCATCATAGGTAATCTTATTTCCAGGTCACTACGCATCAGGAAGAAGTTCACGTTTAAATTAGGAACACCCCGCCAATACCAGTTGCAGGTGCTGCATCGTTTGCTGGAGAAGGCTAAGGAGACAGAGTTTGGTCGTCACTACCAGTTTCAGGATATTCTGGACAGTCCCAATTTCATAGGGCAATACCGTGAAAAGATACCCGTACATAACTATTCCAAAATGCATTCGGAATGGTGGTATCGCTGCCTGGAAGGTGAAGCCAACGTAAGCTGGCCCGAGAAAATTAAGTATTTCGCCCTGAGTTCAGGTACTTCTGAGTCGGCGAGCAAGCATATACCGGTTACCAAGGCCATGCTGAAAACCGTGAAGAAAGTAGGGGTTAAGCAGCTGTATTCCATGGCTAACTTCAATATCCCACCCCGGTCCTTCGAGAAAGGGATCCTGATGCTGGGGGGTACTACTTCGCTATTCGAGAAGGGCGATTATTATGAAGGGGATATGAGCGGCATCCAGGCCAAGAATATCCCGAAATGGTTCCGCCGTTTCTATAAACCCGGAGGTAAAATATCACGTAAACCCAATTGGGAACAGCGTATTAAACTGATCGTCCGCAAGGCCAGGGAGTGGGACGTAGGTACTGTTTGTGGCGTACCTGCCTGGGTACAGATCGTACTGGAAGAAATCATTAAATACCATGGCGTAAAGAATATCCACGAAATATGGCCTAACCTGGCCGTATATATTCATGGAGGGGTATCTTTCGAGCCTTACCGCGATAGCTTCCAGAAGCTGCTCGGAAAGCCCATTGCGTTTATTGAAACGTATATGGCGTCGGAAGGATCTTTCGGATTCCAGGCCCGTCCCGGTACCCGGGGCATTAAGCTGGTGCTGAACGCCGGTATCTTCTTCGAATTCATTCCTTTTAATGAAGAAAATTTTGATGGGGAAGGAGAGGTAAAGCCCAATCCTAAATCGTACATGGTCAACGAAGTGGTAGAAGATGTGGAATACGCGGTGATGCTGTCGACCTGTGCCGGCGCCTGGCGCTACCTGATTGGAGATGTGGTGAAGTTTACTTCCGTGAAGGAACATGAAATTGTGATTGTAGGCCGTACCAAGCAGTTCCTCAGCCTTTGCGGGGAGCATATGAGTATCGACAACATGAACAAGGCGATAGATAATGTGCAAAAGAAAATGGGTATCACCATCAGGGAGTTTACCGTAGCTGGTTTTCCTTATGAGAACCTGTTTGCACATCGCTGGTATATAGGTACGGATACTCCTGGGGTAGATGCAGAAAAAGTACGGGAAATCATTGATCAAACCCTCAGCGAAGTGAATGATGATTATGCCGTAGAACGTTCTGCCGCCCTGAAAGAAGTATTTGTAGAAATACTGCCAAATGATGTATTCATTGATTACCTCCGTTGTAAGGGTAAAGAAGGCGCCATGAACAAGTTTCCACGTGTAATGAAAGGTGAGAAACTGAAAGACTGGGAGAATTTCCTGGTAGGCAAAACCGTTAAGAACTAAGTAGCACCTGTGATTCGGAAATTATAAGCATGATAGCATCAATTGTAGCGGGACTGGGACTGGGATTATTTCTTTCTTTATCGGTGGGCCCGGTAATTTTCGCGATTATAAAGTACAGTATTAACAATGGCTTTAAGGCAGGTATCAGCTTTGCGCTGGGTGTGTCTTTCAGCGATATCATGTTTGTATTGACCGGCAACCTCGCCGCCTCTTTTATTACCGGGCTGGAAGAATATAAAAGAACGATAGGTACCTGCGGCGGTTTTTTACTGATAGGTATGGGCATCTACGGGTTGTTGTTCAAAAAGGTGAAGATCAGCACGGGCGATGAAAAGCCAGAGATGTTCCGGACCCACGACTATCTCAAAATATGGCTCGCAGGTTTTCTGATGAACACCCTGAACCCGGGAGTGATCATTTTCTGGCTGGGTGTGTGCGTTGCCAACAGCGCTACCAGCGTAGGACACCGGCTCGTGATGTACGCTGTGTGTTTAAGCCTGGTGTTATCGGCCGATATCCTTAAGGTATTTGTTTCCGATAAAATCCGTCATAAACTTACCCTCACCAACGTGGAATGGCTGAACCGTATTGCCGGCGTAAGTATGATCATCTTTGGGGTGGTGTTGCTTTACGAAGTGCTGTTTAATGTAGGAAACTTAGGACATTAATTTATTTTATAAATGAGAAAGCCTTCCGTATTGCACGGAAGGCTTTCTCATTTATAAGGGTAAGGCTATTATGCTTTAATCGTCCAGGTTTCATTACCAGCCAGCAGCTTATCCAGGTCGCCAGGGCCTTTCTTGGCTACAGCGTCAGTCAACTGGAATTGCATGATGTCTTCGTAAGTAGGACGGAAAGCCTGGTAGAAAACACCAAACGGCCGCGGTAAGTGTCCTTCGATACGGGTATCATCAAACATGCGGGTGAGCAGTTGCGCCTTATAGAAATCATTTTCATCGTGTATCCACAGATCGCTTTCTGAGAAATCAGCTCCCAGTTCTACCACTACCGGTCTCAGACCATCCAGGCGGATACCTTTGTTTTTGGCAGCGCCGAATACCAATGGTTTACCTTGTTCTACAAAGATGGTTTCATCTGCCTTGGTGCTCTTTTCAGTGAAGGCTTCAAAAGCGCCGTCGTTGAAGATGTTACAGTTCTGGTAGATTTCCAGGAAGGAAGCGCCTTTATGCGCATGGCTGCGTTTCAGCATTTCCTGTAAGTGCTTGGGATCACGGTCCATACTGCGGGCAATAAAAGTGGCATCCGCACCCAAGGCCAGGGCCAGGGGATTAAACGGATGGTCGATACTACCCATGGGAGTAGATTTGGTCACTTTATTTTCTTCAGAAGTAGGAGAGTACTGCCCTTTTGTTAAGCCATAAATCTGGTTGTTGAACAGCATCACGTTTACATCAAAGTTGCGGCGTAGCAAGTGAATGGTATGGTTACCGCCAATAGACAGGCCATCGCCATCACCGGTTACAATCCATACGCTCAGTTCAGGGCGGGTAGCTTTCAAACCGGAAGCAATGGCGGTAGCACGACCATGGATCGAGTGCATACCATAAGTATTCATATAGTACGGAAAACGCGAGGAACATCCGATACCGGAAACAATCACAATATTTTCGCGGGGAACACCCAGCGTAGGCATTATCGTTTGTACCTGTTTAAGTATAGAGTAGTCGCCGCAGCCAGGGCACCAGCGTACTTCCTGGTCCGTTGCAAAGTCTTTTGCCGTGAGGGCTGCCTGCGGAGCTATAGTTGCTGTTGACATTAGTTTGATTTATATATTAGATAGTCTGTAAAGTTACGATAGATCCCTGTAAATAAAGGTCACTGGGCCTGTAATTCCTCCCAATATTCTGCCGCCCGGCGGGTATGAGGAATCACGATAGTGCCACCTACAATGTTGGCTACCGCAAAGATTTCATACATCTCGTCTGTGGTAACGCCTTGCTCATGCGCTTTTCCCAGGTGGTATTTGATACAATCATCACAACGGAGCACCATAGATGCTACGAGTCCCAGCATCTCCTTTGTTTTGGTACTCAGTGCTCCTTCTGCATAGGTATTGGTATCCAGGTTAAAAAGGCGGTTGATCACTTTATTCTGTTTGCCCAATATTACCTCATTCATTTTAGCGCGGTAGTCGTTAAACTCCTGAATCGCATTCGCCATATAACTGCTGTTTATGATATTATCAAGATCTTTTCACACAATAAAGCTATGAAAGGATTTACAAATATAGATTAATCTACCGACTGAGTAGACTATTTCGGCTATAACCTGTATTTATGGATCATAACCAAAAGTTATTCTGAAATATATTCCCGTTAAATTAGTCCATAGATATTATAGACTATTCGTATATTCAGTCAATAAACCCTTTTTATCAACAAGCGCCATATTGCTTATGACCAATCATTATATCCGCCTGCTGGCCCTGGCTCTTTGCTGGCCGGGGATTACCCAGGCCCAGGAAAGATTACCCGGAGGCAACCAGCAGCGCCAACTGGAGCAACGTTTCGATAAACAGCTGAGCAGCACTCACATAGGTGAAACTATTCAATCTTTGTCCTCCCAGCCACACCATATTGGCTCCGCCAGGGGAAAAGCCGTAGCGGAAGATATCCTGCAACGTTTTAAAAGCTATGGCTGGGACGCCGAAATAGTTACCTACCAGGTACTGTTTCCTACGCCCAAAGAGCGGGTGTTGGAACTGAAGAGTCCCACTACCAATAAAGCCCTACTGAAAGAACCGGCCCTGAAAGAGGATGCCACCTCCGGGCAGGCAGGACAGTTACCTACCTACAACGCCTGGAGCGCCGATGGCGACGTAGAAGGCCCCCTGGTATTTGTGAATTATGGACTTCCGGACGATTATGAATACCTGGAGCGTGCGGGTATCAGCGTAAAAGGAAAAATAGTAATCGCCAAATATGGCCGCTCCTGGCGGGGCAGCAAGCCCAAGGTAGCACAGGAACATGGGGCCATTGGCTGTATCATTTACTCAGATCCTAAAGATGATGGGTATTATGCGGGAGATGTTTACCCGAAAGGGGCATTTAAAAATGAATACGGCGTACAAAGAGGATCTGTGATGGATATCGTTATCTATCCCGGCGACCCGCTGACGCCTAATATTGGCGCTACCGTCAACGCACAACGGTTGGACCGGCTCCAGGCCCCTAATCTGCTGAAAATACCAGTATTGCCTATCAGTTACCATGATGCCGCGCCGCTGCTCAAATCCCTCGAAGGCCCCGTGGCGCCAGAAGAATGGAGAGGTGCTTTACCTTTTACCTACCATATCGGCAACGGGAAAGCCACCGTACACCTGAAGCTGCAATTCGACTGGCAAATACGTCCTTGCCATAATGTAATCGCCAAACTGAAAGGCAGTGAATTGCCCGACCAGTGGGTGATCCGTGGCAATCACCACGATGCCTGGGTAAATGGCGCCGCTGACCCTATTAGCGGGCTGGCCGCCCTGCTGGAAGAGGCCAAAGCAATAGGAGCGCTGCACCGTGAAGGATATACGCCCCGGCGCACACTGGTATATTGTGCCTGGGATGGCGAAGAGCCGGGACTGCTGGGCTCCACCGAATGGGTGGAAGACCATGCGGCCGAATTACAGGAAAAAGCAGTGTTATACCTCAACACCGACAACAATGGAAGAGGCTTTTTCAATGCCAGCGGCTCCCATGCACTGGAAACGCTGGTCAACGATGTAGCCCGCGATATCACCGACCCTCAAACCAATGTGAGCATACTGACCCGGAAACAGGCATCGGATGCATTGAAAGCGCCTACTGCCAAACTGAAGAAAGAACGGCTCGCTAAAAAGAACCTGGCCATTGGCGCTATGGGATCGGGGTCCGACTACTCTTCCTTCCTGCAGCACCTGGGCATTCCTTCCCTGGATTATGGCTTTGGGGGAGAAGATGCCGGCGGTGAATATCATTCCATCTACGATTCATACGACGACTACCACCGGTTTAAAGATCCCGGTTTTCAGTATGGCGTAACCCTCTCGGAAGCTGCCGGTCATACTGTTTTGCGGGTAGCCGATGCCGTTAACCTGCCCTTCGATTTCCGGCGGTTGTATGAAACCGTGAACGGATATGTGAATGAACTTGCAGAGTTGGCAGCCGGTATGCGCGAAAGCACCGCCATCGAAAACCAGTTGATCCAGGAGCAGAAATACCAGCTGGTAACAGATACTGCCAGGCATCTATTGCAGCCATCGCCTAAAGCAGAAGTGCCCTACCTCGATTTTTCGACCCTGCAAAATGCGCTCGTAGCACTCGATACCACCACGCAAACGCTGTCTTCCCGGAAAAATCATACGGGAGCGGCATACGATAAAGCGCTGTACCAGGCGGAACAACAGCTCTTATATGGCAATGGATTGCCTGCCCGCAGCTGGTATAAACATACTTTGTATGCTCCCGGCTTTTATACGGGTTATGGTGTAAAAACAATTCCGGGTGTAAGAGAAGCAATTGAACAACGCCGGTGGACAGAAGCCCAGGAACAAATTGCCGTGGTGGCAGCAGCCATCAACCGGCTGACGGTACACTTAAACGGATTATAGCTTTTATGCAGCGGTGGCCTTACCGGCTACCCGCTGCTTCTTTCAGGTAATCCTTTAACCCTTCCACAATTTTGGTAACAATGAATTGCTGAAATGCTGGTTGTAATATCTTTTCCTCATCGCCGGGATTGCTGAGAAACAATGTTTCAATCAGCGCATCAGGGAACTCTGTAGGATTGTTGAGGATGAAATTAAAGTTGTCGTTATTCCCGAAATCATTTAGTCCCGTTTGTAGCAAACGCTCATGGATAGCTGCATTCAGCGGCTCGCAGAAAGGCTGCTTGTAGTAAGTAGCCGTACCATATACATCTACAGGATTAACAGAGGAGTTGAAGTGGATACTCAACAGCAGGTCGGGATTAGCCCGGCGGAAAAAAGACAGCCGGTCTTCATTGGCCACAAATTTTTCAGTAGTGCGCGACATAATCACTGTGGCGCCTTCTCTTTCCAGCAGGTTTTTGAGCTGCAGGGCTATTACCAGGGTCATTTGCTTTTCTACGGTGCCCGTTAGCCCGGTGGCGCCGGGATTGCTGCCGCCATGGCCGGGATCTAACCCAATGACCAGGTTTTTCAACGACAGGCTGGCCGGTACACGTTTAACCTTTACTGTTATACGGTTATTTTCATAGTATACCTGGTATCCCCAGGGTGCATGTTGCAGGGAAATAACCATGCGGCATACATCGTGGGAGGGCTGGCCCCAGGCAACTGAAGTAATTTCTTTCGTGTTCTGTAACAGCGTGCTTAATCCTTTTTCGGCATAAGCGCCATGTATGTCTATAATAATTTTTTTGGAAGACACCAGCTGGGTGGAAGTATATGGTAACTTGTCAGACAAGGCCACGGAAACATAATCGTATTTGTCGTCTCCCCATATTTTGGCATCATCCGCAATGCTCACGGACAGTTGTTCCTGTGGGATTTCAGTATCTACCAGGGGTTCGGGTATAAAGGCCGTTTGTTTGGAAGACAGCCTTACTTTGTAATAGTCGTCCTGCCTGCCTACGATATGCAGCAATACATCTTTGTCGAGGTAGCCGATTTTATCGGGTCCGAGGCGGTCGCCATGCGGACTGGAGGTGAGGTAGGTCATATTATCGATAGTACGGCCGGTGAAGGGGAGCTCATTGCGCATAACGCGGTAGCGGTTGGGACTGGCCAATACGGCTGTTTCTCCATTACGTTTGCGCAGGCGTACCATTATTTTCCCATTCAGTAGCGAGTCGCCGGGTTGTATGATATAGGTGCCGGCGTAATAGCCCGGCACACCACCGGTTTGCGAGGCTGGCATTTCCCGGAGTGGGCTGTCATTAAACCAGCTGGCTGTTTCACCGGGGTACCCTTTCATTTTTATCCGCAGGGTATCTCCTTCCATCAGTTCCAGGTTGCCGGAAGGAGATATATCTATATAGTCTATACGAAAAATGCTGGTAGCGACGGGCGCTGGTGGCGTGTTGTAATAGAATACTACATTTTTAGTATCGGTTTCCCCGTTAGGGGCAGTAGTGGTAATGAAAAAACTATTGCGCCCGGTAGATAGTTCATATTTAGCGGCAAAGGTGCCGGTGGAGTACACATGTACAGCGTCATTGTTGATAGTGAGGGTACAACCCACGCAGGTGCGGCCAGCGATGAATTGTTTGGCCGTGGTCACATTATTCTGATCCCTTGAAGGCTGGCTAAGACGCAGGTTGGCCTGGCTGCTGGCTAAGAAGGGGATACAAAGTGCAATAAAAATCGGAGGAAAAAACTTCAACGATAGCATAATAACCTGTCATCAATATCTATGAAAGAGTGTAAAGATAAGCAGGAGAGGGGAATAGGAGAAAAGCTTTTAGCTGCCAGGGTTACTAACAGCTAAAAGCTTTGTATGATATTAGAAGCTATATTTATTGTCTGCAATCAGTTTATCCGCAATTCTTCTGCGGGCATCTTTTGCGTTAAATGGTTCTGCTTTGGTAAAGCGTTTGAGGCCTAACAGCATCATACGTTGTTCGTCGCCTTCAGCGAAGGCGTTGATAGCATCCTTACCGGATTTGTTGATGCGGTCGGCCGCATCATAAATGAAGGTACGTACAATGTCGGCCTGGAAAGAAGCGGCGGCTTCGCCTTTGCTGGCGGTAAGTTTGATTAAGCGGAGCAATGCACTTTCGGCTACAAAAGTTTCGATGGCCATATCGGCAATATCCATGAGGATTTCCTGTTCACTTTCCAGCTTCATCATCAGTTTCTGCGCAGCAGCGCCGGCAGCCATGAGGATGGCTTTCTTGAAATTGGCGATCATCTTCTTTTCCTTGCTGAAGGCTGTTTCATCGTCGCTGCCAAAGTCAGGAATACTCATCAGTTCCTTCATCACATTCATGGCAGGTGTCATCAGGTCCAGCTTACCCTTCATGGCGCGTTTCAGGGTCATGTCGAGCGTAAGCAGCCGGTTAATTTCGTTGGTACCTTCAAAGATGCGGTTGATGCGGGAATCGCGGTAAGCTTTTGAGATGATATATTCATCGCTGAAGCCGTTGCCACCGTGAATCTGCACGCCTTCATCCACTACAAAGTCCAGCACTTCGGAGCCGTTTACCTTAAGAATAGCGCATTCTACTGCGTATTCTTCAGCGGCGCCCAGCAGCGCTTCGTTAAAGGGTTGGCCGGCAGCCAGCAGTTCTTTTTCTTTCTCATCTATCAGTTGAGCGGTACGGAACAGGGCTGACTCGGATGTCCAGGTACGTATAGCCATTTCCGCTAGTTTATGCTTGATAGCGCCGAAGTTGGCGATCGGTTGTTTAAACTGGGTGCGGGTATTGGCGTATTGTACAGAGGTATTAATACATTTTTTGGAGGCGCCCAGTGCAGCGGCGCAGAGTTTGAGGCGGCCGATGTTGAGGATGTTGAAGGCAATCAGGTGACCTTTACCGATTACGCCCAGCACATTTTCTGCGGGTACTTTGGCATCCTGGAAATAGATCTGCCGGGTAGAAGAACCCTTGATCCCCATTTTATGTTCTTCGGCACCCAGGGTAAATCCGGGCGTGCCTTTTTCAACAATAAATGCCGTGAATTTGTCGCCGTCAATTTTGGCAAATACGGTAAACACGTCGGCGAAGCCAGAGTTGGTGATCCAGCTTTTCTGCCCATTCAGCACATAGTATTTCCCGTCTTCAGTGAGCTTGGCAGTGGTTTTAGCACCAAGGGCATCAGAACCGGAATCAGGCTCCGTAAGGGCATAAGCGCCTTTCATTTCACCGGTAGCCAGTTTGGGAATATATTTTTCTTTTTGTTCGTTGGTACCAAAATAGAGGATCGGTAAGGAGCCAATACCCGTATGCGCAGCCATGGCAACAGAAAAAGAGTGCCCGGCGCCCAGTCCTTCGTTGATAATCGTAGCGGTTACAAAATCTTTACCCAGTCCGCCATATTCTTCCGGGAAGGAAGCTCCCAGCAAGCCTTGCTCCCCCGCTTTTTCCAGCAGCGATTGCATTAAACCTTCTTCCTGTTTATCCAGGCGTTCTACAATCGGGGTTACCTCCTTGCTGATGAACTGGTCTGCCATGTCTTTGATCATCAGCTGTTCTTCTGAAAAGTCTTCCGGGGTGAAAACATCCTCCGGAGCGCTTTCCTTTACCAGGAATTCTGCGCCTTTCAGCGCAGTCTTATTTTCAACTGTTGCGTCCATGTTACTGAATTTTTGGTAGTTCTGTAATTTACTGAAAAAAGCATAAAGCTGCGTGGGTTTGATCCTGTTTAGCTAAACATGCTGATGCTACTGATTTTTCACTGAATTTAAATCAATTCACCTACTGAAACGGGCATTGGTTTATTTTTAACAAAAAATAAACTGGGTAGAAAGTCAATCAGTGGCTAACTTTCTTCTTTGCGCTTTATTCACTATCATTGTCCCCCTTTTATGTCTGATTTTTATCTCTCATATTTGAAAAGCCGGTTTCACGGTACCTGTGAAGGTACGGGGGAAGCACTATTGATTTGCTTGCATGGCTTTGGGGAAAGCGCCGCACATTTTCAGCCGCTCACAGCTACGCTGGGACAGCGTTTTACTATCGTAGCACTGGACATGCCACTGCACGGCAGTACGGAGTGGTGCGAAGAAAGAGCTTTTGAAAAGGAGGACCTGGCAACCATTGTGCTCATGGTATTGCAACAACAGGGGAAAGACAGGTTTTCCCTGATGGGATACAGCATGGGGGGCCGGCTATCACTTTGCCTGGTAGAAAGGCTGGCGCCTAAAATGGATTACTTGGTACTGGCTGCTGCAGACGGTTTGCGGAATAATCCCTGGCATATGTTTGTTACACAAACCAGTGTAGGCAACCGGGTATTCAAATATAATACCTACCATCCCCGTTTATTCTTTACGCTGCTGCATACCTGGCGTAAACTGGGTTTGCTGAATCAGAGTGTATATAAGTTTGCACTGCACAGGATGAATGAGCAATCGAAAAGAGCATTGGTGTACAATGTATGGACCAACTTACGGCATATGATGCCGGACAAAAAGAAGTGTAAACAATTATTGTCTCAATATAACGTTTTAACGCTGTTGGTCTTCGGAAAATACGATCGCGTTATTCCTCCTGTATTGGGTACCCGCTTTGCGGACGGTTCATTTCCCTCTAAAATATTGGTATTAGACAAAGGGCATCAGCTGATATCCGCGCAGTTGGGTCTTATCATCAATGAAAATCTTTAACCTGGATGCAGTTTTTTGTAATTATATTGATTGTGCTGTCGATTGGCTATGGTATACTAATGCTGTGGTATAGCCTGGGTTGGAAACGGTTGAAAAAGTTTTCCACTGTAGCGCAAACTGCCGGCCATACCGCCGTAACGGTCATTATTCCCGCCCGGAATGAAGCGGATAACCTACCGGCTTTACTGGAAGCGCTCCGGCGCCAAACCTATCCAGCCGCTTTGCTGGAGGTGATCATCATCGATGATTTTTCTACAGACAATACTGCCGATATTATCCGCGACTTTCCGGCAGAAAATATTCACCTGTTGGAACTGAGACAGTACCTGGATGAAGAACAACGATTGAATTCCTACAAGAAGAAAGCTATTGAAATCGCCATCTCCAAAGCCAGCGGAGATCTTATCGTTACCACAGACGCCGATTGTGTGATGGGACCGCGTTGGATTGACACCATGGTGCAATTCTACGAACATCATCTCCCCAAATTTATAGCCGCACCGGTCAGTTTCTACAAAGAGCATAATTTCTTTAAGCGCCTGCAATCGCTCGATTTTATGACTATGCAGGGCATTACCGGGGCAGCCGCGCAACTGGCCTCGGGCACTATGTGCAACGGCGCTAACCTGGCCTACGAGAAGAAAGCGTTTCATGAAGTGGGCGGCTTCGCCGGGATCGACAACATTGCCTCCGGCGATGATATGTTGCTGATGTACAAGATATACAGCGCCTATCCGGATAGCGTAAGATACCTGAAAAGTGAAGATGCCATTGTGCGTACCCTCGCCGTAGATACGCTGAAAGACTTTATGAATCAACGTATCCGCTGGTCGTCCAAGGCCGATAAATATGAAGACAAACGACTTACCTGGGTATTGCTGCTGGTATACCTGTTTAACCTGGGGCTGCTGATGATGGGGGTGATGGTCTTATTTTTACCGGTATGGTGGCCCTGGTTCCTGATTGTGTTATTGTTTAAAATAACGCTGGAGCTATATTTCCTGTTACCCGTGGCAAAGTTTTTCAACAAAACGGAATTGTTGCTATGGTTTATTCCCGGCCAGGTGTTTCATATTCCTTATATTGTTGTTGCCGGCTGGCTGGGTAAGTTTGGCAGCTATCAGTGGAAAGGCCGCACGGTCAACTAAATACATTTTCTTTTATCAAGTATGCAATCTTCCTGGAAACGATTATACCGCAATAAGGGTGCAGTAGCCGGTTTGCTGGTAATTGCCCTGTCGGTGCTCATTAGCGTGCTCGCTTATGCGCTGGCGCCGGATAATACGCCGGATGCCAATAGGATGATCCTGGAAATAGAGGGGCAACACCCGGGATTCCGGATTACCATGCTGGCTGTGAAGAAAGAACGGCCGGTGACTGCAGTATCTTTATGGGAGCGGCTCTTGCATGGGCAGGAACCGGACATGACCTGGATACCACTGCGTTCCTGGCAGTTTAAAGACAGCGGGATTGTTATACAACGTTACGTAGATGAATCTACCGGCAGGGAAGAGGTATATCCGCTTACTGCTGTACTATACGGCAAGCCTGTTGCTACGGCGTCGTTGGCGGAATTGCAACAGGAAGTCCGGAAGACACGGATTTTTACTGCTACTTATTGGTTGGGTACGGACAAGTTTGGCCGGGATATTTTAAGCCGGTTGCTGGTGGGTACCCGGGTGAGCCTGGGGGTAGGATGTATTGCCGTGGTTATTTCTCTCAGTATAGGCGTGTTATTGGGTGCTGTAGCCGGTTATTTCAAGGGCCGTACCGATGATGTGGTGATGTGGCTGGTAAATGTAGTATGGTCGATGCCTACGTTGCTGCTGGTATTTGCGCTTACCCTGGCGTTGGGCAAGGGTTTCTGGCAGGTATTTATTGCAGTGGGGCTAACGATGTGGGTGGGCGTGGCCCGCATTATCCGTGGGCAGGTGCTGGCTATCCGGGAGCTGGAGTATGTAGAAGCCGCAAGGGCGCTGGGATATGACCATGTCCGGATTATTGTAAAACACATATTGCCCAATATCCTGGGGCCAGTGATGGTGGTAGCTGCGGGCAACTTTGCCACGGCTATCGTGGTAGAGGCGGGACTTAGCTTCCTGGGCGTGGGTGTACAGCCCCCACAACCTTCCTGGGGATTGATGATCAAGGAGAACTATAACTTTATCATTACACATAATCCCTTGCTGGCCCTGGCGCCAGGTATCGCTATTATGTTACTGGTATTGGCTTTCAACCTGTTGGGAAATGGTTTACGCGATGCCATGGATGTACGAAGTAAAATTTGATTTGCATGTGAAAAAAAGCTAATTTCATTGCTCCTATGTACACTATACATACTTGAAATATGCTATTGAAAAACTGTTTCCCTGTCTTATTAGCTTTTGTTGCGCTGACTTTCGTCTCCTGTAAAAAGAAAAAGAGCGATAATCCCGCTCCCAATGTACAGGAGGAAACCTTGGCGTTTGCCCTCCCCGACATACAGCTGGGCAAGTATAATATGGCAATGGACAGCAGTTACGCCCTGAAAGTAAATGTTACCTCCAAAATGCCGGATGCCGGCGTAAAGGTGATGTTGAGCGTGGCTACGGAAACAGGTGCTATTCCTTTAGCCCAGGATCCTGTGCCGGACACTAAAACACCGCAGTTTACCATCAACCTGCGTCATCTGAAGCCGTTGAAGACTTACGAGGTAACGGTGTGGTTGTCTTCCCTGGGCAATACGGCCAATGTAACCACCCACCAGGTATTTTATATTACAAATAAGTCGGATCAATAGCGGGAATCCCGAAATCCTGCTTCCCGAATCTAAAATTGTGTAGGTTTGCATGCTCGCAGACAAAGGATTCGTTTATGCAAATTGCCGTTAATGCCGCTTGTTTAAGACAGGACATGCCTGCCGATACCGGGAGAGTGGCTACTGATATTATACTGGCGATGTGCCGGCAACAGCCGGGGCATCAATTCACCTTCTATTTTGATGGGGAGATGGCGCAAGGGTTATCACTACCGGCCAATGCAACCGCGGCGATATTGCCCCGCAAAGGCAATAAGTCCTGGCATTATTACTGGTGGCTGGAATGGCAGCTGGTGAAGGCTATGAAATCTTCCCGGCCGGATTTTTACCTGGGATTGGACGGAACGGTGCCGCTACGTAGTAAAATCCCTGCCGGCTTGCTGGTCAGAGATTTGTCGTTTCTGAAAGAAGCGGGGTTACAGCCGGCAGTACAGCAGCGGTCGCTTAAAAACAATATGCGTCAATACCTCGCCAAAGCGAGGTGTATTGGAGTGGTATCGGCTACCACGAAAGAAGAAGTAGCGGGATATGCCCCCGGCGTGACGGATAGATTGGTGTCCCTGGATATAGGCCTCAGTGATGCCTACCGGCCGCTGGAATGGGAGCAGCGGGAGGCGGTAAAAAAAGAATTTGCCGGAGGGGCAGAGTATTTCCTGGTAACAGGGAGCATGCATCCCCGAAATAATATAATGCCGGTGCTGAAAGCATTTTCCGCTTTGAAGAAGCGGCAGCGGAGTAATATAAAATTGGTACTGGCTGGGAGTATTACACCGGCAGGTGCAGATATTGCCGATTCCCTGCAAAGCTATAAGTTCCGCCAGGACGTGGTTTGTATAGAAGCAGCCGAAGAGGCTACGTTGGCCCGGCTAACAGGGGCGGCTTATGCGCTCGTATATCCGTCGAGGTTCGAGGGGCTGGCTTTGCCCATTTATGCGGCGCAGCGCTGCGAGGTGCCTGTGATTGCCCTGGATAGTGCGGCGGCCCGGGAAGCGGGTGGAGATACGGTATTGTATGCCGATCCGGCCAGCCTGGACGATTTGTCGGAAAAAATGAGCCTCCTGTACAAAGATGAGCAGCTAAGGAGCCGGTTGCTCTCAAAAACACCGCCAGTGAGGCTTTCTACCAGCTGGGAGCAGGCGGCTTTACAGTGGTGGAGTTGCCTGACGAGATAGGAGTTTCTCAAAATCAGGAAGGATGGCTATTTTTGCGCTTTAATTGATAAACATGAGTACAATATCTACTATAAAGATCCAGGTAGGTCTGGACGATCAGAAGGTGCCAGAGTCAATAGCCTGGAGTGCTACCGACAATAAGGATGAGCGATTAATGACGGCTAAGGGGATGATTGTATCCTTCTGGGACCCGGCAGAAAGAGCTGCCCTGCGTATAGATTTGTGGACGAAAGATATGATGGTAGATGAAATGGCTGATTTCTTCTTTCAGACAATGATGACCATGGCAGATACCTATGCAAGGGCTACGCCTTATAAAGATCAGGCCGACGAAATGCGTGCTTTTGCAAAGGATTTCTTTAAGAAATTCCAGGAAAAGCAGGCTGCTGAAGGAAAATAATCCATTAAACCTAACCATATGTCATTAGAATTAGATATCAACGCAGGCATTAAGGCTGCGATGCTGGGTAAAAAAGAAGCAGAATTGCGCGCGCTGCGTGCTATTAAAGCGGCCATCCTGGTGGCTAAAACCGCAGAAGGAGCCAGTGGAGAGCTGACAGAAGCTGATGAAAGCAAGTTGTTACAGAAGCTGGCCAAGCAAAGAAAGGATTCCCTCGAAATTTTCCGTACCCAGAACCGTGAAGACCTGGCTGTAAAAGAGCAGGAAGAGCTGGACGTGATTGAGCGTTTCCTTCCTAAACAGATGAGTGAGGCCGAATTACGTACAGCCATCACTGATATTATTACCTCCACTGGCGCCAGTTCCCCGGCTGATATGGGAAAGGTAATGGGTGTTGCTACCAAACAACTGGCCGGTAAAGCCGAAGGAAAGGCTATTTCTGCGCTGGTAAAGGAACTGCTGAGCAAATAGTAGGGCCGGATTTATAAATAGTGGAATTTTTCGCCGGGGGGTGTTTTTCTCCCGTCAAAAAATTCCAACATTTGTAAATACCCCATATTTCTAACATGTCTATAGATATTATTTTTGCTATTATCATGGTGTTTGCCATTTACCGGGGCTACACGCGTGGGTTAATAGTAGCGGTGTTTTCGTTGGTGGCAGTGATGCTGGGATTGGCAGCAGCCCTCAAATTATCGGCGGTAACCGCATTGTATGTACAGCAGCATTGGGATATGCATTCCCGTTGGATACCAGTCATTTGCTTCATCGGTTTGTTCCTGGGGGTGATACTACTGGTCCGGTTGGGCGCCGGCATATTGCAGAAGCTGGTGGAAATGGTGATGCTGGGTTGGCTGAATAAATTGGGGGGAATACTATTGTATAGCGTTATATTTATAATAATTTATAGTGTAGTGTTGTGGATGGCTAACCAGGTATATTGGTTAAGCCCTGAAACGAAGCTACAGTCGGTAGTATATCCTTATATTGAGAACGTCGGCCCGTGGGTGTTAGATCATATCGGAGGGGTGTTACCGGTTTTTAAGAATATGTTCTCTCAGCTGCAGACATTTTTCGAGCAGGCAGCGCAGCATATTCAACATGGTTAACTTGTTCCGGGGGTTTTTAGATTAATAAAAAGAATTATTTTAGCGTAAAATTGACTTTCAAGATTTGGCAATGGATTACGAAATCAAAACACAGGGTAAGTTTAATTTTATAGAAGAAGGAGAGGGAGAGCCGCTGGTATTATTGCATGGACTTTTTGGTGCTTTGAGCAATTTCTCGCACATGATCGAATATTTCCGGCAGTATAACAAGGTTGTGATTCCGATGTTACCCCTGTATGATTTGAACATCCTGGAAACATCGGTAGGAGGATTAGCCAAATATGTGCACAAGTTTATTGAAGCCAGGGGGTACAAAAATGTGCATCTGCTGGGCAATTCACTGGGAGGCCACGTAGCATTGGTTTACCTGCTCAAACACCCTGAAGCACCTGTGAAATCGCTGATCCTGACCGGCAGCTCCGGCTTGTTCGAAAATGGAATGGGCGAAACCTATCCTAAACGCGGGGACTATGAATATATCCGCAAAAAAGCAGAACTTACTTTTTACGATCCGAAAATCGCTACCAAAGAGCTGGTAGACGAAATGTTCGAAATTGTAAATAACCGCCTGAAAGTGATTAAAATCATCACCCTGGCAAAATCAGCTATCCGTCACAACCTGGGCGATGAACTGCAGGATATTAAGCAACCAACTTTACTGATTTGGGGTATGAATGATACCGTTACACCCCCTATGGTCGGCGAAGAGTTTAAAAAACTGATACCTAATTCTGAACTGCAGTTAATCGACAAATGTGGACATGCACCTATGATGGAAGTCCCTGATGAATTCAACAAAATTTTGCACGCTTTCCTGGAGAAACTGAAGCACCAGCCTGTCAGTTAAACCGGCGCTTTCCTGGCCGCTTCCGACTGTACTGAAATGTGCAGCGTTTTCGCGTACATGTAATTTCTTTTTCTGTTGGCATATTCTTTACTATTATTGTATAAGAATACACTAACATGATTGCCAGAGAACTCATATCGTCAGTACCTGCCCTGCATCCCTCCGATACAGGAGCAAAGGCGCTGCGTCTGATGAATGAATATCATCTGACGCAACTACCTATGGTAGTGGATAGCAAATACCTGGCCCTGGTGGAGGAAGATGATATCATGGATATCGAAGACCTGGATGTACCCCTGGAATCTATGGAGTACGGTGGCTCCCGTCCAGCCGTCATGGAATATGCTCATCTGTTTGAGGCGCTGAAATTATTCTACGACTTTAAATTATCTGCGCTCCCGGTGGTTACCAAGGAAAGCGAATACCTGGGCATCATCACTAAAGATAACCTGGTTACCGCTTTCGCTGCCTTTAATGCAGTAAAAGAGCCCGGAGGGATCGTCGCCTTTGAAGTGGAACCCCGCGATTTCGCGCTGAGCGAAATTGCCCGGATCGCCGAATCAAATGACGTAACCCTCCTGAGCGTAAACACCATCAGTAACCCTGCCACAGGTAAGATGGAAGTGGTGCTGAAAACTAACCGGCAGGAATTACAGGGACTGCTGGCTACTTTCGAACGCTTCAATTACGTGATCAAATACGTTTTTGCAGAAGAGCCGGAAGAAGAACTCCTTAAAAAGAATTACGATCTCCTGATGAACTATATCGGGATGTAGTAAGGAATAAAGTAAAAGTGAAAAGCTATTGTGGATAACGACCAGCGCGATTTCAAATATCCGTTAAGGTCATTCTCCACAATAGCTTTTTGCTTTCCGCTTTATCCTTTCGGCTTTTTATTATATTTGACTATTGTCAACGCTTTTAAAAATTTTTACAGGACCTACATGCTGAAATGCTGTTACTGCCTGCTGGCCATGATTTGCCTGTTGGGATTGGTGTTACCCGGAACTGCTGAAGGACAATCTGTACCTGCAAAGGATAGCAGCTACCTGGTAGTGCGTAACATTGTTGTACTGGGAAATAGGAAAACCCGTACCTCCGTTATCGTGCGGGAAATCAGCACGGTACCCGGAGATACCATCTATTTCCGGGATCTGGGAGAAGTCCTCGAAAGAACGCGTAAACAACTACTCAACACATCCCTTTTCCTCAATGCTACCGCCAATGTGAAAAACTGGGAGGGCAATAATGCCGACCTGGTTTTCGAAGTGTGGGAACGCTGGTACACTTTTGCTTTTCCTATTTTTAAACTGGCCGACCGCAACTTTAACCAGTGGTGGGTGGAAAAAAATCACAGCCTGAGCCGGGTAAATATTGGCGTCAGCGGAACCCAGGGAAACCTTACCGGCCGTAACGACGAGTTAAATGCATCCCTGCAGTTTGGCTATACCCAACGATTTGCCCTCCAGTATAATCTTCCTTACATTGATAAGCATTTTCATCACGGGCTGGGTATAATCGCCATCTATAAACGTAATCGCGAGGTAAACGACAGCACCAAAGGCAATAAACAACAGTTTTTCCGTAAAGAAGATTTCCTTCGCCAGATTTACCAGGTAGGGCTCAGTTACAGCTATCGTAAAGCCATTAATACCAGGCACCAGGTGTTTGTGAATTATAATTATGAGAAAGTAGCCGACTCTGTAGCGATCATTAATCCTAATTACCTGGGAAAAGGTCGTACCAGCGTAAGTTTCCTGGATATCAGTTATCGGATGACTTACATCAGGGCCGATAGCTGGGTATACCCTCTTAAAGGAATAAGCGTACTGGCCGAAGTAGGAAAAAGAGGCATAGGCCCCTGGAATGATATTGACGATATTCATTTCCGGCTAAACGTAGCAAAGTATTGGGAATTACGCCCTAAAACCTTTGCTGCCCTTGGCTTCCGCGGGATGGCGAAATTTTCAAATGAACAACCATATGTCAATCAGCAGGCGTTGGGATATAACGATGACTACCTGAGAGGACTGGAATATTATGTGGTAGATGGTACCAGCTTCGCTATCCTGAAGTCAACACTCCGGCAGGAATTATTATCGGCGAAAATAAAACTCCCCATTGTACCTAAGAAATTCAGCCAGGTACCCATACGTATTTTTGTCAAAGCCTACGGTGATGCAGGTTATTCTTACAATAAATTTCCAGGCACCAGCTTTCTCAATAACCGTATGCTATATACCGGTGGGCTGGGCATCGACATCGTTTCTTTCTATGATACCTGCCTGCGGATCGAGTATAGCTTTAACCAGTTAGGGCAAAAAGGACTATTTTTACACACAAGCATAGACATGTAGTGCTCATTATTGCCCTGGCCTTTAGCTGTTATTGATAGCACTGGCTGTCAAAAGGCAGGTAACGGGCCGCTGAAAGCTAAATAAATTATGCAGGTAGCACTTTATAGCAGGGGATTTATTACTGAAGACATCGCAAACATCCGCTTATTGCTGGAGGAATTGGAGCGGGCAGAGATTGACGCAATGATTTATGAGCCGTTTTTCCGGGTATTACAGCAACATGTGCCTTTTGAAACAACCCCGGTACTATTTTCCTGTGCTGAGGACTTACCAGGAAAAGTCGACTTCTTAATGAGTCTGGGTGGCGATGGTACGCTGCTGGACACGGTATGTTATGTGAGGGATACCAATATCCCGGTGATCGGTATTAATTTTGGCCGCCTGGGATTCCTGGCGAGCATCGGTAAAAACGAAATCCATGCGCTGGTGCAGGCGCTCCTGAATCGC
Source organism: Chitinophaga eiseniae (assembly GCF_012641265.1). Classification (GTDB taxonomy): domain Bacteria; phylum Bacteroidota; class Bacteroidia; order Chitinophagales; family Chitinophagaceae; genus Chitinophaga; species Chitinophaga eiseniae_A. Next base: position 216,590 of record NZ_JABAHZ010000002.1, on the reverse strand, counting down.
ACCTATGTGGTAGACCAGCGTTCGCTGTTGCACCTCGACGCCAATATTCCTTTGTTTGGAGAAGTGCCTTATGCCCTGAACGAATTTACAATCCATAAAAAAGATACCTCCGCCATGGTGAAGATCCATACCTACCTCAATGGCGAGTTTCTCAATACTTATTGGGCAGATGGATTGATAGTATCTACTCCGACTGGTTCTACCGGTTATTCGCTGAGTTGTGGTGGCCCCATTGTATTCCCGGATGCCGGTAATTTTGTGATCACGCCAGTGGCACCCCACAACCTTAATGTGCGGCCTATTATTGTGCCCAACGACAATATCATTTCTTTTGAAGTGGAAGGGCGCAGCGACCAGTTTCTTTGTACGCTCGATAGCCGGATGGAAACCATAGACAGTACGGTGCAACTGGCCATAAAAAAAGAGCAGTTTAAACTGAGCCTGCTGCGGCTGGATGACAGTAACTTCCTGCATACCTTACGCAACAAGCTGTTATGGGGTATTGATGCCCGTAATACGATTAAAATATAGAAATATAAATTATATTGCTACATTTACAAATACGTTGTCTGCTGATTGTAATGCAAATTATGCCCCATGAGGACAAAGAGCGTCTAACCAGTTAGCATAATCGTCAGCTATACATTAAATAAATCCGGCATTTTAGCGTTTAAGTAGGACTGATTTATGCTGAAATCTTTTTTATATCCTAAATATATCCTCTTTTCCCTGCTGGTAGCGGCTGGTAATTTATTTGCGGGACGAGCCGCCGCGCAAAATGAGCTACAATACGTAGGGGAGCTGGGTTTGTCGATTGGAGGCGCCCAATATTTCGGGGATCTGAATACCCGGGGAGCATTAAATACCATTAAGCCTGCCATCGGCGTTTATTACCGGAAATATATGAACGATTACGTGGGAGTAAGAGCCCATGGCCGTTTTATGCAGCTGGGTTATTCGGATGTGCGCAATAAGAACGAATTTCAGAAACTGCGCAACCTCAGTTTCAATACTAATTTATGGGAACTGTCACTACAGGGGGATTTCAATTTCTTCCGGTTTGAACCGGGCAGTTTATATGAGCGTTTTTCTCCATATCTAACCGGCGGTGCCAGTCTTTTTTATTTCAATCCTTACACTTACCTGAACGGGACTAAATATTTTTTACAGCCTTTGCGTACAGAAGGGCAGGGAAGTGCCCTGTATCCTGAACGCAAGCCTTACAGCCTCGTGTCCTATGCCTGGTTAATCGGAGGCGGTTTTAAGTATAATCTCTCCAAAAAAGTAAATGTGGGGCTGGAAGCGCTGTACCGGTATACCCAAACCGATTACCTGGATGACGTAAGCACCACTTATGCTGGCCCGGGGGCATTTCCAACGATGCCTAACGGACAGCCCTCAGTGGCGGCTCAGTTGCAGGATAGATCCGGTGTTTATGGCGCCCCGATTGGAGTAACAGGCCGTCAGCGGGGTAATAGCCGGGATAAGGACCAGTTTCTGACCATTGAGCTAACCATTAGTATCCTTTTTACCTCTTATCACTGTAAATTTTAATTTACCGGAAAATACTTTCTACGGGCAGCCATTACATACCTGCCAACCACCCGGAAAGTTCGTTGAATTTGCTAAAATCCCCACTGGTATTGATTTCGCTGTTAAAACTACGTTAAAAGACCTTCTTGGGCTTTGCTAAAAAAGTCATTACTCTATTTTTGTATCTTTGCACCCTTTTAGAATCTGTTATAATCTGTAATAATCTGTTATAATACGCCTGACACAAATGAGTTTGAAGGATAAATTGGACTTGCAACGGTTACCACGCCATATTGCCATTATTATGGATGGAAATGGCCGTTGGGCAAAGGAGCGTGGGCAAGACAGGCTGTACGGGCACCACGAGGGGGTAGAAAGCGTGCGCAACATAGTGGAAACCTGTGCAGAACTTGGAATCGGCTATCTTACGCTGTATGCTTTTTCTACCGAAAACTGGGACCGCCCGGTTTATGAAGTGACTGGTATCATGGAATTGCTCGTAAACACCATCCGGCAGGAGGTGAATACGCTGTCCAAAAATAATATCCGTCTGAGCGTAATTGGCGATATGAACATGCTGCCTCCCCAGGCGCAGCAAGAAATGGAAGAGGCCATCGCCCTTACCAGCCAAAATACTGGCCTTAATCTCATTATGGCTCTTAGCTACAGTGCAAGATGGGAAATCGTGAATGCAGCCAGGAAAATAGCCCTGGATGTGAAAAATGGAGCCCTGGATCCTGCAGCTGTGACGCCTGAGGTATGGGAAAAATATCTCTGTACCACCGGCCTGCCTGACCCTGAATTAATGATTCGTACCAGTGGAGAATGCCGGATCAGTAACTTCTTACTATATCAACTGGCCTATGCGGAGCTGTACTTTACAGACACCCGCTGGCCGGATTTCCGCAATGAACATCTTTACCAGGCCATCTTAAATTACCAAACCAGAGAACGGCGCTTTGGCAAAACAAGCGAACAAATTCAGCAGAATGAAGAAATTATTTCCTAAGGGCCTACTGGCTATAGCATTATGTTGCAGTGCAGGCATACGTGTATCCGCTCAGCAGAAAGATACGGTGCCCCCAACGCAGCCCCCTGCTAATCCGCCGGCAGTTGCTCCCATTAATATGGGTAATCCGCAACAGTACGAAATTGCCGAAATCACCGTTGTAGGTACCCAATACCTGGACAAATCATTACTGCTGTCGCTTTCGGGCCTCAGTGTAGGCGATAAGGTAACCTATCCGGGTGGCGATCAATTTACCAAGGCCATTCAAAGCCTCTGGTCACAACGTTTATTCGCAGATGTGACCATCTACGTAACCAAAATTGAAGACGATAAAATCTGGCTGGAAATCGGGTTAACAGAAATGCCCCGTATGTCCTCCTTCTCCTTCAAAGGAATTAAAAAAGCAGAAGCCGACGATATTACCACCAAAGCCGGTATCCGCAAAGGAACAGTAATTACCCAGGCCCTGAAACAAAATGTAATCGGCGTAGTACATAAATTCTATGCTGATAAAGGGTTTGGTAACGCTACCGTTAAAATAGAAGAAAGAGCAGATAGCTCCACCGTCAACTCCCGCCACGTGGTGTTCAACGTAACCAAAGGGAGTAAGGTTCGTACCGAAAATATCAATATCGTAGGGAACTATAACGTAGCCGACAGTAAGATCAAGAAAAGAATGAAAGGTACGAAAGAGCGCTCCCGCTTTACCCTTCATCCGGATATTGAACATGTATATGTGGACTCACTGGCCCAGGACGACGATTTCTGGCAAACCTATGGCTTTCTCCAGCCTACAAGGGCACTGGAAAAGCTGGATCCCTATTTCCGCTTTAAACTCTTCAGTTCTGCTAAGTTTAATGAAAATAAATACCTGGAAGATAAAGGTAAAGTGGTAAGTCTCTATAACTCCAAAGGTTATCGTGATGCGGTAATCGTAAGAGATACCGTTTATAAAACCCGGTCCCAGAATCTGAATATCGATATGCAGATCTCTGAGGGAAAAAAATATTATTTCGGAGATATCACCTGGAAAGGTAATACCCGTTATTCCGACTCTGTGTTAACGCGCCTCCTGGGTATTAAGAAGGGAGATGTGTATAACCTGGAGTTGCTGGAAAAAAGAATCGGTAAACAGATGTCACAGGAAGGCGGCGATATCAGCGGCTACTACATGGACTATGGTTACTTGTTTTTCCAGATCGACCCGGTGGAAATCGGTATCCGTGGCGATACCATCGACTACGAAATCCGTTTGCGTGAAGGTCCGCAGGCTACCATCAAGGAAGTACGCATCGCCGGTAACGAAAAAACCAACGAACACGTTATCCGTCGTGAGCTGCGCACCATTCCCGGTGAAAAATTCAGCCGTACAGACCTGATCCGTTCTAACCGTGAAATTGCCAACCTCGGCTTCTTTAACCCGGAAAAGATTGGTATGAACCCGGTGCCGAATGTTCAGGATGGTACAGTGGATATTGACTATACAGTAGAAGAAAAAGCCAACGACCAGTTGGAATTATCGGCTGGTTGGGGTGGATATATCGGTTTAACCGGTACACTCGGGGTTACGTTTAACAACTTCTCCCTGCGTAATATCTTCCGGAAAGAAACCTGGGATCCGTTACCAAGTGGTGATGGCCAGAAATTATCTGTACGTGTATCTTCCAATGGTAAGGCCTACCGTTCTTATAACTTCTCTTTCACAGAGCCATGGCTGGGTGGTAAGAAAAGAAACCAGTTTTCTGTGAGCTTCTACAGCAGCTACCAGAATCCATATGCCTATAGTAACTATTACAAGCTGCCCGGAGATACCAGCAGGTCTGTAGATGGTCACTTTAAGGTATTGGGTGCTTCAGTATCCCTGGGTAAACAATTGAAATGGCCAGATGATTATTTCACCCTGATTTACTCGCTGAACTACCAACAGTACAAACTGAAAAACTATAACTACTTTGGTATTGCCGGATTTGAGAACGGTACTTCCAACAACGTCAACGTGAAACTCACGCTGGCGCGTTCTTCTGTGGATCAGCAGATATTCCCGCGCAGTGGTTCCAACTTTATGTTATCTGCCCAGTATACGCCGCCTTACTCCCTGTTTAATCCTGACAAGGACTACAGCAAGGAACCGGCGTCCAAGCAGTTTAACTTCATTGAGTACCAGAAGTATCGCTTCAATGCAGAATGGTATGTGCCATTAAGTCGTCCGATGGGTAGTGATAATAAGACGTTTGTATTGAAAGTAGCCGCTAAATTTGGTTATATTGGACGTTATAATAACCGGACTACACTGTCGCCTTTTGGCCGGTTTGAGTTGGGAGGTGATGGTTTGAGTAACTTCGCTATTTACGATCGTGATATCATTTCCCAGAGAGGGTATCCGGTGTACTATACTTCCGATCCGAGTGTGAATCCTGAAAATGGGCAGCCAGCGAACTATTCCGGGTTTACCGTATTTAACAAATTCGTAATGGAGCTGCGTTATCCATTCAGCCTGAACCCAAGTTCCACGATCTTTGGGTTGGCATTCCTGGAGGCGGCCAATGGTTATAAGGATCTGAATGAGTACAATCCATTCAGGTTGCGTAGGTCTGCTGGTATCGGTATGCGTTTCTACCTGCCTATGTTTGGATTGCTTGGATTTGACTATGGTATTGGGTTCGACCGTCTTACACCGGGAGGTGGCCTGAAGGATGCGGCTAAGTTTACCTTTATGCTCGGTTTCGAACCAGAATAATGTGAAAATAAATTATATATTGCAAGTTTAACCGTTGTTTTGGTTTTGCAAAAAATCCATTGTAGCATGAAAAAAATATTTATTACAGCCGCTATAATATTGGCTTTGGGCGGTGCAGCAAGTGCACAGCGCTATTGTGTGATAGATACAAAATATATACTGGAGAGTATTCCTGAGTATAAGGACTCCCAGAAGAAGCTGGATGCCGTTGCTGATCAATGGCAGAAGGAGATTGATGCCAAGTTCCAGGAAGTGGATAAGATGTATAAGTCTTACCAGGCGGAGCAGGTGATGCTAACAGAAGAATTGAAGCGTAAAAGAGAAGACGAGATCGTAGCCAGAGAAAAAGAGGCAAAGGATTTGCAGAAGAAGCGTTTCGGTTACGAGGGCGATCTTTTCAAGAAGCGGGAGGAATTAGTAAAACCTATCCAGGACAGGATTTACAATGCGGTACAGAAGTTGTCTGCCAGCAGGATGTACGACTTTGTGCTGGATAAGGCAAGCGGAGCTACTGTTATATTCTATGATCCCAAGATTGATAAGAGCGAAGAGATCTTAAAATCTCTCGGTGTGAAGAAGTAAGGCGTATACCTATTTTTTAACTATAAGTATTTAAATTTTTTTAAACACAGACAACATCATGAAGAAGTACGTAATTATTGCTTTTGTGGCGGTTACCGGTTTGTTCAGCGTGAATGCAATGGCACAATCCAAAGTAGCGCATATCAATGCACAGGCACTGGTGGCGAGCATGCCAGAAGCTAAAAAGGCAGAAACTGATTTGCAGACTTATGCTCAGAGCCTGGAAGCTGATGGTAAAGCGCTGGTAGACGAGTATACTAAGAAAATGAAGGATTTTGATGACAAGGCGGCTACAATGACCGACAACATAAAAGAAATCAAAGGTCGTGAAATCCAGGATGCACAGAAACGTATCCAGGACTACCGTGAAGCTGCTGAACAGAAAGTACAGGCTAAACAATCTGAACTCCTGAAACCTATCTACGATAAAGCCCGTAAAGCGATCGAAGATGTAGCAAAGGAAAAGGGTTATGGTTATGTAATCGACAGCTCTGCTGGTATGTTGCTGGTTTCTCCTGCAGCAGACGATATCTTGGCCCCTGTAAAGGTTAAACTGGGTATTAAATAGTTTAATTTTTTAATATTAAAGGTGGAATGTGGTGAAAACTGCATTCCACCTTTACATTTAAGAATTCGTATTTTAATTTTACTTTTCAAATATTTTCTGCTACCTTTGCCTTCCGTTTTAAAAAACAATCCTTTAATCCGGGACTTTTAGTAGTACAGGTAAAAACAAAAAAAAGAAATGAAACGTACTTTTCAACCGCATAACAGACGCAGAAAGAGCGTTCACGGCTTCAGAAAGAGAATGGAAACTGCTAATGGCCGTAAGGTATTGGCTTCCCGTAGAGCAAAAGGTCGTAAGAAGCTGACTGTTTCTGACGAGCGTAAGCTGAAATAATTATAGTAGCTAAATACTATTTGCCATAAAAACTTATTCTTTTAGCAAGGAAGAAAGGTTAAAAAGCAGAAAACTTATTGAAACGCTTTTTCGTGAAGGAAAAGCGTTTTCTGTTTTTCCGTACCGCGTGGTATACATGCCCCTTACGGAGCCATGTAAATACCCCGTGCAGGTAGGTTTTAGCGCTACTACCCGCAGATTTCCCCATGCGGTAGACCGTAACCGCATTAAACGCCTGGGCCGCGAAGCCTGGCGTCTTCAGAAGCAGGCATTATACGACCACCTCCGGTCGCAGTCGCAGCAGCTCGCTGTTTTCCTCATCTATACCGACAAAAAAATAGCCGATTTTTCCACCCTGCAAGACAAAATTTCAGTAATTTTAAAGAAGTTGCAAAACAGCATTTAGCCTTTAGCGGTTAGCTTTCCGGCTGATTGCAACGTGTTAGTCAGATACTTTTTTAATGGCTGCAAGCTGACCGCAAAAAGTTGATTATGAATCGTGTAGTTCGCTGGTTGAGTTATCCTTTTATTCTCCTGATAAAAATCTATCAATGGTTTATCTCGCCCCTGTTGGGCAGTAAATGCCGCTATACGCCCACCTGCTCACAGTATGGGTTGGAAGCATTTAAAAAATATGGACCATTCAAAGGCGGCTATCTCACCATAAAGCGTATCTTGTCCTGCCATCCCTGGGGTGGCCATGGATATGATCCGGTGCCCTGAGTAAGGCTGCCGGCCGCCAACTTTATCACTCATCTTATATACTCTGTTGCATGCGTGCATTTTTTAATAGGAAAAAGAAGCTGATAACCGCACTGTTGTTGATCATCATCGCAGCCGGCGTTTTTGCTTTTAATGAAAATGATAAATACTTCCAGATCGCCAAAAACCTGGACATCTTCGCTGCTTTTTACCGGGAACTGAATACCTACTATGTAGATGATCTGCCCCCCGAAAAAATAATGCATAAAGGCATTGAAGCCATGTTGGAAGAAACAGATCCATTCACGGATTTTGTTTCAGAAGAAAACCTGGATGACCTCAAATTTATGGCTACCGGCAAATATGGCGGCGTAGGCGCTTCTATCAATACCAACGGCGACTGGACTACCATTACCGATGTATATGAAGGCAGCCCAATGGACAAAGCAGGCGTAAAACCCGGTGATATCATTGTGAGCATGGATGGCAAATCCGTGAAGAATGTAGCCCAGGAAGAGATCAGCCGCCAACTGAAAGGAGCCGCCGGTACTTCGCTCGATATGGTATTCCGCAATCCTTTGACTGGCGTGGAAACGCCCAGGAAAATAGTACGGGAGGAAATCAATGTGAAACCGGTTAGCTACACAGGGATCGTGAAAAACGATATCGGCTATATCAAGATGACGCAGTTTACAGAAAACAGCGGCGCTATGGTACGTAGGTCGGTTGAACAACTGAAACAATCCCACCCGGGCCTGAAGGGAATTATCCTGGACCTTCGCAGCAATCCAGGTGGCCTACTGGATGAAGCGGTGATTGTAGCCAATATTTTCGTGGATAAAAACAGGCTGATTGTAAGCACCCGGGGCAAAGTAAAGAACTGGGACCGGAGCTATGAAACCACCGAGCAGCCGGTAGATGTACATATCCCATTGACCGTACTCACCAATCATTCTTCCGCTTCCGCGTCTGAAATAGTGGCTGGCAGCATGCAAGACCTGGACCGTGGTGTGGTAATAGGACAGCGCTCTTATGGTAAAGGCCTGGTGCAAACTACCCGTCAGCTCCCCTATAACACCAAATTGAAGGTAACTACCGCGCGGTATTATACTCCCAGCGGACGTTGTATACAGGCCATTGACTACTCCCACCGGAATGATGATGGCAGCGTGGATTACGTACCTGATTCCCTGCGTAAATCATTTGCTACCGCCGGAGGCCGCGCTGTAAAAGATGGTGGAGGTATTGAGCCTGATGCAAAAGTGGATCCTACGTATATCAGCCAGGTAGCGATTACACTGCTCCGCAAACAATTTATCTTCGACTACGCTACTACGTATTATTACAGTCACCCGAAAATAACGGCGCCCGCTACGTTTTCGTTGAGTGATGCTGAATTTGCCGATTTTGAACGTTACCTGGAAAATAAAGATTACAGCTACAAAACCCGTAGTGAGGAAGCTTTGGATTCTTTCAAAAGTACCGCCAGGAAAGAAAAGTATTATGATGCCATTGCTAACGAGCTGGAAACGCTCGAAGCAAAAATGAAGCACGATAAAAAGCAGGACCTGTTGAAGAATAAAACAGAAATAAAACGTTTGCTGGAAGAGGAAATTGTAAATCGTTATTACCTGCAGAAAGGCCGTATTGCCAGGTCGCTGGAGTGGGATAATGAAGTCAATACCGCCGCGGACATCCTGCACAACCAGGCTAAATATAAGCAGTTGCTGACCATCGCAAGATGATGCATGGCATGCGTTAAAGAAAGTGCTGTCGCAATATCTTTACAGGCGAAATAGATACCTCTTACCATATGTTAGGGCTGGCCATTGGCCGGCCCTTTTTGTTGACGTTTGCTACCTGTAGATAGCATAAATGACTATTTATCTCCCTTCATTTAATTACCAGGCTGCTTTTCTTAAATTATGAATTCCGGTTTATTGTTTTTATTTTGAGAATCTCAGCGAATAATAAACCGTTATCATTTTTCAACCTAAAAGGGTAATCATGCCAGTAAATTCCAATGAAGCTTCCCGTCGGAGCTTTATCAGCAAAGTTGCAAAAGGTGTAGTAGGAGCCTCCCTGCTGCCTAATATTCTGACCGCTGCGGACAAGAAAAGAAATATTGAGTCACTTTCCCGCCTGAAGGAAAAATATAGCGCCAATGATCAGATCCAGGTAGCGTTGATCGGTGCCGGGGGAATGGGTACTGCGGATGCAAATACCGCCATTACCGTTCCTGGTGTAAAGCTGGTAGCTGCCTGCGACCTGTATGATGGCCGTTTGGCGGATGCTAAGAAGAAATGGGGAAATGACATTTATACTACCCGCAGCTACCAGGAAATCCTGGAGCGTAAAGACATAGATGCCGTTATCATTGCCGTGCCGGACTTCTGGCATAAGGATATCTCTGTAGCCGCTATGAATAAAGGGAAGTCGGTATACTGCGAAAAACCAATGGTACATGATATCAGCGAAGCGCCTGCCGTAGTGGAAGCGCAGCAACGCAACGGGAAAGTAGTTTACCAGGTAGGCAGCCAGGGTATGAGCTCCCTGGGAAATGAAAAGGCCCGCCAGCTCCTGAAAGATGGCGCCATTGGTAAGCTCAACTATGCAGAGGGTTTCTGGGCACGTATGTCGCCTACCGGTGCATGGCAATATCCTATTCCGGCGGATGCTTCCGCCAAAACGGTGGATTGGGAGGCTTATCTGAAGAACGCGCCTAAGCGTGCTTTTGATCCGCTGCGTTTTTTCCGCTGGCGCAATTACCGTGATTATGGTACCGGCGTATCCGGCGATTTATTCGTACACCTGTTCTCGAGCCTGCACCTGGTAACGGGTTCCCTCGGTCCAAATAAAATAATGGCTACTGGTGGCTTACGTTACTGGAATGACGGCAGGGAAGTACCTGACGTTATGCTGGGCATGTTCGATTACCCGGAAACAGAAATACACCCGGCCTTTAACCTGTCGCTCCGTGTAAACTTTGTGGATGGCACCGGCGGTACCAATTACTTGCGTATGGTGGGTAGCGAAGGATCTATGACAGTAGAATGGGATAAAGTAACCTTATACCGTAATAGCGTACATGTAGATGAAAACGACCCGTTAGCGGCTGCCAATGCGGCTGCAACCAATAATGGAAAATCGTATGCCTATCACCGTGCGAACATTCTGCCACAGGAGAAAATGGAGTACGAGGCAGAGAAAGGGTATAAAGGAGCCCACTTTGACCACTTTTATAACCTGTTCAACGCCATGCGTACCGGCGGTAAAGTAGCAGAAGATCCTACTTTTGGTTTCCGTGCAGCAGCGCCGGCATTGTTGTGTAATGAAAGCTACTTCGACAATAAGATCATTCACTGGGATCCTAAAAATCTGAAATTAGTAAATAAGTAATCCCAGCGTTATAAATGAAAAGGCCCCGCGTTATAACGCGGGGCCTTTTCATTTATAGCTATTGACTTAATGCTTATTTGGCAGCTGCTTCATAGCGTTTGCTGATAGCGTTCCAGTCAACTACATTCCAGAATGCTTTCAGGTATTCCGGACGGCGGTTTTGGTACTTCAGGTAGTAGGCGTGTTCCCATACGTCTACGCCGAGGATAGGTGTGCCTTTTACTTCAGCTACATCCATCAGCGGGTTGTCCTGGTTAGGAGTGGAAGTAACTTCCAGTTTGCCATCTTTTATCAGCAGCCAGGCCCAACCTGAACCGAAGCGGGTAGCGCCGGCAGTGTTGAATTTTTCCTGGAAAGCTTCGAAAGAACCAAAGGTGCTGTTGATAGCATCAGCCAGTTTACCGGATGGAGCGCCGCCCGCGTTTGGTGCGAGGCTGGTCCAGAAGAAACTGTGATTCCAGTGACCACCACCATTGTTTCTTACAGCCGGGCTGATTTTACCAGCGTTGGCAACCAGTTCTTCTAATGATTTGTTCTCGTTTTCTGTACCTGCAATTGCCTTGTTCAGATTATCTACATAAGCCTGGTGGTGCTTACCGTGGTGAATTTCCATTGTCAGTTTATCGAAATTCGGCTCTAACGCATCAGTTGCGTAGGGTAAGCTCGGAAGTGTAAATGCCATAACTCAAAGTTTTATGGGTTTGAAAATATGATTTCTTGATAGTCGCCAAATTTACTGCCAATCCGTTAAAATTTAGCCATTTAATTATTTACTTATTTAGATATTTAGGTTAAGTAATCGCGTCTGGTTGCAAAACCGGGCAATAAAGGCGCGGAATCCCGGAGTGAGCCGGAAAAGCGGGCTTGATCATATGGAAAATTATTTTAAATTTACGGATAGTCGGTTTAACCCGACGTGACATAGGCATCTTAGTGTGCCTGGTAGTTGTTTACCTATTGTTTGTTTAAAACGTATAGTATGCAGACAGGCTCGGATACAGGGCAAAGTTTTTCCCTCAATGTTTTACAAAAGGAAAATGAGCAGTTAAAAAATCGTATACATTGGCTGGAAAGTATTCTACATCATGTGCCCGCCATGATTTACAGTTACGATAACAATAACAAATCCGTTACCTGGTGTAACGATAGACTGGCGGAAACTGTGGGCTTCACTCCGGCTGAAATGACCGGGATGGGCATGGAGTTTTTCAGGCATATCATGCACCCCGACGATTTTAAACTGGCGGCGGTAGCCCAGCAATCTTTCCTCAATAACAAAGAGCAGTTTGGAGGGCTGGCACGTATACGGAAAAAAGGAGAGGTAGATTACCGCTGGCTATTGGGATTAGAAGTGCCTTTTACCCATGATAAAAATGGCAGGGTGGTAGAAATCATCTGTGCTTTCCTCGATCTTACCAATGCCATTGATACCAATGTACAACTCTCAGAAGCGCTGAATGCCATCATGCGTCGCCAACACGAAAGCCTGTTTAATAAACTTACTTCCAGGGAGAAAGATGTATTGGCAATGGCCGTGAAAGGCCTGAATAACAAGGAAATTGCACATTCGTTGAACCTTAGCCGTTATACCGTTGAAACACATCGTAAGAATATCCGCCTGAAACTGAAAGTCCGTAACACTTCCGAATTGATTACCATCGCCCGAAAGATTGGATTTGAATAAGTAGCTAAAAAAGTATTAGTGCTGCCTGTTGCCGAGATACCAGTTTACCCATTGTTAACTTCTATGCCTGCAGAAAAAGAGCACCGTAATCATTAAACTGTATTTGATTGGTAATCAATATTCAAAATGAGAAGAAAGTTGCTAAAAATTTGCTAAAAAAATCACGTTTTGGGAAAAATACCCAAGATTGGGTATTTGCTCGTCTTTTAAACTCCACTAATTTAGTGAATTAAATATTACGTATGTTATTTAAACATCCGATATGATTACTAGCTGAAACACCCCTATGACTATGATAACCGAGGAAAGAGCCTTTAATATTTTGCAACTGGAGGATACCGCTACCGCGGAGGAAATTGTGGCCCGTTATGAAGTACTGAAAGATCAATACAGGAGAATAAAAGACGAAACAGAAGACTTGAGAACACGGTTGGCCTATCAGTTAAAACAAATAGAATTGGACGACGTATTTATATATTTCAGAAGAAGACAAAGAATATAGAAAGAGAGCACAAACTAAGCTTTTTGTAATATTCATTCGTTGTGTTTTTAAGCTCAGTGGCTCATCCATTGTTTTTTCTTCTTTCTTTATACTGCAACATAAATCTATCTGTGTATGTGATGGGAAAAGTATGCCTGCCCTCCCCATTGACTTTATTTTTATTATATTTAGGTGTTTAAACCCTACCTAAACAATCGCTCTATGAATGTTATCTGGATTATTCTGTTGGTATTGGCTGCTGTAGTCATACTTTCCAGCTTTGTTACCGTTCAACAGGGAAACATCGCCATCACCACTATTTTCGGGAAGTACAACCGGGTGCTTTTTCCCGGATTGAACTTTAAGATACCCATCATTGAAAAAGTCTTCAAGAAAATATCGGTTCAGAACCGGTCAGTAGAACTGGAATTCCAGGCCATCACCATTGACCAGGCCAACGTTTATTTTAAAGCCATGCTCCTGTATGCAGTATGGAACCAGGAAGAAGAAACGCTTAAAAACGTGGCGTTTAAATTCATGGATGAAAGAAGTTTCATGCAGGCGCTGGTGCGTACGATTGAAGGCTCTATCCGTGGATTTGTAGCGACTAAAAGACAGGCGGAAGTACTGGGATTACGTAAGGATATTACTGAACACGTAAAAGAACAGATCGATAAAACCCTGGAAGAATGGGGTTTTCACCTGTTAGACCTGCAAATGAATGATATCACTTTTGATGAGGTGATCATGAAATCGATGGCCCAGGTGGTAGCCTCTAACAACCTGAAAGCCGCGGCAGAAAATGAAGGGCAGGCATTGCTGATTACGAAGACAAAGGCCGCCGAAGCAGATGGTAACGCTATCAAGATTGCTGCCGAAGCAGAACGCCAGGCCGCCCAGCTGCGTGGTATGGGTGTGGCCCTGTTCCGGGAAGAGGTGGCAAAAGGTATGACTATGGCCGCCAAAGAGATGCAGCAGGCCAACCTGGATACTTCTGTTATTTTATTCTCCATGTGGACAGAAGCCATTAAGCATTTTGCAGAAAATTCAAAAGGCAACGTTATCTTCCTGGATGGCTCTACCGAAGGGATGGACCATACCATGAAACAGATGATGGGGCTGAATAAAATAACAGAGGCGGCAAAAAAATAATTTATCTCCTTTGTTCAAAGAAAGTTTTCATCAACTGTAAACTTTCTTCGCGGCACGGACCGGCTTCCAGTTTTGTTTTAGGATGAAACGGGGACCGGTCGCCGGTAGCCCGGCGGTAGCTGTTCTTATCATCTGCTGCTGCATATACAATCCTGCCAATCTTACTCCAGTAAAGTGCGCCCGCACACATCAGGCAAGGTTCTACTGTTACATATAGCGTAGCATCCATTAAATATTTACTTCCCAGTGTATTGAATGCCGCAGTCAGGGCTATCATTTCGGCATGAGCAGTGCAATCATTCAGCCGCTCTACATGGTTATATCCACGCCCAATAATGCGGTTGTTCATCACTACCACTGCTCCAATGGGAACTTCTCCGTCTTCAAAGGCCTTCCGGGCTTCCTGCAGGGCCTGCCGCATAAAATGTTCATCGGTCATATCACTTGCTCATTAGCTGTCAATAACAACACCTGCTATTGCCAGCAGGCGTTGCAGGTATGATTATTTGTTGATCAGAACGAGAAACTCGTCTTCTGTCAATATCTTAATAGTATTGATTTTTTTGGCTTTTTCCAGTTTGCTGCCAGCTTCTTCGCCTACTACCAGGTAATTGAGTTTGCTGCTTACGCCACTCACTATTTTACCGCCTTCCTGTTCTACCAGTTCCTCGGCTTCACTACGTTTCAGCTTATAAAGGGTGCCGGTAAATAAAAACGTTTGCCCGTTGAGGTTACCAGATATTACCGTCGATTTTTTGGTATTTTCCATGTTAATCCCCAGCGAAGCCAGTTTATGTAGCATGGCAATATTATCGGCATTGGCAAAAAATGAACGGATAGATCCGGCTACTTTGGGCCCTATATCTTCCAGCGCTAATATTTGTTCCTCCGTCCAATGTTGGAGATCCATAATATAGGTCACTGCATTGGCCAGTGTTTTGGCGGTGGTTTCGCCTACATAGCGTATGCCCAGCCCGAATATTAACCGGTGTAGCGGCTGACTTTTAGATTGTTCTATAGCGGATTGCAGGTTGGTGAGAGATTTTTTACCAAATCCTTCCATGGCGCCAATCTTCTCAAAGTCGAGTTCATAGATACCGGGGATATCATGCATCAGGCCGGCTGCAAAGAATTTGCGCACATTGCTTTCTCCGAAGCTCTTGATATCCATAGCGTCTTTACTCACAAAATGTATCATTCTCTCTACCACCTGTGCTTCACAGTTGATATTGGTGCAACGCCATACACTTTCTTCTGCCGGTTTTACCAGCTTATCGCCGCATACCGGGCAATGGGTAGGGAATACAATTTCCCGTTCGCTGCCGTCCCTCAGATCAGCTACTGATTTTACAATATAAGGGATTACATCGCCGGCTCTTTCTACTAGCACCGTGTCGCCCAGTTTCAGGTCTTTTTCTTTGATCACTTCTTCATTAAAAAGAGAGATAGATCCTACCGTAACACCGCCAATAGGTACCGGGTCAATTTTGGCCACGGGGGTAATGGAGCCGGTGCGGCCCACCTGGAATTCTACGCTGCGCAGCTTACTGGTGGCTTGTCTGGCCTTAAACTTATAAGCAATGGCCCAGCGGGGATGGTGGGTGGTCATACCCAGCTTATCCTGCAGATCATAGTCATTGACTTTGATCACCATACCATCAATTTCGTAGGGGAGATTATCACGCTCGGTTTCAAAGAAAAGGCAATAGTCGATCACGGCTTGTATGCCTTTTACCACTTTCTTTTCTTTGGCGGGGCTGCGGAAGCCCAATGTTGACAACAGCTCCAGCGTACCGCTGTGTGTTTGCAGTGCGGCGGGTTCCGATTGCCCCGGGTTCATAGTATGGTAGCTCATATGATATAGAAACGCTTCCAGTCCGCGTTTGGCTACTTCGTTAGGATCCACCATGCGCAGGGAACCGGAAGCAGCATTGCGCGGATTAGCCAGTGGTGGCAGGTTTTCAGCAATGCGTTTATCATTGAAGGCTTTAAAGGTATTTTTGTTGATCAGCACTTCTCCGCGGATCTCAATCTGGTGAATCCCATATTTTGAGAAGCTGGCCGATAGTGGGATAGAGCGGATTTGTTTTATGTTGGTAGTGATATCCTCGCCGGCTACGCCGTCGCCACGGGTGGCGCCGCGGGAGAGGTGGTCGTCTTCATATATCAGGGAGATGCTGGCGCCGTCGAACTTGGGTTCTATACAATATTCAATTTCGGCCAGGCCTGCGCTTTCCCGTGCTTTACGATCCCAGTCGAGCAGGTCGTCTGCATTGTAGGAGTTTTCCAGGCTGAGCATGGGGACCAGGTGGGGCACCGTCACAAATTCCTTGGTAAGTCCCTGGGCTACCCGTTGGGTAGGAGAGTCGGCGCTGATCAGATGTGGATGCTCCTGTTCCAGCTTTTTCAACCAGGCAAATAGCTGGTCGTACTCGTAGTCGCTCATAACAGGTTCGCTTTGCACATAATAACGCCAGTCGTTGTAAGCGATCACGCGGCGTAAAGCTTCCAGGGTATTGTCAACGGAATCCAGCAGCCGTTGTTGCTGCAAGTGGCTTAGCAGGTCTTTGGCCAGCTGCGCCAGGGTTATTTCTATCTCCTTTGTGTACATAATGTATGATACTGAAACGTAAATTTAAACTTATCTTTCAGGATAGGGATAGCTGTTCAAAAAATTCGACCATTTTGTTTTAAATGTGCTTTTTTTTTCTTTCATTTGATTATAATTCCGCACGTTATTTAAAATAACCAATAGCTGTAATTCCACGTTCATTATGATGTCTATGTACACCAAGAACATCAACACGCACCTTGTTGAAATTAAGGATTATTTCAAGGTAGCCATTTCGGTAGATTGTGTCATTTTCGGTTTTAATGATGATGAGCTGAAAGTATTACTGATAGAATCTGACCTCAAAGAATTCAAAGGTAAATGGTCATTGCTGGGAGATATCGTCCGGCCCGATGAGGAGCTCGATGAAGCAGCCTACCGGGTGCTGAAAGAACGTACAGGACTGGATGATGTGTACATGGAACAGGTACAGACCTTTGGCGCCATTCACCGCCATCCGGCCGGCCGGGTCATTACCGTGGCCTATTACTCCCTGGTCAATATTGAACATGTAGAACTGAAGCTGCATAACAATGAACTGCACTGGCATAGCGTAAAAGACCTGCATGAAATGGCGTTCGACCATAAACAGATCCTGGATACCTGTCATGAGCGGCTCAAACAGCAGGTACTCGTACAACCTATTGGCTTCAATTTGTTACCCCGCAAGTTTTCCCTCCGCGAACTGCAAAACCTCTACGAGGCTATCCTGGATATGGAACTCGACCGCCGTAATTTCCGGAAGAAGTTTCTGTCGATGGATTTACTGATGGATCTGAACGAAGAAGAGGAAGATGTACCTCATCGTCCTGCCAAACTATATAAGTTTAATTTCGACAAGTATGACCAGCGCAAGAAGCGCTACCTGGGCATTGGCTTCTGACCTGTTTCTGGTACTTTTTTCGCCTGGGGTTGTTAAATATTTTTCATTTCCGTTGAAATTTATAGTGCTGAAGTCCTTTTCCAGAAAGGGTTTAAAAAGGTATGTACCTGCGTAAAAATTGCACTGTTAATTTTCTATCGACGGTGAAAAAAAAGTTTGTTTTTAACAAAATTTTAAGTAAGATTGTGTAAGATGTACACATCCTATAAAACGACTTTATATCAGTATATCACCAGGATCTAAGACGAGTTCGCTCTAAATTTTTTTGTTGTTTTTGCCGTATGTAGAAAAATTCCATTTAATAAGTTTGAAGACTACAAAATCATTTGATCAATAGTTTGATTTTATAGTTCCACGTTATGAAACATAAGACTGCTAAGCATTACTGCCTTGTGTCTTAACTTTACACTTTCCCTTGTACAGGCTTTGTACAGGGGAAAGTTGTTTTAGGGAAATACTAACTCATTTTGGTATCAGTTAAAAATTTTGCAACAAGATGAGGCAGGTGTTCAATCAATTCTAATTCTGATAAAACCCGCGCCATGCCGGCAGTTCAGCCGGTTTTTCCGTAACTTGCAAGTCTCACGCAAGTAACATGCAAAGCGACAAAGGAGCAGAGACACCAAGCGCTTATGCTGCTTTGCTCCTCCGCTGCTTTGCGTGACAAAAACCGGTTATTGATATGTCTTATACACCACAAAATAAGGTGCGCATTGTAACGGCGGCCGCTTTATTCGACGGCCATGATGCCGCCATTAACATCATGCGGCGCATTATGCAGGCAAAGGGCGCCGAAGTCATACATCTGGGACACAATCGCTCCGCTGCGGAAATCGTTGACTGTGCCATACAGGAAGATGCCCAGGGCATAGCCGTGACTTCCTACCAGGGTGGTCATGTGGAGTTTTTCAAGTATATGTATGACCTGCTCCAGCAAAAAGGCTGCGGACATATAAAGATATTCGGTGGTGGAGGTGGCACTATTCTCCCCGTGGAAATAGAAGAGCTGCATGCCTATGGCATTGCACGCCTCTACTCGCCCGATGACGGCCGGCAAATGGGCCTGGAAGGCATGATCGAAGACCTGATCCGCCAATGTGATATAGCCATTAAACCTTTGCCTGCCGGCAGCAACGTAGAAGACATCCCACAGCTCCGGAAAGATAAAAACCCGAAAATTATTGCCCGTGCTATCAGCCTGGCAGAAAACGATATCCCGGTAGCACTGCTCAGCGGACAAAAAGCCCGTACTGTGGTAACCGTAGATGAAGCAGCCGGCGCGCGCATCACTTCTACCGCAGGAGAACCCGAAAAATCGCCGGTACTGGGGATCACCGGCACCGGAGGTGCAGGTAAAAGTAGCGTGACCGATGAACTGGTACGCCGCTTCCTGAATCATACTACCGATAAAACCGTTGCGGTTATTTCAGTGGATCCTTCTAAAAAGAAGACAGGTGGCGCCCTGCTGGGCGATCGTATCCGGATGAATTCTATCCATCACCCGCGCGCCTATATGCGCTCCCTCGCCACCCGCGAAAGTGATAAAGCCATCAGCGAACATATACAGGAAGCGATCGACGTCTGTAAGCTGGCCGCCTACGACTTTATCATCCTCGAAACATCGGGTATAGGCCAGAGCGATACCGCTATCACCGACTACTGCGATGTATCGCTGTATGTAATGACACCGGAATATGGCGCCGCTTCCCAGCTGGAGAAAATCAACATGCTCGACTATGCTGATGTGATCGCCATCAATAAATTTGATAAAGCCGGCGCACTCGATGCCCTGCACGATGTACGCAAGCAATATAAACGCAACCATAACCTCTGGAACGCGAAAGAAGAAGAACTGCCGGTAGTAGGTTCTATTGCCTCCCAGTTCAACGATGCCGGCATCAACCTGCTCTATGAAAAAGTAATGGAGAAGGTAACGGAAAAAGCTGGTATCAGCTTCGGTCCTATGCCACATGAAAGCATTAAATCTACCTCCACCAAATCGCAGATCATACCGCCAGCCCGCGTGCGCTACCTCGCCGAAATTGCAGAGGCTATTGGCGATTATAGCAACTGGGTAAATGAGCAATGCAAATTGGCTACCCAATTGTACCAGGTAGCCGGCGTGGCTGCCCTGCAACCGTCGCAGGCCGCTGCCCTGGCTGATATTAAGGCGCACCTGGAAAAGGCCCTGCACCCGGAATGTAAAAAACTGGTAGAAGAGTGGCCCGCCCTGGTGAAAAAATATACCGCCGATTTTTATGAATTCCAGGTAAGGGATAAAGTGATCAAACTTCCACTGTATTCCGAAAGCCTGAGCCATAGCAGGATTCCGAAAGTAAGCCTGCCCAAATACAACGACTGGGGCGATATTCTTCGCTGGCAGCTCACAGAAAACCTGCCGGGAGAATTCCCTTATGCCGCCGGTGTATTCCCGCTGAAAAGGGAAGGAGAAGATCCTACCCGTATGTTTGCCGGGGAAGGCGGCCCGGAAAGAACGAATAAACGTTTCCACTACGTATCGCTCGACCAGCCGGCAAAACGACTGTCTACCGCTTTCGACAGCGTTACGCTGTACGGAGAAGATCCTGCGGTAAGACCCGATATTTACGGTAAAGTGGGTAACTCCGGCGTAAGCATTGCCACGGTGGATGATGCTAAAAAATTATACAGTGGTTTTGATCTCTGTGATCCCAAAACTTCGGTATCGATGACCATCAATGGCCCTGCGCCCATCCTGCTGGCGTTTTTCATGAATGCCGCCATTGACCAGCAATGCGAGAAATATATCAAGGAACAGGGACTAACCGAAAAAGTGAAATCCCTGATAGCCCAAAAGTTCAAAGATCACCCGCTGCCACATTACAACGGCGATCTGCCTGCCGGCAATGATGGCCTGGGCCTGGAGCTGTTGGGTATTTCGGGAGAAGAAGTACTGGACCGGGAAGTATATGAGAAAATTAAGGCCCATGCCCTCAGTACGGTACGTGGTACTGTACAGGCAGATATCCTGAAAGAAGACCAGGCACAGAATACCTGCATCTTCTCTACCGAATTTGCTTTGAAGCTGATGGGCGACGTGCAGGAATATTTCATCACCCAGAAAGTACGCAACTTCTACTCTGTAAGTATTTCAGGGTACCATATTGCAGAAGCAGGCGCCAATCCTATTACCCAGCTTGCATTTACGCTGGCCAATGGATTTACCTATGTAGAATACTACCTGAGCAGGGGCATGAATATCGATGACTTTGCGCCCAACCTGTCATTCTTCTTCAGCAACGGCATGGACCCTGAATATGCGGTGATAGGCCGCGTGGCCCGCCGTATCTGGGCTAAAGCCATTAAGTATAAATACAAAGGCAACGACCGTTCCCAGAAACTGAAATATCATATCCAGACTTCCGGTCGGAGTTTACACGCACAGGAAATCGATTTTAACGATATCCGTACTACGTTACAGGCATTGTACGCTATTTATGATAACTGTAATTCGCTACATACCAACGCGTACGACGAAGCCATTACTACTCCTACAGAGGAAAGCGTGAGAAGGGCGATGGCTATTCAGCTGATTATCAACCGGGAACTGGGTACTGCTAAAAATGAAAACCCCGTGCAAGGTTCCTTCTTCATTGAAGAACTGACCGACCTGGTGGAAGAAGCTGTGCTGGCAGAGTTTAACCGTATTACCGAACGTGGCGGCGTTTTAGGCGCCATGGAAAGAATGTATCAACGGAATAAAATACAGGAAGAAAGCCTGTACTATGAGTCGTTGAAACATACTGGCGAGTTCCCGATAGTAGGGGTAAATACCTTCCTGAATAAAAATGGTTCACCCACCATCATCCCGGCAGAAGTAATCCGCTCCACCACGGAAGAAAAAGAATTCCAGATCCACACCCTGGAAGCCTTCCAACGCAGGCATGAACACAAGAGTGAAGCAGCACTGAAGCACCTGCAGCAGGTAGCGGTGAACAATGGGAACCTCTTCGCAGAATTAATGGAAACAGTGAAGCACTGTTCCCTTGGTCAGATTACCCATGCCCTGTATGAAGTGGGAGGGCAGTATAGAAGGAACATGTAATAAAGAGCTGAAAGCGCAAAGCAAAAAGCTATTGTGGAGAATGATTAAAGCGATTTTAAGTATCCGCTAAGATCATTCTCCACAATAGCTTTTTGCTTTGTGCTTTCAGCTTTTTGATCTATATTATCTTAGTATTACCTTTTAGCAAGATAGGACGACGACCCGGCTGTTCATTTTATTTTTACCGCTTCACTTATTGAAATCGCTATGAAAAAATTATGTTGGGGCGCGCTGTTACTGGCCGCCTTACAGGTAAACGGGCAATCAATTGACACTGTGGCAAAGCGTGTATTGCTGCCTAATGGCTGGTCTTTAACCCCGGTGGGGCACTCGTTGCCATTGGGCGATCTTCCCTTAAATATGGTGGTATCTCCTTCCGGGAAATATGTAGCCGTTACCAATAATGGACAAAGCAAGCAAACCATCCAGCTGCTCGACGCGAAAAAGGAACTGCAACTGGATGAAGTAACCATTCCTAAAGCCTGGTTAGGACTGGCCTTCAGTAAAGATGAACAAAAGCTGTATGCATCCGGCGCCAACGATAATGTGATCTGGCAATATTCCATCAATAATAATCATTTGCAGGTAACAGACAGTATCCGGTTAGGTTTGAGCTGGCCAAAGGAAAAAATATGCCCTACCGGAATGGTGGCCGATTACTCACGTACCCGGCTATACGTGGTTACAAAGGAAGATAATAGTTTGTATATTATTGACCTGCAAACGAATAGGGTAGATGCCCGTATTCCCTTGCCCGCAGAAGCTTATACAGTGGTGTTATCTAAAGACAAAAGCAGTTTGTATATTTCCCTGTGGGGTAAAGATGAAGTGGCCGTATTTGATTTGAAAGCCCGGAAATTACAGGGCTCTATTGATGTAGGTAGCCATCCTAATGAAATGATATTGTCTGACAATGGGAAATATTTATATGTGGCCAATGCTAATGATAATGCAGTATCGGTGATCCGCACGGCAGATCAGAAGGTGATAGAAACGCTGCAAACAGCACTTTATCCGGATGCGCCTACCGGCTCTACTACAAATGGCCTGGCTTTATCTGCCAACAATCAACAACTCTACATTGCTAATGCCGACAACAACTGCCTGGCTGTTTTTGATGTATCCAATCCTGGTAAAAGCCGTTCCAAAGGCTTTATTCCCGTAGGTTGGTATCCTACCTGCGTACGGATGATAGGACGCAAGTTATGGGTAGCCAACGGTAAAGGATTTACATCGATGGCCAATCCTGATGGCCCCAATCCTGTCAGCAAAAAGGATGAGAGTGGCTCCCACCAGGGGAATACCCGGAAAGATAGGCCTGTACAGTATATTGGCGGGCTGTTTAAAGGTACCCTGTCTGTTTTCAATACACCTGGTGATGCCCTGCTGGCCCGCTGGTCGCGGTTGGTGTATGAAAATACTCCCTACAACAAAGAAAAAGAGCGTACTGCTGCGGGAGAAGCTGGCAACCCTATTCCCAGGGAAGCAGGACAAAGTTCTCCTATCAAATATGTTTTCTACATTATTAAAGAAAACCGTACCTACGACCAGGTGCTGGGCGATATAGCAACAGGAAATGGCGATAGCAGTCTTTGTATTTTCCCCGACCGGATTACCCCTAACCAGCATAGCCTGGTAAAGAATTTTGTGTTGCTGGATAATTTTTATGTAGATGCAGAAGTAAGCGCCGATGGCCATAACTGGAGCACAGCCGCCTATGCTACAGATTATGTCGAAAAAACCTGGCCCACCAGCTATGGTGGCCGTGGTGGTACATATGACTACGAAGGTAGTCGGAAAATAGCCTATCCTAAAAAGGGATTTATCTGGGACTACTGTCACCGTGCGGGTATCAGCTACCGGACTTACGGAGAATTTGCAGGGAAGGGTAAGGCATCGTTAAAATCATTGGAAAATAACTTCTGCACTAATTATCCTTCTTTCGATCTGGGTATCCAGGATGTGGCCCGTCAACAAATATGGCAGCATGATTTTGATTCCCTGCTGGCTATCGATGCGTTGCCTCGTTTTAACAGTATCCGCCTGGGCAATGACCATACCAGCGGTATGAGGAAGGGAGCTTATTCTCCTTATGCTGCCGTGGCAGACAATGACCTGGCGGTAGGGCAGTTGGTGGATTACATCTCCCATAGTAAGATATGGAAGGAGAGCGCCATTTTTATCCTGGAAGATGATGCCCAAAATGGTCCTGATCATATCGATGCGCATCGCTCCACGGCGTATGTTATTAGTCCCTATATAAAAAGAAAGTCGGTAAATCATAACATGTACTCCACTTCTGGTATGTTGCGTACCATGGAGCTGATCCTGGGCTTGCCGCCCATGAGCCAGTACGACGCGGCGGCCACCCCTATGTGGGAACTGTTTACCGCCACTCCGGATCTGGCGCCGTATACTGCATTGCCTGCCCAGGTAGATATTCATGAAAGAAATATGGCCTGGAATGAAAGCGCCCGCCGCTCCGCTAATTTTGACCTGGCGCATGAAGACCGGGTACCGGACCTGGAATTGAACGAAGTGGTGTGGAAGGCCGTCCATGGCGAACATGCGGTGATGCCAGCGCCCCGGAGAAGTGCTTTTGTGAAGTTACCCGCTGCTGAAGAAGAGGAGGATTGATAAATCGATTAAGCAAATCCGGGAAACTTTTCTATTTTAGGGCTTCCTAAATTCAAAAAACGTTATGGTTGCAAGGAGAGATTTTCTTAAAAACAGTGCACTTGTAGCAGGCGCTGTTGGGCTGGGACTGCCCAAAACAGTATTTGGATGGGCAGGGTATACTTCCCAGCGCCCACCACTGGCAAAGCGGAAATTCACCAGTGAAGCCGTGGAAAAGACCATCGTGAAGGTGAAATCTCAGATTGCAGATACGAAATTGGGATGGTTATTTGAAAACTGCTTCCCCAATACGCTCGATACCACGGTGAGCTTTAAAATGGACAATGGTAAGCCAGATACCTTCGTTATTACAGGTGATATCAATGCCATGTGGCTGCGCGATTCTTCTGCCCAGGTTTGGCCTTACCTGCCGTTGGTGAAGGAAGACGCTAAGCTGAAAGACATGGTGGTGGGCGTAATTAACCGTCAGACTAAATGCATCCTCATTGATCCATATGCCAATGCTTTCAATGAAGGGCCTACCGGCAGCGAATGGGATAAAGACCTTACGCAGATGAAGCCAGAGCTGCATGAGCGTAAATGGGAGATCGATTCCCTCTGTTACCCGGTACGGTTGTCTTATAATTACTGGAAGATCAGTGGCGATAGCACCCCATTTGATGCTAAATACAAGCAGGCCGCCCAGCTGATCGTGAAAACCTTTAAGGAGCAACAACGTAAAGAAGGAAAGGGGCCTTACAAATTCCAGCGGGTATCGGCCGTACAGTCAGATACGGTGGCCAACGGCGGATGGGGTAACCCCATTTCCCCGGTGGGGCTGATCGTGTCTATTTTCCGCCCGTCGGACGATGCCACGGTATTTCCATTCCTGATCCCGTCCAATATGTTTGCCGTAGTATCGCTGCGTCAACTGGCTGAAATCAGTGAAAGTATCTATAAAGACAACACCTTTGCAGCAGAGTGTACGGCGCTGGCAGATGAAGTTGACCGCGCTATCAAGGCCCATGCTATCGTGGAGCACCCTAAACTGGGCATGATGTATGGCTTTGAAGTAGATGGCTTCGGCAACCGTTTGTTCCTCGACGATACCAATGTACCCAGCTTGTTGTCGATCCCTTATCTGGGATATACTGGCGTAGATGATCCGCTGTACCAGGCTTCCCGCCACTTTGTATGGAGTAATTTCCAACCCTGGTTTTACCGCGGTAAATACGGTGATGGCGTAGGTAGTCCACATACCGGCATTGACTATATCTGGCCAATGAGTATTATCATGAGAGCGCTGACCAGCCATGATAAAGAGGAAATAGCCGGCTGCCTTAAAACACTGCGTAATACGGACGGCGACACTGGTTTTATTCATGAATCTTATCAAAAGGACGATCCTACTAAATTTACCCGTCCATGGTTTGCCTGGGTAAATACTTTATTTGGTGAGCTGATATTGAAAGTGAGCCAGGAATACCCTGATTTGCTGAAAAGACAATATGCTTAAATAATCCAGGTCAATTGAAACCAGGGATTTTGTAGTTTATGTTCAATAAATTGTGAACGTAAACTTCAAAATCCCTGTTTTTTTTATTAGTAATACTATGTCAATGACCGTAGCAGTAATATATCAGCAAAGAATTGTACAATTCCAGGAGGCTATCAGGAAGGAAAAGCGATTAACATCTACCCTGGCCTGGTGCAGGCTGGCAGCCTTCCTCGTAGCGCTGGCGGGCGTGGTGTTGTTTTTCAGGAATGGCTGGGAAAGCGCCTGGCTGATGTTGTCTGCCATTGGATTAGGGGCTTTTGTTTTTTTCCTGGTACGTTATTCAAAGTCGCAACAGCGGCTGCAGTTATACAATACTTTACTGGATCTCAATGAGAAAGAAAAAAAACTGGTTACCACCGGGCAATCTGGGTTTGACAACGGTAATGAGTTTGTGAATGACCAGCATGATTTCAGCAGTGACCTGGACGTATTTGGTCCTTCTTCTATTTATCAGCATATTAACCGTACTGGAACGCTGTCGGGTAAGCAGGAGCTGGCGGTGGCGCTGCGGCAACCATTACAGGATACGGCGGCAATAACGGCTACGCAGGAAGCATTGAAGGTATTGGCGCCGGAATTGGAATTCCGGCAACTGCTCACCGCCAATGCGTTGCTGGCCAAAGAAGAAGAAAGCGATCGCCGGGAAATTTACGCCTGGCTGAATATGCCCATCCAGTTTCTTAACAACCGGGTAGTGAAAGTGGCTATCTGGGCAAGCCCGTTGCTGGTCGCAGGCGCCATTGTGGTGAATATCCTGACGGGCCATTTTTACCCGTTGCTGGTATTGATCATGATCAACTGGTTGCTGTTGGGAGCCAGTCAAAAGAAAATTATGTCGCAATATGTGTTGATGGCGCATAAAGAAAGGATACTGGATAAGTTTTCTGTTTTACTGCAACTGATCAGGAAAGGTTCCTTTGGCGCGTCGCGGTTACTGTTGCAGCAGCAGGAAACAGCCCAGGAGGCCGATGTGGCCTTACGGCAGTTATCACGCGTGAGTGGGGCCTTTGATCAGCGTTTAAACCTGCTGGTGGGCGTAGTATTGAATTCCCTGATGTTGTATGATTTTCATTGCATCCTTCGCCTGGAGCGCTGGAAATTGAAACACCGGCAGCATATCACCCAATGGTTTGATGTAGTAACCCGGCTGGAGGTATGGAATAGCCTGGCCACCTATGCTTATAACCATCCCGAATTTACCTGGCCGGCGCCTCAACCGGAAGGGCGCGTAATGGAGGCCGTTGCCCTGGGCCACCCACTGATACCAGCTTCCGACTGTGTAAAAAATGACGGGGCCATTGGGGAGAAGGATAGCTTCCTGATTATCACCGGTTCCAATATGTCGGGTAAGAGTACCTTTTTGCGCAGCGTGGGCACCAACCTGCTGCTGGCTATGTGTGGGGCGCCGGTGTGCGCTGAGCGGATGCGGTTTACCCCCATGCGATTGATGACATCTATGCGGATCAAGGATTCCATTGCCAGTCATACTTCCTATTTCCAGGCGGAGTTACTACGCCTGCAACATATTATTCTACAGCTGAAGGCCGGCGAGCGGGTATTTATCCTGCTGGACGAAATTCTGAAGGGGACCAACTCGGAAGACAAGCTGTCGGGCTCCCGCAGCCTGATAGAGCATTTTCTCCAGTATAACTGCCTGGGAATGATTGCTACGCACGACCTGGAGCTGGGCCACCTGGAAAGTAGTTACCCCGGCCAGATCCGGAACTATTGCTTCGAAAGTACCATCCAGGACGATCACCTGTATTTCGACTACCGTATCCGGGAGGGGATAGCCCGTAACAAGAATGCTACTTTCCTGATGAAGCAGATGGACATTATTTAAGCGATCTCATAAAACAAATTATTTGAATAACTAAATATTTTAGTAGTTTTACTAAAATATTTAGTTATGACTTTGCCATTCCAGGAAGGGGAATCTGCACCTCAGTATTACAAAGGCCGTGGTGCGCAGATAAACCCTAAGAACAGGTTCCTGGCAGATGAATATGCCCAGGAGCACGCTGAAGGTATTGACGAGTGGTGGCAGGCAGATGTACCAACCCAGGTATTTGAAGAGCATGCGAAAACGCTGGTCAATAAAGTGGATAGTCCGGATGTGGGGATGTGGTTTTCCATGAATCCCTACCAGGGCTGCGAACATGGTTGTATTTACTGTTATGCGCGTAATACGCATCAGTACTGGGGACTGAGCGCTGGTCTTGACTTTGAGCGGAAAATCATTGTAAAGCATAATGCGCCGGAACTGCTGCGGAAGTTCCTGGATAATAAGAACTGGGTACCTAAGCCTATTTCATTATCGGGTAATACCGATTGTTACCAACCTGTGGAACGCAAGATGTGGCTTACCCGGCAACTGCTGGAGGTGGCGCTGGAATACAAACAGCCGGTGGGGATTATCACCAAAAACTCGCTGGTACTGCGCGACCGTTACCTGTTGCAGCAGCTGGCACAAGATAACCTGGTTTGTGTATATGTGTCTATCACCACGCTGGAAGAGGAGTTGCGCCAGAAAATGGAGCCCCGTACCACCACGGCGGCACAGCGCTTAAAGATAGTAAAGGAGCTGAGTGATGTTGGTATACCCGTTGGCGTTATGACGGCACCTATCATCCCGGGATTAAACGATCATGAAATTCCCCGGCTCCTGGAGGCGGCTGCAGCCAATGGCGCTAAGTATGCGGGGTATACGGTGGTCCGGCTAAATGATGCGGTAAAGATCATTTTCAACGACTGGCTCTATAAAAACTTCCCCGACCGGGCCGACAAGGTATGGCATCACATAGAAAGTATGCATGGTGGAACGGTGAATGACAGTGAATTTGGCAGAAGAATGAGAGGAACAGGCAATATTGCCGATTTGATTAAGCAGCAATTTAAAATTCATACAAAGAAAAACGGGATGAACCAGGAACGCTTCGAATTCAATACAGACGCGTTTCGGCGACCCAATGCCCAGTTAAGTTTGTTCTGACAGATCCCCAAAGAACGTGGCAGTTTGAACTAATTGTTAAGTCCACGAAAAAAGTAGGGTATTTTTTTGTGTAATAAAAAAAATAAAAATTATCTTTGTTGAAAGAACAAAAAATAACTGTGCAACTTATATCAACATACGAGTTTTCAGCGATGGCCTGCAAGCAAAAGCAGGTCAAGGCCAGATTGCGGGCGTGTTGCACCGATTGTTAACGATAGAAGAAGTTATCAAACGATATAAACAAAAGTCCCGCACTAAATAAAAGTGTGGGACTTTTTGCTTTAGAAGCAGTAATGAAATGACGACATTGAAAGAATTTCAAGCGATAACTATAATGCAAGAAAAATGCGCCTCATGGCGTAAACGGGATGGCTTTGCCTTTAAAAAGCCATACGGACAAGGTATGCGATAGTGTGAGATAACGCTCATCATTATAGCCCGGTCCGTAAATGCGGCCGGGTTTTTTTGTGGCCAATCCGGCATAAAAATGGAACAAGTATTTTTTAAATGATGTTATGCGCTAACCCATTCTATTAGTAATAAGTAAAGTGCATAATCCCAAAAACGTTAGATGATGAGAAACAGAAACGTTATCCAGGTTGTAAGAGAGGCCTTACTCACCAATTTCAGGGAGTTAGATCAGTGGTTTGAAAAAGACCAGGCATTACTGCACTTCAAACCAGACCGTGATCAATGGAATATCAGGGAAGTATTGGAACACATTGCATTGACCAATTATTTCCTCCTGCTGATCATTAACAAGAGCACCCGCCGTGCGCTGGAACGTAAGAAAACCGGCCATACGGTGATATTGCCAGCCGATTACCAGGATAAATTTGACCAGATAGATGTTATCGGCAGTAAATCCTTTGGCTGGGTAAGACCAGAACATATGGAACCTACCGGGTTTAAAGATATAGCGGAAATAAAAGCCCTCCTGAAACAGCAATATGCGCAATGCATGTATAACCTGTCTTTGCTGAAGAACGGAGAAGGGGTGCTTGTATTTACCAATATGTCTGTTAACCAACTCGGTAAACTGGATATTTATCAATACATCTACTTTCTCACCAAGCATATTGAACGGCATATCCGTCAAATGCAGCGTCTCCAGAAGGAGTACGAAGAGAATGCAGTATTAATATAATTTAGGTCGACCACCAACTTCCGTTTTTGTTAATCCTGTAGTTATTAAGGCCGGGCTTTCATGCTCCGGCCTTTTTTAGTGCTAAAATACAGCACGAAAATAGTTTGGAGTACTATGTAAGCGTGATATTATTATCGTATATACGTTGACGATAGTTATCACCATAACAACTGCTCAGTGAGCAAACAAGAAAACTATAGGACAGGTGAAGCAGTGCTGAAGGGTAATGCCACCGGGCGTTTGGGGCTATTTGATGGAAGAGGTTAAATCCACGTCCGGTGATAGTATAAAAATATTTTTTGAAATATTTTGTTAAAAATTTGCAATATCAAAATATATCCTGTTATCTTTGCATCGTTAAAAATTAATAATAGAACAAACTTATAAACATGAAACGCTTTAATCTAAATATTGGCAGCTCCATCCCTTGCTTAGCGCAAGAGGATTGCGGGTTCCGGGCGTTTTATGGTTACAGGTAGCTTAATAATATTTGTAAGTATAACAGAAGCCCGGGTCCATGGATCCGGGCTTTTTTGTTATCACGTACACTGATAATGAATTTACCAGCAAATACAAAAAGGATTCAAATCCGCCGCAGTAAATGGTTTCAGGATAGCATGCCAGCATGGGATGCTAAACGGACAAGGTATGCCTTAACGTAGTATATACGTTAACGTTAGTATCCCGGTCCGTGAAAACAGGCCGGGTTTTTTTGTATTGCAAAGGCAAGAGATTATTTGAGGAGGTACATCATAAACAGGCAGGCGGAGTAATCCTGCTCCGCTTTCACTCCTTTAAAGAAGATGTTTTTTTCGTCTCTGTTTGCCATTTAACCCCCATCACCAGGCTATCATAAGGATAACCTGTATTTCCCCACCTGATAAACCGGATTTACCCAGGACCCGCAGCGGTCCTGGTAAACCTTTATCAAACGGGAGTTAAACAAAAGAAGATCATAACATGAAGCATATAGTTAAGCAGATAGATATTACTGATGGAGATCATTTTGATGCGAAAGGGGTATATACTTTCCATTTTAATGCCATCCCGGATATCAATAACATTTATGAAATAGATGGTGATAAAGCAGCTGCCCTGTTTACCAAAACATACCAGGCCAGTATACTTCATACCCATCGCTATACCGATTATGACAACAAGAAGAAAAAGTACAAACATAATCGAACGGTGATGGTGCTAAACAATCATTGTGTGGTGTCTTTCTGGATGTCGATTTGCGAAATATTGCACGACGGAACAGTGCCGGATTTTATATCGGAGGTAACGGAGATGGTTACCCGATTCAAGGAAAAGCAACGCAGGGAACCGCATGAAATCAACCTGATCACCAGTGGCCGCAGGGGATTAGAGCTAAAAAGCCTCGAAATAAAACGTACCCGGCTGGATATCGGGATGTTGTATGACGACGACTTTAAAGAGGTAGACAAAATCATACAACAACGACTGAAGAAAGATAAGGATAAAGGTATTGTGTTATTACACGGTCTGCCGGGAACAGGTAAAACCACTTACCTGCGCTACCTGATCGGGAAGATCAAGAAGCGGGTATTATTTGTTTCTCCTGATCTGGCCAGCAATATTATGAATCCTGAGTTTATGGAACTACTGATCGACAATCCGAATTGTGTAGTGGTGATTGAAGATGCAGAGAATGTGATCATGGACCGCAAGTTTACCGGGAATTCATCCGTTTCCAACCTGCTCAATTTATCTGACGGGTTGCTGGCAGACTGCCTGAATATACAGCTGGTATGTTCTTTCAACAGCGACTTGTCATCCATCGACAGCGCTTTGCTGCGAAAAGGCCGGCTCATTGCCAAGTATGAGTTTAAGCGCCTGCCGGTAGCAAAGGCGCAGCAGCTTTCCCGGCATATGGGATTTGATAGCATCATCGAGAAACCCATGACAGTTGCCGAGATTGCCAACCAACATGAGCCATCGTTTGAAACTAAGCAACATGTGATTGGTTTCAGGAGAACATCGCTCGGAGAAATTGCATAACGTATTCATCACCCCAAATAAAATAACTGTTATGAGAAAAGAATTTATGTCCATACGATACCGCATAGTAAACAACCTCCGCCACCGTGCAGAGGTATTGATCAGGCGAAGTCACTATTGTTTATGGACAATCAAATACAAACAGACATTGATGAATACATCGCATCATCACGGATAAGAACTGCCAGACGCAGGCTGCGTGATGCGAAAACGCAGTATGATAAATCGATTCTTTCTTTGTACAGGAAGGAATCCGAATTATGGAGAGCATGGAATCAGCGGGGATATGTGCCGCTGGATCCGCCGGTAATGAAAGGATATAAACGGTTTTTCGTTTTAAGAGATGATGTGGAAAGAAGCCGTATGGCTGATTTTTACAGGCAGTTATTGCAAAAAATTAATACTTTCGATTATAGCCACCGGCGCGACTTCAGCGTAAAGAAACGATCACATGGCAGGAAGAAGCTGGTGAAGAAGCCACAGGCTCTATTGCATCCATGTGCGGAGCAATTTAAACGATTGCAATTTTCAGATAAAGAAGCGGCTTGTTTTGAAGAACGGGTTATCTTTATCGGGAAATGTAAACAACCCGTTAAGCGGTATGTTTTTAAAGAACCCTGGAGATTTGTACTGAGAGTGCGGCCCAATATGATCACGCAAACAAGAATGATTATGCCAGAGCTACTTTCCCAGATAGATCAGCTGGGCAACTATATAGAACGCCATCAGCTACGACATAGAATTTTTAAATTAACCCGAAGTAAAAGTTCCGGCAAAAGGCATTGGATTTTTACTGATAAAAAAAAGTACCAACATCCGCATCGTACCCTGCTGCAAATATTGCAGGACGAATGGTTTGTCAAAAATTAACCTCATATGGCACACACTAAAATCGGAGGCAAAACATTACTGGAAATTGGTTACCCGCAAAGACCCGTATTTCGTACTGCTATCCGGGTCATGGAAACACATTTCAGTCACCTGGGCCAGGAAGAAGCAATTGAATTGTTAAAGAAGATACTGGCCGATCCGGCTGCATATGTGAGTGATCCGGTATTGGGAACTATTGCAGAGCAGTTATTAGAACCAGTGGCGCCGCCAGAGATTGAATTGAGGGCTACGCCTGTTCCATATACGGTTTACGGAAAAGATTATATAGAAGAAGGCGCTATCCGGCAGATCAATAACGCGGTTCGTTTGCCCGTAGCCGTAGCTGGCTCCCTGATGCCGGATGCGCACCAGGGATATGGGCTGCCGATTGGTGGTGTGCTGGCTGCAGAGAATGCCGTCATCCCTTACGGCGTTGGGGTAGACATCGGTTGCCGTATGTGTTTAAGTATACTGGATTTGCCCGAACATTCGCTATATACCAATGAAGCGGCGTATGTGAAGGAGCTGACCAGTCATACCAAATTTGGCGCGGGCGCCGAGTGGAAAAAGCGGGAAGCCGACCCGGTACTGGAAAGAAGTGAATTTAAGGACATCCGGTTTGTACGTAACCTGTTGGATAAAGCAGCGGGGCAATTGGGTACTTCCGGCTCAGGGAACCATTTTGTGGAGTGGGGAATTGTGACGATTACAGATATTAATAACGAATGGAGCCTGGCGCCGGGCAATTATGTAGGCTTGTTGTCGCATTCCGGTTCCCGGGGAATGGGTGCACAGATAGCAGGACACTATACCCAATTAGCCAAAGAGTTGTGTCCATTGCCTAAAGAGGTACAGCACCTGGCTTACCTGGACCTGGATACAGAAGAAGGGCAGGAGTATTGGCTGGCTATGAACCTGGCAGGCGACTATGCGTCGGCCTGTCACCACCTGATACATAAACGGCTGATCAAAGCCACTGGCGCTACTTTGCTGGCAAGAGTAGAGAACCATCATAATTTTGCCTGGAAGGAAATGTACCAGGGAAAGGAAGTGATTGTGCACCGTAAGGGGGCTACGCCAGCTGGTAAGGGCGTGTTGGGTATTATCCCCGGCTCTATGACTGCTCCCGGGTTTATTGTGAGAGGAAAAGGAGAGGAGCGTAGTTTACAATCGGCTTCTCATGGAGCTGGCCGGCAAATGTCGCGTACCAAGGCCCTGGCGTCTATTACTCCCCAGGAGCTGAATGCCGTGTTACAGGAACATGGCGTAACGCTGATCGGTGGTGGGCTGGATGAAGCGCCGGGTGCGTACAAAAATATCAGTACGGTGATGGCATCGCAAACAGACCTGGTAGAAGTAATTGGCCGGTTTATACCCAAAGTGGTCAGGATGGCCGATGGAGGACCTCCGGAAGATTAATAAAAGAGAGATGCAATGAAGCGAAGGCGGAAGACAACGAAAGTTGTTTTTCGCCTTTCGTACTTTACTAGTCTACTTATTTAGTAGGATAATTGGATTTTATTACTTATTATTGCGATAGATAATTTACCACCACCACTTATTTATCTGATATCCTTGCATGGGCTGGCACCATGTAAGAAGACCTGTGTCGCGCTTTTATTCCGGATTTTAAAAATTACAACGTGCATCTAAATTACCTGGCATTGGCTGTTCCTTTTTTCCTGACGTTTATTGGGTTGGAATACCTGGTAGCGGGTAAACAGGGGAAGAAGTATTTTAAATTTAACGATTCTGTTACTAACCTGAGTGTGGGTATAGCGGAGCGGCTACTGGATACCTTTACGGTGGGGCTTTTTTATTTTGTATATGACTGGTTGTACCGTCATTTTGCCATTTTTGATATTAAGAGCAGTGTATTGTTGTGGGTGGCCTTATTGATGTGTACTGATTTTGTGTGGTATTGGTATCACCGGTTGGCGCATGAGGTAACGGTATTCTGGTGTGCGCATGTGGTGCATCATCAAAGTGAGGAGTTTAACTATACCGTATCCGCCAGGATTACTGTATTCCAGGCGTTTATACGTACCGGTTTCTGGGCTATATTGCCGGTGATTGGTTTTCCGCCGGCGATGATCACCAGTATGCTGTTGGTGCATGGGTTGTACCCGTTTTTTATTCATACCCGTACAATTGGGAAACTGGGGATATTGGAATATATATTGGTAACGCCTTCGCATCACCGGGTGCATCATGCCAGTAATCCGCAATACCTGGATAAGAATTATGGAGATGTATTTATTATCTGGGACAAGTTGTTCGGAACTTTTGTGAAAGAGGACGAAGAGCCGGTGTACGGGCTCACCAAGCCTTTGGAGAGTAACAGTTTCCTGTGGCAGCATTTTCATTTTATCCTGGAAATGTTGTATTCGGTGCGTCGGGCCAGTGGCTGGCGTAATAAGCTGCGTATCATATTTGGTAAACCCGATTACATTGATCCGGATGCCAGGAGGGTTTTGGAAGAAGCGTTTCTTTTAAGGAATCCGCAGGCAGAGGCGCCCCGGCTAATCCGGTACGTATTGTGGCAGATTATCGCGACGCTACTGGTATTGTTTTCCTTCCTGTTACTGGAATACTACGTGCCGGTTTTTATCCAGGTATGTGTTACACTCCTGATATTATTGACCCTGATCAATTGTGGGGCTATTATGGAGCAAAAGAAGTGGGTTTTTTACCTGGAGTACGCCCGGTACCTGGTATTGTGCCTGGCGGGTTATTATATATGGCCGCATGCTGGGTTCCTCTGCGCCGCGGCTGTTATCATGATCATGGCTTTTTATTTCCAGTCGCACTTAAAGGAGTATTACCTGCGATTGGTATATGGCTATCCCAGGTCATAAGAGAATCGGCCTGAAGCGCCTTCAGGCTAGCTGTGCCGTATGTCCTTATTGCCTGGGGACTTGGGATTTCAATATTTTCCGGGCAAAATGTATCCTGCTTTTGATAGTGCCAAGGGGTTCATGAAGGATATTGGCGATCTCAAAATATTTGTATCCCTCATAATATAGCATAAACGGCTTTTTAAAGATACTGGGGAGGTGATATACCGCCACATGGATATCTTTCATCTGTAAGTTAGAGGCCGCTTTATTACTTACTGCGTTCTGCTGGTAATTTATAAAGAAATCGCTGGCGCTTGGTTCCGCGATCATCCTGTGTTTCAATCTTTTACGGTAATGATTAATGAAGATATTCCGCATAATGGTGAATAGCCAGGCGCGGATATTGGTGCCTTCCAGGTATTTTTCCTGGTTAGACAGGGCTCTGAAAAGGGTTTCCTGGTAAAGATCTTTTGCCTGTTCGGCATCTTTAGTGAGGGTAAAAGCAAAGGGTTTCAGGAAATCTGCATTTCCGATAAGCAAGGTGTTAAATTCAACAGACGACATAATGTTTAAGTTTTGCCTTAATTGATTTAAACAAAGGGGGTACTGTATTCAGACGGTGCCAGGTGGAGGCTAATAAATGACTTTTCTCGTAAAAAATTGATTATCAATCAATTGGTCTTATGCCAATACTTAGATCGATAAAACAGGTGGTAGTTTAAGTATGATTTGGATTTTTCAAAACAGGTAACACAGCTCGACTCTATAAAGACTAACGTAAAAGAGGAACAAAAGGATTTTAGTAGCAGGTAATTATTATATCATAAAATTGAATACATTATAATCGTCTTAAAATTAGTTATCATTTAATATTTGGAAACATTTTTGTAGAAGGGGGAACAAGCTTTTTTGCTACATGTTTAAACATGCAATAAATTAGTAATAATTATTTCAGCGTAAAAGTGTTAGAATTTTGATTGCCCTAACATTTATATGTTATTTTTAATAGATTTGCAACTTATTTGGCGTAATTTGTCAAGTTGCCCAGGTGAAATTTGTTTCCAAAAAAGATATTCGAGAAAGTCTAGATACTATTATACATGTTAAGAAAATTATTGTTGGTCCAACTGTTCCTGTTTATTACATTGGGAGTGGCAGCTCAGATAACTCCATATCCTAAAGACCAGATAGCTCAGGTAAAGGTAGATGCACTTAGCGATGATCAGATAAGGCAGCTCGTGGCGGAAATGAAGAAGAGGAACATGACGATGGATGACCTTGATGTTTATGCTCAACAAAAGGGAATTTCTGCTTCAGAGGTTGTCAAGCTAAAGGAACGAATTCAACAACTGGGATTGGACAAAGAGTTTATCCAGCATTCAGGGAAAAAAACCGGAGAGGACGATCAGTATGGCACGCGCCAGGTTGGAGATGCAACAGAGGAATTGAATATAGATAATAAAGGTGTCTCTAAGGAGGAAAGAATTCAAGCCAACAAACGGAAACAGATATTTGGTTCAGAACTTTTTTCTAACAAGAACCTAACCTTCGAGCCTAACCTTCGAATGCCAACACCTCCTAATTATCGTCTGGCAGCAGATGATGAAATTCTTATCGATGTATATGGTTATTCAGAAGTGCAGCATCGTCTGAAGGTGACTCCTGATGGATATATTCGCATACCTAATTTGGGACCAGTGTATGTAAATGGCCTTACAATAGAAGAGGCAAAAACCCGTATCACTAAGCAGTTAGCCACCATATATTCCGGAATAAAAGCAGGAAATACTTTTGTGCAGATGTCATTAGGTAGTATCCGAAGTATCAGGGTATTAATGATTGGAGAGGTGGAGCGACCCGGTTCCTACACTATCCCTTCCCTTGCGTCAGTTGCGAATGCATTATATGTGTCTGGAGGGCCTAATGAAAATGGTTCGTTCCGGAATATCCAGGTGATTCGTAGCGGACAAGCAATTGTTGTCTTTGACTTATATGATTTTCTTGCCAATGGAGATTTGACAAATAATATTATTCTTCAGGATCAAGATATTGTGAAAGTGAATCCCTATAAAACCAGAGTAGAGTTGTCCGGTGAAGTTAAGCGTCCAGCTATCTTTGAAGCAAAAGAGAATGAAACGCTGCAGCAGATTATCAATTATGCAGGTGGTTATACCGATGTCTCTTTTAGGGATAATGTAAGGGCCTATCGGGTGAACAATAAAGAGCGGGAAGTAGTAAATATACCAGCCAGTGAAATAGGTAGCTTCAAGTTGAAATCTGGGGATCAGTTTTTTATAGATTCTATCCTAAATAGGTTCAGTAACCGAGTAACGATTACAGGTGCTGTATTTCATCCTGGAAATTACGCTTTGGAGCCGGGTATGACAATGCTGGATTTAATAAAGAGAGCAGATGGTGTAAAAGAAGTGGCTTCTTTATCAAGAGGGTTAATTCGTCGTTTGCAGCCAGATTTTACGCCTGCCTATATTAATTTCAATGTGCAGAATATTCTCTCTGGTAAGGAACAAGTCTCACTGGAAAAAGAGGACAGTGTAATGATTTATTCAAAGTTTGAATTAAGAGAGAGTTACCAGGTAAGAATTGAAGGTTTGGTGAATAATCCAGGGTATTTCAATTATGGTGATAGTATGCATCTGGAAGATTTGATTTTGTTAGCGGGAGGGTTTCAGGATGCGGCCTCTGTTAATAGAGTGGAAATATCTCGCAGAATCCGTAGTGGAGAATATAGACCTGAAGATAGTGCGAAGGCAATTATTGAACAGTTTGATGTAGAGGCAGATCTTAGAAATAGTTCAGTGGTAAAGTCTTTTATACTGCAGCCATTTGATGAAGTGGTAGTGCGTCGTTTACCAGCCTATTCATCCCAGGCCAATGTTCAGATTGGTGGTGAAGTAGTATATCCAGGTGCGTATACCATCAATACACGTTCAGAAAGGATTTCTGATGTGATCAAGAGAACAGGAGGATTACGTCCGGAGGCATACGCTGAAGGGGCTGTTATGTTAAGAAAGACTTTTATCAATGAAGCGGATAGTATCTTGATGAGTAACAAGTTGGAAGTGTTTTATAATAAATTACAAGACAGCAGTGATATTAAACGAATGAAAGGAGCAGTCAGCAGACATGAGCAGTTGCTGGGTATTAACCTCGATCTGATCATGAAGCACCCTGGATCTAAATATGATTTGCTGCTGGAAGAAGGAGATATGATCAAGGTGCCGAAGAGACTACAAACAGTACAATTATTCGGAGAAGTTTACTTTCCAAAGAAAGTAAGGTTTGATAAGCGGTATAAATTTAAAGATTACGTAACAGGGTCTGGTGGTTTTACATCTCAGGCCTTGAAGAGAAGGAGCTATATTGTATATGCTAATGGTGAAGTGAAAAACACGCGGAAGGTATTTTTCTTCAACTCATATCCGAAGGTGAAGCCAGGTGCAGAAATTTATGTACCAACAAGGAAGGAACGCGCCGGCTTGACAACAGGTGAGGCTGTTGGTTTGGCGAGTGGAATGGCTTCTGTAGCATTGCTGATAGTGACTTTGTTAAATACGATTAAATAAGATGACTTATTTGATATAATCATCATAAAGAAATAGAGACAACAATAATTAAAGTAATAACGCAATGGATCAGTACGGGCAAAATATTGCTGGAGATACTGAAATGTCAATAAAGGAATTGATATTGAAGGCCCGCAAATGGATTAATTTTTTGTTAACAAAATGGCTGATAATTGCTATTGTAGGTATACTTGGTATAGGTTTGGGAATATTTTATTCCGTTATTAAGCGGCCAACTTATAAAGCAGAATTAACATTCATTGTGGAAGATAATAAATCTAACCCTTTGAGTGCTTATGCTGGTATTGCCAGCCAGTTCGGTATTGACTTGTCAGGAACTTCTACCAGCGGAGTATTTGCAGGAGATAATATCATTGGTTTTTTGAAATCCAGACTGATGATTGAAAAGGCATTATTAACTGAAGCAGTAAATGTTAACAAAAAGATGACCTTGGCTGATTTATACATATCAATAAATGAGAAGCATAAGCAATGGAAGAAAAAAATAGAGCTTGCTAATATCAGTTTTCCGGTAGATGTTGACCGAAAGAAGTTTTCATTGGTACAAGACAGTGTTCTTGGAGAATTATGTAAGGAAATACTGGAAAAGAATCTCATTGTAGAAAAAGTTGACAAGAAACTCAGTTTTATTGCTGTGAGCTGCGATTCAAAAAGTGAGTTTTTTTCGCAACAATTCACAGAAAATCTGGTAAAGGATGCAATAGACTTTTATGTGGATACTAAAACGCTGAGATCGAAAAGTAATGTTGACAAGCTGCAACAGAAGGCAGATTCAATGGAACAGTTATTGAATCGAAAAACCTATGCAGCAGCAACTATACAGGATATTAATCAGAATCCGGCAAAAAGGATTGCTACTGTAGGTTTGGAATTAGATTCGAGGGATAAGATGATTTTGCAAACGATTTATGGTGAGGTATTGAAAAACCTGGAAGTAAGTAAAATGAGTATGTTACAGGACATTCCATTGATACAAGTCATTGATAAACCAATACTGCCTCTTAAACAGGAAAAGTTAGGGAAGTTGAAAGGCGCAATATTTGGTGGATTTGTTGCTGTTTTCTTTGCATGCGTAATTCTTATACTAAGAAAGTTATACGCTGAAGTAATGGCGTAGTAGCCTCAGCTTGTTTATTAGGTCATCCATTGCGACTGGGCTATCTGTTTTAATGTATTACCTGATGCGGATCTTTAATTTTAAGGCTTAAAGAGTAAATTTTTTAAATGAATAGGGGGATTTTGAGAACCAGCTGTTTATGTATTAGATAAAGTTGCTCAGCTATTTAGCTGCTAATTTTTAAAAAAAAGAAATGATACCGTATCTCAAGGGTTTAGTGACAGGCAAATTACATCGCTCAGTTCTGGTAAAAAATTATCTATATCTTTCCATGTACCAGGTGATCAATTTTTTGGCCCCAATAATAATTATACCACATATTGTAAAGGTATTGGGAATCGAAAAATATGGTTCTGTGGTATTTTCATATGCCTTTGTTACTTATTTTGCCATTTTTACTGACTATGGATTTAATCTTTCTGCTACCAGAGATATATCCATAAGCCGCGATGATGAGGTCGCTGTAAATCATATTTTTAACCGGGTTATACAGAGTAAATTATTATTATATTGTATTGCTTTTATACTATTTACAGTTATTGTATATATTATTCCGGTCTTTAGAAAAGAGCTGTTATTACATTATTGCAGTTTTATATTGGTATTAACCCAAACTCTTCTACCAATATGGTTCTTCCAGGGATTAGAGGATATGCGGTTTATTGCTATGTTGAATGCCATATCAAAACTCTGTTTTATCGGATTGATTTTTATTATAGTGCGAACTCCTGAGCATTATATTCTTGTTAACCTGCTGCAGGGACTAGGAGGACTTTTTTCTTGTGTAATTTGTTATATATTAATAAAAAAAAAATATAATATATCATATGTTCGGATTCCAATAAAAGAAATTTTTAAGGAAATTAAAGATGGTACTTCTTTATTTATTTCAGGCTTTGCAGTAAGTGTCTATGTAAATTCCAATACTTTTTTATTGGGAATGTTTGCGAACCGGATGACACTCGGATATTATGGTATTGCGGAAAAGGTAGTGTTAGCAGTAAAACAGTTGCTAATTGTTTTTTCACAGGTTGTTTATCCATATATGTGTAAAATTACAAATGAACCTTTTGATAAAACCCGCCGGTTTTTGAAAACGGCATTCATACCTTTTGCTTATATAATCATTGCCAGCTGTATATGTATTTTCCTTTTTTCCGATTACATTGTTTTATATGCGATAAAAGGAAAAAATGTCGAGCTTTCAAATCTCCTGAAATTATTCTCCTTTTTGCCAATAATTGTGTTATTTGATATTCCTGCTTATCAGGTACTGTTGGCTTATAATTTAAGGAAGGCATACAGTACGATATTGATAAGCGGGTGCGTTTTGAATATTTTGATAAATTTTGTTTTATCCTATTATTTCAAAGCATGGGGGACGGTTACCTCTGTGCTTATAACAGAATTATACATAACCTTTGGATTAAATATTTTGTTGCATGTTAAATATCCACAGTATTCACTGTTAAAAAGAATAAATAAATGAAAGTAGATGAGTGATGTTTTAGCATACGAACAACTCAGAAAAGGAAAAGAACTTGGGGTAAGGCTATTTGTGAGATTGGAACAGATATTTGTTTACTTGGGTGCCCTTTTATTGAGCCTGATGTTGTTTGCACCTTATAAACTGCTTCCCATAAAGGCGGTACTAATTGTCTGTATATTAGTCGCAATTAGTGCAAGAATTTTTTTGCGGAAAAATACAGGACTGTCACGACCAGTAATGATATGGTTTTGCATATTTATCCTGTATGGGTTGTTTTTTACTATCACTGCCTTGTTGATAGAGGGGAATGTCATCTCGTATATTTTCCGTTCCGCCACAGTAAACATAGTCTGGCCTATACTGTATTTATTTTTTGTGACAGGGGTACAAAAACGCTATGTTATTGATGTTTTATATAAAACAATGATATATGCTGCTCTGTTAATAGGGCTTTATTGCATTTCTGCAACATTAATGATGTTGGGTTTTTTACCTCAGGTTATTCCATTGGATATGGTAGACATGGCTACAGATCCGGATAACGATAATTATCAGAAAATTGTTATTCCATCCGCCACGGCACTTATTTTTTTAATACCCTATGTACTTACACTGATTATTTTTTTAAAGCAATTACCTTTCAAGATCAACAAGATATTGTTATATATAACCTTTATAGTGGGGGTAGTTGCCGTGGTATTTACAGCAAGACGAATTCTGATATTAAACATCTTACTGACACCCATTTTTGTATGGATATTCTTAAAATTGGGTAAAGTAAAAGTTGATGCTGTATTCAGGCGTCATGTAAAGAAAATGCTTTTATACTTTGTGGGTGGCATTATCATTATTGGAATTGTACTGAATTTTTTCGAACTGGTTGATTTTACAGCACTATCTAACGTGTTTTTTGCTGGTTTTAATTTTGATACCTCAAGTGCGGGGGAAAGCCCTTATCTCAGGGCGCTGCAATTTAACGGACTGTTGAAAAGCTGGCTGGATTATCCTATCCTTGGACAAGGCCATGGTACGGCCTCTCATTACATTATCAGAAGCCAGGAAACACCGTGGATTTATGAACTAAGTTATTTAGCTTTATTGTTTCAGACGGGTTTGGTTGGCATACTTATCTATGGTTATCTTCTTTTCTGGATTTTTTACAAAGGGATATCTATAATGAAAATTTCCAATACATATACATATTACGTATTGCCGGTGCTGGTAGGAGCATTAAGCTTTTTGCTAGCAAATGCAACCAACCCATATCTTCAGTCATATGAAAATATGTGGGCTATATTCTTGCCAATTATGGTAATAAACTTCTATCATATTTATGGTAAGCAATGTAATTATAAATGCGATAAGAAATGATGAGTTATAATTCGAAGATTACTATTGCAATGGCTGTCTACAATGGAGGTAAGTATATCCAGGAGCAGATTGAGAGTATAATTAATCAAACATATACAAATTGGGAGTTGATAATAAGAGATGATGGTTCTGTTGATGATACTGTAGCTGTTATCCGAAGGTATGCAAAAAGAGATATTAGAATAAGTCTTCTGGAGGATGACAAAAAAAACCTGGGAGCACGCGAAAATTTTGGACAGTTGATCAAAAGTGTAACTGGGAAATGTGAATATCTCATGCTTGCTGATCAGGATGATGTATGGAATGCTGATAAAATCATGTTAACGTTAGAGCATATGCTGGAGACGGAGAAGATGCTGGGGAAGGATACACCAATTTTAATCCATACTGATTTTTCTTATGTTGATGAAAATCTGAATCCATTAAAAGCAAAGCCGCATATTGCCTATAGATTTTCCCAACACCCCGAAGCAGTTCTGAATAAGTTGGTAAGTCAGAATTTTTTATGGGGGTGCACAATGATGATGAATAGTAATCTTGTAAGCTTAATAGGCCCTATTTCAAAATTTGGCGTTAATCATGATTATTGGATCGCATTGGTAGCAGCAGCAATGGGGCACATTGTTTTTATTCCTCAACCAACCATGCTATATCGGCAACATCAGGATAATGTATCAGTGGGACTCAAGTCAGGTACATTAACCAGCAGGATAAAAAGGATTTTGGGCGGATGGAAGGAAATGGTTGCAACAAAGAATAAAAGAATATTGCTGGTTGAGGATTTACTGGCGTGGACTGCGACTGGCATGCCGACGAAAAATAAATCTTTTTTACAAGAATTTGTAAGATTGGCCAAGCAGGGTGGTTTTCCTATCCTGTTGTTTGGTTACAGAAATAATGTAAAACGTCAGGGTACTGTACAAACA
Source organism: Chitinophaga eiseniae (assembly GCF_012641265.1). Classification (GTDB taxonomy): domain Bacteria; phylum Bacteroidota; class Bacteroidia; order Chitinophagales; family Chitinophagaceae; genus Chitinophaga; species Chitinophaga eiseniae_A. The sequence continues at coordinate 172,279 of NZ_JABAHZ010000002.1, read as the reverse complement.
TTTTTATACTATATATTGTTGATTTCAAAATTTAGAGAACCACAATAAACGTTATTTATCTGGTTATTAAATAGGAACAGTATGTTTTTGCGAAATTTGTGATATATGAAATTAGTAATTGATTGTCTGATTTTTGAAGATAAGAAGGCATTTGGATACCAAGAATATCTATTTAACTTGCTGGATTATTTTTTTGCTCATTATAGCAAATTAAAGGCGGAAACGGTCATAATAGCCTGTGAAAAAAAATCAGTTGTGTCATTCGAAAAATATGCGTCCAGATTTCTTATTACGCCGTTTAATGTAAGCAGCCGATGGAAGTTACTGGTCATTCAAAATCAATTGGCAGAGCAGCTACAGCTGCATCCAGATGATGTGATTTTGTCTACATATAACTATGCCGCAGTTTTTAAGAAGTGTAAATCTGTATTGGTAATTCACGACTTATTATTCTTACGCAAGCATCTTTTGAATAACACTTTAATGCGTATGCAACGAAAGCTGTTGATTCCGCCATCTATCAGAAATGCAGATAGGATCATTGCTATTTCAAATGCTACCGCAAATGATGTTATTCAGCATTATACAAAAGCAAGCGGAAAAGTAAGTGTAGCTTACAACTATTTCAATTTTAGAAAATTTGATGGAGATATTCCCGAGGATTTATCAGCATATCCCTTGGATCGCCCTTATTTTTTAAGTGTATCTTCTATTCTTAAGCATAAAAATGTAGTTACTTTATTAAAGGCATATGAGATATACGCAACGCAGGGAGGATTGGCAAACCTGGTATTGGTTGGTTATTATGAGAGGATGGACGCGGACTCGAAAGCCTATTATGATTCTTTGAATGAGGCAGTTAAAGAAAAAATATTCTTAACCGGATATATTTCGAACCAATTACTCAAGTACTGTTATCAACATTGCGAATGCTTTATTTTACCAACTAAGTTTGAAGGGCTTGGAATGCCTGTTGTGGAAGCCATGTATTTTAACGCACCTTGCGTATTGTCTGACCTGGAAGTGTGCCGGGAGGTTTCTCTTGGATTAGCGGTTTATTTTAATGCTGATGACTACAAGGGATTAGCAGAAATTCTCACTAGTAAAACGTATAAAAGTAGAGAAGGTGTTGATTTCCGGCAATCCATTCAGCAAAAGTTCTCAGAATTACAAACAAGTGAAAAGTACATCGAAGTACTTAATACAATATAGTTTCGACAATATTTATACAATCCAAAAAGATAAAATTTATGTTTGCTGGAAAAACTCTTTTAATAACAGGAGGAACAGGCTCTTTTGGAAATGCAGTTTTAAAACGTTTCCTTAATTCAGATATCAGAGAAATAAGAATTTTCAGTCGCGATGAGAAGAAGCAGGATGATATGCGACTTCAATTGAAAAGTGATAAAGTGAAATTCTATATTGGAGATGTAAGGGACCCTCAGAGCCTGGATTTTGCAATGAGAGGTGTTGATTATATTTTTCATGCAGCTGCGTTGAAGCAAGTTCCATCCTGCGAGTTTTATCCTTTTGAAGCTGTTAAAACAAATGCTATCGGCACTGAGAATGTACTTAATTCTGCCATAAAATATGGTGTGAAGAAAGTGATTTGTCTAAGTACGGATAAAGCAGTTTACCCTATTAATGCTATGGGGATTTCAAAAGCTATGATGGAGAAGATAGCAGTTGCTAAGTCCCGCGTGGACTCAGAGACTACTATTGTTTGTACGAGATATGGAAATGTAATGGCTTCTCGGGGTTCTGTTATTCCATTATTTGTACAGCAAATAAAACAGGGATTGCCTATCACGATTACAGATCCTAACATGACCCGGTTTATGATGTCTCTGGAAGACGCAGTAGAACTGGTATTATTTGCATTTGAACACGGAAGTACAGGAGATATTTTTGTACAGAAAGCACCTGGTTCTACTATCGAAAATCTGGCTCATGCTTTATTCGATTTGTTTAAACCCACTGACCTTAAAATAATCGGTACCAGGCATGGTGAGAAGCTGTACGAAACCCTTGTGACCAGAGAGGAGCTGACAAAAGCAACAGACTTGGGTGATTATTATAAAATATCCCCCGATGACAGAGACTTGAACTATGGAAAGTACTTTGTTGAAGGAGAACAGAAGATGGCTATTATGGATGACTATCATTCGCATAATACCCACAGACTGGATAAGGAAGAAATGAAAGCCTTGCTGTTAAAGCTGGGATATATAAAAAAGGAACTAAACAGTTAAAATACCGCTCATGGAAGCAATGAAAGTTGTTGTCACCGGCGCTAATGGCTTTATAGGTAGAAATCTTGTTGCCCATCTGAAGCAACAAAAAGAGGTAGAAGTATATGAGATAACGAGAGAAACGCCTGTAAATGATTATGCTGGAATACTGAAAAATGCGGCAGTTATATATCATCTTGGAGGAGTTAACAGACCTGTGCATCCGGATGACTTTCATACGGGCAATACTTTGCTTACCGCAGATATCCTGGGTCACATAAAATCAAACACATTTCCCTCGAAAATTATCATCAGCTCTTCTGCCCAGGCGGAACAAGATAATCCATATGGCAAAAGCAAATTAGCGGCAGAGGAACTGGCAAAATCATTTGCCAAAGATAATATTCATGAAGTAGTGTTATATCGTTTGCCTGGTATTTTTGGTAAATGGTGTAAGCCTAATTATAATTCCGTAGTCGCTACTTTTTGCTACAATGTAGCCAGGAACATTCCTCTTGAAATTAGGGATCCTGCTTATCAATTAACATTGTCGTATGTGGATGATGTGGTAAGCGCATTCTTATCGCATTTAGATAAACCTGTTCGTCAAAGTAGTTTTTCTTTTGAGGATATTTCAACAAAGTTCACAATAACATTGGGAGCCCTTGCTGAAACAATAACATCTTTTAAAGAGGGACGTGAATCTTTACGGCTCCCGATTAATGGAGATACGCTGCGAAAGTATCTTTATTCCACTTATCTTACTTATTTGCCTGAAAATGAGTTTAGCTATCCAATGAAGCTAAATGTTGACAACAGGGGGAGCCTTTTTGAGTGGATAAAACATAATGCCATGGGACAGATATTTATATCCAGTACGCATCCAGGCATTACAAGGGGCAACCATTTTCATCACACAAAAACAGAAAAGTTTCTGGTGATAAAGGGGGAAGCCATAATTCGTTTTCGGAAAATAGATGATGAGGAGGTAATAGAATACCCTGTAAATGGGGAACAGCCGCAGGTAGTGGATATTCCACCCGGCTATACACATAATATAACAAACACTGGCAGCTCAGAGTTGATAACGTTGTTTTGGGCGAACGAAATGTTTGATCAAAACAGACCAGATACTTATTTTTTACAAGTGTGATATAATTTTATAATGCAAAAATTAAAAGTAATAACGGTTGTAGGTACAAGGCCGGAAATTATCCGGTTATCCCGGGTGTTAGCCAAGCTGGATGAGTCTGAAGCAATTGATCATGTATTGGTACACACCGGACAGAATTATGATTATGAATTGAATCAGATCTTCTTTGAAGACCTGGGACTCAGAAAACCTGATTACTTCCTGGATGCCGCCGGAGCAAGTGCAACCGTTACTATCGGGCAAATCCTGATTAACATTGATCCAATCCTTGAAAAAGAGCAACCTGATGCTTTTTTAGTATTGGGAGATACCAATAGTTGTTTATGTGCTATTCCTGCTAAGAAAAGAAAGATACCTATTTTTCATATGGAAGCCGGTAACAGATGCTTTGATCAGCGGGTACCAGAAGAAACAAACAGGAAGATTGTAGATCATATCAGTGATATTAATCTTACTTATTCATCAATTGCCAGGGAATATCTACTGCGGGAAGGGCTTTCGCCTGACCGTGTTATTAAGACTGGCAGCCCCATGTTTGAAGTATTGCATCACTATCTTCCGAAGGTAAAATCATCTACGATCCTGGAAACTCTGCAACTTCATCGGGATAGATATTTTGTCGTATCTGCTCATCGGGAGGAGAACATCAATCAGGAACGTAGTTTTGAAAACCTTATCGCTTCGTTGAATCAGATAGTGGCTGAATTTAAAATGCCTGTAATCGTTTCTGCCCATCCCAGAACAAGAAAGATGATAGAGGCTAAACAAATAGTCCTGGATCCTTTGGTGCAATTAATGAAACCGTTTGGATTAAGTGATTATATCGCTTTACAAATGAATGCAAAGGCGGTATTGTCAGATAGTGGTACTATTTCAGAAGAATCCTCCATCCTTAATTTCCCAGCTCTCAATATTCGGGAAGCTCATGAAAGACCTGAGGCAATGGAGGAAGCTGCCGTAATGATGGTGGGGTTACATCCTGAAAGAATTTTACAAGGACTACAACAATTGAAATATCAGCAACGGGACGTAAGGAATTTTAACCTCGTTGCAGATTACTCTATGCCAAATGTTTCAGATAAAGTGGTACGGATTATTATTTCTTATGTGGATTATGTAAAAAGAGTTGTTTGGAGCGGAAACGCTTAAATGGAAGCATTATGGCCAGGATATTGATACACTCGTTGATTTTTAAACCGGATGGAGTTTCTACTGCCTATTTATATGCAGATCTGGTTGGGGAACTTAAAAAACACGGACATAAAATTTGCGTGTTAACCACTACTCCACATTTTAATATTGTTCAGGAACAAATTGCGCAGCAACCTTTGAGAAAAAGGTGGGGCGGGCTTTTTTATGAAAGTATTTTTCTGGATGATATCAAAGTATATCATATTCGGATGAAGAAATCGAAGCGCATGCTTATCAGAGTAATCGATTTTGTATGGTTTCATATGTTTGCATTGTTGATGGGATGTTGTATTGGTAAATATGACATTGTATTGTCTCCTTCACCTCCACTTACCATTGGAGTTATTTCATATTTGCTCGGTAAAATAAAAGGAGCTAAAGCCATTTATAATGTTCAGGAGATATATCCTGATTTTGCTATAAAGCAAGGTGCCATAAAGAATAAACGAATCATTTCGTTACTGCACAGTATAGAACGGAGCATTTATAATAACAGTGCAGCGGTAGTGACCATTGATACTAAGTTTGAGGAGATTGTTGCGCCCAGGATTAAAGACAGTAGTAAGTTGCATGTAATTCCTAATTTTGTAGATACTAACCTGTACGTACCATTGCCGAGGGTGAATGCTTTTTCTACAATACACGGGTTAGATGATAAATTTGTAGTGGGGTATGCCGGAAATATTGGACATGCACAAGATTGGCAACCAATTATAGCTGCCGCAAAAGCACTAAGGGATTTGCCCATCCGATTTTTGATTGTAGGTGATGGTGTAAAGAAAGATTGGGTGAAGACCCAAATAGAAGAACATCATCTTCAAAATGTACTGTTGCTGGATTACCAACCCCGGGAAATGATGCCTGTTATTAATGCAAGCATGGACATACACACTATTGTAATGAGCCCTAGCAGCAGTAAAGAAGGGTTTCCTTCGAAAATATATACCATCATGTCTTCAGCAAAATCTGCTATTGTTGTTACAGAAGCGAGTTCACCATTAGGTGACCTGATGAGGAAATCGGAATACGGAAAACTCGTTTCTCCAGGTGACACCGAAGCGTATATAAAGTCAATAGCTGAGGCCAGCCAACAAAAAGAATGGCTGATTGCAGATGGTGAGAAGGGAAGAGAATTTATCCTGAAAAATTTTTCCAAAGAGGCTATCGGAGAGAAGTATAATAATCTGGTGACAGGTTTGTTAAATTAAAAAACTATTTAAATGAAGCTATTGATCTCAGGCGCTTCAGGATTTGTTGGGGCGAATTTATGCAAATATCTGCAGCAGTACCCGGATGCGGAAATCATTTCGCTTGTAAGAAGAAAAAGTGGATCCGGTAACGAGATACTTTGGGATGAACTTACATTGGAATCTTTGCCTACCGATCTGGATGCAGTAATACATCTTGCCGGTAAAGCACACGATGTTAAAAATGTAACATTACAACAAGAATATTGGGATATCAATTACGGGCTTACAAAAAAACTATTTGACATATTTTCTGTGCATCCTTATGCTACACAGTTTCTTTTTATGAGTTCGGTTAAGGCTGCAGCAGATAATGTGAAAGGAGTGTTAGATGAGACTGTTCAACCAAATCCCGCCACACCTTACGGGAAATCTAAATTGGCCGCCGAACAATATATTTTGTCTAGTGAGCTTTCTGCAAATAAGAGCTGTTATGTGTTAAGACCGTGCATTATTCACGGTGAGGGCAACAAAGGAAATCTGAATTTGCTATATAATGTAATAAAGAAAGGAATTCCTTACCCGTTGGGTGCTTTTGAGAACAAAAAATCTTACCTCTATATTCATAACCTGAGTGCAGTTATCTGGGAAATTTTAAACCAGCATATTCCATCCGGTGTTTATAATATAGCCGATGACGAAGTGATCTCTACCAATGAACTGATTGATGTCATTGGCCGTTCGCTGAATAAGAAAGTATCAATATTAAAAATACCACGGCGATTGATCAGGGTACTTTCCGGCATTGGTGATACATTAAGATTGCCATTGAATACTGAACGATTAGATAAGCTAACGGGTGATTATGTTGTTAGCAACGAAAAGATAAAAAATGCGCTTCAATTAAATTTACCCTATTGTACCAGGCAGGGCCTGGAAATGACATTTAAGTCATTTCGCTCGTAACAGCATATAGGAACTGTCATAAATAAGAAACATTAAATATTCTAAAATACTACACAATGATTAAGAGCTTTGACCTGAATGCTTTTATTGCTGGCAAGATTACCCGAAGAAAGGAAAGCTTGCTAACGTCAGATTTACATAAATTTGATCGGGAATTAAAGCACCAGATAAATGATAAATCAGTATTGGTTATTGGTGGTGCTGGTACAATTGGCTCTTCCTATATCAAGGCCATTTTAAAATTTAATGTAAAGAAGCTGTATGTTGTTGATATTAATGAAAATGGACTGACTGAGCTTGTTAGAGATCTAAGAAGTAGCAGTGACTATAATATTCCCGAAGATTTTAAAACCTACCCCATAGATTTTGGAGAAGATGTTTTTAGAAAGATATTTATAAACGAAGGACCCTTTCAGATCGTTGCTAATTTTGCCGCACATAAGCATGTGAGAAGTGAAAAGGATCAGTATTCGATAGAAGCAATGATCCAGAATAACGTATTAAAAGCGAAAAAGCTGCTTGATCTTCTGGCAGAGACTCCTCCAGAGAAATTTTTCTGTGTTTCTACTGACAAAGCGGCAAATCCAGTAAATATAATGGGTGCCAGCAAAAAATTGATGGAGGATGTTATTTTATCTTACTCCTCGAGAATAAATGTAACTACCGCCCGTTTCGCTAATGTGGCGTTTTCAAATGGAAGCCTTCCATTAGGATTTCTTGAACGACTCAATAAGAATCAGGCATGGTCATGTCCATTAGGAATTAAAAGGTATTTTGTATCTCCGGAAGAAGCTGGACAGATATGCCTAATGGCTTCTGTTCTTGGTAAATCAGGAGATATTTTCTTTCCAAAACTGGATATGGAGGAAGACCTGGTAGCATTCTCTGACATTGCGCTTGATCTATTGGGCTACTTGGATCTGATTCCTGTTAGTTGTTCTTCAGAAGAGGAGGCAAAGCAGAAGATGGTTGATTTTGTAAAGGATGGCAAACATTTTCCAGTATACTTTTTTAACTCCGATACAACTGGCGAAAAACCTTATGAAGAGTTTTATACCAGTGAGGAAACCCTTGATATTGATACTTTTCCAAATCTTGGTGTAATTAAGGAAGCAAAGAAGAGAGATGAAGATGAAATAGGAAGTGTTTTCCACAACCTCCATCAGCTATTTAGAAAAAGTAAGGTTGAAAAACATGAGATCGTAGCTGTATTAACGTCCTATTTACCCAATTTTGAGCATATAGAAAAGGGAAAGAATTTAGATCAAAAAATGTAGATTATGTATACTTTTTTTAAACGATTACTGGATTTATTTGTTGCATTAATAGCACTGCTGTTGTTATTACCGCTGTTTATTCCGATCTGTATTATTTTGAAATTAACAGGAGAAGGGGAAGTTTTCTATTTTCAAAAGCGAATAGGATATAAAAACGAATATTTCTATATATGGAAGTATGCCACCATGTTAAAAAATAGTCTCAATATGGGAACTGGCTCAATCACATTGCGGAATGACCCTAGGGTAACACCAATAGGAGGTTTTTTAAGGAAAACTAAAATTAATGAATTACCACAGATCATTAATGTGTTGCAAGGGAATATGAGTGTGGTAGGCCCCAGACCATTGGTGGATGCAACATTTAATGCTTATGCCGATGAAGTAAAGGCCGTAGTTTATAACTCTAAACCTGGTATTACGGGCATCGGATCTATTATTTTCAGAGATGAAGAAAAACTGATATCAGCCGCTACTATTCCTCCTCATGAATTTTATAAGAAATACATTGCTCCTTATAAAGGCGAAGTGGAGTTATGGTATCAACAAAATAAATCGTTCAGTACTGATATCCTGATTATCTTTCTGACAGCCTGGGCAATAATCAAACCGGAATCAGAATTGCATTTCTCGGTTTTTAAAACATTACCTAAAAGAAATTTCAATCCTGAGGAACTTAACTAAGCTTGATATAATCGATATAAGGGAGGGCAGTAAAACATTTTTGGAAGTCATCTGTTGAATTGGGAAACCAGAACTTTTTGTATACGTGGGATACTAATTTTCTGTACAGCTATTTATCATCTGATTTTATCATTTTTAAAAGGATTGAATATGCGTAATGCTTTCTTGGTTCAGGTATTCATTTTAGTGACATTTTTTGTCGCGAATGCATCTTGCCGACAGGTGAATAATATCCGTATTGTCGAAAATGGAAAGGCTAACTATGTTATTGTCCTGCCAACTCAACCTGATCCTATAGAGACACAAGCTGCCCAGATTTTGCAGCAATATCTTCAAAAAGTAAGTGGAGCCCGTCTTGACATTAAAAATACTGCTAGATCGGTTAGTTCCAATTCAATTGTGCTCATCAAGGATAAGAAAAGCAATCTTGCTGACGATGGTTTTATCATAAGTACTACTACTAATAACCTGACAATAAAAGGAGGACAAAGAAAGGGGCTATTATATGGTGTTTATAGCTTCTTGGAAAAATACCTGGGTTGTAAAATGTATGCAGGTGATTGTTATTATATACCTCAGCATCCCACTATTACCTTAAATAGCAACATTATTTTAAAGCAGGAACCAGCCTTTAGCTATAGGACTGAATTCTTTAGGGAGATGAGCTCCACGCCGGAATATCCCAATTGGCATAAGCTGTTTAATGTATACAATTGGCAAACTCATGCATATGAGTATGAAGATTGGGGGCTGTTTGTACATACTTTTGAAACATTGGTACCACAAGCACAATATTTCAACCAGCATCCCGAGTATTTTGCCTTGGTTAATGGTAAGAGGGTGCCGACCCAGTTATGTCTTTCGAATCCAGATGTATTTAATGTCTTGGTGAGTAACCTTAAGAAGGAAATGGCCAAGAAGCCAACTGCAAAGTATTGGTCTGTGAGCCAAAATGATAATTTTGATTATTGCCATTGCGATAAATGTACCCAGATAAATAATCAAGAGGGAGGGCCGCAGGGAAGTATTGTTACTTTTGTAAATAAAGTCGCTGCCCTTTTCCCGGATAAGGTTATCTCTACACTGGCGTATCAATATTCAAGAGCGGCCCCCAAAAAGACACGTCCTTTACCCAATGTTAATATTGTGCTGTGTTATCAGGTAGATAGAATAACCAGTATTGCATCGGATAAGGCATCTGCTAGCTTTAGACTGGATCTAGATAATTGGTTGAAGTTAACAAATAACATTATGATATGGGATTACGTAGTTCAATATACGAATGTATTAAGTCCTTATCCTAATTTGCATTTGTTGAAACCGGATATTCAATATTTCCAGCAGAAAGGAGTGAAGATGATGTTTGAACAAGGATGGAGTAAAGGTGAATTTTCTGAGCTAAGAGCATACCTGATCTCGCAATTGCTATGGAATCCTGGCATTGATGATGATGTTGTTATCAATGATTTTCTAAATGGTTATTATGGGAATGCAGCAGCATCTATCAGAAAGTATATAGATCAGGTAGAAAGCCAATTTAGAAAGAGTGGTTTAAGCCTTCAACTATTTGGAAATTTGAATGATGCCCAAAATTCCTATCTTTCTTTTGCACTACTAAAGCAATATAGCCAATATTTTGATCAAGCAGAAGCCAGCGTGAAGGACGATCCCGTTTTACTCGATAGAGTAAAAACAGCCAGATTAGCTGTTGATTATGTTTTTTTAGAAACTGCCAAAACTTCTGTGGCTGCATCCAATAAACTTAATATAAACAACCAGACATCTAAAATGGTAAAAGCCATACCTGCTGCACAAGATGCTGCAATGAACACTCCTGAGGTATTAAAAGCCAGGTTGGATAGTTTTATTAATACCTGTCGTAAAGCTAAAATAACCGAATTATCTATAAGTGGAAAAGACGTTAATACTTACAAGAAGGAATTCCTTGAATTATTAAACAGATAATTCGTCGTATTGATATCAATTATGCAACAACGGCTGAAGTATCGGGTTGCTCATTATTCATATCGGGTTGCTTATTATCCATAATAGCCTGATAATAATTATCAATATTAAATCCTACAGCGTAAGCTAGTCGATTATCTATTTTGTCGAAAGTGGCTTCGTTACTATTACTTTCATATAGCCTGTTCAAATGTTCTGTCAGAGTGGACAGGTCCGTGAAGAGATCATCTGCTATCCCAACACTCTGGTCGAAACTACCATCTTCGAACCGCAGACAAGGTACCTGAAAAATGTAGGATTCGTAATAGGTGGCTGTGTTGATGGCAATTGCAAAATCGAATGAATTAGATTCTAATAATTCGCTAACAGTGATATGATTGGGCAATATTTCAAAATGGTTGCGATCCTTGTTCCCGTTACCGTATTTAACGATATTTTCATAGGTTTCATTTTTTAGACTCGGATGCAGCTTTATAAAAAAACTAATATCTGGATAAGAGGTATTTAAATTTTTAAGAATATTTAAGAGTGAAATGTTGGCGGCTTCAAATGCCTTTCGGGTGAGGAAAACAATGACTTTACCGGTATATGTTTGTCTGTTGTTCAATTGTTTTTGAGCAATAAATCGTGGATAGCCTCCAATCAATAGCTTATGTTCAGGAATGCCATATCTGTGCATTTCATCTTTGGTATACTGTCCCCAGCAAATATGATAATCCGAGGTCATATTCTCATATGCAATGGCATCAAAAGGTATTTGTTTGGTAAAAACATAAGTAACCCCATGTTGTAAAGAATAAGTAGGTATCTGATTTTTTATGAAATATTGTGTAATAAGGTTCTCTAAATAATGTATGCCGCAGAAAGCAACATATTTGTTAATGGCTGGTAATGATTGTTTTTCAAGCATATCAATGGTGTTTCTGATAAAACAGTACTCGGCAATCAGTGCCAGTTTGTCAGATAATGACAATCCTTTTCCTCGTTTTAAAATATGGATGGTGGAAGATAATAGGTTTCTGATACTAAAAGAGAAAACAACCCTGGTGTCTTTTAAATCATAACTATCGATTCTCTCATTATCAAATTTCTGTTGTACATAGTTCCATATTTCATAATAATCCTTCCTTTTAAAAGGTTCAATAGTAAATAAGATTGAACTTTTTGCCTTTGCGAGAAGTCTGAAATCCCTGGCAAAGCAACATTTAAAAAGCTGTTTTACATTAAAAGGACTTATCTTATAGACAAGCTTCGCTATTACCACTGAAAGGACTTTTTCCAGCCGGTAACTTTTGTAGGTGTATGCAAGTCTTTTTTTTACCTCGATATATTTATCAAAAAACTCGGACATTATTTTTTAAATAATATTTAATTCTTTAATTATCACCAATTGTGCTGGAGAGAATATAGTGTATTATAACCACATGTACAAGGCCCCGTAATTATATAAGATATACGGGTAAGTTAAGCCGATTAATAAGCCAATGCTAAACACGAGCTATAAATGCGGAAATCGCTAATATAAGTATAAATGTTCTGAATGGGAAATAATCGCTAGTGCCTTCCAATAAGTATTTATCAGTTACAATGTAAACTAACAATACTGTTTATGAAATGCTAACAGCCTGTTTTGAAATGCTTTTGCTTCTGCCAAATGTGCCCATACGTACTTAATTTTAGTTATAATTTCTCATTTATACCTTATTCGTTTTATGAAACCATCTCTCAAATCAGCTACTATCGTGAAAATTTGTTTTCATAGTGTGATAAATCTATATTAATTAACCACAACTGCTTCTTACGTTCCAATAGCAAATTTAAGAACAAGCGTCATTATTTGTTAAAAACATGTTATTGAATGCTTTTCTTTAAGCAAATGATTATATTTGTATATTCTTTTAAAATACAATAGGACTAGGTCAATTAATTTCAGGACAGAACGATAATCGGGTTTGTATTTATCACGAATAAACAGAAGATCCGAGTTAACCGAGCAGGATCTACTCAGTGTACAACATTTTGGTTGTTCAGCTATTGATAACATTGATCGAAAAAATCAGCAATAAAAAAAGTTGTTTGCTAATATGAGAATCATGATCTGGCTTGTATTTAATGAGTTAAGGGGGTGATCCTCTTTTTTAGTGTATAAAAATAAGCTATAGTCCTTACCCAGTAGTAGTTACAACTATAGTAACCCTTTGTACCGGACAGCGATGGTTAAATACATACCTAGGGAATAATAAGAATAATATGAAATTTAATTGGTTAATTGCATGCAAAATATTTTGCATGTTTTTCCTTGCCTTTGTTACTGCCTGCAAAAAAGATTCTAGTAGTCAACCGGTTCCCATCGCACCCATACCTGATGAAAGTGCGTCAATTGTTCCGCAAATACTATTGAATCAGGAAAACAATCAGATATATGTGAATCGCAAATGGCAGGGGATCCCTTCTGTAGAATCCTCAATAGACGGCCGTATTTTGGTTACTTGGTACAGTGGTGGAGGCGGAGAAGGACCTGGTAACTATGCGACTGTTTCCAGCAGTAAAGACCACGGGCTCACCTGGAAGAAGAATATTATTATCGTCGCACCCGCCAAAAATAATTATCGCATTTTTGACCCAGGACTATGGAAAGATCCCCATGGAAATTTGCACCTCTTCTGGGCTCAGTCCCAATCGCACTGGGATAATAAAGGAGGGGTATGGAATGCTAACATTACTTTCGTAAATGATACAATCGTCTGCTCCGCTCCTAAGTGGATTACAGATGGAGTAATGTTGAACAAGCCAATTGTTCTTAAAAATACACAGCAAGCACTTTATCCTATTTCCGTGTGGCCATTTCAGCCAGTTTCTTTGGATAAATCAGGTGCGTTTATTTACAGTGCGGAATACCAAAGATCTATAAATGATTATGCAGCGTTTACTAAAAAAAGCCGTTTGCCATTAAATGAGAAGATCAGAACGGCTGATGAACATCAGGTGGCTCAATTGAAAGATGGTAGATTACTGGCATTTATTCGCACAAATCAGGGTATTTATTTTTGCTACAGTAAGGATGAAGGAAAAAGTTGGTCAGAACCGGAGCAATTTAAGCAACTGGGGGCCACAACGTCGAGTCGCTTCCATATTCAGCGGCTTGGCTCAGGTAACTTGTTACTGGTAATGAACTCAAGTAACTCAAGAGATAATCTGACAGTTTTTCTTTCAACAGATGATGGTAAAACCTGGCCACATCGGCTTTTACTGGACGCCCGCAGCAATACTTCATATCCAGATGCTTGTCAAGAGAAGGACGGAATGATTGACATTGTATACGACCGTAACAGAGCTTCCGATAAAGAAATCCTACTGGTAAGGATACACGAAAAAGACTTACTGGCAAATAATAATCTGTTCAAGCGCATAATCGTAGATAAATAATGCTATATATGTAATTTTATCCACTTCCGGTATACTGCTATCTAAAGTAAAATAGTATGTTCCTTTTGTTCTCCGAAGGGAATCCTTATTTTTGCAGAAATACCAAACGGAAAAATTCATGAAAATTGCCCTTATTACAGGTGTCACCGGCCAGGACGGTGCATATCTGGCACAACTACTGCTCAAAAAAGGTTATTCCGTACACGGTATAAAAAGACGCTCCTCACTGTTCAATACCAATCGAATAGATCATTTATACCAGGATCCTCATGAAACGAATGTGAAATTCAAACTTCATTATGGCGACTTGACAGATTCTACCAACTTAATCCGTATTATCCAAGAGGTACAGCCTGATGAGATTTACAACCTTGGGGCGATGAGTCATGTGCAAGTCAGCTTTGAGACACCAGAATATACCGCAGATACAGATGGAGTGGGTACGCTTCGTTTACTTGAAGCGGTACGTTTACTAGGACTGACTCAAAAAACAAGGATATATCAAGCCTCTACTTCTGAATTGTACGGTCTGGTACAAGAAATTCCTCAATCAGAGAAAACACCATTTTATCCTCGTTCGCCCTATGCAGTGGCCAAATTATATGCTTACTGGATTACGGTAAATTATCGAGAAGCGTATAAAATGTATGCCTGTAATGGGATTCTCTTTAATCATGAGAGCCCGTTGAGAGGAGAGACGTTTGTAACCCGCAAAATTACGCGAGGAGTGGCAAAACTGGCTTTGGGTATGCAGGATAAGCTATTTATGGGAAATTTGGATGCTAAGCGGGACTGGGGGCATGCTAAAGACTATGTGGAAGCGATGTTTCTGATGTTACAGCAGGATAAAGCTGAGGATTTTGTGATTGCCACGGGGATTACCAATACAGTACGCGATTTTATCAAACTGTCATTTGAAGAAGTGGGAGTTGAGCTGGAGTTCAAAGGAAGTGGAATAGATGAAAAGGGTATCGTAAAAAGTGTGGTCACTGCCGGTAGTAGCTTAAAACCTGGACAGGAAGTAGTGGCTGTAGATCCCCGTTATTTCAGGCCAACTGAAGTTGATCTGTTAATTGGTGACCCTTCTAAAGCACAGGCCAGGTTGGGCTGGAAGCCTAAGTATGACCTGGGTGCGTTGGTAAAAGAAATGGTGGCTGCAGATATGGAATTGTTTAAAAGTGAAAAATTGCTGAAAGAGGCAGGATACAATATATTAAATCAGTTTGAATAAAGGTATATGAACAGGGAAAATAAAGTATACGTAGCAGGACACCGCGGAATGGTGGGGTCTGCTATTGTGAGAAGGCTGCAAAGGGAGGGGTTTGACCATATCATTATGCGTACTTCAGCAGAACTGGATTTACGTGATCAACAAGCTGTAGCGGATTTTTTTGCGATAGAAAGGCCTGAATATGTGTTTCTGGCGGCTGCCAAGGTAGGAGGAATTATGGCCAATAACACTTACAGGGGAGAATTTATTTATGAAAACCTGATGATTCAGAACAATGTTATTCACAATGCCTGGAAAACAGGGGTGAAAAAGCTGATGTTTCTGGGTTCGTCATGCATTTATCCTAAAATGGCACCACAGCCATTGAAAGAAGAATATCTGCTTACAGGCCCTTTGGAGCCGACCAATGAGCCGTATGCAATTGCTAAAATTGCTGGTATTGAAATGTGTGATGCTTATCGGACCCAATACGGATGTAATTTTATTTCAGTAATGCCTACCAATCTGTATGGGCCTAATGATAATTATGATCTGAACAATTCTCATGTGTTGCCTGCTTTGTTGCGCAAGTTTCATGAAGCAAAGGAAAATTATACACCTGAAGTGGTAATCTGGGGAACGGGTACGCCTAAACGTGAATTTCTACATGCGGATGACATGGCGGATGCCTGCTATTATCTGATGCAACATTATAATGAAAAGAGCCTTGTGAATATTGGAGTAGGAGAAGATATTAGTATTGGTGAGCTGGCAAAACTAATACAACAAGTAGTCGGGTATGAAGGTAAATTAATATTTGATACAAGTAAACCGGATGGTACACTACGTAAATTGATGGATGTTACCAAGCTCCATAGTTACGGTTGGAAAGCAAAGATTAGTCTGGAAGAAGGGATTCAGAAAGTATATGAAGAGGTAAAGAGTACCAACTGGTCTGCGTAATTTGAGCAGTACCGACAATCCGACTTTTATTACGGTGGTGGGATCCATAATCATTTCCGGCCTGAAAGTTGCGATAGCATCACTGATAAAGCAGGCTAGTTTGCCTGACTGAATGGTTTATTGATCCCCATAACTGTCCTCCCGATTTATTGAATGGCGTTAATACCTCTAGCAGAGAGGTGACAAGTAGAAAGAGCATATGTAAGGCTTAACTTTTTTAGACGGCTGGATAAATACCGAGAGAAGCTTTCCTGCTTTTCCTTGGCATTCTTTCAGCTGATATTTTTTAGTGTGTTACTAAAACTGTAAGTTTTAATTTTTAAACAACTTCTTGCAGCAGTAATGTCATTGAATCGTGTTTGTGATATTTAATTCTATATAGTATTTTAACTCAACTCAAAATAAAAATTGATGAAGTATCTCATTTGGATAGTAGCAATCGTAATGTTTGCCAATACCACAAATGCCCAAGAGAAACTACCCGTTATCGTTCCTTACAACCCACAAGACATCCGGGAACTCTACCTTGACAGCAAAAATCATCATACCACCTTTAAAATCATTCTCCATGAAGATACCAGCGCTATGTATACTCAGCCAGATACTACTAAGCGCAGTTTGGTTCATCGCAAATTATTCAATGAGCATCTGTTGGAGTTCCGTAATAAAGATTATAATGTATTCATAGACTTTCTGCCTGATTTTCAGGTCGGGAAATCAAAAGATGGGAGTAGAACTACATGGTTGAATACACGTGGGGCCATCATACAAGCCAATATTGGAGAAAAATTTTATTTCGAATCCTCTTTCTTTGAAAACCAGGGAAAGTTTCCTGGTTACCTGGATCAATATATCCGGAAGAATCAAATTGTACCAGGCCAGGGTGGGATAAAAGACTATAGTAATGGGAAGGCTTTTGACTTCAATTATGCAAATGCACTGTTATCATATACACCGAATAAATATCTCAATGTTACAGCAGGATATGGGCAAAATTTTATCGGTGACGGGTATCGTTCCCTGATCTTATCTGATATCCAGTTTAGTTATCCTTACCTTAAACTGACCGGAACACTAGGAAATGTCCAGTACACCGCCATGTGGGCGCAATTCATGGATAAGCACAGCAAGGACTTCGCACAGGCTTATGATGATCTTGGCTATTATAAAAAATGGGGCGTGTTCCATTTCCTTGATTGGAATGTGAGCAAAAGGTTGACGATTGGCTTCTTTGACGCGGTAATCTGGCCTGATGCCGATTCCTCTGGCCGTAAGCGAGGGTTTGATTGGAGTTATATGAACCCAATCATATTCCTGCGTTCTGCCGAATTCTCAGAAGGCTCCTCTGATAACGCTTTAGTAGGCCTCAATGCCAAATTTAAATTACTCCCGAAAACTACTATCTATGGACAATTAGTGCTGGATGAATTTAAACTTAAAGAAGTATTTGGTGGCAAAGGTTGGTGGGCCAACAAACAATCTGCTCAGCTGGGCTTCAGATCTTTCGACATATTTAATATTAATAAGCTGGACCTGCAGGGAGAATTTAATGCGGTGAGGCCTTACACCTATTCCTACAAGAGTACAATGATCAATTATGAACATTATAATCAATCATTGGCACATCCGTTAGGGGCCAACTTCTGGGAAGTACTGGGTATTGCCACCTATCGTTTAAAACGTTGGTATGGAAGAGGAGAAATCATGTATTCTAAATATGGCGATGATCCTGATGCTACAACAAATTATGGACATGATATTTCTAGGCCTTACACCATCCGTCCTAAGGACTATGGAAATTGGATTGGTCAGGGTATCAAGACTCAATTATTGTATGCACAGGGAACCGTGGCATATGTGTTGAACCCTAAATATAATTTGCGCCTGGAAGCTTCTTTGGCAGCAAGACAACTAAAGAACAACATGGATACCAAAAACGACCTGATCTTTAGCTTTGGTTTGCGGAGTACATTCCGCCAGTTCTATTATGATTTTTAAGGAAAGAAAAGAAAATTTCAGGCCCTTTCGTTTTTGAATTGAAGCGAAAGGGCTTATATCATTAGATTTTAGAAGAATAAGATAATAGGAGGCTCTGCTGATAGCTCTCACCAGTTAGGAATAGCCTTTCTTTTTTAGTTTTAATATAGAGATCGAAATTTCCTCCGCTAAGAATCTTTTTTTCGCACCATCAATTTTCTCAAATATTGTTTTTTATCTTTTATTAGGATGGCATAACATATCCCAATATAAATAGGGCCGGTCAGTAGTATAAAATACTTACCTGAAGGCAAATAACTGCTTAGAAATCTTACTGCAATAGCTGTTCCCAGGCAGAGGCAGAAAGTCTTCAAAAAGAATCTGATAGGGAAATATTTATCAAACGTAACATGTAAATATTTTTTTGTTAACCAAATAGGCAATGCATACCCGGCAAACAAAGATAAAATTGAGGCAATTACGGCACCATATAAGTCCCAAATAGGAATTAAAATAATGCAGAGTAGACATAATGTTATAGTATTTACTATCGCATTGATTAACATCCATTTTTCTTGTCCAATTGCATTAATGACCGATCCAAAAATAATGACGGTGAAAATATATTTGATATTATACAATTGAAAAAGTTTAGCAGCTAATATAAACTGAGGTGGATAAATTAAAAGAATAATTTGATCACCGAAAAGAATCGTAAAAATGATTAATGGCAAAAGCAGCACGCAGGCCCTTACTGTAACTTTTCTCCATAATTTGGCGATTACCCTGAAGTTCCCCTTATGATATAATTCCGAAAAAAGAGGAAGTAATACCATCATGAGAGATCCTGTTATTAATCCTATGAAGGGGTTGGCAAATGTGCCAACTGAATAGTCTGAGTATTTAGCGGGCCCTAATAGTTGAGATACAATAAATCGATCGGCCTGGGAGTTAAAAACAGTCAGTAACATCATGGCAATTAATGTAATCACATATCTCCATTCTCTGGCGGTGGGCAATGTAAAGACATTGGACTTTGAAAAGAAAAATCGCAGATCTTTAAGCAAAAAGAGTATCCTGATCAGCTCTATTACAATAAGCCCGTAAAATATGTATAGAACAGCAGTTTCAATTTTCGTGATATATACCATCCATATAGCAATTGCTGTAAAACTGAGGATATTCTGTATTAATAGCTTTTGAAGCTGATTATTTAATAAATAAAGACCATTAGCATAATTATTGATACACTTAAGGAAAAAATATATAAAAATCGGAAGTTTCCAATCCTGGAAAAGCGTATTAGAAAAATAATCAGACAACAGTGGACTGCCCAGGAAAATAATACCAGATGAGACAACTCCAATAATTATTGTAGTAAAA
The DNA here is from genome assembly GCF_012641265.1 of Chitinophaga eiseniae. Taxonomy (GTDB): domain Bacteria; phylum Bacteroidota; class Bacteroidia; order Chitinophagales; family Chitinophagaceae; genus Chitinophaga; species Chitinophaga eiseniae_A. Next base: position 152,666 of record NZ_JABAHZ010000002.1, on the reverse strand, counting down.
AAAAATTTCGAAAAGAAGTGACTTAAATTACGATGCTCGTGATCTGCCTTCCCCCAGAAAAAACTCATAGCGGAAGGAATGGCAGAACCCACGGTTGCGGTAAGGACGCCGATTAAGAAAATTTGTTGAAGCCTCCCATATTCATACTTGGAATGGATTGCGTGAGCTAAAATAACTGATTGTACAAGAGCGCCAATAAATTGTACGATATTACAGATCGTTAAAACAAAAGTGTTTTTGGCAATTGAATTGTTCAAACTGCAGATAATTGAGAATAGATCAGAAATTATAGTTGATTCTTTTTTAGCCAGAGCTCCACCCTGGAAACATCCTCAGGTATGTCTACGGCTATGCTCGGCGATTTCATTTCTACCATTTTTACTGGTATCCCTAGCTCAAGGAATCGAAGAATTTCAATATCTTCATAAAATTCTGCATTGCCTTTTTTTTCCTGCGTCCCAAATGCTTTAAGTGCATCAAATGAAAATGCATAGATACAGACCTGTTTCTTAAATACAGGGGTTGTTACGCCAATATTTTTTACACCTGGAATCGGTAAGCGGGACATATAGATCAATTCTCCCTTGCTGTTTGTTAAAACTTTTGGGATATTAATATTAGCGGGATCTTCATCGGCGGATAACGACTTCATTCCATTGATGACATAGCCTGGTGATTGAGGCACTTCATTAATTACATGATGTATATCTGCAGGATCTACAATAGGTTCATCACCTTGAACATTCACATAGACATCTGCCTCCAACTGTTGGGCAATTTCCCAAACACGATCAGTACCTGTCAAACAACTGTCAGAAGTGATCAGCGCTTTATAGCCATATGCCTCGCATACTCGTTTGATCTCTTCGTTTTCAGTACCTATTACTACATTTTCCTTCCCTACTGCTAAACTTGTTCTTTCTGCCACTCTTATGATCATGGGTACTCCGCTTATTTTCACAAGCGGCTTCCCCGGAAATCTGCTTGATTTATACCGTGCGGGAATGACTGCAACTACTTTCATGTGTTAATTGAAAATTCAATGATTGTTGATGAATTTGATATCTTGTTGGGGTGACTGCTATTAATTGGAAGTATTTATTAGAGAATTGACTAATCAGCATTTGATTCTCTTCTGCTAATTCTTTTTCACTCTCATTCATATACACATCATATCCGTCAAATGCAAATAAGAAGACTGATTGGCACTGAAGATTTAATGTTAATTGCAATGCAATGCTCAGAGGAGAATCGTCATAAACAACTTCATCAGAGGTATTTTGCAACTCATAACAATATTTCCTGATGAATTCAGGAATATATGTTCCCATTTTAGTGGGTGATGGTGGTAGAATACATTTTAAATTGGATAGATTCGTTATGCCGCTTTCCTCGAGGCGTTTTCCCTCGTATCCTGTAAGACAGCAAAACTGGTCTACCATATCCCAGCCCTCAAATTTTGAATAATGCCGGCTGCTTGAGTGAATTAAGCAGATGTCAATGTTATTTGCCGCACAATATTCTATATACTTGTAGAGAGTTTGGGTATGTCTAATCCCCCTTTTCCCTCCCCCAATAATAACAGCTTGTTGATACTTTTTGGTATCGGATAATCGTGGCAGTTCTTCTACAGCAGGTTTGGCTTTTAAATGTTGGAGATTATTAACAATTGTTTCCAGAGAATATCGACGTTTATTTATCAAACTCATAATCTCCTTTTGAGGAAGAGAGAAAGCTCCGGAAATAATATAAGGAAGATTAGTTCCCCATTGATATTGTTGTTTTAATTTTTCAAATTGACCTACGATATCACTCAAATCATTTAAATTCAGTTTGACATGACCCGCTGCATCAAGATAGGTCAACAATAATTCTGTTTTTAGATTGCCGGCTCCTCGTCCCATCCCGGTAAAAGTGACATCAATGGCATCACAACCGTATTTCATTGCCGTAATAGCATTGGCCAGCGCTAATTCCATATTATCGTGCCCATGAAATCCCAGGAGGAGTGAACTGCTTTCCTTTATTCTTTTTACTACCTCCTCAACTATATCGGGTGTGCAACTTCCAAATGAATCGACCAGATATATATAATCTGTATCTTCATTCGTTATCTCGGCTATTTTGTCAAGTACGAGATCGTCATTGTACCATTTGGATAAATACATGATGTTAAGACAAACAACAAATCCCATTTTCTTTGCCTCTCTGGACAAGGCAATTGCTTTATCGAGCCGCATGGGATCCACCGGGATCCGAATCATGTTAATTAATGACACATAAGGAGATAATAAATTGTCAATTATTTCCAGGTTTACATCCTTTTCATCAATACAAACCGAAAACTGCATATTGGGATGTTGGGCTTTAAGCTTTTCGACTAAATGAAGAGGTAAATAAAAATAGTCTCCATAGTAGGTATCACTTTTTACACCCCGATAGCCAATTTCCACAATATCAATTGGTAGTTTGTCGCAAGAGAGTAAGTAATTATTGACCAAGCTATCCTCAAAATCCCAGCCAGTATAATATCCTCCGTCTCGAATAGTGCAGTCTAATAATGTCACTGGCTTTTGTAAAGAATTCATAGTGTGGCAGTTAAGTTGGAAAATATTATGGTTATTGATTAAATGTAAGTGATTGTCAAACCCCTATCGACATAATACACGCCATTTTAAATAAAGTGTTTTGGCACGATTGGGATTCACAAAAAACTCACGACAATAATTTAAAAATCAATACGGCTATTGAAATAGATATTCCTACAAAAAACAGTTGAACAAGGTTATGGCTTATGGTAGTATTATCTATCAGTAGATATTCAATTATATTTTTCAAAAATATGAAATAGTTTAGAATTTCGCTCCTTCTTTTTGATGTTCCCTCTAGTGAAATATGTTAAAATAAAGTTAAAATATTATCCTCATTTTAATTCGCAATCCACTGAATATTATGTATTTTAGATTAGTACCCAGAGAGATATCCTTAGTACCATAAATATTTAATCAATTATGAGGGCTGTTTTGACTTTTGTAATTGCAGTGAATTCCACTCTTTTTCTTAGTTGCACAAAAAATAAAATCAACGATTCGCCGGTTGCAGGTCTTGATACTTTACCCGTAGTTGAAAATCAACCAACTGCGTCTTTGCTCACTGATATGTCATTGTCAGCAGTTTATACAAAAAGGAATTGGCAGGGAGTTCCTACCGTCGAAATTACTAATGAAAGGCATCTGGTTGTTGCCTGGTATAGCGGAGGAAAGGGAGAAGGCCCTGGAAATTATGTTACAGTGGCAGAAAGTCTTGATGGTGGCACATCCTGGAGGAAAAATGCATTGATTGTAGCCCCACCTGATAGTAGTTATCGCATATTTGATCCTGCGTTATGGAAAGATAACATGGGGCTTGTTCATCTTTTCTGGGCCCAGTCTAGGGGTTGGTGGGATGGCAAAGGAGGAGTATGGAGTTGTTTGCTTGATTTTTCAGCAGATACTATTAAGCCGGGCAAGCCAAAGTTTTTAGCAGATGGTGTAATGATTAATAAACCAGTTTATCAATCAAGCGAAGGAAAAACTATGCTGATGCCCATTTCAATTTGGCGGCATGCCCCAACGCCAGCTGTTAATTCTGGGGCCTATGTAGCCTATGCTTCATACTACGCAGAACGAGATAACTTTTTGATCGCAAAAAATAAAAAGATTTTTGATGATAAGATAAGATTCGTCGATGAACATCAGATAGTTGCTACAGGAACAGGTACATTCTTATGTTTATTTAGAACCTTAAAGGGAATTTATTATTCAACCAGTGTAGATAATGGTGAAAACTGGACCACGGCAGAACCATTTACAGTTGTGAGTCCTATAGCAGCAAGCCGTTTTCATATCCAAAGACTCAAATCGGGGAACCTCCTGCTAATTGTAAATTCAAGTTCAACAAGAACGAACCTAAAAGGATTTCTGTCAAAGAATGGTGGTAAAACGTGGCCCTACGCCATTTTAATTGATTCCCGAAAGAATGTTTCATATCCGGATGCCTGCGAAGGTCCCAACGGAACGTTGTTTGTCGTATATGATCGTAATAGAAGTCTGGACAAAGAAATTAACTTGGCGAAATTTAATGAACAAGATTTTTTCAAAAAAAACGCCAAAGCGATTATTTCTATTATTGATAAGTAATAAGGACATCCTAACTTCGCACTATGCATTACGTTTCAGTAGAAGGGCTTACCAAATCTTTTGGCACCAAACCATTATTTAAAGACATTTCTTTTCATATCGAAGAAGGGGATAAAATAGCGCTGGTAGCGCTCAACGGGACCGGAAAATCCACACTGCTGCGGATCTTATGTGGAAAGGATGTGCCCGACGCCGGCAAAGTATGGATCCATAAGGATGTTACTGTAGTTATGTTAGAGCAACAGTCAGGTTTTGATATGGCTAAATCCGTTATCGAAAACATCTTTAGCCACGATAACCCGGTACTGAATGCCATCAAAGAATATGAATTGCTTACAGAAGAAGGTCATGGGGAGCCCGATCTGGACAAATTGACGACCTCCATTGCTAAAATGGACGAGCTGAATGCCTGGCACTTCGATGCTAAAGTAAAACAGATATTAGGAAAACTTAATATACACAATCTCGACCAGCCCGTTGGTTCGCTATCCGGTGGGCAACAAAAACGGGTGGCACTCGCTAAAGTCCTCATTGAAATTGGCTTTGAGCATAAGCATGTGCTGCTGATCATGGACGAGCCTACTAACCACCTCGACGTGAGCATGATCGAATGGTTGGAAAACTACCTGGACCAGGAACGGGTTACCCTACTGTTGGTAACCCACGACCGCTACTTCCTCGACAGCGTGTGTAACGAAATTATGGAATTGGACCAGGAACAACTATTTATCTACAAAGGAGATTATGAAAATTACCTGGAAAAGAAAGCTGCCAGGGAAGAAAGTGATAAAGCAAGCGTAGATAAGGCCCGGAACCTGTACCGCAAAGAATTGGAATGGATGCGGAAACAACCTAAAGCCCGCACCACCAAATCTAAATCCAGGCAGGATAATTTTTACGAAGTAAAAGAGAAGGCCAGCCAAAGAGTAGCCGATCAACAGCTCGAACTCAACGTTAAAATGACCCGCCTGGGCGGAAAAATCCTGGAGTTAAAGAAAGTATATAAGTCATACGGCGATCTAAAAATCCTGAAAGGGATGGATTATACTTTCAAAAGAGGCGAACGCGTAGGTATTGTGGGCAAAAACGGCGTAGGAAAGTCTACTTTCCTGAATATGCTGCTGGGTACAGAACAACCCGACTCCGGAAAAATTAATGTGGGCGAAACCATTGTATTTGGTAACTATTCCCAGTCCGGCCTGGTGGTGAAGGAAGATATGCGGGTAATAGAGTTCGTAAAGAATATCGCAGAAAACTTTCCCCTGGCTGATGGCACGAAAGTAAGCGCTGCACAATTCCTCGAATTATTCCTGTTTCCAGCGGAAAAACAATATACCTATATCTCCAAGCTGAGTGGTGGTGAAAAAAGAAGATTACACCTGCTGTCTATCTTATTCCGTAATCCCAACTTCCTGGTATTGGATGAACCTACCAATGACCTGGATTTGCCAACCCTGAGCATCCTGGAAAGCTTCCTGCAGGACTTCCAGGGATGTGTGATTATTGTGAGCCACGACCGTTATTTCATGGACAAACTGGTAGATCACCTGCTTGTTTTTGAAGGAGATGGTGAAATACGTGATTTCCCGGGCAACTATACCCAGTACCGCGAATGGCAGAAGGAAGAAGATAAAAAGAAAACAGCGGCACCTAAGAAGGAAGTAATGCCTGAACCAACGGTAACGGCTACACTACCTACGGAAAACAAAGCCCGTAAAATGTCTTTTAAAGAGAAGCGTGAATTGGAATTGCTGGAGAAAGAAATCGAACAACTGGAAACAGAAAAGAAAACCATTGAAACAGCTTTATCCAGTGGAGAGCTCAGCTTCGATAAAATGGAGCCCATGACACATCGGATTGGGGAAATTATCCAATTGCTTGATGATAAAGGAATGCGTTGGCTGGAACTGAGTGAAATGAATGAATAATTTTTAACTGTCCGCGATCAATAATAAAAATGCCCCAACCCCGTCAGGAGGGTTGGGGCGAATTATTTTTTAGTGGTATTGGTACTAGTGCTGCCTGCTTTCCTGTTGTTTTTTCCACTCTTCCAGTGCTGCTATTTTTTTGTTTTGCTCAATCAGGTAAAGTGTTAATTCCTCCACTTTTTCTAACAACTTTTTATTCATCTCACCTACGTCGATACCATCTTTTTCTACCTCTGCAGCAGCAGGAATACCTTCCAGGTGCTGGTGAGAGGTTACATATTTTTCAACAGCTGTTAACGGGGAAAGGGGATAGTCTTTATGGAATACATAATCGGCCCAGCCGGTTTGGGTTACTTTTACCCGTTGGGCAGTGATGGTGCCTTTAACGGAAAGCTCGGATTGAGGTGTCAGGGTACCAATACCCACGAGGCCCTGGTTGGTAATGTTTAATACGCCCTGGGCAGGAGGTGTACTACCGCCTACACCGCCGAGTTTAAGCGCATTATCACCTTCATTGATCCAGAACCGGCTGTCACCATTAGATTGCATGGTAATAGAGGCTTTATTATTAACCGGATCATATATATTGAATTTACCGAAGAAGGTGTTGGTACCCACACCTACGCCAACCTCATTAATAGTAATGCTCGTTTGATTACTGCTGGTAGTTCCGCCGGAGAGGGCTAATGGAATATACCGGGTAGCACCGGGAGTCCTGTCATAGCCGATAAGCACTGCTGTACCATTAGATATGCCTATTTCCGCAGCAGGGCCGGTTCCATTGGCGTTGTACCATCCTTTAAAACGGCCTTGCCCTTCCCAGTCGGTGGCGCCAAAGCCATCGATTCTTCCTATTTGATTGTTTCCTGCATAAAATTTAAAACCATTGGCGACGTTTTTGATATTCACGCTAAACCACATGTGCTGTGGCTCAATACCAATGGCATAATCTCCCGAAGCACTGCCCAATGCAGGATGTAAGGTGATTCTAGTGCCAACACTTCTAGTAGTAAAGGTGGGAGCACCCAATCCAACAGGGTCAAAACTGATGTTATTGGAGGTGGCATTATTTAATCTTAAGCCGTAGCCCATGGTCACCAATCCATTGGCATCTATGCGCATCCTTTCCGGCTGGGCGGTGCCACCACCCCCCAATCCTGTGTGGAAGCTCATTTCACCCGGCGTAGTGCTGTAACCTCCACCCCGCAGCCCTATTTCAGCTCCCCGGTAGCTGTTAATACCATTGGCACCACCATAAATGCTTAAGGCCCCCGTCGTATTATTAGTGTTAATCGTAGTGGCAGCCAGAGAAGTACCAATGCTCACAATGCCGGATGCCCTTGCAATTGAGAATGGATTGTTTAAAAAAGTACCGTTATCGGCATAACTCCAGATCCTGAAATCCGTCCCCACATTGCTTCCTGTTTCCAGACCCTGTAATACAAAACTCCATCTTAAATTGGCGCCCGCTGGAGTGGCTGACCCTCCAAAAAAATCATAATGCCTGGTCCCACCGGTACTGGTGCCCTGGAAAGTTTGCATAAAGCCAGAAGTAAATTTTCCGCTGATCCATGCATTTGCATTTTGGGCTGACAGCGCCTGATTTTTGATGTAAGCAGTATCCTGTGCGGATAATGTAAATGGAATAACGCCTGAGATTAACAGGGACAGTAGCTTTTTTTTCATAGATAAAGAAGAATAGAGGTTTTATGGAAAATTTATTCAGTTAACAAAACACGACAGTAATATAAAAAAAATATCTGCAAATAATTTATTTGCAGATATCAGGTGGTAGCCTCGTCAAGAATCGAACTTGAATCTGGAGCTTCGGAAACTCTTATACTATCCATTGTACTACGAGGCCGGAAAGAACGCAAAACTACATTTTCTGCTGTACAATCCCAAATCAGGTTAAAGATTAATATTACTTTTAAATATTTTAACTGCAATGGCCAGCAGGATTACCCCGAAAAATTTACGTAATACCATCAGCCCGGCCTTGCCCAGCATGCGTTCTATGTAATTCAGGCAGCGTAATACGATATATACGATGACCAGGTTTAGGCAGATGCCTGCCAGGATATTATACTGTCCGAAGTCGGCTTTCAGCGACATAATGGTTGTCAGGGTGCCCGAACCGGCTATCAGCGGAAAGGCAATGGGTACTACACTGCCGGCCTTGGCGTCGGGGTCTGTCTTGAAAAGTTCGAGACCCAGGATCATTTCCAGTCCTATTACGAAAATAACGATGGAACCTGCTACGGCAAAGGAATGCACATCAACGCTCAATAATTTCAGGAAGGGCTCGCCCACCAACAGGAAGAGTATCATCAGGAAACCCGAAGCCAGCGTGGCTTTGCCAGCATCTATATGCCCTAGTTTTTCCTTCAGGGACACTAATACCGGGATAGATCCTACGATGTCGATAACTGCGAATAACGTAAAGGTAATAGCCAAAATTTGGTCGATACTGAACATGTATGCTATTTTGTGTAAATATAGTCAGAATGGCCTGGGTTTTATCCTAGCCGCATTCTGCTTATATTTGTTGAACACTGCTATTTTATGACGGAGGATATTATTATTCAGATCAGTAATAAGATCAAGGAAAAGAGAAAGAGCAAAGGAATCACCATCCAGGAGTTGGCCGATAGGGCAGAGGTGAGCAAAGGACTGATTTCCCAGATTGAAAATAACAGGACAGTGCCGTCACTGCTCGTACTGATCAATATTATCCGGGCGCTGCGCCTCGATATGAACGAATTCTTCAATGAAATAGACCAGCATACGCAAAGCGCCAAAGTAATTATCAAGCAAAAAGCTGCCTACCAGGAGTTTGAAAAGGAGCCCGCCAAAGGGTTTGTATATAAACGGGTGCTGACTAAAAACGTCAAAAATTTCCCGGTAGACATCGTACTGCTGGAACTAAAAAAGGGTGCCCATCGTACCCAGACCGTGAAGACAGACGCCTATGAATATAAGTATATCATTAAAGGCACAGTAGAATATCTTATCGATAATGAAAAATATATACTCGAAGAAGGCGATTCCCTCTTCTTCGATGGCCGCCTGGGACATAAACCCCGTAATATAGGCGATGACAATGCCCAGATCCTCGTGGTATATTTCTTCCTGGATTCAGATAAATAAGATATACAAATACTTAACATTAATTTTAGTATAACTTAACAGTTCGATCATATTGGACCCTAATCTTTGCGTGTAAATAAAATTTTACCCAAACCTACTTTACATGCAATCAAATCTACGTCGTGCGCTCAAAAGGCAGCTACGCGCTCTGCTATTGCTGTTGCTTATCAGCTCATCAGTCTTTGCACAACAAGCCATTACCGGAAAGGTTATCTCAGGCGATGACCAGCAGCCTGTTATTGGCGCTACGGTTAAAGTGTTAGGCGCCAACCGCGGAGCAGTAACAGATGCCAACGGTAACTTCGCCCTTTCTGCCCCGGGCAACGCTGTACTCGAAATCACTTTTATCGGCTTCCTCCCTCAGCAATTTCCGCTCAAAGGAGCCACAGACATTACTATTACCCTGCAACCCGACAAAAAAGCATTGGATGAAGTAGTAGTTACGGCGCTGGGTATACGAAAAGAAGTAAAACGGGTAGGTTATGCCGTTCAGGAAGTAAAAGGCGCCGACATGGTAAAAGCCCGTGAACCGAATCCTGTTAACGGATTAGTCGGAAAAGTGGCCGGCCTCACCGTAGGCGCTTCCGCTGAATTATTAGCCGCCCCACAGGTATTATTAAGAGGTAATAACATCGGGCTCTATGTAGTAGATGGCGTGCCTATTAACTCCGATACCTGGAACATTTCCCCCGATGATATTGAAAGCTATACTGTGCTGAAAGGGGTTACTGCCTCCGCTTTGTATGGCTCCCGCGGCCTGAATGGCGCTATCATGATTACCACTAAAAAAGGAACCAAAGACAAGCGCGGCCTGTCCATTGACTTTAACTCCAGCACCATGTTCGAAAAAGGATTCAATGCCATCCCCAAAGTACAGGATGAGTATGGCCCTGGCGACCATGGTAAATACGCGTTTGTAGATGGTAAAGGAAACGGAACCAACGATGGCGACTATGATGTATGGGGACCAAAGTTTGAAGGACAGTTAATCCCCCAATATGATAGCCCGGTTGATCCGGCTACAGGTAAACGCACCGGCACGCCATGGGTAGCACGCGGTAAAAACAACCTGCAGCGCTTCCTGCAAACAGGCATGCTTAGCACCAACAACATCGCCGTTTCTTCTCACACGGAAAAAGCCGATTTGCGCTTCTCCCTGTCACATTCCTACCAGAAAGGAATTGTGCCCAATACCTCTTTAAACATTACCAACTTCAACATCTCCGCAGGTTATAATTTCAGTTCCCGCCTGCGCCTGGATGCCTACATGAATTACAACCGCCAGTACACCAACAACTTCCCGGATGTAACATATGGCCCCAACAGTATCATTTATAACACCCTGATCTGGGCTGGCGCCGACTGGAGCATGGATGATATGCGTAACTACTGGCAACCAGGTAAAGAAGGTATCCAGTCGATATACGCCGAATACCAGCGCTATCACAACCCATGGTTTATGACCTACGAATGGTTGCGTGGGCATTACAAAACAGATGTTAATGGTTATGCCAAACTGAATTATAAGTTCAGTGATAAATTGGAGCTGCTGGCCCGTACACAGGTGACTACCTACGACCTGATGAGAAATGAAAAGGTGCCTTTCTCTGCGCACCCTTATGGCATGGAAGAAGGTAAAGGTAACTACCGGGAAGACAAACGCTCGCTGTTTGAAAACAATACCGACGTATTGTTATCTTATACCAATGTATTTCCCCGTAAAATAGGGATCCATGCCTCTGTAGGTGCCAACGCCCGCTCATACCGGTATAATTCCAGCTTTGTAACCACCAACTACCTGAATGCACCGGGATGGTATGGCTTTGCCAATAGCCGCGATCCGCTGTTTGCTACCAACTATTCAGCCCAAATGCTGGTATTGAGCGCATATGGTTATGTAGATATTGACTTGGGTAAGTATGCGACTATCTCGCTCACCGACCGTTTCGATAAAAACTCCAGCTTGCCTATCCACAATAACGTTTATTCTTATCCTTCTGTAGCTATCAGCACCGTAGTTTCTGATTACGTACAACTACCGGAAGTAGTATCCTTCCTTAAGCTGAGAGGATCTTACGCTAACGTAAAAGGTGGATTTAGCCAGGCTACTATAGGCGCTACGCCATTGGCCAGCTATCCGCTGGGATATGGCGCGGAGTACCAGTCTTCCTATGATGGCCCGATTTTCAATACTAAATTTTACAACGTTCTCCCGGTATACCAGAACCAGGCAGGCGCTTATGTTTCTCAAACTATTGCTAATCCTGACCTGAAGCCATTTGCTACCAAGGTGTTTGAAACAGGACTAGACATCCGCTTCCTTAAAAATCGTATAGGTATCGACGCTACTTACTTTACCAGCAAGAATGGTCCACAGATCTATGATGTGATTATCCCCGGCTCTACCGGGTTTTCGAAAAACCGTATCAATGGTGTGAACACACGCAAAGTAGGATATGAATTTACCCTCAATGGTTCGCCGCTCAGGAACCCCAATGGCCTGAACTGGAATATCACTGCCAACTGGTCTACCTTCCAGGAAAAGTATATCAGCATTTATGATGGTGAAAATAAGCTGGATGCCTATACCGGCGTGGGCGACAGGGTGGATAAAATCTATGGTAGCAAGTTTGTACGAAACCAAAGTGGACAAATTATCAATGGAGATGATGGACGCCCAGTGGTAAATTCTACTCCGCAATTCCTGGGATATGCTAATCCAGACTGGGTTTGGGGGGTGAACAACAGTTTCAGTTACAAAGGTGTAAGCCTCAGCTTCCAATTCGACGGACGCGTAGGTGGTAACATGATTGATTATATTCAACAGCAAACTTTCCGCGGTGGCCGTAATATCCTTACCACACAAGGTGCTATGGGGGATGCCCGTTACCAGGATTATAAAGGCGTGAAATCATACCAGGGCGATGGCGTAGTGGTGAGCAATGGTGTACCTATCCAGTATGATAACAACGGAAATGTAACCAACTACGACAAGCTGCAGTATGCTCCGAATACTACCAAAGCATTCCTGCAGGATTATATCAGCGTGTACTATAAAACCAATGAGGCTAACCTCATCAGCAAAACATTTGCAAAACTGCGCGAAGTAACAATCGGTTATGCCTTGCCTGCCAACATGCTGAAAGGAACGTTTATCCGGGGAGCTAATATCTCCTTCGTAGGCAGAAACCTCCTGTACTTTGCTAAGAACAAAGATGTGGATATTGACCAGTATCCTGGTACACAGGGTATATCTACCCTGCAATCGCCTACGACTAAACGTTATGGCTTCAACGTAAATCTTACATTCTGATCACGCTCAATTATTAAACAAGCTTTGTATGAAATCATTTAAAATATTAGCCTTCGTTGCGATCACAGGCGCTGTGGTGAGCGGTTGCAATAAGCAATTTGAAGACTATGCTATCAATACGAATAAACCTTCTCAAACTCCACCCAGCCTCGTGTTAGGTGGCGTACTGTCGGATATAAATTCTGATAAACCCTGGAGTAATGTAATGCGCTGGAACCAATTTGATTGCTGTAACTATAACTATTATGGCGATCAACGTTATGATTGGGGAGGAGCTGATTTTAACAGCTATTATTCTATGAGTAACGTGCAGCAAATGGAGAGCGAAGCGTTACGTTTAGGGGGCCAGGCAGTGAACCCGTATACCGCACTGGGTAAGTTCTTCCGTGCCTGGTTCTTTTACCGCTTAACTAACCTGGTGGGCGATCTGCCAATGAAAGCTGCTTTGCAGGGTAAAACAAACCTGACGCCGGTATATGATAATCAGAAAGCCGTTTTTGTACAGATCCTGCAATGGCTGGAAGATGCCAATACCCAATTGGCGCAACAGATTGCTAACCCAGATAAAAGCATCACGGCAGAAGGACAACTGCTGAAAGGCGATTTTTACTACGGGAATGATATGGGCAAATGGCAGCGCGCAGTAAATACCTTGCGTTTGCGGGTATTGATTGCCCTGAGCAGGAAAACAGCAGATACAGACCTGAAGGTAGCCCAGCAGTTTAAGGATATAGTTAGCAATCCTACTAAATATCCATTAATAGAGTCAATGGACCAGAATCTGCAGTTCATTTATAACAATATCAACAAGTATCCATCTAACCCGGATAACCTGGGTTTTGATGCTACCCGTTATAATATGTCGGCCACCTACCTGAATACCCTGGTGAATTTGAACGACCCGCGTGCGTATATCACAGCCGAGCCAGCTACCAAACAGCTGAATAAGCTGGGTAAATTACCAACAGATATTACCGCCTATGTGGGTGCTGATCCGGGTATTAGCCAATCGAGCATGTCTTCCAGCATGTCTAATGTGGATACCGCAGAATATTCTGTGCGCAGCCGTAGCCGTTACTACAGCAACTACGCTGCAGAGCCGGGTGTAATCCTGGGTTTCCCGGAATTGTGTTTTAACATGGCAGAGGCGATTAATCGTGGATGGATTAGTGGTAATGCTGAAACATGGTATAAAAAAGGTATCAAGGCTTCCCTGGGTTTCTATGGCATTCCTGCCGAAGCACCGGGCGCCGTGGTGAAAACGTATGGTGGTAAACGTTATGAAATTCCGTTTGATTTCGAAAACGTGTATTACAAACAGGCAGCTGTGATGTACAAAGGCGATAATGCCCAGGGGCTCACCCAGATCCTGACACAGAAGTACCTGGCCTTCTTCGAAAACTCCGGATGGGAGGCTTATAACAACTGGAGAAGAACCGGTGTTCCCACCTTTACAGTAGGTACAGGTACCGGCAATAGCAGCATTATTCCCAAACGCTTTAAATATCCTGATGCAGAGCGGTCATCTAATACAGTAAACTGGACTGCCGCGCTGCAAAGCCAGTTTGGCGGTACTACCGATGATATCAATGGCAGCATGTGGCTGCTGAAATAAGAAAATGGTTGTTTCAAATTGAAGAATGGGGTGTCTCAAAAATGAGATGCCCCTTTCTCATTTTTACCAATTGAATACTTGTTTATACACGTTCCCCTGATCTCACTGAACTGGCTGGCGCCCCGATGTCAGTAGATAACCATTTTGCGTGTGCAAAAAAAACATCTGTAAATGTTAATTTACTGGTGGTCTATGACACTTTTGTATTATAAGTTTATATTAGGTCTGTATCAAAGAACCTCGCCCGAATTGAAATGAGTGTAATCTTTTGTTAAACCTTTGATAGTAACCCTGGTAGTAAGACTTTATGACATTTTCCAATTATTCACCGCACTGGACGATTATATTTCTTTCCGTATGGGCATGAGGGAAAGAAATTGCCTGTTATTTCACTGGTTGTCGGTTGCAAACGATAGCTGGTAAAAAGCCTTACTGCTACCGGGCTTAAAAAGGAGCAATAACCTTTTAAAACAACGTTAAATAATGAAAAAATTAAAACTAAAAACGCTGGGACTTGGGGTTGAAGAAATACTTACCAGAACGCAGTTGAAAAATATTCTTGGTGGCACAGGTAGCGGAGGACCATGCCCCGACGGGCAAATTCCATGCACCTGCACTCTTCCCGGAGATCCTCCTGTTGAAATCTACTCTTGCGTAACTACTCCACAGGAATGTGTTGATTCCTGCAAATAAATACGATTATAAAGCACAGACCAGGGGGATGAAATGTATCCTCCTGGTTTTCATTTCCTTAAAAGTACCGGCTTATCATGAAAAAAATGATGATCTTCTTCTTTTTGATTTGTACAAATGTATTCGGGCAGGTAAGTCCTTTCAAATGTTCCATAGAGGTCATTTATAAAATGACCTACCAGCCAGATAGTACAAATGATTTGAGCCGGTCTTCCGAATACATGGGATTATTTGTTGGAGACAGCTGTTCATTATTTCAGAGCATAAATTCGTACTATACCGATTCTGCCATGTATGCAGAAAATACTAAAGGTAATGCTATTGGGCCTTCTGTGTCATTTTACAATGACAATCCAACGAAGTTCCGGTATCACGTTTTAAAGACACAGGAAGGCATACACACCTATGATAGATTTAGCTCAGTAGTGGCCTTGTTATACAAGTATTCGGAGGAGAGATATATTTTTCAATGGAATGTGCTAAATGATACCACAACAATTGCCACTCTCCATTGCCAGAAAGCAGAAACGGTATTTGGAAACAGGAAATGGTATGCATGGTTTGCGCCAGATATACCGGTTTCCGATGGGCCGTATAAATTTTCCGGGTTGCCTGGGTTGATTGTGAAGATATCTGACAGCCAGAATTATTGGAATTTTGACTTAATCAGTATTTCCAATGTTGATAGAGTAATCAGACCATATTACTACAAGTCTCCATTAAGGCTAAAAAACAAAGAGGAATTTTTCCATTTAAAGGAGAAGTATCAGAAGAATCCTTTGGAAATGGATGAGGCTAGTGGGCGAATAAGTATTATGAGTGGGAGAGAAGCTTATTCTAAGAGGGCGCAGGAAAAGGCAAAAGCCGACAATAATTGGATAGAAATATATCACTATCGTAACCGGTAATCTGATGAGGAGAAGGCTGATACTGCTTATTCAATTCATATTTGCTTTTATTGGGAATGTATTTTCTCAAAGTATCATAACCGGGAGCATTGAAGATTCATTGCATAATCCCATAGCAGGGGTAAACGTGGTTTATCGAAAAATAACAGGTAACGTCATCATGGGATATGTTATTTCCGATAGAAATGGCATGTTTGAATTGAAACTAAATGATTCCATGGATAGCATATTATTGAGTATCCGTCATATCAGCTACCAGGAGAAGAAAGTTGTATTGAAGAATACATCAGGCAAATATCATTTTATATTGGGCTCAAAAGTTACTGTCCTGAAAGATGTTGTGGTAGCAAAAAAGCCTATTTATCAGATCAATGATACTATCAACTATGATGTTAATACTTTTACCTATAAAGAAGACCGGGTAATTGGCGACGTTATCAGAAAATTACCTGGGATTGAAATGGAGGGAAACAAAATCTTATATAATGGTAAACCTCTGTTGAAATATTATATCAACGGACTCAATTTATTAGATGGCAGATATGCGATCGCCAATAATAATCTGCCTATCGATGCTGTGAAGAATGTGCAGATTATTGAGAATGATCAGCCCATAAAGATCCTGGATTCTTTGACGTTTTCCAATAGTGCTTCCTTAAACATACAGCTTAAGAAATATCTCACCACTGGTACCGCAAAACTTGGAATAGGTGCTGGTCCGTTGCTTTGGGATGCCAATCTCACGCCTATGACCTTCAACAAGTCATTCCAAATAATTAATTCCTTTCAGGCTAATAATATTGGAGATGATATTTCTAAGCAACTGAATTCATATACGGCAGATGATGTTGGGTTTTTCTTTGATGCCCCACTTCCTGTTAATAATTATAAGTTCACAGGCGTCCGGGACTTAGCCCAACCCCCATTCGACAAGAAGAGATGGCTTGAGAATAACATTAAAATGGGCAGCTCCAATTTATTGAAGAAATTTGACAATGGTCTGGAGTTGAAAGGAAATATTTCCGTTTATAATGACTACCAGCAAATCGCGGGAAATACCTATACCAAGATCTCTACTCCCGGTGGAAATATAATAGTTAGTGAAAATTTGCATAACAACTACAACACCAGCGATCTGCAGGGAGACTTTACGCTGCTAAAGAATGACAAAAAGATATATTTAAAGAATAAGCTGAGCATAGGGAAAAAATGGGATGACAAGAATGGTTTAATTTTACGTAACCAAAGCAATAGTCTTAGCCAGTGGGAGAAATTGCATTTTTTTTTTATAAACAATGTGTTTACTTCGACGATGTTTTTGGGGAAACATTTGGTAGGGTTTAATGCCAATATCCATTATTCAGAAAGCCCTCAGCGTTTGACTGTATCTCCGGGCGTATTTCAAAATATATTAAATGATAGTCTTCCCTATAACAAGGCGACTCAACAGGTGCTTTATAAGGACCTCTTCATTGATAATAATTTGAGCTTCATACAACGAGTTGGCCATATTTCATTAATAGCCAAATTGGGTATTTTATTTCAGCAGCAGTTGTTGGAGAGCAATTTAGGGGTGGAAAGTTTACCCATCAATCCCGCGAAGCAGGATGGATTCGGGAATGATATCCAGTTCACCGCCATTAAAGCTTATTTGAATCCGACGCTCCGATACAACAATATGTCGTGGAAATTGCAGCTGGAAATGCCTGCCCGGCTTCAGCAGTTTTCCCTCAAGTATAAAATTCCGACGGGCGCTTCCACTACACTTAACAATGTTGTTTTTAATCCGAATATGTCTGTCGTTTATGACATTTCCTCTTTATGGGAATTGTTTTTCAACATGCGCTATGATAATCAGTTTGGGGATTTGTCGCAGTTGTACAACGATTATATGCTAACCTCTTACAATAGATTGCAAAAATCAAAGACCGGATATATCGGGCAAAGCAATCAATGGTCAAACAGCTTATCACTTAAATATAAGAATCTGGTAAATTCATTGTTGGCAGACGTGATGTTTCACTATGACCGGACCCGGAATAATTATCTGGCAAATAACTTTATTGATGCTGTTGGTGCTACTTCTATGGAGATGCTACTGCTGGGGAATGCCCGGAAAACAACTTCTGTAACTGCTACTGTCAGTAAGCTATATAGCCCGATCAAAAGTACATTTAAGTTGATCGGAAATATAAACAATACAACCTCTCCCCAGTTGTTTAATAGCGACATGAGCATGCTGAAGATTAGTTCATACACAGCTTCAATGGTCATCTATAACAACCTTTTTGAACTTTTTGATTTTAATTATCGAATGAATCTGTCGTTTATCACAAGCCGTCTTTCAGAAAAAAAACTTGACGATATCCGGCTGCAAACACATTTGCTGGAAATGAATGTATTTCCAGTAAAGCATCAAATGCTGACTATTCATTCTGATTTTTATATTAATAAACTAAGAACGAAGAAGAATCAGGCTTTTCTTGATGTAAAGTATACCTATACTTTGCCTAAAAAGAAAATAGACTTCGCACTAAGCTGTAATAATCTCCTGAACACGAAAAATTATATTATTCTATATAATTCCTCTTATTCCATCATTGAAAGCCAATATGGTTTGAGGCCACGGCAATTTGTTGCAACCGTAAGATTCAGTTTCAAATAATGTTTTAATGTGAGGGTTTATCCGTAGTCCATCTTACTGAGAAATTTTACATGGTGTTTAATAATACTTAACATTAAGTTCAGTGTTTGTTAACATTCTATTTACATTGGACCTGCACCTTTGTCCCAAACCATTTGTTACGATGCTGAATATTTCCTGGTTGCGGAAGCGGTTGCAAAATGCCCATCACCTTACGTTTTCATTGTATGCGGCCCTGGTGGCTTTTGGCACCTATTCCTGCATGTATGCCTTCCGGAAACCCTTTACATCCGGGATTTTCGAGGGGGCCACTTTCCTGGGGATCGATTACAAGATATGGTTGGTGATCACACAAACAATTGGCTATGCCTGCAGCAAGTTTTATGGTATCCGCTTCATTGCAGAAATGAAAGGCAACAAGCGTGCGCAGAGCATTTTATTACTGATCGCTATCTCCTGGTTGGCATTATTGGGCTTTGCCCTGGTGCCTGCTCCTTATAACATTGCATTTTTATTTATCAACGGCTTTCCCCTGGGAATGATCTGGGGCCTGGTATTCAGTTACCTGGAAGGGCGGCGCAGTACAGAGTTTATGGGGGCTGTATTATCTATCAGCTTTATTTTCTCTTCTGGTTTTGTGAAGTCGGTGGGGAAGATGACCGTGGTAGACTGGCATATAACGGAATATTGGATGCCTTTTGTGACCGGGTTGATATTCATTGTGCCGATCATAATTTTCGTGGTGTTGTTAGAGCAAATACCACCACCATCCGCAGAAGACGAACAGCTCAGAACCAGACGGGCGCCGATGAATAAACAGGAGCGTAAAAGTTTTCTACAGGCCTTTTTGCCTGGACTGGTATTGCTGATTGCGTCTTATGTGTTATTAACGGTATTAAGAGATATGCGTGATAATTTTGCTGCTGATATCTGGAAGGACCTGGGTTATGGCTCCGAGGCCGGAATTTTTACCCAAACAGAAATTCCTATTTCTATTGCTATTATCCTGATTATGAGCTTGCTGGTATTTGTAAAGAATAATTTCCACGCTTTCATGCTGAATCATATTATCGTGATCACCGGCTTTCTTATTGCGCTGGTTAGTACCCTGATGTTCCGCCAGCACCGCCTGGATCCCGTTTGGTGGATGACCCTGACCGGACTGGGACTTTATATGGGATATATTCCTTTCAATTGTATTTTCTTCGAGCGGTTGATTGCAGTGTTCAAGTATGTGAGCAATGTGGGGTTTGTTATTTATGTAGCCGATTCTTTTGGTTACCTGGGAAGCGTAACCGTGATGTTATTTAAAAATTTTAGTGGCGTATCCCTGTCCTGGAGCCAGTTTTTCATAGATGCGGTGATCAGTGTATCCGTTACCGGTATTGTAATGATGATAGTCGCCGCCTGGTATTTTAAAAAAAGATATGAATCAGTGAACAATAAAAGCACCCCGGGATTTAACGAAGAAGTACGGATGGCGGCCTGAAGAAGGAGAAATTAAAAAAGGCAAATCGCTCATATGATATGAACGGTTTGCCTTTTATGTCTTTATAACAGGAATCTAATTAGCTTTTTGCATCAGCATCAGCGCTGCTTCCTTTCTTTGTTGGCTCATCTTTGGCATCTTTAAACTCACGTATGCCGCTACCCAAACCACGCATCAGCTCAGGTATCTTCTTACCACCAAACAATAACAGTACTACTAATGCTATCAGCAGCAATTCTTTGATACCTATTTCCTGCAAAAACAAAAGCGGGATATTCAGAAAAGATGTTGTCATTATAACAGTTTTAAATTGTGTTCTTTTATTTAAGGTATATGCAAACATAAAGTTAGCACGAAATACCAGTTTTTTTGTTTTTTAGAGAGATATTTGAAAATTTTAATATAATTGATTTGTTCGCAATTACTTATAAATTAGAAAATATCACTTTTATCTCCTCATTTTCTACCTGTAAGTGAGAAATATGGCCATAATCCACCAAAATATCGAACGCATCCACGAGTGCAGTATCAGTCACATGCGCCAGTATACAGCGGATCACCCCGCCATGGGTCACCAAAACAGCATCTTTCCCATTGGACATTACTTCTTCCAATAGCTGTATACTACGAACATATAATTCTTCATAACTTTCTCCTCCTGGAATATGTTCAAAGACTACATTATCTGCCCATTTGCGTAAAGCAGTGCGACTGATATTATCCCAGGGCAGCATTTCCCAGTCGCCAAAGTTCATCTCCTTCAGCCGGTCATCTTTTGTGTAGGTATCGCCAAATAAGGCAGCTGCCAGCTTTTCGCAACGCTGCAATGGACTGGTATATACTTCCAGGGATTTAGCAGGGAGCAAAGGCTTTATCCTGGCCACTTCTGTATCAAAACTTGCGGCTACATCCACATCTGATGCACCATAGCAAACACCACTTTCTATTGCCGGTGTGGTATGCCGGATTAAATATATTTCCATGTGAGAATACAAAAGCATAAATAAATGACCACTTCCGATACCTGTTGTACCGCCCCGAGACAGTCGCCTGTATAGCCGCCAATCCATTTTTTCATGAGACGTACCAGGTACCAGCGCGCCAGTAACAAGGCTGGTACTGTGAGGAGCAAAGTGTAATTCTGCAGGTATACAATGATGGCAGCAAAAGGCACGCAGCCCCATATACCCGCTGTGATCAGCCCTGTTGAGCTAATCCCCTTGGCAATAGGTTTAGCCTTGCTATCTTCATTGTCACGAACATATTGGTGGGTATATATGACCGTTACCGCCATAAATCGGCTCAACGGCTGCGCCGCCAATATAGTCAGCATCACACCGAATATCGGTAGTTCCCGCAAACACAGGAATTTGAGCGCCATCAGTAACAGGAGCCCCAGCATACCATAGGTGCCAATGCGACTGTCTTTCATGATGTCCAGTATCTTTTCTTTGGTCCAGCCACCGCCAAAGCCATCGCACATATCGGCAAAGCCATCTTCATGAAAGGCGCCGGTAGCCCAGATACCCGTAATTAGTGCCAGCAGGATGCTGACCATAGGAGGGGCAATATTAGATACTACATATAGTACGCCTATCATGCAGCCTGCCACGATCCAGCCTACAAGCGGCAGATAGCGGGTAGCCTGGGTGAGCATATCCGGGTGATAAGGCGTATTAACGGGAATGGGTAAACGAGTATAAAACATGATAGCGGTAAGCAAGAGCTGCCACTGTTTTTTCATATCGTCCGATTTGATACCTGTGCACTATTAAAGCTGGCCATGTCCCGGAGAAACGCTACGGCACTCTGGATAAGCGGTATAGCCAATGCTGCGCCGGTACCTTCTCCTAAACGCATATCCATTTGCAACAGGGGAGATACCTCCAGGTGTTTCAACATGGCTTTATGGCCATTTTCTTCCGAGCAATGCGCAAATACGCAGTAGTCTTTCACGGCAGGTTGCATGTTTACCGCTGCCAGCAGGGCGGCTGTAACTATGAAACCATCTATCACCACCAGCATTTGCAGCGCAGCTGCCTGTTGGATAGCGCCGCAAATCATGGCAATTTCAAATCCGCCAAAAGTAGCCAGCGCCTGTTCCGGCGATGCCGGCCTGGCATGCTTGGCCATCACCTGTTGTAATATAGCCCGCTTTTGTGCCAGCTGTTGCGCATTACTGCCGGTGCCTATGCCGGTACATTCTGCCACCGGTATGCCCGTAAAGTGGCTCATCAGCAGCGCGGCCGCTGATGTATTGCCAATACCCATTTCTCCAAAACCGATGGTATTGCATCCCTGTTGATGTAATAGGGTCACCTCTTCTGCGCCGGCCTGCATAGCCAGCTTACACTGGTCTAACGACATGGCGGGCATATGCAGGAAGTTCTGGGTACCCATACCCATTTTACGGTCTTTCAGCAGTGGGTGAGGGGCAAACACATGGTTTACGCCCGCATCTACCACGGTGAGTTGTAGCTGATGCTGCCGGCAAAATACATTGATCGCAGCACCTCCCTGTAGAAAGTTGTAGACCATCTGAGCGGTAACGGCCTGTGGAAAGGGATTTACCTGCCCATCGGCAGCAATACCGTGATCGCCGGCAAACACAATAATGGAGGGCTGCTGAATAACTGGAGTGAGTGTGTTTTGTATGAGCCCGGCCTGTAAAGCAATTCCTTCCAGTTTACCCAGCGATCCGGGTGGCTTGGTCTTCTGGTTTATCTTATCCTGTAATGCCGCTTTTAATTCCTGTGATACAGGTGTTATCCGGATATTGCTCATACGATGAATTTATGATGTTGCTTGTTTGATAATAACGGGTATGCCCGATACCATCAATACTACGTTGTTGGCTATACGGGCGATGTACTGATTTATCCAGCCCTGCAGATCTGTAAACTTACGTCCTGCCGCTGTTTCAGCATGCACGCCCATCCCTATTTCATTGGTAACAATGATAAAAGTGCCTGGCTGCCGATGCAGATGATCTATTTCTGCCTGTATGGCCTGTAATGTATGGTCGGTATCGTACTCTGTTTGTACAAAAAAATTAGTAAGCCATAAGGTGATGCAATCTATCACTACGGTATGGCCTTGCAGCGGGAGTTTACTGATATACAGCTCTTCCTCGTAATTGATCCAGGCTGCACCCCGTTCTGCCCGATGACGCTGTATACGCTGGGCAAAGTCATCGTCCCATACTTTGGCTGTAGCCACATATACAGGCTGTGAGCTTTGCGATAGCGCCAATTCCTGCGCGTACCTGCTCTTGCCGGATCTGGCCCCACCTGTAATTAGATAGATCATGGTGTTGTATTAAACAAAGCTCCCGGTATTTTCGGTACCGGGAGCTACATACTTAGTTAAATACAGGAATAGCCGGGAAGAAATAGCCGGTGTAAGACACCGTTTTCTTTAAAGCGCCGGTGCCCGCATCGTAGATATACAAAGCGTTATTGGCGTAGTTCTGACCATAGCCGGATTTAACATCGGTCACTACCACGGTGTTATTACCTGGATTATATCTTACTGCGGCGCCATACAGTTCGCGGCCGGCAGGGATAGTAATAAATGGTGCCTGCAGCGAGTTAGGATTGCCCGTTGCATATTTGTAGATTTCTCTGCCACCAGCGCCCCACATGTTGGTTTTGCCGATAAACAGGGCATTTTCTGTGGTGGAAGCACTCAGCATACCTGCATTCCAGGCGCCCCACGCGCCATATACGTCAAATGGAACGCTAACCGTATCCACTGCCAGGGTTTGCGGGTTAATACCAAAGAGCGATTTGCCTTTAGCCGCCCAGATCCTGCCATCAGGGGTTTGTGCAAAGCCCACATCTGCTGGTCCCAGGTTCTTCGCTACACTGAAATCACTGTTGTTTAAAACCACGATACCATCGGTTTGCGACATTACCAGCACATAAGCGCCGGATTTGATGATACCGCCTATCTGCCCGGTTACGCTGCTTAACTTGCTGCCCAACGCGAGTGACTGGAGGTTAATGGGATAAACACCGTTAATGGTACCAACCAGTCCCTGGCCAGGCGTAATGCCACAGAAAGAGTTCCCAGTGGCCGGTAACTGATCTATACGGCCCGTTTCTTTCATAGTAGACGCATCTGCTACTACAAAAGCGCCTGATTTGGAAACCAGGTACAGCCTGTTATTGAACATGGCGCCAAATTCGGTGGTAGTACCCAGGGTTTTGCCGGGGTTGTTGCGCTGAAATACATATTGGTAAACAGAATCTTCCCCGTTACGGTAAAAGTTGACATCACCGGGTTCATGTCCAAACCAGCCTTCATTTACCAGGAAAAAACCATTATCGAATTTACCCATTACCTTAATCTGGTAGTAATAGGAAGAGATAGCATTACCAGAAATAATTTTATAGGAGATCGTATAATCACCTCTTTCAGTGGGCTTAAATGTATACAAGGAATCTGAACTCACCTGTACGCCGTTTACCAGCCATTGGAAAGTGGGATTTTTTACATCTGCCAATTGGGGACTTAATAACCGGGTGTCGCCCACATAAATGGTGTCTTTACCGTTTTTTAAACCGGGACTCACAATCTGTGGTACCACTACATCGGCATCATTGGTTTTGCTACAGGATGCCAGACCTGCTATGGCGAATGCTGCTACAGTAAGAGAAAGTTGAAATTTGCGTGTAATGCTGCGCATGTTAAGTATTTATTTACGTCTTGTTTTCGTACTAATGTTACCGTGAATAGTGCCGGAGCAGAATGCTGATGCAGGAGAGGTGCCCCCTATAATAATTTAGAGATTTAGAGCCCGGCAAATGTACGCATTTGCCGGATCTCTAAATCTCTAAAAACAAATGTATCATGATTACTGGGCGAAACGCATGCGACGTTTTACCAGTTCAAAGCTGCCAAAGAAGATAGTGCAATAGATAAGGTTACCTACCAGTGCATATTTCATGTAAGGAATAGCCTGGATATAGCAACTGCTGATACCTGCCAGGTCTTTGGTGTAAGGCTGTCCGGTCAGCAAATTGGTAGAACCGCTGATCCATACGCCGAAATTAGACACCAGGAAGTGAATAAAAGCAGCGCCTACAGCACTGATTAATATATTACCTACACTCGCTTTTTTAATGACCAGCTGACCCAATAATACGATCAGTATAAAACTGGCATAATTCCACATCCAGCCCTTATAGAGCAGGCCTTCTGCGTATTGTCTGTGAAAGAATTGCATCAGTACAATATCACTGATAAATAAGGCTAATAAAGGAAATGCATAAGATTTCCACTTTTGCGAAAATGAAGCACCGCCAAATAAGGCCATTGCGCCAACAGGAGAAAACATGGCTATTGGTGACATGGCGGTATCAGCTCCCAACACGATGCGAAGGATACCTGCTGCAAGTATGAAGAGCAGCAAAACACTAAATCGCGGATTAAGATTCTTTAATGACATTATGCTGGTTTTAATGTTTACAAATTAAAGGAAATACCGGTATTAAAGTTAAACCGGCGTGAATTATAACCGGAAATATCAAAATATTTATAATCTGTAATATTCCTAAACCCGGCGAAAATCTTAAGCAAGTTACCAAATTTATATTCACCATATAAATCCAGGGTATAATAATCCCCTAAAGGCTTGGTTTGCTCAAAGCGCTGGCCTGCATATTTACCTGTTACCGATACAAACAGGGCATTGTTAACCTGGTAGCCTAAGCTGGCATTAACGAGGTGTTTGGGCACCCGGTACAGGTTATAGTAGGAGGTATCTTTGTTATTTTGCTGCAAGGTAACCTTGCCGTCTACATAGGTATAGTTGGCGGTAAGTACCAGTCCTTTTGTGATGGTCCAGTTGCCCTCAAATTCCACTCCATAGGCCTTTTGCTTGTTGGCATTCCGGTATTGGCTGAAATAGGTAACAGGGTCAAAGTAGAATATAACCAGGTCGCGGGTATCCCGTCTGAAGCCAGTGGCCCGGAAGCCTACCCGGCTATGTGCCAGGTCGGCCTGGTAACCGGCTTCATAACTGGTTGTATTTTCCGGTTTCAGTGATTTGTTACCATAACCAGCCGCATATAGCTGGTACAAGGTGGGAACATTGTAC
Source organism: Chitinophaga eiseniae (assembly GCF_012641265.1). Classification (GTDB taxonomy): domain Bacteria; phylum Bacteroidota; class Bacteroidia; order Chitinophagales; family Chitinophagaceae; genus Chitinophaga; species Chitinophaga eiseniae_A. The sequence continues at coordinate 126,645 of NZ_JABAHZ010000002.1, read as the reverse complement.
GCAGACGATATATTAACAAATACTTTATGATGTTGCCCGATCAGGTAAGACGGGTTAAAGGTAAAAGTACCGTTATTGCCATAAAGACTGTGGTGGTTAAGGCGTCCGCCCAATTCCAGGTTAAAGCCGCTCAGGTTATGGAACAGGAGTGCTGCGTATACACTGGTTTGATTGGTACGGGAGCTATCGGGCGACAGCTCGGTATCCTGGAACACAGGGCTGTAAGTACTCAACAGGTGGTCGAACTGGCGGGTATTTGAAAAGGTAAATGCGGCGCCGCCCACCAGTTTGATCTGACGGGTAAGGTCCCAGTTTACATAGGATTCTACCTGGGCTGTTTTGGCTACAAATATGGAGCTGTCAAATTTTGCATAGGCAGCTGGGGATACGGAATTGGAATCATTCAGGATATCGCGCCTGGTATGCTGATAGCTGGCGAGTACATGCCAGGATCCATTTTTAAACTTATACTCGCTGCTGATGCCCTGCAGCAGGTATTTGGAAGTACCGGTATAATCTTTATCATCAACAAAGCCGCCTTCATCCAGGTCGTGCCGGTTGTTGGTCCAGTTAGTGATATACTGAAACTGCCAGCGCTTTCCGGCAGTCATGCCCAGCTTGGCAAACAGGGTATTTTGCCGGAAGCCATCATTATCAAACCCTGCGTGGTGGGTAGAATCGTAGGCATCTGAAAAGCCTCTGGCTTTTTCATGTTTATAACTTACCAGGTAAGAGAAGCGTTCGATATTGCCATGCACATTTACACTCCCCTGGAAGTCGCGGTAGCTGCCATAGCTAACATTAGCGCCTACCCCCAGCTTTTTATCGCCGGTTTTGCGGGTAATAATATTGATAACACCGGCCACGGCATTGGAGCCATAGAGGGTGGACTGGCTACCACGGAGTATTTCAATTCTTTCTACCTGGTCGGGTGTAATGAAATTAAGATCGAAGGTATTGTTGATCTGGGAGGCGTCGTTTACCGGTAACCCGTCTACCAGGATCAGCGTATTGCCATTGGAAGCTCCCCGCATATATACGTTGGGAGTAGTGCCCCGGTTATTTTCTGCACCATTGATAACCAGTCCGGGTTGTTGATTGAGGATGCTGGCAATGGTTTTACCACTGTTTTGCTCCAGGTATTCATGGGAAAGGATAGTGACCACCTTACCGGTTTCCCCGGCTTTTTGCGGCCCTTTGGACGCGGTGACGGTAACTTCATTAAGTTGGCTGGTGCGACTGCTGTCTTGTGCCGTAGCTGCCGTGTAACCTAATGTTAAAAGAATAAAAGGGTAGCATTTTAATTGCATCTCGAACTAGATTTTTGGTTAGTTATTAGCTATTTTCTTTATTGGAAGGCGTGAAACGATTGAAGCGGAGAGCAAGCGAATTTCTAACGTTCGCTTTTCTTCTCCGCTTCAATACATGTAGGTTGCTGCCTGTAGGCTGTCAACTCACCCGGGCATCCGGGAAATATATTTGTCCATTTCTTTAATCTGGTTCACGATCTGCGCTGTAGTAGGCTTCTGAGCTTTGGCTCTGCGGAAATATTCCTTGGCAGATTTAAAGTCCCGGCGGGTCATGGCAATAGATGCCAATGTTAAGAGGGCCGCAGCAGTGTTTTCTTTATCAGGGAGCCCTTTACGCATAGCGATTTTCAGGTTCTGATCGGCTGTTTTCAAATCATTCTTCTGGTAAGCAATGGTACCCAGCTGAAAATACTGCATACCTTCATACTCCTTCATGGGACTTCCGGAATTGATACTCTGACGGATAGTAGATTCAGCCTTATCAAGATCATTGGAATACATCGCCATATTACTTTGCATAAAATAATATACGGAGCGGATGGGTTTGTATAGCAGTTTTGGGAACTTTACCTGGTTCATCAGGGCGGTAGCCCTTTCGATATCTCCTGCTTCAACAGCTTCCTGTACTAATCTCATGGGACCGAACATCACATGTGTCACCAGGCATACCAGTGCCAGCACCAGCACGACGGTGGCTTCCCACCAGCCTATAGTCAACCCCAGGGCAATACCGCCGGCTAATAATACGATTCCGATCGGAAGGCGATATAGAATAAAAAAATTAAATGCTTTCATGAAAAAACAGTTCGTAAATCACTATTGAGGGTGCAAAGATAAATAAAAAAAACACCTCATGGGTTTTCATTTCCGGCGTTTCAAATTTGCCATCACAATAGCGCTTAATATGATCACTACGCCCAGTATTTGCAGCCCCGACACCGATTCATGCAGGAAGATGGTGGCAGCCAGCATTGCCACCGGCAATTCGGCCGCACTGAGAATAGCCCCCAGCGATACCCCTGTCTGGGGCATGCCTTTGGAAAACAGGAAGGGCGGCAGCACCGTACCAAAAGCAGCCAGGGGAATACCCCATACCCATAAGCCCGAACCTAGGAAGCGCCCATTGACCAGGTAAACAGGCGGGAATAACAAGGTAATAATAACAAACGCGCCTGTAACAATCCAGGCACTCTTCAACACCGGACCCAGTGAAGCGGCTACTCTTCCGCTTACCACAATAAACACGGTATAACAGAGCGCGGCCAGCATGCCAAAGCCAATACCTTTCCAGTTGAGCGGCGTTTCGTTATTGTTGAAAATACCGCCAGCCAATAAAGTGCCTCCCAGGATACAAGCTACCGCCAGCCACTGCACTGCCGTTGGCCGCTTTTTATAAATAAGCCACTCCGCCAGCATGCTCATCCAGGTAAACTGCATCAAAAGTATAATAGCTACACTGGCAGGAATATATTGTACGCTCTGGTAATAAGTAACGCTTACTAGACCGGTAGAACTACCCAGTATAAAGCAGTTGCGGGCGTCCTTGTTGGAAAGGCCATAGGTAGCACGACCGGAAAATAAATGGATAATCCATAAAGCTATCATTCCAAAACCTGCCTGTACGCTGCACAACTCACCCAACGTATATCCCTGGTGGTAGCCCGATTTTACAATTGTTGATAATATTCCAAAACTACAGGCGCCCAACAGCACCAGCAGAATGCCTTTCCACATAACAACTTTTTTAGCGTGCGAATGTAGGGGAATTTGTTTTACCCGGTTTTACACCGGGTAAAACAAACAGTTACTTCTTTTTCTCGAGGTTAGGTAATAACCCGGTAAGGAGTCCTATTAACGGAAGGTAAGCACATACCTGGTAAACATAGGCGATACTGGTGGCATCGGCAAGGTGGCCCAGCAGCGCAGATCCCACGCCGGCCATGCCAAAGGCAAGACCGAAAAACAATCCTGCAATCATGCCCACCTTGCCAGGCACTAGCTCCTGGGCATACACCAGGATAGCAGAAAAGGCGGAGGAGAGAATAACGCCAATGAATACACTGAGTACGGCGGTCCACATCAGGGAGGCATGCGGTAATAACAGCGAAAACGGCGCCACACCCAGGATGGAGATCCAGATCACATATTTACGGCCAATACGATCACCTACCGGTCCCCCAATGAAAGTACCGGCAGCCACGGCAAACAGGAAGATAAACAGGTATACCTGCGCACTCTGTACAGAGATATGGAAACGATCTATCAGGTAAAAAGTATAGTAACTGGTCATACTGGCCATGTAGAAATATTTTGAAAAGATCAATACCAGCAGGATACCCAGCGAGAAGATGACCCGTGTATTGGACAGGCGGGACTGATCCAGTTGCAGGGCCGCTTTTTTAGGTTTAATACGATGGGTATTACCCAGGTACCACTTACTGATGTTGAGCATTACTACAATGGCCAGCAGGGCGGCCAGCGAAAACCAGATAACATGAAACTGTCCGAAGGGAACAATGATCATAGCGGCCAGCAATGGTCCCATTGAACTGCCGGCGTTGCCGCCTACCTGGAACAACGATTGCGCCATACCATGCTTGCCGCCAGACGCCATATGCGCCAGCCTGGATGCTTCCGGGTGAAATACTGCGGAGCCAACACCCACCAGGCCCACGGATACCAATACCATCGGGAAGTTATGGGCCAGGGACAAACTGATAAGTCCTATCAGGGTAAAACCCATCCCAATGGCCAGTGAATAGGGCTGCGGCTTTTTATCGGTGTACAGGCCTACCAGTGGTTGCAGCAACGAGGCCGACATCTGGAAGGTAAGGGTAATGAGCCCCACCTGTGTAAAGTTTAATTTGAGGGAATCCTTGAGTACCGGGTATATCGCAGGAATGAGCGACTGCATGGTGTCGTTCAGAAAATGGGTAAAGCTCAGGGCCAATAGGATAGAAAATACAGTTTGCTGCGCTACCTGCTGGGCGGCTTTCGACTGTTCTTGTAACGTTGTTTCCATTTTTCTTCTTTTAAGATCAGATCATCTGATGTTTATGGGTAAAAAAATTACTTGGGCTGGTCACTTATTTTTGTCGCCCAAACCAGCGCCTTCTTGGGATCCTTGTCCACAATACTTTGCAGCAAAGCGTCATGATAATGCTGCGTATTGATAAAGCTATCGGTATTCTGATAGCGCAACAGGAAAGATTTCTTCAGATGTTCCGCCACTATTTTATAGAGGTCACGCATAATTTCATTTTTGCCTGCTTCCGCAATGGCCATATGAAAATTAATATCCGCCTGTATACAAGGTTCCAGCTGATTAGTCGACGCATATTCAAAACGCCTCTTCAAAAAGCTTTTCATCTTTTCCACATCCTTGTTATTCCGGTGCATGGCCGCTTTCTCCGCAATTTTTACCTCCAGTAAAAAACGTACTTCCACCAGGTCATTAAAATCAGCCCGCTGCAACCGCTGTGATAGCGGCTCCCCCGTACCTGATAACGATAACACAAAGGTGCCCAGGCCCTGCTGTACCCGCACCAATCCCCTGTGAGACAGAATCTTCACCGCTTCCCGGATGCTGGAACGCCCTACGGAAAACTGTGTCATCAACTCCGGTTCCGTAGGTAGTTGTTGCCCTACCTGGTACTTGCCCGAAGCAATCAATTCCTGCAGCCTGTCTGCCACCTCCTCAGCTAAGCTGAGTCGTTTTAAGGGAGAAGTATGTATATTCGTCATATCATCTGATGACTGTAAAGGTAATATCCTTTTCTAATATTTTTTTGATTTCAATATTTTTTTCTGAAGATTGTTGACCGAATGATGGACTTATTTCTTCAAAATATACAATCCTGGCCTCTTTGGGTGCTGTGCATTTTTTTCCTGGTGGAAAATGCTGCCATTATGCTGGGGGTATTGGCGCTGGGAAACCGTCTGCAACGCAAGCCGGCAGCGTTGATGTTTTCCTATAGTCCTCATCAATGGCGCATGGCCTGGATTACCACGTTGTTGAATACGCTGGTTACCTATATGGGCTATTGGTTATGGACAAAGCGGTATATCAGTCTCTCTGCAGATCTTTCTGTACAGGTGTTAATAGACGCGCTGTTTCTTTTCCTGGCAATGGATTTCCTCATGTATGTGTTCCATTACGGGATCCACAAAACATGGCTGTATAAAGCACTTCATCGTTTACATCATGAAGCCGCCGATCCCGAACCGATAGACCTTTTTGTACTTCATCCGCTCGAAACGCTGAGCTTTGGCGCGCTATGGCTGTTTTTATTATTACTGTTTGATGTGAATATTTATGGCGTGATCATCTACCTGGTTATCAATGTTATATTTGGTATGGTCGGACACCTGGGTATGGAGCCGGTGCCTGAAAATATACGTCAGTGGCGGATATTGAAGTACCTGGGGACTTCTACTTTTCATCATACTCATCACCGGGATGAGCAGTGCAACTTCGGTTTTTACACCAGTATCTGGGATCGCCTCTTTCATACATTCCGCGAAAACCATTGATAACACTCATCAATTCTATTTTGTGCTATCTCTCATAAAGTTTATTTTGCCAGATTGCGAACTAATATCACTGCTTTATGAGAAAATTAATTTTATCATTATCCTTATTCATCACCTTTCGTGCCTATGCCCAGGATGCACTGAAGTACCAAACTCCTCCTGCGGGTATCATGGAATTGGCCATGGCAGCGCCTTCGCCATTAACAGATTTTAATAGTAAAGGAGAGATCATGCTGGTAATGGACCGCACCAGCTACCCAACCATCGAAGAATTGTCACAACCGGAATACCGCCTGGCAGGGATGCGTATCAACCCGGCTAATTTTGGCCCCAGCCGCGCCAGTTATGTAACAGGCATCCGTATCAAATCTATCCGCGACAAGCGGGAATACTCAATGACAGGGCTTCCTGCCAATGCGCGCATAAGTCACATCACCTGGTCACCCTCGCAGAAAAGCATTGCTTTTACCGTCACCGATAATCGCCAGATTACGTTGTGGAAGGCAGACATTGCCTCCGGAGCGGCTACCCGGCTCAGTGCCCGGGCACTCAATGATATTGCGGGTCCTGTATTTACCTGGATAGATGATAACCGTATACTCGCATTGGCGGTACCTGCGGCCATCGGCCATGCACCGGTAAAACCAGCAGCACCGGAAGGTCCCACCGTACAGCAAACCAGTGGGAAAGCCGCACCTGCAGCCACTTACCAGGATATGCTGAAAAATCCATACGATGAACAACTATTCGATTATTATTTTCAGTCCGAACCACTCATCATCAGCAGTACAGGCGAACAGACGATCGGCAAACCTGCTATCTATGTGAACGCGGCACCGTCGCCGGATAACCAGTACCTGCTGATGGAAACCCTGCATCGTCCTTATTCCTACCTGGTAGGCGCTTCCCGTTTTCCGACAGAAGTGACCATCTGGAAATTAAATGGAGAAGAAGTAAAAAAGCTGGCCAGCAACCCGCTGGATGAAGTAAGACCCAAAGGATTTGATGCTACCAGTAGCTATCCCCGTCAGTTCTCCTGGCGCAACGATGCACCAGCTACCATTACCTGGGTACAGGCACTGGATGGTGGCGATCCTAAAAAAGAAGTACCCTTCCGCGATGTGGTAAATATGCTGGCAGCGCCTTTCACTGCTGCGCCAACGGAACTGGTGAAAACCGTGAATCGCTTTGCCGGTATCAGCTGGGCAGATAACCAGCTGGCACTCATAACAGATGCCAACAGCACCCAGCAGCGTACCCGCGTAAGCCGCATTGATCCTTCTCATCCTGAAAAAATACCAGTGGCTATCATCGATCGCTCTGAAAACGACCGTTATAACGATCCCGGTGATGCAGTGATGGTAAAGAACCAGTTCAATAAATCTGTGCTGTATGTATCACCTTCCCATGAATTGCTGATGACCGCCCCCGGCGCCTCTCCCGAAGGAGATCGTCCGTTCCTGGCCATCTTCAATCTGGATAACAGCAAACAACGTATCCTCTGGCGTTCTGCCGCACCTTATTATGAGCAGGTAGCAAAAGTAATAGACCCGGCTAAGCTCGTAGTAGTAACCGCCCGTGAGTCAGTTACTTCTCCCGTAAACTACTACCTGCAGGACCTGAAAAAGAAAACAGCCGTGGCATTAACAGACTTTCCTCATCCGCAGCCACAGCTGAAAGGTGTACAAAAACAGCTGCTGAAATACAAGCGCAAAGACGGGGTAGACCTCACCGCCATGCTGTACCTGCCGGAAGGCTACGATTCTGTAAAAGACGGCCGTTTACCGGTATTCATGTGGGCTTATCCACGGGAGTACAAATCGGCCAGCGATGCTGCACAGGTGCGTGGCTCTGCGTACCGGTTTACCCGTGTTACCTCCGGTTCCGCTATCTTCTGGGTTACCCGCGGCTTTGCCGTAATGGATGCTACGGAAATGCCGATTGTGGGCGAAGGCGATAAGGAACCCAACGACACCTTTATAGAACAACTGGTGATGAATGCAGAAGCGGCCGTAAATAAAATTACCGAAATGGGCATAGGCGATAAAAACCGCATCGCCGTGGGCGGGCACTCTTATGGCGCTTTTATGACGTCTAACCTGCTGGCACATACGAATTTGTTTAAAGCCGGTATTGCCCGCAGCGGCGCCTATAACCGTACGCTTACGCCTTTCGGTTTCCAGAATGAACAACGTACTTACTGGCAGGCGCCGGACGTATACTATAAAATGTCGCCGTTTTCTTATGCCGACAAGATTAAAACACCGCTCCTGATGATTCATGGAGAGGCCGATAATAATTCCGGTACTTTCCCGATCCAGAGTGAAAGATTGTATAACGCCATAAAAGGTAATGGCGGCACCGCCCGCCTGGTGTTCCTGCCCCAGGAAAGCCACGGCTATGCTGCCCAGGAAAGTGTGTTGCACATGTTGTGGGAAATGGACGAATGGTTGATGAAATATGTAAAATAATAACTATGAGACAGGGTTTGCGGAAATGATGCTCCGCAAACCCTTTTTTACCCCAAAAAATGCAATAAGTAAAAAGTACCATTAAAGCCCCTAATACCACAACCTGCTTTCTCTGTTCCTTAGTACCTTTGTGACATGATGTCAAAGGCGCACATTCCCACATACGATATTTGTTCTCTGTCAATGGGAGTGCAAGTCACCGAAGACTTACTAGTTGCCCGTTTCCCGGATTACCTGGAGGCACATCAACACATTCATTTCCCACACCGGCACTCTTTTTACCATCTGGCACTTTTTACTGCTGGTGAAGGAACACATACCATTGACTTTGAAACATTTCCTGTTAAGCCAGGACAGTTTTACTTCATGGTGCCCGGCCAGGTACATAGCTGGTTTTTTTCCGGGAAGATAGATGGCTACGTCATGAACGTATCTGCCGGTTTCTTTAATGCTTTTTTGCAAGACCCGGCATACGTGGAACGGTTCCCGTTTTTCAGCGGGGTAAGCGCTGAAGGAGTCGTACAATTACCACAGGCTGCTATTCCGGTAGCCATCCGACTCCTGGAAGCAATGCTGCAGGAAATGAAGCACCCACAGGGATACAGCCAGGACATGCTCCGCCTGCTGGTACTGGAGCTATTTATCCAGGTAACGCGTAATACCGGGCAGGCGCCGTCCGGGCAGGAACCGCCGCACAATTACGTATTGTTGCGCAATTTCCGCAAACTGGTAGATCAGCATTACATGCAGTTACGGCTGCCGAAAGACTATGCCGCCCTGCTTTATGTAACACCGAATTACCTGAATGCCTTTTGCCGGCATATGCTGGGGAAATCGGCCGGGGAAATTATCCGCGACCGGGTATTGCTGGAAGCAAAAAGATTACTGATCAATGCAGATATGAGCATTGCCACCATTGCCTGGCAGCTCAACTTTGCCGATAACTCTTACTTCACCAAATTTTTTAAAAAATATGCAGGGGTAACACCGGAAGAATTCCGAAAGAACATCTCCTGATAAAATCTTCAAAATATGTGTGCAGATAAAAACCATGAAAAACCCAACCTGCTGAAAAGCCTGTTGGGGAACAAGTGTGCCCGTTGCAGACGCGGATCTATTTATACTACCAAAAATCCCTACGATCTGAAAAACTGCATGAAGATGCCGGATAAATGTCCTGTATGCGGTCAGCAAGTAGAAGTAGAAGTGGGCTTTTACTACGGTACCGGCTATGTGAGTTACGCCCTGTCTATCGCCGTATGCGTAGCCAGCCTCATTGCGTGGTGGTTGTTTATCGGCTTTTCCATCTATGATAACCGCATTTTCTGGTGGCTGGGTGTAAACGCCGTACTGTTACTGATCCTGCAGCCGATGCTTATGCGCTGGTCCCGCACCATATGGATGGCTTTCTTTGTGTATTACGATAACGACTGGCATAAGGGTCCACCGGAGGGTACTGGCCGTGCCAATGCCACCTTTAAAGGAGCGATATAATTTTTTTGGGGAATATTGATAACAAAATGCGGATTCAGGGGTTATTACTTCTGGGTCCGTATTTTTTTTATCAATATTGTTATGCATGAGTAAACAATTGGTTATTGTTTTACGTTGCCTGGTAGCCCTTCTCTTCCTGCCGTTCTTGCTAAAGGCGCAGGACACCACCACAGTAGGGTTGCCTGCCCAGTGGACCCTGCAGCAATGCTTCGACTACGCCATGAAGAACAACATCCAGTTAAACAGCTTGCGTCTTAGCCGTTTAAGTGCAGAACAGGATTTGCTTTTATCGCGGGCAGCCAAACTGCCTAACCTCAACGGAACGGCTACGCAAAATATCAATGGCGGAAAATCTGTCGGCGGTACAGGCAGTTATGAAATTACTCCATCCGGCGCCTATGGCGTTAGTTCCAACGTAATCCTTTACCAGGGAGGGTACCTCAACTACGATATCAGGCAAAAATCACTGCAAACACAGGTAGCAGGTCTGAATGTGGCTACCCAAATGAATGACATCACCGTGCTGATTACCCAGGCTTATCTTAATATCCTGCTGGCCGGGGAAAATATCGTTTACGTAAAAGATGTGGTGGCTACCTCTGAAGCCCAGGTAAAACAAGGGCAACAACAATACGATGTAGGCACTATTGCCTTGATAGGACTGGTACAACTACAGGCCCAATTATCCAACGACCGCTACCTGCTCACTACTGCACAAAACCAGTATAGGCAAAATAAACTGGTGCTCAAGCAATTATTGCAATTACCCAGTAGTTACAATTTTGAAATAGTCAGTCCCGATACCCTCATCAGCAGCACCCACCTATACGCTTTGCAGGAAGTACAGGACTCAGCATTGGCTAACAGGCCAGAAGTGAGGAGCAGTGAATTAGGGGTAGAGGTATCTTCATTTAACCTGGCTAAAGCTAAAACAGGCTACCTGCCTACGCTTACAGCGGGTGGTGGCCTGGGTTCTTCCTACAACGGCGGATCGGGCAGCTCCAGCTATTTTAAACAGCTGGACAATAATTTTTACCAGCAGATAGGGCTCACATTGTCCGTGCCTATCTTCACCCGTCGCGTGGTGAAAACCAACGTAGAAAAAGCAAAGATAGAAGTGGATCAATCGAATCTAACGTTAAATGATACACGAATAAATCTCTCCCAAACAATAGAACAGGCGTATATCAACGTGTTGAATGCGCAAGCGCAGTATGATGCCGCGGTGGAGCAGCTTAAATACTCACAGGAAGGATACCGTATCGCTACAGAACAGTTGAAAGTAGGGGCCGCCAATATCGTTGTGTTCCTGCAACAAAAAAATTTATACATACAGGCATTGCAGTCGTATATACAGGCTAAATATAATGCTGCATTGAATATCAGGATATATGATTTTTACAGGGGTACACCGGTAAAACTATAAACGCAATTGAGGTATGGGAAAATACAAAAGAATCATCATCACCCTAGTGATTATACTATTGTTAGTAGCTATCTGGTATTTCTTTATCAGGAAAAAACCAGTGCCCATATCCTTTGAGACCACTCATCCAGCCTATGGACATATTGCTACCAGCGTTACCGCTACAGGCAGGATACAGCCGGTAGATACCGTGGCCGTAGGTACACAGGTGTCCGGTACACTCAAATACCTGTATGTTGACTTCAACAGCCAGGTAAAGAAGGGCCAGCTACTGGGTGAACTGGATAAAGACTTATTCCAGGCGCAGGTAGATCAGTTGAAAGCGAACCTGCAGGTATCCCAGGCAAATTATAATTATCAGCAGAATAATTTCCAGCGCCAGGAGCTGTTGTATAAAACCGGTGCTATCAGTAAAGCAGATTACGATGTAGCCAGGAATACCCTGGAGCAGGGGAAGGCCAATGTGGCCAGTGTAACGGCACAATTGCAGTCGGCTTTAAAAAACTTCTCCTTTACAGAAATTCATTCCCCGATAAATGGGGTGATATTAAACAGGAATGTAAGTGTAGGACAAACCGTAGCGGCGAGTTTTAATACGCCTACTTTATTTGTAATTGCAAAGGATATTACCAAAATGCAGGTAGAAGCCAGTGTAGACGAGGCTGATATTGGCAATGTGGCAGATTCACAACGGGTAAGCTTTACAGTAGATGCTTACCTGGAAGATGTGTTTGCCGGGCAGGTGCAGGAAATCAGGCTGCAACCTTCCGTATCTTCCAATGTGGTGACTTATAATACGATCATCAATGCGCCCAACGATAATATGAAGCTGAAGCCCGGTATGACTGCCAATGTGACGATTTATACCGCAGAAAAAGATTCCGCGTTGTTGTTACCGGTAAAGGCGTTGAAATTCAAACCAGACAGTGTGCAATTAAAGGACTACATCATTCAAAGCGCGGTATATAAGAGCCCTGCCCAGCGAAAAGACACTACTGGCAGAACCTTCAAAAGTACTGCCCGTATCGGGTCTTCCAACTACGTATGGTTACTGCGTGGTGATACACTGGTGCAAAAGCATATCAGAACAGGACTGAATGATAATACACACATTGAAGTATTGTCAGGATTAAAGGAAAGCGATATCGTTGTTCTAGGTGTTAATGCCGGCGGTGTAGTAGCAGCGAAAGGGGGGACTGGCAGTCCGTTTTTACCAAAAATGGGAGGAGGGCGTAGACGATGAGCGGCAGCAAGATATTGGAATTACAGCAGATCAGGCGTGAGTTTGTGATGGGTACGGAGATAGTCCGTGCTTTAAAGAGCGTGTCTTTTGATGTGTTTTCCGGGGAGTTTATAACGATTATGGGGAGCAGTGGTTCGGGAAAAACCACCCTGTTGAATATCCTGGGCTGCCTGGATAAGCCCACCGGCGGCGATTACCTGCTGGATGGGGTTAATGTAAGCCGGTTATCGCGCAATGAACTGGCACGGTTACGCAATCATAAAATAGGTTTTGTATTCCAGGCCTATAACCTGTTGCCCCGTACATCGGCCCTGGAAAATGTGGAACTACCCTTGTTCTATAACCCGGAGCTTACCACCCGGGAGCGCCGGGAGCGCGCCATGGGGGCGCTTGCATCGGTGAAGCTGGCAGACCGGGAGGATCATACCCCCAGCCAGCTTTCGGGCGGCCAGCAACAAAGGGTGGCTATTGCCAGAGCCCTGGTGAATCAGCCGGTAATGATATTGGCCGATGAAGCCACTGGTAACCTGGATACCCGTACTTCCTACGAAATCATGGCATTAATGCAGGAATTAAATCAACAGGAAGGGAAAACGATCGTGTTTGTGACGCATGAGCCGGATATTGCCGCATTTAGCAGCAGAACGGTAATGCTGAGGGACGGTAAGGTGGTAAAAGATAGTAAAAACGAAAATGTGCGGTCGGCCAAAGAAGCGCTGGCAGCATTGCCTCCGGCGGAGGATTATTAATTAACCGGTAAGTATGAGTGCATTCAATCTCATCCTGATAGCATTAAGGGCCTTGCAGCGAAACAAGCTTCGCGCATTCCTGACCATGCTGGGCATCATTATAGGGGTGGCCGCGGTAATTGCCATGGTGGCCATAGGAGAAGGGTCTAAAGAAAGCATACAATCACAGCTTAGCAGCATGGGCTCCAATATGATTACTGTTTTACCGGCCAGCAATGTGGCTGGTGGCGTAAGGATAGGAGGATCCAGTTATCAGTCGTTAACACTGCCAGATGTGCTGGCCATACAGCGGGGAGCTGAGCATGTAAGCGCGGTATCGCCGGTATCGTCTACCAAAGGGCAGGCGATCTTTGGCGCCTTGAACTGGCCTACTACGCTGCAAGGTGTGGCGCCCTCTTATTTTGATATCCGTAAGTTAACGATCAACGATGGCATCGCCTTTTCTGATGCCGATGTGGCTACGGCGGCCAAGGTGTGTGTGCTGGGGCAAACGGTGATCTCTAACCTGTTTCCCAGCGGGGAAAGTCCCGTGGGGAAGGTAATACGCCTGAATTCCATTCCACTGCAGGTAATTGGTACCCTGGCGCCCAAAGGGCAAAGTTCTTTCGGGCAAGACCAGGACGATATTATACTTACTCCCTATACTACCGTGCAAAAACGCATCCTGGCGACTATTTATTTCCAGAGTATTTATGCCTCGGCAGTGAGTGAAACAACATCAGCCCTGGCCACCGATGAAATAATAGATATCCTGCGGGGGACGCACCGCTTGCGGCCAGCCGATGAAAATGATTTCCAGGTAAGAACGATGGAAGAACTGATCAAAACATTGAGTTCTACGAGTAGCCTGCTGACCATCCTCCTCACCGCTATTGCCGGCATATCGCTGGTAATAGGCGGTATCGGCATCATGAACATTATGTATGTATCAGTAACAGAGCGTACCCGGGAAATAGGACTGCGCATGTCGATAGGCGCCCGGGAGCTCGACATCCTGCTGCAGTTCCTGGTGGAAGCCATTATCATCAGCGTTACCGGTGGATTGATAGGTGTGGTACTGGGGATTACTTCCGCCAAAGTAATTACTCTCACGCTGGGATGGCCTACGGTGGTGTCGCAGTCTTCTATCGTATTGTCGTTTGTTGTATGCGCCTTTACGGGGGTATTCTTCGGGTATTACCCGGCGCAGGCGGCGTCGCGGTTAGATCCTATTGAAGCGTTGCGGTATGAATAACCACATCAGGCATTGCAGTCGCACAGCGTAGCAATTCCGGTGGCTATCCATTGTTGAAAAGCACTTTCCTTTTCAAACGGTTCCAGGTTAAGGGGCGCGCCGGTAATATCTTCCAGCGGGGCGCCATCGGCATGCATTTCCACTATTTGCCGGGTAGCAATTTCCTGCAGGCGGGTAGCCTTACCGATAATCTTCCGGAACTCAAATACCACGCTATCAGACGTATCATTGGCATGGATCACTGTTACGATAAATTCATAGTTGCCAAATGATTGCAGCCGGGCAATGGCGTGTGCATTGATCCTGTAACAGCTGCCTGGTTTTAATTGCATAAAAGGGGATTTACGGCACTATGAATTTACGCAACAATTGGCAGCCGGAGAATTTAAAATTGTCACCTGTTAATTCTTTTTTCGCTTGTAACGGTTATGAGTAAACGCAATGCAGGAACTCCCGCTGGGTATATATTGGGGAGATAAAAAAAGCCAGAAGGTTTCCCTGTCCGGCTCAAGTTATAGGTTGAGTAATTAGTCTTTTTTCTTGTTATGTATCTGCGATTTTTTCAGGTATACCTTTTTCCCCTTGTCGTCTACGATGAATTTTCTGTCTTTTTTATCGATGTATACCGTTTCACCATTGGGTCCTTCCTTGCCTTTATAAATTTTGTCTGTAACTGCTGAGGTCCCTTTTACAGCGATGGAAGCGGTTTTGTTCCCCACTTTCTCTGCCGTTTTTTTGATGCCCTGGGCCTCAGCAGGATGACTGGTAAAGGAAAGAGCGGCGGCTGTAATGACTGCAAACAGATAGGCGGCGATATGTTTTGGAGCTTTCATGTTATGAGTACTATTAATGTTAAAAAAATGTGTTTCCTCAATAGGCGTATTTTCAACAATAATGCCATATTGTTTGTTCATTGAAATACATCCTTTTATGGATAAGTAGTTGATTTGTTGAGATAGTATACTGGGGATTTTCCCCGTATCTGGTCGCTTTATTCTTCGTATATTCATCTGCGATATTGCTATGCCTGTGAAATCATCGAAAAAAGGTCTGTATCTATCTGTTCCTACACCTTGCGAGGAGAACTGGAATGACATGCCCCTGTCGGCAGAAGGACGTTGCTGTGGCAGCTGTCAGAAAACGGTAGTCGATTTCTCCTTATTATCAGATGCTGAAATTTTTGCTGTTATTACTAACAGTAAAGGAACTGTTTGTGGCCATTTTGAACCGTCTCAGCTGGAAAGAGCGATAATGCCGGGCGTACCTGCCCGTCATTATTTCGTGCCCGCCGTACTCCTGAGCGCCGGGCTAACCCTCGGTATTGCTACCGCGGGGCATGCCGAATCGAGGGACCTGGAAAGGGTAGAAGTGGGGATTGTGCCCGCCGGCAGGGATACCATTGCCTAACGCGGAAATACAGCAGTTGCCAGAGATCGTTGTGACTTCCTATGCTGTAAAGAAACGTACTGGCATAACGGGTGCCGTTTGCGTACATACAACCGATATAGCGCGGCCTGAGCCAGCTAATGAGCCCATGTATTATTCTGGCCGAAATATCCGTTTGCGTAAAAACGATCAACAAACGCCCACCGAAAGGGTGAAAAGAAAAAAACGTTTTCTGTTTTTCAAATAAAAGCACCTCCCAGGCTGCCCGAAGCCCGGAAGGCGTTACCCATGCTGTTTTCTGATAGTTTAATTGCCCCAGAAGAGATCTTCCTGCTGGATATCAGCTGCAAATATTTTAGCCGCTACAATTTGACCGCCTTTTACCGTATACACGTCTACGTTATCCGTGTGTAATGTAGCGCCCGGCCGGCTGGCTTTCCAGGTAAGCACCACAGAAGCCTGATCGCCATTAACGGCAATTGTTTTTACATCGGCCAGCGACATGGTATTTTCTGACACGCTAAACATGCCACCTACCATTTCAAACACAGCGCCGCTGGACTTCTTAGTACCTGAAAAACGATTGCTGCCCGGTTGTTCCCAGTTGATGTCGGGATGTAATAACGTACCTAATTTTTCAAAATTCAACTGCTGTACTGCCTCCACAAATTCGGTGACTACCTGTAATGTTTGCTTTTCCATTTTTATAGTTTTTAGTTGTTGATGAATTGATAATGCAAAGCTACTTCCCGGAGCAGATGTATCATTTACCTTTACACGACAATTACTTACCATTTAACGACAACCTGATTTTTATGACCAGGTAGATAAATACCTTTACAGCATGAAACAGCTAGTATTAAGTATGATCGCTTACGCCGTACAGCGGGACGCAGATGTGGTGCAGCTATGCAAACTGTCGGGCATTGATATCACCGCCTTGAAAAAGCCGCACGCAGGGCCGGTATCTGCGCAGCAACTGCAGGACTTGTGGCTGAATGCCAGCCGGCTTACCAACGATCCCTTATTTGGGCTGCATTTTGGAGAATCCCTGAAGCCGGCGGCATTGGGTATAGTGGGACAAATTATCCAGAGTAGCGCTACGGTGGGTGAAGCTATTACGCATGCAGCAGCCCTTACGCACCTGGTGACAGACCTCGTACGCATGGAGATAGGCCGCAGTAATAAAGCATTTACGGTAAGGCTGTTACCTGCACAGGATTATGGCGCCACGCCGCCCTATGCTTTCCGGCAGTTGATTGACTTGCTGATGGTCATGGTCATCCATGAACTGGACGGGCTGTTGCTGGAAAAAATTACGCCCGAAGCAGTGCGCCTGGCCTATACAGTACCTGACCCGGCGGAATATGAAAGGGTATTCAGGTGTAAGCCCATAAAGCGCAACGGGGAGTACGCACTGGTATTTGATATCAAATATTGGGAGGAACCGCTTTTAACGGCTAATTATGAGTTGCAGGAGCTCTTATTGAAGAAAGTAACCAGTATGCCACAACCAATATCTGATTCCCAAAATCTGCAAACCAGGATTTATAATTACCTGATAGCTAACTCTTACCTGGGTGTTTCTTCGCTGGACGATATTGCGGCCAACTTCAATGTAAGTCCGCGTAGCCTGCAGCGTAAGCTAAAAGAGGAAGGGGTAAAATACCAGGATATTGCAGATGCGGTAAGGCGCTCACTGGCAGTTTATTATATTTCTTCTGGTAATTATCCGCTGAAAGATATTTCCTGGATGCTTGGTTACAATGAGTTGAGCGCGTTTACAAGGGCTTTTAAGCGGTGGACGGGCAGTACGCCGGTTAATTATCAATCGTTGTAGTTCAGGAACGTGTCTTTATGTACAATTCCCCATTTTTTAACGAAAATATACTCTCCTTTTTCCAGTGCCGTGAGATAGTCCTCCAGCCAGGCTTCAAAGGAAGGCGCTAAAATGGCGCGGTGGCTGTCATCGTGCCAAAGGGTGATGATCTGTCCATGTTTGCCGCCGGGCGCCGGGTCCAGGTCAATGCAGAGGTGATTGCCGAAGCCATCGCTGGTAAAGGGTATCCATAGGGGATTCCACCAGTCGTTTTTGATACCGGTATCCGGCGTAGATTGAATAGGCTCGTCACGCCAGGTAAAAGTGCCGGCATCCAGCTGATCTTTCCAGTGATACCACTGTGCGGTAATGTCTTCCATACTGAGTAACTGATCGGCATCTATCAATCCGGCCCTGGCCTTCTGCTGGCCATCATGAATAGCATAAAAGGTTTTGAAAGCGGGCGGTAATGCCGTTCCAATAAGTTTTTCAAGCGACTCCACCGACTCAAAAGAAGCGCCGGAACGAAGGAGATTGAGCAGTCTGGGGGCATGCTGAGTCATCCAGTTCTCCCATCTGATCCAATATTGCTGCATATGGTATGGGTTTTAACGACTATAAAGATGTGAAATTTTATCAATAATTTTATTCATTCTCACTGCATGTTTTTTATTAGGTAATTATCAATAATTTTGTATTTCTTGTAAAGCGTACAACATCATTAAAAAAATAACTCCTTTATGGCACAGTTACCTAAATTTCTGATTGCAGATGATCCTGTAACAGATCCGGAAAATGAATATATTTTTCATACCGAAAAACCCCGCTTCTTTGCCAAACGTGTAGAAGAAGATGAAGAAACTGCCTACATTGACATCATTCATGAAATCGACAATGTAGAAGAGTTCTACAAAAATGCGCCGGAAAAGAAACAGGAACTGCTGGAGCAGCTGGAAGACTGGTACTACTCCTACATGGAGTGGCTGGAGGATGATGGCGAAGAAGAAGAGGACGAAGAATAGTAATAATGAACGATAAAAAGCGACACCATCCAAAGAGGTGTCGCTTTTTATATGCGCTTAATTCGCCTGTACAGCCAGTTCTTTCCTGAAGGCAGAAGGGTTAATCCCCTTATATTTTTTAAACATCCTGTTAAGGTGACTCTCGTCTGTAAAGCCCAGTTCATCCGCAATTTCACCTACCCGCATGCTGCTGTACTGCAGCCTTGTTTCCACCAGCTTGAGCTTATACTGCATAATATACTGTTGTAAAGTATCGCCATTATTACGTTTGAAATACTCGCTGAGATAGGAGGGCGAGATATTGAAATGTGCCGCAATCTGGTCGGCCCTTAACTTTTCCGGCGCATAAATGTGTTCATGTATGTAGTGCAGGATATTGAGCGATGCCTCATTCCGGGCCGGATGTTTAGGCTGTTCGGGCATCTGCAGCAGTATATTCCGCGCTATCACCATAATAATAGTATTCACAATTTGCTGCGCCATTTCCCGGTGGTAGGCCTGTTGATTCACTAATTCACGTATCAGCGCCTCTACCAGTGCTTTTACCAGCGGTTTATCATTCCTGTTCTTCAGTATACAGCCGGGCATGTGATTATGATTTTGGAAAATAAACTCCAGCTGCTGGATCCAATCTTTATGCTGATTTTGCAGGTAGATGTTGTTGAAGCGGATAAAGAAGAATTTGGTGCTTTCGGCTACTTCAAAGGAATGACAGTCCTGCGGAAATACCAGGAACAGTTTTCCCGGGCTGTAAGGTAGCTGGTTTTTGTTGACACACTGTATCCCGCTGCCTTCCACGATATATACCAGTTCGAAGAAATTATGCTTGTGAGGGTCTATCGGACACTCCGTGCATTCCCGGTATTCTATCTCGAAAGGTTGATATAAGTTCTCTTGTAGCATACTTGTAAAAGTACAGAATGATCCTAAAAATGTACAAATTATTTCCCGGGGCGGTAGCTGATCTTTGTGGTATAAACGCACACTCATGGAAAATAACGCTATCGTATTCTTTTTGCTCCGCCTGGCGGTTGCCGCCAGTATGTTTGGACACGGTTTGGTAAGGTTGCCTAAATTAAACGGCTTCAGCGCCTGGATGGTAAAAAGTTTTGAGAAGTCTATGTTGCCCGATGTAATGGTGGTACCCTTCAGCTATACATTGCCCATCGCTGAATTTGTAATAGGATTGCTGCTCATCCTGGGCCTGTTTACCCGCGTATCCCTGATTGGCGGAGGCCTGGTAATGGTGCTGCTGATATTTGGCACCGCTATGATAGAAAATTGGGAGGCCCTGCCTTCTCAGCTTATTCACGCCGCGTTCTTCGGCATATTGCTGGCTTTCATCCAGTACAACACTATCGCAGTTGATCATCTCATTAAAAAATAATGGCTACAAGAAAAGAATTCCTGAAAACAGCCGGCCTGGTTGGATTGGCCGGTATGGTAAATCCAGTTAGTATGATGGCTGCAACCACAGCACCCCAACGCCAGCAAAGCCCCGGCTGGACCGACGGCTCCCGCCTGGTAGTATCCGTATCCATGCAGTTTGAAGCAGGTGGACAACCAGCACATCCGGAAAGCCCGTTTCCACAGAATATGCCGAAAGGTTATAAAGACTGGCCCGCTAACACCTGGTACGAATACGGTTATAAAGAAGGCATCCCCCGTATGCTGGATAACTGGGACAAGCACGGTATTAAGGTGACTTCCCACATGGTAGGCAGCGCGGTGGAAAAGAACCCGGCGCTCGCCAGGGAAATTGTACAGCGTGGACATGAAGCCGCTGCACATGGCCGCGATTGGTCATCGCAGTATATGTTGTCTTATGAAGAAGAAAAACGCTTCATTAAAGACGGGGTAGAAGCAGTGAAGAAAGCCACCGGTGTTATGCCCGTGGGCTACAATGCCAACTGGTTGCGGCGCGGCGATAATACGCTCACCATTCTGCAGGAATTGGGATTTTTGTATCACATAGATGATCTCAGTCGCGATGAACCATTTATAACGAAAGTGAATAACATCGATTTTGCCGTGGTGCCCTATACGCTGCGTTGTAATGATATCCAACTGATCACCGGGCAATGGTTTTCGACCGACCAGTTTTTACAGCAGGTAAAAATGGAATTTGATCAGTTGTATGAAGAAGCTGCTCACCGCCGCCGTATGATGTCTATCAGTTTTCACGATCGTATAGGAGGATCTCCGCAAATGGTAAAAGCCACCAGCGAATTATTTGCTTACATGCAGCAACATGCGGGTGTAAGCTTTAAACGGAAAGATGAAATTGCTAAAATGGCCCTGGCAGATAAACATACTATCAGAGAATAGAAGCGCCCGTGTAACCAGGTAGGCCAGTATTGGCCGCCTGGTTATTTTCTGACCGGTATAAAAAAGATCAAAGTGACTGGCACTTTGATCTTTCCTTTATATGTTTTTCAGGACTACTTTCAGGATCAGGTCCTGGTCTTCTTTCCGCAGGGTATGATAGAGTGGTAAGCACAATACTCTTTGTGCAATCGACTCGGAGTTTGGACAACTATTGTTATCTACATAATTGATAGTGTTGAGCGATGGAAAGAAATATCTTCTTGGCTGTATGTACTGCAAATTGAGCGCTGCCATCACTTTCAGCAACACGGCTTCACTTTCAAATACCACCGGGAAATAGGCGCAGTTGAAATCGCATCCTTTGGTGATGGTCAACAGCTGCACTTTATTGGATTCCTGCAAGGCTGCCTGGTACCGATGCCATTGAGCTTTGCGCGTTTTGAAAATTTCGTTCATATGCTCCAGGCAGCACAGTCCCATGGCAGCATGGAATTCAGAGTTTTTCGCGTTAATGCCGATACCGTCAAAGGTAACAGGAGAGGTATGGCCGAAGTTCCGAAGCAATGCCATGCGGTCAATCAGTTCAGGTTGCGTAGTAAATACCGCACCTCCTTCTACCGTATGAAAGATTTTGGTGGCGTGAAAGCTGCAGGTGCTGATGTCGCCGTATTCAAAAACAGATTTGCCATTATACAGGCTTCCAAAGCAATGAGCGGCATCATAAATAACTTTTAGCTGGTGCTTTTTTGCGATGGCTTGTATCTGGTCTATGTTGCAGGCATTCCCGAAAACATGGGTAGCCAGGATGGCGGTTGTCTTTTCGGTAATAGCGGCTTCTATCTTGTCAGGATCGATGTTGAAAGTAAGCGGATCGATATCAACAAACACCGGTTTACAGTTCTCCCAAACAATCGTGCTGGTAGTAGCCACATAAGAAAAAGGCGTCGTAATCACTTCCCCACTTAAATCGAGTGCTTTAATAGCTATTTGAATGGCAATGGTTCCGTTGGAAAGGAACAGCAGGTTAGATGCATGCAGGTACCTTTTAAGACTGCTCTCCAGCTCATTTACCAAAGGCCCGTGGTTAGTGAGCCATTGCCGGTCCCATATATCGTTGAGATATTTATTGTATTCTTCTCTCGGTGGAAGAAAGGGTTTAGTTACTGGTATCATCTGGCTTATATTACAAATCCCTCGAATTTATAATTGTCGGGATGAGTGAAGGTACAAAGATTGTGTATAAAATACGGGTAGTGGAAAATATTTATATATAAATTATTGATTAAATGTTGTATAGTTACTATTCTGCAATTTTCATACATTTAAATCCTAAATATCTTCAGTTATCTTATCAACAGGAAAAGTATGACGGGCAACAAAAAGAAAATATGCATTGTGGGTGCAGGCGGATTTGGCAGGGAAGTACTTTGCTATATCATGGATACCATGGATAAAACGCAGGCGATTGCAGATATTGCCTGCTTCATGGTAGACGATGAATACCATACGGAAGCAACCGTAATGGGTGTAACTGTCATCCCATTTTCTGCTTTTGATGCCTTGTTGTATGACGTGGTGATTGCCATCGCTGACCCCGCGGTAAGAAAAGGCATCGTCGACAAACTGCCCGTTGATACCACCTATGCCACCATCATCCATCCTACCGCCTATATTTCCCGGCAAGTAGAGATAGGAGAAGGTAGCATCATCACTCCTGGGGCCATCGTTAGCCTCAATGCAAAAATTGGGAAACACGCGCAGCTCAATCATCACACCACCCTGGGCCACGACTGCATAGTCGGCGATTTTTTTACCACCGCCCCCGGCGTAAATATCA
This sequence comes from Chitinophaga eiseniae, assembly GCF_012641265.1. GTDB lineage: Bacteria > Bacteroidota > Bacteroidia > Chitinophagales > Chitinophagaceae > Chitinophaga > Chitinophaga eiseniae_A. Next base: position 103,793 of record NZ_JABAHZ010000002.1, on the reverse strand, counting down.
GCGGCAACTGCCATTTTGGGAATGGGGTGTATTTTGGTACCAATGCCGCCGTACGACAAAAAGTGAAGATTACAGACAACGTAACCATCGGCATGGGAGGCATAGTGGTGAAAGATATTTTGGAAGAAGGGGTGTATACAGGCGTACCAGTGCGAAAGCTGGTGAAACGGTAGTTACTTCAGCACTTTCTCCACCCACTGTTTAGTTTCACTTACTAACAACGACATCACATCTTTTTTCCCGGCCTTGAAAGAATGATCAGCTCCTTCCAGCTTTACCAGCGTAGCTTTTCGCAAAGATCGACATACGGTTTCAATCAGGTCCCAGGTGGCCAGCGTATCCTTGCTGCCTTGTAAAAAAAGCATTGGTATTTTGAGTGCTTTCAGATGTTCGGCACGTTCGGTACCAGGCTTGCCGGATGGATGAAGCGGAAATCCATAGAAAACAATGCCCTTAACAGCACTTTCCGGATGCATGGCAAGATACTGGGAACTCATTCTTCCCCCGAAAGATTTACCGGAAGCAAACAGTGGTAGCTTTGGATGCAATTCCTGCGCTTTTGCAATGGCCGCCGCTATTGTTTCGTGGGCCACCGCGGGAGCATCAGGCCGGCCTTTTTTATTTTCCGCAAAGGGGAAATTAAACCGCAGGGTGGCAATGCCTGCCTGGGCAAGAGCAGTAGCCAATGTTTCCATAAACGAATGGTCCATTCCGGCTCCTGCTCCATGTGCGAGTGTAAAGATGCAGGCAGGTTTATCTGGTGCGATGTATTTGGCTGAAACCGTGCCTACGGAGGGGGAGACGGTGAGTGTGAAGGATTGTGTTTTCATGATGAGAGCAAAATTAAATCATGTACAAATATACTTTCTTAGGGTCCGCAAATAAAAAAGCCTTACAATCCATAAATTGCAAGGCTTCTTTGTAGCCTCATTGGGGCTATTTGAATGATTTATAATTAATTGATATTTAATTTTTTGTAAATTTCATTTCAATGTCGGGTTTAGGTTTTGGCGAATGGCCCCTTTGCGATTGCAAGTTTAAAGAACTTATTGTTAAGAGCTACATTTTCTGCATCTGGTACATTCAACACCTTAGCAAATATTAGTAACTAGGACACAGAAAGCGCTTCCGAGTTACAATCCACGTTTTCCTGTTCTGGTTTTTAAAGTGTCAAGCAAATGTAGGTTTGCATTGTATAAGCTAACATACTTATCCATCGAAACCTTCTCTCTTGGCGTAAATCCTTTCTTATAACTAAATTGCATGATCGCATGCAATCCACTAGCAAAGGAGCTTTCCATATAGACAATTGATCCTCCAAACTGGTTGCAAATTTTTTTACTTATAAAAGAGTAGCAAAATTCCTGCTGTTCATTGTTTATTATAATTTTAGTTTTCTTTGATACATCAGGCTTGTTATTTGCGGTTGTCGCAATATCTTTTACGCATAAAAAAATGGTACAACGCTGACCGTTAATAATGGTATCTTTCTCTTTCTCCAGATTATCTAAAAGACCTTTGCTACTTGTCAGAAAAGGTTCATCAGAAAAGCCATAGCCTAATTGTTTATTGTCGTTTGTGTAGCTCCTGGTCACTTTCGGCGCTACGCTCGAATCAAATGCCATACCTGCTTTCTTGCTGATGGAAGTGAGGTAATAGGCACTGGGATTAACTTCTACAGTTGACTTGCTTGAACTTCGTATTGTCTTACCCGTAGAATCTATTACAATAGCATCTTCGGTTTTTATGGTATGCAAGGGTTCCAACATGAAATCACCACGAGAATAAATAGTGTCTCCCATTACTAATTTTTGACCTTGAAAAGTAATAGTTATTTTGTAGGATATTACTATCTCATTGTCATTTTCGGAATTATATGTTCTGAAACCGGTTTCCCTATTGTTAAATCCCCGCAACAAAGGTGCAATAAAGAGTAAACCGACACCAAGAAAAACGAATATTTTTTTTCTCATTTAATAATAATGTTACTCAACGATTTGCGTAAGTTTTTCAAGTGCAAACAAACGAGTATTAGAATACGTACGTCCAACAGGGTTTCCCCAAAGGGTGATTGCAATTTGTCCAGTTATCCTAACTGTAACAGAGGGGCAGCCACATAGACCAAAGCCTTCTTTTGCAATTTCAGAGTAGTTGCCGATGACGGTGCCCTCTAGCCAGGAACTTATATGAGTAATACTTGTAATTTTGCTTCCTACATCAACTGATTCCTTCGATTTAATCACCCATAATCCATTTATATGCTCGGCAACAGACCATGTAAATTCCTGAGTTCCAGATGTAACACCTTCTGGTAATAGATATGGCACAGGATACCCATCCAGATCAGTGCTAGAATTTGGAGTACTGGATGGTAGGTTTTGTTTTTGTGGCGTTGAAGTTTGGCTGCTTGCTGAATTATTTAAAAATAGCGATAAACAGAATACTGTCATTACTTTGGGTAAAATGGACTTGATCATAATTTGTTTTTTATTGTCGTTTTCACTTACTTATCGTGGGTTTCAGAGAGATGCCCATATCATGTGTTACGATATCATCTGACTCTCTTAAGTTAGATGTTTTTATTTTCACCAGGCATAATATTTTTTATTAACCTATCTAGTTTGGTTATTTACGTAAATAGCTAATCCGTTTTTATAGATGTCTTTTATATATCAGAAAACACTAGCCAGACCTTAACATTTCTTAACATGTACTGAAGCTCTTGCCAAGGAATGATTGTGCAATGAACCGTGTAACTGTTCTGCGGGGCAAAATTGGGAAGGCTTTGGGGATATTGGGGCTTAATTCCGCTTTACTCTTTTTACCTCTCTTTTCTTCGAACTTCACGTGCAGTAAAGAAAAACGCCCAATTCCAGTAAAGCTGAAATCGAGCGTTTAAATGTTCTTCGTAGCCTCAACAGGGATCGAACCTGTATCTAAAGTTTAGGAAACTTCTATTCTATCCATTGAACTATGAGGCCATTCTATCATCCCGATTCCGGGATCGGGTGGCAAAAGTAAGGGTTTTAAATTAATATTTAAAGACTTTCTATATCTACTTTCCCATTGGCAGGGGCATAAATACCGTCAATTTCCGCTTTGTATTTCTCCAGTATTACCTTTCGTTTGGCTTTCAGGGTGGGGGTTAGTTCGCCGCCATCCACGGTCCATTCTTTGGGGAGCAGTACAAATTTCTTTACCTGCTCAATGTGGTTGAAGAATTGGTTGTACTTCTCTACTGCCTGTTTGAAAAGGTCCTGTACATCCGGGTGTTTCAACAATTCTTCGTTGGAATTGGTCGTAATGCCGCGTTTTTGAGCCCAGTTCCGCAAATTGGAGAACGAAGGAACGATCAGGGCGGCGGTAAACTTGCGGTCTTCGCCTACTATCATGATTTGTTCTATGTAGGGCGACTCCTTGAACTTATTTTCAATAGGCTGAGGCGCTACGAACTTGCCACCGGAGGTTTTGAATAATTCTTTTTTGCGATCGGTGATCTTCAGGAATTTGTTATCAATGAGTACACCTATGTCGCCGGTATGGAACCAGCCATCTTTGATGGCATCGGCGGTAAGATCGGGGCGTTTGTAGTAGCCAATAGTGATATTGGGACCTTTACAGAGGATTTCCCCATCTTCTGCCAGTTTTACTTCAATGCCGCTGATAATGGGGCCTACAGTGCCAAACATACGGTCTTCCACCGTAATGCGGTTGACGCTGATTACCGGCGATGTTTCGGTAAGCCCATAGCCTTCCATAATGGGAATACCGCCAGCTGTAAAGATTTTGAGTAGGCGCACCTGGCAGGCGGCCGCGCCGCTCACAATAGCCTGGATATTGCCTCCCAAAGCAGCTCTCCATTTGCTGAAAATCAGTTTGTTAGCCAGTTTAAGCTGCAGGTTGTACCAGGCGCCCTGGTTTTTATTGATTTCATATCGTTTGCCCAGGTCTACCGCCCAGAAAAATAAAGCCCGTTTAATGCCTTTGAGCTCCAGGCCGGTGGCCATAATCCGCTCATATACTTTTTCCAGTAACCGGGGTACGGTGGTAAAAATGGTTGGTTTTACCTCTTTCAGGTTATCCCCAATGGTATCCATACTTTCAGCGTAATAAATAGGTACGCCGGTGGTGAGATACAGGTAAGTCACCATTCTTTCGAAAATATGGTTCAGGGGAAGGAAACTCAGGGCTTTGGCATCGTTGTCTACCGGTAGGTAGGGCTTACAGGCCAGCACGTTGCTCATAATGTTGTGATGGCTCAGCATTACGCCTTTGGGCGTTCCGGTGGTACCGGAGGTATAAATGATGGTGACCAGTTCTTCGGGTGAAATATTTTTCTTTCCTTCCTCTATCTGTGCAAAGTCAGCCTCGTTGGCCATGTCCAGTATTTCCGTCCAGTGGCGGGCGCCTTCTATTTTGTTGAAGGTAAAGATCTCCCGGATGGTAGGAAATTGATCACGCAGTGCGGTTACTTTGTCGAGCAGGTCTTTGTCGCTCACAAAAAGAATGCGCGCTTCTGCATCGTTGAGTACATAAGCCAGTTCGTGTTCACTGATAGTCGGATAGATGGGGGTGAGCACCGCGCCCAGCTGCTGTGCCGCCAGGTCGGTGAGCAGCCATTCCGGCCGGTTAGGTGAAATAATGGCTATTTTATCTTTTTCTTCATTATGTTTAATACCCGCTCTGATGCCTAGTTTGAGCAAGCCTGAACTAAACCGGAGAGTAATGTCCGCTACTTCCTTTGTACTGTATTTTCTCCATTCCCCGTTTTCTTTACCGGCCAACATATCTGTTTTGGGATAGTTGGTAAGTTGGTAAGCAATCACGTCAAATAGTCGCTGCGGTTGATCCATATAGCTGTCGAATTTCGTTTTAGTTCAATGATATCAGGGTCGCGTATGTTGTTGTTCTTTCAGTTTTTCATATTCTTTCAGCGCGTCGCCATAAGGATCTTTATGGTAGGCGTTGAAGTATTGAAAACCGAGTGCAATACCCCATCCCAGCGATGTCCACACGGGCCAGGGGGTGCCATGCAATTTATTACTGTCTGTCAGAAACCAAACGGCCCATAATCCCAGGTTAATAACAAGGTAGATAATGAGATGAGATTTAAATCTGGCCCTGGCTTTCGCTATGCGCCATAGTCGCTCATCTCGTTCTTGGGAAGTTTCCATCGCGGTCAGTTTTAAGTAGTAGTGGTGATACTAAATTTAAAATATTTTATTGGCTTCGCGTAGAAAAAAACGAAAAGCGAACTTAACGGGTGGCACTGATATCGAAGGAAATATTTACCTGTGAGTTGATCAGTTTATCCTGCAGGGATTTGTCGGCCCGGTAACTGATTCCCCATTGGGTGCGGTCTATATTGAAGTTGGCCACTGCCCTGATTTGGTGCTTACTAAAACTGATGATGGCCGGGAAGGAAATGTTTTTGGTAGCATCTTTCAATGTCAGGTTGCCATTGATCGTGTGAGTGGCATTTTTTAACGTAGGTAACTCGCCTGCTGCTGGCTGAAAAGGCGTTACGCGGGTAATTTCAAAAATGGCACGGGGATATTTTTTAACGTCAAAAAACATTTGCCCTTTCAGTTCATTTTCCAGCTTGTGTTGCATGGCGGTATCGGGCGCCAGGTCAACATCTTGCAGGGAGTTCATATTGATGATAAACTGTCCGCCGGTAATAACGGAGTCTTGTGCGTAGAGCGCACCACCTGCCAGTTTCAGGATACCATGGTGTTTGCCGGTAGGTTTGGTACCTACCCACTCCACCCGGCTGGCGGCCGTGTCGGGCAGATAAGCATTGCCTGTTCCGGGTTGCACGGTCTGTGCTTCGGTAATCGTAGCTTTATCAGCTTTGGGCGCCTGCTCACATGCCATGGTATAGCAGGTGGCAACGAAAATGACAGATAGCAGTTTTCTCATAAATACATATAGGCTTTAAACAACAAGCGCCCCTTGATTCGGGGACGCTTGCCAATGTTTTTGTTATTCAGCCAGTTCCCGGTTGCCTACCCACACAAATCGCTTCACAATAAACTCCTGGTTGGTAAAGCTGGCGTTTCCCGCCGGATTACCACCGGTAACATGGAAGTCGGAAAATGCAGCATGTTGATTCACCCAGATAAACCCGGTAAGATTAAAGGATACAGGGGTGAATACGCTGTTCATTTCTTCCTCTATTTTGTCTTTGGTATGCGTATCGGTAGCGTAGGCGGCACAAGTGATAGCGCCATATTTAACTGCCATCTGTCTGGCCAGTTGAATGCTATGGTCGGTATCCCTGGTTTTAATGATCAGGATAACAGGGCCGAACAGCTCTTTCTCGTAAATAGCGGTATCCGCACTGCTTACTTCCAGTATCGTAGGAGAGCATATCCTGGCCTTGTTAAATTCTTCGTTGGCTACCGGACCGCCTTCCAGTATGAGCTTACCGCCCAGGTTCCGGGCTTCTTTGGCCCTCACCAGGGTATGGTCGTTTTGTATGGCGCCCAGGGTGCCTGCTCCCATCTTAGGATGGTTGACCAGACCCACTATCGCGTCCCTGAACTGTTGTACCACGTCATTAAAAGATATATGTCCATTGGCGGTATTGATCCCATTTTCGGGGATAAAGAAGTTCTGTGGTGCGGTACACATCTGCCCGGAATACAGACTAACAGAAAAAGCCAGGTTCTCAATAACGGGACCTAGTTCTTTTACGCTATCCAGTATAACGGAATTAACGCCTGCTTTTTCCGTAAATACGGTCTTTCCGGGAAGGGACTCTATATAGTTACCAAAGGCGCTACCGCCGGTGTAGTCAATGAGTCTGACGTCCGGATGTTCGCATAGCTCCTTGGCAATCAGGTGATCTGAGCTATCGGCTGCCAGTTGGCATATGTTAGGATCATACCCGTTGTCCTGTAATGCCTGTTGTATGGCGCTAACGGCGATGGCTATGGGAAGAACCGCTTTCGGATGTGGTTTTATAATGACCGGGTTGCCGGTAATCAGGTCTGCATATACACCAGGCAGGGTATTCCATACCGGGAAGGTAGAGCAGCCAATCACCACGCCGGTGCCTTTGGGAATGGGCTTAAACGTTTTATAAAGCCTGATGCTGGTTTTACCCATTGGCTTTTCCCATTCCAGGTGGGGAGGGTAGCGTTGTAACTCGTGGTAACCGGTGGCAATGGCTTCGAGCGCCCGGTCATTTGCATGCGGACCAGAAGCCTGGAAGCTCATCATAAAGCTTTGCCCGGTAGTATGCATGGTGGCATTGGCGATATCGAAGAAATAATCTTTGATACGCTCCAGCGTTTCGGTGAGGGCGCCCGCTCTTTCCGCTACCGGCAGCTTGCCCCAGCTTTTTCCCGCCTCGGCGGCTTTGCTAAGTAAATCGCTGACCGCAAAATTGGGATAGCTCACGCCTAGAACTTCCTGGGTATAAGGAGATACCTCTTCTCCGCTCCAGCCTGTTTCTCCGGTTTGCAGTAACTGTTTAAAGGGTTTGCCCAGCAGTTGCTGGTAACTCTGAACGCCCTTTGCATGGGCTTCTTCACCGTAAGCTTTGGGGTGCTCCGGGTATTGCGAGTAAAAAGTTCTTTCGTGGTTCGCCTTTACCGCGTTGTTGATGGTGTTTTGGTGTTTGGTAACGAGCATATTCAGATTTTGAGATTTACAATTTACGGATTTAGTCATTCAGTTGCTACAGCAACTAAATGACTATACGGGTAAATCCAAAAAATATCCAAATACTAGTACCCCGAATTAATCAGCGTAAACTTCCCATCGTTGTAATACTCATCCGGTCTTGGCTTTAATGGGGAGCTGCGTTGAAACTTCTGGAAGGCATCGTAATCCTGTTTGTGTAGTCCTACCCAGGCTTTATAGTTGGCCTGATTTGAAGCAGGGCCAAATAACCACTGGTTGTAAGACTCAAACAGACCTTCCTGCAACAGGTTACGCTGAAAGTCGAAGAGCGCATACGGATACTTCATACCATAAAAATTAAACCAGTCCAGCAGAAAACGGGTACGTACCATTATCAAAGCATCGGGATCTATTCCGCCCGTTACTACGCTGATCTGTTTGCCCATACAGGCTTTATATGCCTCTGCGAAGTCGCTGCCACCACCTCTTTTTCCCTTTTTATCGTCGGTCAGCGCGCTTTCAAACAGCGATGGATCATTGAATAATTTTTTATAGGATTCTAATACTATGTTCCTGATTTCTGCAGTACGGGTGGTGAAACTTTCCATATTCATGAAGGTTTCGCCATACAATATGCACCAAAGCGGATTGTTACTGTAGCTGTATGTTTTGGTGGCATTGTAGTAGTTGCCCGGAAATCCCGGATCCTGCTCAATACCTTTAATCCAGCTCTTCAATGCGGCATCATACATCTTGAAGTTCATCTGCATATTGCCGTTATCATTGTACAACTCTCCGCTGTTAGGGAATTTGCGGATACCACGTTCATAGATGCGCTGCGCCACTTTCCATTCTTCCCGCCCTATAAAAATATTACCAGCTATCTGGAATACCTGTACGTCTGCTTCTTTGCTGTTCAGCAAAGGTTCTATCACACTCTTGGCTTTTACAAGGTCTCCTTTCAGGTAAAAGGTAAAGCCCAGCTGCTTTTTATATTCAAAATTGTCCGGCTCCAATTGTAAGGCCTGGTTCAACACCAGTATAGCATTGGAATAATCTCCGGTACGTATAAAGCCGGTGGCCGTATTGTACAACTCTTTGGCATCCTGCGCCACTACTACCTGCGAAAATAAAACTCCTGCAACTATAAATGCTTTCAATAAAGAAGACCGCTTATTCATTCCTTGTCTGTCGTTTGTTGTAAAAGTAAGGAAAATGGGGTAATGTGCCGCCAATCAATCGATCCGCAGGTAGACAAAGAAAATGCCAGTTTTATATTATTATAAATGATAATTTGAATAAATGAGGGAATATGGGCAAAATAAAAATGTCCCCCACTAAGCGGGGGACTAACGATATTAAAAACCATATTAAAACGACATTAAATAGTATGAGTGATGAGCCCATCGCGGAGCTTTGGCTCAAACCAGGTACTTTTGGGCGGCATCACATTGCCACTGTCGGCAATATCAAATAATTGCTGAATGGTAACGGGGTACAAGGCAAATGCTACTTTCATTTCCCCGCTGTCTACACGTTTTACCAATTCCCCGAGTCCGCGGATGCCTCCTACAAAGTCGATGCGTTTATCAGTGCGCTGGTCTTTGATGCCCAGCAGTTTGTCGAGTATATTATTGGAAAGGATGGTTACATCCAGGATGCCAATTGGGTCGGTGGTATAAGTGCCCTCTTTGGCTACGAGGCGGTACCATTTGCCTTCCAGGTACATGCTGAATTCATGCAGCATGGTGGGCTGTTGTGGCAGATGACCGATTTCTTCAACCGTGAAATCGTAGTCGAGCCGGGACAACAAGGCTTCTTTACTCAAACCGTTGAGGTCTTTTACCACCCGGTTGTAGTCCAGGATAGCCAGCTGGCTGGCCGGGAATATGGTGGTGAGGAAGTAGTTGACCGGATTTTCTATAGAAGTGATTTTGCCGGCAGCTTCAAATTCTTTTTGTACCAGGCTGGCGGAGGCGGCGCGGTGATGCCCGTCAGCAATATAGGTACAAGGCACTTTCTCCGCAAAGAGGGTCGTGATGTCCTGAACGGCTGAAGGTGTATTTACCACCCAAACGGTGTGCTGGATGCCATCATCGGCAGTGAAATCGTATACCGGCTTGTTATGCTCCTGCCAGCGGTCTATCAGGGCATTTAATTCCGGTACATCGTTGTAAGCCAGGAATACGTTCCCGGTTTGTGCCTTGGTAGTTTTAATATGATTGATCCGGTCCAGTTCTTTGTCGGGCCGGGTAAATTCATGTTTTTTAATGATACCGTTGTTGTAATCGGTTATAGCCGAAACGCATACCAGGCCGGTTTGTGCGCGACCGTTCATTACCAGCTTATAGATATAATAGGCGGGTTGTGCTTCTGCGAAAAGTACACCTTCCTGCACCAGGCGGTGGAGGTTTTCTGCAGCCTTATCATATACCTGCTGACTATGGGTATCAATATTTTCGGGTAAATCTATTTCAGATTTAGAAACATGATAATATGAATGCGGGTTACCGGCTGCAGCGATGCTGGCCTCTTCCGAACTGAGTACGTCGTAAGGTCTTGCTGCTACCTGGGCGGCCAATGCTTCTTTGGGTCTTAATCCATTAAATGGTCTGATAATAGCCATGATATAGATATATAATTTTTGAGGGTAAATGTTATAATTAAAAATAACGATTTATCCCTAACGAATTACGGAGTTACGGGGAGTTATCTATAAAATAACTATCCGCAACTCCGTAAAGAGAGATATCTTAATTTTTTATCAGGCCTTTTTCAGGGAGAAATATTTCATGGCTTCTACCATCACTTCTACACTTTCATAAGGCAGGGCATTATACATCGATACGCGGAAGCCGCCGGAGAGACGGTGTCCTTTGATACCAACAATGTCTTCTTTCTTACAGAATTTCAGGAATTCTTCCTCCATTTCCGGTTTATCCATAATAAAGCAGGCGTTCATCTTGCTACGGTCTTCTTTTGCCACGGTGCCACGGAACAGTGGATTATGGTCAATTTCATCGTACAGCAAGGCTGCTTTTTTATCATTAACTTTTTCAATGGCAGGAATACCGCCCTGTTCTTTCAGCCAGCGCAGTGTAAGCATGCTGATGTATACAGCAAAAACGGGAGGGGTGTTGAGCATGGAACCATTTTCAATATGATTGCGGTAATCCATGATACCGGGTATCTTACGGGAATTCACTTTGCCCAGGATGCTCTTGCGTACGGCTACCATGGTAGCGCCGGCAGCGCCCATGTTTTTCTGTACACCGGCATAAATCAGCGAGTACTTGTTAAAGTCCATGCTGCGGCTCATGATGTCGCTACTCATATCAGCTACCAGGGGTACGTCGGTCACCGGGGTCAAATGCCATTGGCTACCATAAATGGTATTGTTGGTAGTGATGTGCAGGTAGCTGGCCTGCGGCGGAATGGTGAACTGCTTTGGAATGTGATTGTAGTTGCTTTCTTTAGAGCTGGCTACTACATCAACGTAACCAAACACTTTGGCTTCTTTGATGGCCTTGTTGGACCATACGCCGGTATCTACATACGCCGCTGTTTCACTGCTTTCCAGCAGATTCATAGGCACCTGCATAAACTGCGTGGTAGCTCCTCCATGTAAGAAGAGTACCTCAAAGTCGTCATCAAGCTGCATCAATTCCCTCACCAGGTTGCGCGCCTCGTCCATCACCGCGATAAACGGTTCCGTTCTGTGACCAATTTCCAGTATCGACATGCCTGACCCTTCAAAGTCAATCAGCGCTTTACTGGCTTTGTACAATACCTCGTTGGGTAATACAGAAGGACCTGCGTTAAAATTATGCACCTTCATGTTGCGATTCAGATTAAATTCATTTTTTGATCTTTCCACTTTGTTTTGGTTTTTCTAAGGAAACGGAAAAAAAACGGCACGGGTATTTTAAAACCTGTAAGGCGCGTGGTGTAGGATAGGCTAAAAGATGGTATGGGCAAAGATAAAATTTCTTTTCTAATTATTTAGAATTACTATAAATATTTTAGCGCTCTTACTCTTCTCTGACGGTTAAATTCCCTTTCCCCCACTGCTGTTGCAGCTGTTCAAATGCCTGTAACTCCGATGGGGTAAGGGTTGTATGGCTCAATGCCTGCAGGGACGGCTGCCCTGCATTGACCCAGGCGGTATACCAGGCAGCGGCTACCGCGCCAATGGCCTGCCGCATGCGGCGCTCTACCATGTCTCCCATAGACCTTGCATATGCTTTCGTATAGTCGTCAGCATAAGTGCGTACCAACACGCCATTCCGGTTTTCATAAGCAAACCGGCGGGCTGGTGGAAACGCCTGGCTCAGCTGCTTCTCGCATCTTAACACTGTATCTGCCGCCATGCCGCTTACCCGGATCACGTCCCAGATATACTTCCGCGGCTCCGCGATATATATGGCTTTCCCGGCCCAGTAGCTGAATTCCTCGTCGGCCAGCAACTCAGGGATACGCGACTCCCACAAACCGTGGATGCCGGTTTGCCCTGTCAGCTGCCCATTATGATTGGAACAGGCATGCAATGGTACATGCGCATCCGCCATGTAATGGCCCAATTCGGCCGATAAACGCAGGATGCGCTGCTGGTCCCTGTCGCGGAACGCAGCAGTGAGCAAAGCCAGCATCTTTTCAAGATGCCAGGGTAAGATACCATTGCGACGCAGCGTATCGGCCGTGTACCGCGCTACCGCATCAGCCCAGTTCCTGGGGATATTGTTATACGGCGGTGTATCAAACAAATCAATGTCTATGAAATGCCGCGGCGCCTCCGCCGCTACTGCATACCGGCGCTTATCAGGGTCAGTGGCATGCGTGGTAAGGTACTCCAGCTGCGGCTTATACAATACCATCATCTCCGGCGGCAGGCAAAATACCGCCAGCCGGTTAATACGCTGATGCGCGAAAAAGCCCCATGCACCAGCATCGGTATATGATAATATTATTACACTAAAGATTACGGTAATACGTAAACGGGATTGGGTTAACATATAGCTATATTTTTGGGTACACGAATATAGCTATTTTACCAGTCCCAATATCCAACGGGTCGCGTTATTTAACACCACCCGTTGAATACCGGAATAATTAAATATTTGTTACACCTCCGCTTACGGCAAACTTCATCGCTTCGCCTGCAGAGATGTTGGTCAACGGTTTTACCCTTTCTTTCGGGACCATAAAAACTTTACCGGTAATGGCATACGCATGCGGTACATACACGGCCATATAGCCCTCCAGCCCCAGGCTGCTGACATCGCTCTGGGTAATGAACCCCATTTCCCACACATCTATCCCGTAAATCTGCACCAATACCGGGTGATCAAACTTTTTCTTCTCACCCACAAAAGCATCAAAAACGTCCTTGATGGAGGTATAAATGTATTTTATGAATGGAGTACGCTCCAGTAAATGATCAAACAGATCGAAGATCCGCCCGATAATAAAGGAGGAGCTAAGATAACCCACCACAACGATCAACAGCAATACCAACGCAAATCCCACTCCCTTGTATTTCAGGAAACTGAAGGAGGCATCCTCCGGGATGATCTCCTTGGGTATTATATTGTCGATGGTAACGAAAGCCCAGTATAAGGTTAACGCCGTAATCCCTATCGGTGCCAGGATGAGTAATCCCTGGAAGAAGTAACGCAACAGTCTCGATGCAAATACTTTAAATCTAAGCTTTGGCGACATGGTTCAAGATTAGACTGCAAATTAGACAATAAAGCGCAAAGCTGAAAGCTACCACTGCTTAAATGAATGTTACTACATGTAAAAAATAATTACTGGAAACTTTGGAAGTTTGGAAAGTTTCCATAGTTTTGTGCAGCATAACAAAGGTTATCCTGAAACAAGTATGGAAGTACAGGAACGCATCATGGACACGGCTTTTGGCCTGTTTCGTCAATTTGGTACCCGCTCTATCACCATGGACGATATCGCCGAAAGAATGGGCATCTCCAAAAAAACACTGTATGCTCATTTCACCGATAAAGATGATATGGTGACCCAAACCATTGACCGGTTCATCGTGCAGGTGAAAGAAGAGTGCTTTACAGACAGGGAGCAATCTAAAGATGCAATACAGGAGCTGTTCCTGGTAATGGACATGCTGGATCGCCGGATACGTAACATGAACCCGGTTATTATCCTCGATCTGCAAAAGTTTCACTCAAAAGCCTATCAACTGTTCCTGGACTACCAGAATAATACACTTACCACCATGATCCGCGAAAACCTGGAAAGAGGTATCCGCGAAAAGGTGTACCGCCCGGACCTGGACATTAAAATATTAACACAGTACCGGATCCATGCCTGCATGATTTGTTTTCAACCCGAAGTCTTCCCCGCAGGCTATGATATGATGAAAGTGCAGAAAGTATTGTTGGAAAATTTTTTATACGGGGTGGCTTCTCTGGAAGGATACCAGCTTATTGAAAAATATAAACAACTATCGCAAAATAAATAATACTATGCTATCAATCAAAAGGCTCACCAGTATGGCTTTTGTCGGATGGTTGCTGTTTATGGGTACTGCCGCCATTGCCCAGCAGCAGGTAAACCCGGAGCCCATCAGCCTGTCTGCCCAACAAGCGGTAGACTATGCGCTGGCTAACCAGAGCTCCGTCAAAACCGCTAAACTGGACGAACTGATTCAGCTGGCCAAGAACAAAGAGGTGGCCGGCATGGCGCTGCCATCCGTTGCAGGAACCGGCTCCTATCAGTACAATCCAATCGTTCAGAAACAATTGTTCAATACCCGGAACTTTGGTTCTCCTGTCGATTCCTTTACTGCCGTATCATTCCAGCTTAAAAACAACCTGCTGGGTGAGCTCCGGGTAACCCAAACACTCTTCGATCCCAGCGTACTCGTAGCCCTGCAGGCCCGCAAAACACTGGAAATACTGGTGGCGCAGAACGTCGCCAAAGCGGAAATAGATGTAAAATCTACCGTATACAAAGCCTATTATAATGTACTCTCCGCCAATAAAGCATTGGCTATTCTGTCTGAAAATATTGCCTCCCTGGAAAAAATCCTCGGAGAAACCAAAGAAATCTATAAAAACGGGATGGCAGAAAAGCTGGACGTAGACAGGCTGGTAGTACAATACACCAACCTGCAAACGGAACAAACCAAACTCCGCAACCTGGTTGAACTTGGTACCGCCTCCCTGAAATACCAGATGGGCATGCCGTTGAAACAGCCTATAACGTTAACGGATACACTTTCTACAGAAAAGATTGTAGCCGACGTGCTGGACATGGACAAATTCGATTATTCCCAACGTATAGAATACCAGTTGCTCCAGACCCAGAAGAAAGCGAATGAATATGATCTGAAAAGATATAAGATGAAAGCACTGCCATCCCTGCAATTGTTTGGCGCTACCGGTGCGCTCCGGGGCAGCGATAAATTCGACTACTTCCAGAGCCAGGTTTGGTACGGGTATGTAAATACAGGACTGAACCTGTCTGTTCCCATCTTCACCGGGCTACAGCGCAAACGGCAGGTAGACCAGGCGTGGCTGGCAGTAAAGAAAAGTGAAGTAGCTATTGAAAATACCAAGCTGGGAATCGATCTCGAAAGAGAACAATCTTCCTCCACTTTCCGCAACAACGTATTGACGCTGGAAGCACAGGAAAAGAATATGCAACTGGCACAGGACGTGTACCACACCACACAGGTGAAATACAGGGAGGGCGTAGGTTCCAGCCTGGAGATGACCACTGCGGAAAATGATCTGCTCACCGCGCAGAATAACTATTTCACCGCGTTGTTCAACGCCATCGTCGCAAAAATAGATCTGCTGAAATCATACGGCAAACTATAGCTTAATTATTACAATCACTATTCACTACAACTCATATGACAACAAGATATTCTTTCCTGGTTCCCTTCCTCGCTTTGGTACTGGCTTCCTGTGGTGGTGGCGAGAATAAAGCAGCAAAACTGCAACAGTTGAAGCAGGAGAAAGTGAAGTATAATGAAGATATCGACAAGAAGATTGCCGCACTTGAAAAAGAAGCAGGCGTGAAAGATACCGTACTCAAAATGAAAGATGTAACGGTATCAGAAGTAAAAGATACCTTATTCGAACATTATATCGATGTACAGGGTAGTGTAGATGCCCGTGAAAACGTAAACGTTTCTGCCCGCGTACCTGGTGTAATTACCAGCATCCTCGTAAGAGAAGGACAACAGGTAGCCCAGGGACAAACACTGGCACAGGTAGACGACCAGGTACTTAGAGCCAATATGGCCGAACTCCGCACCCAGATGGACCTGGCTAATACTCTCTTCGAAAAACAAAAGAACCTCTGGGCACAGAAAATAGGTTCTGAAGTACAATACCTGAACGCTAAAAACCAAAAGGAAAGCCTGGAAAGGAAAATGGCCACCCTCCAGGACCAACAGGCGCAAACCCGCATCATTGCTCCTATCAGCGGTACTGTAGACGCGGTGATCGCTAAAGTAGGAGATAATGCTGCCCCGGGCACACCTGCCTTCCGCGTGGTAAATGCTAACAACCTGAAAGTAACCGCCAACGTGGCGGAAGCCTATGCCGGCTTTTTGAAAACAGGAGATGCCGTTATTATCGCCTTCCCGGATATTGACCGGGAAATACGGAGCAATATCGGCTTCGCCTCCCGGACCATCGATCCGCTGAGCCGGACCATCAAAATTGAAGTACCGCTGAAACCCGATAATGTACTGCGTCCTAACATGATTGCGCACATCCGGATTGTTGACTACACCGCTAAAAATGCAGTTGTGATCCCGGTAAGCGTTATCCAGTACACCGCCGGAAAGCCATACGTAATCGTAGCGCAGAACACCAACGGTAAGATGATCGCCCAACGCAAAAACATCGAAATGGGCCGCACGTACAACGATAAAGCAGAAGTGAGAAGCGGGTTGACCAACGGTGATAAAATTGTGACTACCGGTTTTCAGGGGCTGAATGATAACGACCTGATTAAATTATAAAGCTGGCGATAACGGCTAAAACCAAGTGTATGCAAGATAATCTCCATAAAGAATTTAAGCCTACCAGCTGGGCCATTGATAACAAGGTAAGCGTATACGTTGCCACCATTATCATTGCACTTGCCGGTATTCTTACCTATAATAGCCTGCCAAAGGAACAGTTTCCTGAGGTAGTGTTCCCGCAGTTCTATATCAACACCATCAACGCCGGTACTTCTCCGGAAGATATGGAAACGACGGTAACCAAACCTATCGAAAAACAACTCAACGGCATCTCCGGTGTAAAGAAGATCAAAAGTACTTCTATGCAGGACTTCTCTGCTATCACCATCGAGTTCAACGCCAATGAAGATATAGAAGCGGCCCGTCAGCAGGTACGCGAAAAAGTAGATGATGCTAAAAAAGATCTGCCACAGAACCTGACCCAGGAACCGCAGATCGTGAAGATTGACGTATCGCAGATTCCCATCATGAACGTGAACCTGTCGGGTGATTTCGATCTGCAAACCCTGAAGAAGTATGCAGATGATATGAAGGACCGCATCGAAGCGCTCAATGAAATTACCCGTGTGGACCTGGTAGGTGAGCTGGAACGCGAAATCCAGATCAATGTGGATAAATACAAGATGGATGCGGCCCAGATCAGCTTTGACGATATTATTGGCGCTATACAGGGCGAAAACATTACCATCTCCGGTGGCCTCGTGGCCATGGATGGTCAGAAACGTACGCTCAGTGTAAAAGGTGAATATAAAGACCCGGGCAAGATTGGGAATATCATTGTACGCGGACAATCCGGCGCCACCGTTTACCTGAAAGATGTAGCTACGGTGGTAGACGGCTTCCTGGAACAGGAAAGCTATGCCCGCCTCCGGGGAAAGAACGTAATTACCCTCAACGTTATTAAACAGAGCGGAAAAAACCTGATCGACGCATCTGATAAGATCCAGGCCATCACCAAGGATATGAAGGAAAATTACTTTCCTAAAAACCTGGAAGTGACCGTCACGGCCGATCAGTCGAAATCTACCCGCGTAACCCTGCACGACCTGATTAATACCATCATTATCGGATTCCTGCTGGTAACAGTGATCCTCATGTTCTTCATGGGGGCAGTGAATGCGATCTTCGTTGCCCTGTCGGTGCCTATCTCCATGTTCATCGCATTCCTGCTGATGCCGATGTATGGGTTTACGCTCAACATGATGGTTCTGTTCTCGTTCCTGCTGGCATTGGGTATCGTGGTGGATGATGCGATTGTGGTGATAGAAAACGTACACCGTATTTATAATGAACGAAGGGATCTGGGTATTGTGAAAGCCGCCAAGATAGCGGCGGGAGAGGTGTTCCTGCCGGTATTCTCGGGTACCCTCACGGTACTGGCGCCGTTCTTCCCCCTGCTTTTCTGGCCCGGGGTAATCGGTAAGTTCATGTTCTACCTGCCGGTAACCCTCATCACTACGCTGGGAGCCTCCCTGATCGTGGCTTATATCATTAACCCGGTATTTGCGGTAGATTTCATGGATAGGCATGAAGGCGAAAATCACCCTAAACCCAGGTTCGATAAGAAGTTTGCTATTCTTTCCGGCGTATTCGCCTTTATAGCCCTGATGGGATATGCCAATGGCAGCGTGGGCACAGGCAACTTTGTCATATTCGTATACCTGCTGATTGTACTGGAACGTTTCTGGTTGGGTGGCGTGGCCCGCCGCTTCCAGCACAACTTCTGGCCCAGAGTACAGGAACGCTACAAACGTATTTTGAAATGGTGTTTATTGGGATGGCGCCCGGTATGGATTGTGATAGCTACTTTCGGATTGCTGATTTTCAGTATTATGCTAACAGCTATACGAAATCCGAAAGTGGTATTCTTCCCGCAGGCCGATCCTAACTTCATTTATACCTATATAGAATTACCAAATGGTACCGACCAGAAATATACAGATTCCATTACCAGTATCGTGGAAAGCCGCATTACCAAAGTGGTAGGTGCTAAGAACCCGATCGTTGAATCTATTATTTCCAATGTGGCTAAAGGCGCCGGAGATCCTTCCCAGATGGACCTGAGCGTACAGCCGCAGAAAGGTAAGGTAACCGTTGCCTTCGTGGAATTTAGTGCCAGGAACGGGCAATCCACCGTACAATACCTGGACAAGATCCGTGAAGCGGTAAAGGGTATACCTGGAACGAATATCACGGTAGAGCAGGAGCAGGGCGGACCGCCAACCGGTAAGCCGATCAATATTGAAATCAGTGGCGATAACTTCGATGAGCTCACCAGCACGTCGTTCCGGCTTAAACGTTACCTCGATTCCCTGCAGATTGGTGGGGTGGAAGAGCTGAAAAGCGATTTCGAAGCCAATAAACCGGAAATCGTGGTGAACATCGACCGGGAACGGGCCAATGCCCAGGGAATCTCTACCCGCCAGATCGGAGGGGCTTTGCGTACGGCCTTGTTCGGGTTTGAAGCCTCCAAGATCCGTGATGCGAAAGACGAATACAAGATCATGGTACGATTGAGGGAAGATCAGCGTAATAATATTAATAACCTGATGAACCTGAACCTGGTATACCGGGATATGAATATGGGAGGCGTGGTTCGCCAGGTACCTTTGTCGGCAGTAGCGGATATCCACTATTCCAATACCTATGCGGGTATCAAACGTATTGACCAGAAAAGGGTGATTACGTTGTATTCCAACGTGTTGACCGGCTTTAATGCCAATGAAGTAGTGCAGCATATCGAAACATCGCTGCATGATTTCAGTCACCCGGCTTCCGTATTGATTAAGATGACCGGGGAGCAGGAAGACCAGCAGGAAACCATGAACTTCCTGATGATGGCGATGCTGGGGGCTTTTGGATTGATTTTAATGATCATGGTAACCCAGTTTAACTCGATTGGCCGTCCGATGGTCATTTTTATGGAAATATTATTCAGTATCATAGGGGTATTCCTTGGGTTCTCCATCTTTAAGATGAGCATTTCCATTGTAATGACCGGGGTAGGTATTATGGCCCTGGCAGGCATTGTGGTACGTAATGGTATCGTGTTGGTAGAGTTTACCGATTTGCTGATCCAGCAGAATATGCCGGTATATGATGCGGTAGTGGAAGCGGGTAAAACCCGTATGACGCCGGTAATATTGACCGCTATAGCGGCTATATTGGGACTGATTCCTTTGGCCGTGGGCTTTAATATTGACTTTGCTTCCCTGTTCAGCGAGTTTAATCCGCATATTTTCTTTGGGGGAGATAACGTGGCATTCTGGGGACCTTTAGCCTGGACCATGGTATTCGGGCTCGTGTTTGCCACGTTCCTGACCCTGATCCTGGTACCGGTGATGTATGCGATGAACAAACGGTCTATCGATGTGCTGGATCGGTATAACCTGCCCCGGTGGCTTAAATATGTGCCTTTCCTGGTGCTGGTGATGAAGATATTTATGAAGCGCGATGAAGTGAGGAAGATGCATGATCCTAAGTATCTGTCGCCCAAGCCCTATCGTTTCTTCCCTGAGCCTGAAGCTACCGTAGAGGAAATACGGGGTAAGAAAAAGGTAGATGGCATCTCTGTGAATTAAGTTTTTTTTCAATACAGTGTAACAGTTGTAGGTTAACAGTCTCCGTCCCGATTCTTCGGGACGGATTTTTTTTGTATATTCGGGCTGGAAATAGATTTTTCTTCTCATTAACAAATTTTAACATTTGGAATGAGTGGCATTTGAATAGCCTTTATTACTTTTGACCCACAGACAATTGACACGTTACTAGCCATATACAGCCTTAGCCTTATATGCCATATGATAATTAAGCAATAAAATATTAAGAGACAGTCTGTTTTAAATAGTTGGTTAGGCCATTTAGCCTGTAATGAGAGATAGATATATTACAATAATAGTATAGGGGATAACTTGACAAAACCAAAGTACCGCCATTAAGAGAGAAAACTAAGGCGTAAGATTGGAAGACCATGGAGTACGTAGCGACGTTGGCTTTTGCCAGAGAAAGGGACCAACAGGATCCTCTACATAAATTCAGAGATCAATTTTATTTTCCACAGCGTAACGGGAAGGATGCGATTTATTTATGTGGTAACTCGCTCGGATTACAACCTAAGAACGTGAAGGTGGCTATAGAACAGGAACTGGCGGATTGGCAGCAATGTGCGGTGGAGGGTTATTGGAAGGCTAAAAATCCCTGGTTATATTATCAGCAATACTGCAGTAAACCGTTGATGGGCTTATTAGGAGCCAGCCAGCAGGAGTTGACGGTAATGAATACGCTGACGGTGAACCTGCATTTAATGATGTTAAGTTTTTACCGGCCAAACAAACAGCGGTTTAAAGTGTTAATGGAAGCAGGAGCATTTCCGAGTGACCAATACGCAGTTGAAACGCAGGTAAAGTTCTTTGGATTTGACCCGGAAAGTGCAGTGATAGAAGTTTCTCCCCGACCAGGAGAAAGTTTGATAAGATTAGAAGATATTTTGGAGATTATTAACCGGGAAAGTGATAGCTTAGCGCTGGTTTTATTTGGAGGTATAAATTACTATACCGGACAGTTTTTTGATATCCCCGCTATAACAGCTGCTGCTCACGAGGCAGGTGCTTACGCAGGTTTCGACCTGGCACATGTAGCTGGAAATATACCGGTAGAATTGCACAATTGGGACGTAGATTTTGCCGTTTGGTGCTCTTATAAGTACCTGAATGGCGGTCCTGGCGCGGTAGGAGGCGCATTTGTGCATGAGAAACATGCCAGCAACCGTGATTTTCTTAGATTAGGAGGCTGGTGGGGCAATGAAGAGAGTGCACGTTTTAAAATGGAAAAGGGGTTTGTGCCTAAAAAAGAAGCTGAAGGATGGCAACAAAGCACCGCTCAGGTGTTTAATATGGTAAGCCTGAAAGCATCCCTGGAATTATTTGAAGCGGCCGGTATCGGCGCTTTACTTAGCAAAAGCATTGGAATGACTGGTTATCTTGCGTTCCTGCTGCAACAGTTAAAAGGCATAAACTTCCAGATTATAACACCGGAAAATTGTAATGAACGCGGCGCTCAACTATCTTTGCTGTTTATGAACAGCGGTAAAGAAATACATCAACGGATGACCGATGCCGGTATAATCGTTGACTGGAGAGAGCCTGGAGTTATCAGGGTATCACCGGCACCCCTGTATAATTCCTATCAGGACGTATTTCATTTTTATGAAATCATAGCAAATATTGCTTCAAACGCTTAATTAAGTAAGATGAATTTTGAGAGAAACGAACGCCCCCGCAGGCCTTATTCTCCTGATACCAACAAAGAGAATGATCCCAATAAGGAGAAAGGCGATGACAAACCCAACTTAAACAACGAGCGGGAAGGCGGCAAACCCGACTACAACAGTGGCGGCTCTGAAGGGCGCTCTGGTTACAATCGTGAAGGCGGATATCGTCCGCGTACAGATTACAATCGTGATGGCGGCTATAACCGTGATGGTGGCTACAACCGTGAAGGCGGCGGGTATGACCGCGGCGGCGGTGGTGGTTACGATCGTGGTGGTGGCTACAACCGTGGCGGCGGCGGATATGATCGCGGCGGCGGTGGTTACAACCGTGAAGGTGGTGGCGGCTACAACCGTGAAGGCGGTGGTGGCGGTTACGATCGCGGTGGCGGTGGTTACAACCGTGAAGGTGGTGGCGGCTACAATCGTGAAGGCGGTGGTGGCGGTTACGATCGCGGTGGCGGTGGCTACAACCGTGAAGGTGGTGGCGGCTACAATCGTGAAGGCGGTGGTGGTGGCTACAACCGTGAAGGTGGTGGTGGCGGCTATAATCGCGGTGGCGGTGGTGGCGGTTACGATCGCGGCGGTGGTGGCGGTGGCTACAACCGTGGCGGTGGTGGCGGTGGCTACGATCGCGGCGGTGGCGGCGGTGGTTACAACCGTGGCGGCGGTGGCGGTGGCTACGATCGCGGCGGCGGTGGCGGTGGTTACAACCGTGGCGGCGGTGGCGGTGGCTACAATCGCGGTGGCGGTGGTGGTGGCTTCAATCGCGGCGGCGGAAGCCCAAGACAGGGTGGAAGACCTCAACGCTTTGAACCTAAACCAGATAATAAAATTTACTTTATCGCCCTCCTGCCAACTGCAGAAGTAGGTAAAGAAATTATAAAGATCAAACAGGAATTTGCAGAACAATACGGTCCTATGTACGCACTGAAAGTGTTGCCGCATATTACCCTGCAGGTACCTTTCACGGCTGATCCGGCACTGGAAAAAGCTTTCTGCGACGAACTGACAGAGTTTGCCAAAACACAGGCTCCTTTTGAAGTGTCCCTGAAAGGCTTCGGTACTTTCCCGAACAAACAAAACCGTGTACTCTTCATCAACGTGGAAAAGAGTGAAACCATGTCGGCTATGCACCGTCAACTGATCAACTTCCTGCGTAAGGAATTTGGCTTCAGTACCATGCTGGCACGTACAGGATTTACACCACACGTTACCGTGGCCTTTAAAGACCTGGAAGATGACCAGTTTAATAAAGCATGGCCCGAATATGAAAACAAGGAATACGAGGCTACCTTTAAGGTAAATAACCTCTACTTCCTCCGTCACAACGGAAAATCATGGGAAGTGCTGCAGAAATGCAAATTAGGTGGCGCCTGATAAAGGAACCATCCTCAAATAATAAAGGCCTCCGCAGATGCGGGGGCCTTTTCGTTATAAACACAGACAGTATAACTATGTAGGCTATACGAAATTATTGCTTGATAATTTTTCCGGAACCTTTTACATCGGCTATCAAACTGGCTTCCCCGGTGTAGAAAATATTCCCGCTTCCATAAATCCTCGCCTCCAGGTTTTTATGCACATACACCGCATGATCGCCGGAACCCCGGATGGTAATAATCGCATTCTGCGCCTCCAGGTTCATCGCTGCTATCTTCCCGCTCCCATTGATCTCACTGTTCAAGGTAGTAGCCAGTCCTTTCAATCCAATATTCCCCGACCCATTAACAGTGGTGTTCAGGTCCCCTGTATTCAGCACCAGAGAGGCATCCCCGCTGCCGTTTAGCTCATACTTGAAAAGGGAAGTATGTATGGTATCCTTATTATCTAAAGAACCGCTGCCATCAAATTTCACCCGCTGAAAAATGGAGTTGTGCACATATATCTTTATGGGCAAATGACGGCGCAGGTTTACCCGGTTACGCAAACGCACAAACAAACTGTTGTTGTGGATACCCGTTTCTATTACACCAATAATATTGTCTTCTGCACGGATCTCCACAGCGCCATTGCCTTCCTGTATTAGCCGTACTTCAAAAGGCCCTGATACCTCCAGGTCGGTGAATGCACCCACATTGCGGGTTTCCTTCACCACATTGCCAGATCCGGAAATATTGTCCTTGTTGCAGCTGGACAGTATAATACTGAAGATCACTATCATTAATAGTAGCCATCCGATACTTAAACTGGTATATGTGATAATAAATTGCTTCTTCATAATTGCTGTTTTAAGGGGTCGATTTAAAAAATGACGTATACCAACAGCGATACCCCTATGGCGCAGTTAAATTTCCCGGGAGTGGCTAAATAAGAAAGGAGAGAAATGGGCAGGGGATATAATCATCCGTATAAAAGAAATAAGCCGGCCGTACAGACGTACGGAACCGGCTTTTTGATTAACCCCTATGAAAACAAACTATTGCTCTTGTTGAATATCGTTCTCAGTTAATTTACACTGGTAGTAACAGTTGTAGGCTTATTCAAAGTCTTTGCTTCCTGCTCCTCAAGATGTAAAGTATCTGATGTTATGGATCGATTTTGCAATTACGGTGCCATAATATTTCAAGCTCCTGCATTTAACATATCTTTTGGAAGATATTAACAAAACAACGGGATCGATTATCCGCAAATAAAAAAGCCGCCACCTGGTGGGTGACGGCTTTCAAGTGTATTGAAGAAGTGATTATCTTCTGTTCAACTTACTCAGCAGGCGCAATATTTCCAGGTATAACCAAACCAGGGTTACCATTAACCCGAAGGAAGCATACCATTCAAAATATTTAGGTGCACCCTGTGCAGCTCCCTGTTCAATCATATCAAAGTCGAGGATCAGGTTCAGGGCTGCAATACCCACCACAACGAGTGAAAAAAGAATACCGAAAGTACCACTGCTGTGGATTAACGGCATTTCAATATGAAACAAACGCAGTACCAGGGCTATCAGGTAGAAAACAGCAATACCCAGGGTAGCAGTCATTACAATAGCTTTAAAACGTTCTGTTGCCCGGATAACTCCCGTGCGGTACAATACCAGCATGGCGATAAAAGTACCAAAGGTAAGTCCAACCGCCTGTAACACGATACCGTGCCATTGGGCTTCAAAAATTGCGGAGATAGCACCCAGGAATAATCCTTCTGCCAACGCATAGGCAGGAGCCAGGTAACCAGCCCATTCTTTTTTGAAAATAATCACCATGGCAAGTATAAAACCACCAATAGCGCCACCTATAGCCAGCGGCATCACCGAGCTGCCGTTTCTGAAAAATTGACCCCAGGAAAAAACTGCCGCTGCCATCAATAACAGCAACATAAAGGACATTTTGTTAACAGTACCACGGATAGTCATGGTTTCTCCCACCATATGAGGAGCTTTGTCAAACACACTTTGTTTCAGTACAGGGTTATTCGATTGAAATAGTGCCATAAAGTATAGTTTAAATTTATGGGTTAAAAATACGATTTGATTTAATACCAGGGCGTTTATATCCCTCAAATCCGGCCAAAATTAGCATTTTTATAACCAATAACTTCATGTTATCACCCATAACAATAAGTAATGAGCGGCCCGGCTTTAAGCCATAATAGTCTACTAAAGTTGTGTACTTTTGTAATCGGATCGGGAATAATATTGCCTCATAGCACAATAACACCGGCCGATTACCTAAATTTACATCTTTAAATAAAGAATACCTTTAAAAGAATAAATAGATGCCTAATACTTCGATTCAACAGCTGGAGGATGTAGTGATAAAATTTGCGGGTGACAGTGGAGATGGGATGCAGTTAACAGGTACCCAGTTTTCAAATAATACCGCTTTATTTGGTAATGACCTCAGCACATTCCCGGATTTTCCGGCCGAAATACGTGCCCCAATAGGAACCTTACCAGGTGTGAGTGGTTTCCAGCTACATTTTTCATCTAACAGGATATTCACCCCTGGAGATGCCTGCGATGTGCTCGTAGCCATGAATGCGGCTGCGTTGAAGGCTAACCTCAAGGGACTCAAAAAAGGAGGCATCATCCTGGCCAATACTGATGGCTTTGATGCTAAAAACCTCCGTCTCGCCAACTATCCGGAAGGAGTAAATCCCCTGGAAGATGGTTCACTGGCAGCTTACCAGCTGCATACCATGGACGTTACCAAAATGACCAGGGAAGCCCTGAAAGATTCTTCCCTCGGCATGAAAGAGAAAGACCGGGCCAAAAACATGTTTGTACTGGGCTTCCTCTACTGGCTGTACGACCGTAACATGGAAAATACCGAAACGTTCCTCAAAGAGAAATTCGGAAAAAAACCAGAAATACTGGAAAGCAACCTGAAAGTGCTGCATGCCGGCTATAACTTTGCCGACACCGTAGAAGCCTTTACCACCCGCTATCGCGTGGAAAAAGCCCGCATGGAACCCGGCACCTACCGCAGTATTACCGGTAACACGGCGCTGGCCTACGGCCTCGTAGCCGCTTCACAGAAAGCTGATCTGCCACTGTTCCTGGGTACTTACCCCATTACACCGGCTTCCGATATCCTGCACGAATTGAGCCGCTTCAAGAATTTTGGTATCCGTACCTTCCAGGCGGAAGACGAAATAGCCGGTATTACTTCCGCTATCGGCGCTTCCTATGGCGGACATATGGGAATTACCACTACTTCCGGTCCGGGTATGGCACTGAAAGGCGAAGCCATGGGTTTGGCGGTAATGCTCGAAATTCCGCTTTTAATTGTTGACATTCAACGTGGAGGACCTTCTACCGGCCTACCTACCAAAACGGAACAATCCGACCTTTTACAGGCTTATTATGGCCGTAACGGCGAATGTCCGATGCCGGTGATCTCGGCTTCTACACCAGCAGATTGCTTCGACGCCGTTTTTGAAGCATTTCGTATCGCAGTGCAACACATGACACCGGTTATCTTCCTCAGCGATGGATACATTGCCAACGGTTCAGAACCCTGGCGCTTCCCTAAAGCAGCCGATCTGCCGCAGATTGCAGTGAAGTTTAAGAAAGGACTGGAGGAAGGAGAGGAGCAATTCCTGCCTTACCACCGCGATGAAAACCTGGTACGACCCTGGGCCGTGCCCGGCACTCCCGGCCTGGAACACCGTATCGGTGGACTCGAAAAGCAAAATATCACTGGTAACGTAAGCTACGATCCGGAAAATCACCAGCTAATGGTGAAAATTCGCCAGGAGAAAGTTGATAAAATAGCAGAACATATTCCACTGCAGAAGATAGAGCTGGGTCCGGAAAAAGGTAAAGTGCTCGTACTCGGCTGGGGATCAACCTACGGCGCTATCAAGAGTGCCGTACTGGACCTGCTGGCCGAAGGACACGAAGTGGCGCATGTACACATCCGCCATATCCGCCCCTTCCCGAAGAACCTCGGCGAAATTCTGCACAGCTACGATAAAGTGCTGATTCCGGAAATCAATAACGGTCAATTGATCAAAATTATCCGCGACCAGTTTCTGATCGATGCACATGGTTATAATAAGATCATGGGCGTACCCATCACTAAAGGCGAACTGGTTACCAAGATCAAAGAAATGCTGGCTTAGTCTGCCAGTCACCAGATATTATTTATGGCACACAATAAAAAATCCTGTCTATCGTGACAGGATTTTTTGTATTTTCCTATATGGGGAGAGGATTTACAGCTACCTATCTCTATAAAAAATATTTTTTGATCAAGCCAGGTATTATGAATAACCTTTTTCGTGTATTGTTTACCGTTATAACATCAGCTGTACTGTATGCGCAGGCATATGCACAAACCAATACTTTCGAAGTACGCGTAGCTAACCATGCAGTCGGCACCATAGAAGCTAACAGGAAAGTAAACGGGCAAACAAAAAGCATCGTTATCAAAACACGTATACAAGTGATGTTGTCTAAGGTAAACAGCGACATCGTAAATGAATACAGTAACAACGTGCTCAATACGGCCAAATCTTCCCGGATCACTAAAAATGGGGAAGATAAGCAAACACTTACCCGTCGTAACGGGAAAGAATATACGATTATAGTCAATGGTGAAAAGTCAACGCTGGACAATGCCGAAATAGAAGCCTGCGTGGCAGATCTCTATTTTGCGGAGCCCAAGCAGCTGAGCCGGGTCTTCTCCGAAACACTCGGGCTATTTCTGCCGGTGAAGTCAATAGGTGGGGGCATGTATGAACTCATATTACCCGAAGGAAGAAAGAACGTATATAAATATGAAAACGGTACACTGGTAC
This sequence comes from Chitinophaga eiseniae, assembly GCF_012641265.1. Taxonomy (GTDB): domain Bacteria; phylum Bacteroidota; class Bacteroidia; order Chitinophagales; family Chitinophagaceae; genus Chitinophaga; species Chitinophaga eiseniae_A. Next base: position 75,639 of record NZ_JABAHZ010000002.1, on the reverse strand, counting down.
TGGTAGAAGTAAACCATTCCTTTGGTAAAGCCATCTTCGTAAAAGTGAGTTAAATACAAAGCATCTCTATAAAAGCAAAAGGGTTATGTGATCGCATAACCCTTTTGCTTTTATAGAAATCAATGAATATTAATGAGCCTCCTTACTTTGCTTACTATCTCTGAAAAATAACATAAACAGCACCAGTACCACTGCGGCAATACCCGCAGGAATTAGCCAGATATGCTGCCAGTTATGGCCATTAGCTGTTTTATAAGACTCCACGATAGGACCGGAAATTAAAAATCCGATCAGCATACCTACGCCGTAAGTGGCCAGCGTTACAAAACCCTGGGCAGAGCTCTTGAATTCTTCTCCCGCTATTTTATCTGTATAAATCTGACCGGTTACAAAGAAGAAATCATAACAGATGCCATGGAGCACAATACCTGCAATCAGCATCCAGTAATTGGCATCAATATTTCCATAGGCAAACAGGGTATACCGGATTACCCAGGCCAGCATACCTAATCCCAGCATCTTCTTTACGCCCAGGCGCGCAAAGAACAGGGGCATTACCAACATAAACAGGAACTCCGACATTTGACCCATAGATTGCTTGCCGGCAGCGGCATTCATGCCTATCTCATTCAAAAATGGGTTGGTGAAATTATAATAGAATGCCAGCGGGATACAGATGGCGATAGAGGACAGGAAAAACAATAGGTAAGAACGGTTTTTCAACATGCGAATAGCATCCAGTCCCAGGATTTCCCTGACAGAAATTTCCGTGCCTTTCTTTGCTGGTGGCGTTTTGGGCAGGGTAAAGCTGAACACCCCCAATAATACAGATGCTGCTGTGGCCATTTTAAAGGTGAGGTCGAGTGAATTGGTTTTTTCCCAGTTCAGCCAACCGATCAACAGGCCTGCAATGATCCAGCCTACGGTACCGAATACACGAATAAAAGAAAACTCCTTGCTGGGATCACTCATTTGCCGGAAGGAAATAGAATTTACCAGCGCCAGTGTAGGCATGTAGAGGATCATATACGCCAGCAGCAACGGGTAAAAACTATCGAAGCTAGTCATGCCGGAACAGGTCCACAACAGCGCAGCTCCCAGCAGATGGATGACGCCCAGGATAATTTGTGCGGAAATAAAACGATCGGCAATAATACCTACAATGAACGGGGCTATCACCGCACCAATAGACTGGGTCAGAAATGCCACTCCCACCTGGCTGTCGGTGGTGCCTTGCAGATTCTTCAGCACGAAAGTGCCCAATGTAACAAACCAGGCTCCCCAGATAAAGAATTCGAGGAACATCATAAACGATAGTTGTACCCTAACAGCTAATCTCATAACGACTAATACTTAATTTATTGAATCTTAATGAACTGTTTAAGATAAATAAAAAATGATAGTTATAGCTGAAATTAATGACGGCTAAAAGAAACTTTTGTTGTTTACAGAGTACCCTGCCGGATGGTTTTGCCAGGCATTACGGCTATATCTGAACCCACCGCCAGCAAGGCACTGAGCGGTTGTTGCTGCAACATGGGCTCAAAACTGCTGCCATACAAAGCACAGACATTGCAATGATAATCAAAATCGGTCACCGGATGAATTTCCCATTGAGGATGTGTAACCTGGTACTCGCTGGTAGTATGTGCGTTCAGCTGGGTATATCCCCAGTAATGTTCGGTAATAAATTCGGCTTCACTGCCAGGTAGTATCGGTTGCGTGGCCTGCAACGCCTTGGCGGATAAATGGTTCCATTCATTTGCTACCTTCCACCGGTAGTTCACTTCGAGGGTGTGTGCATCCGGGTATTGCCAGCTATGGCTCATTTCATGGGTAGCATACCTTTCGCGGTAAATAGTGTTGGCTACCAGGGTGATAAGTGGTTTTGGAACCAGCTCTTTTACAAATACCACCCCTCTTTTCCAGTTACCGTTTTCTTTATAACGAACGTAGAAGCGAAGGTTGACCTCTTCAAAAGTACGATGGCCTGGCAAACTGAAGCCTTTTACCCGGGTATTTTCGAAGAGAAATCCTACCAGGCTGATATAGTGGGTGTTATTCCAGGTATCGAGTTCCGTATGTGCCGGCAGCCAATGACGAAGCACTGCCGGATCAGTTTCAAAATTGATCATTAACAGCTTTCTCCAGGCAGCGGTCAGGAATGGACGCATGATTAACTGGCTTTTATAAGTTTGGCGTAATACTTACAGGCCGGGCGTAGTCCGCATTCTCCGCATTTGGGACTCCTGGCCACGCAAATGTAACGGCCATGCAAAATGAGCCAATGGTGGGCAATATGTACTTTTTCTTTAGGTATATGTTTTAGCAGTTGCAGTTCGGTCTGTAGAGGCGTTTTGGCGTTGGTGGTGAGGCCAATGCGGGCCGATACCCGGAATACGTGGGTATCTACGGCCATATTGGGTTGTTGGTGTACTACAGAAGTAATAACATTGGCGGTTTTGCGCCCTACGCCTGGTAATTTCACCAGTTCTGCTACTGTGGCGGGGATTTCCCCGTTAAAGTCGTCCACCACCATGTTGGCCATGCCTATCAGGTGTTTTGTCTTATTATTGGGATAGCTGATACTGCGGATGAGCGGGAACAGATCATCAAAAGTGGCTTTACTCAGGGCGTATACATCCGGGTATTGCTCAAAGATGGCCGGGGTGGTCATATTCACGCGTTTATCTGTGCATTGCGCAGACAGGATAACAGCTACCAGTAATTGGTATGGATTGTCGTAGATCAGTTCTGTTTCGGCATTGGGCGCATGTTCCTCAAAGTACTTGAGAACAAACGCATAGCGCTCTTTTTGAGTCATGCCCTAAAGATAGGAAAAATGAAAAAAGTAAGCAGCGGGCTACTTTTTTTCAGTTTGCTTGTTGTTGGCATAATCAAAGATCAGCTGGAGGGTAGCTGGTCGTGGCGTATAGCATACTGTATTCAGTGCTGCTGCCGTGTCTTTAAAGCGGGCTTGTTCTTCCTGGGTTAAGGAAAGTTCCTCCTGGTGATGTTTAAGATCGCTTTTTGTAACAAGACACAGGGTAGACAGTACAGAAAGTGTAAAATTACTCATGCATTATTGTTTTAGTAAAAAGAATAGGTTCTATTTTATAACGGAGATAAAGAGGAATCTATTGTTAATTTAAGATAAATTTTTAAGAAATGCAAGAGAGCGCCAGGGCTATTGTTGTGGGGCAGGGGTGATAATGAAAAGGTCTTCATTATCTTTTTTCATATAATATTTCTCGCGGGCAAATTTTTCCAGTTTTTCCGGGCTGGAAAGGAGTTCCTGTTGTTCTTCCCGGGTTTGTTTGATTTCCTGGATAAAAAAAGCTTTCTGGTCTTCCAGTTTATTTACCTCTGACTGGAACTGGTACTGCGACATGAGGTTGGTCTTGTCCAGGAAGGATATCCAGATAACAAATGCCGTGAATGCTATGAAGAACTTGTTCTTCAGGAAAGCGGGCACTTTTATGAATTTAAACCTGGACATAAGGCAATTTACTAAAGAATTACGAATTACAAATGACGTATTTACAGTAATACGCCCTTTGTAATTCGTAATATGATTCTCCCGGAGGATTATTTTTTAACACCGATAGCGTTAGTAGGATAGATCGCTACTTCGCCCAGTGCTTCTTCGATACGCAGTAACTGGTTATATTTCGCCATACGGTCGGTACGGGAAGCGGAACCGGTTTTGATCTGACCGCAGTTCAATGCAACAGCGAGGTCAGCAATAGTAGTATCTTCAGTTTCGCCGGAACGGTGACTCATGATAGAAGTATAACCAGCTTTGTGTGCCATGTTAACCGCATCGATGGTTTCAGTAACAGTACCGATCTGGTTTACTTTGACCAGAATACTGTTGGCAATACCTTTATCGATACCTTCTTTCAGGCGCAGTACATTGGTAACGAACAGATCATCACCTACCAGCTGTACGCGTTTGCCTACGGCATCGGTCAGTTTTTTCCAGCCATCCCAGTCATCTTCTGCCATCCCGTCTTCGATAGAAACGATAGGATATTTATTTACCCATTCAGTCCAGTAAGCCACCATTTCATCGCTGCTGATTACTTTCTGGGAGCTCTTGTAGAATTTGTAGCTCTTGGTAGCTTCGTCGTACATTTCGCTGCTGGCAGCATCCAGGGCGATAGCCACCTGGGTACCGGGTTCGTAACCAGCGGCTTTGATAGCTTCCAGTACAGTTTCGATAGCTTCTTCGTTGCTCTGGATTTCAGGAGCAAAGCCACCTTCATCACCTACGTTGGTGCTGTATCCTTTCTTCTTCAGTACAGATTTCAGGTGGTGGAAAATTTCCACGCCCCAGCGTAAACCTTCAGAGAAAGAAGGAGCACCTACTGGTACGATCATGAATTCCTGGAAGTCGATTTTATTATCTGCGTGAGCACCACCGTTGATGATGTTCATTAAAGGAATAGGCAGGGTGAAAGCGTTTACACCACCGAGGTAACGGTAAAGTGGCTGGTTGCTTTCTTCAGCAGCAGCTTTGGCTACTGCCATGCTCACCGCCAGGGTAGCGTTAGCACCCAGTTTAGCTTTATTAGGAGTACCATCCAGCTGGATCAGCATTTTGTCGATACCAGCCTGATCTGTTACTTCCCAGCCAATCAGTTCTTCAGCAATAATATCATTTACGTTGCTTACAGCCTGTAATACGCCTTTGCCCATGTAAACAGCCTTATCGTTGTCACGCAGCTCTACCGCTTCGTGCTTACCGGTGGAAGCACCGGATGGTACTGCTGCACGGCCAAAATGTCCGTCTTCGGTGGTTACATCAACCTCAATTGTAGGATTACCGCGGCTGTCGAGGATCTGCCTGGCGTGGATTTCTGAAATAGTACTCATAATTCGAAAGTTGTTATTGTTAGCTATTTATTTGTTTCTCAGCGCTTAGCGCTTTAGCGGGCGAGTAAAACCAGGGCTAAAAGCGACCAAGAGCTAAGCACTTTTTGTCAGTTCCCGGAATATAGTTTCCAGGCTTTGTGAATTGCTCTGCAAAGAAAGTATGTTCCGGTTATTAATCAAAGCAAATTGTAAGAGGTTTTTTCTCGCTTCGTCCACCTCCCCGGTAAATAACTGCCAGCTATGGTCTTCCCTGGCCACCACGCGGCTAATACCGCTTATCGTCATCAGTTCGGCTTCCGTAACGGGCTCGCCAAATGTAACCATTAAATAACCCTGGGAGCCATTTTGCTGCTGTAACAGGGATAACTTGTCATCGGCAATAATTTTCCCTTTATTGATGATAATAACCCGGTCGCAGAGGGCTTCTACCTCCTGCATAATGTGGGTAGAGAGGATCACCGTCTTGTTGGCGCCCAGCTCTTTGATCAGCTGGCGGATATCTGCCAGCTGGTTAGGATCCAGCCCGGTGGTGGGTTCATCCAGTATCAGCACCTCCGGATCATGCAAGAGCGCCTGTGCCAGCCCTACCCGTTGTTTATACCCATTGGATAAAGCCCCGATTTTCTTATGTTGCTCCGGCTGGAGCCCTGTTAACCCGATTACCTCCGTAATCCGCTGTGCACCTGCTTTCCCCAGCTGATGGATGCCCGCCACGAATTCCAGGAATTCCCTGACATACATATCGTAATACAGGGGATTGGACTCTGGCAGGTAACCTACTCTTTTACGTACTTCCAGCGATTCGGTAACAATATCAAATCCACATACACTGGCTTTCCCGCTGGTAGGTGGCAAAAAGCCGGTGATCATTTTCATGGTGGTAGATTTTCCCGCGCCGTTCGGCCCCAGGAAGCCGGTGATTTCCCCCTTTTTGAGCGTGAAGGAAATGGCATCTACCGCCCGTTGTTCGCCGTATACTTTACTGAGTTCTGATACCTGGATAGACATGTATGCTTGCACGTTTTGCGGCAACTAATGTACTATAAAAAGAGGATAAAGTATAAAGCTCCCGCATATACAGCAGCAGCAAGCCGCTTCGCCCGCTGGCGGTAATTGGTAAGTGTGAGGGACACATAACCTTTTCTCTTTTTCCTACATTTGCGTATTATGAAGAGAGTCATCGGCCTATTTTGTTTGCTACCGCAACTGATACAGGCGCAATCTATTCCGGTAAAAGACTACCCGCAGGGCTATTTCAGAAATCCTTTGAATATTCCCATTGAACTGGCTGGTAACTTTGGAGAACTGCGACCTAACCACTTCCATTCGGGAATGGATATCAAAACCCAACAAAAGGAAAACCTGCCAGTCCATGCGGCAGCAGATGGATACGTAAGTCGTATCGGTGTTTCACATACCGGGTTTGGTAATGTATTATACATTACTCACCCTAATGGTTATACGACGGTATACGCTCACCTGAACGCCTTTTTCCCTGCCCTGCAGCAGTACGTGAAAAAGCAGCAGTACCAGGCCGAAAGCTGGGCCAGCGACCTTGCTATCCCGGCCGGTATGTTTCCGGTAAAGAAAGGCGATTTTGTGGCCTGGAGCGGTAACACCGGAGGTTCGGCTGGTCCGCATCTCCATTTTGAAATCAGGAATACCCAAACCGAAAAACCGCTAAACCCGCTGCTGTTCGGCTTTGATATTGCAGATACGCATGCCCCCGACGTATACCGCATTGCTGTGTACGATCGGGAGAAAAGTATCTATGAACAACAGCCTGTTACCGTGGCTGTAAAGAAAGCAGGCGGCGAGTATGTAACGGCGCAACCTGTGATTAAAATTAACGCCAACAAAGCAGCATTGGGCATTAGCGCGGTAGATCGCATGAATAGCGGCAATATTTACGGTATTTATGAGGTAACCCTTTACCAGCGCAATGAGCCGGATATCGACTTCCAGCTGGATAATATTGGTTACGATGAAACCCGTTACCTGAATGCACATATCGATTATAAAATAAAGAAAGGTGGAGGTCCATACTACCAGCTGCTCTTTTCCCTGCCTGGCAACAAACTGGATATCTATCACGATGTAAAGGGAGATGGTACCATTTCACTGGAAGATGGCGCAGTACATGATGTGAAGCTGTTGGTGAGAGATGCATATGGTAATACCTCCACCGTGAAACTAGCTTTACAGCAAGGCGGCCCGGAGCCGGCAGAGAAACCTTGCGCCAACACGATGTACCCCGATTCCCGGAACATATTTGAAAACAACCAGGTAGAGTTTTACCTGGATGAGGACGCGCTCTACGATAAAATTTGTTTCAACTACCTGGAAACACCGGCAACAAGCCCCCGGGCCTATTCCAATATTTTCCATCTGCATACGCCATTGGTACCCATACACGATTTCTTTGGTGTACGTATGCGCTCATCCAGGCCAGTACCAGACCAACTGCAATCAAAAGTGGTAATGGTGCGGGAAGGTATGGGAAGCAGCACTTCCGGTACCACGTTGGAAAATGGCTGGTATAAAGGCACTTTCCGCGACTTTGGCAACTTCCACCTGGAAGTGGATACGATTGCGCCCAAGGTAACGCCACTGGGCGTGAAGCCTGGCGCTAACCTCGCCAAAGCAGCGAAGATTGCCTTTGCCATGAACGACGCCAGCGGTATTCAACGCTACCGCGCAGAGCTGGATGGTAAATGGCTGCTGTTTTCACGCAGAGGTAACGTGCTTACCTATACGTTTGATGAGCATTGTCAGCCAGGAACGCATGTACTGGTGATGAAAGTGACCGATGTGGCCGGAAATGAAGGCACTTACCGTTTGTCTTTTAAAAGATAATTGATCTCTGGAAACCTAAACTCTTATATATGGTGGGAAACTTGAAAGAAGGCGATAAAGCCCCCGTTTTTAAAGGAAAAGATCAGCATGGCAAAACTGTATCCCTGGCAGATTTTAAAGGAAAGCGCGTGGTATTATATTTTTATCCGAAAGATATGACACCGGGATGTACTACCCAGGCATGCAATCTGCGCGATAACTATACCTCCTTGTTGAAAAAAGGATATGTGGTAGTGGGTGTGAGCACTGATAGCGAACAAAGCCACCAGAAATTCATTGAAAAATATGAGCTGCCATTTACCTTACTGGCCGATGAAGATAGGGAGATTGTGAACCAATACGGTGTGTGGGGCGAAAAACAAATGATGGGAAGAGTATACGATGGTACTCATCGCACCACTTTTCTGATTGATGAAAAAGGCGTGATTGCACATATCATCAAAAAGCCGGACACTAAAAATCATACGGAAGAAATCCTGGAACTGTGGAAATAACCCGTTGATAAAGGCGATAAAAAAAGAGCGAAGATGATATCATCTTCGCTCTTTTTTATTTCTTATACTAAGTATTATCTTTTCTGGCGTTGTTTCTTAAACAGATTACCGGTTTTAAACTTGTTACCTTCCGGACTACCTACACGGTCCATAGCGCAACGGAAACCAACGGTATTAGTAGCCATATCTTCCTGCATGTAACGGCGTGTACCAGGGGAAAGCCAGTAAGCACGGTCGTTCCAGCTACCGCCTTTCACCACGTGTGATTTATCGTTGATGAGAGAAGTGATACCGTAACCATATTCTACCTGGGAGAGAGAATCACCATCGAGGTAGTTGATTACATCGCCTTTCTGATAGTTAAGACGGTTAGCACTTTCTTCATCTGTTACATCACGCATTTTCAGGTGACCTAAGCTATCTTTTTCGAACTCTTTATTTTCGTTCTGGTAAACAGTCTGGAATTTGTTACCACGATAGTAGTTGAAGTCTTCTCCATCGATCGGGTTCAGTGGTCTGTATACGTCGAGTACCCATTCTGCTACGTTACCTGACATATTGTAGATACCGAAAGTGTTTGGATAGAAGGAGCGGATAGGACCAGGGATAGAAGCACGGTCGTTCAAACCACCGGCCACACCCATGTTATCACCGGAACCACGCTTGAAGTTGGCCAGGAACTGACCCTGCATGGTACCGCGGCGGATATCACGTAAACCGCTGGTGTTGGTTCCCCAGGAATATACCTGTTTGTTCATGATCAACTCTTCCCCGTGTTTGCCTTCTTTTTTGGAAGGGCCAGGGTTTTGACCAATGTAACCCAGTGCGGCGTATTCCCATTCAGCTTCTGTTGGGAGACGGTAGTTAGGCAACATGATACCATCTTCAAAGGCTGCGTTACGGGGAGTTCCGTCCGCATTTTTGAACTGGCCCTTGGTGCCTTTAGACATTTTACCGGGAGTGCCTTCGTATAAACCGGCAGTGTATGACTTGGTGTCGAAAGTATTATCGTCTGACTGGTTGTTCACGTCTGCTTTAGAGAGCAGGCCCTTGTCCATCAGCAGTTTTTCGTTTACACGGTTGGAACGCCATTTACAATAGTCGGTCGCCTGTTTCCAGGTAACGCCTACTACCGGATAGTCGTTATATGCCGGGTGACGGAAATAATATTCTACCAGCGGCTCGTTGTAGGCCAGTTCACTACGCCATACCAGGGTATCTGGCAATGCGTTGCGGTATACATCCGGGAATGACTCGCCGTAAACGCGGTTCAACCAGTAAAGATATTCGCGATAGTGTACGTTGGCTACTTCAGATTCATCGATGTAAAAGGAGGAAACAGTAATACGGCGTGGAATATTGTTCCAGTCGCCCATTACGTCCTGTTCCGTTGCTCCCATGGCAAAAGTACCACCTTGTACGAAAACAAGGCCGGGACCCGTTTGCTGGTTTACGTTTTTTGCTACGCTGAAACCGCCCATTTTCTGGTCGTTATAGTTCCAGCCGGTAGCAGAAGAAGCTGACTTCTTCTTACCGAAAAGTCCCCCGCCGTCTTTGTGACAGGCACTCATGGATAGCATTACGCTGGTACCTACGAGCAATGATAAAGAGGTTAATCTACGCATGCGATACAGCTTTTGTCTAGTATATTTACAGTAAACGCAAATGTACTCTTTTTTATTTTATGGCGAAAAAAATTAATTTGTAATTTGCTGCCAATCGTCCCTGCTGATAAAGGGTCTTCTAAATCAACTGGCCGAAAAACGGCGATTAAGATAATGAAACTCAATTATATTTTTATAGGGATGTTCCTGGTTTTTTTGCTGGGAGAAACCAGAACATATGCCCAGCAAAGCCCCAGGCAGTATAAAAAAAATACCGTACTGGCCGGTGGCAGCTGGTATAAGCTGGCGGTCAGCGAACCTGGCGTCTATAAAATAACCGGCTCCCTGCTCAAAAGTATGAGCATGCCCGCCCACCTGCCTACCGGGGCTATCCGCCTGTTTGGCACCGGGGGACAGATGCTGGACGAAGCCACCGGCTCCCCCCGTTATGACGATCTGCCCGAGGTAGCGCTTTATGCACAGGATAACGGCGACGGCTACCTGGATGACAATGACTACCTGCTTTTTTATACCCCTGGTCCGCATAGCTGGAAGTACGACCCCGGAACCGCTATGTTCAGCCATCAGCGTAACCTGTATGCGGACACCGCCTGGTATTTTATTACTGCCACAGACAATGGCCTCCGTATATCATCTGATAACACACCTTTACAACCCGGAATTCCGGAAAATACCTTCGATTACCGCGCCTTTTATGAACGGGACAGCATTAACTTCCTGAACAGCGGGAAGCAATGGTGGGGGCAGGAGTTTAGTAAAGTAGTGGGGCTGTCGCGCAATTACCGTTTTATACTGCCCGCGGCGCCTGCCGGGCCGGTAACGCTGACCATGCGGGCGGCCGCCCGCAGTGGTGGGAGCGGAAGTACCTTTAATGCCGCTGTTAACCAGGCAAGCGCCATTAGTAACCTATATCTGCTGCCTGTAACAGATAATATATTTGAAGGGGTGGCTACTGTGGCCACAGGCACGGGTACTGCTCCCGCAGCCCAGGCCCAGCTGGAAATAGGAGTAGCCTTTGTACCGGGCAACCTCAATGACCGGGGCTGGCTGGACTACCTGGAGGTGCAGGCCCGTTGCCCCCTCGTACTACCGTCCAATGGTATGCTGGATTTTCGCAACACCACTGCAGGCACTTCTCCCTATACCCCCCTGGCCCTGCATAACGCTGGCGGGCAAACGAAAATATGGGATGTTACCGATCCTATACACCCTGTAGCTGTAAACGGTATACTGCAGGGAGATTCTCTCCTGTTTAACCGGAAAAATGACCGCCTCCATGAATACATCGCTTTTAATGAAACCGCTGCCATGACCCCGGTACTGGTGGGCGCAATTCCTAACCAGGATCTTCATGGAAATGAGGCCGCCGATATGATTATCATCACCACTGCCGCTTTGAGAAGTGCAGCAGAAAGGCTGGCAGCCCTGCATCGGGATATGGACCAGCTGAAAGTACAGGTAACTACCATCGACCAGGTATACAACGAGTTTGGAGCCGGCACGCCCGATCCTACCGCGTTGCGCGATTATATAAAGATGTTTTATGACCGGGGGCCCGCGCCCCGCTACCTGTTGTTGTTTGGTGCGGCGTCTTATGACTACCGCTGGCGGCTAAAGAATAATACGAACGACATTCCTTCCTGGGAAAGTACGGCATCGCTGGACGCTATCCGGTCTTATGTAACCGATGATTATTTTGGGATTTTGAAAGATGGGGGAGATATTAACCGCACGGATATACCAGATTTACCGGAAATAGGCATCGGGCGTATCCCGGCCCGTACTCCGGGGGAAGCCTCCCTGGCAGTGGATAAAATTATCCGCTACCGGCAACCGGCGGCGTTTGGCCCCTGGCGCAACCAGGCAACCCTGGTAGCCGATGATGAAGATGATAACCTGCATTTTGAAGATGCTGAGAAAATGAGTACTGTTATAGCCAGTAGCGCCCCACAGCTCAACATCGACAAGATATACCTGGATGCCTGGCCCCAGGAAGCCGGTAGTGCCGGCCCCGTTGCTCCGGCAGTCAATGCTGCCATTGCCAGGCGTATCAACAAAGGAACCCTGGTATTCAACTATTCGGGGCATGGCAGCAACTCCCGGCTGGCAGCAGAAAATATCATGGATGCCACCAGCATTAATGACTGGCATAACGATCAACAGCTGCCCTTATTTATCACGGCCACGTGCGACTTCGCCCCGTACGACGACCCGGGGATTACCTCCCTGGGGCATCGTATATTATTACAGCATTCCGGAGGGGCTATTGCCTTAATGACTACCACCAGGGCCGTTTTTGCCGCCTCCAACCGATTGATGAATGCCAATTACCTGGACGTCGCCTTTACGCCATTGGCCGATGGCACTATGCCTACCCTGGGGCAGGCCGCCATGCTGGCTAAAAAACGGACCAACAGCAGCTCCAGCGATGTAATCAATAACCGCAAGTTCCAATTACTTGGCGACCCGGCCCTCACCCTGGCCTTTCCTGCCTGCCGGGTGGTAACCGATTCCATTAACGGGAAAGCTGTGAATGGGGCCGTGGATACGATCAAAGGGCTGGGAACTTACACCGTCAAAGGGCATATCGCCGATGCGCAAGGAAAGGGGCTGGATACGTATAGCGGCACGTTGAACACCATTGTATACGATCAGCCAGCCCAACTAAAAACGCGGGGAAATGATCCTGGCAGCCAGCCAACAGCTTATACCCTACAGCAAAATGTCCTTTTCCAGGGAACGCAAACGGTGACCCAGGGGAAGTTTTCATTTACATTTATAGCGCCACGGGACATCCGGGAGGGTACGGGTAACGGAAAGATCAGTTACTATGTGAGCAACGGCGAGCAGGATGGTAATGGCTATTTCGATCATTTTACTACGAACGGCCTTGCGGCCAATCCCGCTCGGGATGTAACCGGACCTGTAATAACGGCCTGGTTGGATAACCGGCGTTTCAAAAATGGCGATATTACCGGGCCATCGCCGGTATTGCTGGTAGACCTGGCCGATAGCAGCGGGATCGATATTGCCGGGAATAATGATAACTATCGGCTTATAGCCATTCTGGATAGTTCAGAATATTTTGTGTTAAATGATTATTTTGCGGCATCTTTGGACAGTTATAAGAAAGGAAGTATACTGTTTCCTTTGGGCGGATTGCCCGTTGGAGAGCATAAGATCACTATTAAAGCATGGGACACTTATAACAATGCTGGCAATACTACGATCTATTTTAAAGTAGCAGAACAAGGAGCACTGGCAGTAGAAGAGGTGAGGAATTATCCGAATCCCTTTCATGATGCAACACGTTTTACCTTTTTGCATAACCAGCAGGGAGAAGAATTGCAACTGACCCTGCAGGTATATACAGTAGGGGGGCGCTTGGTGAAAACATTACGCAGCACAATAATTTCTGTCACCGGTCGTTATGATGGCATACCGTGGGATGGTTGTGATGATGCGGGAGTAAAACTATCTCCAGGTCTGTACGTGTACAGGTTAATTATCAAGACCACGAAAAGAGCGCAGACAAAAGGCGGTAAACTGGTATTATGGTAGCCCGTGTAAAGTGCGTAATATTTTGACCAATATCCCAAATAAACCCCTTTCTATGTTATATTAATAAATAAGATTATTTTTACATCCTTATCAAATACAAAATCTGCATGATCCGAAAGGTAACAATGGGCCTCGTGTTCATTTACGGTACTTTCATAAGTTTTAACGTTTCAGCGCAAATCACCAATCCGGGGCAGACAGATGGCCGTACTAATGCTGTGAATACAGCCGTCCCTTTTCTGAGAATTACGCCGGATGCACGAAGTGGTGCTATGGGCGATGTGGGCGTAGCACTCTCACCGGATGCATATTCTATTTATAATAACCTTTCCAAGCTGCCATTCGCAGAAAAAAATGCGGGTCTTGCAGTGACCTATACTCCCTGGCTGAAAGAACTGGTGAATGATGTTTTCCTGGCGAGTCTTACCGGGTATACCAAATTAAACGATAAAGAAGCCATATCGGCGTCTTTACGTTATTTTTCCCTGGGAACCATCAATTTCACAGACTTAACCGGTAACCCGAATGGAGATTTTCACCCACGGGAGTTTGCATTAGATGCAGGCTATGCCCGTAAGTTGTCCGACCACTTCTCTATCGGGTTAACCGGCCACTATATTTACTCTAACCTTGCAGGAGGACAGAGCACCAATGATGGTATTATCAAGGCAGGTAAATCTTTTGCGGTAGATCTGTCTGGATTTTATACCAAAGAATTTGAAAAATCTGATGGGCTGGTAAACCGGCTGAATATCGGGATGGCCATTTCCAATATCGGTACCAAGATCTCCTACCTGGGTTCTGCTGCCAACAAGGATTTCCTGCCTACCAACCTGGGTCTCGGAACAGCTTATACCATTTCCCTGGATGAGAGCAACCAGCTGACTTTTGCGCTGGATATTAATAAACTGATGGTGCCCACGCCGGATTCATCAGGAGCATATAAGGAGAAAGGCACCCTGCAGGGAATGTTCAGCTCCTTTACAGATGCACCGGGAGGATTTAAGGAAGAACTGCAGGAGCTGATGTATTCTGTAGGTGCGGAATATTGGTATAACCAGCAGTTTGCCGTGAGAGCGGGTTATTTTAACGAAAACAAATTCAAGGGAAATCGTAAGTACTTTACTGCGGGTATTGGCGTAAAGTATGATATTTTCGGACTGAATTTCTCCTACCTGGTGCCTTCCGGAACCGGTATTCAGCGTAACCCGCTGTCGAATACCCTGAGGTTTACACTGACCTTTGACCTGGGCCCGAGAGATGAGGAGAGTCGCACCGGCTGGTAACGATATATCTGTAAATAACTAACTGGTTAAACGGTTGAATCCCTCCGCTAGACGGGGGGATTTTTATATTTAATGCCTTACCTTGCGGATTGGCATAATGATTAAATAATTACAAATATGAGTAGGATACGTATTGGACTAGGGGTAGATTTTCATCAATTGGTGGAAGGCCGCGAATTCTGGCTGGGGGGAGTATTAGTACCGCATCACAAAGGAGCGCTGGGACACAGCGATGCCGATGTGTTGCTGCATGCGATCTGCGATGCTATGCTGGGCGCGCTTTCATTGGGAGATATCGGCGTGCATTTTCCCGATACAGATAATGCCTATAAAAATATCGACAGTAAGATATTATTGGCCCGTTGTGCGCAGCTGATTGGCGAAAAAGGTTACCAGGTAGTGAATGTAGACAGTACCCTTTGCCTGGAGGCGCCCAAAATCAAATCTTATGTACCGGCCATGCAGGCTGTTATTGCATCTACCTTACATATCAGCACAGAAGATGTATCCGTAAAGGCAACCACTACAGAAAAAATGGGGTTTGTAGGCCGCGAAGAGGGCGTTACAGCCCATGCGGTGGTATTACTGGAGCATATTACCCAGTAATTACCATTCCTTAGTATTTTAAAATATCTTTGTTCAATGGCGGATATTATTGTGAAAATTATTAATAAGTCCGGTAACGAATTACCGGCCTATGCAACGGCGGATGCGGCAGGAATGGACCTCCGCGCACACCTGGAAACAGCGGTAACGCTGCAGTCGCTGGAAAGAGTACTGATTCCTACCGGTTTATTTATGGAGCTGCCAGCTGGTTATGAGGCACAGATCCGCCCACGCAGCGGACTGGCTGTTAAACAGGGACTTACCGTTCTGAATACACCCGGCACGATAGATGCAGACTATCGCGGAGAAGTGAAAATAATTATCATCAATTTGTCTAACGAACCGCAGACTATTCACCCGGGCGACCGTATCGCTCAAATGGTAGTAGCTCCCTTTGTACAGGTGGTCGTTCAACCAGTAACCGTATTGACAGAAACCGTTAGGGGAGAAGGTGGGTTTGGACATACCGGTAAATCCTGATAAATGCGGATATACTTCACCGTTATAGGATTGGCTGGCATTTTGTTAATGGGAGCTTGTAGTGGCGCCAGGCAAACAGCGTCGCGGAAAAACGCAACCAGCAAAAATGCCGTTGTGCTTGCACAACGGGCCGATAGCCTTTTTTTCGCCGCACAGCGTTCCAAAATGCTGGGCGATTACAGCACGGCCATAACCCAGTATATCGACTATCTACGGCTGAATAAAAATAATGCGACAGTCAACTATGAACTGGCCCGGCTGTTCATGGAAACGCAACATGCGGAGAATGCCCTCCTTTTTGCCCGCAGAGCGGTAGCCCTCGATCCGCAGAATCATTGGTTCCAGGTAACCCTCGCGGATGCCTATGCCGTTAATCAAAGATTTGACAGCGCTGCCTACGTGTTTGATGGCCTCACCACCAAGTATCCCGATAATGAAGATTATCTCTACAATAAAGGCATACTCCTGGCGAAAGCCAACAAACCTGCTTCCGCACTGGCCACTTTTAATCAACTGGAGAAAAAAGTAGGCGTAGTGGAAGAACTCATCTACCAAAAGCAAAAATTGCTGCTGAAGATGAGTATGATAGACGAGGCTGCCGCAGAAATACAGAAGCTGATTGATCAGAATCCCCAGGAAATCCGCTACTACTACCTTTTGGCAGAAATTTATGATGCCAACGACCGCGTTCCTGATGCGGCATCGATATATCATACCATCCTGACCAAGGACCCGGATAACCCCAGGGCACTGATCGCCCTGGCTTCCTACGCCAGGAAGAACAATGACATGGCCACCTACTGGGCCAATCTTACCAAAGCTTTCGCCAATCCCAATTATAATATCGACGAGAAAGTTGCCTACGTATATCCATATCTTCAAATGCTGAACCTCGACACCACTAAGCTGGACGAGGGATTGCGTCTTACCTCCCTGATTATCCGGGCACATCCCCAGGATGCCAAAGCCTACGCATTACAGGGGGATATGTTTTCCCAGGCCGATATGATCGACAGTGCAGAAGTGAGTTATAAAAAGGCGATCAGCCTCGACGATACCCGTTTTTCGGTATGGTACCAGCTGATGTGGATTTACTCCCGTAAAGAAGATCCAACAGCATTGCTTACCCTCAGTAATAATGTTACCACCAAATTCCCCAGGGAATTTATGGGCTATTATTTTAAAGGGGTGGCCAGCTTCTTATTACAACAATACCCTAATGCGATCAACTCATTGAATACTGCATTAGAGATAGGGAATGGAGAAAAGAAATTTTTAGGAGATATTTATTCCCTGCTGGGTGATGCTTATCACGCAACAGGGCAACATAAGCAGTCAGACAGCAGCTATGAACGCGCTTTGCTGTTGCGTCCGAAAGATGCGCTGATCATGAATAATTACAGCTACTACCTGTCGCTACGGGGAGAAAACCTGGACAGAGCGGCGGAAATGTCAAAGCAATCGCTGGAAATAGAGCCCGATAGCCCAACTTATATGGATACCTATGCCTGGATCCTTTTCCGTCAGGAGAAGTTTACGGAGGCCAGGCAATGGATAGAAAAAGCCCTGCAGTATCCGGAGGCGCAGAAAAATCCGAATGTACTGGAACATTACGGAGACATTCTGTTTAACCTGAAAGAAGTTACAAAGGCAGTAGAATACTGGCAGATGGCTAAAGACAAAGGAGCTTCCTCTGTTGGCCTGGTCCGTAAAATTGCTGAAAAAAGATATATTCAATAGGCTTTTAGCTACAAGTATTGATCAATGAAGAGAAACATTATCGTCACACTTTTAATTGCATCCATTGGTATGGGTATGATGGCCTGCCGTCATCCCAAGAAACTGGCAAGAAATACCTTCCCCGCTGCGGATACCAATAAGGTAACCGTTACCAGGGATAGCTCTTCCAACGAGGAGTTAGCGAGGTTTACCGGTGAAATGCTGAAGGGAATACATGCCAATCATATCGATTTTGCCACTTTTTCCGGTAAGATGAAGCTGGCATTTGAAACGGATAAAAAAAGTCATAATAACCTGAATGCTACCTTCCGTATCAAAAAGGATAGCATCATCTGGATTTCTATTTCGGCGCCTATTGTAGACGAAGTGATCAGGGCAGTGATTACGCCGGATAGCCTTAAAATGTATAACCGGTTGGATAAACAATTATTCCTCCGGAAGATGTCGGACGCAGAGGAGTTGCTGAATATACCATTTGATTTCTCGACCCTGCAGGATATGTTGATTGGTAACCCGGTATATCTTACCGACTCTGTATACCAGGTGGTAAAAACGCCGTCTATCATTTCCTTCAGCTGCGATCATGCGAAGTTTGTGAGCCTGTTTAATGTGTTTGCGGATGACTATGGATTACAACAGAGCAAGGTCATGGACAAAGACAGCACCAGCGCCGTCAAACGTTCCTGCGAGCTGACTTATGGCGATTATACAACGGTAGCCGGGCGTAAATTCCCCACCACCCGTCGTATTTATGTGGAAGAGAAAAATGTAACCAAGGTAGCGCTTGACTTTACGCGGTACGATTTTGATACGCCGCTGAGCTTTCCTTTTAGCATGCCTTCCAGCTATAAGCGCATGTAAAATGAACATTGCGTAAAATGTCGTCTTTATTAAACTAATAAACGTTGTATATTTATTTAATTTGCAGTTACTAAAACTAGTCATGTTGTATTTGAAGAAGATTATCCCGTTTGTATTGATGCTATGGTTAGTGCCAGCTACGTTGGCAGCCCAGAATAGTGGGCAGCAACAATCGCGGGAGGAACTTGAGCGTAGGAAAAGGGAGCTGCAGAAAGAAATAGATGATGCCAACGAACAACTGAAGGAGACCAAGAAATCTACCCGCGAAAGCCTTGGGCAATTGCGCGCCCTGCGTGATAAAATTACCCTGCGTACCCGGTTGATCAATAATATTAATGAAGAAATCAACTTTATTAATGGGGATATCAACACCGCGTTGCGGGATGTAAAAACCCTCCAGAAAGACCTGGATACCCTGAAAGCCCAATACGCCCAGCTGGTTGTTTACGCATATAAGAACCGTTCCTCTTACGATATGATGAACTTTGTGTTTTCTGCACAGAGTTTTAATGACGCCGTAAAGCGGTTTCAATATTTAAAGCAATATCGTGAATACCGTCGCCGGCAGGCCGATAATATTGTTACTACCCAGGAACAGCTGAATCACAAAATTCAGAACCTGGAAAACCAACGGGTAAAGCGTTCGGATGTACTGAAAACAGAACAGGACCAGAGAGCTACGCTGGAAGAAGATAAGAAGGAAAAAGATGTGGTACTGAGTAAGCTGAAAGGACGTGAGAAAGAGTTAGTAGCGGATATTAATCAGCGTAACAAAGACGCACAAAAAGTACAGGCAGCTATCCGGGCAGTAATCCGCCGGGAAATAGAAGAGGCGCGCCGTAAAGCCATAGAGGAAGAAGCTGCCCGTCGTAAGGCTGCAGAAGAAAAACGCCGGAGAGACGAGGAAGCCCGCAAAGCCGCATTGGCTGCCGCTGAAAAGGCAAAAGCCGATGCCGCCGCCGCTAATAAACCAGCTCCGGAAAAACCGGTGCCTGTACCAGTTAAGCCACCGGAACCTACTCCGGAACCGGAAAAACCAGTTGCCCGCACCGAGAATGTACTGGAGGCTACGCCAGAGGCACTGGCCTTATCGGAAAGTTTTGAAGCCAACCGCGGAAAGCTTCCATGGCCGGTAGATGCAGGTAACATTATTGAGCACTTTGGTATTCACCAACATGCGGTAATGGAACATATCCAGGTGCCTTCCGATGGTATTGTGATCGCCACCAATAAAGGCGGCGCCGTTAAATCCATTTTTGATGGAGAAGTGAAATCTGTGGTAGTGATGCCAGGATCGGGCTATGTAATTATTATTCGCCATGGACAATACTTCACCACGTATGTGCGTTTGCAGACAACGAGGGTGAAAAAAGGAGATATGGTTAAAACAGGGCAGGTAATAGGTACTGCCAGTACCAATGATATTGAAAACACCGGTGAAGTAGAACTGCAGATATGGAAAGGCATTAACAAGCAGAATCCTGAGCAGTGGATAAGAAGAAGATAGATATTTGAGCTTAACTAACTGAAACTATACGATGAAGCTGAAAGCACTTTTGAGTGCTTTCAGCTTTTCGCTTACTAACCAAATGCTTTTTTTTTGAGAAAGTTGATCCCTCTTCTGATGGCGCTGTGGCTATTGCCTGCACCGTTGTTGGCACAACGGAGTAAGGTACAGTCGCGCACCGTATTGGAAAACCGTAAACAGGAGCTGCTGAAAGAAATAGAAGCAGCAAATAAAGCCCTGCAGCAAACCAAGAAGTCTACGCGGCAGAACCTCACCCTGCAGCGCGAACTGGAGCAGAAAATTGCCAGCCGCAATCAGCAGATCGCCAGCATTAATAAAGAAATCAGCCTGATAGAAGGGGATATTAGCACCACTAACAATAACGTACACACGCTGGAAAAGGAAGTAGATTCCTTGAGGGCCCGCTATGCCCAGCTGGTGGTATATGCGTATAAAACCCGCGACTCATATAATGTTCTCAGCTTTCTTTTTTCGGCCACCAGTTTCAACGATGCTATACGCCGGTACCAGTACCTGCAGCAATACCGTGAAAACCGCCGCCGGCAGGCAGAAAATCTCTTGTCTACCCGGGAGCAGCTGGGCCAGAAATTAGTAGTACTCCAGCAACAACGGGCAGAAAAGGCAGGGAGCTTGCACCAGGAGCAACAACAGCGGGTTAGCCTGCTGGCAGATAAAAAGGAAACGGATCAAACAATTGCCCAGCTGAAAGACCAGGAACAGGACTTACAGCGACAGATCAATAAAAGCAAAGCCGAAGCCAAACAGGTGGACCAGGCCATCCAGGAAGCGATCCGACGGGAAATTATTGCCGCCCAGAAAAAAGCAGCTGCCCAGGCATTGGCCAGGAAGAAAGCTGCAGCAGCCAAACGCAGGCAACTGGCCGCTGCCAGGGAAGCCCGGAGAAAAGCGGCGTTAGCTGCCGCTAAGAAAGCGCATAAGAAACTGCCGGTAAAGCCTGTGGAGGAAGAGAAAGAAGAAGATGACGAGGATTTACCGCCGGCAAAAACGTCTACCGAAGATGTGCTGGCGGCTACACCAGAAGCACTCTCCCTTTCACGTGATTTTGAAGCCAACCGCGGGCGCTTGCCCTGGCCTGTAGACGCCGGACGCATCACGGGGCACTTTGGTGCAGGCAGGATAGGAAAAATTGAAGTGGATCACAACGGTGTTATCATTGCTACCGGCAAAGGAGCGGCCGTCAAAGCCATTTTTGATGGAGAGGTAATTATGGTATTTATGATTCCAGGCGCAGGATATATGGTTACCCTGCGCCATGGAAAATATTTTACCAATTACGTGAGACTACTGGATGTACATGTGAGCAAGGGAGCTACTGTAAAACGTGGTCAAACCCTGGGTGTTGCTGCTACCGGTGGCGCCGGCAGCGGTGGTGAAATAGAATTACAGATATACCGGAATACTATAAAACAGAACCCTGAACGTTGGATACGTTCCCGTTAAAGTAATTGCACCTGTTTCTGCAATACTTCTTCATATAACGCCTCATACTTTGGTATGATATTGTCGATATGAAAACGTTGGGCCTGTTCCCAGGCACCTTTCCTTACCTGTTGCAGGAGGTTTTCATCTTTCAGCAGCCGGATAGCCTGTGTAGCCATACCTTCTACATCGCCCACATTGCTCATATAGCCGGTTTGTCCGGGGATATTGATTTCAGGTAATCCACCTGCGTTGGAGGAGATCACCGGTACCTGTGCAGCCATGGCTTCCAATGCGGCCAACCCGAAGCTCTCATATTCTGAAGGCAGCAAAAACAGGTCGCTGATCGACATTACATCTTCCAACTGTTCCTGTTTCCCTACAAATCTTACATCCTCGCAAATGCCTAACTCACGGCAAAGGCATTCTATAGAAGGCCTGTCGGGGCCATCACCTACCAGTAACAGTTTAGCAGGAATTTCCTGGCGCACCCGGGCAAATACTTTCACTACATCCGGTACCCGCTTCACTTTACGGAAGTTGGACACATGCAGCAATATCTTTTCGCCATTAGGGGCAATTGCCTGCCTGAAATGAGGCAGCTCCCGGCGGCTGAAACGTTGCGTATCCACAAAGTTGTAGATCACTGATATGTCCTTTTCTATAGGGAAGGACTTATAGGTTTCATCCCGCAGGTTTTCCGAAACAGCTGTAATGGCATCGGATTCATTGATGGAGAAGGTAACTACCGGTTCATAGGTTTTATCCTTACCCACCAGGGTAATATCTGTACCGTGAAGCGTAGTAATGAAAGGCACTGTTCTGCCATGTTTTTTCACGATTTGTTTAGCCATATATGCGGTAGACGCATGTGGAATGGCGTAGTGTACGTGCAACAGATCCAGTTTCTGGTTAATAATCACATCCACCATGGTACTGCTGAGGGCAGATTCATAGGGAGGGAAATCAAAAAGTGGATATGTAGGGACCTGTACTTCGTGATAATATATATTAGCGTGAAACGCGTTAAGCCTTACTGGTTGCTGGTAGGTGATAAAATGCACCATATGGCCTTTGTCTGCCAGGGCCTTACCCAGTTCGGTTGCCAATACCCCACTACCACCGTAGGTAGGGTAACATACTATTCCTATGCGCATGAGATGTTTTTTTGCATTCCGCAAAGGTACTAAAAAGCGGAAAGGATACAGCATCCGCCGAAGCCGGCCCGGAGGCAGGGATGGACAACAGGTTACTGCCGCCCTCACCTCGATAGCTTTATGCTTTACTCCTGCGGCTTTTTTTAGTAGTTTTAACGATAAATTAACCTGCTGCATGAAAAAGTTTATAATGCCGATTTTAGTGGCCTTTTCCCTTCCTGTTGTTGCCCAGAGCCAGGAAAAGGACTCCCTTACATTAAGAAAGCTGGCGGATGAAGTACTTACGCATAGTACGGCGTACGACAACCTGCATACTTTAACCAAGAAGGTGGGCGGCCGCCTGGCAGGATCACCCCAGATGGTAAAAGCTGAACAATGGGGTGTAAAAGCCCTGAAGGCTGCCGGAGCGGATACCGTATATCTCCAGGAATGCATGGTGCCTCATTGGGTTAGAGGCGCTGCTGAAGAAGCCCGTATCATATCGAAGCGGCGCGACTTTATTCCTCCGCTGAATGTATTGGCTTTAGGAAATTCGGTAGGCAGCGGACCTGCCGGCGTAACAGCCGAAGTGCTGGAAGTAGCTTCTTTCGATGACCTGGAAGCCAAAAAAGACCAGGTAAAAGGGAAGATTGTTTTTTATAACTATCATTTCAATCCCACCTTTATCAAAACGTTCCATTCCTATGGAGATGCCGTGAAATATCGCGGCCAGGGCGCCAGCCGTGCTGCCAAATATGGCGCAGTAGCTGTCATTGTGCGCTCTATGAGCCACGCCGCCAATAATTTCCCTCACACGGGCGCCATGGCATATGATAATGCGTTCCCCAAGATCCCGGCGGTAGCTATTGGACTGGAAGATGCCGACCGCTTGAGTCAGCGGCTGAAAGATGATGTTGACGCGAAGGTATTCCTGCGTACTAACTGTATGATGCTGAAAGATACTATCGGGCATAACGTGATCGGGGAACTGAGGGGCAGTAAATATCCCGACCAGTACATCACCGTAGGCGGCCATCTTGACTCCTGGGATGTAGCGGAAGGTGCGCACGACGACGGTACCGGCTGTGTGCAGTCTATTGAAGTATTGCGTGCTTTTAAAGCGGCCGGAGTAAAACCTGAACGTACCCTGCGGGTTGTATTATTTGCGAATGAAGAAAACGGAACACGGGGCGGTCGTAAATACGCGGAAGTAGCCAAAGCACAGCAGGAAAAACATATCTTCGCGTTGGAAAGTGATGCAGGTGGCTTCACGCCACGAGGCTTTATCACTACGATGGATGCTGCCCAAAAAGCAAAGATGGATAGCTGGAAACCCTTATTCGCACCCTATGGCATATACGATTTTGAAGAACAAGGAGGGGGCGTAGACGTAGGCCAGTTACACGAAGCATTGGGAACACCGATGGCTGAACTTTCTCCCGATTCGCAGCGTTATTTCGATATTCATCATGCCGCTAATGATGTATTCGAAAATGTGAATAAAAGAGAACTGGAGCTGGGAGCTTTTGGTATGGCTGCTTTGATTTATCTTGTAGATCTGAATTTCTGATTATCCACTACTAAAATATACTTATGGGTCGTTTTGTCTTTATTGTTGTTTCTATTATTATACTGGTATTGGGGGGCATATTCTTCTATAAATACTATTTCGTTTTTGGACAGGGGGTAAAGGCAGGCGAGCTTAATTATTTTGTGCAGAAAGGATATATCTTTAAAACCTACGAGGGTAAATTGATTCAGTCGGGTTATCGTGGTAAAGTAGCTGGTACTATTCAGTCTAACGAATTCCAGTTTTCCGTGGCCAGCGAACGTATTGCACAGCAGTTGATGACTGCCAGCGGCAAAGTGGTAGAGCTGCACTATAAAGAATACCTGGGCGCTATTCCCTGGAGAGGCTATAGTCCTTTTATTGTGGATAGCATTATTTCTATCACCAACCCGGGACCTCAGAACCTGATTCCTTAAATAAAAGTATAACCAATAAAAAATGCTGCAGCTCATTTCATGGCTGCAGCATTTTTTATTGGAAAAGCAGGAAGGTGTTGAATCCTATCCCGCCTGTATAAGAAATATAGCAGGTCTTTTATGGAGATCAGGTAATTGTTTTTTCCATTCCTTCACGGTCTTTGTCTTGATATATTCTGTAGGTGAGGTAATATCTGCCGCCACACATACGCGGGTACTGTCTTTACAGTTATCCACTATATCCTTCAGCAGCTGGTTATTACGGTAAGGCGTTTCAATAAACAGTTGGGTTTGTTGCTTCCGTTCGGAGGTGGCTTCCAGTTCCCGGATAGTTTTGAGCCTTTCGGGCCCTTTGATAGGCAGGTAACCTACAAACTGGAAATTTTGCCCATTCATGCCGGAAGCCATCAGGGCCAGCAGCATGGAGTTGGGCCCTATCATCGGGATGATCCGGACGTCGATGCTGTGGGCCATCTGCACTACCAGGTGCCCGGGATCCGCAATGGCGGGGCATCCTGCCTCACTTAGTATGCCGATATCTTTTCCTTCCAACAGTAATTTCCGGCCAATCGTTACATCTGGTGGCTGATTTTCATTCATGATCAGCAGTTGGAGGGCATCTATATTAATATTCCTGTCGAGCGCTTTTAAATAGCGACGGGCAGTACGTTCATTTTCTACATAAAAAACCGACAGCCGCTGTACAATAGCTGTTACATAGGCCGGGATGCTGAATAAGGCATCAGGACTCAACACGGTAGGAACAAGGTACACATTGCCTGGAGTATTCATTTATCGCAGTTTTTTATTTTGTAAGTCAATAGTGGCGGCAATCACAGCGTACGATGGCGCCAGCATCCAACCCACTACAGGGATCAGCATAAATAAGTAAAACACCATGCCATTGCCAATGGCCATGCCCCGGTGCTGGCGTATAAATGCAATGCTTTGCGACATATTTAAGCGATGTCTTTCACAACTGTAATCCATCATGGCAAAGCCGTAAAAATAGCTCTCTACAAAAAAGCTAATCATCGGGATCAGCCAGCCAACAACCGGGATAAAAGATACCAGCAGCAATACCAGGATAGCAGCAGTTTGGTAAACGATGTTGCGGCACGACATCTTAATGCCCCGGATAATATCCTGGCCCAGCTGTGACCAGCTGAATGGAAACTCTTTATATTCCAGGATGGCCTCTGTTTTTTCCGATAAATAGGAAAATACCGGCGAGGCTACTATCAAAAACAAGTATTTGAAATAAGAGAAATACCAGAATACAAAGACTATCCTCACTGAAAAAGCTACGAGGATAAAAAGAAAACTAATCCAGCTGCTTTCCAGGTCCTGTACCCATTCTGTGATATGCAGCAATTTGGTCAGGTACTCCACAAAATCGCCAGAGTATCCCCATACAAAGTAAAACCCCGTAAAAAACAGCAAGCAGTAAATAATGCCCGGTATCAGTATCCATTTCCATAATTTATGCTGCATGATAAACTGATGGGCCTTTCCATATGATTGAACAGCCGACAGTACTTCTCTGAATGAAAACAACGCCTGAATTTTTTTAGTGTAACTAAATGTTTTATGAAAGAGCAACGAAACTAAGGCAAAAATATTTTAAATGTGAGCATAAAGCAGGAGGCGAAAAGCAAAAAGCTATTATGGAGAATGATATTGGCGAATATTTAACAATATCGCAGCACTCATTCTCCATAATAGCTTTTTGCTCGACGTCTTCAGCTTTGTACGCTTAGAAGCGCGGACAAAGCGTCTTATACTTATTATTTTCGTTCCTGGTGTGAATATAGATCAGCGAAATCTCGAAACCTCCCCTGTAATTGGAGGCTGGTTTCAGGGTAGAAACGTTGGTATCGTAAGTAAGCCCCAGCTGGAAACCTTTGAATTCCAATCCCACATATGGAATAACGGCATCTTTAAGACGGTACCAGCTACCTAGATAAAAAGTGGTAGGCTGATCATCTACATCGCTGAGGGAGAAGCCATAAGCACCGCCAAACGTAAACTCCGTAGCTGTGCTTTGTTTCATGTACAGGATACTGGTGTGGAAGCGGTCTTTCCCGTTTACCGGTACCGAGCCCCCGCCATGCACGGTCCAACGGTAGCTGAGCCGGTTCTGGGTTAGGTTCATAAACGACTCGGTAGGCTGGGTAATATGATAATAGGAGGCGCCCAGGTAAATATTGGATGATTCCCCGATTAAACCATTGTATAGGATCCCCACATTGGGATCGAAATAGGAAATTTTTGGATTTACCAGCGTTTCATTACTGGGGATAGATGGGTTATACCCGTTGTTATCTATTTGATTCTCAAATTGTAATTTGGTATTATCAATCCTTTTTTGCACCAACGTTCCCTGTAAACCTATGGCGAGGGTATGGTTACCTTCCGGATCCAGGCCTTTGTGATAAGCCGTGCTGAACGAAAGATAGGTAGATGTTAACGCCCCACCACCGCTTCTGTCGTACATCGCCTGGAGCCCAACGCCCCATATATCTGTGTAGGAAATCACGTTTTTGAGTATCCCGAAATCAATAGCAGCTGTCCCGGTAATGAAAGGGGAGGCAATGCTGCTCCATTGGGACCGGTAGTTGCCGGATAAGCGGTAATCTCCTGAAAATAAGCCGGTAAATGCTGGGTTAAGTGTGAGCGGTGAGGCAAAAAATTGCGAAAAGTGCGGATCCTGCGCCCTTAAAGGATTAAAATAAAGTAATATGGTCAAAAATAGTAAAGCTCTTTTCATAGTAGTAAAGCTTAAAGCATAGGGTAGTTATGCAATGTCGGTGAAGGTACATCAATTAGTTCATATCGCAAATTAAATTCATGTATAAAAAGCCGCTGAAATAAAAATGCGAATAGCAGCAGTACCTGTTAAAGATACAAAACTGCTATTCGCAAAACGATTTTATGGTGACTATTGTTGCAATTTATTTCCGAAGGCCAGGTCGCCGGCATCTCCAAGACCAGGTACTATATACCCTTTGGCGGTCAGTTCATCGTCAATATCGCCCGCCCAAATGGTCAGGTTAGCTTTGGTATTGCGCAGCACATATTCTATCCCCACAGTACAGGCAATGGCCACCACCAGGTGAATATGACTGGGTTTCCCGATGGCTTCCAGGTGCTCAATGGTTTTTACCAGGGAGGCGCCGGTAGCCAGCATAGGGTCTGAAAGAATCAGCACCTGCCCATCTATCGACGGGGTGCTGACATATTCCAGGCTGATATCAAAAGAGCCATCGTGGTTATGTTTGCGGTAAGCCGAGATAAACGCATGATCTGCCTTGTCAAAATAATGCAGTAATCCCTGGTGCAAGGCCAAACCTGCGCGTAAAATAGTGGCCAGTACAGGCTGTGCCTTCAGTACGCGACAGGTAGCAATACCCATGGGGGTAGTCACCTCTTTGTCTTCGTAATCCAGCATTTTACTGATCTCATAGGCCGCCACTTCCCCCAGTCGCTCCAAATTACGCCGGAAGCGCATACGGTCCGTTTGAACCTCCACATTCCTGATCTCGCTTAACCATTCTCCAACCAACGAATTGGTTTCACTTAAATTGATAATCATGAGCAATCCCTTTGAGGCCGCAAATTACCGAAAAATAGTGAACTACTCTTTCTCGTCCTTGTCCAGTAATTTGGCTTTCTTTACCAGCTGTATGAATTCAGCCCGGTATCCTTCTTTGTCCTCTCCCCGGGCGGTTCCTGCCCACGACAACACCTGGTCGTAGGTAGCAGTGCCTGCAAAGGCAGAACGCCTTAATAACTGGCCAAAAGCTGCTACTGCGGTGGCCATCCGGAAGTCTTCCGGTGCTGCGCCAATTTCCTGGTTATCATAAGGCAGCACCTTTTCCATTAGCTGGCTCTTTGCTGCAGCAGGCTCCTTGTAGCGCAATTTTACGGTCAACACCTCTTTCTGATTACCCACTATTTTACCCCGCTGGTATTTTAACGGATCCACCCAGTTCACGCTTTCCCCTTTCTTACTGGTAGGTATTAGCTCATACAGTGCGGTAACCGTATGCCCCACGCCCATATCGCCGGCATCTTTCTTATCGTTATTGAAATCTTCGTTCTGCAATATCCTGTTTTCATAACCTACTAACCGGTAAGCCTGTACGAAGCTCGGATTGAATTCGACCTGCAGCTTTACGTCCTTGGCCACGGTAAACAGGGTGCCTCCAAACTCGGTTACAAACGTTCTGCGGGCTTCTTCGAAATTATCAATGTAAGCATAGTTGCCGTTGCCTTTGTCGGCCAGCAGTTCCATGGTGTTATCTTTTAAGTTACCCATGCCAAAACCCAGTACAGACAAGAAGATCCCTTTCTGTCTTTCATTTTCTATCAGGCGGGTCAATGCTCCCTCACTGGAGATACCCACGTTGAAATCGCCGTCTGTAGCCAATATTACCCGGGTGTTGCCGTTTTCTTTGCGGAGTTTAGCCGCAATGTCATAGGCCAGCTGTATGCCGGCGCCACCGGCGGTAGAGCCACCAGCCTGTAGTTCATCGAGCGCCGACAGTATACGTTGCTTGTTATTGCCGCTGGTAGGTGGTAATACCACACCGGCAGCGCCTGCATATACTACAATGGCTACTTTATCCTGCGGGCGTAATTGTTCCGTCAATACCCTGAAGGCTTTTTTAACCAATGGGAGCTTGTTTTCTTCATCCATAGAGCCCGAAACATCCAGCAGGAACACCAGGTTGGTAGGAGGGAGGTCTTTGGTGTCTACCTGTTTGCTTTTCAGGGCCACGCGCACCAGCTGATGGCCGGTATTCCAGGGACAGATGGCCATATCGGTATAAATGGCCACCGGATCTTTGCCGGTAGGGGCTTTATAGCCATAATCAAAATAATTGATCATTTCTTCCACTCTTACCGCGTCTGGCGGCGGCATTTCGCCGTTGTTCAGGAAACGGCGCATATTGCTGTAAGAAGCCCGGTCCACATCTATGCTGAAGGTACTCAACGGTTGATCTGTTACCGCATGGAAGATATTTTCGTTGATAGGACTGTAGTCTTCTGTGTTGGATGGTGCATATGAAACCCGGCCATTATTGGCGGCTACGCCTGATACCACCATCTCATAATTTTGAGTAGCCACCATATTGCGTTTGGGGGCAGCAGATTTAACAGTAGGTGCAGGAGTCGGTGCTGGCGGCTCTCCACAGATGACTACGTCTTGCATTATATACCGGCTCCTGTCTTTAACTAGCCGTTGTAACAGATGGAGGGTAACATTGACGGAGGTCTGTTTGTCGTTTACCGTAAGTGTTACTACTTTGTAGTTAGTAGCGCTGACTTCCAGTGTAACTGTTCCCACAGGGACTTTCAGGCTAAAATGCCCTTTGGTATCAGAGGCCGTCATCACATCCGTATTTTTTATCCGAACCACCGCATTCGCTACAGGTTGATTACCTGTGCTTTCTTTTATATTACCGGTAATAGTGCGCAGCTGTTGGGCGGATACAGCGAGTGCCACCAGGCAGTTGAATAATAGCAGAGCGAGATATTTTTTCATGGCGATATTGTTTTCTGCTAATAGGATGGCATCCATGTGGCTGTTTCCATAAATCAGGAAAAAAAATATTTTAAAACTACCTTTGCTGAAATTTTTTGAGATGGTATATAACGTGATTGGCACCATGTCTGGTAGCTCATTAGACGGACTGGATATAGTTTTTGCAGAACTGACCGAAATACGCGGACAGTGGACCTATGCTATTAAAGCCTCCGAGAGCCTGCCTTACGAGCCGGAATGGGTAGAGAAACTGGCCCAGGCAACCACCTTGCCGGCCAGGGACTATCTGCTGCTGCATACGGCCTATGGGCATTATACCGGGCAGCGTATCCTGTCTTTCATAGAAAAGAACCAGCTGGATCATAAAGTACATTTTATTGCCTCACATGGTCATACCACTTTTCATATACCTTCTGCTAAAACAACGGCCCAGCTGGGCGATGGAGCGGCTATTACCGCGGTAACCGGCTTACCGGTGATTACCGATCTGCGGGCAGTAGATGTGGCATTGGGTGGCCAGGGAGCGCCTATTGTACCTATTGGTGAAAAATACTTATTGCCGGGATACCAATACTGGCTGAACCTCGGAGGCATTGCCAATGTATCTGCCCAGTTGCCGGATCAATTTGTAGCATTTGATATTTGCCCCGCTAACCGCGTGCTGAATTCCCTGGCTGCAGCGCTGAATAAGCCTTACGACGATGGTGGCGCCCTGGCGGCCGGTGGCGTTGCGGATGTTGTGTTGCTGAATCAGCTGAACAGCCTGCCTTATTATGCTGCTTCATGGCCCAAATCGCTTGCCAACGATTTTGGTACCGATACCATCCTGCCTATGATAGCGCCTTTGCGTATTTCTGTACAAGGTAAGCTGCGTACCTATGTAGAACATATTGCAGTACAGGTAGCACAGGCCGTAAAAGCACTGAAAGAAAACATGCCGGAAGGACCCGGTAAAATGCTCGTTACCGGTGGCGGCGCGTTCAATACCTTCCTGGTAAATACGATACAACAACGACTGGAGCCGTTAGGAATTACAGTAGAAGTGCCCGATGCACTGACTGTTAATTTTAAAGAAGCCTTGATTATGGCACTGATAGGCACTTTGCGCTGGAGACAGGAAGATAATATCTTGAGCGGGGTCACCGGCGCATCAAGAGATTCCATCAATGGAGCACTCTGGACGAGCCGGTAACAGTATGTTAGAAGTTTTTCTCCAGGAGCTGGAATTTATCTCCATCAAATAAGCCAAGATCGCTTAGTTTCAAATGAGGAATAACCAGTAACGCCATAAAGGACAATGTCATGAATGGCGATGCCAGCCGGGAACCAAGGGCTTTGGCTGCTTTATCGAGGGCGCTGTATTGTGCAGCTACCGTATAGCCGTCGAGGTTACTCATCAAACCCGCTACCGGCAAAGGCAATACGGCGGTATCTGCGCCGTTTACCACGCTGATACCGCCCTGCTCGGCTATTACCGCATTGATAGCAGCGGCCAGGCTTTCGTCGTCGGTACCTACAGCAATGATGTTATGACTGTCGTGCGCTACCGAAGAGGCAATGGCGCCCTGTTGCAACCCAAATCCGTGGATAAATGCCATTGCGGGAGCTGCCGGGCGGTAACGGTTTACTACAGCTAGTTTCAGCACATCTTTCGATATACTGTTTTGCACGTTCCCGTCAGCTACCGGGAGTGTTTCCTGGAGAGTATTTGTAATCAGCTGACCATCGAGTGCTGCTATCGCCCTGGCGCTTACCTCGGTGCTATCGATGTTATTGGCAGGCATACGGAAGTCGGCCGCCTTCACAGGATGGCATATGAAATTATTCACAGGAGCCGATGCAATGCTGGGTATGAGCGTACGTCCATTTTCCGCTACTTTTACCCCATCGATATAAGTGGCCAGTATGTTGAAATCTTCCAGGTTATCTACCACAATGAAATCAGCCCGATCATTTTCCTTCAGCAGGCCGTTATCCAGCTTGTAATGTACTACCGGGTTGATACAGGCGGCGCGTAGTATTTTGAAGAGATCTATACCATGTGCCAGCGCTCTCTTTACCAGCAGGTTAATATGCCCTTCTTCCAGGTTATCGGGGTGCTTATCGTCGCTGCAAAACATAATATGGTCGGCATAGTCATTCAGTAAAGGGTATAATGCTTCAAAATTTTTGGCAGCACTTCCTTCCCGGATAAGAATATGCATTCCGTACTTCAATTTATCCAACGCTTCTTCAATAGTAAAACATTCGTGGTCGGTACTGATACCTGCGGCAATATAGTCGCGGGCAGCGTCGCCTCTCAGCCCAGGGGCATGGCCGTCTACAGGCTTACCTGCTTTTTTTGCAGCGGCGATTTTAGCTATCACTTCCGGATCTTTATGCAGTACTCCCGGGAAATTCATCATTTCCGTAAGATACCTGATATCGGGCCTATCCAGCAGGGCTTCGATATCGGCTACCGTAACGGTGGCGCCTGCGGTTTCAAAAGTGGTGGCCGGCACACACGAGGGGGCGCCAAAGTTGAACCGGAAGGGTACCTGTTTACCGTTTTCCAGCATATAGGTAACGCCGGCAACGCCCATTACATTGGCTATTTCATGCGGATCGCTGACGGTGGCAATAGTGCCATGTACAACGGCCATCCGGGCAAATTCGGAAGGAATGAGCATAGAGCTTTCTACATGTACGTGCGCGTCTGTAAAGCCAGGCAGCAGGTAGTTGGAGTAAGGTCGACTGTCCCGTGTAATCCTGGCGATGCGGCCGTTTTCTATATGCAGGGTAGCCGGGTAAATGTCCTCTTGCAGGATATCCACCAGGTTGCCCGATATCTGGAATGTATTCATGCCGTAAAGCTAAGGAATAGGTGGCATTTTCGGCCCTGGCGTATTTTTTGGTAAAACGTTGGAGGAGATGTTTTTTGGTTATCTTTAGTTACCAAAGAAACGAATATCAAAAACGTATTTATGACAAGAATTAAATCTTATGCGCTGCTGGCAGCCTTTCTGATAACAGGAATCAGCACTTACGCCCAAACTGCAGACGAAATTATTGCAAAGAATACCGCTGCGATGGGCGGGGAAGCAAAATTGAAAGACCTGAAAACACAATATGTAGAGGGGAGTATGGAAGTGCAGGGGCAATCTGTGCCCATCAAAAAATGGGTAAAACAGAATGAAGCCATGCGACTGGAATTCAATGTGATGGGAAGCAGCAATATACAGGTAGTAACCCGGTCTGCCGGATGGAGCCTGATGCCGGTGATGATGCAAACAGCGCCCCAGGATATGGATAGCGCTACCCTGAAAATCATGCAAACGCAGCTGGATCTGAGAGGAGAGCTGTACGATTATAAAAACAAAGGAAAGAAAATAGAATTAGCAGGTAAGGAAGATATAAATGGTGCGCCGGCCTATAAGCTGAAAGTGACCGGGGAGAGCGGCTCTACAGGAGATGTTTATATAGATGCCAATACCTTCCTGATTGTGAAAACGGTGAATAATATTAATATCAAAGGACAGTCACTGGAGCTGGTGTTGCTGATGTCCGACTACAAGAAAACGCCGGAAGGCTATGCCTATGCGGTCACTACCACGCAAACACCGGGTGATGTTAAAATAAATGTGTCTAAGGTAGATGTGAATACACCGGTAGCAGATACGCTGTTTGTTAAACCACAATAAAGAATTACGGATATACGCTGGTGGAATGCTGATTGACACGCCCCGCCAGCGTATACCTCCTGTGTACAAATATTATTTATACAATTTGGCCATGGCTTTTGCCTCTTCGGCCATTTTTTTTGCCAGGTGGACTGGCTGCAGCACTTTTACCTGGGCGCCATAGCTGAGCAATGTCATGGTGAGCTCGGGGTTGATGACAACGTTAAGGGATATACGACATTCCTGGTCATTATCTTCCACTACTTCCTGGGAAGCGTGTATGGGCTGTGATTTAACGTATTTGCCCTGTTTAGGCGCGAAGCTCAGCAAAACATGTTCGGGTTCCCCATCATGTACGGTGATGCCAACAGCATGCTTGAAATAGCTGGCATCGTCAAAATTCTTTTCATCAAAATGTTTCATGGTTGGCCAGAGCTTCACAATCCTGTCCAGCGCAAAGGTAATAACAGCGCCGCCGCGGGTCTGCTGGCTTTTGCCGATCAGGTAAAAGCGGTGTTGATATTCCCGGAGGTGATAGGGCTCTACCCAATGTTCCTTGGGTTCGTCGCGTTCAAAGCTCTGGTAGGCAATCCGGATGACTTCCAGGTTTTTAATAGCGTCTACAATTTCGGGGATATGTTCGGCGCCTTTGTATTGAGAGGCGCGGGCAAATTTAATCAGGCCTTTATGTTGCAGCGCTTCCCGGTTCATTTTCAGGCTGGCGGCTATTTTGAGGATAGCGTCTTCAAATTGTTGCACTACCGGCAAACTGCGGAATTGTTCCAATATGCCAATGGCAATTTCCAGCCCCTGCAGATCTGCTTCTTCTATAGGGGAATTACTGATGGAAAAACTTTCATCTGCGTACCGGTAGGTGCCGCTGCTGCGGTCGTATACGATAGGCGCCATGTAGTTTAATTCCGGGTCCTGTCGCATGTCCTGTAAATCTTTCTGGATGGTACGAACGGAGATGCCCGTTCCCATTTTATCAGATACATATTCAATCAGGTTGTCCAGGGTAGGTTTGGGTTTCTGTTTGCTGCGCAGTCGCTCATCGATCCAA
Organism: Chitinophaga eiseniae; assembly: GCF_012641265.1. GTDB lineage: Bacteria > Bacteroidota > Bacteroidia > Chitinophagales > Chitinophagaceae > Chitinophaga > Chitinophaga eiseniae_A. The sequence goes on along the minus strand of NZ_JABAHZ010000002.1, from coordinate 40,889 downwards.
CGGTAGCGCGACACCGCATCTTTGTTCTTTGGCAATAGATAAAATTTAGATAATAAAAATAAGCAATTCCTGCTTTTGCAAATAAGGATAAAAAAAATATAGCGAAAAGATCACTACGCAAATTCCATGCGTTCAGCGCTGCTAGATTTGTATTGTTATCAAAACGGAATGGTTATGAATCAAGTAAATACAACTACAGCCATTACACAAATGCAGGCGATTTCAATTGGGCAAATCATCATGGATGATTCCAATTACCTGACGCTCTGGGGCCAGGTGCTACAGGATGGTGTGTGGTATCCCTGTGATTTTGTAACTACCTATGAAGTCATGAATACCATGCTGCGTTTCGGCCAGGATAAACACGATGCGGTACAGATGACCATTGTGAAAAAACTGGAAGATATGCGCCGTATCCCGGATATTATCGACCTGGAAGCGGAATTGGGAACTGCCGTAGTTTTTGACAACCTTATTTTTTATATGCGTCGTCCATGCCTGCAGCAGGACGATAACTGGGAGGCCTATGCGGATGAAGAGTGCTATTATATAGAACGGGTGATACAGATGCCCATCGTGCCGGTACCGCCCACTTTACCACCCGCCGCCCGCCTGCAGGGAGAAGATAATGAGAAAATGGAGTATTGTATCCAGTTACTTCATGATGCCTATAACCTATACCTTGGATTTATTGAGATTGAACTCGGGGATGAAGCTGCCAGAATGAAGGCCGGTCTGGAAAATGATTATAAGTTCAGCATGGCTTATTATGCCTGGCAGCTACATACCTCAAATACTTAACCCCCTGTTAGCCATATTCTTATCTATTGAATAACCCCTTTCAGCTGTTGTATGAACCCCTTTTCTATCCGTTGATTGAACCCTGTTAAACATTGTTTGTTAACCCCAATTCCCCTCCCCCGGAAAAAAAATCGGCAAAATTGAGAAAAAAATCCCTAGAAGTCTATAAATTTTGTAGGAAAAGGTTATTTTTGGTCAATAAAATCGCAGAACTATGAGTTTAAGACTGGGCGATGTTGCTCCAAACTTTAAGGCTAATACCACTTTAGGAGAGATAGATTTTTATGAATTCCTCGGTGATGGCTGGGGTATCTTATTTTCTCACCCGGCAGACTTCACCCCGGTATGTACTACCGAGCTTGGTAAAACTGCCCTTCTGAAAGAGGAGTTCGCGAAACGTAATACTAAAGTGCTGGCTGTCAGTGTAGATCCGCTGGATAAACACCTGAGCTGGATAAATGATATCAACGAAACACAACAGTGTGACGTAACTTTTCCTATTATTGCAGATGAAAACAAGACAGTGGCGAATCTGTATGACATGATTCATCCAAACGCCTCTGAAACATTTACCGTTAGATCCTTGTTTATCATTGGACCGGACAAAAAAGTGAAACTGATCATCACTTACCCGGCCTCTACCGGCAGAAACTTCCATGAAGTGCTGCGCGTGCTGGATTCCCTGCAGCTTACTGCTAAATACAGCGTAGCTACACCAGCCGACTGGAAAGATGGAGAAGATGTAATCGTTACCGCAGCGGTGTCCACGGCAGACATTCCTGCCCGTTTTCCGAAAGGCCATAAAATTATCAAGCCTTACCTGAGAACAACACCTCAGCCCAACAAATAATGAAGAAGTAGCCCGCTAAAGGCTTTACTTATAAAGATTTTTTAATGGTTGGTTTTTGATTTTTACGAAACGGGGATTTCTCCCCGTTTTTTTATGTCCTTTTTCTGCCTGTTAAACAAACCCATATAGATAGGACTCCCTGTAATTAGTATAAAAAAGATTAGGGAAAACAAAAACAGCTTCCTGCTTCCGTTTCCCCTAATCCTTAAAAAATCAAACAAAACAACATCCTTTATAACAGCCCTTATTCCGCGGAGAGCTCCTCTCCAATGGCAGGCTGTTTGCCCCTATGCTTCCGCAATTGCGTCAACAGGGCACTCATATCTTTAGGCAGTGGCGCCTCTATGGTATATTCCTTTCCGTTTTGATCTTTAAATACCAGCATCGACGCATGCAGCGCTAACCGGCTCAATAACGGACGCTCTTCTTCTGTATGCTTACCCAGCTTGAATTTCTTCTTGATGGTCGACAAAAGGATGGGCTGTGCGCTGCCATAAAACTCGTCTACAGCAATGGGATGACCCAGGAATTTCATGTGCACCCTGATCTGGTGCGTACGCCCGGTATGAATCTGCATCCTGACCAGGCTATACAAACCAAATTCTTCCAGCACTTCATAGTCGGTGGAAGAAGGCTTACCCTTACGGTTGGTCACCATCTTTCCCTTCTGCACGGGGTGCTCCATAATGCCCTCGCTCACATTCCCCTGTTTAGTAGTAAGCTGACCGCTTACCAGGCCCAGGTAGAATTTTTTCACGTCCCTGCTTTCAAACAGCTGGGAGAAATATTTGTGAGCGGCCTCATTACGGGCAAACAGGATAATGCCGCTGGTTTCGCGGTCCAGCCGGTGTACTGTAAATACCTCACCATACGCCTTCTTCATGATAGCAATTAATGAGCTTAACTCATTGTCATGACGATCGGGTAGCGTGAGCATGCCGGCCGGCTTGTTCACGATAACAAAATCAGGTGTTTCCAGTATAATATGATCTACTAATCGCATCAGGTTATTCGGCAGTTATTTTTTAAAATGTTTCAACAGGATGACTTCTTTCTCTGTGAGGAAGCGCCATTGACCCCGGTTCAACGTTTTTTTGGTCAGACCTGCATACATTACCCGATCCAATTTTTCAACGGTATATTCCAGGTGTTCAAAAATACGGCGTACGATACGGTTCTTACCACTGTGAATCTCAATACCCACCTGCTTTTTGTCCTTCGGATCTACATAGCCCAGTGCATCTACTACAGCTACACCATCTTCCAGGGTTACGCCGTCAATAATTTTGTCAAAGTCGCCCTTGGTAAGCGGTTTATCCAGTTCTACCTGGTAAATCTTTTTGATATTGTGTTTAGGATGTGCGAGTCGCTGCGCCAGTTCTCCGTCATTGGTGAGCAACAGCAATCCAGATGTGTTGCGGTCCAAACGGCCTACCGGGTACACTCTTTCATTTTCTGCGGCGTCCTGGATCAGGTCCATTACGGTTTTACGGCCTTCCGGATCATCGGTAGTAGTGATATAACCTTTGGGTTTATTCAGCAGAATATAAACCAGGTTTTTAGTAGGGGTAATTTTTTTATCCTGCATCGTCACGTGATCGCTGCTGGTTACTTTGGTAGCAGGCTCCGTAACTACTTTGCCATTCACCGTTACCTTACCTTCTTTAATCAGGTCTACCGCCTTTCTGCGGGAGCAAAGACCACAGTGCGCCACAAATTTGTTCAATGGCATTTCGCCGGGACCAAAGATGCTTTGCTTGCTTTCGCCGCCATCTTTCGCAGCTGCCGTGTGGTTAGTATCTTTTACCTTGATACGTTTTTTCCGGTCTTGTTTATCGGCAAAACGTTCATTGGTTTTATCAAAGAATTTTTTCCGGTTAAATCCGCTGGGAGTCTCTCTGTCTGCAGATTTGCCACCTTTTTTATTGTCACCGTGAAAATGGAAAGCGCTGTCATCGTTCTTTCTGGTAACGCCGTAGGTGCGTTTCCGTAACGGCTTGTCTTCGCCGCCAGTACGTTTACCAAATGCAGGCTTATCGTCGCGTTTGAAGTCGCCGCTACGTTTATCTTCACCTCTCTCGCCAAAGCTGCGCTTAGGTTTATCCTCTCCTCTTTCACCAAAGTTGCGCTTAGGTTTATCTTCACTTCTTTCGCCAAAATTGCGTTTAGGCTTAGTGTCGCCTCGTTCGCCGAAGTTGCGCCTGGGTTTATCCTCGCCTCTTTCTCCGAAGCTGCGTTTCGGTTTATCGTCACCGGCGCCAAAGCCAGGCTTGCGGCCACCGGCAGAGAAACCTGGTTTATGGGCGGGGCGCTCGTTATTATCGAAAGTACGTTTGCGGAATGCGGGCTTTTCATCCCCGGTTTTCCCACCTTCAAAACGGGAAGAACGGAAAGATGGTTTGCCTTCTGTATGGCCGCTATCTTTTGCAGAGGCTCTTCCTGGCCTTTCGCCGTCAACGGAAAAGCGGTTGCGATTGCCTGCTGGTTTGTCGCTTTTACCCATCTTATTGTCCCTGGATGGACCAAACCCTTTTTTAGCAGGTTGTTTTTTCTTCATAAATTATCATTGATTGATGGTCATGGATGCATGACCAATAAGAATATGCATGTTAATAGTTAGCCTTTGTTGGCCAGTTGTCCGCAGGCGGCATCAATATCTTTACCGCGACTACGGCGCAGCCTTGCATTCACCTTGTTTTTAGCCAGGTATTCCATAAACTCTTCTGCTGTTTGGGCATCAGGCTTCTGGAAACGGGCCATACCAATTGGGTTGTACTCGATGATATTCACCAGGTCTGCCGGTACCTGCCGGTAAATTTTAATCAATTCATCAGCATCTTCTTTGGCATCGTTAAAATCCTTGAAGAGAATATATTCAAAGGATATTTCGTTTTCAGTGGCTTTGTAGAAGTAGTTCAGCGCCGCAATCAACTCTTTCAGGTTGTTGGAATCGTTGATCGGCATGATTTCACTGCGTTTCTTATCATTTGCCGCGTGTAAAGATAAAGCCAGGTTAAATCTTACCTTATCATCTCCCAGCTGCCGGATCATTTTCGCTACACCGGCGGTGGACACCGTAATACGTTTGGGCGACATCCCCAGTCCATCAGGGGCGGTAATCCGCTCAATAGCCTGCAGTACGTTCTTATAGTTGAGCAGAGGTTCGCCCATGCCCATAAACACAATATTGCTCAGCTTTTTGCCATAAGAAGTCATTGCCTGTTCGTTGATGAGCGCTACTTCGTCGTAGATTTCATCAAAGTCGAGGTTGCGCTTGCGGTCCATATAACCGGTAGCACAGAATTTACAGCTCAGACTACAGCCTACCTGGGAGGATACACAGGCAGTTTGACGGCTATCAGTAGGTATCAGTACACCTTCTACCAGGTGATTATCGTGCAGGCGAAAACGGCTTTTAATGGTGCCATCATTACTCTGCTGCACGGCATCTACTTTTATAGCCGGAAGGGTGAAATGTTCGGTGAGTTTTTGTCTTAGTTCTTTTGAGAGATTGGTCATCGCTTCAAAACTATCGGCATGACGCAGCCAAAGCCACTCATATACCTGTTTCGCGCGGAAAGGTTTTTCACCTATTGACCCGAAATATTCCTGTAAGGCCGGCAGGCTTAAATGCCGGATATTTTTATTGTCAGACTTCATTATTTGACCGTTGTTTGAGCAATTGGCTGCCTTCCGGCAGTCGAAAAGTAACGGCAAAGATACGTAATATTGGGATACTGACAGAATAGCGCCTAAAAAGCAATGCCACAGCCGTTTCCAGCCGTGGCATCCCTGCAGTTATATAGCATTTATTTCATCCATATGGCCGCAAACCGGGAGGAGTTGTCGTATCCCTGTATTCGGTACAGCTGGTATCCCTGGGCGGTTAAGTCGGTGAACTTGGCCTGGTAATCGGCCGGGCTCATGTTCATATAGGAATAATAAGCCTTGTTCCTTGGCCACCACAGGCCCCCCACGTTGTTTTGGCTGCCGTTTTCCTCCACATTGACGTTTACCGTCATCAATCCTGCTTTATTGAGTTCGTCAAATTTTTTAGTAAAATCATTGGTATTCATGCCATAATACATGTAAAATCCTCCTGGGTTGTTGCTGCCAAATACCCCGGCATGATAACGTTTACCACCCGCATAGTATACCACATGTTCGGTAACCCGCATTTTTTGCTGATCAACGCAGGTTTTCCATTTGGCATTCCATACGTCGTCGGTGGCATTATGCACTGCTACAAAGTTTTCGTTGCCGCGGAGTTTCCAGATAACAGTAAATAAAGGATTGCCTCCGGCATCGTTTACTACGGAAATCTGGCGGGGAATAAAACCTTTGGCGTAATACTCATCAAAGTATTGCTGATACTGGGTAGCATTCATATTGATACGGCAATACCACTGTGAGGGCAGGCCGTATTGGAAAGAACCGGATGCCAGGTATTGATTACCGGCTTTATGTACACTCAATGTTTGCAGCGCCATCCCCATACCGGTATAATAGCCCCAGTACTGGGTGATATGCTGCACCGGCACATTATGGAACGAGGGATAGAAAGGAGCAAAGAAACGGTTGAATGCGCCCGTGGCGCCGATTTCATAACAGGAAGCATTGCTGTTGTCGGAAGTGGAGTAAACACCGTAAGGATCTACTTCCATCCAGTCGGCCCCGGTGCCGGGACTTTTAATCCACAGCATGAAATGCAGGTGGTTATTGGCGGTATAGGGATTAGTAGGCGTACCATCCTGGTTAAGTCCCCATCCGGCGCCACCAAAGCCGGTATTGCCCGACCAGGCAATCTGCTGGCCTGCATATACTTTGTCGCCGGCTTTTACCTTCAGCTTTTGGTCATTAGTACCCCAAAGCAGCTGGGAAGGATTGGGCAGGTTCGCGAATTTCTTATACTTGGTATCCCGTGCATCCAGGTTGCCGGGATCACTGACAGGGATCACTTTTGCATTGGCTACGTCATGGTCAAACCCGCCACGGAGGTGGAAATAGCCGGTGCGGTAGATGGTGCCGTCCTGGGCGATATGTTCTATGATCACCACATTACCGAAAAAAGGATCCCACATGGCGGTAACTACCTTACCTGCAGCGCTGGCGTATACCCCAAAAGTAGGATCTATACCGGGGCCATAAGCATCTGATGTTTTGGAGAAATCTACCGAACCATGGCCACTGCCATTATCATACTTCCAGGCGCCCCCGGGATATACTTTGCTGTTAGTGAAAGGGAGGAAGAAAGGTACTTTGGGAGTAAGACTTTCTGCATAAGTCCGTGCATCGTTTTCGTTGCTGAAAATAGCCGCAGGAGAGGCGTATAGCTGATTTTTATTGGCAGCTTCATCTTTGATGTTATAACTGCAGCACCCGATGGTAACAGTAGGAGTGGTGCAGAAGACCGGTGTATTCAGCTTTTTCACCGTAATAGGACCATTGTCGATGCCAATGAAAGCGGTTTTACTATTGGCTATCATGTTCCATTTCGGCGCGGGCAACAAGCGCTGCACATTTACGTTGCGGCCTGGTGTTACCGGGAGTTGCCGGGACGGTTCTATACCTTCCTTAATAGGGGCCACAGGTTTAATAGGTCTGTAAAGTAATTCCGAGAGATTGGCGTCATTTTCTCCGACGGGTTGCTGTGCCTTGGTGATCAGGGGAAAAAGGCCTGTCAGGCACAATAGGATACGTAAGTACTTCATTTGTGGGGTTTTTAACGATGAATAATAATCGGGGGCAAAACTACGGTTCTGCAAAAGTTGGCCAAACGGTATTTATTAAAAGGCGGGAATAAGGTTATAACTGGCGGTGTTTTGGGGGTAGCTTGCAGGTGAAGAGGCGGTTTAACGGGGATGCTTTATATTGCAGTTAAACCAAAACAGTCACATGCAAGTTGCTTACATAGTAGATGCGGTACGTACTCCCATAGGCCGCTATGGTGGCGCACTGAGTAACATCCGCCCGGATGATTTGCTGGCGCATCTGATCAAAGCGTTAATGAAAAGAAATAGTTCCCTGGATCCGGCTGTTATAGAAGATGTGATTGCCGGCGCCGCCAACCAGGCAGGGGAAGATAACCGGAATGTAGCGCGGATGGCGGCACTCCTGGCAGGGCTACCGGTTACTGTAGCCGGTAATACCGTAAATCGTTTATGCGCCTCCGGTATGCAGGCCATTATGGACGCCGCCCGGGCAGTGATGTGCGGGGAAGGTGATGTATACCTGGCCGGCGGTGTAGAAAGCATGACCCGTGCTCCCTTTGTGGTGGCTAAGTCAGATTCCGCCTTCGGCCGTAAGGCAGAGATGTATGATACCACGATTGGCTGGCGTTTCACGAACCCCCGGTTGGCCGACATGTATCATCCCTATGCGATGGGTGAAACAGCCGAAAATGTGGCTAACCAGTGGAAGATAGGAAGAGAAGAACAGGATATTTTTGCATTGCGTAGCCAAACCCTTTACCGGCAGGCATTAGAAGCCGGTAAATGGCAGGAGGAGATTATACCGGTAGAAATTGTCCAGGGGAAAGACGAAAAAATACTTTTTTCGGAAGATGAACATCCGCGGGCTACTACCCTGGAAAAGCTGGCTGCATTACGCCCCGCTTTTGCTAAAAATGGATCTGTTACTGCAGGTAATTCCTCTGGTATCAACGATGGTGCAGCAGCTGTACTTATTGTGTCGGAAAAGGCATTGAAACAATTTAACCTCCAGCCGCTGGCACAAATCAAAAGTATGGCAGTAGCGGGCGTAGATCCCTCCATTATGGGCATTGGCCCCGTACCCGCTTCCAATAAGGCCTTGCAGCGTGCCGGCCTCACGGTGGATCAATTGCACCTGGTAGAACTCAATGAAGCCTTTGCCGCGCAATCGCTGGCTTGCGTACGCGACCTGGGCCTGAACCCCGAACTGCTGAATGTAAATGGGGGCGCTATTGCTATCGGGCATCCACTGGGTTGTAGCGGCGTACGTATTACAGCTACCTTGTTACATGAAATGAAACGCAGACCCGGAGCTAAATATGGACTGGCAAGTATGTGTGTGGGTGTTGGTCAGGGAGCAGCTATTATATTCGAAAAAATTTAGGAGTAGGATTGCCCTAAAATAGCGAGCGGTCGGACATTACATCCGGCCGCTCGTTGCTGGCAAGCAAAAAAAAGGGTTCATCATAGACAGATTTGTTTCTCCGTCATCATTTTCCGGAGATTGATCAGACCATAACGCATCCGACCCAATGCTGTATTGATACTCACTTGCGTGAGATCTGCTATTTCTTTAAAACTTAATTCTGCATAGTGACGCAGGATAATTACTTCCCGTTGTTCTTCCGGAAGCATATCCAACATCCTGCGAACGCGGTCATGACTCTGGCGGGTAATCAGCTTGTCTTCCGCGCAGCTGTCGCTGAAACCTAATACATCGAAGATATCTTTGTCGTCGCCGGTCCTGATCATTGGCGTACGCTTAATCTTCCGGAAATGATCTACACAAAGGTTGTGCGCAATACGCATGGCCCAGGGAAGAAATTTTCCCTTCTCTGTATAACGTTCAGCCCTAATCGTATCAATGATTTTAATAAAGGTATCCTGGAAGATATCTTCTGCGAGGAAAGAATCTTTTACCAGTAGCAGGATGGAAGTGAACACCTTGTCTTTGTGACGGTGTACCAACTCTTCTAATGCGGAAGAATGTCCCTTTTTAAAGAGAGTAATCAACTGCTCATCGCACAATTTGTACATTACTTGCATAAACTTCTACAACTAGGCAGGTTAGTAAATAAATTACAGACTTTACAGCCAGTTTGGTTGTTTTTAATTAAGTAAAGTTTATGCGATAATGAGTAGTTTTTAGTTAAAGATCGATGCCTGAAATGCCAGCGAGATAGACCTGGTCTTATGCAAATATAACAGAATAGTTCAATAAAACAAATAATATTATAGTAGGCTTCGGGAGGCTAAAATAAAGGCTTTGAGCGGATTCGATATACCGCTCAAAAGCTAACTATTGAACTAACATCTTTTCCCTTAAATTTGTTCTGTCATGGCAACAAAAGTAAAGAAAGAAACAAGCGTAATTGATCCTCAGGAAGTTAGCCCGCAGGACCATATTTTCATAAAAGGAGCCAGGGTACACAATCTTAAGAATGTAAGCGTATCCATCCCTCGTAGCAAACTCGTTGTGGTAACTGGTGTGTCCGGTTCAGGAAAATCCTCCCTGACCATGGATACCCTCTATGCCGAAGGCCAACGCCGGTACGCGGAAAGCTTAAGCTCCTATGCCCGTCAGTTCCTGATGCGTATGAACAAGCCGGATGTCGACTATATCAAGGGGATTTGCCCGGCCATCGCTATCGAACAAAAAGTAATTACCCGTACCCCCCGTTCCACTGTGGGATCTATGACGGAAATTTATGATTACCTCCGGCTTTTATTTGGAAGAGTGGGTAAAACCTATTCCCCCATCTCCGGAAAACTGGTAAAAAAACATGAGGTAAGTGACGTGGTAGATTTTATCACGAAACTAAAGCATGGCAGTAAAGTATTACTGCTGGCGCCTTTCCGTCGCCACGCCAAAAGGGAGGCGAAGGAAGAACTGGGCATACTGCAGCAAAAAGGGTTTTCCCGTTTATACGTACCCGGCGCCGAAGGTAATGGCCTGTTACGCATAGAGGAGCTGCTGGAACAAAAGAAGATTACCGTACCCGCCGATGCCTGGGTATTGATAGATCGCCTGGTAGTAAAGGATTTTGAAGAAGATGATAAACACCGTATAGCTGATAGCGTGCAGACAGCGTTTTACGAAAGTGAGGGCGATTGCTATGTGGAAGTGGATGGAAAAGATATCCAGCACTTCGCCAACCGCTTCGAGCTGGATGGTATCACCTTCGAAGAACCCGTACCTAACCTGTTTTCCTTCAATAACCCTTACGGCGCCTGCCCTACCTGTGAAGGCTTCGGACAGGTACTCGGACTCGATGCCGACCTGGTGATACCCGATAAGCGACTGAGCGTTTTTGAAGGTGCCATCGCTCCCTGGCGGGGGGAGAAAATGGGTGAGTATAAAGACGCACTCATTAAAGTGGCCCGTAAATTCAATTTCCCGGTACATAAGCCTATCGCCGAATTAACGGACGAACAGGTGAAATTGCTCTGGACCGGCAACGAACACTTCTATGGGCTGAACGAATTCTTTAAGATGGTAGAGCAAAACCTGTATAAGGTGCAATACCGTGTACTGCAAGCCCGTTACCGCGGTCGTACTATATGCCCGGAGTGTGGAGGCGGACGTTTACGCAAGGAAGCGCTCTACATCAAAGTGGGCAACCGGAATATCGCGGAGCTGGTAGACCTGCCCGTATCAGACCTGAGAAAATGGTTCGACGAACTCGATCTCAACGAATACGATCAGCAAGTAGCCAAACGTATTCTCATTGAAATAAATCATCGCATCAAAACCTTACTGGACGTAGGTCTCGGATACCTGACGCTCAACAGGGTAGCCAATACGCTGAGTGGTGGCGAAAGTCAGCGCATCCAGCTGACCCGGACCCTGGGCAGCAACCTTACCAATTCTATGTATATACTGGATGAACCCAGTATCGGTTTGCATGCACGCGATACCCACCGCCTGATCGCCGTACTGAAAGAACTGCGCGACCTTGGTAATACCGTGGTGGTAGTAGAACACGACGAACAGATGATGGAAGAAGCGGACTACATCATCGATATGGGCCCGCTGGCCAGCCACCTGGGAGGAGAGGTCATTTTCGCAGGTACCTATCCCCAGATACTGAAAGACGGTAAAAGCCTTACCGGTAAGTATCTCAGCGGACAGTTTACCATCGATCCGCCAGCCAAAGTACGGAAATGGAAAAAAGCCATTACTGTGGAAGGCGCCCGGCAACATAACCTGAAAAATATCACGGTTGATTTTCCGTTGCAGGTACTCACCGTTATCAGCGGTGTGAGCGGCTCTGGAAAAACTACCCTCGTAAAACAGATCCTCTACCCCGCGCTGATGAAGCTAAAGGGCGAGTTTGCAGAAAGGGTAGGTAACCACAAAGCCCTCAAAGGCGCTATGGATGATATTACACAGGTGGAAATGATTGACCAGAACCCGATTGGTAAGTCATCGCGTTCCAATCCTGTAACCTACATCAAAGCCTATGATGAAATCAGGGACCTGTATTCCAGGCAACAGCTGAGCAAGATGCGTGGCTTCCAGCCCAAACATTTTTCTTTCAACGTAGATGGCGGCCGTTGTGATGCCTGCAAAGGAGAAGGAGAGGTGATTGTAGAAATGCAGTTCCTGGCAGATGTACATCTTACCTGCGAAAGCTGCGGTGGTAAGAGGTTTAAAGACGAAGTACTGGAAGTTACCTATAAAGGGAAAAATATCTACGAAGTACTGGAAATGGGCGTAGATGAGGCGCTGGACTTCTTCAAAGATGAAAAAGAAGTATGCAATAAAATACGTCCTTTAAGCAGTGTGGGATTAGGCTATGTGAAACTCGGACAAAGCAGTGATACCCTCAGTGGTGGAGAGGCGCAACGTGTGAAACTGGCGTCTTTCCTCGGAAAAGGTAAAGCCCAGGGGCATATCCTCTTTATCTTCGATGAGCCTACTACCGGTCTTCATTTCCACGATATCAGGAAGTTGCTGGACTCCTTTAATGCACTGATAGATCAAGGCCATTCCGTACTGGTGATCGAACATAACCTTGATGTGATCCGGAGCGCCGACTGGGTGATCGATTTAGGCCCAGAGGGTGGCGCCGGCGGTGGTAACCTGCTGTACGCAGGTGTTCCAGACGGATTAAAGAAAGTAGCCGAAAGCTATACCGGGAAGTTCCTGTAACAAAGACATCAAAATAAAGTTAGAAAGGTGTATCGGTCATGATACACCTTTTTTATTGACAGGGCCGTCAGTGATGCTAACGGTTGCCCAATAAAAAAGGGCCGCACCCCGAAGGTGGCAGCCCTGAAAACTTTTATAGGCAAATGCCTGGTTATCTGAGTCGGTCGAGTGATTTGATCAGCTTCTCATCTTTATAAATGCCTCTTACCGCCAGGAACAACAAAATGATGATCACAATGGGTAAAAACGAGGCGATCTGGTAAGACGCGGATGTGATGGCTACGCCACCAGTACTTAATTTATTAGCAGTTTGCTGCACTACATAGTATTGATAAGCCAGGGCGCCAAAAGCAAAAAGAATGTTAAATATTGTCAGCCGAAACTGTAGTTTACGCTTCTTAAAAAGGAAGATGGTAACTGCGCTCAGCAGTATAATCACCACATACAGTACAAACAGGAGATAGTTGCTGGAAGCGTTTACATACACCGGATTAGGGTTGTTGGTCAGGGTAGCTTTCCACAGGTTAAAAGATAAGGCGGCAGCGCCGGCGGCGGCAGCCAATAGCAGATAGAGACTCTGGATGCGTTGTATCATGATATTTGTGAATGTTTAACGCCGTAAAAGTAAGTAATTTTAATGGTTAGTATCGTTAATAATAGGCAGGTATCCCACTATTGTGTTGGATGCGCTATTTGAATACTTCGTATATTGCACGCCCAATAACAATCTTATATTTATATGGCAAAGAAACTGAATAAGCAGGATGCGTTAGACTATCATGCAATGGGCAGGCCGGGTAAAATTGAAGTCATACCTACAAAAGACACTAAATCACAATGGGATTTGTCACTCGCATACTCTCCCGGAGTAGCAGAACCCTGTAAAGAAATTTACAACGACGTAGAAAACGTTTATAAATATACTGCGAAAGGCAACCTGGTGGGCGTTATCAGTAATGGTACCGCTGTACTGGGATTAGGAGATATAGGTCCTGAAGCCGGCAAGCCGGTGATGGAAGGGAAAGCCGTATTATTTAAAATATTTGCCGATATAGATGTATTTGATATAGAGCTGGACGCTAAAGATCCGGATACCTTTGTAGCGGCTGTAAAAGCCCTGGAGCCCACCTTTGGCGGAATTAACCTGGAAGATATCAAAAGCCCGGAATGCTTCGAAATTGAAGACAGGCTGAGAAAAGAGCTGAAAATTCCGATCATGCACGATGACCAGCACGGCACGGCCATCATTTCCTCCGCCGCCTTGCTGAATGCACTGGAACTGGTTAAAAAGAAGATAGAGAAGGTGAAAATTGTGGTAAACGGCGCTGGCGCCGCTGCCATGGCTTGTGTGAAGCTGTATGTAGCCCTGGGCGCCAAACCGGAAAATTTCATCATGTTTGATAAGGACGGTGTATTGAACAAAGACCGCCAGGACTTATCCGACAGGCATAAACAATTTGTTACCAACACAAAAATAACTACGCTGGCAGAAGCGATGAAAGGAGCAGATGTATTCCTGGGATTATCAGTAGGCAACGTAGTGTCTACCGACATGATCAAGAGCATGGCTAAGAACCCTATCGTATTTGCCATGGCCAATCCTGATCCGGAAATCGCTTACGAAACCGCTATCGCCGCCCGCCCGGACATCATTATGGCTACCGGCCGTTCTGATTATCCCAACCAGGTAAACAACGTATTGGGCTTCCCATACATTTTCCGTGGCGCCCTCGATGTGAGAGCCACCCAGATTAATGAAGCTATGAAACTGGCAGCAGTAAGGGCCCTGGCTGAAATGGCCAAATCGCCGGTGCCGGATATCGTTAACCTGGCCTATAACGAAAGAAATATTTTCTTCGGACCTAAATACATTATTCCCAAACCATTGGATCCCCGCTTATTGAGTACCGTAGCGCCTGCAGTAGCTAAGGCCGCCATGGAAAGCGGTGTGGCCCACCGGCCTATCACCGATTGGGAAGCTTACAAGAATGAGCTGAACCATCGACTGGGACTGGATAACCAACTGTTCCGCGTAATTGGTACCAAAGCGCGCCGTGATCCAAGAAAGGTTGTATTTGCAGAAGCAGATAACCTGAAGGTGCTGAAAGCCGCCCAGGTGGTGAACGATGAAGGTATTGCCCACCCAATTCTGCTGGGTAATGAAATCCGTATTCGTGAACTGATGCTGGAAAATGCCATCGAGATTGAAAATGCCGTGATCATTGATCCGAAGAGTGAGGAAATGAAAGAAATGCGTCATCGCTTCGGTGACCTCTTCTTCAAGAAACGCCAGCGCAAAGGACTGAACCAGTACGAGGCCCGTAAAATTATGCGTGAGCGCAACTATTTCGGCTGTATGATGGTGGAAACCGGTGAGGCAGATGCACTGATTTCCGGCCTTACCCGCAAATACCCGGATACTATCCGCCCGGCGCTGCAGGTAATAGGTATGGAAGATGGGGCCAAACGCGTAGCGGGTATGTATATTATCCAAACCAAGCGCGGACCATTGTTCCTGGCCGATACAACCGTAAACTTCAATCCTACTGCAGAAGAACTGGCAGATATTACCATGATGGTGGCTAAGGAAGTGAAACACTTCAACATCACGCCCCGCATTGCGATGTTGTCGTATTCCAACTTCGGCAGCAGCCCAACACCGGAAGCGCAAACTATGAGCAAGGCACGCGAAATCGTAAAACAACGCGATCCATCCCTCATTGTAGATGGTGAAATACAGGCTGCAATGGCCTTTAACAAGGAAATTCTGAAAGATAATTATCCGTTTACGGAACTGTTGGGAGAAGAAGTAAATACCCTCATCTTCCCTAACCTGGCAGCTGGTAATATTGCATATAACCTCTTACAGGAAGTAGCCGGGTTTGATGCCATTGGCCCCATCCTGCTGGGTATGAAAAAGCCGGTGCATATCCTGCAACTAGGTAGTACCGTACGCCAGATCGTAAACATGGTGAACATCGCCGTGGTAGATGCACAGGAGAAGTGTTGCCGTCAGGCCACTGAAGAGGGAAAAGGAAAAAAAGAGAAAAAGAAAAAGTAAGCGATAAAGCATAGCAAAAAGCTATTGTGGAGATGACCGAAGCGATTTTAATATTCGCTATCCTCATTCTCTGCAATAGCTTTTTGCTTTCCGCTTTTTCCTATATTTAAACATGCAAACTATTTCCCGTAAGAAAATATTTTTCCCGATTAATTCAGCCTTTCGCAATTACCTCAAATTGTATGAGCGGGAGTTGAAATTGCCTATATCCTACGAGGAACTACGGTATTATGATCAATCTATTTCCGTGTATGATAAGGAGGGTAAAGACACGCTTTGGGAAACCGTTTTCTATCCCCAAAGCATGGTTGGATCCATTCATGCAGGGCTAAAGCGGATATATTCCATTTTGAAGGCGGGCGGGGATCAAACCGCAGAGGAGCACCTGCATATAGAACGGATCGACTACTGCACTTTCGGAAATTCTCATCCTTTCCGGATTAAAATCGTCAATAACTATAATGAAGTATACGACTATTTTTATATTAAGATAGCCGATGCTTCCCGTATTTATGGCCTGGAACTGGAGCATATCTTATCTCCCTACTGGATGAACTTTCTGATAGATGGTAATACCCTGGTGGAAGAACATATTGCGGGTGTACCTGGTGATCAGTTTATTTTGCATTACCTGAACAGGCCTGAGTTTAACCCGAAACGTATAGCCAAAGAGTTTGTGAAATTCAATGAACGCTGTTTTGTACGATTATTGGGTGATATGCGTTCATATAACTTCGTGTTCGACATTACCCCCGATTTTGATGACGTGCAGTTCAGGATACGGGCCATCGACTTTGACCAGCAGTTCTATGAAGGCCGGCGTACGCTCTACATGCCGCAGTATTTTAAAGAAAACAGGGTGTTTGTAGATCTGGCAATTAAGCACCTGAATGCGGAAGTGGTGAAGCAGTATCAACAGGAGGAGCGCGCCGTAATTGCCCGTCGTATCAAAGCGCATCGCCATCGGATCAAGGACCTGCGGGATGTGATCATGACCGACCGGGTATCTTTCCCGGAAAAAATACAGCAGTTAGGAAATGAGTTAGCCGAATATTATCATGATGCCGTTTTCTCGCGTTGCAAAACCATGGGCGAAATTATAGAACGTAGCTTAAAGCGATTGCTGGTGAGCAGCTTGCGGTAAGCCCGGTATTAAATCTTAAATTAAGACAGGTTTGAAAAAATCCTTCCTATCTTTGATCAGTTATGGAGTTCAAATTCTTCTATCATTTCGGAAATTTCCTGCTAATGTTAAAGGGCATGTTTTCCCGCCCGGAAAACATGAAGATGTACTGGAAACAATTTATGCAGCAATGCGTGGATATCGGCGTAGGGTCGTTTGGGATAGTCTTTATTATTTCCCTGTTCATGGGTGGCGTAACGACGCTGCAAACAGCCTACCAGCTTGTAAGTCCTATCATACCCAGGAGTACCATTGCACAGGTGGTACGTGATACCATTATCCTGGAGTTTGCTCCTACCTTGACCAGTATTGTACTGGCCGGTGTGGTAGGTTCAAAAATAGCATCGGAACTGGGTAATATGCGGATATCCGAGCAAATTGATGCCCTGGAAATTATGGGAATCAATACCAAAGGATACCTGATAGCCCCTAAAATCCTGGCCGCTGTACTGATGATACCGGTCCTGGTAGCCATTGCGGGTTTCCTGGGTATCTGGGGCGGCAAGGAAGCCGGGGAACTATCCGGAGTGCTTTCAGGCCAGGAATTTATGCAGGGATTACGACAGGAGTTTAAAGCATACAACGTATTTTTTGCGATGGCCAAATCCTACACTTTCGGATTTATCATTGCCAGTGTATCTGCCTACTACGGCTATAATGTTACCGGCGGCGCATTGGAAATCGGTAAAGCCAGCACCACTGCCGTAGTGGTAAGTTGTGTATTGGTATTATTCATGGACTACGCATTAACGGCTATATTACTGTAATCATGATTGAACTGAAAGACATAAGAAAGAGCTTCGGGGATAAGGAAATATTGAAAGGCGTGTCTACAACAATGGAGCCCGGTAAAGTTAATCTGATCATCGGCACCAGTGGGAGTGGCAAAACCGTAATGATGAAATGCATTGTGGGATTGATGGGCGTAGACAGTGGGAAGGTACTGTATGATAACCAGGACTTTACCAGTATGGATGATAAAGAAAAAAAAGGCATTCGCCAGGAAATAGGCATGTTGTTCCAGGGATCTGCGTTGTTTGATAGTATGACGGTGGAGCAAAATGTGATGTTTCCCCTGGAAATGTTTGGTACTGGTACGTTGAAAGAGAAGAAAACCCGTGTAGCCGAGTGCCTGGAAAGGGTGCAGCTTAAGGAAGCCGCTAAAAAATATCCTGCTGAAATCAGCGGTGGTATGAAGAAAAGGGTAGGTATTGCCCGTGCCATTGTGCTGAATCCAAAGTATCTTTTCTGCGATGAGCCCAACTCCGGCCTGGATCCGCAAACTTCCCTGCTCATCGATAAATTGATCACCGAGCTTACCAAAGAATATAATATCACTACGGTGATCAATACCCATGATATGAATACGGTAATGGAAAGTGGCGACCACATTGTATATATGTACCAGGGACAGAAACAATGGGAGGGAAGCAACAAAGACATCGTATTCAGCAAGGATCAGAAATTAAACGACTTTATTTTCGCGTCTGAGTTCCTCCGGGAGGCCAAAGAAATGCGGCAGCTGGAAATGTTTAAGGATGGAAAGTGGCGGGATCAGCTGAAAAAGGAGCAGGGCGGAAAATAGAAAACAGTATATTATACATTAATATAAATATATATACTTGTAAACAGCCGTCAAATTATTTCCCCGGGCGATTGGTAGCTTTATCTTAAAGGCGATAAATTGCAGAATTATGGAAATCGGCTTATTTTTGCCGTCCAGAAGAATCAGATATATAATATTAAACCAATAAAACAAGCGCGATGAGTGTTTTAGTTAATAAGGATAGTAAAGTGATTGTTCAGGGATTTACCGGTACTGAAGGTACATTCCATGCTACGCAGATGATTGAATATGGTACCCAGGTAGTGGGCGGTGTTACACCTGGTAAAGGTGGTACTACGCACCTGGAGCGCCCGGTATTCAACACAGTAGCGGATGCAGTAAAAGCAACAGGTGCAAATGTTTCCATCATTTTTGTACCGCCGGCTTTCGCAGCAGATGCAATCATGGAAGCTACCGAAGCAGGTATTGCCCTGGTGGTATGTATCACTGAAGGTATTCCTGTTCAGGATATGATCAAAGCGAAGAATTTCCTGCAGGGTACAACTACCCGCCTCATCGGGCCTAACTGCCCTGGTGTTATCACCGCAGAAGAAGCTAAAGTAGGTATCATGCCTGGCTTTATCTTCAAAAAAGGTAAAATCGGTATCGTTTCCAAATCCGGTACCCTCACTTACGAAGCAGCTGACCAGGTAGTAAAAGCTGGTTTAGGCGTTTCCACCGCTATCGGTATTGGTGGCGACCCTATCATCGGTACACCTACCAAAGATGCAGTAGAACTGCTGATGAACGATCCTGAAACAGAAGGTATCATCATGATCGGTGAAATTGGTGGTAGCATGGAAGCGGATGCCGCTAAATGGATCAAAGAATTTGGTACTAAGCCGGTTGTAGGTTTCATCGCTGGTCAAACCGCGCCTCCGGGACGCCGTATGGGCCACGCCGGTGCTATCATCGGTGGTGCAGACGATACTGCTGCCGCTAAAATGAAGATCATGGCGGAATGCGGTGTACACGTAGTAGAAAGCCCTGCCAACATCGGTAAAACCATGGCAGAAGTACTGAGCAAGAAAGCAGCCCTGGCATAATTATCTGCCGGTAAAATATATAAAGGTGAAAAGTGAGGCGGTATCATCCCATCACTTTTCACCTTTTTTTATCCCCCATTTATGGAAACCTTACAGAAACCCGCATCTCTTTAAAAAGTATCTTACTTCATGTAAATAACGGTTTTATGCGTTTATTCATCGGAATATTCATTGTTTTAATCTTTAGCAGCATTCAGATAATGGCCCAGTTTAATTATGATAACTCCTGGAAGAAAGTCGCCACCCTCGAAGAAAAGGGATTACCTAAATCGGCACTCGAAGTAGCAAACGATATTTATGCCCATGCTGTAAAAGACAAAGCAACGGTACAGGAGATCAAAGCACTGATCTACCAAATGAAATACAATGCCCAGATCAAAGACAGCAGCACCCTGGAAAACATGCAGCGCATCGATAAGCAGATAGCTGCCACCTCCGGCGCTCAGAAAGCGATCCTGCAAAGTATCAAGGCAGAAATGTTGCTCCGGTATTTTGAGTATCATCGCTACCAGCTGTACAATCGCACCGCTATCGCCGGCGATGAAGGTACAGATATCACCACCTGGGGTATGGAAAAACTACACCGGGAAATTACCGCCGCTTACGAGGCCTCTTTGTCTGATAAATCGCTATTGGAAAAGACTGCACTCCGTGAGTTTGATCCCATTATCATACCCGGCAATACCCGCGCATTACGGCCTACGCTATACGATTTGCTGGCCTATCGCGCCCTGGCGTATTTTAAATCCGGCGAGTCGGCTATCACCAACCCGGTTAACCAGTTTGAGCTGACGGATGCCGCAACATTCGCCCCGGCAGCTACTTTTGCCGCGCATCGCTTTACTACTACGGATACTGCCTCTTTGCAATATCATGCCCTGTTGATCCTGCAGGAGCTCGTCCGCCTGCATGCCGGAGATAAAGCCGCCCTGCTGGATATCGACGCAGAAAGAATTACCTATATGAGCCAGGTAGCCGTGATAGATAACAAGGACGGGCTTTACCTGCAGGCGCTGGACCAAATGGCCCAGGCCTATACCGGCCAGCCGGAAGTAACAGCCATCCTGCAATTACAGGCCGCTCATTACCTGCAGGAAGGACTACAGGAAGAGGCACCCAATGCAGCCGCCATCAAAAAAGCGAAGGAAATTTGTGAGAAAGCCGTGCAACTGGCTCCTCAATCAGCCGGTGGCGTAGCTTGCGCCCAGATGCTGGACCAGGTGAACGAAAAATCACTGGAACTGACCACGGAAGCGGTCAACGTACCAGCATTGCCCTTTAGGACCCTGGTTAAATACAAGAACATCGATAAAATCTACCTCCGCATGGTAAAGGTGGATGAAGCATTCCTTAAACAGCTACGCAAAGCACAGCAGAATTACCGGAACGATGAAAATGCTTACTGGAAACTGGCGCTGGCCCGGCCTGCGCTGAAATCATGGGAACAAGCCCTGCCCAACCCCAACGACTATCTCTTACATAAAGCGGAGATTAAAATCGATGCACTACCGGCAGGACATTATATGCTGCTGTCCAGCGTAGATCCTGCATTTGCGCTGAACAATAACCCCATGGCCATGCAGTTGACCTGGGTATCAAACATTAGCTATATCAGCGGCAACAGCGAATACTACGCGCTGGACCGCACTAGTGGTAAGGCTTTGCCAGGAGTAACAGTAGATGTATACAAAGGAAACTACCGCGATGACCAGGACAACTGGACGCTACTGCAAAGCCTGGTGACCGATAAAAATGGTAATGTAAAAATCAAATATTCCAACAACGGTCAACAGATCCGCACTCACTGGAAAAATGGTGCAGATGAGCTGTATATAGATGAGTACAAGTATTTCTATAATAATACTTACGACAACAATACAGATGGCATCTATCATTACCTCTTTGCCGACCGGGGGATCTATCGCCCGGGTCAAACCGTTTACTTTAAAGGAATTGTTATAAAGCAACATGCAAAAGAGGTACAAAGCCAGCTTCAAACCGGCTATCAGTCCAGTATCTATTTATATGATGCCAACGGCACCAAAGTAGACTCCCTGAAATTGACCACCAACGAATATGGTACTTACTCCGGGAAGTTTGTTTTGCCCGAAGGACGGATGAACGGTATTTTCTACCTGAAAGAGGCCAAGGGAAAAGGAAACCTGGCTATTCGCGTGGAAGAATATAAACGGCCCAAGTTTTATGTAGCATTTGATTCCGTGAAAGAAAGCTATCGTTTAGGCGACACCGTTACTGCCACTGCTAAAGCGCTCGCCTACGCGGGAAACAACATCGACGGGGCAAAAGTAAAATACCGGGTAGAACGCCAGGTGCGTTATCCCTACCTATGGATGTTTTACTGGAAACCTATTCCTTTTTATGCTTCCCGTGAAATTGCACACGGTGAAACCACTACGGATGCCAATGGCGCATTTACCGTAAAATTCCCGGCGCTGAGTGATAAAACAGTAGATCCGGCCAACAAGCCTATTTTTAGTTACTACGTGCATGCAGACGTAACAGATCTGAATGGTGAAACCCGCAGTGCCGGTCAATCTGTGAGTGTAGGCTATCAATCCGTGGAAATAGAGCTGCGTACCGCAGAGCGCATGCAGCAAAAAGAACTGGCCGATATCAGGATTATCACCAAAAACCTGAATGGTGGCTATGAGCCGGCTACACTGCAGGTACAACTGAAACCACTTACGCCCAACAAGCGCCTGATACGCCCCCGCTATTGGGAAAAACCAGACCAGTTTGTAATGGACGAAGCGGACTATATCAATGCTTTTCCGGTAGACATTTATAAAAATGAAGATGAAACAGCTGCCTGGCCTCGCTTGTCGCCCGTTGTGCAGGAAACCATCAAAAGCAATCCAGATGGTCATCTAGCGCTCAATACCCAAAAGTTGAAACCTGGTTTCTACGAGCTGGAAGTAAGTACCCTGGATAAAAATAATGACACGGTAATGCAGAAAACCACTTTTGAGCTGGTAGACCCCAATACCAAAGTATTGCCGGCGCCTGCCTACCTGTGGACATATCAGCCAGAAGCCACTGTAGAACCGGGCAATACCGCCAGCATCTTATTCGGTACGAGTGCAGGTCCCCTGAATATATTACAATCCACTCAAACCGTGGAGGATGGCGATGTGCATACTAGCCTGGATCTTGCCGGAATGAAAAAACTGGAATATCCTATTACCGAAAAAGAAAGAGGCGGCAAACAAATCAACTATGTTTTTGTAAAAGATAACCGCATATTCACTACAGAAGCAGGTATAGCCGTGCCCTGGAGCAATAAGGACCTGCAGGTGAAATTGGGCACGCACCGCGATAAGCTGTTGCCTGGCGAAAAAGAAAAATGGACGGCCCAAATTTCCGGCAATAAAGGGGAGAAAGTAGCTGCAGAAATGCTGGCCGCTATGTACGATGCATCGCTGGATGCCTTTGCCCATAGCGCCTGGTCCATACCAGGTATTTATCCCTATGCTTCCAGACCTTCGGCTTTCAACGGCAGCGAAAACTTTAAAATGGAGGTATCTACCGGGCTGTATATCCGTCCGGATAAATCCTATCCATCCGAGTCAAAAGAATATGATGAGTTGAACCTGTTTGATTGGAACATGGCAGACGGAGGTGGATGGGCAGGTGGGATTGGAGGTATACGCAGAAAGGCGATAGCACCCAGAAATACTCAGGGAGTGATGATGGAAAATGCCAAAATGATGGCACCAGCGCCTGCCGCCGCTCCTGCCATGGATCGCCAATTGAATGAGGTAGTAGAAGTGGGCTATGGTACTAAGAAAATGCTGGATACAGCCGGCGCTCCACCAGCAGAAACCCCTGCATCCTCCATTCGCAAAAACTTCCAGGAAACTGCCTTTTTCTTCCCGGATCTTCACACCGACAAAGACGGGAATATTTCTTTCGAGTTCACCGTGCCGGAAGCCCTTACCAAATGGAACTTCCAGGCGCTGGCACATACCAAAGAACTGGCATTCGGCATGACAAGCGCCAGCATCGTTACGCAGAAAATGCTGATGGTGCAGCCTAATGCGCCCCGCTTCGTGCGCGAAGGGGATAAAATAACCTTCACCGCTAAAGTGAGCAACCTGTCCGATACCCTCCAGATAGGCCAGGCCCACCTGGAATTGTTGGATGCAACTACTATGCAGCCGGTTGATGGATGGTTCCAGAACATCTTCCCTGTGCAACATTTCACGGCTAAGCCGGGACAAAGCACTGTGGTAAGTTTTCCATTGCAAATTCCTCATGGTTTCCAAAGTGCGCTGGTATATCGTGTAACCGCGCAGGCAGGCAATTTCAGCGATGGAGAAGAAAATGCCCTGCCGGTGCTCACCAACCGGATGCTGGTAACAGAGGCAATGCCTTTACCGGTAAGAGGAGATGGAAAACATGATTTTACTTTTGAGAAACTGTTGCATAGCGATGCTTCCCAAACACTGGTACAGCATGCAGTTACAGTAGAATATACCAGCAATCCCGCCTGGTATGCCGTACAAGCATTGCCCTACCTGATGGAGTTTCCATATGAATGTGCGGAACAGGTGTTTAACCGCTATTACGCCAATGCCCTTGCCACATACATTACCGGTGCTACGCCAGGTTTAAAGGCGGTGTTTGAAAAGTGGAAAACTACCGACACCGCAGCATTGCAGAGCAACCTGCAGAAGAATGAAGAACTGAAAGCAGTATTGCTGCAACAAACGCCCTGGGTGCTGGAAGCAAAGAACGAGGCGCAACAGAAGAAAAATATCGCCTTGTTGTTTGATCTGCAACGCATGAAACAGGAAAGTAAATCTTCTCTCGATAAACTGGCTGCCAAACAATTGCCCAGCGGCGCTTTCCCCTGGTTTACCGGCATGTGGGAAGATAGATTTATTACACAGTACATAGTAGCGGGTATTGGTCACCTGCAACAACTGGCGACTGTAAAAGACCCAGTAACCACGAATATGGCCAATAAAGCCATTGACTACCTGGATAAATTATTAGATAAAGATTACTATGAGCTTATCAAAAGAAAAGCAGATCTGAAAACACTACAGATCAACTACCTGCAAATCCACTACCTGTATGCCCGCAGCTTCTTCGATAAGCCCGTGCCAGCGGCAATGAAAAAGTCTTTCGACTTCTTTTATGCCCAGGAAAAAATGGCGTGGACAAAGCAGGAACGCTATGCACAAGGCATGATAGCTCTGACGCAGTTCAGGAAAGGAGATAAGGTAACGCCGGCGGCTATATTAAAATCGTTGAAAGAAAATGCGATAACCAGCCCGGAAATGGGTATGTATTGGAAAGATGTGGTAGCTGGTTATGGCTGGCAGCAGGCGCCTATTGAAACACAGGCACTGCTGATAGAAGCATTTCAGCTGATTGGCAAAGATGAGAAAGCGGTGGCCGATATGAAAACCTGGTTGTTGAAAAACAAGCAAACCAATAACTGGTCTACGACTAAAGCTACCGCCGATGCTTGCTACGCCATGCTTCTGCAGGGTAGTAACTGGTTAGCTGCCAGTCCACAAGTTACGCTGCAACTAGGTAAGCAAACCATACAGCCAGCGGCCACCGAAGCCGGCACTGGTTACTTCAGGGAAAAGATTGATGGAAAAGCCGTAAAGCCTGATATGGGACATATCAGTGTAACCGTACAAGACAGCAAAGGACAACCTTCCTGGGGAGCTGTATACTGGCAGTATTTTGAAGAGCTGGATAAGATTACCACGGCTAAAACACCGTTGGTTCTGGAAAAAGAACTGTACAAAGAAGTGAACAGCGACAAAGGGCCGGTACTCACCAGGATTGCAGATGGCAACGAACTGAAAGTGGGAGATAAAGTGAAAGTACGTATTGTGTTGCGTGCTGACAGGACTATGGAATACATTCACCTGAAAGATATGCGGGCAGCTTGTTTTGAGCCAACCAATGTAATCAGTACCAGCAAATGGCAGAATGGTATGAGTTATTATGAAAGTACCAAAGATGCATCTACTGATTTCTTCTTCAGCTATTTGCCCAAAGGTACATATGTGTTTGAATACGCCTTATTTGTAACACATGAGGGCCGGTATTCCAATGGCATCAGTGAGGCACAGTGCATGTATGCACCGGAGTTTACGGCACATAGTGAAGGTTTGAATGTGAAGGTGACAGAATAAAATCAGCTTAAATTACAGGAAAGGGGATTTTGCGGTTTTCCGTAAAATCCCCTTTTTATATCTTCGCAGCATCATGAGGAAAGCTGATTACCTTATTATAGGACAGGGAATTGCGGGAACCATGCTGAGTTGGTTCTTACTACAGGCAGGGAAAAAGGTAATTGTTATTGACGATGCCAAACCCAACAGTGCCTCGCGGGTGGCTGCCGGCATTATTAACCCGGTATCTGGCCGTCGTTTTGAGCCGGCCTGGATGTATGATACTATTTATCCGTTTGCAAAAACTACTTATCTGCAGCTTTCGGCTTTGCTGCAGGTGCCGGTTTTCACCGAACGTCAGCTATGGACCGTATTCCCCTCGTCCCAAATGAGAGATGCTTTCCTGAACAAGACTACCGGCAATGAATATACGGAGCTGCCAACTACCCTAAAATATGACGCTTTCCTGGACCAGCCCTATGGTGCTGCCATTGTACGGGGAGCTACGGTAAATCTTCGGGCCTTGTTGCCCGCTTATCGCGGTTACCTGGCAGAACAGGATGCTTTGTTGGAAGAACACTTCGACCCGGTGGAGATGGAAATGACAGCTACCGGTGTAACGTATAAAACCATCAGCGCCGGCAAAGTGATCTTCTGCGATGGAGTGGGTACTACCGGTGAGCCTTTCTTTAAAAACGTAAAGTTTTTGCCCAATAAAGGGGAGGTGCTGCTGGTGAGGATACCGGGACTGGTAACCAATGATATCCTGAAGAAGGGCATTACCCTGGTGCCCCAGGAAGATGGATTATATTGGGCGGGATCTTCTTTTGTCTGGGATTATACAGATGACCTGCCTACGGCGAAGCAGCGGGAAATCCTGGAAAAGAGCCTGCAACAGTTATTAAAGGTACCATATGAGGTAGTTGATCAGTTGTCGGCCGTACGGCCTTCCGGAAACGACCGCCGTCCTATTATCGGTTTTCACCCGGAGTATCCCGCCATAGGTATATTTAACGGCCTTGGAACGAAGGGTTGCTCGCTGGCGCCTTTTATGGCAGCGCATTTCAAGGAAGTGCTTGTTGCAAATGCTCTACTGATGCAGGAAGTAGACTTGCGCAGATATTTTTAACATACTCCCGGGATAAAATGCCCGATGCAAACCGTATCTTTGCCCCCCTTATGGGTGTAAGTGTACAACTGGATAGTGGTCGCCATTTGCAGACAGCTTATTCCGTATGTCAACCATAAAACTCACTAAATCAATTATTTACGCATGTACAGGACGCACACTTGCGGGGAATTACGAATGGAACAGGTGGGCCAGGAAGTAACATTGGCCGGATGGATACAGACAGTAAGAAAGTTTGGCAGCATCAATTTCTTTGACCTGCGGGACCGGTATGGTATTACGCAATTGTTGTTCGGCGAAAGCCTGAATGCTAAACTGGATGCACAGCCGCTGGGCCGTGAGTTTGTTATCCAGGTAAAAGGTACCGTAACAGAGCGTTCCAATAAGAATAAGAATATTCCGACAGGAGATATAGAAATCACGGTAAGCGATTTCACTATCCTCAACGCGGCTAAAACGCCGCCGTTTACCATCCAGGATGATACCGATGGTGGTGATGAGTTGCGTATGAAGTACCGTTTCCTTGATCTGCGCCGTAATGCGGTAAGACAGAACCTGGAGCTCCGCTACCAGATTGGCCGTGCGGCACGTAATTATTTGCACACCGCTGGTTTCATGGACGTGGAAACACCTTTCCTGATCAACTCTACCCCTGAAGGTGCGCGCGATTTCGTGGTGCCCAGCCGTATGAACCCTAACCAGTTCTATGGACTGCCACAGTCGCCCCAAACTTTCAAGCAATTGTTGATGGTGAGTGGGTATGACCGTTACTATCAGATCGTAAAATGCTTCAGGGATGAAGATTTGCGTGCCGATCGTCAGCCGGAGTTTACGCAGATCGACTGCGAGATGAGCTTTGTAGACCAGGAAGATATATTGACCACTTTTGAAGCTATGTTGAAATATATCTTCAAAGAGATCAAAGGTCTTGAGTTCAATGAGCCATTCCCAAGAATGACTTTCGACGATGCTATGGAATATTATGGTAACGATAAACCGGATATCCGCTTTGATATGAAGCTGGTAAACCTGAACGATACCGTAAAAGGCAAGGGCTTTAAAGTATTTGATGAAGCGGAACTGGTAGTGGCTATTGCTGCTAAGGGTTGTGCTGAATATACCCGTAAACAGCTGGATGAGCTAACAGACTGGGTAAAACGTCCACAGATTGGCATGAGCGGTCTCATCTATGTTAAATATAACACGGATGGAACGCTGAAGAGCTCTGTGGATAAGTTTTTTGATGAGTCACAATTGGCATTATGGGCGCAAAAATGTCAGGCACAACCCGGAGACCTTATCCTGGTGCTGGCCGGCAAGGAAGAGCGTACTCGTAAAGCTGCGAGCGAGCTCCGCCTTGAGATGGGAGAACGGCTTGGTTTACGCAACAAAAACGAGTTTAAACCGTTGTGGGTAATAGACTTTCCGCTGTTTGAGTACGCCGAAGAAGAAAAACGCTGGGTGGCCCGTCACCATCCGTTTACGTCGCCAAAGCCAGAGCAGATTGCCCTGATGGACGATCCTTCACAATACGCTAAAATTAAGGCAAACGCCTACGACATAGTTTTAAATGGTACAGAAGTCGGTGGTGGTTCAATCCGTATTTTCCAGCGCGATCTGCAACAGAAGATGTTCGCAGCCCTGGGAATGAGTAATGAAGAGGCAGAGCGCAAATTTGGCTTCCTGTTAGGTGCATTTGAATATGGTGCGCCACCACATGGAGGTATCGCACTCGGATTTGACCGCCTGTGTTCGCTGTTGGGTGGTAGTGAAAGCATCCGTGACTTTATCGCGTTCCCGAAAAACAACTCCGGTCGCGATGTAATGATGGATGCGCCTAGTGAAATTGATCAAGCGCAGCTTAATGAGTTAAAGATCAGCCTGGTTAAGTAATTTTTAGAGGTGGGTTTAACTAAACCGTAACGGCCTCTACCGTAAAAACGGACTTACCGGCATAGTCTTTGCAAGAAGAGGGCTTCGTAGCTAAAAATCCCCTTTGATATGGCAATTTGCTGCATCAAAGGGGATTAACACTAATATAGGGACAATATTTTTTAACAAGAGATTAACGAGAGAAAAGAACCAGAGAGAAGAGATATTATCAAATTTTTTAAAGTAATATTGCGATGTGATCATCGTTGATATGTGAGGAAGAAAATGATGCTGAAAACAAAGAAAAAACTATCACCAACAAAAAATACTACGATGAGAATTTCTACATTCTTGAAGCGGACAGTATGGTCAGGTGCGGTGTTACTATTGCTCATGCTCAGCAATGTTGGGTTTGCTCAACAATCGACAACCAATTATTTGAAGAAATTTAAACCAGTATCCGTAGAGATCATGCAGGAAACCGGTATACCGGCAAGCGTTATCCTCGGAATTGCCATGCTGGAATCTGGCACCGGTACCAGCAGAAATGCTAAATTATTGCATAACCACTTTGGTATTGTGGGCAAGAACGACCTGGCAAAGACCAAGTCCGGACACCGCTCCGTATACAAACAATATGTTACTGACCTGGCTTCCTACGAGCATTTTGCGGAGCTGCTGGCCAGTAAAAAATGGTTCGGTCAAATGAAAGGAAACCCCGAATTTTCCGCCTGGCTCAAAAAAATGAACCATAGCGGTTATTCTTCCGCCGGCCATGAATGGATCAGAAGAGTGACGAATATTATTAACCGCTATAAATTGTATAAGCTGGACGCAAATATGGATAGCGTGGCAACGGACTCCAAGCAATGGTTAACCGTAGGCATGCCGCCAACAGGCGAACAGTGATGCGCTAACCTATTATAAACTATGTCCGGCAAAAATAAGTCTGCCTACCCGTTTTATATTATCATTGGAACGCTCGGATGCCTGGTAGGACTGTCACAACTGAACTACCGCTTATCATATAAAGACTTTCAATTCAGGAAACTGGATTTGTTGTCGGATCTGAAAACAGATTCAGCTTCCACAAACAATCAAAAGCTTACTGCTGCCGGCAAAGGCAACAGTAAGCTTTCTGGTTTAGACAGCAGCGCCGGAGCTGCCAATCCCCATGTACCCAACCCCGATCATGCTCATGACTTCATGTCGTATGCCGGTATCATGGAATATCCTTCCCCGGTTCCCGGCGATAGCTCCGCTGGTATGCAGCTTTTCTTTAACGCGCTTCGCGAACTGAAATCCGGTAAACGCCGTAAAGTACGGATTGCCTATTTCGGCGACTCTATGATTGAAGGAGACCTGATCACCGGTGACCTGCGCGACAGCCTGCAACATTTCTTTGGCGGTGCCGGCGTTGGATTTGTACCGGTTACCTCCGTGGTAGCTTCTTTCAGAACCACCATCACGCACACCTTTTCTACCGACTGGAAGGATTATCACTATAAAAATTCACCCCCTTCTAATATCACGCTGGGCCTGTCGGGGCATACCTTTTACCCGGGTGGAAACAGCTGGGTGAAATACTCGCCCGTGAAAAAGCCATTGCTCGACAAATTCCAGGATATATCCCTGTTATATGGCCCCGTAGCTTCCGGAACCGTTACCATTAACGATAAAGCCTATACGCTTTCCGGTAATGAAACGGTGAACAGGCTGGACCTGGAGCAGGATACCGCGCAACCTTCGCTGATGTTGCGTTACAGCGGTAGCGCGATGCCTTTCTATGGCGTTTGTTTTGAAAATGGAAATGGTGTTTATGTAGATAACTACTCCTTCAGGGGAATCAGCGGGGTAGAACTGGGGCACCTGTCGGCCGACATGGT
This sequence comes from Chitinophaga eiseniae, assembly GCF_012641265.1. Lineage (GTDB taxonomy): Bacteria > Bacteroidota > Bacteroidia > Chitinophagales > Chitinophagaceae > Chitinophaga > Chitinophaga eiseniae_A. The sequence goes on along the minus strand of NZ_JABAHZ010000002.1, from coordinate 10,428 downwards.
ACGCCGCATGCAACGGGAACGCCCTTACGACCTGGTAGTGATGCACTACGGCGCCAACGTATTATTCCGCCCGGAATTGACAGATTATAGCTGGTATGAGCGGCCGATGAAAAAGGTAATGGATTCCCTGCGCAACGACTTGCCAGGTACTTCTTTCCTGATTATCGGTACAGCAGATAAATCTTACCGCAAAGCTGATAAATATATCACTGCACCAGGGGTACCTGCATTGTTGCAGGTGCAACATGACCTGGCTGCAAGCCATGGTACCGCCTACTGGAACCTATACGCTGCCATGGGTGGCGATGGTTCTATGGTAAAGTGGGTAGAGGGCGATACCGTCATGGCCAACAAAGACTATACACACTTTAACAGAACAGGAGCAGCCAAAGTAGGAGCGCTGCTTTATAAAGCTATTATGAATGAATACAGGCTGGCACAACCTTAACAAAAAATGGGTGGCAGTGCTTTCGCTGTTGCTCGCCGGTATTACAACAACTTATGCACAACAGGTAAACGTTAACAATATTCAGCAGGATACTGCACTGTTTAGCGTTTTTCATTCCCTTTCCGCTGCAGACAGTAGTGTAATATCTATTCTTCACCTGGGTGATTCCCATGTGCAGGCAGGCTATTTTCCATTGGCCACAGCTTCCCTGCTGCAACAACAGTTTGGCTACGCTGGCAGGGGATATGTATTTCCCTATAGCCTGGCAGGCACCAATGGACCGGAAGACTTTAAATGGAACAGCTTCGTAAGATGGTCGTCGGAGAGAGTGGTAGACCGGAATAAGTCGAGCGTACTCGGCCCGGGCGCTATTGTGATCACTTCCCTCAATGATGCGCCTAACCTGGCTTTCTCCGGAAAACCAGATGGCAGTATGGATAATAACTTCCGTGAGGTAGAACTGTTTTATGATGCCGGTAACACCAACAATACAGTGGTGGCGCCCGATGCTACGGTGACGGTGACCCCCGCGCCGTTTCCTGGTTCGCCCACCATCAGTATGGCTACCCTTCATTTCCCTCAAACCGTCAACTCATTCCAGGTAAGGTGGGAAGGTACAGGCAACGGGCCATTCCGCTTTTTTGGTGCGGTCATGAAAAACGGTCGCCCGGGCGTACTATACAATAGTATAGGAATTAACGGCGCCATGTACCAGCAATACAACGAATTTGATAATACGCTTTTGGCGCAGATGGCGGTGCTGAAACCACAGCTGGTTATCATCTCCCTGGGTACAAATGAAGCTTATGGGGGCAGGATGGATCCGCTGGCCTTCAGAGATGAAATAGACAGAACAGTTACCCTGATCAGGGAACAAAATCCTGCTGCCCGTATTCTCCTCACCACGCCGCCCGATTGTATGCGCGCCGGCAGGAAAGGAGTGAGGAAGAAAGTAGGGAAAAGAAAATATAAGACGATATACCATACCGTATATTATCCCAATCCATATATTTCAATGGTTACCCAGCAGATTATGGGATATGCCCGTCAACACGGGCTTGCCTGCTGGAATTTTAATGCGGTAAATAAAGCGCAGAAGGATAGATTTGCAGGGGCATGGGCGCCAGACCATATTCATTTTAATGTGAGAGGATACCAGCAACAGGGCCAGTTACTATACGAAGCCCTGCAACAATCTTACACACATTACTTACAGCAAACCAAGAAAAATCCAGTTATCTCCAATGATCAGCGTTAATGAGTTGTTGTCAGAACTGTTGTACGACGAGAAAAATCCGGTTCTCTTTAACAGCGGTTTCTTCTTTTATTACTTTGCTTTATTCATGATGTGCTACCTGCTGGCCAGCAGGAGCAAAACCGCCAGGGTATGGGTGTATACCGTGTTTTCCCTGTACTTTTTCTATAAAGCCTGCGGCTATTATGTGGGATTGGTTATCCTGTCTGCCATCGTCGACTTTAATTTGTCGCGATGGATTTACCATAGTAGTGATAAAAAAGTAAAGAAATCGTTGCTCATATTTAGTATTCTGCTGAATATAGGATTGCTGTTTTATTTCAAGTACACCAACTTCTTTATCGGTATTATCAACGATGTTACTGCCGGGCATATTCACCCATTAAGCCTGATCCTGCCCATAGGGATTTCCTTCTATACCTTTGAGAACCTCAGCTATACGATTGACGTATATCGCGGAGAAATCAAGCCGGTAAACAATTTCATGGATTATCTTTTCTTCCTGTCTTTCTTCCCGAAGCTGATGATGGGCCCCATTGTGCGTGCGGCAGATTTTATTCCGCAGATTTCCATGCCCTATCGTCTTACCTCAGAAGACATCGGGAAGGGGATGTACCTGATTATGGGTGGTTTGTTTAAGAAGATCATAATATCTGACTTTATCTACCAGAACTTTGTACAATATATTTTTGACGATCCCAGTAAGCATACTGGCCTGGAGTGCCTGATAGGCGTGTATGGTTATGCCCTGGTGATCTATTGCGATTTCTCCGGTTATTCTGATATGGCGCTGGGTATCGCCCGGTGGACCGGCTTCAAGATCCCGCCTAACTTTGACTCGCCTTACCAGAGTTCCTCGATCACAGAGTTCTGGCGCCGTTGGCATATTTCATTGTCGAGCTGGTTGCGCGATTACCTCTATATTCCATTGGGAGGTAACCGTAAGGGGAAAGTGCGTCAGTATATCAACCTGGCGCTCACCATGTTAATCGGCGGTTTCTGGCATGGTGCAAGCTGGAATTTTATATTCTGGGGAGCTATGCACGGCAGTGCCCTGGCCATTGACAAAGTGCGCATTGACTGGCTGAAAAAACGTAAAAAAGTGATAACAGGCTGGAAAGCCACCCTCATTAAAATAATAGGTGTACTCATTACTTTCCACTTTGTATGTTTCTGCTGGGTATTTTTCAAGGCCGCTACGTTCCACGATGCGTGGTCGCTGTTGCACCAGGTGGCATACGACTTCCAACCGGAAATAGCGATGGAACTATACCAGGGGTATACCGCCGTATTCTGGGTAATGGTACTGGGTTTTGTATTACACTTCCTGCCATCCAGGGTGGAATTCTCCCTGGAGAAATTTCTCGGAAGAGTACCAGTGGTGGGCAGTGTAGCCATTATGGTGGTATTCATATGGCTGTTGGTGCAGGTAAAGAGTACCCAACCCATGATCCCGATCTATTTCCAGTTTTAATTCAACGCTTTTGCCAGGGAATGAAGATCTCACAATGATCGATTCCGGTGAGCGAAATAAAGAAATGGTTGCCACTCATTTTGAAGTGCCCGGACCTGCAGCTGGTGTTAATAAACTGGTACATGGGCAGGCCGGCGGCAACAAAGCTCATGGGTACCGGCAATTTTTTATAGTTACCTCCGGGAATCATTTTGGTATACAGGCCATGTGATTCCTGGAAGGTGAGCTGCATCTGCCGATGTGCCCTGTCATATGCACTTTCCATGGGCACAAGGATGCCCACATACATCATCATTTTACTATAAGAGGTAACAGGCACCACATCCAATGTGCCGGTAATTACCATGGCGCCCGACAGTTGCAGCACCGCATTGATGGTATGCAGTTCCCGTTGGTACCGGTCCATATACTCTACCATGCTTTTTATCGGGTTATTGTTTTGCGGCAGTATGTTGTAGTATAGGGTATAATCCGGCAGACTTACATCCAGCGTTCTGTCTATGGAAAAAATGAGATGCTGCGGATCGTTGTGGGGTGTGGTGGCCCTCGACGTTTCTTCCAGTGTGTAAGCTTCATTGGGTAAGTACAGCCGGTCACGGAAACTGACAGGAGATTCGTTATACAGTTCCCGGAAGCCCTTGGTAAAGCTGGAATGCGTATATCCACACATTTCTGCCACCAGTTTTACGCCAAAGCCGCTGTGCCGCAGGTAGCCGGCGCCAGCTTCCAGTCGCCTTCTTTTAGCAAAGTGAACATAAGATTCACCGTACATTTCCACAAACTTATGCGAGAAGTTGTCGTATGATTCGGCAATCATAGCGGCTACCATCCTGACATCCCGCTCTCCATAAGGATCATCATGCGATAAAGCGATGGCGTGTTCAATCTTCTTTTCCCAGTGGGTAATGGTGGAAGTTTTCATATTGGCATATTTGGAAGGTGATTCTAATCTAGTCAGAATGATAATCTGGTTTGCGGGGCCCGGCAGAACAGGAGTGTATTAACGAGCGCTTAACATTTAGACAGCATTATTAAATAATGGTTAATTATCTACTTTTGCGCAATAATTTAAAAACGAGATGCGCGTAGCCAGAATATTGCCAGTTGTTCTTTTGATGTTGTTATCCAGTATGGGCGCCCGGGCGCAATTCCTGATGGATATGATAGATACCACTTCTGAGCTGGGGAAGGGGATGATTTCCATTTACCAGAAGTATGATGCGCTACGGTTTAGCGGCTATATCCAGCCTCAATTCCAGATGGCACAGTCGAAAGGAGCTGCCAGCTACGCAGGAGGTGATTTTGGCGCTGCCGTTGATAACCGGTTTACACTTCGCCGTGGCCGTATCCGCGTGGATTATGAACGGTATGATAAGCAAGGCATGCCGGTTGTACAGTTTGCTTTCCAGTTTGACGGAAGTGAGCGGGGGGTGTTTATCCGCGACTTCTACGGCCGCTTCTTTGAAACCAAATTCAATGTATTATCGCTGGTGGGAGGGATGTTTGCCCGCCCTTTCGGCTATGAGGTAAACCTGTCATCGGGCGACCGTGAAACCCCGGAGAGAGGGCGTATGTCGCAGATACTGATGAAAACGGAGCGCGACCTTGGCGCCATGATCTCTTTTGAGCCCCGGCGAAAAGACCATCCGTTACGGTTCTTAAAAATCGATCTCGGCGCCTTTAACGGGCAGGGACTGACTGCTACTACCGATTTCGACAGCCATAAAGACATTATAGGGCGTATTGCCATCAAGCCTCAGAAAATAGGAGCTTCGAAAACCCTGGTGTCGGGCGGTGTATCCGTATTGTATGGGGGCATGCAGCAGTTTACGAACTATATCAATACCATGGGGACGGTAAACGGTAAACCGGGTTACCTGGTGGATTCCAGTGTAGCCAATGCCGGGAAAATTGCGCCGCGCCATTATTATGGCGCAGATATACAGGTAAAAATTCCGAATGGTCCGGGAAGGGGTAGCACCCAGTTCAGGGCAGAGTATATCCGGGGACAACAAACCGCTACGGCGCAAACAACCGAAACACCGGGTGCTATCCCGCTTACGCCCCAGGGAAAATATGCACCGCTATATATCCGCAGTTTTGATGGCGCCTACCTGTATTTCCTGCAAAACCTGGCCAGTGAACAGCATCAGCTGGTGGTAAAATACGATTGGTATGACCCCAATAAAAAGGTGAGCGGGAAAGATATCGGCGTACCAGGATCAGGACTAACAGCCGCAGATATACGCTATAATACTTTGGGAGTTGGCTATCTGTATTACGCCAACGAACACCTGAAGTTTATGTTTTATTATGACTGGGTTACCAATGAAAAAACAGCACTGGAGGGGTATACCAACGATTTGAAAGATAATGTGCTGACCTGCAGGATGCAGTACCGGTTTTAATTTCTCGCCAAGACGCAAAGTAGCAAAGAAACAAAGATATTTCCTTTGCTGCTTTGCGCCTTCGCGAGAAATTTATTCTCTTCCAGACTCCATCGTGAAGCCGAAAGTGCTGCCTATTTCAGGTTTGCTGCGAACAGTAATAGATTGGTCATGCGCCTCTACGATATGTTTTACAATGGCCAGGCCAAGACCGGTACCACCTATATCGCGGCTGCGCGCGCGGTCGGTGCGGTAAAAACGTTCAAATACACGAGGCAGATGTTCTTCTGCCATACCGATGCCATCATCAGATATTTCTACCAGTACCCTTTTGCCGTCCATGCTGTAAATGCTGGCAATGGTGTGGCCATCAGGTTTACCATATTTAATAGAGTTGTCTACCAGGTTGATCAGCACCTGCCTGATTTTCTCTTTATCTGCAAACACGGGCTGTGGCGCTTCACAGCCTTTTTTGATGCTGAATTTTATGCCTTTGGTATTGGCTTTCAGAGACAAGGTATCAAATACATCCTTGATCAGGTCCTGGATAACGAATACTTCTGCATTGATAGTCATTTCACCGCTTTCGAGTTTGGATATTTCATCCAGGTCATCGATGAGGCGGCAAAGGCGATCAATATTTTTGGTGGCATTTTTCAGGAATAATTTATTCACGTTTGGGTCTTCCAGCGCCCCATCCAGCAAGGTGTGAATATAGCCCTGTACGGCGAAGATGGGCGTTTTCAATTCATGAGAAAGATTGAGCAGGAACTCTTTCCGGAATTCTTCGTTCCGGCGCAGGTTCTCCAGCTCTTCTTTTTTCTGACTGGCCCATTTTTCCACGTCTTCACTTACCTCTTCAATGGTTTTCAGGGGAAGTATATTTTTCTGGAAAAACTCCTCCCGCTTGGATGCCTTGGTTTGGTAAATGAACTTGTAGATCAGCTTTATTTTACGGTAAATAAAGTTCTGCAACGTGTAGAGGTACAGGTAGTAGGAAACAAGAAACGTAAGTATAAATGCCCCCAACATTACCTTCCAGTTGCCATCTATTAGCAGGCTTCCCAATGCTATAACAGCTGATATTATCAGGGCTGTAAATCCCGCCAGTTTTTGCGGGGATAGGTTTTTAGCTTTAAACATACTCCAAAGTGAGTAATTAGTATAATAATGGGAAATTACTTTAAATTTTTTACTTGCCAACGGAAATCAGTTTAGCCCAGCAGCTTTTCAGCTTTCAGGAAGATGATGTTTTGGTGGGATGGAGGGCCAATAAAAACCAATAGCTGATAGTGATACTAACAGCTAACAGTAAAGGCCAACAGCTAATGATGGCATCAGCTTACATTTCGAACTTATATCCTACTCCTTTAACGGTAGTGATTAAGTCGATACCAATTTTCTGGCGGATTTTGCGGATGTGTACATCAATGGTGCGGTCGCCTACAATTACTTCTGTACCCCATACCTGGTTGAGGATTTCATTGCGCAGAAATACACGACCCGGTTTGGATGCCAGCAATTGCAGTAACTCAAATTCTTTTTTCGCCAGAATGATTTCCTGTCCTTTGTAGGTAACAGTGAATTTCTCACGATCAATGATCAGGTCTCCGAGGGTTACACGGGTTTCTTCCGGTTTGTGCAAACGGCGGAACAATGCGTTGATCCTGCTCACCAGCAGTTTGGGCTTAATGGGTTTGGCAATGTAATCATCGGCCCCCATGTTCAAACCATCTACTTCCGATTTTTCATCATTCAGCGCGGTCAAGAACAGTACCATGGTGTCTTTGAATTCCGGGATCTTCCTGATTTCGCGACAGGTATCAATCCCGTTTTTGTTGGGCATCATGATATCCAGCATAATCAGATCCGGTCTGAATATTTTAGCCTTCTGGATAGCCTCGCTGCCGTCTTTGGCGGTTACGGTATCATAACCCGCTGTTTTTAGATTGTAGCTGATAATTTCCAGAATGTCCAATTCGTCATCTACTACCAGTATTTTTCCTGCTACCGCTTGGTCTATCATAAATTTTGCTTTTAAAAAGACGGGACAAAATTATAAAGCCATCCCCGTGATTAATGGAAAATTAACATTATGAAATTGTTAATTCAGTATCAGCCTGGTTTTCCGCGACCATTCACAAGGTACATGAATTTATAATCTCCCTTCAATATGGTAATTATCTTTCATTCATATGGATGTGATTGTTACCGCAATGAAACATTTTTATTTTCAAGGTCGCCAAAATGCATAAATCTGCCCCGTTAGATAATTATGCTAGTTATAGATAGAATATTAATATATATTTCTCCTTAAAAACAAAAGATAAACGGGCACTACTGGCAAACTCTGTATTTTGGTTGTAAATTTGCTATCTGGTCCCACGGGAAAAGATCACTTTAGTATGAGACGATTTTTATTATTTTTTGCACTGGCAGTATTTGCAGCCAGTTCGTTAATGGCGCAGAGTAGTCATCATCCGATTCCAATCAGCAGACAGGGGTTTCATGATAACATCGACAAAGAACAGGCCGCCGCAGCCAAATTTGATGGTAAAGCCGATGATTTTGTTAAAGTATCAGACGATCAGACAACCAACCTGCAGGTAACCAACGCGCTCCTGAAAGAAGTAGACAACATGCAGCAGGAGATTGAAGATAATGATGCGCTGGATCACCGCCTGAAAGTAAAATACCTCTCCGGCATCTATATAATGCTGAAAGATTATAACACAAAACGCGCCCGTCATAAAATTGATCCGGAAGAAGCTCCCGCCATGGTAACCGCTTTCCGCGATATGATGCACGCCGATATCAAAGGCCAGAGCATTGCGCCTTTCGTAAAAAACCTTTCCTTCGACGGTGCTGAACGAATGATTGAATCCTTCCAGGATAATCCTGGTTATAAAGATGCCAAAGGAGAAGTGTTTGCCAAATACGCTTACGGTAACCTGGAAACTATCATGCCCAAACTATCGGAATACCTGGACTTCCCGGGCACCGATTCCATTGTGGCTGCCGTAGCCCGGAAGTATCCCAACCAGGTGCTTACCTACGCTACTTCTTATACGCCTATGGCCAACGCCATTAAACGTAACCAGGATCCTATCGTACAACAGATTGTGCGTATTGGTCAATCTCCCCAGAGCACCAAAATACTGCCTTTCCTGGACGAACTGCTGGCCGGCACTACTACCGTAGAAAAGCTGGAACCCATTGTCAGCAATGACTACCAGTACTACAAGCAAATGGTAAAATCTACCATCGCCCTGCAGAAATTGAAAAGCGAAGGGAAAACACCCTACGGGCTGAAAGCGATGATGGAAAATATGCTGGCCAAATCACTGCTGTATATCCGCGAGGTAAACGATTTGCACGAAGAATCCGCCCCGGTGCGTTTTGCTATCGTTAAAAACTTTACCCCCGAAGAACTGTATTATCTCATCATCAACGGCCAGGAAGAACTTTATACTTCCAGCTACACCAACCATAACAACGCAGGTTTATACGACCAGATGATGCTGCGTATGAAGCCACCCCGTGGCGACAGCCTGCTGGTGATGGTGAATTTCGACCGTTTCAAGAAGTTTATCGCTATGGCAGCGGGTTTCAATACCCTCGATAATTTCCTGAAATCAATGGCGCCGGAAAACTCCAATTACCTGATGCAGAAATATGTACAGAACCTGGAGAAAACGGAAGACCTGGAAGACGCGGTGGATGTAGCCAATTCTTTTGGCAGTATCCGCGATGAGCAACTGCTCGACTTCCTGCGGGCCGAAGTAAAAAAGAACCTGGCGTATGTAAGTCGCCATAAAGATAAGCGGGGTACGGTGATCTACCAGTTGCTCAGCAGCCTCTTTGAAACCGAGTCCAAAACGGAAAACGACTCATCTAAAGCCACCGATATGGCCAGCAAATTTCAGCTGCCGCCAATCAACTTCGTGGCCTACAACGGCCTGGAAAGCGATAGTGGGAAGGTATTCCAGCAGGTATTTTTCTATGGAGATAAGGATGGGCAGGAATCATTTTCCAGCTTCATGACCAATTTCCCGTCTTCCGAATGGAGAGTAACCAAGAATAAATACTGGGCTACTATTTCTTCTCTCAAAGGCAAGCCTACCGTGATCTATGCGAATTTGCCGATAGATGAACCGGGTGATAAAGAAGCGATTGCCAAGCTGTCGGACTACCTGGATGAAAATGATATTCACCCGAGCATCTTTATTCACCGTGGCCATAGCTACCATATCAATACTACCCTGGAGAACCTGCAAAGCTCTGCCAAGATTGTGATGCTGGGCTCCTGCGGAGGTTACCATAACCTGGCTACCGTATTGGAGAAATCGCCCGAAGCGCATATTATTTCTTCCAAACAGGTAGGTACCCGTTTTGTAAATGAACCGATCATCCATACGCTGGAAGACCAGGTACGCGCGGGTAAAAACGTTGACTGGGTGCAGATGTGGGCTGCTCTCACCAAAAGATTTGCAGGAGATGCACGGAATAAAGAGCTTTTCAGCGATTATGTGCCACCGCATAAAAACCTGGGCGCTATTTTCATTAAGGCTTACAAACAGGTGATGAAGGACGAGAAAAAGTAAGCTAAATGTGTCGTCCTGAAATAGGTTGACAGATTTAAAGATATTCCCGGTCGTCATTAGATGACCGGGATTTTTTGTTCGTGGACCTGACCTGGTGTTTTAAGTTTAAGGGCCAGATGCGGTCTGTATTGATTATAAAGAGTGACAGCCTGCGCTGTGGCCTTTATGGCCAACTCTTTACTTTTAAAAGGCCTGTCGGGAAAAAATTCCTCTTTAATTGTTTTATTCATTCTTTCAGCCAGGGCATTTTCATAAGGATC
>NZ_JABAHZ010000029.1 GCF_012641265.1 Chitinophaga eiseniae | reverse complement strand
CTACGGATGTTACGATCGTTTGCATCTCCCCGTAGCTTATCGCAGCTTACCACGTCCTTCTTCGCCTCTTAGATCCTAGGCATCCACCATGCGCCCTTATTCGCTTTAAAAATCTTTAGTATTCTTATACTACTATTTCGAATACAACTTGCATTTCCCAATATGTCAAAGAACTTTTAACCACTGATTTCTTTTCCAAGATTTCATTTCTGTGATTATTGCCGATGTGTGAGAGCCGATCTCCGTAACCCCTTTCGGTTACACATCTTCATTTCAATATTATAAGAACTTTTATTCTGTATTATGCTGTTTGCGTTGGGGTTGCAAAGGTAGTAATCTTTCGTTTAACCACCAAAACTTTTTTAAGTTTATTGCATCCTTAATCATTTCAGTATCAATAACTTTTCAATTGGGAAAGTGTTGTACTGAATTGATTATCAGACCCCTATCTGGCAAAGAACATTACTTGTTTCCAAGCGGATGGCAAAGATATAACCTTTATCAATCGCAAACAAAACTATTTGAGTTTTATCTCAAATTATTTTTCAATCTTATTTCAATTAATTGTCAACTTAATTGTTGAATGTACCAGGTCGTCTGGGACCTTTAAAAGAGTAAAATGTAATGACACTTTAGTAAAAACTGCTCTTTAGCAGGATGTGTCTACTCTTAAAGAAAGAAAAAGCCTTAGTGCAAAGGCACCAAGGCTTTTCTTAATAAGTATGGCAGCTACCTACTCTCCCGCATGATAGTGCAGTACCATCGGCCATGAGGGGCTTAACTTCTCTGTTCGGAATGGGAAGAGGTGAACACCCTCGGCATAACCACCATAAG
>NZ_JABAHZ010000028.1 GCF_012641265.1 Chitinophaga eiseniae | reverse complement strand
GCTAGCGTTCATCCTGAGCCAGGATCAAACTCTCCATTGTAAAGAAGTTTTGATACTGACTAATTTCTCTCGAAATCAATCGGATCGTTTTAAATTATGTTTAGCTTTAACATTACCTGTGTTTGAATCTAAGCATCACTACTTAGATTCGTGCTGTTGTTTCCATTCTTTCAAAGAACTTTTCAATCTCTAAAGATTGTTTGCCGATGTGTGAGATCCGATCCCTGTTGACCCTTTGGCCAGAACATCTTTATTATTTTTAGAAGAACTTTTTCGTATCGTTTGCGTTGGGGTTGCAAAGGTAGTGATCTTTTATTTAACCACCAAAACTTTTACAACATTTTTTATATTTAATTATCTCTTTTCTAATGACTTATATATTGGGAAAGTGCATTATAGTAACCTGATAATCAAACCCTTATTTCACAAAGAACTGCTGTTTTCCGAAGCGGACGGCAAAGATAGCATCTTTATCATTCGCAAGCAAAAATTATTACAACTTAATTGCTGGTATTTTCTGTATGTCAATTGGTGTTAAGCCAGAGGCTTAAGAATGTTTTCAGCACTATTGCAGCAGTGAAAACGATGATACTGATAAGTGTAGTTGGCAGGATATTGCCTGGCCGGATGTATCATCTGGCAGCTGTAAGCCGCACCTGTAAAGAACTGTGTCAGAGATTAGATGTCCAGGCAGTAGGCCTGGCAAGTAATGTTATTCTGAGTATTTGAGAGAAAATCATTGCTACTCTTTAGCAACACTCTCTACTTATATAAGAAAGAAAAAGCCTTAGTGCAAAGGCACCAAGGCTTTTCTTAATAAGTATGGCAGCTACCTACTCTCCCGCATGATAGTGCAGTACCATCGGCCATGAGGGGCTTAACTTCTCTGTTCGGAATGGGAAGAGGTGAACACCCTCGGCATAACCACCATAAG
>NZ_JABAHZ010000027.1 GCF_012641265.1 Chitinophaga eiseniae | reverse complement strand
TGGAATAGTTGCGATTTAATCTGACAGTTAGGGTTAATTTTAAGTAACCACACTTATTCATTAACCCATAAACCGTCAGAAATGAATACAGCAGTAAAGTTAATTAAAAACAAGGTAGGGCTATTAAAATTAGCCGAAGAACTGGGTAATGTTTCCCACGCATGTAAACTGTTTGGCTACAGCAGAGACAGCTTCTACAGATTCAAAGAATTATATGATGAAGGAGGAGAATCAGCCCTGCAGGAGATAAGCCGAAAAAAGGCTATTGTAAAGAACAGAATAGAACCACAAATCGAAGAAGCAGTTGTATCAATGGCTATTGAACAACCACAATATGGACAGCTCAGAGCCAGTAATGAACTGAAGAAACAAGGTGTTTTTATTTCACCGGCAGGTGTACGATGTGTCTGGTTACGCCACGATCTAGAAACCTTTAAGAAGCGTTTAAAGGCCCTGGAAGCCAAGTCCGGAACCGAGGGCCTGGTGCTCACTGAAGCACAGGTTGTCGCCCTGGAAAGAGCTAAAGAAGAGAAGACAGCCCATGGAGAGATTGAAACCCATCACCCGGGTTATCTGGGAGCTCAGGATACCTACTATGTTGGCACAATCAAGGGAGTTGGCCGAATTTATCAGCAGACATTTATTGATACTTATTCAAAAGTCGCCTTTGCAAAGGTCTATGACCGCAAACATGCATTGATAGCTGCTGATATGCTCAATGATAAGGTACTGCCGTTCTTTGAAGAACAGGGTATCAGATTACTGCGTATACTCACGGACAGAGGAACCGAATATTGCGGCGCCCGGGAACATCACGAGTATGAACTTTATCTTGCCCTTGAAGACATTGATCATAGCAAGACAAAGGCGCGTAGTCCTCAGACAAATGGTATCTGTGAACGCTTCAATCGAACTATTCAGGACGAGTTTTATGCTATTGCCTTTAGGAAAAGGATCTACTCTACCATTGAGCAGATACAGGAAGATCTGGACGCATGGATCAATGACTATAATACTAATCGAACTCACACCGGCAAGTATTGCTTTGGCAGGACACCACTACATACTTTTGAAGAAACGTTACATTTGGCAAAAGAAAAGCAGCTGGATGATCTACCTCCAGCTGCCTAAAAATTTATCCTACTGTCGGATCAAATCGGAGCTTTTACATAT
>NZ_JABAHZ010000026.1 GCF_012641265.1 Chitinophaga eiseniae | reverse complement strand
TGTATCGTCCTGAAATAAGTTGACACTTAAAATGTCAACTTATGAAGAATACAGGAGTTTCGGGCAAAAGTAAAAGGACCCGACTTGATTACAGCTTGGCGTTTAAGCTTCAGGTTATCGATGAAGTTGAAAAAGGCAACCTGACTTATAAGCAGGCCCAGCGTAAGTATGGGATTCAGGGTCGGACCACTGTTTTGGTTTGGTTAAGAAAACACGGTAGATTGGGGTGGCAAGAAACAACGAGTATGAAGAAAAGCACTCCCAATAAGCAAATTAAGGAGCTGGAAAAGAGAATTAAGATCTTACAACAAGAGAAGGAAATTCTCAACCGGGCCATTGATATTGCAGACGATCAATTTGGAACAGAAATCCGAAAAAAGTACTTACCTCTGTCAGAGCAAGCTTCCAAAGCACAGGGGGATCAAAAAGAGTTGGAGGCGTCAAACGAATAGCTAACACACTGGGATTCAGCCGACAATATTCCTATAAACTCAAGTATGACGAGCAAAAAATTGCCCACATTAAAGAGCAAGTTAGGGAGTTTGTACATAAGGTCAGGAAACTATTACCTCAAAGTGGCATAAAAAAAATTTATAGCCTGATTCTACCTGATCTGCAGGCCCATTCAATTAAAATGGGTCGGGACAAGCTTTTTGAGTGGATGAGATCATATAATTTATTGATTACTCCCCGGCGTAAATATGTTAAAACAACTGATTCCAACCACTGGTTGAATAAATATCCCAATCTGGTAAAGGGATTGGAGGTAGTCCGACCAGAGCAGGTATGGGTAAGTGATATTACATATGTTAAAACTGATGAGGGGTATCTTTATTTAAGTATGATAACAGATGCTTATAGCAGAAAAATCGTTGGATACCATATAGCAGATAATATGGAAACAACTTTAGTATCTCAAGCCCTAAAAATGGCTATTAGAGGGCGTCTTTATGATACTGAACTGATTCATCATTCTGATAGAGGAGGCCAATATTGCAGCAAAGAATATGTGCAAATTGCCACCGATAACAGCATTTTGATGAGCATGACAGAGAATGGAGATCCTTATGAAAATGCCCTGGCTGAAAGAATGAATAAAACAATTAAAGAGGAATTTTTTCCCGACAGGCCTTTTAAAAGTAAAGAGTTGGCCATAAAGGCCACAGCGCAGGCTGTCACTCTTTATA
>NZ_JABAHZ010000025.1 GCF_012641265.1 Chitinophaga eiseniae | reverse complement strand
TGTAGTGCACCCAAAAGTTTGGACAAAAATGACTATTAATTTAAGCGGCTTTAGTTCGGTATTGTACTGGACTCAAGCCGTTTAATTTTAATTTGATCCTATAGTTATTGTAATAATAAATATATTTAATAATATCTCTTTTTAGAGCGAGTATAGAGTTGAACTTTTTAAGGTAAAACAGCTCTGATTTAAGTATGGAGAAGAAGTTCTCCATAGCGGCATTATCAAGGCAGTTCCCTTTTCTGGACATACTTTGTTTGATTTTCCTCTTTTTCAATATCTGTTGCCAGGCAGCCATCTGATATTGCCATCCTTGGTCGGAGTGCAATATCAGTTTAGATTTCTCAGGTAATTTCGTCAATGCTTTTTGTAACATTTTCATAGTTAGATTTGAAGTAGGACGCTCTGATAGACTATAACTTACAATCTCACCATTATATAAATCCATAATAGGCGACAGATAGAGTTTTTTGCCTCCCACAGAAAATTCTGTCACATCTGTAACCCATTTTTTATTAGGCTTTGCCGAATAAAAATTACGCTGAAGAAAATTAGGGGCAACCTTCCCCTGCTCCCCTCTGTAAGACTTATATTTCTTTATTTTAACCAGAGATTTCAACCCACATTCATTCATGATTCGGAGTATCGTCTTATGGTTAATAATCTGCCCTTGTTGCCTCATCGCAAGTGCAATACGCCTATAGCCATATCTGCCTTTATGTTGATGATAAATCAATTTAATTTTTGCTCTTAACGGTGCCCATTTATCCACTTGTTTCAACTGCTTGAGGCAGTAATAAAATGTGCTTCTTGCCATCTTTGATATTTTCAGGAGTAGTTCCTGAGAGTGACTGTGCCTTAATTCCTTGATGGCTTCTGCTGTATGCCTCGTTGTATTCGGGCTTCTTCTTCCTGGATTAAGGCATCTAACTTTTTTAAAAGAGCATTTTCTGCACGTAGCCATTCCACCTCTGCCTTCAGGGCAGCAAGTTCCTGTGCTTCAGTTGTTGTTAAGTTCGTATCTGTTTTTTGTTTCTTTCTTCCCATGGATTGCTTTTTCCTTCCTCTACTCTCATGCATTAAAGCTGAGATTCCCTTACCCTCATAGATCTTTAACCAGCTATAAACAGTACTGATATTAGGAATACCGAAGAGGGTGGATGTTTTCACCAAAGATAACCTGTTATTCAACATATGTTGCACAACATCTACTTTAAAGTCTCCCGAATATCTCCCAACATGTAAGTTTAAGCCTGCTTTACCATGTTGTTTGTAGTGACCAATCCATTGCCGAACATTGGATCTAGAGCAACCAAGACGGTTAGCCACTGAATGTATAGATTCATTCCCTTTTTCTACAGCGACAACTGCCGCTAACTTTTGCTTTAAGCTGTATTTTATCCTTTTATCCATAAAAATGCCCCCAAGAAGTGTCTAACTTTTTGGGGGCACTACA
>NZ_JABAHZ010000023.1 GCF_012641265.1 Chitinophaga eiseniae | reverse complement strand
AGAGGGCGTCTCAAAAATAATTGAGGCGCCCTTTTATTTTTTGGTACGACTATGCTCATTTTGCTCTGGTTTATTCCAAGATGCAATTTTTAATGCCGTATTAATTGTTAGATTACTGTATGAGTAGTTTAAAGAGTGATTTGAAGGGATTTTGGGGGGGCAATGAGGCTTTCACGCTACTTTTTTACGGATGTTATGGGCAAGGGCTAATAATCCCATTTCTACATTAACTTTTTCAATACCACGCAGCATAAACCGCTTAAAATGGTGATTGTGTTTGATGTTGGCAAAAACAGGTTCTACGTCAACACCCCGTTTTTTCCTTTTCCGGATACCCCGTTTTGTATTTAATCGTTTGTCAGCCTTCGCTTTAAGATGCCTATACTGCTGATTTACTTCAATGACCCGGCTGCCCTTTTGCTTATGACACTGTTTTTTTAAGCGGCACCAGGCACAGGACTCACATTTGTATTTTGTTATTGTTTGTTCATATCCGCTATGGGAGTGACTTTTAAAGCTACCCTGATTGGTCAGTTTTTTTCCTGCCGGGCAGGTGAAGGTATCGAGGTCTTTGTCATAGGGAAGCCTGTCTACGGTAAATCGTTTTTTTTGCCGGATGTTTTTATTTTGATTACGATCAAACTGGTTATGCTTTACATAAGCAGTGATCTTTCTGTTTTCAAGCCACTGGTAATTCTGTTCACTGCCATAACCAGCATCCGCTGTAATATTTGAAGGTTTTATTTTCAGGTGTTTAATATGTGAAGATAAATGAGTCGGCAGGGTCAGTGTGTCTGTTGGGTTTTGATGGATGCTATAAGACAGGATGTATTGATTGTTTGTACTGATTTGAACATTATAACCTGGTTTCAGTTGACCATTTTTCATATGATCTTCCTTCATCCTCATAAAAGTAGCGTCCGGGTCTGTCTTGCTATAGCTTTTACGCCCTTTTAATATTTGCTCCTGTTGATCGTATCGGTCTATTGCATCCGGCCAGTTCTTGCGGGCATAATTTAGTTTCTGTCGTATTTTTGGATCTATCGCTTCCTGTTTTGCCACTTCTCTCAGTGCCTGATTAATACTATCAATTACCTCCTTTACCTTACTACTATCTATAGGGCCAGGATCCGTTGGGTCAGTGGGGCTGTTAAGTTCGGCAGCAGCTATTGATTTAGCATATTGCCATAGCTCGTTTAACTGCTTTTTTATTTTTTCCCGGTTATTGGTAATACTTTTACCCCATACAAAACTGTAGCGATTTGCATTGGCTTCTATTTTAGTCCCATCTGTATAAAGCTCTTTTAAACTTAATAACCCTTCATCACATAATAACAGCACTACCTGACTAAATATTGGCTGCAAGATCTCTTGAAGCCGGCCACTCCTAAATCTGCTTATTGTATTATGATCTGGCTTGCTCATCCCGCTAAGCCACAAAAAATAGATATCCCGACCTAGAACATCTTCTATTTTACGGCTGCTATAGATATTATTCATATAGGCATACACCAATACCTTCAACAGCATCCTGGGATGATAACTACTTGTTCCTCCTGGCTTATAACGAGCCAGCAACAAGCCAATATCTAAACTATCTATTATCCGGTCTACAACACGAACCGGATGATCTGCCGATACCATCTCATTTAGATCAGGCGGAAACAACATTGCCTGATTTTGGTAAGTAGGCTTAAATGATACTTTAAAGCTTTTTCCTCTTGCCATTCTCAAATTTACCGCACTATAACAGCACTGAAAACTCTTTTTTTCAACCTCACTATCTGGATAACTCGCCCATTTTATCTCAAATTTGAAAAGGGCGCCTCAATTATTTTTGAGACACCCTC
>NZ_JABAHZ010000022.1 GCF_012641265.1 Chitinophaga eiseniae | reverse complement strand
GAGGGTGTCTCAAAAGTAATTTTGAGGCACCCTCTTTAATTTTGAGAAAAAAGGGCTGATTTATCCAGATAATCTGGTTGAAAAAAAGACTTTCAAGTGTTGGTCAGGGTAGTTAAATTTGGGTATGGCACGAGGAAAAAGCTTTAAAGTATCCTTTAAGCCGACCTATCAAAATCAGGCCATGTTGTTTCCCCCTGATTTAAATGAGATGGTATCGGCAGATCATCCGGTTCGTGTTGTTGACCGGATAGTAGAAAGTATAGATATTGGTTTGCTGCTGGCTCGCTATAAGCCAGGAGGTACCAGCAGCTATCATCCCCGGATGTTGTTGAAAGTATTGGTGTACGCCTATATGAATAATATTTACAGCAGCCGTAAGATAGAAGATGTGCTGGGCAGGGATATTTATTTTTTATGGCTTAGTGGGATGAGCAAGCCAGATCATAATACAATAAACAGATTTAGAAGCGGGCGCCTTCAAAAGATATTGCAACCGATATTTAGCCAGGTGGTATTATTATTATGTGATGAAGGCTTATTAAGTTTAAAGGAGCTTTATACTGATGGGACTAAAATAGAAGCCAATGCTAATCGTTATAGTTTTGTATGGGGCAAGAGTATTAGCAATAATCGTGAGAAAATAAAGAAGCAGTTAAATGAACTGTGGCAATACGCTCAATCAATAGCCGCTGCGGAACTTAACAGCCCGACCGACCCTACAGATCCCGGTCCGATAGATAGCAGTAAAATAAAGGAGGTGATTGACAGTATCAATCAGGCGCTCAGTGAGGTGGCAAAGCAGGAAGCGATAGATCCCAAAATACGACAGAAGCTAAATTATGCGCGCAAACACTGGCCAGATGCTTTAGACCGGTATGATCAGCAGGAGCAAATATTAAAAGGACGTAAAAGCTACAGTAAGACAGATCCTGATGCTACTTTTATGAGAATGAAGGAGGATCATATGAAAAATGGTCAGCTGAAACCAGGTTATAACGTTCAAATCAGCACAAACAATCAATATATCCTCTCCTATAGTATCCACCAAAACCCAACAGATACGCTGACCCTTCCGCCTCATTTATCTTCACATATTAAACACCTGAAAACAAAACCATCCAATGTTACCGCTGATGCGGGCTATGGCAGTGAGCAAAATTACAAGTGGCTTGAAAACAGAAGGATCACCGCTTATGTAAAACATAATCAGTTCGATCGTAATCAAAATAAAAACATCCGACAAAAAAAGCGATTTACTGTAGACCAACTTCCGTATGATAAAGACCAGGATACCTTCACCTGTCCGGCAGGAAAAAAACTGATCAATCAGGGCAGCTTTAAAAGCCACTCCCATAGTGGATATGAACAAACAATAACAAAATACAAATGTGAATCTTGCGCCTGGTGCCGCTTAAAGAAAGAATGTCATAAGCAAAAGGGTAGCCGGGTTATTGAAGTAAATCAGCAGTACAGGCAGCTTAAAAAAAGGGCCGACAAACGATTAAATACAAAACGAGGTATCCAGAAAAGAAAGAGACGATGCTTCGAAGTAGAACCTGTTTTTGCCAACATCAAACATAACCACATGTTTAAGCGGTTCATGTTGCGTGGTATTGAAAAAGTAAATATAGAAATGGGATTACTTGCCCTGGCCCATAACATCCGTAAAAAAGTGGCGTAAAAATGCCATTAAAGCACAAAAACTTCCTACCAGCTCCCCTCTAAATACTTATACAACAATCCAACAATTAATACTGCATCAAAAATTGCATTTTGGAATAAATTATCTCATAATGAGCTTAGTTGTGCCTAAAAACTAAAAGAGCGCCTCAATTATTTTTGAGACGCCCTCTTTT
>NZ_JABAHZ010000021.1 GCF_012641265.1 Chitinophaga eiseniae | reverse complement strand
TTGTGGGATACAGCGACACCTTTCTGGATCTGAAGATAGACAAAAACGAATATCCGTACGAGATAAAGAACGATACACTTTACTTTACAGGAGAGGAATGGAGAAGTAAGATTGGCACCAATTACAATAATATCTTCAATGCAGGTAATAAAGACCTCGTATACGAGACCACCGATAATCCTTTGGGGGAAATTTGGAACGCCACGGCTGAATTGCGTGAGAATGGGTTGGTACGGCTGCATTTCCCGCTTGAAAGGAAGCCGGAGCGGGGAACGCTGATTGCCCTTTACCACGACTATTACATCACTGATGGTATACAGCTGATGCGGAGCAGCCGGCTGTGGCTGGAGCAAATCAACATTTACCATGCCCTGAGTGTTGGGGTCGGCGCTTCCGAATGTGAAGACATCACCCTGAAGCAGGTGAATATCATAGCCAATGAAAAGAAAAATCGTGTATTCAGTACCGTAGCCGACGCCACGCATTTTAATGGTTGTAAAGGCCGCATTGTGATCGACAGTTGCAAGGTAACCGGCGCCGGCGATGATTTTATCAATATACATGGTATGTATGCCCCGGTAGTCAAAGTATTGAGCGATCATGAAGTGCTGCTGGCGCCGAATGATAGGTACATAGGCTTTGAGAAGGGCGATAAAGCCTGGCGTGTGGATACGGCTACCATGCAGCGCAGGCAGATTTTATCCGTGGCAAAGCAGGAGGATGTGTCGAAAGGATACCGTCTTACGTTCACCGAGAATATCACCAATATACTCAAGCGTGGAGATCTGCTGGAAAATATAGACAAGAACCCGGATGTGGAGATCACCAATTGCCAGGTGATGAAGCGCCACCGCGCAAGGGGGATACTCGTAACCAGTCCAGGCAAAGTACGTATATCCAATAACTACTTCAATACTGCGGGCTCAGCCATCCTCATTGAAGGCGACCGGACCGTGTATTATGAATCAGGTGCAGTGAGGGATGTAGCTATTGAAAACAATGTCTTTGAGAACTGTTATACCTCCGAGTGGGGAGAAGGAGTTATTACCATTACACCATCTATCACTCCGAAAGATTCAGTCTCTCCGGCATATCATCACAACATCCGTATCACCGGTAATACCTTCAAGCATTACGATTATGCGTTGCTGTACGCCCGTTCCGTAGATACACTGGTGTTTTCATCTAACAAGATAATATATACGAATACGTATCCGCCATTTTCCCGTAAGGTGAATGTGTACCTCGATGGATGCCGGCATGTAACTATTGGCGATAATATTTGTGACGCAGCATTTCCGGGAAGGAATGTGTGGATTAAACGTATGAAGGAGACGGATTTGGGGCAGTTCGGAAGTAGCCCGTTGAAAGTATCTCCGGCGGAGGATTAGTCCGGCATACTAAACTTATCAGGATAAATTATTCTTCCTGCTAATTCCCCGGATAGTTTCGAACTTAATGAGGCTGTCTCAAAAGTAATTTTTACCCAATTTTATCCGGGTACCTGATGGAGAGAATTTTCATTTACGATATGCTCAGTGCCTTCAGATTACTTTTGGGATAGCCTCTGATCTTGTTGACTGTGCCGGCAAAGCATGATTGCAATATGTACTTAAACCTGTATTATTGGTAAAAATGCCCAATCAATAAGGCAGAAATGCGCGCCAATGTGGAAGGCTTTATGAACAATCGAAAAAAGGTTAAAAACAAGGTGCAGAAATATTTTCACGAAAAGCACGTCAGATATGCCGCTTATGAAATCAGCAAGAACTAATTTAAGTAATGATTAATTATTAACAAGATGAGAATTACATTGATATCTTTTTTACTACTGGTCCTTAACAGCTCGTGTTTTGGCCAGCAGGATACTGTTGAGATAAACGTAACAGATTATGGCATCCATCCTGACAGCCGGGTCAATATAGAACCGGAGAT
>NZ_JABAHZ010000020.1 GCF_012641265.1 Chitinophaga eiseniae | reverse complement strand
TAAGAATACTAAAGATTTTTAAAGCGAATAAGGGCGCATGGTGGATGCCTAGGATCTAAGAGGCGAAGAAGGACGTGGTAAGCTGCGATAAGCTACGGGGAGATGCAAACGATCGTAACATCCGTAGATTTCCGAATGGGACAACCCGGCACGCTGAAGGCGTGTCACTCGAAAGAGAGCCAACGCAGGGAACTGAAACATCTAAGTACCTGCAGGAAAAGAAAATAAATAATGATTCCCTAAGTAGTGGCGAGCGAACGGGGAAGAGCCCAAACCGGATCGAAGCAATTCTATCCGGGGTTGTAGGACTACTTTTAGAAAGTCAGATCAAGTTGAATCATCTGGAAAGATGAGCCGCAGCAGGTGATAGCCCTGTAGACAGAAATTCTGATGGACGTGTAGTATCCTGAGTAGCGCGGGACCGGAGGAATCCTGTGTGAAACTGCCAGCACCATCTGGTAAGGCTAAATACTCCTTAGATACCGATAGTGAACCAGTACCGTAAGGGAAAGGTGAAAAGTACTCCGAACAGGAGAGTGAAATAGTTCCTGAAACCGTGCGCTTACAAGCGGTCGGAGCTCGCAAGAGTGACGGCGTGCCTTTTGCATAATGAGCCTACGAGTTACTCCTCACTGGCAAGGTTAAGGTCTTCAGTACCGGAGCCGCAGCGAAAGCAAGTTCTAACAGAGCGAATTAAGTCAGTGGGGGTAGACGCGAAACTTTGTGATCTATCCATGGGCAGGGTGAAGGTTAGGTAAAACTAACTGGAGGCCCGAACTCATTAGCGTTGAAAAGCTATGGGATGACCTGTGGATAGGGGTGAAAGGCCAATCAAACTGAGAGATAGCTCGTTCTCCCCGAAATGTTTTTAGGAACAGCCTTGGATATAGACGTGTTATAGAGGTAGAGCTACTAATTGGGCTAGGGGGCTTCACCGCCTACCAAACCCTAATAAACTCCGAATGCTATAACATAATCTCCAGGAGTGAGGCTGTGGGCGCTAAGGTCCATGGCCGAGAGGGAAATAACCCAGACTAACAGCTAAGGTCCCTAATGATATGTTAAGTTGAACAAACGCGGTTCAAATCCTAAAACAGCCAGGATGTTGGCTTGGAAGCAGCCATTCATTTAAAGAGTGCGTAACAGCTCACTGGTCGAGGGTTTGGGCACGGAAAATAATCGGGCATCAAACATATAACCGAAGCTTTAGGCCTAGTACGAAGGTACTAGACGGTAGGGGAGCATTCTAAACTGCATCGAAGGTGTGTTGCGAGACATGCTGGAGCGTTTAGAAAAGAAAATGTAGGCATAAGTAACGATAAATAAGATGAAAAATCTTATCGCCGTAAGACTAAGGGTTCCTGATCAACGCTAATCGGATCAGGGTTAGTCGGGTCCTTAGGCAAAGCCGAGAGGTGAAGCTGATGGCAAACTGGTGAATATTCCAGTACCTGCTATAAATTCGATGGAGTAACGGAGTAGTGAAAGGATCGCGCACTTACGGAATAGTGCGTTAAAGGGTGTAGTTATATTCTTGGTAGGTAAATCCGCCAGGGATGATGAACCTGATAGTACAGCAAAGCTTCGGCCGCGCTGATAGTATCCCTAATCAGACTTCCAAGAAAAACTTCTAAGGTTCGTTTATAGCAGCCCGTACCGCAAACCGACACAGGTAGTCGAGATGAGTATTCTCAGGCGCTCGAGTGATCCGTGGTAAAGGAACTAGGCAAATTGACGCTGTAACTTCGGGATAAGGCGTGCCACAGTAATGTGGCCTCAGTAAAATGGTACAACCAACTGTTTAACAAAAACACAGGGCCCTGCAAAATCGAAAGATGACGTATAGAGCCTGATACCTGCCCGGTGCTGGAAGGTTAAGGAAGGATGTTCGGAGCAATCCAAAGCTTCTGACTGAAGCCCCAGTAAACGGCGGCCGTAACTATAACGGTCCTAAGGTAGCGAAATTCCTTGTCGGGTAAGTTCCGACCTGCACGAATGGTCTAATGAGTTGTACACTGTCTCTACCACGAGCTCGGTGAAATTGTAGTATCGGTGAAGATGCCGGTTAATCGCAACGGGACGGAAAGACCCCGTGAACCTTCACTACAACTTAACATTGATTTTGAATGCCAGATGTGTAGGATAGTTGGGAGACTATGAAGCAGGTTCGCCAGGATTTGTGGAGTCATCGTTGAAATACCAACCTTCTGTTATTTAGAGTCTAATCCGGCAACGGAGACATTGTTTGGTGGGTAGTTTGACTGGGGTGGTCGCCTCCTAAAAGGTAACGGAGGCTCGCAAAGGTACCCTCAGTACGGTTGGTAATCGTACGCAGAGCGCATTAGTATAAGGGTGCTTGACTGTGAGGCAAACAAGCCGAGCAGGTGCGAAAGCAGGCTAAAGTGATCCGGTGGTTCTGTATGGAAGGGCCATCGCTCAAAGGATAAAAGGTACTCCGGGGATAACAGGCTGATCTCACCCAAGAGCTCATATCGACGGTGAGGTTTGGCACCTCGATGTCGGTTCGTCACATCCTGGGGCTGGAGAAGGTCCCAAGGGTTCGGCTGTTCGCCGATTAAAGTGGCACGTGAACTGGGTTCAGAACGTCGCAAGACAGTTCGGTCCCTATCTGTTGTGATCGTTAGTAAATTGAGAGGACATGACCTTAGTACGAGAGGACCGGGTCGTACGTACCGCTGGTGTATCTGTTGTGCCGCCAGGTGCAATGCAGAGTAGCTATGTACGGATAGGATAAACGCTGAAAGCATCTAAGCGTGAAACCTGCTTCAAGATGAGTTTACTTTTAAGGGCCGTCGCAGACTACGACGTTGATAGGTTACAGGTGTAAGGGTGGTAACATCGCAGCCGAGTAATACTAATTGCCCGTAAGCTTTAATTTTATTTTTATACTATGCAAAAGAGTTTTGAATACAACTTTCCCGATATGTTATCTTATTAGTTTGCTGTAACAGCAAAAAAGATCTTATGGTGGTTATGCCGAGGGTGTTCACCTCTTCCCATTCCGAACAGAGAAGTTAAGCCCCTCATGGCCGATGGTACTGCACTATCATGCGGGAGAGTAGGTAGCTGCCATACTTATTAAGAAAAG
>NZ_JABAHZ010000001.1:1373445-1990996 GCF_012641265.1 Chitinophaga eiseniae | reverse complement strand
AAATATATTTATTATTACAATAACTATAGGATCAAATTAAAATTAAACGGCTTGAGTCCAGTACAATACCGAACTAAAGCCGCTTAAATTAATAGTCATTTTTGTCCAAACTTTTGGGTGCACTACATGGTCGCGGGGTTTTGTTTTTTAGTTGAGCGTTTAGTCGAGTTCCTTTTGTATAACCCCGATTTCTTGGATCAAGTTTAAAAGTTGGGGGATTAGGCATAAAGCTTATATAATCTAAAGAGAAAAAATTCTACGTCCCGTACGCCTCGAAGAGCGTTTCTAAAGGACTTTATCTTCGCATTAAATGATTCAGCGGCAGCATTGGTAGCTCTATTCCTGAAGAAGTTCAGGATACTCATATAATGTATCCTCATAGATTTGACAACGGTTTTAAAGGATAATAACCCAGACTCGTCTACATCGTTGTACCATAGTGCAAGTTTTTTAAAGGCCTCTTCTTTACATTTAGAATGCTTGTAAATTTCACCCAGCTCAAGGGATAATTGATAGGACCTTTGAATAAGGGGATAATGGCTAAACAGCAACTCTGCCCGCTGTTTTTGCTCCTTGGTCCATAGTCTTGGGTGTTTAAATAATAGATATCTACTTCTGGGCAGTAGTTGCTTGAAGGTATCCCCATTATCAAGCCGGGTTGGTTCCCATTTCACTTTATTGCGTTTGGCCTGTTCATATTCCAGGTTCTCTTGTTCCATGGCCTCCCAGCGATGTTTTATTCTTATGGGTCAAGTTGAAAAGTTGGGGGATTAAGTAAATTTATACGCATACAATTTGGTTAATCTATAGAAGAAAAATTCAATATCCCGCGCATCTCTAGGAACGTTTCTAGAGGACTTACAAAGGAGCGGATCAAGTTGAATAGTTGGGAGATTAACCTACCCGTTAAATACAACTATATATATTCCCATCTTCGTAAAACTCATGAAGGGCAGCGCGATATTTATGCCAGTTGGCCGGCAGAGGTAACGCGCCGACAGATAATGAATGAGTATTGGAGTAATGGATGCCATTAGATAGTGTGGAAGCCTATATCATTAGTTTACAAAATATCCAATTTGTGATATTGAATAATACAAAAATCAACCCGCCGGGTAATCAATTTTTTATGGACGATAAACAACGTAGTAAAAAATTTTAGCAGGCGATAAAAAAATCGTATTTTGATTTTATAAATTCCACCCCTATGAAGCAAAATACAAACGGCCCTCAATTAATTGATACTACTTTTTATTCTATTGGATTTCCCTTTGAAGATCAAGAATTGCTCGTCACAAGAACACATTATCTATCATTAATTGAAGGTTATTTAGAGAAAAGCACAAATGTTGTATTTCTGGAGGGGGATACAGGTGCAGGAAAAACAACTATCTTGGGGCAATATGCAAAGCAGAAATTTAAGGAATGCATTTCCGTTTTTTTTAACCCTTTGAATAGTTTAGATTATAATATGGAATTTTTTTGCGAAAATATTGTTTTACAACTTAGGCACTTACTTGGTGAAAATGTGGATGCAAATTCAAATGAACATATTAATCAAGATACATATAGGACTACTACCTTTCAGGTGCGAAAAAAATATAAAAATTCCAATAAAAAAATAACACTAATTATTGATGGCCTTGAAAATAAAGGTTCCGATGATATCATAAAAGAGATTCTAGATCAGCTGCCATATGGAAACGAAATTTTCAATTTTGTTATTACATCAGACTCATCATTTAAAAGCAATTATTTTAAGAATCGGAATGTGAATGCCAAAACAATCACCGTTACCGGTTTTTCTGAACGAGAAATGGAAGATTTCTTGGGATTTGCTATTGAAGATAAGAGAAGTATTTTTAAAGTTACTAAAGGATTTCCTGGTAGGCTCAAGACACTTAAGCGAATATTGGCAACGGGTGAATATTCCTTGAATGACATTTCAGAAAATTCCCAATACAATGATTGGATTAATTTGGATTGTCAAAACGTAGATTTAAATAATTCGCGAATAACAGCCGTTTTATCGTTGGTGGCGCTCAGCGATATCGCTTTTTCAGTAAATGATATCGCTCAGATTCTGTTAATGGATGAAATTGAGACAAAGCATTTGATAGAGTTATCATCCGTTCTCGAAGTAGGCAATAAAGTTCAGTTTATCTCTTTTGATTACAGAAAGTACTTTGTGAACAATTTACGCACTTATAAAAAGAGAGTAGAAGAGTTGCTGATAAACCATTATAAAGCTATTCATTCCCCGCTAGCAATGGTTGAACTCCCTCGCCTTTATTCTGAAAAACAAGAGTGGAAAAATGTAATAGATGTTTTCGATGATGAATATTCTAATCGAATCATAGATAGTACAGAATCTATTATTGAGGTTAACAGGAGCTTATTATTTGGACTGAAGGCTGCACAGAACTTGAGCTCAACTCCTGATATGTACCGCTTTGCACTAGAAAGTAGCATGATTCATGAATTAGATAATTTTTTATTTTGGGAGTCAGAGGTGAATGCTAGAATTGCTATTAAAGACTTCTCTGGAGCAATATCATTGGCAGAATGTGCGATTTTAAAGATTGATAGATTTCAGCTGTTATCTTTAATCGCTAGAAAACAAAAGGAGATTCAGAAATATGTTGATGAGGATTTAGTTAGCTTGATTCAAGAAATTTATTTGAACACAGACTTTAGTACGGCGGGCTCTAAAATTTATGATATTGTCGCAAATTTAATTTATGGAATTCCAAACTTGGCCATTGAAATAATTGAGAAATCGTCAGGAAGTACCGTCGATACTGGTATCAATGACTGGATCGTAGCTAAGTTATCTGTAGCTGCTATTGACTCCAGCATAAAAGAAAAGGAAGATCCGGAGAAGTCAAAAACAATGCAAGCTCTTGAAAAGATGGGTAATGAAGATAGCCAAAAAATCAGCAAAGCGATATCGATGCTTGTCGGTAATTACTCTGGGGGAAAAGTTTTAGACGATGCTAAGCGAATTTCTGATTCAACGGAACGTCTTCGCCTTTTGAGATTGTGGTTAGTGAATAATCGTTCAAATGATTCGAATCTTGGACAGGTAATAAGAGTCGCACTTGATGAATTGGTTGCGTCTACATCTGAAGGAACTTATACTCTGGATAATTTGAAAGAACTTTCAGATCGCCTACCCTTTGTAAAGGACAAAAAAATATTAGACGAGTTATATTATCGATTTAAACAAATAGAAAAATCAACCCTGAAAGCAGGTTTAACTCGGAATAAGATAATTTATAGATTAAACTTATTTCATACTGAATATAATCTAAACGATGTTTTGGCATTTGATTCTTTGAAATCAATAATAACAGAGGCTGAGAAAATTGACGATACTCTTATTCAGCTTGAGAGTTATGCGGAAATTTATTGCAAGCTAAATTGGATAAATAGCAATCAATACCGACAACAGTATAATTTTGCCTACAGTCGAATTCTTCGTCTATCAGAGATTTTATTTAATTCAACTGCTAATCATTCGGCTTTGATTAAGGTTACAATTAAAACTATCGGAAAGCAAAATCCGGTATTAGCTCTCAAAATTGTTACCCTTATTAATTTACAGTGGAAGCGCGAAAGTGCTAGACATAATATTCTTGATGCCTATCTTAAGAATGGAATAAAGAGAATTAATATTGATCTCTTGATAGAGATACAAAAAAGCTTTGAATTTCCTAAATCTCATGAGCGGTTTTGCATAGCTATCCTTGATAGATATTCAGAAGCCAGTTCGCTACCTTCTGAGGTTATTAAACGGGTACTTCCAATTTTTAATATAGCAAGCAAAATTAAGTCGCCTTCAGGTAGAACATATGCCTTTGTTAAAGCATATCAGGTAATCGGACTGAATGATTATTGGAAAAATAAATTAGCCGATAGATATGAGAATTTAATAAAAGCGAGCCTGAAAAAAATAGAAACTGAATGGGAGAGGATTGACGTTGGATTCTCCGTTTGTGCTGATACATCCCAAACTAACATTGATTTTGCTAAAGTGATTTTTGATGAGACGAGTATAGTAAAGAATGATAATTGGATTGATTCTAATCACGTTGCAAAAACTTATATTCTAAGTCTGAAACTTGTTATTTTGGCAATGTCAGGCTTAATGGCTACGGATGATTTGAAGGAGAACGAAGTAAAGATATTTGGTGAGTTGATTGATCGTATTCCCTCAGAAAGCGAAAGGATAAAATTATGGACTGAGTTAGCTTTTTATGCGTATTCTTATGACAACTACCTATCACTTGCTAAGAGAATTTGTGATAATAATATTTCCCCAATCTTAGATAGTTTGATACGGAAAGATCTTGATGTTAGCCAACTTCTCGATTCGTTTACCTTGGTGTACGTATTTATGCAAACATTAGCTATTGAGAAAATTGAGAAATTGCCTGAAGAATTAAAAGAACGAGTCTATGATAATATTTGCTCTTTCTATGTAACTGCGGAAAATCCATTTGTCGAGTACGATTCTCATAATAATAATTACAACCCAAATTTTACCGATTTATCAAACGCTATTGAACTTTTGAAAAGAATGTCGACTGACTTCCTGATTTACGGACAAGTAACAGCAATAACAAAAGGCGTTGCAGAGAATAGAAAATTATCTAGGCCTCAGATTGCTGAATTTGTTTCTAATCTGACTAAAATCATAAGTACGAAACTTCCCGATAAACGGAATATTAAACATAAAGGATACTCTCTCCTTGCCCAGGTGAAAGTTGATCGTATTAACAAAGATCTTCCTAATGTAGCAGCCCATTGGACAGCTGTTATTTCTACTGCCAATCAAATTTCGAATTTATCAGATAGAATTTTTGTGAAAAGTATTTTACTTGAAGATTTACCTTGGGATAGGCTTCCAAATCAACTTCAGACAGAAGTATACCAGGGAATAGTTGACGAAATTGAGAATCTGACTAGTTACTTTGAGTATGTGCAACGTGTGGCTGATGTTTCGGAGGCGATGTTTTCTGTGAATAAGACTAAATGGAAAGATATAATTAAAAAAGCTTTTCATGTGTGTAATCAAATAGAAGGAGGGTCGAGTGCATATAAGTCCCAGCAGAAAATTTTAGATACAATTTATCGATTAGATAGCGCCTACGCGAAAGAATTGGTTAAAATTGCGTCTGAGGGGGAATCACCTTATAGGTTTAATAAGCTTCTGCAAAGACGAATGGAGTATCACGATACGGTTAAGAAAATTAATGAAGGAAGGACTTTGGAGGAAAGAGATAAGGAGAATAAAAGAAATACAGTAGATGCTATTGCTGGATCTCTTAGATTGATTAGTTCGGGTAAAATCCCATCAAAGAAATTTTTAGATGCCTCATCTTTCCTTTTTTTAGGGAATAGCCTCCCTCTGCATGAGGTATATCCGGTGTACCAATACTATTTATTCAATTGTGCTCAAACATACAAGACTAAACAGACAAAGGGGCCAATTGCTAACCTTCATAAGGAAAATTTCAAAAAGGCTGTGAATTCAACAAATTTGATTCGCATTTTATCATATAGAAAGAAAGGTGTAGAGTCGACTTTTCGTCAATTCTTTATAGATGAAGAATTTGCTACAAACCTAGCGGTTAAGCCAGGAAGCAGAGAAGAAGCGTTATCTTTTATTCGGACATGGTTGAGTGATCAAATGCAAGACTTTTTAATCATTGCTGATCCTTATTTTGAGAAAGAAGATTTGGATTTACTGAAAATTGTGAATGATGTTAACAAGGATGTTTCGGTAAGTATTCTAGGGTCCCTTAATGGTTATGATAGTATGGTTGAACAGAACTTCAAAGAATATTGGAAGAAAATTTCTAGTATTGAGCCTCCATTTACACATGTATACTTTTGCTGGATCCCTGAAGATGGGAATGGAACTCCTTTTCATGATAGATGGATTATTACAAAGGATAGCGGTTTAAGATTAGGAACCTCTGTAAATTCTGTAGGCAGGAAAAAAGAGAGCGAGATTTCAATTATGACAACGAATGACGCTTTTCGAATTAAGGAGCAACAACTAAGTGAATATCTTCAAATGCGTAAGCGGCATGTGAATGGATTTCGAGTAACATATAAAACTTTTTCTCTATAAAGTTCCGGTTGTGTTGTCATCTGTAAATGATGAAAGAAATCTCTATGATATCAAAATCAAGGGTATTATTACAAAAGTATGTCAGGGTAAAAGTATGTTGGGGTAATTAAAGATTTTGTTTTAATCGCTCATTAAACATAATATATCTAACCATATAAATATAATGTGAATTATAAGATGAATTATAAGATAAAAAAAGGCATTTTGGATACTAAAGGACAGTCATTAATATCTTCGCTTAATGCCCATAATTATGCTATATAAATAGGTCCAACATCAGAAGACGGTAAGTGGATAACTGAGAATCTTTATTTATGTCCTATTTGCTTGAAGTATTTTTTTTATTTGAAGGACAATGAGTTCGATAGAAACGAGGAGTTTACGGAAGATCATTTTCCTCCCAAAAGCGTTGGGAAGGCAAACGATTTTGGTGTGTAAGAAATAGCAGGTATAAGTACCCCAAATTTTTGTAGGGACTATTTCAGTAAGTGTGTAACTTAAAAATCGGAGGATTAAGTTAAGAGCTAGACTCTCCCTCTTTTATCAAAAAGAGGGACTATTTCAATAAGTGTGTAAACTTAAAAATCGGGGAATCAGGATAATAATTAGATTCTCACCCTTTTATCAAAAATAGTTAAAAACTGATTCAGGATCATACCCCAGTTTCTAATGGGCATGGTCCATTTTTTTGATACTTCCCGTAATGGCAGGTATACAGATTTAAGCACGGCTTCATCGGTAGGGAAGGATAGCTTGTTTTTGGTGTATTTTCTAATTTTACCGTTCAGATTTTCGATGAGGTTTGTCGTGTAGATGATCTGTCTGATCTCCAGGGGGAAGTCAAAGAAGACATACCCATCAGCGCACCACTGATCGCAGTCAGGATCAAACCTATATTGCGCACCTTACTGAAAAAAGGTGGGGTAGATGCAGTGAGTCGTTGTGCAAGTTTCATATACACAATTTAGCGTTAAGAAATGCCGGTCCATAAATGCCGGTGATTACATACCGGAAATGTCCACCAGTGCAAGGGCATTGTAAGTGCCATTTTTAAGGCCATACATAGTCCCGTTAACGTGCTGGTAAAACTCAACACCCAGTGCCAGGAACAGCGGTTTGGTGCTGTTCGCTGTCACATTCACCGTCAATGCCATAACAGCAGTAGGTGTAGCGTCGATGGGCAGTTCAGCGCTGGCAGTATTGCCATTCACGAACGTTTCCACTTCGAAATCAATCTCCGCACCGGCAGCCTGCACCTTGAAATGGGTAGCACCCATAGGAGCGGCCACCATGTTCACGGGAACGAACGGCGGAATGTCCACCTTCAGGGTGCCTGCAACGCGATCAATGGCGGTGATGAATGGAGCGTACAAAGCCCCGGTCAGCCGGCTGTTGTTGTTAAACTCAAAACCTTTGAGTAACTCAGCCTCTCCATCAATCACATTGCGAAGGCCTCTGGCGTTGGTGGCATCTGCCTGGATCACCTTCACCATTTCACGGGTCAGGCGCGACGCCATATAGCTGTCTCCGATGTTCAGTAGCATGGCCCGGAAGGCGGTCCGCAACACTTTACTTGCTTTACCAGCACGGCCGAATTCTGCTCCGTTTTCACGGGTACGGATAAACGCCGGATCGGTGGCAATCCTGTTGGCGTTCACGCTGGTTTTTTCACGTGCCAGGTGTCCGGATTTCGTCTTGTAAAACGTGATGTTGCCGATGGTTCCTTGCAGGGGAATAATTCCACTTTGTTTTGCCATATAGAAACAATTTTAAACAAGAATAGGGCTGTTTACATAGCCAAGCCCGTTAGGCTCACATCTGCGCAGGATGTAATAGTTTTATTGGTAACCATTCCAAACCTAAGCCGGTATTTTTGTTCAAAGAAATTTTCATTCAGATTAGCTCATTTTAATATGGAATTGTATCTGGAAGGGTAGTGGTTAATACAAAAAATGGCGATGAATGTCTGTTATATGTATAGAACAAGCTATAGGAGATGGGTAAATTTAGATAGTTGATGTACACGCTAACCGCACTGGTTGAAATTATCTGTAACTATGAGCCGTATCAACAGCGTGTTTAGAGTATAAGTATTTCACTAAAGTGATAACAGGATACCGTTATGTCCATTGAATATTACCGGTAGAAGTGAACGCCGGAGGATTTGGCGCTGAACTGGGGTCGCTTACCCGGGTTCTCATTTACTTCCGGCGCAAACATTCCCCCGGACACCGCAAATATCGATCGCCCTCACTCAAATATTCATCTCGCCCCAACGGTGTAATTCCTTCGGCTATTTTTACGTCATCATTAAAAACTACATCACATGAAAAAGTTACAAAAACTGGTTGCCAAAGAGGTAACATCCCCTGAAACCCTGAAAGGTGGCAGATTAATGCAGTTGGAAGCTTTCACCGACGGTGGTGACAAAACTACCTACAACACCGCCTCCTGGAATGGCAGACACTATGTTACTGACGTAAATCAGGACCCCGGAAATTAATCGTACTCCGGAAAAATGTTAACCTGTTAAATTGGAAAAACGATGAAAAAGAAATTGTCAAAACTGAATGCAAAGAAGGTGGAAGCACCTGCAGCCATTAAAGGTGGCCTGTTACAAATGGTCTCCGATACTTCAGGCGGCGATTGTTACTTCACCACCGCCTTTTGTACCCAAAGAGGGGATCAGTTCTCCTGCGATCACAAAACAGATTGTTAATGGATCACCCGGAAAAAAAACCGTTTAACCTTTAAATTAAAAAAACATGGACAAGAAACTGTCAAAACTGAATGCAAAAAAAGTAGAGAACTCCGAGGCAGTTAAAGGCGGCCTGATGGCGCTGGCTAGCATGGAAATGGATGGAGGCGTTACTACCCACTCTGCTACCCAAAGAGGTGATCAATACTTCTGCGATCACAAACAGGACAACTAATCAACCTTTATTTATTCATTCATTCAATATTACAATACATGAAAAAGTTAGAAAAACTGGTTCCAAAAGCGGTAGCATCGCCTGAAACACTGAAAGGCGGCTTAATGCAGCTGCAATGCCTGGAAAGCGACGACAAAACTACCAGCAACAGCGCTTCCTGGAATGGCAGACATTATGTTACTGATACCAAAGCGGACTAAGTACCCCCAAAAAAAAGCAGTTAACCTGATAAATTAAAAACAATATGAAAAAGAAATTATCCAAACTGAGTGCAAAAAAAGTTGAGGCCCCTGAAGTAATTAAAGGTGGCCTGATGGCACTGGCTAGCATGGAAATGGACGGCGGTGTTACTACCCACTCTGCTACGCAGAGAGGTGATCAGTACTTCTGCGATCACAAACAAGACAACTAATCAATCATTGCTCCTTCCGCATCATGATGAAGGAAATCAAGGAACTGCCAGCTATTGCTGGCAGTTCTTTTCCCGCAAAAAATCATATCCGGTCATGTCTAAAAAGATACTCATATTAAGTCAGTCCTACCTGGAAAGTACTACAGACCAGGTTTGCCAATGGATGGACTATTTGAAAATACCTTACCGGCGGTTGAATGGTGAAGACTTCTTCCGGTTTCAACAGCTTAGTGATCTGCCGGATAATACAGAAACCGCCGTGGTTTGGTACCGCAGGAAAATCGCTCACTTTCCCGCAGAGTTTAGCCTGAAGCAACCGGACATTAACAGCCAGTACACCCTGAAACGTTTTCTGGTAGACGAATTCAACGGCCTGCATTCTTTTCTGTTTCATTCCATTGACGCCCAAAAATGGCTGAACGATCCCCTGTCAGAGAAAAACCTGAATAAACTGCAGGTATTACAATTGGCCCGCCGGTTAAACATCCACACGCCTTTTACGGAAGTGGTCACTACCAAAGCAAAAATTATGGCTTTGCTGGAACAATACCCCGCATTGATCGTAAAGCCCCTCAGCGAATGTATTTTACTGGAGGATACGGAGCGCCGGGCTTATAAAATGCTGACCAGTACCATCGATCAAAAGAGCTTGAGCGCAGTACCGGAAACGTTTTTCCCCTCTCTGGTACAGGAAAGGATTGTCAAAAAATTTGAGATCAGGACCTTTTACCTGGATGGTGCATGTTATTCCATGGCCATCTTCTCCCAAAACAACCGGAAAACAACAGATGATTTCCGGAATTATGATAACCATCGGCCCAACAGGACCGTACCCTATAAATTACCCGCTGAGCTGGAACATAAACTGGACCAGCTCATGAAAATACTGCGCTTCCGCACGGGATCCATCGACTTGATGGTGGACATGCAGGGGAACTATCATTTCCTCGAAATTAACCCCGAAGGTCAGTTCGGCATGGTATCCCATCCCTGCAACTATTACCTGGAAAAAAAATTCGCACGGTTACTTCATCAATCTGTTCTCCATGAAAAAGAAATACATCAGCAACCTGAAAACAAAGAAAATGCTGCCCCTGCCACTGTATTTTCTGAAGCAGAGTGAATCTGTTGCCTCCCTGCCCATCACGAAGTTTGAGAAAGCCTCGAAGGTTAACGCGGAAGGATTCGAACTGTATAATTTCTATAAACCGATCTCAAAATTCTGATTTTCTGTCATGGAATATCTAAATATATACGCAAACTGTCAACTGGTAAAGGGCGCCAATATGTCGCTGCTCTGCGATCTGCAAATGCGCCGGTTTTATCACCTGCCGAATGATACTGCTGAAGTATTGTTGTTCCTGCAACAATATTCCATCGACGAATGTATCGCGCATTATGGGGAAGATAACCGGGAAGCTATCACCGGTTATGTGGACTTCTTCGTCAGCCGTGAGCTGGGATTTATCGACGACCGTATCCTGCCGGAGCTTACCGCAATGGAGCTCACCTGGGACCGCTTTGCGGATATTACCAATGTTGTTATTGAATACCAGGAAACCATCGACTATAGCGGACCATTTTTCCGGGAGCTGCTGGACCAGCACCTGGAAGGGCTGGAGATCAGGTTTTATCAACCAGTGGCGCTGCCTGAACTGAGGGAATTACTGGCATTGTTCAGCGATTCCACGTTGCGGCATATCAAACTGGTACTACACTACGAGAAAAGCCTGAATAAAGCCACACTGGACGAACTGGTGAAGAAACACCAACGGGTAAAATCCCTGTTACTACATAGTTCCCCGGAGGAAAAGCTTGAAAAAATATTCTCGAATTCTGTACCGGTATACCATTTCACCGGAGAAATCAACTCCTGCATGGCCTGCGGCGAAATACGTGCCAACCACTTTACGGTGAACACGGAACTGTTCACCGAAAGCCTGCGTTTTAATAGCTGCCTGAATCGTAAACTGAGCATAGATCAGCAGGGATATATCAAAAATTGCCCTTCTATGCGGGAGAACTATGGCCATGTCGCAGATACCTCCCTGCAGGCAGTGCTGGACAACAAAACGTTTAGCCGTTACAATCATATCCGTAAAGATGATATCGCTGTTTGTAAAGACTGTGAATTCCGGCATGTATGTACTGACTGCCGGGCTTATATAGAAAATCCACAGGACATCTATTCAAAACCCCTGAAATGCGGGTACAATCCATACACCAACAACTGGGAAGAATGGGCGCAACATCCGATGAAACAAGCCGCTATCGGGTGGTATGGAATGGCAGAGATAATCAAATGATATGAAGCTGAAAAAATTTCCTTTTTACAAACAGCCTGACGGGAAGGATTGTGGTCCTACCTGTATTAAAATCATCAGCAAGCATTATGGCAGGCTGACAGATATACAGGCTATCCGTACCCTCGCGGAAACAACGCGGGAGGGCAGCTCTTTAGCGGGATTGTCTGCGGCTGCGGAAGGATTGGGATTTAAGTCACTGGCGGTGAAAATAGATTTTTCCACGCTGGTGGAAGAGGCACCACTGCCTTGTATTTGCCACTGGGGACAACAACACTTTGTTGTCGTTTATAACATCAAAAAATCAGGCGGACGTACCCTCGTTCACGTGTCCGATCCGGCCTACGGGCTGATTACCTACACCCAGCAGGAATTCATTGACAGTTGGATGGGCAAGGGAAAAAAGGGAAATGATGAAGAAGGAATTGCCCTGCTGCTGGAAACTACGCCCGAATTTTACGAATCAGAAACCCATACACCTGCTAAGAGGAAGGATATTTCCTTCCTCTTTAGCTATTTTTTCCGGTACAAAAAACTGATTACTCAGCTCACCCTCGGCCTGCTGGCCGGTAGCGTGCTGTCACTGATCTTCCCCTTTCTCACACAGAGTATTGTAGACATCGGCATACAGAACCATGACCTGAATTTTATCTACCTGGTACTACTGGCACAGGTGATGTTGTTTGTGGGAAGAACCGGAATAGAAGTGATACGCAGCTGGATCTTGTTACATCTGTCCAGCAGGATCAATATCTCCATTGTATCGAATTTTTTTATTAAGCTGATGAAATTGCCCATCAGTTATTTTGATACCCGCATGACGGGGGACATCATGCAGCGTATTAATGACCACCAGCGCATAGAACAGCTGATGACCAATTCGTCGCTGAATACGCTTTTCTCCATGGTGAACCTGGTGATCTTCAGTATTGTATTGCTGTTGTATGATTACCGGCTCTTCCTGATCTATTTGCTGGGCGGGGTGCTGTCTATTGCATGGATCTCTTTCTTCCTCAAAAAAAGAAGAGACCTGGACTATAAACGTTTCTCCCAGGTATCGGAGGAACAAAGCAAGGTGATGGAACTGGTGAATGGGATGCAGGAAATCAAGATATACAATGCTGAAAGACAGATGCGCTGGGGCTGGGAGTTTATGCAGGTAAAACTGTTTAAGATCCATATCAGTTCCTTGTCCCTGGAGCAATGGCAAACCGTTGGTTCCAATTTCATCAACCAGATGAAAGACATCTTTGTCAGTTTCCTGGCAGCCAAACTTGTACTCGACGGTAACCTGACACTGGGTATGATGCTGGCAGTACAGTATATCATCGGTCAGTTGAATGGCCCGCTGGTACAGCTGATGGATTTCGTAAAGCAGGTACAGGACGCTAAGATATCCCTGGAAAGGTTGAGCGAGATCCACGAAAAAGAAGACGAAGAACGCAGTGATATACAAACGGTGATGGATATACCGGAACAGGATATTGTATTGGATAATGTTTCTTTCCGTTATGTAGGCGCTGGTTCCCCTGTATTTGAAAACCTGAGCCTGCGTATTCCGCATCGTAAAACCACTGCCATTGTCGGTGCTAGTGGTAGTGGTAAAACTACATTGCTGAAGTTGCTCATGAAGTTTTATGATCCGGTGGAGGGAGAAATAAAGATTGGCCATGCGCCCCTGAAACATGTTTCGCCGCGCTACTGGCGTGATCAATGCGGCGTGGTGATGCAGGAAGGGTATGTGTTCAATGATACCATCGCTAAAAATATAGCCGTCGGCATTGATGATATTGACCGGCCACAGTTGCGCAAAGCGGTTGAGGTGGCGTGCATCAGGGATTTTATTGAAAGTCTGCCCCTGAATTACAATTCAAAAATCGGCAACGAAGGTATCGGTATCAGCGGTGGCCAGAAACAACGCCTTTTTATTGCCCGGGCTGTCTATAAAGCGCCGGAGTATATCTTTTTCGATGAAGCTACCAGCGCGCTGGATGCCAATACGGAAAAGGCTATCATGGGCAACCTGGAACAGTTTCTCAAAGGGAAAACAGCGGTGATCATCGCTCACCGCTTGTCAACCGTGAAAAATGCAGATAAAATCATCGTACTGGATAAAGGAAGGGTAGTAGAAGAGGGGAGTCACGACGAACTGGTGTCGCTCAAAAAAGAATATTACAGGCTGGTAAAAAATCAATTGGAACTTGGAAACTAAAAAAGATATACTGGACACCGTGCAACTGCATTCGGAAGGGGTGCAGGACATTCTGACGCTGCCTCCGCACTGGATGATACGCTGGGGTAACACCGTTATTATGTTAATCCTGCTGCTCATTTTACTGATGAGCTATGTGATCAAATACCCCGAGTTTGTACCTTCCAAGGTGATCATCTCTTCCAGCAATCCGCCGGAGAAGCTGGAAGCACGCACCAATAGCAAGGTGGAAGAAATCTTTGTGGAAGACCACCAAAAGGTAACGAAGAACCAGCTTTTGCTGGTGTTGCAGTCCACTGCAGACTACCGGGACGTGATCCGCCTGCGTAATATCATGGATTCGCTGGATAATAAGGCATTGCCCCATTTCCCCTTGGTGGAAGTAGCCCGGTTTAAGCTCGGGGAGGTACAGGCTGACTATAATGCTTTTGCCAAAGCGCTCACAGATGAACAGCTATATACCCGCTTGCAGCCCTATTCTCCGGACTTCGCTGCGACAGAGAAGAGCCTCACGGAGTCACGTAACCGCATCCGCACCCTGCAACAGCAAAAAGAGCTGGAGCAAAAAAAGTATGAAGTCTCCAAACGGGAGTTCGACAGGTACCAGGAACTGTTTAACGAAAAAGTGGTGTCTGCGGCGGAGATGGGCCAGGAGAAAATCAAATTCCTGCAGGCGGAACAGAATATTGAAAATCTTAATGTTACGATTTCCCAGTTGCAGGAGAGTATACTGGGTATAGAAAAAACGAGAAGCGGTGTGGCTATCAACGCGCAAAAAGACCAGATTAACCTGAGCTCACAGACCGCCCAGCTGTTTGAGCAATTGCGACGGTCTGTTAAATCCTGGGAGCAAAACTACCTGTTCACCTCTTCCGTAGACGGCGTGGTAGGCTTTCAGCAGTTCCTGGGTAAAAACCAGTTTGTAAAGTCAGGTGATATACTCGTTGCCGTTATGCCGGAAGATAAAAATATGCTGATTGGCCGCCTGCAGGTACCAGCCACTAACTCCGGCAAGGTGAAAGAAGGACAGAAGGTACTGCTGAAACTGGACAACTATCCTTACCAGGAATTCGGCTCGGTACAGGGCAAGGTAAAAAGCATCGCTAATACCCCCGATAAAGATGGTAACTACTACGTGAATGTGATCCTCCCGGATGGCCTGAAAACCTCTTTTCACAAAACACTTGCCTTCGATAAAGAACTAAAAGGCAATGCAGAGATTGTTACACAAGACCTACGGTTGATAGAACGTTTCTTTTATCAGCTGCGAAAATTACTTCGGTTCGGGTGACCTTCAGCAAAAAAAACGGACAGTTTAAAAGGGGAGAAAAAGGTAATTATTGATGCTGCAAAGAAATGAATGATTTAATGGAAACCCAAGTCTGTCTACGGTAATAACCTTCATCTATTGGGTCTATTTCAAAGAGAGGATCTGCCAGGGATGCTTTTTAGTATATATGCTTCTGAGGACTGGAGTAACCTGCTACAGTTGGTGTATAGCAATCCGGGGAATATGACAGCCGCCATGATCTTTTCCAAAGATTCAGTCAATACCTTGCTACAGTCTAATAGTATCATTGATCCGACAAAAGAAATATCCCAACCGGAGAAAGCTATTGTCAGGTAATAACTGCTAAATATGATGTCCCCAAAAGTCATAGACCTTTTGGGGACATTATAAAAAACATGCTGGCGAAGTAAATAACTAATGCCAAAGCTATCTGTACAACCTCAAAAAGGGATTTATACAGTCAATTCGCCTTTCAGGCTGAACATTATGATCATAGTAAAAAGCAGTGCTATCAACATTAGGTTGGGCACTCCATAAAAAAAGAGGGCGCCCTTTGAGACACCCTCTTTACTTTTATCAACAGGAATCTTATTTTACCTCCAGCTTATAAGGCGGCGTATCCGCTGCCACCAATGACCTGAACTGTTTAAAGCGTTCTGTATTCTGTTGCTCACGGCCCAAAATTTCTAGATGAAATTTCATTCCGCTAACCTCTTCCTCCGTGTACTGATTCAGACTAAAGGCGCCAGATATTCCCAGATGCGCCTGGCAATTAGCACAGCCCCCAACATCCCAGCGGCTCAGCACAGACTGATAACCGACAAGATATCTTTTATCATCCCCTTTGGTGGCATATACACCAACAATAAAGGAGCCTTTGATACCTCCTCTGCTAAGCCCTGAAATATAGAGATGCAGATCGCTTCGCTTTGAATCAACAACCTTGGCAGCTCTTGCAGCTGCAACAACATCGTTTTCCGACAATGAGCCATCGGTATAGGTGTAATTCAGCTGTGATTCAATATTTATGCAATCTTCTGAGGTGAAATAGGTAGTATCTGGTTTTATAAATGGTTTCAGCGCAGTTTTCATAGTCAGTGTTTCATTCTCCGTTTGCCCGTGGGCAGGGCCTTGTCCGTTGCCACCATTGAAACCATTTGAGGTGCCCAGATCTGCGGGGTCCTCGATGATGTCAAAAGAATCCGTAAAACCATGCTTTTGCTGCCATAACCAAAACACACGATCTATATTACAGTGGTGAAAAAAGAAGATAGGATCCAGTCCTGCTGTATCGTTCTCACCCATATCACCATTTGCATCTGGTAGCTGAGATAAATCATAGCCTCCGTTATTTATGCCGGTAGGAAGATTAAAACCACCAACTGCCAAATGAATATCGTTGTGCGGATGCTCCAGTGCAGTGTACCCTTTACCATAATAAGCAGCAGATTGCGTATTGGAAAATATCGTATAATTAGGAGCGTCAAGACAATCACTGAATGCCTTTGCTATACCTGCCGGTCGTGTTGTCCCGTCTCCTGGGCCACATCCGGGTATGTAGTAAGTCACATTATTAAGCCATTGTAATACATTCGCATTCAGCAAGGCAATATTGGCGTTAGGATCGAAGAAATTAGCATTATACTCGTAAGTAGTGGCCTGGGCCTGCGGCGTGCCCACAAGGCCTGACAGCGGGTATCTTACTGTTTGGTAACCTTGTGGTTTGCTATAAACGGAGTCGTCATTGTTCACCTGGTCAGTTATTTTTTTAGGAAAAATAAATGAGGCCAGCGGATTGTCGATGGCATTATTATCATCCGGTACAATGCCCTTATCACGCAAACACTGCGGGAACTCTCCCTTGAATGTAAACTTCGGAGCTGTAAGTGCACGCGGTATACCATATGTTGTTGAGTAGGAATCTGTCTCATCCCAATAGGGTTGCATTACATCCTCACAACCAGGAGTGGCCTGCAGGGCTTTTTCCAGCTTGTATACATATACCCTGTGCCAGGTGGGGAAAAGCACATTCTGGTGATTACAGTAGCCACCCCACCATTGCGGGTTTGTAGCGCCTTCTCCGGCAAATGGTTCTCCGTGATACCCACCTATCACAAAAAGAGAGTTAGGGTCAGTAGGCGGTAATGCTTTAATATAAGCCCATGCTGTCATCAGTTTTTCCAGATCATTATTGATGCCTGCATCATAATCATTCTGAATTTCAATTATAGAGCGGCGAACGCCTTTGCCATTTCTTGTCATAGTTAAGCAATTTTATGTTTCTTGTGAATAAGTTTCAAGGATACATTGGGGAAATTATTCAATAAAGATCCTGTCAGGATCATGCCAACGCCCACAATCAGCGACCATTGCGCGCCAGGGAAGAACGCGCGGCTGCTCATAATAAAAACCGCACCCAGCATGCTGATAATGAAAGGCAGGTAGCCTGCCACTCTTATCCGCTTATACAAAAAGAAAAGATGTATCGCCAGGAAGACCATCATTACAGGCAGCAGCCATTTCATATAAGGTAGCTTCGCCAATCCCAGGCTACCGAACATACTCATATAAACAGCCCAGCACATAGGACATTTCGGAAAAAAAGCAATCAGGATGCTCAATATGACCGAAGGTACACTCCTGGCTGTTTTCGAGGACATCGTCCCCGATGATGGCTGCTCATCGGAATGCCTGACATGGCAATTACAAGTGTTGCATTCATTTAAATTTTCCATAGCCCATATTGATATTGTAAGAGGAAAGGCCGAAAGGTATTTTTACGTAATCCAGCCACGGATAATGATTTTATCCACGTCACTAAATAATTAAATCTCTAAATATCAACGTATTCATTTTTTCTTTTCTGCTTTCTCCAGCTTTTCAAATGAAGCTATATACGCTTTCAGTTTGTCGTCTGTTCTGTCGATATCTGGTACTTTATCCGGCTGATTAGAAGTCGCATCCATCAAGAAAGAGAAATCAGCTCCTATTCCCTGGGCAGCGCCATGGCAGCCCTGACAGCCTCCCATACTGTAATGTTTTCCATTTATGAAAACATTATGACGTCCATCATGAGGATGCTTGAAGCCGCTTCCTCTGAAATTTCCCAGTGTTCGATCTGATTCTATGACATAGTTAGCCAGGTAGAAGCTGAATGAAGTGCTATCATTAGTAGGCATGCCCTGCACACCTACCAGGCGGTAATTCAACCAGATGGATTTTGGATTCTTTTTCTTTAATTGATCCTGTACATATTTGGTGGAAGCATCTGCCACAACGGATATTGGATGAAAACGATCGTATCGTTGTGGTGTAGGATTGCCTTTTCGTGGCAACTCTATGTAACCCATGCTATCATTTTCAACATCTACATGTTCAAAGGTAGCAAAGGTGAAAGCAGGGTAGTTAGCAAGTTTATGGATGATATGAATACCTATAAGCCCGTATGTTTTGTTTACGGAAACCGTTTTACCTGTTTTCGGATCCTTTTCATAGACAATTACTTTCCGGGTAAAATGGGTATTTGCTTCTGCGTCATTGGTCATCTCTCTCCAGGCGCTCTTTACCTCCAATGCCCCGGTATATTTACCAAAACGTGTATCAGGATCCTTAGCGTTTCCACATGGCAGGCAAAATATACCGGGAGGGCAATTACAATTGCCTCCTGTATACTTACCACCTGGATAGTCTTTTGGATTATAATAGGCTGAATCCTTTTTGATATTGCTGGCAGTTTTATTTACCGCAGCTATTAAAGACGCCTCATCAGGATAATTCTTACGCTTGTAATCATATTCATCCCTGTTTACTTTTGCCTGATACAATACCTGATATTGGGTATTGTACAGATTGACTTTTGCATACAGGTCACAGGAGCCAATTTCATT
The DNA here is from genome assembly GCF_012641265.1 of Chitinophaga eiseniae. Lineage (GTDB taxonomy): Bacteria > Bacteroidota > Bacteroidia > Chitinophagales > Chitinophagaceae > Chitinophaga > Chitinophaga eiseniae_A. The sequence goes on along the minus strand of NZ_JABAHZ010000001.1, from coordinate 1,971,816 downwards.
GTTCTCGTCCAGGTTATTGAATAAAGTTGTATCAACACTATTATCCTTGCGGGGAATATATTTTTGATAATCATACCTCGGAACCTTATCGAAAGGGAGCGTATTCCCATGATTAGGTCTCAGCTCAACACGATGAGCATAGGTTTCCCATACTACCGGATCATTCATTGGGTAAGCGCTTTGATCATTATATGTCCATTGGGGATCCGCATATCCTCTGTATACGTGCGTATTTTTCTTATAACTTGATTTCCAGTTCAGCGCAAAAAACTCATTCCAGGCAAAGCTGCATAGAGCGGCAGAATCAGCGTATTGACTCAGTGTATTGGGAACGGTCGAATCGAATGTTATATTAAAACTAAACTGTTCCGCTTTTCCATGCACAGCCGCAGCCCTGGTGGGCGACTGCTTAAAAGAAACGATCAGGGCTGCCCCTGCTGCAATACCGGTGGTAATAATGAGGAGTGCTTTTTTCATAAGCTGAAGTGTTTGATAAATGGATAGAATTAACATTTTCTGTTGAAGAAATGAAATGACAGATCAGGCAAAAAGTACAATGCTTTCTGGCTTAATCAGGACAAAAAAAATAGGTAATATGAGCGCGTATCAAGTGCTGAGGTCAAAGGTTATTTGAGGGTTGAATTAAATGCTGTAACGGGTAACGTACTGTTGAATCTTATGAAACAGGGCGGATAGTTCTGAATAATGATTGTCTAATCTATTTAAAAAAATCCAAAAATCAAATTTTTTCTATACTATTACAAAGAAGCGGTCTAAAAAACATGGTTCATTATATACTGTTCGGATTGCTAATTATAAATTAGATAGAAAATATTGACCGGTTAGGAATATATTTTTTATAAAAAAATTCTTCCCGTCAAACAAAATAACATCTGCGCTTGTTGTTAAGGCAGCAACTTTTTATCATTAACTCAAAATAACCGTGATCTAAGGCGTTATACCCTACCCAAGATTACTGCACGAAAAGACTGGAAAAGCTATAACAAAAACATTTACGGGCATAAACATTCATCTGTAATGTTAACGGTTAGTCTTTACTGCCAGGACTTTACAGCCGTTTCATTCATGAATGCTTAATACATTTGGGGGATACTATGCCCTGTCATGATTGTTTTCTTCGTTTCCAATAGCTATTTCTTAAATAAATGGCGGATACCGAAAAGCCATAACAGAGTAGGTATAAACTTAAAAATCCTATTTTATGACAACCACAAGAACAAAACCAGTAAAAGGTGCTCACACAGATCAGTATGAACCAGCTGATATTGAAATTACCATAGTGATCGACACAAGCTATATAATTAAATATTGTGAAGATCACAAGATTGATCTTACCAAGTACACACAAGATAATCCATATCCGATAGACCATGATAGCGAATACATGGTTTGTACCGGATCACGCGGAATCATCAGTGGTCAGGGTACCGCCGACTTAAATTTCAAAGCACATGTAGAGGATACCGTTTCTTTCCGTGCAGTATCTGCTTCTGATAATCAGGATAATGCAGTGATTTTGTATGGTATTGTTAAGAACCCGAATGTATCAGGTAATGACGACGTATTTGACACATTTCAATATACCCCTGTAACAAGAACAGGTGCAGTAGTAGTAAATCCAGACAAAGATTCAAATGGGTTGCCTCCGAAACAGAAATCAGTCACCTTTTATTCCTATAAAGCAACGGTAGGTCAACCTGGAACCGAAGCATTTATGGTGAATTTTGCGCTATACACGTTGGATGATTCCGGAAATAATCAAACCATATATGGCTATTTCCAATGGGATCCAACCATTACGGTACCAAAACAATAACACACACATATCCAAAACTTAAGGCTGACTAAAAAGCATATGCCCGGTATATGTTTTTTAGTCAGCCCTCTGCTGTCATGCTATATCTGTGCATATTTAACCCTTCACATTTCTGGTAGTTATCTTACGGGGGGCTTGTTATGTTATAAACGCTCACTGCAGCTCTTCCCGATAGGAGATCTTATCTACGATCCACCATTTCCCGTCTAACTTTACCAGGTTAAACCGGTCAATGAACCGGAAGGTGTCAAAGGTCAATTGTACGTGGGCCGACCCGGTGTCCCCATCCCAGGTATATGACAGAAGTTCCGGTTGGCACTCCTGCAGTGTTGCCTGGGCAACCAGGTCCAGGTATTGTGGCAGTGTCCATTGAACCAGCTTTCCGGCTATGATGGTCCTGATGCGTGCATCGGGGTGAAACGCCGCCCGGAGCCTTTCTATGTCTTTTACCGGACGTCCCTGTAGATAGTCATTCAGTGTCAGCAGGATCAAATGCTTTTCGTCTGCTATACCGGCTTTGTTTACTGGAGTTTTCATGTGCTATACCCTGTTTTGTTTTGATGATACAAAGCTATGGCCTCACGCTGTTTTGCTGGTTGGTGTTATCAAATGAATAATTGTGAAATTCAAAGAATAGGATATCCCATACTTCATGGTGTCGATGAAAGTCGGTCTCGGCAAGTTATCCAGAACGCCGGCTTCCATTTTTATTGTATCATTGTGCTGCACCTTTCCGGTAGACCAGTTTCCAGACCAAATAACAACCATGAAAACGAACCTTATCACCCTGCTTCTTATCCTGGGCGTGTTCCGTGTAGGTTTCGCGCAACAGCCCGATATCGATAGTTTCATAAAAAGAGAAATGTTGGAACGGCGCATTCCCGGGTTGCAACTGGCGGTGGTGAAACATGGAAAGATTGATTTGATGAAGTCATACGGCATGGCTAACATTTCCAACCGTGTTCCCGTAAACAATCACAGCATTTTCGCGATTAACTCCTGTACCAAAGCTTTTACCGGTGTAGCTATTATGCAGCTGGTGGAGCAAGGGACCATTTCACTGGATGCTGCGGTAGGGGATTATATCGATAGCCTTCCTGAAAAGTGGCAACCGGTAAAGATCTGGCAATTACTGACACATATTTCCGGGTTGCCGGATTTGTTGAAACTGTTAACCGCCACCGGCGGTGGCTTACCTGCCGGCGCAACAGAAGCTGCTATATGGGAGAAGCTAAAAACAGTGCCCATGGAGTTTCCCACGGGAGAGCAGTTCAGTTACAACCAAACCAATTATGCTTTGCTGGGAAAGATCATCGACAAATACAGCCACCAGCCATTTAGTAAAGTATTTGAAGAAAAACAGTTCCGACCGGCCGGCATGAAGGAAACAGTTTTTGGCGATTCAAGAGAGGTAATCCCTGATATGGTACAGGGATACAGGTATGTAACATATATGGATGGGCAAAACCTGCCCGCTGAAAAACTGGTGATGAACTATGCAGAATTTGCCCCAGGCCGGCGAACAGCCTCCGGCCTGAACAGCACTGCCGGTGATATCGCTAATTGGATCATCAGTTTGCAGCAAGGTAAACTGTTTTCTTCCAAATCTTCCCTTACCCGGCTTGGGACGCCCGGCACTTTTAACAACGGTACGCCCACGCAATGGGCGCTGGGCTGGATGACTAAACCACGTCCCCATCATCGTGCCATTATCGCCACCGGCGGCGGACGCTCGGCATTCGTCGTTTATCCGGATGATGACCTGGCGATTGTTGTGTTAACCAACCTGGCAGGCTCCTACCCGGAAGACATTTTGGATGAACTGGCGGGATACTATAACCCGGATATTCCGGCCGCTGACCCAATTACCACCTTGCGCATGCAGCTTAATAAAAAAGGATTTGACCAGGCATTACCTGTTTACAGGGAACTTCAAAAAGCACGGCCTGGCTTTAACGCACCGGAAACGGAGCTGAACGACTGGGCCTACCGGATGATGAGCAGCCGGCGGCTGAAGGAAGCCACTGCTGTATTCAAACTGGTAACAGCAATTTATCCCGACAGCTGGAATGCTTATGATAGTTATGGGGAGGCACTGCTAAAAGGAGGCCTGCGGGAAGAAGCCATTAAAATGTACCAGCAGTCTATTAAGCTCAATTCCAATAATACCAACGGGAAGAAAATATTGCAAAGTTTACACCAGTAGGCTGCCGTGCAGGAACTTGAGCAAGCATTGTTAAACCTTATTATTACCAGTTATTATCATCCGTTTTCTTCTATGATAAGGGAAAACGTGCCGGCCGACAGCTTATTCTGGATGCCGGGAAAATAAAAATCCGCTCCGGCAGGCCGGAGCGGATACCTGTTATATCCCGATCATTTCATCATGTGGATAGGTTGCTTATCTTTTGCAGATAAGCTACTGGATAGTGGCCATAACAGTTTTTAATATAACCACCGTGCGGCTATCTTGTCATAGTTTGATAATACGGTAGCCCCGACATTGCACTGACCTCCATTCATCAGAGAATTTGCATCAGTAGCAGGCGTGCCGGGGACTATCGCACCGTTGGGTTCATTTGTGTGGGTGATGGAAATGTTATGCCCAATTTCATGCGTAATAGTGCGCTGGCGTTGTGCGAAACTGTTACCAGCAATAAGCGTTTTGTTGATTTGGATAAGATTACCAGCGCTGCCACCGGAAGGAAAGGTGCCCCGGCCGCAGATACCTTCACCGAGATCGGCATCCCTGATTAATATGTCATAGGGTGCATCGTCAACTATGCTGAAGTGTAAAGCTATATCGCCCCCGATATTGTTCCACTGGTCAATAGCAGAATTGATTTCAGGCATCATCGAAGTCATGCTGGGATCTACTTTGATGCGAACATTCAACGCATTAGCAGCAGTCAGCTTGCTACCTGACCACCTTTGCTCTGTGGACGCTTTGCCTCCAGGAACTTTCATGTCTTTAGGGAAGCGAATATCGTCATCAACGATATATGCGTCGCCGTTATCAACGATATTGCGCTGGGAAAAGCCCAGGCTTTGAATGTAAGTGAGCACTTTGGCTGCATTATCTTTTTTTTCAGGAGCTACAGGCGCATTAGCGCTTTTGCTGCATGAAGCCAGAAGTAGTGCTGATAGTACAATAGAAGAGAGTGTTTGAATGTTCTTTTTCATTGTTAATTTGATTTTGGGTAATTGTGGATAGTGATCGAAATATACAGGATGACATGTACAGTAGCAGAAATATTGCTATTTCGCTTCACTGCTGGTATGTTTTTAAGTTTAAAGCTTATTGCTATCGGGAAAACCTCCAGACTTGCGGTAGATGGAAGGATTCACACGGGTTGTATTTGGGTTTTTACAGGGTAAATTGTAGGTTTTATACTGCTGTAAACAGGTTACACCGTAATCATATTATATGCAAATAGGGCTCGATCTGCATCATTTTTCCAGGTTCACAGCTTTATCTCTTTTGTTATGGGTATTATTTTAATTAAGAAAAGGCGTGCATTTGATCATTGTCACTTACTGAAGGTATCTTATAATTACCTGGGCTATTTCAGCAGTTATGGCAAGATACGTCTTATCCTTTGCTACTGCAGGAAAAAATAAATTGCTCACTGGTTGAATGCACCAAAGATATCCAATGAAAATATACAAGGCTTATCGAATATTACCCCATTGTATATAAAAATTAACTTGTTTTAGTTAGGATGCTTGACGATAATAATATCGCACATTAGCTGTCGAATCCGGATAGCGTGACGACTGGTCGATGGTAAAACTAATACCTCCCTGGGCAACGCACAGCGAAAATTTTAGAAGCTCCTGCTTTTCAGACAATACCGGCATGTCTTGATTTTTTCAAAAATAAGTCCGAACTTACTATAGACGACCCAGCGCCGTCCACCCCAAACATTAATCCTTATGAGTATGCCCAATGCCGTGAAATGGATTAAGCTGGAATTTGTTCGTATCCACGAAAGTATGTTGACGTTGAACTATGAAGATAGTTCCGGGGAAAAGGCTATTGCCTGGGAAGCGTTTCAGATGCTTGAGTTAGAAGGTTGGCCAGAACCGTTGTTTATCGATCCTGTTCTATTGCAGTATATAGGGATATTTGTAGATAAACTGCCCAGATTGCTTGGAGACGAAAAGGAATCATTTTCCGTCTTTGCAGATATCGGGGGAATCTCCCTGTGGCCTCACCTGCCACTACTCCGAAAAGACGCTTTAATCCGGCAATTGCTGCCTGTCATTATCCCCCGGGGGGCTGATTGTCAGCTCTACTATTTTAATAAGTATATTCTTTCAAAGCCGGCAAAAAACTACCGGAGCAGAATTGGCTATGGGTTCGTCAATGGGATGCTGGTAGATCAGCTGTCTGATTTAATTTCCCCGGAATTCCCATTTGAGCGATTAAGCTTATTTGAAGGCTGGTCCTTATACGATATATTAATATTGGGGTATTGGGAGCTCATGAGTATTTTGCGGACAGGGGGATTTAATGAGTCCAATCGATTGATCATTGTAATAGTATCTGATGTTGACTATTACGACTACCAGGGAGATATTTTGAATTTTATTTATGAGACGCTGAAACTATTGCCTGTTAACAGTATTATCCTTAATTCATCTACCAGCCAGTTACGTTATTTACAACAATTATTTTATGGGTTGGCCAACGGTGTTTCTTTGCATGAGCAGTTGGGTTCTATCCGGGAAGAAAATTTGTATCCTACCCATCCGATATTAATGTCCAGCCCGGATGGTAATCTGGATTTCCATTTTCTCCCTAAGAAGGATAATATATTTGTAACGGAGGCTGCTAATGAGCGGATGTCCAGCACTAAAGGTGAAAAATGGATACTGATAGATGACGACGATAATAAAAGTAAAAATAACGACGCCAACATACAAGAAAAGGGTCGTAAAGTAGATGTAGCAGTTGAGGAGGGGGAGCGCCCCGGGAAGTGGTTAAGCAAATATTCGCGGATAAAACGTGGTGCTTTTTATCGCCTCCATGTCAAAATAGGTCAGATAGGGTCGCATAGCCTGATGACAGGGAAGGAGCCTTCGATAGACCCATTGCTGCCTGACCTTAAATATGAAAAGGGACACGAGATTGATATCGTGGTGTTTCCAAAGGATTTTGCATTGAAGTCAGCATCGTTGCAGACGATATTTTTACCGTTGGAAGGAGAATCGAAGGTGGCCACGTTCGACCTGGTGACCCCTGAAGAGGGGAAAATAGCCAGCTTGAGGATAGGCATTTTTCACCGCAATGTTTTACTGCAGTCGTTTATCCTGGAGGCCAGGATGGCAGGCTGGATCAGTTTTTCTTTGCTTCCGGCTATTAGTGTAAGGTTGGATATTGCCAACTCGGAGAAATTTGATAACCTCAGTGAGCTAAAGGAACGGAGTTTGTTTATTGGCGTGAACGGGAATCAAAATGGAACACATTCGATTTTCTTTAAGAAAGAGGAGGTCGCAGAAGAGATTGCCGGGATCAATCAAGCCGATATTGAAGCGGCGCAAACCCAATTTTGCCAGCTGATCAGGGATATTTATGGTGGACAGGAGGTGCCCAGGTATAACCTGAAAGAGCTGGAAGGGCGGCCACTTAGCGAGTCGTTTTATGAAGATGTACGCAAGTTGGCCAAGTTCGGCTCTGGTAGATATAATTTATTTTTTGAACCTTCCAAAACGCCCCTGGGTAAGAAGTTAAAGGAGATCAGGGAGATTTCTGACCAGCAGATCACGATTGCCAGGCACCAAATGGATTTTGCCTTTCCCTGGGCAGCTATTTACGACTATCCGATGCCCACAGACATAAAGGGGAGTGCTCCGCACCCTGTTTGCACCGGTAAGCCTTTTGATCCTGGTCTGTACAAGGATTTTTATGATGCGTCCTGGCAGGGATGCCCGCATAACCCTCATTATAAATGTTATTGTACTTCAGGTTTCTGGGGTATACGTCACCGTATAGAACAGCTGTTAACTACAAACGCTGCAACTAATTCGGTAATGACATTGAGCGTTAGTGCCAATCACCGTATTATTTTCTCCAAAAATTCTACCGACCAGGCCACTATCCAGTTAAGCAGCGATTTGCAATCACTTCCGGCGCAACTCACAGAGATGACTTACGATAAGGATCTCCTCTCGCTGTTGTGGGATAGTAAAACCAGGCCGTTAGTGCTCGCCGTGATCGGGCACCTGGAAACAAATCCCATCAATGGCGAGCCGGATTGCTCCAGGATTATTACGTTCCCGAAAGCGCTATGGCCTGCAGGCCTTGGCACTATTCCGCCTGAGAAATGGATCTACCAGCAACTATTGCAAAATAAGATTATGCGCGATGATGCCTGGGAAGGAGAGCCCCTCCCCATGGTGTTTTTAATCAACTGCAGTAGTATGGCCATGAATTTTAATAGCCTGGACTCTATCTCCAAAGCGTTTCATACCGCCGGCGCAGCTGCTATCATAGGTACGGAGGGTACCATACACGCCAGTATTGGCACCCGGTTCCTAAAGCAAGTGCTCGAAGATCTCTATTTGAGGCAAATAGAGCTGGGAGAGGCTATCCAGGCATTTAACAAGGGTATGTTTGCGTTAGGGGCCCCGGTGGCATTTATCTTTACCTGTTTTGGTAATAGTAATCTCAAACTTGTCAAATAAATAACCTCATGAATAAGGTCTTTATTTTTTTTGTATGGCTGGCATGCTGTTTTGGAATGCCCGTCGCAGTAAATAGCCAGGCTCCGGGTCCTTTTTCAGCCGGACTGGATGGTACGGTGAGTATCGATACGATTTCGATTCCTATGCCACTGGAAAATGGCCACCCTTTGAAACTGTCTCTTGCTTCCCCCAGGCCTTATACGGTTAAATCAGGCGGTAACCTGTTAGGAGAGCAGTATACCCGGGCATTTAATATCTACCTGGATGAGAAAGGGTTTCCAACTATAGGGATTGTCGTAGATATGCGGTTGCTGGCAAAGGCTGGGACTTACGAATTAGCGGTAGTGGTTAAGAAAACCGATTCTACCCTGGAGACTATCACGGTAACATTGCTGCGTCCCGCTCCTGTCCTGGATACGATTAGCACCGCCCAGGTTACTATAGATGGTTGCACGCCCTCTTACAGTACAGCGCTTGTATTGAAAGAAACAAGTAAGCTGGCCAATATTAGTGGGCTCGTGGTACACCCGCCTTATTTTAATATCTGCAATGACAGCACGTTGATAGCCATCGACAAGCGCCCTGTTAATCTTCCTGCCGGTACTGCACTCGAGTTTATTTATCATCTCAATAATACCAGTATAGATAAACTGCCTCTTGGAAAAAGCATAGGATTTGCCCAGGTTACCTCACCCAATTTGCAGACGCCCCTGGTTATTCCTTTTGAGATTATCAATAAGCGCAGCTCCTGGTGGATAGTCGTAGCCATTGTACTTGGGCTCATTACGGGCCTTGTCGTAAGACACTACCTGGCAGATAAAAAACAATGGGAGCAACAGCGGATGAATGGATTCATCTGTATTGAAAATATCCAAAAGGAGGTGGCCCAGATACAGGATAAGCCCTATCGCGATGCCGTAGCGCAACTTTTACTGGGGCTGAATGCGTTGCTCGAAAAGGCAGGAGGGGCCGCCTATTTTACCGGTGTTGCCGATCCGGATATTGCCGCGAAAATACAGGAAGTAACTACGGCCTATAACGGCCTAAAGGCAGGCCTGGAACAAAGATTAAAAGACCTTGATGGACAACTTAAAAAAATAGCTGGCTGCTTTGAAAATGATCCTCCTGATTCTTTGATGACAAGGAAACTGGCTGCCGCCGGGCTTTCCTATAAATTTGTCTTAGAAAGGATGGAAGCCTTTGATCCCACTGCCGCGGAGCCCTCCCTGGCAAAAACTATTTCCGGTATTAGAGAAGCTATAGGAGATATTAAAAGCTATTTGCTGTCTGTTCAGCAACTATTTTCAAAAGACGAGAGTTATCCGGCCAGCATGCCTCAGCAGCTGAAAACCACTATCAAAACCACGACAGGTACGATAATGGGGAGCCTGTCTGAATTAAAGGATGATCCAAACGATCTCCAACAGTTAACCGCCAACGTTACCGTTTTGCGAAAGATGTCGGGGAAACTTACCGCCTTAATGAATTTCTATGGTGAAAGCCTGGACAAAGCGTATAAACTGCCGGCAAATAAGAATAATCCTGCTGTCGTGAAATTTGTACAGATCCTTGCAGCATGGAAAACTAAGCTTTCAGACATCGCCACCAATGCAGCTGGCTCTCCGGATGCAGCTACCTATTTTGACGCTTCTTTTGTCCGGCAAATAGAACAGCAGTGGGCAGAGGTACTGAAGGTAGAAGATCCGGCATTTGGCTCCGAGGCGGTAAGTCCTGACACCTATAGTTACACTGCTGTAGCTACCGGCGGGCAACAGCCGGCCGTGCCGGCGACTAATATATTTGACAGCAACAGCCCATTCTGGCAACAGATCAGCGCTGAAACCACTGTTACCAGGAAAAAACTCATATTTTATGGGCTTCTGCAGACCATTATATTGGCTGTTATACTATGCGCCATTGCCTATAATACTTACGGTCCAGGCTTTATTGGCACCTTTAACGAGCTACTCGTTTATTTCCTGTTTGCCTTTTCAATTGATATTACGGTGGATACAGTGCTCAAGTATAAAGGGGGGAAGGTGGTATAAGGTACTTCATGCGGTAGCGGGGAGATGCCTGGTTAGTCCTCTTTCAACAGCCCGTTAAGCCTGCTATATTCCACGGCTTCCTCTATGCTGTTCACCTGGAATTTACGCAGGATGTTCATCCGGTGCGCTTCTATCGTACGAATACTGATGTTCAGCGATTCCGCAATGTCTTTGTTGTTGCGCCCCTGGCTGAGCATTCGCATGATTTGTTCCTCGCGGCGGGAGAGGGAGATATCGGGTGTGCCGCCGTTTCCGGTTGTTTGCCGGGCATCCAGGTATTTCTTTACGAGTACGTCGCTGACTTCGCCAATGAAGTAATACCGGCCCTGGTGAATGGTACGGATGGCGCTAAGGAATATTTTGTTGCTGGTATCTTTCAGGATATAGCCGCTGGCGCCCATTTCCAGGGCGGCTGCTACATAATCGGGTTCGTCAAAGAGACTGAAGAAAAGAATTCTTACACGGGGATTTTTTTCCAGCAGCTGAATGCTGGTTTCCAGGCCGTTCATTCCAGGCATGCGGATGTCCATAATGATAACATCTGGTTGTAGCTCAGATAGCTGCTGTATCGCATCTTCACCGCTGCTGGCTTCACCTGTCACTTCCATATCAGCTTCGCTGTTGATCAGCTGTTTTAAGCCATTCCGGAATATTTCATGGTCATCCACTAAAAAAACGCCTGTCTTTTTCATTGCTAAAATGTTAACGCTAACTGTATAATTGTTCCGGTGCCGGGCTGTGAATCAATCTGGAGCGTTCCTTCAAGCAATTCCGCCCTTTCTTTCATATTACGGATACCATTTACTTTCCTGGCCTGTTCGTTAGAGTAGAGCTGGTGACTGTCGAAGTGAAAGCCTTTGCCATTGTCTCTTATGGTTAGCTGCAGGAAGTTGGCGGCGCCGTCAATATCTATTTCAATGATGTCTGCATTCGCATGCTTAATGGCATTGTTTAATGATTCCTGCAAGATACGATAAACGCCTATTTTAACTTCTTTTGGCAATGTTGCGGCTGATAAGGTTTCTTCCAGCCGGAAGTCGATACCAGGTGCGGTCTGCCGGCATAGCCTGAGCAGCTCATCAATAGCGGCCCGCAGTCCGAAGTCCTCCAGCACGCTGGGCAGCAGGTCAGCGCAAATGCGTTTGGTTTCGTTGATAATGCTGTACATCATGGTATTTACCATGGCAATTTCAGGATCGCGCTGCATGCTGCGGTCTTCTATCTGTTCCAGCTTCATCCGGAGGCTGGTCAGCATTTGCCCGATGCCATCATGTATTTCCGCGGCAATCCGCTTGCGTTCCTTTTCCTGTCCGTTGATAATGGAGTAAGACCGGATGCGCTGTTCCATTTCCTGCCGCAGTAGTTTTTCCTGGTTAGCCAGCTGTACTTCTTCGGTTAACTTTCGGGCCTGTTCCTGCGCATCTACCAGGCCCCGGATAATTTTGCGGATGCGGGTAGATAATGGGTAAAAGATCAGTCCTGCTTCCAGCATCAGGGTAAACAGTACCAGGCCAAGCACGATGTATTCAATTTCCTTTAGGTTGCGGATACGTTCCTTTGAAATACGGTCATAGTCGAATACAATCAGCTCCATGCCCAGCAGGTACGATTTCTCATATGCCAGGATGGTTTGTACATACGGGCGTATACGCGATGCACTAAATGTGGTATCCTGATTCAGTACAATGATCATGTTGCTGGCGGCGCCCCATATTTCCTGGTGCGGGTTGCGGATGATTTCAAACATCTGCTTCAATTCATCCTGGTCGTTTGCCGGCAGGTTAAGGAAATTGCTGCCAGACTGTAAGCCTTCGTGCGATTTCTGCCACTGCTTCAATGTATTTATAAACTCTTTCCGGTTATCCTCTATATCGCGGCCCGACTCCAGCAGCAGTGCCAGCTTACTAAGCGTTTGACTGTAGGTGCGCAGCCTGGCTGCAAAGTTGATCACGTGCGCATCGTTCATCTGGTGGCTCAGCGCCTGCTGGATCTTTATCTGGCTGAATACAGACAACAACGCAATAGTGGTGAGTGCCACCGCATAAAGGATGGTGAAAATCTTAAAAATACTTCTTTCTTCAGATACAGGATGCATAATGGTAAAGATAAACAAAACCCCTACTCGCCTTAGTTATACGGCAATATGTTTTTCTAGCTCGGTGTGTTTCAGCTCTTCAGCAGTACCATCCAGCACCATCCGGCCGCGGTCCATAAAATAGTAATGGTCCGTTACCTGGTTGGCAAAATCAATTTTCTGTTCTACCAGTAAAACAGACAACCCTTTCTCCTGCACCAGCTGTTTCAGAATGCCCCCGATCTCCTGGGCAATGGAAGGTTGTATCCCTTCTGTAGGTTCGTCGAGAAGCAGGAGGGAAGGGGCGCTTACCAGCGCCCGTGCAATAGAAAGCTGTTGTTGTTGTCCCCCGCTGAGGTTTCCTCCCGCGCGTTTACGGAAATCTTTCAGTATGGGAAACAGCTGGTAGATCTCTTCTTCCGGGACCTTCGCTTTGCGGTTGGGATGCGCTTCCAGCCCCAGTAGCAGGTTTTCATACACGGAAAGCTTTGGGATGATTTCCCGGCCCTGCGGCACGTAAGCAATACCAGCTTTTGCTTTTTTATGTGGCGGCAGGGAGGTAACGTTTTCGTTATTGAAAATAATACGGCCTTCCTGCACCGGAAGCAGGCCCATGATGGTTTTTAGCAGGGTGGTTTTTCCTACGCCGTTGCGCCCCATTACGGTAGTAATAGCTCCTTTTTTTACCGCAAGGCTGGTGCCACGTAAAATGATACTCTGCCCGTAAGCGGCGGAAATATTGTTAACAGTTAATACCGGTGTGTTACTCATAATGTTTCAAGTTGTGCGTTAGTACGTCCCAAATAACAATCTATTACCCGCTGATCGTTCTTCACTTCAGCAAAGGTGCCTTCCATTAGTCTTTTCCCGCGAACCAGTACTGTTACCAGTTCGTTGGCTATCTGTTCTACGAATTTCATATCGTGTTCTATCACAATAATGCTGTGAGATTTCGACAGTTCAAGAAGCAGGGCCCCTGTACTCTCCGTTTCTTCGTCGCTCATGCCCGCTGCGGGTTCATCTATGAGCATAAGCGTTGGGTCCTGCAGCACCACGATGGCTATTTCCAGCCATTGCTTTTGTCCGTGCGACAGATCGCCGGCGGGTTTATACATTACGTTGGTGAGCGACAGTTTCACTGCCACGTGGTGTATCTTCTCTTCCAGCGCGGGCGTGGATTTGAAGAAAAGGGAGGTGAAGATATCTTTCTTCATTTTTGCGGCCAGTAACAGGTTGTCGTACACAGTGAGCCCCGGAAATACGGATGGCTTCTGAAATTTACGGCCAATGCCGGCCTCCGCTATCTTTACTTCCGATTTGCCGAATATAGATTTGCCGTTGAAGGTAATTTCTCCTTTGTCGGCTTTTGTTTTCCCGCAGATGATATCCAGGAAGGTGGACTTGCCGGCGCCATTAGGGCCAATAATTACCCGCAGTTCTTTGTCGCGCAGGCTGAAATGATCGAGGTCCAGTGCATGTACACCGCCAAATGATACTGACAAATTATTTACATTGAGTAGCATATCAGTGGGTTTGAGATGTTTTGAGCCGGGCTGCGGAAAATTTCTGCCGGATGGTATCTCCCAGTCCCATAAATCCTTTATCGAAATATAATACCGTAATTACAAACAGGAAGCCCAGGATGAATAGCCATGAATCCGGGAATAAACTGGTGCAGATGCTGTAGAGGAAGTTTACCAGCAAGGCGCCTATCACCGCGCCTTTCAGGTTGCCCCTGCCACCAAGTGCCACCCACATGACCATTTCAACCGATGCTTTTACATCCATACGACCTGGTGTTATGATGCCTGTTTGCGGAAGGTACAGCATGCCGCCAACGGCTGCTAACAGTGCCGCCACTACGAAAACGGCCAGCTTGTAGTCTACCACTTTATATGCGGTGTAGCTGACCCTGGATTCGCTGTCGCGGATAGCCTGCAGTACTTTCCCGAACTTGGAATGCGTTATCCGGTAGCAGCAGAAATAGGCGGTACAGAGTACGGCCAGTGAAACCAGGTACAGTGCCAGCTTTACGGAAGAAGAAGACAAGGGGTAACCCAGGATGCTATTAAAGTCGGTGAGACCGTTGGTACCGCCAAGGTTGGTTTCATTCCGGAGAAATATTAACCACATGGCTAACGTCAGCGCTTGTGTGATGATGGCCATGTATACGCCTTTGATCCGGCTTCTGAACAGTACCAGGCCAATGATGAAAGCAAATGCCGCCGGGATCAGCAGGCATAGTGCCACCGACCATCCAAAGGAATGGAATGGCTGCCAGAAGAATGGCAACGTTTCTATTTTATTCCAGGCCATGAAGTCGGGCAGGGTTGCCCCGGATGCTACCGTTTTCTTCAACAGCAGGTGCATAGCAATGCCGTAGCTGCCCAGGCAGAAGAAGAATGCCTGGCACATAGACAGGATACCGGTATATCCCCAGATAAGGTCGATACCCAATGCAGCGATGGCAAAGCAGAAGTATCGCCCCCACACGGAAATAGTGTTTACGGAGAGAAAACCGGTCAGGTAGCCTGCGGGTAGCAGGATGGCAAAGAAAGTGATGAATAGAATATATAGCAGTGTGTTGTTTTTCGTTTTCATGTTCCGTTTTTTTTAATCTTCAGCAATGCGGCCTTTGTCGGGAAACAGTCCTTTGGGTTTATACTGCATGAACAACATGATGAACACGAGGATAAATACTTTGCCGTATACTGCCTGGAAGAAAGACTCGGATATCTTTGTAAAGAAGCCAATACCCAGGCCCGAAAGTATAGTTCCGGCCAGCTTGCCCACACCGCCTGTAACTACTACGAGGAAAGAATCTACGATATAAGTCTGGCCCATATCGGGTACCACGTTGCCGATCAGCGTAATGGCGCAACCGGCCAGCCCGGCGAGGCCCGAGCCGATAAAGAATGTGATGGATGCCACACGCCTGGTTTCTATACCGAGGCAGGCGCTCATTTGCCGGTTCTGCGTAACGGACCTGATCTGTAAACCAAGCCTGGTACGGTACAGCATCAGGTAAGTAAATAATACCACGAGCATTGACAGCGCGATGATGAAGAGGCGGTTGTAAGGTAAGGTCAGATGTGGCGAAACCTGCCATCCACCTGCCAGCAGTTGTGGCGTTTTAACAGCTGTCAGATCGCCGAATAACAGGCGGGCAGTCTGGATCAGTATCAGGCTCACTCCCCAGGTAGCCAGGAGGCTCTCCAGTGGTTTGGCGTACAGGTGACGGATGACCAGCCGCTCCAGCACCCATCCCAATGCGCCTGCCACGAGGAAGGAGCATGGTAGTGCAAAGAAGAAGAAAAGATCTGTCTGCGGAATTCCCAGTGCTTTGGTGAATACGATCTGCGTGCAATAGGTGGTATAAGCGCCGATCATCATAAACTCCCCATGCGCCATGTTGATAATACCGGCTAAGCCATATACAATGGCAAGTCCCAATGCAATCAGTACGAGGATGCTGCCAAGACTCAAGCCACTGAAGAAGTGCTGAACACGCTGGAGGTTATCGTAGCGTTTTTCCAGGCCAGCGGCTTTTGCCGCAGCATATTGGGCTGTTTCCTGGTTCAGGAAGCCTGACCTGGCGTAGTCCCTTAACAATACAGGTGCATTGTCGCTCCAGTTGTCGGCTATGCTGTCGATGTTAGCTTTGGCACTTACTGTGGTGGAGGCCTTGTATAGTTGTATAGCGTATAGTGCATCTTTCCCCGTGCGGAGTGCATCGGCATTACTTTCCTTTGCCAATGCAGCTTTCAGAATACTGAGCGTTGCGCTATCACTCGTGTGTTTGAGCTGTGAGTAGGCGAGGCTGCGTTTCTGCGGGTCGCTGTTGAAAAGGTTGAACAGCGGGGCAATTCCTGCCAGTTGCAGGCGGTCAGCCCGCGGGATGTCTACCGTTTTGAGGGCAGACAATGGCAACAGCAGCGGTTGCCCGCTGCTGTTGGTGAGGAGAGTATTATTGGGATAAAGAGAATAAAGCCGGTAGGTTCCTTCGCTGGAAGGATTGCTGTCTATCGTAACCGCTTTTTCATCCAGCAGGTATAGCTTTTTATCGTTAATCGCCATCAGCAAAGGAAAGGTGGCCGGTATGCGGAGAATGGCCAACCTGCCAATAGCCTGTGTGCGCACGGAATCGGCCGTTGGTTGCAGAAGCTGTGCGGTGTAAATGGAGGCGCTGTCCTGGCCGGCCGAAAACAGTGGCAGCAGCAGTAGGCAACACATCAGCATCCGTAGTAAGGAAGTATTCATCGCATCATTTTTGATAAGTTGGAAATAGCCTGTCTTTAATGAATAAAGCCCGTTTATTTTTTAGCGTAGGTGCCGTTGTGGTTAACCCAGTCACAATCTTTATCGGGAGAGGTGAGTGGCGACCATGGCTGTGGGTCTACCAGTCCTCCGGATTTCCAGATGATATCAAATTGTCCGTCGGGTTTGATCTCGCCGATCACTACCGGTTTTGCCAGGTGATGATTGCGTGGGTCCATTTTTACGGGGCCGTCAGGTGAATCGAAACCCAGGCTGTATAATGCGTTACGTACTTTTGAAACATCGAAGGAACCTGCTTTTTCAGCGGCTTTTGCCCACAGGTATACGCCGGTGTAAGCCCAGCAGATAGGGTCGTCAGTTACTCTTTTGTCGCCGCCGGGTAAACCTTTTTTCGCGCAGAAGGCTTTGAAATCGGCCACAAATTTTTTATTCTCCGGCAGGTCGTTTGACTGGAAGTAGTTCCATGCAGCGAGATGGCCTACCAGGAATTCGGTATCCATCGATCTGAGTTCATCTTCCGCCACGGAAAATGCCATGATCGGACAGGTGGCTGAAGAGAGGCCCTGGTTAGCAAACTCCTTATAAAAAGGCACATTGGAATCGCCATTGATGGTGGAGAGTATGCAGGCTTTACCATCTGCAGCAAAGCGTTTTACTTTAGAGATAATGGTTTGGTAATCCTGGTGATGGAACGGCGTATATTCTTCAATGATGTTTTCTTTGGGAATGCCTTTAGAGAGGAGGTAGGCTTTGAGTATTTTATTGGCGGTGCGTGGAAATACATAGTCTGTACCCAGCAGGTAGAACTTTTTGTAGCCTCCGCCTTTTTCACTCATGAGATATTCGGCAGCGGGAATCAGTTGCTGATTGGGAGTGGCACCGGTGTAGATAACGCTATTGGAGCATTCTTCTCCTTCGTATTGCACCGGGTAGAAGAGCAGGCCATTGTTCTGCTCAAAAACCGGGAGAACCGATTTACGGGATACGGAAGTCCAGCAGCCAAATACGGCAGATACCTTTTTATCGATCAGCAGTTCTTTCGCTTTTTCGGCGAACAGGTCCCAATCTGATGCCGGATCTACGATGACTGGTTCTATTTGTTTACCGAGTACACCACCTTTGGCATTGATTTCATCTACGGCCATCTGTACGGCGTCTTTTAAGGAAACTTCAGATATAGCCATCGTGCCGCTGAGGGAGTGGAGTACGCCTATTTTCACCGTTCCTTTTGTGGCGGAGGAGTCGCTGCCACCGGTTTTTCCGGCGCCGCTGTTACAGGAAGAAAAGAGTGCGGTAGCGCCCAGCAGGAGGATTGATAGTTGATGCAGGAAAGCGTTTCTCATGTTGACTTATATTTTATGGAGAGATGATGGAATGTTTGATAATCAGAAAATGAAAAATTGAGCCTGAAGCCATACTTGCCCGAATGTCTTTTTCGTATAGTCGTCTGGTATAGCAGTGGCTACATGGTAGGTACGGGCGGTATAGGAGAGGCGTAAGTTAGTGCCGGTGCCGTTGAAAAAGTAATTGAGCCCGCCACCCATTACTGTGCTGGACTTGAGTTTGTCGAAGTTCGCCGGTTTAACGGCGCCGGTTTGGGCGGCATCCGCGTTAACATCCTGGTTTTCGTAGCGTATCCACGGCTGTAGTTTCGATTTTTTGAAATAATAGCCGAGTTCCAGGAATTGGACCGTTTGTTTGGGAATGAGCGTGGCGAAGGAGTATTTGGAGTCTGTTTGTGTACCGCCGGTCATGTACTGGTAAGCAGCATTGAGTGTAATAGAGCCTGCATTGCCGAGTGGGTGGTCAAAGAATACATCGGTGCTGAGGTTGTAGTAATTCGCTTGCGCGTCCACACCGGCTGCCCAGGTCAGCGTTTTGCCATTTCCCAGTTTGGTGCCGGCGTAATAGTAATCTTTTTCAGCGTCCAGGAAGTTATAGGCAACGCGTCCTACGGTACGAAGGGGGGCGCCGCCGTCCACGTTGCGACCAGTGAATACACCGAGACGGTATTCCAGTTTGTCGTTTGCGAGAAACCCGCGGGCATTGATACCGAGATCACGTCCGAAGTTGCCCTGCAGCGGACTATTCGCAAACAGGTTATACGGATACTGGAAGAAGGTAAAATCGTTGGCCATTAACCCGGCAGCGCCCTGTAGCCCATTACGGTTATTGGATACCAGCTGCATGCCTGCTATAAGCTGGAATGCCGGGTTAAAGGTGTATTCGAGCTGCGCATCGAGGATGATGGGAGAAACTTTTACATTCTTTTCTCCGTTGGATTGGATACCAATGGGCGAGGGTATCTCTGTTTCCATGAAAAAGCTGGCTTTTTTAGTGAGTTGCCCGCCAACCAACACCCTGGCGCGATAAACAGAAAAGCCCTTGTTCCAGTCTTTCGCGGTTTTGTCGTCACTGGGGGTACCAAATCCTGTTTGCTCCCCGGAAGCAAACATATGTACAATGGCGCCTACCTGGATAGATGGCTTAAAGGGGAGCTCTGATGACTGGAAAAGGGTAATATTCCTGGTACTATCGGTGCTGGTATTTAAGGATGCCGGTAATTCAATTAAGTAACTGCCTCTCTTTTTCTTTCTGGGGGGATCGTTGTTCTCGGCTTTCACAATAAAGGGAGCAGTGGCAAACAGGAAGATAAATGTGGCTGAAAATTTCATAAAAGAAGTAATTAATAATTGAACAATCTACTTAAGTACTTTTTTGGTTGATCGATCAGTGTACTTAAGTATAAAAGTAGAAGATTAATTTACTTAATTCATAAAATTTTTATGAAAATGATCTAAATTCTTGCCATTAGTTGATTTTATTGATATATATATTTATATATAATATAAATGTGCTTGTGGTTTGTTTTTATATTAATATATTGATATAAAATTGTTTATAAGGATTTACTGTATAATTGAAGCGATAATTGAATGAATTCATATTTTCATAATTTGAATAATTATATAAAAACATAATATGATTTTCGAAAATGAACTTACAAAATGTGGGATGCGTTTTTCTGAATCAGGCATAATCTGCTGCAATGCCACAAACAGGCATCGCAGCAGCTGCAGACATGCAGCCACTGCGATGTCTCAAAATGATCAGCTGGAAATACGCCAGCCAGTTATTTCTCGCTGGCATATTTCCTTAAATAAGAGATGTTATTACTTATGGGAGGGATCGTCCTGTACATTCACATAGGTTACTCCGGATGGGCCGAAGCCAGTAATTTCGACAATAACCGGTTCTTTTCCGGTCATCGCAAAATGGTTTTGTCCCGCCACCTCTGAATAGATACTCCCCGCGGGTAATGCTTTGAGTTGTGTTTTATCAAATTTATCGCCATAGCCAAAGTACCAGGTACCGGACAATACAGTGGCCGCCCGTTGATCAGGATGCAGGTGGGCAGCAATCTTTGTATTTGGTGCTATCTTAAGCAGGATGGTGTAGATACCTTGTTTGGAAGGGTCGCCCATGACAACAATTTCCTTAACGGCAGAATAATTCGATGAGCCGGGAGCATTGGCCCCACTACTACTTTTGAGCGCCTTGATTTCCGTCAGGTTCAGGCGAAACTGGCCGTTACCGGAAACCTGGGCCTGGACAGCACCCACGCTGAATAAAAGAACCGGCAGAAGAAAAGTACGTATGCTTAACATAAACGTTTATTTTAAATGATGAGAGAAAAATGGTTATTTACCCAGGAAAAAGGTCAGCAGGTCTTTTTGTACCTGCGCGGTATTCTCTTGTACGAGCCAGTGCCCGGAGCCTTTAATATTGGAACCTGTTACATTTTCCGCTACGAGCTTGCAGTGCTCAACGAGGAAGGCCGCTCCAAAATGTTCTCCACCCATGGCGAGTAAGGGCATCGTCAATTTATGTTTCATGAACTGAACATTGTCTGCCGCATCCTGATTAAATGCGTCAAACCAGTGGAAAGCCCCCGTCATAGCACCTTTTACTGAATAGGCCCGCACAAACTCCGTCACTTCCTCCTTCGTAAAAGGATCTTTTACATAGCCCACTACCGGCCAGAAATTGGTCATGAATAATTGTTCTTTTCCTGCCACCAACTCTCCCGACGCCGGCCATGCAAAGAAGCCAAACCACCACGCCGAGCCTTTTACCTGGCTCCATACCGGCTCTACGCCAGGTAAGAGTGCATCCAGTAACGCAAGCTTTTTTACTTCGCCGCCAAATTGTGCCGCGTAGGCGTATGCCACCATCAGCCCGATGTCATGCCCGGCAAGATCAATAGCGTTGTAGCCTAGTTTATTCATGAGGGCATGCATATCGGCAGCCATCGTTTTTTTGTCATATCCTGCGGCGGGTTTATCGCTTTCGCCAACACCCCGCAGATCAGGAGCGATCACCGTAAAATGTTTGGAAAGCTCGGGCAACAGCCGGTTCCACATGTACCAGTTCTGGCCAAACCCATGAACAAGTAGCAGGGGCTCACCCTGGCCGCCGATGACGTAGTGGATGTTTACACCATTTACCAGTGCATACGCATGCTTAAAACCTGCCGGGGGAGCCGCCGGTGCTGCGGCTTGTACTGCAACGACGCCGTTGCCTTCTGCGGATTGCTTTTTTTCTGCTGGCTGATTACAAGCCATTGTCAGGGCAATAATAGCAACCGCAAATATGCTTTTTATCATAGTCGAGGATTTTAGTGGTGATGATGAGTTAATGATGAATAGATAACAGCAGTCGACTGGAGTCAGGCGCCTTGCCTGTTCAGCCAATCCAGGATAAAATCAGCATCCTCTTTCCAGGTGGGTTGCCCCAGTACAAAATGATTTCTTCCTTCAAATGCTTTATAATCCGTTACTGAATTGCTTTTCCGGTATTTTTTATAATTGGCGTAATTCAGGGAAGCGGGTATGGTATGGTCGGTGGTGCCCGAGGTAAGCAACAGGGGCGCATGCGGGTTCCTGAAATTTACCCGCGCTGCTTTGGTAATAGTATCCCGCACAATCAGTTTTGACTCGGGGATGGCCTGCTTGTAATAAGCGTCTTTCTGTGCATCATCATTCATACCATTGGTGAACGCATATTTCCATTGGTCAAACGACATCATAAATGATTTTTTCGCGGAGGTGAAAAAGCCAAGTGGCCCCCAGCCGGCTTTCAGGAATGACCATTTAAAGGTCATAATACCCTGGGGAGGTACGGAATGAATGGCTACCCCTGCATAGCCCAGTCCCTGCTGCAATAATAGCTGAACTATCAGCCCGCCGATGGAATGCCCGATCAGGATGGGTTTTTCCGGAAGGGCTCTTACTTTTTCATCATAGTACCTGGTGAGGTCCTGTAATCGGTTAGCGGCAATCTGCTTGTTGGGGTGACTGTTGCGAAGTTCTTCAGCAGGGGCATTTTTATGCGGCCAGGGTGGAGCCATCGTTGTATAGCCTTTACTTTCAAAATAGCTGCGCCAGTCGTCCCAGCAACTATGATGGACAAATGCGCCCGTAAGAAATACAATAGTTCTTTTGGAAGGAGGTATCATGGTTTTCAATATTTACATTCAGCATGTCTAACCGGGTGCCAATAAATCATTTGGTTAGCAATCAATAGATTAGGATGTCTTTCAGTGCGTCATCTGTACGATATGCCGTGATTTTCAACGAGCGGCCACGAAATATCGTGATTCATTTTTTTGAAGCAGGTCAGGACAAAATTTAAAGACACCTACATGCCTGATACATCGTACATTTATAGATAGAAAGAGGAATTGTGTGATCGCCCCGGTTAAAGCCAGAAATATGCTATTGCGAATAATACTTGCAGGGTCCCTCATTACCTTTGTGAACCTTTGTTCAGCGCAGGTTACCTCCAGCCTGTCGAAAGCACAACTATTGAAAGAGATAAAAAGAGAATTGCCGGACAGCATGCGTCAGCGCTATTATAATCAATTAGGGGAGGCCTATGTTGCTGAAGCATTCAGGAAAAATGACGTTATCGACAGTGCATTCTTTTTCCTGAGAAAATCAGTGTACCTGGTTGACTCCAGTAATGTAGCAGATAACGAAATCACTCGCCAGGGCTTATCGCTTCTTGGTATGGCCTATATACGCAACAAGGATTTCCGTAGCGGCATAAAAGTTTTCGACCAGGTAATTAATAGCTATAAAAGAACAGGGAATAAGGAAAAGGAAGCTGATACACGGATGAGCGAAGCGAGTTGCCTTTCTTATTTTGATGTATTCCCCGATATAGTGGAGCAGCATTTTAAAAGCGCTTTTTTACTTTATACGATATGCGGAAAAACAAAAAAAATAATTGATGCAGAATTGGAGCTTGCCAATTTTTATATTCAAAATAACAAATTTTTTTTAGCAGAGGATGATTTACACCTTGCTCTAAAGGATACCATCAAAAATAATTTCTACCGGGTACCGGAGATTTATTGCCTGCTATCAACAGCAAGCCGGTATGAAGGCAATTTCAACAAGGCATTGAAATATGCCTTCAAATCAGTAAACAGCTTAAAACCCGATAGAGACAGCGACATCCTTATTATATGTTATGGAGAGTTAGGGCTTGTTTACCAGGAGCTGGATCAACTGGAATCCAGCATATACTGGTACAAAAAGTGCCTGGAAGTCAGAACAGGCATCCCGACAGATCGCTTTGCTTATTGGACCGCCTATCTCACCATACTTCAAATGATCAAGGCAAATCAAACCAAACAAGCCTTTGATCTGCTGCGAAAGCTCAGCAGCAGCTATCCGCCCGTACATGTCGACGAAAAAGCGAGCCTCAGCCAAAGCCTTGCGCATTGCTATAACGCCATGCATAATTATGATAAAGCTGAAATGTACTTTTTCGACATGCTTAAGCAATATGATAAGGGCGACAAAAATAGTGAGATATTAATGATAGCCAACTATGATATAGGGAAGTTCTTTGCAACCAGGCAGTATTATAAGAAAGCAAAACCTTACCTGGAAAAAGCAGCAGCGTTAAGCAAGTATACAACAGCATCAAGAGAAATGGATCTCCATTTCCTGCTGTTCAAGGTGGATTCCGCAGAAGGTAATTTTACGGCAGCCATTCAGCACCAGCAAAAATCCAAAGCCCTCAGTGATTCCATTTTTACCGTGACAAAGAACCAACAAATAGAAGAGTTGCTGATACAATACCAAACTGAAAAAAAAGACCAGAATATCCGGTTACTTGAAAAGGAAAGCAAATTGCAGCACACAGCACTCGTATATGCCCACCAAACGCGCAATTGGTTAACTGGTGTGGCGATTCTTTTCGTGATTATTTCAGGTTTACTTATTTATAATTCGCGGTTAAAGCAGCGAACCAACAAAAAACTCCAGGAGCAGCGAAACGAGATCGAAGAGAATAATTATGCGCTCCAGCATTTGGTGAAAGAGAAAGAATGGTTGGTCAGAGAAATTCACCATAGGGTAAAGAACAATTTCCAAATGGTCATGGGCCTGCTCGGTAGCCAATCTGAATACCTGGAAACAAATGAAGCCATTAAAGCGATGACGGAGAGCCAACACCGCATCCAGGCCATGTCGCTTATTCATCATAAACTGTACCAGTCCGATAATCTGTCTGCCATCAACATGGCTCATTATATTCACGACCTGGTGGATTATCTCAGGGACAGTTTCGATATCCGGCAGTCGGTATTGTTTAAGTTGCAAATAGAACCAATCGAGCTAAATCTCAATTACTGTATTCCTATGGGGCTATTGTTAAATGAAGCAATAACCAACGCTATCAAATATGCATTTCCGAAAAATACCAAAGGTGAAATTACTATCCTTTTTAAAAGAGTAACAGGCCATGAGCTGCTCCTGGTCATCAGAGACAATGGTATGGGGCTGCCATCGTCCTTTGATATCAGCAGGCTGGGGACATTAGGTTTAAAACTGATGAAAGGTCTCAGTGAAGATATCGACGGCGTGTTAACAATCAATAGCAATGGCGGCGCCGAGATTATGATTAGATTTATATATGACCCGGAGAGGGCTAATTAGACGACCATGGAAAAACAGCAACTTAATCCGATGAAAGAAGAAATACTGATAGTGGAAGACCAGTTTGTGGAAGCTGATTATCTTCGGCTGATGCTAACCCGCGCCGGTTACCGCGTTATAGATATTGCCCGTTCTGTAAACCAGGCATTGCTATTTATACAACAGCAACGACCGGATTTTGTTCTCCTTGATATATTCCTAAAGGGAAAGCAAACGGGCATCGATCTTGCCTGGCAGCTGCAGGAGCAGGGCATTCCATTTATTTACCTGTCTGCTAATTCAAGCGAAGATGTCTTAAATGAAGCAAAAGCAACCCAGCCATATGGCTTCCTGGTAAAGCCCTTTAGAGAAAGGGATTTACTCGTTACACTTGAAATCGCAAAGTATCATCACCAGCACAGCCTGGAAGCCAAATACAGGAAGGAGGCCCAGTTAAAGACAACATTAAACAATATTGTTATTGAACCCCTGGAATCGGAGCACAAATTCCTGAAAATAATCACCGCTATCCAGCCGCACATTCCATTTGATTTCGCCGCACTGGGATTTGAGCATACGCTTCAGCCAGATGTCAGCAGTATATCTTTTTTAAGGGTGGGATTTAACCAATATCAACCTATTGGGTTCACGGAGCTATCAACGATTACACGAAAGACCGGAGAAGAGTTGCTCCACCTGCAGTCAAATAATGTGAGCGCAACGAACGTGGTATTTTATAATGATGAGGTATTTGATAATATATGCGGGCAAACTTCCCTGGACAAATTATTGGCAAACAGTTTTCATTTGCGATCTTATCTCTGCATCCCGATAAATACCCCTGGGGGCAGGTCATTCAGTTTCCGGTTATACAGCCGCAGGCCTGACGCTTATAATGCAGAACATACAGCACTATCTGAGGTGGTACGGCTACAGTTAACCACTTGTTTTGAAAACATACTGCAAGGGGGAAGAGCGCATAACGCAGTTCATCATGCGCCCCCGGCGTTATCCGGCCATGCAGCCGTGGGCCGGCCGGTTGCTTTTGAAGGTATCATCGGGAAAAGCCACCTGTTATTAAACGCACTCGACATGGTTGGTGAGGTCGCCCTGATGGATACTTCCGTATTGATACTGGGGGAGAGCGGCACGGGGAAGGAAAAAATTGCAGATTGCATTCACGCTTCTTCAAACAGGAAGAGTGGTCCTTTCATAAAACTAAATTGTGCAACATTACCGTCATCATTGATCGAATCAGAATTATTCGGGCATGAAAAAGGGGCTTTTACAGGAGCTTTGGAAAAGCGGATCGGGAAGTTTGAAAAGGCAAACAAAGGAACCATTTTCCTGGATGAGATAGGCGAAATGCCGGTAGAGTTACAGGTCAAGCTCCTGCGTGTATTGCAGGAAAGAGAGATAGAACGGGTTGGAGGAAATGATGTGATCAAAATTGATGTGCGGGTGATTGCCGCAACGAATAAAAACCTGGAAAAGGAGGTGGCGGAAGGCCGCTTTCGCCTCGACCTTTATTATCGCTTAAATGTTTTTCCTATTCACATTCCCGCACTCAGGGAACGTAAAGAGGATATACCTGCATTAGCCTATCATTTTATGAACCGGTACAATCATAAGGCAGGCAAAAGGATCAGCGGTTTTTCTGATGATGCATTGAAGAAAATGATGATGTATGACTGGCCGGGAAATATCCGTGAACTGGAAAACCTTGTGGAAAGACAGGTATTATTAGAGAAAGGGCCAATTATTGAAGATGTTTCTCTCCCAATACACCGGGGCATACCGGAAGCGCCCGCGATAGACGAAAAGCGTATGAAGACCATTCACGAAAATGAGCGGGACTATATCGTTGCTGTGCTGAAAAAATGTAATGGCAGGATATGGGGGAGTGGCGGCGCCGCGGAAATACTGAACCTGCCCCCTACCACCTTAACATCAAAGATGAAAAAGCTCGGAATAAAAAAGGGGTATATCAGTTCTGAAAGTGAAAAATAATAGTGTAGCAACAGGCAGCATAGCATATGCCTGCTAACGTTTCATTAGCAGGCATACTGTTGTTTATTTTGCATCTGTCATGGCGGAGAGGTTCATTTGTATCTCATTTTTTTCTGGTTGTAAACGAAATGCCGCGCCATTGGTAGGTTTGGAGAAACTGCCTTTACTAACGGAAAGCAGGTAATTAACTCCTTCAAAGTTGCCGTCAACCTGTCTGGGTGAAATGTTGGTGAACGGCAGCCTGGCTCCCGGTGCTGTTTCGAGATCCAGGAACCAGTTGACGGACCGGTTGCCCGTTAGCCTGATGGACGCAGTTTTCTCTCTCAGCCTCATTTCTATGGTTCCGCTCCCGCTGAGTGGCCAGCATACCAGTACGGTTTCCTTATCCATATTTTTGAATATGGGATCTTCGCCTTTTAGCACAACTTCCTTTCCATTAACCAGCGCCTTAAGCCGTAAGCCTGCCAGTTGTTTGGGTTTACTCCAGAGGTACCCATCTACCACGGGTAATGTAAAGAACGTGCATTCATTGGAGGTGGCTTTCCGGGTGGTGTAGATATCCGGAATATTTTCATTAAAGAGATGAATGTCCCGGATACGGAAACTGCCATCTTCCCATAATATGTTGATCCTGTAGAAGCGGCTGTTGTACCATAAGGTTTTGCGGTCGCTTCCTTCGATATCTCTTGTAACGGAAAACGAGGTGGCTGGTGTTACTTTGTAGTTTGCTTTGAACCATTTGCCCGATTGTTCCAGCGTTTCCAGCCTGATC
Source organism: Chitinophaga eiseniae (assembly GCF_012641265.1). Lineage (GTDB taxonomy): Bacteria > Bacteroidota > Bacteroidia > Chitinophagales > Chitinophagaceae > Chitinophaga > Chitinophaga eiseniae_A. Next base: position 1,944,116 of record NZ_JABAHZ010000001.1, on the reverse strand, counting down.
TTGCCGCTGTCCCTGAGCCTGGCGATCAAAGGCATCTGTATTTGAAAGCCTTTGGACATGGCATCCCAGGTGAAAGAATTTTCCTGGCCTGCCTGGGTGTAGTTAAAGTTCAGCGCGGGGGCCTCAGTGAATGTTTTGAAGAACCAGTTGACCCAACTTTCACTACCGCCAGCCCCGGGGTATACCGGCTCCAGGGTGATCACACCCTGTCTTTGTGCGCTGATGCCCTGATCATATTGCCGGACAGGGTCGCTTCCCAGCATCCGGAAAACGGGTACGGGAATCTGGCTGGCGGCCTTTTGAGCCGGCATGTAAGAGTTGATCCTGCTTGGGTAATAGGCCTGATTCCAGTAGCCTCCCCACAATGTATAGCCATCAGTGCCATACTGGTCTTTACAATTTGCAGAAGCAACGATGCTGTATTTGTCATACAGGTATTGTAAGGTATGAGCATCAATAAACCAGGAGGCAACGGAACGGGGATAATAACCAAATATGCTTTTGAAGCTGTCCATATATGCATCTGCTATCTTTTCTCGTTCAACCGGTGTATAGCCGGTGCTAAAGCCAATATCGGCATGCCAGTCCCAGGGATAGCGGCCCCGCCATTTTAGTCCCGCTTTTTCGATCAACGGTTGCGGAAGCTCCCACCAGGCGCCTATCTCAAATGAATCCCTGGGCAAGCCTTTGAGTAATTCCTGGTAGCGATGATCCATCAAGGCATCATATTGCAACAGGAATGTACCTGTCAGGTGATATTGCCTCATGATGTTTACCTGCTGTACTACGGTCTGGTATAGCACGTCTTGTGTGATGCTGTGATCCCTGGGTTCGAGCAGGCGAATAAAATTGACAATGTTGACAATCCTCGGCCCCTGGCCGGTAGCCTTCCGGGGTAGGCTGGTCATGCCTATAACGGTCAGCAGCAGCACTGCTATTGTTCTTGTTCTGATCATATTGAGCTATAAAAAAGTTAAGCATGTTTGGGGTTACCAACCCGGATTTTGTTCCAATGCTTTTCCATTGGCGGTATAAAAGGCTACTTCTTTTGTGGGTAGTGGTTGTAAATAATCTTTTGACGGATTGAATTTCCGGTTTTTCTCCGTAATCAGGAAGCCATTTGCGTCTACTTTGGTTAAGTAAGAAGGGTCGCTGTAAGGCGCCCGGGTGGCCCAATCGGTGCCGGTGATCTTAATACCCTTTACATCCTGGGGTAGTTCGGTTTCCGCTGTTTTCCAGCGACGGATGTCATCATACCGGAATCCTTCCAGGGCCAGTTCTATGGTACGTTCCCGTCTGAGTTCCGTACGTATGTCGAGCTGATGGGCAACCACAAAGGCGTTGGTCAGATGCGGCATATTCGCCCTGTCCCGTAACTTGTTTACAGACAGGTTGAGGTCACCATCGCTAATGATGCCATTTTTTTCGAATATTGCTTCTGCATAAATCAGCAGCACTTCTGCATAGCGGATCAGGTGACGGTCAAAGTCAAACAGGCTGGCATCTCCAAGGCGGCCGGAGTTATTTGCTGCCGGATCTTCCGACATATACTTGTATAGGATGTATCCAGTATTAAAGTTACGCTGCGGCTTATCTGGCCAGTTAGCCACTTTGGTTACGGGGTAGAATACCCGGTTGGTGAATGTGCCGGGGATGATCATGGTCATGGTCATTCTGGGGTCCCTGTCCTGGTATTCGGAAGTGAACGTGCCGTAACCATGAAACACGGTACCGGCGGCTGTGATGGGCAGCCCATTTTTGTCGAGGTACATGTCTGCCAGTTTACGTGTTGGATTATAGCCATCCTGGTCATACATATAAGGCGCGTCCTGTCCTAATATATTGCGGGCAAACCGGCGGTCCAGTATACACTCCTTCGAATCATCTCCGGGCTCCAGGAAGAGGTAGCGATAGCTTTGTGCGCCGCTGCCGGTATACAGCGTGTATACACCGCCGTTAATCACTTCCCTGGAGCTGGCTATGGCTTTATCCAGGTATTTAGCGGCGTCCGCTACTCCCCGGAATTTCTCCCAGGTACCTTCAAAAAGTGCTACCCTGGCGGATAAGGCTAGTGCGGCGCCTTTGCTTATCCTGCCTATGTCCGGAGTGGAAAGTTCCGATTGTAAAGGCAGGTCGTTTTTTGCTTCGTCCAGGTCTTTTAGGATCATATCGGCTGTTTCCATACGGCTGGCGCGTGGTGTAAACAGTTCGGGATCTCCGGTAGAAAGCACTTTGGTAATAAGCGGAACCCCGCCATAGATTCTTAGGAGCTTCCAGTAATACCAGGCCCTGAAAAACTTTGCTTCTGCTACATATCTTTTTATATCAGTGTCTGTAGTGCCGGCGCCCTTTTCAATGATAGTATTGGCAGACCTGATATATCCATAGCTGGTATTCCATTGGTCGGATGTTTCCGAGGGTTGCAGGTTGCCGTTGCTAACGGAGTTGGGTACATTAAATGCGATATCTGATTCAGTATCTTCTTCACCAAATCTATCCAGGCCATTGTACAGGTTGTTGGCCGCCAGTTTGAAGTCACTGTCCGTTTTCCAGAAAGTGGCATCGGTAATACTATCTTGTGATACCAGGTTAAGGTGCTTGTTGCAGCTGCAGCAAACAACTGTGAACAGGAACAGGTATATTTTATAATAAGAGAGTTCAACTTTCATAATGCGCCGTAATTAAAATTTTACATTTAAGCCCAGTGAATACACTTTATTGAAGGGATAGGTGCCCTCGTTACGATAGCCGTCTTCCGGGTCGAAATTACCGCCCAAAGTGCCTTTTGAGAAGGTGAAAAGATCCTGCCCACTGAAATAAACACGTGCTGATTTTATCCTGGCTCTTTTTGCAATGTGCTCAGGAATAGTGTACCCCAGGGTGATCACCTTAAACCGGAGATAGGCCACATTCCGGAGTGTGAGGGCGGATGCGCGGTAATTATAGTTTTTTACATCATCATATCCTAAATTGCCTGGCAGGTACCGGGGATATTTTGCATCCGGTCTTTCCGGCGACCAGGTTTTGCCGTAGAAATATTGCAATGAGGGCCAGAAGAAAGTATTGGGTTGGCTGATGGCGCCTTCATAAATCACATCCCGTTTGCCAACACCCTGGAGGAAAACCTGTACATCAAAATTTTTGTAGCCTGCGCTCAGGTTGGCGGAATAGGTATACCTCGGAGTAAGATTGCCCAGGTATATCATATCGCCGGACAGGCCTTTGGTTTTATCGCCGAAGGCGGTCAGCTTTCCATCGCCGTCAACATCTTTATACATTACATCACCCAGCGAGATCCGGGAAGGAATGCCCTCCAGTTTTTTATAATTATCCAGTTGTTGCTGGGTTTTGATAATTCCGTCATACACATAGCCAAAATAGGAGTAAATGGGATAGCCTTGCCGGTACTTATTCAGCCCCTCGCCATAATTATCTGTATTCTTCAGCTCCACGAGTTTATTCTTGCTGTCGCTCAGCTGCAGGGACACACCGTACCTGAAATCATGTACCTGGTCTTTCCAGGTGAGCATCATTTCAAAACCTTTGGTGTTCAGTTTGCCCTGGTTGGTAGAAGGAGGCGTGGCGCCAAAGGATGCCGGCACGGCTACATTTACGAGCATATCGTTGTTGATCTTGTTATAGTAATCGAAGGAGAACGAGAGTCTCGATTGCAAAGTGGCGAGGTCGATACCAATGTTACGGGTTTCTATGGTTTCCCATGTCCTGGTAGACGACGCGGGGTTGGCGTTAGCGCCCGTCAGACCGGCGTTGGGGGAGCCTATGGGATAGTTGCCGTTAATGGAAATAAGCGGGATATAGTCATATAAACCCAATCCTTCCAGGTCCTGGTTTCCCATTTTGCCATAGGATAATCTCAGTTTCAACAGGTCAAGTACATTCATCTTTTTGATGAACCTTTCTTCAGACAGGTTGTAGGCAACTGCCGCTGAAGGAAATACTGCGCTCCACCGTTTATCTGGCGAGAATTTGGAGCTTCCGTCGGCCCGCGCGGTAAAGTCTACAATCAGTTTTTCCCTGAATGTATAACTTAACCTGCCGAAATAGGACACCAGTGCCTCGTTGTTCAGGTACCCGGTAAAATTTGCGTAGGCTGCTTTGGTCCTGTCGGCCAGGTTTAATGTAAAGATGTCGTTGCTGATAAAATTATAACCGTTGGTAGATTGGCCTTCTCTCCTGGTTTGCTCCAGGGAGGCGCCGCCGGTGAGATTAATGCTATGGTCCTGCGATAGTTTCTTATTATAATCCAGGTAGGCCTGGTACAGCTTATTCAATACCTTATCATTGCTGTAATTAGCAGAATTGGGTGTATTGCGCACATCCTGTATGCCTCCGTCCCAGTTATAACGGGTAATCGTACGGTTGGTAGTGCTGCCATTTGCATAGTCAAGTCTTACCGCACTTTGCCCGGTAAGTTTAAGACCCGGAATGATGGTGTAGTCTATTTTAATATTTGCGCCAAAGCGGGAAAGGTTGCTTAGTTGTGTACCCCCTTCGGCCAGGTACTGTGCCGGGCTTTCATAGCCCTGGTAGCCGTAGAACTGTCCTGCTTTATTGTAAACAGGCTGATAGGGGAATTGCCTTGTTACATTTGTGAGGGCGCTGCCAAGCAAAGTAGGCGTCACCACTGCCCTGTTATCAAAATAGGAGCGTGTTTCCACCGCGAAATGATTATTGAAGCGGAAATCATAATTGAGGCGGATGTTATAGCCGTTTGAATTATTTTCTCCAAATCGTACGATACCATTATCGCGGTTGTAGCCGGCAGATAACAGGTAGTTGTTATTCTCCCCCCCGCCGGAAACGTTGATATTATGCAATTGCTGCGTCGTGTTTTTGTAGATGACCTTATTCCAGTCGGTATACCCATAGAAGCCGGGATAGTTGGTAACGCCATAGTTCCAGCCGGTGGGATCCGGCGGCGCGTTGGTGGCAATTTTGTCAAACACTTCCTGCGAAAAACCGTTGATACCCGCATTGCGCAAGCCTTCATCCATGAACCTTGCAAATTCCATTGTGTTTTGCATTTTCCTCAGGTAGGTTGGTGTCTTATAACCAATATTGGTGGTGTATGTAACGGAAGGAGGCCCTTTTTTTCCACGTTTGGTGCTCACGATGATCACCCCGTTGGCTGCTCTGGCCCCGTAAATGGCGGCCGCAGCATCTTTTAAAACTGTTACTTCTGCAATATCATTGGTATTGATTGTATTGATGTCTCCGGGGATACCGTCGATAAGCACCAACGGGGCGTTACCGTTTACGGAGGAATAACCCCTTACCTGGAAGCCATAGGTAGTGCTGCCGGGTTGACCGCTTGCCTTGGTGATGGTAAGGCCTGGTATTGTACCCTGTAAAGCATCGTAGCTGTTATTTAGCGGCCTGCTTTCAAATACATCAGATTTTACTGTAGTGATGGCGCCTGTGATGGCTCCTTTGGTCCTGGTGCCATACCCTACCACCACTAATTCTCCCAACCTGGCATCTGAGTGGGCTAGCTTTACCTGCAGTGTTGTTTGGCTGCCTACAGGTACCTTTTTTGTTTGAAAACCTACATAAGAAACAACGAGTACAGTACCAGGCCCTGGTGCATCCAGGGCAAAGAAACCTTTTTCGCCTGTACTGGCGCCAATAGCAGTTCCCTCCACCACTACAGATGCACCTATTAATGGCTCACCATTGGTTTCATCGGTAACAGTGCCGGTTATTCTCAGCTTTTGTTTCCTGTAATCATTGATCTCTGGCTGCCTGGCAGGCCTGGCCATAATTAATACCGTTTTGTTGGAAATAGAATAGCTAACCGGCTGATCGTTGAAACACTTGTCCAGTACTTCCTTCAGATTGGCATCCTTTACATTCAGGGTAACCGGTTTTACATGTTTGATTACCTCGTTGTTGTAAAGAAAATCATAGTCTGTTTGCTTTTTGAGTTGGGCAATCACTTCTGTAAGCCTGGCATTGTTGACGTTAACAGAGATTTTCTGCGCAAAGGTCTCTGCTTTTAGCTGGATGACGGCTATAACTATTAGAATGGCGGTGAGCTTCATTTTTAAGTGGAAATTGGACCGGGCATAAGAATGCCGCCTGAACAATAATTCAGTAAATTTTTTATACATTTGGTTGTCAGGTTTACGTTAATGTTATGATACAGCGTTAATCAGGATGCCTGGCAAATAGCCAGGGACGCTTCCGACGTTCCTGGTTTTCCTGGCGATCCAACGTGGAAATGTGTTAGTTTCGTTTTCTCAATATTGCTCCTTTTTTAAGTGTTTGATAATATTGTTATGGCATTTCAGGTTTACTGAACGGGTGTTGTAACGGTCACTTTCCCGGGAAAGAGTTTAAAATGTACATGACCGATCCGCTCCAGGTTAGTAAGTATTTCCTGCATGTTGGATGAGCGTGAGAAAGTCCCTCCAAATCTTTCGCTGCCCGGTGGTTCCCTGTATTCGATATCTACATCATACCACCTGCTTATTATCTTCATAATGCTTTTTATATCCTGATTGTCAAACAGGAAATAGCCGTTCTTCCAGGAAATGGCATCATCTGGATGTACGGGCTGGATGTCCAGGCCCCCGCTGTTATTAATGATCCTGGCCTGCTGGCCGGGCTTCAGCACGCCGGTGGCGCCGGAGATGGTGTTCGTCACCTTCACGCTACCGGTCAGCAAAGTGGTGCTGATTTCTGGATCATCGGGGTAAGCCTTCACGTTGAAATGAGTGCCTAACACAACGATCTCCTGCTTGCCGGTATGTATTTTAAACGGCTGACCATCCCGGGGAGCTACTTCAAAATAGGCTTCACCGCTTACCGTTACGATCCGTTCCTTCGCGTTAAATGCAACAGGGTAGGAGATGGAAGAGGCGGCGTTGAGCCATACCTGTGAGCCATCAGATAAGGTGAGATGGTATTGCCCGCCCCTGGGAGTGGATAAAATATTGAGTGCCGGCACGGCAGCTGAGCTTTGTTTGGAATGACTATATACCAGTTCCCCATCATCTGTTTTGTTAATGGCAACGGAGGCGTCTTCCGTGAGTTTGCCGTTGTGTGCTTCTTTTAATACGATTTGCTGTCCATTGGATAGTGTTAGTGTAGCGCGGTTACTACCAGGCTTGTATTCAATAGCCGAATCCTGGTTCGCAGCTATTGTTGTGTAGTTTCGCTTTTTACCCGGTGCGATGGCGAGAAAATACGCCGTACCTGCCAACAGGAGGAGTACGGCGGCGGCGGCAGCCAGTGATTTCCACCTGTGCCCATAAGCTGGCGCGCTATCCTCTAGCTGCAAAGATTGCCACACCTCATTTTTAAGTGTTTCTATCTGCCCGTCAGAAACATCCAGTGGCTCCCGGCGTCTTTCGATATACCAGATTTCCAGTAAAGCCATCTCTTGTTCTGTTATGATGCCTTTTTTGTATTTTTCTAATAATTCCCTGATATCTGGTGTCTGCATATAAAATCTTTCTGTAGCCTTATTATATTGACAGGGAGTGGTGGGGGCAGGGGGGTAAAAAAAATAAAATAATTTTAACGGGGTAAATATTATCATTACAATGCATTACGCTAGTAAACCGGGTGTTGGTTTGACACTTATTGTGTAGTTTTAAAATAGCTAAATCTTTTATTTTCCACGGGATGAGTTTAATCATGGCAGAATATGATCGCATGAATGATCTCGAATTGGTTAATTTGATCAAGTCTGGCAATAAACGTGCTTTTGCTCAAATATACGACCGCTATTTTGGCGTACTCTATTTACACGCCTATCGCCAGTTAAGGGATAAGGATGAGGCTAAAGATCTGCTCCAGGATCTTTTCTCTTATCTGTGGAGCCACCGGGAAAGCCTCTCACCGTCATCTAATTTCTCCCATTACCTCTATATGTCTGTAAGGAACAGGGTGCTTAATATCCTTGCCCATAAGTATGTCGAAGACAAATTCCTGTTATCGTTGAGTCATACCGGTAGCCGGGCAGAAGCTGTCACCGACCACCGGGCCCGGGAGCGCCAGCTGGCTGTAATCATAGAGCAGGAAATACAGTTACTACCCCCAAAAATGCGGGAGGTGTTTGAATTGAGCCGGAAGGCGAACCTATCACATAAGGAGATTGCAGTCAGGTTAGGACTGAGCGAGCAGTCTGTCAGAAGCCACGTAAAAGGAGCACTGAGATTGCTTCGAAGCCGGCTGGGGTTATGGGTATATCTGTGTATGATAGCCGGCGCCATAGCTGGTGCCAACTAGCCTGGTTCTCAAAAAGTATGACATTTTACATTTTTAAAGGGATACTAAATGGAATAGCCGGGAACTGCCCTGTCAACGGGAATAACAACTTTTTAACATTATAAGACGGCATATCAGTCCAACCACTTCGCCGTTTCATTTGTTTAATGATTATTATGCTAAAAGATGGGTTTCGCTATAGCAATTGATCGATGAAACAATGTCCCTGTAATTCCCTCAAAAAATTTAAAGTACCCCTTAAAAAAACAATTGAAATGCGTACACTATTAAAAGTTACCTGCCAGGTAGAAGCATCAAACAAGGCCGTGGCCGATGGAACACTTCCCAAACTCATGAAGTCTACGGCGGAAAAATTAAATCCGGAAGCAAGTTACTTTTTTGCGTCCGACGGATGCAGATCGGCGATGTTCATCTTTGATCTTAAAGATCCATCTGACATACCAGGGATCGCTGAGCCTTTCTTTATGTCGCTTAACGCCAAAGTAGAGTTTAGTCCTGTTATGAATGCCGAGGACCTGCAAAAGGGACTTGCTAATGGAGGGACGTTGAAGTAAAAGTCAATATCGGGATAGTTATGGTGTTAGCCCTTGCCCCAATGGGATATTCATTCTCTCTTCGGAATGGAGTGACGGGCTATTTTGCTTTATTCAACAACGGTGACATCAAATACTTTTGTATTGATGGCCTGACCATCTTTTTCCCATACTCTTCTTTGTTCAAATGTAACAGTTGTACGGCCTGGTGAAATGCCGGTGATCAAAAATACTTCATCGTTACTGGTGCCGGCATCACGGCGCATTGAATCTACGGTATAGTCATATGGCTTTACTTCAACACAATGTTCATTTTCAACTTTAACGAACCATTGAAAACCTGCTGTACCTAAGCCTGGTAAAATGATAGGAAGATCGCCTCCTGCTTTCAATTCTTTGGGTATGATTTCCATATATCAGTTTTGGCAAAGTTACGAATTACGGATTACAGAAGGGAAGCGCTTTTTAAATCAGGCAGCTTCACGCTATCGCCTCCATATGGAGCCGATCGGTAGTCCGTAATCCGTAATTCGTAATTTATTGCTTATGCAAACCATTTATGGTACATAGCAGAATCGGTGCCTTCTACAAAGCAGTCGAGCCGGCCAGCCTGCCAGGATGATACGCCTACGGCTGAGGATAAAATGCCGCCCAGGTTTTCATCTCCGCTCCAGGCTTTGCCATCCCACCATTTGTGCATCATGTTGTAGTTCTGTCCGGGGAAGAATACATCTATCCTGTTAGGTCCCCATGAAACGGCGCCAGGGCTATCAAACATGTTTGACTGCAGGTTTTCCCAACCGCTCCAGCCTTTGTCAAACCATTTGTGCCAGAGTTTATTGTCTGTTCCACGGGCAAAGCAGTCTAATCTGCCAGGTGCCCAGGAAGATACTGCCGGTGCGGAAGTAATAATGCCTCCAAGGTCTTCCCATCCATGCCAGGTACCATCAAACCATAGATGCCACATGGAGGAATTCATACCACGTGCAAATATGTCGATTCTGTTAGGACCCCAACTTACACAGGTTGGTTCGGAAGAAAGGGTTCCTCCCAGGTCTTCCCATTGGCTCCATCCACCCTGGTAGTATCTGTGCCAGAGGTGATGATTCAGTCCTAATGCAAAGATGTCCAGCCGGCCGGCGGTCCAGGAGCAGATGGCAGGAGCGCCCTGTATTTGTCCGCCCAGGGATTCCCAACCCTGCCAGGAAGTACCATTCCACCATTTGTGATATACGGCAGAATCCAGACCGCGTACCACTACATCGATCCTGTTTGCTGCCCATGAAACGGCATTAGGCCTGGAAGTGAGTAAACCGCCCAGGTTTTCATAGCCGTGCCATCCTGTTTTTTGAGCAGGGAGCACTACACCACTGGCAGTCCAGAATGGGAATTCTGTATCTATTCCCGCTTGTCCATAACCGATTTTAAAGAATCCACTTTTACCCCATCCAGCGCCCCAGGAGTTTTTACAGATCCAGCAATGTTCTGCTTCGGAATACCCGATAACAGTAACACAGTGTAATCCTTTGTCAACGCCGCTTACATGGGTATATACGCCGTCTGCATAAGAAAAGAAATCTTCAAAAACGTGCATGACTGCGGAGCAGGGACCATAGGTAGAAAGATAGTTTTTGCGGTCAATTACATTTGCGATGGTAGTAGAATTGGTGATTTTTACCGCACGGGCGTCCCTGTTAGGTCCTATCGTGCAGTGGGGAGGTTGTTTCCAAATGTTGTTGTCGGGGAATGCGGTAGCATAAGGGAAGCAGGCTTCGTCGGGGATGCCACGGGTTTTTATTTGACTGAAAGCGTCGGTAGGCCACCAACCGCCGCAATTAGCGCCATGATTGGAGCAAAAATGCAGATCTGCTTCAGAAAGATCTAATAACTGGCCATGTTCTATAGAGGCCATGGCTTCTGTAACAGAAGTGGTACAGAAGGAAACGCAGGAACCACATCCTCCCTGATCTTTTACAGGGGTAATATGGTTGCCGTTGTGATTACGCCAGTCTACCTCAGGGGCGTAATTGGCTACAGGCGCAGCGCCTGCGGTAGGTTTCATTACGGATGCCAGTTCCGCAGTGTTAACAATAACGCCCAGCAGGGCTTTTTGTTGATCTTCGGGCAGTTGAGAAACGGATGTTTCCCTTGCCTGCCATCGGTTAGGGCTTTTTGCAAGATCAGCAACGAGATCTGTGATTTTCAGGTTCGACATAAAATGGTCTTTTTTTGAGGTGAGTAATAGAAAGAATACTTTTTATGGATAGTAGGGCCTCTGATGCTATGACAACATATCAACAGCGGTAAATGAAGGAATTTGGGGTATTAACTATAGCACCAGTCATAGAACAACTTAACCAGCCTAACGATAATAGTAAAGGAAATTTTGGGGCAAAATCACAACGCCTTTCGACAGCAATTACATGACAGGAAACACCTGTGTTTTTTAACGAACCCGAAAATAGGAAGTAATGGGAAACGAAAAAAAAATACTTTTATAACAATCGTTTGCAGCAGAAAAAAAATAACAGAGGCTCTACCGGGGTGTATTACCATGAATATCTCGAGAATTTATCATAGCAATATAATATGCTATACATCTTTGTTTTTTTGAGAGTCGTGCAGGGGCGGTTTCGCCAGGATCATTAAAAAGACAATGGCCCTCATCAAACGGCTGCGTATGCTTTGAACTGTTGGAGGGAAGCCAGTGATATTGAAAAAAGCCCTTGGATAGAAAATCCAGGGGCTTCCCGATAATAAATAACCTTTTTCCGCCAGACCAAGCCTCACAAAAGATCTGTAGATAGATATCCACGGTCTTTTTCAATGGAGGATTGAATGTATCATATTTATCCATGCCACGCAGTGAGTGTTAAAGTTCCAATATTTTGACATACAGAATAGCCAGTAATCTCTAATACTGCAGGCGATAGCAAAACTATGGGAAAAGCGTTGTTTACACGGGATATAATTGTATCTATTCCGGGGTAAAACTGGTGATTGCCTTTCTAACTGGCGCCAGCCTGTGCTTTCGTTGCTGTTACAAAAAAATGCCCGTAGATATAGATCTGCGGGCTTTTAAAAAAAATGGGGAAAGATATTAGTGCATATTTATAGATATGCATCGTTATATCTTACAAAACACTACCGTATCCTAATATGCCTATGCCGGGGCTGATACGTGTCAAATGTACATATTAACCTGGATGCGCAGGGGGAAATAAGTGTGTGTTTCGGGGTAAAATTATATAATCTGGAAGCGCATCACAGTATCATAAAATTGCCCCAAAAAAAAGGAAAATATTACCCCTGTGCCCGGATTGTTTTGGGCTATTTTTACGGTTAATCCGGGTTGCATAGACAATGAAATTAAATAGAGAGAGCACATTTTATTTTTGAAGTAACTGGTACACTTGGTGAAATCCTGCTGATCTATATCTGCAGGTGATTTTTAAATTATGCAGGTGTTAATTGAGCACTGCTGCACCTAAACCAGAATAACATTTATTCCCACTCCCGCTGAGGGATATGGTTTTATGCACACGGTCAGAATATAAAGCGCTAATATAAAAGTGGAACAATAGTCCTCACAGGAGATAGCTATTCCTGTGATTTCTGAATTGCAGCAAGAATGTATGAGGAAGAGCAAATTATTAATTGTTGAGAGTAACTGTGAGATATCGTTGATGGTAGGCGATTGTATTACACACGATTATCAGATACTGACGTCGGCGGATGGCATGCAGGCATGGGCACTTGTAATTGCTGAAGAGCCAGACCTGATCATTGGCGAGTCTAACATTTGCCACTTGAATGAATATGACTTATGCAAGCAGCTAAAAACTGATGAAAGGACATGTCATATACCATTGATTATACTGACGGAAAATACCCGGGAGGAGCATCAGGTCGAAATCCTGGAGTGCGGGGCAGATGTATGTCTGTTCAAGCCATACCACAGGCAGCTGTTACGATCTTATGTCCAGAATATGTTGTTGCTGAAGGAGGCGCTCCGGCAACGGTATGGCAAACAGATTTTTGGCGTGCCACTCGATATGGATATGAGCGTAGCGGATGTTGTTTTTGTGAGAAAGTTGGCGGCTGTTGTTGGCAGACGAATGAATGAACACCATTTCAACATGACCCTGCTCGCCAGGGAAATGAATATGAGTAGATCGCAATTGTACAAGAGATTTTACGCCGCTACCAAATTAACGATAGGTGCATTTGTTCGTTACCTTCGGCTGGAAAAGGCGGCGGTGCTGCTATTACATTCCGGGTTGAATGTAACAGAGGTGGCGTATGAGGTGGGTTTTAGCGAGCGCAAGTATTTCAGCAGGGAATTCAAACGTTTCTTTGGCCAATCGCCCGTAGATTTTGTGGCGGATAAGATGAAGGGTTCGCAGTGAGCGCATTGTACTTAGTGGAGGGGAGCCTGGCGTGTCTCTACATAACATCGTAGCTTTTTATTGTCGGTGCTGGGATCTTGTCTTCTTTATTTCTGTCTGATATTCCGATGGTGATATGCCAAAGTATTTTCTGAATTCCTTACTGAAATATTTTCGTTCACTGAAACCTACTTCCCAGGCTACTTGAGTGATATTTCTCCTTTCAGAGGAAAGGAGAAATGCTGCTTTTTTCAGTCGCAGTGATTTGATAAGTTCGGCAGGCGAAACATGGGTTATTGCTTTGAATTTTTTATAAAAAACAGCCTTGCTCATCCCCAGTTCTTTTGCAAGGGCTGAAATACCGAAATCAGCATTGTCGATACTGGCTTCGATAATTGCCGTTACCTTCTCTATCAAGTTTGTTTTTACGACGCCAATTTCTACTGCCAGCGGTTCCAGGAATATTTTTCCGCTGTAACATTGACGGAGCGTTTGCTGCAGGCGGAGGAGATTGGCAACGTAGGCGCGCAATACCTGGATATTAAATGGTTTGGTGAGATAAATGTTGGCGCCACTTTCCAATCCTTCTAACTGTTGTTCTATCGTTGTGTTGGCAGTCAGCATAATTACTGGAATATGACGGGTACGCTGATCTTTTTTGAGGTTGCGGCAAAGCTCATGGCCATCCATCTCTGGCATGACTACATCCGTGATGATGAGGTCTGGCAATGCCGTAATGGCTGTTTCCCATCCTTGTGTACCAGTGGGCGCTTCCAATATTTCATAATCTCCTTTAAGTTGGTTCCTGATAAACGTTCTTACTTCATCAGAATCCTCGATAGTCAATATTTTGTTTTCTCGCATTTGGTGCTGTTTGATGATTAATAGGACTGTGTCCGTTGAATGTGTCTGTTTCGGCTGATCTAACTGGTAGTTGGCCCATTTACTACCTAACGGCTAGATTAAATGCAGCTATCGGATAACAGCATTTTAGAATTTGGTTGTGGAACTCAGGATGAAAATGTTACTTTAAATACAGCACAATAGTTTGTAGGACGCCTGGCGGGAACATCTATCATCAAATTGTTTCTCATTTGACGAAAATTTATTTTTTGACTAGAGCCGAGGAGTTTCATTGTCTTTATTTTTTTAACGTCCGCGTTATTTAGCCCCAGGGAAGATAAACTGATTTCGCTTTGTGCAGGGTTCAGCACAAATATATACAAATGGTTTCCACAAGTGGTAAACCGTACTTCATCATGCCCATAAGGATTGCTTTTAACCGTTCGTTGATTGAATTGTTCGGAATTTACCTGCTTTTTCACTGCTTCCAGGTCAGCATTCGTTATGTTATTGGCTTGTTTTAAAAATGAATTTAAATTGTCGCCATAAATTTTCCAGGGCTTGCTGGCATAAACCGCTTCGCCGTTTATATGCAACCATTGTTTCAGGTCTTCTAAAATTGCACTATCCTCAGGTGGAATTATACCATTGGGCTTTAACTCAATATTTAAAACCAGATTACCGTTTTTGCTAATAACGTCCGTAAGCATTTCGATAACAGTACGTGAGTTATGTACCATTTCTCTATCTTTTTTATAGAACCAGTTGGCGCCTGTAGTGATAATACTTTGCCAGGGCGTGGTACTGATTTTATTTGCGGTACCGCATTCAATGTCCTTCACAACACTGGGTTCATCAGCAATTTTTCCCGCAACTATTGCCGTTACTTTTCCGTGTTCTTTCAAACTGTTATATAGGTAAGTGCGGCACACCTCCTTACCATATTTGCCATATGGAAACCCGTAACCGTCAAACCAGAGCATATCGGGTTTGTAATTGGTAACTAATTCTTTCATGCGGTTAACGTAATTCTGTTTTACACTATCGAGCCATTCAGCAGTTCTTTTTGCAGGAGGGAGGCCATATAAATCGGCGGGATCAAGCCCTTCCCACCATTTGCCTTTGCCATCCGCCTTAGTAAGGTTCCCATCATAGGGTATTCCCTTTTTGGGACCCGTTTCATCGGCGCCAAATGCAGGCAGCCACCAGTTTAAGAATCTGTCGTCGTGGGAGCTCACGGCAAAAGGCAGGTGATATTTCCTGGTTGCTTTTTCGAATTCTCCAACAATGTCACGCTTCGGACCAACGTTTACCGAATTCCATTTTTGATAGGTGGAATTAAAATTATCGAAATGATCATGATGGTTGGCAAGGATAATAAAATATTTGGCCCCTACCTTTTTAAAATAGCTGATCAAAGCGTCAGCGTCCAAATATTCTGCTTTCCAGGAATGGATAACTTCCTTAAAACCCACATCCGAGGGATGCCCATAGGTCTTTACGTGATAAGGGTATGCATTTTTGCCAAAGGTTTCTCCCCCTACATTTTGCATATACATATGCCTGGCATACCAGCCACCGCCTTCTTCCGGTTGCGATTGAGCTCCCCAGTGGAGCCAAATGCCAAAACGGGCTTCCATGTACCATTTTGGGAATTGATAATCTTTACAGAGTTCTTCCCAAGTGGGTTCTATATTTTGCGCCGATAGCTGCATATTTAAGGCTGTAAGAATGAACAGGCAAATGATTCTTATTTTTTTCATGTGTTTTTTGTGCATTTAACCAGGGTAATTTTAATATACAAGGGATTGTAAACAATACATAGGGTTTTCGCTTCGGAAAACGGGTAATTTTAGATGATGGGAAATGATGAGTTGCTTATTCCACTACATTATAGACATGACCACATTCTCCGGGGAAGTCTTTCAGTTCTATTTCCTTATCAAATTTTCCCAACGTTTTTCCGGTAAAGAAATCGACAAGCGTGTAAGGGGTCTTTATTGGTATGTGGTAGCTGTTATGATTTTTCTCGCAAAGAGGCGTGGAAGAGGTATTGACATTCGTTCAGATTTCCTGATAAAATGAGACAATCGGGATCATTCCACCATAGTTTTCCATTTTGCCAGCTACGATAAAGATTCTCCTTACCGGTACGTTGCATTGACTGCCAATCAACCACAATGTCCATAGATGTTCTGGACGCATGTATTGATTGCTTCCCGGTGGACTCCATCAACATTTCCTGTCACCAGATGATTTTCTTCTTTAACATGAAATACCTTTCCGTCAATTACGAAAGTAGTTTTAAAATTGTTCGGGATTTCTGCATCAAGTGATTATTTTTGGGCCTATATTAGCAAAATGAGAAAATTGTGAATGGAATTATGTTAATATGAAGCCTGTTTTTGCAAAAGTACTGGAGGGCCTTGAGAACGAAGTTTTCCTTACCAGGATAATACAGCGCCCCTATTTTACGACGGAATTTCACTTTCATCTGGAATGCCAGTTCACCTACATTGTTGAAAGTGCCGGACATAAAGTGATCGGCGATTGTGTAGAGAGTTTTGAACCAGGTGAGCTCACACTACTGGGATCTTATATACCGCATGTATGGTACAATGACCCGGCAACGGTGTCTTCAAATAAGCAACGAAAAACTCCTGCAAAGTCAGTGGCATTATTCTTTAATCCGGAAAAAATGGGGGAGTTGTTGTCTTTTTTTTTTAGCACCAAAAAACTGCTGAGTGTGTTGGACCTGGCCAAACGTGGTATGAAATTCTATGGTCATACAAAAAGCTCACTGGCAGCCTTGCTGCTACAGATGGCGGAGGAGCCACCAGGGCCTTCGAAAATGATCCTGTTGCTACAGGTATTGCAGATTTTGTGCACTACAAATGAGTATGCGCTGCTTGCCGGACCAGGATATGCGAACCGTTATTCCGATCGCGATAGCGCAAGAATGGAAAAAATTTTCAGATATGTGTTTGCTAATTTTTCAACGGAAATAAGCCTTGATAAGGCTGCCGGGCTGATACATATGAACAAACAAGCTTTCTGTAGGTATTTTAAAGGTCGTACCCAGCGTACGTTTGTGGATTTTGTGAATGAAGTACGCATTACACAGGCCTGTAAACTCCTTGCAGCTGGTGATGATTCGATTGGCGGTATTGCGTATAAATGCGGTTTCAATACACTCAGTAATTTCAACCGTTATTTCAAAAAGATAAAGGGCACTTCCCCGAGAAATTACAGACAGGATCTTGAAAAGTAATTTGCTGCCTGAATTTCCTGATATATAACGAACAGGAAAAAGATCATTCGTAATTATTCTCAAACCATCATGTGTGAATTGACCATATTAAATTATGGTGTACATAATTTAATGAATTTATTAACCAGTCGTTAACAAGATAGCCTGCCATAAACGATTTTACCCCTAGAAAAGGAAGAATAGCCCCCTGTCGGATCTTTGTTAATTCAATTGCCGGAAATACTTTTGTTTGATATTGTCATGTGTATTAAATACTTGTGCATGGGTATCCCATTCCTTTCTATAACTCCAACGGACAAACGTAATCACTTCAGGAATTGCCGAACACCCTTACTGATTGCCTTTCTCTGCCTGGTATTTCTCGTGCGGGTACATGCACAGTTTACTATTACGGAGAATTTTAAAAACAATACAGCTGGTAATGTAACGCTGGGTGGTACTGCGAAACTTACTTCCGGTACAATTGATCCTGCTGGCAATGGATGGTTGCGGCTTACGGAGGATCAACCCGGTCAGGTGGGATATGCATATGTAAATCAGTCGTTCCCATCAACACTTGGAGTAGTGGCTGACTTTGAATATCTCTCCTGGCGATCAGTCAACAACGCAGGTGCAGATGGGTTTTCTATGTTTCTTTTTAGTGACACGGTTACTGCATTTCGCATTGGCGCCCCGGGAGGTAGCCTTGGATATGCAAATAGTAATGGTACGCCGGGGCTCAATGGTGGTTATGTGGGAATTGGCGTAGATGAATATGGCAACTATGGAAACTGCGGATTTGGGAAGTCAGGAGGCCAGACTACCAATTGTGGCACCTTGTTCAAAGACTATATTTCCGCTCGCGGACAGGCTCCCACCTATACATATCTCAGTGGCGCCTACGCAGGAACATCACTGGATTATGATGTAGTAACCGCCTCCCGTCCGACACAGACGCAGTATTACAGGAGAATCCAGATGACAATCCTGCCGAATGGTCTCGGACAGTATACTTTGACGGTAAAATGGAAAACTTCCCCTACCGGAAATTTTTCCACCTTATTCGGTCCTTATACAATGCCAACACCTCCTCCGGCCCGGCTTAAACTGGGCTTTGCTGCGTCTACCGGCGGATCTTATAATAAGCATGAAATTCGTAATCTTATTATCACCACCCCGGGTAATATCCGGGTGCAGAAACAGGTAGACAAAAGTATCTCCATACCAGGAGATACACTGACTTACCAGGTTACCACATACAATGAAACTGCCTCGGCATTAAGCAACCTGCCAATAATAGATAATTTTAATCCTGCCAATGGCTTCAATGTTACCAGCGTTGCGTTCTCCAATGGCGGATTCAGCGGTAATACCGCCAGTGGTTATACGAATTCCAGTTTTTCTAATGTAACGGCCAATATGGTGGCTAATAGCAGTATCACCTTTACCGTTAAGGGAACTGTTCAGGGAAAGCCACCTGGATTAGGTAACCTAATCAATACGGTGTATGTAGACCCTGCCGCTACCGGCATCTCTGATAACGACCCTTCCAACGATACCTCCCGGGCTACCACACAGATTATCATACCGGACCTGGCCATCACCAAAACACATAACGGTAATATCCGCAAGGGTGCTAGTGGCAATTATGTATTAACCGTTACCAATGTGGGGGCTGATGTAAAAATGGGCCCAAGTACCGTAACAGTCAGGGATGTAGTGCCTGCGGGACTCGTTGCCGGTACGCCTACCGGTACCGGGTGGGACTTTACCGGTACTTCCGGAAACTCTATTGTAGCTACCAGGACAACCAGCCTGGCGGGAGGAGCGTCGTATCCTGTCATCACCATACCCGTGACAGTACAGTCGACCGCGCCGGATCGCATTATCAATACGACTACGGTGGCAAATGAATATGAGACCATTCTTAGTAATAATACTGCTAGCGACACAGTAGATACTCGTCGTAAGATTGACTGGGAACTGGTTTCACTGGTTGTACCTCCATCCAGGCAAGCCTGTGCGAATACCCCATTTCAGGTACAGGTAAATGTGCGGAATAACGGTCCGGACATGGCTGTGAATGGACGCTTCAATTTCAACTTGCAAAATGCCGCCAATACGATATCACTGGTAAGCAGAACCATTACTTCAGGCACCGGTAGCTTCGGCGCCGGCAGCAGCACTTCCGCAAATGGATACGTGGATTCTGTAAATCTTTCCAGTGGAGGTACTGCGAGATACCTATTTTCTATAAATGCTTCGCCTGCAGTTGCCGCTAGTCTAACAGCATCGCTCCTGCGCGCTGCTACGGACCTGGATACGGATGCATCCGATACAGCAGTGGCTTTTCCTTCTGATCCACAGCACGAGTGTGATGGGGCACCTTCCGGCGCATCGTGTAACAATATCAAGTCTGATACTATTGTTATAACTGATCCCCCAACACCTTCCAATGCAGGCAATGACCAACGATGGTGTAATCTTGCATCTGTTACGCTGAACGGTAATGCGCCGTCTTCAGGAACCGGCTACTGGACACAGTTTGATGGCCCCAATACCGCTACTGTTACCAATGCTGCACAAGCTAACAGCACAGCTACCGGCCTGTTGCCGGGTACCTATCATTTTGTATGGACAATCAGCAACGGCGCCTGCTCCAATTCATCAGACACGATGGCAGTAGTGATTGACGCTCCACCAACTACGGCAAATGCCGGCCGCGATCAGCAGCTTTGCAATGCGACTTCCGCTACAATGGCTGCTAATACAGCTGTTTCCGGCGCCGGCAGCTGGAGCCAGGTAAGCGGTCCAAATAACGCTGTCTTCGCAGATGCAACGAATGCTGGTACCAGTATCAGCGGACTGGTCCCTGGTACTTATACTTTCGTATGGTCTATAGGTAACGGCGTTTGCCCGTCGTCAACGGATACAATGCTGATCATCAATTCTCCTGCACCTTCATCAGCTAATGCAGGCCCAGACCAGGTACTGTGTAATGTTACAGTTACTACGATGACTGGTAATGCGCCAACGGCTGGTACCGGGAACTGGACCACTATTGCTGGCCCGGCCGGAGCCACTTTTACTGATCCTGCCTCCCCAAGTACCAATGTAACAGGATTGCAGGCTGGCGTTTATCATTTTGGATGGACTATCTCCAGCGGTAATTGCGCCGCATCATCTGATACCGTGCAGGTAACAGTTAATGCACTACCCACAGTTGCCAATGCAGGCCCCGACCAGTTGCAAAATAACAGTGGCCTATTTACGATGAACGCCAATGCACCTTTGAGCGGCACGGGCGCCTGGGTGGTTAAGAGCGGCAACGCCAGTATTACCGATGTTACCAACCCTAATACTACAACCACCCTGCAGCCCAACACTAGTGCTGTTTTAACATGGACTATCTCCAGTGGTAACTGTCCGGCTTCCGTGGATACCGTGATGCTGAACTATGTGCGCCTGGCAGACCTGAAAGTAACGAAATCGGACGCAGGTAATACCTATCGCACTGGTACCGGACTTACCTATACCATCACTATTGAAAATCTTGGTCCGTCAGATGTTTTCGGGGCGACAGTTCAGGATGTATTACCGCCGCAGTTGGCCAACCCGACATGGACTTCTGTTGTAACCGGTGCAGGAGTGGGTATAGACCCGGCATCTGGCAATGGTAACGCCATCAACGCCAGTTTTGATATGCCTGCGGCAGCGGGCAACAAAATCGTGCTTACCGTGACTGGCGCCGTGGCTGATACTGCCGTTGGTGGAAGTGTTATCCGGAATGAAGTGGAGGTGAGTGCGCCGTCCGACGTACCGGATCCCAACCTAAATAATAACATCTCCAGTGTAACCGGTATTGTTCCAAACAATCCGCCGGTTGCCGCAGATGATCAATATATAACAAAGAGGGATGTGCCGGTAAGTGGTAATGTGCTGGCCAATGACCATGATCCCGAAAACCAGCCATTAACGGTATCAGCTACACTACCAGTATCGCCGGCGAATGGCAGCGTGGTACAGCATGCTGATGGCACTTTCACTTATACGCCCAATCCCGGATTTGTTGGTACTGATACTTACTCGTATAACGTTTGTGATAACCAGGGCAGCTGTACAGCCGCAACTGTAACCATCACCGTTCAGCCGGGAGAAGCCGATCTTTCTGTTACTAAAGTGGCGAACCCTGTAAATGCCGTTGCTGGACAAAACCTTGCCTATACAATTACCGTCACAAATAATGGACCTTCTACGATACAGGCAGGAGAAACATTCATTGTTGGTGACAACCTGCCGCAGGGCTTCACTGCGCAAAGTTATTCAGTGTCGGCGGGCACCTATACATCTGGCTCGGGCCAATGGACTGGTGCAACCCTTGTTCCCGGACAGCAGGCAACTTTGACCATTGCAGGTCAGGTTGCCCCAGGATTTACTGGCGGAAGTCTTGCCAATACGGTTACAGTAAATCCACCGTCGGGTGTTACGGATACTGCTCCCAATAACAATACAAGTACCATTGTTACGCCGGTAAGCCGCGCAGTGGAGGTAGTGGTGACTAAAACGGATAATTCGTCTTCCTATACGCCTGGTACGCCGGTTGCTTATGCAATCACGTATGTAAACCACGGACCATCTGATGTACAGGGCCTGCGTGTTACAGATGTTTTGCCTGCGGGTATTACGTCCGCTACCTGGACATATACAGCTGCTTCCGGTGGGCAAAGCGGAGACGGGACAGGCGCAATTGATACTACTATTGATCTGCCCGCAGGACCAGGCGTCACCTTTCTGCTGACGATGAATGTACCTTCCAGCTTTACCGGCCAACTGGTAAACACGGCTATCGCCACCGTACCTTCCGGCTATACGAATATTAACCCCGGTGCCAACGCTGCTACCGATACTGATACACTCGAATTAAGTATTGATCCGCATATTGAGAAAGACGGCCCAGCAAGCGTAATTGCCGGTGATTCTATCATATATCACCTGAAGGTCTATAATAATGGTCCATCCGATATGGCAGGCGCAATTATAGGTGATGTGCTGCCTTCGGTTATCCAAAATCCTACATGGACAATAACAACTGCCGGCAACGCATCTGCGGGCGTGCCCGGTGGATCCGGTAATATAAATTTCAGCGCCAATCTGCCGGCAGGCAGCGGCAATGTAGTGAATGTTACTATTAAAGGTGCTGTTGATAAAGCCGCTGGTGGACAGTTTAACAACACTGCGACTGTTACGCCATCGGGGCAACAGGCCGTATCTTCCAATAATGTTAATACGGTTGTTCAGAATAAAACTGGTATCACCGTTGTAAAGGAGAGCACGCCTGCCGGAAACGTGACTGCCGGAAATACTATTCAATACAAGATACACGTTACCAATGCCGGCCCATCTGATGCCACTGGTGTAACGATCACCGACCAGGTACCTGCGTCTGTGCTTAATCCAACGTGGACAGTAAGCGCAACTGGCGCAGCGGTCATATCAGGCGTAACTTCCGGCAGTGGTAGTGATATCTCCACTACTGCAGATATTCCTGCCGGCGCAGCAAACGAAATCGTGGTTACGGTGAATGGAACCATAGCGCCGGCTGCCACAGGCACTATTGTGAATACAGCTACGGCTACACCTTCCGGTGGTTCGGCGGTAAGCGCGAACAACAGTGTACAGGTAACAGACCAGCCAGGACTACAGGTATTGAAAACAGGCCCGGCTTCTGCCGACGCAGGAACCAATATAAGCTATACTGTGACAGTTACCAATAGTGGCCCTTCCGATGTGCCAAACGTTTCCATCACCGATATTGTTCCGTCGGCAATAATTAATGCCAACTGGACTGCCACTACTTCAGGTAGTGCCACTATTGCTAACGGTGCCAGTGGCATTGGGAATAACGTACAGTTGGCTGCCAGTATCCCCGCTGGAACGGGCAATAGTATTGTTGTAACAGTAACGGGCACACTGAAAGCAGATGCTTCAGGCATTATTACAAATAGTGCTTCTGCGCAGGCAGGCGCTCATGCGCCGGTAACGTCCAACAGCGTAACTACTACAGTCAATAATAACCCGAGAATGGTAGTCGATAAATCGGGGCCTGCTACTGCATCAGCAGGTTCCCGAATCGACTATTTGATAAATGTGAGCAATGACGGGCCATCCGATGCCTTCAATGCACAGCTGGTGGATACCGTGCCGGGCATGTTGCACGATACATCAGTAACCGTTACCACCTATGGCAACGCTACTGTAACCTCGGCCATCATCACAAACGGTATATTAAAAGTAACCGGCAATTTCCCTGCGGGATCAAATAACCATGCCGTGATATTACTCAGCGGCACTATCGATCCTGCCTTCAAGGGAATGATTACCAACCAGGCATTTGTCGATACCGGTAATCATCCGCAGGTAGCCTCAGCGCAGGTGCTGACAACAGTTACCAGTGATCCGAAACTGGTACTCACAAAGAGCGGCCCCAATACAATTGCAGCAGGGCAGCAGATCTCTTATCAACTTGTACTCACCAATATTGGTTTATCTGATGCCTCCAACATCACCATACAGGATAATGTAAGCAACCAGTTGAACAATGTTAACTGGACAGCGTCTGCCGGAGGGCAGGCTAATATAATGCAGGGCGGCGCAGGAACAGGCAATGCTGTGTTCATAACAGGTAATGTTCCGGCAGGATCAGGCAATAGCATTACCGTAACTATCACAGGTATAGTTGCGCCGGGAGCCAGTGGCATGCTGCGTAATTTTGGCACAGTTTCCGGACCCGATGCACCACAATTGAACTCCGATACTGTTAATACGGTGGTGAACAACCAGCCTGGATTACAGATCACGAAGGGCGGCCCTGTACAATCTGTTGCAGGAGCCAGGATACAATATACGCTGGATATTACCAACGTTGGTCCTTCCGATGCGCAGGCTGTAAATATCAGCGACCAGTTACCCACCGCGCTGCGCGATATCAACTGGACAGCCACCGCCTCAGGAGGCGCTGTTATCTCTGGTGGCGCAACCGGTACATCCAGTAACCTGGCTATTATAGCTGATATTCCGGCTGGTAATGGACGGATAACCGTTACGATTGATGCAAGGGTGAATCCGGCTGCTTCAGGAACCATTAACAATACAGCTACAGCAACCACGGGTGCAGGCATGCCAGTATCATCATCTGTACAAACACTTATAACGAGTGAACCAGTATTGTCTATCAGCAAATCAGGGCCGCCAACTGCGCATGCGGGAGAACAGGTTATCTATACGGTGGTAGCTGCCAACACCGGTGTTTCAGACGCTAACAATGTGACCATACAGGATATAGTGCCGGCACAGCTAACAAGCGTAAGCTGGAATGCTGTTACGGGAAATAACGCTACGATTACCAGTGGTGCTACCGGAAGTAGTAACAATGTGTTGGTGAACGGCAATCTGCCGGCAGGTGTGGGCAATCATATTAGCATTACTGTTACCGGTACCATTCCTCCGGGATTCACCGGCACGTTGAATAACGTGGCATCAGGCTTTATGCCGGCAAAAGATACGGTGAAGAGCGATACCATTGTTACTAATGTGACCACGCAATCCATACTGCAGGTGGTTAAAGGTGGATTTGACAGTACTGCTGCCGGCGGCCCGGCTCATTACGAAATCACTATTACCAATAATGGACCATCTGATGCCGTAGGCGTTAGTATTGCGGATGTAGTGGATTCACACATCAATAATGTGACCTGGCATGCAACAGCAATAGGAAACGCACAGGTAGCAAATGGCTCCGGTAGTGGCAATAGTATCAGTATGACGGCAAATATACCGGCAGGCAGTGGCAACAGTGTGATATTGCAGATTGATGGTACGGTTGATCCGGCCTATACCGGAGATATTAAAAACGTTGCTACGGCCACCGCTCCGGGACAATCATCGGTAACTTCCGATACTTTTGTTACCCATGTAACGAACATACCATCCGTGAAAATGACGAAATCAGGTCCTGCCGAAGTAGCCGCCGGGGATCAGATTTCCTGGACACTCACGGTGAGCAATAATGGTCCGTCAAATGCACCGGGTATTACCATCAAAGACACTGTACCGGCAGGTGTGAGTAATATAAGCTGGACTACTGTCGCCAATGGCGCCTCGCAAGTAACAACTGGCGGCAGCGGCACTGGCAATATTGTAAATGTCGGTGCAGATGTAATACCGGGTGTTGGTAATACTGTGACAATAACTGTTACTGGTACCCTGGACGCTGGTTATACCGGCGCACGATTGTTTAACAGGGCAGTGGTGGAGGTACCCGGGCGACCAACCATAACAGATACCATCAGCACCCGGGTGATTCAAAAGCCCGGCATCCAGATTGTAAAAACAGGGCCCGGTACTATAAGTGCCGGCGAACCGGTCACATATACTATTACTGTCACCAACAGTGGTCCGTCGGATGCAGTGAATGTGGCGATTGCAGATACGTTGGCAACCGCATTACAGCATGTTCAATGGACCGTTGCAACTACCGGTGCCGGCACCACAGCCGGCACCACCGGTGGTAACTCGCAAAATATTAATATCAGTGGCAATATCCCAGCTGGCAACGGTAACAAGATCGTTATCACTGTGAACGCAATGCTGGATGCCGATTATACTGGCGCCAGTCTGGATAATAAGGCTATCGCAACTCCTCCCGGATGGCCGGCAGTATCGTCAGTAGTAACAACAACGGTTACACGTAATGTGGATCTTCATATAGTAAAAAGTGGACCGGCCAATGCAGTTGCTGGTGACGCGGTCACTTATACAATTACAGTTACTAATGAAGGCCCGGCAAATGCTAAAGCTATACAGATCACCGATATCCTGCCATCAGCAATCGTAAATGCTCAGTGGACAGCTACAGGTAATAATGCAACTGTTTCTTCCGGATCAGGTACAGGTAGTGTGAATATCACTGCCGATATTCCGGCTACGGGCAATGCATCTGTGGTGATTGTGATTAACGGAAAGATTGATGGCGCTGCCGCAGCAGGTTTGATTTCCAATACAGCCTCGGCTACCCCTGCTTCCGGAGAAACCGACATCTCACCGGCAACATCAACAGTAAATACCAATATTACCCGCTCGGCAGACCTGTCCATTGTGAAGAGCGGTCCAACCAGCCGCGTAGCCGGGCAGGCTATCACCTGGCAATTGGATGTCACCAATAATGGTATTTCCGATGTTAAAGGCGCGTTGATCCGTGATGCTATACCAACCAATGTCACTATTAATAGCGTAAACGTTGCTTCACAGGGGGTAGCGGTGGCCGGTACTCCTGTAATCTCCGGTAATAACATTGCGGTGAGCGCTGATATAGCAGCAGGTAGCGGCAACAGTGTGACCGTATTAGTCGCCGGCACCATTGCCAGCGCTGCTACAGGAACATTGTCAAATACGGCCACAGTATCAACGCCTGCAGATGTTACAGAGTCAATTCCAGCTAACAATAGCAGTACCGTTAATACTACGATCATTACAGATGTAGGCCTGCATTTATCCAAATCCGGTCCTGCCACAGTGAACGTTGGCGATACAATTCATTATACATTGCTTTTGTCAAATAATGGTTCATCAGATGCAACCAATATAGCCATCGCCGATAATGTGCCTGCTGATATTACGAATGTTACCTGGACCGCTGCGACGACAGGGAACGCCTCTACATCAGCCTCCAGTAGTAGCGGGAATACAATCAGCCTTACTGGTACATTGGGGGGAAATTTGTCAGGAGAGATACAGATTGATATAAGAGGAGTGGTAAATCAGCATGCGGGGAATACAGTCGTAAACACGGCAACAGCTACTTTCAATGGCATTAAGACCGCTACAGTCACAACTTCAGTAAATAAATCTGCTAACCTTCGTCTCACTAAAACAGGGCCTGCCACGCTTGCTGCTGGTCAGCCTATCACCTATGTAGTGAAAGTCACCAATGCCGGCCCGGCGGATGTAACCAATGTTACTATCAGTGATATGGTACCATCCGGCATCGATAACATAACCTGGACAGCTTCCGCAAGCGGTGGCGCCAGTGTAACACCAGGCAGCGGCACAAACAGTAACATATCCTTGCAGGCAACCATGCCAGCCAGTACAGATACTATCACACTGATCGTACATGGCATTGTGACGGCTGGATTCACCGGAAATCTTGTGAATACCGCTACTGCAACGCCACCTTCCGGTGTAACTAACCCGGTACCGGCAACGGCTACTGTTACCACAATTGTAACATCAGAACCCGGTCTGGTGATTGTGAAATCTGGCCCTGCAGAAGTGCTGTCAGGTAACGCTGTCACCTATCATATTAATGTCCGCAACAACGGACCATCTGATGCGCCAAATGTTTACATAAAAGATACGGTGCCCGCACAGCTTACCAATGTAAGCTGGACGGTTACAGGCAACGGAACACCCATATCCGGCACTGGCAATATCATTAATGTAACCGCTAACCTGCGGGCAGACAGTGCCATCTCCGTATTCGTTACCGGGGTTACCAACCCTGCGTTCAGTGGAGCTATTTCCAATCGTGCGGTGACAGGCGATGGCATAACTGAAGTATCGAGTAATACGATCAATACCAATGTAATTAATCAGCCGGCCTTGCAGGTGAGTAAATCGGGTCCGGCACAAATAGCAGCAGGTCAACCGATCTCCTATGTGATCAGCATTGCAAACGCTGGTCCGTCCACAGCAAATGGCGCAACCATAACGGATGTAATACCAACGGGTATTAGCCATGTAACCTGGACAGCCAAAGCCGATGGTGCGGCGGCTATCAATGGAGGAGATATTACCAATGGCGATGGTAATGTATCATTTACTGCCAATATCCCGGCAGGTGGCGGTAATAGCATCCTGGTTACGGTGAAAGGACTGGTAGACCCGGATGCCAGCGGCTCCCTTACGAATGTGGTTAGTGTAACACCGAATGGTGGTGCGCCTGTAACGGCAACGGCTGTATCAAATATAGTGAATCAACCAGGTATACGTATCCAGAAATCCGGTACAGATTCCGCCGTTGCCGGCAACATGATCACCTACACAGTGAATGTATATAATGATGGTCCTTCCAATGCTTCCAGTGTAAGCATTGCGGATGCAATCCCTGCGCAACTGCAGCAGGCAGTTTGGTCCGCCACAGCAATCGGTGGAGCAACGATCAATGGTGGTAACGTCAGCAATCAGACCGGCAACGTTTCGTTGACGGCAAATATCCCGGCAGGCGCTGCCAATTTGATTCAGATACAGATCTATGGTACTATCAGCCCAGCCTTTAGCGGAAGTATCTCCAATACAGCCACTGGGATGGTCAACGGACAAGCTATTAGTTCCAATACTGTTACCACAAAAGTAACAAACAAACCAGGTGTACAGTTACTGAAATCTGGTCCAGGCATTGCTCTTGCCGGAGGCGATATAACCTATACATTGGTACTTAGCAATGTTGGCCCGTCAAATGCGGCAAACATTGCAGTGAACGACATATTACCAGTTCAGATACAGCACCCGGTGTGGTCAGCCACAGCAGCAGGTGCCGCCAGCATTAGCGGAGGCGACATCAGTAACCATAACGGCAATGTTGTCTTTACTGCCGATGTGCCGGCTGGCGTCAATAATAAGGTGCTGGTAACTATTACAGGACATATTCCATCATCCCTGAGTGGTACGCTTACCAACGTAGCCGGCTATACGATTGGTGGCAGCAGCGGCGGCACTACCCCGCCAGTGAACACGGTTGTGAAAGTAAATCCTGGACTTAGCCTACGGAAGTCAGGCCCGGATACTGTGATAGCTGGCAGCCACATTGTCTATACTTTACTGGCAGCTAACAACGGTCCTGCTGATGCCGCCAATATGAACATCTTCGACGTTATACCGGCCTCCATAGCCAATGTCAGCTGGACTACCGTCGCTACCGGCGCCACTATCAATAGTGGCAGTAGCGGTTCGGGTAATAATTTAAATGTAACAGGCAGTATTACTGCGGGTGGCAGCATTACGGTAACCATTAATGGCACTATTGCGCCGGATGCTACCGGCAACGTAATGAACAATGCATCATTATCTTATAACGGGACAGTCGTTACCCGCGATTCTGTGAACACCCGGATCATTAACACACCTGGCGTGTCTGTCAGTAAATCTGGCCCGCCACAGGTAAATGCCGGCAATACTGTTTCCTATGAAATTGATGTGACGAATGAAGGCCCTTCCGATTTACAGAATGCAACAATAAGAGATCTCGTACCTGCCATGATCCGCAATGTAACCTGGAACATCACTGCTCACGGTAGTGCCACATTGGCTGCAGGCACGCCGATAAGTGGTTCAGGTAATGCCATATCTTTCCTGGGCAATATACCTGCCGGCAGCAACAACCACATAGTGGTAGCTGTTACCGGAATGGCAGATCCTGATTCAACCGGGACAATCACCAATACGGCGAAGGTAAAGGATGTTAACGGCAATGAGTATACAGGAAGTGTAGCTACGCAGGTTACGAAAGCATGGCAACTGTCCATTGGGAAAACCGGTCCTGCAGCCGTCAATGCAGGAGAGCATATAAGTTATATAGTAACAGCTACAAACCTTGGGCCATCGAACGCGAAGGGTATTACAGTTACAGACATGGTGCCATCCACTGTCACCAATGTTACCTGGACAGCAGTTGCCAATGGCTATGCAACCGTAACAAGTGCAACAACAGGTGCTGGCAATAATATCCTGGTAACAGGAGATATAGCGGCAGGAGCCGGTAATAACATATACTTGATTATTAACGGGGAGATACCAGCCAATACACCAGCAGGTACTATCAGTAACGTGGCTACATTGGAACGGCCGGATGGCACTACGATTCACTCAACACCAGTATCCACTGTGATTACCCGCAGTGTGAAGCTCAGCATCGTGAAACAGGCCGCCGCCACTGCGTATGCCGGCGATAGCCTGAAATACACGATTACAGTAAATAATGCAGGTCCTTCAGATACGTCCAATGTAGCGATCGGTGATATAGTGCCTGCTGCACTCACCGGAGTAAGCTGGAATGCTACCGCCGCCGGCGCAGCACAGATAGTAGGCGCATCCGTTGGCACAGGCAATAACGTGAGCCTGCATGCCAACCTGCCCGCCGGCGTAGCCAACACGGTAACGCTGACCATCAGCGGCCGGATTGATCCGGACTTTGCGGGCGCCATCACCAACCAGGCAACAGCCGGTAACACTGCTTCCAATATCACCACTACTAACGTCACAGCGGCATATGATCTTAAGCTCACGAAGACCGGCCCTGCTGTGGTAACTGCGGGAGATACGGTTAGTTATGTACTTACGGTAACCAATGGAGGGCCGTCCAATGCTAAAGGAGTGAGGATCACAGATGCCGTGCCGGCAACACTGACCGGCGTAACCTGGACTACCCGTACAAATGGCATAGCCACCGCTGGCAGCGGGGCCAGTGGCAGTGGAAACAATGTGGCAGTAACAGGCGATATCAACGCCGGCAGCGGCAACAGCATACAGGTACTGATCAGGGGAATAGTGCCGGCCAACACGCCAGCCGGTACTATCACCAACATAGGAGCACTCACTAGCCCGGATAATACAACGATTAATTCCACACCAGTGCTCACGGCAATTACCCGCAGTGCAAAGATCAGCATCGTGAAACAGACCGCCGCCACTGCACATGCCGGTGATAGCCTGAAATACACTATTACAGTCAATAATGCGGGTCCTTCAGATACTTCCAATGTGGCGATCGGTGATGTGGTGCCAGCCGCACTCACCGGTGTAAGCTGGAATGCCGCTGCTGCCGGCGCCGCGCAGATTGTAGGCGCTTCCGGTGGCACAGGCAATAACGTAGGCCTGCATGCCAACCTGCCCGCCGGCACAGCCAATACGGTAACGCTGACCATCAGTGGCCGGATTGATCCTGACTTTGCAGGCGCTATCACTAACCAGGCAACGGCTGGTAATATTGCTTCCAATATCACTACTACCAATGTCACATCGACATATGACCTTCAGCTCACGAAGACTGGCCCGTCTGTGGTCAACGCGGGAGATACGGTTAGTTATGTACTTACCGTCACCAATGGTGGTCCGTCCAATGCTAAAGGAGTGAGGATCACAGATGCGGTACCGGCAACATTGACGAGCGTAACCTGGACTACCCGCACCAACGGCGCCGCCTCCGCCGGCAGCGGGATCAGTGGCAGTGGCAACAATGTGGCAGTAACGGGCGATATCAACGCCGGCATCGGCAACAGCATACAGGTATTGATCAGGGGAGTAGTGCCGGCCAACACGCCGGCGGGTACCCTCACCAACATAGGAGCACTCACTAGCCCCGATAATACAACGATTAATTCCACACCAGTGCTCACGGCAATTACCCGCAGTGCAAAGATCAGCATCGTGAAACAGGCGCCGGCTACAGCCAATGCAGGCAACAATATCAGATTTGTGCTTATTGTCACAAATACTGGCCCGTCAGACGCGGATAATATCAGTATCAGTGATATTGTGCCGGCTTCGGTTACCGCCGTGAATTGGACAACCCTCATGGCAGGAACAGCACAGGTAACGGCCAACGCTACCGGCAGCGGCAACAATGTAAATCTCCTTGGCACCATCCCTGCGGGCGCAGGCAATAGCATCACCGTGCAAATCGATGGTCGCATTGCTGCTGACTACAGCGGCACAATTTCTAATACTGCCAATGTGGTAAATGGACCGCAAACCATATCATCTAATACCACATCGACGTCTATAATCTTTGTCCCGACACCGGTTGCGAATCTTTCTATAACGAAGTCGGGCCCTGCACAAATAGGATCGGGTGAGCACATTTCCTATACTATTATTGCTCAGAATAATGGTCCTGCGAGTGCCGACGGAGCAGTAATCACCGATATACTGCCGGCATCCCTGCAAAATGCGGGTGGTACCATAGTCGCTACCGGTGGTGCAACGGGTATCATCGGCATCAGTGGCAACGTAGCCCGTATAACGGCTGCAAACTTCCCGGCAGGAGCAACTATCCGAATTGTCATTAGCGGTAAGGTAAACGGTGATGGTACCCTCCGTAACTCGGCAAACATCACCCCACCGGCTGGTGTTACGGACCCGGATATGAGCAATAATACCAGCGCGCTGGTAGTAACAACTGTAGAAGGTGCCGATGTGGAAGTAGTAAAAACATTGCTCACGAATGAACCGCTGATGGTAGGTAGCAAGGCGGATTTCAGCATCGCCGTGAAAAATAATGGTCCCTCTGTTTCGAAGGGTATAACGGTAAGGGATACACTCCGCAGCAATATGGAACTGATTGGTAATATCAACAGCAGTGTAGGTACTATCAGCTACGACCCGGTTGGCAGGATACTGGTCTGGAACATCGATAGCCTCCGGTTAATGGAAGCAGCTACGCTGAGTCTCAGCGCCCGCATCGTCAATACCGGCACGGTGGTGAACCTTGCTGCGCTTACTGCGGAAACGCCTGATCCGAACAGTGGAAATAACATTTCTGTAACAACAGAGAAACCGGTTACCGGAACGGATATATTCATACCAAATGTTATTACCCCGAACGGCGACGGTAGGAATGAGAAGTTCCAGATCATTGGTATCTCCCGTTATCCAAATTCTTCCCTGTTCATCTATAACAGATGGGGTAATGAGGTCTACCAGTCGAAGAACTACCAGAACACCTGGGATGGGCAGGGTCTCAATGAAGGGACTTACTTCTACTTGTTGAGATTGAATACGCCGAACGGCGAAAGAGCATATAAGGGTTGGATAGAATTGCTGAGATAGAAAAGTTAAATGGTGAATTATGAAGAGAATAATCATAGTGATGGTGATATGTTGCTGTGGCTTGCTACAGTCTGCAGCACAACAAAATGTACAATTCAGTCAGTATGTTTTCAATATGCTGAGTGTAAACCCGGCCTACGCGGGTTATAAGGAAGACTGGTACTTGCAGGCGGCATACCGGCATCAGTGGGCGGGAATTCCTGGCGCGCCGCAAACGGGTATAGTTTCTATCGATGGATTAACAGGCGCCGGCGAACAGCGTGTAGGAGTAGGCGCACAACTTGGGATCGATAGGCTAGGCCCGCAGGAATCTCTGTCTGCCTATGGCTTTTATAATTACCGGATCCCGCTGGACGATGAAAATACCCGCCGGTTCTGTATCGGCCTGGGTGGCGGAATTACACAGTACAGCATTGATGGAACCGCGCTGAAGTATGTAGATGATGCAGACATGACTATTCCTGTGGGCAAAACCTCCACTATCATACCAGATGCGCGAATAGGAGTATACTATTATACACCGAAATTTTACGCAGGGCTGTCTGTAATGGATTTATTTTCACTATATACCGATAATACCCGTTACTACTGGGGTGGTCAGAATTATAAAACAATCCGCAAAACACAACACCTATACCTAACCACTGGCTATATGGTTGAACTTTCTGATCAATTGAAACTGAAGCCTTCATTGATGGTGAAAGAGGATTTCAAAGGTCCTACCAACCTGGATGTGACAACCTTTCTGCTGATCGCAGACAAACTCTGGCTGGGAGGTTCCTATCGTACCGGTGTAAAGCTCTGGAATAAACCTGCGTTGAATAGTGACCTCGATCCCCTGGATGCAGCCAGTGCGCTGGTGGAGTTTTACGCAACCCCGCAACTTCGTATCGGCTATGCATATGATATATCTATCAATAAACTTGCAAGCTATCAACAGGGATCACACGAGATTTCAATAGGTTTCCTGTTCAACAGCAAGAAATCCAGGATCACCAGCCCAAGGTACTTTTAACTTATTCGCCAGATGATGAAAAGCATAGTCCCATACATTTTCGTATATATATCAATGTTATCTTCCTTCCGGCTGTCGGCACAGGACCAGGAGCCGGTGGAAAGGAAAGCAGATGTATCCTTCCAACGCCAGGAATATGCCCGGGCGGCAGCGTTATATGAAAATCTTTTACATACCCATTACGGAAAAAGGCATGCTGCTATGCTACATCAAAGGCTGGCTACCAGTTACCGTGGCTTCAACCAATATGGAAAGGCTGCCTACTGGTATGAACAGGTGTTAAAGGACTCCTCCGCTGTACCGGCCGACAGGCTTAACTACGCCGACATGCTCAAAAGTCTCGGTAAATTTGCAGAGGCCAGGGAGCAATATCTGCAATACCCTGATCAACAACGTGTAGCCATGCGTATACATGGATGCGATTCCGCGGTACTGTGGCAGTCACTTCCTGTAAGGGCAACGATTGTTAATGTAAAAGGAATAAACAGTAGTAGTAACGATTGGGGGGCTGTGAAATATGGCAGGCAACTGGTTTTTGTGTCCGATAGTATGCGCGGCGATATGTGGTTTGTAAAAGGTAGCCGCCGGCGATACTACCGTACAAATACCGGATTCGGTAAAATATACACCGCAGAAGACCTGCCCTCTGGCACAGGTTATGTAAAAGATTTCTCTCCCCGTATCAACAACTTCCCATATCATACCGGGCCGTTATGTTTTTCAGCGAATGGCGATACCGCTTACGTAACTGTTACCGATCCGCAACGCAGGATATCTTTCAATAAAAAAGAAGCGCCGGTATATGGTGTACGTCATCATGACCTGGTGCTGTTTATCAAACAACGGGGGCAATGGCAGGGTCCAATCCCATTCCCATACAATAGTCAGGAGTATTCTACGGAGCATGCTGTGCTGAACAGTGCCGGGAATATCCTCTATTTTACGTCCGACAGGCCAGGCGGTATTGGCGCAACAGATATCTGGTACTGTGAAAAGAATGTCGATAACAGCTGGGGCACGCCGCAGAACTGCGGTAGTAGCATAAATACCGCCGATGAGGAAGCATTTACTGTAACTGCCCCGGGCGATCGTTTGTTTTTTGCCAGCAAAGGATGGCCGGGCATGGGAGGCTATGATGTTTTTTGCACCGAAGGCAGCAAAAATCATTGGTCTGCTCCTATGAATATGCATTTGCCATTCAATAGCCCCGGTGATGATTTTTATTATTTTGAAGATGGAGATGGAAAAGGATTCTTTTCTTCTAACCGCGAAGGCGGCGCCGGGGGAGATGATATTTACAGTTTTTCGTTTCCCCCGGCTGCCCCGGTCATCCCGGTGCTGGCGCCGTTACTCCGTATACCCCTGCAGGTAGATATTTGTACAACCAGTTCGCTGTGTGTGTACCTCTTCAATAAAACCCGCGGCGTAGGCTGGTGTTATGTGATTTTACCGCCTTACGGCGAGATTGAAGCCAAGCTCGAACCTGATGCCAACTATGTGCTCCGTCTGCATTATGCCAACCGGGTAGATAGCGTGGAATTCAGCACAAAGGATGGCGTGGATTCGGTTTACAAGAAGATATGCAGGTAGGGGAAAGTAAGCGTGCTCCTAATAGGAATCAACTACCTGCTTTCGTTATACCCCAATTTTTGTTGGGCTCCGGACCTAGTTGAATTTCCATATTTCCCCCCTGCAATATTTGGTGAACAGGCAATTGGAAGCTGTTCAAGGTTTTGCCATTCAGCTTCACAGACTGGATGTAGATGTCTTTCTCCTGGTCCTGTCGAATAACCTTGATATTAAATGTCTTGTACTTTTTGAAGCCTTCACCATAGGGTAATTGCAGGCTGATATGATCAAAGAGTGGACTCGTTAGTTCCAGTTGTGGGTTTTCGCCAACGCAGCCCTGCACACTAAAAAGTCCAATGCCCATCAGTACGCCCAGAGCGCCCATTTGACCTTCGTCTTCGTCGCCGTTGTAGCCGCTTTTATAGTCTGTGCCGCCAAAAGTTAGTTCTTTGACTTTGCGTACCCAATATTGACTAAGCCATGGCGCGCCTGCATAATTAAACAGGTGGGCCATGTGGCAGCCTGGCTGGTTGCTATAATCTACATAACTGAATTGCCAGTCGCCGGGGCAAATGAAGCGGTATTTTTCAGTTTCTCTAAAACAGGTATCCAGCCTTTTAACAAAGGCTTCTTTGCCTCCCATTATATTGATGAGGCCGGGAAGGTTTTGTGGAACATAGAATGAAAAAGTTGCCGGGCTGGCTTCTATAAATCCACGGGGTTCTCCTTTTTTCTTTAAGTCGATGGGAGCGAAGGGAGTTACCCAGTTGCCGTTTTCGTGCCGGGGGCGTGCCCATCCAACAGCGCTGTCGAAAACATTGCGCCAGTTTTCGGAGCGAAGGGTGAAGAGCTTGGCATCTTCATTTTTTGCCAGCTGCCTGCCTAATTGAGCCAGGCACCAGTCCTGGTAAGCGTATTCGAGCGTCATGCCTGAGCCGCCACGGTGCATGCCGTCTCCGCGCTTTTCTATTTCCACCGGTACATAGCCCAATTTAACATACCAGTCGCAACCGCCGCCTGTACCAATCGAATCATAGCCGGCGTGATCGCGAACGCCGCCCGGAAATGCATTTTTCCTCGCGCCGGCATAGGCCGTTGAAAGATCGAATTGCGCTCTGCCGTTATTGGCGAGTGCTGCCAGTAGCGGTGTGCTGCAGTCTCCGGTCATCGTGAAATTTTCTTGTCCTCCCCATTGTCCCCGGCCCAATATGCCATTATTCTTATAGTACTCAACAAGTGTTTGGGCTACCTGGTTGCCATAATCCGGGTACATCAGCGTCCATAGAATATTCAGGTTCCATTGCGTGCCCCATAGGCAGTCCATATCTATGGCATTCCATTTCGGTTGGCCGTGGCCATTCAGCGGAATGTGACGAACAACCGGTGTAGCGCCGCCACGATCCATGTAGGAGCCGTCTACGTCGCTGTATATACGTCGCCCGATAGCCGTGTGCATCAGGTCAGTATAGTGTTTAATTTGCTGCGCCTTGGTGCCGCCGCTTACCTTGATGCGACCAAGGTAGTCGTTCCATTGTTGTTTGGCCCTTTGTGCTACAGCGTCAAAATCCCAGCCCGGGAGTTCTGCCTCGAGATTTTTGATGGCGCCTTCGATGCTGACATAAGAAATGGCAACTTTATAGCGTAGTTGTTCATTGGCTTTCAGGTGACGGAAAGTGACGTATGCACCAGCGTCTTTGCCCCGAATTTGTCCATCGATGGCCTCCACTAGTTGTGTACCTTGCCAGCCCGCGAAGTTGTCAAATGGCTTTTGAAATTCAGCAACAAAATATATGACGCAGGTTTGCTTCCGCCGTCCGGTGGGATTCAAAACAGCATAGCCACCAATGCGGGTGTCGCTTATTTTTTTTGCGAATGCTTCCGATACGCTAACATCTGCAAGCCTGGCACTCAGGGGAAAGAGAATATGTGCTTCGTCACAAGCAGGGAAAGTTTCCCGGTGCATGCCTACCCGGGTGGTGGCAGTCATTTCAGCGGTGATGCCACTTTCCTCCAGTTTAACCTTGTGATATCCGGGGCGGATGACTTCATTGCTGTGAGAAAACGCTGAACTATTCGCTTCAATTCCCAGGTTGCCTTTGCATTTACCTACTACCGGCATGCAGGCAATGCCGGGCGTTTGCACCATGTGGCTATGGACGAAGAAAAGAATACGTTTGTCTTCATAACGATAGCCTGAATTCCACAACCCGTTGCCCTGGTGTGTGTCGGGGTGCAGCGCTACCATACCGAAGGGCACAGATGCCG
This sequence comes from Chitinophaga eiseniae, assembly GCF_012641265.1. GTDB lineage: Bacteria > Bacteroidota > Bacteroidia > Chitinophagales > Chitinophagaceae > Chitinophaga > Chitinophaga eiseniae_A. Next base: position 1,906,115 of record NZ_JABAHZ010000001.1, on the reverse strand, counting down.
AGGCAAAGAAGTCGATACGTGGCTGCTTGGTATCAATGGTCGGATCTGCCAGGGCAGTGAGATCGGCATTGTTTTGTTTTGTATCAGCATTGGCTGATGCGTTAAGTACCTGTGCTGTTGTATCCTGGATACAGATAAAATAAAAACAAATGCCAAGGATTAATTTATGCATAGATGGTTGATGAAGTGCTATAAAATTAGAAAGATAAATATCTATAAAGGGCTATCCAAACGCATTGATATATTATTTATTAAACAGTTGAAAATTTGAGCGTCATAATAATATTTCTATGCTTTATTGACCATTATCGATGTTTTTTTTGCAGTATGATTTCAAGTCTCCTGCCAGGTAATATATTTGGTGGCTGATATTTAGCCTGTTTTCTAGCCTCCTTTAGAGTAAATGGGAGCGTCAGGCGCATGGCTCATTTGCACATCCGGCTTTTCATTATAGAAAATGTGGCATTTGTTCTCCCTTCAAATTTTTTACTCATTTTTACACCATTGAAAGTCGTCAACAGGATTGTCAACCAACTATATAAATAATGAGAAGGAGCTCGTTCTGCAGATAGCATCTGGGAGTGAGCGGGCATTTGGTGAATTTTTCTCCTACTATTATCCCCAACTATTTTCGTTGGTCCGCCGATTCTCCCTTAATGATGAAGATGTACGAGAAGCACTGCAGGAAACCTTTCTGCAGGTATGGCTGCAACGCGACATGTTGGCGGAAGTCCAGAATATGAGAGGCTGGCTGTTACGTATTGCAACGCGGCAATGTAGAGCTGTGCTGCGTAAAAACCTGGTGATCCAGCGCAGCGAGCATAAAATATACGAGGATGCATTAATGGATGCTCAGCCAATGACAGAAGCAGTTCCTACCAGTGTAGCTGAAATATCTAAGCTGGTCCGGGACGCCGTTATGCAGATGCCAGACCAGCGTCGGCGCATTTATCAGTTGAGTCGGGAAGAGGGGCTAAAACCCTCAGAAATTGCCACACATTTATCGCTGTCAGTCAGCACGGTGAAAAATACATTGGTAACAGCTTTGAAGCAGATCCGTGATCACCTGGCGCGGGCAGGTTATCCGTTACCCTGGCTGCTCATTTGCTGGATGTTTCTTTATGCATAGCTGCATCTCATACCATCCCGGTTTACAGACGGAAAAAATATTTTTGAAAAGATTAGTACGTTTGCTTTCCCCACGCCACTTTAATTATTGAATACTAAATTATGGATGTATCCCGTCTTAGCTATTTACTGGAACAATATAAGTCCGGCCAACTCTCCGCTTCGGAAGAGGGGGAACTGTTCAGCTTTGCCGGCGAAGGAAATGAGCACAACTGGGAGGATTTGTTGAATCCATGGATGAATGAAGAGGCAGGCTATGCTGAAAATCTGAGCTCCGAATTTATTGCGGGGGAGCTGGCATTGATACTGTCTGCCGACAGGCAATCAGTTGGTATCGTACGCGAAATGGCGCCTGCTACGCAACGTACCCGTTTTATACGTCGGTGGGGATGGGCAGCAGCCATATTCGTTGGGATGTTGGCTATGGGCACCTATTACTTGATGGATCACAGAGATAAGCCTGTAGGGCATACACTTGCGAAGCTTTCCGATATTCAGCCCGGTTCCTCCAAAGCAGTATTGACGCTTGCTGATGGATCAACAATAACGCTGGACAGCGCTGGTAACCAGGTGATACGGCAGGGAGTGGCGGCAGTACACCAGCTCAATGGTAGTTTGCAATATGAAGCAAATGGAACGGAAACAGGTATTAGTTATAATCGATTGAGCACGCCAAGGCAGGGGCAGTTCCAGCTGGTACTGGCAGATGGTACAAAAGTTTGGTTGAATGCCGCCAGTTCGATCCGCTATCCAACCGCATTTACCGGAAAAGAAAGAAGCGTGGATGTAACGGGTGAAGCATATTTTGAAGTGGCCGCCAACGCAAGTCAGCCCTTTATAGTAAGGGTAAACAACACTGCAATACAGGTGCTCGGCACTTCCTTTAACGTAAATGCATATCCGGATGAAAAGCAACTTAGTGCTACATTGATATCGGGGGTAATAAGCGTACAAACGCAACGGGAAAATACATTACTGGCGCCAGGCAAAACGGCGTCAATCATGCCAGACGGAAGTGCCACTATATCCACTGCTAATATTAAGACAGTGATGGCCTGGAAAAATGGCCTGTTCCGGTTTGAAAATGCTGATATTAAAACAGTGATGCGCCAATTGGCACGCTGGTATAATATAGCCGTGGAATTCCGGGGTGCTGTGCCTCAAACCACTTTCAGCGGAGAAATAGAAAGATCGCTCACGCTCTCGCAGGTGCTGCTGGGGCTGGGTTCCAGTGAGTTACATTATACTTTAGAGAATGGAAATAAGCTTATCATACAACCATAATAAGTGCTATAAACAAACCAAAATCTAAAAGCAGGGGAATTTCCTGATACAAGTTTTGTGGACAAAATGAAGAAACCGGGTGCCAGCGATTGGCGTCCTGCCGGCGGCTTTTTGCCACGTTTAACTTGAACAGCCTTGCCCGCTGCTTATTTATTAAACTCAAATTCGCAAAAGTATGCAAATGAAGGGTTACACTATCCCTATTTTCCCGCATCTGCGGCAAAAGAAGCGTGAAAAAATCAAGAACCAACTATTCGTTAAAGTCAGCACAACGCTACTACTGGCTTTATTACTACTTGTCGGCGTCGCAGCGCAGGCGCAGCAAGTCAGCTATTCCGGAAAAGCATTGCCTGCAAAATTGTTCTCCGACATTTCAGCGCAGACGGGTTACAAGTTTTTTTATTCCAACGAAGCATTGGCTGGAATAGGCCCCATTTCGGTACAGCTGAAGGAGGTGCCCCTGGAAAAGGCATTGGGAGTGATGCTGGAAGGGTTACCCCTTGAATTTGTCATCCAGGGTAAAACGGTTTTTATCAGGAAGAAGGCGGAGAAGAAGCATACTCTTGCTCCTGACCCGGCCGAGGTGCAACAGGATGTACCACGTGTTCATGGCCTGGTAACTGATGAGCAGGGAAACGCATTGCCTGGTATAACCATCATGACAAAGCGCGACCATCGTGCAGTACCAACAAATGAAAACGGATATTTTGTATATCCTGCTGAGAAGGGTGATACACTTATATTCAGGAGTATCAACTATCAAATATTGCTGCTTCCCGCGAAATTTGGTGAACAGATGAAAGTGATACTGAAACAGCAGGTATCCCAACTGTCGGCTGTATCGGTGTACAATACCGGCTATCAGCAGCTGAGCAAAGAAAGGGCTACCGGCTCGTTTGCCAAGCCGGATATGGATATAGTAAAGCGCCGTGTAGGTGCCCGGGATGTAACCGATGTGATTGGCCGGCTGGATGGACAGGTAGCGGGGCTCACTGTTAAGTCGGGCCTTAATAATATGGGGTCCAGGTCAAATGCTAATGGCGTAGTGACGAGAAGAAGCCTGATACGCGGTAATAGTAGTGTGTTGCTCGACGGGGAACCACTATATGTTATTAATGGATTGGTGTCTACGGATTTCAGTGCGGTGAACCCGGATGATATTGAAGATATCACCATACTCAAGGATGCAGCGGCAGCTGCTATCTATGGAGCACGTGCCGCAAATGGAGTGGTAGTTGTGACAACACGCCAGGGTAAAAAGAATCAGCGCATGAATATAGACTATGCTGGCTCTGTTACCGTTCAAAGCAGACCGGAGTGGGCACATGATCCAATGCTCAACAGCCAGCAGTATATTCAGGTTGCCCGCCAGTTATTCGATCCGGTACGCTATCCATGGGCCAGTGTTTCCACAGGTTATGTAGCTCCCCATGATGTTATTCTTTATAATAAGTATCGTGGACTGATTTCCGAGGAACAAGCCAATAAGAGCCTCGATAGCCTGGCCAGTATTGATGGCAGGTCACAGATGGCCAATCTTTTTTATCAGCCCGCCATCACTCATAGCCATACGCTTTCTGTTTCCGGAGGCAACAACATTTATTCCTACTACCTGTCTTTAGGTTATGCAAATATGCAGGGCATTCATACCGGCGAGCAGGATAATACCTATAAACTCAATCTGACGCAACAATTCAACCCCGGCAAAAGAGTGAGCATTACACTGAACACGTCGCTGAACGATGCAGTGTACACCAGTGACGGTATCATGAGTATTGGCAGTGATGTGCTACCATATCAGCAACTGCGGGATGCAAATGGCCGAAGCATTAACATGCCTTATATGACCGGCTATGGCGATTCCCTGCGTCAGGATTACCAGACGCGCAGCCGTATTAATCTCGATTATTATCCACTGGATGAACTCAACTATCAGCATAATAAACGCACCAACCTCACGATGAATGTAAACGGAAGGGTGGGGGTACAATTGTGGAAAGGGCTGCGTTTTGAAGGCGTTTATGGCTATCAGAAAACTCCTGGTACCTACGATATTTATAGCGATAATAAAAGCCTCAATATGCGCAAAACGATGTTGAGCCTGACGGTGGCGCCTACCGCTGCATCCACACCTGTTTACTACCTGCCATTGACGGGTGGGTATTACAATGCCATCAATAACGATCAGCATAACTGGATGGTGCGTAATCAGCTGGTGTATACTGCTCAGCCAAGGGGAGGGAAGGATGCACTCACCCTGCAGGCAGGCCTGGAGGCGCAGGAGCAGTATAGCTATAATACCGGTCTTAGTATATATGGTTATAATCGGTCATTGGGTACATACCCTGTGCTGGACTATCTCACCATGTCTAAAGGAATACAGGGTACTATAACAGGCACAGGTTATCTGAATGGTAGCATCTTCCAGATTGCCAAAACAGTATCAAGGTTCAATTCCTACTTCGCTTTGGGTAGCTACTCTTTTAATCAGAAATACAGTCTCGACATGAGCTGGAGGCAAGACCAGAGCAGCCTTTTCGGTAGTGACGTATCGTCTCAGAACAAACCGGTGTGGAGCATAGGTGGCAAGTGGAGAATGGATAAAGAGCCATTCCTGTCGGGTGTAAAATGGGTAGATGCGCTGGCGCTGAGAAGCACCTACGGTATCCTGGGGAATTCTCCTTACGTAGGGGCGGCAACGCTATATGATGTGCTGTATCCCAATGCACAGGTACAAAGCGGTGGCATCGCCGGCGATGGCCTGGATGTAAATCGTCCGGCAAACAGAAAGCTTTCCTGGGAAAGTGTTAAAACCGTCAATGTAGGAATTGACTTTGCGCTGTTCAATAATCGTATCAATGGTAGCATTGAAGGATATCATAAAACAACCGTTGACCTCCTGAGTTATCTTCCAGCAAATCCATTTACCGGATTTAGTCAGATCACTGGTAACCTGGGAAAGGCCGTTAATAAGGGGATTGAAATCACACTCGGTTCTGAGAACATCAGGACCAAAAATTTCAGATGGACCACCCGCTGGGTATTCAGTTACAACAAAAATGAACTGGTATCCTGGGGCGTGAAATCGCAACAGACCAAGGCGGTGTATACCAGAATTGGCGCCTCCTACGTGGCCGGCTATACCATTAGCCCATTGTTCGCCTATCGCTATGCGGGACTCGACAGCCTGGGTGACCCTCAGATAAAATTGGCAAATGGGAAGGTCACAAAAAATCCCTACATCGCAACTGCCGACGACGTGGTTTATATGGGTGTTACGCAGCCTAAATTCAATGGAGGTCTTACCAATACTTTCAGCTATAAAGGTTTTTCTCTGTCGGCCAATCTCATTTATAACCTGGGCCATGTGATGCGCAGGAATGTAAGTTTCAAAAGCTCTGGCCGACTCTCTGACCGCGCTTATTTCGGTGGCAATCTCCGGACAAATTTTCTTGACCGCTGGCAGAAACCTGGTGATGAAGCATTTACCAATGTGCCTTCCTATGTACCCAGCGTAGCAGTGGATTATACCAGGAGAAACATGGATTATTATAACTATGCCGACATTAACGTAGTTAGCGCATCTTACATCAAACTCCGTGATATTTCCCTGACGTATGACCTTCAACCGGATTTGCTTAAACATTTGAATCTGCAACGCGCCAGCGTATTTATACAGGCCAGCAACTTCATGGTATGGAAGGCGAATCATTACGGTATTGATCCGGAATACAATGCCGACCCAAGTGTCGGGACCTATTTTTACCCAACGTCTAAACACAGTTATGGCCTGGGATTAAGGGTTACGCTATAATTCAATCATAAACCACCTAGCATAATGAATAAATTATTATATCGCCTGATCTTTATAATTACTCCACTGACTTTTACGGCTTGCAGTAAAAGTTTCCTGGAGGTGGTGCCACTGGGCTCTCAGGTGGCATCTGCTACAGCTGATTATGACAAACTGATGAATAGCCCGTATTTGTATATGGCACGCGGCGGGGGAGGCTGGCAGGAAGAGGTATTGATGGGAGATGACCTGGCTGCAGAAGATGGCCTGTTTAGTACCGTTTCGCAGCATATGACGCGGCTTTTCCAGTGGCAGGATATCGTTTATTATCCGAATGATGCGTACCAGCGACCGCCATTGCTACTTCAGAGTCTTAGCAGCAATCAGTATCAGCTGAATAAAATTATCAATGAGGTGATGAATTCCACGGATGGAACGGATGCGCAAAAAAGAAGTATTCGTGCGGAGGCCAGGGCTACCCGCGCCTGGTGCAATTTTCAACTCATCAACATTTACGCAAAACCATACCTGGCTGCTACCGCTGCCTCCGATCCGGGTTTTCCCATCATCACACAGGCGGATGTATCAGCCACTGTTTTTAAGAGAGGTACTGTACAGGAAATGTACGACTTCATCATCAAAGATTTCACGGAATCTATACCTGATCTGCCTGTAAATCCTGCTATTCGTACCCGTATGTCCAAAGCCGCAGCAGAAGGCTTATTAGGTAAAGTCTATTTGTTTATGGGGCGTTATAGTGATGCCCTGCCATTGCTGAATGCAGCCTTCAATGATTTGGGAACCGGCGGCGCGAAATTGTACGATTATAACCAGACGTTGGGAACCGGCGGCGCTTTCCTGCCTATCAACAGAAACACTGGTCCTGCCAATGGACCTGGTAATAATTTTACTGACCTCACGGAATCCGTGCTCTTCAAAGTATACTATAACGGTGGCTATAATGGCAACATGTATGGGAATAACGGGCTGGTGCTGACGCCACAAACAGCAGCGCTCTTTGATACCTCCGACCTCCGTTTGCAGCTGTACACCAACAAAAACCCTGATGGATCACTTAATGCCGGAGGGCGCCTGAGAAAGTATGGCATTCAATACTCGAGGTATGGTCTGGAGTTATCGGAATTATACCTGCTGCGTGCAGAATGTAAAGCGAGGCTCAACGATCTGACAGGCGCTGTAGCGGATGTGGAGATATTGCGTGTTCACCGTATGCCGACTGCGGATGCACCGGTACCCGCCGCTGTGGCAGGTGATCGCGTAGCACTGGTCAAATTCATTATCGAAGAACGTATCCGGGAATTTGCGATGGAAGGTTACCGCTGGTTCGATATGCGTCGTCTTTCTGTAGACCCACTTTTTTCCGGAATAACATTTACGCATACACTGTATAATAAGGATGGCAGCACCGTGGCATATACCCTTCGCCAGCCGGACCGCCTGGTGATGCAGCTGCCGTATAATTTCCTGCAGTACAATCAGGACATGCCCAATAACCCATAAGTAACAGTATCAATAGCAAAAAATAAAATGAACAGCATCGTAAAAATTGAGCATCTCTCTCATAAGTATTCCACCACCTGGGCGATCCGTGATATCAACATGGAGTTCAATCAAACGGGTATAGTAGGACTGTTGGGCTCCAACGGCGCGGGGAAGTCCACCACCATGAATATCCTTTGTGGAACGCTGAACCAAACGGAAGGCCAGGTATATATCAATGGATTCAGCATGAGGGAGCAGCCGCAACTGGCCAAAAAGGAAGTGGGCTTCCTGCCGCAACAGGCGCCGCTGCACCTTGAACTGACGGTAGACGAGTACCTGACGTACTGTGCCAACCTGCGGCAAATGCCGAAGGACAAAGTGCGGAGTGCTGTGGAGGCCGTGAAGGAACGTTGCAGTATTGCCCATTTCAGTAAACGGCTGTTACGCAATCTCTCCGGTGGTTACCGGCAGCGCGTGGGTATTGCCCAGGCTATCATCCATAGCCCGCGCCTGGTGGTGCTCGATGAACCAACAAATGGACTTGATCCTAATCAGATCATCGAGGTAAGGGCGCTGATCAAAGAAATAGCGAAGGATTGCCTGGTGATCTTTTCTTCACATATCCTCACAGAGGTACAGTTGCTTTGTAAAGATATCAGGATGATTGAGAGCGGAAGGATTGTTTTTGCAGACACTATGGACGCTTTTAATAATTACGTAGAGCCACGCAGCGTGGTGATGCACCTGGAAAATCCGCCGGCGGAGGCTGCGTTCCTGCAGCTGGCAGGTGTTACAGGAGTGGAGTTTCTTACAGAAAAGCAGATGAGGATACATTTCAATACCGACCAGGGAATTGCAGAAAGGCTGACCACAGCAGCAGTCCATAACGGCTGGCGCCTGCGTGAGATCACCTTCGATAAAACGGCTTTGGATACCATCTTCAAACAATTGTCCATTAAATCATTTCAATCTTAATTTTCCCTCCAGTAATAAATGAAAACGACTTTCAAAATTGCAAAGACCGAACTGCGTACGCTGTTCTATTCGCCGATAGTCTGGTTCCTGATGATCGCGTTCCTGGTGCAGTGTGGACTGACCTATACGGGACTTTTGCAGAACCACCTCGGTTACCAGGAATCCGGTGGCCCGTCTATGGAGTATCTGAAGGACCTTACCCGGAAAATATTTCTGGACCGGTATACCTTGTTTGATACCGTTATGGAGAAGCTTTATCTCTATATTCCACTACTGACCATGGGGCTTATCAGCCGGGAAACCAGCAGTGGTACTATTCGCCTGCTGTATTCTTCACCGGTAAAGGTCTGGCATATTGTACTGGGTAAGTATGTGGCCATGCTGATATATAGTCTGTTGATGGTAGCCATTGTTGGTATTTTTATGGTGATAGGCGCCTCCAATATTCAATCAGTGGACGTTGGGTTACTGTTGTCTGCCACATTGGGCTTTTACCTGTTGCTTTGCACTTATGCGGCCATTGGTCTCTTTATGTCCTGCCTCACCACTTACCAGGTGGTGGCAGCCGTTTGTACTTTTGTTGCAATTGCTGCACTGAGTTATGTTGGTTCCCTTTGGCAGGATATTGATTTTGTCAGAGACCTGACCTATTTCCTCTCGCTGGCAGGGCGTACCCGCAATATGCTGGGTGGACTGATCTCTTCTACCGATATTATCTATTTCGTTCTGGTGATCGGTATGTTCCTATCCTTCAGTTATATTAAACTGAAAAGCGGGATGGAATCACGGCCTGTGATGGTAAAAGCAATGCGGTATGTGGTTGTATTTGCATTGGTACTGGTGCTGGGATATGTGAGTTCACGTCCCGCTCTTACGGCTTACCACGATACAACGGCTTTACAATCCAATACGCTTACACCTGATCTGCAGCGTCTCACCAAAGGATTTGACGAAGGTCCGCTGGAAATTACGGTATACAGCAACCTGTTAAACAGATTTGCCTTTTTGGGCGATCCCCATTATCGGAATAATTATATCCGCGGATGGGAGCAATATTTAAGATTCAAACCTGATATTAACTTTCACTTTGTAAATTATTATGACAGTACATTTGATGATAGCAAGGGAGATCTCAGCTATTACAAAGGTAAAAGTCTGGACGAGATAGCTTTACAGAAGGTAAAGGCACAAAATCTGGATATAAAGCAATTCAAAACGCCGCAAGAGATAAAGAAGATAATTGACCTGAAGCCGGAGCTCAACCGCTTTGTTGTACAACTGAAGTATAAAGGTAAATCCGCGTTTCTCCGCATTTTCAATGACATGATGATGATGCCTGGGGAATCAGAAATAGGCGCAGCCTTTAAACGTTTGCAGCAGGATAAAATGCCGAAAATAGCCTACCTGAGCGGAGAATTCGAACGCAATATCTATAACTCGGGAGAACGGGATTATAAGAAGCTGAACAAGAATCCAATATTCAGACGTGCACTTATCAACCAGGGATTCGATGTAGACTCCATTTGCCTGCAAACCTCCGATATTCCGGCGGATATCACCACCCTGGTAATAGCTGATCCAAGAGAGCCTTTCAATGAAGCGGTATTAGCAAAACTCAGGCAGTATATCGACAGGGGAGGAAACCTGCTGATTGCAGGTGAACCAGGAAAGCAGGCCATGCTCAATCCCTTACTGCAAAGCCTGGGTGTACGGCTGATGGATGGTATCATTGCACAACCGAGTAAGGAACTGGCGCCAGACCTGGCACTGCCATATGCCACGGTTACTGCTGCTGCTCTTGCCAAGGTGATGGCAAATGCTGCTGACGACAGTTTGCGTATATCTATGCCTGGTGCCGTTGGACTTGACGCCGACAGCAACAGTGCCTTTACGGTAAAGCCGCTATTGGTATCTGATGCCAGCCAGAGCTGGATTAAAAAAGGTATACTGACATCCGACTCCGGCAGAATCTTATTTTCTGTGGCTGCCGGCGATGAACGGAGGTCAGTGCCGCTGGCACTGAGTCTTACCAGGAAAGTAAATGGTAAAGAACAGCGCATTATCGTTGCCGGAGATGCAGACTTCCTTTCCAATAATGAATTGTCGGCGGTGCGTACCGATCTGAAAACATCCAATTTCCTTTTCAGTACATCGCTTTTCAGCTGGCTAAACTATGGCGAATTCCCGCTGGATATTACACGTTTAGAAGGCAAGGACAACAAAGTTCTTATCACACAAAAAGGACTGGAAATACAGAAGATATTTTTGTTATGGGTATTACCGGGAATGCTGCTGGCGCTTGGAGCTGGAATACTGATCAGGCGTAAAAGAAGGTAAGGAGTCATATTGGAGACGGCCAACGAAAGAGTTGCTTCTCCGTATAACGGTAAATCCCCATGCGGCAACTGGCTGCATGGGGATTTATTATTTGGTTGGTACAGGCTAACACTTAAGTGGTATTGGCTTGTACGTTAAACAGCCTGATTAGATATATCATTACAATTCTATGAATTGTATTAAATTGCGATTATACTTATGTAAGTATCAGCACTCATTTTATTAGTCATTACACATTGTAGAAATCAGGAAAAGTGATGGATCGCGAACTTCTGGAACAGGTGGCGGGGGGGGATGAACAGGCTTTCCAGGTTTTGTTTAGTACATACCGGGAGAGATTATATCATTATATATTGGGGATTGTAAAGTCAGCCCAGGTTGCAGAAGAATTAGTCATGGACGTGTTCTTAAAGATCTGGATTGGGAGGGATGTTGTGCCCCAGATTGAAAATATGGACGCATTCTTGTTCAGGGTGGCATGTAACAAGTCGATTGATTTTCTCCGAAAGGCATCCACCAGCCGTGTATTGACAGACATTACATGGGATAATATACAAATTGCCGAGAGTAGTGACCCCGAAAGTCGTTTAATCCACCAGGAGTACGACCAAAAATTGAGGGAAGCCATAGATTTGCTTCCGCCTAAACGTCGTGAAGTATATCGTTTGAGCCGGGAGGAAGGCCTTAGTCATGCTGAAATTGCCGAAAAGTTAGGAATAGCCCCAAGTACAATAGCAAATCAAATTGTTGATGCTCAGCGTTTTATCAAATCTTATCTGTTCAGTCATCTGAAGATTACTATCATATTGGCCCTACTTGCACTGGAATTAAAAAAAGTTAACAACGGGTAGTAGTAGTTGATGTTGTTTACGTCTTCTTATTGGAAGACTTGAATTTCCGTAATACTATCGTTATGCATTCCAATAGCGGGATAAACAGCCAATTAAATGAGCTGGTGGAGAAATATACCAGCAATACCTGCTCGCGGGAAGAGCTGGAGCAGTTGCTGCTGCTGGTTAGAGAAGCTAATACTGATCAACCGCTGGAAGAAGCACTACAATTATATTGGGAAAAAGTAAAAGCCGAAAACAAGCAGGCGGGTATTGATTGGGATGCCAAGATGCGGTTGCTGCTGGAAGAGGTTAACGCACAAACGCCTATGGTTCATATCAACCGCAAATTTAACTGGAAACGGATAGCGGTGGCGGCATCTCTCATTATGTTGCTAGGCCTGGGCTACTGGGCACTGCGACCTAAACAGGCGCCTGTCAAGGGGGCATTAGCCACAAAAGATATAGTAGCTCCTATTAAAAACAGGGCGATGATCACTTTATCGAATGGAGAAAAGGTAGAACTGGATGAACAGCAGGATGGTACTGTTATCCACCAGGGTAATACAACAGTAGTGAAAACAGCAGGGGGGAAGGTTATTTATGCTGCGGCAGGATCTGGAACTGCTACATCGGGTCTGTATAATACCCTTTCCAACCCAAGAGGCAGTAAAGTGGTGGAAATAACGCTTTCAGATGGATCGATGGCCTGGTTAAATGCCGGATCGTCCATTACCTATCCGGTGGCCTTTAGCGGCGGGGAAAGAAGAGTACAGTTATCCGGTGAGGCCTATTTCGAAGTAGTGCACGATACAAGAATGCCATTTAAAGTAAGTAAGAATAATATGGAGGTAACGGTATTAGGCACACACTTTAATGTAAACGCCTATGACGATGAATCGGCCATAAGGGTAACCTTGCTGGAAGGTGCTGTAAGAACGGCATTGAATAATAAGCAGGCGGTTGTCTTGAAACCAGGGCAGCAGGCACAGGTAATAAATGACATCAAAGTACTGAAAGACGTGGATGTACAAAAAGTAGTGGCATGGAAACAGGAGATGTTCAGTTTCCATGAAACAAATATTAAGGAGGTGATGCGCCAGGTGGCACGTTGGTATGATGTAGATGTCGAATTCAGGGGAGATGTGTCGCAGGTCAATTTTGGCGGATCAATCTCCAGGAAGGCAAGTTTATCGGAACTATTAAAGATACTGGAAGAAACGAACCTGGTAAAGTTTGAGTTGACTGGAAGAAAATTGACGGTAATACCCAGGTAGCCAACCTTATTGAGAGTATATAATAATAAAAACAGTGGCGAATAAAAAGCCGGAAGTGCTGTCACACTCCCGGCGGAAGATGAGCTTCTAATAAAACAAATCGTGTGAAGGACTGCTTAATTTTTCAGCTCTAACAAAACAAAGGTATGCTATTTATTCCATGCTGGCGCATTGCACAGCGATCAACCAAAACTTGCCTGCCAGCGAGACAGGCACTCCGTGTGATGAAGTTGACGACTATTTTAATGCTTACTACACTGCTCCTGGCAGCAGCGACCGGGCGATCACAGGTAGTTAGCCTCTCGGTTAAGAACCTGCCGTTTGAGAAAGCATTGGCGGAAATTCAGAAACAAACCGGCTATGAATTCATATACAGTTCGCAGTTGATGAAGACAGCCCGGCCTTTAGACATGAATGTAAAAAATGCCGGAATTGATGAGGTCCTCCGGCTTTGTTTTCGTAACCAGCCCTTCCAATATTCGATTATTGGGAAAACCATTATCATAAAACCAAATACCAACCAGCCGGGTGAAAAGCCGGGGGGCAATAATATGTTGAATGAGCCCCCCCCGGCTCCACCCATTACCGTCACCGGTAAGGTGTTGGATGAGGATGGGAATCCACTGGTAGGAGCCTCCGTTGCCCTCAAAGGACAAACCCAGGGAACGGTAACTGATCAATTAGGGAATTTCTCCATTAATATACCTGCTAATTCAGCGGGTATTTTGGTCATTAGTTTCGTGGGGTATGAACCCCAGGAGTACAGAACAACGAAGTCGGAAACAATTTCCGTTACGTTGGTGAAGAAAATAGAAAACGGGAAGGAAGTTGTAGTGGTGGGCTACGGTACCCAAAAGAGAGATCATCTCACATCTGCCGTGTCTACTATTACTGCAAAGGATGTAGAGAATATGCCCTACACCAACATTTATGAAATATTAAATGGCAGAATTCCCGGCTTCGATATTACCCAGGATTATTCTCCCGGTGGGAGGAACAGTAATATGCTGATTCGGGGGAAAAATACGGGTCTTGATATATTATCCACAGCTTCCGATGTTGGTCAGGCCACGAACCCCTCCAGTAATAATTTTGGATTTGGCAACGCGCAGCCGCTTATACTGATTGATGGCTTTGAAGGAGATATCAACCTGGTAAATCCGCAGGATATTGAGTCCGTTACAGTGCTGAAAGACGCTTCTGCTGCCATCTATGGTATCCGTGCTGCCAATGGGGTAGTGCTTGTGACCACCAAGAAGGGTCAAACAGGCGCTGTAAGAGTAAATTATGATTATTACGCAGGCCTTACTTTTTTTACCCGCAGGCCCAGCTACCTTCCTTCCTGGCAGCAGGCCACACTGGTAAATGAAGCCATCGGCAACGAGCAGGCGCCAGGCGGCGGCGGTGGAGGTTTTCCCGGCGGTGGTTTTAACATCGGTGGCGGCGGCGCAGCCCTTACTCCTTACACCGCTGATCAGATTCAAAAATTTAAAGATGGTTCCGACCCGGTAAATTACCCAAATACCAATTGGGAAAACCAGATTTTGCGCATTCCGGCTGTACAGCAGCGGCATAACCTCAGTGTATCCGGAGGGGACAAAAAATCCAAATATTCCTTGTCACTGGAATACCTGCAACAGAATGGAAATATCCCTGGAAATAAAAACGAACGATACAGCTCCAGGTTTAACCTTAACACCAAATTCAGCAAGCAACTGGCATTGACTGGTGGATTGAGTTTTGCATATAGTCCATTGTCTGGGCCCGTAATGAGTCCTGGCTTTTCACAAGGAACCCCTGATGGAAACGTCTTGGGAATTCTTGCTAGCTTCTCACCGACGATTCCTTTGAAATGGGCAAATGGGGCGTACAGCAACAATGGAGTAGTGATCAATCCCCAGGCATACCTGGAATCTCCATCAGGTTACAAGACAAGCAATGCAAATACCACCGGTAACCTGGGTTTAACATGGACTCCATTGAAGGGATTGTCAGTAAAACCTTCACTCGGCTTCAACTATACAACAGGCGCGCTGAAAACGTTCCTGAGTGAAATGGAAGTTTACGTGAATGGGCCGGCTGGGGCACCGCTGGTGGAATCGCCTTTTCTTTCTAATTATGTGGGTAAGCTGGATGAAACCACAAGCAGGTCTTATAGTCTTACTTACCAGGTGGTGGCTGACTATAGCAAAATTTTTGGCAACCATGAAATAGGAATTATGGCAGGAGCCATGCGCGGTTATGCCTATTCCGACTACCTGATGGTTCACAAAGAAGGGTTTCTTAACTCCGCCATACAAACACCAGGTGTAGCTACCGGCCAGGGAAACCAACCGCCTGTTGGCAGTGAACTCGAAGCGGTACAGCAATCTGTTTTTGGACGCCTGCGCTATAATTACAACGATCTGTTCATCCTGGAGTCCACACTCAGAACGGATGGAACCACCGCTTTTGCGCCAGAGAATCGCTATAAGCTGTTCCCTTCAGTTTCTGGCGGCTGGATTATTTCCGGCCATGATTTCTATAAAAATGCAGAACGGTTAAATAAAACACTGAACTTCCTGAAGCTCCGGGCATCCTGGGGTATACTGGGAAATAGTTCCGTGGGATATTATACCTATCTCCGCCAGCTGCTTGTTTCCAGCTACTCCTTCAATAACCAGGTACAAACGGCAGTAGGGCCCTTGAATGGTTTTAATCCGGATGTGAAATGGGAGGAGACGAATGTAGTGAACTTAGGCCTGGATGCCCGCCTGTTTAATGACAAACTCAGTGTTACACTGGATGCATATCATAAGCAAACCAACGGACTAATGCTCTATCAGAGTGTACCAGCCAACTATGGGTTGACCAGCCCATTTGGAAATGCCGGAAGCATGTATAATAAGGGGGTAGAATTTGATGTCAAATACAGCGGTAAGACAGGCGCCGTTAACTGGAGTGTGTCCGCAAATGGTTCCTACAACATAAATAAGATCGAAGAATACCGGGTGAAGCAGCGCTCAACAGACCTGGCGGTAGCCAGCGACAGAGTGGAAGGTGAGAATCTGTATGCCATCTGGGGCCTGGTGTCGGACGGAATTTACCAGAATCAACAGGAAGTAACTGGTTCTCCGGTGCTGAATTCGAAGGTAGGGCCAGGCGATATCCGGTATAAGGACCTGAGCGGGCCGGATGGTAAACCTGACGGAAAGATTGACGGGTACGATAGGGTGAAAATCGGACAGGCGGTAGCCCCATTCAGATATGGCGTGGCATTGGAAGGACAGTGGAAAAATTTTGGCCTGCGCCTGTTATTCCGTGGTGAACAAGGCAGGGATGTGCTGATGGGACCTGCACTCGGACAAATAGCAAATGCAAATAATAAAGTTGTGTCAGATTACTGGGAACGATGGACACCGGATCATCCGTCCGGCAAGTTCCCACGCGCCTGGAATAATTTTACGCAAAATAACCCTAACGCCACCATTTCAGACTTCTGGCTGAAGAAAGCTAATTATGTGAAACTGGCCAATCTCACTTTTTCATATAATCTGCCTGCATCTGCCTGCAGGGTTGTCAGGATGAGTTCCGTGCGTATGTACTATAGTGGGAATAACCTTTTCGTTATTGCCCCTGGTTTCTGGCATTGGCTGGATCCGGAAACAACTTCAGGGATTGCAGGTGTAGTCGCATATCCAAGTACCACATTGCATAGTTTAGGTATCACCATTGGCTTCTAGTGATGCTACTTACCACATATGAGAAAATAAAGATTTTTTCAATGTCAAAATTCACAAACATGACTATCAATCAACATAAATATGCTTCCCGGGTGGTAACTGCAATCTTTTGCTGCAGCCTGATGACAGCTTGTAAAAAAGATTACCTGGACAGGTCCCCGAAGGATGTGTATACGGATCAAACATTCTGGACCACCAGTAAGGATGTAACCGCGGCCATTAATGGCTGCTATCTTAACTGGGAGAGTGCGGACAATATTCTCTATAACGATTGCTATACTGATAATGCCCTGTATGCAACTGCGTTTAGCGGAGGACCATTTGCATTGAACTACGAAAATTTTACCAATGGTTCACTCACTGCCAGCACCAATAACAACAGGCCTAACCTCTACTCCTATCAGGCAATCTACGCCTGCAACTGGTTCCTGGAAAATGTAGACAGGGCCGGTGATAACATTGTTACCCCGGCACTGAAAACGAGGATGAAAGCAGAAGCCCGTTTCCTGCGCGCTTACCGGTATTTCATCCTGACGCAGTTTTACCGTGATGTGCCCTTTGTACTGCACACCATGACACTTACAGAAAGCCGCCTGCAAAAGCAGGTGAAAAGAGATATCGTACGTGATGCTATTATCAAAGAACTGGCGCTGATTGCACCGGATTTACCGGTAAGCTACCCAGGCCAGGAAGATATCGGTCGGGTTACCCGCGGTGCGGCGCTGGCGCTGAAAGCGCGTATTGAACTATTCAGCAATAAATACGATGATTGTATTGCTACCTGTAACCAATTAATGACAGCTCCCTTCAATTATGAGTTATACGCCAATTACGAAGACCTGTTCCGGCCGCAGATCGAAAACAGCCCCACTAACCGGGAAGTGATGCTGGACATTCAATACAAACTGGGGTACAATGTTAAGCAGGCGCTTTCCGGCTATGCTATTGCACCCGTTGGTGGCTCAACGGTGGCTGTCACACAGAGCCTGGTAGATGAATTTGAAACGCTGAATGGTAAAACTATCCAGGAAGATGCATCTTATAACCCCCTGCAGCCATATATGAATCGCGACAGACGACTGGATGCCACAATTATCCGTCCCGGGCTGTTTTATAATGGTATCTATTTTGATCCGATTACCCCATCGAATGCAGGTAGTGGCGGTCCCTTCGGAGGGGGTGGCGGTCCGTTTGGTGGTGGAGGTGGTCCCATTGGTGGCGGTGGAGGACCTATCGGAGGCGGTAGCGCTAATGGCTATAGCCTAAACCCCAGCAACTATAAAGGCGATATGGGGAATTCTATCACCGGCTATAATTTTAAGAAATACCTCAGCAACCTTAACGACTATTGGAATACCCCTTATGGAGCCACAACATTGCAGGGGACCGGTGGTAATGTAATCGTGATCCGTTATGCAGAAGTACTGTTAACTTATGCTGAAGCGAAAATAGAAGCAGGACAAATAGACGCATCTGTATACAATGCCATCAATAAACTTCGTCAGAGGGCAGGGTTACCCAATGCCACAGCAGTTACTCATCCGGACCAGGCATCCCTGCGAACACTCGTAAGACGTGAGCGCAGAGTGGAACTTGCAGGTGAAGGCCTCCGATGGTTCGATATTGTTCGCTGGCAGATAGGGCCGCAAGTCATTAAAAATGTGTACGACTGCCTGAATGGTACGGTAGACAGAACAAACGGTAATCTCATGCTGATGCCAAATTCCAGTACAGTCGTGAGAGCACGTCAGTTTTCCACCAGGTATTACGTTTTCCCTTTTGCTCCTTCAGAATTGCAGGAGAATACCAACCTGGTACAAAATACTGAGTACCGCTAACAACATATTGGAGGGAGCGCCTGTCGTTAAATACGGGCGCTTCCTTTACCAACTGCGTTTAATAAATCAATTTGGATTTTACGAGCCCATCATCTGTCTTTCTATAGGAAAGGTGCCAATCCTTTGCCAGAACGGAAATACATTTCAGTGTATTACAGATTTTTTCCAAAAAAACAAATGGTTGAAATAGTAGTTCTACCATTCTTTCACGTCTTCTTAATAATATGGTAACATTTCTTACATACTAAGAGTAAATCCAGCCTCTAATAACAATATAAAAGAAACCAAAAATGAAACGTAAAACATTGGCCTTCTTATTTTCGCTTTGTCTGTTGGCAGCGGTACAGCAGGAAAGTATGGCACAGGGAACCATGCCCGCTGTAAAAGTAGAAGCACTGAAAAATATGGTTGCGCTCAATCCATTTAAACTGAGCCCGGAACAGGCGAAGAGCTTTGATTTCAGTAAAGGGAAAGGACTGTATTTTGAAGACGGTACTGTGCTCACTACAGACCAATTTATTCAATATTCGTCCCGGCCGGAAAAAGATTATGTAATGGTGCCTTATGCCAATGCCGGAGATACTAGCAAGATTGTGGCTATGCTGGTACGTAAAGCCAGCAACGATGAGCAGACACAATTAAAGGGAGTGGTAGCAGCAATGGAGAAAAAGAAAAATTATGCAAGTGAGTTTCCCGCTGCCGATGATCCAGAGGCTATGAAGGCTATTCAATTTGACCCTAACCTTAAGGCGGCTGACTTCTTAAAGGGTCTGAAGAAAATGGACAGGAAAACAGCTGGCGCTACAGCCATAAATATGGGCAGGGTGGCTCTTTTTGATGAAAAAGGAGACTTGGTTCCGCTGCTGGGCACTGATGGAAAGATGAATCCGCTAGTAAGAAAGTATCAACGCAGCACCTCCTATGCCGACGATTATTATATCGATGAAGAAGAGGTGATCCGGGCAATTGTTTACCGTAAAGCTACCATGGAAGAGCGGAAAGCAAATGGAAGCGGAGAGGAAAAAATCGGCATCGTGGAAGAATCAGCTGGTGTAGACGATAGCGGCGGTGGCGGAGAATTCAGTGCTTCAGCTAAACTGTTGCAGCCAGGTAGCGCGGCTGGCAATAAATCCGGTAACATGGAAGGCGTAAAGTTGCTGACAAATACAGAAAAGCCTAAAGGGGAGAAACGCAAGCCATTCAACTTCAATGCCCCGGATATGAATGGGAATAACGTTGAATTAGCAGCTTTTGAAGGAGAAAAAGTAGTGGTGCTTAATTTCTGGTTTATCCAGTGTAAGCCTTGTGTAGCAGAAATGCCTGAATTGAATAAGCTGGCGGAGCAGTACAAAAACAATAAGAACGTAGAATTTATTTCTATCTGCCTGAATAAGAAAGAAGAAGTTGCAAAATTCTTTGAAAGTACGGAATTCAAATACCGTTGTATTCCTGATGCGCAGCTGATAGCAGGTAAATATGCCGTAACTGCTTTTCCTACTCATATTGTAATTGATAAGAAGGGGCAGGTAGTATTACGCCAAACCAGCTATTCTGATGATTTGGTTGCCAATATCAAAGCAGAAATAGATAGGGGCAGCAAATAAAATAGTCAAATCTAATCATAAATGCCTGTAAGGTGCAGATATCAATCTGGGTTACAGGCATTTTTTTTTCGAGTCGGATGGAAATATATATCCATATGGCGGATAATATTTGTTGTTAATCCCACTCTTTAATATATTCTTTCAAATACTGAAAATATCTGCTCATGTTGAAGCAACTGAAAGCAACTGCTATTATTGTGCTGGCCATTTGTTCAGCCTGCATCTGCGAAGCTCAATCCGGACTTCTTTTAAATATTAAAAAAGGGGATAAATATCTGGTGGAATATAAACAGCAGGTATCGGTGCGTGTAAGTGGTCAGAACCCCGACAGCGCATTTGTATTTACTACTGAAAACATAATGTCCACTGTTTATGAAGTTTTATCGGCCAACAATAATAAGTACCAGGTAAAAGCTACCTATCTGTCTGTTCGGTTTAATTCCAATCCTCCCGCAGGATCTGGTAATTCTCCTGTTCAATTCGACTCAGACAAACCATCCGATATGGAGGGAGAGATAGGAGATCCGGTGAAAACAGTCTTAGGGAAATCAACCACGTTTACTTTTGACGGTACAACCAAAAAATTGGTGAGCATAGATGAAGATCCGGGTATCCAGCCGGAAAATAGCCAGGGTGGACCTGAATTGGGTTTGTTCTTTTTCAATGAAGATGGGTTACGTGCTTTTGCTCCAAAATTGTTGGGCGGCGATCTTCCCGCTGACGCCAGAATAGAAGTTGGATATAAATGGGATCAGAATAATGCTAATAACAATAGCGGTATGGCCACAAAGTTTGAAAGGCATTCCAATATTTCAAAAATTGAACCAGGAAGCATCCTTGTTGACGTTAATCAAACGGTTACATCTGCAGGCAGCCCTGAAGGTAGCAGCATGACGATCGATTCAAAGTCAACAGCAACAGGCAAGAAAGTAATTGACCGTGCTACCGGCATGTTGCTGGAAAGCAGGTTCGACGACAAAGGCCTTATTCAGACAGAAAGTGAAGAGGGTAGAGGCACCACCGAAAAAACAACCATTACCACACTGACGGTTAAAAAAATGTAGCAGGCGTTTGCCAGCTTTTTCCGGTCAGCAGGAAAGTGCGCTTAAACCCGATATCAGTTGTAAAAAGACAAATGATCAATATGTTGAAGAAAATATTAATGCAGGGTGTAGTCATGCTGTTGTCGGCGGTTTCCGTATTCGGACAGTTTGCCGGCCCATTTCAGATCAATGGAAGCACTGTCAATATTGCAGATGTAGATAAGGTGGTACTGCGCTACAGGAGCGCCGATGGTCTGCAGAGCGATACCATAAAGGTGGTGGATGGCAGGTATTCTTTTTTCGGGCAGATCGTGGAGCCGCAACTGGTCTGGGTAAATATGCTGCACACCCCCAATGAATACGGCCGGGTAAAATATCCGAAAAAAGATGAAGTATATCAGATGTACCTGAATTCCGGGGTTGTCGAAGTACAATCGGCAGACAATTTTGCTAACATGCATGCAACCGGTACAGGTGCAAAATGGCAAAAGGACTATGCATACCTGGCGCAGCAACAGCAGTTAACAAAAGACAGCGGTGAAACGATGGTGATTACATACCGCGAAGCGTCGTTGCGCATGAAGGGTGGATTGGTGCCGAATTACACGGCTGCCGACAGGCAGAAAGACTCTATAAAGGTGAAAGAGATTGATGACAAGTATTTAACACTGACTGAGCATCTCAATAAAAATATCCTCCTTCCCTATATAAAAAACAGCCCTGGTTCACCGCTTGCACTCTGGGCGTTGAAAATCTATACCGGGGAAAGGGTAAATGATTACCAGGAAGCCAAAGCTTTGTTCGAATCGTTGTCGGACAATGTGCGGAACATGCCCATTGCGAAGCCTTATACTCAATTGCTGCAGGCTGTTTCAATCTCATCCGAAGGGGTTATTGCTCCCGAATTTTCCTTGCCGGATACCAGCAACACCATGGTTACACTGGAATCGCTCAGGGGAAAGTATGTATTGCTTGATTTCTGGGCCAGCTGGTGTGGACCATGCCGGGCCGAAAATCCCCATGTGCGCAAACTCTATCAGCAATACAAAGACAAAGGCTTTACTGTCCTGAGTGTATCAATCGACAACAAATCGCAGCTGAAAGCCTGGAAAAAAGCGATAGAGGAAGATGGGCTGACCTGGACACAGGTAGTAACAACAGATGGTAACGTAGCACGCCTGTATAACGTAAACAGTGTGCCGCAGAACTTTCTCATCAACCCTGAAGGAAAAATAATTGCGAAGAACCTGGAACGGCAGGCGTTATCCGATAAACTGAAGACATTGTTCGCTCATTAAATCAAAACCAATTGTACGCGATGAAAAAGATATTTTATCTCTTGGCCTCAGGCTGTTTTGCTGCCGGCTCCGTGGCGGCACAAAGTGGTTCCTTCCAACTGGATGGAACGCTTAATAATATGCCCTACGTAGAAAAGATATTTATGCAGTACCGGGGCGATGGAGGTGTGAAAATCAGGGATACCGCCACGGTAATAAATGGTAAGTACAGCTTTAAAGGTACGGTGAATGAGGCGCAGGATGTAATGCTGAGAGCTAAATATGTGAAAGACCAGCAGCATTTGCAACTGTCGCCTTTCGCAAAAAAAGGTAGCGACAGATTTAAAATATTCATTTCTCCTGGCGCTAACGCGACACTCAATTCTATTGATTCGCTTTCAAATACCTCCGTAAAAGGATTGCCCTGGCAAGCAGATTTTTTATTCCTGGATAGTTTGATGACAGCTTATAATGACAAATTCCAGGAAATTTCACGTATGGATATGAAACTGAATCCTGTACAGAAGGCGGCGTTCAGAGATTCAGTTATGGCGGATCCTAATGCCTTGGGGATGATTACGTTGCTACAGACAAATCTGGACTACGCAGCAACGCATCCGGAATCTCCTTTGTCACTGCATGCACTGTGGATGTGTAGCGAAAATTGCCAGCATGTGGGAGACGGGATGCTTATGCAGCAGCAGGTACAGCTGGCGTACGACAGGTTATCCCCGGCACTCCGTGCGTCGATGGCCGGTATAACGATTGGAGAAGGCATTAAGGAGAAACTGGCCACTATCAGTAAATTGGCCACTGGTAAACCGGCTCCTGATTTTTCGCTAGCTGATACTTCCGGCGCTATCGTTTCTCTCCATTCTTTCAAAGGTAAATGTGTACTGGTCGATTTCTGGGCCAGCTGGTGTGGACCTTGCCGGGAGGAAATACCTAATATAAAAAGATTGCATGAAAAATACCATACAAAAGGGTTTGAGGTAATCAATGTTACCGTAAACCGGGAGAAAGGCTATGATAGCTGGATGAGGGCTATCAGGCAGGAAGGGATGAACTGGTTCAATGTATGGGATAAAACAGGCGCCGTTGGTGAACTATACAACGTTGGACCCATACCGGATAATTTCCTCATTAATAAGGACGGCAACGTTGTAGCAAGGGACCTGAAAGGAAAAGCTTTGGGAAATAAACTAAAAGAGTTGCTGGGAGAGTAACCAACTGCAGAAAAATACCTGATAATCTAATGAAAAACAAAATAAGAATATTTACTGTGTTGGCTATTCTGCTCCCATTTGCATTGGCAGCACAAGCACCTGGTGATGATTTCAATAAGCTTTTTCATGGTGTGGCCAATGTCTTAAAAGCCAATCACTATAGCCAGCGCGCCTACGATGATTCTTTCGCTATAAAGGTGTATGCGCAATACATGAACTGGCTTGATAATGAGCAACTCATCTTCCTCCAACCAGATATTTCCCTGCTGCAGCAGGCAGGCATGAATATCGACGACGAATTGAATGGTGCTCCGGTTCAATTTTACCAGAAAGTTGCTGCTGTATTTAGAAAGCGCATAGTAGAAACAGAGGCCACCTGTAATAACATTTTGGATAAACCTTTTCGTTTCACTATTAACGAAACCTGGCAATCATCACAGCCGGGCCAGTCCAGCTATCCGGCCAGTAAAGCTGATCAGGTGGCGAAATGCACGCGGTGGCTGAAATCGCTGGCGCTGGAACGCCTGGCGGCTATGCCACTGAAAGAAATTGGAAATGTCCGGGCGGAACAAATTGTCCGAAAAATTCTGTTGCAGAATATTCGTAAAAAGTTTGCTGATTACAAGAGCTACTCAGACAGCCTGTTTTTCTATCAATACCTGAAAACTATTCCTTACTCCGCAGATCCGCACTCATTCTATCAAACGGAGGAGGAATCGCAGGCCTGGAAATCCACCATGGATGGAAAGCGGGCTGCATATTATGGCGTGGGTATGCAATTGAGTGAAGCAGGTGGCTACCTGACGGTGAAGGCGACTATTCCGGGTGGATCAGCAGCAGCATCACACCAGGTGGAGGCGGGCGACATTATTGTCTCCATTGAGCAGGAGAATGGTGAGAAAGAAGCCGTGGCGGGTCACAACATGAATGAAGTGCTGTCGCTCATTATTGGTCAGGAAGGGACCATTGTCAAACTACATCTCAGGAAACCAGGGGGGGCGCTGCATACGGTAGCATTGAAACGCGCCGAACTGTCGCAGGAACCGCCACGAGCAAATAGCCTGATAGTGGAAAAGGATGGGAAAAGAATCGGTTACCTCAGGTTCCCCATGTTTTATAACGGCGCCTTCATGGATATCAGAAAGGAGATGAAGAAATTGAAGCATGAACAGGTAGATGGCGTTATCATTGATCTGCGTAATAATGGAGGTGGATCTTTTATGGATGTTGCACAAATGATTGGCGACTTCATTCCCGCAGGGCCACGGGTACAGATCCGGGACAAAGATGGCAAAATAGATGACAACAGGGATATCGATGGTAAGACCATCTACGATGGATCCCTGGTAGTAATGGTAAACGGCGGCTCCGCCTCTGCATCAGAATTATTCAGTTCTGCTATGCAGGACTACAAACGAGCCATAATTATCGGGGCTCCCAGTTTTGGTAAGGGAACTGTGCAGGGTAACCAGCCTATCGTAGAGAAAATACCCAATTTCAATGGCGGATATATCAACACCGATCCCCTGGGCGGCGCACTCTGGCTGACCTCCCAGAAGTTCTATCGTATTAGTGGCCGCTCAGTTCAACTGAAAGGGGTTACACCGGATATTGTATTGCCCGACTACCTGGATTATACGAGAAGCAGGGAAAAAGACAATGCAAACCCAATTCCTTACGACGAAATCCAGCCTGCAGTCTATACGAATTGGAGTGCCGGCTACGACCTGAAGGCTGTAACAGAAAAACTGCAACAGCGGGTAATAGCAATACCTGTAATAAAACAGCTTCGGGAGAACCAGGACCAGCTCAGGAAATTATCCCAGTTACCATTAAACCTTCAGTGGAACAAATACATGGATCGTCAGAAAGCAATTGCCGAACTGCTGGCTGCCAGTGAAAAATTGCAGAAATCGGATATAACGCAGGCGGTACGATTGCTGCAGGCCGATGCTGACAATAATCGAAGAAGCCCCAGCCAGGTGTCGGGACAGCTATTGATGATGAAGGAAGTGGAGACGGACAGGGAAGTTGCAGTGGCAGCAGATGCTTTGCTGATGATGACCACCGCGAAAACAAAAGAATAAAAACGAATGCTGTTTATGAAAGATAATATCAGGAGTATAGCAATGCTATTATTGAGCATTGTATCGATGCAGTATGTAAATGCGCAGTCAACAGGAAAACCAGACTTAAAAGGCTGGCACCTAAAAGATAAAGCTACCGACGGTGTTTATGGTATCAGTTTGCAGCAAGCATACGATTACATCCGTGATCATAAGTATAAAGTTCATCCCGTAATAGTGGCCGTGATAGATAATGGCATGGACACCAGCCATGAAGATCTGAAAAACGTACTATGGAAGAATTCCCGTGAGGTGGCCGGAAATGGGGTGGATGACGATAGGAATGGCTATGTGGACGACGTTTTTGGGTGGAATTTTTTGGGAAATAAAGAGGGCGGAAACATTACTACAGAATCTACAGAAAGAGAAAGGGCATATCAAAAATACAGCACCAAATGGCAACATTTTGATAGCACACATATCTCATCCCTGTCGGCGGCAGATCAGAAGGAATATACAATATGGGAAAAGGTAGCCCTGGCCAATCGTAAGCCCGTTTATGTGAAGTCCGATTCCACGGTGAATTTAGCACAGGAAATGTATAATTCAGTTGACAGGGTGAACAAACGGCGTAAAGAGATAGTAGGAGATAATTGGGAAGATATAAATGACAGGAACTACGGGAATGCAAATGTTGCTGCCGGTAAACCCAGCCACGGTACGCACGTGGCTGGCATAATCGCGGCAGAGCGTAATAATGGTTTGGGAATAGATGGAGTGGCAGATAAAGCGCGTATTATGCCCATAAGGGCAGTGCCAGATGGAGATGAGCGCGATAAAGATATCGCCCTGGCTATACGCTATGCGGTGGATAATGGAGCAAGGGTGATTAATATGAGTTTTGGGAAAGATTTTTCACCGGGGAAAAATTGGGTAGATGAAGCGGTGAAATACGCGGAAGCCCACGATGTGCTGTTGATCCACGCAGCCGGAAATGATATGAAAAACCTGGACGTTGCTGAGAACTATCCTTCTCCGGTTTCCGAAGATACTACTTACAAGGCAGCTAACTGGATCACTGTGGGCGCCAGCGATGTGCCATTTGGAACAGCGTCTTTTTCGAACTATGGAAAGAAAAGCGTCGATGTATTTGCGCCCGGCACCAGGATCTATGCTACTGTGCCTAAAAAGAGCAACTACATGTTTATGGATGGCACCAGTATGGCAGCACCAGTGGTTGCGGGCATTGCAGCGCTGATCAGAGAATATTTCCCGCGGTTATCAGCGCGGCAGGTAAAATACATCATTGAACATTCTGTGCTAAAACCGCAGGAGACAGTTAATATACCCGGCGCCAAAAGAAAGAACGGTGTAGTGCCTGCGAAAGTAAAGCTATCCGAGATTTGCATCACAGGCGGCATTGTTAATGCCTGCGATGCAGTAAGGCTTGCTGCCGCTACAAAGGGGGAATTAAAGAAACGTGCGATGAAGAAGATATTAAAAGTTCAGGAACGCTAGAAGGTATATAGTTATAATACATAATATTTATATATGAGATTTATTACCGGTCGCTATTTCGTTTTGAATTGCGTAATGATTTTATGCTCGGTTGTTGCGGTTGCGCAGCAGGCTACAGACTCCATGCAGAATAGTTTACTTTGGAGAATAAGTGGCAACGGGCTAACAAAGTCTTCCTACCTGTTTGGCACCACCCACCTGGTTTGTAAAGCGGATTTGAATACCCTCTTGCCCGCAACACTGAAAAAAACAATCATATCTGCTGATGAGGCAATCTTTGAAGTATATGAAGCAGACCCCAATGTGCTGGCGCAACAGTCCATGCAATACAATATGATGACTGGAGGTATTACATTGGATAGCTTATTGTCGCCACAAGAATCGGATACCGTCAACAATTACTTCGAAACGCATCCTATGAGGGGCTTAATACTGCCTCTGGCCAAAAAAATGAAACCAGTTCTGCTGCTTGGTATGATCGGTGCAAGGCAATCATTTGTATGTGAGGGCGACAAGACCAGTAGCATGGAAGAAGAGTTGCAGTATCTGGCGAAGTTGTTTTACAAACCCTGCAGCGGGTTCTCTTCCTATAAGGAGCAGATGGGATACCTGGACAGCGTACCCTATAGGGACCAGGCTGTGATGCTGTTACGTGCAATGGGGAAGATGAATGCCAATCCAGCAACAACGGTGAGTGAGAACTCTATTCAGAATATGTATGAACTCTACAAACAACAGAAAGCTGCACAGCTCTACAGAATTATTGAGGGGGAAACAAAACCGGACGATCCCTGGCTGAAGTTTACCCGCAACGCGCGTAACAATTTGTGGGTGCCTCGCCTGGAGGCGAAAATGAAGCAAGGTTCAGTATTTGTTGCTATTGGGTTTGCACATATTCCGGGTAAAAATGGCCTGATACAGCTGTTGCGCAATAAAGGATATATTGTCGAGCAGATATCTAATAATTAGAAGTATATCTGTCAGAGGTTGGGTGTTAGCCTGTAAGTAAAACAAAATCTAAATAACTGATGAAGAAAATATATTTGCTGCTTATTTATATCAATATAGTGGTTTCAGCGCTCGCTCAGCAATCCTATCAGTACAAAGTTGATCTTACAAAAGCGGGTAAGCATTCAGTGTTGGTAACATTGCGGACGCCTAAAATGAATAAAAGGGACGTCAGTTTTTGCTTGCCTGCCATCATTCCTGGTACCTATCAATTCAGTAACTTTGGTCGCCTTGTTTTCGACCTGAAAGCGTATGACAGCAAAGGAAAGGAGTTGCCTGTAATGCATGAAGAGGGTGCCAATTCCTGGAAAATCAGCAAAGCATTAAATCTTGATAGTATCTCCTATACGGTGGAAGATACCTGGCATCAGCCTAAGGATTTAGGTATTTATCCAATGGGAGGAACGAGTATTGAGGCGGGTGAAAATTTTTCAATTAATGCCCCAGGATTTTTCGGCTATTTTGAAAATATGGAGAATCTTGCGTTTCAGGTAGAATTTATTAAGCCAACAGGATTCTACGGATCATCAGCACTGGAAGCTGTTAACACCAGTGACAGCTCAGATTTGTTTTCGGTGGGAAGCGTTCACGACTTATACGATTCACCTATTATGTACTGTAAACCTGATACCGCCAGCGTAAACCTGGGAAGAACAACGGTGTTGGTATCCTCCTATACTACAGATGGTAAAAAGCATGCTCCTGCGCTGGTGGCGGAAATGGAGCGGTTACTCACCGCTACGCAGAGCTACCTTGGAGGGAAACTGCCGATAAAGAAATATGCTTTCCTGTATAATTTTGCAAACCGGGCGCCAATGCAGGGTGCTCTCGAGCATAACTACTCTTCCTTTTATGCGCTGGGCAGTATGCCGGAATCTAAGATGAAAAGCATGATCGTAAGTATTTCGGCTCATGAGTTCTTCCATATTATCACTCCTCTTTCCATCAGCTCAAAAGAAATAAGGGAGTTCAACTATCAGGTACCTGTTTTGTCGAAGCATTTGTGGCTCTACGAAGGCACTACAGAATATGATGCGCATCACCTGCAGGAATTATACGGCCTCACAGATTATAAACAATTTTTTAAAGCACTGACAAAAAAAATAGCGGAATCTTACAATAAATATAATGATACGCTGCCATTTACTGTTATGAGTAAGGAGGTGGCCACCACCTACAAAAATCAATACGGCAACGTTTATGAAAAGGGGGCCCTGATCAGTGCCTGCCTCGATATTTACTTATTACATCTTTCGGGCGGCCGTTATGGTTTAGGACAACTGAAACATGATCTTGGCATCAGGTATGGCCGCAATACCTACTTTGAGGACGATAGCCTTTTCGATCAAATTGCTATGCTCAGTTTCCCGGAAGTAAAGGATTTTCTGAATAAGTATGTAGCAGGTAGTATGCGGATTCCTTACACTGATTTTTTTGCCATGGCGGGTGTGGACTATCACACCAATTTGCAAAGGCAGGTATATTCTATCGGTCAACCAGGTATCGCAGTTATGGCAGGGAAAAAAGTGACAATTGTTGGTGTTAGTAACCTGGACGACATGGGGAGAAAAATGGGATATAAACTGATGGATGAGATTGTAAGCGTAAACGGAGAACCTGCATCCGGGAGTGATTTCTACGAGCTAATTGATCGGCAGCGTGAAGCCTGGAAGGAAGGCGACGTACTGACGATGGTCGTGAAACGGAAGAATGATGCAGGTGAGGAGGAGTTGAAAACACTAACGGCACCAGTTTCGGTTAAGGAAACTATTACCGAAGCCTATAGAATGAAAATGATGCCTGATAAGGATTTGACGCCACTACAACGAAATGTTCGGAAAGCCTGGCTTAGCGGGATTTGATGTTTTACGGAAGAAAATTATGTAAATGGTTTGAATGTCAGAGATACCTTTGAGCTCATCGCAAATCTTGTAAACCTGTAGACAAAAGTACCCCAATTTGAGCACAAATTTAGACCCTCTTTTTTTCTCGCGGGTATATCTTTGAATGAAGTCATTGAGTACTGGGATTATATTTTTTGAACAATGTAAACTCCCTCCTGGGAGATCAACCAAAATCTGTTTAACATGTCTTCTACCCGGCCTGGGCTTTCTGTAAATGCAGATTAATATCAAATGGTAACCAGTTTCCCCAGGATCGGGATAGGGAGATTATTCATCAATTATACCGTTATGAAGACAGCTTCTTTCCGGCATCTGGTGCCTACGCATTAGTGCGCAGAATAATGTGTTAGTGGCATTGCGTAAATTCCAGAATGAATATGGCCAAGGTGGCGGTGGTATCCGTTGGTGGAATCAATACGTTTTTCATTATGCCTGAGTCTTAAAATGAAAAAGGCGGTTAGATAACCGCCTCTTCCTCATTTTGAACCAATTCAGGAAATACTCATCGCATTAACGGCATTTAGCCCATGATTAGTGGCCTGTATGCTTGCCCGTAATTCCGCTGTAAATTTTACCGGCGATTGGCCGAAGTGTTTCTTAAATTCCTTACTGAAATATTTCCATTCATTAAATCCTACCTCCCAGGCAACCTCCACTACCTTTTTATCCTGGCACAAGAGCATGATCGCTGCTTTTTGGAGTCGCAATAATTTAATAAGCTCTGCGGGAGAACTACTGGATGTTTCCTTAAGCCGCTTATAAAGGACAGATCTGCTTATTCCTATTTCCCTGGCCAGTTTTTGGGTAGTAAATGCAGAATTGCCAATATTGGCTTCTACTATTTCTTTCAGCTGTCCAAGAAATGCCCCCTGTTCTTTGCAAATCATCCCTTCCGGTACATTCATGTGTTTTTTGTGTTTGAAATGCTCACTCCAGGTGTGTTTCATTTGTAACAGGTTATGTATGTAACTGCGTAGAATCCGGATATTACATGGCTTGGTGAGATACAAGTCGGCGCCGCTGTTGAGTCCCATGAGCTGTTGTGTCAGCGTTGACTGCCCGGAAATAACGATAATGGGGATATGCTTTGTCCGACTATCATTTTTAAGCCGCCGGCAAATGTTCAGCCCATTCTCAGAAGGTAAATCTACATCTGCAATGATGAGATCAGGTATTTCTTTGGTGGCTGCGTCCACCCCACCAGCACCGGAACATGCCTGGATCAACTCATATTCCAGTTCAAGCTGCATTTTGATAAAGGCCCGGAGTTCATAATTGCTCTCAATAAGAAGAATTCTACTTTCAACCATTTTGCTCGCATTTTATTTTCAAATGTCAAAAGCAACGGCTCCTCTTGATAATACTTGGTTACAGGGGAACAATTGCACGACGTTTATTTCAAATAGTAATGCATAGGGGTTGTAACATTTTTTTTAAAGTGGGAAAATCTGTTGTTTTTAAAATTTTTTAATAATTCAGACAATTTGATCCGTAACTAAAAGTAGCATATTAGACAGTTGCGTAAACGCGCAGTACCCATCCTTTTAGAATTGCCCCCACAATTATTTAGGATTTCCCCCCAAGCGGAAATGCCCTGTGGTATTGTGTTAAGAGGAATGCTGCCAGGACGATACTGAATGTTATCTTTGCCGGGTGGGTGGGGGGACAGGCCGGCCATGAGGGCACGCCTTAATTTGGGGGAAAAGAAATCCCTGTAGTAAATGTTATTATGCGCTTGCCGGTTTATTGTCTCGCGTAATCTCCGGGAGTGACATCGAACATTTTTTTGAATTCACTGGTGAAATGTTTTCTGTCGTTGTAGCCCACCATGTTCATCACCTCGTACACCGCAAACCGTTTTTCACGTAAAAGCGAGGCTGCTTTTTTAAGCCGGACCTGTTTCATGAAATCGTTAACAGACATATCGGTAATCGCCTTGATCTTTTTATAGAGGATGGGTTGGCTCATCAGCATGTGTGTGGCAAGCAATGGTACGCCAAAGTTGCTCGCAGACATATTTTCCTCTATAAAACTGATTGCTTTCTGTAAGAATAGGTCGTCAATGGAGTTGATTGTTGCATTATCCCTGGCAGGTTGTTGCTGGCTGTATTTTTTGCGTATTTTTTCCCTGGATACAAGTAGGTTATACATATGAAGTTCCAAAATATGAATACTGAATGGTTTGGTGATATACCTATCAGCGCCCATTTGCAGTCCATTGATTTGGCTGGGGGTAGTGTTTTGGGCTGTAAGCAGGATGATGGGTATATGGCTGGTTCGTTCATCGAGTTTTAGTTTTCCGCAAAGTGTAAACCCATCCATGCCCGGCATCATCACGTCGCTGATAATAAGGTCGGGGATCTCAGTTGTAGCTGATGCGAACCCGCCTATTCCGTCTGCGCTTTCAAGTATATTGTAGCCAGGATGAAGAGTTTGAACCAGGAAGGATCTTAGATCGTGGTTGTCCTCTACTATTAATATGTTATACTTATTCTCACCCGGTCCATTGGGTGCCTGCACAGGATGGCTTTCAGTGGGGTCCAATGTTTGTGCTGGTAGGTGCGGGATGTGGTGCGTGTTTTTCCTCCGTGCTTCCAAAGGACCTGGCGTTGCTGAAAGATGCATGCATCCCTTTAGCAGGGAAACCGTAAAGCATGTTTTGACGCCCATTTCGCTTTCTACATATATTTGCCCATTATGCAAATCTATAATGCTTTTTGAAAGTGCGAGCCCGATTCCGTAGCCGGTATTATACTGACCATAGTCATTCTCCTGGAAAAAATTCTCAAAGAGCCGGTCTAAATTTTTATGGGCAATTCCCCGGCCGTTATCTGTAACACTTATCTCTACCAAAGTTGTTTGTTCCTCAATGAGCATAGTTACCATACCGCCATCCTGTGTAAATTTAAACGCATTCGACAGCAGATTCACAAATACCTTTGTCATCTGTTTACCGTCGAACAGGAGGGGGATATTGTCAGATGAAGCATTAAATGCAGTTTGAATGTTGCGGGAGCTGGCAACATCTTCGAATGTGGCATAAATATCCCTGGCAAATGATACGATATTCGTTTCTGCTACATGCAGGGGCGTATAACCGGATTCTGCTTTTCTAAAGTCCATTAATTCGCCTACCAGTTGTAACAAGTTATCCGAATTCTTTTTTACATATTGAAGTTGCCTGAGGTCTTCCCGATCCCTTTGCCGCAATTGCATTTTCTCTATCGGTCCTATAATGAGGGCAAGGTGTGTACGGATCTCGTGCGAAATATTGGTAAAGAAATTCAGTTTTGCATGGTATAGGGCATTTTCTTTTTTTACTAATTCCCTGAGCAGGAAATACCGGAAGATAATGGACAGAATGGAGGCCAATAAAATAAAGTAGAGACAATATGCCCACCAGGTGCTCCAGAAAGGAGGATATATCTGTATTTGCATTTGTTGTGGTTCGCCCCACATTCCGTCGTTATTAGCCCCTTTTACGTAGAAAGTGTAATGGCCGGGAGGAAGACCCGTGTAAGTGGCAGACGTAGTGTTGCTATGGTTCCATTCCTTCTCGATTGGCTCCATTTTGTACATATACCTGTTTTTTTCAGGCTTGATGAAGTTGAGGAGTGCAAAATGAATGGTGAATGCGTTTTGATCGTAATTGAAATCCAGCTTTTTCTTAAAGGTTATTACCCGGTCCAGGATTTTGTCCGGTCCGCCTATTGCTACAGGCTTGTTGAATAGATCAAGGGATGTGAACCGGAGGGGGGCTTTTTGATTATTGGTCGCTATCTCTTTGGGCGAAAATATAGTAAAACCATTGTAGCCACCGAAAAGCAACTGGCCATTTGCGGCTTTGAAACTGGAATTGTAATTGAATCCACTGGTCATCAAGCCGTCTTCGACAGTATATGAACGGCATATGCCAGTCTCCGGCTGAAAGCTACTAAGCGCATTATTGGTACTGATCCATAATTGGCCGGAATTATCTTCTTCGATACTTAGAATGTTGTTGTCCGGGAGGCCATTCTCCTTTGTAAAGGACTGTATGCTGTTTTTTTTAGGAGAGTAGGCGATGAGACCTATTGAATAGGTGCCGAACCAGATAGTTCCCTGGTGATCTTCCTTTATACAGTTGATTTCGGTGGTATTGGCAACGCTGTCCTTTGTAAGATTAAAAGGTGTAAATGAAGTCGATCCATTTTTTAATATATATAATTTCCTTGCAGTAGCGACCCATATATTTTTCCTGGAATCCTCAATAATAAAATGAGCAGAATAGCTATTCCTGACACGGGTGATATCGATATTCTCCGTAAATGGCTGCAGGTCGCTTCCATGGCGCTGAAATAAGCGGAGCCCCATTTGTGTTCCCACCCAAAATCGTCCCTGGCTATCTTCCAGGATTGATTTCACTTCCGACGTCAGGGCTGCAGTATCGATATTTTCAAAAGTGAACTTTTTAAATTGCTTCCCCGCCGATGTCAATACATCTAATCCACCACCATGTGTGCCAATCCAAAGATTTCCTTCCCTATCACAAATCAATGTTTTAACCAGGTTGGATGAAAGACAGTTGATCTTTCCTGGTTGGCTCTTGTAGCTGGTAAACTGGCCGGTAGCGGCGTTGAAATAATTGATGCCACCTCCATCTGTCCCTATCCAGAAATTATGTCGGCTATCCTCCGCAAAGGAGCTGATGACATTGTTGCTTACACTGGACCGGTACTTATTGTACTGGTGCACTGTGAATGGTGTGGTGATGTTATCTGCAATATTTACTCCTCCGTAATAAGTTCCTATCCAGATCGACCCTGCTTTGTCCTCGAAGGTGCTGAAGATGGAGTTCTGACTCAGCCCCTGTTTGAGATCCGGATCATTTTGGACATGAGAAAGCTGGTTAGTTTGTGTGTCATAGATATAAAGCCCATCAAATGTGCCGATCCATAACTTTCCTCTTTTATCACACGTAATACTCCGGATGTTATTGCCCGAAAGACTGGACCTGGCTGCAAGGCAGATTGGAATATTTTTAAATTGGCCGGTTGACTGATCGTAGGAATAAAGTCCCTGGTCATTTGTCCCGATCCAGAGGTGCCATGGATCCCGTCTGTCAGGAACAACCGTAGTGATCATATTGCTTTGGAGGCCTTTGTTGTCTTCTTTTCGAAAAACCTTTCCGGATAATACGTTTTTTTGCTGTTCCAGGCATATTAACCCCTCCATGCTCCCTATCCATAATTTTCCCTGGGCATCTTCGCAGATCGATTTTATTTCATTGCGTAACGGGGATGGTTGTTTATTATCCGGAAATCGTGCCTCCACCGGTAAAAAGGACTCACTATTTTTTAGGGTCTGCCGGTACAAACCGGCAATAGTGCCCAGCCACAATATTCCATGATGGTCCTCGTAAATACATTCGATGTCGCTTCCGATTGTCCCCGGGGGCTCGGGAAATATTCTCTTAAAGATGTCCTTTTCCGGCAAATATTTATTTAATCCGGATCTCGTACCAACCCATAAAATATGTTGCCTGTCTACCAGCAGCGATATAACATTATCAAATGAAAGTGTTGTGGAATCTTTATAATCGGATTTGTATACTTTAAAGTGTGCGCCATCGTAGCGGTTCAGGCCGTATCTCCCGCCAAGCCACATAAAGCCCTGCTGATCCTGCGTGATGGCAAGGATTGTATTTTGAATTAAACCGTTGTCCATGTTCAGGTGCCGGAAAGTTCTTTCCTGGGCATGAAGCAATTGTAAATTGTAGCAAGTGGTTAATAGAAATACGAAGAAGAAATGAATATTATTGCGAAGCCTTTGTCCCGACATTATTTTTCACAATTTTTCTTTACGAAATTTGCCTTACTACAGATGGTTGGCTGATGGTATGTGGCTAATCAGATATTGACTCCATATAACTCTCCCCCCTAATTTAAGGGAAAAATATATAAAATATAATATTATTTAAGTTATGTGCGAAATCGGAAGCAGAACGACCGTATTTGACCGATCCTTTTGGGGGATTTCTAAAAAAAAACTAAATTGGGTAAAATACTTTTATTGACTGGAGGCATTTTGAAAAGAGAGCGCAGCATTGCTCATAATACCTATACTGTATAATAATTATACCCCAAAAAAGACTATACCTTATGGCAAGTCAAATGATCCTGCACGAACTTGAAATATCTGAATGCTATACGCACCTTACCTGTCATATCAAATCAACAGCAATCTGGCCCCTGGGTGCTGGTATCGCTAGAGCCAAACCAGATCTGAAAATTACTTTGCCAGAAAATTAAGCTACCCCTGTTACTTTATTTTATAAACCAAAATCTCAATACACTATGGATAACTCAAACAATGCTTCGACTGTTGTAATCGGCAATCCACCTGCCGCCACCAACGGTACTACCCCGTCCCCCGACACAATTGGAAAAAAATTGCAGCCGCTCCTTGTAGTCATTCTTGGATTGATAGCATTTATGGGCGCATTTAAGCTTATTCTGAACGGTGAAAATGAACAACTACAGTTCCACGAGATAAACTGGAATCCCAGGCAGGTACTAAATAATGTTATAGATAGCTCACTGCAGGACTCCGCCGCCGTCTTGTCATTGGTGCAGGAAAGGCAAAAATTACAATTATTGCCACAGACAGATACACGTTTGAAGGCATTAAAAGACAGCCTGCTCGGTAAACAACGGGACGCACTACTCAGGATCAGGGGAAGAGTGGCAGTGATGAACGACACCGAGCTGCTGCAGTTTTCCGGTAAAAGTCTGCGTATCGACTCTTTGGATTTAAGGTTGCTTAAAAGGATGAATGGACATGAGATAAGCCAGTATCAACAACCTGTGACTGTCGTTTTCTGTGATTCCACACTGCAGGTAAAGGAAATCCGTAAAAAGATTACGCTTACAGCGATTCCGTATGATTCCGATCGTTTTATGGTAAAATATCCGCTCTTTGGTTATTGGATAATTTCATTAGTCATCCAGGCAACACTGTATTGCTTATTAATTCCGTACTTACTGTCAATAATCTTCAGGAAGAATAGCGGAGAGTACCGGCTATCCATCAAGTGGAAGGCTATTTATGCTGTAATCGTGATAGCTGTATGTGTTTCATTTTATTTTTTATTTTTGAATGCGCCCAGCGATGAAGACAATATTGTACGTAACGAACTATTCATGCGCAATCTTCACACTGTTTTTACTATCATTAATTCATTGGGCTATTTTACTGCAGCGTTATGCTTAGCCGGCATGCTTTTTACATATAGTGATACCAGGGCATTGCTTGCAGCTAAAAGTGCACCAACATATCTTTCTGACTTATTATCTGTTAACAAAGATTTTAAGGTGTATTTTGTGTTGGCCGCATTGATACTTACGTTCGCCGTGATAACAACGGGTCAGTTTTATGCTGCTCTGAATACGCTTTCGTTTGTAAAAGCATATAATTCATCTATCGGTTATGATTATTTTCGGCTTGATATAGTTTGCTTTTATGGGATTCTGCATACGTTTTTATTACTGTTGTTTTACATCCCCGTTCAATTGCAATTAGCAGAAGCTAATGCGGAGGTGGTTGCGCAGGCCGCCGCTGCTGGTCCTGGCGATGCTGCCAAGATTGGAAAGACCTTTGAACCAGCTGGAACGGCAAAGAAAATAATAGATCTGTTGGTAGTCGGTTCACCAATGATAGCTGCCTTCGTGAAAAGTTTAGTTGACCTGGTATTCAGTTGAGCGAAATAGTACCGCGACTGGTGTAACGATGAGAGCCCTTCCGTGTAGATTTTAGGAAGAGCTTTAAAAGAAAGGTGTTTAAGACTAGAGGGTAGCCGACGCTACCCTCTAGTCTTAAACACCTTTCCTGGGAACATAGCCGGATGTCTAAAGTCTAATCCTGGAACGCTATTTTAAATAGATGGGTTTCAGTAAGCGGTATTTGCCCTGATTTTTTTATATTGATTTGGAATCCGAATAATTTTGCTAAATTACTATCCGTAATTCCCTCAATGCAGATTTAATAATCATATTAACCCTGGTTATTTTTTCACACTCAAAATACCATTACTATGGAATCCAACATCAATCTCAATCCTGATGAACTGAAGAAAATTGCGGTACGGCTTTGCAATGTGGCCGGCGATGCGGACCCGGACAATGACATTAAAACGCTTATGCCGGGCTGGCGTGTAGCCTGGAGCAGTGGCAAGGTTACTTCCCCCAATTACTTCTTTATAGCGGAACACGAATCCAAAGATGTTTACGCGCTCGCTGTCAGGGGCTCTGTCAGCAAGGATAACGGGTTCAGCAGCGACCTGGATGTTTTTGTAGACTGGGGATTGGAAGACCTGGATGCCGCCCTGGCATACTGGCCTTTTACCAGTCATGATGTTGCTGCCGGCGCTGATAAAATGCCTTGTATTAGTGCCGGGGCCTACACTGGTTTTACAGAAATGTTATTGTCGAGGAATAACCTCGGGCTCCTGCCACTGTTGTCACTTCAACAGGCGCTGATGTTCTTGACAAAAAACGGCGATAAAAAGCTGATCATTACAGGACATAGTCTCGGCGGAAACCTGGCCAATGTTTATGCCTCTTATTTTGCCGAATGTCTTAAAAGGCAGTTCTCTAAAACGGCAGATAACGTGTTGCTCGTTACTTTCGCAGCACCTGCATCCGGTAATGCGGATTTTGCCAATGACCTGGACGCTAAAATTACCAACGCGTGGCATTTGCATAATATCCGTGACGTTGTTCCCAACTTCCCGGTTGCCGGACGGCTGTTGTTAGTCAGCGATTTTTATAAGCCTAAAACACCCGACGCTACGGTTATCCAGATTCCAGCTCAAAAGGGACAAGATCCAATGACAGTACATGATTTCTACCAAAAAATGGCGGACGTCTTACTCCTGTTTGGCTATCAACAACCTAAAAATAACTATGAATATTTCGAAGCTGCACTGGATTCCAGGTGGAAGGAAAATACCATCGACGATTGGCACGGTCAGGTCGGTTTCCAGCACCAACTCTTTAACTATGCTAAGCATCTGGGCGTAGATCTGCAGCCGATAAAGAACCCATTAGTTACTGCAGCTGCTGTAGTTTAGTATCTCTTTTGTAAATAATTACCCTGGCGCCTGCCATGTTGAGAAGCATCCGGCAGGCGCTTTTGTTTGTTGTTGAAGGGTAGGTGGGGTAACTTGCAATGTTGCCAGCAATTTGCCGGAAAGTAGCATTATAATGGCAGATCTTTCACCGGTAACATATTATTGACATCCACCGGGAAGCTGTCGTACTTATTATACAACTTCAGATATTTGGCTGGGTCAACAGGTTGCTCGCTAAGGATATCCACCAGCCCGCGGAAGAAGCCTTCTCTTTTTTCTGCAGGATTGAAAATGAGTGTGAGTACAACCTGTTCATCCGTGTCGTTGGCAAAACCATGTGGCGTGAAACGTGGCACATATACCACTGATCCGGGTTGCAGGTAATGCGTATCTTCACCGGCGTATACTGTAAGCGTACCCTTGCCTACAATAAAGGTTTCATCCATAAAACGGTGGTAGTGCAACCTGGCGCCAATGGTATGTGGTGGTAATGTGATCTCATATGCACCCAGGTGACTGTTCGACATTTCGCTGGTCACTTTAAAAACAAAGGAGGCGCCTCCCATCTCCAGCCGTTCTCCCTGGCCTGGGTGATGTACGGTGGCATTATTGGCGAGCTGGTCTTCCAGGTAATCTGTCTTCTTCATAAATTTTATTTTTATGAAGACAAAATTCAGCCATGCCAGCCTCAAAAACATTTACAAATGTTGACGTTTCAAAAAAAACTATAACCCGGCGCGTATACGACTCAGTTGCGTAGGTGTAA
Organism: Chitinophaga eiseniae; assembly: GCF_012641265.1. Classification (GTDB taxonomy): domain Bacteria; phylum Bacteroidota; class Bacteroidia; order Chitinophagales; family Chitinophagaceae; genus Chitinophaga; species Chitinophaga eiseniae_A. Next base: position 1,865,907 of record NZ_JABAHZ010000001.1, on the reverse strand, counting down.
TACCAAGGTAGGAAGCGATCTCGTGCTGCTTCAGGCGGTGTTCCAGCGTAGGGAATTGTTGCAGGAAGGCAGTGTAGCGGCTTTTGCCGGTATCATAGCGCAATGATATTTCCTGTGGCTCTTTTTCTATTACCCAGTGTATTTCCAGGTAGCGGATATACAACGCGGCCATATCAGGATAAAGCGTTGTCAACTTTTTAAATTCATCAAAATGATATACTAACACGGTGGTATTTTCCAGTGCCTTTATCGTGAACTGGCTGGGACTTTGGGTCAACATCGCACTTACAGATGCTGCCAGAAACGTTTCCGGGAAAAAACGTTTGATCACCACATCTCCATTCGGCGCTGTATAATACTGGGAGAATAATCCCTTTACTACGTAGGCCACCAGCCGCGGCACCTGGCCCTCTGCCACCAGCGTTTCATGACGTTTGTAGGTACGGCTGGTAATAATATTTCCCCATGCCTGCCGGCTTTCATCTGATAGTGGGTGATACCTCGTTACTTTTTCCCAGAAGTTGTTCATGAACGTGAATTTAAAAACAAAAAGTCTTCAGGCCATGGCATTATAAATTTTTTCATAGAATATGATTACCAGGAGGATAAAAAAACGCCGCATGATGCGCATCACGCGGCGTTTCGATATTATGCTACAGCAATACCTAAATACTGCAGGTATTGATCCAGCACAGCTTTGTCAAAAACAGGCTCCGGTATGCCCGATCCCTGCATGAATTTATCCACGTTCTCGCGGTGCCATACGTAAGTGTCCTGGTATAGTTCCACCGTGGAAAGCCCTTCGTGCATGTTATCCCTGAAAAGACTGGTCAGCGGGTAGAGACGGTTAGTACTGTCATCTTCCCATTGCCTGCGCCAGTCGCGGTACGACAGTGGCCGGAGGTTAAAACCATAGGTATCTATCAGGCGTTGGAAAAACTGTTCGAGTGTGAGGTTCGTTTCGGGGGAACAGATCAGGTTAAACTTCTGCCCGATAGCTTCCTTGTTTTTGGTGATGTGTACGATCGCTTTTACCATATAATCCACCGTGATAAGGCCTTCGCGTAATTCGCGGAGGGCGGGATAGGAGGCGTATTGTACACAGTTTTTTACCAGGCTGGCCCACCATTGGTAGGGAGCGCTGGCGCCAGACTGGCTGTGGCACATCGCATATCCCAGGCGGAAAGTGATGACGGGTACGCCTGCTGCAGCAGCGAGATCGGCTACGGCTTCCATCACCCATTTACTTCTAACATAACCAATGTCTTTGCTTACCGCGAGCAGGTTTTGGGAAATGTCATCGGTTTCTTTCATGATGGTTTTGTGTGTGAACACATGCCCCCAGCTATACACAGAGATGGTGGACAGGAGCGACAGGCACTTCATTTTACCGGTAGCCGCAAAACGAATGATCTCCCGGAGACCGTCTACATTTGGCTTTTTCATGAAAGAGTAAGGCTCAATGAAGTTCACAGAACTGCCAGAGTGATAGATCACTTCTACTTTGGCAGCCAGCTCCCAGTAAGCTTCTTCAGTGATGCCCAATGATGACTGCGCAAAATCGCCTACCACAGCCACAATACGGTGCCTGGTATTTTCCTGCACCGGGATATGATAGGCCGCAAAAGCCTGGTGGATTTTATCAAGCGCATGATGTTCATCACGGGCGCGAACGAGACAATACACGGTAGCGGTGGTATTGTCCAGCAGTTCCTGCAGCAGGTGAATACCCACAAAACCCGTCGCGCCGGTGAGCAATACCGCCGACTGGCGTTCCAGCACACTGGCATCAAACGGTTGCCGGTATTCCACGTCGGGCAGCAGCCAGGCATCCTGTTGCAGCGATACATAAGGTTCTACATCTTCTTCCGGGATACCGGTGTCTCCGGTCTTTACGCGGTTGTCGATCATTGTGGCCAGTGCCCGTAGTTCGGAATACTGGTACAGATCACGGAGATACATTTTGATGTCGAAGCGGTCTTTCAGTTTAGTTACCACAGTGGCCACCAGCAGGGAGTCGCCGCCTATATCGAAGAAGTTATCACTGTGATGGATATACGGTCTTTCCAGTATATCGGACCATACCTCTGCAATGATGCGTTCTGTTTCGCTGACAGGTTCATCCGCTTCGTGGTAGTTGCCTGCAGCCTGGGCAGACAAAGCTGCCAGGGCGGCTTTATCTACTTTCCCGTTGGCATTCACTGGCAGTTCACGAACGGTAATAAAACGGGCCGGCACCATATAACCGGGCAGGTCCTGTTTGAGTTGTTGCCGGGCAAGCGCAATGCCTTGCTGTTCGTTGGGATGGTCCTGCACCATAAATGCTACCAGTTGTTTCTGTTGGCGGTTGTTGTCTACCGCAATGAGCGCGGCACTTTTCACATGCGGCACCAGTAACAGGGCTGCTTCTATTTCGCCTGGTTCCACACGAAAGCCACGGATCTTGAGCTGGTTGTCGATGCGGCCGAGAAACTGGATGTTGCCGTCGGGCAGGCGGCGGGCCAGGTCGCCGGTGCGATATAATCGCTGGCCTGGCATAAAGGGATGCGGCACAAACTTGCTGTCGGTGAGCGCAGGGTTTTTAAAGTACCCCTGTGCAATACCGATACCGCTGAGGCATAGCTCCCCAACCGCGCCGGGCGCCAGTAGCTGTAGTTCGCGGTCCAGGATAAAAGCCTGGGTATTGGCAATGGGGCGACCGATAGTCGGAAAATACTGTCCGTCTACATCTGTTACGGGGCGGTGTGTGGCGTACACGGTATACTCGGTAGGTCCGTAGTAGTCGATCAGCTGGTACGATAATCCGCCAGTTAATACGGGTTTCATTTGTTCACCGCCGGAAAACAGGTATTGCAGTGTTAATCCGGGTGTTTGCCGGCTTAACGCGATCAGTTCCGGCACCAGTACGGCGGGTGCGAAGGCATGGGTGAGCTGGTTGCTCCGGTAAAACTCCATCAGCAGTCCTGCGTGGGTTCTTTCCTCATTATCGGCGATAAAAAGGGCGGCTCCGGAAAGAAGGGCTGACCAGCATTCCCATACGGAGATGTCGAATGCGAGGCCGGCTACGAGCGATAGCCGGCTGTTGCTGTTGACGGCATACTGCTGCTTGTGCCAGCAGACCAGGTGCTGAATGGACAGATGCGTGATCATCACCCCTTTAGGCTGACCGGTAGATCCGGAGGTGTAGATGATGTACGCCAGGTCTGTTGGTGCCGGCATCCGGTCGGGTGCAGTAACCGGCTGTTCCTGGAGAACCGTGAGGTTGTCGAGGTAAACCACCGTGGTGTGATGTACCTGGAATAGTCGTGAGCCCAGCGATAGCTGGGTAATGATCACTTTGGCCTCCACTTCTTCCAGGATAAAGGCCACTCTTTTACCGGGATAGATGGCATCTACCGGGATGTAGGCGGCGCCGGTTTTCAGGATACCCAGTACGGCGATGGCCCATTCGGCGCTACGTTCCAGGTACACCGGTACATAGCTGCCAGTGGAAACGCCTTGTGCCAGCAGGTAATGCGCCAGCTGGTTGCTTTTTTCATCCAGCTCCCGGTAGGTAAGGGAATGGCCCTTGAAAGATACGGCCAGGTTACCTGGCGTACTGGTGGCCTGTTTGCGGAACAGGGACACCAATGTTTCCCGGGAATTGTAGTCTTCCCAGGGTGCGTGTGTCAGTAATTCAGCTACATGCTGATTGTCCTGGGCCGCAGCAATAGGGTGCTGTTGCCCGTGGGCGTTGTGGTGGATCGCGTGGTCCATAGAATTACGGTTTAAATTGAGGGTTTAAAAAAGGATTTTCAAAAAAATACGTGGTAAGTGTCGTTAGTTAGTGTGGTTTAAAAGATGAGCAAATAGGTTCACATGAATCGTTGTGGTATGAAAGATGAGCAAAAAAGGTGTTCACTGGATAGTTTATAGATTAGAAAAAAGGTACCGGTTTTCAATAATATACTCGAACAGGAAGGTATAGCTAAACAAATGGTTATTGAGTTGATCATGTTCGAACGAGGAGCAAATTAAGGTGCACCACTGAGATATATCCGCAGTGAAAAAAATTGTTACGCCATCACCGACACCATATTTAATGCCTGCTCTCCCTAATAGTTGCATTTAGAAATAGTATATTTACATTCAACTATCTTCAAAATGCCGGTAATTTAACTGGTAGTACTGTTTGTATTATTCCTGATTTAAACCAATGATCCCCTATTGAAACAACAAAATATTCTCAAGTTCTGGCGAGACATTGAAATTTTCAATTTACCTGATGTTAAAAAGGATTTCAAGTTTATATCGGACGAAGATCCTTTGTCCTGGTACAATGACAGAGCTGCTGCCCGCCAAGATTATACCTGGCAGCACACCCTGCTTTTCGGGTATATTCCCAAAAAGCAGGTAATAGACTGTATCTATGAGAGATTGAAGACCAACGCTCCTGAAGCAGATTATGAACAACCTGTTACTGGCTATACTTGTCTTGCGGCGCTCACTTTGGATGAAAACGGTTGCCCTGATCAACAAAGCTATCTTCCAGCTGCCTATATCTTCGGTTTACGATGCCTGAAAGAAAAGGAGGGCCTTGCCAATGTGAAGGAGCTGCTTAATACAGCTATGCTGGAATTTGAACTGCGATATGACTTGCCACCGGTATCGGAGGAGCCAGATGAAGACGCAGGGGGGAAGCAAAAGAAGCGAAAAGGCCCTCAGGTTAACTGGGCGGGAATCAGGAAAGAAATAACTTACCTGGCGGGATTGTGTGATTGGGTACAAGGACCAATAAAGCTACGTATCTTCTCACAAGAGATGCATAAAGACGCACAACCGGATACCAATTTTCTGAATAGCTTTTACCTGGAAGATCTGGATAAACTTTTGGAGAATCCCGGCTATTTTAATAATTCCCTCAGCCAATATCTGCAAACCGACATTCATACGGGCCATCGCCAGGATCTGATCAACGAAAGGGAATATCTGGTGAATTGGGTTCATCCAAAACTAATGTCTCCTGGCCGATGGCCATCGCCGGTACAATATGGCATGTATACCGCTCAACTTGGCGCCGTTAATAGTATCCTTGCACTACAACCCAAAGAAGGTATCCAGGGGGTAAACGGTCCCCCGGGTACAGGTAAAACTACCTTGCTAAAAGACGTGGTGGCAGATATTATTGTTTCAAGAGCCCAAAAGATGCTGTCTTGCGATGTTGCCGATTTATTTGGGGCCTACAAAAAAATTACCCGGGAAGATGGATATGTATGGCATACATATACGATCAACCCTAAAATAGCAGGGGGGACAGGCATCGTTGTTGCCAGTAATAATAATTCCGCTATTGAGAATATAACCAAGGAGCTGCCTGCGGCAACGGCCATCGACCGTACTGTATTTTCAGCGGCAGACCATTTTTCCACAGTAGCCGCCAGGCTGGTTGATACAGAGGCGTGGGGGATATTGAGTGCTGCATTGGGCAATAGTGAAAACCGGTATAAGTTTAAGCAGCACTTCTGGGCATCCACGGAGGCGGCGGCAGGATTTGAGGATATACTGTGGTCGGTTTATAATGGCGGGGATCAAACACCTGTTTACCGTGAGCGATATGCGGCATGTCGTTCCGAGCTTCGCGAATTATTAACCGCTTTTGAAGATTTTCAGCAAAAGTCAGGATCTTTTCATGAGCTATTACAATCCTATCTCCAGGCACTGGCAGATTATAATAAGAATGAAGATATACTGGAGCAATTGGAAGAGGAAAGCAAATCCCTCGAAGACGAACTTGCGGAGATAGACTTGCAGTACAAAGCTGTAATAGAAGATATCGGGGATATTGAACGGTTAAAAAAACTATCCGGCCTGCAAAAACCTTCTTTTTTCTGGTGGAAGAAACTATTGGGTACGACGCAATACAAACAATGGAAAGCGGTTAATGACCAGTATCTCCAAGAGGAAGCTGCAGCCGTCAATAAAAAACGAGCCCTTGAAAAGAACAGCACAACAATAAAAGCTGCACTAACTGGAAATAAGAGGAAAGAAGATGAAATTGAAAGGAGACAGCAGGAATTAAAATTAGTCGTCGAAAAGTATCAGCAGTTTAAATCACAACTTAGTGAGGAGTACGGTATATCAAACGATAATCTCGTTGACGAAAACTTCTATTTTGCGCCAATAGCCGACGTACACCTGCGCACCCCTTATGCATCTGAACAAATTAATAAACTAAGAAGCGATATATTCCTGAAAAGCCTCGAACTGCATAAGTATGCAATACTCGCTAACGCCAAGATGTTTAGGAATAATCTAAAAGTCTTTTTTGACTTGCTTACCGGTAGGGGGACTGTGAAGGAATCTATCGCCTGCAACTTTTGGAATACTTTCTTCTTTTGTGTACCGGTAGTGTCTACAACCCTGGCCTCCGTAAGCAGACTTTTCTCTTCAATAGGTAAAGATGGTTTAGGCTGGTTGTTACTGGACGAAGCAGGACAGGCAACCCCACAGTCTGCAGTAGGTATCATCTGGCGCGCCCAAAGGTGCGCTATTGTTGGAGATCCCCTTCAGATAGAACCGGTGCTGACGATTCCGCCGAACCTGGTGTATAAGTTAAATCATCAATACCAGGTGGAGGATACCTGGAATCCCATAAGCAGCTCGGTACAAATACTGGCCGACAGGATATCTCAACCGGGAACGTATATACGTACAAATAATGAAGAAAGTATTTGGACGGGCTTTCCACTGCGAGCACACAGACGATGTGATGATCCAATGTTCCGGATTGCCAACCAGATCGCGTATAATGGACAGATGGTGAAAGTATGCATAGAGCGCAAAGAAGCGCCATACATTGGTCCATCCTGCTGGTTCCAGGTGGAGGGACGGTCTTCCGGTATCAGGCATGTAATTGAGGAGGAAGTGTTATTGTTGCGGGAGAAAATAGAAGTCTTGTTAAAAAATGGTTTTGACAGGAAGAAAAGAATCTATGTTATTTCCCCTTTTGTTGCAGTAGCAAATGAATGCAAAAGTAGGTTACGAGGTATTGAAAATGTTTCCGTTGGTACCATCCATACTTTCCAGGGGAAGGAAGCAGAAGTAGTATTTTTAATATTGGGCAGTGATCCAAATGCAGAGGGAGCCAGGGCGTGGGCCGCCCAAAAGCCTAATCTGCTGAATGTTGCGTTAACAAGGGCGCAAAGGCGGGTTTATGTGATAGGCAATAAAACGCTTTGGGGACGTCAATTATATTTTGAAACACTCGCCAGGGCGTTATAACGTCATAACCTGGCCCCGGGAGCTACTCCTGCACCGTCACACCAGGCTCCACCAATGATTTAATATATTCCGTCGGTGTAAGCCCCGTGATCTTTTTAAAATACTGGTTAAAAGATGATTTCGCCTTAAAGCCGCAATCATATGCCAATGTCAGCACATTCACCGGCAAGGCCTTTTCGTTCATAAAGCGGATTTGCTCCATGGCCCGCCGGATGCGCCACTCATTGACGTATTGGTAGAACGATTTGCCGGCATAGCTGTTCAGGGTTTCTGAAATATGATATTTGCTGATGCCTGTTCCCTGCGCAAGTTTGTCGAGGTTAAGCTCCGTATCCGTATATATTTTTGTTTTATGGAGATGCGCATCCAGCAATTGCAATACCTGCTTTTGGTCTTCGGTACTGAGCTGCATTTTACGGGGAGGGGGTATCTCCGTTGTTATGGGTGGCGTGTCTGCTTTGGCTGGCGGTGATCCCATAATACCCACATATTTGTAGCGGATGATCATGAGGCATATGAGCACCAGCAGGGAGTATACGATATCCCGGCAAACAATATTATACGGGCCATGCAGCAGGTGAAGCGATTGGGCCGTTTTAAATCCTATTGAAATAATGCTGATCGTTCCCAACAAATAACTGATATAGTTGATCAGTTTCTTTTCCTGTGGCATATCCGGTAAACGCTTTGCAATGCGGAGGGATAGCCCCGGGAAAAGAAACCCCAGCAGCATCATGGCCCAGGTGGTGGATTCATTATAATAATACAGCACCGCATGACCAGCTTCCGCAGACCATAAGAGCACGCACATCACCGTAAGATAACCTATCGCACCAAATATAAATGGGAGGAAAACATACCACCGCGATGCCGGTATAAATGCCGTATTCTGCCGCTGACAGGCATACAGGTAGAGTAGTGGCCCGTAACAAAAGCCAATAAAGGTATTCATCTGTGTACGAACTTCCGGGTCGTTCACAAAAGAATAGATACAGAATTTAATAGCAAGGTGCGTGGCAATACAGCACAACAATAAGATCAGCAGGTAGTCTGCCTTGCTACGCAGTTTACTGCTACTTAGTAAAGCTACACCGGTTAACGCCTGAAATGCTCCGATGGCAATAACATAAATCATGTGCGCGGATATGCCATCGAAAGTATAAAACCAATATTAACGCAATGTTAAATGGCCGTTTCTTCCCGTCATCTCCCCATTTGGTAATGATTTCGTAATACATGTTAAGGTGTTGATTTTCAATAGAAGTAAGTACGTTTAAACCGGAAAATACGTATACACGTAGTCGTAGTTGGACGTGGTCGGGCACATTGTTAACAATGTTCACCTTTGCTGAAAAATACCTTCACATGGATCACATTTTTATACCATTAACACATCGCTATTACTGCACACAAAAAATACGATGTAATATGAAAAGAATAATGTGGGTACTGGCGATGGCCATACCAGGAACAACTTTTGCGCAGTTAGCTGATAGCGCTCAACGGGTAGTACGCATGCAGGGAACGGTGAACTTCCGCGATGTGGGAGGATATAAAACAAACGATGGTAAAAAAGTAGCATGGGGAAAGGTATTCCGCTCTGCTGATGTAAGCCACTTAACAGACCAGGATCTCCGGGTGCTGGAACAAAAGCATATTCATACGGTGATTGATTTCCGTGGCGTGAAAGAAGCCGCTGCGGCGCCGGATCATTTGTTGCCCGAAACAGATTACCTCTTATGCCCCGCAGGAAGCGATAGCCTCCCCGGTGTGGCGCAAATGGCAGCAGTTATTAAGAAAGGCGATTTCCTGGAGAAGTTTTACGGTAATACCCAATACCTGGGCGATCGTTATAAACCCTTGTTCCAGAAACTGCTGGTGCTCCCTGCCAATGAATCCATCATGTATCATTGCACCGGCGGCCGCGACAGAACCGGTATGGCTACTGCTTTGTTTCTTTACGCACTGGGCGTACCGCAGGAAACCATTGAGGCCGACTTTACCGCCAGCAACGTATACCTGCTGCCGATGAATAAACGGATGTTCCAGGGTTTACAGCAAAATACCGGTCTTGATGAGGAAACCATCCGCAAGGCATTAGAACTGAAACCAGAACTACTGCATAGCTTTTTCAGCGCTATTAAAGGTAAATATGGTACGGTAGAAAATTTCTTTGAGAAAGAGTTGGGTATTGGTGAAAAGGAGCGGGCGATCCTGAAAGAGAAGTATACTAACTAACTGTTTAAGCGGAGGGGACTACCGCTCCGCTTAAACTATCCGGATACGGGATTATCAATTTTTATACTTGCCCACCATCATGGAAGGTAATGTGCCCAGGTATACTTATCAGTTGAAAACAGGTATTACTACGGATCGCCATGGGATGATCATTATTGAAAATGAAGGATTGATAAGCTTGATCCGCAAGGGAGAATAAGGCTTGCCTATTATAGCAAGGGATTGTTTTATTTTCAGACTAACCCGATGAGAAGAAGGCGTGCGGCGATGTCATTGGTTTTCAGATACTGGACCGCTTCACTTCAAATGTCCTCATCGAAGTGATATCGCCTCTTGCTTTTAATTTACCTGCGTCCACAAGCGCCTTAATCCTTCCACTGACTAAAACTTCATTCACCGGGTTTCGGGGATTGCTAAACCCCATTGTTTGCCCTACAATCCGCACGGCTGATCTCCATCGTGTTGGGTGACAGTATCCTAAAATTTCCTCATCATGTGTGGATAGGTCAAGAAAAAGTAGCTGACCGTTCTCGTCACACTCCCGTAATAGTTCCGGCCGGGCCACAATTCTTTCGTATTCGGCAGCCAGCTCATTCCGTGTGGCGGCATCCAGCTGCCTGGCCTGTGTAATATGGGGCGCCAGTTCAGTATCGCTGTATACATAAAGGCAGGAGTTGTCATGATGTGGAGGGGGCTGCACCAGCCAAAGGTCAACGGAAGCAGTTTTTAGCCACCAGCATACCATACGCACAAACACATAATCATTCACGTCGCTGCCTGCCCAGATAACTACGCGATCAACTGGGAGATCGTGTACACGCTGCTGTAAATTACGCCAGATTTCAAAGGCATCGCTGTGGTGGGAGAGGTTGCTCATACCATTGTCAAAAATGAGTCCCCGCAAATATTGAATCCTTTTTGGGCCGTCGTCCAAAGGACCTAATCCGGGGCACTCGTCGAAACCCAATGCTTCTCCTGTGAGCAGTTTTTTACTGATGGCGCTACGAAGGGTACCCGCTGTACTTAATAAGGTGGTGAGGTGTAAATCTTTCATGAAATAAATGTATAGAGGCGCAGATATAATATGAATATAATAAAATAAGATTGATTGGTATATAGATATTTTGTCGAAGGGACAAAATTATTATTGTATGAAAGACGTTTAATATTTATATTCGGGTTTAAGTATCTTCAAACCGACTAAACCCCTTATTACAGCTATTATGATAAGAAACAAAACTATCTTTAGTTTGGCCATCTTCTGCCTGGTATCGTTATATACAACACCTGGTTTAGCACAATATAAAGAGAAAACACGCGGCACAGTACAACGGATAAAAATCCACAGTAAACTGTTGGATGGAAATCTCAGCGGTGACAGTGCCAACCGTTATGTATCCATTTATTTACCTGCCGGTTATCAATCCGAAAGTAAGAAACGATATCCTGTTGTTTACTTCCTGCACGGTTATACGGACAACGATGCCAAGGTATTTGGATTCCAGCAACATTGGATGACGTTGCCTGTTATCCTGGATACCGCATTTGCTAAAGATCCGGCCCACGAAATGATTATTGTTACCCCCGACGCCTATACGCTTTTTCAGGGCAGTATGTATTCCAATTCTGTTACAACAGGGAATTGGGAGGATTTTGTTGCCCGGGAACTGGTAAGTTACGTCGACAGTCATTACCGTACGCTTCCGGCAAAAGAAAGCAGGGGGATCTGCGGTCATTCTATGGGCGGTTATGGCGCCTTCCGGATCGGCGAAAAGAACCCTGACGTATTTTCGGCGGTTTACCTGTTGAGTCCCTGTTGCCTGAACTCTCCTGATGAACCTGCAACAGCGATGACTTCACAGTTCCTTCGTGCCGATAGTATTAAAACGATTGATGAGTTCAAAAAGGCTGATTTTTTCACAAAGGCGCTCTTTGCCTCAGCTGCCGCATGGTCGCCTAATCCGGTAAATCCTCCGTTCTACCTGGATCTTCCCATAAAAGACGGCAACTTGCGGCCGGAAGTGCTGCATAAGTGGGATGCCAATCGCCCATTGAATAATTTGGACCAATACATCTACAACATCAGGAAGTTAAAAGCAGTGGCCTTCGATGCAGGAGATAAGGACAAAGGTATTGCGGCGAGTATCGAAAAACTGGATGGCGAGTTAAATAAATATGGCATTGCCCATTCATTCGAAATTTATGACGGCGACCATATCAACCGGGTAGGAAAACGGATTGAAGAAAAAATGCTGCAATTCTTTTCGAAAAACTTATCGTTTACCGGGAGTAAAACCAGCAAATAAGGGCAGCACTATTGTAAATCGCCTGTTGCTATGTAGCTGCAGGCTATAAGAATTTATCCCAGGTTGATATTTCTTTTGTATTTTAGCAGAGGCTAATACACGATACCTATTCTGTTCAAAAAAGTAATGCAGGGCTTACCAAGTAGTTAATCACCAAATAAGCTCCTGATGAAATTTAACTATCTAACACTTATCTCCATTTTATGCATCGTTGCGTGCAATAACGGCACCAAACCTGCAACGGGTAAAAAGACGCCTGATATTCCCTGTTATACTTCCAGGATAACAGACAAGGACTGGTATACATCTGGCAAAAAGGCGCCTAAACTGGAAGGCTTGAAAGGACTCGATTTCAGGATTACCACAAACAGTACCGCTGCACAGGATTATTTCAACCAGGGAATGATGTTGGCGTATGGCTTTAACCATGCAGAAGCGGCGCGGTCTTTTTATGAGGCTGCACGGCTGGATTCTGCCTGTGCCATGGCGTATTGGGGCTTTGCTTATGTGTTGGGACCTAATTACAATGCGGGTATGGAAGAAGATCATTTCCAGCGGGCCTATGAGGCGGTAACTAAAGCCAGGTTGCTGGCAGCGCACTGTACGCCGAAGGAAAAGGCGTTGATCAACGCGCTGGCTTCCCGGTATCAGATGCCGGCGCCTTCCGATCGAAGACCCCTGGATATAGCTTATGCCGCGGCCATGAAGAAAGTATATAACCAGTATCCGGCGGATGCTGATATTGGTGCCTTGTATGCAGAGGCCCTGATGGATCTTCACCCCTGGGATTTATATGACAAGAAAACAAAGCAGCCCCGCACCTGGACGCCGGAATTGCTGGCAGTGCTGGAGCACCTGATGAAAATCAATCCCCGGCATCCGGGGGCACATCATTTTTATATTCATGCGATAGAGGCGTCTGCGGCCCCTGAAAAGGCACTGGCGAGCGCCCGGCTGTTGGATACCCTGGTGCCCGGATCGGGGCATTTAACACACATGCCTTCGCATATCTACATTAATACGGGTGATTATCATGCCGGGTCCCTGTCCAATGTACATGCCGTGGAGGTAGACAGCATTTACACGGTTGCCTGCCATGCGCAGGGGGCATATCCGCTTGGCTATTACCCGCACAATTACCATTTCCTGGCAGCTACGGCTACGCTGGAAGGCAACGGGGCGCTGGCATGGGCGGCCGCCAAAAAACTACAGGAACATACGGCAACAGATATCATGCGCTTACCTGAATGGGGTACGCTACAGCATTATTACACGATACCGTATTACGTGGCTGTGAAATTCGGGATGTGGGATACCATTCTCGCTATTCCTGCACCGGGGAAGGACCTGGTGTATCCGCAGGCCATCTGGCGTTACGCGCGGGGCATGGCATTTTTGGGAAAGAACAAAATGGAGGAGGCACAGCAGGAATTGGGCCACCTCGAAACACTCGCACGTGATACTTCGCTCCGGCACCTGACCATCTGGAATATTAATACCACAGCCGACCTGGTGCAGATAGCCGTAAAAGTATTATCTGCTGAGGTAGCAACAAAACAACGCCAGGCGGATATCTCCATTGCTTTGCTCCGTGCAGCAGTGGCGATAGAGGACAACCTGAATTATAATGAACCGCCGGACTGGTTCTTTTCTGTCAGACATTACCTGGGCGCCGTGCTCCTGGATGCAGGAAAATACAGGGAGGCGGAGCAGGTGTACCGCGAGGATCTGCGAAGCTGGAAAAAGAATGGATGGGCATTAATAGGGCTGTATCATTCGTTGATCTCTCAGAAAAAAAATGGCGAAGCACGGGAGGTTAAGCAAGCATTTGACGAAGCCTGGCGATTCGCTGATGTGAGCATTACATCGTCTTCCGGTGTCCAACGGTAAGTGGTCAGAAAATTATCTTCAGGGCTTAGGGTTCGCGTGCCCCCTGGTTTTTAATTACTCCTGAAACTGATGGCATCGAAAAAAATTCCAGCATTGAGTAATTGGAGGTCCGTTGCATAATAAAGGAAGGCCGTGCCGTGGCATGGCCTTCCTTCCAAAAACTGAGTTACAGTTTGATTTTTAATCCTCCATTCACTACAATACCATCCAGCGGTGCATATATATCCCGGAATACCGGATTAGTAACAGTTCCTGTATATATGCTGTCGAAGCGTGTTTGCCGGGTATCTGTAAAGTTTTCAAAGTTGATGAATAATGAAAAATGTTCCCATAATTTCTCTGCCATGAAACCAAATGTCCAGTAGGGCTTCCCGGAGGTACCATCATTCAGCGCCTGTTTACTGTAATAATAAGCTTCCAGGCCAATTTTCCATTTCTCTTCTACTTCATACATCAGTATGTTATTCAGCCGATGCTTCGCGGTAAGTGGGTTGGGCCTTTTGACAGCGCCCTCATGCAGAACAGCATCCGTGAAGGTATAACCCACGAATAATTTGAAATCTTTGTATCCAAGTTTGACATTCGTTTCCAATCCCCTGGTGTCAATGTTGCCATCGGCATTCACCAGTTGATAAAGGCCGCTTGCTCCATTTTGTAGCAACAGTGGATCATTGATGCGGGTGTAGAAAAACAGTTGGTTAACACTGAAACTCAATTTGTCAGAGAGCGAAGTGCGATAGTTGAAATCCAGGTTAGCCCCGTAAGATCGTTCCAGTTTATTGGCATCTGAACTGATAGGCAGTACTGACCGGAATTGTAACTTCTCTGTTTCTTCGGTAAAAATGGTTGGCGTTTTATAGCCTAAACCACCACCTAGCCGGGAGGTAAACTTCTCCGAAAATTTAAACAGGGAAGAAACCCGCGGCAGGAATGCAAACCCGTAATTTATAATGTAGTCCCCGCGAACACCGGTTTCCAGCTGCAGCCAGTCAGTGGCCTTCCACGTGTTTTGTATAAAAGCCCCCATTGTTTGCTGGAGATAATTTCTTTTAGGGAAATTGTCTTTCGGATACTCCATAAACTGATCAGTATAGTAGTTGGCGCCGGCTACCCAATCCACGCGCTCACCATTGGTATGATAGTTAACTTCTGAATAAGTGGACCACTGTTTTCCGTCGAACACATAACCAGGTATCGTAACAGTGCGGTTGAAATTGTTCACTGAGTTCTTAATGGTCAAACCGCTATGCTCATTGAACCGGTGGTCTAAAGAGAACTGCGTGGAGAAGCGATCACTTTTGTTTTGCTCAAAATAACTATGAATATTATCGCCATGCCCTTTAATATACGCAATATCCCCACCCGTGCGGTCTTCAAAGGTAGTATTTACTCCGAGCATCATTTTTGTCTGCGGACTAAAGTATACAAACAGTTTTGGATTGAAGATATAACGTTGCGTTTTCGGTATCGCGGTAAATCCCGTTTCCGATGGATCATAAGGCCGGCTACTGTTCCGGGAAGCAAAAATGGTTAGTCCCACCTTCTCAAATTTCTGCCCGTAAAAGCCACTCAGGTCGAGCCCACCGGCCGATGTGCCATTCACCAGGAACCGTAGTTCCCTTTCTTCGGTAGGTTCTCTGGAGATCAGGTTAACCAATCCGGCGATGGCTCCTCCGCCATACAGGGTAGAAGAGGCTCCCTTGATAACTTCTACCTGCTTCAAATCCAGTGGAGGCGTTTGTAATAGCCCTAATCCGCCGGAAAAACCTGCATACAGCGGAAAGCCATCCTTCAGTATTTGTGTGTAACGTCCGTCAAGTCCCTGTATGCGAATGCTGGAGTTGGCAGAAGTGGCAGATACTTGTTGGGTTTGAATGCCTGTACTCTCGTTGAGCATCATCCTGATATCGCCTGGCTTCATGTTTCCTTTTTCTTCCAGTTCCTCTCCTCCAATGAACTCAACTCTTGTTGGGATGTTTTGGATGGTTCGGGTACTGCGGGTTGAACTGATGACCACTTCTTCCATTTCTTCACTTTCGGGTTCCAGTAATAGGATGAGGGTATCGTTATACGGAAAGGTCAGCGTTTCACTACGGGCTTTAAATCCCATGAAGCTGACTTTAACCTGGTGCTGGCCAGCGGGGATGCCGGTAATAGTGATAAGGCCGTTAACATCCGTTTGCCCGCCTTTCTTCAGGCCCGGAAACAAAATGGTGGCGCCAGGTAAACGTTCTTTAGTATCGGCATTTTTTATAACAGTGGTAAACGCATGTTGTCCCATGCATATATTGGCTGCCACGAAGAGCAACATGGTAAATATAAATTTCATTATCTGAATACAAAGTTTAAGCAATAAAACATCCTTACGGGAAAAGACCCCCGTCCGTCATCAAAATTGTATAGTGTAGGCTTGTTTGGGCGGTTGCCAGATAGAGGGAGGAAAATCGCGTAGTGCTGGTTCGATGTAATCGCTATGCGTGTTGGTTACGGGCTGTAAAAGTAATGGTTTTGCCCTGTAGGGCTCAGGTACCACTATTGCATGAATAGCCCCACAGGCAAAGAAAGGAGAGCAGGGAGATACTGGTTTATGGTTTTTACCTGTTCCGGATTCCTGGTGTTCCGTTAGTGCTGTAAAATTACTACAGCAATCGTCATCGGCTTCGCAAGGAACACCGGTCAACAGCAGCACGTATAACGAAAACAGATAAACAAGCCATTTCATCGTGCCAAATATACGATTATGTGACAAAAAACCATTTGGGTAGCGGACATGGACTCCCTAAATTCAGTATCTTTTACCCATCAAGATGATCGCTACTTAACAGCTAATCTACATAACAAGTAATGGATAAGGATAATTTAATGCAGTTTGTCCGGAGAATCTTACCCATGAGCCGGGACAAAGCAGCACAGTTGGTGGAGAAGTTCCAGCCGATGAAAATCGGCAAGAATGAGTATCTGCTAAAGGAAGGCAAGGTATGCAGCGAAACGCATTTTATTGAGAGCGGCACACTCAGGGCTTATACATATGATTTTGATGGTAACGAAGTGACCACTGCATTTTATTTGAAGCATACTTTTGCGGCCGACCTGCTTTCCTTCTTTAAAAGCAATCCTGCAAAGGAGTATATCCAGGCGGTTACCGATTGTGAAACCTGGTACCTGACTTATGAAGATATGCAGGCCAACTTCCACACTATCCCTGAGTTCCGGGAGTATGGCCGGCTAAACATCGTGGAACAGTACAGCCAGTTAAAAGAAAGAATGTTGTCGATGCTGCAGGAAACGGCAGAGCAACGCTACAGCCGTTTGATCAGTTCAAGCCCGGAAATTTTCCAGGAGGTGCCGTTAAAATATATCGCCTCTTACCTGGGCATTGCCGATACTTCGCTGAGCCGGATAAGAAAGGAGTTTGCTAAAAAATAAGGGCTGCCTGATTTCTTGACATTTGCGAAGTAGAAGCCCGGATATTTGATTTTCCTTTGTCTTATCATTAAAACGATGTCAAATGGAAACTTACGTATCGGCCATGCCACTTTGGGCCATTATACTATTTATTGCAGGTTTTCTCTACTCCATTATTTTTATCAGCAAACCGGTAAAACAGGCTGCGCTGCATGCAGGTATGACGCCGCGGAAAGCAAAGAATATCCAACTCGGTATTATTATCTTCTATGTAACTTATCTCAGTTATGTTTCGGTATTCGCCTTAATGGGCGCGTTTGATGTGGACGCCATTCCACCCAAAGTAATGGTGTGGGCAGGTTTTCCGCTGATGGCTATCCTGTTTGGTTTTATTGGCAATACCCGTTTATTTAAAACATTGCTTCGGTCTATTACCCTGGAATCGCTCATCGCCGTTCATGTATTCCGGGTACTTGGTATCTTTTTTATCATGCTGTACGGGTATCACCTGCTGCCGGCGAAATTTGCTTTTTCAGCCGACCTGGGGGATATCATTACCGCTATTTTAGCGTTGCCGGTGGCCAGGATGGTGGCCAATAAACATCCCTGGCGAAAGGCAGCTGTTTATGCCTGGAATATTTTTGGCATACTGGATATCATCAATCTCCTGACGGTGGCTGTTTTGATTGGCGCCAATGGCAACCTCCGGGAAATGACCATCTTCCCGTTTGTTTGGTTCCCTGCTTTTGCGCCGGCTACCATCTTATTTTTGCATACCGCAGTTTTCCGGAAATTATATATGCTCGAGCATGAGCAACCTGGTTATTTTAATGCCCGTTTAGCGCCTTTGCCGGAATAGTGCTGATTGAAACAGTCGCAAGTTGATTACCTGCATGAACGATTTGTAAATCGACCAGTAAGTACCCTGATCTTTGGATCGGGGTATTTTGTTTAAATATTTTTATAAACTTATTTAGAACTGCCTGCTTTTGAAAATCTCCCCAATTATGTAAATTTGTTCAATTGTAGTACAAAAATGAAACCAATGGTCAACGGTATAAAGCCAATTGCTTCCAGATCCATGGCGGAAAGGGTAGAAGCCAGTCTGCGCGAATATTTTGCAAAGGAAAATTTTAAGCCGGGCGATCCCCTGCCAACAGAGCTGGAGCTGGCCGCAGCGTTGGGCGTTAGCCGGAATGTGGTACGGGAAGCGCTCAGCCGGTTCAAAATGCTGGGGATCATTGAAACGAAGAAAAAGACTGGCATGGTCATCTCAAATCCCGATATCGTGGGCACTTTTGAAAAGGTGCTGACCCCCGAGATCATGGACGAATCTACCTTACAAGACCTGTTTGAATTGCGGCTGGTGCTGGAAATGGGTATTGCCGATCTGCTGTTTCTCCGTAAAACACCCGCCGACCTGGATGAACTGGACGAGATAGTGGCCCGGGAAGTGAAGGACAAGCATTTCCGCATCAGCAATGAAATTGCCTTCCATGGTAAGCTATACGAAATGACAGGGAATGAAACGATGAAACGTTTCCAGAACCTCCTGCTGCCGGTTTTCGGCTATGTGATGAAATTGGAGAACAGGAAGAGCGTTTCCGGCAAGGTTTCTCACCAGGACCTGGTTAAAATACTACGCAAAGGCACCGTAAAGGACTTCAAAGACGGGATGCAGGCACACCTGCAGCCACACTTCGACCGGTTGCAACACCAGAAAAGCAAACCCTGAGTTCACTCACGATAAACCATATTGACAGCGGCGCTTCCTGCGCCGCTTTTTTTTTGCCCCGGAATTTTCTCCCTAAATATTTTGAAATCAAAAAACAATTCCTACATTTATTATGTAGAACATAACTACTAATGCTATTTTTACGTTATGAATTGACTTGGATTCCACGTTCAGGAATAATGCGTGTCTGCGCATATCTGTTCCTGTGGTGAAAAAAGGACCTATACATCACATTTAAACTCGCGCAAATGAGGTTATTAAAACTTTGTTGCTGCCTCCTGCTATTATCGGGGGTAAAGGAAAGCTTTGGCCAGAATGGCGGATTTACTGTAACAGGATCCGTAAAAGATGCTACCACGCATGAACCGCTGATAGGAGTAAGCATAGCGGTAAAAGGAAAAACAGGTACGGGCACCGCTACAGGCGCCGATGGCCACTTTACGTTGCGGTTACCTTCCGGTAACGACACCCTGCTGTTCCGTATGATGAACTATTCCGCCAGGATAGTACCGGTCAACAACCGGTCGTTGATCAACATCACACTGGCCACCTCATCCTCCCAATTGGGGGAAGTACTGATAGTCGGTTATACGGAGCAATCGGTGAAAAAGAATACCGCAGCCATTGCTAAAATGGACGTAGCCGAACTGAAGAACAATCCCAATCCTAATCCCGTGCAGGCCATGCAGGGCAAGGTGGCAGGGGTATCTATTCCTGTCAACCAGGGACAACCAGGCATCGGCGCCGCCAACATTATTATCCGCGGAGGGACGAAGCCCAATGTGTATGGTTCCGGCCTCGGCAACAACAACGGCGCCCAGCTGGGCAGCGTGGAGGGCACTAATCCCCTCGTGGTAATAGATGGTGTTTTCCGCACTATCAACGACGTCAACCCGGATGATATCGAATCCCTGCAGGTGATGAAAGATGCGGCTTCCACCGCCATCTATGGCGCCCGGGGCGCCAACGGCGTTATTGTGATAAAAACCAAACGGGGAAAACTGAATACTAAATCCACCGTTACGCTCAATCACCGTACCACCTGGGAAACACAAGCCAGGGATTACGATTACCTCAGCGCAGCCGACTATCTGCGCCTGGCACGTACCACTGTTGCCGCCACCAGCGATGCACTCGACAAAAACAACCTGCTGTATAATGGTGGCTTCTCTGCCGGTACAAAGAAATTTACGCAAAAGGGCCAGTATGGAAAGAGTACCTATCTCACTGCGCTCTATGACAATATTGTGCAGGTAGAAGGACAAGCCTATGTAGACAACCTCCTCGCGCATGGTTGGCAAACGATGGACGATCCCATCAACCCGGGAACCAAACTCCTGTTTGCAGATAACCATTACCAGGACATGCTCTGGAACACCGGTATCAGCAATACCGATAACGTAACACTCAGTGGTGGTACCGATAAAGCGGATTATAACTTTTCTATGGGTTACACCAACCAGAAAGGCGTGTTGGTAGGTACCCGGTACCAACGCTATAATGCACTCGGCAATTTCGGCTACCGCGCATCGGATAACCTACGGCTCGAATTCATGATCAACTATCAGAACGTGATACCCAATTACGTGGATGCCTACCAGAACGACCTGGTACGCGCTATCCGTATCACGCCATTGATCCGTATTTATAAAGATGATGGCAATCCCGCACCAGGGGAACTTTATACGGTGCGTAACCGCTTTCATACGCTGAAATACGACGATATGCGCACTAATACCGAACGACTGGTGAGCCGCGTGGGCGCTGATCTTACTATCATTAAAGGGCTGCACTGGCGCCCGTCTCTTTCCTATATGCTGGAAGACTATACAGAATTGTTTATGCGCAAGGCTACCCCATCCGACGAAATCCAGCCTTCCATGCTGCGCTGGAAAGACGACTATACCAATGCTTCCCGGCAGCTGATGCTGGACCAGGTGCTGCAATACGATTTCAACGTACAGGATAATCACCACTTCTCCGCACTGGCCGGGATGAACTTTACCCGCAATACCAACCACGAAAAAGACATGGGTTCACAGCGGGCGGCTAACGACTACGTATATACGATAGAGGAAGATCCTACCACCATCATAAACGGCCAGGTGGTCAGCAATGTGGTCGACTTCCGTACAGGATTGGGAGAAAGCCGTTCAGCCAGCCTTTTCGGGCAGTTCAGCTACGATTATAAAATGCGTTACCTGCTGGGCGGCTCGCTGCGCTATGATGGATTCTCCAACTTTGCACCCGGTAATAAATATGCGTTCTTTCCATCCGTCTCCGCCGGCTGGAACATAGACCAGGAACGCTTCTGGCATAGCCGTAAGGTTAGTAGCCTGAAACTGCGCGCCAGCTGGGGGGCCGCCGGATTGAGCGGGCTTAGCATTGCCGATACTTATGGCGATTACAACCCCGCCAGCTATGCGCTTAACTCAGGCATTGTTCGCGCAGGCCTTTCCAATCCCAGGCTACGCTGGGAATCTACCGTCACCACCGATATTGCGGTCGATGCAGGATTTTTCAATAATCGCCTGAACCTATCGCTGGATTACTACAGCAAGCTCACGAAAGACCGGCTGACCACCAAACCACTGCCATCGGAAGCGCCGTTCCCGGATATCACCTATAACAATGGCTCGCTGCGCAACCGGGGTATCGAGGTAGCGGTAGGCGGTACGGTGATCAAAACAACGTCGTTCAGCTGGAACGCCAATTTTACCTTCGCCTTCAACAAAACTACCATCACTGATCTACCGGATAACGGTCGCGCTAAAAATCGCCAGGGTGGCGATATCATCTACGATAAAGCCGCGGGTAAAGAGGTGGAAGCCGGCGGCCTGGCCGTAGGAGAGCGTCCCTATGCGATTTATGGTTACCACGCGCTGGGCGTATTTGCCACAGATGAAGAAGCAGCCGCCTGGAATGCTAAAATAAAGGACAACCTGGCTTCTCCGCAAGGTATAAAGGTAGGTAAGCGGGGTGGTGACTTTATCTTCGAAGATGTTAACAACGATGGGGTGATTGATACCAAAGACCAGGTGTTTATCGGTTACCGTAACCCCGATAAAATGGGCGGCCTCCAGAACACCTTCACCTATAAAGGCATTTCATTGCGCATTAACATGGATTATGCCCTGGGACATATGATCAGCAATGGCGCGTTGGCCCGCTCTATGGGCCAGGGCCGCGCTTTCAACGAAGGTGCCCCTGCGCAGGCACTGGCCGATGATGTATGGAAGCAGCAGGGCGATAAAGGTAAAAAATATGCCCGCTTCTCCTTTGCCGACTACGATTACGGGCAACGGAACTACCTCCGCAATGCCACCCTGGGAAACAACAGTAGTTATAATTCAGATGTATCTGTGATGTATGAAAAAGGCGATTTCCTGGCACTACGTGAGATCACACTTTCTTATGAGCTGCCCGGCGCCCTCCTCAAACGCATCCGGGTATCCGGCCTTAATATTTCCGGAAGCATCTACAACGTGGGATACCTGACTGCTTATAAGGGACTGAATCCTGAGATCTACAGCGGATTTGATCCCGGCGGTTATCCCAGGCCGAGACAATTTTCACTGGGCGCCAACCTCCGGTTCTGATGCCGTTCCTATCATCTAAAAACTTGACGTATGAAAAAGACGAGCTGTTATATAATTTTCCTGGCATTGCTGTTGACTAGCTGCGACAAACTACTGGAAGTAAAGCCGCAATCGCAGATTACCGACCAGGTGTTTTTCCGCAGTGAAGGCGACTTTGAGCCAAATGTAGTAGGGGTCTACACGGTGATGCGTAGTATAGCCAACAACGTTACCTATGGTACTGAAAGGAGCGAGGAGCTGATTTCTGCTACCAACTCCCGCTTCACGGTGGCCTGGTCGCAAACACTGTCGCCCTCCTCCGGTGCGGTTAATTATTCCGAATGGTACCGTGGCATTGGTCACTGTAACCTCCTGCTGGAGAAGATCCAGGGCTTTGCTTTTGCTTCCAGCCCAGATCTGAAAAAGAAGATAGTGGGTGAAACGCTGGCCCTGCGCGCTTATTTTTATTTTCACCTGCTGCGTGTATTCGGTAGCGTGCCCATTGTGTTGGAAGCCATCACAGATGAGCAGGTAGTGTTGCATAAACGGGCCAGTGCATCTGAAGTGATCGCGCAGGTGCTCAGCGACCTGGATGCAGCTACCGCGCAGTTTACAGGGATGACTGACTTTTCGAAAACAAGCTATCCTTCCAAATACCGGTTTGCCTATGGCAGTGTGATGGCCATGAAAGCCGATGCTTTGTTGTGGAAGGCCAGGGTGGCCGGTGGCGGACCAGCAGATTTGCAGGCTGCAGTGGCAGCGATCACAGAAGCAGAAAGTACCGGCGTATCACTCCAGGCAGATTTTGCCAAAGTAACTGGCGTGCGGGCTGCGGCCAACAGTGAAGTACTGATAGCTGCTTATTACAATAAAGATGAAACACCCGGTGGCAACTATGCGAAGAATGCTTTACCTTTTAAAGATGTACTGGAAGGGGCTACTAACAAGGAACAGATTCCATATGTGAAAAATTCGACCAATGGTCAGGGTGCATACCAGATCAGTCCCTTGTCGAAATCGTTGTTTACCAGCCCGGCCGACAAGCGCATTCCTTACACCTGGATCGCTGATATGTACGCTTCGGGTCCAAAAATCAGCTGGATCACCAGGTATCCCGGAACGGTATATGCAGATGATCGATATGCTGATAACGACCTGATCATCTATCGCCTGGCCGATCTGTACTTGTTGAAGGCAGAAGCCTATGCTGCGCTGGATGACGTAAATAACAGTAAAAAATACCTGGATAATGTAAAATTAAGAGCAGGTATAGCGGCATATGCAGGCGATATGACGAAAACTGCGCTGGAGAAGGAGATCCTGGATGAGCGTGGCCGCGAACTGTTCTTTGAGAACAAACGCTGGTTTGATCTCGTGCGCTTTCATAAAGCAGGCATCATGGATGTATACAACTACGTGCCCAATCTGAAAGGTAAAACCACGCCGTTGTTCTGGCCGGTGAATACCACTGTATTGGCCAACAACCCGGATATGACACAAACAGATGGTTATAAATAATATTAATCACGCCAAGATGAAAATAGTAAAGATCAGGTGGTTCTTTTTGATGATCGTCGCCGCTGCTATAGTAGGCGGTTGCCGTACTACCCGCACCGCTGCGGATCATATCATTAATGAATCACACGTTGTATTTGAGCCGGATAGCCAATACGCATCCATGAGGATTCCTGCCCTTGTGCTGACGCCGAAGCAAACCCTCCTGGCCTTTTGTGAAGCAAGGATAGGGACTGCCAGCGATTGGGCAAATATGAACCTGGTGATGCGCCGCAGTACCGATGGGGGAAAGACCTGGAGCGAGATCCATATACTCGATACTTGCCGCAAGGGCCCGGCAGGAAATCCCACGCCGATTGTCGACGACAAGGGCGTGGTACACCTGTTGTACCAGAAAGATTACAAAGACGCATGGTACATCCGGTCAGAAGATGACGGGAAAACCTGGTCGCAGCCGGAAAACATCACCGCCGTATACGATCAGTTTAAACCGGCATACAACTGGAATGTGTTGGCCCCCGGTCCAGGCCACGGTATACAACTGAGCTCTGGCCGGTTACTGGCGGCTGTTTGGTTGGCCAATTCCCGCAGGCTCACGCCCAGGAGAAGTCATGGTCCTTCCTGTGTGGCCACCATTTACAGTGATGATCACGGGAAAACCTGGCACAGCGGCGCTATTGTGGCCGATTCTTCTGCCCGCATGCCCAATCCGAGTGAAAGTCAGCCGGTGGAGTTATCGGATCAGCGCGTGTTGTTGAGTATGCGTAACCCTGCTCCCGTGAAACGCCGTGCATTCAGCGAAAGCAAAGATGGCATTTCCGGCTGGAGCCCGGTGCGGTATGAGTCAGCGTTGTTTGACCCCACCTGCATGGCCAGCATTGTGCGTGTAAAGGACTGGCGTCCGGAGGGTAAGCCGGCACTGGTTTTTGTTAATCCCGACAGTAGGAATATAGAAAAACAGCCGCGTGCCAACCTCACTGCCAGCGTATCGTTTGATGAGGGTAATACCTGGAACGTACACCAGGTGCTGGACAGTGGGCCTGCTGGCTACAGCGATATGGCCGCCGGTTCGGATGGTACGATATACTGTCTTTATGAAACAAATACACAACAAAACAAAGGATTCAACTATAGCCTGGTATTAAAGAAATTCAATACGACGTGGCTGCAGCAAACAAGCAAAAAATAAGTAATAACCCATGAGAGTACAAGGATTGATCGCTGCTACGTTCAGCACATTTAATGAAGATGGTTCTCTTAACCTTTCGCTGGTACCAGGCCTCGTCGATAGCCTGGTTAGCCAGGGTATCAAAGGCGTATTTATCTGCGGTACCAACGGGGAAGGGCCCAACCTGACTACCGAAGAACGTATGGCTATCGTTGACGCCTATGTGAAGGCAGTAAATAAACGTTGCCTGGTAATGGTGCATGTGGGACATGCGTCCATTGTGGAGGCGCGCAGGCTGGCGGCGCATGCACAGCAGGCAGGTGCCGATGCTATTTCGGCCGTGTCGGCGTTTTACTTTAAACCAGGTTCCGCCCGCATCATGGTGGATTGCATGGCGGAAATTGCTGCGGCTGCACCATCGCTGCCATTCTATTACTACCATATTCCTGCTATCACCGGGGTGGCGGTAAACCCGCTGGAATTCCTGCAGCTGGGAGAATCGCGGATACCCAACCTGGCCGGTATCAAGTATACGGCCGCCACACTGCATGAGTACCAGGCCTGCTTAAATTATAAAGACGGTAAGTTCGATATCCTTTTTGGTTATGATGAGCTGTTGCTGCCAGCACTGTCGGTAGGAGCAAAAGGAGCCATTGGTAGTACTTATACCTTTGCGGCGCCTTTGTACCTGCGGGTCATGGAGCTTTTCAATAAAGGCGATATCGCTGCGGCCAGGGAGCTGCAATACCAGGCGGTAAAAATGATTCAATGCCTGGGATGGCATTCGCCTATCCCTGCGCAAAAGGCCATTATGAAACTGCTGGGTAGAGACCTGGGACCTTGCCGCCTGCCATTGCAGGCACTTGGTTGCGCACAGGTGGAGGAAATTGACAGCTATCTCCGGGAAATTGGTTTTGCTAAAGTGTTGGAAAATGTAACCACAACATAAGCGGAAAGCATGCACAAATATTTTTTTATAATAATGGCTTTATCTTTTTTGATGAACGAAAACTGTAGCAACCCAGGGGCGGGAGCAATGGAGCTCCCGCTACAATGGGATACCCTGCCGCCGATTCCCGACCCTACAGGATTTGCGGGCTCCTTTGCCGGCACATCTAACGGTGTGTTGATAGTGGCCGGCGGTAGCAATTTTCCCCATGGTGGTACGCCCTGGAATGGAGGAAAGAAAACCTGGTACGATCATATCTTTATATTGGATAAACCCGGTGGAAAGTGGCAGCTGGCCGGTAAGCTGCCACGGCCACTGGGTTATGGTGTTTCCGTTTCCGACGGGAAGGGACTGATCTGCATCGGGGGCAGTAATGCCGATGGACATTATCCCGATGTATTCCGGCTCTGCTGGCAGAATGGGACTATCGTAACGGATACTTTACCGGCGCTGCCCGCGCCACTGGCCAATACTTGCGGGGCTATGACCAAAAATCGTGTATACGTTGCCGGTGGACTACATGCTCCTGCTGATCAGGCTGCGGTGAATGATTTTTATATGCTGGATCTTTCCCAGTTAGATACATTTCCCCGCTGGCAGCAATTACCATCCTGGCCCGGCCCGGCGCGCATGCTGGCTGTGGCAGGAACCGAGGGGGAGGATTTTTACCTCTTTAGCGGTACCGCGCTGGAACATGGCAAACGAAAATACCTGAGCGATGCTTATCGTTATCAGCCAGCCGGCGGCTGGAAGCGGGTGAGCGACTTGCCCGCACCTGTGGTGGCCGCGCCCACGCCCGCCTGGGAAACAGCCGCTCATCAGCTCACCATTTTTGGAGGGGATGATGGTAGGCATGCCGACCAGGCTGCGGAGCTGCGGGAACACCATCCCGGTTTTTCTGATGCCATCCTGTCTTATAATACCGTGAGTGATCGCTGGGAACTACAAGGCAGCATGATAACAAAGCATAACGCCGACGCGCCTGCGAATCCTAATGGCAGCTACTGGGCGCCGGTTACTACTACGCTGGTCGACTGGAATGGCAGGCTGGTATTGCCGGGAGGAGAGGTGAGGCCCGGCACCCGGACGCCGCATGTATTAACAGCCACCAAAATATTGCACTGATATCACTCAACACACCATCAAAGGTTATGAAGAACGGCAAGTATTATCCATGGATCGTAGTGGCATTGTTGTGGTTTGTAGCATTGCTGAACTATCTCGACAGGCAGATGCTGGCTACCATGCGGCCGGCCATCCAGCAACAGCTGCCAGCGCTGGAAAGCGCTACCAACTTCGGCAGGCTGATGGCGATCTTCCTCTGGATCTACGGACTGATGTCGCCCGTGTCGGGCATTATTGCCGACAGGGTTAATCGAAAGTTCCTCATTGTAGGCAGTTTATTCGTATGGTCCGCCGTTACTTTGCTGATGGGATATGCTACCAGTTTCGACCAGCTGTATTGGCTGCGGGCCATCATGGGGATCAGCGAGGCACTATATATTCCCGCCGGGTTATCACTGATCGCTGACTATCACAACACGCGAACACGGTCGCTGGCAGTGGGCATTCATATGACCGGGCTATATATGGGACAGGCGTTGGGAGGCTTTGGCGCTACCATCGCCGCCGCATTTTCCTGGCAGCAAACATTCCATTGGTTTGGCCTGATCGGCATCGCCTATTCGCTGGTGCTGATCCTGTTCCTTCGCGAACACCGGCCGGCAGACGATCCTGGAGTGCCACGCCAAAAGACGCCGTTCTTCCGTGGAATAAAAGGTGTGTTGTCGCTCCTGCCTTTCTGGATTATCTTCCTGTATTTTTCTATCCCCAGCATCCCGGGGTGGGCAATTAAAAACTGGCTGCCCACGCTGTTCTCCGGATCATTGCAGGTGCCCATGAATGAAGCCGGACCATTGGCCACTATTTCTACCGCCATTTCCTGTTTTATTGGCGTGGTGATAGGCGGGTCGTTGTCGGACCACTGGGTACAGCGTAACCTGAAAGGCCGTATTTATACCAGTGCCATTGGTTTGAGCCTCACCGTGCCCGCGTTGCTGTTCCTGGGGCTGGGCAATGCCCCCGTTTTCCTGGTAGCAGCAGCCTTCTGTTTTGGCGTAGGCTTTGGCATGTTCGATGCCAACAATATGCCCATCCTCTGCCAGTTTGTGCCTCCCAAGAGCAGGGCCACTGCCTATGGACTCATGAACATGGGAGGCGTATTTTCCGGAGCAGTGATCACCGATTTCCTGGGACGGTCTACCGACGCGGGACATTTAGGACGTGATTTCGCACTGATATCACTTGTTATCGTGGCAGCAATTGTTATGTTGTTATTATGCCTGACTCCTCGTACAAGTGATTGTAAAGAATAGGAAATCATTTAGGATAACAAAGCCGCCAGCGGTAACTGTACATCTTTCTCCATACTCCCCCTCCAGGCTACAAACCCATCCGGCCTTACCAGCAGGGCATCGCCGGATACGGCACCGGTAGTTGCTTCCCATTGTGTTATCAAATCACAGGCTAACGGGTATACCTGTACGAAAAGATCATGTTCATTTAATGCCGTCTGCCAAGGTGTGGCATCACCATGTACAAATAATGTGAATTGCCCCTTTAACAAGTCGAGGGTGGACACTGTGCGGGCTGCATCCATCCACAGGTGTGGCACCCGCGTACCTGGAAGGCCATAGAATACTTTATCTGGCGGAAGGAGGGGGCATTCAGAAATTACCTTAACAGGATATTGATAGTCGGGAATACCGATCAACGTCCTTACATTTTGGGTAACCTCCATATTTTTCTGCGTTTCGCCAGCTGTTTCTTTTGACGTTTTCAATAGCCCAGCCGGCTGCCGCAGCATGATTTCCTGGTCTTTTAGTATTCCCTGTTCATCGGCCAGGGTGGCGGAACGCAGGGTGTTGAAAAGTCCTATGGGCTGCCTTTCGATAGTATACGATTCCAGCAGGGCCGGGGTGGCGTGTCCTTTTAACACAGCAGCTATCTTCCAGGCAAGGTTTTGCGCGTCCTGAACGCCGGTATTGGCGCCTTTGCCGCCGTAGGGTGTCATCACATGGGCTGCATCGCCGGCGAGGAAAATACGGCCGCATTGCATGGTATCGGTCACGCGGGCAGTCATCTCCCAGGGGAGCACGCTGATAATCCGTATAGGTAGTTCCGGCATGCCTAAAGCAGCATGCAATATATCGAGGAGCCGCGCTGTGGTATAGTCAGTTGCTTTTTCGCCTTTATCAGGATAGTAGCGCAGCTGGTATGCCCAACGATCGCTGTTGTTGATAGCAGAGACAAAACCGGTTAAGCCGGGTGTATCAATGATACAGAGACTGAACTCCCGGTTGCGCACCAGCTCCGCCATGTCGGCTTCAAAATAGATATTGAGAAAGTGCGCCAGTACACCGGGGCCGGTGGTAGGCAATTGCAATTGCTGCCGGATGGGGCTATTGGCGCCATCGGCTGCTACGAGGTAATCGGCCGTAACGGTAGTGGTGGCGCCGGTTTCCCGGTTGAGCAACACAGCCGTTATCAAGTTTTCCTCCTGCGAAAAGGAAATCATCTCGGTATAAAACCGCAGGTCGGCGCCCCGTTCCTCTGCCGCCGCCCGCAGTATGGGTTCTGCCAGGTCCTGCGTGCAGCGGGCGCCTGTTTCAGGACTGAGCGCCGCCAGGCTTTCCAGTCCTTTCAGTTGACTGGGGTAAGTGATCTGGCCGCCTTCCCTTGCTTGTATAGGCGCCAGGGCTTCTGCCAGCGTGTTGGCACGCAGTACGCCCCAGGCCGGCCCCAATGCTTTGCCCGCCTCACGTAAGCTTTCGCTGAGGCCCAGCTCCCGGAATAATTCCATGGTACGAATATCAAATCCCCGGGCACGGGGATGGATGGAAGTGCCGCGATGGCGCTCTACCAGCAAGGGCTGGATACCCTGTTGTAAAAGAAATAAAGCGGCGGAAAGACCGGTTACCCCACCACCGGCTATCAATACCGGCACATGTTGTTGAGTGGATGTTGTCATGAATAAAATATTTAGGACAAAATTCCCGGTTGAGTGGGACGGACGAGTGCACAAAACGGATAAATAAGTACCATTTTTGAAGTACTTCCCCGGAGGCAGGGGAAATAAGGATAGAATCGTATTTACAAATAATTATTTATTTCATTT
The DNA here is from genome assembly GCF_012641265.1 of Chitinophaga eiseniae. GTDB lineage: Bacteria > Bacteroidota > Bacteroidia > Chitinophagales > Chitinophagaceae > Chitinophaga > Chitinophaga eiseniae_A. The sequence continues at coordinate 1,835,686 of NZ_JABAHZ010000001.1, read as the reverse complement.
TAATAAGATGATGATAGATAAGACGAAAATAAATACCCTTTTAATAGCCGTTTCCGGCTACATTTGTACTCATGGAATCCTCTACTGCCCATAGCGTTGCCTTCAATGATATCTTCCAGATTCCCCAGGGGGAAGTGCATGAGTACAGTCTGCCGATGCCTGGGATAAACGGCGCCGGTAAGTTCGTGCTCTGCGATGAGATGGCCATTGCCGATGGGAAAGTAATAGCAGGACCACCAGAATTCTCCTGGCAGCATTACAACGAACAGGCTTTTGTGGAGCTTAATTTTGTTATAGCGGGGCAATTATGTCAAACACATGAGGGGCTGATCGACCGCCAGCTATTCAGACAGGGTTATTCCAACCTGTTGTTTAATCCCCGGTCCTGGGAAAAGAATGAGCTGGCCGGTGGGCAGGGATTTCGTAACCTGGGTATTTATATCGGCCAGGAAAAGATGATAGGGCTGATCAACAATTATGCGCCGGAGTTGCAGCACCTGGTGACCAAAATAGAAAAGGGGATACCTTTTGTAATGCATGCACCCACGCCTCACTTCAGTCCCCGGTTACAGCAGGCGCTCGGGCAGGTATGGGAGAGCCCTGTTCCGCAAGGCCTCCGGCGTTTGCATTTTGAAACGCAGGTACTGCAACTTTTCTACCTGCAATGCGAAGCCCTGTTGCCTTCCCGTACACCTCATCCGGGGGAGGGATTGCGTACCGGCGACAAAGAACGGTTGCACCAGGCACGCCAATACCTGCTTGAACACCTGGCTTTTCCGCCTACCCTGGGAGAGCTGTCGAGGATTTGTGGTCTCAATGAATTTAAGCTGAAGAAGGGCTTCCGGTTACTGTTTAACCAAAGTGTGTTTACCTTCGTCAATAATGAAAGGCTGGAAGCGGCCAGGCAGCAAATACTGCAGGGCGACCATAATATTTCCGAGATTGCCTACGGGCTGGGGTATACGCATCCGCAACATTTTCACCGTGCCTTCAAGAAGAAGTTCGGGACTACGCCGGGAGGGTTGTTGAAATAAACAGCCGGAAGATGATTACGCCGAATGCGGCCGCGCATTCAAATATACTTCACTACGCAACAGTTTCCCACCTCTCTTCCAGCAGCTGTTCCAGCTGCGCAATTTCTTTCTCGTACATGGTTTTCTTCCTGGTGCCGAAGTGGAGTGTATTCTCCAGTGGCTGATGGCCTTCCCATACTATTTTAATTTTTCCGCTATTAATCGCTTCCACGCATAAGAAATCCGGTACAATGGAAAAGCCGGTGTTGTCGCTCAGGCAGCGGATAATGGAGCTGATATTAGGCACGATGTAGTTGGGACTAAAATCAGGATGCTCCCCAAAATGTTGTTGCCAGAAGTTCTTCAGGTGGTCCATATCGGCGGCCGTACTGTACCAGAGTTGTTGTTTTAATAGTTTGGTGGCTGCCTTCATTTTATCCTGTTGCAATAGTTCTTCCAGTTCAGTGGTATCAGTTTTGTTGCCGGCAATCAACACAATCCTTTCCTTGGAGAAGGGCCTGTACTGCAGGTTAGGCTGATTCCCTTTTTGCGGGGTAATGATGAGGTCTAGCAACCCATTGTCCAGGTCGTGTTGCATCTGGGGGTATTCTCCAAATTTGATGATGAGATTGAAGGGCAGGCTGGCAACATGCTCTTCCAGGGTATATTGAAACGTTTCAAAGCACATGCCTACGCTGATGGTTACACGTTCATTTTGGGAACGTTTATGAAAGTGTTGTTCTCCTGTTTCCAGTTTCTTTAAAGGATCCAATATATAATTATACAGGATCTTCCCTTTTTCTGTAGGCACCATTCTTCTCGCAGAGCGGTCAAATAGTTTATACCCAGTAAAAGCTTCCAGCGAATTTAAATGGAGGCTCACTCCCGGCTGGGAAATATTGAGTTCCTGCGCGGCGGCAGATAAAGTTCCAGTTTCATATATAGCGTTGAATGTTCTGAGCCATTCTAAGTTCCATCGCATAACTATAATTTTTATGATACAAAGGTACAATTTAAGTTATTTGTGTGATATATAAAAGTGATAGAAATTTGCAGTATCAATAATTAAAATTATAGACATGAATATATTCGTTATCAACGCAGGACAAGTCTTTGCCCACTCTGGCGGGCTTTTTAATAATACGTTAACAAGCTGGACCGTAGAATTCCTGGACCGGAAGGAATTGGAATACCAGGTAATAAATATCAACGATGACTTTGACCCAATGACAGAAGTAGAACGTTTTAAATGGGCAGACCTCGTCATCTATCATTTCCCCATTTGGTGGTTCCAGGTGCCTAACCGTTTAAAGAAATATATTGATGACGTGTTTACGGCCGGCCATCAAAACGGGATGTACGCCAGCGATGGCAGGAGCCGGAAAAATCCTGCTATTAATTATGGCACCGGCGGACTGATGCAGGGAAAGAAATATATGGTCACCACCAGTTGGAATGCGCCGGAAACAGCATTTACCCTGCCCGGTGAATTTTTCGAACAACATTCGGTAGATGAAGGGGTACTGTTTGGCTTTCATAAAATGAACCAGTTTGTTGGCATGGACCGGGTACCAGGATTCCATTTCCACGACCTGGAAAAAAATGCCACCCCGGAGCGACTGGCCAATTATCGCCAAGGCTATCTCCAACACCTGGAAGCTGCTATCACCTTTGAAAAACAATTATCATGAGTATTTATTTAACCGCCATCGTTAAAGCAAAGCCTGCACACCGCGAGGAAGTGAGGGGAGTATTACAGCATATGGTGAAAGAAACAAGGAAAGAAGCAGCCTGTCTGCAATATGATCTTCACCAGGGTACCGCAGATGAAAACGTATTTGTTTTCTACGAAATATGGGAAAGCCAGGAAGGGCTTGACCTCCATGGGCAGCAACCTTATATTGTTGAATTCGGCCGTTTGGCAGAAAGCAAATTACAGGAGGCTCCAGCCATTTATCTCACTAAAAAAATATAAGCAATGGAATATAGAAAATTAGGAAACACCAGCCTGGAATTATCCACTATTACTTACGGTGCATTTGCTATCGGCGGTAACATGTGGGGCGGTAACGAACAGAAAGATTCTATCGCATCCGTAAAAGCATCTATCGACCATGGTGTTACAACGCTGGACACTGCACCGTTTTACGGTTTCGGACTCAGCGAACAAATGATAGGAGAAGCCATTAAAGGATACGACCGGAGTAAGATTCAACTGTTAAGCAAATTTGGTCTCGTATGGGACGGCAGTAACCAGGGCAAAGGAGAGTTTTTCTTCGACGCTGAAGAAGCCGGTAAAAAGATACCTGTTTATAAATACGCATCCCGGGCTAACGTGATGAAGGAAGTGGAAGAGAGCCTGCAACGCCTGCAGACCGACTATATCGACTTGCTACAGATCCACTGGCCCGACAGTACCACGCCCATTGCAGAAACCATGGAGGGGCTGGAACTATTGATACAACAAGGGAAGATCCGTGCTGCCGGCGTAAGCAACTATAGCGTGCCACAGGTAGCGGAAGCGCAAAAAAGTGTCAACATCGCCAGCAACCAGGTAGGATACAGTATGCTGAATCGCGGTATAGAAAAAGAGCTGGTGCCTTATGCCAGGGAACATAACCTGGGCATTATCGTGTACAGCCCTATGGAAAGGGGATTGCTGACCGGCAAATATTTAGAATCCGGCCAACTAAAAGACAATGATCACCGCAATGGTTATTTCCAGCAATTCGACCTGGAAAAAGTGAAAGTATTCCTGGACACGATCCGTCCGATTGCGGCCGCTAAAAATGCAACGTTATCTCAATTGGTATTGCGTTGGACCAGCCTGCAGCCCGCTATCGCCGTGGTGTTGGCCGGCGCAAGAAATGCAGATCAGGCCATTGCCAATGCCAAAGCGATGGAAGTAGATTTGACCGCAGAAGAGCTGCAATTTATCAATACAGCACTGGCAAAAATTTAATTACCCATATCCATTTGCTAAAAGGCTGGAAGCAAACCACTTCCGGCCTTTTTTTATTGCCGAACAGCGCAAGACCCTTGAAAAAAATTTGTTGGATTAAAAATACATCGTAATATTGCGATAGGTTAAAACGCAAATTCATGGGTGCCACGAAGACAGATTTATTTACCAAAGAGCAGAATGAAATAGCCGCTATGGCCAAGGCACTGGCGCACCCGGCCCGTATTGCTATCCTGCAATACCTGGTGAAAAAGAATGCTTGCGTATGCGGCGACCTGGTAGATGAATTGGGGCTGGCACAAGCCACCACTTCCCAACACCTGAAAGAGCTGAAAACGGCCGGCATCATCCAGGGATCTATTGAAGGCGTGAGCGTATGCTATTGTATCAATCCCAAAGTCTGGAAGCAGTACAAGGAATTGTTTAATACCTTCTTTAAAGACGTAGACTTACAGCAAACCTGCTGCTGATATTTTTTTGCTTGCATTTATCGCAATATTGCAATAATACAATAAATAAAACGCAATGGCTACTGATGAACAAATGAAGGAAATCGTAAAACAGAAATATAGTGAAATCGCTTTACAGGACAAGGCTACCAATGCTGCTTCCTGCTGCGGTTCCGGTTGTTGCTCTACAGAAGTATACAACATCATGAGCGATGATTATACCACGCTGGAAGGATATCATCCTGATGCTGACCTGGGGCTGGGATGTGGGCTGCCTACCCAGTTTGCCAAAATCAGGCAGGGAGATACGGTGATTGATCTAGGCTCCGGCGCCGGCAACGACTGTTTTATTGCCCGGCAGGAAACGGGTGAAACAGGAAAGGTAATAGGCATCGATTTTACGCCTGCTATGATTGAAAAAGCCCGGGCAAACGCAGAGAAGCTACATTTCAATAACGTAGAATTCCGCCAGGGAGATATTGAAAAAATGCCCGTTACCGCCAATGTAGCCGATGTGATAGTCAGCAATTGTGTATTGAACCTGGTGCCCAACAAACATGGGGTTATCAAAGAAATATTCCGTGTACTGAAACCCGGTGGACACTTCAGTATTTCTGACATCGTGTTGGAGGGCGAGTTGCCCGCCAGCATTCAACGGGCCGCTGAAATGTATGCTGGCTGTGTATCCGGCGCTATACAAAAGCAGGAATACCTGGAAATGATTGAAAACAATGGTTTCAAAAATATTACTATTCAGAAAGAAAAGGTCATCACCATTCCGGATGATATCCTGGCTAACTATTTGAACACCGGGGAAATTACTGCATTCCGCAGTAGTAGTACCGGTATATACAGCATCACCGTTTATGCAGAAAAGCCAGCTGACGCTGCTTGCTGTGCGCCGGGTTGTTGCTGATCAACGCCGTTAAATATTTAATTACATAGACAACATTACCATGCAAAACTCTCATCCGGCCCAGCGTAAGCAACTGGGCTTCCTGGATCGTTACCTTACATTATGGATTTTCCTTGCGATGGCTGGCGGCGTAGCTATCGGGTACTTTATGCCGTCATCTTCGGGGTTTATCCATTCCTTCTCGTCAGGTACCACTAATATTCCCCTGGCTATAGGGCTTATTCTGATGATGTATCCGCCGTTAGCTAAAGTAAAATACGAGAACATGGGAGAGGTGTTCCGTAATACAAAGGTGTTGTCAGTTTCTCTGGTGCTTAACTGGATTATCGGACCGATCCTCATGTTTGTCCTTGCGGTGCTGTTTCTGCATGGTTATCCTGAATATATGACGGGGCTTATCCTGATTGGTCTGGCCCGTTGTATTGCTATGGTCATCGTATGGAACGAACTGGCGGAAGGCAACCGCGAGTATGCAGCCGGTTTGGTGGCCTTAAACAGCATCTTCCAGGTATTGTTGTACAGCGTTTATGCCTATATCTTCATCACCTGGTTGCCCACCGTTTTTGGCATGAAGGGGATTACTGTGCCCATATCCATTGCCGAAATTGCCAAAAGCGTGGGTATCTACCTGGGTATCCCGTTTGCAGCCGGCATCATCAGCCGCTACAGCCTCATCGCATGGAAAGGGGAGAAGTGGTTCCAGGAGAAATATGTTCCTTTCATTTCACCGGTCACTTTAATCGCCCTGTTGTTTACCATTGTGGTGATGTTTAGCCTTAAAGGAGAATTGATCGTACAAATACCATTCGACGTTGTCAGGATCGCTATTCCATTGGTGATATACTTTTGTATGATGTTCCTGGTAAGTTTCCTGTTGGGTAAAGCTATGGGGGCCGACTATTCCCGGAATGCATCCATTGCTTTTACTGCGGCGGGCAACAACTTTGAGTTGGCTATTGCCGTGGCTATAGGTGTATTTGGGATCAACTCCGGTCAGGCTTTTGTGGGCGTAATCGGGCCACTGGTAGAAGTGCCTGCATTGATTGCCCTGGTAAACGTTGCCTTCTGGCTACGGAAGAAATGGTACCCTACTCCTGTTCCCTCTATAAAAGCGTAAATACCTTTAAAACTATATACCTTACATCAAATGAAAAAGATATTAGTGCTTTGTACCGGCAACAGTTGCCGCAGCCAGATAGCAGAAGGCTATCTCAGACATTTTGCTGGTGATAAGGCGGAGATTTATAGCGCCGGTGTAGAAACCCATGGCGTCAATCCCCGTGCTATCGCTACCATGGCGGAAGATGGCATTGATATTTCCGCACATACCTCTAACAACGTGTCGGAGTACCGGGATATACCATTCGATTACGTGATTACTGTTTGTGATAATGCTAAAGAAAGATGTCCTTTCTTTCCCACTACTGCGCAAAAATTCCATGAAAACTTCCCGGACCCTGCTAAGGCTGTTGGTACGGAGGACGAAATCATGCAGCAGTTCAGGACCGTCAGACAGGTGATTAAAGATTACTCCCGTACATTTGTGGCTGCTCATCTGTAACACAACCGCCAACATGATATTTGAATCCCTTGCTTAGAAAGAATAGGCAGGGGATTTTTCTTACTATCAAATTGTTGTCTTGAATCCAATACTCCTGAGCCATTCAACAAAGTATATTTGAGCTATACAACAAAGCAGATATTTCCCGCTTACCGGACCTTTGTGATGTAAAAACAAAACATATGAAAAACATCACGAAAGGTTATATCAACGGTGAGTTTGTAACACTCCATGGAACACAGATTTTTAATTTGATCAATCCCACCAATCATCAGCCAGTCGGTCAGGTGACCCTGGGCGACGAAGAAGATGTACAGCGGGCCATTGCTGCGGCCAAAACGGCCTTTAAGTCATTCTCTCAAACAAGTGTAGCTACCCGTATCCAGCTCCTGGAAAATTTAAAACAGGCAGTAAATAAAAGAGAAAAGGAGCTCATAGAAGTGATGATCCTGGAATACGGCGGCACCCGGCAGTTCTGTACCATGAGCCTGCAGAATGCCATCGCCTCATTCGACAATATGATCACCACGCTGCGGCATTTTGAGTTTCAACGGAAGTCCGGCAATACATTTATCCAGCTTACACCCGTAGGAGTGGTAGGTATCATCACCCCCTGGAACTCCAGCAACAGCTTTATTTGCAGCAAGCTGGCAACCGCTATAGCAGCTGGTTGTACCGTAGTGGTAAAACCCAGCGAAATGAGCGCCTTACAAACAGAATTACTCACAGCATGTTTCCATGAAGCAGGGTTGCCTAAAGGCGTTTATAACATGGTGAATGGCCTGGGAAATGTAGTAGGAACCGCTATTACCAACCACCCGGATATTGCCAAGATATCATTTACCGGATCGACCGTTACTGGTAAACAAATTGCCCGGTCGGCCGTGGATACAGTTAAACGGGTGACCCTGGAGCTGGGAGGTAAGTCTCCGAATATTATCCTGGAGGACGCAGACTTTGAGCAGGCCATTCCCCAGGCTGTATTTGGCGCGTATATGAACAGCGGGCAAGCCTGTATTGCACCTACCCGTTTACTGGTACCCAAGGACAGGCTGGAAACGGTTAACCAACTTGCAAAAGCGGCGGCAGCGCATGTGGTAGTCGGTAATCCGGCTGATGCCGCTACAAATGTGGGACCGATGGTATCCGAAAAACAATTCGAGCGTGTACAGCACTACATACAGGTAGGGCTGGACGAAGGCGCCACCCTGCTGGCAGGAGGGCCCGGCAAACCCGCCGGTCTGGAAGAAGGGAATTTTGTAAAAGCCACCATTTTTACGAATGTCCGCAACGATATGCGTATTGCGCAAGAAGAAATTTTCGGCCCGGTGCTGTCCATCATTCCCTATGAAAATGAAGAGGACGCGATTACCATTGCCAATGATACCATGTATGGACTGGCAGCCTATGTCACTTCTGCCAACGAAGCGCGTGCACTGAAAGTAGCATCCAGGATTGATGCCGGCAGGGTATGTATCAATGGATTTAAACATGACCCCATGGCGCCTTTTGGAGGCTTCAAGCAATCCGGCCTCGGGCGCGAATTTGGCGTATATGGATTGGAAGAGTACCTGGAACCTAAATCCATCCTGTTATAGGCCGCAAACCAAAATGTTTTATATTTATGAACATCGCCCGGGCGTATACCGGGCCATGTTTATATACAGACCGATCAATAAAATGCCTGATAATACGAGCAATATTAATTATTCCTGTCACTTTACCGTATTCCGGGAAGGAGAGCAGTTTGTTACCCACCACAGCCTGGCAATGGTGATTTCGGGAGAGATGGAACTGAATGATGGTATCCAACGGAAAATGTTCAGGAAGGGAGATATCTATCTTGCCAGGAAGAACCAGTTGTTGAAGTTTATTAAAAGCCCAACAGAGAAGGAGGAGTTCAAGTCTTTGTCCATCCGGTTCGGAGACGAATTACTCCGGCAGGTCAGCGCCCGGGAGGCTTTTCAGTTGGAAGAGAAACTCACTACGCCCTCATTTATTGATTTATCAGCCGCGCCGCACCTGTCTTATTTCATGGAGTCGCTATTACAGTACCAGGACTTGCTGGAAAATAAAGCCCCGGAACTGCTGGAACTGAAACAACAGGAGGCCCTGATGTTATTGTTTGCCTACGATAAAAATCTGAAGAAGGTATTATTTGATTTTTCAGATCCATATAAAATCAACCTGGAGGAATTTATGCAGCAGAACTACCACTTCAATGTGCGGCTGGAACGTTTTGCCTATCTCACCGGCCGGAGCCTGGCCACCTTTAAGCGGGATTTTCAGAAGATATTTCAGACTTCGCCCCGCAACTGGCTGCAGCAGCGGCGTTTACAGGAGGCCTATTTCCTGATTACCAAAAAAAGACAGCGTCCTAACGATATTTACCTCGACCTGGGCTTTGAAGATTTATCGCATTTTTCTTTTGCCTTCAGGAAACAGTTCGGGCAAGCACCTTCGGAGCTGTTGAAGAGCTGAATCGTTATTTACCAGGAGACAGTGTTGGATAATGACCTGGAGGTAGATTTGCAAAGAACAAGGGTGGGTTGTGGAGTTTTTAGTATATTGGCTCAAATATCCCTATATGAAAATCAGACCACTGAATCACACACCCTGGTACAACAATCCAAGAACACTTACCCTGCTGGTAATTTTCATGCCTCTTATTGGATTGATTGGATTGGTAAGAACAACACTCATATCAGGACGGAAAAAGTTGCTTATGATTCCAGCTTTTATTGCAATTGTTATCGGTTTGATATTATTTTTTGTTATGATTTCATCTATTCAGTGAGCGTGAAATATCGCCCTCGTCAATAGCATCACAAAAGTAAGATCCATGAAGGGTATCATAAATCAACTCTTATTTGCCATGTTGATATATTGCTGTCACGCTGCACGAGGGCAAACAGTAAAGAAGAATGATATGGCTGCTAAACATACAATTAGCCATATTTTTTCGGCTGATCAACCGGTGGATCGTTATATATACCCGAAAGCATTATCGAGGTTTACACCTACTGCGCGGGAAATAGATCAGGCGGAGAAAATTATTCGTATTGAATTGGCAAAGATGCACAGACAGGCAAAAGGCCGGGACCGCTATATACATTTTATATTTGACCGGTTGGCCAGCTATAACCGACAGTATGTTGGCTTCATTGATGTGAAAGGCGGAAAAACAATCTGGGTGAACTTCCTATGGGCTGCACATGAGTGCGAATACAGAAAAGCATTTGATAAAGAAATTATTGAGGTAGACGATGGTGGTAGCTATTTCTGGAACGTCAAAGTAAGCCTGCAGGGCAAACACTTGTTTGAATTGGTAATTAACAGCCAGGCCTGATCTATCGGGGTATTGCCCCTCATTGATAGCAATAATATTCCAAACGGCCCGATATCCTCTGGCAGGACCCATTCAACATCATGGAGCACCAATATCAGCATCCCCAAGCGGTTACGAGCAAGGCTGACGCTACTTCGGGAGGAGAAGAAAGCATTCAGGTGTTTGTTTATCCAGTTTGAGGATAATGATTATCACAATACCGGCATATGAATATAAAGTCACTTCAGTAACTGGTCAATGAGTGTTTTTAGTTTTCCGTCACTGGGAGACGGAGCATCAGCGTTAATGACTGCTCCTTGTTTATCCAGTAAAATAAAACGGGGGATTGTTTCTATTTTATACTGCGTAATGATCGCCGACCGGTTAATGTCGAGCAAAAGGTAGTTGTTGTCTGTGAATGCTTCGTTTTGAGAGGCATTTTCCCATTTTTCAATTTCTTTGTCAAGAGAGATTTTAATGAACTTGATAGCCTTCCCGCTATATTCTTTCTCCAGCGCTTTAAGAAAGGGAATCTCTTCCCGGCATGGTACGCACCAGCTAGCCCATAAATCGAGGAGAATAATATTTCCTTTTTCCTGGTTTATTATATCCTCAATACTGCTTTTTTTAAATGTTTTAATGGATAAGACATCATTTCGTGATGTACTGCGTTTAATACCGTCGATCTTCCTTTTCTGCCTTAATTTATGTTTTATCTCGGATTTATATTGGCTGTTGCTACACACCTTGAAATAGCTGTGGAGGTATTCGGAAGGAATATCCAGTCTTTTGGAAAGTGTCTGATATATAATATCAGACAGCAAATAATTTCTTGCTTCTCCGGAAAAATTTTCATTGATTAAATGATACTTATTGGTAAAATCGGCAGTGGTTTTTAGCTCACTGTTGATATTTCTTTCCGCTGCTATGTATGTGAGTAGCTCTTCAGCGCAACGCCTGAAGTAAAAAAAAGAACCTGTTTTTACAGGGAGGGTGTTAATGTCGTGAATAAATGACTGGCATGTTTCCCACCACTCATCCCGGTTTTTAGTTGGCTTTAACAGCGCTTTAGAGAGCGAATAGGTTTTTGATAGTGAATCCGCCTGAATTTCGTACCGTTTGTTGTCCAGGAAATCTCTGGTTAATGAATAGGTGGCAGCCAGGGAGTCTACCAGGTTGTTTCTGCTGACTGTTAAAATGGCAAGGGATTGTTTAATTTCAGCTATCGTGGTAGCCTTTGGGGGAGACGATGGGGTATTTGCTGCATAGTATTTTCCCAGTAAGTGCTTTTCCAGATCAAAATTGCAGCTGTCAATGAGCTTAGTGCAAAATAGCGCTGCATCTCTCTGCTTATTGGAAGTATGATAAATTAAGGAGCCATAGTTGTTTTCGCTAACACTTATTATATCGCCAGGATAAGCTATCCGCCAGCTAAGTATCAGGCCCATAGGATAAAAGAAAACTGGATCCTTGGTATGAATGGTAGTTGGTTGGCTTTCTCTTAATACCAGTTGCGCTCTTTTGATCCTTTTTCTGCTTTCTATCAGGAAGTCAACCTTATCAGCACTGTCCCGGTGAAATTCATTTGATGTAAATAATGAATGTTCTCCAATGAAAGTAATTGTCTTCTTTGAACACGATGAAAGTAAGAGAATGACTGCTATAGGTAATAGAATACCAGGAAAACCACGTCTCATATACATGTATTTATCTAGATATTGGTGCCGAAAGGGATACGTGATATCACGTACCCCTTTGACTGAGATCGATGATCAGATCAACATGCGGTTCCCCAGCTGCATTTGTGGGTAACTGATGAGCAGACTCCACTTACTGTAACCTCATCTCCACAGGCATTTGTAACTGTTTTCGTTCCGCAATCTGAGTCTTTGGTACACTCTTTTGCACCACCGCTGCCGTCGCCACCTAAGATGTTCTTTAATTGTGTTCTTGTAAGTACTTCGATAGCGCCAAATTGAACGGCCTGCAGTTTTAATTTTTTCATGTTGATAATAGTTTTTTGTTAAAGATGGAATTTATTCTGCTCCAGCTCTGAATTCTGGAGCTGCTGCTACCTCGTTTGTTGCATTGTACACTACTTCAAACAAATAGCAGCTACGGAGTCAGTTACCATAGTACTCTGGATAACGTGGTAATCTCCGACTTTCTCACGGGGATAATGCCTGAGAGAAAATGCTTTATCTCTGTTAGTTAGAAATAGTGGTCATGAAGATTTTTTTTATGGTGCCAGTTAAAGCAGTCAGAGGGAAATGGAAGACAGGTGTTTTTATATTGATTAACATTTATTGGATGTATTTATGAGTAGGGTTATAAATTATAGTGGGTGTACCAGGAATGGGTCTGTTAGATATTCTGGCTTAACAAAACTGCTATTGGGCTAATATCGATTCATTGGCTCATGGATATACAGATTTATTAATCAGGGGGTCCGTTTGAATAATACTTGATAATATTGCTGCTACACGTTGTTCTGTTGGGTACATAGGATGCATATTGTTGTAACGAAAATAAAATGATAAAACACTTAAAACAACCGCTATTTTGATCTGTTTAGATTCTTTTTTGATGTAGAAAATTGGATTGGCTCAACAAGATAGGAATGCTGATTAAAAATCCGTCTTTAACGACCCTATGGCCCGATACCCCCCTGGTAAAGTCTTATTTCCCCCCAGGTATCTTGGGGAGAAGCCCTTAATTTTATACTATCGTATACCTCAAATCTCAACATCATGGAAAATCAATATCAGCATCCGAAAGCGGCTACGCGGAAAGAATGGCTGGCTGCCAGGATTGCCTTACTCCGCGAGGAGAAGGAGCTCACCAGGCGTAGCGATGAGCTGGCACAACGGCGCCAGGAGCTTCCCTGGATCCGGGTAGACAAAGCCTATTATTTCGATACAGAGGCAGGCAGGGTATCTCTCGCAGATTTGTTCCAGGGGCGGTCGCAGCTCATGATCTATCACTTTATGTTTGGACCGGACTATGCCGCTGGCTGCCCATCCTGCTCTATGATTGCCGATGGCTTCAACGGGATTGACGTACACCTGGCTAATCACGATGTGATGTTCTGGGCAGTTTCCCGCGCGCCATTACAGAAATTAGCCGCTTTTAAACAGCGCATGGGCTGGACTTTCCCCTGGGCATCGTCTCACCCGGGCGATTTTAACCACGATTTTAATGTCTGGTTTACAGAAGATGAGCAAAGGGCAGGAGAAGTGGAATACAACTACCGGAAAGAAGCTGCCTTCGAATGGCGTCCGGAGCAGGAGAGTGGGGGGCAATCCGCTGAAGCAAAGTTTGCAGCGATGTGCGGAACAGATATACCTACGTTTCATCGCGATCGACCTGGTATGAGCACCTTCGCCATGGAAGACGGGGTTATTTATCATACTTATTCTGCCTACGCCCGTGGACTCGATAGCCTGTGGAACGTTTACCAATGGCTGGACCGGGCGCCTAAAGGCCGCAATGAGGCAAACGGTGTTTGGTGGCGCCGCCATGATGAGTATGATAAACGCCCGGTTTAACGACGACACGCAACCGCATTTATAAAAGCAGGTCTGGGTATCACCCAGACCTGCTTTTCATTTTTACTATGGAGTAGTCGTTTCTCCACCATCACATCTTATTTTCCCTTGAATGAATCTCCATATAGCGCACTTTTCGAAGCCTGCAAAAATAGCATTTGTAATGGTCAAATTAAGGGTGGTATTCTGATTGACAAGATAAGAACTTTAACCCTGATTAGAATTATAATTGGTCGGACAATGAACAAGTAATTCCACAGATTAACTACCTATTTATTTATGAACCAAACTAAATCGCTTCTAGGAGCCATGGCACTCCTATGCCTGGTATTCCTGTGTGCTACACGGGTGTATGCACAGAACAAAATTAACGTCAAAGGTATCGTTACCGATTCCCTGGGAATGCCACTCCCAGGGGCAACGGTCAGCGAAGACGGAAATGCAAAAAACGGAACAATTACCAAGCAGGATGGTAAATTTGAAATCACTGCTTCCAGCGGCGCCCGGATCAGGGTTACGATGACTGGCTTCCGCACCACTTATGCGGTAGCCGGAACTTCTCCGCTTACTGTCAGGTTGAGTACAGCTACTACCGAATTAACGGATGTGGTGGTAGTAGGGTATGGTACGCAGAAGCGCGCTAAAATGACGTCTGCTGTTTCCTCTATGAGTGGAAAGGACATTGCGCTGATTCCTGCTACTAACCTGTCTAACACATTAGCAGGTCGTTTATCCGGTGTTTTTGTCAGCTCACCTACCGGAACACCTGGCATTGGTTCAACCGTGAAAGTAAGATCGGCTTCTTCTTTTAGTAACAGCGCCGTGGAACCACTGTATGTAATTGACGGAATAGTACGCGATAAGACCAGCTTCGATGCGTTGGATCCGAACGAGGTGGCCGATATCACCGTGTTGAAAGATGCGGCTTCCGCAGCGATCTACGGTTCCCGTTCCTCCAACGGCGCTATCCTGGTGACAACTAAAACCGGCAAAAGCGGGGCAGCCGTTATAAATTTTAATGCCACGTACAATACACAACGGGTAGGTGCATTACCTAAATATATGCCGGTAAAAGACGGTTTAAATTTGTCGAAATCAGTGAACGGCGGCCTGAGTGACGAGGAAATTGCCTGGGTGCTGAAAAATAACCCCAATGGCGATAACTATTACAAAGCGGCATATACCAATCCTAACAGCCAGCACTATGCGTTAAGCGCTTCCGGTGGCAACGAAAAAATCAGGGGATACATAGGTGGATCCTATGTAAGCGAAAATGGGTTCCTACCGCAGGTAAACTACAAGAAATATAACCTGCGCGGTAATCTGGAGGCTAACCTGGTGAAAAACCTTACACTCGGTTTGAACCTGAGCACCAGCTATGGTACCCGTAGCCGTTTCAACTTTACATATGATTATGGCTCCGATGACTTGAATAACCTCTGGGGTAAGCTCTTGTATTGGGATGTTTTCGCCAGCCCTTACATCAATGGTAAACCTAATAACCCAGGTTGGTTGGGAAACCCAATAGAGATGATGAGAAACGGTGGATACTGGCGTAACAACAATCAGCAGATAGATGCGCTCGTTACGGCTGAATACAAAATACCATTTGTAAAAGGGTTGAGTGTAAAGGGGACTTATAGCAAAAACTTTGACAATAACTATATAAAGACATTTGCTAAAAAGCAATTATTATACAATTTTAAGAAAACGGGTCCTAATGGCCTGATATATAGCGATACGCTGACCGGTACCACCATGAGTGGAGATCCGGGAACCCCTTACCTGGGAAATGCATATACCAGGGATAACAACTACCAGTTCAATACACAGGTGAATTACGACAATACTTTTGGAAAACATACGATAGGCGCTTTGTTTGTGTATGAACAATTTGAAGGGTTTAATAATGCTTTTGGCGTAACACGATACAATTTCCCACTGATAGCTTCTGACCAGTTTTTATACACCAGCGCCAACAATGCGGATTGGGTAACCGGTGGTGGTGAAAAAGAGATCGGAAGGTTATCCTATATCGGAAGGATCAATTATGATTACGATGCCAAATACCTGTTTAGCGCCTCTGTGCGTAGAGATGGTTCTACCAACTTTGCACCTGGTAAAAGATGGGGCTGGTTCCCATCTGTGTCCGGTGGTTGGGTAATTTCAAGGGAAAACTTTTTCAGCTCATCAGCAGTAGGTCGTGCTGTTGATTTCTTAAAGCTGCGTGCATCCTACGCTACTACTGGTAACGACATCCTGGACAAAGATGATCCTAACAGCCGTTGGAGATGGATGGAACAATATATTATCTCGAGTGGTACCTATTTCCTGGGCGCTAATGGCACCCCTGCGCCACTTTTGAGGTATGGTGGTCTTCCCAATAGCAACCTTACCTGGGAAAAATCGAATTCTGCCGGCTTTGGTGTAGACGCTACCCTGTATAAGAATATCAGGTTCAGCTTTGATTACTGGAAACGTCAGTCTTACGATATCTTAGGATCCAGGATACTGGCTGTCCCCAACGAATTTGGAACAACCCTGCCTCCGGAAAACTACGGTAAAGTAAGTTCTCATGGTATTGAAATAGAGTTGGGATACAATAACAATATTGGCCGCAACTTTAGCTACAACGTGAAAGGTATGTTTACCTATGCCGCCAATAAAGTAATCCGGAAAGATGTAGCAGCCAATACCCAGGATTATGCCAACCCTAACGGCAAACCCCTGAATTATGGAACCGGCTACCAGGCATTGGGTATCCTCCGTACACAAAAAGACCTCGACAATTTACCAGCAGGTTACACGATCAATGGTGTAGCGCCGGCATTGGGAGATATGTTGTTTGCAGATATCAGCGGTCCAAATGGCAAACCTGATAATAAGGTAGATAGTTACGACCAGGTAGTGTTAGGTAACTATTTCGGGGCAGACCATGCGCCGATCAGCTACGGACTGAATGTTTCCTTATCATACAAAGGCTTTACAATTGAAGCGTTATTCTCCGGGCTCGCCGGCTATAAGATCTCTTATAATGATGCCTGGGGCCGGAATTTTGGCGGCGGCGGAAAAGTGCCTGCATACCACGCTGATTCCTGGACCACGGATAATCCAAATGGTACTACGCCTAAAATATATCCATGGGGTGATCCTCATTCATATGGGTATACCTGGACATCCAATTTCAACGTATACAACGGCGGGTTTTTACGCATGAAATACCTGAACATCAATTATAGCCTGCCTAATGCTATCTTAAGTAAAGTGAAGATGAAAGATGTCAGGATATTTTTGGCGGGATCTAACCTGTTTAACATCACCAAATTTAAGTTGTATGATCCTGAAATAGCCCAGTTTATGAGCTATCCGACTACGAAGACCTTTACCGCAGGAATTGACATCCGGTTGTAGAAATGTGTGTTTACATTAAAAGCTTAGAAAAAATGAAGAACAAAATAAATACTGCTATACTCACCGTCCTGACGCCGTTTTTATTAACCGGCTGCAGCAAGGTGCTTGATAAAACCAACCTTTCTGCGGTTGGTCCTGACCAGGTATGGTCAGATGTAAATATGGCCACTGCTTATTTAAACCAGATCTACGCTAACCTGATGCCGGGTAACACCTCTGGCGGCGGCAACGGAACAGATGAGGGCGTACCTTATCAAAAGCAAACCAACGATTGGTTTAGGGGCACAGCTACCTTCGATTCCAGAAATTACTTTTCGGATTACACGCCGATAAGAACCATCAATATTTTGCTGGGTAATATCGATAAAGCGGCTTTCAGCCAGGCAGATAAAGATAAAATTAAAGGGCAGGCGCTGTTCTGGAGAGCCTGGGCCTACCATGACCTGGTAAGCAACTATGGTGGGGTACCGCTGATCCTGGAAGCGCAGCCGCCTACCTCCGATCTGACTGCGCTGCAGCGCCCGCGGAGCAAAACTTCCGAGTGTGTGACACAGATTTTAAAGGATCTCGATGATGCGATTGCATTGTTGCCCGATGCTTTTACCGGCGATGATATGGGCCGGGTGGATAAAGGAGTGGCCATGGCTTTTAAAGGAAGAGTGCTGTTGTTTTATGCCAGCCCCTTATTTAACGGTTTAGGTGGAATTGCTTCCTGGCAGAAGGCGTTCGACGCCAATAAAGCCGCTAAAGAGTTCCTGGATGCACGCGGAAAAGGATTGTACACCCCTTACAGCAAAATCTGGGATGATGAGTTGAATAAAGAGGTGGTCATGGTACACCGTTTCAACTATCCGCAGGCGACTTATTTTCAGGGTGGTCTGATGCCGTTAAACTGGTCTAAGGATGACGTAGGATATGACCGGCCGTCATTGGAATTAGTCAATGCTTTCCCGATGAAAGACGGCTCCGCCTGGGAAGCGCAGACAAGAAGCTACGACACCTTGTTTGCCAACAGGGATGACCGTTTTTATGCCAATATCTACTATAATGGTGCACCTAATCAATATTTAAAAGGGATGCGCGATGATAAGACCTACCTGTGGACATATTTTACCAGCATTACGGCTTACAGTGGCGCCACCGGCCTGGAAGGGGTACACAACTCCGTTACCCAGGATCCATTATGGTCTAATTCCAGCTTTTACCGTATCAAGGCCATTGATAAAACCCTTGATAAAGGTACTGTATACAATGCAGCGGTTGACTGGATTGAAATCCGTTATGCAGAAGTGTTGATGAACTATGGCGAATGCGCCAATGAAGTGGGCAACACAGCAGTGGCATTGGATGTATTGAAGCAAATCAGGTCCCGTGCAGGCGTTTTACCTGGTACGCTGGGCAATTATGGCATTACAGCTGCCACCCAGCCAGATATCCGCAAATTGATACAGAAAGAACGTTTCGTGGAGTTCTGCTTTGAAAATAAACGCATGAACGATTTACGCCGCTGGAAGATGTTTGATTACCTGAGGGCACTTCCGCAGCGCCATGGTATTGCAGTGCTGCTGAAGGCTGGCCAACCGGATGTTACGCCGCTGTCGGATATCAATACCGTATGGAACAGGTTTACTTCCACCGTGATCGCCACCGATGCGGTAGATATTGCCATCAAAGATCAATACTATATTTACGGTATTCCTAAAACTATATTAGACCGTAACCCGCTGTTTAAACAAAATAACAACTGGGGAGGCGATTTCGATCCTATGCAATAAAGAGTCGTTAGTGTGATTTGACCATTACAGTAACAGTAAAAACAGGGACGCACAGGAGGCGTCCCTGTTTTTTTATGGGGTATCGTGGTGACCATTTTTATTAAATGTAATAATTGATTTTTTCTCTTAATAGAACAAAAAAACTCATGTATTGCATGAGTTTTTTTGTTTGTTTTATCCGATATAATGACTTATGAATCATCAAAGGGTAACCATTACACTTAAATAAAACGGCTATATGAAATAAAAAAATGATCCCGCTTGTATCTTAATGCTGTAAAGGACTTCAAAGGGTTTCCGATGTATGAAATATAGCCGTTTTAATGCATTTGTATAACACGTTGGCACAGCCTTTGCAAAGTGCCCCCTGTTCTAACTCAGGTACCCGATGTTATGTTGAACCCACTATTATATGCCGTAGTGTGAAATTGATTTATTATTTAACCCGATTCATTTTATTATGACGACGTTTACAAAATTCAGGAAGTCGCTTTTGATGGCTTCTTCAGCTTTAGCATTGACAGGAACAGCATTTGCACAGGATAGCACCCATAAAGTTGACCGTGTAACCCCGTTTAATGGTGTAAGAGATTACCGCACCTGGTCTGTAGGTGCATGGGGCGGTGGCTCCGGAGCATTCGGCCCGTTTGGTGGTCCTTATTACTTCAACAACTTTGACTTAAAGAATACTGGTTTGGTGTACGGCGCTTATGTTAAAAAGCAGATCTTTCACAACTTCGGCCTGCAGGCCGACTTCCTGAGAGGGCAGGTGAAAGGTACCACCAAAGCATCCCAGGCATTAACCAATATAGCCGGTACACCTGTAGCTACAGGAGGTATCAACGAATTTACAACCGATATCGACTGGGCTGCTTCCGTGAGTGGAGTGTTTAGCCTGGGTAGCATCAACTGGATTAATAAACAGAGTTACATCATACCATATGTATCAGCCGGTGCGGGTGCTATCGCTTTTAAACCAACGGCTATTGCTACTGATGGTACACATACTGCGGTATTAAATTCCGATGGCAGCAAAACACATCGTGAATTATATATCCCGGTGGGCGTCGGCGCTAAATTTAATGTGGCGCGTGGCGTAAATATCGACCTGGGTTACAATGTGAATTTTGTAAACAGTAAGGTATTTGATGGCGTAAACAGCGGTAATAAAGATAAATTTTCTACTGCACGTTTAGGGGTGGAATTTGCGCTTGGCAGCAAGAAGAAGCCACAATTGGCCGTAGTAAATCCGGCTGCGCAGGTAGCTATGGATTTATGGGATAAAAATGCGGCCCTGAAAAACTCACTGGAAGCAAGCGATGCCCAGAATAAAGCTGCCATCGCAGGATTGAAGCAGGAAATTGCCGATATGAAAACAGATTCCGATGGCGATGGGGTACCTGATTTCCTGGATAAATGCCCGAATACGCCTGCCGGTACTAAGGTAGATGGCGCCGGTTGTCCGCTGCCCACTCCTGTACAGGTGATAAAGGAGAAAATCATCGTAACAGAAGCAGATAAGAAAGTAGTGAAAGATGCGATCGATAACCTGGAATTCGACCTGGGTAAAGCAACGATCAGACCTACTTCCTTTGCCAGCCTGGATAAGGTAGCCAGCTTACTGGTAGAGAAAAACTTCAGCCTGAAACTGGCAGGTCATACCGATAACACCGGTTCTGCTACTACCAACATGCGTTTGTCTAAAGAACGTGCCGAGGCTATCAAAGCCTACCTGGTATCTAAAGGCGCTAACGCTTCAAGGATCGAAGCTACCGGTTACGGATCTACGCAGCCGATTGCTTCTAACAAAACAGCGGCTGGCCGTCAGCAAAACAGACGTGTAGAGTTTACTTTGTACTAAGTCGTTTTTATTTCAATATGGAAGCAGCCCCAGGTGGGCTGCTTTTTTTATCTAGGCTAATAATAAAAGCCGCGATGGCAGATACATGATTTGGTGGGTGAGCTTATTCTCAGGATATTTAAGAAGAAAAAGATATCA
This sequence comes from Chitinophaga eiseniae, assembly GCF_012641265.1. Lineage (GTDB taxonomy): Bacteria > Bacteroidota > Bacteroidia > Chitinophagales > Chitinophagaceae > Chitinophaga > Chitinophaga eiseniae_A. Next base: position 1,814,724 of record NZ_JABAHZ010000001.1, on the reverse strand, counting down.
CAATGGCCATCATCTTTGAAGGTAAGAGTACCTGCCCTATATGCAGCCAGGTCTTAGATAAAGGAAAGCCCTACATGGGTTTTCTCCCATTTACCGGTAATGCGAAAGATATACTGTTTATGTTCAGCGACAGCGGTGTGCATGTCGACTGTCTTCATAGTCATCCTCATGGCGCCCTGGCACTGTTGCATAGAAACAAGTGTGGGGAAGCATTAAAGCCGGAAAACCGGAAATGTTGGATAGATGGGCAGGTTATTGAACGTAGGGAACACGTTATAAGCTTTGGGATGTTTACGTCCGATGAATCGGAACCGCTCGCAAAATTCAATTATATGATGCTTAACCGGCTTAATCTGGGCCGTTGGCAGGATCGGAAAGCGTTTATAAGCGCAGGAACAGAATTTTTACAGGCGGGTAAGTGGGGCAGTTTAACCGAGGTTAATGTGCTGCAGATAGCTATCAACGAGATAAAATAAAAGATATAAAAGGCCTTGCTGCTGGCGCAGCAAGGCCTTTTATATCTACTGTTTTACCATCGTAAAAGTATACTTATCCCCCTGTACCAAAACATTTTCCGTCACATACACCATCGTTTTACAATCGAAGCTCGTTACGGTACCATTTAATTTCCCATTACTCGTTAACGTATTTCCTTTTAAAGTCCAGGTACCATGTTCATCGCCGGAAGGGGTGCAAACCGTACCCTGGTCTTTAAAATCATAGGTGCCATCGCTTTTCAGGATAATGATATCATCTTTTTCACAAGGCTCCATGAAGTCCGTTTCTTCTATTGGTGTGGCGCTAGCGCTCGACTTATACTGCAGGGAGGTGAGTTTATAGCTGCCGGAGAGATTTGCCATGGTCACGCTGCAGGTGGGAGCGGGGTCACTGCTTTTTTCTTTCTTGCAGGAAAAAAGTAAACTGCCTGCTACTAATACCATTAAGGTCCATTTCATTGTAATTGTCTTCATACATATTGTTTGAGTAGGTGAAAAACTATTGTTTGATAGTAGTACCTCCTCCGGGAGCCAAATGGTTGGGAAAAAATAAAAAATATTTTTTTTGCCAGTTACCCAACCTTTGCCTAAAAACAAAGGTATTAGTGATGAAAGAGGGGGATATAGGACTGTTATTTGATGATTATCAATAATATGAATACATTCGATCTCCGGGAAACAAAGCGTAAATAACCGATGATATTCAAAGTAAAATGAGAAATGCAGTATTAATGATGGGAATCGCCTGCCTGATGGGATGTGGCACTTCTATGAAATTAGCCATCCCCGATGCTTTTAAACAGCAGGCTACCATGCAACACGTTGATGGCGCAAGGGGTAATAAGATGTCGTTCGCCAATATCAGTACATCGAAAATTACAAGAGGGGTGCATGTAAGCTACCCCGGCTGGGGCGGTCGTGCCTTTTTTCTACAGAACCTGATATTAAATAAATATGGTATACAGAAAAATGAAACCGTAGAGAAGGAGAAAGCCAAGTTCCGTTACACTATAACAGACGGGAAGAATACCCTGGAAGTATATGCTAACGAGATGCAGGTGACCAAGAAACTGGAGTACCAGTTAATTAAAGAAACCGGTTACTTTAGTAGTTTTGAACAATTACAGCACTATCAGTACGTTTTCTCCGCCATTATCGGTACCGGCAATGTGCCAGGTCACAAAAACTGGGAGTTGATGGTGACGAATATTTACGACAGGGAAGCAGAACATGACCCAAACCCATTCGCCTACGCAAAGCAGGAGGACAGCGGGCTGGCCACCAATGGAAAGGATACGATCTATATTAACCCGTTGAGTATCCGGAAAACCGAATTAAGTAACGGGAAAACCGGCAAGCTGCCTTTTAAACTACTATCTGGCTATGAGCTGAGCAATAGCGACGGCGTAGTGGCTATTGTAGATATGATCGACCGCAATATCTGGTTTTACAATGAGCTGGAGCCGGCAGAAAAATTAAATATCAGTGCCATCGGAACAGCCCTGTTTGCACGAAAAGTTCACGACGCTAAGTGGTAATGACAGCCGATCCGGAAAAGTGAGGTATCAGTATTAAACGATTCAATAGTTCCTGGAACAAGAGTTACATCATATCATCATCGAATGCCGCAGTGGCAACAGGAAAGCGCAGGAACAGCTGTACCGGCAGTTCTATGGCTTTGCGATGGCTATTGCTATGCGCTATGCTGCCGACACACATGAGGCCGCAGATATCCTGGCGCAGGCATTCGTAAAGATGTTCCGGAGCATTCATACATTCGACGATACCAAAGGGAATTTTCATGGCTGGCTGAAGAGGATCATTATCAATGAATCACTGGACCATATCAAGCAGCGGAGCCGGTTTACCAGCCTGGAACTGGACACTGTAGAAGAACCGGTGGTGAATAATGATATTATTGAGAAAACAGATGCGGCAGCTATCCTCGAATTGGTGAGACAGCTGCCGCCCGCCACCCACGCAGTATTTGTGCTATACGCCATCGACGGCTACACGCATAAAGAAATTGGCGGGCAGCTGGGCATTAGTGAAGGGACCAGCAAATGGCACCTGAGTGAGGCAAGGAAAATTCTTCAACAGAAAATAACAGCGATTAAAAATTAGTGAATAACACCACACCATACGAGAAATTAATAGCAGCAAAGCTGGAAGAGATGCCTGTGCCAGATATGGCGGACAGCATCTGGGCCAGCATTGACATGCAATTGGATGCCGTAGTGGATACGCCTAAGGAAAATCCTGTTCAACCATTTAAACCTGTTCAACCATTTAAAATAAACACAAAAGGCTGGTTCATCATCGCCGGCGTTGCCCTGCTCATCGGGGCCATCTGGTGGTATATACACAGCCAGTCATCGGCAGATAAAACAGTGCCCCCAACGGCTGTACCGGAAAAAACTGCACCAGTACCCGCAGCCCCGGCCGACAGTTCATCCCTGTACTCCCCGCCAGGAAAAAGCACCGTACTGCCGCTTCCACCGGTGATGAAAAAAGACAGTATATCCGTGATCGATCGGTTGCCTCAACAACCGCCGGTAGATTCCATCCATCTGCAGCCGGTACCCGCTATTCCGGTAGATTCGCCTGCCGTAAAGGATAACCGGCCGCAGGAACGGATTTTTGATTCTATCTACGTATTACCCACCCACAAAAAGCCCAGGGGCGTAAAAGGCATTACGCCCAACGATTACCGGATATCGGTGCAAAAAGACTCGACCCATAAACAACCTTAAAAAGGAGATGCTTATTTTGACCGCTAACAGTCAATATCTTTGAAGAAGAAGATAATATCTGCAAGTTTTTTACTTTTCTATCTGCTAATTTCGCCCCCACGCTACCTGGATAACTAGCTGTGAACGGTGTTATAGGACAAGAACAAAAAAGTAATCTGCCACGTTGAATTCCCGTTGCCGGATGCTACCACATTTTGCCGACAACTCCCGCCCGGTACCCCGGGGAAGGGAGCATGAATATTTTATCCGTTGTCGGTTTTTACGGTGAAAAACTGTTAATATATGAATATATTGAAACGATGCCTGGCGATAGGCTGCTGGTTAGCCTCGATCCAATTTGCATTGGCGCAAACGCCCCGCTGGGGGCTGGTGTCAGACGGTGGCATCCGCTGGACGGCAGCGCCGGGGCCCGCACATACCGACCATCTTGAAATGAGCGGACTGCAGCTCTCCGCTATCATTACCTACGGACAAAATGAACAACAGGAATTGTTGCTGAAGAAGCAGCTGGTATTCCCCATGTTGCGCACTATTCCCAATAATACACATGCCAGCCTGAAAACAGATTTCGATGGCAGCGAGCTGCCACCTGTGAAGGCCGACGGCGTACCGTTGAAAATGATACCGGCAGATTGCTACCTGAAAGGGTTATTGCAGGTACATTCCCGTACCAATACAGGGGTAACAGTAACGGATATACTATTTCCATCTACTGATAAAGCCGGGTTTATACAGCTGCGGGAGCTGACCAACAATAACAATCGCCCTTGCCGCATTGAGATCGACAGTTTGCAGACCACCCGCCATACGGCGGCTGACAAGGGCGTTTATGGTGAGTATATCATCGAATCCCGCGCAAGCGGCCACGGAAGCTTTATACTGGCGCCGGGGGAGAAGCATAGCTTCGCGGTGATCTATACCGCCCGTAAGGCGAATGAATTGCCCCGCTACATCTCCCCGGAATATGAATTGGCAAAGCGCACCGCTTTTATTCATCAACTCACACAATCGCTGGTGCTGGAAACACCCAACGATACGCTTAACCGTGGATTTGCTTTCGCTAAAATACGGGCTGCCGAAAGCATTTACGATACCCGGGGAGGACTGATGCATGGCCCCGGCGGAGGCGCCTATTATGCGGCTATCTGGGCCAACGACCAGGCAGAATATGCCAACCCTTTCTTTCCCTTCCTGGGTAATTTGAATGGCAATGAATCAGCCGTGAATAGTTTTCGCCTCTTTGCCGGATACATGAACGACGCATATAAACCCATACCGAGTTCCATTATTGCGGAAGGAGATGGGTACTGGAACGGCGCCGGCGATCGCGGTGACCAGGCCATGATTGCCTATGGCGCCTCCCGGTTTGCACTGGCAGCCGGCGATACGGCATTGGCCAGGCAGTTATACCCGCTCATTAACTGGTGCCTGGAGTACCTGGAGCGACATAAAACAGCCGATGGCATTATTACCTCCGATGCCGACGAACTCGAAGGACGGTTTCCGGCCGGGAAAGCCAATCTCTCTACCAATGCGCTGGCTTACGGCGCCTACCAGAGCGCTGCGAGCCTGGCCACTGCTTTGGGGAGTAAGGATACTGCTGCCCTGTATCATCAACGGGCACAACAGCTGAGTAAAGCCATTGAACAATTTTTCGGACATAATGTACAGGGATTCGATACCTATCGCTACTACGAAGAAAATACGGTGCTGCGATCCTGGATCTGCTTACCACTGGTGATGGGGATCAATGAACGGAAAGATGCCACGATGAAGGCATTACTGTCGCCCTACCTGTGGACGCACAACGGTATCCTCACCGCTGCCGGCGATCATACCTTCTGGGACCGGTCTACACTCTACGCTTTCCGGGGACTCTTCTTCGCCGGCGCTACCGACACTACCCTGAAATACCTGGCTTACTATACCCGTCAGCGTTTGCTTGGTGAGCATGTACCTTACCCGGTAGAAGCCTGGCCGGAAGGCGATCAGCGCCACCTCTCCGCCGAAAGTGCGTTGTACTGCCGGGTGATCACGGAAGGACTTTTTGGTATCGTGCCAACAGGACTCCGGAGTTTTGATATGTGCCCACGGTTACCTGCTGCCTGGAATAACATGGCATTGCGCCATATCCGGGCGTTTGAGGCCGATATGGATATCGTGGTAAAGCGCGCCGGCAAACAATTAAAGGTAACGGTGACGAATAAAGGAAAAGTTGTCACGGAAAAAAATTGGGACGGCAAAAGCACACTGAATATTGTATTAAGGGATTAGATATCTTTGTCCAAAACTACCACTATGAAAAACAAAATTCTATTTGTATTGAGCCTGCTGTTTGGTCTCATGTTTATAAACGCAGGGCTGAATAAATTCCTTAACTACATGCCACCACCCAAAGACATGCCACCTACCATGATGAAGGCCATGGGCGCTTTCATGGAAATATCCTGGCTGATGCCACTGGTAGGCACCATTGAAATAGTGGGAGGTTTACTTTTTATCATCCCTAAAACAAGGGCACTGGGTGCTATCATCATCCTGCCGGTAATGGTAGGAGTGGTGTTAACCAATCTTACTTACATACCCTCCGGGTTAACGATTGCCTTACCCATGTTGCTGATCAACCTTTGGGTGATCTATGACAACAGGGAACGTTATAAGCCAATGATCCAATAAAGATATGAGTGATAAGAAAAATCCCTCCTCCGCTAAAGGCGGAGGAGGGATTTTTTTAAATACGATACTTACTTTAGCCAACGTGTTACGTTATCCAGGAATACCGTTTGTTGATCGGCATACAGGTAATGCGAGCTGTTATCCACGTACCTGAAATTTTTTGTTCCCAGTAACGCTTCCAGGTGATGGAGCATGCCAGTTGAAAATATACCATCCACCTTACCGTATATGCCATAAACCGGGATATGTTTTTCCCAGATCAATTCCGCTAGCACGGGCTGTACATCAATATTCACGCGTGTTTCGTTTTTATAGAAGCGCTCGGGCGCATTTTTATTGCGGACATCTGTTTGTTTTAAAGCGCTGCTGTCATAAGCCCGGGAAATTTCCAGTGCCTCGATATCCGGATGGGCTACCCGGAAAAAACCGTTTTCACTGGCTAACCTGAAACATTCGCTCCGGTAGCGTGCCGACTTTTTATCTAATTGTTTTATCAGGGCTACTTCCCTCAGTTTAGCGGTATCTGGTTTTTGCTGGTAAATGCGCGTCACAGTATCCAGGATATGGTTGTAAGTGGCCTGCTGTGCAAACAAGGCGCTGCACAATACAATTGCCTGCACTTTTTCAGGATATTTCTCGGCAAACAGCGTCGTTACCAGTCCCCCAAAGCTGAACCCCACCAGGTTGGCTTTTGTCAGCTTATATTGCCGGTAAATGTTGTTCAGATCAGTAAATGCTTCTTCATAGGTCAGCGCTGCGTTGGCATCCACTGATCTGCATTCTCCCCGACGGTCGTATACAATGACGTAGAACCCTTTGTCTGCCAGCTTTTGCGCAGTGGTGGCTTCAAAATGTACCGCACTGCCGGCAGGGCCGCCGTGAATGAAAATGAGGGGAGTACTGTCGGGCTTCCCGAATGTTTTAATATAAAGCGATTGGGCAGGTGTAGATACGCCGTAGCAGAGTAGGGCCAGTAATAATAGAGTAAAACGCATGGTGAAAGAAATATTGGGATCCAAATGTAGAGAAACATTTTTAATGGAAGATCATGATCAATTACAATCCTTTTCCTTTACTTACCCATTTATTATCTTTTATGGAGAAGCGATAGGGCAGCAGTGCATCTGCGCCGGCATACTGTACGCCCACGCGGGTGCCGGCCAGGATCTGTGCGTCGGCAATAGCAGGGGCATTTTCTATCCAGATACGATTACCGGTTAGCTGCTCGCCGTTGAGTGCAGCATCGATGCCCAGGGCTTTACACAGGCTGCCCGGACCGGCTGTCATCTTCACCGTGTTTTTATGCGGATAACGATGCTGCATGGCAGCGATGCCGTCCAGTGGCTCCAACGCCCTTACTAATATCGCCTCGGGCACCTCTTTTACATTGGTAACTACGTTGAATAGATAGTGCAGGCCATAGCAGAGATATACGTATGCCAGTCCCCCGGGTTGATACATCACTTCGGTACGTTGGGTACGGCGATTATTCCAGGCATGGGAGGCCCGGTCACGAATGCCGGCATAGGCCTCGGTTTCCACGATAACGCCCGCTGTGCGTACATTGTCTATAGACGTAACCAGTACTTTACCCAGTAGTTGCCTGGCAATGCTGGTCACATCGTCCTGCCGGTAAAAGGATAGTGGTAGTTTTTTAGCCATGCCTGAAATATCCGGAAAGATAGGTGTTGTACGGATAAAAACTAAGGAGATGGTTAACAATCCATACCCTGAAAATACACGAACGGTGCTATAACTGTGTTGATAAAAGGGTATCTTCATCTAATTTCACGTGATGCCTATGTCCCTAAAAAAATTACATCGTTTAACCGGGCTCGTTATTGCCTCGTTTTTATTGCTGCACGTGTGTAACCATCTTTGTGAAATAATATAGAAAGCTATTGAAGTAGCCAGCTTCAATAGCTTTCTGTTGTCGTTAACTATCCACCCGGAACGATACTTTACAGATAAGCCCATAGGTGGTAATCTTCCCATCTTTTACATGGGCCTTGATATCTTTTACAAATACAGAGTCGATATTATGAATGGTTTTAGACACCTCCGTTACTGCATTTTGTAAAGCGTCTTCAATGCTTTTGTCGGACGATGAAATGACTTCAATGACTTTTACGATAGACATAAGTAATATGTTTTGAGTGATGAAATAAGGCCCCATGCCGGCTAACAGGGAAAGCCTGGCCGGGCTCCCTGTGTTGGAAGCATGTAGGGAACAGTACTAAACGGAGAATAACAGGAATTGTTCAATGGCGGAGTGGTCCTATTTGTCGGCCAGCTGTATCCATACCGGTGCATGGTCGCTGGTTTTGTCCCAGCCACGTACGTCGCGGTCTACCCCGGCTGCCTGGAGGCGCTTGTTCACCTGCGGACTAAGTAGGAAATGGTCGATGCGCAAACCGGCATTACGGCCATAGGCATTGCGGAAATAATCCCAGAAAGTATAAATGGTTTCTTCAGGATATAGTTTGCGGATGGCGTCTGTCCAGCCCTGGTCTACCAGGTTTTTAAAGGCTGCCCGGGTTTCCGGCCGGAACAGGGCGTCGTCTACCCAGCGCTCGGGTTTATATACATCTTTTTCGGTGGGTATTGCATTGAAATCGCCAGTGAGCACCACCGGTACGCCCTGGTCCAGCAAGGTTTTGGCGTGGTCGGTCAACCGCTTAAACCAGCTGAGCTTATAATCGAATTTAAGGCCGGGGGCGGGATTGCCATTCGGCAAGTACAGGCCGCCAATGAGCAGGCCATTGATATCGACTTCTATATACCGGCTGTGTACGTCATCTGGGTCGCCCGGGAGCGTACGCCTTATTTCCTTCATGGGTAAGTTGCGGGATAGGACAGCCACCCCATTCCAGCTTTTCTGGCCATGCCAGATCGCCTGGTAACCGGCTTCCAGGATAGCCTGCTCAGGAAATTTTTCCTGTGGAGCCTTGAGTTCCTGTAAACACACCACATCGGGAGTGGTTTCTTGCAGCCAGCGAAGCAATACCTGGAGATGTCCATTAACACCGTTTACGTTATAGGTGGCTATTTTCATACGATGAAGCGGGTTTATTGCCAATAATTTACGACATAATTGGCATATAGCAACACCTGCCGGCTGCAGGTGATAAAACAGGATATAGTCGTTGGCGTTAGGGATATAATATTTTGCCGTACTCTCGTAAATTGTTTACTTTCAATGTGCCGCTGTGCAATCGCTTAATCAGTACCATATGATGTTTAGCAAAGTATTCCCCGGAACAGTCCTGCTCTTTTTGCTGGTATTTTCTATACAGGCAGGGGCACAATCACCCAAAGCCACCGTAACAGATATTACCTTCGACCTGGTGACGTGGACCCGGCATCTGAATAATGATATCGATAAATATTTTTCCCGCGAGAAGGCTACCGATCTAAACCAGCATCTCGAAGATCTGAAGCGGGAACTGAAGATTTACATGAAGTTGCGGAAAACGCTGTCCGACAGCTTATTCCGTAACAATATCACCCCCGGTAAAAAAGACGAGGCGCACCTGGAAGCCCTCAAATCCAGCATGAACCTCGTGATGGAACAAATGCGCAACGTTACCGATTATGTCAGCGATCCACTGAAGATTGAGGGCGACAAGCTCAATGACCAGATTTACGACATTTTATACGGGCAGCAGGTCCGCTACTTATCTAACCTGGATGCTTTTTTAGCCGGTAATGATATCAGCAAAAGAGACCTGGCTATTGATGGCAGCGCCTGTTACGGGCGACTCGAAGAAAGCCTTAACCAGATTGCCGTCTTGCAGGAAAAAATAGCCAGGAAGCGGTAGGGATAAGTTCTGTCAGGCATACCGTAAGACCATTACGGTCAGGGCTGTCAGCAACAGGAATATATTACAGGCCACGGAGCCGTATTCACCACGTTTGTAATGAATAGGCGCTGCCATCATCATAATTACGGCAAAACCCAATGCTGTAAAGGGAGTCAGCCACGGTAAGATGCCAGTGGCCCAGGGAACCAGGATACCCACCGCGCCTAATATTTCAATGATGCCAATAAACCGGATCATAGGATAAGATAAGTTGGCTACACCAGTTTGCCCGACTTGCATCAGTTTTTCTCTTCTCTGGGAAGATTTCATGATGCCGGAATACATGAAAACGGCGGCCAGCAGGCCCTGGGCAATCCATAATAGCGTGTTCATAATCTTGTAGTTTTGTACTACAAAGATGGATATACCCCAATTTTTTTCCTTTGACATTTATCAATTACTATAGCCGGCGCGGATACGGCTCAGCGTTTCGGGGGTAATGCCCAGGTAGGAAGCTACCATGCCCAGGGGTACTCGCTGAATAATGGTTGGATATTGCTCCAGCAGCTTTTGGTAACGCTCCCGGGCTGTAGCAAAATGCAGGTCATCGAAGCGTTGCTGCATTTGTACCAGGCCATAACTCACCAGCAAGCGCCCAAAACGTTCTATCTCATGGTTGGTATCGTAGAGTTGTTGCAAATCGTCGTGGCCAATGGCCCATAACACAGACGGCTCCAACAGTTCAATGCTGCGGATATCCGGCAGGCCGGTAATAAAGCTCACAATAGAGGTGGCGAAGGTTTTTTCTACACTGATCCAGTCGGTCACATCTTTCCCGTCTTTGCTATAAAACGTCCTGGTAAGGCCCTTCTCAATAAAATACACGTGCCGGCACACCGTCCCCGCACTCACCAATTGATAACCTTTGGGTAGCTCCTTCCTGTCAAGAATAGCTGCCATCGCCAACTTGCTGTCGGCAGAAAGGGTGATGAAAGATTTGATCACGTCAAAAAAATCGTTCAGCGATGGATCGTATAATGGCGCTTGCATAGCCTTAGCAGTAAATATTCGTGTGAAATTAAGAAAAGTTTTCAGCGGCGCCCGGCGCCTCAATGAATTGTTAATATTTGTGATATTCTTGTATATGTTTGCCGCCTGTCTTAGATTGGGGCTGAAATGGGCATTTCTACACACTTACAAAAAGTAGCATTATTAGCGGTATTGATGTTGGCAGGCATCGCATCCGGGGCGCAGGTACGGGTGAGCGGCACCGTTTACGACCGTACACAACTGGTACGGATGGCAGGCGTGAGCGTAATGAGTAACTCCGGCGCAGGCGCCATCACCGATTCTTTGGGGCACTATAGTATTATTGTACCGGTAACAGATTCGATCAGCTTTTCTTACCAGGGAAAACCGACCATGAAATTTGCCGTAAGGGAAATTCCGTTCAACCGCCCATTTGATATGAGCCTGCATGTGAGCGTAATGACCCTGCCTACCGTGGTGGTAACAGAAAAGATGCGGGGATATAAATTTGACTCACTGGAGCGACGTAATGAATACCGCAAAGTATTCGACTATGCGCCGGACTACCTGACCAGCGGTGGCAATGGAGTAGGAGCCGGCGTTAACCTGGACGCCCTGTTAAGCATCCGGAAAATTAAGCGGATGGAGGCCTTCCGGCGTTTCCTGGAAAGGGATGAACGCGAAAAATATATTGACTACCGCTTTAATGCCGTGCTGGTAAAGAAAATTACAGGATTGCAATCGCCCGCGCTGGAAGCATTTATGAAAGAATACCGGCCCAGCTATGAGCTACTATTGAGTTTTGAAACAGAGTACCAATATTATAAATACATTCGTGACTGCGGAAGGTTTTACACGGGTAATAATACTTCCCCACATCAATAAAAAATCCCTCCCACTTTTAATGGGGGGGATTTTTTATTGAAGGCTATGCAATTATTCATATCCATTTTTCAGCACCAACACACTGCCTGGCTGACTGTTCAGCTGAAGAAAACCATCCCCGTTATTTTTTATCACAAATCCTTTGTTACTTGCTGCGTAAAATGTTTTGAACGGTAGTTTCAAGCGGGTAGTACCGCCTTTTTTAGACACTATTTTTACTTCTGCCACCTGTGATCCGTCTTTCTTCGCGCTTACCAGGAAGGCGCCTTCTGTGCGCAAATTTTCGAAAGCCACGTTATCCCAGTTAGCAGGAATAGCCGGCATAATGTCAATAAAGCCGGCATAGCTCTGTAGCAGCATCTCCTGTAGTCCGGCTGCAAAGGCGAAGTTACCTTCCAGGGTGAACGGGCGGTAAGTGAATTTGGACAAGCCCGATTTGGTTTGGTCGCCATTCAGGTGGAAGCTGTTGATAGAACAGAAGGCCTTTGCAAAGATTTGTAAATCTCTGGCTGCGCCGGCGCCATCTTTGGCCCTGGCTTTCAGGTTGGCCATCCAGGAATAGGAGTAGCCGCACCAATATGCCGGCCCCATACTATCGGTGAGATGTATGGAATTGCGGATAATCGTTTGGGCTGCTTCCCCGTCTTCCCATTTAATAAGCCCCAGGGGATGAATAGCCATCATATGCGAAAAGTGGCGGTGCGATTGGTTATACGCCATGCTCGGGGCAAACATCAGCTCGTGTTGAGGGCTGAGTGCAAAATCACCGTATTCTGCCAGTATCTTTTTCCAATGAGCGGCTTCACTGCTTAGTCCAAGTGCTGTGGCCAGTTCCGCGGCTTTGCTGAAGGTAAACTTCATTAATGCCAGGTCGTAGTTGGTGTTTTGTGGAAACCAGGCCTCCAGGCTGTTGTCGTTGATCTCCGGGCTGGAACTGATTTTCAGCTTACGATGACCGTTTTCATCTTTTAGGGTGATGTTTTCCAGGAAGGTGGCCGTGTTCTTAAACCAGGGATAGGCTTTTTCTTTCAGGAAATTTTTATCCATACTGTAGCGCCATTGCAGGTAATAGTGCTGGGCCAGCCAGGAAGATACGGTAGGCGACAACGAATATTGGATCCATCCCCCCATTTCGGTGCCGTCGAGGGTGGTTACGCCTGGTACTGCGAGTCCTGGCACCCCAAAATACATCTTCGTATAACGTAGGTAGTTAGCTTTATTGTTTTCCAGGTGACGGAGATAGCCGGTGGCTTCTTCCAGGTGATTGCTGCTATAGGAAGGCCAGTAGCTGAGCTGCGTATTCAGGTCGTGGTGATAATCGCCTTTCCAGGGCGCAATGCGGCCATTGTCCGCCGTCCATACTGCCTGCAGGGAAATGGGCGGGGCATCCTTCCGGGCAGCGGCGCCAAATTTATATTGCTCCAGGTACCACTGTTTTTCCAACAGGGTATCCGGTACATGAATGGCAGATTTGCTCCAGAATTGACGCCACCAGCCGCTATGCGCGATCAGTGCTTTGTCGAAGGCTTGTGCCGTACTGCGGGCAGTTACTTTTTCCGCCAGCTCCTGCACGGGCTGTTTGGGATATTGTGACGAAATACTCCATACACCTTCAATGGTATGGGCGGCTGTTTGCTTCCACCGCACATTGATATCATACGTAAACCCATTCCAGCCTTCCTGGTGATAAGTAATACTATTGCCGGTTTGACGGATATCGCCTTGTTTGTAGCCTAACCGCGACAGGTCATCGCCGCCCACCGGATCGCCACTGTTCTTTACGGCGCCCTGGTATTGTGGCGCTACCAATTGAGGTATCAGCTGAGCAGGTATGTTTTCAAAACGGAACCAACCCACGGGTTTTGCCGCATCTACGAAGGTTTGCAACGAGGCGCCATTACTCCATTTTACCTCGCAAAGGGCGTTATGCAGGCTCAGATGGACCGATTGTACAGGACCCCAGTCTTTGGTATCAAATTCCAATGCCCCGCCAGGAATTTTAGAAGGCGCGGCTTCGGCATCGTAAGGCGCATCGAGGTATTGTTGTACGGGTTGATAGTCCTTTTTATGCACCTGGTCTATTACCCACTGGTAGCTGAATTCTTTACGGTGTAATCCTTTCATGGGGCGAAGGTCCCAGAGATCGGCCCGATCGAGCGAAAACCGGAGATGATCCCCTTTTTGCCAGATCAGGGCGCCCAGCAGGCCATTGCCCAATGGTACGGCTTCATCCCAACGGGAAGCCAGTTGATTAAATTGCAGGTCATGCATGGAAGATTGGGCATAGCTGGTCATTGCTGCGACAGACAATGCCAGGGCCGCGATAAGTTTGTTCATCTGTTCTGTTTAATTAGCAACCATAAGTCAGTGCCTAATTTACCCGAAAAAATGAAACTTTTTTTGGAAATAGTCACGCAAAGGAGCAAAGCAGCTAAGATCTACGCGAATTTTTAAGTTCAAAAAGTATGATGATGCTATCACAAACTTATCTTTTATGTAATCCAACACTTTGCAAGCTTAGAAACTCGCTTATATCTTAGCTGCTTTGCTCCTTTGCTCCTTTGCGTGAGCGGAACGGAAAATTTGTACAATGCTATATTCGCTTTATTCATTAGCTTCGTAAGCATAACTCCCTGAAGCAACTATACCCATGGTTTCCCTCTCCGTTTTACATAGCGCTAATATTATCACGCATGTTACTGCGGGATCCGTTGCATTGATCCTTGGGCTGGTGGCATTACTGACCCGGAAAGGAGGAATGCTGCACCGGAAAAGTGGCCGCCTCTTTCTCGTGTTTTTATCGGTGGTGATTGCCACTGGCCTGATAGGCGTTTTTGTATTTGGAAGAAATACATTTTTACTGGTCATTACCCTGTTAAGCGGATACCTCGGATACTCCGGTTACCGGGTGTTACAGGCAAAGTCCAATCAGTTTAATGGGAGAGACATAGTGGTGGCCATAGCGGTGCTTTGCTCTGATTTGTATTTCCTGTACTACTTTAAATCTATTGGCATGATCTGGTCGCCGGTCATCATTTACAGCACTACAGGATACTTGCTTTTTATTATCACGTATGATTTTTTACGTTACCTGATTCCATCACACTGGTATGGCAACTTATGGCTGTACGAGCATATCCTGAAAATGGTGAGCGCCTTCAGCGGTATTCTATCGGCATTTACCGGAACGGTATTTCCTCAATATCAGCCCTACAGCCAGTTTCTACCTTCTGTATCGGGAACAATCATTGCCATTGGGTTTATGATATATGTATACCGGAGAGGAGCATACGCCGGTAAGCGCGGCGCTGTAGCTATTGAATAGCCGCAGGGCTGTTTAGTTATTGTCCGCTGGTATAAGTAGCCAGGATACGTTGTACCAGGGCCAGCACAGTAGGATGTACGGTCAGCTCCCAGATGAGCTCTTCCCCCGGAATCTGGCAAACCAACTGGTTACCCCGGAAGCTAAATCCGTTCAGTGCCCGTCGCTGTTGCGGGTATTTTATGAGGAAATTCTCTTTAGGCTCAAAGTAAATCGTTAAAAAGTCGGATGATGTTTCATTCTCCAGCTTTATCAATTTTATCCTGACCAGTTGCTGCTTTTCAAATTCCACCAAAACGACGTCCTGGTCATTGTTGGGAAAACTGAGCGTGTTGAAATCATTTTCCTTCAGAAAGGCGTATAATGCCTGGTCCGCCGGATATTTGCCAGTGATCTTATAGTGATAATCTACGCCATCTGTCACGGTATCGAATTCAAAACTGCTGGTATCGAAGCTCAACTCGGTGATGGGTTGCAGGTCTGATTCACCGTACGGGTCCTGATCTATTTCAAACGTTTTATGATCGTTATTGAAACAGAGCTTTTCTCCTGAAGTAAAGAATAATTCATTTATCCTGTTATCATAACTAACAACTAGTCCTTTCGATTTAACTTCTTTTGTCTTTTTCTCCATATGAATATTAGTGGTGTTTTGTAGAGTGTTCTTCCAGTTTTTCCCAGGCTTTGTCGGACCTTTTGACGGTACCCATTTTTTCCTTCAGCAACTTTTGCAGGTCTTTTTGTGCAGCGTCGAATTCGTCACGCATAATGGTCAGGTGATCGATGGTTACATTGGCTTTGGTAACCGGTATGGTTACGCTGTTGGCACCACCTTCTTTCAGGTAGTCGAACATCTGTGTGCGGCATTTTACGCACATACCAACAGGTGCATCTTCGCTGATAGAGAAGTGTCCCTGGATATCAGAGATGACGACATCTTTACCGGCCAGTTTACCTTCTTTGTTCAGGGCATCGAGTCCACGCATTTCTGAGTGGATTTTATTTTTCGATGGCAGTCTTACCTCGTCGTCACCAGCGGTAATGGTACCAGTGGCGCCCCTCATTTTGCCGGCTGCCATGAGCCCGAACGGATCTATCCAGGTGTTCGGATCGCGTACATAGCCGTATAGTTTCATGCCACCGCTGAGGCCTATCGGGTCCTGGCTAAGATACATCCCTGTTTCCGGCGAATAATACCGGAAGCGGTTATAGGCCATCCCTGTTTCCACATCCACATACTGTCCCTGATAAAGGTAGTTACAAAATGTTTTATGACCATGCAGGGTACGCACTTTACCATAACAATCCAGTTCCCGTTCCCATACTTTACGGCCGGAGGTATCGAAGGCCTGTATCGGGGTCCCCATATGGTCGGCAATAATGCTGTAGGCATTTTCAGCTTCCAGTTTGGCCACTGGTATCAGTGTGCCTTCTTCAAATACCCAGGTCACCAGGTGGTCGATGGGTTCTTTGGCTTCTTGCAGGTCGCCACTGGCATCTGCCCCCAGGTGCGGCGGATAGTCGCCCTGGTAGTGCCATTCATGCAGGGGGACGCTCCTGTCCCATACCCAGCGCGTTACCTCCTGGCTCCGTTTGTTCACCTTGGCTATTCGGCGTCCCAGCGGATCGTAGCTGAAAACAATGTCGGCGCCGGTGGGCGTCACTACACTTTGCAGCAGTCCATCTGCATTCCAGTGATAGCTCCACCCTGTACCACTTCCTTTTGCATCAATTTTGTTGGCTTTAATAAAAGACTGTTTGTCTGTTGCGGCACTGTGGGTGTTGGTTTTGAATTCTTTGAACAGCAGGTTACCTTCTGCGTCATAGTAATAGAAATAATCGGGGCAGGACAGGAGCCGTCCCCCTTTGCTATAGGTACGGTCTTTCCGGGAGGGGATGGTAAACAGGTTACCCAGTTTATCCGGTACCCGGTAGATGGTTTCTGCTATGCTGGAATTTTGTTGCGCATAGGTGGCACTGGCGAGGTTGTCGAATTCGTCGTAGTCAAAGCGTACTTCGCGGCCCGACAGCTCATTTACCATGCGGCGTAATTTGGACGCAGGGCCCCAGTCGTAGCGGGTGCTGTTGGTGACCTGTTGCTGGCCGATCGTTTGCCGGATAATGCGTCCTTGTTTATCGCGCTGTATTTTGAGGGTCAGTTGACCACTGAGTTGCCGTTCTATTTCAGCGCCTTCCGTATTGCGCTGCCAGCGGGCATGCCAGCTGCCGGCTGTGCCATTGCCCGCTTCCATGCTCTCCAGGAAGCCGGTGGGAGTGTGTTGCAGGCTGATGGCTGCACCGAGACTGCTGCTGATAAAGCTGCTGCGCCCATCATCGTCGTACTCACGGGCAACACTATACGCTCCCTGTGATTCTTTGACGACCCGTCCGCAGAAATCACGTTGTATGGTAATGGCGCCATCTGCATTGAATGCAGCTGTCAGCAAGCTGTCGGCATTATATCCATAGGCCGTTACGCTGCCGTCGTATTGCTCCATCCGGGTTATATTGTCATTGCCGTCGTAGTCATAAAGTGTCCAGCGGTTGCCGGGCCGCAGTAATTTTTTGATCCTGCCGGCGCCATCTCTTTCATAGTGGCGGTGCAGCCCATCAAATCCCCATTCGTTGATGATGTTGCCGTTGGCATCCGGCTCCAGCCGGTACAACTCCCCGCCCTCATTGGCGATGGTGCGGAGTTGCAGTTCCGTATCATAATTGAATCGTACCTGTATGCCATGTTGCATTCTGCTGGTCAGCGTACTTAACGGACCGTAGGTGAAATTGACTTTTCTTTGTCCATCACCGGCCTGCAACAGGTTATCTGCTTCATCATAGCTGAAGTGATGGGCGGAGCCATCTGCTTCTTCCATGCGTATCATATTACCCACTGCATCGTATTCGTAGGCATACCAGTAGCCATTGTCGCTGGTTTCACGGATTAGTCTGCCCAGCTCATCATGTTTCCAGTTGAACTGTGCTCCTTCGGGTTGTATGAGCCGGGTGAGGTTATGCTGCTCATCATATTCCAGCTGAATAACGCGGCCGTTGCTATGGGTAATGCTGGTGAGATGCGGTCCCTTGTAGCCGTATCGCAGGAATGTTCTGTTGGGCAATGTCTTTTTAGATACCAGGCCCTGGTCATTGTACTCCCAGCCCAAACGCATGCCACCGGGACTTTTCAAGGCAATCAGCTGTTGTTGCTCATCGTAGCTGTACGTAGTCGTTTCCCCGTTGCCATTCGTTGATTTGATCACGTTGCCATACTCATCGTAATCACTTTTCAGGCTGTTGCCTTCGGGGTCTACGACCACGGCCAGCTCTTCAAATTCGTTGTAGTGTTGCAGGGTAACGCCGCCGTTACCATCTACTATTTTATAGATCAGGTTTCTTTCGTCATAGTAATAGGCGGTTTCATGTCCCAGGCTGTTGTTGGTGGTTGTTTTACCGTTTTCATACCGGGCATGGTATTCCAGGATACCGCCATCGCCCCAGGTGTGCACACAGCGGGCGTCATCGCCGGCGCCTTCATATTCCCAGTAGAAATTAAGCCCGCTTTGATTGGTGAGCTGTACGAGGAGATGCCCGCGGTAGAAAAAGTGCTTGCTGGCATCCCTGGCGTTGGTGGTAGTGCTGAGGTTGCCGTCTTCATCATAGGTATAACGTACCAGGTCGATCACCGTGTTATTGCAATGGGTATGAATCCTCACAATGCGGCCTTCTTCATCAGTGGTGACCAACAGGTGCCGGCCACTGCTATCGGTGATCTGTTGCAGGTGCCCTTTAGGGTTGTACCGGAATTGTATACTGAAGCCGGCAGGATCAAGGATTTCCGCCAGCATATAACTGCCGTCAGGCGCAGCTTTGGCGTGGAAATGATAGTTGAGCCCTGTCGTATCAGACAGGTAATAGCCATTATCATCGCGGTGCCACCAGAGCTGTTCTTTCCGGTTATAATAGCGGCGTCCCGGTAAAAGGGCTGGCATTACGGTTTCACGGCCATCCGGCAGGCGTATACTCAGGTAGCCATTTTGGAGATCGTATACGCTCATGTTATAACTGTGGTGCCAGTTATATCCCAGTGGACCGTTCACGGCAGCATCACTGTAGTAGGTACGTTCCCATACCAATGGAATGGGACCGGGTAATTCGAAGTCGGTACTGCGGGCATATACCCGGCCACTCACGGCATCTACCGGTTCCCCGAACCATTTACATTTGAAATTCTGCAGGATGGCCGCCAGCTTCGGGAAGCGGCTTTCTATCTTGTCAATAATTTTCTGGAGTACCGCACCGGCTGCTTTAGACAGTCCTTTCAGTCCTAGTTTAAACATGAGCTGAAACAGGTCGATCGTGGGCGGACCGCCCACCAGTACGGGCTTACCCGCGGAGGTCATAATGAGCAGTACCGATGTGGGCGCCATCAGCGCCATGGCGGTACTCTTTTTATTGAGCCGGGGCGGAGAGGGGAGCCCTACCAGGTTACAAGACAAGGCCGGGTGAAACTGGGTTGAAAACGGACCTCCATCTGCCAGTACGGTGGAGCTTCCCATCCACATTTCGGAGGCCGCTTTGGGCTTTACGATGGGAAAGGGCAGGTGCGCAATAAATGCAGGTAAATGAAAAATGGGGGTGCCGGCATTGGCAATCCACTGCTGGTGTACTTTTACCGAGGGACTCAATGCATGTACCAGCATTTGGGCGGTAGCAGCCAGGGAAAAAGGTTGAGGAGGCGGTTCTTTACCATCTTCTGTTTCCGGTGGCGGTGGCGGGGGAGGCACCACACTGGCAATAGCTGCCATGATGGCTCCCATGATATCAAAAATCATCCCTATATGCGGTACCGGTAGCAAAGGCGCCGGTGGAAATACGCAGTCATGAAAATCTATGCCTATACCCAGATCGAAATATTTGGCGGCAGGCATTCCGGGAAAGGATGGCAATATACTGGCCATTCCTTTTTGTATGTGATCCAGTGAATTTTTCTTTTCGGCAAAGAGCGCTCCAAAGCCTTTGTTTTCTCCTGACATGGTTTATTCAATAAAGAAGGTTCGTTAAATGCAAACAATGTAATTCTTCCAATCTTGCCTATACGGCTGCAATCACTGTATTACCGGGTTGTCACATCTTTTCTGAAAGTAAATTACAGCAGTATAGTTGATAAATAAGGTTAACCGTATTTTACGGAGATTATTACCACAAATTAAGGTCTGATAGTGAATATAACAAATATAATTACAAAAGAAAACCCGGCTAACAAGCCGGGCCTTCTTTGCTTTATCAATCACGCTAAAGTATACTACCTGGTGGGTACAATTTTTCCGGTGGCGGTAAACTGACCTACACTTAATCTATAGATGAACAGTATCCTGGAAGCTTCTGGCACGTGGTATTCTATCAACTGTAAACTACCCTTCGTTACTTCTCCGTTGTAGATAACTGCTACCCGGCGTCCCTGCAGATTATACAATTCCAGTTGTGCTTTACCTGTTTCCGGTGCTACATAACGGAACAATATAGTTTCTGTATATGGGTTCGGGAATACGGTCACTACAAGGTTAGAATGAGCTGTTTCCTTACCATAGGTTAATGAGCCTGGATTGTCGTATGATACGCTTGAAATATTGCTGATATTGCTAACAGTCTTCGCCCACCTTACCAGTACGGCGCAGCTATTAAATCCATTATTGATAGCATCTATCGCCGCATTTACATCGGAAGCGCTTACTCCGCTGACGGTCTGTCCTCCGAGGTATTTATTGGCCAGCATAAACAATCCTTGTACGGTTGCCTGTCCGGTAGATGCCAGGTAGTTGACCACGTTGGCTGGCAGCTTATAGGCATCTATCTGGGATACCGGTGTGTTGCTGCCGCAGCTGGTAAGCTTAGCGGTAAACAGGGAATCTCCGCCAATGGTCAATCCTGACAAGGTAGGTGTAATACCCATATTGAAGAACAAGGTCATTGTTTGAGACAAGAGTACATTGTTAATCTTACCGAACGTTGTTGATGCGGTGGATAACGGTACATTAGGCCAGGTGGCTGACTTGCTGTAGGTAGCATATCCTTTCAGTGCGGCTGGGGTACCTCCGCCAGGCAGCATGTTGAATATACTGCTATTGGTAACGTCGGTCAGGAACAGGGTAAAGAATTTACCTGTTGATTTTAGTCCGAAGATAGCGGAATCGCCTGGTTGAGCGTCTACTACCTGTGTCATCATTTGCAGCGCTTTAAGACTGCCGCCTCCAGGAGTGCATCCTAGGCCACCCTTGTTGCCATAGAATCCCTGGGTGTAGGTACAGTAGCTTGCACAACAGCTTACGGTAATAGCCTGTTCTACGTAGATGGAGTTGCCGCATTCGTCGGTGGCTGTCCAGCGCCTGATATATTTAAATGGACAAACGGTTCCTACTTTCCTGTCGCTGGTGGTCACAGTCACTTTACCATTACAGTTATCTGTAAATGTTGGTGCGTCATACACGAGCGGAGCGCTGCAACTGATCAGCTTATCGCTTCCCTGGGCGGTGGCTACTATCGGGGCAATACTGTCTTTTACGATAATAGTTTGTTTGATGGTATCTGACTTGTTGCCACAGCCATCTACAGCCCACCATTTACGTACCACGGTGAATTTGTTTACACAGGTACTGTCTGTTGTTACAGCAGAGAAGTATACGGTGGCGCCACTGCAACTGCCGCTGGCGGTGATGGTTTGCGGACTTGGTATGTCTTTGGCGCAAGCTACCACCAGGTCGCTTACCTTACCGGAGAGTACAGGTACTACACTATTTTTGATGTGGATAGTTTGTTTAACAGAGTCACTATTGCCGCAAACATCTGCAAATATCCAGGTGCGAACAATCGTAGAGTCGCAGGAGGTACCGCTACCAATTTGACTGTATACCGGTGTAACGGAGGCATCACAGTTGTCGGTGGCTGTTGGTGTAGGCACCGGCGGGATGTCTTTTATACACTGTATGTTCACATTTGCGGTGAAGTTAGCGGTGATCACTGGTTTCACGTTGTCGTTCACGGTGATGGTTTGTTTGATGGTATCTGACTTGTTGCCACAGGCATCTACTGCCCACCACTTACGTACCAGTTTGAATTTGTTCACACAGGTACTGTCGGTGGTCATCTGGCTCATCTGTACGGCCACATTGACGGTACAGTTATCAGAAGCCGTAATCACTGGCGGTGCCGGGATGTCTTTTGCGCAAGTGATAGATGCATCTGGTGCTGTACCGGAAAGTACAGGTGCAATGCTGTCTTTGATGTGAATGGTCTGTTTCACGGAATCACTGTTGCCGCAGGCATCTGCAAATATCCAGGTACGAACAATTGTAGAGTCGCAGGCGGTGCCACTGCCCATTTCACTATATGCCGGAACAACGCTGGCATCACAGTTGTCGGTAGCTGTTGGCGTTGGCGGTGCAGGGATATCTTTCACACACTGTACTTTCACATCTTTTGCAAAATCAGCAGTGATCACCGGTTTCACGTTGTCGTTCACGGTGATGGTTTGTGTAAGTGTATCAGAGGTATTGCCACAGGCATCAACAGCCCACCACTTACGCACTAGTTTGAATTTGTTCACACAGGTACTGTCTGTGGTCATCTGGCTCATCTGTACAGTCACATTGGCGGTACAGTTATCTGAAGCGGTAATGACCGGTGGTGCGGGGATGTCTTTTGCACAGCTGATAGAAGCATCTGGTGCTGTACCGGAAAGTACAGGCGCGATGCTATCCTTGATGTGAATGGTCTGTTTCACAGAATCACTGTTGCCGCAGGCATCTGCAAATATCCAGGTACGGACAATCGTAGAGTCGCAGGCGGTGCCACTGCCCATTTCACTATATGCCGGAACAACGCTGGCATCACAGTTGTCGGTAGCTGTTGGCGTTGGCGGTGCAGGGATATCTTTCACACACTGTACTTTCACATCTTTCGGGAAATCAGCGGTGATCACCGGTTTCACGTTGTCGTTCACGGTGATGGTTTGTCTGAGTGTATCAGAAGTATTGCCACAGGCATCAACAGCCCACCACTTACGTACCAGTTTGAATTTATTCACACAGGTACTGTCAGTGGTCATCTGGCTCATCTGCACAGTCACATTGGCAGTACAGTTATCAGAAGCGGTAATGACCGGTGGTGCTGGGATGTCTTTTGCACAGCTGATAGACGCATCTGGCGCTGTACCGGAAAGTACAGGTGCAATGCTGTCTTTGATGTGAATGGTCTGTTTCACAGAATCACTGTTGCCGCAAACATCTGCAAATACCCAGGTGCGAACAATCGTAGAGTCGCAGGCGGTACCACTGCCCATTTCATCGTATATCGGTATAACGATGGCGTCACAGTTATCGGTAGCGGTTGGGGCAGGCGGAGCAGGTATGTCGCCGACACACTGTACTTTCACATCTTTCGGGAAGTCAGCAGTGATCACCGGTTTAACATTGTCGTTCACGGTAATGGTTTGCTTGAGCGTATCAGAGGTATTGCCACAGGCATCTACTGCCCACCACTTGCGTACCAGTTTGAATTTGTTCACGCAGGTGCTGTCAACGGTCTGTTGGCTCATCTGTACTTGTACATTGCCGATACAATTGTCAGACGCGGTAATGACCGGTGCTGCAGGGACATCTTTTGCACAGGTGATAGCTGCATCTGGCGCCGTACCGGAGAGTACAGGTGCAATGGTATCTTTTACATTCACTACCAGCGAACAGGTATCTTTTACCTTGCCATCTGCGGTAGTGGTAATCAATTGCAACTTATAGGAACCGCAGGTATTGCCGGCCATGACAGTTACCGTATCGTTAGTGATGGCGCCTGTGATACTGCCATCGCCGGTAATGCTCCAGCTATAGGAACCCACCTGGGAAGGCAACGGACCCATATATACGTTGGAGGAACCGGGACACACAGGGTTAGGTCCATTGATGATGCATGGCGGCGCCGGGTGTTGGGTAACCGTTATCACCACGGTATCCTTTCCTGTGCAACCAGCGCTGTCTGTAGCGGTAACTACAAACTGGAATGTTCCGGTACCTGTTGGTATAAATTGTGGATTAAAGATAGTAGGATTGGAAAGTCCTGTTACAGGGCTCCAGCTGAATGTATACGGTGATGTGCCCCCGGCGGCGGATGCGCTCAGGTAGGCGGTATCAAGATTGGTGATACTCTGATCGACGCCGGCATTGACCATTACTTTTGAAAGTGTGATCAACTGGCCGGGATAAACATCAGACCCCAGGTAGCTGGTATCAGAAAGCCCGTTGCGGGTAACAATCAACTGAAGGCTGAATGACCCTGCGGTAAAGGAAGTGCCGATGGGAACTACCTGTATATTGGCAAGGGTATTATTAACGATTTTAGCATTGGCGGTATTGCTGCCAATAATACTCCAGAGGTAGGTGAGCCCGGTAGGGTCATCTACGGTGGAGGTATAGTTCAATGAGGTGGTTTCTATGCAACCTGTGGAAGGGCCGCTGATGGAACCTTCAGGAGGAATATACACGGCATTGGTTTTCAGTGATCTGTCCTGGTTACCAATGCTAACTACATTACCATCGATGATCCAGTTTTTTAAACGCATGTGATAGGGCGATCCGCTAATGCCGGAAGCGGAGTTGGTCTGCCCGCTGGCATCTTTCCCCCAGTCAAATACACTGGCGATATGTCCGCCCCACGCCAGTACTGCGGTTTCCTTCAACGCGGTGAAAGTGATGTTAATCACTGTTTCGGAATTAGACCCTGTAAGACTACCTTCCGATGCATATACGACGCTGCTGAGGGTGGCATTGTAACCTGTCATCACGCGTTCCGATGCAGGTAATGTATTGAAGCTGGTGGTAGGCTGTCCCGCAACAGGTGATCCGGCGCTGGAAGGCGCCGGAATGGCTAGTGTGCTGGTAGAGGTAAAATAGCTTTCCGGGAAACCGGTAATGTTTAACAATGGATCTACCGTTTCCGCCGTATGTAGAAAAATGGCGTGAGGTTCGAGCCGCTGGAACTGTGTAATATAGTCCAGTGCATGCTTCCCACTGGCCGTGATATCCAGCCCGATAACGAGGGTGTAGGTTTGGTTGGCCACCAGGTTAGTCAATACTGCCCGGTAAGGCACCGAATATCCTTCCAGGAAGTGCGCCTGGTTGTTGTTCAGGTTACCATTTACCCAGTCGACAGGGGAGGTGGGCGCTGTGGAACTACCATTGGAACCCTGGTCTAAATTCGCTGACTGGGCATTGACTCGCAGTACAGCCGCAGTAAGAAAAAACAGTAATAGCAGAATGGGAATTAGTTTGGATGGAAAGGACGGTACATTTGGAGAATAGCGGGGTAAATCTATTGCGTACATAAACACAGATTTTGCCGTGAACAAAAAAGGTTATTTCGCGGGTAGATACCTACTCGTGCTTACCAGCGAGGGGCAACGATATGCGTTGTCGTACTGCTTGCCAAACACAGTATAACCGCATGTGTCATCGCCTGATCACATGATTACTGGGGGAATCCATAAATAAAGGTTAAAACGAGGTAGCTCAGGGATACAGTCAAAATGTAGTGAAAGATGAAACAGGTAGACTAGTTTAGCTTACTCTCTGAACAGTGTATTTTTCTTGAATTAGATCCAGTTGGTTGATATTTTTCTCAATGCTTATGCAAAGGTTAACTATTTTTTTAAATCCAAAAAATAATTAACATATTAATATTTTACAAAAGTGATGAAAAATAAAAGATCCTTATTTAATATGCTATTTTTAAACATTTAAAAGCTATTGTAATATGGAGGGGTCATTTTTTAAATCACCTGACAACTTCCATTTTAAGGTAGCCTATACCACCGTATAAAATAAACAACGGCAGATGAAATACTTATTGTTACTATTCGTATGCAGCGTTTCTTTGCAACTCCAGGCGCAACAAACAAGACCAGTTGATGCTATATTGGATGAATTCTATCATCACCCGGAACACATTATGGTGGCTGCTCACCGGGCCGCTCATACCAAATACCCGGAAAACTCGCTGGCAGCAATCAGGGAGGCAATCGCACAAGGTATCGACATCGCGGAAATCGATGTGCATGCTACGAAGGATAAAGTACTGGTGATTATGCACGATGATAATATTACCCGCGCCACTGGTAAAAAAGGGAAGATCGCAGATTATACTTACCAGGAATTACTGCAATTCCCGCTGTTGTTTAACGGACAACCCACTACCGAAAAAATCCCCACCTTTGAAGAAGTACTGCAGCTCACGAAAGGCAAGATCATGGTGGATATCGACTTTAAGGAAGACAGCGTCGAGTTTGCGAAACAAACCATTGCCATGGTGGCTGCCCACCAGATGGAAGATCAGGTGCTGTTCTTCATCTATGAGCCGCCATTTGCCACA
The DNA here is from genome assembly GCF_012641265.1 of Chitinophaga eiseniae. Classification (GTDB taxonomy): domain Bacteria; phylum Bacteroidota; class Bacteroidia; order Chitinophagales; family Chitinophagaceae; genus Chitinophaga; species Chitinophaga eiseniae_A. The sequence continues at coordinate 1,788,353 of NZ_JABAHZ010000001.1, read as the reverse complement.
CAGCTGCGCAGTTTCAACGCCCGCCTGCCCATTATGCCCCGGGCGCACAATATCACTGAAATAAACGATATCGGGCGTATGGCTACCCAACTGGGAAAGTTTCCAGTCATCCATATCGATGATTCTTTCTACGCAGATACGCTGGTACAGCGAATAACCAGCCAGGGCACCCGCATCTGGATCAATTCCCTGGGGAAATACGACAAGATGGAGGGAAAGCAGGCTAACAGCGGCTTTGATCAGCTGCGTAAAGACGCCCGCTTTGCCAATGTGCTTCAGACAGATTACCCGGAAAGATTAGTGGCCTACCTGCGTCAGCAGGGGCTGCATCGTTAATGGATGCGCGATCTTTCATCTTCGTTACCGGTACTGCCGGCGGTAACTTTGTGTTCGCTGCTGCCAAATTTATAACTGACGCTGAGCAACAGGAACCTGTTTAGCTGGAAGTTGGTGAACTGCTGCGGAATACCGTTAATGGTAGATCGCATGGCTACGGCACTGCTGCGGAAAAGATCGTTCATCGTCAGCGCCAGGTCTAACTGTTTTTTCAACAGCGAGGCCCGTACACCCAGGTCCAGTTTATAATAGGCATTTGTTTTACCAATATGGTCTATTTCCGGGAACTGATACCAAAAATTCACGGCAGCAGCAAAGGTTTTGTCTTTGTTTAAGTAAATGTTGTTGCTGGTCGACAGGTAAGCACTGAATGCACTAATGCTGCTGATCGTAGGCAACAGCGAGTGCGCATCGGTATGATAGAGCGTTACCTGGTTGTTGTTATCCCACCAGGAAAGCGGCGATAGCGCAATGCTCTCTGTGATACCAACGCGATGGGTACGGATAAAGTTTAACGGTATCGTATATACGAGATTGGTATCTGCACTGGCCATGGTTACATTATTGAAACCATTGTTGGTGATATCCTTAGCACATAAACGGTTTTGATTGATTTAAATACTCTGTATTTATATCTTAACGGTGTTCAAGTTTCAAGGCTCCCGTAATTTACCGGATGATCTTTAAGATTAGTATCTCTTTATTAGAAAATCTAGTCTTTATATATTAATTTATATAAATATATTTATTATATATGCGTTGGTGTATTATTGATTCCTTTAATTTAGCGCCAAGTTTGTCACCCGTGTATTGGCCCTATTAAGTTTGTTATGTATTTGTACGTCGGATTATCTAAACTCCAATAACGACCCTAAATTTTTCTCCATGAAAAGAAAAGTAATCCCAGCAATACTATTAGGTATTGTATTACTAATTGCCTCCTGTCTGAAACACAATGGTTCTGGATCGGACATCCCTGAAAAAGATCTTATTTCAGAAGCAAAGAATTATTACATTTTTGATGTCTCAATTACCGAGGCTAAGGGAGCAGCTATGACGGGTAGCAGACATCACTACATTCAGAAAGCACCGGATTGGGGCCATGCTACTGTAGAAAAACTCAATTCCATAAACACAGTAGTTGTTCCAATTAGCTATTTAGATACTGCACTCACGGTAAAAACGATCAATGCTGATAGTAAAAATCCATTAGGTAAACTTTCCTACCTTTTGGTATACCGGGATCCCAAAAGAAATAATCAACTGACATCCGAGGTCATGTATACGATACCGGATGCTTTGAGTAAACCTAATAGTTTCAGTGGGACATCAATTATCGAACAGTGGGATGGTACAATACTAAGAGGTTACCGGCATTCTAATGGGAAAGTAACGCCCATGTCCATTGAGATAGGCGAAAAGTCATCTCTTGCCAAAATGACTACTGTTTGTGAAACGACAGATTGGTACGTCTGTGTTACAGTCGGAAACTCCCAGGAATACTGCGATTACCGGAACACCACTACACACTGTATTCAAATTGATGATGGCAATGGTGTTCCTTCCTCCGGTGATCCGGGAGGAGGAATGCCTTCAACAGGTAGTGGTAGAATAGGACCGGATGGGTCAGTAATTCCGGGAACTGGCGGTACGGGTGACAGACCTGTAAGGGTACCAGCAGAGCCTGTTGGACCAATGGATATCTGTCCGCAGTCATTTAACTTTACAAAAGCCGTGGCATTGGATGAAAAAGGTTTTGGAGGGTGGCAAATTGCTGCTGTGGCAGGATTACATATGACTTTGCTAGATACCAGAGGTGAAGCAATGTTAATTTCGCCTGGTCCGATTATTTATTTGGGGCTTCCGATTGTAAGAAAAAATGGAGAATTTTATTCAAAGGAACGCGCTGCGGAAATTGCTCACGACATTGATGGAAAGGCAATACAGGCGCTTATGGATTATTATCATAGTGGTGTGCCTGTAGATTTTGAGGGGTTGAATGCTCAATACAGAAAGGCTTTGAATACAGAAGCAGAAAAGTATGGGGGGAGAGCAACCTTAACTCCGGGCATAGGGGGCTTACCGACAATGACACCTACTGTTGCAAAATATTACGGTTGTAAGTAATAATGAAAAGGGCAGTAATTCAGCTGCCCTTTTAGTTTTCTTATCATATTTGCAGTATTATGTCGAAATTTCAAATAGTATTATTATCACTACTGCTTTATTTTATGACAGGTCACGCGCAAATTACCTCCCAGGGATTTGATTCCATAAAATTAAATAGAAATATTTATGAATATATGGATGTCACTCCATTTCAAAAATTCCAGGACCAGAATTTATTTAGTGTGGAGACTCCTGATGAATTTTATAATATAGGCCTTCCTGTTAGTAAAGACACTGTACTTGATATTAAGTACATTTTTGCTCAAACTGACGCGGACGGCCAGATTAAACGACTGACGTTGTTTATTGATGATAGTAAGAATAATGCACTGGAATTACTAAAACAGATATTTGGCAATGAACACACTACTGCCCAATCTTCATTGGGAAAAGCTTATGGTAACATTTTCTATGGCTGGGTTACTCCTGATAAAACAGTTATTATAATGGCGAAAACGGATAAGATCAATAAGAATTTTGGTATTCCAGTTACATCTATTGCCATTACAAAACAATCTGACTTACTGAAAATTGCAGGAAATAATATTCATTTAAAACTTCCTGAATTATTATTCTAATATGATAATGTCCGGGTAAAACATGAGTTTAAGTTATAGCGGATGAAAGGGAGATGCTTGATAAAAAAAATAAGCGCCGTTTACCGAAATCAATGATTTTTTACAATTCCCCGCCTGGCGGGAAAGGTACTTTTGTGAAAACAAATCGCATGATACCAGTACCAGCCAGGATATACCTGTTGTCAGCATGCTTGCTGTTCTCAGGTATTTCCAATGCGCAAACCATTCGTAAAAAACATTTCACAAAACAGGTAAACACGACTATGATGGAAACAAATAAACAAGTGATCAGGGAATTGTATGAAAAAGCATTGAATCAACAACAGATGCAGTTGTTACCCAGCTATATCTCTGATGATTATACCGGCCTGCAGGGTGGAAAGGGCGCGGCCGCATTTCAGACACCTCTTGCGGCACTGCTGACAGCTTTCCCGGATATACATTACCAGCTGGAAGATTTGCTGGCAGAGGGTGATAAGGTAATGGTCCGTTGGAAATGGACTGGTACGCACACGGGCGCTTACCTGCACCTGGCGCCCACCGGTAAAGTGGTTACCAACGACGGCATGGCTATTTACCAGTTGCGTAACGGCAAAGTCAACCATGTAGAAGTATTAACAGATCGCCTGGGTTTCCTGCAGGCATTGCAGGTATTGCCGCCTGTACTACCGCCACGGCAGCATCCGCAACAGGTGGCATTCATCGATAAATTTTTGGTGCCGCCTGCAGCGATTGCCGCCTTCCGGGAAAGGACCGGTATCAACCGGCGCATGATTAAAACCCTGCCCGGATTTATCAGCGATGCGGCTTATGAATATACCGACGACAAGGGCAATTTGATTTGCGTAACGGTGGCACAATGGGAGAGCCGCGACGCATTGGCACAGGCGAAAACCAGTGTACAGGCCAGTTACCAGGCTACGGGGTTTAACATGGCCGCTTTCTTACAGGAAACAGGTATTGTGGCCGATCGCGGTGTGTATATGGGAATGAATCCACAGTAATCACTGCGGGCACAGTATCTCTTTATCCCACAGGAACACCGCCATTTTAGCGGCCAGCGGAAAAGGGACCTGTTTACTCCAGGTGGTTACCAGCATACCAAAGGACGACATGGCCGGTACCATCAGTAACAGTGGGTAAATTTCCACCGCATCAAGGAAGGCAATATCTCTTTGCAGGTTGGGGTGACGGATAGCGGTTTTCAATTGCAGGCAATCATCCACCACACACGACGTGGTAACATATTTTATGGCCGGGGAGAGCTGAATGCTTCCCGGCCATAATTTTAGCAGGCTTGGAGATTGGTTGTTTCCTTCCGCCGGGGGCGGCAGTGGAGGAGCGGTTTGTTGCAGGGCGTGTAACAGTTGTAGCGAAAAAGGCGTTTCTGTAATTTTTTCAGAGAGATAGGGAATGGACCGGTCTTTCCAGAAAGCATGCATGGCGCCGGGCCAGCCTTTCGCATAATACTGCCGTGTCCATTGGGTATGATGTACTACAGATTCCAGTAGCTTTTCCTCGTAAAATTGTTGTGCCAGGACAGCGTCGCCGCCCTTCAGTACTGTGTTGACGGCAATGGCTGCCTGCAATGAGAAACGCATGGCTTTTTCTACGCCGGTAGACGACAACGGGTCTATCGCGAAAGCGGCCTCGCCCAATTGTAACCATTCGTTTCGCCAGGGCTGTATATGCGCATAAGCAGTAACGGGGCAGGATTGCAGGCGTTCCGGTAATGTGGGTGCCTGGAATAATTTTGTTTCGCGAAGTAGTTGTTCATACACCATCGCCGCCGGCTGTTGTTGCAGGCTGTCCGGATCTACGAACGCCATTACCCGGTACTGATTGTCTCCGGTAGGCGCGCCCCATAACCAACCCTGGGCAATGGCTTCCACGCAGGTAGCAGCCGGCATTTGACCGGCATCGACATGTGACCATAACGCTACCATGGGCGGCGCCGTTATTAATTTTTCAGATTGGGTAATACCTTGTCTGCCCCGGGCATCGAGCACAAACCGGCTGTGTAATGTTATGCGGCATTCGGGGAGGCGGACTTGTACTTCCCAATGCTGCGTATGGCGAGTACATCTTTCATAGCGCACCGGTTGGAACAGGTGGAGGCCACGCGCCACGGCCAGTTCCAGCAGGTCTTTGTCCAACAGGCCCCGGTTTACCATCATGCCATGGCCCCGGAGCTGTGGGGTTAGTTGAAAGGGAGTGGTGGATTCCCAGATGACCTGGGCCGGCAAACGGTGCTGGCAATGTGGTTGCTGCAAGAGGGCCGTAGCATCGAGGTAGTCGAAAAGGTTGTGAATACCGGGTGATAGTGATTCCCCGATCTGGTGACGGGGGAAGGCGGCGCTCTCGGTCATGGCTACACGATATCCCAGCGCCAGCAGCCGCAGTGCGGCACAGGTACCCGCCGGTCCGGCGCCCAGGATGAGTATATCGAAGGTATCCATTTGTTGCGCTGTTTACATAAACCAATCCGGGGCGAGGCGACTCAGGCGTTCATGTGCCTGCAGCGTGTAATGTAGCCACCCACGGATATAATCGCATGCATGCCGGCCTTTTTCCAGTACCTCATGGTGGCAGCCGCCTCCACACAGATACTGTGCCCAGCAGCTGCTGCAGGGCGTTTGCTGGTGTACATGACGCGATGCCAGCCAGTTGTTTTGCAGGGTGCTATCCACGCCATCGTAAATATTTCCCATGCTGCCGGCAGGTTCATTCACGAAGCGGTGGCAGGCAAATAATCCGCCATCGGCAGATACGCCCATATAGCCTGCGCCCGCACCACAGGGGTATGGGCGGTGTGTATTTTTGCCGATTTCCTTCAGCGCATTGATCATGTTGAGAAAGGGGAACCGTTTGCCTTGCAGCACATGTTGTTCAAACAGGAGCCCACAGGCAATCATGCCTTCCAGCATCGTTTTCAGGTCTTGCTTAGTCATTTCATCGCGACCATTAGCCGCGCGCAGCAGGGGAGAGAAGCCTACACTGTGAAAGCCCATATTGACAAATTCCAGCAAGGTTTCACCCAGGTCGTTTTGTCCCGGCGTTACCGTTACCCGGGCCGATACCTGCATCTGCTGCTGGGTACGGAGTAAGGGCTGTATTTTTTCAATGATATGCTGATAGGTACCGGCGCCGCTTTTAAAGGGACGTTGCCGGTCGTGCTGGGCGCCAATGCCATCGAGGCTCACCGTTACCGCAAAGCCGTAGGTTTCAAAGAAGGTGGCATCATCTGGTTTCAGCAAAGTACCGTTGGTGGTAATAGAAAAATGAACCGGTATATTTTTGCGGGCGCCTGCTTCCGCCGCATAGATAGTGGCCTCCCGTAGTGCGGGGCGGTTAATGAGCGGTTCGCCTCCCAGGAAGGTTACCTGCACTTTCCGGCCGGGTTCGGCATTATCCAGCAGGAGGTCGATCGACTTTTTAGCGGTATCCAGCTGCATGTTTTTAGCGGGGCCGCCAAAGTCGCCCTGGTCGGCGTAACAGTAGGTACAACCCATGTTACATTTCTGCGCAATGGCCAGCGACAGGGCGTGTACGGGAGGGTCCTGCAAAGGAGTATCGTCGATCGCCGGTGGTGTGTGGAGCCCCATGGCTACCAGTTCCCGATGGATGGCGGTTTCGTCTCCCTGCTGTATGAGCTGCTGGAGGTGCGCTGCCGTTGTATCGGCAATCTTATAATAGCGGCTGCCATTGCTCACAAAGAGCCGGGTGTGATCCGCGCCGGGGACCAGGTGTATTTGAGAAGAGCCAGGCAAAGATTGCCTGGCTACTTCTGATGCCAGTCGGCTGGCCATGAGGTGGATGGACTGTCTGGCTATGTCTGAGGGAAAAGAAGGTGTCATGATTTATTTTTGCTGTTATCGGGGGACGTACTTTTCGCTGTCTTTTTGGGCTGGCTGGGCTCCTCCACGAAGTCCATTTTCCCGTCCCATTCCGGAAAGCGATCATCAGATCCGCCGGCTACTTGTTTACCGCTGCTGAGGGCATCGCGACCGTTGATAATGAAGTTCAGCTCTCCTTCCCAGTTTTGAAACAGGTCGTTGTAGGAAAACAGCCTGGTGTCTACGCGGTTATCGGGTACATATTCCCCTGTACGTCTTTTTGCCAGCCACATATCGCCTTTACTGAGCCCGTTTTCGCCCGGTTCTACGTTTACATAGTCGGGGCGGGTAGCGGCCCAATAGTAGCAGGCGCATTCCCGGTAGTCGTTTTGCCAGGGAGCGCAAAGGCCCTGTGTGAGCTCTCCGGGGCGCAGTATCTGCGTGGATATAGACGCATCGTTGGCGTTAAAGATTTCACGCACAGTGAATGTAAGCGCAGGGAATGCGTCGGTTTTCAGTTGATCTGCTGTTACCAATACAGGCAGCGTGGCTGTTCCTGGGGTAAATTGCAGCGTTACGGTATCGCCGCCTTTGATGTTCAGGGAAGCGATGAAGTTCGACCACTCCATAAAAGCCGCGCCATTAGGGTTGTCCTGGGTACGCAGTGCTACATTATCGCCTCCTGGGAAAACGGGGCCTTCTCCGGCCACCATGGTAGGTTTGCCGTTGATGCCTACAATCCGGCGTCCGGCCAGGTTGTTACTGGTGGTGTCTTCCAATACGTAGTTATCATTTTCACTGATGGTAATGCCAATGAAAATATGTCGCCATAGATTCCTGAAGTCAGACTCCAGGCCGGGGAAGCAGTTTGAGATAGCGGCCCTCGACAGTACACTGTAAGGGTTGCCCTGCCCCCGGTAATGGAGCTGCGCGTCGAGATCCGACGCTTTGATGGAATCGGACGGATATATTTTTGTCGTACTGGCGTCGGCGTTGTCCCGGAACATGGCAGAAGCGGCGGCTTGTATCACCGTGTTGATCATGCGATAGGTGAGGGTAAGACCGCGTCCATCGGCGCCGCGCATCAGGCCTGGCATTTTACGGCGTTCTTTGTCGGAGAGGTCGCCTATTTTATCCGGCCGCCGCAGGGCATCTGCAAACCAGGCGGCCATGCCGGTGCTGAGGCCATTAAATACTCTTTCATGCAGGGTACGCAGGGCCAGGTTATCTACAATAGAACCGGCCATAATAGGTTCGTACAGCCGGCCAAAATCGTTGGTATCCTGCCGTACCATGGTGCTGGCTACGTTCCACCGGCCATTGATAGGATTCCCGTTCATCACGGTGGTATTCATCAGCGTGATGGACTCAAAGGCGCGGCGTACAATCTCTTCAGCTTCTTCAATACCTACTTCGCCATCGCGATCGGTGCCATGGAGTATTTGTTCCAGTTCATCCGAAATGGCGCGGATAGGCAATATATCCGGTGCAAAGGCGGGTGGACCGGCGCAGATATGCGCGGAGGCGGTCAATGCAGGTTGACTGCCCGTACCAATGTTAATGATCACGGTGCCGTCGCATTCATCGTCGATATAGCCCCAGCTATGCTGATTGCCGTCGGTGTCGGAATAGCCGGCGAAGATCTGGGCAGGCATCGTGTAGGTGGGGTTGAAGTTGGGCGATTCACTGTATTTGGCCCAGGGCTTGGTAGGATCGTATATGACGTACGCATCGCTTTTGATGTTGGGATCATGCGTAGCCGCCTGCCCAGCGGTTTTGATGCTGTTGCGGGAACAACCGTATACGGCGCCTGGTCCGGGTGTATAGCGTAGCCGGATGCCCGGGAAATCCTTATTGGGCCTGATGAATTGCACAAATCCCAGCGGCAGTTTTCTCCCTGTGATGAAATTATCGCAGGATGCCAGTACCGCCTGCGGCGCAAAATTGCCCTTTTCAATCACCACATTGGCGGTGATGTTATCCGCTGGCTGGCCGGTTCTGCGCATAATTTTCGAATTACCCAGGGAGATGACCCAGGAGATATCCGTGAGCTGATAACCGGCTTTGGTAAGCAGATCTGTGGTGAGTGGTACCAGGGTACCGGGATTATCTTCCGTGATAGCAAATATTTCCAGGAAAGGTGCTACCGGGCGGATGGTGCCTTTGGTATCCGTAGTACTGGTGGCATCTTTAAATATTACTTCTTCCGGCGTATCAACGCTTAGTTCGTGTGTGGCGGGGTCCACATAAAAGGTAGGCTGGGGAACGATTTTACGAAACCCCAGCGGCTGGTCGACGGGGATTTCCAGATCGTAAGCGGCCACCGGTACAGTGGAAGATCCGAGTCTCGCTACGGCAAATGGGGGTAGTATACGTATTTCAGTAATTTTCATAGCAATAGTTTTAAGCGGTGATGTTAAGCAGGTACGGCTACCATATCGCGGATAATCTGCAACAGTTTGCTATCAGCTTCCTGTAGGGCATACAGGTAGCGGTGATGCTGTGCTGCCGTAGTTTCCAGCAGGGTGTTGATCATCGTGGCAGATGCCTGTAACAGGTCGGCATGTACGCGCCACCTGTTGTGTTCACCTGCTGGCAACGACAATGTGTAAGGCGTGAGGAAGGGTGGGCCCGCTGTTTTATCGCCTGTACCTACCGTCAGCGGCATCTGTACCATGGCTGTGGCAATGCTGCGCAGGTTATACATCTCTCCGAAAGTGGAGTTGATGATCAGGCCCCGTGGGGTCATGGCGCCGGCGCTGTTTAATCCATCTTCCAGCACAAAGCTATGCGTGAGGAAATTGAGCAGTAGCCGGTAGCGGAGGTTAAAGAGATGTCCCCAGTTTTGTGCATCGGGGTTGGTGATCTTGTCTCTTTCCTCGTCGGCGGTTTGTCCTTCGGAAGGATCGCTGCTGCCGTCTTCCACGTCTTCGGGAATGTAGGGGTTTACCGCTACGTTCCTGGCGGGGGCCCAGCTGCTGCCCGCTTCTTTCACTACGGCGCTCATCTGCTTGTATATGCTGAGAAACCGCTCGAAATGGGAGGGGTCGGTGCTGGCGCCGGTATTGTCTTCTCCCTGTTCTGCAATGGCATTAAGGGCGTTGAAGGCATCATCTCTGCTGGCCAGCGGCATTACCAGTACATCCGGGCTACCCGGAGGGCTTCCATGCTTGGCGTTACCCCGTTGTCCGCCGGTATAACCCCGGCCCCATTCATCAAATTTGGCCTGGTAGGGGTAGGTGTCTGCCTGGAATATTTCATCGCTAATCACCTTGGGGTCCTGTATCAGGTGCAGGAGCACGTGAAATAAAGCGCCTACGGTGTTGGCTTTGGGTACTTCGGCGGCTACCCGGTCTTTAATTTCCTTAGCCAGCGGATCATCGCTGTTAATGAAGTCTGCCGGTGCTTCTGCATATACATATTTCGCGAGCGAGTTCAGGGTAAGCGGTTCCAGCTTAAAGGGAAACGGGTAGAAGGGAGTATCCCAGGGATAGTCCTGCCGCTCAAAATGTAAAGGCGCACCGATCAGTTTCAGTACATTTTGTACCGATACAAAGTGTCCCATTTCCTCTTTGGCGATACCGAGGATCACTTCCTGCCAGGAGCTGATCTGATCCCGGTATTGATCCGGTACCTGTGGTCCGCCCAGGCTATAGGCGGCATACAGGTATTGCAACATCAGCCCATGCTCAATTTCCGCGTCGATGTGTAGCAGGAAGGTCACGTAATCTTTGCCATTAAATTCAGGTGGTACCAGTATCTGCTGCTGGTCTTCCTGTGCAAAGGATTCTGCGGTAAAAGTTTGGATTCCTTCCTTTCCGCCGATAAGGGCAGTTTGTCGCATGATTTCGGCCCGGCGATCTTCTATTTGCGCTCTTTTGAAGACGGGGCCAAGAAAGCGGAGGTAGTTACTTTGCATAACTGTGGCGAGTTTACATGGTTATTAGGAGTGGTGAAAAGATACGGACTGTGGCCGTACTTAGGATAAGTCAGGGTGTTTCATCGGAGTCATTTTGAGTGCGATAAAATAAGTTCATTTTTATGACGTGGCAAAATTATTTTCCGCTACCCGGGGAAAATCCCGGGTAGCGTTTTTTTAGTATCTTCATGGCGATATTAGTGATACCTATGGTGACTGGCTGTATAACCCTTTACCAGATAAGTTTACCCAACATCTTGTTATCCCTTTTTTTAAACATCCTACTTAAATTATTTACCTATGTTCCATTGGAAGAAGATTTTTTTCTTTTGTTTATTACTATTTGCTGGTACGAAGATGACCTTTGCCCAGGTTACCGGCAGTTTTTGGGTAAAGGGAGATCTCAATAAATATTACCCGGTTACCTTCGCTGATGGTGGCTGGAATAATAATGCGGCTGTAGAACTGGAGCTTGGTCGCTCCAGCGTTCACAACGACTCGTTATGGCGAGGGTCGCTCATCGCAAAATTCAGGTTCCATGTCACTGCCTGGGGAAATGGATCGGCATTCATTAATACCGATATGATGCAATTCGTGCCCACCACCGCCAGGTTTGTGGCCGGATGGACGGATGTTTCGCGGAACGGTGTTGGTGGTAGTATTCTTATCTGGTTACGCGGTAATACCTCCTACAACTATAAGTGTAATTATGCGTTTACCCCGGTTGTATATGATAACGTGCAACAGCCGCTTCCCTACCAGGAGCCAGGAGGACCAGCCCATACGTTTAAAACAGCGATAGACAGTACGGTTAACAGTTATGGCATTACTTATGGTAATGCCATGTATCTCACAGGCAATACAAACCATTACATCGCTGGTAACGTTGGCATCGGTACGCTCACGCCCGGCAGTTACAAACTGGCCGTAGAAGGAACGATTGGCGCCAGGAAAGTAAAAGTAACCCAAGCCTCCTGGGCGGACTTTGTATTTCAGCCGGATTATGCCCTACCATTACTGTCGGACGTAGAAGCGTTTATCAAAGAAAATAAGCATCTCCCAGACATTCCTGCCGCCAGGGAAGTAGAAAAAGAAGGACTGGACCTGGGAGAAATGAATAAGAAACTATTACAGAAGATCGAAGAGCTGACCCTGTACATTATCGACCTGAAGAAGGAGAATACGCGCCAGTGGCAGGAAATAGAACAGTTGAAGAAAAGTAAATAGCAGCAGTGGCTAATCCTTTATGTACTTTGAAAAGGATTTAACTACAATTTGTTTAAATTGATCACATTGATATACTGATATAACTGTTTTTTGAATATCGGTTCTATATGGTACTGAGGTATTTGTATAGGTAATACAAGGGCTTTTTTTCCAATTGTATCCATAGCCATCCAACATTCCGGTAAACTTCGTATTCCATGGACCATATTCTGTTTCCAGCATAGGCAAAATTGAACTGGTGTCTGTTAAAAGAAAATGGACACCAGCAATATTGTTATTGAGCACTGAAACACCCAGGTGATCAATACCAACTGGCAGCTGCTCCTGAACTAGAAGATAGTCTACTTTAAAAGGGAAAAAAACGATGCGAAGATCCAATTGGTTTTCGGTTTCTTTAATTGGAACAAATCCTTTATAATGGTCTATATTATCACCCAGATGATAAGTATTTATTGCTTTTATCAGATTACTATCAGTCATTTCTTGTGATTTAACATCCTGAATTAATATCAAGAGAAACACATTAGTAAGAAGACACCAGCTTTTACATTTCATACGATATTACTTAGGTATTACACTTGTATGTATATCCCTGTACTTTTAGTTCCCTACGAGCCGGAAGATCCAGCTCGTAGGGAAAAATAATGAAGTTTTACCTAAATTCAATATCAATTACCATTGGCAATTTTTTATCATAATCGGATCATTCATCCGATCCCTTTTTATGCTTCTTCAAATCGCTTGATCATCTGTTCCAGCTGCTCCTTACTCAAGTCAATATTCAACCCTTTTTTATCCAGGATATTTTTCTCTCTCAAATCTTTCAATGTCCTGTTAAAACTTCTGACAGAAATACCCAGGTAAGCGGCCATATCTTTTTTTGAAAAGAAAGTTTGCTGGCTGGCTTCCAGCGCCAGTAGCCGCAACAGGGCATATTCTACCGGGTACAACTGCTGGTAGGAAGTCCGGATACAGGTTTGATAGATACGGGCGGCCAATACTTTCAGCAGTAGTTCATTGAATTCCGGGTAACTGCGTAGCAGCGCCATAAACCGGTCGTGCGGAATAGCGAAAACCGTCACCGGGGTAATGGCGGTAATATTAGATAAACAGGCGCCCTTGTTAATAGCTTCCAGTTCCCCGGTAATTTCGCCAGGACCTAAGAATTCGAAAATATAGTCTTTCCCGTTATCTTCCGCAATATAACATTTGGTGATACCTTCCCGGATAATGTAAACCTGGGAGATGATGGAGCCCTGCCGGATCAGGTGGGCGCCGGCGGCAAATGATTTCAGCTGTATGGTGTTTCCTGCCTGCTTGTCCTCGAAAAGCTGTTCCACGAACTGCAGAAAAGCGGTGTTGGTTCGTAACATATCCTGGGAGTGAGACAAATGTCCCGTTTAATTCAGTGCCGGGGTTTATTTTTGCACCCGGTAAAACACAAAAATAATACAATGATGGATCATATTAAAGTCATCGCATTTGATGCCGATGATACCCTTTGGGTAAACGAACCTTATTTCCAGGAAGTAGAACAACAATTTTGTGGCCTGCTGGAAGATTACCTGCCCCGGCACACCGTATCGCAGGAGCTGTTTAAAACAGAGATGGCCAACTTGCCCCTGTATGGTTACGGGATTAAATCATTTATGCTTTGCATGATAGAAACGGTGCTGCGGGTGACGGAAAACACGGCTTCTCCCGCTATCCTGCACAAGGTGATTGAATACGGACAACAAATGTTAAACAAACCTATTGAAATGCTGGATGGGGTGGAAGACGTGCTGAAAGCGCTCTATGGTAAATACCGTTTGGTAGTGGCTACCAAAGGCGATCTGCTGGACCAGGAGCGTAAGCTGAAAAAATCGGGGCTGGCGCATTATTTCCATCATATCGAAATTATGAGCGACAAGAAAGAAAGCGACTACCAGAAATTGCTGAAGCACCTGGACTGTTCCCCGGAAAACTTTGTAATGATCGGTAACTCTCTCAAGTCGGATGTATTGCCGGTGCTGGGGCTCGGCGGCTATGCCGTGCATATTCCTTATCATACTACCTGGCAGCACGAGCATGTAGACGTTACCATTGAAGACCCGCATTTTTATCAATTTAATAGTATGGCAGACATACTGCCGCATTTAATATCATGAAACAATTACTGCCACTCGATACCTGGGTAAGAAAAGATCATTTTGAATTTTTCAGTCGCTTTGAAGAACCCTTTTTTGGGGTTTGTACGGAGATAGACTGTACCCGGGCCTATGAACAGGCCAAAGCCGGTGGACATTCCTTCTTCCTGTGGTACCTGCACCGTTCCCTGGCGGCCGCCAATGCAGTAGTGCCTTTCCGCTACCGTATCAGCGAGGGACAGGTATGGATATACGACCAGGTACATGCATCACCCACTATCAACAGGCCCGACGGCACCTTTGGCTTTGCCTATATGGATTATCATGCGGATTTCCATACGTTTGAAGCTGCCGGCCAGCAGGAAGCCAACCGCGTGAGAAACAGTACAGGACTGGTACCGGCCATATCCGGGGAAAATGTGATCCACTATTCATCTTTGCCGTGGATCAACTTTACCGCAGTTTCCCATGCCCGTAGTTTTTCTTTTAAAGACAGTTGCCCGAAGATCAGCTTTGGGAAAATGACGGACGTACATGGGCGGAAACGTATGCCGGTATCCGTGCATGTACACCACGCCCTGGCAGATGGTTATCATGTAGGCCAATACCTGGAGCTTTTCCAGGAAAAGATGAATGAATAAATTTCACGCAGAGGCGCAGAGGAGCAAAGATCTTCGCGCCTTTGCTCCTCTGCGTGAAACCACACCGCCCATAGAGTAGTTTTGTAAATTAACGCGGGTTGTATTATTTTCATGCATCACTACGTGTATGAATAACTGATACCGACCTTGATCCACGAAAATGAACAGGAATTATTGCTCTCCGTTGCCAGCGGAGATGAGCGGAGCTTCCAGGTTCTTGTCACAAAATACTGGCCACAGGTGTATGGTACGGCCCTGCGCCTGACCCGCTCTCCCGAGCAGGCAAAGGACCTGTCGCAGGATATCTTCATTAAATTATGGAATAACCGGGAGCGGCTTCCGGGGGTAGCCAATCCAGCCACTTTTATCTACGTATGCGCCCGTCACCTCATCATGGACCACCTGCGGAAAAAAGTGCTGCATACCGATAATATTGACCTGCTGGCCGATTACCTGACAGCCTCCCAGGCAGGTAACGCCCAGTCTTCCCTGGAATATAAGGAGCTGGAGCAGTCGCTGAGAAAGGCCATTGAACTTCTTCCTGAGAAGTTGAGAGAAGTATTTGTATTACATCGCTTCAGCGGGCTAAGCCATGCCCAGATATCCCGTAAACTGAATATATCCGTGGTCAGCTCCCAAACCTATGTAGTGAGGGCACTACGGAGTATCCGGGAGTACCTGAGCCATCATTCGGAGCAGGTGTTGATACTGCTGCTGGTGTTTTCCAACTTTTTTTCATGAAATTTTATTTTTACTGTCTTACACCTGACCTGTTTTCCGTCCTTATCATAGGAACGGGTATTGCTGATATCATTAAACCTACATCCGTATATGACCTTTGAAGCACTATTTCAAAAATATATGAGTGGTACGCTCAATGCAGAAGAGCTCCGGCAGTTTCGCACGATGGCGCGGCAGCCGGAGAACAAAGCGTTGCTGGACCAGCTGCTTCAACAGGCGTTTACCGATCCGGCGTATATAGAAAATGCCGATTACAACGCGGAAGAGATGGCCGCCGAAATTATGATGCAGACGCGTATGCAGGATGCTGCCATGAACGTGGTACATAAAGTACAAATACCGCTGATCTCCCGTTCCTGGTTTAAATATGCTGCTGCTGCCGCTATCTTTTTACTGCTGTTGGGCATTAGCTGGAAATGGCATACGCATCGCTACCGGGCAAATAAAATGATGGCGAGACTGGAACTGCCCACCCGCAAAGCGACGCATCCCATCCTGATCCTGGGCGATGGCTCGCGTATTTCGCTCGACAGCGCCGGCAACGGGACTATAGCTCAGCAAGGCGCCGCGCAGGTAGTGAAACTGGCCAACGGCGAACTGGCCTATCATCCATCAGGTGCTAAAGCAGGGGCGTTGATTTTTAATACCATGCAAACGCCCAATGGTTCCCAGTATCAGCTCACTTTGCCGGATGGCTCCCGGGTATGGCTCAATGCTGCTTCCTCTATCCGCTACCCGGCTACATTTGCGGATAGCAGCAGGAGAGTGGAGGTTACGGGAGAAGCCTATTTCGATATTGCCGCCGATGCCGGGAAACCTTTTATCGTGGCCGCCAAAGGCATGGATATACGGGTGTTGGGTACTGCTTTTAACGTGAAGGCCTATACGGAAGAGGAGGCGATTAAAACCACCCTGGTACAGGGCGCCGTAAAAGTAAATGATCAGGTGGTATTACACCCGGGTGAGCAGGCGGTGCTGCATCACAGTACCGGGCAACTACTGGTGAATAAACCCAATATGGAAGAAACGCTGGGTTGGAAAAATGGAGAGTTTTATTTCCGGGAAACCAATATCCGTAGCATTATGCAGGAAGTAGCCCGTTGGTATGATGTGGAGGTGAAATATGAAGGAGACCTGACCAACGTAACGCTGTCCGGTATTGTAGCCCGTACAGCTGGTATTACGCAGTTGTTGAAAGCACTGGAGCTAACCAAAATCGTACATTTTAAGATACAGGGAAGAACTATTACCGTGATGCCTTACCAGGCAGCCAATTAAATCATCTTTTTAAATGAATATGTCATGACCTGATTGCTGCACGGATACAATACGTATGCCTGCTGGAACCAGTTGCTGAGGGCCCTCGGCGCGGAACAGTATGTGCTGTGCGTAAGCATACCCTTCCACGTTTTATGATTGCTAACGTTTAAATCCACGATTAAAAAATATGAAATTCCTTGCCTCGGGCTTACTCTCTGTCACCAAAAGAGGGCCTGCCAAATTATTATGGATACTGCTGATTATTGTACTGCTGCCGGTTTGCGCTGCCGCGCAAAATGTAACTGTATCCGTGAAAAATGTGCCGCTCGAAAAAGTATTTGCAGTGCTGAAACAACAAACCGGCTACTCGTTTATCTGGCGTGGACAAACCACACCGGCCATGAATAAGGTATCACTGGAATGCACCAACGAACCATTTACCCGGGTGCTGGGCACGCTGCTGGACCGACTTTCGCTGCAATATGAAATAACAGATAAAATTGTAGTGGTCACCAAAAAAGAAACGCCGGCTACCACCGGGAAAGAGCCGCCGACGATGACCATCACCGGGCAGATCAGCGATGAAAAAGGAGGGACGTTGCCAGGCGTAACGATCCGGGTAAAGGGGACTGCTTCCGGCGCTACTACTGATGCGCAGGGACGTTTCTCCATCAATGTTCCCGGGGAAAACAGTGTGCTGGTATGCTCCTATGTGGGCTTTGAGCAGAGAGAAGTGGCGGTAGCCGGTCAGCAAACATTACATATCACCCTGAAGCTGCAAAGCGCGTCTCTCAACGACCTGGTGGTAGTGGGATATGGTACGCAGCAAAAAAAGAATGTTACCTCGTCCATCTCCTCCGTAAAAGGCAACGAGCTGGCAGGCGTAGCAGTGACCAGCCTGGATGCGGCGCTGCAGGGTAAGGCTGCGGGTATACAGGTAGTGCAGAACTCCGGCGCTCCCGGTGATGAAACGTATATCCGTATCCGTGGTAACGGCTCCCTGTTTGGTGAGAACAGGCCCCTGTATGTGATCGATGGCGTACCTATGAGCAACCTGCCCGCTGCTCAATACGGCATCTCCGGCGATGGACAGCGGATTGCCACGACCAATAATATTAATCCCAACGACATACAATCGGTTGAAATTCTGAAAGACGCAGCCGCCGCAGCCATCTACGGTTCCCGGGGCGCCAACGGCGTAATCCTCATCACCACCAAAAGAGGCGCAGAGGGGAAGTCAAGATTTAATTTCAGCATGTATACCGGCGTTGCCGATATTCCGAAGCGACTGCCCGTGTTAAACGGCGAGCAATTTGTAACACTGTTTAAAGAATCAAGGGCCAACGCTGGAATGCCCGACGATCCGGCTATTGTAAACACAGGCCGCAATACCAACTGGCAGGATGCCATCTTCAGATCAGCGCCGGTGTCTAACTATAACCTGTCTATCTCCGGCGGCTCGGGAAAAACATCCCACTATGTTTCCCTCGGCTACCTCGATCAAACCGGTACCATCGTGGGCTTGCAGCATTTTAAACGCTATAACGGGCGGGTGAACTTCGACTTTGCTGCTACAGATAAATTAAAAATAGGGGTCAACCTTACCGGGGTACGTTCTATCAATAACCGTATGGATAACAGCTTTTCCGGCCAGTCTGTACTGGCGCTGGCATTGATAGAAAATCCAAACGATCCGATTTATAATCCCAACGGCACTTATTATACCGATCCGGGCCGGCACTGGACTAACCCGGTAATGATCGCCAATAACCTGCGCTTCCAGTCGATCGTAAACAGCTATATAGGCAACGTATTCGGCGAGTACAGCATTTTGCCCGGCCTGAAGTTCAAAACCAGCTTCGGTTTTGATAACCAGCAGGTCACCGACGACCGGTACCAGTCCAAGCTGGTCAACAATGGCTCGGCCGCCAGTGGCTTTGTATCTGTGTTTACACAGTTTTTATGGGTTAATGAAAATACCTTCTCGTATACGCCTGTCCTGAAAGGCCGGCATAAATTAACGGCCTTGCTCGGACAGAGCGCGCAGCAAGCCAGCGTACGGCGTATAGGCGTTTCCGGTAATACCAACTCCACCGATATTATACAAGCGGTAACAGGGTTTACGTCGTTGTCTTCGCCGATAGACTATCGCTCGCAATGGGGGCTGGTATCCTATTTCGGCCGGATCAGTTATAACTATGACGATCGCTACCTGCTGGAAGGTGTAGCCCGCACGGATGGATCTTCCCGTTTTGGCGCCAACAAGAAATATGGTTTCTTTCCTTCCATCTCTGCTGGCTGGCGTATTATCAACGAAAATTTCATGAAGCAACAGCGCTTTTTCAATGACCTGAAGATCCGTGCCAGCATTGGCGTTACGGGGAACAATGAAGGCCTTGGCTCAGATTTTCCTTCATTGGCCACTTATTCTACCGGGTATAACTATGGCACCGAGGCGGGAATCGCCGCTACCTCCCTGTCGAACGTAGACCTTAGCTGGGAAGCCACCACAGCTACCAACCTGGGGCTGGATGTATCTTTCCTGAACAGTCGCATTAACGTCACTATAGACGCCTATCGCAAACTCACCAACCGCCTGATCTTTAAACTGGACCTGCCCTATACTTCCGGTTTCGCCCGCACCAACGGCGCCAATATAGGCCAGTTGCTGAACAAAGGACTGGAGATTTCTGTGAATACCGACAATATCCGGGGCGCTTTTACCTGGAGCACCAACTTCAACCTGTATTTCAACCGCAATAAGATTACCAGCCTCCCTGAAACCGTAGCAGGAGACCCGTCCAGCTCCGACTTCACGGAAAGCCTGCCGGGATCTTTCTATACCAGTCAGCCTACCAGCATTTTTCGTGTAGGCGAGCCTGTTGGTTCCTTCTTTGGCTACCGTAATAAAGGCGTAGATCCGGCTACCGGCAACATGATCTATGATGATATTAATAAAGACGGGAAGATAACAGCGGCCGACCGCGTCATCCTGGGTACCGCTCAACCGGATTTTACCGGTGGCCTTACCAATACCTTCGGCTACAAAGGAGTAGACCTGAGCTTTTTCCTGTATTGGTCGTACGGCAATAAAGTATACAATCAAACCCGCAGTATGCTGGAAAGGATGAGCAGCTATAACAACGGCGACGCCAAAACACTGAACCGGTGGACGCCGCAGAACACCATTACCGACGTGCCCCGCGCGGTATTCAACGATCCAACGGTGCCGGGTAGTTTGACCAATGGAGAAGTGTCGCAACGTTTTGTAGAAGATGGTTCGTTTATCAGGATGAAGAATATTACGCTGGGGTACACCATCCCTTCTTCCACCTTGAAAAAAGCGCGCATCAGCAGCGCCCGCGTATACGTCAGCGCACAGAACCTGTTTCTCATTACCAACTATTCCGGTTTAGATCCGGAGTCGCAGAACCAGTCGGTGAAAAATTCGCAGCTGGGTATTGACTGGGCCGTACAGCCGCAGGCACGCACGTTCCTGGTAGGATTAAATGTGAACTTTTAAAAGCAGCCGTTATGAAAAATTTACGACTAATATATATCCTTCTTCTTTTTGCCTCCTGTACCAAAGTACTGGACCAGGTTCCGGAGTACACGATTGCAGATGAGAATTTCTGGCAAACCGGCAATGACGCCGAATCGGCCGCCGTGGGCATTTACCCGGCAATACAGAGCATTGCGGCGCAATTTCCGCTGGCATTTGATGCCGGCTCCGATGCTACTACCGCTTTGTTGATCAACTACAGCCCTTTTTCTACTCATGGCATCCCGGTAGATAACCTGATCGTGGCTGCTTACTGGCAGAATAACTATACCGGTATTGGTCGCGCCAACGATTTGCTGAAGCATGTACCACCCATGAAGGATAGCTTGTTTGCTCCGGGGCGTAAAGAACAGCTGTTGGGAGAAGCCTGTTTTCTGCGGGCCTACTTTTATTTTAACCTGGTAAAAGCCTATGGGGCGGTGCCTTTGGTGCTGGAGCCTTATACTTCCTTTAACGCCGATTTTACTGTTCCCCGCACTTCGGTAGACAGTATTTTCAAGCAAATTATTGCCGACCTGAAAATTGCAGAAGCGAATCTGCCGCCTACTTTTGCGGCTGCCGTTACTACCCGGGGCCGCGCCAGCCAGGGCGGTGCCAAAGCCTTGCTGGCCAAGGCATACCTGAGCATGAAGGATTATAACGCTGCTGCGTCCAAAGCACTGGAGGTGATGAACAGCCCGGTGTATAGCCTGGTATCCGGTAGCGCGGCGTATAGCGGTATGTTTTCTACCAGCGGTAAAAACAGTACCGAAGCGATTTTTGAAATCCAGTATGTCAGCGCTTCAGCACAGAGCAATGGCTTGTACAGCTATTATATTCCTGCCAATGGGATTCCCGCAGGACTCCAAACCGGGGGCTACCAGGTTGCGCCTACCACAAAAATTATTAACGCGTATGAAAGTGGTGATATACGCAAGGCCGCCGCGTTGGGCTTCAACAATGCTACGCCGGCTTTGCCTTACGTCAATAAGTATACCCGCTTAACCAATGGTACAGAGCCAGATATTATTGCGCTCCGTTTGGCAGATATCATACTGGTGAGAGCAGAAGCCCTGAACAGCCTGGGGCAAACGGCCGAAGCGGTGGCTGCACTGAATATCATCAGGCGCCGTGCCTTTGGTTTACCAACAGATCAGCCTTCTACCCACGACTATCCACAGGCGGGAGAAACGGACCTGACGCTGGCCATCGAAAACGAACGGTTTAAAGAGCTGGCCTTTGAAGGACACCGGTTCTATGACCTGGTACGCACCGGCAGGGCCGCCGCCGTGCTGGGTATCACCGCCGATCAGACCCTATGGCCTATCCCGCTGCGGGAAATTGGCCGTAACCCACGGCTGGTGCAGAATAATGGTTATTAATCCCTCAAAAAATAATAAAGATGAAAAACATTATTACTACTATCCTGTTGCTGTCCGCTCACCTTGTATACGGACAGTACACTACCACCTGGGTAGGCAACAATTTTTCTGATGTAGCCAATCACGTAGGTAATTGTGCCCGCTCTATGTGGGTGTCGCCGGAAGGGGTGGTATATACCGCCTCCATGTGGGATGAAAAGGGACGTAATATTGGTATTTATCAGCAGGCCGCTACCCTGGGATCTATGGGCGGTAACAAGGAGTCGCAGGGCAGCGCTATTGGTGGCAACGCTACCTATATCTTCACCGCGCAGCAGGCGCCTAACGCCGGTAAGGTGGGCCGCTATAACCGGGCTACCAAAACCCGCGACCTGCTGTTTACCGCCAGCACTGGCACTGGCGATGCCATACAAGGCATTGCTGTTTCCGGCGGACGGGTATTTGTGAGCGATTCCAGCGGTAGCCGCGTGGAGGTATTTACCACGGCAGGCGTAAAGATCCGCGAATGGGCCGTAACGCATCCCGGGGCCATCGCGGTAGACAGCGCCGGCGCCGTGTGGGTGGTATTGCTGGGCACGGGCACGGTACAACGTTTTGATTCTACCGGCCTGGCTGGAGCAGTATTAAATATAGGCGCTACCGCGCGTCCTTCTGCCCTGTATGCCGACAGCGCCCGCGGGCAGCTGCTCGTAGGCGATCAGGGCCCCGATATGAATATCAAGATGTATGCGAACCTAACGGGAACGCCTGTATTAACAGGCACCTTTGGCGTAACCGGCGGTTATCTCAACGAAACTTCCGGTACCCGCGGAGCTACCGGCGACAAGCGTTTTACGCGGGTGGCGGGTATAGGTCGCGATATGGCGGGGAACTTATATGTGCTGAATAATCCCTGGGGAGGTACCTGGGACTTAGGGAGAAATGGTGCTACAGATATTCACTGCTACAATAACGCCGGTACGTTGCAATGGACCTTGCAGGCCCTGAACTTTGAAGGAAACGCTGCTGCCGATGCCGGAACAGATGGGCAGTTATTGTACAGCGGCAATATAATTTATTCCTATACCGGTACAAACGGAGGCACGTATGTGGCCAATACCGTAGATCCCTATCGCTATCCGCAGGATGCGCGTATACAAATGAGCGATCATAGCCGGGGCGAACACTTTGGCCACCTGGCCAATGTAGGCGGACACCGTATCCTGGTGGCCAATAACCAAAATGCAGATATCTTTTACACTTACTATTTTAATCCGGCTACCGATGGATATATCGCGATTCCGGGAGATACCATCAGCAAAGTAAGAAATGGGTTTTGCCTGGACTCCCTGGGAGATATCTGGATTTCGCAGGATAAAACCAATGCCATACAACACTATCCTTTAACTGGTTTTGCCAGCAATGGAAAACCGATATGGGGCCCGGTGATTTCCACGCCTACGCCGGCATCTATTGCCCGGTTAAACCGACTGGAATATATACCAGCCAGCGATGTGATGGTGCTGGCCGGCGGTAATACCGACTGGACGCTGATTGGCAACCGGATAGAAGTATACCGGGGATGGGTGGCCGGAAATCGTACACCCGACACCGTTATCACCCTGAGCAGGGCCCAGGCTAAGTCTATGTCGGCCGCAGGCAACTACCTCTTTGTCGGCTATTATGCGATCCCCGATATCGATGTATTTGACCTGAGAACAGCCGCACTGGTACTAACCATGAACAGCAGCAACCCGGCAGTATATGTGGGTAACGATGTGGATTCGCAATATGGTATCAAAGCGTACCACCGTTCCAACGGCGAATATTATATCACGAAAGATGACTACAATGCCAACAAGATAGTGCTTTACCGCTGGACGCCGGCTCCGGATTCAGCAGCAGCACCGGCTGCAGCACTGGCACATATGCAGGTAGTAAATGAAAATGGCCTGTCCGTATATCCGAACCCGGTAGTGAACACACTGCATATCGATTTACCGTCAACAAAAGCGAAGAATTGTGTCATCCGCGTGTACGACATCTCTGGAAAACTCATTAAAAACACCCTGGTAAAAACAAACGAAGCCGTAAACATAGATGTAAGCAACCTGCCGTCCAGTGCGTACATCTTGGTGATCACAGATGCCGCTACCGGTACCGCCATAGGCCGGCGAAAGTTTATAAAGCAATAACAGATGAAATATATATGGATGACCGCACTGGCACTGATCAGTGTGGTAAACAGCATGGCCCAGATGAAAGCCCCGGAAGAATGGGTAAACTACGAATCGGTGATGGGTGTCAAAAACCGTCAACGGCATTATGATTACAATGTGATGCTGATACGCGCGGCTATTCCCTCCAACGTACTGTGGCCGGGAGAGCAGCCGTCGTATACAATACAGGTGGTGAATGAATTGAATGAGCCACTGATAGCCGATGGAAAGATAGAATTGATCAGCTACGCCACCAAGGGGCGTCCGGGTGATATATGGCTGCCGGAAATGGAGCGGCATGCGACGATAAGCAGCACACCGGTAAAGGTAAAGATAGACCCCAGGGGATATGTGAACCTGGAACATGCGCCGCAAATCCCCAACCGTTTCGGCGGATATGCGCTGGTGCTGGACCTGGGGAAGTATGGGCGCCGCTTTATCACCAGCCTGGTGCGTACATTCAGCGCCAATCCACAGCGGATACAGTATCCTAAGCAGTCGCTCGATGATATGGGAGCCGATTTCCTTCAGCGGGTAGGCGTACAGGCTATCCGCATGGGGGTAGATTATACACCTACTAACGCCGGCGACTATACGGAAAAAATGGCGGATTTGAACCGTAAGCTGGAAGAATATAAAGAGAGAAATATCACTGTATTGCTGATGTTTGGCGCGGGAACGGCCCCTTTGCCACTGGGCAGGCCCCGTTCTTTCCTGGATTCGGCAGGTGTTATGAAAAAAACAAAACAGGACTTTGTATGGGCGCCATCGTCCGACGGCGACTTCCGGGAGTTTGTACACCGGTTATGCGTGAAGTATGGATGGCCCAAAGGCCCGGTTACCGCGGTATCGTTATGGAACGAGCCATGGGAGGGCGCTTCTATTTCCGGCTGGCAGTCGGATATTCCACGTTATCGCGAGATATATACAGTGATGGCCCAGGCAGTGCTGGAAGCCCGTAAAAAAGGAGCAGATGTATTGGTAGGTGGGGGCGACTCCAATTCCAATGCCTGGGACAAACTGTTTGCAGATGGGAAAATGACCTTTCTGCCCATTTTCGATTTTTGTTCTATACACTACCAGGGTATTGAATCGCCCGCTATTTACCCCGATTGGGTGAACAGAAAATCCCCGCATGGTCGCGTTAAAATATGGGATACAGAAAGCTGGGTGGGTAATACCGACGATCGTATAGGCCTCACCGTAGCCACCTGCCGTTCGGCCGGGTACGACCGGTCCATGGGCATTTACGCCGGGTATATGTATACCGGCGGGCGTGGTAGTGAACGATTCACCCAGCAAATACACACACCGGAAGGCTTGAAGGAAATGACCCGTATCCCGGATACCTGGTCCCAGGCAGCAGCGTTGGGGGCCGTACAACACCTGGTAGGAGAGCGTGATTTTAAACAATTGCTTTTCACCAAAGGGTTGCCCTGGCTAATGGTATTTGACGGAGGCCCCAAACAACCCGACGACGGCACCGTAGTGGTATGTGGCGATATCGGCGAGGCCTTTGGCCCTGAGCATGTACTCTTTCGCGGTGTACGCGGGCTGTCCAGCAAAGGCCCATATGAACCTTTGCAGGGTGGCAGCATGACGCTGCCCGCCGATGGTGTACAGCTGTATGATTTCTATGGCAACACCATCGCACCGGTAGCGGGGAAGCTGGTGGTACCGCTGAACAGCCAGGGATATTTCCTGCGCACCAACGGTAGCAAAGGTTCTTTTACCCGCCTGTTGCAAACCCTGGAAATAGCGCGGATAGAAGGTTATGAGCCGGTGGAAATTATAGCGCAGGATATGACCGCCCGCATCGAACAACAGCCTGTTATGCCGTTGCTGCTCACCAATATCCTTAACCGGCCGGTGACCGGCAGGCTCCAGGTAACATTGGGAGGACTACCACTTCGTATACCCGATACCGTTCACCTGGCGCCACATGAAACCCGTATCATCCCGGTGAAAGTCACCGGTGGCACGGCGGCAGTGAATAATACCTACCCGCTGAGCGTCCGTTTTGATGCCGGCGCCGATGGCGCCGCCTCGCACCAGGAAGATATGCATGTAAATGTGATATCACGGTTAGGAATACACGTAGATGGCAAACTGGATGACTGGAAAACGGCCTTGCCGCAAACAGTGAGCAGTAGCGGTGCGGCGACCGTTAGCGTAACGGAAGCCGCCTGGTATCCATTCAAGAATTTTGATACCAACGCCAACGGCTATGCTAACGGCTACTTCGCCTATGACGATCAGTACTTTTACTTTGCCTCCAAAGTGGCCGACAGCACCCCGCATCCGGGAACGTACCGGTTTGAGCATCGCCCGGATGATGAATTCTTTTATCCCGATACCGCTTATATCATGGATATGCAACGCGCGCTGATCAGCAAAATGGGCAGCGTACCTGCCGATACGCTGAGCGGCCTGCAACTACCCAACAGTAACGGTTATACGATGCAGTACCTGGAGAGCGCTGATAATACCAACGCCTTCGGCATCGACCTGCAATTACGGGAAGATAAACTTACGCAGGTAGGCCTTTATCTCCCTAACCTCCGGGTGCCGGGGATCATGGTGGAAGTATATAAAGGCGACCAGCGTGTGCACCAACGCTACATCAAAGATTTGTGGAATGGTACCTGGGAGCTGTTGCCGCTTTCCGGGAAAGTAAGGATCGTATTGCGCAGCAGGGACTGGTGGTACAGCGTGAAACTGGGCGCCGTACTGTTTGACGACGCTGCCGCTACCGATACGGCAAGAGAAGATTTTGATACCCGCGGCCATTGGAAAGGGGTATATGGCAAGCGCGGCTACTATCTCGCAGGACAGCCGCCGGCATTGCCTGCCGGCGTTACGCTTAAAGTTCTGCAGGAAGAGCTGAAATACCCACTCGTTTGGCCAGCGGGGGTACGGCATTATACCTACCGTAAAAACCCGGTGACGCCTGATAACTCCGGTTTAGGCTATTCTTTCGATAACGTGTTGCTGGCCTTTAATGTAATACCCGATGGGCAGGATGGTATGCTGGCCAATCCACCGGGAACGATGCCGCGGTATACCGGTTATAAGTGTACCGACTATGAATATGCCCTGAATCCCGTGGCGCCGGAATATGGCGGCGGTGCTGAAATATGGCGGTTGTTGACGCCGGGCTTAAATCGTAAGCATTTCTTCCCCCGTCAGCCTAAATCCGAAGGGGAGGGAGCCGTAAAGAACGGGCAACTGGTAATACGCCGGGAAGGCAATACCGTGATCACCGAATGTGCTATTCCCTGGGCCGAATTGCCGGATGTAAAGAAGGCGCTGGACAAGGGACAGAAAATTAAGTTATCGTTCCGGGTAAATGATAACGGTGCGCCCGGTAGTTGTATGGAGCTGGCGAAAGAGCGGAGCGTATCCAAGCTGAATGCGAGGGCCTTTCATCCTGACTGGAAAACGCATTGGGCCAACGAAGTAGGGTTTGGAATAGAAAAATAAAGGATCATTAAGGAAGGCGTATGACAGGGCTGGCACCACCGGCCGCCCGTCATACGCTATTTTTTGTGGTTACATGTAGAAACAGCGTAACCTGCCCGTCCGTCTTTCCACTAACTGTAGCAAAAAAGCAACAGTACGCTTACGACAGCCCCGCGTCTGGCGAGCGCGTCATAAAGGCAACATATTTGTAGTAGCTCTCCCGATATAAAATTATGGCTATGAAGAAGGATAAAAAATTGTTGGCCATTGCCGTTACGGCCGGCGTATCTGCGGCAGCCGCCATTTTATTGTATAATGCGTTTAAAGTTTCTATTCCAAAGGGGGCACAGCCTATCTATCCTTTTGATGTACGGAAGTACCTGGGCACCTGGTATGAGATCGCGCGGCTCGACTACAAATATGAGCGCCATCTGACCAATGTAACCGCCACTTACGCAATGAATGGTGGCAGCGATATCAAAGTAAGTAACAAAGGATTTAACCCGGATAAACAGGAATGGAAGGAGAGCACCGGCAAAGCAAAATTTATAGGTCCGCCGGAACTGGCCCGCCTTAAAGTATCTTTCTTTGGGCCCTTTTACGCAGGCTATAATGTGATAGATGTGGATGAACATTACAAACATGCGCTCGTGGTTGGTAACAACCTGCATCATATCTGGATATTGTCCCGCCATACCAGCATTCCAGCCGACATCAAACAACGGTTTCTCGATAAAGCTGCGTCACTGGGTTACGATACCAGGGCATTCATCTGGACGAAGCACGACCAGAATGCCTGAATACGGGAAGTGAAAAAATAAATTATGAAATACTAAATAAATTAGTATTTTTGTAGCGAAAGCAAATTGAATAATGTAAAGAAGTCCTGGATGCCCTGCTGTAGAGGTAAACGGGGCTTCTTTATTTTATATAGGTACTAATTTAATTAGTAATTATGCTCCCGTGGCAGGAGAATATGTCCTGCAATCCCGGGTAATAAATTTGTCGTGCAATCATTTTTCCCCCGTATTATATCTTTTCCGTGCATTTCCTTTTCTAAGCAATGCGCTGTATATTGATGAGGAATATATGCTGCTATCCTGTAAGTTCCACGTTACAGCCTTCGCAGTTTTGTCTGTATCAACTATCATTTTTTACGAATTATGTTATTGAAAAAAGTCATGCTGCCCGCATGTATGCTGTTACTGGCAGGTCAATCCCTTTTTGCAGTTACCCCCAGGGAGGTAGATGTTTGTATTTACGGTGGCACCTCCGCCGGTGTTATTGCTGCATATACCGCAAAACAACTCCATAAAACGGTGCTGCTGATTTCACCGGATAAACACCTGGGCGGCCTTACCACCGGTGGATTGGGGTATACTGACATCGGTAATAAATCTGCCATCACAGGCATTTCCCGCGACTTCTACCGCCGCATTGGTCAGCATTATGGTAAGCTGGAGCAATGGATTTTTGAACCACATGTAGCCGCCGATATTTTCCAGCAATATATTGATGCAGCTAAAGTGAATGTGCTGTATGAATATCAACTCAACAGTGTCCGCAAGAAAAATGGATATATTACGGAAATCACCGTGAAAGGTCACACTTCGGAAGTGGTGAAAGCCAAAATGTTTATCGACTGTTCCTACGAGGGCGATTTAATGGCGAAAGCCGGCGTAGCGTATACGGTAGGGCGGGAAGCTAACAGCCTGTATCATGAAACGTATAATGGCGTGCAGATGATGCATGAACACCAGTTTCCTGATGGTGTGGATCCCTACAAAATTCCTGGCAAGCCGGAAAGCGGGCTATTGTGGGGCATTAGCCCGGCTACCCTGGATGCACCCGGCACCGGCGATAAAAAAGTGCAGGCTTATAATTATAGAATTTGCCTGACTAATCAACCCAATAACCAGGTACCGATCACCAAACCGGAAGATTATGATCCGTCCCGGTATGAGCTGTTGCTGCGATTGCTCCCCAAATTAAATGCCCCCACCCTGAATACCATCATGATCATCAGCCACATGCCGGGCGGTAAAACCGATATTAATAACAGGGGCGCTTTTTCTACCGACATGATAGGTATGAACTATGATTACCCGGAGGCAGATGATGCCACGCGGCAACGTATTATAAAAGCACATGAAAACTATACAAAGGGGCTGCTGTACTTTATTGGTCATGACGAACGCATGCCTGAGCTGCTGCGCAAGGAAATGCTTGCCTGGGGCTATCCCAAGGACGAATACACCGACAATGGGCACTGGTCGCCGCAAATGTATGTGAGGGAAGTGCGCCGCATGGTGGGTGCTTACGTGATGACCCAGGCCAATTGCGAAGGACATGAAAAGATAAGCGACGGCGTAGGCATGGCCGCTTATACCATGGATTCGCACAACTGCCAGCGTATCGTGGTAAACGGGATGGTGAAAAATGAAGGCGATGTACAAAAGGGTGGATTTGGACCTTACCCGGTTTCTTACCGTTCTATCATTCCGAAAGCCAGCGATTGTAAAAACCTGCTGGTACCGGTATGTTTATCTGCGTCTCATATCGCTTATGGGTCTATTCGAATGGAGCCGGTATTTATGGTGCTGGGACAGTCGGCCGCTACCGCCGCCGCCGTGGCCATCGATGGTCACGCCCCGGTACAGGATGTGGACGTAACGGCAGTGCAACGTATGCTGAAAGAAAATCCGCTGGCCAACAATAGTAAACCAGAGATCCTGGTAGATAACGATGATGAAGCCCATACCGTGAAAAGCGGTTCCTGGGACCGGGTGACCTGGGGCGGTTATGGTCCTTCTTTTTTAGCCGATACGTCTAAGGGCGCAACTGACAAATTTATGCGCTTTTTGCCGGAAGTGCCGGCGCAAGGACGTTACAAGGTATATGCGTATATTCCAAGGGTACCTAATCATGCTACCGTTACCTGGGTAAAGATCAACAATGGGCAACAGGAAACCAGGATACCTGTTAAATCGGAGTCAGTGAAAGTAGAAGGGCAGACTTCCGGCGAATGGGTGGATTTGGGAGTGCATACCCTGAGCGCAGGAAAAAATACTTATGTAGAAATCAGCAACCGGGAATCGGATGGGGTAGTAGTAGCAGATGCTATTTTATTTATTCCTGAATAAACGGAAGCATATACAATAATAATACCGGGTAGCGGCATTGTTTGTAGGAGTAAACAATGCCAATGCCCGGTATTTTTTAATGTTAGCAATCGAAGGTGTGATGAGTGGTGGTAGTAAAGACGGTAGTGGTAGGAATTTTCTGTCCTTGCGCATTACCATTTAATTTGGCCACTTTTACGGCGCCCAGGGTCATTTTTTTTGCTTGTTGCTTTTTCATACTCAAATTTTTATTTAGTGATTAATAGAGGCTTTGTTTGTTGTTGCTTCTGTGCGATAGCCAGTCGGGATTCATAATACCGGTGCAGGAAATGATAGAGTACCAGTTCATGTTTACGCTGGTTGGACAATAATATCCGGTTAAGGAACATATGAATGTAACTCGACAGCAGGTCGTCATTTCCCCTGGTACCGGTTTCCTGCAACAGCTCTTTTATTTTCCGCGAGCGGGCGTCAAAGAAAGCGATGGCAGCTGCGATGTCGTTATCGTTATCTTGCGTGGGATCGAGAAAGCTGCTGACAGGGCGCATTTCCGCGCGGTATTTATCGTTGAGCTGTAATAGCAGCGGTTTCCCTCCGCCAAATTCTTCAAAGAAACCTGACTGCAATTTTTTTAGCAGTGCTGCTTTATGCGGAAGACGATAACCAAAATCGTCCAGCAGGCTATCAATCCCCCGCAGTGCGAGCTTCCAGCGATAGGCTTCTCCTTCTTCCTCTTCCAGCAGGTCGATAATGCCGGTTACACATTCACTGTCGCAGTGGAAAATATCCTCGCTGAACCTCATGGTATGGATGCCGTAGCGTTCAATTTCCCGTTCATAGGTATCGGTCTGCATGCGATACAGTTGCCCGTTTCCGATATGAGGTGCGAGTTGCTCGTATAGTTTTTCCATTACTGTTTTCCAGAATCCTTTGTCGCTGGCGTGATGGAACCTGACCCGCAGGTGATGATCCGGATCGGTGTAGCGGATAAAGAACCATTTGTCGATGAGCCTTTCTTCCTGCAAGGATAGTGCAAGGGGGCGTATCACTGATTTCAGGAGGGATTCAGCATTCCGGGTGCCGGTGTACAATTTTACATACAGCCATTCACTGCCGGTGGCAAATTTCCTCGTAGGTAGAGCGCTGGCAGCCGATCCTGGGTAAATACCAGTATCTCTTTTGTTTTTTTCGGAAGAGATATTCTTTAGCGGGATGATCAATTCATTGGTATGTTTCCCATCAGTTCCCGTTATCCAGCAGTTGTCAGGTGTATGGAGGTATTCCTGCAGGGTGACCTGTTCTTTTTTGAGCAGTTGGGTTACCAGCAGGTGTACGGATACTTCATTGTGAAGATCCGCCGGCAGTTCATTGTCGCCTTCCCTGATGACCACATACCGCGGAAGCTCCAGTTGTGCGCTGATTTCCCGGAAGAGGGTCATATAATCTCCTGCCGCGGCGTTGGCGAGTGTGGGGTAGGTTTTTTTATGCAGCAGCCAGGTGCTTTTGCTGAGAATAATATTGCCGTATTGTACGCGTGGGAGGAAGGAGATATCGCCTGGAATCTGCCAGCGCCACATAATGCCGGTGTGATAGTCCTGGTGTTGCAGATCGCACAGGAATTTGTATACGGGGAGTCCCTGGTGGTAGTTGTGTGCGGTGCTAAGCCTGGGAACGATGATCTTGTCCAGTTTTTTAGATCGCAGCACCACTTTGTTATTTTGCACGCTTACCATCAGGTCGGAGAGTGGTAATTGACAGTCATCCGGTGTAGTGCTGTTGGCCAGGTATACGATTTCATATTTCCTGAGTCGTGGGCGCATCAATATATTGCCGGTTCTTGATTCGGGGAGGTGTACCACTTCCGCGTAGATTTTTTCCGGGTCGGCGGCTTCTTCCTCCTGCAGGCATGCTTGTACGTTGGCCAGTAGTTTTTCGTCGCCGTGACAAAATCGGCCGAGCAGGTTGGCAGCGGAGGGGCCCGAGCAGCCGCTCATATCAAACAGGTAGTGTCCATGATCGATGTCGGTTGCGCTGCCGGCCAGTATGCTGCCCATCAGGTACATGCTGTGCGGCAGTACAGGGCTGGTATCCGTATCTTTTAGGGTATCCAGTTGTTCCCGGGTAAGGGTAATGGTTTGTTTACGTTGTTGCAGGCAGGCCAGCAGCTGTTGCAGTTGGAAGTCCTGCATTTTGCTATGGGGCTGGTTATTCGCCGGTGCTTGTTTTATAATATGCACATCGTCTACCAGTGGTGTATGATCAGATCCGCTGCCGGAGTAGGAGCCGTACCCGATGCCTGCTTCGGTGTCAAGTGCCAGGCTGAGTGGAATTTCCTGTTCTTCATAGCGCTGATGGAATGCCTGGCAGAACTGTTGCAGGTCGGTGTTTTGGTGTTGAGTGGCCAGTTTCCATAGTTGTCCCATTTGAGCAGCCAGTTCATTCACGACGGTGTGGCTCAATTGGTTGCTGTTGGTGGCCAAAAACAGGTCTGTTTGTACCAGGTCTTTATTGCTGGTATCGGGTAATAGTGATTTTACGAGTGCATGGGCTGCCGTATATTTTTCGACGCCGGTGTCCTGCGCCTGTAGTATTTTTTGCAGTTGAGACAGGGGCCTGATGAATGTTTCCGCTTCCGGGAGCGCAGCCAGGCGGTTTACCAGTTGCACAAAAAATTCTTCCCCGGTAACAGTCGGTTCCAGTTCGCTCACAAGTAGCTGATGTTCGAGTAGTTCAGCTGTAAATTCGGCGGCTTCTTCCGCGGAGATGTCTGCGCTGGTAATACTGTTGCGGATTTCGCTCAACCGTGCGCCGGTAGCGGCGGTAGCCAGCATTTTGTCGAGATAGGGGCTTTTATTGACGGCTGTAAGAAAGTAAGTGCGGATTTTATTTTTGATGCTGTATGCGGCGTAACGGTAATGAGCGCCGGTGGCATATAGTGAGTTGTTGGGATAATAGCGTAGTTGTTCCCGGATAGCAGGTGTGGCAGTGATGGCGGCGGCCAGTTCTGCTACGTAGTTCATATCCAGGCGACAATGTTTTTTATGGGCTGTTTTCTCCTGCAGTTGTATGCTGGTGTGATCGGCGGTTTCGCCGGTAGCGCAGCCTGCAAAGAGGCCATAGGGCGTACAGCGGGTGCTCATCCTGAGCAGGTAACGATAGAGGGTGAGGGCCAGTTTATATTGGTCTTTTTCACTGACGCCGGTACCGTGCTGCCACTTTTGCCATTCCTGGTATAGCTCCGGGGAAGCAATGTAAATAGCTTCCTGCAGGCAGGCATCCTGGAAAATATCTTTGATGACAGTAGAAAGTGTGGCATTAGTAATATGGCTTAACTGCTGGATAGTATTAACAGGTAAGAGTGGCGTTCTTACCACATAGAAATTTTCAGCTCTGATCATGGCGCAAGGTCAACATTAGGTACTGAAGGTACCGATTCCGGCTATGGCAGACCATCACGTAAAACAGGTAAATTTTAATAATAGTATTTAAAAATCACGTTTTTCCGTGAGCTGCCGTGTCTAAGTTTCTCCCTACTTTTATAGCAAATCCTGCAAGCCCGTATTAGTCACCCTATTTAATTAAACCTGTAAACCTGATTAAACCTGCCCGCTTTATTGTCTTTTATTTTTCACCACATATAAATGTTGCATTATGAGAAAAATACCAATTAAGAAGCTTACGTTGGGTAAGTTGAAAGTAGCCAAATTAAGTCTCCGCGAGTCTGCTGATGTAAAAGCGCCTACTTATACTGGTTGCAGTTTATTTGCGAAATGTCCTCCTCCTATTTCAAAGGATACTTGTTTCTAAGTAAACAACCGGGAGTAATTCCGTTTTTCTTCAACAATTAACTGTACTGTTTAAAAATCAGTTTATGAAAAAAGTCACCGCGAAAAAACTTAATCTGGGTAAAATAAAAGTTGCTGCATTATCGTCGCAGTCAAACATGCCGCAAATGGCTGCTACTGGCGTGCTTTGCGTCATTTCCTTCCGGGTATGCACAGATAACATGAGCCAGGGAGCTCCTATCTGCAGCGTGGATTCCTGCCGTTTTTAACGGTCGCTTTTTATACGCCGGCAGGGCATAGGTGTGCCGCCTGCCGGGTATATTTTCCGGCGTGTATACATATAGGTTATTACCCAATGTATGCGCCCGGATTTATATCTTATCAACTGAACTGTATGGCAAAACATGTGCGCGCAAAGCAATACATGTTTTGCCATTATATATTTAATAACGGCAATCAATTATATGGATCAAAGAGAAGCAGCCGTATTGCTGCTGCGAAGGATTTGCGGAGAACTGGACCAGTTTATCGCCACTGATGCGCATGCGGGATTGCTGGGCGGGTATACCGGCGCAGCATTATTTTACGCATATTATTTTCAGCTTACGGGTGAGGAGCAACACCTGGATAAGGCTGCCGCCGTAGTGGAAAAATGTTTGTCGGCCTTATCAGATACGCCCATGGATGGCTCGCATTGCAGTGGGATGGCGGGTATCGCCTGGTGCCTGCAGCACCTG
This sequence comes from Chitinophaga eiseniae, assembly GCF_012641265.1. GTDB lineage: Bacteria > Bacteroidota > Bacteroidia > Chitinophagales > Chitinophagaceae > Chitinophaga > Chitinophaga eiseniae_A. Next base: position 1,753,290 of record NZ_JABAHZ010000001.1, on the reverse strand, counting down.
GGCGCCATAGGGTTGCTGGATACGGCCGACACCACCGATGCTTTTACAGAAATAGATGCGGTGGTAGCAGATTTTATGGCAGCCGAACTGGTGGCAGGACGGAATGATTTTTTGCACCAGGGGCTGGGAGGCGCCCTGTATTTCCTGGAGCGCTGGCCGGCAACGGAAGCGGCGGCGCCATTGGAGGGGCTAATACAGCACCTGGAGGACACGGCGCTGACACTAACAGGAGGTATTGCCTGGAAGGATAATTTTTCCAGCACCAGCGAAGCCAATAAAGACCAGGATCTTTTTAACCTGGGGTTGGCACATGGGGTGCCGGCCATCATATCTGTGCTGGCCCGCTGCTATGAAAAGAACATCGCCCGCCACCGCGTGCTCCCCTTATTGAGTGGCAGTATATCCTGGTTGTTGCAAACCAGGAACCTGGCCAGCCCGGTGGGGCAGTCGCTGTTTCCCACCCTGGTAAGTGCTGCCGGCGACGTGGTAGGCGCGGCGCACAGCCGTCTGGGCTGGTGTTACGGCGACCTGGGCATTGCGGCCACGCTGTTGGGAGCAGGGCATCGGCTACAACGGGGCGACTACCAGCACGACGCCTTGCAGATATTCAGGCAGGTGGCCCGTGAGCGCAATGTAAAGAACGGGGCTGTACATGATGCCTGTATGTGTCATGGCAGCGCAGGGATTGCACATATCCTGCAACAGGCAGGCCTGTATTATGGAGATGAGCAGCTGCTATCGGCTTCGCAATACTGGTGGAAAACGACACTGGAAATGAATACCTGGGCCGATGGTCCGGCGGGTTTCAAGTTTTATCATCATCCCGACTTTGTAAGTAGTCATAATATGCTGGAAGGTATTGCCGGTATTGGCTTATCGCTGATCAGTTTTGCCGATACCAGTATTAAACCTGCCTGGCAGGATAGCCTGTTGATATTTTAAACTTGTCGTGAGAAGGAATCCCTGGATTTTTTTATTATCTTACAATACTATAGTAAATGGGCTCACTTGTTTACCCAGCTCAGAATGCCACAGCTTATACACGTTACAGCAAATTGAAGAACCATGATCCGTTTATATTTTGTTGATGATCATCCATTGATCCTTGAGGGCTTGAGATCCTTGCTTGGCAGGGAAACTGATATACAATTAGCAGGAGAAACCCGGACTGGTACATCCTGTCTCCGTTTCCTGGATCAGCACCCCGCCGACGTGGTGTTACTGGATACCTCCCTGCCAGATATCAGCGGGGCCGAACTTTGTGCCAGCATAAAAAAACGGTACCCCACTGTAGCGGTGTTGGGGCTAAGTTATCATAAAAATGACCGGAGTATTGCCGGGTTGCTCGACAGCGGCGCCAGCGGATGCCTGATGAAGAATGCCGATAAAGAAGAATTACTTAAAGCCATTCATGATGTATACTCGGGACATACGTACTTGTCCGCCGAACTGAAACAGGCCCTGAAAGACGAGTGCGCCCATCACCTGCACATTACCAAAAGGGAAAAAGAAGTATTACGGCTCATCGCCAGTGGGCATACCAATCATGAAATAGCAGAGCAATTATTTATCAGCTCGGATACGGTAGACAGCCACCGCCGTAACCTGTTGGGGAAGTTCAATGCGCGCAACACCGCCATGCTGATTAAATGTGCCGTAGATACCAAGGTGTTATTATAAGCCGGAAGCGGTCAACTCCGGTATACGCCGGAGTTGACGCTTACATTAACAGATTGCTCCCGGAGGTAAAGACAGCAAAGGGATATTAGAGTTATACGCCAGTTTTTTGGAGATACTATTATGAAATAAGGACGCCATAAAACCGCGCTGTTGCGGCACCACCACCAACAGGGATGCGTGGTGACGGTTGGAATAGTCGAGTATACCTTCTACGGTATGATCTTCCTTTATATAGTCAAAAGTAGCGTTGTATTTTTCAAAAATATTGTGCAGGTTGGTAATCGCCTCTTTCGTTTCTACGACATATTTTTCGTCCTTTTCTTTGGCGATATTAAGCACCTGTATATCTACGGGGAAAGCATCCAGGAATTCGTACAGTTGATGCACCGGGACGGTGCTATGGTCTTTCAGGTCGGTAGCAAAAACAATAGATTGCATGGGGCGCCCCAGTGGCGTGTCTTTAGGCACCATCAACACCGGCACGCCGCTTTCTGTGATCATGAGTGAAGTGGTGCTGCCCAGTAATAGTCGCTCCAGCCCTGATCTGCCAGATACCCCCATCACCAGGATATCTACTCCCTGGTGTTTACAGAAATTCTGTATATGTACCGGCAGGGAAATGTCTTCTGCCACCAGCTCAATCGGAATATTAGGCACCATGGGTTTAATCCGGTCCTGCTGCAGGGCCAGGTTTTCCATACTCTCCAGGTATATTTGCCGGCTTTCCTGCGTATTACTTACCGGAAGGTCGGTACCCATCACCACGGTTTGGAAAGCATGGTAGAGGATGATCCGCGTAATATGTAAAGGATCCGCTATCTGAGCGCCATATTCGGCGGCCCGGAAAGCGTTCTCCGAAAAATCGGTGAGTATAAGCATTGTTTTCATAAACCAGTTGTTTTTTCTGGTGAATAAAAAGATGGCAGGCTATATAAGATAAACAACCAGGAAGTGCATATGTTCATTACAGGGGCTTACTGTTTAGTTAATTTTATCTACGGAGAGCCATCGCTGTGCGGCTATTTTTATCATGCGTATAAATTTATCTGTAAATAATTTTTGTTTGTTGAAATAAACTTTAGCTTTGTAATTGTTCGTTGACTCGCAACCTTTTTATTCTGACTTGTAGAGTTCTCGTGCGTCTGTTTGTTAAGCATATTCATATATTGTTATTCTGTTTTAAAATCCTATATTATGAAATATTTTGTACGAAGCTATCACTGCTGCAACCCGTTCATTTATTCGGACCAAAGTCAATTAATTTCCAGGTAGATCATAAAACCGGAGTAAGGTATTGGTAAATGCCTGAAATGTGCTGTCTGTGCATATTCCTCTCTGTATTGCCGGTAATTGATGCTTCGATAGTCAGGGCATCTTGTTAACCGTCAGCAGAGGTAACCATCTGTGTTTATTTCTCAGCATTTGTATTCCCCAATTTAAACTGTATGGCAAAAGCTATAGGGGCGTTGTTTGCGTGGATGTTGATTTCCGCGTCCGTACATGCTCAAATCACTAGTAAAATATCGGCTGTAAACAAGGCGACCGGTGGCGCCGTCAGGATAACTTCTCCTATGGAAAATGATATGCTGCAAAAGCTGATTGCAGACTCATTGAATAAGCGGAACGCTTCCGGTATTTATTCCTCCGCAGTGAAGCAACTGGGTCCGGCGATACCAGGTGTAGGTGCGGCTCAATACCTGCAAATGCCGGTAAGGCAACAGTTTACCGCCTATATCAGTAATTCCTTTGGTAAACAGCAACTGGCACAGTTGCAACAGGGAATGAACCTGGCCAGGGATTCTAATCGTATTAAACAGTATATCAACGGAAAGCTGAGAGGATTTTATGCGTTAAGAAATGATGCAGGTATTGATCAGTTACTCGCCAAAGGCGCCTATAAGAACGATTTGAAAGGGCTTACCCTGGGAGGATTTATTGATAACAACCCTGGAAACTCAGGCGTAGCAGGCATCAATGCCCGGCTGGACGACCAGGTGATGATAAAGAATATACCCATTAACATAGGGTATTCCAATATTTCAGGGCGCAGCGTTTGGGACAATGACATGATTAACCAGTCGCTGTTTAAGTTTTCTTTTGATAAAGAGGCTTATGTAAAGCGCTTGAATGGTATCGTAGAAGAAAAATACAATCTCAAAAAGTATTTCCTGGATGATATAGATATTGCCGGAGCGATGAAATCATTTGTAAATGATCGTTTGGCATCCATACAGCAAACTATACCTGATGTAGGTGCACCACAGGCCGCGGCATTTAAGGCGTTGTTGAGCAGTGATCATATTATCCAGCTGGATTCCCTGCAGATAAAGAATGAATTGTTACATAATCCTGCGCTTTCACTCACGGAGGCAGATCTCGATCCCCAGGTGGCCAGGCTGCAGGATAGTTTATTGCAACGCGCAGGAGGAAAAGATAGCCTGTTAACCGGGCAGTGGGAACATTTACGTACTGCCAGCGCGGCCAGAACCTACCTGGAAAAAGTATACCAGTTGAAAAGAGATGTAGGAGAAGGGCTACAGGCCAAGTCTGTTATTGCGGATCAGCGTACCACGGGTAAACGCATCAGCGGTGAAATGGACCAGGAAGCCAGTAAAGTACGGAACATAAAGGATTTGTTGCCACTGGGCATGTTGCAGAAATTACTGCTGAGTGCAAAACAGGTAGACATCGGGAATATTGCAGCCAGTGGAAGCAAGGGAGGTGTCCAGGACTTATTTATGTCAGGTATACAAACTTCTTTCCTGGATAAGGATAAATTTTTAATGCTGGGCGCCGGCAAGCGGATGGATGGCGGAATGGTAAAGGATCAGCCCTTCAACTCGTCGCTGGATCCGGGCGCTTACAGTATGCAATTTTTGCAGACAGGTAAAGGAGATATCGGTGCGCCTCACAGTCATGCAGGCGTAGTAAATGCCAATACCAAAAGTGATAACCGCCGGCAATATTCCACGTTGAACCTGCCCCGGAATACATTTGTAGGAGCATTTTCTGAAGATGTAAGTGTAGGTAAATACGGACGTATTGCGGCACAGCTATCCAAATCCAACAATAGTTTCAGAAATTCCGCAACCGGGAATGATCCCATGGTAGCTTCCAAAGCCGCTGTACTGGGGATGTTCAATGACTTTTGGGAAACCTTGTCGGTGGGGCTCGATTATAACGGAAAGGTGGATGAGTGGAAACTGACACAACGCGCTTACATCAGCTATTCCGGCCTCGGATATAATAATCCCGCTTCCCCGGGCGCAGGAAGAGGAACCATCCGTTATGGTTTGCGGTTGAAGCGCAGCTGGTATAAGAATAAGATTTCGGTAGGCGTGCGGTCGGATTTTCAGGATATCAGTGCCTCGGCGTTGACCAATAGTAAATGGAGAAACCGGCAATTTGCCATTGACGGTCGTTGGAAGTTGAATCGTAAGCTCTCATTCGATGCCCACTTTAACCAGTCGGCCATGAAGAGCACCGGAGGAGATAAGCCGGCACAATTGCAGTATCTCACCCGCCAGCTATCTGTTGGATCCCAGGTGAATGGCGCCTTATGGTCGTTGCCTTTCAACAGCAATGTAATATTGGGTTATCAGCAGGTAGATGTTTTACCCCAGCACAGCACGATGTTAAACCTGAACCTGAATCACAACTTCATAATAAATACCCATGTACTTTCCCTTAATCTCTTCTATAATAAAGATATTAAAGGAGAGGCAGTGTATGCCAACCTGCTCACGCTGGAATCCGGATGGACCTATCAGCTGCTACGCAAGCTGAATTGTTCGAGTGGCCTTACTTACCTGGATAATAAGGCGGTGGTGCAACAGGTGGGGATCAGGCAAACAATTGGTACCAACATCCTGCCGAAACTGAACATGAGTATGTTTATTGATTGCCGGAAAAATTTGTTAAATACTCCACAAAACTATCTGTTTGGCAATTTCAGAAGCGAGGTGGCTTTCTCTTACCTATTGAATTGAGTTTTATGTTGAAGTTATATTCTGGAGTGATATTCCTCTTCCTGCTACTTTTTGCCCGAACTTCCTATGCACAGGTATCATTTGTTTTCATACCTGAAATGCAGGGGCGTACCCTGGACGGCCTGATGCAGGTGAAGGTGGCCAATCCTGCAGGCCAGTCGCAAATGGTGACACTCACGGTAAGGGTATCCGCTGCGAATGCCGGCGAAGTGGTAGCTATTAAATCAGCCGCTTTTCAACTGATGCCAGGCACCAATACTTTGCCTGCCGGCTTGTTTTCCAGGGCGGCTATACGTTTCGGTAACAACAAAATTGCTACGGTGTGCCGGCAGTCCGGATATTTTACGGAGGGTGATTATGAGTATTGTTTTGAACTCAACCCTGCAGACGCGTCGCACCAGGGTGAAACGATCGGGGAACAATGTTTTGACTATTATCTGCAGCCATTTACACCACTTATCCTGATCAATCCCGCGGAAGAAGATAAAATCTGTAACAAACGGCCGCCTTTTTTCTGGCAGCCCTTATTACCCGCTATTCCTGGTGTGCAGTACCGTATGATATTAACTGAAGTGAAGCAGGGGCAGGCAAAGGTAGAAGCATTGAATTATAACCTGCCGGTGATCAACCAATTCAATATTGCCACGCCTATGTTGTACTATCCGCCGCTGGCAAAAGACCTGGTGGAAGGCAAAACTTATGCCTGGCAGGTAACTGCTTACAAGAATGATATGATGCTGGTGAATTCCGAAGTATGGGAGTTTACGGTGGAATGTGAGGACAATAATGTGAAAATTGTGCCGGAGAGTTACCGGGATATTGATGATCTCACCAAAGGTAATTTCTACCTGGCTAAAGGAAGTATACGATTTGCCGTGCAAAATACTTATGCAGACACAAAGCTCGACTACTCCATTCGTTGTATTTCCAATCCGGAGCAACAGGTGAAAAAGTTACCAACGGTAAAGCTGAAATGGGGTAGCAATAACATACTCATACCCCTGAATGATAACAAGTCATTTGTAGACGGATACTACTACCTGCTCGAAATAAAATTGCCCAACGGCGTGGAAAAACGCTTACGGTTCCTCTTTAAAAGTGAAACAGAATAGGAGATGAAGCAACTACTAATATCAGGAATGATTTGCGGTATACTGTTTTCCTGTAATCACCAGGAGAAAGTGGCAAAGACGCTCTACAACGACCAGAATAAGTCACTGATACAAGAGCAGCGTGCCGGTGATATTACGATGCAGACCACCTATTTACCAATTCAATGGGAGCGTGCATTAGGGCGGAATAACCCGGATGCAGCCAATGAGTTAAGTTTCAGGTTGCATATCGTATTACCCAAAACATCGGGCTATACACCCAAAACAGGTATGGCTATGATCAATGCCGATACCTTGTTTGGATTGATTGTCGGCACAGACACGCTATTGCCCTTAATGGCGCAGCAGATATCCAATGGTAACCCGGCGGCATCGGAATACCTGGTCACTTTTAAAAGAGCATTGCCTGAAAGGGGATCAGTGATGCGACTGGTTTTTAAAGACTGGATCTATACCAGTCACCGCATGGAGTTCCCCTTTGAAGTAACCCGTATTGAAAATATTGACTCTATAAGTAACAGGCTATGATATTTGGTAATATTATATTCAGAAAGTCCATTGCAATTTTTTTCCTGAGTTTACTGATGGTGCAACTACTGTTGCCAACGGCAGCCAGTGCGCTCACTTCAGGCCCTGCCCAGCCGGAAGCCAAACAGTTTGCCACCGCTGGTACCAACGATATGGTGGATCTTTTTACAGGAGGATTTAAGTATAATGTTCCTGTAATGGACATAGATGGTTATCCCATCAATTTAAATTACAGCTCCGGTGTGGGAATGGATGATGAGGCCAGCTGGGTGGGTCTGGGATGGAACCTGAACGTGGGCGCTATTAATCGCGGGTTAAGAGGACTGCCAGATGATTTGCTCGGTGATGAGGTGACCTCCGAACACTATGTAGCGCCAAAAATTACCGTGGGTGGAAAGGGTACTTTAAAGGGAGAGTTTAGCGGCTGGGGCATTGGTAAATTAAAAGGTTCCGTATCGTTAGGGGTATTTAGTGATACTTATACAGGTATGGGGGCGGAATTTGGCGCTAATGCCGGGTTGTCCCTTACAGAAGCGAGCAGTGGAACCTTAACACTGGGATTGGGTATTAACTCCAATACCAGCGAGGGAGTAAATCTCAGCCCCAGTCTCAATTTATCGCTTTATAATGCCAAATCAGAAGACCTTGTTAATAACAGCCTGGGGTTGTCGCTTGGACTGGGATATAATACGCGCCAGGGTTTAAAGAACCTGACGCTCACGCAATCCTTTGGTTTTACCACCACTGATATAGCAGATCCCCGCAAGTCTGGCTCTGCCAGTTATGATGTAGGAGGAATTGGTTTCAGTTTTAATACGCCCGCATTTTACCCTCAAATCGGGATTCCCTATAAAACAACGAACCGCACCTATAGTGTGGATCTTGGTGGGATGGCGTTTCTGTGTTTTACCGGAGGAGGATTAACCGGGTATAAATATAAAAGAGAGATTCTCAGCCGCACGAACAGGAATCCTGCCTTTGGCTTTTTATACGCCAATAAAGGAACTGATGTGCCCAGGGCGATGATGGATTTTATGAGGGAGAAGGATAATCCTGTTGTACGTAATATCCCCAATATTGCCATGCCTATTTCCACGCCGGATGTATTTTCCTATTCCAGCCAGTTGGGCAGTGGGCAGTTCAGGTTGTATCGTGGGGGAAATGGAGTGGTGTTTGACCCAGCAGTGAATGATGTAACGAATACTGCCACCGCCGGTCTGGATCTTGGATTTGGTGGTATTTTCCATGGAGGCGTAACTTTTTATAAACAGGATGTAAGTAATAAAACCAACAAATGGAAAAACGATAATGATTTCCTGAGCATGGGAGATTACAGGAATGCGGAAAACCAGGGCGAGGAACATGCTTACTTTAAGCAAATGGATGAAAAAAATGTAGGTAATGCTTTCTATGAAACAGCAGTAGGCGGTGAAGGAGTGGTGCATGTAAGCCTGAACCAGCTCCGGGCAAAGAATGAGTTAAAGAGTAAAAATAATGAGGTGGTTACCTCCGCAGTAGGATTGACTAAAAGAGGGCGACAGGCACGCCGTACCGCTATTTCCTATCTCACGGGTGCGGAAGGTGCAAAGGCAGCCGTTAGCCGGGAGGTGGAAAGTTACCCGGAAAATAAGATCGGTAGTTTTACACCTGCTGTTTCCTCATCTGCCAATGCAACAAAAATCAGCCGTACAACCGGCACACGGGCCAATCACCTGTCTGAAATCACAGTTACCGGCGACGATGGAAAACGTATGGTGTATGGCGTACCTGCTTATAATAATTTCCAGGAGGAATATTCCTTTGCAGTAGATCCGGCTAAAAAAATTGCGGGAGATATTAACCGTAACCTGGTTGGTTTTAACCTCGAAAGCGACGGTAGTTTCAAACACAATTATCCAAATAGCGTTGATAAATACTTTCACCGGGAAAGACAACCTGCTTATGCTTCTTCCTTTTTGCTATCAGCGGTGCTGTCGCCTGATTATGTGGATGTAACCGGCGATGGGATTACAGATGACGATCTGGGAACAGCCGTAAAGTTTAATTATACCCGGACAACCAGCTCCTATAAATGGCGTACGCCGGGAGAGCCGGGGAAAGCCCTGTATAACAAGGCCCTGAATGCCGATCCGGATGATGATAAATGCAGCATTGTATATGGTGAAAAAGAACTGTGGTACCTGAGTTCTATAGAGACGAAAAACAAAATCATGTTTTTCATTACGGATACCCGTAAAGATGCCCTGGGAGTTACCGGACCAACGGGTACCTTAGATAAATCTGAGGGAAACAAACAGCGGCTGTTGAAAGAGATACGCTTGTATTCCAAGAAAGATCTTACCACGCCTATTAAAACAGCCATATTCGATTATGACTATCTGTTGTGCAATAAGATACCGAACTATGATACGTTGAACGTTGGTACGGGTCGTGGGAAACTGACCCTCACAAGCCTGGCATTTGCCTATGGTTCTTCTTCCAAAGGAAAACATTTCCCTTATACCTTCAAGTATAAGGGCGGCAACCCGGATTATACCTATCTCTCTACTGACAGGTGGGGAAATTATAAACTGCCCAATTCGAATAGTAATGCAGGATTTGGTGCTTTACGCAATGATGAATTTCCTTATAGCACCCAGAAAAAATCCGATGCCGATATTGCGGCTACTTCCTGGAATCTGACCAACATCAATTTGCCTACTGGCGGAGATATTAATGTCACTTACGAATCGGGCGACTATGGGTATGTACAGGATCAACCCGCCATGCAGATGGTGAAGCTGGTGAATGAGTATGTGAACAGTGATGGTGCGCGGGTCAATAATTTATTTGATGCAGCAGGTTTTGTAGTGCAGCTCGACAGAAGTCTTCGCGGAAGCTCTGATGGCGAGAAACTATCAGATTTCATCAACAACTACCTGAATGGTACCAATAACTTTTATGCCAGGCTGTATGTCAATGTAAGTGATAATGCAGGTAGCCTGGTAGATGCCAACTGTGATTTTGTTTCCTGTTACGGGGAGGTGGAGAAAGTAGTTGACAGGGGAGGAGGACAGGTCTGTGTGATATTGAAATCGATGCAGAATGGCAATGTAAGTTCCAATCCTTTTATCTTTTCTGCCTGGCAGAAGATGCGAACGGAATACCCGATGTATGCTTACCCGGGGTATAAGAATCGTATACCTGATGATATGCCTATTGCGGCTGCGCTTTCTGCTATTGTCAATTCTCTTGGCAACCTGCGGGAGATTACGGAAAACTTCTACGCCAAGGCAAAACGGAAGCGTTTTTCTTCGCTGGTCGATTTTAATAAGAGTTATTGCCGTCTTGCCAAAGCCGATGGTATCAAGCTGGGGGGGAGCGCCAGGGTAAAGCGGGTAACCATATCCGATGCCTGGGGCACTATTACCGGCGCGTCTAATACGGAAGCTACCTACGGGCAGGAATATACGTATACCACCACCTGGAATGGAAGAACGATTAGCAGCGGCGTAGCCAGCTATGAACCACATGTAGGTGGCGATGAGAACCCACTACGTTTGCCGCTACGCTATTCTGAATCGGTCCGGGGAGGATTGGATAATTATTTTTACCTGGAACGGCCATTTGGAGAATCGCTGTACCCCGCACCGGTGGTTGGATACAGTAAGGTAGTGGTAAAAGATATCAATCCTGCTACGGGCACGGCAGATGTGGCGCCTAAAACAGGATGGGTACAGCATGAATTCTATACTTCCAGGGACTTCCCGGTACAGGTAGATTATGACCATGGTCCGGAAATTTATAATTATGACTCCAAAGGCTGGTTTAGTTTCCTGGGGGCCGACATCGTGCATGAGCAGGTGTTATCACAGGGATATGTGGTGAAGTTGAATGATATGCATGGCAAGCCTAAAGCCGAGCGGGTATTTAACCAGTCGGGTGCAGAAATCGCCAGTACCCTCTATTACTTCAATGCCAGGAACCTGGATGCCGGTACACAGGCGCTGGTAAATAAGGTAGATGTGGTAGATGAGAAGGGTAATATTACAAAAGACCAGGTGATTGGCCGTGAAATAGAAATGACGACGGATATGCGGGAACAGGAAACTGCCAATATTGGTAAGAACCTTCAATTTGGTGGAGATATCATACCCTCGCCTATACCTTTCATTCCTTTTATTCCTGTGCCACACTGGCCCAGCAGCAAGAATAACGAGTATCGGCTATTCCGGTCAGCCGCTGTTTTAAAAACGATACAGTATTCCGGTGTGTTGGATAAGGTCGTGAAAACTATCAACGGCTCTACGGTGACTACAAGAAACCTGTTGTTTGATGCGGTAACCGGCGACCCGGTAGTAACTACTACCAATAATGAGTTTGATGACCCGGTTTACCAGGTAAATATCCCGGCTTACTGGATGTATGCAGGAATGGGCGGGGCTTACCGGAATAACAATTTAAAAATTGGTATGTCCACCGGGGCTTATAATGCCATCAATGCTGCATTGACCAGCTTCCTTACGCCGGGTGATGAGCTGATAGATTTAACGCCGGGGAATAACCATTATTGGGTGATCCGAACAAAAGCCGATAAAGAGTCAGCTCCGTCACTTAAGCTGATAGATAAAGGCGGATCTACCGTTCGTGTAGCGGAAGAACGCCAGATGAAAGTATGCCGCTCAGGCTATCGTAACCTGTTAACCGCCCCGGGAGCTTCTTTTGTATGTTTGAAGAACCCAGTAGAGAATGGCGTATTCCGTTTCAAAACGGATGAAGAGCTGGCGTCAATGAATGTACTGGATGCCAAGGCAACGCTATACGACCAGGAATGGGCGGCCAGGCTCCCTTGTATGAGTATCCCGGAGGGATATGACTATGAACGGCCCGACCGGGACGCTTATATCCGTAGATCGCATATAATGATAGATAGGCTTAACCTTGCCAAGGCTCCCAATAATCCTGCTGAGCATGGGGAGGATGGCGCCACCTTCTTTGACGCAAGTTGGAACTTAATCACCCATCGGATGGATCCGTATTGGTATGGTAAATTAAGAAACATCGGGGCGTGGCCAGCGGCTGCATACGATAACCAGAATTATTATACTTATGAAACCACTATTACACTGCCCCCGGCTGGTGCTTATTCCATCGGGTACGGTGCCGATGATGAAATTATCATAACCCTGGACGGGACCTGGGTGGGCGGCCTGACCGGAGATGGCGAAGCCAATCACACGCAATGGCAGGTGATAGGCTTGAATACCCAACCCGGTAAACATAAATTAAGAGTAAGAGCCCGCAATATTGTAGCGCCTAACCGGGCATTTGCCATGGAGATTTACAACGTCGGTATTGGACAGATTGCGCAAATGTCTAACGCCGGGGCCAATGTAATATATTCTACCACAGACTGGTTTACTTATCCGCCCAATGCGCTGGAAAGTACCGATATCAATGGATTAGATACCGTAAGATTTGAACAATACTCCATACCAATAGATTACCGGGTTAATCCTTACCAGCTGGGATTCCTGGGTAACTGGCGCCCACAGGAGGGAAAAGCCTTCCTCGTGAACAGAACCGGTCAGCAACTAACTACACCGGCTATTCGAAAGAATGGCGCCTATCAGAACTTTACTCCCTACTGGTATTACTCCGCAGCTGCTGGTGGCTGGGTAAAGAGCAGCAATAATAGCTGGAGATGGGTATCTACTGGTACCACCAGCCTCTTTGATGCCCAGGGCAATGGCATTGAGTCGAAAGATGCCCTTGGCATTTTTAAGAGTGCGCTCTATTCTTTCAATAATACCGTGCCGGCTGCTGTATCAAATAACGCCATGCAGCGGGAAATTTTCTACGATAGCTTTGAAGATTATGACTATCGTAGCGCCGATATTATGTCCAGAACCTGCCCCAGGGATAGTTGTAACATTTTTAGCAGGATACAGGAAACGGGCCAGCAATACACCAACTGGATTGATAACCAGGTGGCCCATACTGGTAAGTCGAGCCTGAAGTTACCATCGCCGTTAACGTTGTATGCTTATGTTCACAATGATGTGCATCACACACAGCCTTATCTCGACTTCTCCAAAGAAGGAGAATACCAGCGTATTTTCTCGTCAACGCTTTACCCCAGGGGATTTAATCCCAGGCCCAATGCCTTATACATATTCTCTGCCTGGGTGAAGGACGCGCAACCTGCCGGTAAAAACTCCGATTTTAAATTAGGTGTTAACGGTACGAATTACGATCTCACGGTGGCCGCATCCGTGGAAGGCTGGAAGCTGGTGACAGCCTCGTTTTCCGTGAGTCAGGACAAATTGCAGCTGCAGCTGAGTGCCGGAAGCAGCAGTACCCGTGTAGATGATATCCGGATTTTCCCGGTACAGGGCAGTATGAAAACATTCGCCTACGATCCGAAGAACCAGCGATTGATGGCAGAAATGGACGACAATAACCTGGCTACCCTATATGAATATGATGACGAAGGCACTTTAATCAGGTTAAAGAAAGAAACAGAAAGGGGGATTATGACGATCAAAGAAAATCGTTCATCCTACCGTTCAAAAAACTAACCGATTCAACATTGTAAGATGAATAAATATCTGAGACCCGGAAAACTTATTATGTTATTACTGGCGGTAATGCTGGCAGTAGGAGCCTTCGCAGGAATGCCCCTGCTGCGGACCTGGTGGAAGCCACAGCCAGTGAAGAAAACCGTGGAAGATGAAAACCCGCGGTATGGAGAAAAAGAAGCAACTATCCTGAAAGAACTGATCGCTGTTTACCGGCGCATGGATAGTATACCTGTGATGGAAACAGGAGGGAAAATTGTGGCCACCGATCCGGCCAACCCTTCCGATGATTTGCGTACCGACTTTAACTACCAGCGGAAAAACAACCTGTTGTATTATCAATTGGGAGAAAGTGAGATGGTACAGTTGCAAGACGTTAATATTTCAACCAATAAATCGGTTAACAGGATGTTTGTAACCCCGCCCCAAACAATTACTACAGTGGCACATTTGCCGGTAGATAGCATCATCGCTCTCTGGGAAGATGATAGCTACGCCATCAGTACTAAGGAAATAGATCAACAGGTAACCGTTTCTTTTTTATGTGAGCAGCATGCTTCTTGTAAAGAACTGAAAATTACCTATAACCGTGCCTCCCGGAAGATGAACAGCATGTACATGCGGTTGACTAATCTTTCCGACCCATTTAATAAAGCGTTGGATCGGGTAGTAGATATCACTTTCAACCGATGGGAAGAAGGAAAGGTCAATGATAGTTATTTCACGCTGTCCCGGTACCTCAAAAAAGATGGCAATAGCTGGCTGCCAGCCGGCGCCTATAGCCAATATAAACTGATTTCAACACTGTAAGGTGTTAACCTATATTCACCATTAATGCCCCGACCTATGGGTTGTAGAAAACTTAATATCTTTTGCATCCGTGCTGTTGTTATCTTATTGCTGATGCTCAGTATCTCCTCTGCTGTGAAAGCACAGGTGGAATCTTACCAACAGCAATTACATGGCCGGTTCAAAAAAGGAGATACACTGATCATCAAGGATGAGAAGTTTAAGAATGATGCATACGACTGGAGCTCTATTAATAATAAGCTGGTAAGCGACATTATTACTTTTGGCTTATACAAAGATTCGGTATACCGGCCGGAAAAACCATTCAAGTGTGACCTGGACCTCAAAATTGAATACTGGAGCCAGCCCGACCAGGAAGATCCGATTACCATCGATCATGCCAATTTGAAAATAGACTATGATACGGCAGCAGAGGCGCCGTTTCAGGCCGAACAGATCTATACCTTCAAGAATGCCTACAAAATAAAACTGACGGTAAATAATATCACCAGTAAAGAGCTGGGAGATGAGTTGCCGCCCATTTTTATGCTGAAAGGGCAGGTGATTGTCGACCGCCAGTATACTTCAAAGAAAGAGGAAGAGCTGACGATGTCCGCATTTTTTAGTGCAGGCGATCCCGGTACAGAAACGAATAGCCAGATGCGCGGCCTGACAACGCCAATGGCCGCCCCCGCAGCGCCGCTCTCCGACAAGGTTAACGTCAACTGGAACGAGGTGGTTCCCGGTCAGGAATACGACCTGGAGTGGACTTATATCGACGAAGAATCAGACAATGGGCGGTTCATCACCGCCAACCGGGCTACCATTACCGATGCGCAGCTGGAGGGCATGTTCCGGAACAACGCTACCCGTATTACTACCGCGCAACACAACTATGATATCACGTTGTTACATAGCAGCAAGTACCTGCTGCTCCGTGTACGTTATGTGCTGTATGTAGATGGATTCAGAGAAGAACACCCATGGACGTACCAGGTAAAATTGGCGGGAGGAGACGTAGCCAGGGTATTGGATATTTCCTGGCACCTGCCTGGTTTTAACTGGCAATTTAGCGCCAGCTATGCGGAGGAAGGGAAAAAAAAGGAGGTGGTAAGTTATTTCGATGGTACCCTGCGTAACAGGCAGACCGTTACTATCAATAATAGCGACAAGAAAGTAGTGTTGCAGGAAAATGTATACGATGAATTTGGCCGGGTAGCGGCCAATATTCTGCCGACACCTATAGATAATGACGTTTTTAAGTACTATCCGAATCAGAATCTTAATAGTACCAAAGGTGTTTATACCTATAAAGATGTTTACAATAATACCACTGGAAGTTGTGTGGTAAAACCTGCACCGCTGGATATCAGCGCAGGTGCATCCAGGTATTATTCTGCACAGAATCCATTCCTGGGTAAGGATGCCTTTACACAATATGTACCAGATGCAGGGGGATATCCGCTATCTGTAACGGCTTATACCAATGACAATACAGGTCGTGTGCGCGTACAGGGAGGGGTGGGTGAAACCATGCAGCCCAACCAGGATGAGAGCCTGAATCATGCCACGAAGTATTTTTATGGCAAACCGATGCAATGGGAATTAGATCGGCTTTTTGGGCCGGCAGATGCAGGAAATGCATCTCACTTCCTGAAAAATATGACGATCGATCCCAATGGTCAAATCAGTATCAGCTATGTGAACAGCAGTGGTAAACCGGTTGCTACCGCATTGAGTGGTGGTGCACCGGATAATGTATTACCCTTAAGTTCCAAAGGCCTGGCATCTACCACGGATACACGTATATTGGAACCGGAGTCTTTTGTATTTGATCCGCAGGAGATGAAAATAAAAGGGACCACTACTTATCTCTGTGCAGTGCCTGATCACAATGCGAGTATTAAATACCGTATCGAAAAATTAATTAAGCGTTACCGGGAAAATAATGTAGATATCTGTAGTAACTGTTATTACGAACTGAAGATAAATGTATTTGATGATTGTAATAATAAGATAGATGCCAATACTGCCGCCATAAAAATAGGTAGCACGGCCTCGAATTGTAATGACGAAGGGATTGTCGAGAACTCGTTTACTGTTGACCTGCAAAAGGCAGGTGAGTATACGGTTACTTTTGAGCTGGCCTTGAATCCTGATGTAATAACAGCTTATACCGACGATTTCATTAAGAGAAATACGAATTTGCGTCCGGAATTTTTCTACATCATGGCGCAACTGAGGAAGACCGATTTCTCCGGCTGCTTCAGTGATTGCAGCAATTGTGAAGTCAACCTGGGTACGAAGGCCGTTTTCCAGCAAAAGGTAAATCAACGTTTAACCGATAACAAAGTAGAAGTAGCAAAAAATGCCACGGAGCTAAATGCTTGGAGTAGTGGGCTGTATGATGCATTATTAGCTACCTGTAAAGCATCCCAGGCTAATTGTGGCAGCGGTCCTTGCGATGAGCTAAGGAAAGTGATGCAGCAGGATGTAACACCGGGTGGCCAGTATGCGCTCTTTGATTCGTATGGCGCCCCGTTGGAAGCGGAGATTAACGTATTGTCGCAGTCTTTCAGAAAAGTCTTTCCTCCATTGCCGTCAACTTATACCACGTATAAAGATGCGAAATTCGTGAAACTAGATGGTACGGAGACTTCTCCCTACGACTCACTATTCACGTTGAAAGACCTGGTAGACAACTGGAAGGCAGAATGGGCTGATAAATTTGTATTCTATCATCCCGAGTATTGCCAGTTGAAGACCTGCGAAGAGCTGGCCGCTTATAAGAAATGGGATAGTAAGGTAATGTCGATGTGCTTAACAGCAGCTGATCTACCAAAGTATGTCGGGAAAACGTACGATCCTGCAGACGCACTCTGGTTATTTTCGGCAGACCCTTTTACCGCGAATTCGCAATACCAGTCCCAGATTGGCGATCTGGCTACTACCCTGAACATTTATTCTTCCAGGGAAACACCTTTTGCCGGTAACGGATTTAATTCAAAGAGCCTGAGCAAGTATGTAGATTACTTATTGTATTGCAGCGATAGCCTTTCTAATATCAGTACCGGCGCTAATACCGGGCTGATTGCCAGGTGGAATAACTGTACGCCCCAGGCACAGTGCCGGGTCGTTGACCGGGAGTGGGCGTTGTATGCCCGTTATTATTTCCAGTTAAAGGAAAAATATTATCAGCAGATAGCGGATCAGCGTTGTGGAGACATGTGTAAAATTGGCCGCCCGATAGAGGTATTTGCCAATGCTTGTCCGTCTGCAACAGATTTCACGATTGTGGCCGATACCGATAATTGTAACAGCGATCAACAATCTGTGCGTATTATAAATAATGGACAACCAGTAAGAGTGACTACGCGGGTGGTATTAGGATTCCCGTACTATGCCAGTAGAGGAACAGCGGTGGCTGTTTTCCAGCCGGGAGATCGTCAGCAAAAAATTTGTATATACTCCGGGGCGCCGCTGAATGTGGTAACAGTGGATACTGTTTCCTGTGGTGGGTATACATCTCCAAGTTTTCCGCCAACTATTATTTACGATACGGTTCCTTGTACGCCTGCATATACACTACAGATAGATACCCTGCTATTAAGCTTTGCCAAGAGTGCCGGGCAATCAGCAGCGCTGAGTAGCGGTGCCCCTCAGTCAGCGAGGTTTGTTATTCACCTGACAGAGCCTTTTACTCCCGGTAGTATTGTGTTATTTAATGTGACGATCAAAACTGTTGGTAAAACAGAAGTGAGAACTGTTACGTTAACCGGCCCCAATGCATATGCTTACGAGTATTTCACCGGGTTTTACTCCGGAGATCCGATGCCGACTGTAACCATCAACTGGAGAAAGTGTGTTAGCAGAAGCGCGCTTTCCTGTTCGCCGCTTTACAAAAACAAGATATCAAGACTGGAACGAATAGACAGCAAATCATACCCCAGTAATGGAGACTCCCTGGCTATTGACGGCAACCTGAAGGTAAACGCCATGATAGCCGATAATTGTGAGGCCAATGCCGACGCCTGGATCCGCCAGTTGGGTAATACTTATCCTTCATCAACCCTGGCCACATTGCGCCAGAAACTGGTGGCGGTATGTAAAAACGGAGGAGACGTAGCACATGTCAGCGGCGCCAGTGCGGCAACGCCTGTAGCTACTGCCGAAGGATACCGGTCCTTTAAAGACGCTATGTTGGGCGTATTAGGTGCATCATCCATGAAAATGGATTGTAACCCCTGGATACTGAGTAGCCCTTACCCATACAATGTGAAGGCACAAACGGTTGAACAGACGATTGATGTCACCAATACCAGCATCTGTACCCGCCTGTCGGCATTACAAACAGAATATAATAATCTCGGCGCCGGCAAAACATTTTGGCAGTATCTGTCTGGCAAGTACGGGGCAGCCATGACGCTGACCCAGGCAGAGCTAGACCAGGTGGTAAAGAGCTGCAGCAATTGTCGTTATCTGATAGCGTCTACCGTAACGCTGCCGGTATTCCTGGATGGTGATCCACAAGCCAAAGGCTGTATCACCGGTACGGAGTATAATGCTGCGATAACAGCCCTATCACAGGAACCGTGGAACGGCGGCTTGGATGTGAACCATGCTAATTATGAGACCATTGTGACCACTTACCTGAACCATCGCTGGGGATTTGCACTGGGATATGGTGATTACCTGGCTTTCAGCCAGAAAATAGCGGCAGAAGGTACTACCGCGATATTATGCAATAGCCCTGTATATAAGTCTGTTGAAGTAGATCCGTTCAGTTGCATGTACGATATGCTCGACGGAGCAGTGGTGGCCGGAAGACGCCGGTACAGCGAATATATCGATTCTGTAAGGCAGGATTTCCGCGCCCGTTACGTAACCATATGTAGCGGCGCCAAATCGATCGTGAACCTGAAGGCCATGCAGCAACAGTATCATTTCACGCTTTACTATTATGATCAGGCGGGTAACCTGGTAAGAACGGTACCTCCTGAAGGTGTAGATGTATTGGATGATGAGCGGTTAAATAATACCACGACTACTATCCCGGCTGATTTCACCTGTAACTATACAGGACCTGTTCAGAATGCAGACTTAGCCAGCAGTCTCACTTCCCTGAATACAACACTAGATAGTAAAAATACCTCTACCATAGAAATGTGGATCAAGGGACGGGCCAGTGGTGCTTCCCGGGCCATTACGGCTACCACGGGTAATAAATATTTCATCACCACCTGTCTGAGCAGCACGTATTGCTATGTAACCATACATAAGCTGGATCCGGTGGGGGCGGATGTGTCGATTATCAATACCAATGATATTGCAGTTCCGGTAAGTGCTTTCGCAACAGGCGCCTGGACACACCTGGCCTTACAGGGCGATTTCGCCGGTGGCCCCATGAGTTTATACGTAAATGGAGAGCTGATGTCGAATGACACCAAAGCGCCAGCTTCCCCCTGTGAATGGGAGATGACGGCAGGTCCATCCAGTACCACCATTACCCAGGACCTGGCAGATCTCAAGCACCTGAGAATATATAATAAGGAGTTAACATCCGGGGACATCTATGCCAATTCCCAGGATCCCTGTATGAACGTGGCGGCGGGACAAACCGCACTCACGATGTGGTCGAGGTTTAATGTACCGGCAAATGGATCGCCTGGAACCGTAGGAGGTCCTAACTCCAACGTGGAGGTAAGGCCCATGCCGATAGCGCCTATGCACAGGTTGACTACCGATTATGCCTATACGTCGCTCAACCAGGTGGTATCCCAGAAAAGCCCGGATGCGGGCACGGCCAATTTCTGGTTCGACTATGTAGGTAGAATGGTGGCGTCACAAAATGCCAAACAGGCGAAAAACAACAGGTATAGTTATACCGCATATGACAAGCTGGGACGAATTACAGAAGTAGGAGAACTATTGCCCCGGTATGCTGTTCCTGCTCCCGGGTTTATGGGAGACCTGGACTATTCTTACTTACTGTACATGAACAATGGGAAGACTGACTATGTGGAAACGGTATATGATGGTGCAACGCTGCCTATACAATATGGCTACCAGGAATTCCTGCGTAACCGGGTATCAAGTACAACGCACTACAGCACGAATGCGTCCGGAGGATCGGTTACTGACCAACGGTTGTATAGTTATGATCTCCTGGGCAATGTCAAATCTACCTGGCATAATAACCTGAAGATATTATACGGCAGAACAGATTATAATTATGATCTGGTAAGTGGAAAAGTGAATACGGTTTTATACCATCCTAACCAGGACGACCAATTCTATTACGGATACGACTATGATGCAGAAAACAGGGTTATTGCCGCTAAATCCGGTATTGCCAGTGTATCGGCCGATAAATGGACGATTGCCAATCCTGTTACGGATGCAGCTTATCGTTACTACAAGCATGGACCGCTGGCGCGTACCGAGTTGGGTCGCAACTCCATACAGGGATTGGACTACGCCTATACGCTGCAAGGCTGGTTGAAAGGTATTAACGGTAACTTCCTGTTGCCCGGTACCGAAATGGGTAAAGACGGCAACACCGGCAGTCCCACCGCCAACTTTGCCAAAGATGTAGCAGGCTTTAGCCTGGACTATTTCCAGGGCGATTATAAGCCGATCGGCGTAACCGGTACCGCCAATCCTTTCGCACTTCAGTGGAGCGCGCAAAGTGGCGATCTGGCCGGGCAAAACCTATACAACGGTAACATTTCACATTCTGTATTATCCCTGAAGGGAATCAATAATGGTACACCTGTAGGCTACAGCTATCGTTACGATCAGCTGAACCGCCTGAGAACCATGCGTCAGCATGCGCTCACCAATACGTCTACCACCTGGGGAATGGCCCAGAAAGTAGATGCTTACGCAGAAGACATCACTTATGATGGCAACGGTAATATATTAACTTATAACAGGAACGGTACCAATGCTGCGCCAATGGACCAACTGACCTACCTGTATCCACGCGATACCAAAGGCCAGCTGACGAGCAATCGCCTCAGGTACTTTAAAGATGGGGTAACCGCCCAGGCATATCCAGGCATCGATGTGTTTGATCAACATCCGGCTGCCTATGTACAAAACGCCACTGGTAATGCCGCGGGTGACTACTACCAGTATGATGAAATTGGAAATATCGTTAAAGACACCACTGGAGGAATATCAGACATCCAATGGAGCGTATTTGGCAAAATTTCCAAAATCACCAAACCTGGCGTTGTCATTGAGTATTTTTATGATGCCACCGGCAATCGCAGCATGAAACTGGTCACCGCTGCCGGCGTAAGTACTTATACGATCTATGAGCGCGATGCACAGGGTAATGTATTGGCCACCTACGAACAAAAAACAGGCGATGCGAATATTACCTGGAAAGAACAGTATCTTTACGGAGGTAGCCGCCTGGGTGCATGGAAGCCTAACATGAAGCTCGCCGGCACCGCTACTAAAGACGCTCTCTGGACAGCGGTCAATAATCGGGACTATGAAATTACCAATCACCTGGGGAATGTGTTGACAACGGTGAGTGATAATAAGGTAGCAACAGGAGGGCTGTATGATGCGACGATTACCAGTGCCGTGGATTATGCGCCGTTTGGAATGCAGCTGGTGGGGAGGAAGATGAATGGAAGTTCTTATCGATGGGGTTTTAACGGGAAGGAGAATGATAATGATGTGAAGGGAGAAGGGAATCAGCAGGATTATGGGATGAGGGTGTATGATCCAAGGATAGGGAAGTTTTTGAGTGTGGATCCGTTGACTTCGAAATACCCAGAACTTACACCTTACCAGTTTGCAAGTAATAGGCCTATAGATGGTATTGATATCGATGGAAAAGAATGGGGGCAAAGCGTAAAATTTAACTTTCTATTTTCGTTTGTAAAGCATACAGAAAACGTGTTAAAGATTAAAGTTATAAATGATTCTAAAATTTTGTCTTCTGTGCAAACGACTACGGATATGGCTCAATTATTTAAAGAAACAACTGAAACCAGTTATTCGGATTGGCATGCTCCAATGGCGATCGATGAAGATTACACAACAACTGAAGTTGTCTTTGATTTTACACCCCCTTCGCCGGAAGATGGACGTATGCCTACTTTAAGATTTATTGATGGAAGAACAAAAGCTGCGCAGGGAGCCAATGTATTGCAAGGTCAAACTGAGTTTGTAAATGGTGATACAAATGGCGAAATTTCTGATTTTGAGATTCGAATTGCTTTGACGAAGGATGGGGCTGTAATCCCAATACCTAGTCTGAAAAGAACAATGGCTCATGAAGTTGGGCATTCTCTTGGGTTGAATCACCCTTGGAAGTTGAGCGCGGGGGAAAAGGCTGCTTTTCCTGAGTTAGATCAGTCAGATCTCACTCATAGAGATGTTAAAAAGATAGTTAATAATTTATTAAATACCGATGAAAATCCTGATCCAGTTATAAGAAATCACGCTGGCCAACGGGGAGAACTATTGAGAAGTCAATTTGATTATGTCAACCAGAATATTCATGACAAAACTCAATGGAGTGCAGAGGAATTAAAGGGTGTAGGGAATTAACAATTTGAATCTTATGAAGAGATACTTGTTTTATCTACGGAATTTACGCTATATTATTGTTGTGGTTATAATGCATAGTTGTATAACGGCAAAGCAAGGCGGCAATAAAAAGATACTGGGCAGTGATTCGGTTTTTATTGTCTATGATACGATAGGAGATCCGGCGGGTCTGGTTACTTTAAGAAATAGGGATTCAATTTTTTTGCTTTTTAAGGGTAGTTTTGAGGATACTATTAATGTGAAATTAAATAATGTTGCAATCGGAAAATTTGCGCTATTTAGAAAAAATTATAGATTTCCGAATCAATCCGATATAGCTAATCTTGAAATCGGATTGTGCCAGATTGCGGGAGATAATATTGTGGAGATCTATTTTTTAAACATGAAAAAGCACTTAAAGTTCAAACTAGCCAGCCATTATCCAATTTGTCTAATTGAATATACAGGAACGCGCTGGATAGTTAGGTTCCGAAGACATACTGTTATGCACCCCGTTGAGATTAATATAATGTAAGCTGCTTTATAGAGTAGTAGATTCCGGCCAGCCGGGGTTTACTACTCCCTATGGACAGAGTTTTTATCCTGTCGTTTTGAGATAGATTATCGATGGCATAAAATACAGATTTATCCTTTTGGGGCTGATAAAACCAATAAGAGCGTATGGATAATGATAAATTATAGTTTTTTATCTTCGGCCACAGGAAGCTTACAGCAATCCATGGTAGAATTTATTCACTAGTGTTTACGGCCGAATTACTTGGGAGGAATCCCTCTGTCGTCCTTAGCTCATAAGCTAAGTATTTTACCACGTCTTTGACAGACTCTATATTCTCTTAATTTTTACCAAAAATTTGTTAACCGACTATTTTAACCTTCAAATAATTCAAAAATTTTCTATGAAATTTATTACTACTACAGGGCTTTTGCTCCTGTTCTCCCTGAATAGCATTGCGCAGGAAAGCCTGCAAACTGTTACCCAGCGTGGTGATAGCACTACCGTTCGTGCACGTCTTCAAAAAGGAGCACTAATAACAAATAGCAACCTGGTAGTGGATGGCGGAACGATGAATTATAATGATCCGCTTGTTGTAAAAGGTAACCTGGATGGAGCTGCGATTATCCGTTCAAATGGAGCCGATCGATGGGATGTAAGCAGGGATGTTTATGAAGTGGACAACTATGCCGGTACTTCTTCTTCTCTGTTGTTTAACTATGGCAATTCCGGTATTCCTTACTTTCGCAGGGATGGACATGATTTTACCATAATGAAGATATGGTCGCCGAGAGCCAATAAGAATGCCTATGAAGCTACGCTCGCGCTGGTGAATGGCGACAATGAAGAGGAGATAATGGATATCTATAACATGAGCTATCCACAGAACCACTCCTTTGGGATCAGGTTGCAGAAAAGATATAGTGCGCAGTATAAGCCTTTCTTTTTCGAATACAGCGATGGTACGGTTACTTATCCAGTAATGAAACTGGCTCCAGATTCTTCCGCTGCTTTTTATGGTAATGTCGGCATTGGCACAACGGATACAAAGGGGTATAAACTGGCTGTAGCGGGAGCTATTGTATCTGAATCTGTCAAGGTGAAGCAGAAGAACAATTGGCCCGATTTTGTTTTTAAGCCTGCCTATCAACTTGCTTCACTTCAGGAGGTGGAGAGTTATGTGAAAAAATATAAGCATTTGCCTGATATGCCTGCTGCCAAAGAAGTGGAAAATAATGGACTGGATTTGGGAGAAATGAACAGAAAATTGCTGCAGAAAGTAGAAGAGCTAACGCTATACCTGATTGAGCAGAATAAGACAATACAAGAACAGGATAAAAGGATCAGGGAACTTGCTACAGAGGTAAAGAGGAAATAAGTCCAGCCTGGGCTGTTTTGAACCCGCTCGCTTCCCTTACTGCTTTACGACTGAAAAAATCAAAATTAAAGCGACCTTGCGCAAAGTCTTTAGCGAAACCAAAAATGTGCCATGACATTTCCTAAACTTACTGACAACCAGGTCGCCGTTCTCCAGGCCGAAAAAAGCACCGGCATCGTTCTGAATATCCACCGGGAAAGATATCTCAATACCAGTGAGGATGAAGCATACCGGATATTTGAAACCATATCCTTAGCGAGGGAGTACATTGCTGCTGTGCAGCAACTTTCTACGGATATAGAGTTTACCATTTACGATAACAAACAATCACTGGTAGAATTTATTCACTAGTGATTGCAAACTGATCCCCGGAGGCTATTGACCTGGTCGAAGTAATCTATGGCAGTACTGTCCTGGAAAACAATTTATTGATAATGCTCTGCCAGAATCCTCGGCGGATCAAACCCGCGGACGATATTACGCAAACACGAAATAGCGCAGATAAAAAAGCAATCAATCCCCAGTTTAAAGCATATCAAAGCCGTGTATAAAGTAGGCTAAAGTGTAAACAGCTAACCCCCTCATTCCCGCAACTCAACCCCCTTTTTCGCCGGTTCGTGCCAATTTTCATGGCGATTCACCGCCATCCTCCCAATTTTGCGAAATAATACCACCCGCATGAAGTTCGATAAAGTGCACAACAAAGGACAGGCGCAGATTTTTGCCAACCGCTACCTGGAGTTATTAACGAAAACCCATCCCATCGTTATTTTTGGTATGTATCTGCCGGTGATCGGGTATATGTTGTACTATAGCTATGCGACATTACATTACTCCCTGTTGCACATCATATTAATATATGCAGGAGCCATTTTAGCCTGGTCGCTTTTCGAATACATCGTCCACCGTTTTATTTTCCACTGGGTGAGCGAAAACCCTACGGCCAGGAAGATTACCTACACACTGCATGGTAATCACCATGAATACCCACGCGATAGACAACGTTTGTTTATGCCGCCGGTGCCCAGCGTTATCATCTCGTCTTTCTTGTTTGCGGTCTTTTACTTGTTGATGGGCAGTAATGCCTTTGTGTTTTTTCCCGGATTTATATCGGGCTACCTGGCGTATGGCAGCATGCATTATGCTATCCATGCCTGGGCGCCGCCATTTAAATGGCTGAAGCCCTTGTGGCGCAACCACCACCTGCATCATTACAAAGACGATACCCTGGGCTTTGGCGTGAGCTCCACGCTGTGGGACCGTGTTTTCGGAACGATGTTTATCCTATAACTTATGGGTGTGTGGTGCCGCATATCACGGAATATTTGTAGATTTATTATATGAGATATTCCCTGTTCCTGGTTGTTTTTTTAGCAATGACTACCCATTCCTTTGCCAGGCAATGGGATGCACCGGATCCTGTAGCCGTATTAATACAGCTGGCGGATAAGTTAAGCAATGTACAACGTGTTTCATATCATTACGAACGGATATTGTCTTATTCCTCTGAAAAATACTACGCTGCCATGTCGGGCAAGGTGTGGCTCGACTTTGCTTCCGGTGATACGGTACTGGGTTGCCGTTACCAGGTGGACAACGACGCGCTTACCGACATTTACAATGGCGCGGAGAAATTTACATTGGATAAAACCAGGAAAACGATGCGGGTAAAATCGCATCCGGTGTTTACTGACTTTGCTGCTGCTTCCTTTTTCTATAATTCCATCCTCACGCTAAAAAGGGCCATGCCCAACTTACTGCAGGATAAGAATATTGATAAGAACGTAAAGGATACCGTCTTTCAGCATAAGGAATATTACCTGGTTACCTGTTGGATGCACAAACAGGTGATCGATTATCTGGGTGCGCTGAAACCTATTACACAGGAGCGTAAAACAGGTTACAAAATACTGATCAGCAAAAAAACAGGGTGGGCCCGTCGTATCACAGAGATCAACAACGTAAACGACGATTATACGCAAACCGATTTCACGGATATTGAGGATAAACCTACCCAGCCGGATCAAAACAGCTGGTATTATTCTACCTATGCCCCCGTTTATAAACTGGCTGCGGATAGGCCGTTAATACCGTTGGCATTGAATACCATGGCGCCAGCCTGGCAATTGCCGGTATGGGGGACAAAGGATTCGTTGTCGTTGTCACAGTTGAAAGGCCACCCCGTGATGTTGGAGTTCTGGATTCGGAATTGCGGCTATTGCCTGGCAGCAGTACCCGAAATAAATACTTTCAGTAAAACATATAAAGATCTCCAGATAGTTGGCGTAAATGTGAACGACCGCCCTGCCGATATCACTGCTTTTTGCGAGGTAACCCACCCCGCATATCCTATTGTACATCAAGGGCAGGAGGTAGCGGCGCAGTATGGTATAGACCTCTTCCCTACGGTGGTACTGTTGGATGCGCAGGGTAAAGTAATCTATACGGGTGCATTTAATGAACAACGCATCGGCGCTTTGCTGCGTAGTCCATCTCCGGAAAATAAATAGTGCCGGACAGACAACGATTATTTTCTATCTTACCCGCCATATGCTCACTATCCTCACCTTATTTTGCTGCAGCTGGTGTTCACCCATGACTAACGATAGTACACCTTCGTTAACCCAGCTGAATTATACGGTAGAACGGGCTCCCGACTGGGACAGCCTTTTTATCCGTAATAGTGGCTGGTTTGGGGGAGATGGTATTTTCACGATTCCTTTCAATGGCATAGACACCCCACACGAGGGCGATAGTACGCTCATCGTGTTCAGTGATACCATGGCGGGCGATATCCGCGACGGCCAGCTGCAACCGGGATTTTCCATGATTCATAATTCGGTGGCGATCCTGAAAGGAAGGGAACCTTTAAAGGAAAACATCCATTTCTATTGGAACACCGATAGCCATAACGCGCCGGCAACGCTATTTGAGCCACGCACGCCCGCTGTCGGGAAAACCGACTATTACTGGCTGGGTGATGGTACTACTCTGAACAATAACATTTACCTGTTCGCCTACCGCATCCGCAACATCAGCGATAAAGACTTTGGCTTCGAAGAAGTGGGGAATGCCCTGTTAGTATTACCAGCGCACAGCCGGCCGCCATATACGGCGCAGCGGCAACTCGATACCCCGTTTTTCCTGCCGGCGGACAGCACCACCGGCAGCGGTTCTTTCGGCGCGGGTATTTTCGTGAACACCAAAGCGGCCGGGGCGCCGCATCCAGACGGTTATGTATATGTATACGGGGTGAAAGGATTACAGAAAGGCGTGATGGTAGCCCGGGTATTGCCTGCCGATATGGAAAATTTTGGGAGATGGCGTTTTTGGGATGGACAGCGATGGGTAGCAAACATCCGCCAGGCGGCTGCCATCACTACCCGCGCTTCCAATGAATTAAGCGTCACCCCGCTGAAAGACGGACGCTATGCCCTCATCTTCCAGGTAGATGCCATAGGAACGGCTGTAGGACTCCGCCTGGGCGCCAGTCCCACCGGTCCATTCGGCCCAGTGATCAAAATATGGGAGTGCCCGGAAGTCAAGGAAAACAAACATTTTTTTGTGTATAACGCTAAAGCACACCCGCATTTATCCCGGCCAGGGGAGCTGCTGATCAGCTATAACGTCAACTCATTCGACTTTCTGCACGAGCTGCCTTCATCTCCCCAGCTTTACCGCCCCCGCTTTATCCGCCTTATTCTCCACTGATCACTCGATAAGTAGCACTACCGGTACAGGAAATATCCGCCGTGGTGGCGTTTGGTGCTTCGCTTTCCACCACTTGTCATTATCGTCTTTGAAGAAAGCCCTACCTTTCTTATCTTGGCTGATCAGCTTTTGTAGCTGCTCCAAACAACAAAAGTCTATTCGGCGCTTATGAAGAGATTATTATCCAGTTGTGCTGCCCTGCTGTTGGCAGCCATGTCTCATGCCCAGGAAAATGCCCTGTGGTTACGAAATCCATCTATTTCCCCCGACGGCAAAGCGATTGCCTTTGGGTATAAAGGAGATATTTACCGGGTAGATGTGAACGGCGGCGTAGCCGTGCCACTCACCATCCACGAGGCCCACGACATGATGCCTGTATGGAGTCACGATGGCAAATACATTGCTTTTGCGAGCGACCGGTATGGTAATTTCGATGTATTTGTGATGCCCGCTACCGGCGGCACGCCCGTACGGCTCACCAGCAATAGCGCCGGCGATTTTCCCTACGATTTTACAGCCGATAATAAACAGGTACTTTTCGGCAGCGCCCGGAATGCGCCAGCATCCAGCATCCGCTTCCCTTACCGCCTGTTCCGGAATATGTACACCGTGCCCGTTACCGGCGGCCGTGCTACCCTGGTCAGCGCCGCCGGCGCCGATGTGGCCCACTATAGCAAAGCTGGCGATAAGATCATCTTCCAGGATAGAAAAGGATATGAAGACCCGATGCGTAAGCACCACGTATCGTCGGTTACCCGCGACATCTGGGTAATGGATGTGGCCAAAGGCAGCTACGAAAAAGTATCTGGGTTCGAAGGCGAAGACCGGGAACCGGTATTTGGCAATGGCAACGATATCTATTACCTGTCTGAAAAAGGGGGGATCTCCCAGAACCTCTTCAAAGGCTCGCTGTCAGATAAAAACAGCCTGCAACAGCTGACCCGCTTCACCAAACACCCGGTACGCAACCTGTCTAAGTCAGATAACAACACCTTCTGTTTTACCTATAACGGGGAAATATATACGCTGAAAGATGGGGAACAACCCCGTAAGCTCGAAGTGAATGTTTTCAACGACGGCCGCGCAGCTACGGTAAAGAATGTACCGGTAAGTGGCAACATCACCGAGTTTGCCATGAGCCCCGATGGAAAGGAAATGGCGTTCATCGCCAGGGGAGAGGTGTTTGTGGCCAGCGTAGATGGCAACTTCACCAAACGCATTACCAACACGCCCCAGCAGGAACGCATGGTGACCTGGTCGCCCGATGGCAAGAAACTCGTATACGCCGCGGAACGCAACGGTAACTGGGATATCTATCAAACCACCAAAGTACGTAAGGAAGAACCCTATTTCTTTACAGCTACCTTGCTGAAAGAAGAACCGGTCATCGCTACCGACGCAGAAGAATTCCAGCCGGTATTTTCTCCCGATGGCAAAGAAATTGCCTACGTGGAAAACCGGAATGTGCTGAAAGTATTTAACATCGCGACCGGTAAAAGTCGCGCGATCCTCCCCGAAGGACATAACCACTCTTATTCCGACGGTGACTGGAGCTTTGCCTGGAGCCCTGACGGTAAGTGGATCGTAACAGACGACTCTCAAGGATATTTCTTTATGAACAATGCCGCACTGATTCCCGTAGATGGTAAAGGCAAACCGTTTTACCCGGTGAACAGTGGCTTTGGCGAAGGAAACTGCAAATGGTCGGACGATGGAAAGATCCTTACCTGGACCAGCAGCCGCGAAGGACGTAAGTCACTCGCCAAGCAAGGCAGCCGGGAAGTAGATGTATACGCTGTTTTCTTCGATCAGCCAACGTACGATAAATTCAAGCTGTCGAAAGATGAATTCAATTTGCTGAAAGACAAAGAAGCGGCGGAATCTAAAACCACCAAGGATTCTACGGCAAAAACAAAAGATACTACCAGCAAAAAGACTTTCACACCCGACTTTACCAACCTGGAAAACAGGAAAATAAAGCTCACCATCAACAGCGCATCTATCGGTGATTATGTGCTGAATAAAGATGCCTCCAAACTCTACTACATGGCCGCCTTTGAAAAGGGCTACGACCTGTGGGTAACAGAGCCCAGGACCGGCGAAACAAAGATCCTCGCTAAAATGGGAGGTACCCCCGGTAGTATTGAACTGAGCAAAGATGGCAACTCCCTCTTTGTGAGCAACCGTGGTAGCGTAGTAAAAGTAGATGCCAGCAGCGGTAAGATCACGCCGGTAAGCATCAATACGGAACTGTCGCTGAACCAGGAAGAAGAACGTAAATACATTTTCTGGCATGCCTGGAAACAGGTAAAGGAGAAGTTTTACGATCCTAGCCTCCGGAACATGGACTGGAAGATGTATGGCGACAATTACGCCCGCTTCCTGCCTTATATCAGCAACAACTACGATTTTGAAGAGCTGCTGAGCGAACTGCTGGGTGAACTGAATGGTTCCCATACCGGTGGCCGTTATTCACCACAGCCCGTAAATGGCGACAATACTGCTTCTTTAGGACTGTTGTACGATGAAACCAGTCATGCCGACGGCCTGCAGGTGGATGCGGTAATTGCAGGTGGTCCTTTCGATAAAGCTGCGAGCAAGCTGAGAAAAGGTGACATCATCGAAAAGATTGATGGGGTGGCTATCAACGATAAGAGTGACTGGGCTACATTATTGAATCGCAAAGCCGGAAACAATATCCTGGTGAGCCTCTACAACCCCAATACCAAAGTGCGCTGGGATGAAACGGTGAAGCCGATCTCTGGTGGCGAAGAAAGTACGTTGATGTATAAACGTTGGGTAGCGGCCATGCGTGCGATGGTTGATAAACTCAGCAATGGGCAGGTAGGCTATGTACACGTACAGGGCATGAACGATGCCAGCTACCGCTCTGTATATGACGAAGTAATGGGGCAGAACCGCGATAAAAAGGCGCTGATCGTAGACACCCGCTTTAATGGCGGCGGATGGCTGCACGATGACCTGTACAACTTCCTCAGTGGTAAAAAATACCTGGAGTTTGCGCCCCAGGGCGATCGCCTGAAGGGCGGGGAGCCTTCCGGTCAGTGGCAGGCGCCCAGCTGCGTGCTGATGAGCGAAGGTAACTACAGCGATGCATTTATCTTCCCTTACGTATACAAACAAGGCAACATCGGGAAATTGATCGGTATGCCGGTACCGGGCACCGGTACTGCCGTATGGTGGGAAACCCAGATAGATCCTACGATGGTATTTGGTATCCCGATGGTAGGCACTATTGGAAAAGAAGGACGGCCTACCGAAAACCTGCAGATAGAACCCGATATCCGGGTGCCGCTGCGCTACGAGGAGTTCCTGCAGGGTAAAGATGCCCAGCTGGAAGCTGCCGTAAAGGAAATGTTACTGGAAATAAAATAGGCACGCAAAGAGACAAAGGAGCAAAGCAGCAAAGCAGCAAAGGATATGAGAATATAAAGAAGGGAAATATTTTCCTTATATTCTTTCTTTCCTTTGCTGCTTTGCTCCTTTGTCTCTTTGCGTGCCCAAAAACTTCAAAATTGCTTTAAATTTACCCCGCACCTTGCATACAGGTATGTTTTTATGAAAGTATTGATTGTAGAAGACAACAAGGAACTGGCCAGCGGTATATACGATTATCTCAACGGGGAAAAGTATATCTGTGAGCTGGCCTATAACTTTGAGGCGGCCCGGGAAAAGCTTTCCCTTTTTACATACGACTGTATCCTGCTGGATATTATGCTGCCAGACGGTAATGGCCTGGAACTGCTGAAATTTATCCGTCAGGAAAATATCGGTAGCGGCGTACTCATTATTTCGGCCAAAGATGCCCTGGACGATAAGGTAAATGGCCTGGAAGGCGGCGCCGATGACTATGTTACCAAGCCCTTCCATTTGCCGGAACTGCACGCCCGGCTCCGGGCTATCTACCGGCGAAAGAAGCTGGAAGGCAATAACTTAGTAGTTTTCAATGAAATAGTACTAAATACAGATACGGTGGAAGCCATGATCAACAACACCCTGCTGGACGTTACCCGCAAGGAATTCGATCTGTTGTTGTACTTTGTGGTCAATAAGAACCGCGTACTTTCAAGGCAATCTATTGCCGCACATCTGTGGGGCGATTATACGGATAACCTGGCTAATTTCGACTTTGTATATCAACATGTAAAAAACCTGAGAAAGAAGATCAGTGCCGCAGAAGGAGTAGATTACATTGAAACGGTTTATGGCTTAGGCTATAAGTTTAATACGTCGAAGACATGAAATTACTGAATAAAATAACGCTCTGGTTTATCGGTATCGTGTTCCTGGTAACGCCCATTACCATGGTCATCTCCCGTAATAATATCAAAAAACACCTCGACCAGGCGGAAGTAGAGCGCATGAAAGCGGTGAATGACCGCGTGGCCCAGCAACTACGGGCAGGGGAGAAGCCCGACCGCTATACCCATGGCCGGCCTATTGAAATAGCAGCCGTTCCCGGCCCCATCCCGGAAGGAAAGGTGGAAACCAAAAAAGACTACGCCCTGGCAGAAGACCTGGGGCAGAAAGAATGCCGCATTACTGTCAACTCCTGGTACCAGGTAGGTAACCAATATTATAAAATATCTTCCTACAACTATGTAATCCGCTCAGAAGAAATCTTCCGCGGGATGCTGGGCGCCGTAGTATGGAAAATGCTGCTGATGATACTCACGGTGTCGATCACCGCCAGGCTGCTGTCAAGGAAGATATTTTCCCCGCTGCGCCACACCATGAAAGCCATTCACCGCTTCGACCTCAAAAAGAAAAAGAAGCTGCAACTGCCGGAAACCAATACCACCGAATTTAAAGAGCTCAACGCCTTCCTGACTAAGATGACCGACAAGGCCGTGGAAGACTATGCCGCCGTGAAAGAGTTCAGTGAAAATGCGTCGCATGAGCTGCAAACGCCGCTGGCCGTGATCCGCAGTAAG
The DNA here is from genome assembly GCF_012641265.1 of Chitinophaga eiseniae. Taxonomy (GTDB): domain Bacteria; phylum Bacteroidota; class Bacteroidia; order Chitinophagales; family Chitinophagaceae; genus Chitinophaga; species Chitinophaga eiseniae_A. Next base: position 1,719,521 of record NZ_JABAHZ010000001.1, on the reverse strand, counting down.
ATTGAACTGCTGTCGGAAACCAATATCGACAGCGTACAGGCAGCACTGATCGGTGATATGCAAAACGCGATTGAAAAGTTATCGCATATCAACCGCTCACTCATCCTGCTCACCAAACTGGAAAACCAGGAATTTAAAGTATCTGAAAGCATCAAGTTCTGCCGCGTGGCGAAAGACGTGATGGCCACTTATGAAGACTGGATCACCATGCGGGAAATCAAACTTACTTCCAGCCTGGATAAGAACATACCACTCAGCATTCACCCGGCCCTGGCGGAAATGCTGATCAGCAACCTGTTGAGCAATGCCATCCGCCATAACCGCGACGGGGGACAAATAAATGTACTGCTTACTGCCAGTGAGCTGTGTATCAGTAATACCGGCCTTCCCCCGCAGATACCTACCTGCGAGCTGTTCCAGCGATTTAAGAAAAGTAACCAGAGCGCCGACAGTATAGGGCTGGGACTGGCCATCGTAAAACAGATCTGTGAAGTCAACAACTACACCGTAGTATACGACTACGCCGATGGCTGGCACAGTATCCGGGTAAGTTTTTATGATAAGGAAGGGTTGTCGGTAAATGGCCAGGGAGCCTTATCCGGAACGGATGCAGTGACCGTCTGATATTCCTTCTCACGAAAAAAATCTGAATTCTGTATTTTCCTTCAAGTTTACTTCAAAATGATACAGTCATTTTGTGGTTGGATATCCCTCAGGATGTTTCAACTGTAAAATCTAATCATTCATGTGGAGTAAGAAACATTTGCTGTTGGCAGCAGTGCTGGTATCTTCAGGATACAGTGCCTATGCTCAACAGGTCTTTACCCTTAAACAGGCGATCGATACCGCTATTGCCAACTACGGTACTATCAAAGCCAAAGCCAGCTACACAGCGGCTTCCCGGGAACAGGTATCCCAGGCCCGCCGTGATTACCTGCCCAACCTGAACTTGTCAGCCCAACAGGATTACGGTACTATCAACGGCCAAAATGGTCCTATGTATGGATTTGGCGGTCTCGCGGCAGCTTCGGCGGGTCCGGCACTGGATCATCAGAATTGGAATGCCGCTTTCGGCGCATTATACCTTACTAATATTAACTGGGACTTCTTTGCCTTCGGCAGAGCCAAAGAAAAAGTAAAAACTGCATTAGCGGCCGCTACACAGAACGATAAAGATTGGCAACAGGAGATTTTTAAGCACAAAGTAAAAGTGGCGGCCACTTATTTAAACCTGGTGGCAGCGCAACAACTCACGCGCTCTTACCAGGAAAACCTCGATAGGGCGGATACCATTCGCCGGGTGGTACGCACCCGTGTACTCAACGGTCTCATTGCCGGTGTAGATTCATCGCAGGCCAATGCCGAATATTCCAGCGCAAGAATTGCCCTCACAAAGGCGAAAGATTTTGAACAAACCCAAAGTAATGAGCTGGCGCAACTCCTGGGCATTCCGCCACAGGAATTTACACTGGACACCACTTATATGTCGCGCATCCCGGCCATCCCGTCAGATACCCTTAGCCTGGACAATCACCCAATACTGCAATGGTATAAAAGCCGTATTGCCCTGAGCGATGAACAATCGAAATACGCTAAAACCTTTTACTACCCTGCGTTTACGCTGGTAGGCGTATTGCAGACCAGGGGTTCCGGTTTTGGCGCCGGTTATGTCACCAATCAAAACGATTATTCGCACGGCTACTGGGATGGGGTGAATCCTACCCGCACCAACTACCTGCTGGGATTAGGTGTTACCTGGAACATTACCCAACCTTTCCGCATTTCACGGCAGGTAAGGTCGCAACAACAGATCAGTAAAGGATTACAATACGAATATGAACTGGCCAATCAGCAAATTCACGCACAGCTCGATCTCTCAGATAAGAAAATAAAGAATGCGCTCGACAACTACCGCGAAGTACCGGTGCAGGTGAAAGCCGCTTCTGATGCCTATCTCCAGAAATCGGTATTGTATAAAAACGGGTTAACCAACCTGGTGGACGTTACCCAGGCTTTGTATGTGCTCATCAGGGCAGAAACAGATAAAGATATTGCCTATAGCAACGTATGGCAGGCATTGCTGCTGAAAGCCGCCGCTGCAGGTGATTTTAGCATATTTGAGAATTAACGCTTTCGTTAAACGGACGCCCTTGAGGGCTTTATTTATCAACTTATCATTACCATGAACTTAATCAGTTTTGCATTAAAAAAACCTATTACTATCCTGGTGCTGGTGGCCGGCCTGTTCTTCTTTGGGATAAAAGCGGTGAATACGATTAAGATCGACATCTTCCCAAAGCTGGACATGCCGGTGATCTACGTATCCCATCCTTTCGGCGGATACACGCCCAAGCAGATGGAGTCTTTCTTTGCTAAACAGTACATCAATATATTCCTGTTTGTAAACGGGGTAAAAAGTATCGAAACAAAGAATATCCAGGGCCTTACCCTGATGAAGATCAACTTCTATCCCGGTACCAACATGGCCCAGGCAGCAGCGGAGGTAAGCGCCTTTTCCAACAGGATCCAGGCCATCTTTCCACCGGGCTCCAACCCGCCATTTATTATCCGCTTCGATGCCTCTACTTTGCCGGTAGGACAGCTCGTACTCAGCAGCGATAAGCGCAGCAACAACGAACTGCTCGACCTGGCCAACGTATATGTACGTTCGTCCTTTACGTCTATCCCCGGTTTAATCGGCTCTACGCCTTTCGGGGGTAATATGCGTACGGTCGTTATCAAAGCTGATCCTGAGCTGCTGCGCCAGCACAATATGACGCCTGATCAGCTGGTGGAAGCGCTGCGGCTCAATAACCAGACCGCCCCCTCCGGGAATGTGCGTATCGGCAACAATAACTATATCACACCCGCCAATACCACCATCCGTAATGTAAAGGACTTTGAAAATATACCTTTGTTTAAGGGAGATGTATCTAACCTCTACCTGCGCGACGTAGCTACCGTAGAAGATGGGGCCGACGTCACCGCGGGCTATGCCCTGGTCAATGGCCGTCGCTCAGTATACCTGAGTATCGCCAAAAGTGCCGATGCTTCTACCTGGGAAGTGGTACAGCGACTCAAAAAGGCATTGCCTAAAATGAAGGCGCAGCTGCCGGACGATGTGAACCTGAGTTATGAATTTGATCAATCGACTTATGTGATCAACTCCGTAAAGAGCCTGCTCACAGAAGGTACGATAGGCGCTATTCTTACGGGCCTGATGGTGTTGTTGTTCCTGGGCGACCCCAGGGGCGCGCTGATCGTGATCCTTACCATTCCTACTTCCATTATTTCGGCCGTACTGTTTCTCAATCTCACCGGGCAAACCATTAATATCATGACCCTCAGCGGGCTGGCGCTGGCCATCGGTATCCTGGTAGATGAAAGTACGGTAACGATAGAAAATATCCACCAGCATCTCGATATGGGGAAACCCAAGGCCCTGGCTATCTGGGATGCCTGCCAGGAAATAGCTTTCCCTAAGTTGCTGATCCTGTTCTGTATCCTGGCAGTGTTTGCACCGGCATTTACCATGGGCGGTATTCCTGGCTCCCTGTTCCTGCCACTGGCGCTGGCCATCGGTTTCAGTATGATCATTTCTTACTTCCTGGCGCAAACTTTTGTACCTATCATGGCCAACTGGATCATGAAGGTGAAACATCATAAAAAGGCAGACGGCGGGGAAATGACCGACGCAGAAGAGTTTGCCGCCACAGGATTAGCCGGAGAAAAAGATACCTGGGAGCAGAAGAAAGTATTGGTAGAAAGAGCTGACAGCAATCGCGATGGAAAGATCAGTCGCTTTGAACGCCTGCGCAACCGCTACCTGCGCTTCATTGGCCGGATGATGCCTTACCGCAGGCCTATTGTGATCGGCTACCTGGTGATCGTATGCGGTGTTGTGGTATTGCTGCTGTCGGGCATAGGAAGGGATGTGTTGCCTAAAGTGAACGGCAGCCAATTCCAGGTGAGAATGCGGGTGCCGGATGGTACACGTATTGAGCGCACAGAGGAGCAAACCATGAAACTGCTCGATGGCATCAACAATATCGTCGGGAAGGAAAATGTATCCATCACGTCGGCATATATAGGTATGCACCCGCAACTGTTTTCTACGGCACCCATCTTCCTGTGGATGGCCGGTCCGCACGAAGCAGTATTACAGGTGTCGCTGAACGAACATTATAAAACCAACCTGGAACAGCTGAAAGATAAGATCCGTGAAAAGGCCAGGGCCATTGATCCGCAGATGATGCTGTCGTTTGAGCCGATAGAACTCACCGACAAAATCCTCAGCCAGGGCTCGCCCACACCTATAGAGGTAAGGTTTTCGGGCCGCGACCGTAAATTAGGAGAGCAGTATGCGCAGAAACTGGTCGACCAGCTGAAACAGCTGTCTTACCTTCGCGATGTGCAGTTCGGCCAGTCTATTAAATATCCTTCTATCAATGTAAATATCGACCGTATCCGGGCAGCCCAGCTGGGCGTGGATGTAAGCGATGTAACCCGCTCCCTGATTGCTTCTACCTCTTCTTCCCGTTTAACGGAAAAAAATATCTGGGTAGATGAAAAAGCCGGACTGAGCTATAACGTGCAGGTACAGGTACCGGAAAACAAGATGAACAGCAAAGAGGAGATAGGGGAGATTCCTGTACTGAAAAATGCCTCCAGGCCCGTGCTGAGCGACGTAGCTACGTTGTCGGTCGATACCACCTATGGCGAAGTAGATAACCTGGGCGCTATGCCGATGATGACGGTCACCGCCAATCTGAATAATAAAGATCTCGGCAGTGCCGCTGCCGGCGTAAAACAGGCCATTGCGGCGTTGGGACCATTACCGCGGGGACTGAACGTAGAAATGATTGGGCTCAGTACCACCCTTGGCGATACGCTCGATAGTTTACAGGGCGGATTGATTGTAGCCATTGCAGTGATCTTCCTGATGCTGGCGGCCAATTTCCAGTCGTTCAAAGTATCGGGCATTGTGTTGGCCACCGTGCCTGCCGTGCTGCTGGGCTCCCTCGCATTGCTGATGCTGTGCCGGTCTACCCTCAACCTGCAATCCTACATGGGCATGATCATGTCGGTAGGGGTATCGATTTCCAATGCAGTGTTACTGATCACGAATGCAGAGCAGTTGAGAAAACATAATGGCGATGCTTTGTTATCTGCCACAGAAGCGGCTGCACTGCGTTTACGCCCCATTGTAATGACCGCCATGGCCATGGTGGTAGGTATGATACCGATGGCGAGTGGTATGGGAGAAGCAGGCGATCAGTCATCTCCCCTGGGTAGAGCTGTTATCGGGGGACTCGTAGCCTCTACTTTTGCTGCCTTGTTTATTTTACCGCTGGCATTTGCCTGGGGACAAGGAAAGACCACCACACAAAGCGTATCGCTGCATCCGAGAGATGAAGAAAGTATTCACTACATTCCTTCTGAAGACGATAAGGCATAAAATCAATCATCATTCATCTAATTGCTATTAAAATATAATATATGAACAGCGGTTTCCGTATCTCGATTTCTTTCCTGTTGCTGACAAGTATTGCCGTGGCATTGTACAGCTGCAGTGAATCCGGGGCCAAAGACGAAAAATCCGGCGCTGCTGCAGTGGCGCCGGCTCCTGCATTGTCCGCTTTCTCCCTGGAAAAAGGAGCCATCTCATCTTCTATACGTATTCCCGGGGAGCTGGTGGCCTTCCAGCAGGTGGACCTTTACGCCAAAGTAAACAGCTTTATCAAAAAACTATATGCCGATGTGGGTACGGAGGTGAGCGCCGGCCAGCTGCTGGTGACCATGGAAGCACCTGAAATCAACTCGCAGCTCTCCGGTGCGGAGTCGCGTTTAAAATCGCAGGAAGCGATTTATTTGTCGAGCAAAGCTACCTATGATCGCCTGCTGGAAACCAGCAAAACGCCTGGTACCGTATCGCAGAATGACCTGGACCTGGCTTTTGCCCGTCAGAAATCAGACCTGGCGCAACTCGAGGCTGCCAGGGCTGCTCACCGCGAAGTAGGCGACAACCGCAACTACCTGGAAATACGCGCTCCCTTCAGCGGTGTGATCACCGCACGTAATGTGAGCGCAGGCGCCTATGTAGGCCCTTCCGGTAAAGGCTCCGAAATGCCCATCTTCACTTTACAGGAACAAAAGAAATTGAGATTGGTAGTGAGCGTACCGGAAGCGTATACCAGCTACCTGGATAACCAGAGTGAAGTGAAATTTACCGTGAAATCGCTGACTGGTAAACAGTTTACCGGGAAGGTGATCCGCCTGGCCGGCGCGCTGGATCGCAAGCTCCGCTCCCAGCACATCGAAATAGATGTAGCGAACAACGACAAAGCCCTGTTGCCCGGCATGGTGGCAGAAGTGGCCATCCCGCTCAATGGTAATGGCAACAACTTCCTGGTACCTTCCAGCGCAGTACTCAATTCATCGAAAGGTGTATATGTGATCCGGGTAGAAAACAACAAAACAAAGTGGGTGCCCGTTACCACGGGCCGCAGCGACAATGGTAAAACCGAAGTATTCGGTGATCTGAAAGAAGGCGATACGCTGATTACCACTGCCGGAGAAGAAGTGAGGGATAGCGCCGTAGCTAACGTAAAATTGAAATAGTAGATAGTGATGAATGCAGGGACTGCCTGTTTATACAGGCGGTCCCTTTTTGTTTAGCTATTGAGCGCATGGATCACACCCCGGAAATAGCCCGCCGATTCGGCGATGCCCGGCAGCGGATCACTCATATCTTTTTCATATTCTATACTGCATACACCCTGGTAATTGATTTTATCCAGTGCACCTACCAGCTTTTTAAAATCGATCACGCCTCTGCCAAGTTCAATGGCTTTCCCATCTTTGGCGGCAGCGCTCACATCTTTGATATGCAGGTCGAAGATCCTGTTTTTATACGCCAGTACGGCTTTGTCAGGTGCTTCTCCGGCCCGGGTGGCGTGGCCAATGTCAAGGCAAAGGCCCAGGCGTGGATCCCGGTTTTTGATGAGGTCGTACGCGTTTTTAGGCCCGGGATAGAGCGCATCTTCAGGCCCGTGGTTGTGTACGGCGAGCCGGATATTATAGGTTTTGATTTTCTCTTCCGTATAATCCAGTAAATCGGGGGTAGGTACGCCTACGATCAGCGGAACACCCACCCGCCTGGCATATTCGAAGGCCTCGTCTACCGCCTGCTTCGTTTTCATGTAAATAACGCCTACCGCATATACATGGATGCCGGCAGCGGAAAATTTCCCCAGTACTTCTTTGATCTTTTCTTCACTGCTGTTAAGCGGCAGTTGAATGTCTTTCACCGAAATATTTTTGATATTCACCCGGTTCATGATAGCAATCGCCTGGTCGAGGTTGAATTTGGCAAAGGTATATCCTGCCATGCCTACCGGGAGTTGTGCCTTGTCGCTGCGGCCGGAAACCGCTGCGGTGGCTGCCAGCGGCCCCATAGTGGTAGCAGCCATTCCCAGGGCCGTTTGTAAAAGGAAATTTCTTCTTGTCGACATAAAAATGGTTGTTACGTAGTTTTAGCAAAAGGAATACAGACCGCCTAAGATCTCTAAAATTTTTTATTTTTTCATGATCAATACCATTTTTCGGGATAACTATGCAAGATAGGTTCAGGCACACGTCTGGAATATGGTGTGCCGGAAGGCGCACAACTATGTGCAAAACTCGCTGACTAACGGCAACGACTATATTATCAAGTGTAACAATGGCCTGTCTGTCAAGCTCCGTTCCTGGCTGAGCATTACCGCTGCCATGGTGTATAATAAACTGAATCGTACTGATCGTGAAAACCTGCTGATGACCTATGGGCTCACGGTGGAGAAGTTTTTTTAAGTGCCCGCCCCCTGCATAAAACCATATTTTATCTTATTTTGGTGAATAATGGAAACCACGGAGTTATATGAAGGGCTTATTTCATACCATCATTTTATTGGGAGCAATACAGGGCTTCATCGTCAGTGGAATATTATTTTTCACGGATAAACGGCGTACGGCCAACCGCTTGTTGTCGGCGTTTATTTTTTTGATGGCCATGGCCAGTTTCGCCTTATATGCCTGGGAAACGAATTGGTTTGGCTCCCGCTGGCTGGTCTTCATCGCCAATTTTCTTCCGCTGATCACAGGGATGGGATTTGGCCCGTTGCTTTATTTTTATGTAAAAGCCTTTACAGATCCGGCATTTAAGATGGGCCGCATGGAGCGGTTACAATTCCTGCCCATGCTGATCGACGTAGTACCATCGCTGACCAGCGTTATCTTTGTAACAGGTGTGCTGACAGGCGCGCTCAGGAACAAGCCCGGTCCCTGGGGCATTTTCATCGATACCTATAATGTGTATGCCGATATTCCACGCTGGGCTTCCCTGGCATTTTATACGTTGTTATCATTTCGGTGGCTCGCCGCCAATAAGCCGGTAACCGGCACGGGATGGCTACGGCAGTTGCTATGGGCCATGGCCATATTTGAAGGTATCTGGCTGCTATACCTGGTGCCTTATGTAATACCGCGCTATACAGACCTGGTGCTCGAAAAGTTGGACTGGTACCCAGTTTATATTCCACTAACGATACTGATTTACTGGCTGGGTATAAAAGGATATATTATTTCCCATCAGCAACAAATTGCCACTCCAAAAAATGACACGCCGTTGCCGGCGGCAACCATCGATACGGCCCTGGTACAGCTCACCAAAGCGATGGAAGACGACCGCCTGTACCTGAACACGGAATTGACCTTACAGGTAATGTCGCAACATACGGGAATTCCGCCCAAAACCATATCGGCGGTACTCAACCAGCATCTGCATAAAAATTTTAACGAGTACGTAAACGGCTACCGCGTAGCCCTGTTTAAAGAAAAGGTATTACAGGAGGATGCCGCACAACTGACTTTTGCCGGCATCGCATACGATTGTGGTTTTGCTTCTCCCGCTACTTTTCAACGGGTATTCAAACAACTCACGGGCATGTCGCCCTCCGAGTTTCGAAAAAAGTCGCTGGAAATTTCTTAAATCCTTTGCTCAAATCCGGATATGAGTAGGTGAACAGCCCATAAACAGGGATTTTTACCAGAAAACGAATGATCCGTATGAATGCTTGTCCTGATACGCTCCGGGGGAAAATCGTTCCGCTTTTAGGGATGATCGCTACTTGTTTGTTCGCCTGCCGCACCTCAAAAAACGGTATTGCCACAAAAAAAATTACAGCTGCCGACACCGTATGGCATAGCACCCGGATGGCTGCTTTTGCTGAGCAAGTGGAAACCTTGCGACAACGCTATCATATCCCCGGTCTTTCCGTGGGCATTGTCAACGCCGGGCAGCTGGCCTGGAAGACGGGACTGGGTTACGCCAACATAACTACGAAATCGGTGCCCGATGAAAATACGGTTTACCAGGTAGCTTCCGTCACTAAAACCTTTGGCTCCATTATCCTCCTGCAACAGGTGGAAGCCGGCAAGGTAAGCCTGGACGATCCTATCAGTAAATATGGCATCAACCTGGGAGCCCGCTGGGGAAGTGATCCCCGGATCAAACTGAAACACCTGCTCACGCACACGGCCATGGGTAATACGCTCAATAGCTTTAAACCAGGTTATGTGTTCCGTTACAATGGCGCCTGGTATAACCAGCTGCAAAAACCTATTGAAAAAGCATCGGGGCATACCTTTGGGGAACTGCTGATGCAACAGGTTATCAGGCCGCTGGGTTTAAAGAATACGGTACCTAGCACAGATGATAGCGCCAGCTTTGCTTTAACGGGTTATGATAAAGACAGTTTCCTGCATAAAGTAGCCCGGCCTTATGACTGGAAGCAAGGGCAGTTGGTACCGGTTACTTTCAATTATGGCTTCGGACCAGCGGCAGGTTTGATGAGCACCGTGGCTGATCTGGCGGTTTACTCTACTGCTATTGACCAGGGAAAGTTTCTGGGAGACAGTACCTGGCGGATGGCATTTACGCAGTATGTTACACCAAAGGGTAAAAAGATACAATATGGACTGGGATGGTTTGTAGGTAAGTACAAAGGGGTAAAGGTGGTATGGCATACCGGCTGGTGGACAGGCTATTCGGCATTGTTTGTGAAAGTGCCGGAGAAAGACCTGGCTTTCATTGTGCTGGCTAATTCGCAGGACCTGAGCCGGCCATTTTATCATATCATTAGCCCGATGCCCATGCTGACGATGTTTAATCCCTTCCGGAACAATCTAAACCGGCATATATCCGCGTCCGGTTTCGCGAAGACGTTTTTGGATCTCTTCCTGGATTAAAACAGGGAGTATATTTTTCACGCCAGGAATGCAAAGTGTTCCTGGCGTGAAATGAGATATTAATGTGCTCCCGGGTCCGGCTCAAAATCGAGGGAAATGGAGTTCATGCAAAATCGTTTATGGGTAGGCGGTGGTCCGTCATCGAAGATATGTCCCAGGTGTGAGCCGCAACGTTCGCAAATCACCTCTGTACGTTGCATGCCATAGGAGTTGTCGGCCTTATAAATGACGCTGTTGGCTCTCAGTGGCTCGAAGAAGCTTGGCCAGCCGCAGGAGCTGGCAAATTTAGCATCTGAGCGGAATAACGGATTGCCACAAACGGCGCAATAGTAATTGCCTTTTACATCGCTATCCCAGTATTTCCCCGTAAAGGCGCGTTCGGTAGCAGCCTCTCTCGCCACGGCGTATAATTCCGGCGAAAGTACTTTCTTCCATTCTGCATTGGTGATATGCAGTTTCCGGGTGTCTGTCCGGGAATAAAACGGATTAGGAGCGGCAGGTGGCTGTTTGCTCTCGTTTTGGCTATGACAGGCAATCTGGCTGGCCAGGATCAGTGTGAGCAGAAATAATGTTTTCATCGCTGTTAGGAACTACACGTGAACAAATATGATGATACAAATTTACCGCTTTATCTTCTTATTTGAGCGGCTAGACGGCGATTTACCCATCGCCTGTTTATTAGACGGAGCAAATGAAAAATCCTTACAACAATTCTTTCAATAAGGCTGTTACCCGCTGCGATAATTCGCTGCCCAGCGTTTCCAGGCCGCTATAGTCCTGCAACTGCAGTACCGGGTCGCTGTAGGTCACCGCGGTGCTGTGGTCGTCTACTTCCCGCAATACCAGCTTTAAGGGCACTTCTATGACGGCGTTTGGATCGGCTTGCAACAATTGCTGCATGTAGGCCGGGTGGAAAAAAAGCAGTTGCCGGATAGGGCCAATTACGATCTGGTGACTGGCTAATATGGCCTGTGGATTGATCTCGTGCAGGAGCAGGAAGCCATTGTTAACGATGGCTTTCCTGGCGGCAGTCAATACCTGCTCAAACGGCTGGTCAATGACGGTGTTGATTTTATCTGTTTTCATAGCTGTTGGCATTTGCGGGAGTAACTAAGGGCCAGTCTACTTCAGTACCGGCTACTACGTTGAGGTAGTTGGTGAAAATATTACGTACTACGTTGGCAATGATTTCCAGTATTTCGCCGTCGGTATAACCGGCATTGCGCAGCGGCGTCACATCAGTGGTGGACAAATCGCCGGGGTTGGCCAATAGTTTTTGGGTGAATGCCATACCGGCAGCCACTTTTGGATCGGTAGCCGTCAGTGCCCGGGCTTCCCGGATGTCGGCTTCCGACAATCCTGCTTTGGCGCCGGTAAAACTGTGGGCCGACAGGCAATAGGTACAGCCATTATATTCCGCTGAAGCAATGGCAATCCTTTCTGCCATTGGGGCGCCCAGGCTGCCTTTGCGCAGGGAGTTGCTGAATTGGGTATAGGCTTCCAGTACGGCAGGGGAGTGTGCCATCACGCTATACATGTTGGGAATGCGGCCCAGTTGGCGGTTTACCTGTTCTAATACACGGGTGGCTTCATGGTTGGCTTCACTCAGTGGAAGCGCGGTAATAGTGCTCATAGTATTTGTGTTTTATTATAGACCAATTTGTCTATTATTGGTGAAAAAAATAACCCTTTACAGGGTGGCATTTGTTACAACTTACTCAACAAATGTTTGATCGTTTTTTTAGCGGCTTTTACAGGCCATACATCCCGGAACACCTTGGTTTCTACAATCGCTCCTTCAAATAGCAGGTAAATAGTATCTGCCCAGGTATCTGCGGAAGGATGTCCTTCTACCCCAGGAATAGCCAGCAGCAGTTGATGCAGGTAACGGCGCAGTTTTCGTTTATGTTCGGCCACCTGCTGTTGCATCTCTTTATGACTACCTCCGATTTCCGCCAGCATATTGATGAAGCGGCATCCGCGAAAGCCCTGCCGGGGCAGTTGCGTTTCCAGGAAATCGAACGGCGCCAGCAGCCTGTCCAACGGAGCTGTTTTGGCCTCCACCACCGTTGTTACCGCCTGGAACCATTCCTGTCGCGCGGCCTTCAGGTAAGCCAGCCCCAGCTCGTCTTTCGAGCCAAAGTGGCTATACAGGCTTGCTTTGGCTACTCCCGCTTCCTCCAGTACCTGGTTAATGCCAGTGGCATTGTACCCCTGCTCGTAAAACAAGCGCGCCGCAGTGGCTAAAATCTTCTCCTTTGGATTACCTGGCCTTGCCATAACAGTACAAATGTAAAAACAAAAATAATAATAGACAAATTTGTCTATTATTATTTTTTAGAGAGATGAGTATCTTGTGGTTCACCTTCATGTCTAAAACATTTACCATTGGCACGTAAGTTACTTATTCTTGTTATCAGCACCATATTCAGCAGTTTTATTGCCAACGCCCAACAGTACTACCTGTTTGTGGGCAGTTACAACCGCGACAAAGCCAAAGAAGGCGTATATGTATTCCGGTTCAACGAAAAAACTGGTGCATTGGAGCGGGTATCGGCGCTGGCAGGTATTCTCAATCCTTCGTTCCTGACTATTTCCCCTGGCGGTCAATATATCTACACCTGCTCAGAAGCGCAAACGCCCAATGTAGGAGGCGTTACCAGCCTGGCATTCGATAGTACCAGGGGAGTGCTTACCCTGCTGAGCCGGCAAGACAGCGGAGGCGATAACCCCGCCTATGTAGGGGTGGATCCACAGGGCAAATGGTTGATTTGTGCCAACTACAGCGGCGGAAGCCTGGGCATTTTTCCGCTGGGTGCGAATGGACTCATTGCACCGGCAGCACAAATCATTCCCTTCAAAGATAGCAGTGTTACCAACCGGCAAACATCCTCCCATATACATGCCGCCGTATTTGCGCCAGATGGGAAATATGCATTCTTTCCCGACCTGGGCGCTGATAAGATCAGGGCCTACCAGTTGAAGCCAAACGCATCGCCAGTATTGCAGCCAGCTACGCCGGCATATACGGCAACTATACCAGGCAGTGGTCCCCGGCACATCGTTTTTCATCACCGCCTGCCTTATGCCTATTGCATCGAGGAAATGGGAGGGATGGTATCGGTATATCGCTATCGCGATGGGAAACTGGATCGCGTACAAAGGGTGAGCGCTCACCTGGATGATAAGGCGGAGGACTATAATGCCGCCGATATTCATATTTCCCCCGATGGATTATTTCTCTATGCTTCCACCCGCGAGTCGGCCAACACGATTTTCATTTACCGGGTTAACCAGCAAACCGGCCAGCTGAAACAGGTCGGCAAAATACCCAGTGGTGGCGTACACCCGCGTAACTTTGCCATCGATCCTACTGGTAATTTTGTGTTGGTGGCCAATCAGCGGTCCAATAATATCGTGGTGTTTAAAAGAGATCAGCAAACAGGATTGCTCACGGCAACCGGTACCACCGTTTCCCTGCCCAACCCTTCGTCTTTGCAGCTACGGTTGTACCACTAGTCACTGCCTGCTTTTAAGGGAAAATGACTTAGTTTTACAGCCTTATTTAAAAAACGATCACAACACTTGAAAAGGATACTCTATTTTTTTCCGTTGAATCCCGTTGAGAAAAAAGGGGGAAGTCAAACCCGTGCCCTGCACCTGCTAAAGTATTTTAAAGCACGGGGCATGCAGGTGGATTTTATTACGAAGTCCGTTTGGGGACAATATACCCCGGAAACTGTGAAAGCCTTTGAAGATAGCGGTTTGGCAGAACATATATGGGTCCTGGACCGTAAACCGGTGAAAGGTAACCCCGTAAAATATTTCTTCACTTATAAGCTATGGCATATCTTATATGAAAGAAAACTAAAGCTGGTACCCGGGTCTTTTCCCAATCACACTACCCTTAACCTGCGCCGACAATTCGATGCCATTCTGCGCCGTCAGCAGTACGATTATATCATCATCAGCTATGCTTACTGGGCCGATTTTATCCGCGATAACCCCTTAGTGGGAAATGCCGTTACCATTATCGATACGCATGACCTGCTGGCTTCCCAGCATCAGCATGATACGGGTTTTGATAAAGGCGCTGCCCTGGGCGATGAGTTACGCCGGCTGGCACAGTTTAACCAGGTATGGGCTATTTCACCCGAGGAAACGTACTTCTTCAGCCAGTTCCTCAAAGAAAAAGTGAAGTATATCCCCATGATCATGACTGCGCCGGCGCCTGTAAAAGAAACAGTGGAGAAAGATTTTGACCTGATTTATGTGGCCTCAGATAATCCGCATAATCTCCGTTCGGCTGCCTGGTTCTTTAAAGAAGTATACCCATTACTGCCTGCCAATACCAGGATTTGTGTGATTGGGGTGATTACCGCGCATGTCAGTAAAGATTATCCCAACGTGACCCTGATCCCGTTTGTTGATGACCTGGATGCGTATTATCGCCGTGCCCGGGTGGCGCTGTGTCCTATGCTCACGGGCACCGGAGTGAAAGTAAAAGTGGTAGAGGCTATGTCGCACGGGCTACCGGTGATCTGTTCGGAACGCGGCCTGGATGGTCTCCCCGATAAAACCAGCAATGGTTGTCTCTCTGCCAACGACCCGCAAACATTTGCGGCGAATATACAGCGGGTACTATCAGATAAAGCATTGTATGAACAGTTGAGCCGCCAGGGACAGGCTTATTTCCAACAGCATTTTTCCATAGAAAGCGGGTACCAAAAACTCGACAAAGCGATGGGTATTGACCGCTAAAAGCAACCATATGAAACCAAAGAAAGCCTGGTTAATATCGTTTAATGGTAAATCTTATGCCGGTGGCGTAGAGCGGGTGGTCTATTACCTCGATGAATATTTGCATAGCCGGGGTGTTGAAACAAAGCTGATCGACGAAGACTACCTCATTAACCATACTTTGTTGGGCCGGCTGTTTAACCAGCTGTTCAAATACCGGCATTTTAAAAAGCGCAAGGCCATTTACCTGGCGCGGTATACGTCTGCCTTTCTTTGGTTGACCTGGCAACGGGGAAGAGTAGTGATTTCCCAGGGGGAGTCGGTACCTTTTTTCCCGGCAGACGTGGCTTTTATCCACGGGAGTTACCATTGTATGGAGGTAGCGTATGGGAGAACCGCACCTGGACTGAGCCGTATGGCAGCATTACAGCAGAGGGCCTGTAAAATAGCCAGACAGATTCTGGCGGTATCTGCCAAGGTAAAAGCAGACCTGGTACAGTACTACGAGACTGCCGCCGATAAAATTACGGTGGTCAACAATTGTGTAGATACCAGCAGGTTCCATCCTTTTGAAAAGCGGCAAAGCCCTGTGCGCACGCTCTTGTATGTAGGCCGGATGGAAAGCGCAAAGGGAATGGACGTATTGCTAAAACTGGCGCCGGTGATTGAACAATCGGAACACTGGCAGTTATTGATTGCCTGTAATCAATCGCCCAACAGCGCCTTATTTAGCGGGTTTACAAAAACTACGGTAAAAGAAGGGCTACTGATAGACAACATTGCAAGGGAGGCCTACGCGTTAGGCGATTTGCTGATATTGCCTTCTAAGTTTGAGGGATTTGAACTGGTTACACTCGAAGCGTTATCTGTAGGAATACCAGTAACAGGTAATAAAGTGGGTGCTATACAGGAGCTGAATGAGCGTGGATTTCCGGGTGTTTACCTGCTGCCGGATATGTCGGCCCCCGATGCAGGCACTTTGGCCTATTTCGACGAAATACTCGATGCAGCTGAAAGCGCAAATCCACCGGAAGCGTTACACCAGCAAGTGACAAAGGAATTTGGTATTGATCACTATTTTAAAAAGCTCGATATTATTTTGGAGCCATTGTTTTTTCGTACCACCCAAAAAAGCGATGTGCCAGCCGGGGACTGATGGTGCTGAGCTTAGCACCAATGTTTAATGCAACAATTCTTTTGCGATACGCCCGGTACAATCCTTTCCTGTCCATGGTAAGATCGTGCCGGTGTTCCTTCAGCTGAGCAAAAAATATTGGCCAGGCGTCCTGATGTTGTCCATTACCTGCGGCATATATTTCCATATAGCCTCCGTATTGCAGTATACGGGTGTTATGATAGGCATAATAATAGCGGCGGTATTTTTCAAAGATATTTTTTGAGAGAAGGAATGCTTTCATTAACAGGTCTGCACGGTAAAAGCTGGAAATCTTTGCTGCATTCACCTGCTGTGAAGTGATGGAGTGCTGCGACACTTGTTTTTCCCGGACGAAATAGGCATAAAAAGTATCCGCGAGGAACCTGATGTGGCGGGAGGCATATACAGCTTCCAGTACGAAAGGAGAATCTTCAAAAGTAGATTGCCTGAAACGAATGGAATGCTCTTCCATCAACGACCGGCTGTATAATTTCCCCCAGGCAGCGGTATTGAGTTTGTCTTTCCGGTGCATAGCCTCACTGAAGAAGCTAATAATATAATCGCTGTTGGTAAAGCTCTCCGGCTCATATATCCAGGGATCCGCTTCCATGAGTGAATCGCCCTGCTGGTAAACCTTCCGGAAGCCGAAACAAACTATATCTGCCGCATGTGTTTGTGCTTCGTTGATACAGCGGGCTACCGTTTCGGGATCTATCCAGTCATCACCATCTACAAAAAGCACATAATCGCCGTTGGCATGATCCAGCCCGTTATTCCGGGCAGGACCCGGCCCTGCATTATCCTGCGAAAGAATTTTTATTGCCGGATATTGTTGTTGCAAAGATTGAAGTACTGCCAGGGAGTTGTCCGTTGAACCATCATTAACAAATATTAGTTCGGTAGATGTATAAGTCTGATGTATAAGCGATTCCATACAGCGCAACAGGTAAGGCGCAACATTATATACTGGAACGATAATACTTACTACTGGCTTCGGCATATGTGTCTTATTATCCGTCAATGGCCGGTAAAGATAGCTGTTTTCATCCCCTGAACAATATTATTTGCCTATTCCACGTTGGAAAAGCTACTATTTATTTATTAGTTTCACACTTACACTGTTATACACTGTTACATGAAAAGCATTACTATCTGTCTCTATGGCTGTTTAATGACCCTATTGCTGGCCAGCTGCAGCAAAAGCGAATCTCAAACCATGGTTACACAAGGGTATGGAGATATCGATAAAGTATTGGCGGACTCCGTACCGGCCGTATTTGGCGGAAAGGCCTATGTGGCCATTCATGTAGATGGAAAAACCGTGTATGCCAGGGGACTTGGCGGATATGACGGCGGAACCCGCCAGCTGATTGCCTCCTGCTCCAAATGGTTGTCGGCCGCCGTGTTAATGAGCCTGGTAGATGAGGGGAAAATTAAGCTGACAGATACTGTCGGCAAATTCCTGCCGGTATTTACCACTTATCACAAAGGAAATATTACCATTGCCCAGCTGTTTTCCCATACTTCCGGTTTTCCCGGCAACTCCACACAGGGATACGAATCGAATGTGCTGATTACGCTGACACAAGCGGCCGACCTGATCGCCAAAAATGTGGATTTGCTCAATCCTCCCGGCACCACCTTTTATTATGGAGGCGTGAGTATGCAGGTAGCTGGTCGCATCTGCGAAGTGGCTTCCGGCATGGACTGGAAAACACTGGCAGCCAATAAAATATTTACGCCCTGCGGCATGACCAATACCGATTTCGGGCTCACAGCCAACCCGCAGATTGCCGGTGGCGCCCGTAGTACGCCCGACGACTATATGCGCTTCCTCGATATGCTGATGAACAAAGGGGTAACGGCCACGGGTACACGCATACTGAGTGAAGCCGCTGTAGACGCCATGGAGCAGAGCCAGACAAGTAATGTAACCGTAACCTATTCGCCTTACCCGGCAGCTATCATCAATACCAAAAATATTTACGGCATCGGCAACTGGCGCGATGTAACCGGCCCCGGCGATGTACTAATCGAAAACAGCAGCCCGGGCGCATTTGGCAGCCATCCCTGGATCAACCGCGGTAAGAAAATGACTGGGTTCGTATTTACTTTCATCACCAGCAACGGCTACCTGGTTACCATGCCTACCTGCCTTAAAGTGAGGAGCCTGGCCAGAAGCAAATAGATTTAATCCACATAAGTTATGATCAGAAAGTTTGTATGGCTGCTGCTGAGTATAGCCATCACCGTTACTATGCAGGCGCAGGACAGGTACGTCACGTTTTATGGCCCGCTCAACAATGCCTGGTATCATATCCGGCATGATAAAAAAGCCACCGTTACTTTCCTGGGCGGCTCTATCACCAATATGGACGGCTGGCGTACTAAAGTATGCGATTACCTGGGCGCTACTTATCCCGGCACGGCTTTTCGTTTTATCAATGCCGGTATTCCTTCCCTGGGCAGCCTTCCTCATTCTTTTCGTTTTGAAAATGATGTGCTGAAAAAAGGTACTACCGACCTGCTCTTTATAGAAGCGGCTGTTAACGACCGCGTAAACGGTACCAACGAACTGACGCAACGCCGCGCTATGGAAGGCATTATCCGCCATGCGCTGGCGGCCAACCCGCAAATGAATATCGTGCTGATGGCCTTTGTAGACGAAGATAAAATGGCCGATTATCACGCGGGGAAAGTGCCGGTGGAAGTACAGGTACACGAAGACCTGGCTAAGCGGTATCATCTCCCATTTATCAACCTCGCCAAAGAGGTTACCGACCGTATCGACGCGCACGAGTTTACCTGGAAAGAAGATTTCAAAGACCTGCACCCGGCGCCGTTTGGACAAACGCTCTATTTTAATACGATCAGGCGCCTGCTGGATACAGCTTTCAATCGCCCTGTTCCGAAACGGTTGACCAGCGCGGTACTGCCTAAAGCCGCCGATCCGCTCAACTATGAGCATGGCGCATACGTGGATATTCATACCGCCACCAATAAGAATGGCTTTACGGTTAATGAGTCCTGGGAGCCTTCCGACAAAGTAGCTACCCGCGAGGGCTTTGTGAAAGTGCCTATGCTGGTATCTTCCGGCGCCCATGCGTCGGTGGAATTTCCTTTCACCGGCCGTACCGTAGGGATAGGCATTGTTTCGGGGCCTGATGCCGGTACTATCAGTTACAGCATCGACGGAGGTGCCGTACAGCAGAAAGACCTGCGCACCCAATGGAGCAAAAGCCTTTACCTGCCCTGGTTCCTCATCCTGGGAGATGACCTGAAGCCCGGGCGGCACGTGTTAAAGATCGTTACCGGTGATGCTACGGACGTAACCAGGATTGTACATTTCCTGGTCAATAGATAGGAGGTATGCTAGTAGCCCTCCGCCTGGATTTCCTTTTTATAGTCCCTGGGCGTTTTCCCTTTTAGTCTTTTGAAGAAACGATTAAAATGGGTGATGTTACGGTACCCGCATTTGTCCGATAATTCGGCCATTGATATTTCCTTCTCCTGTAATAGCCGGCAGGCGTAACCAATCCGCAGTTCATTCACAAAATGAGTAAATGATTTTTGGGTACGGCTTTTGAAAAAACGGCAAAAGGAGTGTACGTTGATGCCCGCTACCGCCGCTATTTCCGACAGGGGAATATCTCTCCTGAAATGACGGAAAATGTACTGGAAGATATCATTCATACGGGATTGGTCCTTATCGTTGTACAGGTTTACATAGTTGCTGCCCGCGAGTAAACGGTATGATTTGGTGTCCATCATTTTTTGCAGCAGGGTCATAAAGGAGATGGTTTTTTGCAGCTCGCCTTCGTGCAGCATATTTTGCATCAGGGCCAGTATTTCCGCTTTAGCCTTGCCCTGGAACTGGATGCCCCGCTGCGCCTTTTTTAGCCAGTTTTTAACCGCTGTAACGTTCATAAAAGGGGTGAGGTGTTCCAGGAGCTGATCCGGCGAAATATAGAGCGCCAGCGATCTTGCCTGCAGTTGCTCCGTTCCTTCAAAATATTTTTGTTCATTGTGCCATACATGTGGCGTGCCCGAGCCTACAAAAATCATTTCTCCGCTATCGAAATATTCGACGTTATCGCCTATGATACGGCGCCCGGCACTTTCTACCACATATACCAGCTGGCATTCCTGGTGAAAATGAAACTCGGTAGAAAAGTACGGCTGCGTAATTTCTTTGATCAGAAACACTTTCTGTGCAAGGGCCTTATCGCCCGGTATGGCAAAAACTGGCTTCATATTGTCATGTGAAAATAGATAATTTAGATAATAAAGTCAAAATAGTGTTTATTTAAGTCAATCAGGCCAGATCAAATTGCTGTTTCATATGGTAATTTTGGATCATCCGGTGGCGTATATTGAGCGCCTGTATTTTCCACTGTTATTAATCGGAGTTATGATACTGAAGAACAAAATAATTGTCATCACCGGCGGCGCGGCCGGTATCGGCGAAGCCTGTGTACAGGCCTATATCCGGGAAGGCGCTACCGTGGCGGTGATCGACAAAACACCGGCTACGCTGCCAGCGCCCCATCTCTTCCTGCTGGCCGATCTGAACGAAGGCAGCGCTATTCAGCAGGCAATCGCCACTATCCTGCAAATGTATGGCCGTATTGACGCTATACATAACAACGCCGGTATTGCAAGTCCGTCGAAACCCCTGCATGAAACCACGGAAGCGGAGTGGGAGCAGGTGATGAATGTGAATGTAAGAGGCATTTACTATACCACCCGCTATGGTATCGAAGCACTGAAGGCTTCCAGGGGCTGCATGCTCAATACCAGCAGTATGGTGGGTGAAATAGGGCAGGAAAATCATGCTGCCTATGCGGGCAGCAAAGGAGCCGTAAATGCGCTGACCAAAGCCATGGCGCTCGACTATGCTAAAGATGGAATCCGGGTAAATGCGGTGGCGCCCGCTGGCGTATGGACGCCCATGCTGCGGCAGTGGAGCCAGGAACAACCCAATCCCGGGGATATAGAACAGTATCTCAACAATATACACGCACTTGGCTATTGCCCGGAAGCACCGGTTATTGCCGACGTATGTGCGTTCCTGTTATCCGACAACGCCCGCTTCATTACCGGCGCCATTATGCCGGTAAGTGGAGGAGCAGAACTAGGTTATAAGCACTCACTATAAAATATCTTTTTAACAATGAAGAAAATAATCACGTTATGTTTGCTGCTATGGGCGGCCGCTGGCCACGCGCAAACCAATGCACAGCTGGACCCGAAAATACTGACTACCAAAGCTGTGATGGACCAGTTTATGAGCCTGCGGTTCGGTATGTTCATCCACTGGGGACCTGTAAGCCTTCGCGGCACAGAAATAGGTTGGTCGAGACATGTACAGGTACCGGTAGCCGACTATGACACCCTGTACCGGGCATTTAATCCTGCTAAATTTAATGCCGACGAGTGGGTGAAAACCGCCAGTGAAGCAGGCATGAAATACCTGACCATCACCGCCAAGCATCATGATGGATTTTGTTTATGGCCATCTGCCTATACCAACTATAACATCATGGCCACCCCCTTTAAGAAAGATGTAGTAGGACTGCTGGCTAAAGCCTGTAAGAAGTATCATATTAAATTCTGTATTTATTATTCTGTACTCGACTGGCATCATCCCGATTATCCGATCGATAATCCAAATGATACCGTGAACGGCATCCGTAAAAATGCCCATATGGAAAAGTATGTGGCCTATATGAAAAACCAGCTGAAAGAGCTGATTAAAAATTACGATCCCTATATGCTATGGTTCGATGGTCCCTGGGAAAAGCCCTGGACGCCAGAGATGGCACTCGATATGTATGCCTATCTCAAAACACAGAAAAAAGATATTATCATCAATAACCGCTTGGGTAAAGCCTTTTCAGGCACCGGCGCCGATGGAACCCCGCATTTTCTGGGAGATTATGATACCCCCGAACAGCGCATTGGAGATCTGAACATGCATACGCCCTGGGAAACTTGTATGACTATCTGTGAACAATGGGCCTGGAAACCCAACGACAAGATGAAATCGTTGACCACCTGCATTCATACCCTGGCGAAGGTAGCAGGAGGCAATGGTAACCTGTTGTTTAACGTAGGTCCTCGCCCCGATGGCTTGATGGAACCGGAGCAGGTAGCGCGTTTGAAAGAAATGGGCAGCTGGCTGCGTCAGTATGGTACTGCCATCTACAACACCCATGGCGGTCCCTGGTATCCCAACCAGCATTTCGCAGCTACCCGCAGCGGCAATAAAATTTATGTACATGTGCTGGAGGCGCCAGGACAAACCCTCAGCCTGCCTGCTTTGCCGGACGTAAAAATTACCAAAGCCTATATCATGAAAGGCGCTGCGGTAGCCATTCAGCAGTCAGCGCAAAATATCACGCTGACCTTGCCGGCCACCTTACCGGACACCAATGATACTGTGATTGTATTAGAAACAGATAAACCTTCGATAAGCATTGCCCCGATAAAAATATAGTAAACACATGATTCGAAAAATAGTTGTTAAAGACGCCCGGTTCCCGCTAACGAATGGAGCTGGCAGCGATGCTGTGCACCAGCAGCCCATATATTCTTACACGGTGGCCTGCATATACGATGATAAAGGTAATTGCGGCACCGGGCTGGCCTTCACGCTGGGCGCGGGGAACGAGCTGGTGTGCGCGGCAGCCCGGTTCTACGGAGAGCAGTTAATCGGTAAGGAACTCAATGAAGTGATGGCCACTTTCGGCGACTGGTTTAAGCAACGTGCAGATGAACAGCAGTTCCGGTGGCTGGGTCCACATAAGGGCGTAGTCCACCTCGCGCTGGCAGCGGTTACCAACGCCTGCTACGATTTATGGGCCAAACAGCAACAGGTGCCTTTATGGAAGTTATTGCTGGACTTAAGCCCAGAGCAGGTGGTCAATACCCTGGATCTTTCTTACCTGGAAGAGGTATTATCCCGTGAAGAAGCGCTGAAGCTACTTACAGATATGCAGGCATCAAGGCAGGAAAGGGAAGGGATCTTACGCACCGGCTACCCGGCCTATGATACTTCCGCCGGCTGGTTCAACTATTCGGATGACCAGCTGGAGGCCAATTGCAGGCGGGCGATAGACAATGGCTTTAAAGCCCTGAAACTAAAAGTAGGCGCTAAAAACCCGGACACGGATATACGAAGGGCACATATTGTAAGAAATACGGTAGGCGCTGATATCAAGGTAATGGTAGATGCCAACCAGCAATGGAACCTTCCACAGGCGATCGCCATTGGCAAGCGGCTGGCAGATATAAATCCCTATTGGATAGAAGAACCAACGCATCCCGATGATGTGTTGGCCCACCAAACGCTGGCCGCGGAATTACGACCATTGAAGCTGGCATTGGGAGAGCATGTGCCCAACAAAGTGATATTTAAAAATTACCTGCAAACGGGGTGCGCGGGCTTTATACAGGTAGATGCCGTGCGGGTAGGAGGCGTGAGTGAGTTTATTACGGTTAGTCTCCTCTGTAAGAAGTACGGTGTGCCGGTAGTGCCGCATGTAGGCGATATGGGGCAGCTGCATCAGCACCTGGTATTATTCAATCATATTGCCATGGGGCATGAAGCACTGTTCCTGGAGCATATTCCACACCTGCGGGCACATTTCGCAGAACCAGCCAACATCACCGGCGGGTTTTACCACACGCCCGAAATGCCGGGTAGCAGTTGCGATCTGTTGGCGCTTAATACATTTCCAGGATGATTACCACTTTAGACACTGTTATTACGATCTGCTACATCGCCTTCATCGTCTGGCTGGGCTTCCGGGCGGGGATGGCAGGGAAGAAAGGCGGCAATGCGGCAGGGGAGTATTTCCTGGCGGGTAAGTCGTTGCGTTGGCCGGTGATTGGCATGGCCCTCTTTGCCACCAATATTTCCTGCCTGCACCTGGTGAGCCTGGCACAGAGCGGGTTTGATACCGGTCTGATAACGGGCAACTATGAATGGATGTCGGCCTTTACGCTGATCCTGCTGGCGCTGTTTTTTGTTCCTTTTTACATACGTTCCGGCATTGCTACGTTGCCTGATTTCCTGGAACGGCGCTATAACCGGGCCTGCCGCGATTGGCTGGCCATCGTGTCAGTGGTATCAGCAGTAGTCATTCACATTGCTTTTTCGTTCCTGGCCGGCGGTATTGTACTGGAAACGTTGTTCGGCATTAACATGTTTACCAGCATTATCGTCATTGCTATCATCACCGGCGCCTATACGATTATGGGCGGTTTAAGAGCGGTGGTAGTCACTGAGTCGGTGCAAACCATCGTACTGCTGGCTGGTGCAGTAATTATTACGGTATTGTCGTGGTGGAAGGTGGGAGGCTGGCAGCCCGTACTACAAGTATTACAGCAGGAGCAGGGTATGGAAAAGTTGTCGATGTTGCATGGCAGCAGCGATCCCAGTGGGCTCCCATGGTATGCCATCTTCCTGGGATACCCGGTTATTGGTATCTGGTACTGGTGTGCGGATCAAACCATTGTACAGCGGGTTTTGGGCGCCAGGGATGAAAACCATGCAAAGGCGGGCGCCTTGTTCTGCGGGGTTATCAAAATGTTGCCGGTATTTATTTTTATCCTTCCCGGGTTGCTGGCGTATGTGTTGTACCGGCAGGGACAACTGGATCTGAGTGCCCTGAAAGCAGCAGATGGGGTGATGCATACGAAGGGGATTTATTCGCTGATGATTACGCAACTGGTGCCACCGGGATTGGTAGGTGTGCTGGTGGCAGCGCTGCTATCGGGACTGATGAGCCAGATTTCCGGCGCGCTCAACTCTATTGCTACACTGGTAAGTTATGATTTGTATAAACGGTATCGCCCGGAGGCGGCCGATAAGCAACTGGTAAAGATAGGCCGTTGGGCTGCAGGAATAGCGCTGGTATTGTCGCTGGCATTATTGCCGCTGCTTAACAGGTATGAGAGCCTTTTTCATGGTATCAATGATGTGATTTCCCATATTGCGCCGCCTATCACCTGCGTATTTTTGTTGGGGATCTTCTGGCGCAAAGCTTCGGCGAAGTCTGCACAATATACGTTATGGCTCGGCTCTGCGCTGGGGGCAGGCGTATACGCGGTGGGTAAATTAATGCCGGGAGGCTTTATCAGCCAGGTGCCGCCGCTGATGATAGCGTTTTATCTTTTTGTGGCCTGTGCGGTCTGCCAGGTAGCATTATCATTCCTGTTCCCGGTACAAGACGCAGCGGGAAGCGAACGCCTGTATTGGAAAAGCCCGTTGGAGCCGCTGCGATTGAAAGGATGGCCGGGATTGGCGGATTATCGCGTACAGTCGGTACTGTTACTATCGGTGATGGCTATACTATATTGGTGCTTCCGGTAAAATGCAAAGAGAGGCGGATCGATCAGATCCGCCTCTCTTTTTTTTATTTAGACATCTGCGCGATCACGGCTTCTGTAACCCCGGTACAGGAGAAGCCTCCATCGTGAAACAGGTTTTGCATGGTGACCATACGCGTGTAATCTGAAAATAAGCTCACGGCAAATTCTGCACACTGGTCGGCACTGGCATTACCCAGTGGCGACATTTTCTCTGAATACGCCACAAAACCATCAAATCCGCCAATGCCTTGCCCCGCAGTAGTCATAGTAGGGGACTGGGAGATGGTATTGACACGTACTTTTTTCTTCATACCATATTGGTAGCCAAAGCTGCGGGTAATACTTTCCAGCATCGCTTTGATATCCGCCATCTCATTGTAGTTGGGAAATGCCAGGTGCGCTGCGATGAAAGTCAGCGCCACTACCGATCCCCACTCATTGATAGCATCATGCTTCATAGCGGTTTGCAGGACCCGGTGGAGACTCATTCCTGAAATATCGACCGACTTATGCATGTAGTCATAGTTCAGATTCGTATAGTCGTTGCCCTTACGAACGTTTACGCTCATCCCGATGGAGTGCAGGATGAAATCTACGCCACCGCCAAAATGTGCTTTGGTTTTGGTAAATAAATTGTCGAGATCGTCCATGTTGGTAACGTCTGCGGGAATCACGGGGGCATTGCATTGTTGCGCCAGCGCATTGATTTCGCCCATGCGGACGGCCACCGGTGCATTGGTTAACACGATTTCCGCACCTTCTGCCACACAGCGAAGGGCTGTTTTCCAGGCAATGGATTTTTCATCCAGGGCGCCGAAAATAATTCCTTTTTTACCTTTTAATAAATTGTGGGACATGACCAGGGTTTAGTGTACAAAATATAATTACTACAAGGTTTAAATGTAGCCTAATTATACTTGCAGGGATTGCTGCGCCACAAATTTTAACATTTTGTAAGAAGGGAGGATTAATGTCCCATTTGTTGCTTCAGGTCCATTTGCAGCTGCCATAGCTCTTCTATGGGTACTGCTTTTCTGCTGATGGCATTGATATCTTTTCCTTCTTTGGTAAAGAGGGCAGGATAGCTGCTGAAAGCCTGTGCGCCGTTTATTTTTGCTACATCATTTTCCCAGCCATGCCAGCGGAAGGCTTCATAGAAGCCGGCAATATCGCCGGTGCAGCAAAAGCTGATAAAGTCGCTGTAACTGATTTCCATATTTTCCCATTCCAGGGTATCCGGCGCAAAGTAAAAGACGCTGCCAATGCCTTCCTGTGGCGCCAATGCACCGTTGTTAATGGCAAAAAATCCGCCGATCACATCATCTGCAATCAGTAGGAATCCCGGTTGCCCGCCGCTTTGGGTAAATGATTTACCTTCATTCCATCCGGGCAGGGTACGGTCCAGTTTTGCATGGCCGGAGCCTAATACTCTTATCCAACCATGATCTACGAGTAGTCCCCCGGTTTCATAAATGATAGCGCCCATCGGTGAGCGGGTGGTTACCTGGGTTTGATATAAAGCTTGTTCAGCACGGGCCTGTTCTTTCGGAAGAATGTCAATAGGATTGCTACCTGCGTTAATCCATTCCTGCACCAGGTCCCAGCCAGGTTCTTTCGTATTAATCAGTTCATTCAGCGTTCTCATGGTTGCAAGTTAAATAAAAAAAAGTGGGTGCCCCGGGAAGGAATACCCACTTTTACCTGGTGAAAGGATATTATTATTTTTTGATCTGGCTTTTTAGTTCGTCGATTTCTTTTTGTTGTTTGATGAGATATAACGTAAGTTCTTCTACTTTTTGTAACAACAATCTATTCATCTCACCTACATCCACGCCATTTTCCTTTACCTCTGCGGCAGTGGGGATTTCAGGGAGATGCCCATTCGTTTGAATGAACTGGGATACTTCCTGTAAAGTTGGTAGTTTGTAATCCGGATGAAAAACGTAATCAGCCCAGTTGGCCTGTTGAGTGACTTTAATCTTGCGGGCGCCCAACACGCCTTCTACGGCTAATTTGTATGCATTGGGTGTTTGGGTGCCAATGCCAATGTTACCGCTGTTGGTCATCACCATATTCCACCGGATGGGTGCCTGGCCTGAATCGCTATCTGCTGAAAAAAAGTAGAGGAGGCTGTCGTAAGAGGCGCCTATGCCAAATCTCTTGCTGCCTGCATCGAGTACCATGGATTGCGCTCTCCATAATTTAATTGCTTTCCCCCAACCAGCGCTTGTCCAGTAAGGCCCTCCGCTTATCTCCAGCTTGGCAGTTGGAGTGGTGGTGCCAATACCAACATTGCCACCGAAGAAATTGGTGCCGCTACTATTGTAGTAAACGGTGCCCGAACCGAAAGTATTACCGTTCGTGTTAACATAACTGTCAATACTGGTTTTAAACGTTTGTGGTCTGCTGGTGGTACCAGGAACGTTGATGACCGGTTCTTCGAATGGAAGTGCATTGGTGATGCCATCGTAAACGGTTACACGATCATTATAGCGGGAGCTGAAGAAATAGCTGGTATTTCCCCGCAGCCATATAATGATAATAAAAGCCGAATTATTGGCGGTGGCATCGCGCCAACCGGCAATAAATTTATTGTTGTCTGGAACGCTGCTGTATTGATGGATATCTGCATCGATGAAGCTGGAACCATTACCCCAATTGGATGTATGATATCTGAATTTGGCAATCAGGGAACCGCGCCAGCTGGAGTCCCGGTGTACATCAGAGCGTCCTATTTGTATTTCCGATGCCTCGTGACGCCACCAGGCAGAATCGGTAAATACTACTGGGTAAAACTTGTCGAGCGTACCATAAACGGTAAAGGCTTTTGTAACTTGGGCATTGGCATGATGGCTAAAGAAACAAATCATACAGGCCAACAACAGGATGGATTTCATAAGTAATATAGGTTTGTTATGTTTAAAAAAATTTTAGGGTTATCCGGCGTGAAAATACATTTTTATTGGAAAGATAAAAACAAAGAGACTACCGACGCCGGTAGTCTCTTTGAGAAAAAGATCATGTGTACGTTTATATTTCTCCCTTCTTCAGCTGTTGTACTGCATAATCCACCGCCCGGGCAGTGAGCGCCATATACGTAAGCGATGGGTTTTGAGTGGAAGTAGACGTCATACAGGCGCCATCTGTCACAAACACATTTTTGCAGGCATGCATTTGATTCCATTTGTTCAGGATCGATGTTTTAGGATCCAGCCCCATACGTGCGCCGCCCATTTCGTGGATATCCAGTCCGGGTGCTTGTTTGGAGTCGCCAGTCTTGATATTGGTAAACCCGGCTTTGGTATACATTTCCGTCATTTGCTCGAAGAAGTCCTTCAGCATTTTTTCATCGTTATCGTCGTAGTCTACATCGATATTGATTTGCGGAATGCCCCATTCATCTTTTTTATTGGCGTCCAGCGTCAGGGTACTTTTTTCTTTCGGGATGGTTTCTCCCATCATATGAGAGCCAACATACCAGGGTCCTGTTTCTGGATTGAACAGTTGTTCTTTCAGGCTCTTGCCAAATCCATCGGTATTGGTATGCCGCCCACGGCCGGTGTCGAAACCAGCAGCATATCCCCGCAGGAAGTCTGTTTCCTGTTTGTGTACATTACGGAAACGGGGAATATAGGCGCTGGTAGGGCGCCGGCCGTCGGTAGTGGAATCTTTGAAACCTTCATATTGTGCGGAGATATGTCCGCGATAGTTATGAAAGGCGAAGTATTTACCCAGGGTACCGCTGTCGTTGCCCAAGCCATTAGGAAAGCGGTGAGAGGTAGAGTTCAGCAGGATCAGGTTGGTATTCACGGCGGCCGCGTTCACAAAGATCACGGTGGCGTAATATTCCATCATCTCCTTGGTATTGGTATCAATCACCCGAACGCCGGTGGCCTTTCCTTTTTGCTCATCGTAAATAATGGAATGCACTACTGAAAACGGGCGAAGGGTGAGGTGGCCGGTTTTCTGCGCCCAGGGAATGGTGGAGGAGTTGCTGCTGAAATACCCGCCAAACGGGCATCCGCGCTGGCAGAGGTCCCGCTTCTGGCATTGCCCTCTGCCCTGGTCCAGGTGTATTTGCTGTGGCTGGGTCAGATGCGCACAACGTGCGTAAATCACCTGCCGGTCTTTATAGTTGTCTTTTACAAAATCCTTGAAATAGTTTTCAACGCAGCTAAGTTCCATGGGAGGTAGAAATTCTCCGTCGGGCAGGTGAGGGAGACCATCTTTATTCCCCGAGATGCCTACAAACTTCTCTACATAACTATACCAGGGGGAAATGTCTTTATAACGTATAGGCCAGTCCGTAGCAAAGCCGTCGCGTGCAGGGCCTTCGAAATCAAAGTCGCTCCAGCGCTGGGTTTGCCGCGCCCACATGAGCGACTTCCCGCCCACCTGGTAACCCCGGATCCAGTCGAATGGTTTGGGTTGCCCATAGGGATGGTCGTTGTCTTTTACAAAGAAGTGCATGGCATCTTCTTTATAGGCGTAGCAGCGACTGATCGATGGGTTGGCGGCTTTGATGGCTGCCGGTACCTGTCCACGGTGAGGGAACTCCCAGGGAAACTGGCTGGTAGTAGGGTAGTCTTTTAAATGTTTCACATCCCGTCCTCTTTCGAGCACCAGTGTTTTTAATCCTTTTTCGGTAAATTCTTTCGCTGCCCATCCGCCACTGATGCCGGATCCGATGACGATAGCGTCGAATGTGCGGTTTTGCAGGCTGGTATTGTTATTACTCATGTTGTTAGAAGTTAGGCGGTCTTTCTGGCCGAGGGTTTAAATGGTACACAACCTTTATAACGGGCGGGTACCAGTTCATAGATATCCACGTTGGTCATAAAGTATTTGGATTGCGTATAAGCCTGAATGGTGAGGCGTTTGGTAGCACTGTAAAAAAATGAAAGGTCATCTTTACTGTCTTTGGCTGCCTCCAGGGAGCTAAGTAATGCTTCTCGTTGCGGTGCGGTACTTTCAAGGAAGCTGCGACCGTTAAGTTTTTTACTAGCCTGTTCAAATGCTTTCAGTCCATTCATCCATTGTTGCTGCTCTTCTTTTTTGTAGCAGTCGTCCATCATGATGAGGGTAAACAGATGGGTGGACAGCGCCTTGGCGCCCGGGGTGGTAGTAGGGGGGATAATGGTGTCTGCCAGCTCGGCGAGCATCTTCTCCTGGTCGCCGTCGACTGAAATGTTTTTTAATGTCAACGATGCCCTGCTGGTATGTTGCAAACAGGCGGGCAACAAGGCCATACCGGCTGAAACATACAGCAGCTGCTTGATCGCGGATCTTCTGTTCACTGCCATGGAAATAATTTTTGTGTAATAGAACGGGAATCTTTCATCTTTTATTAGCTCGTGATGGTGAAAACGCTTGAAAACTGCGTTCCTGGTCGTAAAGCGGGACTAAATATATACGTTTCCACACTTTTTTACAAGGAAATTTGTGAGGATATCTCGCTGGCCTGTTTTGGCGGATAAAAAATTGTATCATTGGGGGTTATAAAGATGCAGGTGGGGGGTAACTGCGGCCTACCCGCATCTGACAGATGATAGCTTTATCAAAGAATTTTTATCATAAGACAGCATAAAAAAATTATTGTCACATGCTTAAAGAACGAATCCGGGAATTAGCCAGCGGTTTGCTGGGGGAGGCCACTGCCAATCGGCGCCACCTGCACACGCATCCAGAACTTTCCTACCGGGAATACCAGACGGCGGTTTTTATTGAAGAAAAACTGCAGGCGCTTCAGATTCCTTTTGAAAGGATGGCAGATACCGGTATCGTTGCTTTACTGGAGGGAACTGCGGCGCCATCCGACCGGGTGGTGGCTTTGCGGGCCGACATTGATGCATTGCCCATTTATGAACTGAATGAGGTGTCGTATCGCTCCCAGAATAACGGGGTGATGCATGCCTGTGGCCACGACGTACATACCGCCTCCCTGCTGGGGGTAGCGGGTATCCTGAGCCAGATGAAGCCTAAATTTTCTGGTACGGTGAAATTTATTTTTCAGCCGGCAGAAGAAGTGATCCCCGGTGGCGCCAGCTTGCTGATTAAGGCAGGCGTGCTGGAAAATCCACGGCCACACCATGTGCTGGGACAGCATGTGATGCCGGAGCTGCCAGTAGGAATGGTGGGATTTCGCGCAGGCTGTTACATGGCCAGCAACGATGAAATTACCATCACCGTAAAAGGAAAAGGGGGGCATGGCGCCATGCCTCACCTGGGTATAGACCCGGTGCTGATTGCCAGTCATATGGTGATTGCACTGCAACAGATCGTCAGTCGCCGCGCCAATCCTTTATCGCCGTCGGTATTGTCATTTGGTAAGATGATTGCCAATGGCGCCAGTAACGTCATCCCGGATGAGGTGAGACTGGAAGGCACTTTCCGTTCGCTGGACGAAAACTGGCGTAAGGCGGCACATGAAAAGATTAAGAGGATGGCCATATCCATTGCGGAAAGCATGGAGGGGAGCTGTGATATCAAAATTGAACGCGGATATCCCGTGCTGATCAATGAAGATAAGCTCACTGCCGCCAGCAGGGCGCATGCAGTCGATTTCCTGGGGGCTGAACGGGTTACTGACCTGGATATCTGGATGGCGGCGGAAGACTTTGCTTCCTATTCGCAGGTAGCAGATGCCTGTTTTTACCGGTTAGGGGTACGTAATGAGGCCAGGGGCATCGTATCGGGCTTACATACCGCCACCTTTGATGCGGATGAACAATCGCTGGAAACCGGTGCAGGCCTGATGTCTTACCTGGCTTTGAAAACCCTGGGCAACTAATCGTTGTTTTTGTTAACGATTGGTTAACAACAACTGATCTGCTACGTTCACGGACAATAATAATGCGTTGACCAAATTAAGCGTATAGCTAACGTCTATGAATATATCTTTGTATCGGTTTTTCATAGGATATGGTTAAAAATATTAAAGGGGAGGTATTCTTACCACCTCTTTTTTTATGCCCCAAAAAGTAGCCAGGAACCTGTTTTTTAAAGTGTTGTTTTAACGCCTTCTCTACGATACTTACACACGGATATAAATGCATGTATACAGATATGGAACGTTTACGAGTTATTATAAAGCGTTCACGGAAAAAGTAATGGCAGTGTGATGCATGCGATTATCTTTGTATCAGGTTTTTCATAGGATATGGTTAAAATATTAAAGGAGAGGTAGTCTTGCCACTCCTTTTTTTATGCCCTGAAATGTAGTGCAGTAAAGGGTTGTGTTGAATGCTGTTTTTCTCTTGCAAGTGTTGTTTAGACGTTTTTCTTCACCTGTCATTTTGCGGATATTTATTGATGCATGCAGATATCGTACGTTTACGAGTTATAATGATACGTTCACGGAAAAAGTATTTTCACTATGAAGCAGGCCTCTATCTTTGTATCAGGTTTTTCATAGGATATGGTTAAAAAATTAAAGAGGAGATATTCTTATCACCTCTTTTTTTATGCCCTGAAATGTCGTACACGTCTATGTTCTATCAGGATGATAATTTTTGTAGCAAGTGTATTTATCACCGTTAAATTTCATGTCGTACGTTAATTGCCGGTTAATGCCGGCTGATATCATGCATTCACGAATTATAATGATGCGTTCACGGAAAAGACTATTTGGCAATGATGCAGGTTGTTATCTTTGTATCAGGTTTTTCATAGGATATGGTTAAAATATTAAAGGGGAGGTATTCTTACCACCCCTTTTTTTATGCCCTGAAATGCTTGTAGCTACAGGGTTTTAGCGAACTGTGAAATAGAAGAAGAATACGGTATTCGTGTTAATCATTGGTTAAGGCAGGTCTATTTAATGCATTCCCTTGAAATAATGATGCATTCACGAAGTTCACATTAGTACGTATTACTGGTGGGTGTATCTTTATAACAGGTTTTCATAGGATAGGTTAAAATATTAAGGGGGAGGTAGTCTTGCCACCCCCTTTTTCATGTCCCAAATTTCGTGATGATATCACCGGTATTTCCTTCCCGTCATTTTAGTAGTAGTGTACAATTGTTAAGTGTTGGTTAACGCATGCCTTTTTAGCGCATTCACCGACAATAATGACGCGTTCACCAAATTCCTGCTTAAACTACCGGTAACGGGTATATCTTTACATCAGGTTTTCATAGGATAGTTTAAAATATTAAAGGGGAGGTATTCTTACCACCCCTTTTTTTATGCGCTCCGCTTTCACAGCTATCTTTCTTCCAGCAGGAATTTATTGGATATCACTTTGAAAGATATGCGCCGGTCGGCCGAACGGATGACCAGCCCTTCGCGTTCTACTTTGCCATGAGCGGGACTCAGCAGGGAAGCGCCTTCCGCCAGGGAGAGCAGGGCATCCATTGTTGCCGGCAGCTGGAAAGTGGTATCCAGTACAGGCACATGCTGTAAGCCGTTGTCGCGGATTAGCGCCAGGAAATCAGGCATGGACAGGTATTCCTGTGTATCGATGTTGAATGCATTGAAGAAGTAAATGGCTTGTCCATGCTGCGCGTACGGGTTACCCTGAATGCCTTCACCAATCATTTCTCCCTGTAAGGCTATATTCTTTCCCAGCGCTGCCAGTTTCCCGGCTATATCCAGCTTTCTTGCCACCTTCCAGAGCGTATTCTCCGGTGTATCTGTCAGCTCCAGGTTACGGGAGCATACGCCAAATTCCCCGTTGCGGTGATAGTAGGTAACAGAAGAGCCGTCCAGCTTTTCTGTTACAAAGCAGGCGTGGGCCAGGTAGGTATCATAGAAGGCACTGAGGTTCTGGATTCTTTCTTCATCCGTTTTAGGGATAAAAGAAGGAAATCCACCTTTCATGATACCGGCCAGGGCAGCGGGTATGGGCGCTTCATATTTGACGATCTGCAATTGCGCAGCTACATCTTCTCCCAGCTCATACGCGTTGGTGGTAAGCACATTGATAGGCAGCAAAAGCCCCTGGGATATTTGTCCACGTAGTTTCATGGTCTTGAGGCGAAAGCCTTCTGTTTCACCCATTTTCCGGTAGGAGCTTTTCCTCAGGAATTCAAAGGCAGGTATAACGGGCAGAAAAGAATCTATTTCGCAATACACGGCATGATCGCCTGGCTTGAATTCATTTTTCTTGATAACCAGTTTCCATCCTTTTACAGTGGCTACTTCTATCATGTCTGCACCTGGTATGGGAGCAATGTCGTCGATGACGACTACGGACGCGAGTTTTCGTTCCATTGGGGTTAAATAATTAATCAGGTTAACAAATATTCGGGCGCAAATATATATTTTTTTTCATTTACGGAACGGAAAAGAATGTTATTTATCTTCGCGCACTATGTTCACAAGTACTGATTCCATTGATATTATCATTCCTTCTTTTAGATTGGATGAGCAGTTTTTATTGCCGTTGATTCGCTTGCCGAAGCCGGGCGGATGGCAGGTTAACTATTATATCGTGGCAGATAATCCGGGTGTAAAGCCCGGAGCAACACTCCTGCAAATGGCGCGGGAAGGCGTGATACAGCTCATTATTAATACGAAGAATATTGGTCCGGGTGAAACCCGCAATAAAGGAATAGACGCCGGAAATGGCAGCTGGATCCTATTCCTGGACGATGATATTGTAGCAGATGAAGACTTGCTTTTCCAGTATGTAAAAGTGATCGGTGAAAAAAAAGAGGCCATTGGTTTTATTGGATTGACAGATTTCCCGGCGCCGGAGAATTCATTTACCCGTGCTTTAACGGTGGCGGGTCTTACCAGCATATTTACCATCGCTAACAAGAAAGATCAGTTTATATGGGGCGTTACTGCCAACATTATGTATAAACGCAGTGCGTTGGGCGACCTGCGCTTTTCACCGGAGTTATCAGCGATTGGTGGGGGAGAAGATGTGGACCTGGGCGCCAGGTTAAGTATGCAACATCACACGCAGTTTACATGTGTAAAGGAAGCGCGGGTAACGCATCCCTGGTGGAATTATGGGCAGCCGCATTACGACCGCTTTACGCGCTACGGCGCCGGTATGGCCTTGTTGCTATCGCGTTTTAAGCAATTCAGCTGGTATGCATTTCCCAATCCCATAGAGGGGATGCTGTTGGCCTTGTTGAGTGCTCCGCTGTTTTTTATTTATCTCAGCTGGCAGAAATGGCTGATATTATTAGTGGCTATTCCGTTGATCGACATGGTGATCAACTATATCCGTGCATCAGGTATGGGTTACAAGGACCTGAGCGTGGGATACTATATGACGTTGATCCGGTGCAGTAATGAATGGGGACAGCTAAAGACATTATTGCAAAGGGGGCAACTGCATTACTTCATGAAGCGCATTAATATTGATTTCACGCGTCCCCGGCATTTCCGTACCAATCGCTGGCGGATCATTAAACTGGTGATCTATATTATCCTGCTGGCAGTGCTGATCTATTAAAAAGGCCACCGTACCGTTTGTTGACCCCTGCTCGCTTACCTACAGGTTATCAACCCGCCTTCGGGCAGGGGCATTGTTGTAAATTAGCGCAACGAATCAACAAATAGTTTGTAGTATGAGTAAGCAAGGAATAAAACGTCCGTTGTCAGTATTAGACCTGGCGCCGGTATTGGAAGGACAAACGCCCAGCGAGGCTTTTCAGAATAGTATGCGCCTGGCTAAGCACGTTGAAAAATTAGGATATAAACGTTTCTGGATGGCAGAACACCATAACATGGTGAGTGTAGCCAGTTCTGCCACCGTTGTTTTACTGGGGTATATTGCTGGTGGCACCAGCACCATTCGCGTGGGCTCCGGTGGTATTATGCTGCCCAACCACGCGCCGCTGGTAGTAGCTGAGCAATTTGGCACGCTGGCTTCCCTGTATCCCGGGCGCATAGACCTTGGATTGGGCAGGGCGCCGGGCACCGACCAGGTAACGGCCCGCGCATTGCGCCGCGACAGGCTCGGCGCCGGGCACGACTTCCCCGAGCAGGTGCAGGAATTACAGCAATATCTCTCTTTTGATAATCATACCAGCGCCGTCAGGGCTATTCCCGGCGAGGGCCTGGCTATTCCCATCTGGATATTAGGCTCCAGCACTGATAGCGCCCACCTGGCAGCCGCTATGGGCTTGCCCTACGCCTTTGCCAGCCATTTTGCACCCGCACAGCTGCATACCGCGTTTAAAATTTACCGGGAACGGTTCCGGCCTTCAGAATTCCTGCAGGCGCCCTATACCATGGCCTGTGTGAATGTAATTGCTGCAGATACCGATGCTGCAGCTAACCGCCTGGCGACATCCTTCTACCAGCTTTTCCTCGGTATCATACGCGGAAACCTGCGTCGCATGGGCCCTCCGATAGATAGTATGGAAGGCGTATGGACGCCATATGAAGCCGCACATGCACAGCAGATGCTTGCCTGTTCCTTTATAGGCAGCGGCGCCACGGTACAACAGGGGTTACAGCAATTCCTGGAAGATACCCAGGTAGATGAAGTGATAGCAACCGCACATATTTACGATCAGCAAGATCGTTTGCACTCCTACGAAATACTGAAAGAAGTATTTGACCGGCTGTAAATAACATGGCAACAGATTAGCTGCAACAATCAGGCATAGCAGGTGTTAAGTAGATAGAAAGCATTTATCTGTAAAACCTGAACTATGCAATTGACCATTGCCAGATTTTCTGTTGCTGTGTTACTGTCCTTGTCGCTAGGTATATGCAGTATTAACAGCTATGCACAAAGAGTGGATCCGCAGCAGCCGCGTCCTGCCACACCGGCGCCACGACCTGCGTCGCCACCGCCACAGGCGAGGCCGCAACGTCCTGCTGCTACACCTTCGCAGCCAGCTGCCAGGCCACCACAGCAGGTGCCGCAAAACAGACCGGTGCGGCCGGCACAACCTTCACAGCCAGTTACCCGCCCGGTGAATCCACCCGCACAGAATAAACCGGTACGGCCTCCACAGCAGCCCGTTACCCGGCCGGTGAATCCACCCGCGCAAAACCGCCCCGTACGCCCTTCTCAGCCAACGAATCCTGCACGACCAGGCGGCAATCCACCTGCCCAGAACAGGCCGGTAAGACCAGAACAGCCAGGTAAACCCACTGTACCGGTTACACGACCTGGAGAAGGAACATCCGGCAGACCCGGCAACGGGGCAGGGGTTAAACCACCACCCGCCAGGCCCGCTATTCATCAGTCGGGCGGTAGTGGCCGTGTAACCGTCAATAACACGCAGATTAACCGGTATTACTACAAGAATGTGCAGGTCAACCAGCAATATATCACGGTGAGCCGTTACCGCGACAGGAGCGGCCGGGTAACGATCATTAACCAGCCACCCGGGAGAATTTATCCGGGCCGTTATAGGTATTACTACCATCCTTACCGCCCTTATTACTGGGGCCCCAGCTGGTACCCGATAGGCTTTTGGGCAGTGGCACTAGCGACTACCGCCGCTATTATCAGTTTCCAGGAACGCCAATATTACTACGACCAGGGCGTGTATTATGCACCGGCAGTATCGGGCGGAGGTTATGCCGTAGTGCCGGCCCCGGTGGGCGCTGTCGTTTATTCGTTGCCGTCGGGATACACCACTGTATCGGTAGGAGGGTATAATTACTATTACTATGGCGGCGTATTTTATATTGATAATGGCAATGGCTCTTTCGAGGTAGTAGCGCCACCATCAGGTGCGATCGTATATGAATTGCCTGCCGGCGCCCAGGAAGTGATCATCAGCGGCCGGCAGTATGTGGTGTATAACGGCACCTACTATATGCCATTTTCCAGCAATGGTCGATATGGTTATGAAGTGGTAGGCGTTAATTAACGGAGGAGCGTTACCGTTCCTTTCCTGCTGAATCGCCGGCCTGTATAATCGACCCCCTGCACCATCCAGACATAGGTACCTGCCGGAGCCGGATGTCCCTGGCAGGTACCATCCCAACCGCCCGGCAAGCTATTGTTGCGGAAAACTTCCTGTCCCCACCGGTCCCAGACAATAAAGAAATCCAACTGCGGTACACCGGCAGCGATTACCCGGAAAACATCGTTGCGCCCGTCGTTGTTCGGCGTGAAAGCATTGGGCACATAAAACTCCGGGCCTTCATATACCTTTACGTTGATCTGGTCTTCATCGCGACAACCTTCCGGAGAAACGAGCGTGAGGCGATAGGTCTGGTCTTTACGCAATAAGGCCACGGGGTTGGAGATGTAGGGATTGTTCAGACCTATGGAGGGCGACCAGGTATATTGCAGGCGGTCATCGCCCCATTGTGCCTGCAGCTGAAAGGGCTGTCCGCTGGCCACAATGGTATCCCTGCCAGCACGGGCATATACCGCAGTAACGGTAACGGGTATATTAATTTCCGGCGAGGGACAACCATCGCTGCTTACAGCGTATAGGCGTACCTGGTAGTGACCTGTGTCAGGATACTGATAAGTGGGTTGTATGCCTGTGAGGGTAGCCTGGTTACCCATATCCCAATGCCAGGAAGTAACAGGCGTGGCTGGAGTGAAATTAACACCCTGGAAATGCGTACTGCTGCCCAGGCATACATTTTCTCCGCTGCCGCTGATGGTGGGCGTTTGGCTTACGAGGACGGATTTTTCGACGGCGTTTACGCATCCCTGTTCTGACGTAACGGTAAGCCTGATGTTACGGGCGCCGGTCGTGGCATAGGGCGCCAAAGGGTTTTGGCTGTTGCTGGTAGTGCCGTCTCCCCAATCCCATTCCCATTTTTTCAGCGCGCCTACGGCAATAGTGGTTTGATCGCTCATGGTCATGCGGCCGCCCAGGCACAGTACATCCGGATCAAAGCGGGCCACCGGGTATGCCCCTACGGTAAAAGGCGCTTTCAGGGTATCAGAGATACAGCCGCTGTTGTCGGCAATCACCAGTTTTACCTGGTAATGTCCGGCCGATGGGTATAGGTGTGCCGGTGGTTGCGGGGCTGAAGAAAAGGTTCCGTCTCCCAAATCCCACCACCAATGGGTGATAGCGCCAAAGGAACTGGAGTAGTCTTTGAACTGGATAGGCGTACCGTCGCAGAATATCTGCCCCGCATCGAAATTAAATGCAGGCCGCAGCGCAGCGCAAAACTGTTGCAGGTTGGAGTAACCCCCGGTAGAACCGGCGAAACCCCAGTATACTTCAGGGTCGCCGCCAAAGATATCCTTCACCAGGTCTTTGTTGAGCGTAAGTCGTAAGACATTATCCATGCTCACCTCCATCTGCTGCCGTACCGCGTCCCATTGAATACGAAACAGGTGCCACTGACAATCTTCAATATTATTGCTGTTTTCCAGCGCGGTAACCGGTCCGGCGAGATTATTACTACTGAGATGGTCGGTAACGCCATCCATCTGTATGGCGAGATGGTCGAAGGGCGGATCATTTTCATCGTTGTTCTGGTAGGTGTCGATGATCACGCCCAGGGAGGGGGAGATGCCCTTGAAACCAATACCCTGGCCGGTAGCACCCAGGTTGGTGCCTTTGGTTTGCAGGATAAACCCGATACCATCAGCACCGTTATCATCTTTACAACCCAGGTTTACATCAAATACATAGTTGAAAGATTGACGGAGGTTAATTTTATTTTTATTCCATACCGTACCGCTGGTTGTCTGCTGATCGGGTGTGAGAATATAGCAGTTGCAGGTACGCTGGGTAGCGGCGCCATTCAGGATATAAGGCAGCTGTACTTGTCCCGACAGCCGGAAGCTGCCTGCCAGTAAAAGGAGTAAGGCAAGGGTTAGCGTCTGTTTCATGTGGTGGACGGGCAATTGCGATAAACAAGTTAATTACTTCCCCGTTAAGATCAAAGTAACGGCTTGGGATACATTGGTTTTTCCGTTAGATTTGCCGGGACCCAAAGTGAAGTTGACATGCAAATAACGATTAGTGTAAAACAACCCGGGAGAAAGCATGCGTTGATAGACAGGCAAATGCTGGAAATAGCAGATTTACCGGATCATCCATCTCTCCGTGAGCTGTTGCTCGCCGTGGTAGCCCAACAGGTAGCCGCCTATAACAGTAAACCATTGGAGAAAAACCTCTTACCATTTCTTTCAGGGAGCGAGGTCGCCGATCTTGTGAACACCGGTAAAGCCGGTTTTGGCAGTATCTACAATGAGCATAAAGCCGACAGGGAAAAAGCGCAGGAAACAGCGCTGCAGGCATTTGCCGACGGGCTTTTTGCCGTATTTATCGATGACGAAGAAATTAAAAAATTAGCGGATCATTTTTCGCTAAATAGCCATACAGTTATTACCTTTGTCAGGTTAACCTTTCTCGCTGGCAGCATCTGGTAGAGAAGCATTATTTTAACCCATCACTCATAGCAAAGACCTTTTATTATGGATGCTAAACAATTCCTGGAAAGCCGGGAACTCCCTGATTATTTGAAGAAGATGACAGCGGAACTGGATGCCGTGTATGCCCATGGCGCCGCTCATCCCTTGTTAACCAAAGAAATGGCAGAATTAGGATGGCTGTTTATTCATGAATCTCCCCAGGAGCAACCGCCGGACAATTTTGCATACCGTAAGCCGGTTACGTATAAGAGTCAACGTTATAACCGCATGGCGGAATTATTGGCGCCAGGCGACTGGAATGCTCCACAGGCATGGAATTTACTGGTATATATATTTGGAGAAGAGAAGGCGGCGTATGTAAAATATGCATGGGAGAAAATACCTTTCCAGATGTACCAGACGTCCAGTGGCCGGAGATCATTTACGGCACCGCATGACCGAGAAATGTACCTGGTGAACCAGCTCAATTTCCTGGTAACAACCTTACCACAGGCTTACCAGGTGTTGTATACGCCCAAAACCGTTACTACCTGTTATGATCTGAGCATTCCTGAACAGGTACGGTACGACCAGGTATTGCAGAACCCCGCATTGTTCCGGCTATGGGCAGCGGCGATAGATAAAGATCATGAGGGGTTACTGCCACTCCTGGAGGCTATTATTTTCAATAAAGACAGTATAGGCAAAGTAACACGGCCTGTTATCAAAGCTTTGCTGCTCAGTGAAAAAAAGGAAGCCTGGATGTTGGTAGAGAAGCTGTTGATCGCAGCGCAGCGCCAGGAAGGGCTACGGCAAACGATTCTCGAAGCGCTGGATGAAACCAGTTTACCTGCCTTGCGATACATGATAAAAGTGCTGCTGGACCATAAAATGGCCCGTTTTTCTTCCGTAGTAAGGGCGATAGATGTGTGGGCCGGTTTAGGCTGGGAGTCTGAAAAAGAAACCACTGTAAAACAGTTTCTCGAAAAAGCACACCAATACCTGGAAAC
The DNA here is from genome assembly GCF_012641265.1 of Chitinophaga eiseniae. Taxonomy (GTDB): domain Bacteria; phylum Bacteroidota; class Bacteroidia; order Chitinophagales; family Chitinophagaceae; genus Chitinophaga; species Chitinophaga eiseniae_A. The sequence continues at coordinate 1,677,690 of NZ_JABAHZ010000001.1, read as the reverse complement.
GCCTGCGCAGATACCTGCAGCCGTAGAAAGCAAAAATAACATGGACGTGTACACGGCCTTATGGGCACAGGGAGTATATGACATTGCCGGTGTAACACCTTTGCTGAAGCGGCTCTTCGAAGAAGGGGATACAGAGAAGCGTTGCCTCGCGTTGAAGTTTGCCGGGGAAACGAAGTATTACAACATAGATATGCCCCTGTTTTACCAGGCCCTGGAAGATAAGGAGGAAGCGGTGCTGGGCATGGCTTTAACAGCGATCAATAGTATGTTGTTTAGCAGCGCGAGAAGTTACAATGAACATTTCCCGGGATTGTTTGATCGCCTGCATGCCGTTGTGCAACGCAGTGGCAGCAAAAAAGAACAGGTATTTACCGGCAAAGTATTTTCCTGGATGAATATTAAGTTCAATCCAAATAATGCGCTGGAATCTATGATCAGGCTGGTGCTGGATAAGCAGGATCGCCTGGATATCGTATTACAGTATTTCGATGAAATGGATGTGTCGTTGCGGGAACAGTTGACGCGACTGGTATTCCCGGAGCATTCTTCCTATTACTGGAAAGATAAAACGGAGCTCCTGGCATTGACCCCATTTCAACGCAACCTGGCCATACGCCTGCTGAGGGACCGGGGCGAATACGTAGTAAATGTGGCCTTCAGGGCATTGACCGGGGAGCAGTTCAGCGTAACGGAGATGCCTGTATTTATAGAGCTATTGAAACGCAAGGGCGCCACTGCCCGGGGACAGGCGATTGAGTTGATATTGCGGCAGCGTGATGAAGCAGTGATGGCTACGGCCACGGCCTTGTTACAGGGCGATGCCGAGCAGCGTTTAGGAGGACTGGATATTGCCGTGCAGCTGAAAAAGGCAGGCCGGCTGAAAGCGGCCATCGATCAGTGGGAAGCGGCCTTTAGGGAACGGAAAAATATTGCAGCAAAGGAAGAAGTGTTGCTGGCACAGTTATCGGCCGACGAGGACACCTTATCGTATAATGTTGAGAATGGTTACGGCCTGTATGACCCGGGAGCTATTACCCCGGTGATAGCGCCGGTGGTGGGTGAAAATGACTACTACGCACAGTGCCTGCGTAAAAACGAATATGGTTTTTCGAAACCGGTGGAAACGATACGTGCCGCTTTAGATGACCTGTATGGACGATTTAAAGCGCATGGGGATTATGAATATGAAGTAGAGCAATATGATAATAGCCGCCAGAAAGTATTGCTGATTAACGGGGTAAATAAGAACAAGCCCTACACTTATAGATTTGAAACACCGGAAGCAGAGTATGCCGCTTATCCATTACCGGAAGTATGGGAGCTGTGGTACCAGGATCATCAACTGGAGCCAGTAGATCTGTTTCTCTTAAATTATGTGATGCCAGATAACGGCGAGCAGATGCCGCATTGGCTGGCACTGACCAGGCCTTATTATCCTACTATGGAGCAGATGTTTTCGGAAGAATTGCGTGGGAAATATCACTACCGGTGGAGCAACCCGGTATCACGAATCATCGGGGCACTGACGTTGATTCATCCGTTTGAGCAGAGCAATGCTTTTGTGCTGGGGGCCTGCAGCCGCTTGTTTGCCTCGTTTACGCCGGAAGTATTGCAGTACCATTCAGATGGTAAGGTATATCCACATACCCGTGGGGGATGGCAAACGGTAGGAGTGTTGAATAAACTGCTGCAGGGCGTCAATTTTAACCGTTGTACGCCCGATGAAATCCGCATTTGCTGGGAATTATATCACTGGCGGCAGTTTAGCGGTTTGCCGGAAAGCATTCCCTCCAGCCTGCCTCCGTTTACGATCTTCTGTTATGCTTACCAGCAGGGCCTGATCAGTGAAAGCGAGTTATACCGGGGGATGATCAGCCAGGAAAATATCCGCCACTTATCAGCAGCCAAGCCAGCCAGGAATGTGTTTGATTATATGAACACGTTTGCCTTCCTGCCGCCTTTATTTGAGCGACTGCGGCAGCATTTCCTGGACATAGAGTTGAAGCGTGGCGATTCTGCTACACCGGTTACGCAGTTTGTACAGGAACTGAAAGTGGTATATGGTATTCAGCGTTTGACGGAGATATTAACCGGTCTCGGTAAAACCGCCTTATCGAGAGGTTATATTTACACTTATAATAATTCCGCCCTGAACAAGCAGCAACAGTTTAGCTCATTGTTAAAAAAATGCTTCCCGCTGCCAACGGATACGCAGGAAGATTTCAATGCGGCCGTGAAACAAATAAAAGCAAGTGAAAAGCAGTTGATTGAAGCGGCAGTGTATGCGCCGCAATGGCAGCGTTTTGCGAGCCAATATCTTAACTGGAAAGGGTTAGATGCAGTTATCTGGTGGATGCATGCACATACAAAATCATCTGGTGCGGCAGAGCAGAATGCAGAAGCTGAGAGTGAAATTGCCCGTTATTCGGCTGTTGACCTGACTGATTTCAAAGCGGGAGCGGTAGATAAGGAATGGTTCCTGAAAGCCTATAAGGAAATAGGGAAGGAGCGCTGGCAGGTAGTATATGATGCCGCCAAATATATCAGCGATGGGAATGAACACCGGCGTGCACGTTTATACGCCGACGTTATCACCGGCGATATCAGGATTAAGGAAGTTACCCAGAAGATAAAGGAGAAGCGTGACCAGGACTACCTGCGCATGTATGGCCTGATTCCGTTGAGCAAGGCGAATGCAGCAAAGGATGTATTGAGCCGTTACGAATACCTGCAACAATTTAAGAAGGAGAGCCGGCAGTTTGGCGCGCAGAAGCAAAGCAGTGAAGCACTGGCTATCCGCATTGCAATGGAGAACCTGGCCCGCAATGCCGGGTATGCAGATCCGCTTCGGTTGACCTGGGCCATGGAAACCAGGCAGGTACAGCAGATATTATCCCGCGAAACACAGGTGCAATACAATGATGTTACCATCGGGCTGGTGATAGATGAATCGGGAGTAGCCGATGTAGTGGCCTTTAAAGGTGATAAGCCCCTGAAGGCCATTCCGCCGAAGTATAAAAAAGATAAGAAAGTAGAGGAGCTGGTAGAATATCGAAAGATATTGAAAGAGCAGTTCAGCCGTTCGCGGAAATCCCTGGAAGATGCCATGGTACGGGGAGATGCCTTTTTAGCTCCGGAGCTGGCCAATCTCTTTGGCCACCCGGTGATCAGCAAACACCTGGAAAAGCTGGTATACGTATCTGGCGAAAGCCACGGTTTCTACCACAATGGCATATTACGTTCGCCGGAAGGACAGGAATACTCTCTTGCTGAAGGTGACGAGGTGCGCATTGCGCATTGCGTTGACTTGTACAAACTGGGCGTGTGGAGTAATTATCAGCGGTATGCTTTTGAGAAGGAGCTGCAACAGCCCTTCCGGCAGATTTTCAGGGAACTGTATGTGCCGGTGGCAGATGAGCTGGCGGAGAAGTCTGTATCCCGCCGTTATGCCGGGCACCAGGTACAGCCTAGTCAGACTGTAGCCTTGCTGAAATCGCGGCATTGGAAAGTAGATTATGAAGAAGGACTGCAGAAAGTATTTCACAAAGAAGGATTTGTAGCGAAGATATACGCCATGGCAGATTGGTTTTCGCCGGCAGAAGTGGAGAGCCCTACATTGGAAACCATCGTTTTTCATGACCTGAAAACCGGTAAGGCAATAGCTTTTGAACAGATCTCCCCACTAATATTCAGTGAAGTGATGCGGGATATCGACCTGGTAGTCAGTGTGGCGCATGTAGGCGGGGTAGATCCGGAGGCCAGTCATTCTTCCATTGAAATGAGGCGGGTATTGCTGACGGAAACGCTGCGTTTATTCAAAATAGATAACGTAACGATTGCCGGTAATCACGCGCGTATCAAGGGGCATCATGGCGAGTACAGCGTGCATTTGGGCAGCGCGGTAGCGCACCAGCTGCCCGGAAGGTACCTGTCGGTATTACCGGTGCATTCCCAACACCGTGGCCGGATATTCCTGCCCTTTATAGACGACGATCCTAAATCGGCCGAACTCATATCCAAGGTATTGCTGCTGGCAAGGGACACCGACATCCAGGATCCTACCATCCTGCAACAGCTGAGTATGAACTAAGGCATTTTGCGCGGTTTTAAGTAATTTGCAGGAGATTTTAAGGGTATTATGGATATCAGCGTAAATAAATATATCAGCGAAACCGGCTTTTGCAGCCGGAGAGAGGCGGATAAATATATAGAACAGGGTAGGGTGACGATCAATGACAACATTGCGTCTAAAGGCAACCGCGTGAAGGATGGGGATGTGGTAGAAGTAGACGGGGAGCCGTTGAAGAAGAAGAAATCCACCGTGTATATTGCGCTCAACAAGCCCAAAGGCATTACCTGTACCACGGATCTGAAGGATAAGACCAATATCATCGACTATGTCAACTACCCGTCGCGGATTTTCCCGATAGGGCGGTTGGACAAGCGTTCGGAAGGGCTGATTTTCCTGACCAACGATGGTGATATTGTGAACAAAATACTGAGAGCGGGCAACCAGCATGAGAAGGAGTATATTGTAACAGTAGATAAGCCCATAGACCTGGAGTTTGTGAAAGCCATGCGTAGCGGGGTGAAGATACTGGGGGTAGTAACGCAAAAGTGTTTTGTACAGCAGGAGGGTGCCAACCGTTTCCGTATTATTCTAACGCAGGGGCTCAATCGCCAGATACGCCGTATGTGTGAAGTGCTGGGATATGAAGTGGTAGCGCTGAAGCGTATCCGTATCATGAACTTCACTGTTAAAGACCTGGCGCCAGGTAAATGGCGTTATTTCACCAAAGAGGAGATCAATACGATCAATACGATGGTAGCTAACAGCAGTAAAACCGACAAAGGAGACCAACGCCATGAAGGAATGGACGAATAGTAGCTACCTGCCTGTAATGGTGACCCGCAAGGGGCAGTCTTTCCCGGTATCGGTAGCCATATCCGCTGTGACGCCACAGGAGCTGGAGGCCAGGCAGGATCATTTTCTCCATGCCGATGAACATACTACATTAGCCGGTGTTGCCCGGCGTCAATATTTATTGGGCCGCCATGCTGCAAAGCTGGCGGCTTCTCATTTTACGGGCGTGGCTGCGCCGTTGATACGTATCCGCCCTGGGGTATTCGGACAGCCGGTGCTGGATTGTCCCGGCCACAACAATGTACAGGTAAGCATTTCGCATAGCGGTCCACAGGCTATTGCGGTAGTGTATCCTGAGTGGCATCCGATGGCCGTAGATATAGAAGAGATTCGGCCGGACCATGAACTGCCTGCATTGGCGGCACATGAAGCCGGCTTGGTAGCGTCGCTGCCTTTTACACACTATGAAAGCGGGTTATTGTTATGGAGCGCCCGGGAAGCGCTTTCCAAGGTATTAAAAACAGGGCTCACCACCGACCTGGCGTTATTTGAGATCAGTACCCTGCATATGCAGGAGGGTTTTCTTTTTTCTACCTTTGTGCATTTCATGCAGTATAAAGCTGTCAGCCAGCTTGCGGGCAACATGGTATATACGCTGGTATTGCCCCAACGCAGTGATCCAGATCTCGCCGCACTGCGCGCATTGATTAGTTCAGTTTCCGGATATAGCTGAAAGAAGAATCAGCCCTGTTGTAGGTAAAAATGAATTTACCGGTAACATCCTGTCCGCTGAGCGTAGTATGCCCCAGTTTCTGGTTATACACCGGTTTATGCGTAAATGCCACCACAAAGGAGTCGATGTACACATAGTCGAGGCTCAGCTCATTGAACCCCATTTCCTTCATGATTTTAAATGCATTCCTGCTGCGGTCATTCATATTTTCGAGGTTCCACATATCCTGCGGAAAGTGCTGAAAGGTGCGCCGGTATTCCTTTACCGACTCTACAAAGGCCATGCTGGGGTGAACGGCCTGCTTCTTCTTTTTAACTTTCCAGGGAATGTTAAAGCCGCCTTCTTCTACGCGTTCGTGTGTTTCCAGTACGCCGTCGGCACGGCGGGAGTAGGTATACGCGTATCTTTTTTCGGAGCTGCAAGCATAGAGGGTCACGGCTACAGTGACGAGGTAGAGGTACTTTTTCATATAGTCGCCGAAGTTATTTTTATTTTTTCTTGAAAAAAAATTTGGTGGTGATGGGATAATTCTTATTTTTGCATCCCCTTAATAATCAAGGTGGTAGCGGATTCCCTAGCTCAGTTGGTAGAGCAATACACTTTTAATGTATGGGTCTTGGGTTCGAGTCCCAAGGGGATCACTGGAAGATTGCAAACCTCACGCTCAGCGTGGGGTTTTCTTTTTTGCCCTAATTTACGCTATAAAGATCGCATTTGGCGATCGTGAGATTGTCCGGCATTGAACGTATTTACTACCAACAGTGGCAGTAAATAAGTCCCTGATTATTTCAATTGTCCGGATATTTCCCTCCATTTTTGATGATGGAGCTGTTGGAAAGCGGGCTCGTTTTTTAACATACCAGCAGTCAGGTATTTTCTGAGAAAAAGCAGATAAAGAAAATCAGTGGAGATGCCTGCGTACTTATCTTCGTGTGTTTCGTTAAATATTTTTGCAAATAGCACGGCAGCATTGTGCATTTCCGCATTGCTCATACCGTCGGGTATCGTAGATGCCAGATTGTAATAGTCGTAGGTTTGGCTAAATGCTTTGATTTTATAGTATAATAGCGCAGAATCTATCCAGTTTTTGCAGCGAATGGTTGCGGCCTGCTCCTGTGCCATGGCTTGTACCTGGTCGATGTTCGTATAGGCGAAACCATATGTCAGGCTGTATAGGCTTAAAGGTCTCATGCCCATTTGCTTTCTCCTGTCATTCACCTTATCCTCTTCTCTGATTGGCCTGAATCCGGAGGCGCTTCCATTTTCTCCCCACTCCACCTGTGTACCATAATACTGGCGGTGATTAAGATTGCATTGTACCCGATCATATAAAAAAGCGAGGTTTTCACTATTGATCTGGTCAGTACCCTTGAATTTTTCCATCAGAGAAAGCGCTTTTTTCTGGAATGGGATATATTGATCTGCATGTTGCACCAGCAGCCAGAGGTTATTTTGTCCATCTTTTCCAATATCGCGGATAAGCGGCCATCCATACCGGCGGATGATTTGTTGCGTTTTCAGCAGGTTGGTACTGTCGCACGCCTGTATTTGCCGGTCTATCAGCGCTATTTGTTGCGGCTGTTTTTCCAGTACCCGTTTACGCCGCAGGAACTGGTCGTTCAACACCATTTGATTGATTGCCTTTCTTACCTGGGGTAACCGAAGCGTTTTTTCCAATTGTTTTTCCCGTTCAATCGCTATTGTCGTTATTTCCTTCCATTGCCGGGGATCTGTCTGGCGCAGGTGGTCGAAATAAGGGTCAGACAAAAGCCAGTCGGCTTCTGTCCATCCTTTTTCCAGGGCTATATGAAGATAATAAGACGCTTTTTCCGTATTGTTGTCGAGGGCATAGGCTTCTGCTGCTTTATAGGCCTCTAGTGGATCAGGAGCTTTAATGGCGAAAGCCTGTTCATATAACCGGATAGCCGTTTTATACTCTTCCCGTAGATGACAAAACCCGGCCTTAGCCGCCAATGCTTCCCGGCTGGTGTCAGGTTGTCCATATAAAAAAGTATGAAAACATAGAAGACAAAAAAGAAGAGGAGTATATTTCATTATGCAAATCCAATGGTTAACGAAATCTCAATATACACTATATTCTGCTTTTACGGGGTACTGATATAAGTTTTTTGGTCATCGTTTCGGCGGCGCATAAGTCGTGATTTACGCGGCTTCTATGCTTTTACAAATGTTATTGATAATACTAAAACATCCAAATGCCTCCCAATGGTCAAAAAACTGCGTAAAAAAGTAACTTACCACGAATAGTTGCCGACCTGCGTAAATTCTCAAAATCCTTGTTTATAAAATCCTATTTTGTGGCATAGTAGAATAACGTAAATGATATGACAACCCAGCGATACTATCGACCAGAATTAGACGCCCTGCGTTTTATAGCTTTTCTATGTGTGTTTTTTGTACATCGGCTAGATCTTGCACCTGTTGACCAAACAAAGTATTATTGGTTTCATAATATAAGTCTGCTCGGTAATTTCGGGGTTCCGGTATTTTTCCTGTTAAGTGCTTTTCTAATAACTGAATTATTGACCCGTGAACGGGAGCAGACGGGGAAAGTGCACCCGAAATCTTTTTATATCAGGCGTATCCTGCGTATTTGGCCGCTTTATTTCCTGGTTTTTTTTGGATGGGTGCTCTTAACGCCTCTTTTCCCGGAATTTGCTTTGCCACCTGTGGCGTGGCTGGCTTTTACGCTTTTTGCCGGAAACTGGTATATTTCTATAAGAGAGTGGCTTCCTGCTTATCCGCTTAATCCACTTTGGAGTATATCTGTTGAAGAACAATTTTACATATTGATTCCGTTGCTTGCTGCTTATGGAGGACGCCTGGGATTGAAAATCGCCGCTTTTCTATTTTTTGGTATCGCTTATGTGTGCATCATTTATTATGGGTTGCATCCAACAAATAATTTTAACAGTGCGTGGACTAACAGCTTTGTACAATTCCAATTCTTTTCAGCGGGCATATTGCTTTCTCTTTACTTAAAAGGCAAGTTACCGCAATGGTCGCCGGTCATACGTCTTTTTATGATTTTCGCCACGTTATGTTGTTGGTTGGTGGCATCCATGGTGTGTGGTATTCATGCCGATGCCCCCCACTTGTCAAATGTATTTGAGTCTGTAACTGGTTGGCTGTTGATACTAACCGGCGTAATTTTACTGTTTTTAAGTCTATTGGGGCTTCCGGAGAAGTTTTTGCCCAGGCCTATTGTTTATTTAGGCCGCATATCCTATGGTCTTTATGTTTTCCATATTTCCTTTTTTTGGCTTGTTTATAAAACCTTTAACAAAGAATTGGTAGCATTCAGTAAATTCCTCCATCTGTACGAATGGAGAAACAGTGTCGGGTTTGTAACGGCTTTTATTTTTACAGTCACTATTTCTGTGCTTTCCTACCGGTTCTTTGAAAAGCCATTTTTGCGGCTGAAGAAACGGTTCACTTTTGTTCCATCAAGGGACTGATATGGAGGTTTATGGTAAATAGCATCAATAAAGAAGCCCTGTCTCAATATATATGGAAGTATAGTTTAAAACGCTAAACTGTCTTACAGTTTAGAATATTACTGTAAAGATCTCAAAGTAACAAAGCCTGCGTGGCGGATAGCACGATAAGGCTCACGGGAGACACAAAAACCTGCGCACTACAACTGCGCAGGTTTTTTGTGTCTGGTTTGTTTCATTAATCTACGTTTATTTCTGTATTGTGTAGTCCTTTACGGCCACTTCCGATAATCTGAAATATCCGTAAGCATAGTTTGCGAAATGGGTTTGATTGATAATATTTCCTCTCACCGAACCTGGCGTTGTCTGAAAAGGGCCATTCTCTGCCCCGGATGCCGCTAACAGTTTTCTGAAGTAATCATAATATCTCCTGGAAATCCCATACAGTCTGATGTTTATCGCGTCTCCGGCCTTTAGATCTTTGTCTGAAAAATATTCCTGCATGAGGTTGCCTTGACTGTTCTGGTCATCCTGGGCTTTATACTCCGGAAACACTGATACAGGTGACAGAATACGATGTAAGTAGTAATTTTCCTCATTGCCATTATCCTGGTACTTGTATTTAATTTCCACTTCATCACCTCCAAATCCGCCTTTATTATTCTGTTCAATATTATTTTCAATATTGGGTACACCGATACACGTCTCGGAGGCGGTATAGATCTCCTCATTTAGAATTACTTTTAACGTATAGGTTTCCCCGATAGCCGGATGGAAGTTGGAGCAGATGTATTCTCCGGTACCGGGCTTTTCTATAAAGCTAAAAGCGGTGTTTGTTGAATTTGTTATAACGATATCGGCTCCTGAAACTGTTGGAAATGCCGGACTGTAGTATCCGGTGGTGGTGGAGAGCTTGATTTTCTGCTCATTGCCTGTCGTGCCCTTTATCCAATCAATTGATGCGTCAATGACCAATTTCGGCGCTGCTGTTTCCAGATCTACTTTCACTACCTTTGTGCAGGACAGCAGAAAGAAGCAACACAGAACAACCAGGTATTTAAGTATACTTTTCATTTTTGTTAGCATTAGAATTTGAAATTGTAAGTCACACCCGGTATGATACCGAAAATGGATATCCTCTTTGCTTCGCTCAACCCTGTTTCTTTGTTTTGCTCGAACATAAGAGAGGCGGCATTGTTTCTACCGTAAACATTATAAATACTGAATACCCATTCACCTTTCCACCTTTTCTTACTGTCGGGTTTTGGGGTGTAGGTGGCGGATAGATCCAGGTGATGATAAGCCGGAAGCGAGTTAGCGTTTCGCACTCCGTAGTTCGCAATCGTGATGCCCTGGTACTGATATTTACCGATGGGATAGGTGGCCGCTTTTCCTGTTTGATAGGTAAAAATGCCGCCAAAACTCCATTTTTTCGTCAGTTGATAGGCGGCGGTAAGTGAAAGGTTATGGGTTTTATCGTAATTGGCGCGATACCATTTGCCGTTGTTAATACCAGGTTCTTCTGCATTTCTTCCTGGTGTGCGCTGCTCTGCTTTAGAAAGTGTGTAGGAAAGCCAGCCCGTCAGCCTACCCGTATTTTTCTTCAGCATCACCTCGAGGCCGTAAGCCCTTGCCTCCCCATTTAGCAGTACCTGTTCTATGGCTTTTTGGGCAATCAATTCGGCGCCGTCGATGTAATCTGCTTTGTTTTCAATTTTCTTGTAGAAAGCTTCTGTTTCCAGGGAGTATTTTCCATTGCGGAAGTTTCTGAAATAACCTAATGCAACCTGGTCAAGAATTTCGGGCTTCAGGTATTGGTCGCTCGGCGCCCAGATATCCAGTGGAGATACGGAAGCAGTGTTGGAAATTAAATGGATGTACTGGCTCATCCGGTTATAGCTCGCCTTAATAGATTGATCGTCATTTAAAGCAAAGGAAACTGCCAAACGAGGTTCTAAATTTCCAAAATCAATTATTTTTTTGTTTTTATTGTAATACGTTATACTCGTTGGCTTTCCTTCCTCATAAATTTGTAGCTCGGGATTGAATAACACTGCCTGGTTATTGGCATAATTATTTACATGCTGTTCTCCCAACCGCAGGAAATAGCTGTATCGCAGTCCATAAGTCAATGATATTTTATCCGTAAGTTGCTCGGCACTGATATATAATGCATTTTCCCATGCATACTTTTTTTCAATCTGGTCGGGATTGATAGCCGATGTGGAATCCATCGGCTTTATTGTGCCTGGATTAAACTGGTAGTAGATGGAATTGATGCCATAATTCAGCACCAGTTTATCAGACAGGTGATGGCTAAAATCATACTTGAAGTTGTAATTACGGATGTCGGACACCCAGTCAATGCCAACATATTTTATCTTCAGGCCATAATCGTACTTACTATAAATGACCGAAGCATTGGAAAAGAATTTATCGGAAAAGATATGATTCCATCGAAGATTAAAGAATGAATTTCCATAATTGTTGCTGAAAAAATTGTTGAAATCCATTTTGTCCTTTCCGAAATATCCCGAAAGGAAAATCCTGTTATTGTCATTGAGTTTGAAATTCAGTTTTGCATTCAAATCATAAAAGGAAATGGAGTTGGGATTGTCCGCCAGTTTCATAAACAAATGAGCATAGGAAGTACGGCCGGCCACTACGAATGAACTTTTATCTTTTACAATCGGTCCCTCCGCCGATAATCGGCTCGAAATCGCACCAATTCCACCCGTTACGTGATATGTTTTGTTGTTCCCTTCTTTTTGATAAATATCCAAAACAGATGAGGTGCGTCCACCGAAATTGGCAGGTATTCCACCTTTGTACAATTTCAAATCTTTAATCACATCCGCATTGAAAACGGATAAGAATCCAAATAGGTGTGAAGTATTGTAAACAACGGCTTCATCTAACAATATCAGGTTACCATCCACTGAACCGCCCCTGACGTTAAAGCCTGTAGCTCCTTCCTGTGCGTTGGATACTCCCGGTAGTTGCAGAATCCCTCTCAAAATATCCACCTCGCCCATTACTGCCGGCATCTTTTTGATGGTGGAGATAGAAAGTTTATTGACACTCATTTCCGGTTTTTGGATGTTGCTTGCTGAACCATTGTATTTTACCACTACTTCATTTAAATTTTTACTTTTTTCCAGCATCGAAAAATTCTTCCTGGTATTTGCTGTCAGCGCGATATGTTCCTCAATAGTTTCAAATCCCACACAGCTGATAACGACGGTGTATTCTCCTTTGGGTAGCGTAACGGAATAGAAGCCATACGAATTGGTAATAGTGGAAGCTTTTGCTCCGGGAATGAAAATGCTCGCGCCGATAATTGTTTCGGTGCTTGTCTTCATGTTGATTATGCCACTCAATGTGACCTTCTCCTGTGAATAGGTCCTGAATGGAATGGTTATAAGCAGCAGCGTATAAATAATTTGATGTCTCATCCTTTAAAAATCGATTTAACAATTACAATTTCAACACAAAACTATCCCTTTGGATAACCGCCTTTTTGTAATTATACCAAACGCGGTATCTTTTATAGCAAAGTACTCAGGGGTACTACAAAATATATTTCTTGTTTTATGCGTTTTGTAATGCCTCCTGCTTTCGTATAAAAAGCACGCACTTTCGTATAAAATCAGGTCAGACCACAGTATTTATTGTTAAGTTTGTGCTATACAATTTGATAGATGAATGATTTTACCCATCAACAACTTATCAGTGAAAACGTGCTTTTCCGTTTCCTGATTTCACCTGACCTCAGGATACTCCGGCATCTGCTGCTCATTGTTTTTATAGGTACGGTTTTGTACAATAGCACTCCCGTAATTGATAGCCCGATCGCGGTATTTTTATATTTTATTATATTGTTTTATGTAAATATGTATGTGCTGGTGCCGAAGCTTTTGTTCAGGAATAGAAATATCGCCTACTGCTTATCCGTGCTGGGTATCCTTGTCGTAGTGGCTATTTGTGGTTATTTTTTTAATCCTTTTAATAAAGAAAATGGGCTGAATATCCCGCTTTTTTCCTTCCTGACTGTGCTGCTGCTAGCGGCTTCCGCTTCCATAAAACTGTTTCAGAAGGGAATGATGGATAAGCAATTGATCTACGAGCTGGAACAATCGAAGACTTATGCAGAATTAGAGCAATTGAAAAATCAGATCAACCCACATTTCTTGTTTAATATGCTGAACAATGCCAATGTGCTGACAAAGAAGGACCCGGAGAAGGCCTCGCAGGTCTTGATGAAGTTGAGCGATTTACTTCGCTATCAACTTTATGACAGTGCGAGAGATAGGGTATTGCTGACTTCAGATATTCGTTTCCTGGAAGATTTTTTAAATTTGGAAAAAGTAAGACGGGATAGTTTTGATTTCCTGATTTCAAAAGAGGGCGATTTAAGCGGCGTGCAAATCCCTCCTTTGCTGTTCATCTCGTTTGTGGAAAATGCTGTGAAGCACAACAATGATGCAACAAGATCGTCTTATGTAAACCTGTATTTCGACGTTAGAAATGACGAACTTTTCTTTAAATGTATCAACTCCAAACCTATGCTTAAATCCGTTAATAATACAGGCGGATTGGGGTTAACAAATGTCAAACGAAGACTGGAACTTTTGTTCCCGGCAACGCATCGCTTGAATATCGAAGATGACTCAGAAAGATATTGTGTAACTTTAACCATAAAGCTATGACGGGCATAGCTGTAAGCGTATAAAATTATGAACTGTATTATTATAGATGATGAGCCATTGGCAAGAGAAGCCATAGAGATGCTGATTAACCAAACTGGTGATGTAGATTTAATCGGTTCGTTCAACAGCGCTGAAGCCGCCACAAGTTTTATAGAAAGCAATACAGTCGAATTAATCTTTCTTGACATACAGATGCCGGGAATTAACGGGATTGAATTTGCCCGAACTATTCCAAAGGAAACATTTGTGATTTTTACCACTGCTTATTCTGAATTTGCCAGCGATAGCTACGAAGTAGATGCTATTGACTACCTGATAAAACCCGTAAAATCGGTGCGTTTTCAAAAGGCTGTTGAAAAGGCTCATACGTACTCCAAGTTATTCAAGGCGGATTATGCTAATAACAATATTGAACAGGTGGCAGACGACTTTTTCTTTGTGAAAGCAGACCGGAGAATTTTTAAAATTTATTTCAATAACATACTCTTTATTCAGGGATTAAAAGATTATGTCGTGATGCACAGCGAAAATCAGAGGGTGATGACGGCGATGAATATCAAAACAATCTACGACCAGTTGCCCAAAGATAGGTTTGTGAGAGTAAGTAAGTCTTATGTCATCAATGTTAAGCATATCGATTCCGTGGATAATAACACGGTATATATAGGTACAAATGAAATCCCTATCGGAAATATCTACAGGGATTTCTTTTTCAATGAATTTGTGACGAAAAAGATTGTCGGAAGGTGATCCACCCTTTTACCGGTTAATTTTAAGGTAAATATGTTTTACGGTATTGACTGGGCGTTTGTTGTTTTACTTCCGTGAATTGTTTACTGAAATGGGCCCAGCTTTTATAGCCGCTTTCATAGCATATATCCAGAATTGATCGGTTACTGGAAGTAAGCAATTTGCACGCATGACTGATCCGCAAATCTCTCAGGAAATCAAAATAGGTTTTTTTGATATTCTTCTTAAAAAAACGGCAAAAGTTGGGTATACTCATGTTAGCGATGGCTGCCGCTTGTTTAAGGGTAACTTTTTCCTGGTAGTGTTTAAAAGAGAAATCAATGACTTTTTCGATGACGGGATTTACCACGTTGCTGGTATCGGTGAAATCTTCCGTGAGTATTTTATATTGTTTGGAAAGCCCCATTTTGTGAAGGCACTGCAATAATAGCATGAGTTTTTCAAAGCCTTTTTTGCGATGGATCAGTTGCATGCTCTCCATTACCTCTTTTTTCAGGTTTTTTTCCAGTTGTATCCCGTTGTTCTTTTGCAGCAAGGATTGTATTGCCTTCATTTCGGCCATTTGCAGTAGTCCTTCGCCCCAGCAGTCGTTAGTGAAATGTATGACCAGGGCGGCGCCTGTCATTTTAGGATGATTTTTCCTGAACCAATGTGGCAGGTTGCCGGCTATAAAAAACAGGTCGTTAACGGAATAATCGCATACATAATCCCCTATCATGGCGGTGCCATGTCCTTTCTGGATGAGGATCAGCTCATACTCAGCATGCTTATGCCAGTTGGTTTCAAACTGGGGTGTTTGATAAACCCGGCAGGCAAAGCTCTGGCTGGCATCATTGGTGATTTTTTGAAGAATCGTTTTCATTTTCCCGGCAGATAGCCCATTTTATCATATAAAATGCCAAATATTACGCATTGTTGATAAGATAGCATATTTTATTTCAAAAATAGCGGTTGCCAACTTTTTAAATTCAGACAATATTTGCCTAAAAATAAATCACGGATATGAAAATAGTTACAGGAAAGAAGGAATTTTTTAGCGGTATTCCCGCTATTCAGTATGAAGGTCCACGTACAGATAATCCTCTGGCTTACCGCTGGTATGATGAAAACAAAGTAGTAGCCGGCAAACCCATGAAAGAGTGGTTGCGTTTTGCGGTTGCTTACTGGCATTCTTTTA
This sequence comes from Chitinophaga eiseniae, assembly GCF_012641265.1. GTDB lineage: Bacteria > Bacteroidota > Bacteroidia > Chitinophagales > Chitinophagaceae > Chitinophaga > Chitinophaga eiseniae_A. Next base: position 1,661,999 of record NZ_JABAHZ010000001.1, on the reverse strand, counting down.
ATGGCACAGGCGCTGATCCTTTTGGGGAAGCCACGCACCTGTTTGAGTGGGATAAAAATACCGACCCGGTTGAGCGGGCAAAAGACAAAGCGGATGCTGCTTTTGAAATGATTACCAAACTTGGTCTGCCTTATTATTGCTTCCACGATGTGGACGTGGTGGATTATACCAATAACGTTGAAGAGAACGAAAAACGCCTCCAAACGCTCACGCAATACCTAAAGCAAAAGCAGCAGGAAAGCGGTGTTAAATTATTATGGGGTACTGCCAACCTGTTCAGCCATCGTCGTTACATGAACGGAGCAGCCACCAACCCGGATTTCCATGTACTTACCCATGCAGCCGCCCAGGTGAAAGCAGCCCTTGATGCAACAATAGCCCTTGGAGGGGAGAATTATGTGTTCTGGGGCGGCCGGGAAGGATATATGAGTCTTTTGAATACTAATATGAAGCGGGAAAAGGAACACCTGGCCAGGTTCCTGCAGGCATCAAGAGATTATGCACGGAAGAATGGATTCACCGGTACCTTCTTTATCGAACCCAAACCCTGTGAGCCCACCAAGCATCAGTACGATTATGATGCGGAAACGGTGATCGGCTTCCTCCGTCAATACGACCTGCTGAACGACTTCAAACTCAACCTCGAAGTAAACCATGCTACTTTAGCAGGACATACTTTCCAGCACGAACTGCAGGTAGCTATTGATGCTGGCTTGCTGGGAAGTATTGATGCCAATAGGGGAGACTACCAGAATGGCTGGGATACAGATCAGTTCCCTACCAACCTCAATGAACTTACCGAGGCTATGTTGATTATCCTCGAAGGAGGTGGCTTCAAGGGAGGTGGTATCAATTTCGATGCTAAGATCAGGAGGAACTCCACCGACCCGGCCGATCTCTTCTACGCCCATATCGGTGGGGTAGATAATTTCGCACGCGCCCTCATCACCGCTGATACCATCCTGGAGAAAAGTGCTTATAAGCAAATCCGCCAGGAGCGCTACGCTTCTTTCGATACGGAAGCAGCAAAAACTTTTGAAGCAGGACAGGCTACCCTGGAAAGCTTGCGCGCATATGCGGTAGCTAATGGAGAGCCGGCAGTAAGAAGCGGCAGACAGGAATATATTGAGAATATTATCAATAACTATCTGTAAAATATTATGGTAAAGCGATAGTCAACTCCGCCGGTATTTAACTGGCGGAGTTTTTTATTTTGTTATTGGATCAAAAAAACATAAGCAAAGGTCAAAATAACGTACATTTTTAGTTGTGTATTTATCTATTTTTATATTAGTACTACGGTAAGAACCCAGAATAAAATAAGTGTTGCCCACGGAATAGTTTAAGCCCTATTAATAACTCATTTAATTCCATATGTTATGCAAACAATAGTTGACCCATCTTGAACTGCAATAGTAATGATCCTATTTCATGTTAACCTTTTACATGTATAAGCCAATACGGTATTCCATATATGGTGGATAGGATTTACTCCGATTTTTTTGAACAATAGATGCAAATGGAGAAAGCAGATATTTTCAGCTGCCTGGAATTTACCAGGTAAAGCCCGGAAATATTTACAGTCTGCGTAGAATGTTTCAGATTATGTACCCATAAAACTTCTAATTTAATGGCGATTTTAAAGCATATAAATCGATTAAAATACATGGATTTTATGATTAAGAGGAGGGCGACCGGAGATCTGGACAGTTTCGCCCGTAAAAATGGATTATGTAAACGGGCGATGACAGGTGTTATTGGTGAAATGAAGGAATTGGGTTTTCCAATTAAGTATGATAGGGCGAGAAATACATATTATTATGAAGAGGAAGGACAGATGGTTAGAAGTTTATTTAGTAAAGAGGGACGACTTCTAACGAATGACCAGCTAAGAACTATTGGTAATTATGATAAATTATGCTTTTCTGAGGCGTATGTATTTGAGGTTTGCCAGGAAGGGTAGCGTTTTTTCTCATGGCAAAAATACTGCCACGACTGCGGGTATTTTTGAGTTGTCAATTAATTACTTTACCAAGTTAAACAAATTTGAATTTATGAAAAAGCTAAAATTAAAAGCACTGGAATTGGGTGCAAAAGAGTTGTTTACCAGGGATCAAATGAAACATGTAATGGGCGGATCTGGCGGTACAAAGGATTGTACTAACGATTGCGGAGATGGATTGGGAGAGTGCCCCGATGGACAATCTTGTAAGTCTCAATTGTGTGACAACGGGAATTATTATGTTAGGGTGTGCGTATAATTTGCACTTATTACAGGGCGACCAACTTTAGGTTGCCCTGTAATATAGCTTGGATTTGAGCAACTAAGGGCTTTATAATACATTCAGTTTGAAGGGGTTTTAGCTATGACGGAAATATTTTCAAATGGCAGTATTTGTCAGGATATTAAAAAAATGTTTAACGGTATTGTCAGGATAATTTTGATCCTGGTATTTTTCAAAAATATTACCTCAGCCCAGGTGCCAGTTCGAATGGGGACTGCCACTGCAGAGGAAATAGCGATAGCAAAGGGTGTAGTGGAAGGGAATTTGGACAGTGTTAAGGCGCATAATGTCTACATTTACGCCTTGGGCTTGAATAATCCTTTATTGGTGGACCAGTACGATAGGTGGATACAAAATAATCCCAAAAACAAGATTATTCCTTTGACAATCGGCACAGCCTATTATAATGCAGAAATGCCACAAGCAAGGAAGTTTCTGCTTGCTGCCAGCAAGTTGGATTCCAATAACGGAAAAATTTGGTTTATGCTGTCGGGGGATGCCTGGATGAGGGGAGAAACTGATTTATCAAGAGAGTATTCGCACAAAGCTACACTAGCTGATTCATTGAATGCTAATTATACCGCTTATGAAGTTATGTCATCGCAAGATGTAAATGATAGCATTTATAAACTGAAGGTACTTGATTTTGTTAAGCGTTTTCCCGATAATGCAAACGGTGCTAAGCTGCTATATTCATTGGCCTTGCATAGTAAGCGTGTACGCGACAAGATTAATTATTTTGAACAACTTCGTAAATACTATCCTCCGGAGAAATTTGATAGATCTGCTGCTGGCATGGTTACATTGGCTGATATTTACTTACAAACTGATCTTGTTAAAGCAGCAGACTTAATAAATGAGATGGGGGAGAAAGGAGAGTGGGGAATCAGGAAGCGGCTTGTGCAAGGATTAATCAGAATAGATAGCCTTTCGGCGGTGCAAGATTACAAGCAAGCTAATATAGAACTTCAAGCGTTGCAACTTCCCCGATTTAATTATCTAAGGGACTTTCTGGCGTTGAAGAAAGCGTATTTTTTGGATAGAGTTGGTGAAGTAAAACGTGCTTATGATAGTCTGATAGTTGTTTATGCGAATTTTCCCACTGACCAGGTTTATGCTGCACTTGAGGCATATGGGAATAGAATAGGAAGGAATAAGCAGCAGCTCGATAATGACATAGCGGTTATCAGGGATCGCTCTGCGGTTGATGCATATCCTTTCGAACTTGGACGCTATTCTGGTAACGGAGCGTTGCGGTTAAGTGATCTTAGAGGTAAAGTAGTATTATTGACGTTCTGGTACCCGGGTTGTAGTCCATGTAGAGCCGAGTTCCCATATTTTGAGGCTGTAGTTAATAAGTTAGCGGATAAAGACCTGGTTTATATTGGCGTTAATGTAGTTCCGGAACAGGATGACGTCGTTCCAGCCATCATGAAGAATAACAAATATTCATTCATTCCCCTCAGAGGTACATCTGCCTTTGCAGACAAATATTATGGTGTAAAAAGTGAGCCGGAAAATTTCCTGATTGACAAATCAGGAAGGATAATCTTCAGAAAGTTCCGTATTGACGAGACTAATCAGCGAACATTGGAGTTGATGATAATGTCATTGTTACGCCAGGACAAATAGTATGTATAAAAGAAGTCAGAAAGAATGCCTTATTGCTGTCAATCCAGGAGTCACAACCTGCTTGATAAATAGACAAGATGTATATGATTCAACCCATCCCAACCCGTGTAATTAACTTAAAACATCGCGTAGATAGAAAAGAACACATTGAGTCACAATTCTTAAATAAACAAGAGTTTGCTATGGAGCTGATCGAAGCCAGCGAGCATTCGATTGGGGCGGTGGGGCTATGGTTGAGCATAAAAAGGGTTGTTGCCTGTGCGAAAGATGAGGGGTTATCATACGTTCTAATCTGTGAAGACGATCATGAGTTTACCGGGAATTATTCTCCGGAATATTTGAACTGTTGTATTGAGGAATGTGCTAATAGGGACGGAGATATACTGCTTGGCGCTGTTAGCTGGTTCGATAATGCCATACCTGTCAGCGATAGCTTGTTCTGGATTGACAAATTTACCGGTGCACAATTTCTTATTATTTATGAGAGATTTTATGAAGTAATTCTTCATGCGCCCTTCGAAGTTGGCGATGATGCTGATCTCAAAATAGCAGCACTTACCCGGGAAAAATATCTTATAAGCGCACCAGTATCTAAGCAGGCAGAGTTTGGATATTCTGATATAACACCTGGTAATGGAGAGTTTGGCAGAGTAAGCAAATTGTTTGAAGCAAGTACTGATTGGATGAATATATTGATAAAAGTGGTTAAGGATTTTCAGGGAGATAATGATTCCGGACAGGATGTTGATATTTCGGACGTTTTAATTCCAGTCTATGCCTTTGTTTCAAGTGTTGAGGAAAAAGCAAGACTTGTCATTGAATTTGAAAATCGAAGTGAATTTGAATTGTTTTATCAGGTTAGTAAATCAGTAACCGAATTACAACGAAGATTTGAATTTTGGAATTGGCTAAGAGATATTATATTATTATCAAAAGAGAACCAGGATGATCTTATAGTTATTTGCACTGAAAAACACTCTTTTACTCCGGGTTATTCCAGGAATCAATTGTTGCAACAGATTATTTGGGCGCACCGCCGAGGGGTAGATCTAATGATGCTGGGATGTAAACATTTCTTTCGCGCAATTCCGGTAGGTGAATCTCTTTTTTGGCTTTCGGACGGGAAATCAGCACCGCTTTTTATTCTATATAAGAGTATTTTTGAAAAAATTTTAAAGGAATCCTTTGATCAAAATGTCGATCCAGTTGATCTATTAGGGGAGCTCACGTCCAGAAAAATACTGGTGTTTCCGTTTACTTCTATAGATGAAACAGATTTTCGGGAATTTGAAAATGCCGGTAAAAATCTGAAAAGATTGTTAGATGTGGCGACTAGATTCGGACTTGTTTAAAATTATCTGTTTACGCATACGGCATGAGCCACCCGCTAATCTTTCCTCCATACAACTTTCGCCACCGCAGCCCCTCCGCTTGTAGGTGTAGTGACAGTATACGTCAGCAGGTTATTTTTCAATGAATAGGTGCGCACTTGCGCCATTCCCTCCCAATTTGGATAGAACGCATGCTGGACACTGAATACAATGATTTGTTTGTTTGTGTCAATCGTATAGGTGCCAAAATGAGAATTATTTCCCCGCACTAACGCTGTATTTTCTTCCGTTGTAGCCTTATCTTTATCATTGGCCAGCACTTTACTTCGATCGGCCTTTAATATCTGGATCGCATACTTTCCTGTCTTTGTAAAAATGAGCATTCCTACGGGATGTTCGCCATAGGGAGAAGTTTTACTGCCATCAGCCTTTATATTTTCAACCGAGACAAGCGACCAGGTGCCCCAAAATTGTTTCTGGCACTGATAAATTGACATTCCTTTATTATCTTGTCCCTGTGCAAAAGAGAAAGACATCGCAAAGATTAGATATACTATATGCTTCATTTTGAATTATTGTTTATTGTAACCGACTCTTATGATTTCCCCGTTTATTGCTGTTTCAAGACATTTAATATAAGCGGCTATTAATTCATCCCCACCAATATCCGAAACTTTAGAAGGGCTGATAACATTCAGTCTTATTCCCCTGGGCATTTCCTGCGCCGCAGCCATTACAAAGCTATTGATCGCGCCATTGACAAATGCTTTTCCCGACGAACCTTTAGCAGGGAATTCGCCCATTTTTCCGGATATAAGTGTGATCGAACCATTATCCTTCAGGTACTTCATGCCGGAAAGTACCAGGTTGATCTGTGGCCATAGTTTTTGCTGAATACCAACCATGAATGGCGCTTTATTCATTGCAGACAAGCTATTTGTGATACTATCGCCAGCAGTGCAAATGATCGCATCAACATTTGATACCTGTTTAAATAAACTTTCCAGGGCGGTTTCTGAAGAGATATCGGCCATAATAGCCCCGGTATTTCTTCCCACTGTGATGACTTCATGGTCTCTCAGTGCCGCTGTAACTATCTTACCAATAGCGCCGCCCGCACCAATCATTAAAATTTTCATTGTAGTAAAATTTATATTGACAAAAATATACAAGGTTGGTGTTGCTCCAGTTGTACATTATTGCGCTAATTTTGTATTTTTATAACATGGGACGGGAAACTTTACACCAACAATATGAAATTGAATGGAAGGAATTACAGTGCTTCGAAAAGCCTTTAAAGCGCAATAATTTCTTTGAACTGATCTATGTTATGGAAGGGACCGGCGTACAGTTTGTCAATAATCACCAGTTTAATTACCGGAAAGGAAATTTGTTTTTATTAACCCCACAGGACATCTACTCTTTTGACATTGACCAGAAAACCAGCTTCTTTTTTCTAAGATTTAATGAATCATATATCAGGGAAAAATCAGGCAGGGATCAGGATACGGTAACACACGTGGCATATATTTTACAAAATGCCAGCCATAGGCCAGGGTGTATCTTAAAAAATAAAACAGACAAACCTTTTATTTTTTCACTGGTAAATGCTATTCTTGATGAACAGACCAGGCAACAGATATATTATACACGCATTTCAGAACAAATTGTCAGTACCATCATTACTGTTGTAGCAAGAAATATTGCATTAAAATTGCCCAAGAATATAAAGGAAAATACAGGTGAACCTATTTTGGAAATATTGAATTATATACAGGTGAACATTTTTGAACCCGGGAAGCTTAAAACTGAAAATTTAAGCCGTCATTTTAATATTTCAACAAATTACCTGGGCAGGTATTTCAAAAAGCAAACCGGTGAAACATTACAAAGCTATATTACTCTTTACAAAGTCAGATTAGTGGAAACCAGGCTATTGCACAGTGATATGCGTATGAGTGAGATTGCCTATGAGCTTGGATTTACGGACGAAAGTCATCTAAACCGTACTTTTAAAAAGTATAACAGGATAAGCCCTACGGAGTTTAAAAAGACCGGGAAGAAGCAATAGGTATAAAACATAACAACATTCAAAACAGCCGTTTCTGACCATCGTCAGAAACGGCTGCCTTGTTTTAATAACGCATGCTGCTACCAGCCCGGGTTCTGCGATAAATTACCGGATGGATACAAGGCTATCTGTCCGCTTGGTATCGGCTGGAAATAATTCTTGGGGTCAATGAATGTGCGTTGAGCAGTGGTGGCGGTATAGGGCATAATATAACCATCTGCATCTCTCAGCACTTTTCCATTGTCGGGCACTTTAGCGCCGCGCCAGATATCTTTGTTGCTGGTATTCAAATAGCTGCCTTTGGCCCAGCGCATCAGGTCCTGGAAGCGGAAGCCATCGAATAGTAATTCTGTTCTTCTTTCTCTCCTGATTTCCCAGATGAGGGAAGGTACCGTCGCATCTTTGGCGGGATCTGTATAGGTGGCGCCATTCACCGCTACTTGTTGCGCACCTTTATACTGCAGCGGAGGGATGGCTGCGCGAACGCGGAGCAGGTTAATGGATTTGTCGAGATCCGCCTGTGAAAAAGTATATTGGCCAAGATTGTCCAGCTCCGCTGCGGCTTCCGCGTAGTTTACCAGTACTTCTGCCAGCCAGAAGAGGGGGGCATCTGTATCGTTGTAGGGAGCCAGCACATTGGCTACAGCGGGCTGCAGGAATTTGGCAGGGCGATAGCCGGTGCTGCTGCTGCGGCCACTTACCAGGTTACCGTTGTAGCACAATACCGTATCAATGGACTGGAGCAGGCGTTTATCCCTGTTAGTGCGGGTATTTGCCAGGTTGTCATCGCCTTTGTAGAGTGGCGATAGTCCGATGGGTAATCCGTCTGAACAGAGAAAGGCGTCGATGGCCGATTTACTGGGGCCTGCCATGGGCGTGCTGCTGGTTAGGTAGCCTATCAATGAGTGGGTAAGATACCCAGGCAGATATTTTTTGTATAGCAGTACTTCCTTGTTACCCGCGAGGTCGAGTGAGTTATAAGTGGTTACATAATCGGCATTTAACACGGCGCCGGATGCCATCACTTTTTCGCTGGCATCTTTGGCCGCCAGCAGGAATTTGGCTGCGCCGGCAAGTTGCGGGTTGGTATGATATTTACGCCAGGTGCCTTCGTACAGGCATATCCGTGATTTGAGCGCCAGGGCAACATTCCGGTTGATGGTGTTGTCCTGGTCTTTTACCCTGATATTGGCGGTGGCAAAATCCAGGTCTGCCAGTACACTGTCCATCACCACGGTGCGGGGATCACGGGGTTTATAGATATAGGCAGTGTCGCTGATGTCCATCGATCTTCCTATCCAGGGCACATCTCCATAATCTTTTACGCGGTTAAAATAGACGAGGGCGCGGAAAAAACGCGCAACGCCCTTCCAGTGATTTTTAGCTTCATCTGAAATAGGTACCTGGTCTATTCTTTCCAGCATGATGTTGGCTTTGCGGACATCTTTAAAGTCCCAGGCGGCGGAACTGGCCGGGACGTTTTGTGTGAATTTTGTGAAAGCCGTGCTGGCCTGGTCATCGGAAAAAGAGGTGAAGTAAAAGTCGCCAAAGCTATTACCATTGCCATAGCCCAGGAAGTTTTCATAGAATGGCCAGTTGTACGACCGGATATTATCTTCCGACCGCCAAAAGGTGTTGTCGTCAAACTGATCGGGTAAGCCTTTGTCTACATATTTTTTACAGCCAACGACTGTCATCAGGCTTGTTAATATAACTGGTAAGAATATACGCTTTTTCATGGGTTGTTAGTTTAAAGGGTGACCTGTAATCCGAATGACCAGGTTTTTTGAAACGGCCACGTTCTGCCGAAAATGTTTCCTTCGCCGGTAGTGATTTCCGGATCCAGTGGTACGCCTACATTGGAAATGGTGGCAATGTTTTGTGCGCTGCCGTATATCCGTAATCGTTGCAGATGGATCTGCTTAGTGATACTGGTGGGCAGGGTATATCCCAGCGTGATATTCTTCAGGCGCAGATAGGCGAGGTTCAGCAGGTATTTCGATTGCGGATAAAAGTTGTTGCCGCCGGACAATAAACCGGAAATTTTACCATTGGCATTGCCGGGATATGGCCGCGGATAGTAGGCGTTGGTGTTGGTGGGCGTCCAGTAGTCCAGCTGGTGTTCATACATGATATCACCGGCGCGGTACAGCGGCAGGGTTACATCTCCCAGTCCCCAGTAATTTACTTTACCCACACCCTGGAATAATACATCGATGTCAAATCCTTTATAGGTGCTGCCTAGGCGGAAGCTATACTGGTAGCGGGGGAGAGAGTTGCCGAGTAGCTTCAGGTCGCCGTGGTTGCTGCGCGTCACCTTTCCACCGTCGATGACGCCGTTACCGTCCAGGTCTTTATACTTAACGTCGCCCGGGCCGAATACGAAGTTACCGTCTGCCAGTTTCGACTGATCGGGTAGTTTACTAAGGTCATCATCTTTCGTAAAATAGCGGTCTGTTTCAAAACCCCATATTTCTCCGAGCATCTTTCCTTTATAGTTCAGCGATAATAATTCGGATGGGTTATTCCATTCTGTAAACATTGTTTTGCTGTCCCAGAAAGCAACGGAGCCATAAAATGCCCATTCTTTGGTGATATTGTAATTGGCATCTATTCCGATTTCATAGCCGCGGGTGCGAAGAGCGCCATCATTTTCGCGGGGGGCATCTGTACCAAAGGTAGCCGGTACGGCTTTGTTGGTAAGCATATTGTCGGTATTGCGTTGGTACCAGTCAACGGTAACGCCTATATGATTATTAAACAGACTGATGTCGGTACCAATATCGAGGGAACGTACTCTTTCCCAGGTAAGGGATGCTGCTACTGCCCGGGGAGCGCCTACGCCGGAAGCATAGTTTCCGCCATTCATCCAGTTGACCTGGGTATTGGTGGTCATAGCAGGTACGTACCATTTCCCGCCCATGTCCTGGTTGCCCAGGGAGCCGTAAGATGCCCTGATCTTCATATCAGACAATACCTTTTTGAAACGGTCCATAAATCTCTCTTCTGTGAGGCGGTATCCCACAGAAGCAGATGGGAAGAAGGCCCATCTGTCGGCCAGGGGAAAGGAGGAGGCGCCATCGTATCTGCCATTCAATTCCAGTAACCATTTATTTTTGTAGCTATAGTTGATTCTGCCAAAAAATCCCGCATACGCATTCGCCAGGTGACTGCCCGATACAAGCTGGTCGCCGCTGGCCAGCGGAATTTCCGCTTTGGTAGGGTCTAGTGGATTGCGGCGGTAGGCGCTGTAGTTCAGGGTATCCACGTCTTCCGCATTGATGCCCGCAATAAATTTCAACTGGTGATCGGCACTTAGTTGCTTATCATAGGTAGCATACAGGTTAAATGTGTTCACTTTATAGTTGCCGGCGGCATAGCCTACCACATCCTGTGAGGCTGAAGCAATATTGTTGAATGGCATACCGGCAGCCCAGAAGTCCCATGCCATTACCTTGCCGCCTACATCGTGACGGGTGATATTATCGCGGCCGATGGTATACTCTGCGCGAACGTTCAGATTTTTTGTCAGCTTCAGGGTAGCGCCGAGGTTTACGCGGGTATAATTGTCGGTAACGGTGCTGGTGTTGGCGTTTGCCAGGTATCCCGGTGTGTGGTGGAAATATTTTCCCTGGTAGGTGCCGTAGGGGAAGTATGCGCCCCAGCGCCACATGTACTGAAAGTAGTTCTGGTATTGGTAGGGATAGTCGTATTCAAAGTTGCGGTACATCATGCGCACATCCATGTCCAGCCATTTGGTAACGGACGCATTGACGCTACCGGTGATGTTGTATTTTTTTACGTTATCCGGGTTCATTTTCAGGATGCCGCCGGAGTTGCTGTATCCACCGGACATGTAGTAGGATATCTTTTCGCTGCCGCCCTGTACGCTGATGTTTTGAATTTGCTGTGGCGTATATTTTTTCAGCATCATGTCTTTCGCATCCCATACCCGGTAGAAATAAGCAGGGCCGCCATTGGGATCAATTTCAAAATCTTCTCCCGGCACCATTTCAATGCCTTTGCGGTTATTTGCGTATTTCTGCTGCCAGTTTTGGATGCCATCGCGCAACTTGAGTAGTTGCATACCGAATAACTCCGGCGAGGTAGTACCTGCACGCACACCGGCGTCGTATAGTCCTGTCAGCTCTTTTACCGGGTCTGCAAAGTTGGGGAGGGCAGTGGGGGTACTCCAGGCAAAGTTGTTGGAGTAACGTACCCTGGTAGGCATATTGCGGAGGCCTGTTTTCGTTTTGATAAGCACTACTCCGAAGGCGGCGCGTGCGCCATAAATAGAAGTAGAGGCAGCATCTTTCAGGACGGAAATGCTTTCGATATCGTCGGGGTTGATCATGGTAAGGTCGGGCGTTTCTACGTTATCGACCAGGATCAGCGGACGTCCGCTTCCGTTCACAGAGCCAACACCACGAATGTTGATGGCGGGTGACTGGGTAAGTCCTCCATTGGAATAGGTGATGTTGAGGCCGGGAACAATTCCCTGCAAGGCTTTGGATGGATCTGTAATGGGCCTGCTTTGCATAGTTTTGGCTACATCTACGGTGGTCACAGCCCCGGTGAGATTGGCTTTTCGTTGGGTGCCGTAGCCTACCACGACCAGCTGTTCCAGCGAATGTTCATCAGGATCCATGGCGATCCGGTATTCTTTTGTAGTGCTTAAAGGAAGCGTTTGTGATTTGTAACCTACAAATGTTACCTGTAAGGTAGTGATGCCGGCTGGTACCCGCAGTGTAAATTTCCCTTCTGCATTAGTAACAGTACCGGTTTTACCGGCTAAAATAGTGGCCCCTATAATGGGTTCCTGGCTGCTTTTATCTATCACGGTACCTGAAATGCTCTGGGCCCAGGAACCGGCATAAAACAGCAGGAAGACGAAAGTGATGAGTATCCTTTCTTTCATGTTGGGATGGTTTGAATTTTGGTTGAACAAGTGGTTATGCTAACAATAAATTGAATTACAATGCTTTATTTTTGGATAAGTTTAGATTTATTAGTCTACAGGATTCGTTTTCACGGAACTTCACTGCAATTTTATTGCAGGTATTTGCGTTTTATTGCATGAATATATAACACAAATGCGATATTTTGTATTAATATCTGTTTAAACGCGTTTTTATTATATTTAAAACATGCTAAAACACGCATAATCAGATTGGATTACTTTTTTTTAAATTTGTGCCGGTTTAAAAACATATTCCACTAATGTTGAAAGACGAACGTCAGGCCTTTATCATGAGGCAGATCAATCTCCACAATAAAGTATTGTCAACAGATATCAGCGCTATGCTGAACATTTCGGAAGATACCGTTAGGCGTGACCTGAAAGAGATGGCGGAAGACGGGAAGGTGTTAAAAGTACATGGCGGTGCCATCAGCCGCTCTTTTCATTATCCGTTTAATGCAGATAATGCCGTGTATGCACAGGCGGCAAAACAACAGATTGCCCAAAAGATCATTAAACTCCTGAAGAATGATATGGTGGTACTTACCGGTGGCGGCACTACCATGATTGAACTGGCGAAGAGTATCCCCGACAACCTGCGCGCCACCTTTTTTACTATCAGCCCCCTGGTGGCACTGGAATTGGTGGAACACCGCAATCTTACCGTTATCAGCATTGGTGGCCAGCTTTCACCCAGCTCACATGTACATATGGGCGCGAGTGTGATCAACCAGCTGGCAGATATTAAGGTGGACCTTTGCCTGCTGGGCGCCAACGGCTTCTCGGTACAGGATGGCATGACAGATTCTGATTGGGAAGTGGTACAGGTAAAAAGAGCCATGATCCGCGCTGCTAAAAAACTGGCCATCATCAGCATCGCAGAAAAACTGAATTCTTCTCAACGCATGAAAGTATGCGACCTTAACCAGATCAACTACCTGATCACAGAACTGGCCCCGGATAATCATTTTCTTTCTCCTTATCAACAACTGGATATGGAATTGCTTTGAGAAATTTCCTGGAATGCACGGTACTGTTTTAAAAACTTGCTGGGAGGGAGTCCTTTTACCTCTTTAAAGTGCTTATAAAAATTAGAAAGGTTATGGTACCCGCTTTCATAACAGGCCCCTGCTATGTTATGCTTACCTGCCAATAATAGCTTAGCTGCATGACAGATACGAATCTCTTTTAAAATTTCGACAAATGTTTTGTCTGTTTTTTTTCTCAGGTAACGGCAAAAGCCACTGGGAGTCATATGAATGACCGCTGCTGTCTCCTCCAGGGTGATGTCATTCCTGAAATTTCTATATATATAATCAAAAATGCGCGTAAGCTGTTGATCGTGGGCCGAGGCTTCCCTGATTTTTGAAAGAGGTGACGCGAGCACTATATTTTCTTTCGAATGAGCAAGTACATCCAGCAACTCTATCATCCGGATGATTTTTAAAAGCCCGCTTGCTTCCAATAATTGCTGTAATATTTTCCGGACCCGGTTAATTGTGTCACCAGAAAACAAAATACCACCTAATGCCCTATCAAACAATAGGTTTAGTTCCTTTGCCTCCGGCATCTCCAGGAATTCCCTGCCAATAAAATAAGGGGAAAAATGTACGATGTAAGCAATTGGAAGCTGTGTACAATCCCGTACACGATGGTATTGCCAGCAATGTGGCAGATAGCTGCCTAAGAGTACCAACTCTGCTCCATTAATATCAGCGATATGATCGCCGATAAGCATTCGGCCCTTGTAGTTCTCCAATAGTATAATTTCAAAATCTACGTGACTTTGAAGTGTATTATACTCTCTTTTTCCAAGTATATCTTTTTTTGCAGTAAATGATTGATCTGGGGGAAATGTGAAACTTTCATATAAATATTTCATACTGACGGTTGATAATTTATTGGGGCAAACAAAGAAGCCGGTTCTGACTTGAGCCGGCTTCTTTGCGCTTCGCGCAGGTACTATCACTACATGCGCTATCTCCAATTACACACGGATTAGTAATTGGGATTTTGTTTCAGGTTTTTATTCAGGTCGATTTCCTTTTGAGGAATAGGCCAGAGATAGTGTTTGGCGGGATCGAAATTGCGTGGGCTGCCCACCATTATTCTCGACGACGGATCGAGCGTTAATGCGCCGGTATTGGGGTCTACTGTACCTTTCAGGGAACCTGTCACCTGCCCCTTTATAACTTCGTCTCCAATCTTCCAGCGTTGTATATCATACCAGCGTAAACCTTCCAACGCAAATTCCACTCTCCGTTCACGCCGGATCAGTTTCCGGAGGCTTGCCTGGTTGTTATAGATGGTACGGTCTACAGTGGGCATGCCCGCACGTGTACGTACTTTATCGATGGCTTCGTACACGGACGCATCTATCTGCCCTGCTTCTATTTTCGCCTCTGCATAGGAGAGGAGTATTTCTGCATAACGGATGACCATGAAGTTTAATCCCACATTCCAGATATCATCAAAATCTTCCGAGAGATGAGAGATGAATTTTTTGCAGATATAGCCGGTGGGGGGACAGTTACCGTTCTGATAATAATCGGGAGACTTTTCTCCCAGGGGATCGAAGTAACTGTTTTCCCATTTTAACCCCGGACGTAGTATCGTTGCATCCAGGCGTGGATCCCGGTTGGCATAAGGTTGTACCGGGTTGTAACCGGACGCCGGATCGTCGATGGTCTTGCCGCTTTTCATTTCATAAGCATCCACCAGGTTTTGGGTGATGGCAACAGAGCTTTGCCCGCTCTTGGAATTAGGAGGCAGCACTCCGAGGCCGTCAAAGGTATTGTACGTTTTCAGGTATTGTATATCGAGTATTACTTCCTGGTTGCCCATCGCTAAAGGACGGAACAGGTCACTATAGTTGTTATATAAATCGTAGGCGAAAGGAGAGGTCATGAGTTGCTTGCAGGTGGCAATACAACCCGTGTAATCATTATTAAACAACTGGACACGTGCGGCGAGCGCTAGTGCCGCTCCCCGCGTGATGCGTCCCTGGTCTGCAGTGGAGTAGCTCAGTGGCAGATCACCGGCAATGGCGTTCATTTCCGCCAGCAGGAATTTTATTATTTCCTGCCGGGGCGTCTGGCGCACCAGGTTAGCACTGTCTATCAATACGGTGTGCAGTACCAGCGGAACATCGCCATATACCTGGCTCATAGCAAAGTACTGGTAGTCCCGCAGGAACCTGGCTTCTGCTTTCATCCTTTTTTTCAATGCAGGATCGATTGGGGTATTGTCAATGTTTTCCAGAAACCAGTTACATTTTTGAATGGTCTTATAATCCCATCTGTCGGCAGATCCTGTATTTACGGGAGTGGCGTTGCCCTGCGTTACCGGCTCGTAGCCTTCCCAGGGATATTGATCGTATGCATTGTCGGTAAAACAATCGTTGTAGATAATATTGTAGCCGCTTTCCCAGCCATGGTAGCAGCCGTTGAGCGCGGCAGTGGCATCACTGGCGGAAGTCCACAGCGTACCGTTGCTATAAGCATCCAGCGGCGCTTTGCTGAGAAAATCTCTTTTACACCCTGCCAGGGCCACTACAGCCATGACTAAGCCAGCTATTATTTTGTTACGTTTCATGATCATGATTTTTGTTGATTAAAAGAGCACGTTTATCCCAACGGTGTTGATTTTTACCTGGGGATAGCTATAGCCTGATTCAGCCTGCGGAGCTTCCGGATCTACCCACTTATAAAAGTTGGAGAAAGTCAGCAGGTTTTGACCGCTGTAGTAAACCTTGATATTATCAAGACCAATACGGTGTACCCATTTTTGGGGCAGGTTGTAGCCCAACTGCAGATTTTTGAGGCGGAGATAGGAAGCATCTCTTATCCAGAAAGATGATGGCATGTTGCTGGGCCCATTGTTTTTGTAAGAAAACCACAGGCGGGGGAAAGTAGTGGAATGATGCTCCGGCGTCCACCGGTCAAGAAAAGCGGTGGTGGGTTTGTTGCTGTTAGCGCCTACGCCACCCAGCATGTTGGACTGTACATAGTTCTTTACGCCGAGCGCTCCCTGGAAGAAAGCGCCCAAGTCAACACCTTTCCAGTCGAGATGAAGATTAAACCCGAACGTAGTTTTAGGGAAATAGCTACCCAGGTAGGTCCGGTCGGCGCCATCTATTTTACCATCGTGGTTAAGATCTTTATACATGAGATCTCCCGGAGCGATTACGCCACCTGTTTGCTTGGCGTGTTTGGCGACTTCTTCTGTTGTCTGGAAAATACCTTCACAAACATAGCCATAGAACGCATAGATCGGGAAACCTACCTGTTGGAAAGTACCACCGCTGATATAAGGGCCGCTTCCTTTGAGATCGGTGATCCGGTTGTTGATGAAAGTGGCATTGGCATTTATGCTGTAGTTGACCTCGTGTATATGTCCGTTGTAGCCGGCAGAAAATTCCCATCCCTTGTTGGTGACAGCGCCTGCATTCTGGTAGGGGGCTGACAGGCTGTAAGGTGCTCCTATAGGCAATTGCAGCAAAATGCCGGTGGTGTTACGGATAAAGTAACCTCCGCTGAAAGTTAATTTATGCTGTAACAGGGAGGCATCCAGACCGAAGTCGGTAGTGGTGGTTGTTTCCCAGGTGATATTGGCGTTAGCGCCGGTAATAGGAGCTATCCCCGAAGCGATGATGTGATTGAAGGAATAATCCTGTCCCGGAGATACGGTTGAAATAGCGGGGTAGTTACCCACTACATTCTGATTACCCAGCTTACCCCAGGTGCCTCTGAGTTTCAGGTCTGAGATCAGTTCTTTTAGCGGCTCAAAGAAATTTTCTCTGGCAATGTTCCATCCGCCGGAGAAAGAGGGGAACAGGCCCCATTGGTTTGTCGGTGCAAACCGGGAGGAGCCATCGTAGCGCAAACTGGCCTCAAACAGGTACTTTTCATCATAGTCATAGTTGAAACGTCCGAAGAAAGACCGGAGTGCTACCTC
This sequence comes from Chitinophaga eiseniae, assembly GCF_012641265.1. Taxonomy (GTDB): domain Bacteria; phylum Bacteroidota; class Bacteroidia; order Chitinophagales; family Chitinophagaceae; genus Chitinophaga; species Chitinophaga eiseniae_A. The sequence goes on along the minus strand of NZ_JABAHZ010000001.1, from coordinate 1,644,764 downwards.
ATTGGTAAGCCCTTTGCTGGTTTGTCCTGCCGTAGGCCCCGCATTTATCTGTGAAATGGCATTGTTCAGGAAGTTCTCCCGGTACATGGAATTTTCCCGGTATATAGTAGATTCTTGCGATCCTCCACCCAGTACGCCGAGATGATGGGCTCCGAAGTGCGTGGTATATTCGAGTATCGCCTGCAGGTTAGTATAGGAGGTATTGTCGTAGCTGTTGGTAAGGTTATTAGGTCCCTGGTATTTTGTTGGTCGTCCTGAGTTCGGATCGTAGAACTGGATATCCTTTACAAATTTTTCTCCCTGGTCTATATTGAGCCTGTATCCAAAAGTGGGCTTGAAATGGAGCCCTTTCGCCAGGAGGATGTCTGCACCGGCATTTCCCGTAAGGGTATAACGTTGGGTGCGGTTGAACGAACCTAACTCCAGCGAGGCGATAGGATTTCCATTGGGACCATAACCATAATATCCATTGTCGAATTTATAAGGTACCACGTTGGATATCTGGTTAGCGACAAATGTGATAAGCGACAGGCTGGAAGCGCCGGGGTAGGAGCTGATCGGTTCATTGAACGGGGAGTAGAGATAGCCAATGTTGGCAAATACACTGGTGCGTTTACTGATATTAGAACTGATGTTTACGCGCGCGCTGAATTTCTTATTATTGGTTCCTTTGATGATCCCTTCCTGGTCGAGATATCCCAGTGAAACCATGTATTGCGTTTTTTCATCGCCTCCATTCAGGCTCACATAGTGGTTGTGTTGTATGCCGCTGCCGCGGTACAACAGGTCCAGCCAGTCGGTATTGGGATGTGCGCCGGTTTTATCGCTGCCATCGCGGAACTGCTGTATATCTTTGTCGGTCCATTTAGTCGGTGCGCCTTCGTTCGTAAGGGCTTCATTGTAGAATGCTGCCTGCTGCCAGGATGGGAGAAATTCAGGCAGCCTGGTGGCATGCTGTTTACCCAGGTAGGCATCGTATCGCACCTGCAGCTTTCCTTTTTTTCCTTTTTTGGTGGTGATGAGCACTACGCCGTTTGCTGCCCTGGAACCGTATATGGCAGCCGATGCGGCATCTTTCAGTACAGAAACAGATTCGACGTCGTTGGGATTTACATCGCTCATAGAACTGATCAGTCCATCTACCACTATCATCGGGTTGCTGTTACTAAGTGTACCAATCCCTCTTATTTTGATAGTGCCTTCATCTTTTCCGGGCTGACCATTGCTCTGCATAACGGTTACACCCGACATGGTACCTTGTAATGCATTGGTAACATTGGTCAGGGGCCGGTTATCCAGTTCCTTCGAGGAAATAGCCGATATGGATCCGGTCAGGTTTGTTTTCTTTTGTTTGCCGTAGGCTACAATCACCAGTTCCTCCAGCGCCTGGCTGGCAGGACTCAGGCGTATCTCCAAGGGTTGGGTAGCGCTGTTGACATGCAGCTGCGCGGTGTATTTTCCAAAACCGATCAGGGATACCTCGATGGTGTAATCACCTTCAGGGACCTTTTCCAGGAGAAATTTCCCCTGGGCATCGGCGGCCATCCCTTTTTGGAAATCTTTGCCTTTCAGTAATACAGAGGCGCCCACCAGGGCGGTTCCTTTTTGATCCGTTACTACGCCGGATACCGGGAAAGAAGCACTGGCGGCGGCTGTCGGGGTCCGGGGCATTATCTTATCTGTATTCCTGTTTACCACAATTACCTGGTTGGTGATCTGGTAAGACAGCTGTTGGAAGTTCAGGCATTCGGATAGCACCTTCTCCAGTGGTGCATTATCTTCGTGTAAGGTAACAGGTTGGGCATTGTCGAGCAATACCTTTTCTACCATAAATGAAAGACCTGTTTGCTGCTTGATGCGTTCAAACACCTCTTCCAGCTTACAGTTTTTTTTGTTGATGGTCACCCGCTGGGAAAAAGATTTGGCGCTGATAGGTAGCGCGGCGGCCATCAGCCAGACAGTAAGTTTCATGATCGTCCATAGTTTTAAGGGCCAATGCGGGGAAACGCTTTGGCCTGATGCAGTAAACTTCATAACTTAGTATGGTTTTGGGTTTAAATGTGAAATAATCCGTTTTGTCATTTTGCGATTTGCCTGAAATGTTTGCCGGCGGTGAGTTCCAGTCACCCCGGCTTTTTTTATGGCATTTTGGTTGATTACCCTGTCATCTGGCGTTTTAGTTTGATTAGAAAATTATTTTGGTCCCGGCATGACAATGATCTTTTTACCATCGATTCTGAAATGAACATGACGGGTTACCTCCAGGACCTCTAATAGTTGTGATACATTATGTTGCCGGGGAATTACCCCGTAGAATTTATTTTGTGGAATGGCTCCTCTGTAAACAATCTCTACATCATACCAACGGGCCACTTGCCGCATAATAGAGGCGATATCGGTATCATAGAAACGAAATTCTCCTTCTTTCCAGGCCAGTACTTCTTTCATATCTGCCGGTATGGTGTGGAAGTTGTTTCCACCATTAGGTAAAATAGCCTGCTGTCCGGGTTTGAGCTGCTGGTTACTTTCTCTGCAGACAACTTTTACCACCCCATCTATCAGCGTTGTTTTGATGCTGTTTTCGTCTTTATAGGCCATAATATTGAAAGTGGTCCCCAAAACGAGTACCTGCATGGCGCCGGAATTAACTTCGAAAGGTACTGCCGCATTTTGCGCCACTTCAAAGAAAGCCTCGCCGTCTATGTCAACTTTTCTTTTATTGCCGGAAAAGGATAAAGGGTAGTGGATAGAGGAGGCGGCATTGAGCCAAACACCTGTTCCGTCCGGTAGCGTAACATGATATTGACTTCCCGGTGGAATGGTCAATGTATTGCAGGCATCCCCCAACGTATTATCTCCGCTTCCTGTATAGGAGAGGGAGCCATCCTTGTTTTTTATTACCTGCATGTTGCCCTGTTTGGCTATGGTGCCGGTAGCCTGGTCATTAAGCAACAGGTGTTCGCCGTTGGAGAGCGTTAGCACGGCTTTGTTATTTCCGGCTGTTGCAATTACATGAGGTGTGATAACAGGCCTGACTTCGGTTGTTTTGTGAGTCAGTAAACGGAGCCCCAGCAGCATCAACAGCGATGCGGCAATTTTTCCCCAATTATTTTTCAATATCGTTACCACCCGATGGTTCACCGGTTGCCGGTGTTTTTCCAATATGCGTTCCAGTATGCGGTTGCCATCAGCATCTGCCGTGGTATCTTGCTCCAAAACATTATTCCAGGTGGTTTTGATGCTTTCCGGAAAGTCAGCGTTGGCATCCATGGCGCGTATTAGCGCCCAGAGTTCATCTAATTCCACTGCTGTGATGGAATCAGACAGGTATTTATCGAATAAAAGATGTAAACGTTCTTGTGGGTTGTTCATGTTAAGTTACCTTCTGTAAACATAACAGACGTAAAAAAGAGAAGGTGGTAGTATCGGGGTAAGAAAAAAAATGAATTACAGTTGGCGGCCTCAAAGAATATCGAGGATCATGCCGTCTACTCCCTGCTTGCGGAGGAATGTCCGGATGGATTTAATGGCATTGGACATCGTTTTTTTAACTGTATGTGGTGACATATTTAATCGCCGGGCAATTTCTTCGTGTGTGAGTCCCTGTTCCCTGCTGAGCGTGAAAACCAGCTTACGTTGAGGGGGCAATTGGTGAATGGCCTCGCGGAGCAATGCTTTGTACTCTTTTTCTAACAGGTATCCGTCGTTTATTTGGGAGGGGTACCGGTTCAGTTCTAATGCAATTAACGCCTGGATCTTTTTTTCTTTTGCGGCAAACCGGAAGAAATCGATGGCCCTGTTGTAAGTTACTTTAGACAGGAAGGCATCTACATTTTCGATGCTGGAGGCTACCGCCCTGTTGATCCAGAACCGGGTAAATATTTCAGAAAGCAGTTCTTCGGCTGTTTCCCGTGATTTGGTAAGCCGAAGGAGATAGGTGAAAACTTTCTTCCAATAACGTTGATATAATGCAGAGAATGCTCTTTCATCCCCTGACGTGATTCGTTCAAGCAGTATTGTTTCATCTGCCGATTCGTCTGTTGTAATATATAAGGGATGCTCCTTCATAGCAATGATCTGTTAACAACGCATATTATTTTGTCTGTATGGGAGCATTGCCGGTGAACATACCGTTTGTCGGTTGCAGTGGGTCTGGTAGTAGGAGTGCGGTAAGCTGGACGCCTTCTTTCATATCAAGCATTGTCAGGTTTCATTTATATTGTTCACTAATCATTGCTCACCGTTCTTCCATTGGCTTCATAAAATGAAACGACTTTGGTTGATATTTGGTAACAGCAGATTTGCCGCCAGCTGTAACGGGGGTAAAGATATCAAATTCCGGACAGCCTGGGTAGGATGGTCAATATTGCATTGGTATTAGTCAATATTGTTGTATTGTCTGGTATGTTGGGGAACAAACATGGATGAGTTACCAGCCTGGTGGCAGGTATCAGTTCATCAGGCTGATATTAGTGAGACCGCCATCTGAAAGAATCTCCGTACCCACTATAAAAGCCGAATCATCCGATGCCAGGAATACAGCCGCGTTGCCGATATCGGCCGGAAGTCCCTGCCTGCCTACAGGTGTGGTATCTATCCAGGTTTGCTTCACCTGTTCCAGCAGTTCCTGCGGTACAACTTTTTCGAAAATGGGTGTATCAATGGAGCCGGGTGAAAGTGTGTTCACCCGTATTTTTCTTGACAATAAATCCAGCGACAACCCTTTAGCCAGCGATATGATAGCTGCTTTGGCAGCGCTATAAATAGTCATTCCCGGTATAGCACGATGCGCTGCGCTGGATCCGATCAGTATTATAGAAGCACCGTCGTTTAGGTAGGGAAGTGATTTTTGTACCGTGAAATAGGCGCTTTTCAGATTCAAGTCCATATAACGGTCATAATTTTCTTCCGTTACATCGTTTACGGCAGCCATTGGAAAGCCGTCCACAACGCCGCCAGCATTCACCACCAGCGTATCAATGTTTCCAAATTTTTCAGTGGTTTTTTGGAATATATTTTCCAGGTCATTCATAGCGGTTACATCGCCTTTAATGCCGATAAAACCGGTCCCCAGTGCATCTACTGCACTGGCCAATGTTGCTTCATTTCTGCCGGTGATAGTGCCAACAGCGCCTTCGTTCCTGAAAGCCGCTGCAATGCCGAATCCAATACCGCTATTGCCGCCGGTAATTACTGCTACTTTATTCTTTAGTTTACTCATTTTGTTAATGATTTAATTTTGTCTGCTGCTAAGGTAGACCAGGTTGATTTATTTTGGTAAGTTTGTATCTAAAAGTAACAGTAACATTCAGGTAACAAAGTAACCTTATGGAGTGCGTAAATTTTGAAAAAGAACACAGGAAAGAAATGCGGGCTGTCCAGGACTCAATGGATGTGCTACATGGGAAATGGAAAATATCCATCATCTCCTCTATCTGCTATTATAACAAAAGAAGATTTTCTGATATTTTGGACGACATCGACGGTATTTCCAACAAAATGCTGAGCAAGGAATTAAAGGAACTGGAGTTAAACAAATTGGTTAAACGAACCGTTTTAGCTACACAACCCGTAACTGTCCAATACGAGCTCACGGCACACGGAAAAACATTGCAGACCATCATCAATAACCTCACGGATTGGGGCAAAAAGCACAGGAAAGAAATTCTCGGTAAATAGTTTCTTTGCGTTATTGACTGTCCCGGGAACCATCTATTTAAATGTAACAATAGAAACGCCATATGAGTTTAAATAATAAAGCAACATTGGACATGGCAAATGCCATGATTACGAGAGGCGACTATGAAGGGTTTCTTTCTTTCTGCACTGACGATACTACCTGGACATTTGTAGGCGACCGGATACTGCAGGGCAAGGAGGCCGTTCGGCAGTATATGGCAATGGCGTACGAGGAGGCGCCACAGTTTATCGTCGAAAGTATGATCGCCGAAGGCGAGTTTGTTACGGCTATTGGGAAAATCAGCCTGAAGAATGAGAACGGTGTAGTCGTTGATTACGCCTACTGCGATGTCTGGCGATTTCATGATGGCAAAATGGCTGAGTTAAAGGCTTTTGTTATCGCGACTGAGGTATAATTGCAGCAATGACCCAAATCGGAATAATATTTTAAAACTGAAATCGACATGAATTCACAGGATAAGATATTGCATTGCTATAACCTGGTAGCGGAAGACTACGCGGTGGAACGCTGGAACGAGTTGTCCAAAAAGCATGTGGACCGGTTATTATTAACAGAATTTGCATCGTCCAATAAGGACACCGGGTTATGTGCCGACTTTGGTTGCGGACCCGGGCAAACAACAAGATTTCTGTACGACAATGGCTTGAAAAACATTGTGGGCATTGATCTTTCGCCGGCGATGGTGAATGTTGCGCGGAGGCTTTCCCCTCAAATTGACTTTCAAACAGGCGACTTGCTGCATATCGCTTATCCGGCAGAACATCTTGGAAGTGTGCTGGCATTCTACGCTATTGTACATTTTACCCTTGACCAGGTCCGGGACTGTTTTGCAGAAATAAACAGGGTGCTGAAGACGGGAGGAGATTTTTTATTTTCCTTCCATGTGGGAGAAGAAATTGTTCATTTTGATAAAGCGCATGACAAGGAGATTGATGTTGATCTATGCTTCTTTAAGACAGGAGATATTCTAAAGCTGCTTGGCGAAACCGGTTTTACTATTATTGATGCTATAGAGAGATATCCCAATGAAAATATGGAGTATGCCACCAGGCGGGGTTATATCTGGGCGGAGAAAAAGTGAGGTTCGGGTCAATTCGATAATTAAGCAGGAGGAAAATAAAAATCTCCCTCCTGTCTTTAATTGCCTCAAAGCATCAGGATATTTTTATTCAACCGGCTTCCTGCCTACAAACCGCAATACAATGCCGCGGCCGTTATGAAAAATGCCTTCGCCCTGTTCTATCTCTGTTTCTTCCAGCAATTGTATATCGTAATGACCGAAGCATTGCAGCAGTTCCTCGGTGGAGTAAAGGTTTTCCGCTCCTTTGGGGCCACCCGCAGTAGGATTGACTTGCTGGTATTTTACATGTTGTTTACTGTATGCTTCGAAGATCAGGTAACCACCAGGCTTCAGGCAGCGGGCTATCCGCTGCAGCAGAAAAGATTTCTGATCCGGCGGAAAATGCGCAAAGATAAGCCCTATGGCATCGAACGCTGATTCGGGGAGGCTGAGCGCCCCGATATCTCCCACCAGGTATTCCAGCGTAGTGCCTCTTTCGGCAGCCAGTTGCAGGGCTTTATTGCGACCTTCCTGGCTCAGATCGCAGGAAGTAACCGCCCAGCCTTTTGTCGCAGCATATACGCCGTTACGGCCTTCTCCGTCGGCCGGCATTAATATAGACCCTGTAGGGAGTTGATCCAGCTGTAATTTGAAAAATTCGTTAGGCTCCCTGCCATAAACGAATTCCTGTCTTGAGTAGCGTTCGTCCCACATGTTTTGCATCGTAGATAGTGATTGTGTTGTACAAATTTACCGGATGTATACTACTGGTGGTAGGACTAAAACCGGGATTAATAGGACTTATTTAAAGTTGCTGCGAAAAGCTTCCGGAGAGAAGCCGGTATGTTTTTTAAAAAAGCGTATGAAATAGGAAACGTCCTCGTAACCCAGCATGGCGGCCACCTGGTTTACCTGGTTAGAAGTGGCGAGCAGCTGTCTGCGAGCCTCAAGGATAATCATGTCATTGATGAGTGCAGAGCAACTTTTACCCAATAGCGTTTTGGTAACGGTATTCAGCTGGTAGCTGCTAAGATGCAGTTCCGCGGCATAGAAAGCTACCTGTTTATGTTCCGGTAGATGTTTTTCTACCAGTTCCAGCAATTCATCCAGCCGTTCCTGCATATACTCCGGCCGCTCATCAGACGGTTGCGGTTGTCCGCCCTGTCGCAGCAGCTCCAGGAACACCATATCCAGTGCGGATTTTATCGCCTGCTTATAGCGCTCCTGTTTTTCGGTGTATTCACGGTGAATTATTTCAAGCAGCTGGTATAGCCGGCTGAATTGAGCCTGCTCCATGGGGAAACAGTTCCTGGTGCTGATACTCCGCAATACTTGCCTGGCAGCCCTTTCAGCCGGGGCATAGAAATCATCCGTAAAGTGCAGGAGGTAACCCCGGCTGCCATTTTCCAGGAAAAGTTGATGTATCTGCCCGGGCCGCATAAAAAAGACCGTATTATCTTTAACAGGGTACGGCGTAAAATCGATCGTATGTTCACCGCTGGCTTTTTCCAATACCAATACGTAGTAGAAGGTGTGCCGGTGCAGTGCCTGCAGCATATCCTGTCCCTCCATAAAGTCTTCTAGGGACCGCATGCTAAAGCCACCGGAGAACCCGGGTTCTTTGAGCGCTTCGTTGATATATCGAACCGGGATTTTGTGCATTATACTGCAAAATAGGGAAAGTTGTTTGATATAACAATTGCGGCACATGCTCCAGGAGGCCCGTACACGGCCTGTTTGGACGTCACGTTCGATTACAGCTCAATACGAAAGTTTTTTTCCGTCCCACCCCGTGCTGCGCAGAAATTGCTCCCAATTCAGGGTATTCGGGTTTATTTTCCTGCTCCACGTTAAGTCACGGTCTTCCCTGAAATACCCATATTCCACCGCGTATTCTACCATGCCTGTGAGTTCTTGCACTAAGGCTTCGTTGGAACCGAATGCCGGGAAGTGATTAAGGAGCTCCTCCCGTGAATAGGCGGAACTATACGCTGCTTTCTTACCGGTTACGCGAACAAAGGTATCCACCATCTGCTGCGGAGAGATAATATCGCTGATAACAGGAAGGGATTGCCCGGCATACTGATCGGGGTTGGAAAGGATCTCCAGGACAGCAGGCCCGGTGGCTGTAAGCGGATCAACAAACGGAGCCCGAAAGTCTTTGGGTAAATAGACAGGAAATATAAGGGTATCGCCCTGTAAGATGGGTGTATAAAATTCCACCAGGTTGGTGTAAAAGAAAGCCATGTAGATAAATGAACTCTTAATAGGCAGGGTCCGGATATAGGCTTCAATGTTAGCCTTGTCTGTAAAATGTGGCGCAAACTTTTTCCCGCCGGTGCGTTCCGCTACGTTTTCCAGGCTACTGAATATGATATACGGTACTTTCGCTGCCACCGCTGCATCCGCCAGCTGTTTGCCCAATTCAAACTCATGGGTGGCCGGCGGCACAATGTTGGGCGTCATCAGGAAAACGCCATCAGACCCCTGGAATGCTTTCACAAATGCTGTTTTGTACCCGAGATCAAGCGGGATACTCACCAGATCAACTCCTTGCTGGGATAAGACAAGCGCTTCGGGGGAATCGATACGGCGTGTAATGCCGCGCACCCGGTACTTCCCCGATGCCAGCAGGGTACGGGCTGTACTCAATCCCTGTTTGCCCAAAATACCCACAATTGTAACAAGTGGTCTGTTTGCTTTTGAATTGGTCGTCATGTCATGCATTTATTGAACTATAAATATTATAGTTGCAAAACTATTTTTAGTAGAATACATTCGCAATAACTATCCAAACAGATAGTACCAAAAAACAATCGCATGAAAACTGAATGCATTAGTGATCAGATAAAGCTGAATGGCAAGCTTTACCCTTGTACGGTAAGTTTAACTATGGATTTGGTGGGTGGGAAATGGAAAGCGGTCATCTTATACCATTTAAAAGACGAAGCAAAAAGATACCATGAGCTCCGCAAAGAAATGCCGGCTGTCACCGAAATGACGCTGAGTTTACAGTTAAAGCAGCTGGAGAAAGACGGCTTAGTGGCGAGAAAAGTGTATGGCAAAAAGCCGCCTGTCAAAGTCGTTTACAGCCTGACCGATTTTGGCGAAACCTTCATCCCTGTGCTGGAAGCGATTACTACCTGGGGAAACCAGGTGGTGAAGGAGAAAGGCGAGTTTGTTACCGTAGGCTAACTTCGTCCCTATTCCTGACGAAAGTCAGGATATATGCTAACGCATGTCATATGTTTCTTTTCCCCGCGGCGGTATTTTTGAGGAGAATTTGTGATGTCCGATGTATAAATAAAGTACTATCCAATCCGGGCTGGCTATCCCGGGTAGGATATTTAATAAAGGATAAATTTATCTTTTATTATATTCCTTATTAACTTTGCATCTAACAGGTAACTGTTGTCGGAAACAGCGGAAAGTGTTGTATTTATAAAGGATAAAAAAGTATTTTATTATGATCCAAAAAAGGGATATAACCAATATAGAAGATATTCAATTGCTGGTAAACAGTTTTTACACCACGATCAGGGAAAATGAGCTGCTGGGCCCGATTTTCAATGGGATCATACAAGACCGCTGGCCAGCACACCTGGAAAAAATGTACCGCTTCTGGCAAACAGTGCTGTTGGAGGAGCATACCTATTATGGAAGTCCGTTTCCTCCCCATGCTAATTTAACTGTCAATAAACAACATTTTGATACCTGGCTGACCATATGGCACCAAACCATTGATAAGTATTTTGAAGGCGACATTGCAGATGAGGCTAAATGGCGGGGTGTGAAAATGGCCGGGATGTTTCTTTCCAAGATCGAATATTACAGTACCACCGGCGGAAGGCCCCTGGTGTGATATATAGGACGCTCATTGTTTACATCAACTAAATAAAAGCATGATGGACATCAATCAACAAACTATCGTAGGAGAGCTGGTAGCAACCGACTACCGCACAGCAGCCGTTTTTAAGAACCGTGGTATTGACTTTTGTTGCAACGGTAACCGCAGTATTGCAGACGCCTGTGAGAAAAAACACCTGGATGCCGACAGGCTGATCTCCGATTTACAAGAGGTAGCGGCGCGGACCACCAGTGCTGTAGCCGATTACAACGCATGGCCACTCGACCTGCTCGCAGATTATATAGAGAAAAAGCATCACAGGTATGTGCGGGACAAAATAATGGAAATAGCACCATTCCTGCATAAGGTGCGGAGCGTGCATGGTGAAAGTCATCCTGAGCTGAAAGAAATCGAGATCCTTTTCCAGGAGAGCGCAGAGGAGCTGACCGCTCATATGCATAAAGAAGAAGCGATATTGTTCCCATTTATCAGGAAAATGGTAGCAGCGGGAGAAACGCCTATCCATGCCCCCTTTGGTACAGTGCAGTTTCCCATTCATGCCATGATGCAGGAACACGAAAATGAAGGAGAACGTTTTCGCCTCATCGCAGCACTCACGAATAATTACACGCCTCCGGAAGATGCGTGCAATACCTACAAGGTTACCTATTCTTTATTGAAGGAGTTTGAAGAAGACTTGCATCTGCATATTCATCTCGAAAATAACCTGTTATTTCCCAAAGCCATCGCCCTGGAACAACAACAGCAAGCCTGATAAAAGGCTGTTACTTAATAAACAGGTATCCTTTCGCATTTCCCTAACTGTATGCAGATAGATTACAACATACTGATTACTTATGGCGGCGTTGCCCGGAAGTTCGCAAAAGATGCGATCATTTTTCACGAAGGGGGAACGCCGCTTTTTTACTACCAGGTAGTGGAAGGTTCGGTAAAAATATTTGCCAGTAATGCCGACGGCAAAGAATTAATACAGGGGGTGTTTTCGACAGGACAGAGCTTCGGCGAGCCTCCCCTGATGGTGGGTAAATGTTACCCCACCACTGCACAGGCGCTCACCTCCAGTGTGGTCATAAAAATTGCCAGAGAAAACCTGCTGGAGATCTTAAAAACCTACCCCGACATTGCGGAAAGGTTGCTCTTCACCTTCGCAGAACGTATTTACAACAAATCCGCAGCGGCCCAGGTATGGGTGAGCGCTACACCCGAAGAAAAGATCATGCTGTTCCTGAAACGTTTGAACACCCGGCTTGTTTCCACTACCGCCGGCCTGGTGCCTTATACGCGGCAACAAATAGCCGACTTTACCGGGCTTAGGGTAGAAACCGTTATCCGTACGCTCGTTCGCATGAGCAAGAAGGGAATGGTGAAAATCATCGATCACAAATTATACTACTAAGAAAAATGAACAGGCCGTTTGCCAGAAAATGGTTTCGCTGGGGATTGCTGAACCTGGCTATCGTAGCCTTGTACGGTACTTTAATGCGTTATAAGATTGCCTTTTCCTTTCCATTCCTGGAGCAAAATAACCTGCTGCATGCCCATTCCCATTTTGCTTTTAGCGGATGGATAAGCCATGTACTATACAGCGGGCTCGCATGGATGATAGCTCCCTTTATTGCCTCATCGCAGCAGAAAAGGTATAAGTGGCTGATCCTGCTGAACGGAGTATGCTCATTCGGCATGCTGGTGGCGTTTACCGTGCAGGGGTACAAGGGGATATCTATTTCCTTTTCTACGTTGACTATTGTTATCGGGTTGGCATTTGCCTATATCTTTATCCGCGATGCAAAATACCTTCCCGGTAAGCATCCTGCCAAGCCCTGGGCCATAGCAGGTTTGCTGCTGAACGTATTGTCCTCCGCCGGACCATTTTTCCTGGCATATATGATGGCGACCAAAAATATTGACCACCGGTTTTACCTGGGTTCGGTGTATTATTATCTGCATTTTCAATACAGCGGTTGGTTCTTCTTCGGAAGCATGGCGTTGGCAGCGGCGCAGTTTCCTGCTGTTATTGAGGGCGCGGGAAAATATTTCCGGGTGTTTACGATCACTGTTATTCCTACCTTTTTCCTGTCAGTATTGTGGACTAAGTTACCGTTCTGGCTATACGCCGTTACCGTTGCGGCCACTGTACTGCAGTTGTTAACATGGATTGGTTTGCTCAGGCGATCCTGGCTAACCTTCCGGCAGCAGCCATCCATCTATCCCGGATGGATCAATTTTTTCTTCTACGCGGCTGCGTTGGCACTGACGATTAAATTTTTATTGCAGACCGTTTCTGTCATACCTTCTCTCAGTCAACTGGTATTCGGCCTCCGGCCCATTGTGATCGCCTATTTGCACCTGGTGTTGCTGGGCGTATACAGCCTTTTCTTCATTGGTTATATGCTGGCCAACGACCTTATAAAAACGGGCAAATGCACGAAAGTCTTTTCTTTTGCATTTTTTTTCGGGGTACTCTTCAACGAATTGTTTTTAGCCGTGCAGGGGTTCGCTGCCTTTTTTTATATGCCAGTGCCTTATATCAATGAATGGTTGTTTACTGCGGCGCTGATACTGTTGGGTAGCGCCGGTATGCTGTTTGTATCGCAAGCTGGCAGCCGGTCCTGGCAATAGCTACATCTTTTGCTGCATCACAGTGGCAATAGCTTTTGCGCGATATTTCATCTTGTCGGCGTTGGGGCCGGCATAATGCCTGTCAATGGTTTCGTCGAAAAGCTCCAGCCACCGGTTAAAATGTTCGGGCCTGGTATGATATTGCAAATGGATTTTCCGATGGGTATCCAGCGGATTGCCTTCATACTCGCCCGTGTAGAATAGTACATTTTCCCAGAAAGCACACATGGTGGGCAGATGCGCTTCCCAGTTAATAGCAACTACTTTAGTAAAGAAAATGCCCACTACAGGATCTGACTTTATCTTCCCATAAAATTCATCAACAACGATCCGGATGTCCGCTTTATTGGTGAGATCAGGTTTCATTTTGGTTTGACATTTAGTTGTTGGGCAGCATTATAAATCTCTCTTGTTGAATTTTCGCAAGGAAAAATAAAACGGTACCACTACCCACAGGGTAAGGAGGGTGAAAGAGAGTAATAACCCCCAGTTGTTTCCGAAGAAATGCTGAAAAATGGCCCCGGTATAGCCCATCATGGCCGATACATCCAGTCGCAGCAACATCAGTATGCGACACAGATCCACGGGACTTAATGCGCTCAATATCACAATGGGCTTTTCGATCGGGTAATCGGAAAACTGGAAAAACAGGAATAGTACCAGCCCATCGAATAGCAGCGCAAAATACAGCCATAGCATAATAGAGATACCGATGCCTTTAGCTTTATCTCTTGTAAGAATACTGGCCAGGAATGCAATGGCCACAAAAATCACCGAGAGCAATGAACCCGATATGATCATGATCAGCGCGGTGCCCGGGTCAGTAAAGATTAACAGGGGGATGCCAATTCCTACGATGTAGGCCACCGTCATGCTCAGGGACAATCCGGTAAACAGGGCTTTCCATATCATACTTCGCTTTACAGGATGGCTCAATAGCAGCTCAATAAATTCTGTGCTGTTGTACACATAAATGGTAGCAAATAACACGGATACGAGGGGTACTGTCAGCAATACAATATTAAGCACCGTGACCAACCCTTTGGCCGCATTGTCTTCCAGGCTAAAGGCGCTCCAGGAGAATAATGCCAGCATAATGGTGTAGGCGATCACGATTTTTGTTTTCAGAATATCCAGCGCCACATATTTTAATATACGTATCATACGGTTTGTGCTTTTAACAGGTGAACAATGGATTGGGCGATTGTATCCTTGCCGGTGTCTCTTTTTAGCTCCGTTGTATTTTTATGCAATATCAGTTGACCTTCCTGGATAAAAATAACCTGGCTTACAATGCCTTCGAGTTCGCTTAACAGGTGTGAGGTAATGAGAATAAGGCAGCCGGCTTTTTTGGCGGCCATAATTTTGGCTTTCAGGATTTCAGCCGCCACAGGATCCAGGCCGGCGGTAGGCTCGTCCAGTATGAGCACCTCCGGGCGGAACATAAAGGTGAGGGTGGCGCTTACTTTCTGTGTAGTGCCGCCGCTGAGCGTGCGCATTTTTTTATGGAGCATCTTGCCGATCCCGAATTGCTCGTACAGCTCATTGTCCAGCACCTCATTACTGTTACGAATACCCTTTATCATCTCCATCACCTGGCCGATAGTCATGTTTTCCGGGTAGCGGCCAATCTGCGGCATATAACCGATATGTTTCCTGTATTCGTTATTGTTCTTTATATTTTGGCCGTTGAAGATAATGTCTCCCTTTTCAGGTAGCACCATGCCCAGTATGGATTTGATAAGTGTAGTTTTGCCGCAGCCATTGGGACCGATGAGGGCAATACATTGCCCTTTTTCGAGCGTCAGATCCAGGTTGTCTAAAGCTTTTAGCTTGCCAAAATGCTTGGTGATATGTTTTATTTCAATCATAATTTATAAGGAATCATGCGCGGTGTATTATCCACGAAGTTTTCGGGGGTAAGGCTCGGCATTATTTTTTCAGATTTATCCAGCAGGTTTACCATAAAGCTCTGATAGAGCAGCATGGCGGGAGGGTTTTTTTCTACAATCACCGCATATAGACTGAGCGGATGAAAAGGAACATCCCCGGTTTTATCTTTATCCAGGTCGTAGCCCTGGTATTTGTCCCAATAATTTTCGCTAAAGTGATTGAGCGTTAATGAGCCATTGGTGGTAACATCGAAAGTATTGCCGATAAAGTTGTTTTCTTTGATAATGTTATCCATGCAATTGGCCTGCATCCGCATTCCCCAGCCGTTTGCCCGGAAGGTATTGTGTTCAATGGTAATACGGTTGGACCCATCGAAGAAAATACCGGTAGTATTGCGCAGGAATTTATTGCCGGAGAGATAGCAATCTGTCAACTCTTTAAATAATAAGCCGTAGGCGGCGTCGCCCCAGTTTTCTTCAAAGGTGTTATTCATCATGGTGACTCTTTTGGTAAACATGACTGCTACGCCGGCGCCGTTGTTTTTAAAATAGTTGGTGATATAGGCATCGTCGTTTGAGAACATAAAATGCAGCCCATAGCGGAGGTTATGGTGAGAGATATTCCGCCAGATGACGGAGTGTGTCACAAACTCAAAGTAAATGCCATCTCTATGGCCCGCAATGCGATTACCAATTATTTGCAGGCTGTCGCCCTTCCAGCAGTGAATGCCATTGCCCGATTCATGTTCTTCTTTTTGAGATGCGGTTATAAAATTGTTTTTGACAATACAGTGGGTGGCATATTGGAGATATACGCCAAAGTAGTTATCCATTAAAACATTGCCCTCTATTAGTACATTTTTTGCATCGTATACTTTTATGGCCCCCGGATCGCTCATGGTAGCACGTCCTGAATGCTGAAGCTGAAAACCTTTAATCGTTACATCATTACTTTTTACAGAGAGGATTTCATATTTCAGCTCACCATCCAGCACGGGCATGTCCACGCCCAACAAGCAGATAGATTTGTCTACTACCAGGTTACCTTCCCGGTACATGCCTTTTTTTACGATGATGGTATCGCCGTTTCGGGAGGCATCGAGCGCTGTTTTGATGGTGGGGTAGGGCTGCCCTTTCCCCGTGTAAAGCGTGGCCCCCCATAGGGGCGAGCTGCATGTGAATAGCAGCATCGCCAAAAGGAGGGAATAATGTCGTTTAATGTTCATGGCCATAATGAAGACTGTCTGGGGAAACAGCGGTAGTTAATGTTTTCCAGTCCACGGCACTGGTACCGTACCTGGAAGCCTGCGCATCGGCGGCAGATTTTGTGGTAAATGCGGCGATATTGCCTCCCATTGGACTTCTCAGCGATGCATGTACTACGTACCATGCAGTGGTGGCATCTATCAATTCATGCTCCTTTTCAAAGTTCCCGGTATAGTAATTCCCGATATGTTCCTTTCCCAAGCCGGATAGGTAGTTTAACAGGCAATGCATATCGTCAAATTTGTATACCCGTCCTTTGCGGGTAACCACTTCTCCCATAAAGCGGCCGTCGGAGATAGACATTTTGCAGAAATCGCAGGCATCTTTGTGAAGCGCCACCGGTTCGGGACCGTTATTCCCGCAGGAGGTAAGCAATACCAGCAGGCTCGCCACAGCCGTTGCACTTTTGGCATTCAGGCGGAACTTCGCTAACACGCCGGCTTCTGTCAGCACTGCAATGAGCAATAATACCCCGGCCCCTACAAACAGCCATCCGCCGGCAGCGGGAATAGAATAAGCGCCGAAGTTGAGTAGTTGTTTAAAACCGATCAACGGGGGTTGGTAAGCCATGCCAGGCACTTTGATAGCAGCATTGGGATCGAGATGATGGCCGTAGTCATATTCCCATTTCCAAAAATCGATCATAGCAACAATGCCAAATAACACAAAGGCGGCAAAAACGATATACAGCCTTCTTTTTCGGAAGAAGAAAGCGGTGGCAGCAAACAGCAGTGCAAAAAACAAGATGATGTATGGTAAAACGGTGAACTCCATGAAATCGGCTGTATGCAGTGTTTTCATCCCGATGTAGTGATTCAATCCATTGATAATATCTACATCACCGGCAATTTTGTGCGCCCATATCCGCAAACTTAGTCCTTCCGGGTATTGGGGAGCATCCAGGTAGATACTCCAGATCGGAACAAACAGGGACGCGGCCAGTGATATTGCTGCTGCAAAAAGTAGCGCCCTGGATATGAGTGAAGGTTTATTTTCCATAAGTCAGATTTTTTGCGCTCAATTGGTGCATCATATTCGTCGTTGAAACAAAAGTCATTTGAAAAAAAGGGCAACAAGTTGATAATCCCTGTTGCCCTTTGGGTTGCCTAGGATAGTGGACCTGAAGCGTTATTTGGCAGTTGTAGGATTATTTTTAAGTTTATCTCCCAGGCTATAAGTTAATGGGACATTACTTCCTTTGGGCGAAACTCTCACGTAGCCTTGCATTTCCTGGTGCAGGGCAGAGCAGAAATCAGTACAGTAGATAGGAAATATGCCTGTTCTGTCTGGTGTCCACTTTAACGTAGTAGTTTCACCGGGCATAACGAGTAATTCCGCATTGGCGGCGCCTTTTACACCAAATCCATGCGGCACATCCCAATCTTGCTCCAGGTTGGTGACATGGAAGTACACTTCGTCGCCCATTTGTATGCCTTCAATATTATCCGGGGCAAAGTGTGAACGTATAGCGGTGATATACACGTGTACCTGGTTGCCCTGGCGAACCACTTTTGCTTCCCCTTCTCCCTTAGTGGCATAAGGGTGTTTGTTGTTGTTGATATCAAAGATCTTGAGCTGTTTATCCTTTATCAGGGATGCCGGAACGGCCTGCGCATAGTGCGGTTCCCCGATTGTAGGGAAATCGAGAATGAGCTGCATTTTGTCGCCGCTGATATCATATAGTTGTGCACTTTGTGCCAGTTCAGGGCCTGTGGGCAGGTAGCGGTCTTTGGTTATTTTGTTGTACGCCACCAGGTATTTGCCAAAAGGTTTTTTAGTATTACCGCCTGGGATCATCAGGTGCCCCACAGAATAGTAGGTAGGTTGCCGGTCTAATACTTTTAAGTCTTTAATATTCCATTTTACGACTTCAGAAGAAACGAAGAAAGAAGTGTAGGCGTTCCCGTTGGCATCAAACTCGGTATGCAAAGGGCCTAACCCCGGTTTTTGTACTTCGCCGTACAGGGCTGCTTCATACTTTATCACAGGTAAGCCGGCATATTTTTCAGGCTCAAAGGCTTTGCCGGCAATGGCTTTCTGTATTTTGTCGTAGCTGAAAACAGGTAATAGGGCGGCGAGTTTACCACTGCCTACAATATATTCTCCGGTTGGATCTACGTCGCAGCCGTGGGGAGATTTAGGACAGGGGATGAAGTAAACAATATCGGGGAATTCGGATACGTCCAACACCGTTACTTCATTTTCCATTTCGGAGGTGGCGGTATGCGTTTCTTCATTGTACTTGTTGTGGGCATATTTTATAGATTGTTTTTTGCCCTTACCTGCCTTCACATATTCTTCCGCTTTTTTCCAGTTCACGGCCATGATAAAGTCTTTATCCCGCTGGGAGGCATTCACTTCCAGCAGGGTGTTGGCCTGCTCCGAGTTATAGCAGCTGAAGAAGAACCAGCCATTTGATTTTCCTTTGCCGGCGCGGGCCAGGTCGAAGTTAACGCCGGGTGTTTTTAACTGGAAGGCAATGGCCATATTGCCGGTATTCTTATCTACGCTGACGAAGCTGATATGACCTTTGAAATTTTCTTTGTAAGAGCTGATGGGCACATCGCCGGCTTCGCCGTCTTCTGGTACGCTAAAACGGGTGCCGGCTACAATATACTCTGAGTTTTCGGTACCAAAAGGTGAACTGTGGTTACCAGCGCTGTTGGGCAATTCAATAATTTCGGTAGTGCGGAATGTTTTTAAATCCACCCGGGCCAGTCGCGGCGTATTGTTACCATTTACAAATACCCATTTGCCATCTGCTACACCATCGGTCATCGACATTTCTACGTGGTGCAGGTCGTCCCAGGGAACAAAGCCATGGGAGGTATTCAGCATGGGCTTCGTTTCTTCGCTATATCCCCATCCTTTCTCGGGATCTACAGAAAATACCGGGATAACACGCAGTAAGCGGCCGCTCGGTAAACCATATACGGCCAGCTGTCCGCTGAAACCGCCTGAAACAAAGTTGTAAAATTCGTCGTATTTGCCGGGAGCTACGTAGGTTTTGGAAGCCGCATCGCCACTTACTGCATTACTGGTTCCTTTGGGCTTACATGAAGTGATGTACAGTGCTGCAGCAGCAAGCATACAGATGGACAAGTTTCTGGTAGACATTGGTATATAATTAAGTATGAAAATTGAAATAGAAGGGTTCACTTTCTATTTATTTTGCGCCATCGTTCTGGCGCATAAACTCAACGATATCTCTTGCCTCTTGCTCCGCCAGGTTTTGATTGGGCATACGCACCAGGCAGATCTCCAGTTGAGCCTGTACTTCCGGATCTTTATTGATCATTGGATCCGGGTTGGTGATAAAGTTCATGATCCAGTGGGCTGGGTGCCTGCTGGTAACGCCTTTCCAGCCTGGTCCCACCAGTTTTTCTTCGCTGGTTTTGTGACAGGAGAAACATTTGGTTTCGGCCACCGCCTTACCTTTAGCTGCCATTGCTGCATCCAATGGCCCCACGGTTACATTGCTTTCATCATATTTACCTTCACCACGTTTGGGATCATAAGAACCAGGATCGGCCGCTGCACTTTTAGGTTGCTCTGATGAAGCGGTAGTAGTGGTGGTGGATGCAGATTCATGGTTGCCACCTCCGCAAGCCGCTATCAACAGCGCGGCTGCAATGCTTAGGGTTGTGATGATTTGCTTGTTCATTTAGGTACTTATTTTACCCAAAAGTAGACTGCGCCTGGCAGGTGGCTTTATGACTGAGATCATAACGCTTCGGATATTTTGGGGGTAACTTGCTGCATTTTAACAGGTGTATAAATTCATTTATTGTATAACAGTTTTTATTTTCCATGCGATATGTAGTAATTTGCGCCACCAACTACATACTATGAGCCGTTTTCGATTTTTAGCCTGCTGTACCCTTGCCTTTTTCCTGGAATTATATAGCGGCGCCTTATCAGCCCAGAAAATTTTAAACCTGGATGAAGCAGCCTATGGGGAAAGCTACTACAGCACCGGGTATTACTATTTGCCTGATTCCACAAAGAAAAGCGGTCTGATTAAGTATACTTTTCGGGTGCCGGGTAGCTTCCGGTTTAAGGACTCCCTTAGTGCCAGGGCAATAACCGTCAATGCAGCGGACTGTATCGGTTTTCATGAAGATGGCGACAAAGCCGATTTTCACACGCTTTCCAATGTAACACTGTCTGCTGGGCTGGTACCCTTAAAAATGTCCAAATGCTTTGCTGAACTGCGTATCAGCGGGGACCTTTGTTTGTATTTGGTTTATTTTGAGAAAAATGGCCCCAATGTAGGAGGTATGGGCCCACAACGAGTACCCACTTCGCGTTATGTGCTGAAAAAGAAGCATTCAGATGCTGTGCAGGAAGTCCCTAAAAAGGCGAAGCATTTCAAAAAGGAACTGTCGGATTTCCTGTCGGATAAGCCTAAAATAGTTGAGTTTATTAACAGCCATGACTATACGGAGGATGAAATTGAAATGGTAGTACAAGCTTATAACCGTAGCAAATAATATATTCACAATTACCTTATACAACGTTATGGCACTGATAAATATCAACGGAATCAAACTGAATATAGCTGTCAAAGGAGCAGGTAGCCCTGTAATCCTCGTCCACGGCGTGGGTGGCGAGCATGGACATCTGTCCTCCCTGATCGACCGGCTTTCATCACAGTTTAAAACGATTGCCTTCGACTGCCGCGGGCACGGGCTGTCGGACAAACCAGCACAATATACCCTTGGAGATCATGTAAAGGATGTTATCGGAATAATGGACTATTTCGAATTGCCCGTTACCTCCTTACTGGGGATTTCTATGGGTTCTTATATTGCACAGGGTGTGGGTATTACCGCCGGGAAAAGAATTGATAAGCTGATCCTGACGGTGCCTAAATCCAATGGCCTTACTTCCTCCGTGCACCGGCTGATGGGCGAACATGCTGCTGCGCTGCAGGGATTGAATTTACATGACATCTTTTCTTACCTGTTGCCGTATTTCACGTATGATGCGGAAGCGATGAGAGCACATATGGAGATATTTGACACGCAGCTATCTCCGGAGGAATTTGCGGTTGCCAACAAAGCACTGGCGGGCTTTGATTTTAGAGAAGAGCTGTACAAAGTGACCGCGGAAACATTGGTGATTAGCGGGAAATATGATGGACTCAATTCGCCGGAAGAGGGACGGGAATGTGCCAGGCTGATTCCCGGGGCCGATTTTATCGAAATGCCATATTCCGGTCACGCACCTATGTACGAGGAGCCCGAAGCGTACATGAAAGCCGTGGAAACGTTCCTGTTGAAGGCGTCCCGGCCTTAATTTCCCGTTCTCGTAAATACTTTTCCCAAATACGAAAACAACCCAGTCTGCAAGAAGATAGCTTTGCCGGAAATTTTGTACTGACATATGAAGCTATGGCTATTTTGCCTCCTTTGGCTGCTACCGGTATGCGCATCGGGGAGTATTCGTTATACGGAAACGGATCATGGAATTATCAAGGGAAAAGTCACCACCAGCGACAACCAGCCTGCCGTAGCCGTAACGGTAGTATTGAAAGGCTCTTCGCGTTATACGCTGACCGGTGAAGATGGCAGCTTTGCACTGCACCAGGTAATCCCCGGAACTTACCAGCTGGAAATATCGCTGATAGGCTATCAGCCGCTGGCTCAAACGGTAAACGTGGAAAAAGGAAAGACCACCGTGGTTACCCTGCGGCTGGAAATATCCAATACCCAGCTACAGGAGATTGTAGTGACCAGTAATCACCCTAAATTCTCCGACAAAAATACCGAACAGGTATCACGCCTGCCACTAAAAGACCTTGAAAATCCACAAGTATACCAGGCCGTAGGCAAGGCGCTGATGATGGAACAGGTGGTCACAGAACGTACGGATATCTACCGGAACATCCCGGGGGCGGTACCGAATTTTGCGGTGGGAGGCTCCCAGGGCATGACCATTCGCGGATTTGCCAATACAACCGGGATGCGGAACGGCATGATAACAAGTGCCATTGTACCCCTGAATCCGGCTATCCTGGAACGGGTGGAAGTGATCAAGGGCCCATCAGGGACTTTATTTGGCAGCAACCGGAATATCACTTTCGGAGGGGTATATAATTATGTTACCAAGAAACCCTTTGAAACGTTCGGAGGTAATGTGAGCATCACCGCAGGCAGCTTCAGACTTACCCGGTTCGCCGCCGATGTAAACGTTCCGCTGAATGATACGCGCACGCTGTTGTTCAGGCTGAACGCTGCCGGGCAAACAGAAGGCTCTTTCAAGGACCAGGGCTTCTCAAAAAACTATACCATAGCGCCCAGCCTCTCTTACCAGGTGAACGAGCGAATGAAGTTTTTGATAGATATAGATATCACCAGGGGCGCTTTTACCACCGCTACTACCGCTATCAGTGATTTCAAAAATGTAAAAGCTCGCAGCTTTAAAGACCTTAACCTGGGATACCGGAAGTCATATACCAACAATGATGTGGATGTGAGCAATGGTATCAACAACATACAAGCCAGGATGGAATATAAGCTGTCGGACCAATGGACTTCTCAGACGAACTACCTTTATTCAGAAGGCTTCTATAAGCATTTCTACTGGACTAACCTCACGCTCCTTAACGACTCTACACTCGCCAGGAGCGTAAGAAACCAGCGGCCGGAAACATTCGGGAATATACAGCTGCAGCAGAACTTCATAGGTGATTTTCACATTGGTTCCCTGCGAAATCGCCTGGTAGTAGGACTGGACTACAGCTACAACTACAATTCGCTGAACAGGGTGACTGTCAACTATGATACTCTCAATATTTACCAGTCCCAGAAAGATTTCAATGCCACAAAGATCGATGCATTGTCGTACCAGAAAGGGTTTGCTGCCAGCAATACCAGCTCCAACAGCTATAGCGTATACGCCTCCGATGTATTAAATATAACGCCTGCGTTGATGGTGATGCTCAGCCTGCGGGCAGACCGTTTTTCTACCGGGGGTACTTATACCGTGGCAACAGGCAAATCGTCGGGCAATTATTCCCAGACCTCCTTCTCTCCTAAACTCGGCGTGGTATACCAGGTGCTGAAAGACCGGCTGTCGGTATTTGCCAACTATATGAATGGTTTCGTAAACCTGGCACCGCTGGTACAACCCGACAATACGATCCTGACCCTGAAGCCTCAACAGGGCAACCAGTGGGAGGGAGGTATAAAAGCCGACCTGTTTGATAATAAATTAAGCGGGTCTGTCAGCTACTATAATATCGATGTTACCAACGCCACCCGTACGGAAATTGTAGAGGGAAAAACATTCATGTTCCAGGATGGTACCCAGCGTAGTAAAGGATTTGAAGCAGAGCTCATTGCCAACCCGGTTACCGGTCTCAATATCGTTGCCGGCTATGCTTATAATGAAAACAGGTATACAAAGGCATCGGCTGCGCTCCAGGGAAAATTGATCACTGCCAGCCCCAGGGACGTGGCCAATATCTGGGTCAGCTATACGCTATCCCGCGGTAAAGCCAGGGGATTGGGCTTCGGGGCGGGAGGCAATTATGTAGGCGATTCCTGGTTTGAAGTCACCAATACCTTCCGTTTACCCGGCTACACCTTACTCGGCGCCACCGTTTTCTACGATCAACCTAAGTACAGGCTCGCCTTAAAAGGGAACAATCTCTTAAATGAACAATACTGGGATACGAATGGAATTGCACAGAAGCCGGCAAATGTGATAGCAAGCGCCGTGTTGAAATTTTAGAAAAGACCAGCAGGAATATACCGCCCCGGAAGATTCTTACCTTCCGGGGCTTTTGGAATGATTAATTTTTCAAAGTAAGTTGCTGTAAAGTATTGAATCCATCGGTGCCACAACCGCTGAATGTAATTTCACCCTTTTTATTGATAATCATATAGGTAGGGAAACAGGAAACCTCGAGCTCACCTACGATGCTATTGGCATACTTTGACATATCGACAAACACCTGTGACCATGCTATTTTATTCTTCGAAAAAATAGCTTTCGCTTTATCTGTATTTTCAGGTTTGTCAACACATACACTTAAGAAATTGTATTTTTCCCCCGTTTGTTGATGTAATGTCTTTAATGCGGGCAGCTTTTCTATACACGGGTTGCACCAGGTGCCCCAAAAATCGACAATCATTTTGTCTGAATTTTTGAAATAAGGGGCAAGTATTTTTAAAGAGTTGGGAGATAATTTTATTTGTTGTACACTGTCCTTTAAAACGTGCAAATATGCATATTGCCAGTTATGGCTGATACTGTCGATTTGATATAGTTTTGACCCTATGCTGAATGTATCCCTCATCTTATACTGATCTTTATAGCGCAGCTTATTTACTATTTTGTTCTTGTGGAAAGCGCCGTTTTCGAAGATTTTAATATTTAAACCAATGTTATCGGGAGATGAGTATTTACGTTTGGAAAAATAAAGATGGGCGTTGGAAAATTCGGTAACTCTTGTTTTTTCAAAAGAAATAAACAGGGGCATTTGATTTACCCGGTTGTCACTAAAAGAAGCATTCTTATCCTTAACCGGAATAAGATAGAATTCCAATGGTATTTTTACTGCCTTATTATTGATGCAGTGAGGGTAATTTATGGTTATTCTTGATAGAGCACCATCAGGGACGTTTTGCAGGGTCCAGTTTTTTAAAGAGTCTATTGGGTAAGACAAGAAAATTTCTTTATCAAGATCGAGCGAGGGGTTACAGCGCCTCAGCAAGGATATTGTTAATGTATCATGTTGACATCTGGTTAGAATATATAGCGCATCTGGAAGGTTGGGGCAATTCATTCCACTCGTATCAGTATTACTTTCGGAAGATCGCGCACTGCCTGTTCTTTTGTGGGAAGATTTCATCTGGGCGTATTCTCTTTGTACCATCCATTTCCACAGGATGCTGTCCGGTATTGAATTATCCGTTCCCCATACCTGGTCAGCTTCTGGTACAAATATGTTTATCGGAGCATCCCGGAGGTTTTTTAATGTATCCAGTTGTAGCGTTATGCCCTGGTATGTTCGTTGTGCCGTTGAAGAAAAGGCACTAAGCATAGCACCCAAAAATATTATCAATCTCAAATAGCGCATTATGAATAACATTTTAGCTAAAATAGTAAGAATCTCCTATCACTCATTTATGAGAAACAGGAGATCCTGATGGAATGTTCAGGCAGGACGATCCATTGCCACATGATTTTTAGGAAGCGCAGACGTATGACTGCCCATCACATGTTACACCAATGAAAGCGGTATGGTTGTCATTCCAGACAAAACTGCAATCTCCTACGGTGCTTGAACATGAAATAGTTCCAACTGCACAGGTGACCGTATAGTCGCAACTTCCAGTGCCACTGCCACTTCCATCGCCACCCATCACATTTTTCAATTGTTCCCTGGTAAGGAGTTCCTTAGCTCCCAAGCCAAGCGCTGTTAATTTCAATTTTTTCATGTTTCTGTTTTTGGGTTTAATGTCAAATAACTAGAATAGTAAGCATCTTCTGTTGCTGATTTATAAGAAACAGAAGATGCTAATGCAATGTTCAGGCGGAAGGGCGCCTTACATACGAGCTCAGGAGCAAGTATAAGATTTGCCGTCACATGTTACACCGATGGTAAATGTATGGGTGTCATCCCATAGATGATCGCAATCTCCTGAAGCACTTGTACAGGAAACAGATCCATGGGCACAGGTTTGTGTATAAGTACAACTGCCGGCGCCACCACTGCCACTGCCATCGCCGCCCATTACATTTTTCAATTGTTCCCTGGTAAGCAGTTCTTTAGCGCCCAGATCCAGCGCAGTTAATTTCAACTTTTTCATGTTTCAATTTTTGGGTTTAATACGAGATAAATGAAATACTAAGCATCTTCTGGTACTTATTTTATCAGGAACGGAAGATGCAGATACATTGTGCAGACGGAATGATGGCTTATCACATGCTATCAGGAACAAGTGTAAGACTTACCATCGCATTTTACACCGATAGTAAAGGTATGGGTCTCATCCCATACATGCTCGCAATCTCCGGAGGTACTTGTACAGGAAACAGAACCATAGGCACAGGTTTGTGTATAGGTACAGCTGCCGGCGTTGCCACTACCGCTGCCGTCGCCGCCCATCACATTTTTCAATTGTTCCCTGCTGAGCAGTTCTTTAGCGCCCAGATCCAGCGCGGTTAATTTCAATTTTTTCATGTTTCAATTTTTTTGGTTTAAGAATAGATAACAGCGCGTTTTAAATGTGCGCCGGACAAATCTACAGGGTTTCATTCCGGTATATTCGAAACGAAAAAATTGTTACTCCTTGCAGATCTCGAAAACGGCCCCGGGCGAAAAGCAGAGGTTCTCTACGGTGTTCATTGTTTTGAGTTTATTTCTTTCCAACACTTCTCCGTACCTGAGAAATAAACAACTGATCATTTCCCCATCTTCCTCATAAAAGTAGGTCCTTTTGGTACGGTCATATTTTATGGGGAAACCCATGGCTTTCATTTCCATCAGGATTTCCGAGAGGGTCGTTTTGCTGATATTGTTCCGTCGGGCAAACGATTCCAGGTCTCCGGTGGCTTTATGCCTGATCACGTAGTCGATGTATTGTATTCTCTTGAAATGTTTTATGATGGCCATTGTAATTTTTTTTGAGTGTTGTTAATTACTTGGAACCGACAGACGTATATTTGACAGCATTGTTGATAAGACGGTCCATTAAGCGGGTATTCCGGGTAATTACAATGGCTTGCGCCTGTAGCCCGGTTTTGTAAACCACGGCTAAATGATTGTTGGTAACCAACCCATTGTCCAGCCTCACCGTTGCCATAAACCCGCTATCAGAAGCTACTTTTGATACATAGTTAACAGTGGCTCTTACAAAGCCTGCTTCCTGGTACGGGTAAGCTTCAAAGCGTAGCTGTACCGCCTGCCCGGTGTCTACCTTTCCGAGGTTGGCCTGTGGTAATAGCAGCTCGGCAAAGTATTGACTCCCTCCGGGATCGATATAACCAATTGTTTTCCCCTGGAGCAAAAATTGATTTTCCTGTAATGGCGTAGTAAATACTACTTCTCCTGAAATGGGGGCTATAATGATATATTTCCTTTTCCATTCATCAACAACGTTCTTTAATGACTGCAAGGCTTGCTGGAAAATGACTTTCTGTTGCAGATAATCATGTTTTAACTGGTCTATCTCCTTTACTTTATCTCTTTTTTGCGCATCATTGGAAAGGATGGTGATGTTTAGCTGGGGAATGCCCATTTTCTTGTTGACAAATTTGCTTTTCTCCACCCTGAATTCTTCTTTGGCAATCACCTTGCCCTCAAATAATTCTTTGTTCATATTATAGCTTTCTTCTGCCAGTTGTTCGTCTTGTTTCATTAATTCCAGCTGCTGTTGGAGTGTTTGCCGGGTCAGGTCCATCGTTGCTACGTCCAGCTGCAAGGTGGCCGTTTTCCTGGCATAGAACCCATTTACAATATAGTCGTCAAATTTTTGCAGGGCTGTTATGAAATCGCCATACGGTTGCTGTATTTCACCCAGGTTACTATATTGCCTGGAGAAGCACCGGACCACTTTCTCAAATTGCCCCCGGTTAAGTAAGGTGATACAGCTATCTATCTGCAACGATAATTGCAGAATGTCCTGGTGATTGGCGTTACTTTCCATTAACCCCAGCACTTCGTTTTTCAGTACTTTTTTCCTGTTGAACGTTAACAGGGATACCAGCCGGCCATCTTGCCGGACAATAATTTCCTTGGGCGCATTGGTAGCCGTTAATACGGCGCGGGCTTCTATAATGTCAGGATATTTTATAAACCAGGTAATGGAGAACAGGAAAAGCAGGATGAGCAAGAACAGGTATAATGCCCATTTTTCCAGGAAGCCGGGTTTGCGGCTGATAATTTCCTGCACCATTTCTGAGCGCTGGGCGATGTGGTACACCGTTTCGCCCGTGCCTGCATCGGGGGAAAGAGCAGGTGTTGTATGATTGTTTAGGATTTCGTCAATCATCGTTTATGTTTTTTATTACATACCTAGTTCCAACTGGTTTTTGACCAGTTCATAATACATTCCTTTACTTTCTGTCAGAGAAGCATGGGTGCCTTCCTCTACTATTTTCCCATTGTGGAGGACAATTATTTTATGCGCATTTTTGACCGTGCTGAGGCGGTGTGCCACCACCACCACCGTTCTGCCATGGAAGAACCGTTCCAGGTTTTCCACGATAGCTTTTTCGTTATTGGCGTCAAGTGCGTTGGTAGCTTCATCAAAAAAGAGATACTGCGGATTTTTATATATGGCCCGGGCTATTAAGAGTCGCTGCCGCTGACCCTGGCTTACGCCTGCGCCTTCCGCGCCCAAAAGCGTGTTGAAGCCATTGGGCAATGTTTCTATAAAAGGAAGGATATTGGCGATTTTGCAGCTTTTGATTAACCTGTCGTGATCAACATACTCGTCGCTTACCGCAATGTTCCGGGCAATGGTGTCATTAAAAATGTATCCATCCTGTAATACCGCCCCGCATTGCCGTCGCCAGAAAGATGGGCTGATATATTTGAAGTTATTTTCTCCCACTTTTATTTCACCCTGGTATTGCTCATATACCTTCAACAGTAATTTAATTAACGTGGTTTTACCGCTACCGCTGGCGCCCACTATAGCTGTTACACGACCCTCAGGGATAGTCAGGGTCAGATCTTCCAACACCGGGTCATTGCCGGCAGCAGGGTAGGTAAACGACAGGTGGTTGATTTTTATAGCATGCTTTTCCGGGAGTTCGGCAATAAAAGACTTCGTAACAGGTTCTTCATCTTCCATATTATGGACCTCATTCAGCCGCTCCATGCTTATTTTGGCATCCTGTATACTTTGTGATAACCCGATGAATTGTTGTACCGGTCCGCTTAACTGACCAATGATATATTGGATGGCGATCATAGCGCCAAAAGTCAGCTGCCCCTGTACAACCAGTTGCGCCACCGTAAAACTGATGATGATATCTTTTCCCTGGGTAATGAATAATGCCCCGGCAGATTGCCACTGCCCATAGTTGAGGCTCTTGAAGGTAAGCTTGAAGACCTTTGCCTGGATATTTTCCCATTCCCATCTTTTCAGGTGTTCGGCGTTATTGAGCCTTATTTCCTGCATACCTTGTACCAGCTGCAGGGTAGCATTATTTTCCTTAGCTGAAATATGGAACGATTCATAGTTGATCTTCCGCCTTATTTTCATAAACAACCGGATCCAAAGGAAGTATAAGGTGCTTCCCAGCGAAAAGATCAGGAATAATGGCACGCTATAAGTGATCAGGATGATAGCATATAGGAAAAAATTTAGCACAGAGAAGATGGTAGTTAGTGCCTGTCCTGTCAGAAAACTCTGTATTTGTTTATTGTCGCCAATGCGTTGGATCGTATCCCCGGTGTGATGGGCGTCGAAATAGGCCAGGGGCAGCCTGGTCAACTTTATCCAGAAATCTGACAGGATTGAAATGTTTACGGTATTGGATATACGCAACTGCAGCCGGCTCCTGATGAATTCTATCACGTTGCTGCTGAAAGTAAGGGTGAGCTGTGCTACAAGTACAATGGTGATGTACTGCATATTACGGGTATTGATACCCGTATCTACCATGCTCTGTGTAAGGAAAGGGAGTATCAGCTGTAACAGCGATCCAATTAACAGCGATATAAATACTTGTGTAATGGGCCACCTGCTGGAACGGAGATAACGGGTAATAATGCCCCAGTTCAGTTTATTTTCCTTTTCTCCCTCTTCTTCATAAAATGCAGTGGAAGGCTCCAGTAGCAGCACCGTACCGGCCTCTTCTTCTCCATTTTTCTTGTTTGATAACCAGTAGGTTAGAAATTCTTTGTTGGAATAGTTAATGATTCCCCTGGCGGGATCCGCAATCTGCGCTTTTCGCTTGTTAATAGATACCAGTACCACAAAATGGTTTTGGTTCCAGTGCAATATAGAAGGATGGGCTATCGTCAGTAATTTGTTGTGGGATATCTGAACGCCACGTGTTCTGAAACCTATTTTCTCCGCAGTTTCACTAATGCCCAGTAATGAAACACCCTGCTTACTGAAGCCCGCTTTTTGACGAATGGTATCGGCATTGTAATGCCTGCCATAGTGTTTGGCTATCATTCGCAGGCATGTGGGACCACAATCCATTGCATTCAGTTGTTTATAAAAGGGAAAACTCATTATCTATTTAATATTTGATATAGAAATCATTACAACAGGCATTCTTTTAGAACATCTTTGTCGTTAACTGCCATCCAGATGATATTTAGCGGATTTAAATCCGTCAGAAACCTTTTCTTTTGTTGTTTTATATATTTAATCCTTTGGCGGTATTCGTTATTTTGTATCATTTCGATTATACGCGCAGCCGCCTCCAGTGGCTCTTTTACATTAACCCTCACAAACGCCCGTTCGTCAATAAATTCTTCCAGGTTCTGGCATCCGTCATAGAAGCAGAGCGTTTCGGTAATAAGCGGGTCCACGATTTTTTCCGTGAAGTAGCCATTTTCAAAAGAGTTTTCGCTAATGAAGTGGTATTTATATGGCCATAGCCCATCATATTTTTGTACGATTTCCCCTTTGTATTTGGTCAGCTTCTCATGAAAACTGTTGCCGTAATTTTTTCCCCATATATCCAGCCCCTCTTCAATAAGCTGATCGAGAACATTTACCATTTGAAGGCGGTGGAAATGGCCTTCCATGAAATTCAGGTCGCTGGTAACACAAGAAAATAACTTAGTTTTCTGAATACGGATACCATTGCCACCATGGTGGCGGGCTCCATATATTTCGGCCGGCCAAAAGGGTAAAGGCAGGTACATGGCCTCCGTACGTACGCAAGCGTTATCACGCCTGTTGGGAGAAGCCGGTGGCTCTGTCAGAAAAGTAATGGCTTTCCCGCTGTCATACCCGGGGAAGTCTTTATGGGGCCTGGTTAGAATAATCAGCCTGTCATAGTTGTCGTCCGCAACAAACTCCACATTTTTCCATGATAATTTTCCCCTGCCATACCGCTTTAACGTATCCAGGTAGCTTTTATCATGTTCCCAAAAACAGGTGACCCGTACTTTTATTTTCATATTGTAATTTTATGGATTGACGCATTACATGGGAATATCATATTCGTTGAATACCCGCCCTACAAATTCATCCTTAATGCGGGGACTGGGAAAGTCACTACCGTCGCCAAAAAGACCATAGCTATCGTGTATCATGGCATGTTCTTTTACCTGTGGATAGATCATTTGCGCCAGGAAGAGTTGATCGGTGCCTTTCAGGCTCTTATAAGGGTATTGCACTATTAAGTCTTTCATCCCGGCCATATTCCTGCAGCCCCACATTCCCCCCATGATATGTGCCGTATGTTGGGGATGGTCCCGCATAATATGAAAGTGGTGGTCGCTGTTAAGCCAATGGGTAACCGCATCTACCTCTCTTTCAGATAGCCTGGAGTCTGTGTCCCGGCAAATCATAATATCGGCATCCTCGGCGGCATAAAAACGCCAGAACAAACCTGCAAATACATCGGAAGGGTCCATCAGCACTATTTCACAGTCTTCCTGCCAAATGTTTTTAATCAGGTCGGGCGCAGCGGAGCTGTCTACATAGAAGCGGCAAGTCCATCCGGGATATAACTTTTTAGCCAGATGGATATTTTTTACGGCGCCGGTCCAATACATGGCATTATTGCCCCATAAAGAGAAGGAGATAACTTTCTTCATACTTTTTATTTACTCAAATAACTATCATATACCTGTTGATACTTTTCCAACCTCGCGGAGGTGGCCCTGAAGTAGTCGGCAATCAGGCCCCTGGCATGATGGTTCCTCACGGTTACGTCGGAATAGCCGAAATCTATTTGTACGGAAACAAATGGATAGAGCACCATTTTATGGCTCGTTATTTCCGATAACATACCGTCAGCCGTGTCATCATGTTGAAAGCCCGCATCCAGTATTTTCCTGAATATGGGCCGGTATAGAATAACGAATTGGCTACACCAAAAGGAATCTATCCAATACCTGTTCCTGGTAACAGGAACAGCATGGTTAAACCCGCCTATCCCTCCACTCAAAAGCTCTGCACCCTGGCTTGCAGCCTCCAGTATGTTCCGGAATAGAAAATCCCTGTTGTAAGAAGTGGTGAAAGTGTGGTCATCTTCGCAAAGAAGAATCACGTCGTCCTCCTCCTGTTCGGCCAGCTGTATCACTTTTATAATACTGTGCCAAAGGCCTACACGACTATTTTCATCCCTGCAGGCATTTATTATTTGAAGATGGAACTCGCTTTTTCCTTCGAATTGCTGTAGCAGGTGCTGTCGCCGGTCGGTCCGCTCTTGCAGGTTAATCGCGTATGCTGGTAAAACGATATTGTCAAATTCCATATGTCAATGCGCTGTGCTGATGGATGAATAATATTCCTTCACGTGTTGAAGCGAAGCCAGTTGCCCGGTAGGATCTCCATAAAAAGGACTTGACCCGGGGAGGGCATTTTTTTTTGGTATTTTTTCAGTAACAGGGGAGATAAACGGATACAGCAATAATTTGTTGGCCGCAATAGACGACAGTACCCCATCTATGGCTATTTCTGCATTGTCTCCATCTATCCTTATGTTCAGCAGGGCATTATAGCACCGCCTGAATAGCACAATAAATTGGCATCCCAGGAATTTGTCCAGCCAAAACAGGTGTTGATCCACCTGTATAGCTGATTCCATCCAGTTAACGGCGCCCAGTAATATATCTGCATTGTTCTTTTGCGCAGCGCTGATACCCGCCTCGAGGTAGGCAGCCGTATAGTGGGCCGTGAACTGGTGATGGGTGTTGGATAGGATAAACAGATCGTCACCGGCCATTTGGGCGGTTAATGTTAATGCCTTTAGTTCCACCAGTGTCAGTAGGCGAGGCCCCTCGGCATGGTGAATGATGAATTCAGGTTTACCGGTGAACTGATCCGTTATGGCCTTATTTTCCGGGGGCCCGGAGAATAAGGCTACCTTCCATTTTGGGCCATCAGGTTGTTTAATTGCTGACTCCATAGCTGCGCTATTTTTTGTTTTCGTATAATATTGTGTGTATACATTTTCTTTGAGATGTCCTCCAGGTCTGCCGTCCTGAGCTTTGCTTCCAAATCGGGGAAGGAGTTAAAGTAAGTGATATGTGGCATCCACGTTGCATCAAACCAGTCGCAGTTGTTTATCCATTGCGCTACGACATCGGCTTTTTGATAATTGTTTGGGTCGTTGGGTGAGATAGGTAACGCGGTAGGCCCCTGGATGCCCGCAATCTGCATCCAGGAAATCTCTGAAAATATGCCGAGGTGCGGGAACCGGGTGTACAGTTCCATACAGAACTCCTTTGATGGGAAGAATAGCGGGATGCAGGCGGTATAGTATTCAAACACTGTCATTACAGAGACATTGTAGGGTATCACTATCACGCCGGCATAGGTCGACATATCTGCCCACTTAAACCTGCCCAGGGCTTTCTTGAGGACGGTGTTTACGTTTCTCAGGGGAAGAAGGGCGTGTTTGCTGTCGACCAGGAACCGGCGGCCCACCGGGCGCCAGGGCGTACTGGCATGGTCGCAATAGCTGGGAATGTGTGTCCAGGAAATATTGGTGAATTTTTCGCAATACTGCTGATCGTATTTATTGTTGGCTACACGACAAAGGAGGTGCTGGCTGCTTAATTCAGATAAGCCGTTATTCAGCCATTCCCATTTTCTTTTGCTCATCGTAAAAGGCGCTTCATACCGTGTTGAGGCCACCACAATGATTGGCTTATTAAAATCGCGGTAGAGTAGTGCAAAAGCCGGCGTATGCGTAACGACAAATGCATCATACATACACAGCGTATCCCGGTATCGCTGATAAAACCGCCGGCACATGGTTTCATTCAGATGTTTCCAGGTATATTGATTTACAACGTCTACCTCTTTTTTCTCCCAACCATGTACCCAGCTATGGGAGGAAATGGACCAATGATCAACGGAGTGCCCCAGCCCCTCAAAGATATCCATGAGGTCTTTTATGACGGTGGCGTGTAAATCCAGGTTGAATAATTTCATAAGTGAATTAGTGAATCTCCGGTGAAGAGTGAGGTAAGAAGATCATTATCCGCGCTTCCCATAGTAACCTGATAAACGCCATGCAGTCGGTGATGTCATATTCAGCTCCAAGAATGCTGGTCAGCGAAGCTATTGTATGGCTGCCATTGCATTGGCCAATCAGCCTTGCCTCGTAATCGTCCACTACCGCCAATACTTTGTTGGTATGTATATTTCGTAACCAAAACGCCTGTTCTGATGAGGTGATGCTTTTTTCAACGATAACTGATGAAGATAATTTTGGAACCAATTGTAACAGCTGCCTGTTATCGGTTACCTTTTGGGCCAGGATGTACTGTTGTTGAAATACCTGTTGTATGCGGGCAAAAGCCGGCTCCCAGCGGTAAATGTCCAACTTACTTATGTTAGCCGGCGAAAAGGCTAGCAGGCATTCCAGTTCTTCGGTTCCGGCGATATCTGCCACGTAATTGATTTCCTCGAGCAACAGTGCAGGGGGAATCCGTTCCACTGCATGAGAGCCCGGCCGTCCATGGAAGCCGGAAGCGATAAAAGCCGGTAAATTATCTTCCGTTACCAGGCCTCCGAAGCCATGCTTTCCCGCTACAATCACGGGCAACCCCAATAGCAATCCTTCCACGGCTATTGCGCCGGCAGACACCAATATATCGCAGTCTGATAAAAACGTGGTATGATCTCCCTCATATGGGATAAATGTGATGTTGTCATTTGCCAGCGGTTTAAGTTTAGCGATGACTGCTGCAGGCGCCACAAAAAAGAAGCGGAGGTATAAAAGACAATTGAATCCCTTGATGACCGACAAACCGGTGTCCAGGCAGCAGGTAACATCATCCGGAATATAATAGATCCTGGAGATTTGGGTATTGCGGGCTGGCGGCGTCAGATAATTGCATTTTTCAAGGAATGGAGCGGCTATGTTGGCGACCAGTTCTGGTGCAACACCCCATTCAGTAAGATCTATCCCATTCCCTATAGTAATGAAATGCACCGGATATGTCAGGTCTATAGCAGATAACAGCGCCTGGCGGTCATAAATGATGCAGGTACAGGCACTATCCGGATGAGGATCGTGATATACCAGCAGGCATCCTTCCTGGCAAACGATACGGTCGCTAAGTAGCCGGGCGTTGGTAATAATCTTTGAACTGCAAACCTCCATATACCTGGTAGTTGATGATATTAATGACTGTTTTCGGCATATCCGGCATGTTCCCGGATGATCAACAGGCGCTTTTCTGTTGTGGGGCTGGTCATCGACACAAAAGGGCAAAGCACCATTTTGTTGCTGCTAAATGCCGATAAAATGTCGTTTTCGGGGGAGGTGGCGTCATTTAAATAGGCCAGTATTTTAGAGAACGCAGCTTTGAAGATGATCGTAAATTGAGGGTGGTTAACCGATCCCACCCAAAACCTGTGTTCCGAAATAGGCACCACCAAACCAAAATCAGTTCCTCCGCCGAAGAGAATATCTGCCCCCTGGTGATAGGCCTCCAGGATATTCCGGATTAAGTAACCGCCGGAATAGGCGGGTGAAAACTGGTGATATTCATCACAAATGATGATGGCATCGTCTTCTGTAGCTATTGCCGCTGTCATGATATTTTTTAATACAGTAGCAGATGACAGGAGATGGGAGGGGTGTTTATCATCGCTGTGAATTACGATGGGCACCAGTTCCGGTTTATCAGAAAAATGCCTGTCAATATATTGATCAATATCCCCACTGGTTGTTTTTACGATGTAAGTGGTGATATAGATACCCTCTAAGCTTATTTCATCCTGGGTGAGCGTCTTCTGATGGGTGGAATAATACCCGGCAATATTTTTTAAGGTGGTGACGTTTGCTTCACTCGTCTTAAACAGCTCGTCCACTCTTCCTGCGGCATTGTTTTTGGCGGTTACATCTGAGTAGCCAAATTCTTTTTGAATAGATATAAATGGATGGATGAATAATTTTTTATCTGTCAGCGAGGATATTTTAAGATCTGCGGCATCGTTATCATAGAAAGGGGTATGCAATATCTTTTCGTAGAATTTTTTGAAAATAACGGTGAACTGTAAACCTGTGTATTTTTCCGTCCAATAGCTATGCTGGCTTAATTGTATGGCGCTATTAAACCAGCTGGCCCCTCCGCAGAGCACATCGGCATGGTTGCTGACGGCGTCATGAATGGCCGTTGTCAATAATGGGAAGCTATAGTGTTCCGTAAATTGATGATCATCTTCACAGATGATGAGATATTCAGTATCAGTGGTATATGTCCGTATAATATGTTGTAATGTTAGCCAAAGCCCTTTGGCGCCAATGCTATCTTCAATGGCATCAATAATTGTTAACCGGAATTCCGGGCGTCCTTCGAATGCTTTTGTAATATGCGCTTTCCGGTCGGCCCGTTTTTTTAAGTTGATAGCGACGGTTGGAATGGGTTTAAAACTATTCATAAGGCGGTTAATTCAGTAGCTGGTAAAAGGCTTTTTTTTGCTGTTCAATAAAGCTTTCATTTATATACACCGTATTGCTGCGGTATAACAGGATACTTTTGTCAATCCACTGCCGTATTAAGGATGCATTCAGTTTGAGCATAGTGTTGAAATGCTGTTTGTAGCCATAAATGATTTCAAATAATTCTTCGTTTATCAATCTCGTTTCATAAAGAAAGCCTTTTTTGAATGCTGATGGTGCTTGTTTTGTTGATGAACTTCGCCCGAATTTTACTTTCAAAGCGTCTCCCAAAGCCAGTTGATCGTATATCGTTAATGAATCGATGTTTACATTCATGATATATTTATCTGCAAATTCGTTGGCCGCTGTGATAAAGCGGTTACTGTCTTCTGCAGCCAGGTAGTATCTGCAGGATAGGTAGAGGCGTTCGCGGTTTCTGGAGAACGGGAAGGGGTTTAAGCTATCGCTCATCGCGAGGGCTTCATTGAACCACGTAGCGTCCCCTTGTTGCCCTGCGCTGTCTGTATAGTCCAATAATCTGCTTTTTATGATATTCCATGGGCTCATGAACTCCCAGGATTTCACGGGATATTGTGCATAAGCATGCAATAATACCCTGGCAGCCTTTCCCTGAAGTGGCATTCGTCCGAAATAACCTGTTGATACCATTTGTAGTACTTCCGGCGAGTAGATGGAGTCTGCTGGTAATGTTTCCAGGTAGGTTTCAACTAAAGTAGCGTTGGGTTGATGCAGGGCACTTAATTTTTTGATATAATCCCTGATGGCAATTTTACTATAGTTACCGGTCGTTATTTTCTGCTGCATATCCTGCAGGCTTACGTTGTCATTTATATTGGAAAGCGCCTGGCGGGCAATTTGTATCATGGATGCTGCCGGCCTGGCGCCACTGCCAGTCAACACCAGCGCTCCTGCAGCGTTAAAGAAAAGGAAGGAAGGATAGCTGTGAATATTGTTTTGAAGGGTAAAGTCTTTTCCATATCCTTCTTCCGCATTTATTTTAATATTTATAAACTCGCGGTTAAAGAAGGATGCGACAGGGGTTTGGTTAAACACATGATTATCCATCCATTTGCAGGGACCACACCAGGTAGTATAAATATCCACAAATATTGGTTTATAGGCCTTTCTCGCGTGCTCCAATACTTCCTTCCACGATTGGCTGGTGGTGTCGAAGCCAACAGATTGGCCGGCAGCATTTGTGACGACCAGTAGTAACACGATAATATGCGTTATCAATTTCATATATGACATGGTTTACTAACCGAAATAGCAGGTGACATAAAGTGCACCTGCCATTTCAGATTTATCCTTTGCAGAGTGCGGCCACATAGTAACCGGAAGGACAGGTGGCCCCGCCTTTAACGGCTATATCCTGGCAGTTCTCATTGGAGGTGCAGCTGCTAACGCCTGGCAGTGTTGTACCTGGCCCGCAGTTGTTAGAGCTGTCGCAGCAGTAAACTACGCACCTGGTACCAGAGGTGTTGCTGCCGTCGCCACCCAATACATTTTTTAACTGGTCCCTGGTCAGCACTTCTGCGGCGCCTAACTGAAACGCTTTGAGTGTTAATTTTTTCATTTGATCAGTTTTTGGGTAAGAAAATAAATGCTGCCTTCCGGAGTATTAATCGGGAAGGATGTGTTACCGGCTGCATTGTACACTGTAACCCGGTATCAGATTATAAAAACGGGGCAGTTGCCGTAGTACTCCGGTAACTGCAGGCGTCCCCTGTTTCCTCATGGCTGCCTACACCGCGAGGAAATATTTTAGATCCTCCACTGTATATATATCCGGCATCTGGTGGCCGTTTATAAAGAAAGTAGGAGTGGCTTTTATGCCGGTCTGATCGCACCACTGGCGCATGGCGTCGATTTTCTCGTTCTGTTGATTTAACTCGCCATTCATGGGATATTTAGCTGCAAAGCGATCGTAATCTTTTTCTTTTGCGTGGTACCAATCGTCCAGCCCCTGTTTTATGAGGGCATTATCTTCTTTGCTGGTGTCGGCGATGGCCAACAGATGTTTGACAGGTTGGGCAGATTTATCTCCTTCTTTGTTACTGGCCGTAAAAATTATCTGGATCTGTATATCCGGATTGTTTTCAAGCAATGCTTCCAAAGGAGTATGAGCCCGGGCACAGGGACCGCAGTAGGGATTGCATACTTTAATTATCTTATGAGGAGCAGATGGGTTGCCAAGTGTAATGCCCATTCCATCTGTAGGAAGGGTTATACGTTTTTGCTTATTAAGCAAGGCCTCAAAGATTTCGGTATTGTGCTTTAACCGTTGCAGACGGATCACATTTTCCTTACTTTCTTTCGCTTTTTTAAACACCGGCAGTAATGCTACTGATAGCATAAAAGGAAGTACGTAGGCGGTGATGACAGCTGGTAACCAGCCAACAGGAAAGGATACCGGTAGCAAAGCTTCCAGTCTTCCTGCCAGCAGGAGTATCGCAAATTGGAAGAGTAGTAATGCCTGCACGAAAACGCAAATGACGCACCATTGCCTGGCAATACGCCATTGGTAGTAGAGAGAAAAGAAAGTATAAGGGAGAGCCAGTAATGTGAGCCAGCCTGTAATGAAAAGTACCTGGGGACTGTTAATGCCGTTGAATAGCATCAGCAGCATGGTACCGGTAAAATAGGTAAACCCGATTTTGCTCCAGCTTATACCAGCTATTTTCGCAGCGCCCGACTGAAGTATCGCATTGCAGTTTGTTTTTTTACCAGCACTGCACATTTGTTGCAACGCAGGGTTATGCTGATCGAGTTCGTACCATAGCAACAGGAACCCTGCAACTGCCCCGGCAAAGCTTAATAACGCATATAGCAGGGAAAACCAGCTGTTGGCGCCATATTGCAGCCAGGTGGCCAGGCCGGCAATACATAATATGATAGGAAAGGTTATTATTCCTAGCTGCGATAACGCGCCTTTCAGTTTTTCGTCTTTTGCTTTTTGTTTGTAATCTCTTTCTCCGGCAAATTCCCTGGGTTCTGCCAGCAAAACTACTCCCATGTATCGCTCAAGAAAATCTTCCTTTCTGCTATGCGTCCATTTAAGCGCCACCGGGTCATAATAATCAATGTTGTTATCATCTGCTTTTCTTACAATCGTGAAGTAGTCGGGCTGCTGCTTTGTCCCCTTTATCTGGGTAATGAAAGGGGTAGGAGCCGTAAGTAGTTTGTCAGGATCAAGTCTTGCGGCAAGATTGTCTACTCCAAATCGGTTCAGGACATCGCTTATACTCAACAGGCTGTTGAAGTCCGGGTGCTCCTCCAGCTCTTTACTAATGGTGCCGGCGGTGACAGATACCTTAAGCTCTGCCAGCAACAGGCGGGTAATTTCCGGGCCGTTATTTTTGGGCTCAAATAGTTTTGCTAGGAATGAATTCATCTTGTAGGGTTTGTATATCCGAATAACCAGGTAATAGTTGTCCTTAGCCGCTGCAAAGCAGGGCCACCTATTTTAATCATATTTACATTGGCTTTTCTTTCCTGAGACAATCCAATACGTCGTAATACACAACGGGGATGACTATCCGCCGATCGGCGGTAGCAACCACATTGGATGTTGGGCTATCAATTTTTACAGGTGAATAAAATCAATCATCCCCTGTATCTGGAATAAACGGGTACATGATTGCTGATTGATTGTGTTAACTTTTTGGCACTTTGTAAATAATGACCTGGTTGCGTTACCAGGTCCGGGAATTCAGGTACTGTATAATACTATTACCTCAATACCAATATGTATGGTTTAAGAAAATTAACAAATATTGCTTTAAGGGTTTGTGCAATGATATTGAGGAAAGTCATTAGTCCAGGGTATTTTGTGATAGTATAGTCAATAACTAATATCTTATCATGTCGTGGCTTTGCCGGGTATTAGTTGAGCGTCCTTACAAAACTAGAAGAGCACAGTACCTTAAACTACCACTATTTTGATCTGTTTCGCTGCTATTTTGATAGCATTCCTTTGCTCACTTCCTGGCCCGCTTTATAAACC
This sequence comes from Chitinophaga eiseniae, assembly GCF_012641265.1. Lineage (GTDB taxonomy): Bacteria > Bacteroidota > Bacteroidia > Chitinophagales > Chitinophagaceae > Chitinophaga > Chitinophaga eiseniae_A. The sequence continues at coordinate 1,603,772 of NZ_JABAHZ010000001.1, read as the reverse complement.
GCTGCAATTTTCCGTGTATTCCTGATATCCTTTGAAGGGTCATCATCCAGTAGCAACAGGTCGGCTACTTTTCCCTTTTCGATGGTGCCGGTATGCCGGGCGATATTCAGCGCGCTGGCCGCGTTCTTGGTGGCAGCCATGATGGCTTGCAGGGGCGTTAACCCCGCCTGTACCATCAGTTCCATTTCAAGGTGCTCTGAAAACCCTTGTGCACGCACCGGTTGTGCGCCGGAATCGGTGCCAAGCGCCACCGGTATACCTGCGTCTGCCACTTTTTTCACATTTTTCATAGCCGTTTCAAAGGCGTGCACATTGCGTTGATACGATGGGGATCTTTTTATATTATCCTGGTACTTGTCGGACGTGATCATTTCATAAACGCCCGGCTCCAGGGAGGCTTTAAAAAATGGATCATTGATCCATTCCGGTTTACGGGCATAGATATACGCATATTCATCGAGTGAGAGGGTAGGTATATATATGATGCCACGGCGTTTCATCTGTTGTAACGTAGGTGCGTCTATTTCTTTGTCGCGTACGCTATGGGCCATGATGTCGAGCCCGTTATAAACCAAACTTTGGGCATCTGCGAGATAGTAGAGATGGGAGGCTACCCGGATATGATGCTGATGAGCACGTGCGATGATGGTTTTGTAAACGCTGCTATCCATTTTAGGAGCGCTACCGCCGAAATCATCCACCCACATTTTGATAACTGTAGGTTTAATGGACGCCAGGCTGTCAATTTCCATGGCCGCCTGTTCCGCTGTTGCAGGATGATAAATAAATGGCATCGCGGGTCCGCCTTTGGGCGCGGCAAAGCCATACCCTGCTGAGTAGAGGCGGGCGCCGGGTAGCAAGCCGCCGACGGAAGAATCGCGGAAGCCCGATTGAAAGAGCATGGAGTGATCAGACCCCATGACGAGTATGCTGGTAACACCATAGTCCATATATTTTTTCAGCTGGGTTAAGATGTTTTCACGGGTATATGGATCTTTTACTGTGTTACCAATCATTCCCACATGCACGTGACTGCTAATGATACCGGGCATAGCGGTTTTCCCGGTACAATTGACAACCCTGGCGCCGGGGGCCTCCAGGTGAGCGCCAACACCGGTAATAACCCCGCCCCTGATGAGAATATCTGTGTGCGCTATGGGCGCACCGCCATTTCCGTCTATCAATGTAAGATCTTTCAGCAACAGGGCATCTGGCGAATGGAGGCCAGAGATGGGGGCCAACAGTAAAAGAAATAAGAGTACGTTTTTCATAGTTTTAGTATTGCGTGAAAAACAGATCGCTATCAGCGGGTTACTTCGTAAAGGTACTAATTCCTCACTGCTACTCACCAGGTGGAGCCTTTGTTACTTTTAAGCAACGAATTTTGAATATCCGGATGTGGTGGTGTTTAATAATTGTTCGGTATCCTATTAGTATAATTAAATGAAAATAGTGCCAGATGGCAGGTGCGCTGAATAAGATAAGATTGCCCGTTTTGTTAGAAATGCCCACTGAATTAATATTGCATGGGATTTTTGTAGAGAGGTGATTTTACTGATGTTTCCGGGACATCGTCCTATATTATGGGAAATTTAATTTTTTATTTTTTCTTGATAAGACTTTTTGCCGTTTCAAAATTATTCGTTTACTTTACTAACGAATACATTTCTATCACGAACTGAAAAGTATTTACAACAAACAAGAATGCGTTGTTTCCACCACAACTGTATTTCCTTTGAACCCTATTAATTGCTTATTTTTCAATCCCATGAACGTTTAAAAACTAATAGGAGATACAAGCACCAGGGTTTGTACGTTTGCGTATAAAAACTGTTGCCCGTAGGCCCTCAAAACCCGTTTAGAAAACCCGTAGTTAAGCTGCAAAAGCTTGACTTACATGCTATGTATGTCGGAAAGAGAGCGTTTCCACAAAGCATTTAAGAAAAGAAACTGTGCGTCTGGTTTCCTGACCGGTGTAGCTATTGTTGCACCCGATCAGGCATACATACTGTTTTATATTTGAGAAGCGGAACCGGAAATCGTGCTGCCATAGCTATCGCTACCCTACAATTGTCACACCAGGGAGTAAAAGCTGCATACCTATTATGCTGTAGAAAGCTGTTGAGATAAACATGCTTGCTATAGGCATATAGATGCCTTTTCTTCATCTGGATTTCCCTTTCATATGAACGAATGACTGTCGCACCTGCAAGGAGTTTTTTGCTTCCCTGCAGTGTAGAAGAAATATTGTGTCAGCCAACGTAGAATATGAATACAACAAAGAGTAAAATGAATAAAACAATAACGGATAGATGAATGGAAAACAGCTGTGTAAAATAGATTGATTTAGCCCGGACCTGTAGACACCAGAAGCATTATAGCCCTCTGTCATTAAGAGAAAACACAGATTTTATGTAGCCATGATTTTGTTATCCTGACGTACCATTTTAATAATTCATTCGAAAACCTAAGATGAGATGATGTTATCTTCCCTCCAAAAAATCAGCGCCCTGATCGGCAATACCCCTGTTGTAGAGCTTAATATGCCCGGTGTTTCCCTGTTTACCAAACTGGAATACAGAAACTATTCAGGCAGCATTAAAGACAGGGCCGCTTTTAGTATTCTCTCCAACGCTATCCGCAGCGGAAGAATAAACAGTGATACACTCATTGTTGAATCGAGCTCTGGTAATTTTGCTATCGCACTGGCACGCATTTGTAAAGACATCGGACTACGTTTTATCCCGGTAATTGATCCCAATATTAACCGCGAGAATGAAGCGATGTTACGGTTGTTCACCGACAGGGTAGTAAAAGTAGAAAAAGAAGACAGCACCGGGGGATATCTCCTCACCCGGATTGAAACGGTGAAGGAATTGTGTGCCCAATATCCTAACAGTTTCTGGACGAACCAGTACGATAACCCCGACAATTTCAAAGGATACTATAATACCCTTGGAAAGGAGATCTGTGACAGGTTTGAGCACCTCGACTATATGTTTATTGCGGTGAGTTCCTGCGGTACTATCAGTGGTATCTCCCAGAAAGTAAAGGAGAAATTTCCGGACATCACCATCGTTGCAGTGGACATAGAAGGTTCTGTTATCTTCAATGTTCCTCCGCAGAAAAGATATGTTTCCGGTCTCGGCTCCAGTAAAGTGCCTTCTATATTGGAACACGCCATCATTGATGAAATCATGATTGTATCCCACGAAGAACTGGTAGCCGGTTGCCACGAGCTGGTGAGAGACCAGAATATCTTCGCGGGCGCCTCCTCAGGAGCGGTATACGCTGCCATTAAGAACTATTTTGCTTCACATGCCATCCAGGGTACACCGGTGACGCTTTTCTGTTGCGCCGACCGGGGAGATTCCTATATCAACAATGTATACGACAAGAAATGGGTGAATAACATGATGGAAAAGCTATCTACCATAAAAGCATAATAAACATGTACTATTTAAGTAAATCCGATCTGTTGCACCTGGGGATTAACTGGGAAGAAGTGATCGAAAAGATCAAAGAAACCGTTTATACCCTGAAAGATGGCGATTTCGCCCAGCCCATCAAACCCTATCTGAGATACCGGGACGTCACTAACCGTATCATTGCCATGCCGGCATTTGTAGGAGGTAAAGTATCTTTTTCCGGCATAAAATGGATTGCCAGTTTCCCTGATAATATCAGGAAAAATATTCCACGCGCCAATTCTGTTACGATATTGAATGACGCCGATACTGGCGTACCAGCCTGCATTATCAATACCAGCCATGTCAGCGCTGTGCGCACCGCCGCGGTAACCGGCCTGGTAGTAAAGGAATATCTTCAGCGCAACCGCCAGGAGAAATTAACCGTAGGCATTATCGGCTTCGGACCTATTGGCCAGCAACACCTCGACATGATCAGCACCCTGCTGGGTAGCCGGTTAGACCAGGTGAATATCTACGACCTGAAGCAACCCGATAGATCGCTCATCCCCGCTGCTTTGCAGGAAAAGGTAAATATCGTGGATACCTGGGAAGAAGCATTTGAGCACGCCGATATACTGATGACCTGTACGGTATCCAAAAAGCCATACATCAATAAAGTTCCTAAAAAAGGTTCCCTGCAATTGAATATTTCCCTGAGAGATTATGTGCCGGAATTTATCAACTATGCAAACCATATTGTCGTGGACGACTGGGAAGAGGTATGCAGGGAAAATACAGATATCGAAGTAATGCATAAAACAAAGGGACTGACAAAGTCAGGCACACTGTCACTGGTAGACGTTATCTGCGGAGATAAGTTGCAAAACGCCGTGGAAGAAGTGGTCATGTTTAATCCAATGGGAATGGCCGTATTCGATATTGCTACTGCTGCCTACTTTTATGAGAAGGCAAAAGCAGCCGGCGTCGGTACGGTGCTCGCCGATTAAAATCAACGCCAGAACTTAGTTCTTTTTGTTAAAGAATCTGGATGCTTACCGGAAGATGCTTTTTGTCGCCGATAGCCACCGGTATGGGTGGAACTTACCTGGCTGCCGAAACAATATTATCTCGGGTAACATCTATGAAACACATGTGTTTCCGCCAGGGGAATGCTGGTACTTATGTCGTGATAAGCACAGCGGTACTTTGGAGGAAACACTTTTATGCCCAACATATTGTTCAAATGAAACTTAGCAGCCATGAGTGGTAATAAATTTTACTTAAAGCCTAACGTTGTAATAGAACCTTTATTTGACAGGTGGTATGCCTGGAGTCACCTGATATCGCCTGCCACCGCCGCCATGAATGTGGTAGGCAGACATCTTGATATCATGGATTCCTTTATCGTGGAACCGGCTATTCATGCGGAAGCAGTGCTGAACCCAAAAATGAAAGGCGGCCCTTTCATGGATATACCCGTTCACCGCGTTGAAGAAGTAAAGGAACTGTACGATAGAACCGTGAAGCAACAAGACAGGGCATTGAAGTTTTCCAAAGCGGTGAAAGAGCTGGACCGCATGCTGGAAGCGGAAGGGAAGGGAATGGGTATGGAAACGCTGTACGAAAAAGTTCCTCCCATTCTCAAAGGATATGTTGAGCTGTTTTACGACCGGAATAATCACGCAGATTTCCGCTTTTTTGAAGCGTTGTTATATAAAAGCCACTTCTATAATAAGTCTTCCCAAAGCATTGCTTTATGGGTAACAGAGAATGATCATCGTCCTTTTTGTTTGAGTACGCCAAGATTGGATGAACCGGGCGTGCTGCACCTCGACATTCCATTTGATCATACCGGTATTGATGAACTGGCAAAAATGAAACGCAATCCGCAGGACTTGGAGTATATCAAAACTTTATTGGGTATTTCCCCTGCCCAGGAAGCGCTCTTCCATACCTTTTTTACCACTACGCCGCCACCGGTTTACAAGAAATATACGGGCGACAAAATCCGCATGCGCTACTTCGGACACGCCTGCATTCTCGTGGAAACCAAAGATGTGAGCATCCTGGTAGACCCGCTGATCAGCTACTATGGCTATGATAGCGATATAGAACATTTTTCTGATGCAGATCTTCCGGATGTGATTGACTACGTGCTGATCACCCACAATCACCAGGATCATATCCTGTTTGAAACGTTGTTGCCACTCCGTCATAAGATTAAGCACCTGATTGTGCCCCGCACCAACAGCGGCCAGCTGGAGAACCCAGATCTGAGGCTGATGTTCAGCAATATCGGGTTCGACCAGGTAGAAGCTATCGAAGAGATGGAAACAGTTGAGTTTACCAATACCACGATTACCGGTTTGCCCTTTACCGGGGAACACAGCGATCTGAATATATTGTCGAAGGCCTGCTACCTGGTACAGATCAGCGGCTTTAAGCTGTTATTCCTGGCAGATTCCAGGATCAGTGAGCCTGCCCTCTACAAGCATATTCACAGCAGCATCGGCGATGTAGATGTGATGTTCCTGGGCATGGAATGCGATGGGGCGCCATTAACCTGGTTATACGGTCCGCTGATGACGAAAAAGATTACCCGGGAGCAAGACAGCAGCCGGAGGCTGGCAGGTTCCGATTGTATGAAAGGAATGTCGCTGGTGGAGATCTTTAACCCAGGAGAGGTATACGTATATGCAATGGGAATGGAGCCCTGGCTGGAATTTATCAGTAGTATTAAATACACTGATGCATCCAACCCAATCATCCAGTCCAATAAATTGGTCAAAAACTGCGAAGAGAAAGGAATGATTGCGGAGCGCCTGTTTGGAGAAAAGGAGTTACTGTATGAACGGAAATATGCTGCCACAGAATAAGCACTATTAGCCCCTGGCCACTATTAAAGTATAGAAGTAGAGAGATGGAGATCCCATCTCTCTACCCGGTAAACTATTGTTATTAGCGAACCAATAACTGCGAAAAAAATGAAAAATGAGCTGTCCCTGAAGACCCTATCTGAGCTGCTGATCCATCAAAAAGACCAACGTAATGTAGGTGTCAGCTTTATTGTAGCAGCCACCCGGACAATTTTTCTATCCTACCATCAATTGTATCAGGATGCTTTGTCGCTGCTCGGATACTTACAGCATAAAGGCCTGAAACCCGGCGATGAACTGGTGTTACAGATAGAAGATGGCCAGCGCTTTATCCAGTATTTCTGGGCATGCGTTTTAGGCGGGATTATACCGGTGCCGGTGTCTATTACGCACTATAGTGAAAACGCCAGGAAACTGTATAAAATAAGGGCATACCTGAAAAACCCTTATTTAATTACCACACCCGGGCATTACGAAAAGTTATGCAAGCAGGATTATAGCGATGGTGCTGCCGACAAAACTTTTTATGACCAGGTATTGTTCCTCGACGAAGATAAAGATGGCCTGCCAACTGGCATTATGGCCGATGTTACCCCGGATGATATTGCCTTCCTCCAGTTTTCCTCTGGTTCTACCGGTAATCCCAAAGGTGTAGAAATCAGGCACCGCAACCTGATTGCAAATACTTTCCCGACTTTGGATGCCTATCAGTGCACCAAAGACGATATCTTTTTTAGCTGGATGCCGCTTACGCACGATCTTGGGTTGATAGGCTTCCATCTTAACCCACTGGCTGCAGGCGTGCAGCAGTATATTATGCCTACAGACCTGTTTATCAGGCATCCGTTGTTATGGTTGCAAAAAGCATCCGACTACCGTATTACCATTACCTGCTCACCCAACTTCGGGTATAAATATTATTTAAATCATTTTGAAGAAGAGAAGGGAACAAAGTTGGACCTGTCTTCCGTAAGGATCATTTTGAATGGCGCTGAACCTATTTCAGCTAGCCTGGCCAGGGTTTTCAACGACCGGATGGCGAAATATCACCTCGATCCAATGGCCATGCGCGCGGTGTATGGCCTCGCGGAAGCTACGCTGGAAGTCACTTTTCCCAGGGCGCATGTTCCCTTCAAAAGTGTGTTTGTAAAAAGAGCGTCGCTAACGATCGGTAAAAGTATTACCGGCAAATCGTTGCAGGAGAAACCAGGAGCAGATACCCTGGAAGTTGTAGCCGTAGGCACCCTGGTAGATGGCCTTGAGTTGCGGATTGTAAATGAAAAAGGGACCACGCTGAAGCCCGGGCATGCCGGTATTATCTGGGTGAAAGGCGAATGCGTGGCCAGCCGCTATTACAATAACGAAGCCGCCAGCAAAAATACCTTCAAAGATGGATGGCTCAATACCGGCGATACCGGTTTTGTACTGGATGACGTTTTGTATATCATGGGCCGTGTAAAGGACATCATTTTTGTAAACGGCGGAAACGTATACCCACATGATATTGAACATACCCTGGAAACCCTCGATGAAATAGACACCGGCAAAGTAGTGGCCTGTGGTATACCGGATGAGGTAAGCGGATCAGAATCTATTGTTGTTTTTGTGGTGCATAAAACATCGGCAGAAAAATTCCTGCCCATGATATCACTCGTGAAGAGAACCGTGGCAGCGAGGCTGGGACTGGAAGTGACGCAGGTGATCCCCGTGAGGAAGATCTTCAAAACAACCAGCGGAAAAGTAAGAAGACATTTATTTGTAGAAGAATATATCAAAGGTGCTTATAATGAAGCAATCGCGGAAGTGGCTGCTGCAGAACAGGCGGCTGCACCGGATGAAATAGCGGTAGCTCCTGCAGTACCAACGGCAACTATCACCAACGCACATACGTTATCGCTGGTAAAGGAATGGCTGGAAGCCTGGCTGAAACAGCATTTACATATTACGCCGGCGGAATTGCTGGCCCAAAGAACTTTTGCGGAATATGGACTCACCTCCATATTGTCGGTACAGCTGGCGGCCGACCTGGAAACTTTCCTGCAAACGCCGGTGGAGAATACGGTTGTATTCAACTATCCAACCGTACAAAGCCTGGCCACCTATTTTGCAGGAATGACACTGTCGCCACAGGAAAAGAACGGCATCCCATCTAAAGCAGATCCGGCGGGCGACCAGCTGGCAGTGATTGGCATCGGCTGTCGTTTTCCGGGTAGCGTGAACTCGCCGGAAGCCATGTGGGCTTTGTTAAAATCAGCACAGGATGCAGTGGGCGTAGTGCCGGGTAACAGGTGGAACATTACTGAATATTTCGATCCACAGGAAGATGCTCCCGGAAAGATGTATACCCGTTATGGTGGTTTCATTGAACAGGTGGACCAGTTTGATCCGTTGTTTTTCGGCATTTCTCCCCGGGAAGCCGCGGCGATGGACCCGCAGCAACGGCTGTTGCTGGAAGTTTGCTGGGAGGCACTGGAGCATGCCGGCATTGCGCCGTCTTCATTAAGAGGCACCGACAGCGGCATTTTTGTAGGCATGAGCACAGATGATTACCAGCAGGTAATCCGCGATAACAGCGATGTTACTTACTATGAAGATGTATTTACCGGCTTAGGTATAGAAAGAAGTATTGCTGCCGGCAGGATTGCTTACCTGCTGGATTTTCATGGCCCGGCGTTGCAACTGGATACCGCCTGTTCGTCTTCTTTGCTGAGTGTTTACCAGGCTGCCCAGAGCCTGTTGCGCAAAGAGTGTTCCCTGGCGCTGGCAGGTGGCGTAAACCTGATGCTATCACCTGATACGACCGTTAAGCTATGTCGTATGAAAGCATTGTCGCCCACCGGGCAGTGCAAAACTTTTGATGATAGCGCAGATGGATATGTGAGGGGAGAAGGGGCCGGCATAGTGGTTTTAAAGCGACTGGAGGATGCCCTGGCTGCTGGTGACAATATTCTTGCCGTTATAAAGGGAGGCGCGGTGAATCATGATGGACAAAGTAATGGGCTGACAGCCCCCAATGGTATTGCCCAGCAGCAGCTGATAGAGAAGGCATTGAAAAACGCCGCGGTGGAGGCAGATAGCATACAATACGTAGAAACACATGGAACAGGTACCCGTCTCGGCGATCCGGTAGAAGTACTGGCGCTGAATGCTGTTTATGGCCGCTTCCGAAAAAGGGAACAGCCATTGCTGCTGGGTGCACTGAAATCAAATATAGGACACCTGGAGGCGGCAGCGGGTATTGCCGGTTTTATTAAAACCGTACTAAGCCTGCAACACCGTCAAATCCCTGCCAGTCTCCATTTTAACACCCCTAACCGGTTTATCTCCTGGAAAGATATGCCGGTAAAGGTAGCAGATACCCTTACGCCCTGGCCATCCGCTACATCGCCCAGGAGAGCCGCTGTCAGCGCTTTTGGTCTGAGTGGCACCAACGTACACCTGGTACTGGAAGAAGCGCCGGCAGTAGCGGCGCCGGAAGAAAAGCAGCTACCTGCCTATCCTTTACTGTTGTCGGCCAAAACACCGGCAGCGTTGCAGGCAATGGTATCCCGCTATATTTCATTCCTGCCGGAAAGCGGGGCATCGATCGGTGCTATTGCCCGGAGTATGGCGTTGAGCCGGGATACATATGCCTGCCGGCTTGCCTGGCAGGCGACGTCCAAAGAGGATGCTGCCCGGCAGTTACAGGGGTATGTAGATGGCAGGGGGCAACATAGTATATGCGTTGGCGATAGTTTAGCCGCTCCCGGAAAAATTGCCTGGTTGTTTACCGGGCAGGGCGCCCAATACTGGAATATGGGCAGAGAGCTGTATGATACCAACGAGGTGTTCAGGCGGGTGCTCGATGATTGCGACGTTTTCCTGAAAAAAAGCTGGCCTTTTTCATTAACAGACCTGCTCTACAGAAAGCCTAAAGAAGAAGCCAATACCTTATTGCGTCAAACCGTTTTCACGCAACCAGCCTTATTTGCCATAGAATGTGCGCTGGCAGAAGTGTGGCGGTCGTGGGGCATTGTGCCCGATATCGTTATGGGGCATAGTGCCGGTGAATATGCCGCCGCTTATGCCGCAGGCGTATTCAGCTTGTATGATGGCCTGGCGCTGATCACCGCAAGAGCGGCGTTAATGAACGCCGTTAAAGAAGAGGGCAGCATGGCAGTGGTATTAGCGGACGCTGTTAAAGTAGCCGCCGCTATTCAGTCCTATGGCAACGACTTATCGATTGCTGCGATCAACGGACCAGAACTGACCGTCATCTCCGGAAAAAAAGAAGCGGTACAGGCGGTAACACAATCCCTGAAGCAAGCCGGTGTTGGCAGCCGGGAAATGCAGGTATCACATGCTTTCCATTCCTCCCTGATGGAACCGGTACTGAAACCATTCCATAAAATTGCCGCCGGCGTGCATTATCATCTGCCGGTTATTCCGCTGGTATCGAACGTAACCGGCGCTATCGCAGGAAAAGAGATCACGGACGCCGCTTACTGGGGTAAGCATATCCTGGCGCCGGTGCTGTTTTCTCAAGGCATTCAAACGATAAAAGCCGCGGGTGAATATACCTTGATGGAGCTGGGACCTCAGCCCAGTCTTTTATCCATGGCGCAACTAACCTTGCAATATGAAGAAGATCGTTTGTTGCCGGTGATGAGGGAAGGGCGGTCATCCTGGACCACCATGCTCAATGCTTTGATGGCATTGCATGTAAAAGGAGCAGCTGTTAACTGGCAGGCATTCCATGCCGCCGGCACATCTCCTAAAGCAGTTTTACCAGCCTATCCTTTCCAACGTCAGCGCTACTGGATAGAAAAAAATACCCGCCGGCAGCAAGAAAGTTTGCCGGTCGCGAAGGAAGTAAACATCCTGTCTACCCCTAATAACACGCACATGAGTCACAATAACCATTTACTCCCCAACAGTGCCGGGTATATCGCCGGTTACCTCGCAGAAAATCTCAGCAGGCTATTGAAAATGTCTTCTCCGGAAGAACTGAACATCCACACGCCCTTCCTGTCGCAGGGAGCGGATTCATTGATCATGGCCAGCCTGGTAAGAAAAATAGAGAATGAGTACGGGCTGAGTTTTTCTATGCGCCTGATCTTTGAAGAACTCACTTCTATTCAACTGATGGCGGAGTATATTGCCGAACATGCAACGGTGTTTGTCAACGCAGGTAACGCGCCTGTAGTGGCAGCCCCGGTACAGGAAACTACAACGGTAGCGGCCCCGTTGCCATCCCCATCTCCCTTACCAGCTATTGCACCACAGGCGCCGGCGCCGGGAGTTTATCATGTGATCCAGGATACTTTCCAGCTGATGCAGCAACAACTCAACGTTATTGCGCAGCAATTTCAATGGATGTCGCAGGGCATGCAGCCGGTGATCAGCCATAGCAATGGTCATGCTGCAAACGGGCATCCTGGTGCGCCGTCGCCCGCAGTAAACGCCGGCAGCACGGCGCAACCTGCAGCGCCGGCAAATACTACTGCTGCCCCTAAGAAAGGGGTCTCTATTTTCCCGAAAATAGAAACTAAACCAGGACAAAAATATTCGCCCGAGCAACAGGCCTACCTGGATACTTTTATTGAGAAATATACCACCAAAACCAAAACCTCCAAGGCGCTCACAGAGAAGTATCGCCCGGTACTGGCGGATAACCGCGTATCGGCGGGCTTCCGCTTTGCCACCAAAGAAATGGTGTATCCCATTGTAGCTGCGTCTTCCCAGGGATCGAAAATGACTGATGTGGATGGCAATGAATACGTAGACCTCACCATGGGTTTTGGGGTTAATTTATTAGGCCATCGCCCGGAAATAGTAACAGCGGCTATTCATAAACAATTGGAAAAAGGATATCAGCTCGGGCCTCAGACCTATCTTGCCGGAGAGGTGGCCACCCGTATTGCGGCGCTCACCGGTATGGAGAGAGTAAGCTTTCATAACTCCGGTACGGAAGCGGTGATGTCGGCCATGCGGCTGGCCCGTACCACCACCGGCAAAAAGAAGATTGCCATCTTCCTGGGTTCCTATCATGGTTATTTTGATGGTACACTGGCCATGGTAGAGGATATTGAACATGATCATAACGGTATTCCTATTGCGCCGGGTGTTATTCCCAACATGGTAGCCGATGTGCTGGTATTTGATTACCTCAATCCCAATGTAGTAGAACAAATCCGTGCACATGCACATGAGCTGGCTGCCGTACTGGTAGAACCTATCCAGAGCAGGCGACCAGGCTATCAGCCAAAAGCGCTATTACAGGCGTTGCGTGCCATGACAGCGCAGGAAAAGATCATCCTGATCTTCGATGAAATGATTACCGGTTTCCGTATTCATCCGGGCGGCGTACAGGCGCATTTTGGTATCCGCGCCGACATGGCTACCTATGGTAAAATTGCCGGCGGTGGCATGCCGATAGGCATCATTGCCGGTAAAGACTGGTGCATGCAGGCTTTTGACGGCGGGCTATGGAACTATAAAGACGATTCATACCCCAAAGCAGAAACTACTTTCCTGGCCGGTACCTTCTGTAAACATCCGCTGAGCATGGTGGCTTCACTGGCCGTCTTAGGTGAACTGGAAAGACAGGGACCCGCGTTGCAGGAAAAGCTGAATGCCCGTACCAGCCGCCTGATCAGTAATATCACCCGGCTGTTCGACGAAAACCAGGTGCCTATCAAAGTGAACAACTTTGGCTCCTTGTTTTATTTCTCTATTTCCGGTAACATGGACCTGTTCTTTTATCACCTGCTGGAAAAAGGAGTATACATATGGGAAGGCAAAACCTGTTTTCTCTCAGCCGCGCATACCGATGAAGATGTTGACTTTATTGAAAAATGTTTCAGAGACAGTATCACGGAATTACAACAGGCAGGATTTTTACCGAAGGTAACCCCGGTAAAAAAAAATGCAGCGCCTGTGGCAGATGCGCTCTTAAATGTTTTACCGACGGTGATTGAAAAACAGGACCGGCCTGCCCACATCCCGTTATCCTTTAGCCAGGAACGCTTATGGTTTATCGATCAGCTGGAAGGCAGCGTACAATACAACCTGCCGGCGATTGTAAGATTGAAGGGGAGACTCGATAAAAATGCGCTTGCTTACGCATTACAAAGCATTATAGACCGCCATGAAATATTAAGGACCAACATTGACCAGGAAGAAGGGCATGCCTATCAACGGGTAAAGGAAGTGGTGAACTGGCAAATGGTGGAAGTGGAAGATCCGTTGTACCAGCATAATGCAGCTGCGTTACAAACCTATATTGCGGGTTTGGTGAACACACCTTTTAACTTGTCTGACGATCATATGCTGAGGGCGCACCTGATCCGTATTGCAGACAACGAAAATGTGCTGGTACTTACCATACATCATATTGTTTTTGACGATTCCTCCGCACATATCTTTTTCCAGGAACTGATAGAAATATACAATGCTTACCTGGCCGGCCGCCAGCCTGCGCTGCCCGCATTGAAAATTCAATATGCGGACTACGCCATATGGCAGCGTCGCTTTTTACAGGGACCACTGGTAGCACAAAAATTAGCGTACTGGAAAAAGAAGCTCGACGGCGTCACTTTATTACAGCTGCCCACAGATTTTGAACGCCCGGTGGTTAAAAGTACCCGGGGCGCGGTGATTACTATGCACCTGGACAAGGAATTATCTGCACAGGTAAAGCAACTGGGCCGGCAACAAGGGGTAACGCTGTTTACCACCTTGCTCACCGCCTTAAAAGTATTGATGTACCGTTACAGCGGGCAGGAAGATATTTGTATCGGCTGCGCTACTGCCGGCAGGGCGCAAATAGAGCTGGAACCATTGCTGGGCTTCTTTGTAAACACGCTGGCGCTTCGCAGCAATCTCAGTGGGAGCCCTTCTTTTGCTGCTGCGTTGAAAGAAGTACAAAACACCTTGTTTGATGCCCACGATAACCAGGAAGTGCCTTTTGAAAAAGTAGTAAAAGAAATAATGGGAGAGCGGGATATCAGGAAGAATCCTTTATTCCAGGTAATGTTTACCCTGCAGAATATTCCGCTGATGTCGGAACTGCGCCTGGGAGAAGCTACTATCACACCTGAGCCGGTGATCCGCAGTACCAGCCTGTTTGATATCTTCTGGACCGTGGAAGAAAGGCCGGAAGGCATTGCCCTGGAAGTAGAGTATTGCATCGACTTATTCCAGGAAGCCACCATTGAGCGAATGATGCATCATTACATGGTGTTGCTGCAGGCGGCGGTGCAAAATCCGGCGACAACCATCGGGAAACTGAACATGCTGAGCGAAGGAGAAACCCGTCAGCTGCTGGTGACCTTCAACGACACCGCGGTGCCTTACCCGGTTAATAAAACGATCACGGCATTGTTTGAAGAGCAGGTGATACAATCGCCCGATGCTATTGCCTTATCATTTGGCGAGCAACAGCTCACTTACCGGGAGCTGGACGAGCAATCGAACCGGGTAGCTCATTACCTCCGTAAACAGGGCGTTAAAGAAGGCGTAATGGTACCGTTGTGTATGGATCGTTCCATTCACCTGATCGTGAGTATCCTCGCCATCCTGAAAGCCGGCGGTGCATACGTGCCCGTTGACCCGTCTTACCCCAAAGACCGTATTGCGTATATGCTGCAGGATACCGCCAGTAAGCTGGTGGTGACTACTACCGACCAGCAGGCGATGCTGGCCGTGGAAGCGGAACACGCTACATTGATCCTGGTAGATAATATCCTCGATATACTCGCCACTATGCCGGCGCATCCTCTGGCGGTGAAAACCGATCCGGATTCACTGGCCTATGTTATTTATACCTCCGGATCTACCGGCAGGCCCAAAGGCGCCATGGTCATTCACCGCAACGTAACCAGCCTGGCCCGTGGCGGTAACTTTGTGGAGCTGAGTGCGGCAGATACGCTGCTATCTACCGGATCGCCTTCCTTCGACGCCACTACGATTGAGTACTGGGGAATGTTGCTGAATGGTGGCCAGTTGGTATTATGCCCCGAGAAGAAGCTGCTCGACAACCAGTTGCTCAAACAGGAAATACGCTACCGGGGCGTGACTAAAATGTGGTTTACCGCCAGTTGGTTTAACCAGCTGGTAGATGATGATATCACTATTTTCGAAGGATTAACCGCTGTGATGGCAGGAGGGGAGAAATTATCAGAAGAACATATCCGTAAGTTCCGGGCCGCCTATCCTGCTACGCAGATTATTAACGGTTACGGCCCTACGGAAAATACCACTTTTTCCCTCACCTGGAATATTGCGGCAGTGGTGCCCGGCAAAAGTATTCCTATTGGCCGCCCATTGGGAAACCGTACGGCCTATGTGCTGGACAGCACCATGCAACTGCTCCCCGTAGGTACGCCCGGAGAGCTGTATGTGGGTGGCGATGGCGTATCCCGCGGATACCTGAACCAGCCGGAGCTAACAGCAGAAAAATTTGTTGCCGATCCGTTCACAGATCTCAGGGGCGCCAGGCTGTATCGCACCGGCGACCGTGCCCGCTGGCTGCCAGATGGAACGGTGGAATACCTGGGCCGTATGGACGACCAGATCAAAATGCGTGGCTACAGGATAGAACCCGGCGAAATAGAAAGAGCGCTCAACAACCTGGATGAAGTGGCCGCCAGCTGTGTGGTGGTAAAAGAACAAACAGGTGCTGAAAAGCGGCTGGTGAGCTACTATGTGCCCGACCAGCAGGCCGTATTGCAAACAGAACAGGAATTGTACCTGCAACAGGTAGCTACCTGGAAGGAACTGTATGAAACGGCTTATAGTAAGGCAGAGGAAGTAAAAGATTTGGATGAAGAATTTAATATCACCGGCTGGAACGACAGTTTTACCGGCGAAGCCCTGCCTGCACAAAATATGCGCAGCTGGCTGGAAGATATTACCAGCGTAGTATTGGCCACCAACCCGCGCAACGTATTGGAAATAGGATGTGGTACCGGCTTGATCTATTTTCAACTGGCCGGTCATATCGAAAAATATATTGGTACCGATTTCTCGCAGGTATCTACCCATCAACTACAGCAACATATCAACAAAGGACTGCGCCGCTACCCGGAAACAACCCTGAAGATATGCGCCGCACATGAAGTTACCCTGGAAGAAGGCACCACCATAGATACCGTCATTTTAAACTCCATTGTACAATACTTCCCCGGGGCGCAATACATGTCAGATGTATTGGCCAACGCCATTTCCCTGCTGAAAGGAAAAGGGCATATCGTGATCGGGGATGTGAGAGACCTCCGTTTACTCCCTTCTTTCAAACGCAGGCTGCAACTGGATAAGCTGCAAAGCAAAACCAGTCTCCGCGAATTTGAGTGGAACGTAGACCAGGAAGTATGGAAAGAAGAAGAACTGTGTTTTTCGCCTGCCTGGTTCTTTCAGCTGCAATCCCTGTATCCTGAAATTACCCACGTAGACATTCAATGGAAACAGGGCGACTACATCAATGAGCTCACGCTCTATCGCTACACAGTGGTGTTGCATATCGATATTGAAAAACCGGTACTGCAACCACAATGGCAGTCATGGGACGACGTGGCAGATAAGAACAGTATATTATCCCATTTGGCTGCCGGCCATCCCCGGATGGCGTTGCACCGCGTGCCTAACCCGAGGTTATGGAAAGAAAGGTTACTGGAACAGGCGCTTACTGATAGAAACATCAACCAGGTGGGAGACCTGGCAGATTATATCCTCACGTCGGACAACGATACTAAAGTAGTGAATGAAATACTGGCCGCTGCTAAAGCTGCTGGTTATCATAGCCGCTTCCTGCTGAATGAAGATCCGTTTAAAATAAACCTGCTGCTGGAACAAGCGCCGTTCAATGGCTTTGTAGAACCGGCTTACAGTAAAGCTACCGGCTATACAGAGGGTGTGAAGACGAACATTCCTTTGTTCCCCGATATCTGCGAAGTGCTGGAAAAAGATATCCGGACGCAGTTACAGCAACGTTTACCGGAATACATGGTGCCTTCCGCATTTGTAGCCTTGCAGTTGTTGCCGCTAACCAGCAATGGCAAAGTAGACCGCCGGTTCTTAACAGAATGGGAATTTATACAACGTAAGCGCCTGCTGAATTACCAGGCGCCGGTAACCGCTACAGAACAGCAACTGGCCGACATCTGGCAACGCCTGCTGGGCATGGAACGGGTAGGTACCCAGGATAATTTCTTTGAGCTGGGCGGGCATTCCCTGCTGGCTACCCGCGCCGTATCAGCTATCCGTAAAGAGATGGAAGCAGAGCTGACGGTAAAAGATTTCTTCCTGCACCCCACTGTTGCCTCACTGGCTGCTTACCTGCAACTGCAGCATAAGGGGCTGCTGTTGCCGGCACTTTTTGCAGCAGAAAGACCGGCACAGATCCCGCTATCATTCAGCCAGGAACGACTATGGTTTATTGATCAGCTGGAAGGCAGTGTTTCTTATCATATGCCAGTGGTATTAAGACTGAAAGGTCTGCTGGACAATGCCTCGCTTGGCTACGCCATCGGGCAGATCATACAGCGTCACGAATCCCTGCGGACCATCATTAAACAGGAGCAGGGCATGCCTTATCAGCAGATACTGGACAGAGACCAGTGGCAGCTGACGGAAGTCACTTTTACAGAAGATGCTACTGCATTACAGGCCTATATTACCAGCCTGGTATATAAACCATTTAATCTTGCCAGTGACTTCATGCTGCGGGCACATCTGCTGCAGGTGTCGGCAGAAGAGCATGTGCTGGTACTGGTGATGCATCATATTGCTTCCGATGGCTGGTCGGTATCGATACTGGTCAACGAACTCATTGCCCTGTACCGGGCGCACAGCACCGGCAGCGCTACGCATTTGCCTGTCCCGGATATACAATATGCAGACTACGCGATCTGGCAACGCCGGCACCTGGAAGGCGCCGCGTTAAAGAAACGCCTGGTATACTGGCAGGAGAAACTGTCGGGTGTGGAAGTACTGCATTTGCCCACCGACTATTCGCGTCCGCCGGTGCAGAGCACCCGCGGCGCTATCAGCCGGTTCCGGTTAGATAAAGAACTGCGCGACCAGTTGCAGGTGCTGTCGCAGCAGCAGGGCGCCACCTTGTTTATGACCTTGCTCACGGCATTCAAAGTATTGCTGTACCGCTATAGTGGCCAGGACGACATTTGTGTAGGCACTTCCATTGCCGGCAGAACGCAACAGGAAGCAGAAGGGCTGATAGGGTTCTTTGTAAATACCCTGGCCCTGCGCAGTGACCTGGGCGGTGATCCTACTTTTATTACGCTGCTGCAACAGGTAAAGGAAACCACCCTCGACGCGTACGACCACCAGGATGCACCTTTTGAAAAAATAGTGGAGCTGGTGGAGAAAGAGCGGGATATGAGCAGAACAGCTTTATTCCAGGTAATGTTTGAACTGTTTAATATGCCCGATGCTCCTGACCTGAAGTTAGGAGAGCTGCATATTACGCAGGAAGAAATTACACATACCGTTACTTTGTTTGATCTCAGCTGCTGCCTCCAGGAAGATGCCGATGGACTAAGCGGCTATATAGAGTATTGTGTGGACCTGTTTACGGAAGACAGTATTCAGCGCCTGGTGAAACACTATGAGCAGTTGCTGCAATTCATCGTGCAGCTACCGGCAGCGCATATCGGCTCTCTGCCTATGTTACGGCCCGAAGAAGAGCAGCAGTTGCTGGTTGACTTTAATAACACCGCTGTGGCGTTTCCACAGGACAAAACATTTATAGACCTGTTTGTATTCCAGGCTGCGATTACACCCGCAGCGCCGGCTATTATCGCAGGTGATACGGTGGTGAGTTATAAAGCGCTGGATGAGCGCTCCAACCAGCTGGCGCATTACCTGAGAGGAGCCGGTATCACCGAAAATTCACTGGTGCCGGTTTGCCTGGAACGCTCTGCAGATATGATCGTAGCTATACTGGGTATTCTCAAAGCCGGCGCAGCTTATGTACCGGTCGACCCGGAATACCCTCTGGCCAGGATCGCTTTTATAATGGAGGATTGCAATGCACATCTCGTTATAAGCACTCACTACGGAGCGGAAAAGTTAAAAGATATCGGAGGGCTGAATGTTTTCTTAATAGACGGAGATGCCGCTACGCTGGATATACAGCCGGAAACGCCGCTATTCACAGCACCAGCGCCTAACGACCTCGCCTATATTATTTATACCTCCGGATCTACCGGCAGGCCCAAAGGCGTAATGGTAGAACATGCCGGTATGCTGAATCATTTATTTGCCAAGGTGAATGATTTGAAAATGGATGCCGCTACTATCATGGCGTATACGGCGTCTTATACCTTTGATATATCTGTGTGGCAGATGTTTGCGCCTTTACTGAGCGGTGGGCGTACCGTGGTATACACGGAAGCACAGATCCATCGTCCGGCATCCTTGCTGCGCAGCATCGGTAGCGACGGTATTACGGTGCTGGAACTGGTGCCCTCTTACCTGGCTGCTGTACTGATGGAAGACGGCCAGGTGCCGCTGGAAAGCCTGCAGTATCTCCTGGTGACCGGTGAGCCGGTAAGCCAGGTGTTGTTATCGAAATGGTTCCAGCATCCACTTTACGGCGGCATTCCGGTGGTAAACGCTTACGGCCCTACAGAGGCATCTGATGATATTACCCATCATTTCATGTACGCTACGCCTGCACGTAATAATGTGCCATTAGGCAAGCCCATACAAAACCTCCGCATTTATATACTGGATACTGCCCGGCAGCTTTGCCCTGTGGGTGTTGCCGGCGAAATATGTGTTTCCGGCATAGGAGTATCCCGGGGATACCTGAATGACCCGGAGAAAACAGCTGCCAAATTCATTAAAGATCCTTTCCATGCCGATGGGGCCATACGCATGTATTGTACCGGCGACCTCGGACGCTGGTTGCCCGATGGCAGCATTGAAATGCTGGGCCGCATAGATGAACAGGTGAAGATCCGCGGGTATAGAATTGAACTGGGAGAAATTGAAAATGTATTGCAACAGTTCCCCGGTGTGAAGTCGGCTGTAGTGCTGGCTAAAGGAGAGGATATCGCTGGTGGTGGCAACAGGCGCCTGACAGGTTACATCGTAACCCGCGATGGTTACAGCCGTGATGCACTGATGACCTATCTGAAAGAAAGATTACCGGAATATATGGTGCCTGAGCAGTTGATCACCCTGGATCAGCTCCCGCTCACCGCCAACGGAAAAGTAGATAAAAAGGCGTTACCGGAGGCCGATAGCCAGACATCGTTTACCCAGTATGAAGCGCCGGGCAACGACATAGAACAGGCGTTGGAAGATATCTGCAAAAAATTACTGGAAACAGACCGGATCGGGATCAACGACAATCTTTTTGTACTCGGGATGCACTCCCTGCTGGTAATGCGTTTGTCGGCCGCCCTGCAGGAAAAATTCGGATTGCATATAGCTGTCAGGACATTCTTCAAACTCACCACCATCAAAGCGCTGGCCGCCTACATAAAGATCAGCCAGGCAGCGGTGCTGGAAACGTCGGAAGGATTACAGGAAATGAGGTTGTAAAACGGCTTTTTTCTCTCATCATTTAACTCATTAAACATATGCCAGGTTTTAATTTGTCGGAGGTAGTCCTGATATTGGAACAAGCGCAGGATCTGGGAATAAGCCTCTCCCTGGATGGCGAAGAGCTATTACTGAAAACAGACCAGCAAAAACAATTTGCGCCCTCTTTCCTGCAAACCCTGAAGGAAAATAAAGCACAGCTGGTGGCTTACTTTAAAGCGTCGGCAGATACCACCGCCGTTACGGCTGTTACGGAAAAGATCCGGGCAACGGAACGGCGTGCCGGTGCGCGCATACCGCTTTCGTTTAGCCAGGAACGTTTGTGGTTTATTGACGCCATGCAGGGCTCTGTGCAGTACCATGTACCCGCTATATTGCGATTGGAAGGCACGCTCAACATTGCCGCGCTGGAACATGCGCTGCGCAACATTATACAGCGCCATGAAATATTGCGGACGGTCATTAAGGCAGACCAGGACGGCACCTGGCAGGAAGTCGCTACCAGCGACAACTGGAAGCTGGAAAGAATAAATGGCGCAGCTGATGTGGACAATGCCGCCGCTTTGCAGGCACGTATCGCTACACTGATCAACAAGCCATTTGACCTGGCATGGGATTATATGTTGCGGGCCCAGCTCATCACACTCACCAAAAAGGAATACATATTGGTGCTGACAATGCACCATATCGCCTCGGATGGTTGGTCTTCCGCTATCCTGATCCAGGAGCTGACGGAAGGCTACCGTGCCTTTACAGAAAAGCGCGACCCGGTTTATACCCCGCTGGATATACAATATGCCGACTACGCCGTATGGCAGCGTAACTACCTGGTTGGCGACGTGATGGAACAGAAGATCGCTCACTGGAAGAGTAAGCTCACAGGCGTTACGGTGGCTGAAATTCCGGCCGACTTTGAACGTCCGGCTGCCAGCAGCAACAAAGGCGCATTTTTGGTATTCAACATCGATAACACATTAGCGGCCTCGCTGCGGCAGCTCGCACAACAGGAAGGAGCAACGCTGTATATGGTATTGCTGGCAGCGTTTAAAGTACTGCTGCATCGCTACGGCGGACAGGCTGACATCTGTGTAGGTGGCGCCGTAGCCGGAAGAATGCGTACAGAACTGGAGCCGCTCATCGGCTTTTTTGTTAATACCCTGGCATTGCGCACCGACCTGGGGGGGCATCCTTCTTTTTTATCCTTATTGCAACGCGTTAAAAATACTTTGCTGGATGCATACGAATATGAAGATGCGCCCTTCGAAAAAGTAGTGGAAGCAGTAGTGAAAGAACGGGATATGAATAGAAACCCGTTGTTTCAGTCCATATTTGTATTGCAGAATGTACCGGCCACACCGGTACTGCGTATAGGCGACGTAGTTATCACTGAAGAACCTGCGATCCGCAACGCCAGCCTCTTTGATCTTACCTGGATTGCAGAAGAGCGCCCGGAAGGAATCAGTATTTACCTGGAATATAGTACAGACCTGTATCTCGAAAGTACCATCCGGCAAATGTTTTCGCATTATGAAACCCTGCTCACCTCCATTGTTAAAAATCCTACGCAGGCTATAGGCGCCCTGGGAATGCTGAGCAGTAGCGAAAAGGAGCAGTTACTCGTTAACTTCAATGCTACGGACTTTCCTTATCCGGCAGATAAAACGATCACTACATTGTTCAATGAACAGGTGGCACTGACGCCGGATGCTGTGGCCCTCGTTTTTTGCGAAGCCCAACTCACTTACCGGCAGCTGCAGGAGCAGTCGGACAAACTGGCCTGGTACCTGCGAAGCAAAGGCGTAAAAGAGGAGACGATGGTGCCCATCTGCATGGAACGTTCCGTACAGCTGATAGTTGGCATATTGGCGATACTAAAAGCCGGCGGCGCTTATGTACCCATTGATCCGGCCTATCCCAGCGATCGTATCCGGTATATGCTGGAAGATACCCGGTCTGCCCTGATATTGACCAACAGCGCGCAATTGTCGATGCTGCGTAAAGAAGTACCCGATATGGAAATGTTGTGCGTAGATGAAATGATGGAACTGCTCGCAGCTACACCTATACCGGCATTGGTAACATCCGCCAATCCCGGATCGCTTGCCTACATTATTTATACTTCCGGCTCTACCGGCCAGCCCAAAGGAGCGATGGTCACCCATCGCAATGTTACCAGCCTGGCCAGGGGAGGCAACTTCCTGGAATTTACTGCGGCAGATGTGTTATTATCTACCGGTTCTCCTTCTTTCGATGCTACTACCATTGAGTACTGGGGCATGCTGCTAAATGGGGGACAGCTGGTATTATGCCCCGAGAAGCAATTGCTGGATAACCGGTTGCTTAAACAGGAGATCTGTCAGCGGGGCGTTACCAAGATGTGGTTTACCGCCAGTTGGTTTAACCAGCTGGTAGATGATGATATCGCCCTGTTTGAGGGATTGAATGCCCTGATGGTAGGAGGGGAGAAATTATCGGAAGAACATATCCAGCGATTCCTGGCAGCGTATCCTGCTACGGCTGTCATTAACGGTTACGGCCCTACGGAAAACACTACCTTCTCGCTCACCTGGAATATAAAGGCCCTCGCACCCGGTAAGAGCATTCCTATTGGCCGGCCGCTGGGCAACCGCACGGCTTACATCCTCAGCGCCGAAGGACAATTGTTGCCGGCAGGCGTGCCCGGAGAGCTATATGTGGGCGGCGACGGTGTATCCCGCGGTTACCTGAACCAGCCGGCATTGACTGCCCAAAAATTTGTACTCGATCCTTTCAGCGATATACCTGATGCCAGGCTATATCGTACCGGCGACCTGGCCCGCTGGCTGCCAGATGGCACGGTGGCCTATCTGGGCCGGATAGATGACCAGGTGAAAATACATGGTCATCGCATTGAACCCGGCGAAATAGAAAGCGTACTACTGCAACATCCCGGTATAAAACAGGCGGTGGTATTAATGCAGGTAAAAACCACCGGTGATAAATACCTGGTGGCATATACGGTACCACAGGGAGACGTCGATAAAGCGGCACTGACCGATTACCTGAAAAGCAGGCTGCCGGCATACATGATACCGGCGCAGCTGGTATCCCTGGAAAGAATTCCGCTCACGTCCAACGGTAAAGCCGACCGGAAAGCACTGCGGGCACTGGAAGAAGATGGCCTGGAAACGGCGTTGTATGTGGCTCCTGCCAATGAAACAGAGCAACAACTGTTAAGTATATGGGAAAGATTTTTACAGAGAAAGGAAATCAGTACCAACGCTAATTTCTTTGAACTGGGAGGTCATTCTTTATTGGCATCGCGGGTGGTGACAGCTATCCGCAGTGCCCTGCAGATAGAATTAAGTGTTACCCGTTTCTTCCAGTATCCTACCATCGCTACCATGGCGGCTTACCTGGTTGGTAAAGATAAAGAGAATGGACTACCTGCAATTACTGCCGGTAAACGACCCTCTCGGATACCGCTGGCCTTTAGCCAGGAGCGTTTATGGTTTATCGACCAGATGAATGGCACTGTGGCCTATCACGTACCATTGGCCATCCGGTTAAAAGGAACGCTGGACGCAGCCGGTTTATCTCATGCGCTGCACACCATAGTGAACAGGCATGAGGCGCTGCGTACGGTGATACGGCAGGAACATGGCGTGCCTTACCAGGAATTGCTGGCGCCAGATGAATGGGAGCTTAGGCTGATCCATGGCGAAAAGTACAGCACGCCGGAACAGCTGCAAGCCCACTTGATTGAACTGGTAAATGCACCTTTTGACCTGGCTAAAGATTATATGTTGCGGGCTTATTTGATCCGCCTGTCGGCAGAGGAACATATACTGCTGATCACCTTGCATCATATTTCTTCCGATGGCTGGTCCGTTACCCTGCTGGTAAACGACATGGCAGAATTATACAATGCTTATATCGAAAAACGGCCGGCTATACTTGATACGCTTAATCTTCAGTTTGCAGATTATGCCGTTTGGCAACGCAGTATTGCCGACAGTGAACGGCTGCGTAAGCAGTTGTCTTACTGGGAGCAGCAACTGCAAGGCGTGGAAGTATTGCAGCTTCCGGCCGATTTTTCCAGGCCGGCCATTCAAAGTACCAGCGGCGCCGTACAGCGGTTTACCCTGGATCACACTTTGTTGCAGCAGCTGCAGCAGTTTTCCCTGCAGCAGGATGTTACGCTCTTCATGACCTTACTGGCGGCATTTAAAGTATTGCTTTACCGTTACAGTGGCCAGGAAGATATTTGCGTGGGTACTTCTATTGCCGGCAGAACACAGGAAGAAGTAGCCGGCGTGATTGGCTTCTTTGTCAATACGCTGGCGCTGCGCAGCGACCTGAGTCAGCACCCTTCTTTCCTTACTTTGTTACAACAGGTAAAGCAAACCACCCTGGCCGCGTACGATCACCAGGAGGTGCCTTTTGAAAAAGTAGTAGAAGCCGTGAATACGGAGCGCGATTTGAGCAGAACGCCACTGTTCCAGGTGTTGTTTGAATTACAGAATACGCCGGCAGTGGACCAGCTGGAATTGGGCGCGTTGACGGTTACCCGGGAAGAAGTAAAGTACAATACCGCCCAATTTGACCTGGTGGTTTCTATGGAAGAAGGCCCCGAAGGACTTACCGGCTACGTGGAGTATGTGACCGATGTTTTCACGGAGGCTACCATTACACAGCTAATGACGCATTTTGCTCAGCTGCTTACAACCGTTATCACCCAGCCGGATATACGAATTAACACGTTGCCATTGCTAACCGATGCTGAGCGGTATCAGCAGCTGGTGACCTTTAATAATACAACTGTAGACTTTCCTCATAATAGCACATTCATTGACCAGCTCGGCCTGCAGGCGCAGCGTACGCCTGCGGCGCCCGCGCTGGTAATGGGTGATCAGGTACTTACTTATGCTTCCCTGGATGAGCGCTCCAATCAACTGGCGCATTACCTGCAGGAAGCGGGCATAGGCGATACCTCGCTGGTGCCTGTTTGCCTGGACCGTTCACCGGACATGGTCATCGCGATCCTGGCTATCATGAAAGCCGGGGGCGCTTATTTGCCTGTGGATCCCGGCTATCCGGAAGAGCGGATGGCGTATATGCTGAATGATAGTAAAGCCCAATTGGTTATCGGCAGCAGCGCCAGCAAACAAAAGCTGGAGCATGCCGGCCCGGTGCGCATTATTTCCCTGGACGAGGAACAGGCGGTCATCAGCGGGTATCCCGTTACCGCTTTAACTGCGTTGCCGGTACCATCGCAACTAGCCTATGTGATTTATACTTCCGGCTCTACCGGGCTGCCTAAAGGCGCTATGATAGAACATGCCGGTATGCTGAATCACCTGTACGCCAAAGTAAATGACCTTAAGATGGATGCCACTTCCGTTGTGGCTTTCACCGCTGCCTTTACTTTTGATATTTCCGTATGGCAGATGTTTGCCGCCTTGTTATGCGGTGGTCATACCGTGATTTATCCAACTGATACCATTTTACAACCCACGGCGCTTATGCAGGCCGTGGAAGCGGATAAGATAACGATCCTGGAGGTAGTCCCTTCCTATCTCTCCGCGATATTGGCTACCGTAAAAGGGATATCTCTCCCAAAACTACAATACCTGTTGGTAACCGGCGAAACAGTACCCCGGCAGCTGCTGGCAGAATGGTTCCAACATAAAGACTATCGCACTATCCCGGTAGTGAATGCCTATGGTCCTACGGAGGCGTCGGATGATATTACTCATCATTTTATGTATGAAACGCCGGAGCATAGCAATGTGCCGTTGGGTAAGCCCATACAAAACCTGCATATACATATACTGGACGCCTCCCAACAGCTATGCCCCATCGGCGTTGCCGGGGAGATCCGTGTGTCCGGTATCGGCGTAGGTCGTGGTTATCTTAACCGGCCGGAATTAACGGCGGAAAAATTTGTGAAAGACCCCTTTAGTGAAAACGATACCGTACGGATGTACCGCACCGGGGACCTGGGTAAATGGCTGCCCGACGGCATCATCGTACACCTGGGGAGAATTGATAACCAGGTGAAGATCCGTGGCTATCGCATAGAACCGGGTGAAATTGAAAGAGTGATAGAAAAAAGCGGGATGATCAAACAGGTGGTCGTGATCACGAAAGCAGATCAGCACCAGCAACTGCAACTGGTAGCTTATGTTGTAGGAGCGGAGAATTTTGATAAAGACGAACTGTTGGGATACCTGAAAACAAAACTCCCGGAATATATGGTGCCGGCGCAGTGGGTAGTATTGGCGGAAATGCCGCTTTCCGCCAATGGAAAGATCGACAGGAAGGCGTTGCCGGAATCAACGATTGCTACCGTATCGGCAGATTTATATGTAGCCCCCACCAATAAGCTGGAGGAAAAACTGGCGGGTATCTGCGCCAGGCTGCTGGAAATAGAACGGGTAAGTATATACGACAACCTTTTTGAAATTGGCATGCATTCCCTGTTGATTATGCGCCTCGCGGCCACGGTTCACGAGGAATTTGGTATGCAGGTATCGGTACGGACTTTCTTCCAGCTGACAACGATTGCAGCCCTGGCCAAGTATATCGACATCAATAAAATGGTGGCTGTTACCCCCACTGCTAAACAGAAAAAAATTATTCTATAACCCTATTTTTTAAACTATTCATGATGTTAGATTTTAATCTGAACGAAATAATCGATCTGTTAAAAGAGGCCAATGATAGCGGAATAAAAATATCCTGTGATAATGATAACTTATTGGTGGAAACGGATGAAGACAAAGAGATTGACGCCTATTTCCTCGATAGATTAAGGGATAATAAGCATTCACTGATAGCATATTTTAAGAAACATACCTCCGGCACACCGGACAAACATTTTTCAGGTAGCATACAGGAGGCCCGGGGCAATGACTACGGTCGGGTGCCGTTGTCATTCAGCCAGGACCGTTTATGGTTTATTCACCAGCTGGAAGGCAGCGTGCAATATCATATACCCGCTGCATTAAGACTGAAAGGCAAACTGGATATAGGCGCGCTGAACTTTGCCTTACGCACCGTGGTCAACCGCCATGAAGTATTGCGTACGGTTATACAGCTGGAAGACGGGCAGGCCTGGCAGCATGTGCTGGAAAAAGACAAATGGGAGCTGGATATCATTGACGGCACATCCGGGTTTGAAGATGCTGCCGCCCTGCAAACGTTTATCGATGAGCTGGTGCAAAGGCCATTTGACCTGTTCCAGGATCATATGCTGCGTGCTCACCTCGTAAGACTGGCGCCAGCTGAATACCTGCTGGTGCTGGTGATGCACCATATCGCCTCCGATGGCTGGTCTACCGCCATCCTGGTAAATGAGTTGAATGAGGCATACACCGCCGCCGCCACACATCGCGAGCCGGTATTGGACCAGCTGGATATTCAGTTTGCCGACTACGCTGTATGGCAACGTAAATACCTGGCGGGCAATATGCTGGATAAACAGCTTTCCTATTGGAAGAAACAGCTGGATGGTGCTTCTTTATTAAATCTCCCTACCGACTATGAACGCCCGGCGGTAAAGAGTACCCGGGGGGCATTGGTGTCTTTCCATATCAATCAGCCGTTGACAGAGCGCCTGCAGGAATTGTCACAAACACATGGCGCCACCCTCTACATGACGCTGCTGGCCGCTTTCAAGGTATTGCTGTACCGCTACAGCGGGCAGGAAGATATCAGCATTGGCGGCGTGGTAGCCGGCAGGATGAGAACAGAAATGGAACGCCTGATCGGCTTTTTTGTGAATACACTGGTGTTACGTACCGACCTGGGCGGTAACCCGGTCTTCACCACGTTGTTGCAACAGGTAAAAAATACCTTGCTGGATGCATACGAGCACCAGGAAGTACCTTTTGAAAAAGTGGTGGAAGCGGTAATGGGAGAGCGGGATATCAGCAAGAATCCTTTATTCCAGGTAGTTTTTGTATTGCAGAATGTGCCCCCTACCAAGGAGTTGAAGATGGGAGAAGTGGTGATGCAGGACGAGAAGATTATGCGCACCACCAGCCTGTTTGATCTGTCCTGGTCTATGGAGCAAGGCCCCGATGGTATCGACGTGGAAGTAGAATATTATGTAGATATTTTTAGTGAAGCTACCGTTCAGCGGATGGTACAGCATTTCCAGGCATTGTTGCAGTCGGCGGTAGATAACCCGGCGAAGCCTATCGGCACGCTGAATATGCTCAGTGAAGCCGAAGTGAATCAGTTACTGGTATCATTCAATGATACGGCTACACTATATCCTTCCTCAGAAAGCGTGGTGTCTATTTTTGAGGGACAGGTAGCCCGTTCACCGGAAGCGCCGGCAGTTACTTTCGGTAAGCGGCAGCTTACCTATAAAGAGCTGGACGAGCAGGCCAACCAGGTAGCCAACTACCTGGCGGAGCAGGGAGTTCAGCCCGGGAATACGGTGGCTTTGTTGTCGCGACGCGGCATAGAAATGATCGTGGCTATCTTAGGTATTCTTAAAAGTGGCAATGCCTATGCGCCTTTTCACACGGCTTACCCGGCAGATCGCCTGCATGGCATGATGGAAGACGCGGGCATCACTACGCTGCTATATACCAGCAAGGAGTTGTTTAACGCCTCCGGAATGGACCAGTTTACGCCAGGTCTTGACATCAGCGCCGCGCGTAAAAGCGCACTAACGCCGCCGGGTATACGAACCGGCAGCGATGCCTGCATTAACGTGATGTATACCTCGGGCACCACCGGGACCCCCAAAGGTATTGCCATCACCAATAAGAATATTATTAACCTGGCCTTCGACCGTGGCGCCACCGCAGTACTGCCCGGCGACCGGCTGCTCCAATGCTCTAATTACGCATTTGATGGTACTACGTTCGATATTTACAGCGCGCTGCTCAACGGCGCCTGCTTATGTATGGTGGATGACGACGCAGCCATCGATGTATTTGAATTATCAAGGATCATCGCAGCAGAGAAAATAACCATCGCGCTTTTCCCTACGGCCTTATTCCACAACTTTATCGATAATCAGATCTCCGGTCTGAAACCGATGCGGAAAATTTTGTTCGGTGGCGAAAAAGCCTCCCTGCCGCACCTGGAAAAAGCCCTGGCCGTGCTGGGACCAGGTAAGCTCGTAAATATGTACGGCCCCACCGAAATAACCGTGGCCGCTACCTGTTACGAAGTAAATGAGTTAAACGGAAAATTATCTGTTCCCATTGGGGCGCCTATGGCCAATACCAGCATCCGTATACTGGATGAAAATAAACAGCTGGTGCCGATAGGGGTAAGTGGGGAGCTCTATATTGGTGGCGATGGCGTTTCACTGGGTTATATCAACAGAACAGATTTAACGGCAGAGAAATATGTAATGCTGGAAAATGCCCC
This sequence comes from Chitinophaga eiseniae, assembly GCF_012641265.1. Taxonomy (GTDB): domain Bacteria; phylum Bacteroidota; class Bacteroidia; order Chitinophagales; family Chitinophagaceae; genus Chitinophaga; species Chitinophaga eiseniae_A. The sequence continues at coordinate 1,573,558 of NZ_JABAHZ010000001.1, read as the reverse complement.
CGGCCGCTGGTATCGCACCGGCGATAAAGCCCGCTGGCTGCCGGATGGCACCATTGCCTACGCAGGAAGAATCGACGACCAGGTGAAGATCCGCGGTTACCGTATTGAACCCGGAGAAATTGAACGGGCACTAAACAACCTGCCGGAAGTAGGCGACAGTTGCGTAGTCGTAAAACAACAGGCTACCGGTGAAAAAAGACTGGTAAGCTATTATATCCCGGAACAGGAAGCCGTACAGCAGAAAGAATACGAGCTGTCACAGTCGCAGATCGCCAGCTGGAGAGCTTTATACGATACCGCTTACAGTAAAACAGACGAGATAGAAGACCTCGATGAAGAGTTCAATATTACCGGCTGGAACGACAGCTTCACCGGCGGGCCCATTCCTGCTGAAAACATGCAGCAATGGGTAGATGATGTTACCCGCCTGATCATAGCGCTGCAACCCAAAAGGGTGCTGGAAATAGGGTCTGGTACCGGGTTGATCTATTACCCGATTGCCGACCATATCGACCGTTATATCGGGACCGACTTTTCCCGCGTGTCGGTAGAACAGATCTTGCGCCGCATCAGCAAAGGCGAACGCCGTTACCCGGATACAGAAATGAAATTATGTGCGGCACATGAAATTATCCTGGAAGAGAAAGAAGAGATCGACCTGGTGATACTCAACTCCATTGTGCAATATTTTCCAGGGGCCGCTTACATGACCGATGTACTCGCAAAAGCCATTTCCCTGCTGAAAGGCAAGGGCCGCATTGTAGTGGGCGACGTTCGTGACCTGCGCTTGCTGCCTGCTTTCAAACGCCGCCTGCAACTGGATAAATTACATGATAAAACCAGTGTGCGCGAGTTGGAATGGAGTGTAGAGCAGGAGGTATTAAGGGAAGAAGAATTGTGTTTTTCTCCCGCCTATTTTTATCAGCTGCAAACACGCTTCCCGGAAATCACCCACGTGGAAATTGTATGGAAGCAAGGTGATTACATCAATGAGTTGAGCCTTTACCGTTATACCGTGATCATGCATGTGGGCATTGAAAAGCCGGTATTGCAGCCCGACTGGCAGCCCTGGGACAGCATTGCCGATAAAAGCAGCATCATTGATCAGTTAACAAACCGTATCCCGGTTATTGCCTTACAGGATGTGCCGGGACATCGTGTATGGAGAGAACGCATGCTGGATCATGCACTGAAAAACAACCTGTTCAGCAATGTAGGCGACTTATCGGCCTATATCAGCGCGCCGGATGAAGTAACGCATACCGTTAATGAAATATTGGCGGAGGCAACAGCTGCCGGTTATAATTACCGCTTCCTGCTGGATGAAGATCCCCTGAAAGTAAACCTGCTGATAGAACGGGATCGCTTTAATGGTTTCGTAGAACAATCCTACAGCAACAGCATCAGTTTTACCGACCTGGTGAAAACAAACATCCCACTGTTTACCGATATCTGCGAATCATTGCAGAAAGGCATCAAACAGCAACTGCTGGATCGCCTGCCGGAATACATGGTGCCGGCAGATTTTGTAGCCTTGCAACAGTTGCCGTTAACCGGTAATGGTAAGGTAGACCGTAAGTTCCTGGCGGCATGGGAAGACATACAACGTAAACGACTGATTAACTACGTAGCCCCCACTAATGAAACAGAACAACAGTTGGCCGATATCTGGCAACACCTGCTGGGAGTGGATCGTGTGGGTATACAGGATAACTTCTTTGAATTAGGTGGTCACTCATTACTTGCTACACGCGTGGTGTCCGCAGTTCGTAAAGAACTGGATGTGGAGTTGACGGTAAAAGACTTCTTCATCTATCCCACCATTGCGTTGCTGGCAGCCTACCTGCAGCAACAGGAAAAAGGTTCGTCTTTGCCGCCGTTAGTTGCCGGCCCGCGGCCTGCCAGTATCCCACTGTCTTTCAGCCAGGAGCGGTTGTGGTTCATTGATCAGCTGGAGGGCACCGTACCTTACCATATGCCGGTAATACTGCGCTTGCATGGTAACCTCGACATAGCCGGCCTGGAATATGCGCTCCGTAACGTGGTGAACGGGCATGAAGTATTACGCACCGTCATCACGCCAAAAGATGGCATGGCCTGGCAGCATGTCATGGATAAGGATCAATGGCAACTTAACCTCGTACCGCAAGCCCCGGAGCTGGCGGATGAAGCCACCCTAAAACAGTTATTAAGCACGCTGGCAGATATGCCATTTGACCTGTGCCGCGATCATATGCTGAGAGCGCATCTGCTGCCGTTATCGGCCAACGAGCATTTGCTCTTGCTCACCATTCATCATATTGCCTGCGATGGTTGGTCTATATCCATACTGGTAAAAGAACTGGTGGAACTGTACCGGGCTTACGCAGAAAAACGGGCGCCGATACTGGAGAAGCCGGAAATTCAATATGCTGATTACGCCCTGTGGCAGCGCAATAGTTTTAACGGAGCCATCCTGGAGGAAAAAATGACCTACTGGAACCGGCAACTGCGCAATGTATTGCCGTTAGACCTGCCCACAGATTACCCACGGCCAGCAGTGCAGCAGTTTAACGGCGCCATTAGCTGGTTCCATATCGACCAGGAATTAACCCAACAGCTGCAACTGTTGTCGAAGGAACAGGGTGTTACCCTGTTTATGACATTGTTAACTGCCTTCCAGGTGTTGCTGCAGCGCTATAGTGGCCAGGAAGATATTTGCGTAGGCTCCCCCGTGTCCGGCAGAACACAACAGGAAACGGAAGGACTGATCGGCTTCTTCCTGAATACGGTGACATTGAGAGCAGACCTCAGCGATAATCCTTCTTTCAGCGTTCTGCTGCAACAGGTGAAAAATACGACACTCGACGCATATGAACATCAGCAGGTGCCTTTTGAAAAGATAGTAGAGCAGTTGGTGAAAGATCGGGATATGAGCCGTAGTCCGCTGTTCCAGGCCATGTTTGTATTGCAGAATACACCACCCGTGCCGGAGCTGTTATTAGGCGATCTGCACCTGGCCTATGAAGAAGTACCGCATAAAACAACTTTGTGCGACATCACCCTTTCTTTGGAAGAGCAGCACGATGGTATCCGCGGGTACGCTGAATATTGCACCGACTTGTTTAGCGCCGACAGGATTAAACAAATGATGAAGCATTTCGAGCAGTTATTGCGTTCTATCGTCCATGCACCCGCCGCGCAGATCAATACCCTGCGCATCACCACCCCGGCAGAAGAAGAGCAGCTACAGGCCGCATTCAACAGCCAGGTAGCAGACTACCCGAGGAACCAAACGATTATCGACCTTTTCGACCGGCAGGTGCTGCTTACACCAGATGCAGTAGCGGTAGTGTTTGAATCTACACAACTCACCTATCAGGAACTGAATAGCCGGGCCAACCAGCTGGCGCATTATTTAAGGAAACTAGGCGTTCGGGAAGATACGCTGGTACCGGTATTCCTGGAGCGCAGCGAACAAATGATCATCGCCATGCTGGGGATACTGAAGGCTGGCGGCGCCTATGTTCCCATCGATCCGGAATATCCGCAGGAAAGGGTCCGGTTTATGCTAACGGATACAGGCGCGCAATACATTGTGACTAATAGTGAAAGCGCGCATTTACTCGGGGAGGAAGCATCCGTTGCTGTAGTATCGTTAGATACCGATCAGCATATCCTGGAAGAATTCCCGGAAGATAACCCCGAAAGCTTTATCCATCCGCATCACCTGGCATATGTGATCTATACTTCCGGTTCTACCGGACAGCCGAAAGGCGTGTTGCTGGAGCATTACAACGTAGTGCGGTTGTTTGAAACCGATACGCCGCTGTATGATTTCGACAGCAACGATGTGTGGACCATGTTCCATTCCATGTGTTTCGACTTTTCCGTATGGGAAATGTATGGCGCTTTATTCTATGGCGGCCGCCTGGTAATTGTATCAAAACAGGTGGCCAGGGATGCCGCCTTATTCGGGCAGCTGTTGCTGTCGGAAGGAGTAACAGTGCTCAACCAAACACCCGCTGCCTTCTATATATTGCAGGAATACCTGGTGGACAATGCGCCAACGGTGCCTGTCAGGTACGTGATATTTGGAGGAGAGGCATTGAACCCGGTGATGATAAAGCCATGGAAGGAATTATATCCGTCTTGCAAGATGGTGAACATGTATGGTATTACAGAAACCACCGTGCATGTAACTTACCAGGAGATAGGTACCGCACATTTGCAAAGCAGCAGCAGTATTATAGGTAAAGCGATTCCTACGTTGGGCCTATACATCCTCGACGCCAACATGCAGGTATCTCCGGTAGGTGTGCCGGGCGAATTGTATGTATCCGGCGCCGGTTTGGCGCGTGGATACCTGAACCGCGAAGCATTAACCAAAGAACGTTTCCTGCCAAACCCATTCAGCAATAACGCAGATTACAACCGCTTGTATAAAACCGGGGACCAGGCCCGCTGGCTGGCAGACGGTAATATTGAATACCTGGGTCGTATAGATCAGCAGGTGAAGATCCGCGGCTACCGTATAGAACTGGGAGAAATTGAAAACGTATTGTTGCAGAGCGGCCTGGTAAAACAGGTAGTGGTAGTGGCTGCAAATGATAGCACCGGAAGTAAAATACTGGCCGCCTATATTGTTTCGGAAACACGCTTCGACCGCGAACAGGTGATCGGCGTGCTGAAGCAACGGTTACCGGACTATATGATACCGGCCCTGTTTATTACGTTAGATAAGATGCCTTTAACATCCAACGGAAAAGTAGACCGTAAGGCATTACCGGATATACACGCCGGCGCGCCGGCTACCCATGAATATGTAGCCCCACGCAATGAAATGGAACAGTTACTGGCCGGTGTTTGGCAGGAATTGCTGCTGCTGCCACGGGTAGGCATATACGATAATTTCTTTGAACTGGGAGGGCACTCGTTGCTGTCGATGCGCATGGTAGCGGTACTGCGGAAAAAAATAGCCGTGGAACTCACCGTCAGGTCTATATTCCTGTACCCGGAAATTCATCAGCTGGCAGCCTTTTTAGCCGGACAAGCCACGCAAACATTCCTGCCTGCGGTGAAAGCTGGCAAAAGGCCCGCACGTATTCCGCTGTCCTTCAGCCAGGAACGCCTCTGGTTTATTGACCAGCTGGAAGGAAGTGTGCAGTACCATGTACCAGCAGTACTGCGGCTTCGCGGATCATTGGATATCGATGCGCTGTCAACCTCCCTGCGTAGTGTGGTCAACCGCCATGAAATATTACGAACTGTCATCCGCCAAAATGATGGCCGCGGCTACCAATACATACTGGATGAGAACAAGTGGACATTGAACATCACCGATCTGCCCGCCTATAAAGAAGATGCTGTTGCGTTGCAAGGCTTTATAAAATCCATCATCGATGTGCCGTTTGATTTATCTGTAGATCATATGCTGCGGGCCGACCTGGTAGTGCTTGGAGCCGATGAACATATCCTGGTCATCACCACGCACCACATTGCCTCTGATGCCTGGTCTACCGGCATCCTGGTGAAAGAGCTGGTGGCATTTTATATGGCCGCTGCTGCCGGAGCGGAAGTACTCCTGGATAAAATGGCGCTTCAGTACGCAGATTATGCCATCTGGCAAAGAACTTATATCACCGGCGACGTACTGGATAAACAACTGGCTTACTGGAAAGAAAACCTGGCAGGCATCACCCCGTTGAACCTGCCGCTGGACTATCCAAGACCACCGGTGAAAAGCACCAGGGGAGGAGCCATCAGCTTCCAGTTGCCCGCTGAGCTAACCACAGCGTTGCATCAGTTGAGCCGGCAGGAAGGCGTGAGCCTGTTTATGACCCTGTTCACCGCCTTTAATGTAATGCTGTACCGCTACAGCGGCCAGGAAGATATCTGTGTAGGTAGCCCGATAGCCGGTAGAACACAACAGGAAATAGAAGGACTCATCGGCTTCTTCATCAATATGCTGGCGCTGCGGGTAGATCTGCGGGACAATCCTTCTTTCCGTGCACTGCTGCAACAGGTAAAACAAACAACATTGCAGGCTTTCGAACACCAGGAGGTACCATTTGAAAAAATAGTAGACCAGGTGGTAGTGGACAACGACCGGAGCCATCGGCCTGTATTCCAGGTGGTATTCGGCTTGCAGAATAACATCAATCAACCGGATCTTCAATTTGGAGATATTGTTTTATCGGAGGAAACGGTAGAACATACGTCCGCCAAATTTGACCTGGTGTTTAGCATGGACGAAGATGAAGATGGACTGAATGGAACAGTGGTGTATTGCGCCGACCTGTTTAAAGAAGCTACGGTGGCACGTATGATCGGGCATTTTCAGCAACTGCTGTATGCAGTGGTAGCATCGCCGGCACAACACGTTGCTTTATTGCCCATGCTGACTGCTGCTGAGGAACAACAACTGTTGTCTGTAAAAGGTACTTACGAACAGGAGTATACGAAACAAATCACTTTTGTGGACCTGTTTGAAGCGCAGGCCAACCGCTCGCCGGACGCTACAGCAGTGGTATTTGAAGAGGATACGCTGACATATCGCGAGCTGAATGAACGTGCTAATTGCCTGGCGCATTATTTAAGAAGCAGACGCGTAAAGGCAGGCACCCTGGTACCGGTTTGTATGGAACGGTCGCTCCATATGATGGTCAGCATCCTGGGCATCCTGAAAGCGGGAGGCGCCTATGTACCTGTGGAACCGGATTTTCCGGAAGACCGTATCCGGTTTATGCTGGAAGATACCGATGCTTCCAATATCATTACGCTGGGTAAGTATGCCGACCGGCTACAGGCAGATCCTGCAGACATCATACTACTGGACGATGACTGGAACGATATTAAAGTCAACGGCAAGGAAAATCTCCCCGGACTCACCCGGGCCGATCACCCGGTATATGTGATTTATACCTCTGGTAGTACCGGTCAGCCGAAGGGTGTAGTGGTTACGCACCACAACCTGGCAGACTATATTGCCGGTCTCACCAATGCTTTGCCTATAAAGGGATGCGGCTCTTTTGGACTCATGTCCAGTATGGCCACTGACTTGGGCAATACCGTGATCTTTGGCGCATTGGCCAATGGGGGCGCGTTACACATCTTCTCCAAAGAAATGGTACAGGATACCACTATTTTATATAACTATCTCGACAGGCACCCGATTGATTGTATCAAAATAGTGCCTTCGCACTGGAAGGCTTTATGTTTACCAGACCGGTTACTGGTGCCCGAAAAGCTGTTGATCTTTGGGGGAGAAGCCCTGGAAGCAGCCGTAGCAGCTTCGATCTATGCAACGGGCACTGATTGTACCGTAGTAAACCACTATGGGCCTACAGAAACCACGATCGGTAAATTGCTGCATATCGTAGACAGGAATGTTACTTATAGTGAGAGCATTCCGGTGGGTAAGCCATTCTCCGCTACGCAGGTGTATGTGCTCAGCAATGAGCTGCAGTTATGCCCGGTAGGCGTTCCTGGAGCACTGTATATCGGTGGTGAAGGGGTGGCCCAGGGATACCTGAACAATGAAGCGCTGACCGCCACTAAATTTATAGCAGATCCTTTTGGCAATGGCAGGTTATACAGCACCGGTGATATGGTAAAATATCTTCCGGATGGTAATATCCTCTTCATGGGCCGTGTGGATGACCAGGTGAAAATACGTGGTTACCGTATAGAGCTGGGAGAAATAGAAAGAGCGCTGAACAATTGTGCTACCGTAAAACAGGCGGTGGTAATTGTTAAAAATGATCATCTTGGTAATAAACGGCTGGTAGCCTATGTGGTGGCAGAAGAGGATGTTGACAAAGAGGAAATACTGGAGCAGCTTACTGCGCAGCTGCCAGACTATATGGTGCCTTCGCTGCTGATGGTACTGGATTATTTCCCATTGCTGGCAAATGGTAAGATCGACAAAAAATCCTTGCCAGACCCGGATGTACAAACCCTGCAAACAGATAGTTATGTAGCTCCCCGTAATGAGCTGGAACGTACCCTGGCAGGTATATGGGAAGCAGTGCTGGGCGTAGAAAGAGTAGGGATCAACGATAACTTTTTTGCGCTGGGTGGCGACTCTATTATCACCATACAGGTAGTGAGCCGGGTAAGAAGGAGTGGTTATGAATTACAGGTAGGCGATTTATTCGACTACCAGACCATTGCCATGTTATACGCGGTGATGTCGGCCCGTAAGAATGCCGCTACATCGCTGTCGGCCGACCAGGAAATACAAAGCGGTAGCTGTGGCTTATTACCGGTGCAGCAATGGTATTTTGAAAAAGAAGGTACTACGCCTTCTCACTTCAATCAGAGCATGTTACTGACCATAGACAAGCGTATTCCTTCTTCTACCTTGTCTGCTGCTATTATGCAACTGGTGCAGTACCATGATAGCCTGCGTTTCAAATACACCTATGGTCCAGGCGGATGGGAACAGGCGTACAGTACTACCGAGGGTATGCTGAATGTGGTGAACCTGCAAACGGAATCGCCGGACGAGTTACCCGGAATGCTGGAGACTTATGGTAACAGTTATCAACGCAGTATTGATGTAACAAAAGGTAATTGTATCAGTGCCGTATTATTTTTAACACCTGCCGGTGATACCCATAACCGCTTGCTGCTGGCCATTCATCACCTGGTAGTAGATGGCGTATCATGGCGTATTTTACTCGAAGACCTGGAACGTTTAATAGATGGCCTGTATCGCAATGAACCGGTGTCGTTGGGTAACAAGAGCAGTTCTTACAGGCAATGGCACGAGGCACTGGTAAAATACGGGCAAACAGATCGCCTGTTGAAACAGGCAGACTATTGGTCTGGCATCGTGCAGCAATACCGGCCTTTACCGGTAGATAATACCTACGATGGGGTGCTGTGGATAAAAGATATGGCACATTACCAGGTGAAACTGGGCCCCTTCTTTACGCAAAAATTACTGCAGGAAGTACCGGCTGCCTATCGTACAGAAATAAACGATGTATTGCTGAATGCATTTGCCCTGGCCCTGAATGGGTGGGTAAGTGGTGATGTGGTGATAGGATTGGAAGGGCATGGCCGGGAAGATATCAATAGAGGAACTGATGTAGGCAATACCGTGGGTTGGTTTACCAGCCTGTACCCGGTACTGTTACCAGGTAATACTGTGGGAGACAGCGGCACATTATTGCGTCACCTGAAAGAACAGCTGCGCCAGATCCCTGACAAAGGAATTGGCTTCGGCGTACTGAAATATATCAATAAGCTGGCAGCGTTGCAGGGCAACGATCCATGGGATATCACCTTCAACTATCTCGGGCAGTTTGATACTGTGACCAGTGGAGGCAAATGGTTTGCCGTTACCGACGAACCTGCCGGCGCAGAAGTGGGCGATGACTACACGGTGCGTCGTAAAATTGCTGTAAACGGTATGGTTACCGGCGGCGAGTTGGTACTGGACTGGAGCTATAGCAGCAAACATTACAACGACAGTACCATTATAGCGTTGGCGCAAAAGTATATCGATGAACTGGAAACGATTATCCTGCATAGCGTAGGGCAGGCGGCCAAACAGCCGTTGCTGACGCCATCCGATTACGGACTCGGTGGGGTAGTGAGCAATACGGAGCTGGACCGGTTCCTGGATACGCCGATGCCGGGTGATACAACACGCCGCCAGGAAATTACTGCCATGTACAGGCTGAGCGGACTACAGGAAGGTATGCTGTTCCATGGTTTGTACGATAACACGGTAGATGCTTATACGGAGCAGTTTACCTACCTGTTGTATCAAACCGATATCAACGCTTTTGTACAAAGCTGGCAGCACCTGTTGCAGCAGCATACCATTCTGCGCAGCGCGTTTTATCATGATGCTTTCCATGTACCGGTACAATGCGTGTACCGTAATGTACAACTGCCGGTAACGCTACTGGACTATCGTCACCTGGATGCGGCCGCCCAGGAAGCAGCCTGGATGGCGCATGAAGCGGAAGTGCTGCAGCAAGGTATTGATTTTACGGCGCCGCCATTAATGAAGATGAGCCTCCTGCAGCTGACCGATGATACCTGGCGCATGGTATGGACCTATCATCACCTGTTGGTAGATGGCTGGTCAATGCCCGTATTGCTGGAAGAGCTGCTGCGTACCTACGAAGCCCTGGCATCCGGAAAGCAACCGGAGGCAACTGCCATTGACCATTACGAAGAATATATCCGTTACCTGGAGCGCAGGGACAAAGAGGAAGAAGGCGCCTACTGGCGTGGATACCTGGCCGGTATCAGTAACAGCACCCTGCTTCCGTTTATCAGCAGCGCAGACCGGACAAAAGCCCAGGGACGTTATAAGACGACGCCGGTGGTACTGGATGCGAACAAAACACGCCTCATTACCGCTTATGCGCAGCAACAACGGCTAACTGTCAATACCCTGATGCAGGGCGTGTGGGCGTACCTGTTATACCGGTATACCGGTAATCAGCAGGTGGCCTACGGCGCTATCGTATCTGGTCGCCCGGATGATATGCCGGGCATAGAAAGAAAGGTGGGAATGTATATCAATACCCTGCCGGTGCATATCGCCATAACGCCCGAACAGCCTGTTACCGACTGGTTGCGCGACATACAGGCGGCACAGGTACAAAGCCGTAAGTATCAATATACACCGTTACGTGACAGCCAACGCTACACCGGTATTAGCGGCGACCTGTTCGATACCCTAATGGTATATGAGAACTACCCGGTTGATGAAGCTACACTGGCCTACCCCTGGAAACTGCAGATAGAGCAGCTGCATGTGGAAGAACATACGAACTATCCACTGAGCATCACCATCGGAGTAGGACAGGAAATTACGATCCTGTTACAGCACAATACCGCCTTGTTGTCGCCTGCTTATATCACGCAGATCAGCGAACATTTCCTGCAGGTGCTGGAATATATCGTGCAGCATCCCGTAGCAAAGACCGGCGACCTCGTATTGCTCACGGAAGAAGAACGCAAACGTATAGCCGTTACATTTAATACCGCCGCGTTGCCGCAAACCACTACAGGGAAATCTGCCATAGACCTGTTTAAAGAGCGGGTGGCCATAGCCCCTCGCCAAACCGCCCTGGTATTTGATGCGCAGGCGCTCACCTACGGGGAACTGGATCAACGCTCCGATCAGCTGGCATTGTACCTCGTGAGCAAAGGCGTACAGAAAGAAACCCTGGTGCCTGTTTGCCTGGAACGTTCATTGGACATGGTAGTGGCCATATTAGCAGTACTCAAGGCGGGCGGAGGCTATCTTCCGATCGATCCTTCCTACCCGGCCGTACGCATCAGCTACCTGCTGGAAGACAGCCGGGCTACGATGATGATCAGCAGCCGGGAGGTAGCTGGCTCATTGGATATACCCGCTCATATTCATCTCATTAGAACAGACGACGACTGGCAGGCTATTGCCCAACAGCCTGGGATTAGCCTTGGCACCACTCCTGCGCCGGATGATCTGGCCTATGTGATCTACACTTCCGGCAGTACCGGTCATCCGAAGGGAGTAATGATCGAGCACAAAGGATTGGTGAACCTGGCGCTGAATATGGAAGCGGTGCTGCCGTTAACACCTGGCATACGGGTGCTGCAATTCTCCGCTTTCGGTTTCGATGCATCCTGTTTCGAAATCTTCAGCACTTTGCTCAGTGGCGGCTGCCTGGTGATTCCGCATAAGGAAGACCTGTTGTCGGCAGAAAAGTTTGGAGAAATGGTGCGGCAACACCAGGTGGAATTACTATTGCTGCCGCCTTCTTATCAACATACGATCCGGGAGGAACTGGGTACCATCAAAACAATTATTTCCGGCGGCGAGGCGCTGAACCGGGAAGATACCAGGTATTTCCAGTCAAAAGGCATCCGCGTATTTAACGCCTATGGCCCTACGGAAAACAGCGTTATCACCAGTATCACGGATAGCCCGTTGCAGGGCGATACCGCGGTGATTGGCAAGCCGCTGGCGAATGTACAGGTGTATATCCTGGATCAGCAAAACGAACTATGCCCGGTAGGCGTAGCGGGCGAAATTTGCGCTGGCGGCGCCGGGGTAGCGCGCGGTTATTTATATCGCCCAACCCTCACGGCAGAGAAATTTATACCGGATCATTTCAGCGAACAACCAGGCGCCCGCCTGTACCGCACCGGCGATCTCGGTCGCTGGCTGCCGGATGGCAGCATCGAGTACCTGGGACGAATAGATGACCAGGTGAAGATCCGTGGCTATCGCATTGAGCCGGGAGAAATTGAAAATGCCCTGCTGCAAACCGGCTTCGTTTCCCAGGCCGTAGTGCTGGTGAAAACCGATGATAACGGGCATAAACGTTTAGTCGCTTACGTGGTATCGCAAGATACTTTCGACAAAGATCAGATCCTGTCCTCGCTGAAAGATAAGCTGCCGCCATATATGGTGCCGGCTGTGCTGGTGCCGCTGGAGAAAATACCAGTCACCGCCAACGGAAAAGTAGATAAGTCAGCGCTGCCAGAGCCTTACACAGCTACTTCCAATACCCGCGCTATCTTAAATGGCGAAGTGGAACAAACACTGGCCGGCATATGGCAGGAATTGCTGGGTATTCCACACATCGACAGGAACGACAACTTCTTCGAACTGGGTGGCGATTCCATTATCACGATCCAGGTAGTAGGCCGGGCCAAACGGTTTGGATATGACCTGAAGCCTAAAGACCTGTTTGTTCACCAGACCATCGCCGGGCTGGCAGCATCGTTGGCCACCCGGAAAGAGAAGGTCATCGACAGCGAACAGGGTATACTCACCGGGAACAGCGGGTTGACGCCTATCCAGCAATGGTACCTGGAAGAAGAAACCATTGCGAAACATTTTATTCAACAGTTATTCATCGGCATTGATAAACAAATCGACGCTGGCATCTTAACCATGGCGGTACAACAGCTAATGCTCCGTCATGATAGCCTCCGGTTTACGTATACCCGTGATGGTGATAGCTGGCAACAGCATTATGGCCACTATGCCGGTAACCTGGAAGTAGTGGACCTGCGCGAGATTAACCCGGCAGATTATGCTGCTACGCTGGCTACTTACTGCGATCAGTACCAGGCAAGTTTGGAGCCGGAGGCAGGCATACTATTCCGTGCCGTACTGTTCTTAACACCTGCCTATGAAACGGCCAACCGCCTGCTCATTATCGTTCATCACCTGGCGGTAGACGGCGTGTCGTGGCAGATTATCCAGGACGACCTGGAACTGGTGCTGGATCAGTTGCACCAGGGTGTACCGGTAACGCCGGCGCATAAAACCAGCTCTTACCGGGAATGGCAACAGGCACTGATGGCCTATGGCCAACGTAACCGCCTGTTGCAACAGCGCGAGTACTGGCAGCATATCGTGCAACAATACCAGCCGCTAAAAATCGATAAATCCTACCACGGTAAACTGACCGGTAATGATATGGACACGCATACCATACACCTGGATGCTACTTTCACCCAACATTTACTACAGGAAGTTCCGAAAGCCTATCATACAGAAATTAATGACGTGCTGCTGGCTGCATTGTCGGCAGCGCTTTACTCCTGGAATGGCGCCGGCGTTGTGGTGGGCCTGGAAGGGCACGGTCGTGAAGACATTGCCGCGAATATCGATATCAGTAACACCGTAGGTTGGTTTACCAGTCTCTATCCCGTATGGTTGAATAACAACAGCAATACGGCACCAGGCGCTTTGTTAAAAGAAACCAAAGAGCAACTGAGACAGTTACCCGATAAGGGGATCGGTTATGGTGTATTAAAACATATCAATAACGAGGCAGCGCTGCAGGGCAAAGATCCGTGGGACATCACCTTTAACTACCTGGGGCAGGTAGATGCCGCCAGAAGAAGTAGTAAATGGTTCTGCACTGCGCCGGAAGCGGCGGGTACAGGAAGCACCACGGATGTCAATATTCGCCATAAGATAGCTGTAAACGGAGGAATAGAAAATGGTGAGCTGGTATTGTACTGGAGTTTCAGTATTCACCACTATAACGGCAGTACCATACAGGAGCTGGCAGAAGATTACCTGTCCCGGTTACAGCAGTTGATTACCCATGCGGTGTCCCAGGCAAGTCTGCAACCGGTGTTTACGCCGTCGGACTATGGTTTGGGAGATATCGTCACCAACGCAGAACTGGATCACTTCCTGGATGCGCCGCTTACCAGTGGAGGCACCCGGAGAGATGAGATCACCGGCTTGTACAGGCTGAGCAGCTTGCAGGAAGGTATGTTGTTCCACGGATTGTATAACGGCAATAACGGCGTTTATATCCAACAGCTCTGCTGTACACTGGATGCGCCGGATATCCCGGTATTAAAGGAAAGCTGGCAACATTTGCTGCAACATCATAGTGTATTGCGCAGCAGTTTCTTCGCCAATGTATTCCGGATTCCGGTACAGTGTGTGCACGAGCAGGTGGCCATACCATTCGACGAACTGGATTACCGGCAGATGAGCGCATCCGCCCAGGAAGCAGCATGGACGGCATACGAAGCCGCCGACCTGGTGAAAGGATTCGATTTCAATACGCCGCCGCTGATGCGCATTGCATTGATACGGTTAACCGATGAGCGCTACCGCATGGTATGGACATTCCATCATCTTTTGCTGGATGGCTGGTCCGGCTCTGTGGCCATCGAAGAATTGCTGCAAACATACGATGGGCTGATAGCAGGTAAAAAGCCTGCGGCAGCAGAAGAAGAGAAATTCGAAGATTATATCCGTTACCTGGAGCGCCGGGATGAGGAAGAGGAGATATTGTACTGGAAAGGATACCTCGCATCGGCAGGCAGTGGCACGCTGTTACCTTTTATCAGCGCTACCGCGGAACGTACCAAGGGCGAGGGTGTTTACGAAGTGCAGGAAATGCAGTTGACAGGAGCGGGAGCGAAGCAACTGTTATCCTATGCGCAACAACACCGTATCACCGTCAATACCGTGATACAGGCCGTATGGGCGTACCTGTTATACCGCTACACCAGCCAGCAGCAGGTTACCTATGGGGTAACGGTTTCCGGTCGTCCTGATGATTTGCCCGGCGTGGAAAAAAGAGTAGGTATGTACATCAATACCTTGCCTTTCCATACTACCATTGACCGGGAACAGGGCATTGGGGCCTGGTTGCAGCAAATCCAGCAGCAACAGGTGCTGAGTCGCGAACATCAATATACCTCGCTCAATGATATCCAGCGCTGGGTGGAAATACCGGGCGACTTGTTTGATAACTTCCTGGTATTTGAAAACTACCCGGTGAGCGATCTGCTAAACACCCACCAGTGGCAGCTGCAAATGGATAATATTGAGATGCGCGATCATGCTAACTATCCTTTGGGTATAGCGGCAGTAGTGGGCGAATCGGTAGCCGTTCGGTTTAAGTACAATACCGCCTTGCTGGACCGCGCCTATGTGACCGCACTGCGCGGACATTTCCAACAGGTGCTGGAATTTATGGTCGGCCATCCGGCAGCTAAAATAAGTGACATTATTTTGCTGAATAAAGAAGAGCAGGCGCATATAGCGGTCGACTTTAACGCCACACCAGTAACTTATAATACCACAGGTAAAGCGATCACCGACCTGTTCAAAGAAAGGGTAGCAGCGGCGCCGGAAAGCATTGCGCTGTTATTTGAAGAAAAGATGCTTACCTACCAGGAGCTGGACATCCGCGCCAATCAGCTGGCCCATTACCTGGTGAGCAGAGGCGTACAACAGGAAACGCTGGTACCTGTTTGCCTGGAGCGTTCCCCGGAAATGATCATAGCCATATTAGGTATCCTGAAAGCAGGAGGCGCCTATCTTCCTATTGATCCGTCCTACCCGGCGGCAAGGATCAGTTACCTGCTGGAAGACAGCCGGGCTACGATGCTGATCAGCAGTCATTCGCTGGTAGCGGAACTGGATATTCCTGACCACATTAATATTACGAGGATAGATGCAGAACGCGGCCTGATTGGCAAGCAGCCTACCCAGGCGCCGGCGCTCGCACCTGAACCGCATCACCTCGCCTACGTTATCTATACATCCGGCAGTACAGGCAACCCCAAGGGCGTAATGATTGAACACAAAAGTGTAGTAAACCTGGCATTGAGCCAGGCAGTATCCCTGAGATTAATACCTGGTATGAGAACATTGCAGTTTGCAGCTTTCGGCTTTGATGCATCCTGTTACGAAATTTTCAATACCCTGTTAAGTGGTGGTAGCCTGGTACTCCCCCGGAAAGAAGATCTGCTGGCCGCCGATAAGTTCGGCGACCTGGTACGGAGGCAGCAGGTAGACCTGGTGGTATTGCCTCCTTCTTACCAGCACACCATCCGCGAAGAGCTGGGCACTATCAAAACCATTGTGTCCGCCGGGGAACCACTGAACCGGGAAGATGCGAAATACTTCCAGTCAAAAGGTATCCGCCTGATTAACGCTTACGGCCCTACGGAGAATACCGTTTGTACCAGTCTCACTGACAACCCGCTTCACGGCGACACGATTGTGATCGGCAACCCTGTTGCCAATGTGCAGGTATACATCCTCGATCAGCACAGGGAACTATGCCCCGCAGGCGTAACCGGCGAAATCTGCGTAGGTGGTGAAGGCGTGGCCCGTGGCTACCTGTATCGCCGGGAGCTGACAGCAGAGAAATTCATCCCGGACCACTTCTCCGGAAAAGCAGAAGCCCGCCTGTACTGTACCGGCGACCTCGGGCGTTGGTTGCCCGATGGCAGTATCGAATTCCAGGGAAGAATAGACGACCAGGTGAAAATACGCGGTTACCGGATAGAGCTGGGCGAAATTGAAAACGCACTGGAACAGCTGGAAGGCGTCAGCCAGGCCGTAGTGGTGGCAAAAGGCACCACTGATAATAAGTCGCTGGTAGCCTACATCTTACCGGATGGCGTCTTCGACCGGCAGGCAATCAGCACGCAGCTGGAAGGGAAGCTCCCGGATTATATGGTGCCGTCGGTGTATGTAAAAATCGAGAAGATACCGGTAACGCCTAATGGTAAAGTAGACCGGAAAGCATTGCCCGATCCGGACGCAGGTACACTGTCAGCAAATGCCTACATAGCGCCCCGCAATGAAACAGAAGCGGTACTGGCGGAGATCTGGCAGCAATTGCTGGAAGTAGACCAGGTAGGTATTCACGACGACTTCTTCGCCCTCGGTGGCCATTCGTTATTGTCGATCCGCCTGATCGCCGCTATCCGTAGGAAACTGGGCAAAGAAATAGCGTTGAACAATGTATTCGATGCGCCTACGATCGCCGGACTCGCCGCCACGCTGGATGCACCGGATGCCGGAGAGGAAACAATTACTGCTACCGGCGAGAACCATCTCATACCGTTAAATAAAAGCAATAGCCGCACTACCGTATTTATTGTGCCTGGTCAGGATGGCCTGAGCGACGGCTACGATGAACTGGCCAAAGCGCTCACCGCTACGGCCATGGTATATGGCATACAGATGCCGGGCGTATTTGAAGGAGAGCGGCCGCTCTACACCGTTGCCGCCATCGCCGCACAAAACATCCGCTGGATAAAAGCACTGCAGCCGCATGGTCCGTACCGTTTCATGGCCCATTCCTTTGGTGGATATGTGCTGTATGAGATGATCCGGCAGCTGGAGGCCGCCGGGGAAACCGTTGCCTTCGCCGCCATACTGGATGCAGATGCTCACCCCGGACACATCGATGTGCTGAACGGCGGTACCCACAGCTACCAGGATATCTTCTTCGAATCGGTAGTGGAAGTACTGGAAGAAAATAATATCATCACTACCACGCCACCAGACTGGGTTACGGCGTTGAAACAACTGGTACAGCCATTGGAGGTGAAGGCAGTAGTACCATTTATTTCGAACTACCTGAAAGGGAAGATCAGTGAAGATAAGCTGGCACATGTTGATTTTATTATGCGGTTAACGGATATCAAGGTGAGTAACATAGAGGTGCTGAACAGCTACCAGGTAGCAGGACAAACCAACACGGCCCTGCACATTGTGAAAGCTGCCGGCGCCCAATGGAAGGAGCTGCCAGACAGCCTCGGATGGGATACCCATGCAAAGGTAGTAACGGTATTTACGGCCCCGGGAGATCACTTCTCTATGTTAAAACAGGAAAATGCTGCGGTCCTGGCGAAATACCTCAGCGAACAATTATCAGCATAGTAGGCGGAAGAAGCTGCTCCGCGCCCCTGGCGCGGGCAGCATTCCTTTTTGATATGTATTATTCAATTAATTTTTAGAATCCCGGATTGTATGAGATTAATAAGCTTGCTTCAGAAAAAATCGAAGTTGTTTTATATCCTCTTGTTATTGCTTGGCCTCATCAACAGCATATGGTCGATGGGGCTGCTGCTGCTGATCAATAACAGGATTGCAGGCACTTCACTGCCGTTTGTACAGGGATACGACTGGCAGATATATGTAGTACTGATCCTGGTGTCGTTTTTTACCGCCAGGGCCTTTCAATCCTACACGATCCGGCTCACCTACGAATTGGGGAATGACCTGGGATTATCTGTGTTTGAAAAACTTCGGTTTGCTGATTATGAAGAATATATTAAACTGGGAGAAGAAAAAGTACGTACAGCCACTGCTGACGTAACTACCCTGCAACGTTTTCCCAATGTTTTTATAGAAACGTTCAACGCCATAGTAATGGTAACGATAGGGCTGGGCTATTTGTTCTACACCAATTTCTTCGGCGCCTTACTGATCCTGGGCGTACTTTCTACGCTCGCCGTGGTGTACTACATCCGCAATCTGTCTATCAGCAGGGATCTGAATACCGTGCGTGATCTGGCAAACGTATACCAGCAAAATGTTAATGATTTTCTGCGGGGATTTAAAGATGTGAAAATGAGCATCACCCGGAGCGATAATATTTTTATCAGGTATATCTCCCAAAACCGCCACCGGGTAAAGGAACTCACCATAAAAACATTGATCAAATTTATGGGAAATGAGCTCATGGGGAACTACTTATGGTACCTGTTGATCGGCATTATCATCTTCCTGCTGCCCGTTATCCTGCATATGACAAACGTAGTGAACAACCAGTTTGTGGTAACGCTGTTGTACCTCATGGGACCGGTAGGTATTGTGGTGGCGCGCATCAGCGAATTTACACAGATGCAGATAGCGGTAGACCGGCTGGAGCAATTTCATGATAAGATCAATGCCTCCAAAGCCATCGCTATCGGGCATGGCGACCTGGCGGTCACCGGCGGGAAATTCGAGAGTATCCGTTTCAAAGACGTGACATTTGAGTACTACGACGAGAGAAGGGCCGAAACCTTCCGTTTAAAACCGCTCACCCTGGATATTAAAAAAGGAGAAAGCATTTTCATCACCGGTGGCAATGGCAGTGGGAAGAGCACTTTCGTGAACCTGTTGACAGGTTTGTATGTGCCACATACCGGCACCATCGCCTTAAACGGACGGGTGATCACCGAAAGTACCTATCCTGGCTATCGCAACCGCATTGCCGCCATCTTTACCGACAGCATTCTTTTTAATGAAAACTACGACGGCCTCGACCTGGCACCGGATAATGAACGGTTAATGTTCTGGCTCCGCAAGATGGAGCTGGAGAACATCGTCACATTTGATAACGAAAAGAAATCGATCAAAGCAGATCTGTCGAAAGGGCAACAGAAACGGTTGGCCCTCATCTATATCATGCTGGAGGACAAAGATGTGATTGTACTGGATGAGTGGGCTGCCGAGCAGGACCCGGTATTCAGGGCCTATTTCTACAAGAAAATTATCCCTGAGTTGAAGCAGATGGGTAAAACTGTTATCGTGGTAACGCACGACGACACCTATTTCCATTGCGGGGAGCGATTGATAAAATTCGACTACGGCAATATTGTCAGTGATACGTCCATCAATGCAGCCAACGATCTGCATTATGCTTTATAAGGAAACCTTGTCAAAAATGTATTTGAGATGTTACAGAAAATTAAGCTGATATGTATTCCATATGCGGGGGGAAACAGTTACTCTTTTCGCGACCTGAAACCCTTTTTGGACAGGCATATGGAGATGACTACCCTGGAATTACCCGGCCGCGGGAAACGGATAGCGGAACCATTGTTGGCAGATATGCAGTTAATGGCGGATGATCTTTATGAGCAGCTGCTGCCGCATATAAAATCTCCCTATATCATTTATAGTCATTCTATGGGAGCTGTGCTGGGTAACCTGCTGATACACCGGCTGAAGCAGGAATGGAAACAACTGCCCTTACACTTCTTCGTTACCGGCTGTGCGGCACCCATGTTCAACGACCAGCGCCGGCAGTTGCACCTTTTGCGGGATGTGCAGTTAATAGCGGAGCTAAAACGGATGGGTGGAATGCCCGACGCTTTACTGGCCGATCCGGACCTGATGGAATTTTTTCTGCCGGTGATCCGGGAAGATATGAAAGCACTGGAATGCTACCAGTACCAGCCATTGGGAAATTATAGCACAGGTATCACGGTTATCACCGGCGCGGCGGAAGAAATCACCGCCAGCCAGGTAACCGGATGGGCCCGGGAAACAGAAAAGGAGCTTCGTATACTCCGCTACCCGGGAAATCATTTCTTCATTCTCCATCAATTTCAAAAAATAGCGATGCTCATCCAGGATGTGGCGTTAACCCCGCAGCATAGCTGAAAACTCTTTCCCCATGTACACGATGATAAAAAATACGACGATGATATTCCGCCTCCAGGTATGCCTGGTAAAACAATGGACGCTGCTGGCTTTGCTGATCTTATCGGTGGCCGCGAACGCACAAACAGGTAAGGTAACCGGGCAGGTACGCGATGACGCACAACAACCGGTTGTTGCCGCCACGGTATTACTCAAAAAGGCAACCGATTCTTCCTTGGTGAAAGTAGCCTTGTCGGATACCACCGGCGCCTGGCTACTGGAGAATATTCCTTTCAGCCGCTATTTTATTACCATTACCTATATGGGATATAAGGAATGGAATGGACCGGTTTTCAATGTAGACCAGTCCCAGGTGCCACTGGAAAGCGCCCTCCTGCAATCTGGCGCCAACAACCTGAAAGGAGTGACGGTAGCTGCTAAAAAGCCTTTTATTGAGCAACAGCTGGACCGTACTATCGTAAATGTGGAATCATCTATTATGGCCGCAGGGGGCAGCGCAATGGAAGTCATGGAGAAACTGCCCGGGGTGTTGGTAGATAAAAACGGTAACATCTCCATAAAAGGTAAACAAGGGGTAAAGGTAATGATAGATGACCGGCCGGCTTATCTTTCCGGTGGTGAACTGACCGCCTTCCTGCGGAATATGCCCGCGTCACAACTGGACCAGATCGAGATCATGTCTAACCCGCCGGCCAAATATGATGCCGCGGGCAATGGGGTCATTAATATCAAAAGAAAGAAGCTGAAGACCGGCGGTTTCAATGGGAATATCACCCTCACAGCCTTGCAGGGAAGATACCCGGGAGCTACGCAGAATCTTAATTTTAATTATAGTAACAAGCATATTAATTTTTACGGCAACGCCGGTTATAGTTACCGGAAGAGTTTTGAAGATTACTATATTGTACGTAACTTCCGGAATGCGGATCAAAAGGAAATTACCAGTATTTATGACCAGCATACTTACACTAAAACGACCGCACAAAGTGTTACAGCAAAATTAGGATTAGACTATTATGTTAACGCTAAAACCACGGTAGGCATAGCAGCTGGCGGTTTTCATAATCCTTCAGACGCGATTAGCACTAATAATACGCTATTGAAAACGGGTGAAGGAATGACCACCACCAGGGTAGATGCACCAGCTACCACCAAAGGAAAATGGGACAATATGGAAGCAAATGTTAGCCTGAAACATGTATTTGGTACTGCGCATGAACTGCTGGTAAATGCTGATTATTTGTCGTACAATAGCACCAGCAAACAGCATTTTGATAATCATTATTATAAACCCGACAGTAGTGAGGCCGCGCCCAACAAACTATTCCTGGCAGACCTGCCGGCAAAAATCAATATCTACAGCCTGAAAGCAGATTATACCCATCCGTTTTCTGAAGATACCCGCCTGGAAGCCGGGGCGAAAACCTCATTTGTCAATACCGATAACAATGCACAGTATTACGACGGCGTGAATGGTAGCTGGGTAAAGAATGATACCCTGAGTAATCATTTTCTCTATAAAGAAAATATCAATGCCGCCTATCTGAATCTCCGCCATAAACGTAACCAGTGGGAATTTCAGGCAGGTCTGCGCGCAGAACAAACCTGGCTGAAAGGAGAACAAAAGAATAACGGGCAAACATTTTCCCGCAATTACCTGCAATTTTTCCCCACTGCTTTCCTGGCCTACGATGTAGATAAGCAGAGTAAAGTGACGCTGTCGTACGGACGCAGGATAGAAAGACCGGATTACCGCAGCATGAACCCCTTCCGTTTTTACCTGGATCAGTACACCTACGATGAGGGGAATCCTTACCTAAAGCCACAATACAGCCACAGTGTGGAGTTGAGCTACAGCATTTGGGAAGGCGCACTAACGACCACGCTGCTGTACAATAAAACCACCGATATTATCCAGGAAGTAATATTGCAGGATGCCACAAAGAATGAAACCTATCAGCGCCCTGAAAACCTGAATACCCGCAAAGTGCTGGGGGCTAATATCAATGCCCAGATCCCGTTAAATGATAATATGACCACCATTATCTACATGGACTATAACCATTATGATTATTCCGGTACTATCAATAACGGGCCTTTCCAGTTGAAGGCCGGTGTTTTCACTGCACAGCTGATGCAGCAGGTGAAGCTGCAAGATGGCTGGGGCTTCCAGTTTATGGGTACCTGGTCGTCCCGGAGCATTGATGGCACCTTCCTGCAACAGCCGATAGGTACGCTGCACGCAGGCATACAAAAGGATATCCTCGGCAAACAGGGCACTATCCGCCTGAGTGCCTCCGATATCTTCGCCTGGAGCCGGTACAACGCTACCAGCCGCTATCAGAACATTGATATTCATATCCGCGGACAATGGCAGTCACAGGTATTGAAGCTGGCGTTTACTTATCGCTTTAATAAAAATGATAAGAAAGATGCTGCGGACAAACGGGAAAGTGGTGCGACGGAAGAGCAGAAAAGGGTGAAGACAGAGAAGAAGTAACAATTTTGAAAATCCTAATATTTTTATCATGACCAAAGCATTGAAATGTTTAGTGACGGTTGTAGTGATATTGCTGAGCGCCTTTTCTTTTTTAAAAGCACAAACCGCCAAAACGGCTCCAGGTAAGGAAGATGTGATACTGATGCTCAATGGGGAAGAAAAGCATGGCAAGATCACTGAAATGCGTGCCAGCACCATTAAATTTATTCATACCGGGGAAACGCTGGTATATGAACTGAACAAGGCGGATATCAATAAAATTACCTTTGCGAGCGGAAGAGTAGAAGTGATCAGCGCACCATCTGCTAACACAGGCAAGGAGCCTGTTGACAATGGTAGGCCCATCGAACCCGGTCTGGTGGCTATTCTGCCGTTTAAATATATCGCGATGAATGAACCCTTGCAACAGGTGGTAGAAAAAGGGGAGAAATTGCAGAATGATACTTACCTGTACCTGAGCAAACGAAACGGATCGTATAAGTTCCAGGACCCTGCCACCACCAATGCGTTATTGTACAGAAAAGGTATCGACGCCAATACGATTAAGGGATATACCTACGATGAACTTTGCAGGATATT
Organism: Chitinophaga eiseniae; assembly: GCF_012641265.1. Classification (GTDB taxonomy): domain Bacteria; phylum Bacteroidota; class Bacteroidia; order Chitinophagales; family Chitinophagaceae; genus Chitinophaga; species Chitinophaga eiseniae_A. The sequence goes on along the minus strand of NZ_JABAHZ010000001.1, from coordinate 1,549,814 downwards.
AGGGGCGGAATTTGTATTGCAGGGTACTTTATCCCGCAGCGTAAAGGAAAGCGTGAACTCGTCCAGCAGCAGTACCACGAAGTATGAAGACAATAAAAAGCAGCACGATAACTCCAACAACACCACCACTGAAAACCAGTATGAGAATGAAGTGACCCTGGGAATTTTTAATAAGCAAAATGAGAAGATATTTGCCAACAGGCGTACGGCTTTTTTAAATAATGAAGGATCGTATCATGATGCCCTGTTTTATATGCTGAAGAGAAGTCCCGTGTATAATAAGTAGCAGACTGGTTTGGTGGGAGAATTTGCTTAACTTGCCCGGTCCAATCCACCATTCATGACAAGTGAGGAAAAGATCGCCTTTAAAGCCAATCTGAAACAGGCAGGGCTGCATATTATATCAGATCGTATTGCCGTTACCAAAGCGGCTATGGATAGCGCCCAGGAGGCCGCCAATAGCGACAGTAAAAGTTCAGCCGGCGATAAATACGAAACCGGGAGAGCCATGGGGCATCTCGAGAAAGATATGTATGCCCGGCAGCTGGCGGAAACGATGAAAGAACTGGCCAGGTTACAGGAAGTAAAAGCCGACGTCATTTACACCACTGTTCAAACCGGCGCCTTTGTACAATGTGAAGAACAATCGTTTTTTATCGCAGCGGGATTAGGCAAGCAGCTGGTTGATGGTCGCCCCGTATTTTTTCTATCTCCTTATACCCCCCTGGCTAAGTTGTTACTACACAAGAATGCCGGAGATAATTTTCCATTCAATAAAGTGAGTACGGTGATCCTTGACGTATTCTGAGAATTATCCGATCTTAGCAAGATGCTTAGAGAATTTCAGATTGTTCCCGCTCAGCAGGCGTTGAATCAGCACCAGGTACACATAAAAGTGCTCGAGAGTGAAGAAGCTTTCATGGATATGGTTGGAACGGATGGCTACTTTTATGTGCATAAGGGCGACCTTCACCTGGCGGGCGACTTAATACTCGACACCGATAAACTGGATAAGATGCCCGACGGCCGGCCACCATTGGGATTCGTGGTAATCGGCCATCTCACCGTCGACGGCGGTATACTCAATGAAGAAGGCGACTATGGCCCATTCTTGTATGTGGCTGGCAACCTCACCTGCCGTAATCTCTTAATTGGCGGTTCACCTGTTCGTGTGGAGGGAAATGTGAAGGTTGATGAAATGATCATGTTGCACTATAACCATGGCTGGATGCGATGCGATGGTGTGATTACCGCGCCCATCATGATCGTGGAGGATTATTACCTCATGCCTTTCAGGAAGGAGATCAGCCAGTTTTATTATAACGACCGCGATCCGGAAAGCCCCGAAGCCAATCAATGCGGAGAATCTGAAGATGGTGATCCGGTCATTTCCGATAATCTACGGGTGCTGCTCAGTAACCCCATGACCACCGACTTAGAAGAAATTCGCCGCGACCTGGCTGCCGGGGAAAGCGTAGTGCAGCCACTGGAAAGGACCCTCGAGTATTGGCGCACCAAAGTACGCCGTAACTGGCGCGACCTGAAACGGGTGCCCATGGAAATGCGTACCAACAACCTTTGCCACGAGGCCATGGCCTATTATATCGGGGCGTTGCAGTATTTCCCGCCAGGGGCCATCACTGCCGAACTGGCTACCGCCGCAGCTACACGGGATGGGAAAGCGTTGCGTTACCTGCCGCCTGAACTGATCACACGGGAACTCTGCTATATTGCCGCGGAACACGGCGCTATTCTGAAATATGATATACCAGAACGGCTATACGAACACGCGCTGTTATGCACCGTCATCAAAAATAATGACTGGCAGATGGAACACGTACCCCTTGTTTTTATTACAGAAGATATGCTGGTACTGTATGTAAAGAGTGGTCGCGGCGCATGGCTGGACCGGTACTGTCAACAAGCTGGCGTATCAAAGCAGAAAGTACTGGAGCGGGTAATGGCCGATGATATCAAGTACCTGGAGAATATATTCAATTGGCATTTGTCGCCCGCTACGTATGCTTATGCGCAGCAGCGGTATGACAAGCCCGAATATGCGGAAATGTGGGAGGCACTTCATCAGCGGTTTGCCCGGAAAATTGGGCGGTTAAGTACGCCGCCGCTGTAGTACGGCTGGAATGTGTCGCGCTGAAGTACCACTATCACCACCCTTCTTCCAACACCTGCTTCGCTACCTGCAATGCCGCCGGGAAATCCTCCACTACATAGCGTTTCCCAATCCTGAAAAGCAACCGGCTTTTCTTGAACGACTCCCTTACTTCAGGTTGCAGTCCCGATATGATGAGGCGGATATGGGCTCTGTCGCAGGTACGCAGTACATCTTTGATCGTATGCAGGCCGGTGGCGTCAATCACCGGTACATTGCGCATACGTACAATAAGCACGCTGGGCTTTTTCTCGATCAGTTGTATTGAATCCTTGAACTTATAGGCGGCGCCAAAGAATAAGGGACCGTTGAGTTCAAATACTTCAACACCTTTCGGGATATTGAATTTGTTGACCGCCAGTGGATCGTCTGTTTTGTCGTTTTCCTTTAAAAGGATATTTACGTCGCTGATCTGGATCATCCGGCGCATGAAGAGGAATGTAGCCAGTACCATGCCTACTTCGATGGCAATAGTGAGATCAAACAATACAGTCAGGAAAAACGTAGTCAGTAATACGGCGGCATCGCTCCGGGAGCCACGGGCAATGTCGAAGAAAGTTTCGTATTCACTCATATTGTAAGCTACGATCACCAGTATCCCTGACAGGCAGCTCATGGGGATAAAAGTGGCCCATTGGCCTACCAGCAGCAGGATGACCAGCAGGGTAATGGCATGAATGATACCGGCAACCGGCGTGCGGCCGCCACTTTTTACATTGGTGGCAGTGCGGGCAATGGCTCCCGTTGCAGGGATGCCGCCAAAGAGGGCAGACGCTATATTGGCTCCTCCCTGGGCTACCAGTTCCATATTGCTCTTGTGGTGACCGCCTATCATGCCATCCGCCACTACGGCCGATAACAGCGATTCTATCCCGCCCAGCAACGCAATGGCGATGGCCGGTTGAATGGCATCCCGGATCGTATGCATATTCAGGGGCGGGAGAACGGGTAGGGGCAGTGAGGACGGAATATGTCCAAACCGGCTGCCAATGGTTTCAACAGGTAAGTGTAACAGTTGTACGGTGAAGGTAGTTAAAATGATGGCCACCAATGACCCGGGTACCGCCCGGGTAATACGGGGAAAGAATATGGATATGAGGATGGTAACAACAGCAATGCCTGCCGCATACCAGTTAATGGTTTGCATATGTTGGAAATACGATTCCCATTTACCAATAAAATCGGCTGGTACGGCGCCCATTTGCAGGCCCAGGAAGTCTTTTATCTGGGAAGAAAAGATGATAACGGCGATCCCGGTCGTAAACCCGACTATCAATGGATGAGGAATATATTTGATTACGCTTCCCAGGCGGGCAAACCCCATCAGCATCAGCAATACGCCCGCAATAAAGGTGGCGATGATCAGCCCGTTTACACCATTTGTTTGTACAATTCCATACACAATAACGATGAAGGCACCGGTAGGTCCTCCTATCTGCACGCGGCTACCGCCAAAGGCAGAAATAATAAAGCCGGCTATGATGGCCGTGTAAATTCCTTTTTCCGGGGAAACACCCGAAGCAATGGCAAAGGCGATGGCCAGCGGCAGGGCCACAATGCCCACAATTACGCCGGCAAGCAGATCTTTCAGCAATTGTGCCCAGGTATATGTTCTTAAGGTTTGAAATAATTTCGGCGTAAACATGAGGTGTCGGAGGTTATTGCTGACCGTGGATCCGCGTTTGATTATTTCCGGGAGCACACAGGGATAGGGGAATAGTAAAGGGAACCACTGGGCGTGAAATAGTTGTAATATTCATACTGCAAAGGTACCTTTGTTGTAAGTTCGTTACATTGCAATTTCTCAATTCAAAAATTGATAAAAGTCAATTTTTCTTTACTGGTTTATTTATGAGTTTAGAGGGCCTTTTCCCTATTGATAAATGGAACTTTAAATCACAGTCCATATTACATGATCTTCCGGCCGAAGAACACGATCAGCTATTTGCCCATGCAACAGAACAGCGCATCCATAAGAACGAGGTATTGTTCAGAGAGGGTACTTTCCCCAAAGATATTTTTTTCATCAAACAGGGTAAAGTAAAAAAGTACCGGACAGACAGGGAAGGAAAAGAACAGATCATTTACGTAGCGAATAATGGGGAGTTAATCGGGTATCACGCGGTACTGGCGGAAGAGCGGTATCCTGATGCCGCCGCGGCGTTGGAGAATAGCGTTGTTGTATTCATACCCAAAGAAGATTTCCTGCTCACCCTGGAGCATTCAACCACCTTGTCGCAAAAGTTGCTCAAAACGTTAAGCCATGAATTTACGGTGCTGACCACCAGCATTTCGGTGTTTGCGCAAAAGTCAGTGAGAGAGCGGCTGGCCATTGCATTGATCGTATTGCGGGAAAAATTCAAGGAAGGCACTATCGCCGGGAACCCGGTAGAGATAGGCATGTCACGGAGCGATTTGGCAGGTATAGTAGGTACCGGGATCGAAAATGTAGTCCGGGCTTTAACAGAATTTAAAAAACTCGGTATATTGGATACGCAGGGACGAAAAATATTTATCTATGACGTGAAAAAGCTAATCGATCTTTCCGGTTACATGAATGCGTCTTCCTGATAAGTTTACTTCCTTAGAATCTTCTCCATGGCCTTTCCCTTAGCTAATTCATCCACCAGCTTATCTAAATAGCGCACCTGTTGCATGAGTTTATCTTCGATATCTTCTACCCGGTAACCACAAATGACACCGGTGATTTTTGAAACATTCGGATTCATCTGCGGCGCCTGGGCGAAGAAGGTTTCGAAATCGCTTTTATCGTCAATTTTTTGTTGTAATGTCTGCTGGTTATAGCCTGTCAGCCAATATATAATTTCATCTACTTCCGCTTTGGTACGCCCTTTTCTTTCCACTTTTTGTATATATAACGGATATACACTGGCAAAGATCATTTTGTAAACGCGCTCGTTGTGATTCATGATAATTTTTTTTACAGCAGTGATAGGTTGAAATAAATGGGCCAAAACCCCGGCACTGTTCTTCCTGGCAAAAATAGGCAATTTTGTTTCGAATAGAAATCATGCAGCTATCATAGAAATTCAATATCTTAAATTAAAAGAATTAAAATGCTTCCCTTTTTAAGATCGCTGACTGTACTCGTTATTGCCTTATCGGGTTCCTTAGCCGGTGCGGCGCAGGAAAAAGGCAAATACGCAACACTATTTTATAATGGGAAGGATTGCAACCAGTTAATAATTGACCGCTTCCCTCAGTATGGCATTGCCGGCAGGGATGGTTGTGTCGTTCAGAGAGAAATAAGGCTGACCCTGAAAGATATCGATGGACAAAAAGCAGCGGGTATTGTACAAGATGTAGAAACTAATGAGCTGCTTCGGGGCGCTCGGATTAAGTTGAAAAGGAAGAATGGTAGCGATGAAACCATTGACACAGACGCCCAGGGGCGGTTTGAGGTAAATACATCTTCCGCGCTGAAGGAACTCCAGGTATATTATGTGGGGTATCGTACCTTAAAAGTCAAAGGCTCTCCGGGGCAATTGTTCTAAAAGTGCATTACGGGAGATTTTGGTAAACTTTCTCCACCGATGAACTATTTTTCGTGAAATTCGTTTGTGTAGGTTACACCCATTATCGTAGTATCAACGTGCCTCAAGATACCGGATACCCTTTTTCAAAATAACCAATAAAAATTTTGCCATGAATGAGAAAATGCAACCCACTGCACCGCTACAGGCATTTAATGACCCTCAGTGTGCCGTAACGAATACCATTACAGGTGATATTCTGCATGCCGCAACGCCATCGTCAGATAATTTGAGCGACGCCGAAAATGCGATTACAAAACTGACATTCCCTGTTATATGGGAAGTGCCACCCTTCAGGATTACAGAAGGGACCATATTTTTGGAAGTATTTGGTGTTATTAGCGGCGGTGGCCGCAACTGGAAAATAACAACAAATAATGTGGCTGGTAATAACGTTATCGCAGATATTGACATGGAGGGTAACCTGGTAACAGCATCCACTGACGAGCGGCGGCAACATGTGGTGCAAATGGTGCAGCTTGCATTGAAGCAGAGCTTACAAACCGGGAAAACAGTGGTTGTTAATGGGCCATGCAAGTAACCCTCTTTGATGTATATACGCAAATAAGGGGGACGCTAATGTCCCCCTTGTTGATGTTACACTTAGTTATTCAACTGCAATGACGCAGGCCCAAATTCTTCAAAGTGAATCGACCCGGTATCCACGCCGTTTTCTACCAGGAAACCGTAGTGCCTGGCGATAAAAGGCGCAGGGCCGCAGATATAATAATCCGCATCGGCTTGCAATACGTCTTCTCTGATTGCAGCAAGATCTACCCAGCCGGTATGCTGTGCAGGTACTTCCGGCTGATCGTAGAAAATATGATGATTCAGCTGGGAGTAAGTATCAGCTAACTCATTTAGCTGGTTTTTGAATGCATGCACCGCTTCGTTGCGGCATCCATGTACCCAGGTGATCGGTGTATTGGCGGGTGCGCCGGTAAGTGCTTCCAGCATGGCCATCAGTGGGGTCTGACCTACGCCGCCGCTGATGAATACTTTCGGACGGGAAGTGTTTTCATTCAAAGTAAAAGTGCCGGCAGGCGCTGATAATTCTACCCGATCTCCTTCCTGGATATGATCGTGCAAGCGGTTAGAGATCAGGCCATCCGGGTGAACGGCTCCAGCTTCTCTTTTCACGGAAATACGATAGTATTTACCGTTGGGCGCGCAGGAAATACTGTACTGACGGGGCTGCAGGAGGTTCAGCTCCGGCAGGAACAACCGGAGGCTGATATATTGCCCCGGCAGGAAGTCCGCTACCGCGCCACCATCGGCAGGGTAGAGGTAGAAGGAAGTGATTTCGGACGATTCTTTTACTTTCTGTTGTACGATAAAAGGTTTCCAGCCGGTCCATCCCGCATTTTTACTTACCTGTTTTGCGTAAAGACCTTGCTCATGACCTGTCATGATAGCGGCCAGTTGCTGATAGGCCGCTGCCCAGGCATCCATCAGCTCCGGCGTGGCGGCATCTCCCAGTACTTCGGAGATAGAAGCCAGTAAATGATTCCCAACAATAGCGTAGTGCTCCGGGCGGATATCCAGGCTGGTATGTTTATGCCCGATGCTGTTTACCACCGGCATCAGTACTGCCGGGTTTTCAATGTGCTCGGCATAGGCGAGTACGGCCATTGCCAGGGCTGTCTGTTGTTTCCCGTTCTGCTGGTTGCCCATGTTGAACACATGCTTTAGCTCCGGGTTGTGCGTAAACATGCGGTTATAAAAATGAGTGGTCAATAATACTCCATGCTCCCTGAGCACTGGCACCGTAGCGGTTACGAGCTGTTTCTGTTCCTGTGTCATCTTATATCACTTTTATTAATAAAAGACATTTTTGTCCTTTATTTTTATAAAAAAAACTATTTGTTCAGCGTAAACTTTCCCTTAATCAGGCCCAGGTTGAATTTCCCTATAGTGGTTGTATGCAGCATGTGCGTGAGCTGGTTTCTCACTTTCTTAAACTCTTCATGTAGGGGGCAGGGATTGCTCTCGGAACAATAGGTGAGCCCCAGTCCGCATCCTGTAAATATCTCATCGCCGTCAACCGCCGTCACCACATCCGCCAGCGGCCGATTTAAGGAAGCAGCATCAAAGTAAAAGCCGCCGTTAGGGCCTTTGGTAGACAGGATCACCCCATCCCGGCTGAGTTGCTGAAGTATCTTAGCCAGGAAAGGCTCAGGAGAATTAATATGCCCGGCAATTTCTTTAATACCCACCTTGTAGCCTTCATGGGACCGCTGCGCTACGTAGAAAACCGCGCGCATGGCATATTCGCATGTTTTTGAAAAGATGGCCATATAACTGCCTGAAGATTTAATGACGGCACAAAGATAAGACGGGAATGATAAAAGACAAAAATATCTTTTATTCGGATGAGAGTCGATCCTGAATGGCAATAAAAAGGGCACTCCGGATTTAACGGAGCACCCTTTTACCAGGTATGGTTTATTTGTTATTTCCAGTATTGATTTTGCACCATGGCAGGATTGGCATTTAATTCCGCCTGTGGAACCGGGAAGTAGTCGTGTTTCGCAGGCACGAAAAACTGGCGCCCTACTTTATCACTGTTGGTGAACTCCTGCTGGAGTAGCCCCCATCTTTTAAGATCGTAGAACCGTTGGCCTTCACGGGCAAATTCAAGCATGCGTTGGTGCCGTATTTCCGCCATCATCGCGTCTTTGGAAAGACCGTTGGCCAATGGACCAAGTTTAGCTCTTGTTCTTACAGCCTGTAACCACGGATAGGCTTCAGTAGTTTTGCTTTGCATCACCAGGGCCTCCGCCAGCAACAGTTCAATATCCGCATACCTTAATGCCCGCTCATTATTGCTGGAAGCATAATCGGCAGCACCGCTGCTGCCCGACAGTTCATTGGCCTGCAGGTAATTCTGGTATTTTTTGAACATCGACTTATAACCAAACTGCAATGTAAATGCGCTGAACGGTTTCCGGTAGAAGACCGCACCGGGATAGTCCCAGATCAGTGTGGCGTACATGCGGGGATCCAGTTCCAGCGCCACGGTTTTTTCTTTCTGGAATTCGTTGAAAAGTTTATCGGTAGGACTTACCTCAAACCAACCGGCTACCTCCGACGGCGCAAACTCCTGCGCGGTAGTTACACCCAGCGCTTCATTGGCGTTTTCACCCGCCCATGGGTTCGTACCACCCACATCGGCCAGCTGTATTTCAAATACAGACTCGCTGTTATTCTTTTTGGCAGCGGTGAAGTTATCGCCATAGTCGGTAGTGAGACTATAGTTGAAAGGAGCAGTGGTAAGCTGTTTGAGTGCTGTTTCTGCATTGGCCCAGCTTTTCATATACACATACGATTTTCCCAGGAAGCCCAGCGCAGATCCTTTGGTAGCCCGGCCTGCTTCCGATGGGTCGCGCGTAGGCGGAAGGTCGGCAGCCGCTTCGGTGAAGTCTTTTACAATTTGCGCCCAAACATCAGCTTCAGGAGATTTAGCAACGAAGTAATCCTCTTTCTTGGCGGGCACACGGGTACGTATCGGCACATCTCCAAAGTTGCTAACCAGGATGAAATAATTCAACCCGCGGATAAATTTAGCCTCAGCGATGTAAACCTTCTTTTTCTGATCCGTGAGCCCGGCTTTATCAATGTTCTCCATAATCTGGTTAGCACGGAAAATAGCCCGGTACGAGATGTTAAACACATTGGTAGCCGCGGAGTTATCCGGCGTATTGGTGAAAGTAGATAACTGGTAGAGATAACTTACATCATTACGGATGAAGAAATCATCACCACGCCCATTGGATAGTTCTACGCCACGTACGCCCCAGTAACCGCCGTCTACATTTTTGAATAGCCCATAGGTGGCTGCCATGGCGCTTTTAACATCATCTTCATTTTTCCAGAAAGTTTCTGTCGTGATCTGGTTCGGGTTAGTAAGTTGCAACGTATCGCGCGAACAACCGGCGAACGCCAGTGTAGCTGCGACCGAAATCAATATCTTTTTCATACGTTTCATCATTTTAAAAAATTACAGTGTCAGTTGTAAACCGATAGAAAGCACTCTCGCAAGAGGATAGGCCACATGGCCGTAATCAACACCGCGCTCAAGGATGCTGCCTGTCCTGCCGATATCCGGGTTAGACCCGCTGTATTTTGTGATGGTAAAGAGGTTGTCGGCACTCAGGTAAGCCCTCAAACTGGTAATTCTCATGCGTTGTACCAGGTTTTCAGGAATGGTATACCCGAGTTGTAATGTTTTCATCCGGAAATACGAACCATCTTCCAGGAAGCGGGAGGAGGTCTGATCATTGAAATTCGGGTCGTTGATCACCGCTCTTGGAATATTGGTATGCGTGTTCTGCGGCGTCCAGGCATTGAGGGTAGCGCGACTGTAGTTGAACTCAAGGTTCATCCCTTCCAGGTCCTGGCGCAACCCGTTATAGATCTTATTCCCGTGTGTTCCCTGCATGAAGATGTTGAGATCGAAATTATAAGCCTTCAGATTTACGCCTACGCCGTACTCAAAATTCGGGAAAGGACTGCCGCAGTTAACACGGTCGGAATTGCTGATAATCCCATCGCCATTGGCATCCAGGAATTTGATATCCCCTGGCGCCGCATTAGGCTGAATTAACTTGCCATCTTTATCTTTATAGGCATCTATTTCAGCTTGCGATTGGAAGATACCCAATGATTTGATGAGATAGAAGCCGGCAATTTCGCCACCGGCCTGCGTGAGGGTAGTGGAGGCGCCATGGTGGGTGGGCTGTCCGCCAAAAATTTGCTGCGAACCAGTACCCAGTGCTATCACTTTATTCTTAATGGCAGAAAAAGTACCTGTTACGCTATAAGTTAGCACGCCTACCGTATTAGTATGATTCAATCCCAGTTCAAAACCTTTATTCTGGATGGTGCCTGCATTGATAACCGGGTTAGTAGAAGAGCCGGTAGAGCCGGGAATCGGCACATTCAACAATACATCGGTCGTGTTTTTCCGGAAGTAATCGGCGGTAACATTCAATTTGCCATTCAGGAAACTGATGTCTGTTCCGATGTTCACAGTCTCCGTATTTTCCCATTTGATATTGGGAGATGCAAAGGCGGTTTGAATAGCGCCAAACCACTTTTGTTGATCCGCCCCGGTAACGTAGTTGATATTGGAGGAAATCGCCGCGCTGTATTGATAGTCGCCGATTTCCTGGTTGCCGAGTATACCATAGCTACCCCGTAACTTCAAGGCAGATATAATGCGGGGAGACACCGTCCAGAACTTTTCATTGGAGATATTCCAACCTGCTGCAATGGAAGGGAAGTTACCATACCTGTTGCCCGCTCCAAACCGGGAGGAACCATCGCGGCGGAAACTGGCAGTGAGCAGGTAGCGGTTATCATAAGAGTAGATGACGCGGCCCAGTACAGACAACAGGGTGCTCACCGTACTGTTGCCGGCTACGTTGGCCGTACCGGAAGCGGCATCCAGTTCTTTTAAGCCATCCGGAAGATTTGTTTTGCTGGCCAGCCAGTAGTTGTACGTTGTTTTCTGGTAAGAGTAACCTGCCAGGGCCTGTATGCTGTGTTTGCCGAAATCTTTGGTGAAATTGAGCGTGTTTTCAGCTAACACCAGGAGATTGCGGTCTTTCGACTGGCTTAAATCATTTGTTGGATGTGAAAAGAGGGAGCCTACATTGTATCGTCTCGCATAGTCGTCGGTGTTACCGAAGGAGCTGGTATAACCGAGATTGAATTTATATTTCAGAGAAGGAAGGATAGATACTTCTGCAAACGCATTGGCAAGGATAGACGTCACTTCGTAGCTGATATCTTCCAGGTGCAGCTGTGCAACGGGGTTTGCTACATTCACTACCGGACCGGTAGCGCCGGCATATCCTCCAACCGCTGTGCTGTCGTAAATCTGGAATACCGGGATCATTTTAGCCGCGGAGCCTACTGCATTTCCTCCCTGTCCGCCCCAGCCACCGGGCATGCGTATCCATTTTTCACGGGAAAGCAATACCGTTTCACCTACTTTCAGGATGCCTTTGGTGGTTTCTGATTTTACGCGGGCGCCGTACCGGCTGTATCCTGTTACATCTACAATGCCATCCTGTTTGTTGTAGTTGCCCGATACGCTGAAGCGCGATGTTTCGCTGCCGCCGCTCATGGTGAGCTGGTACTGTTGAATCATCGCTGTTCTGTAAATGGCGTCCTGCCAGTTGGTGCCTGCTCCTAGTTGCGATGGATTAGCTGCGATGGCCAGCCGCGGCAGGTTGGCCGCGTCATGCGCTGCGTTGCTGACGGTGGCCCATTCCGACGCATTTAACACGTCCCAGGGATGGTCAATTTTCTGCCGGCCGAAGTTGGTGCTAAACTGGATGACCGCCTTGCCGGGCTTGCCGGTTTTAGTGGTTACCAATACGACGCCGTTGGCCGCCCGCGATCCGTAGATAGCTGCAGCAGAGGCATCTTTCAATACGTCCATCGATTCGATATCGCCCGGTGCAATGTTGTTGATACCTGCTACCGGTACGCCGTCAACCAGGTAAAGTGGCGTGGCATTGCCTAATGTGCCCACGCCCCGTATCAGGATGCGGGTGCCGGCTCCCGGATCGCCGCCGGCCGATTCTACGGTTACTCCCGGTAGTTTACCTTGCAGCGCTCTGCCCACATTGCTGACGCCTTCCGTTTTAAGGTCGGCCGCTTTCAGTGAGGCGATAGACCCGGTGAGATCTTTTTTCTTAACGGTACCATAACCGATAACAACTACCTCGTTGAGCCCGGCAGTGCTGCGCTTAAGCCGGATGTTCAGCGTACTTTCGGCGCCCACTGTAATTTCCGTAGACTCAAATTCCATGGAAGATACCAGCAGTTTATCGCCGTCTTTTACGGTAAGTGAAAACTGTCCTTTGTCGTCCGTCACCGTGCCCCGCGTGGTGCCCTTAATCTGGATAGACGCCATAATAACGGGTTGGGTAGTCGCTTCTTCGATCACCTTACCGGTCACTTTCTTTTGTGCATGGGCTGCAAAGCTGGATAAGATAAGAACAACAAGGAACGCATGCCTGTACCAGGCAGGTGGTGAAATGCTCACCCCAGTGTAATTTTTCATACGGGAATTTTTAAAATGTCAGACTTTAGTTGATGCTTTTATTAAGTGTCTAATATACATTTAAAGATTAATAATCAGATGGACAATTAAATTTTTTAGATGGACTATATGCTGGTTTTTTATAAGTGAGGGCCAGTGGTTTAACGGCTGTCTATAAACGTAAAGAAGCCGCCTCAGTGGGTGAAACGACTTCTTTATGCTTGCTTCAAATCCTGTTTAGAATTCAGCTTTTATAGTATCGGTGGACCAGTTGGGATTTATTTTTACCTGCACCCCACCACTAGCCGGAATGCTGTCGAATATGTAGCCCGAAAGGAGCGTGGTTTTGTTGTTCTCCATCATCACACTGTAAATAGCCTTGCTCGATATTACCTTGCCGGTGGAATCAGTTACAGAAATCTCTACATCTGTGCTCTGGGTACCTGAAGGATTCATCATGTAAGTATTGAGCGTAAGACCGTCATGGCCAATCAGTGAGTCTGGTATGGAGTAGTAATAAGGAGAATAATGGTAATGCTGACTAGCGAGATTACTGCCGGTGTAAAAATCCAGAAACGGGCTTATTCCATAAACATCATCCAGGTAATGAGGCCATATCGATATTTTTCTTGCATTATAAGGTATCCTGCCTTTGAATTGATACATCAACCTTGATACAACTCTGTCAAGCGCCATATTTTCATCAACACTGCCGCTTACACTGACAATCGTTCTTTTGTAAAAGAGATCGGTGCCCGGATAAACGATATACACGCCCAGCGGGTCAGTTGCAATTTCTGCGCCTGTGGTATCTTTGATGCCGGTTACGGTTACCACATACCGGCCGGTAGGTAACGAATCCCTGAATTCGCCAAAAGTGGTATCACCGGTAATCTTGTTTTGCCGGCTTACAACCTGCCCGGTATTGGCATTAAAGGCTACATAGATAAGCTTTTTTACATTTTGGAGCACACTGGTATCTGCACTCCGGGCATTGCCAACAATAACCTGCGAAAAGCCGGACACTTTAAAATTAACTGCAAATTTTTCGGAGCTTCCCGGTTTAACAGGATTTGGGTCGGAGGCCGGTTTCTGGCAGGCAAATACGGCTAACAGTACTGCCAACAACGGCAAATAGTGCTTTTTCATAAAAACGTGGTTTAAACAATAAAGAAATATGGTTATTATCAGCTATAGCTTATCGGGTTTTCTTTTTTTTGAGAGAGTGTTATTATAGCTGTACCTAAATATATTTCTTATTTTTATTGGCTATATCATATCTATATATGAAAAATAACGGGCAGGTCTTTTGCCTCCGCCCATATCTCCCCCGCATTTGTTTTATCTGGATTATATTTGTACATATGTGTAAGTATTACACTTATAATTTATTTTGTAGCACTGTAGTTATCTTGTAGTTGCTTTTTTTCGGGGAAGTAGTCGTTTTGTAGCAGGCCTAAAGAGGGCATTCATCTATTCTTTCCTCAAATTTGCAACAGGTATACTGATCTTGTTGTATTATATTATTGCTAACAAAGAGGATGAATAGGATGGTAGTTAGGTGATTAGTGATTATTTTGCAGCTACCCGGAAAAAAAAATTGGATGTTACCCCGGCACATTATCGGAAACCGCTTTTAAAATGCTCACCATATGGGATTACCATTTATTGAAGTCATTGAATCGTTAACACCTGATCCGAATGCACTGATGTGGAAGTTTGCAGACGCAGACAAAGAAATTAAGAATGGCGCGATGTTAACCGTCAGGGAAAGTCAGCATGCACTCTTATTAAACGAAGGGCAGCTGGCAGATATATTCCCTGCTGGAAGACATGTGCTCACCACAGAGAATATCCCTGTACTTACCCGGCTCAGGGGCTGGAAGTATGGTTTTGAAAGTCCCTTTAAGGCAGACATCTACTTCTTCAACACCCACCAGTTTGTGAACCTGAAGTGGGGTACACCAGCGCCGGTATTAATGACCGACGCGGCTTTCGGACAGGTACGCATCCGCGCATTTGGTACCTACAACGTCCGCATTACAGACGTGGGACGGTTTTTTAAAGAATATGCAGGCACCTGGCCACGGCTCGGCATCACGGAACTGGAGTTGCAGCTCCGGGATTTCATTGCGCCTAAATTCGGCGAAGTCTTGTCACTGGCGAAGATCCCCGTAGTAGAAGCTGCCGCCAATGTGCCGGCATTGAATGAAAAGATCCAGCCATTAATTCAACCTTATTTCACTGACTTAGGCCTGGAGGTAACCCGCTTTACCATCACCAGCATTACCTTACCGGAAGAAGTGCTGAAGCAATACGATAAGGTAACCGGCATGAACATGGTAACGGACATGAATAAATTCAGCCAATACAGCATTGCCAACGCTATGGACCAGGAACGTTCCGAGGTAGGCGACGGCGCCCGGCAGGCAGTGGTATTAGGCATGATCAGTAATATGGTGAACCAGGGACAGATGCAACAGAAACCCGCACCGGCAGACGATATTACAGAGAGACTTAAAAAATTAAAGACCCTCTTTGAAGCGCAGTTGATCACAGAAGCTGAGTACGCGGCAAAGAAAGAAGAACTGTTGAAGTTACTCTAACCAAGGTAAACAGCATGGCAGAAGAGAAAGATAACAAGCTATTGTCTTACCTGGAACGGCTCAAACAACAGGCCGCTACCCAGCAGCATTATGGCGGGGACATTACCCCGGAAAAGGCGAAGATGGACATGCGCGATTGTCCCAAATGCGGCGCCGGGCGCGCCTTTGAAAAGGGCCTCACCGCCTGCGCCTACTGCGGTTTTGTATTCATGGAAGTAAAGCTGACAGACGGGATTAATATCAAAAAGGAAAATAATTCATAAAGTATGTTCGGCTTTTTTAATAAGAAATATGATAACCCCGCACTCCTCGAAGAAATGAAAACAAGACAGGAACGTTGGTTTGCGTTCCTCGACAAACTGGAAGCCAGGATGTTGGAACTCACAACGGCTGCCATCCCCGGACTAAAGGAGATCTTCGACCAGGACACAGATCCGTATAAACGCGCGCATAGCAATATGCTGCAGGGATTACTCGGGCAAATCAATCATATGCGCCAAAAGGCCAACGATATCCAGGAAGAACAGATTATAGACTTTGTGTATCAGGCAGAGGCGACGGTGCCCGCTGTTACCTCCACGGTGGGCCGCGATTATCACAATCGCATTATGAACTTCAGGATGGCTTGCCTTAACCGGCATTATATTTTTGATGAAAAACTGAACAAGTGCATGCAGCGCCTGCAACAGGCGGCCGGGGAACGCAACCTGGAAGCGGCTTACCAGGAACAATTGCGGGCATTTGAAAGCATCCGTGATAAATTCAGCTGCCAGCAATGCGGCGGCAATATCACCATCGAAAAAATGTTTTTTATCGATACCTATGTGACCTGTCCGTTTTGTCATTCCCAGAATACATTCAGTCCCTCTACAGGAGCACGCATGGTGCTGCACGATGCCCGCGCCCTGGCGGAACAACGTACGGCCCATCTGCGCCGGGCCTATGAGGAAAGTAACCCCCGGGATCCTGAGCGCGAAAAAGTATACCTGCGTGCCATGATCGATGAGTGGAGTAAGATCATACCGGATATGGCAGAAGAGAATGAAAAATTTTATGAACGTTTATTAAGAGAACAATCTTTTCATCATTTTAAATAAACACATGTATGTCTGACAATCCATTATTAGAACCCATTCACGGCATTACTTTAGAAGATTACAGCGCCGCCTGCGCAAAAATGGGCAGCGGTTTAAGTGAAGCTGATATAGCAAAAGCATTGGGCGTGGAAGTACCCGTTTGGCAGGAAGCCAACCTGCTGTGGCCCGAGCGTATGAAACAGGACGAGACCTTTCATATCGTGACGCTGTTTGGTCAGTATTTCGGTCAGGCAGACCAGCACCCTAAGTTCAGCAATTTAAAAGCGGCGGTTTCTGCAGAAGGCGGCGCCAATACAGACCGTATAAAATCAGATAAGAGTTTCTACGAAGAGCTGGAAGTAGCCCGCCAGGTAGCCTACGAATATGGCCTCGACGGCGCCCAATGGATCGCCGATAAATATGGGATCACCCTGGGTGATTTCCAGATCGCGGCATCCAACTGGAATGCACAGATCCACCAGGATATAGCGGCCGACTTTGAAGGCTACAACGAAAGACAGGCAGCCTACAAGGCAAAGTATCAGCAACTGTTTGCTGATGCCCAGGGCGGCAATGTAGCCGACGATATCGAGTTTTAAACAACAGGAATATTCATAAGAGAAATGCCCCGTAACGACTTGTTTACGGGGCATTTTTATAATGGTCAGGATATGGAGATACGAACTATAAATGCAGATCCCTGGCGCCTTTTACCTCGGTAGAGATTTCTCCCATCATCGTGCCTCCGCTGCAGTTCTGCCCCGTATATACTTTCACAAAATCAATGGCATTCAATGTTACCGGCGTACCGCTGGCATTCACAGCCCAGGCGATGTCAAACGTATTATAGCCTAACGTGGGATATTCGCTGGAATAGCTGTCGGAATATCCCCACGCAAAGGCAAGGTTAGTAACAATGCCACCGGTTTGTAAGGTATTCACCAGCTTGGTGCCGGTAAACGTGATGGAGTCCTGGCTAGGCGCCATAGCAGGGTAGTAGTTGTTGGCCGTATGATAGGTGTTGGCAACTACATAACCACTCGCTCCCTGGTTATCTTTCCATAATACACTGGTACCTGCCGCATGCGGATTGTAATAGGTAATACGGTAATTTTTAATGGTGCTGGCAATGGAATACTGGCTGCCGGCTAATTCATACCAGGTATCATCGGGTAAACCATTACCATTGGTATCCTGGCTCACCATCACTACGCCTGGCTCCGACCATTGATAAGTAGGCCCGAGGGGATTGCCATAAATACCCAGGTCGTTGCCCGTACCATTCACCACCGAATGGTCAAACCCGAATACAATATACCCGCCAAAGCCACCCAGCGACACCATGTTGGTGGTGCTGCCCACCAGGCCCTGTGCGGCCGTAGTAGTACCCAAGGTGGTTTCATTGATAAACTGCCCGGCCGCCGGCATATAGGTAAACACCCGGCTGATCAGCGGACTGCTGGTCAGCAATGCTGGCCGGATAGTGACATTGCTGACAATAGCGGCAGACCGGGTAGAAACAGGCTGAAGACTCTCTGTCAGCGCTTCTTTCTGACAAGCAGCCAGCATCAGCAGGCTGCCAAGACCTAAGGAGGTCAAATAGGATTTTCGCATAGTAATTATAATTGAAGGTGTAAAAAACTACTGATAAAATACAGGTAGGGTAGGGAAGTAGTAGCCCGGATAACGAAGACTTTGTTTTAAAGCGCCACTGGCTGCATCGTAAAATAACCACCTGTTGTCATTGCTGCTGCCCCATTCGTCGGTCAACGTCAGCACCACCAACTCCTTCGTCCGCTCATTCAACCGTACGGCCGAACCATAAAAATATTGGCCATCAGGAATGGTGATGAAGGGTGTTGCAAAAGCGCTGCTATTACCCGGCGTGTACTTATAAATGCGGGTACCGCTATATTCCAGTGTGCCCCCAATGCCAGGGCCCTCTTTACGCTCGGCAATGTATACTTCGTTGCCGGAGGTACTGGCTACGAGGCCGCCGGAATGCCAGGCCCATAAGGCCCAGGGATTGGTGACCTTAAAGGGTACATGCGTTTCCGTTATAGTCAGGCCCGCCGGATCGATACGCATCAGCGCCGAGTCGCCCGCTGCCCAGACAGCCCCGTCTTTTGTGCGCGCAAATCCCATCGTGGCTTTGGGAAACTTCTTAACGATGCTGTAATCGGTGGTCTTCAACACAACAACCCCGTCATCTGCTGTCAGCACAAAAACATAATCGCCTGCAACGATCATATCGCCTGCGTTGGAGTTGATACCGTCTATTTTAGCGCCCAGGGCAGGACCGGCGAGGTTGAGCCTATAAACGCCGTCTACCGTGCTTAAAAGCCCCCTGGCATTGTCAATACCAAGGAAAGCATGGCCTTCATCCTGCGGCAGGTGATCTATCCGGCCGGTTTCCTTCATGGTATAAGCATCGGCTACTACTAAGGGGCCACCTACCTTTGCCGTCATATATACCTTGCCGTTATAAATAGTAGCAAATTGCAGGGTAGCAGTAGATGATCCAAAATCTTTATCCGGATTTTCTGTTTTAAAAACATTGTACGCTACTTTATTGCTATCATAGCTGTAGTAAAATAAGTCGCCGGTAGTAGTGCCATACTGGCCTTCCTGCACTACCAGGAAACCATTTTCATATTTGCTCCATACCTTCACCTGGTAAATCGCGGAATCAGCTGTGGCGCTGTTGGTGGCGGTAAACACGATATGGTAATCGCCACGGGTCGCAGCAGTGAAAGTAAATACGGAATCATTTCCCACTACCTGTCCATTCACTTTCCAGCTGAAGGTAGCGCCCAATGGATGGGCTATTATAGGACGATAGGTAACGGTAGCGCCTAAACGCAAAGTATCCGAACCGCCGCTGTGGTCAACACCGGGAGAAGGAACGGTGTTATCATTTTTCTTACAGGAGGTGGCCAGCATAAAAAGGGCCGATACGAAAAGCATACTTCCCGGTAATCGCATGTTTGATATATTTAGGTTGATGATAATGCAGTAATAACGGTGTGCTGCAAATGCCCGATGATAAAGGGCTTGCAGCCTATCCAGGATATACGGGAAACGGGGTTCCTTTTTTATCGGACATCATCTACAGTTATTAAACACCCGTCTGCGGGGAAGATATCAAATGATCTTCCACGACAACACGGCAATCAGAAACTACAGCATACGCAGGACACACATCGTCAGATGTGGTTCATCGTTACCAATTTTGTTACAAAAAAAACCGAAAATATAAGTACGCTCTTCACCCGAAAACGTCCTATATCGTTGCAAGAGGCAGGTCTTCTGGCTTTCCTGCTTTTCCGGTCGCCTTCCCGTTCCGTATAGCCGGAACAGTGGCAAAGTGGAGTTGATTCCGAAAAAACATACCTGTATAAAACAGGTGCAGGATTACAGCTACGGGGATAGCTCCGGTTTCACACCGGATTCCCTTTTAATATGCCAGCATATGTGCTGGAATAACCAGTTGCGGCGGCAAATTAATGAAAGGAGATGGGATCACCAAAATATTGTGAGCTGTATGGTGATATCAGCGCAACGGGATTGACTCCCGCTGCGCGTTTTGGGAGATGATGTATTACCGGAGTATTTACACCGTGAGCGAGCCACGGAAACCCCTCGCGGCATAATAAGAGGAAGCGCCATTATGATAAAGGAAAACTTTATCGTAACGGCGGTCGCAAAACAGGGCGCCTCCGAGCGCTCTTACGTCGGCAGGCGTTTGTACCCAGCTGGATGTTTTGAGATCAAACTTACCCAGCTGTTGTAATTCCCGGTAGGCAGTTTCTGTAAGGAGCGTGATGCCCATTGCTGCTGCCATTTCTACCGCACTTTCTTTAGGCGGATGATCCTTCCGGGAAGCCAGGGCCTCGTAATCATAGCAGGCATTCCGCCGTCCCTTGGGACTTTCAGCGGAGCAGTCACAAAAAGTATAGGCGCCCGTTTTTTTATCAAATGCAATCACATCCGGTTCGCCTTCTGTTTGTTCCATTTCGTACAATGACCACATTTTTTCAGGGTGGGCCGTGAGCCGCTCCTGCACATCACTCCAGTTAAGGCCTTTATGACGCTGCCCGTTTTTTTCAAAACGGGATTGCAATGTTTTGAGCAGCGTATCCTGTTGCGCTGCCGTTAACTTTTTTTTATTGGTGGGTGTTTCTTTCATGTGAATCTTTATGCTTTAAGGTAGCGGTTATCTTTCCAGTCACTATTGAGCCGCCCGGATAGATAATGCGTGATAGAATATATTCAAGGGGTCCCACTTGGCTTTTACCTGCTGCAGCCGGGGATAGTTCTCTTTGTAATAGAACGTAGACCAGGGAACACCTGATTGATTCCATGCTGCGGTGGCAAGGTCGGTATCAGGATGGTTAATCATAGCTCCATCTGTTTGATCATTTGGTACCGGTACGCCACCCGATCCGGGGAAGAGGTCTTTGTAAAAGTTACGTACCCATTCCAGGCTGGGAGCGGCGCCTTCGGGGCTGATCCACCCGGTATTGCAAGCCACGTCGAGTATGCTGTCCCGTTGTACGGAAGCCGTAGCGCCAGGAGCAATGGTATTTACTTTGCCGCCATAGGTAGCCATTCCAAGCCCGCCGCCTATGGGAGCCGCCAGGGTGAGGTATTTATACGCGGTAGCAATTTGGCTATCTGTGAATGGACGCCGGAAAAAGGCGTCTTTTACTTTGGCCTGCGCCTTGTCGAAACCAGGCTGGAAAAGTTCGGGGAAAGGGTTGAGTGCAAATTGCAGCCACGGAGTTTCCTCAATTTGTTTCGTATAGGCGATACCGATAGGTTCTGCAATATCGGCCAGGTGTTCTTCAATCAGGCGCGTAGCCTGAGGTCCGGTGGCAAGACCTTTAATATCCAGTTTGCCAATGTTACGGTGATTGAGAAACAAAATACTGAACAGTTGACGGAATGGCGAATCCGGACCACTATGCTGTGCCGCCCAGGCGCCAAAGTTATTGGTCGGTTGCGAAAAGGCACTTTCATTAAAGAGTGTCCAGTCCCACGACACGCGAAACGTAGTAATAGTTGCCGGTGCTGCAGGTAAAGTGGTATTTGGGTCTGTACCCGTAGCATCGTGGCTCCGCAGCCAATAGCGGGTAACGATGCCGAAGTTGCCGCCGCCGGCGCCGGTATGCGCCCACCACAAATCATAGTTAGGATCAGATACTTCCCGGGTGGCGATGATGGGAATAGCTTGTCCCGATGCATCTACAGTTACTACCTCTACGGCGTAAAGATAGTCTGCCGCCAGCCCATGTTCCCTGCATAGAAACCCGAAGGCGCCACCCAACACATGTCCGCCCATACCAATACCGGGATGCTCACCCGCCGGAAGTACTACGCCCCAGCCCAGGAACAGCCGTCGATAGGTTTCGCCTACCGTGGCGCCAGCTTCTACCACAAAGGCTCCCATATCGGCATCGTAAGAAACGTTTGTCATCAGGGAGGTGTCGATCAGTACCTGCGCGGTGGGATCAGATACAAAGCCCTCCAGGCAATGGCCACCACTGCGTACCACCGGCCGCCGTTTGTTGCTCACGGCTTCCTGTACCGCTATCACCACTTCGGTGGTAGTGGTAGGCAGTACAATATATTCCGGCTTCCCGCTAAAGCGTTTATTAAATCTTTTTCCTGCGAGATCCGCATAACGTATATCCCTGGCGGTAATCTTTTCCATATGATACTAAATTTAAAATTTGTTCCCGGCTTATACAAATTCATGGCCGGTCAAATGTAGAGAAATTAAAAAGTAGCCGTGGGTAGGGGTTACGACATTTATCAGGCAATTTACGACAAGGCATGTAGGTTTTAATGGTGGAAAACAACCACCACGGCAATTATTTTTATCCGGAATGAAAGAAAAATTTGTGTAGTTAAATGGCTACGCGTATATTTGTAGTCAAATAGCTACATAATGAATTTAAGACGAGATGTATTCCAGGCCATAGCAGACCCCACCAGGAGGGCTATACTGCTATTGGTGGCCTCCCAGGCGATGACGGCAGGAGCAATCGCCTCAAATTTTGACACAGCAAGACCTACCGTTTCCAAACACCTGCAAATACTAACGGAGTGTGAACTGCTGGAACAAACGCAAAACGGCAGAGAAATTTACTATCATATAAATGCTAAGAAAATGAAAGCCATCGCAGATTTTATTGAGCCATTCCGCAAAATGTGGGACGACCGTTTTAATAAACTGGAATCGATCATGAAAAACTACAAACCCAAAAAATAATAATTTATGGAACAAAAAACGAAAGTCAACGCCGAAGACGGTAAGCAGGAACTGTTTATTACCAGGGAGTTTGATTTACCGTTGGAACTGTTGTTCACTGCCTACACGGAACCTGAAATTGTAGAACAATGGATGGGAACAAAAGTATTGCAACTGGAAAGCCGGAAATATGGCAGCTACCAGTTTGAGACCTCCGACCCTAAAGGGAATAAGTACCGCTTCAGCGGCGTCGCACATGAATTTATCCCGAACCAAAAGATCGTGCGCACTTTCGAAATGGAAGGAACGCCGTTTGGCCTGCAGCTGGAGTTCTATGAATTTGAGGCGGTTACCGATAGTACCAGTAAGCTCAGGATGCATGTCATCTATGAATCTGTTGAAAAGCGGGATGCTGTCATTAAACAAGGCATGGTACGGGGGATTGACCTGGCACACAACCGGATAGAAAAAATCTTGCAAAAACAATTATAGAAACACCATGACAAAGAGAAATAAAATCATTTACTGGATCGCCACCCTTTGGCTGGCCCTGGGCATGACCTCCACCGCGATTGTTCAATTATCCAACATGAAAACTGAAAATGATTTCATGGCCGGCCTTGGTTACCCTCCCTATTTTCAGAAGATCATCGGCTGCTGGAAGATCCTGGGCGTGATCGCTGTCCTGGCGCCTAAATTCCCTTTGCTGAAAGAGTGGGCATACGCCGGTTTCTTTTTCGCGATGTCAGGCGCCTTACTCTCACATATCGCTGTTGGCGGCGTGATGAAGGATATGTTTCCTTCGTTATTATTACTTATCTTGACAGCCATTTCCTGGTATTTCAGGCCGGCCGATAGAAGAATCCTTTCCTTTAATTAAAAACAGCATAACATGAATCATAAGATCGATGCATTTATAGGCAGGGCGGAAAAGTGGCAGGAGGAATTTGAAAAGCTAAGAAACATCATATTGGAATCTCAACTCACAGAAGGCCTGAAATGGGGCGTTCCCTGCTACTCATTCCACGATAAGAACATCATCTTAATGCATGGATTCAAAGATTACTGCGCAGTGCTATTCTTCAAAGGTGCATTGATCAACGATGTGCACGGTGTGCTGATCCAGCAAACGGATAATGTACAGGCCGCGCGACAGATGCGGTTTACCAGTATGAAAGACATTAATAAGAGGAAGAATATATTGGTGAATTATATTCATGAAGCTATTGAACTGGAACAATCCGGGGCAAAAGTGCAGTATAAAAAGGTCACTGAGTACCCGGTACCGGAAGAATTCCAGCAAAAGCTGGATACCCTGCCGGCATTGAGAACAGCCTTTGAAGACTTGACACCGGGCCGTCAGCGGGGATACCTGCTCTATTTTGCTGCCGCTAAACAATCAAAGACGCGGGCCTCCCGGGTTGAAAAATATATGAAACATATCCTCGCAGGAAAAGGGCTGGATGATGAGTGAGGAGATACCTCAGACAAAGTTTACTTTCATCCTGAAACAGGCAGCATATGATGCGAACACTGATCATGCACAAAGATTATGAAGGGATCCGGCAAGCGCTTGCTCAAAACCCGTCATTAGCCAATGAAGGCATCCCTTTCGATGAAAACAACACCACCAAAGCGCATCCGTTACACCGGGTTTGCGATGGCGTTTTCGTTCATGCTTTCTCAGACCAGGAAGGCGTTGAAATAGCCAGCATCTTTTTAGCGCATGGTGCCAACGTTAACGGTTACACGTTAGCAGCAGGGCAGGATACTCCCCTGGTAGCGGCTGCCAGCCTGCACGCCGAACAGGTGGGTATTTTGTATATAGAAAATGGCGCCGACATCCATCATGCCGGTTGCCATGGCGGAACGGCCCTGCACTGGGCTGCCTGGGTGGGCAGGGATCAATTGGTAGCAAAACTGATCCGGGAGCATGCCAATATTCATCAGCTGTGCACCGAATTCCGCAGTACGCCGTTATTCTGGGCAGTACATGGCCTGAAATACGGCGGCATAGCCAACCAATATCACCAGGCCGAATGCGTGAGGCTACTCCTCAACGCCGGCGCCGACAAAACAGTGCCTAACCTGAACGGCACTACGCCGTTTGAATTGCTAGATGAAACGGATGCGGAACTGATAAACTTATTAAAATAGCAAAGAGGAGTCTTCACGAAGATTCCTCTTTGCTTTACTGTCATTGGTGAAAATTTACGCTTTCTTTAAGTCGAACCGGTCGAGGTTCATCACCTTATTCCAGGCAGCTACAAAGTCTTTCACAAATTTAGCCTGCGCATCAGCACTGCCATATACTTCGGCAATGGCCCGCAGTTCTGCATTGGAGCCAAATACCAGGTCGGCCCGGGTAGCGGTCCATTTTGCTTCACCGGTAGCGCGACTGGTGCCTTCATAAATTTCGCGGTCGTCACCGGCTGCTTTCCAGGCAGTATTCATGTCCAGCAGGTTCACGAAGAAGTCGTTGGTCAGTTGACCCGGCCGCTTCGTAAATACGCCATGTGCGGAGCCATCGTAGTTGGTGTTTAATACGCGCATACCACCTGTCAATACCGTTAATTCCGGCACTGTCAGCGTCAATAGCTGCGCCTTGTCAACCAGCAATTCTTCTGTAGAAACAGGCAGTTTTGCTTTCCGGTAGTTGCGGAAACCATCGGCTAAAGGTTCCAGGTGACCAACGGATTCCACGTCGGTTTGGTCCTGGGAGGCGTCCATACGGCCAGGTGTAAATGGTACTGTAACGGACTGTCCCGCGTCTTTAGCGGCTTTTTCGATACCAGCCACGCCCGCCAGCACGATCAGGTCGGCCAGCGACACTTTTTTGCCATCTGATTGGGCGCTGTTAAACGCCTGCTGGATACCTTCCAGTTTGTCCAGCACCTTTTGCAGCTGTGGTGGATTGTTGACCTGCCAGTATTTCTGTGGGGCCAGCCGGATGCGGGCGCCATTAGCGCCACCCCGTTTGTCGGAACCGCGGAAAGTAGCAGCAGATGCCCACGCAGTAGACACGAGCTCCGATACGCTCAGCCCGGAAGCCAGTACTTTAGCTTTCAGTGCAGCGATATCATTGTCATTGACTAACGGATGATTGACAGCAGGAATAGGATCCTGCCAGATCAGTATTTCTGATGGCACATCTGCTCCCAGGTAACGGGCACGCGGACCCATATCGCGGTGGGTGAGCTTGAACCAGGCCCGTGCAAATGCATCGGCAAGTGCGTCGGGGTTTTCCAGGAAGCGCCGGGATATTTTTTCGTAAACAGGATCAAATCGTAAAGAGAGGTCGGTGGTCAGCATGGTAGGCAAGTGCTTTTTGCCGCTATCATATGCATCAGGGATGATGGCCGTTGCATTTTTGGCTACCCACTGGTGTGCGCCTGCGGGACTTTTAGTCAGTTCCCATTCAAAGCCGAACAGGTTTTCAAAGAAGTTATTGCTCCATTGCGTGGGCGTTTTAGTCCAGATCACTTCCAATCCACTGGTAATGGTATCGGCGCCCTTACCGCTGCCGTAGCTATTGCTCCAGCCCAGGCCCTGCATGGCCAGGTCGGCGCCTTCCGGTTCTTTACCCACATGGCTGGCAGGGGCGGCACCATGGGTTTTACCAAAGCTGTGTCCACCCGCTATCAGGGCTACCGTTTCCTCATCATTCATGGCCATGCGGCCAAAAGTATCGCGGATATCTTTAGCAGCAGCAATCGGATCAGGATTACCGTCCGGTCCTTCGGGATTTACGTAAATCAATCCCATCTGAACAGCCGCTAAGGGGTTTTCCAGGTTGCGGGAGTGGATATCGCCGCCGGCTTTTTCATCGGCCGACAATACGGCATGTGATGCTGCCACGCCCTGGGAACCATGGGCGTAACGGATATCGCCACCCAGCCAGGTGGTTTCGGAGCCCCAGTACACCGCTTCATCGGCCTCCCATACATCCTCACGTCCACCGGCAAAACCAAAAGTCTTAAAGCCCATCGACTCCAGTGCCACATTACCGGTGAGGATCAGTAAATCCGCCCAGGAAATGCTGCGGCCATATTTTTGTTTGATAGGCCATAGTAACCTGCGGGCTTTATCGAGACTCACATTATCTGGCCAGCTGTTGAGCGGCGCAAAACGTTGTTGTCCTGCTCCTGCACCACCACGGCCATCACCGATACGATAGGTACCTGCACTGTGCCAGGCCATACGGATAAATAAAGGTCCGTAATGCCCAAAGTCGGCCGGCCACCAATCCTGCGAGTCGGTCATCAACGCATGCAGGTCTTTTTTCACCGCTTCCAGGTCCAGGCTTTTAAAAGCTTCGGCATAGTTAAAATCTTTCTCCATGGGATCTGATAAGGACGCATGCTGGCGCAGGATACTCAACTTTAAGTGATTAGGCCACCAGTCGCGGTTCCTGGTGCCGCCGCCGCCAACGTTGTGCTTCATGCTGCCATTATGAAACGGGCATTTACTGATGTCGGTTAATTCTTTTTCCATTTTTAAAAAGTTTATGGTGAGGATGAGCACTTGCCTGTACCAGTTTATCGGTGCAGGTTTGGTAAAAGTAAACACATTGGTGGTATAAGTAAAATCAATTAGTTCTATATTTTTATAGTTAAAAACTATTGATGCTGCTGAGGGAGTAATTACCGATCTATCGTCACCGTCGGAGATATAGGGAAAACAGGAATGATTAGTGGGAGGAAATCCTATACGTCATTCCTCCCTATGATGGCTTATTGCAATATACTAAAGTTAACGTGTATTATCTGCTATTGGTCGGGGATTTACCAGTTGTGAATCGAATTACATTTTCTGCTTCACCAATCGGTTCTAAAAGGCGAAGCAGGCAACCCTTCCTGGTTACATAAATTCGGTTGTAAGGGATTATCTGACCAGGCATACCGTACATACAGCGGCGCGCTTACAGCATCGCTCCATACGGTTACCTGGTTCCCGCTGATGCTGGTTTGAGCCCATACAAATTTCTTATCGGCACCGGCAATCTCAAATGCCGATAAAGCATCTCCGTCCGTGGTAGTGAGCCCGCTGCCGGTTTGGGTAAAGCTGATCGTAATTTTATTCCCTTCAATAGTTGCCGCGTGATACAGCGGACCTGAGTAAATGACAGGCTCCCGGTAGGCTACACCCCTGGCGGCGAGGGCCAGTCTTCCGCCTACTGATTTTTTATCATCCGGATGAATGTCATTCCATTCTCCCAGGTCAATAGCTACCACCATGGCGGTGCGGGGTATGGACAAGGATTGTAGTTGCGCCTCCCGCAGCCTGGCCCAGTTGCTTTCAACAGGCAGGTAGTTGTAGTCCATGAAGCCGGGTAGTTGTACATACAGGAAGGGAAGGGAGTCCTTGCCCCACTTGCTGCGCCAGTCCCTGATCAACGCGGGTAGCAGTTTTTTGTATTGATCAGCACGATCAGTATTGGATTCCCCCTGGTACCAACAGATGCCTTTGATGGGATAACCAATGAGTGGTGCTACCATGGCGTTGTAAAGGGCTGTTGGCTGATTTTGGGAAAGTGGGGTATAATGAGGGGCTACAGGGGGATATACTGCGCCGGCTTTGTATTGCCAGTATCCTTTCAAATCGATGGTGTCTGTACCAGAGAAAATGCAATAAGGTTTATCGGGTACAAATCCTCCTTTACCGGCAGTATTGGTAACGCGTACCACGAAAAGGTTCCTGCCTGTTTTTAATAACCCGGCCGGCACCTGGTAGCGGCGTTGCGGATATTGATAGAACGTGCGGCCCGCCAATTTACCGTTGATATATAGTTCGTCTGCGTCCACAATGCGCCCGAGGAAAACCTGGGCAGGCTTTCCTTCCATGGAAGCCGGTAACGTTATCTCACGGCGATACCATACTACACCATTTAAATCTTTTGCCCCCTGGTCTTCCCAGTAGCCGGGAATGTTGATCTGGCGCCAGCCTTTGGGTAAATAAGTGGTGTCGTACCATCGTGGAAGCTGGGTAAGGCCGGCATCTGCGGGCAAGACAGTCATCACCGGAATATGCTGGCGACGGAATCCTGCGGTATCTTTATTTTGCCGGATAAGTGCTGCCTGTGCCGGGAAATCCTTAAAGCCATCTTCACTCATCCACGCCTCTATAGGCGTGCCTCCTATACTGGCGTTGATAATACCCACCGGAATATGATAGGTGTCGTGGATGCTTTTGGCAAAGAAATAGGCTACTGCGGAAAAGGGTCTTACCTGTTCTCCAACAGCCGGTTGCCAGGAACCACCTGGCAGATCAGCCTGCGGACCAGCCAGCTCGTTGACGGGCGGTACAAGAAATTGCCGGATATCCGGGTCATTGGCGGCCAGGATATCCCGGCGGTAAGTAACATCGTGAATGTTCATCTCGTGAACCATGTTCGACTGGCCACTACAAAACCATACATCGCCAAACAGGATATCCTGCAGCACAATTTTGTTGCTTCCGGAAATCGTCATACTATAAGGTCCGCCGGCGGGCGTGGGGGGTAAATATACCGCCCAGCGGCCATCTGCGCCGGTTGTCGTTTTATAGTCAGCATTCCTGAAATGTACCTTTACTTTTTCCGATGGGGCTGCCCAGCCCCATAGTTTTATCTTTTCGTCCCGCTGCAGGATCATGCTGTCACGTACCAGTCGCGGAAGTTTCACTTGCGCTGTTGCCATATAAACACTGCAACAGCAGAGCAAAATAATCATCAATTGCTTCATATAAGTAGATTTACAATGCATTAAAAACCGATGCTGTTGCCGCCATCCACCGGCAATACCACGCCCGTAATAAACCGGGCAGCATCACTACTGAGAAAAACAACCGCATCGCCTATGTCAGTGGGTTGCCCCATAGCACCCATCGGCGTACGGCCAAATACCCTGGCTTTTCTTTCAGGGTCGCTGTCCAGGGCCTTGGCGGTCATATCGGAGTAAATAAACCCCGGGGCGATCGCATTTACCCGTATCCCTTTGGGCGATAATTCTACCGCCATGGCCCGGGTCATACCCTCAATGGCCGTTTTGCTGGCAGAATAGGCGATCACTTTCGGAATACCATATTGGGCCGCCATAGAGCTGATGTTAACAATGCAACCAGCGCCCAGCGGCAACATGGACTTTACCACTTCGCGGCTCATGGTAAATACGGCAGTCACATTGGTGAGCATCACCTGTTGAAATGCTTCATCAGTAACTTCTGTAAAATCTTTTTTATGATTGATACCCGCGTTGTTTACCAGGATGTTGATGGGACCATGCTGCTCCACAATACTGTTTACCAGCGCGGGTATGGCAGCCAGGTGTGTAATATCCGCGGGGATAGCATGGCAGGCATCGCCTAACTGTTGCCGTGCAGCGTCCAGTCTCTCCGCATTTCTTCCCAGGATGATTACTTTCATGTCCTGTTGTATTAATTTTTCGGCGATCGCGAAACCTATACCCGAACCACCACCTGTTACAATGGCTAATTTTCTTTTTAGTGCTGTCATCTTTCTTCGGCTGTTAAAAATGTTGTTATCAGTTACCCGGTGCAAAGGGGAACTGTAGCTGTTGATAGTACTCCAATGTTTTGTCCGGCGGTGCATAGCCCGCTGGTAGCGGCATATGGCTGAAGGTCCGGAAATACAGCAGGCAGGCATTTCTCCACCAGGTGGCTTCCTGTTGCTGTATTTTCAACAGCATGGTCACCTGCTCAAATCGCTGCGGGTCTACAAAAGGGCGCAGGCTTTCCCAGGTATGTTGCATACCGGTCACCCGGTCCGCGCCGGTATAGTATTGGTAACACAGTTCCTCCCAAAGGTTCCTGCCGCTTTTCATGCGGAAATGCCAGGGCATATGATGAAACCATAGCAGGTATTTTTCGTCGCAGGTAGTTATGTCTTCCCACTGCCGGCGCACAGCCGGCTGGTATTGTGCCAAAGCATTACTGCCGGTGGCCGTACGGTCGAAGCCGATACCGGCGCTATCTGCTTTGTGGTAATAAACGGGGTTCCATTCGGGGCGTTGCTGGTTGTCGACCCAGGGTGCCGGCCCATAGTGGTGCCCCGTACCCATGATATGATGCAATCCTATGGGGTTGGAATATTGTACGATAATATCCCGGCTTTCCAGCATAAGGCGGGTCGCACTTTTTAGAAAAGTAAGATCATTGGAGAAGGTCATACGCAACCATTCCTCAGCTATCTGTTCACTGGAAAGGGTGTGATCCCATGTTAGTCGCCCCAGCGCATACCAGTTGGCCTGCGCAAAGGGATGGCCGCACCAGTCGATATCACTGCCAATATTGGCTACGCCGGCCATACCACTGAGCGTATGTTGATCAACACTACCATCAATAACTTTAGCCACGGTGCTGCCAGCGCCTTTACGGTAGGTATCGCTTTCCAGTGTTTCTTTGAACAGGGGCGCCAGGAAAACCAGGCTGGTTCCCTGTCCCAGGTATTCCTGCGTAAGCTGAAACTCCATCATCAACGGCGTTTTAGGCATGGCGCCAAACAGGGGATGAAAAGGTTCACGCGGCATGAAGTCGATAGCTCCGTTTTTTACCTGCAACAATACATTAGGCCTGAACTGCCCGTCGAGCGGAACGAAGTCGTCGTAAGCCTGTTTATGGCGATCTGCCGGGTTATCGTGACTATACACGAATGCGCGCCATATCACGATGCCTTTATAGGGAGCGATGGCATCTGCCAGCATATTGGCGCCATCGGCATGGGTGCGGTGATAGTCCTGTGGCCCTGGTTGTCCTTCGCTGTTGGCTTTTACGAGAAAACCTCCGAAGTCGGGAATATAGGAATAGATCTCTTTTATCTTTTCTTTCCACCATCCGCGTACGCTGTCATTCAGCGGATCGGCGGTGGCCAGTCCGCCAATTTCCATGGGGGCGCTGAACCTGGCGGTAAGGTATACCCGGATGCCGTAGGGACGGAATACATCTGCCAGGGCTTTCACTTTTTCCAGGTAGGCCGGCGTCAATACCGTGGCGTTGGCGTTAACGTTGGTGAGTACGGTTCCATTGATACCGATAGAGGCATTGGTCCGGGCATAGTCGATATAACGGGGATCAATATACGTAGGCAGCGTATGCCAGTTCCAGATCGAAAAACCGGCATAACCTCTTTCTACGGTGCGATTAAGGTTATCCCAGTGATCCAGCATGCGTAACTGGATTTTAGGCGCAGATACGATTGGCAGAACAGGAACAGGCTGGGCGGTTTGCAGCCCGCGCAGAAAATGAAATACACCATATAGCACGCCTATGGAGGTGTTGCCGCTGATGAGGATACAGCGCTTGCCTTGCAGTGTTTTGGGAACGATCACAAAACCCTCGTTGCCGGCAGCTTTCAGCAGACCGCCAATGTCCGCCTGTGCGAGGAGCGGGGATTGTTGCGGTGTACCGGCGACCACTGTGCCGTCCTGGTGGAGGGTAGTGGTGGCCGACAGCCGGGTTTGCAGCAGGTGGGAGAGGCCATTAAGCAATTCCTGCCTGGCAATGTTCAGGGTGGCATCGGACGGGTTGATCATGATGGCGCTGATGTGACGGCGATAGGTAGCTTGCAGCATTTTATCGGCTACCGGCGGATACCGCAGCCACAGGTCATACCCGTTTTCTCCTTTGGTAAGCAGAAAGCAGCAGAGACATAAGAACAATAACGTGGAATTTTTCATATCGACAACTACCTGTTTGATGGATTTAGTGTCATTTTTTAGTTGTTTTTCGCAATCGGTTGCGTTCATAATCCCGAAAAAGTTATTCCGGGTGCTTGTTTTTCAGGGAAGAGGCCCGTATTACGAGATCGGCTCTAAGAGTGATGGCATTGGTGGCATACAGGTCGCTGATACCTTTCAGGTGGTTAATCAGGTAGGTAGCGGCCGTGTGACCGATGCTGTCGCCGGGGTATTCGACTGTGGTAAGATTGGGTGCGATCACTTTGCTGATCGGATCATTGTTGAAGCCGGCGAAGGCAATGTCTTCCGGGATACGGATACCGGCAGCCTGCAGGGCCAGCATGCAATAGACCGCAGCGGTATCGTTGGCCGAAAAAACGGCATCCGGGCGTTTGTCGGGCGACAGTTCCAGGATATGCCTGGCTGCATCTTCGCCGGCCTGTTCAGAAAGAGGACCGGTGAGGTGCAGCTTCTCTGTAAAAGGCAGGTGATGGTCCTGCAGCGCTTTCCGGTACCCGTCGAGCCTTTCCTGGTACACATTTCTCAGCACATTGCCTCCCAGGTGCATGATTCGCTTACAACCCTGGTCTATCAGGTGTTTGGTAACCTGGTACGCCGCCTCGAAGTTGTTGATCCCCACCGAGGTGCTCTCGTTGTGCGGGTATACCCGGTCGAAGAAAATAACCGGAATTTTTCGTTTAAAGAACGGCTCCAGGTGATTGATATTCTGCGTGTTGTAAGATAATGAGATGAGTAGCCCATCCACCCGTTTGTTAAACATCGTGGCGACATTGCGCTTTTCTTTCTCTGCATCTTCAAGCGATTGCGCAATGATCAGGTTATAGCCATAACGGCTAGCGGCGTTTTCCATGCCTGCCAGGGCGGAAGACATGAAGTAGCTGTTGAGCCGCGGTACAATGACTCCCAGGGTATGCGTATGCCGGCTTCTCAGGTTGCTGGCAAAAGCATTGGACTGGTACCCCAACATTTGCGCGGCATCTGTGATCTTTTTCCGCGTGGTTTTGCTGATCATCGGGTTGTTTTTCAACCCCCGGCTTACCGTGGCTGCCGATATATTCAGGTATTTGGCTATGTCGTATATCGTGATTTCCCGCTCTTCTGACATGTTGATTCAACTTGTTCTTCAAAGGAAGTGAATTTTTTTGAATAAAAAATGCAATCGGTTACGTCAGTTTCAATTTTTCTTATATTCGTCTTCGAAGAAGACCAGGTAACCACCTTCGTCAGCCTCCGAATTTCACGTAAAAAGTTAAAACAACCTATTATGTTAATGCATGAAACCATGCGGTGGTTTGGGCCGCATGATCCGGTAAGTTTAAGCGATATCCGGCAGGCAGGTTGCGCGGGAGTAGTCACCGCCCTGCACCAGGTGCCGGTAGGAGAAGTCTGGTCCTTAGCCGCTATCAGCGAGCGGCAGTCCCTTATTGAACAGGCAGGCATGCGTTGGACGGTAGTAGAGAGTTTACCGGTAAGCGAAGATATAAAGCGGCGTAGCGGCCATTATCTCACCCATATTGCTAACTACCGCGAAAGCCTGCATCACCTGGCCGCCTGCGGAATTAAAGTCATTACCTATAACTTTATGCCCGTGCTGGATTGGGTAAGAACGGATATCAGTTACCCGCTCCCTGATGGTAGTAAAGCGCTTTATTATGAACGGGCGGCCTTTGTGGCATTCGATCTTTTTATGTTGAAAAGGCCAGGCGCTGCAAGCGATTATAGCTCCTCAGAAATAGTGCTGGCAGAAGCCTGGTGGCAAACCCATACCGATGAACAGAAAGATACCGTGTTCCGGAATGCGCTATTGGGTTTGCCGGGAAGTAGCGGTCGTTTTGAACCTGCCGAAATATTGGCCGCTTTAACCGCCTATCAACAGATTGATGCTGATCAATTGAGAGAAAACTTATTTTATTTCCTGGGAGAAGTGATCCCGGTGGCGGAAGCCCTGGGATTGAAGATGGCGATCCATCCGGATGATCCTCCCTACCCGGTACTGGGACTGCCCCGTATTGTAAGCACGGAAGCGGATTTACATCGTATCATACAGGCCGTACCCTCGCCGGCAAATGGCCTCTGCTATTGTACCGGTTCACTCGGTGTAAGGCCAGGCAACGACCTCACAGGAATCATTCAACGATTGGGCGCGCATATTCATTTCCTGCACCTGCGCAATACCCGTCGTGATGACGTAGGAAATTTTTTCGAAGCAGCACACCTGGATGGCGATGCAGACATGGTAAGCATTGTACGTGAATTATTACTGCTCATGAAACAGCGGAATATTTCGTTACCAGTACGGCCGGATCATGGCCACCAGATGATGGACGACCTGCATAAAACAACTTATCCCGGGTATTCTTGTATAGGAAGGTTGAAGGGACTGGCGGAGTTGCGGGGATTGCAGGCAGGGTTGGTGAGTGGGTTGTTGAGTAAATAATATCTTCCGTCAGAATTAACTAAAGGGGCCATATAGGGGCCATCGTAGTTGGCAATAAAGGGGCAATAAAGGGGCAATAAAGGGGCAATAAAGGGGCAATAAGATATCCTAAATACCCCTTGCCCCCGCCGGACGTAACCCATTTTTTTATATATTATCCGGTAGCAACCAACTGTGTATGACTATACGAAAGCATATCCGGAGATATATCCCGGTTCCATTGGCAAAGGCTATTGATGTGATCCCTGGCACCCGGCTGGTAGACATAAACGGCATCAACCTAAAAGACCTTTTCCGGGAGCCCTGTACTCCCGGATATAGTGATTAAAAGCAATACCCCGGATGAAAAGGACCCGGCATTCGACCTACCTGCTTCACATGATACCATAAGTCCTCTGGCCTAAAAAACAGGCCGTTTGCTAAACTCTTTTATGTCTTTCACTGTTTTAATAAGATAATCATTCTTCTTCTTCCGTTGTTAAGGAAACTGGTAAAACAATATCAGCAACGGTTAACCTACCATCAGGATGTGGCCGGAATATTTCATGCATTGGGTTAACTATGAGTTTGTGATTGTAGTATAGACGGTACATGGTTCTTTTTGTTCAATCTGATCACTTGCCGGCAACATCTGTTCGTTATTTGTCAGATCTACCATTTTTAGCAATTATCAACCAGTAATTCTCTAACATTAAACACCAGATGTATGTGGAAACAGCTCCCTACGTGTACAGGCTACATGATATTATCATGCCTGCTACTTAGCCTGTCTATTACAGTAAATGCACAACAAACAAAGATTATAGGTAAGGTTACCGGCGCTGGTAACGTGCCTGTACCAGGCGTTACAGTCCTTATCAAAGGCAACACCACCAGGGGTACTGCTACTGATCTCAATGGTAACTATACCCTACAGGCAGCTGCAGACGCCACCCTCACTTTTAGTGCTGTGGGTTATATCAAGCAGGAAGTACCAGTGGGTGGAAGAAGCATTATCAACATCACCCTGGTGGAAGACAACAGACAATTGGGTGAATTAGTGGTAACGGCATTGGGCGTAAAAAAAGAAAAGAAAAAGCTGGGGTACTCAGTAACAGAACTCAAAGGAGAGGAGCTGGCCGTTACCAATGAAATCAACCCCGTCAACGCACTACAAGGTAAAGTAGCCGGGGTGCAGATCGACCAGGGCGCCGGCGGATTGTTCGGTAGCACCAAAATCCTGATCCGGGGTAACTCTACATTGGGTAACAACAACCAGCCCATTTTCGTCATTGATGGTGTGATCATGGATAATAATACTTTCAGTGGTACCGGCCGCGATTTCGGAAACGATCTTAAGAACCTCAACATGGAGGATTTTGAGAGCGTGTCTGTCCTGAAAGGCTCCGCGGCCGCCGCACTTTACGGCTCCCGCGCTATCAATGGGGTAATACTGATTACCACCAAAAAAGGAAAGGCGCAGAAAGGTATAGGCGTTAACGTGACCCAGTCATACAATGTATTTAAACCTTATTCTGGCCCCGATTTTCAGAACGAATATGGAGGAGGTACTGTCGGCGCCTTCTTTACCGATAACCGCGACCAGAACTATAAACCGGAAGATGCCTGGAGAACCAAGATATTTCCGATAGACCCGGCCACCGGGAAGCCTTATATCGACCGGCAGGTAGGCCGTGAACTGGAAAACTGGGGACCCAAATTTACCGGTCAGGAGGTCACCAACTACGACGGAACCACTACCCGCTATGTAGCCCAGCCACATAATTTCCTGGATGCTTTCCAGACCGGACGGGGCTATGCCACCAATATAGCCATGGACGGTGGAAATGATAAATCCACCTTCCGCCTGTCTTACACCCGCGATCAAAGCGATGGCGTGGTACGTATGAACTCCATGATGAAAAATGCGTTTGACCTTCGTGTAACACATAATATCAATAAATGGATCACCGCAGACGTCAGTGCCAACTACACTGTTTTTAACGGTAAAAACCCTCCCCGCCTGGGTGGCCTGGATGCCTTTGCCTCTTATAACTTTGGTAAACTTTTTACCTGGATACTGCCACGTAACTATGATACAAAGTACTGGATGCAACGCGATAAATACGTGAGCGTATTCGGAGGCACCCCCAACCCGGGAGATCCGGCGGAACCCAATAAAGCGCCTGAATCACGCTTTTGGTTTAATTTATTTGAAAACCACTATATCCAGGATGAACAAAACTTAAGGGGACGCATCGCATTAACCGCTACCCTGAATCCCTGGGCTAAATTGCAGCTGGAAGGAAACGTCAATAACCTGTATATCCGCAATGAAAACAAGGAACTGGGGCAAGGACATGATTTCACCGGGGGCCTGTATGGACTGGGACATACCTCCAAGGAAAGTTATTTCCTGAAATGGATGCTGATGATCAACAAGAACCTTACTAAAGACCTGGAATTAAATGGTTATATCGGCGGAGAAACACAACGTTATAATACCACTTTTAACTATAGCGAAACCCGCGGAGGATTGAGCTATCCGGGAAATTATTTCATTGCCAACTCTGTACAGACACCCTTTACAGACGGAGGCGTGAAAAGCCGGAAAGCATTTAACTCGTTATATGCCAGCGCTGATCTTGCATTTAAAAACCAGTTATTCCTCCTCGCCACCTGGCGCGGTGACTGGTCTTCTGCATTAACTTATACAAATGGTACCGGTAATAATTTTTATAACTATCCGGCAGTCAGTTTATCCTGGCTATTTTCCGAAACCTTCAAGTTGCCGGACTGGATTAGCTATGGTAAGCTGAGGGCTAACATAGCTGCACTCGGAAAGGATACCGATCCTTTTGGTATCAACCCGGGTTTTGCGTTTAATGGTTATACCAATAGTAATACTACCGACTACCCGATTTCTACCTATACCCGGTATCCGGACCCACTTACCGGTAAGTTTATTGCGCTGGTACCCAACCTGAAGCCCGAAAGGAAGATTGCGAAGGAAGTAGGTGCGGAAATGCGTTTCCTGAAAAACCGCATCGGGTTTGATATCTCTCTGTACCAGGACAACACGAAAAACCAGATTATCAGTATCGGCACGCCGCCGGAATCAGGCCTGGAAGGAATTATCATCAATGCAGGAAATATCCAGAATAAGGGTATTGAACTGATGATAACCGGTACGCCTGTGCAGACCAAGGATTTTGAGTGGAATACCAGTTTCAACTACTCCCACAACCAAAATCTCATCGTAGACCTTTATGCCGGACGTAATGAATATGACCTGGGTGCTAATATAGGAGAAATAAGCACCTGGGCTATTGTAGGAAAATCATATGGTACACTGCGCACTACCATTCACTCCTCGCCCTACCAGGCTACAGATGCCAACGGTAATCCCATTGCGAGTCCCAATAACGGCAAGCCAATACTGGCCTGGCGCTCAGATGCACGGGCGGCTTTCCCTGCCCGTAGCAACACCTTACAGGATGTGGGCGACATCAATGCCAAATTCCGCGGTGGCTGGGAAAATACATTCCGGTATAAGAACTTCAGCCTGGGCGTACTGCTGGATGCTAAATTCGGAGGCGACTTCGTGCTGCTGACTTACCGCTATGGTACCCATACCGGCGTATTCCCGAATACCCTGGCAGGTCGCGACGCCAGCCACGGTGGAATTACCTGGACCAGCAAATACGACAACCAGACTTATGATGATGGTCTTATCCCTGACGGCGTCTTTGCCAAAGGACAAATGATAACGCAACCCAACGGCAGCCAGGTAGACGTAGGTGGAATGTCTTACCAGGAAGCTTATAACAAAGGATATGTAGAGCCTACACATGCCCCGCAATTCTATTATCGCTACGGCTCATCTTCCACAGGCGTGGCTGATTACTGGATTAAAAAGAATTCATGGATCTCCCTGCGACAGGTATCGCTGTCTTATCGTTTCTCTACTAAGGTATGCGAAAAGCTGCACCTGAATAACCTGAGCCTGGCAGTAGTAGGGCGTGATTTACTTTATCTGTATAACAGCCTGCCTTTTAACTACAACCCGGCATCTAACAACTCTAATAATACCGCATTTTCCGGTGAAGAGGGTTTCCAGCCAATGATACGGTCTATTGCAGGAACTATCAGAGTGGGCTTCTAAATAAAATATAAACTGATTAGCTATGAAAAAAATAAACATATATATAGCCGTTGCGGGAATACTTTTGTTAGGAGGGGTGCATTCCTGTACCAAGAACTTTGGGGATATCAATACCAATCCGGCAGTGGTAACTACCCCGGATGTTAAGTACCTGCTTAGCTACTCGGA
Source organism: Chitinophaga eiseniae (assembly GCF_012641265.1). Lineage (GTDB taxonomy): Bacteria > Bacteroidota > Bacteroidia > Chitinophagales > Chitinophagaceae > Chitinophaga > Chitinophaga eiseniae_A. The sequence goes on along the minus strand of NZ_JABAHZ010000001.1, from coordinate 1,510,654 downwards.
AGATAGGATGATCACTTACCAGGGAACAGAATGGGTATGGGAAAGCATGGAGCAGCTGTTGCGATACACGCAGCATGTAACCGCCAGTCCATACGAAATCACCAACAATGTAAATACGCGATACAACATTTACTATTTGCAAATATTGCCCAACCTGTTTGAAATCCGGCGTCAGGCAGATCTCAAACCGGATAAAGACAGGTACCAGAAAATAAAGGCAGTGACCTATGTGCTGCAGGCATTGCATGGTATCAAAGTAACCGACGTCAATGGCTCCATTCCTTATACTGAAGCTATAGAAGGACGATACCAAACCAAGTATAACCCGGTATATGATAACCAGCAAACATTGTTCAATACCTGGTTGTCAGAGCTGGACAATGCGATCAAGGTACTATCTGATAATAGCCTGGCAAACCAGGCGGACTACGGGAATGCTGATATCTTCTACCAGAGTAACTGGACTAACTGGATAAAGCTGGCCAATACCCTAAAACTCCGTATAGCCGCGAGGTTAGAAAATGTAGACAATGCTAAAACCAAACAGGTATTTCAACAGGTAATGCAGGATGGCACCGGACCTATTGATGTAGTGGGGGCGCAGCCCCGGTATATGAATCCAACATATACCCCTTTTGGAACCGGTGGGGATATTGACTATCGCAGCCGCAGGTACGCAACCAATTCTATTATATCGTTCCTGAAGAAAAGCAGCGATCCGCGGTTACCCATCTATTTTGATAAAAATGATATCCCTGTTGGTTTCAAGGATTCCCTGACCAAATACGGTGTTACAGCGCCAGCCTTTATAGACCTGAACGATCCGTTGATCAATTTCCAGGGAGGCCCGGCCGACTGGACCACCGATCCGGTAAAAGCTACTTTTTTGAGTAACAGCCTCCCGGTAGGTCCTAACAAATATTTCCTGATTTCACCGTTGAACAGGAGATTCTTTTCGCCTAAGCTCAATGGCGCTACCGGTAATTTTGAAGATGTACCGGTAACCTGCGCAGAGTCTTGTTTACTCGTGGCAGAGTTTATCCAGAAAGGATATGCCGGCGGTGTAGATACAAAAGGTAATGCCAACGCCTGGTACATCAAAGGGATTACTGCCAGCATTGTTACGATGAATGAAATAGCCGGGAATGCCGGCTCTGCTACCGCCTTTACCGGTGATGGAAGTGCACTGATACAGGCTTATCTCAACAATAGCCTGGTAAAACTCAATGGCACCAACGACCTGGAAAGAATTTATATCCAGGCCTACCTGAACTATTTGCGTTCACCTAATGAAGCCTTTGTTTTTTGTCGCCGTACCGGCTACCCTAAACTGGGCTCCGCATATTATTCAAGGGAGGTGTCTAATGAAACTATCCCAAGGCGTTTCTGGTTATTAGATCCGGGAGAGGTAAACCGTACCAACTGGAACAACGCTATGACCGACCAGGGATTCACCCCCAACGCACAGGATATCAATACACTGAGCACCCAGCGGGTATGGTACGATAAACCGGCGCCAGCCTTCGGAGGCGGACAGTAAACAATTATATGCTATCTGTAAAAGAGCATCGGTACCCGTACCGGTGCTTTTGTTTTATGGATGATGGTTGCCTTCAGTGGCCTGTTTAATTTTGACCAATGTCGTCCTCCAATAAAACTGCAAATGTTTGAAAATAGTTTCCGTCGGAAAGTTATCAATGCGTAACTGAAGGATGGTTTGATCAGCCGCAGGCGTAAGCCGGAAATCGAGCAGGGAATAGTTTTCGGGAAGGTCGGGTAACCTGGATACGGAGCTGAAATGACTGTAACTCAGTCTTTTTTGCGCTTCATAGGCAACAATAACACCCTTGTTTTCAAACCTCACGTGATGAAACCCGCGAATAATAAAAGGGGTGTTTACCTCCCAGGTAGTTGTTATTTCCAGTTGCATATCGGGTTCTCCCATCCAGTTTTTCATAGCTGTGGTATCGGTCAAAACCCGCCATACATCAACAGGAGCGGCAGCAATGGTCACCTGGTCAGAAAATAAATGAATCATTTCAGAAGGGTTTAAAAGCCTGGTAATTTAGCTTTTAATCTGATTGAAAGGATAAAAAAAAGAATAAATATTACATTTTTTATAATATGGCACCAATCTTGATAAATTGGGGTTGTAAACAAACCTACAATTGTCATGAAAAACCAAATCTTAGGGGCTTTAGTGCTGATGGCTGTCACTGCATTTTCATTAACGTCCTGCAGCAAAAGCAGCGATAGTTCTTCCGGTAACAGTAAAATGAGCGTATACCTCACGGATGCACCTTCTCCTTACGATGCAGTATGGGTAGATATCCAGGATGTACAGGTAAATGTATCTACTGATGCTTCAGCTTCCACCGGTTGGCAATCTATCCACATCTTAAGACCAGGAGTGTATAACCTGCTGCAATTTAGAAATGGAGTCGATACCTTGCTGGCTTCACAGGACCTGCCGGCAGGAAAGATTAACCAAATCAGGCTGGTGCTGGGTTCCAACAACAGCGTGGTAATTGGTGGTATGTCGCATCCGCTGGAAACACCATCTGCTCAGCAATCCGGTCTTAAGCTGAATATCAATGCTACCCTGGTAGCAGGAGTGGAATATCGGTTGTGGCTCGACTTTGACGCCAATCGTTCCGTGGTAGTTACCGGCAGCAACAAGTACATCCTGAAACCTGTGATCCGCAGCTATACACAGGCGACCAGCGGTGCTATTAAAGGAATTGCATTACCATTGCTGCAAGTAAAAGGCGTATTTGCGATCCAGAATAATGACACCATCGCTGCTGCTATTCCGGATGCAATTACCGGCGCTTTCCTGTTGTCTGGCTTAAACGCGGGGGCTTATAATGTAGCTTTTAGCGGCAACACGATCGTAAAAGATACGACGCTGTTAGGCGTAAATGTAACCGTCGGACAGGTAGCCAATGTGGGTACCGTGCAGTTGCACTAAGTTTTAAGAAATGAATTCATGAACCGTGATCCTTGTAAACAGGGATCACGGTTTTTTTATTTACATCTGGTATCAATCTGCCCGCAAACTGTTAACCGGGTTAGACAGCGCTGCTCTGATAGCCTGGAAGCTAACGGTACTCAATGTAATAAACAAGGTGGCAAAGGCTGTTCCTGTAAAGATCCATACGGAAAGGTCTATACGATATTCATACCCTTTCAGCCAGTTATGCATAACGTAGCCTGCTATGGGCATCGCCACGCAGAAAGACACCAGTGGAAGCAAGAGAAATTCTCTCGATAATAGTCCCCACAAGCTCGCCACAGAAGCGCCCAAGACTTTCCGGATACCGATTTCTTTGGTGCGTTGTTCCGCCATAAAGGAGGCTAATCCGAAAATACCGAGGCAGCTGATGAATATTGCAAATACGGCAAAGAAAGCAGACAGTTTACTGATGCGGTCCTCTGCAGAAAATTTCCGGGCGTAATCATCATCGGCAAACGTGTAATTGAAAGGCGCCGCGGGACTGTATTTCCGGAAAATGCCGGCTATCTTGTCCAATGCGGCAGGTGTGCCCATGGTGGGATTGAGCCGGATGGTAATTTCACTCACATTGCCGTAGTTCATCATGAAAATAGTTGGTACCGGGGTGGCGAAAGGAGATTCCATCACCACATTTTTTATCACGCCAACAACATGGAAATTATCGTCATTGAATTTAATGGTAGTACCTATCGGGTCTTTCAACCCCATGAAGGCTACTGCGCTTTCGTTGAGTATCATACCGGTGGTATCAGTAGCGTATTCCCTGGAAAAGTCGCGCCCAGCGGCAAATTGCCAGTTGACCGTTTTCCCGAAGTCGTGGCTGACCCAGGAGACGGAAAAAGTAGGACTGATGGCAGGATCTTTCCCGGGCCACTTAAAGCCAATGAAATGGGCGAAAATGTCGGTAGATGGATTAGACGCGGCAGCCATATTTACCACCGCGCCGGAAGCGAGGAGGTCCTGGCGCAATGTGTTATACTTTCCGTAGAGCTCTGGTGTGACCATGCTGACATTAATCAGGCCATTGCGATCGAAGCCCAGGGGCCGGTTTTTAGCATGTTGTATTTGCAGGTAGATAATTGTAGTGCCGATGATCAACGCAACAGATACGGTAAACTGTACTACCACCAATACTTTGCGGGGAAGCGCGGCGGCCCGGCCGGCCTTGAAGGTACCTTTGAGCACCCGGAGCGTATTGAGGGAAGAAAGATAAAAGGCGGGGTAACTGCCAGCCAGTAAACCGGTGAGCAATGTTAAACCCACGATGCCGCCCCAAAAAGCCGGCGTTTGCCAGGGGATATGAATGGTTTTGTTGGCCAGGGTATTAAAGAAGGGAAGCGCCAGTTGTACCAGTAGTACAGCCAGCAGCAAGGACAGTGAAGCCACCAGCAGGGATTCTCCCAGGAACTGCCGGATCAGCTGATGCCTTCCGGAGCCGATGGCTTTTCGTACGCCTATTTCCCTGGCCCTTTTCTGGGAACGGGCAGTATTCAGGTTCATAAAGTTAATGCAGGCCAATATCAGCACAAAGATGCCGATGGCGCCAAAGATCCACACGTAACGGATATTGCCACCGGTATTTTTACCGTTGGTGAAGGTATCATACAGATGCCATTTACTCATAGGGTGCAATAGTACTTCCGGGTTGTCGTTCCTGTCGGGTTTTCCCTTCAGCGCATCTTTTACGGTAGCGGATACTTTGTTGAGATCTGCTTTATCGCCCAGCTGTGCCAGTATAAAAAAGGAGTTGTTATTCCATTGATCATAGGCTTCTTTCACCCAGCCATGGTCGGCAACGAGGTAGGCCCAGGAAATAAGGTAATGTACGTCCTGCAGATGACTGTTGGCAGGGAAGTCTTCAAACACGCCGGTTACCTTCAGGTTCTTTTTATTATCTACATTGATCATTTTATTGATCGGATCCGCGTCCCCGAAGAATGACCTGGCCAGGGTTTTACTGAGCATAATGCTATTGGTTTCCGTAAGCCCGTGTAAAGGACCTGCTATCATCGTTGGCGCCAATATGTCCGTCATCTCCGGCTCTGTAAACCATCCGTTCTGAGTCAATTTTTTATCGCCATAGGCAAGTATGCGGGAAACACTTGGCTTGTATAAGGCAATATGACTGAAATCTCCGCCATATTTCGACCGCAGCTCTTCTACCAGCGGGATAGGCATAGAGTAGGTGGTGGTAATGGTATGGTAGGCCGTGTTATCCCAGTTGTGTATGACCTGCGTAATGCGGTGATAGTTTTTGAGAGATTTATTCCAGGTAAGTTCATCCCGGATCCACAAACCAATTAACATGACTATCGCCATGCCTATGGCAAGGCCGAGAATATTGATGAAAGCAAAACCCTTATTCCTGGTCAGGTTTCGCCACGCTACCTGGAGATAATTGCTATACATAGGCTAAATAATTTGTTGATGACAGGAACGGACACGCAATAATGTGCCATTGTGTAACTGCGGCAAGTGAGAAAGTTATGTATATTTATTATTTATACTTTGTTCGTTTTCAGTACAGCCTCCGTTCGTTGATGAACAACGGTTACTCCAACAGGTTGGCCAGCTTTCGCAGCGATTGCCGGCTGCCTTCATCGTTGTCTTCCGGCCGGATACCACTACTTCCCGCCAGCCAGGTTGCTACATCAGCGGGATCAATAAATGCCTTGTAAACCGCTTCCCGCGGGGCTTTGATGATGCTGCTTGTTTCCGAAGTGTGGGTGGATAGTGACATAAGCGGTGTTTTTATGCTGGTTTTTTATATTCCCTGCGCAGCAATGAAAAAGCAACGGAATCTTCGAGTTGACCGTTTTTCATATAATGCTCTCTCAGTAATCCTTCTCTCGTAAATCCAAGTTTCTGCATTAATAACAGGGAAGGGGTATTTTCAGGTCCTACAAATGCCTCGATCCGGTTGAGTCCCATGTCTTCAAATCCGAATCTTATAATGGGGATCAGGGCTTCTGTCATCAGTCCCTTGGATTGCAGCGACAAATCCGTCAGCGCATATCCGATTTCGGCCCTGCGATGCTCCAGGTACCAGGTATGAAAGCCACATCTGCCGATGATCCGTTGTTCTGCTTTCAGGTACAATTGGAATACCAAAAACGACCTGTTGAAGCCGGTAAGGCCTCCCTCCACTTTCTTTTTCTCTGCCTGCAATTCCTCCTGGTTATGCAGACCCAGTTGCTCCATTGCTGCTGTATCTGATGAGTTTTGGAAGAGATACTGGTAAGTGGGAATGGTAAATTTCCGAAGCAGCAGCCTGGACGTTTCTATACTCCTTGCCTCCATTTTTTTAAAACAAAAGTACATGATTTGTCCCCATCTGGTAAAGTGGCTCGTCATGGTGTTAGTGTATTCACCATTTAAAATTTTTAAGAGATGAAACTATTGGAGACCTATCAACTCGGACCTTTTACGTTGCGCAACCGGGTAGTGATGGCGCCTATGACCCGCAACCGGCTTACCCCGGAGGGATTGGCCGGCGCATTGGCTGCTGAGTATTATCATCAGCGGGCCACTATGGGCTTACTGATTTCTGAAGCCATTGCTATTTCTGCAGATGCAATAGGCTACCCGATGATACCTGGCATTTATAATGAGGCACAGGTGGAGTCGTGGCGCGGGATCACAGACCGGGTACATGATGCAGGAGGGTTGATATTTGCGCAGCTCTGGCATTCGGGCCGGGCCGGGCATTCATCCGCCAAAGATGGCGGCGTGATGGTAGCGCCTTCAGCGATCGCCATCCGGGGGCAGCAGATATTTACAAAAAACGGCCTGAAAGATTTTGAAGTTCCCCGTGCGCTCACCACCGCAGAAGTAGGGGCTATTATCCGCGATTACCAGGATGCCGCTGAAAGAGCGATGGAAGCAGGATTTGACGGCATAGAACTCAATGCGGCGAATGGTTACCTGCCTAACCAGTTCCTGGCCGATGGCGTTAACATCCGTAACGATGAATATGGAGGAGGGGTTGAAAACCGCTGCCGTTTTATATTGGAAGCCATGAAGGCCATGGTGCAGGTGTGTGGCCCGGGACGGGTGGGGATTAAATTATCTCCTTCTACCGACCGGTATGATATCACGGAAAGCAATCCATTAGCCTTGTATGGCTACCTGGTAGGGGCTTTGAATCCATTGCCGCTGGCGTACCTGCACTTTATGCAGCCATTATCGGCCACAGATGCCGCTTATTGGCCCAAAGATGTAATCAGTGCGTTTGGAGGCTTAACGGTACATACAGTCATTGCAAACGGGGGATATAACCAGCTGCGTGCAGAGCAGGAAGTGGAAAGCGGCCGCGCCCAACTGGTTTCCTTTGGCGCATTGGCGCTTGCCAATCCTGATCTGCCGGCACGTTTTGCCGCCGGGGCGCCGCTTAATACGCCAGATGCCAGCACGTTTTATGGGGGTAACGAGCATGGCTATACGGACTATCCTTTCTGGAAAAAGTAAGATCAAAATCCTATTTTATCCCTATTTTTTTTCAGGGATAGCAGGTAGCGGGAAGTTCATGTCCGGCGTGTCGCTATCGAAAGTCTGAACCGACGCCAGTAATAATGGTTTCATGCCAATAGCCGCACAAAAAAAATCGATGCTGCCTTTAGCAGGTGGAATGAAATCGGCATGAAAGGTGCCGGTTGAATCCACCCTGGCTTGGGCGAGTAACTGTTGCTTACACTTTATAAGTACCATCATGCCCCGGAAATCTACCGGTGGATAGCCAGGCTGATTTTTCAAATGCCCGGTAATATACACGCGGATGCTAACTTCGCTGCCGGAAGCCAAAACAACGAGCAATAAGGGAAGTAATAGCAGCATTCGAAAATATCTTGCTGACATAGGCAGGGTTTTAGGCTACTGAAAAAGTAAGTAAATATTTATTTACCGGCGAAAAAACGAAGGACAGGGAAGGTTAACAAGATAAGTCTATTGTTTTATTTTAATTATAGATAATAAAAATATCTATCTTTAGTCCGTAAAATCCCGTACCTACATTTATATGTCACCGAGTAAATTACTGTTAGCTGCAACAGCGTGGCTGTTGACTCACACCGTTATATCTGCCCAAAACAATAGTTTGTATAGTTACCAGGATCTGTCGCATATCCACTATGAGCGGCAGAAAGACTCTTTGAAGAAAGCCTGGGTGTGTCCTGCTGTTTATAAAGAGAAAGAAACACAAAAGCAATACAAAGAGATCTGGAACGGGCGCACAGATTTTGTCGTGAATGCGATCGAGGAAGACGGCTACGTATATGAGCCGGAGTTATACGGCTATGTATCCGGTGTGGTGGACCAGTTGGTGAAATCGAATAGCCAGTTGATCCAGCAACCTTTATTGCTGATGATAGACCGTAGTTCCTCCGTGAATGCGTATGCTATAGGGAGCCGTACGTTGGCCGTGAATGTGGGCCTGCTGGCATTTATCAAAACCAGGGAGGAATTGGCCCTGGTGCTGGCACACGAGCTGGCGCATAACATCCTGCTACACCCGGAAAACGGCATGAAGAAACGTGCAGAGTGGCTTACGTCCGATGAGTATAAAAGATCGCTCGACGCCGTATTGGATTCCAAATACGAACGGCTTACCCGCCTGAAAAAGGTTTTCCAGGGTTATTCGTTCGACCGGAGCAAGCACCAGCGCTATCATGAGGGCGACGCCGATTCGCTGGCCATTGTATTGTTGAAGAATAGCCATATCCCAATAGATGCATCTTTCTTTATGCGCCTCGACAGCGCCGACCTGCAATACCGCCAACCGCTGAAACAGCAGCTGAAGGACTATTTTGCATCGTACCGACTCCAGCTGGAAGATGCCTGGATGGTAAAGCGTAGTAAAGGGTTATCGGCCAAAAACTACAACTTTGTAACGACCACTGGTTTGGAAGACTCCTTAAAAACGCATCCCGATTGTGAAGAACGATACAATAAGAACAAGTCTTACCAGGAGGCCGGCGCCCGGTTTACCCCGGTGCCAGCAAATATACAGGACAAGGCCATGAAAATGATGGTATGGAATATCTATTGCAACGGTAACCTTACCGCCTGTATGTACCGCATTTTATTGCAGAAAGATAAAGGCAACAAAGACCCCTGGTACGACTTTATGTTTAACAACGTGGTCTCAGGACTCTTCTTCGCCGACAAGAAACTCAGCCGGTTCAATGCGATCCGGGTAACGCCCAAAGAATATATCTCTAAAAACTACTACGAGCTGCAAACCATGTTTGAACAGATGCCGAGGGAGAAGCTGGAAGAGTATTACAAGAGCATGCAACTGGCGGCATTCTGGAGCGGCATGCCCGCACCTGAACAGGCGTTTAAATCTTTCATCGGTAACCTGATTACCGCGGGAGAAAACAGCGAGGAACAAAAGGCTGCCAAAGCATTTACCACGGCACATGCCAACAGCCTGTACTGCGAGTATGCGATGCCGTTCGCAAAAAAATAATTATTAACCTGCAATATCCCTAATACATTCCGTATGAAGCGTACACTCGTAGCATTGTTGCTGCTCCTCCTGGTGGCCGGAAGCAGCAAAGCCCAAACCAAAGTATTTAAAGAAGTGGGAGAGGGCATCTCTTCCCGTATGCGCACTATCTTCCAGGATGGCACCCTGGTAGGTTACCTCCTTTTTACAGAGCTGGAAAAAGCGGATAAGGACTCCTTCAACTACCGGATCACCATTATGGATGAAAATCTGAATGATATCGGGTTGGTGAATTTCCGGGAACTGAAACTGGACCTACGTTCTGTGGCATTTGAACAGGATGTGCTCTGCCTTTCTTATATGAAAAGCAACCTGTTGGGACATGAAATAAAAAAACGAAAAGAAATTAAAGCAGCCATCGCCAAAGGATACATGGCTATTTTTACCCAGTTTATTAACCTGAACGGAAAGATTCTCCGGTCTAATACCATCAAGGTGAATGTAGACCTGGACCATGAGTACCGGACAGGGCAACTTGTGATTGGCAACGGGGGACTGAAAGAACCCTTCCGTGTGCAGAATGTACCTGGTAAAGGCTTTGCCTGTTTTTACGGCGATAACCGCGGGAAGTATCTCCTGGTATACGATACTACCGGTCGCCAAACCTGGCAGAAAAGGGTAGGGATGGATGATGGCGATTATGATATGCTTATTTCCGGTCACGCAGCCTATTTTCTCGTTAAGAAAAAACACGAGATGGTAGAAGGGGGGTATATGGCCTTTGGCTTTAACCTGGACGACAGCACGTCTTTCAACAAATACTTCCTGAAAGATAAAAAAGGAAACCAGTTGAGCGTATTGTCTTTTATGAATGATCCTAACACCGGTAAACCCTTTATCGCAGGGAAAATTATCAATCCCCGGAGAGGCAAGGAGTATGGGTCGGCCAGGCTGATCAGCAAAGGTGCTTACCTGGGCGTATTTACCATTAACATTGATCACGATAAGCAAACCACCCAGCCGATATATAACTACTGGAAATCGAACGATACCGCACGTATCGCCAATTCCAAAGGCCGGCTGCTGGCCAATAAATCTTATATGCTGAATGGTCCTTCCTTCAAGGATTATTATGGGAACACCTATTTTACCGGTTCTGCCATTAAACGTGGCATTAACCCGGGTATGGTGATTGCGGAAGTGTTGACGGCGCCCACTATTTTTGTACCTACTTTCCTGTTGACCAATTTCGGCACCCGGAGAATGAGAGCCTATGATGCCCTGTTGCTCAAGCAATCGGCCGATGGCAAGCTGACCTTCGAAAACAGCATTCCTTCCGCGCACAGCCACTCCTATCCCGGGCGTTTCAACCTGTTGCTGACAGATAATAAGTCTTACTACACGGTGACCTCTCCCGAAACCAAATTAACACACCTGATCATTACCGAAAATAAAAACATCACCTTCTACTGTGTAGACCAGAAAAAAGTGACCCGTACCATTCCACGAGTGAAGGATAATATTTCTACCATGATATATCCCGCCAAAGAAGGACATATTATGGTGGCTGAGTATGATAAGAAAGAACGGGCTACTAAATATTCCATAGAGGCAATATAAGGAGCAGAAAGCTTAAAGCAGAAAGCACAAAGCTCTTGTAGCGAATGATCATCGCGGTTTTTAAATATCCGCTAAGACTATTCGCTACAAGAGCTTTGTGCTTTCTGCTTTAAGCTTTCCGCTTTTATTGCATATATCCAATTTAAACTGTATTTTGCTATAACGATTTTGCAAATAACAAATACCCATGAAAGCTTTACTTACGACCGCCTTATTAGCTGCTGGTTTGTATACCAGCCACACGGCTGCTGCGTCAGACGTTATCCGCCGCGACTCCCTTACCCGGGGAGGATATACCCTCATCTTTATCAATGAGGATCCCGCCTTTGTCAACACCGGCAAGGACGTACAGGAAAGGATGATCAACACCTTTTTCGATGTATATCCTAAGCTGGCTGCTGCCTACAACCCGGAAACATTGAGGAAAGTGGTTTTTAAGATAGACCCGCGTTATGATGGCGTAGCTGCTACGGCCAACGGGGTAGTGACCTACAACCCTGCCTGGATGTTGAAACAGCCTACCGACATTGATGTGGTGACCCATGAAGTGATGCACATTGTACAGAACTATGGCAACAGCCGCGGGCCCGGATGGTTAACAGAAGGTATTGCCGACTATGTACGGTATAAATTCGGTGTTGACAATGCCGGCGCGCATTGGGCTTTGCCGGCCTTTAACGAAAAACAACACTATAGCAACAGTTATCGTATTACCGCCCGTTTCCTGGCCTGGCTGGAGAAAAGCGTACAACCGGGAATAGTGAAAGTCCTGGATAAAAGTTTAAGGGAGCATACTTATACCGCGGGTATCTGGAAAGAACAAACCGGTAAATCGCTCGATGAATTATGGGCCGCCTATAGTGCGAATCCTGCCTTGTAAACAGGGCGGAGATCATTCATAAAAAGATTTCGTTGCTTGATAGGTAATTATATACATTTAGTCTTCGCTAATCATTTTATCGTGTATGAAGATTGCTTATGTAGGATACCTTGTGCAGGAGAAATATGCCACTGCACACGACGAAGACGCAACATTACTGGCTTTCCTGAAAGCGCGCGGACTGGATATTACCCCGGTAGTCTGGAATGATCCGCAGGTGAACTGGACAGCTTTTGACCTGGCCATTATCAAATCGCCCTGGGATTACCATGAAAAATTTGCCGGATTCAAACAATGGCTTCATGACCTGCAAACCGCCGGGGTAGCCCTGTTGAATCCTTATGATACCATCCGTTGGAACAGTGATAAACATTACCTGGACGAGATTGCGGCTGCGGGACTGCCGGTAATTCCTTCCCTGTTCCTGGAAAAAGGCACCGCACCTGCACTGGCAGGCTTCTTTGCGCAGCTGCAGGCAGATAAACTGATCCTGAAACCTTGTGTCAGCGCCGGCGCTAAAAACACCCTGGTATTACAGCTGGGCAGTATCGCGCAACAGGAAGCGCAGGTACATGAATGGCTCCGGGACGAGAGCTATATCATCCAGCCATTCATGGAAGAGATTAAAGAAGGAGAGTGGTCGTTCCTTTTCTTTAATGGGAAATATAGTCACAGCCTGCTGAAAGTGCCCAAAGCCGGCGATTTCCGCGTACAGCAATACCATGGCGGCAGCACACATGCTACTGCGGCTACAGCAGCACAGGTAACTGCTGCCGCTAAGTTTGTAACGCAGTTTGCGCCGCAAACACTCTATGCCAGGGTAGACGGCGTGATGTCGAAAGGGGAACTGGTACTGATGGAACTGGAGCTGATAGAGCCTTACCTGTTCCTCGAAACTCATCCCGATGGCCTGGAAAATTATTACCAGGCACTATTGCAAAGAATACAATTACTCAACTAAGCATTTTAACGGATAGATATGAAAACGGAAACCGCTATCCCGGCGTCGAAGCAACTGCATGGACTGGATCATTTACGGGCATTGGCCATTTTAATGGTACTGTTGTATCACTACCGGATGTTTGGGCATCCTGCCTGGTTAGATGACGTGATACATTTTGGCTGGTCGGGAGTGGACTTGTTTTTTGTATTGAGCGGGTACCTGATTTCCTCGCAGCTGTTTGTCACCATGGCGCAAGGGAAGCCGGTTTCTTTCCCTGAATTTTTTATCAAACGATTTTTCAGGATCATTCCTCCGTACCTGCTGATACTAAGTATTTACTTCCTGGTGCCGGCATTCTGGGAGCGGGAAACCTTGTTGCCACTATGGCGGTACCTGACTTTTACCCAAAACTTTGGGCTGAACCTGAAGATATTTGGCACCTTCTCGCATGTCTGGTCGCTTTGTGTAGAAGAGCATTTTTATTTGCTGTTTCCGTTCACCTTGTTTTTATTGATCCGTACAAAAAGGGTGAAAGCAGGAGGGTGGTTGTTATTCGCCATGTTCATCGCTGGATTTGCGATCCGCCTGTTTTGCTGGTACCGGTTGATTGCGCCGCACGCCGGGCAGGATGATGCCTGGATGTATTGGTATATGAATATGTATTATCCCACCTATACCCGCCTGGATGGATTGCTCGCGGGCGTGGGTATTGCCGCTTTGTTTATCTTTCGTCCGGCTATACAGGCGCGTATTGGCCAACATGGAAATGCATGGCTGGTGGCAGGGTTGCTGGTGCTGACGGGCGCCTGGTTCCTATGCGATACGCAGAGTAGTTTTGGCGCGTCTATCTTCGGGTTCCCGGTAGTAGCGCTGGGCTACGGGTTGCTGGTGATGGCGGCGGTGAGTCCTTCGTGTATCCTGTACCGTGATAACCGGATTACGGCCCTGATAGCCAGGGTATCTTTTGTATTGTATCTTTCGCACAAAGGCGTAATACACCTGGTACAGCCGTTGCTGGCCAAAACCGGGATGGCGCGGGAGAGTACGTTGATGATGCTGTTATGTGTGGTGACGGCGATACTGGCGGCCTGGATGATACACCTGGCAGTAGAGCAGCCTATGTTGCGGCTCCGCAAAAAAGTGCTGGCAGACAGGAAGGTGCGCAGGCAGGCGGTGGTGGTTCCCCAGATGGAATGGCAGGATCAATAATCCAATGATCAGTCGGCGCAGCCGCGTAGGCGGGCTTCAATAATTTTTTTATCGGCCGCGGAAGCAGCCAATTGCAGAGCCTTTTCAAAATGTGCCCTGGCTTTAGCCGGTGACAATTCCTGGTACAATTCTCCCATTAATAACTGGTACAGGTGAAGATGATCCAGCGCCAGTTTTTCTGCCGCGGCAATGGCTTCTTCTTTTCCATTGGCTTTCGAAAGGGCATAGGTCCGGTTCAATGCCGCCATGGGAGAATACTCCAGTTGTAGCAGGTGATTATATAATTGCAGGATACATTCCCATTTTTCTTTCGTGTCGGCTTTGATGGTATGCCACCAGGCAATGCCGGCCTCCAGGTGGTACCTGGATAGTTTATCTCCTTCAGAAGCGATATTCAGAAAGTGTTCGCCCTGTTGGATCAGGGCCTGGTCCCAGCGGTTGGGATCCTGATCGGCGTACAATACAATTTCCCCGGTGTTATCGATGCGGGCATCAAACCTGGAGGCGTGAAAGCTCATCAGGGCCAGTAAGGCATTGGCTGAGGGCTGATTGGTGGCGGGATTATCCAACAGCAGCTTTGTGAGGCGCATTGCTTCAAAGCACAGTTCTTTTCGCAGGGTGTTATCGTGACTGCTGGAATAATAGCCTTCGTTGAAAAGGAGGTACAATGTTCTGAGCACTGTTTCCAGTCGCTTGTCTATTTCCGAAGGTGGCGGAAAGGTAAGGGCTACCTGTGCTGTTCTGAGTTTGTCTTTAGCCCGTTGCAGCCGTTTGGCAATGGTTTCCCGGTTGGTTAAAAAAGCATCTGCAATTTCGTTGACGCCAAATCCGCAGAGGATGCGCAGGGCAAGGCCTATCTGTGCTTCCGCCGTAATAGCCGGATGGCAGATGGCAAAGATCATCTGTAACTGGCTGTCGTGGATGTTTTGGGGCGACAGGTCTATTTCCGGTATATCCGTTCCCGTTACCTGGTGCTTAAGTTGTGGGGTAATTTTCTGTTGGAAGACAGCCTGATGCTTCAGGTAGTTTTTCGCTTTGTTTTTTGCCACAGTATATAACCATGCCACAGGGTGCTCTGGTAATCCTTTTAGTCCCCACAATTCAGAGGCTGATAAAAAAGTATCGCTGGCAATATCTTCTGCAGTTTCTATTTGTTCAAAGCCAAACAGCCTGCACAATACAGCAGTTATCTTGCTGTATTCCGTTCTGAACAGGTGTGGTATGAGCTCTCTTTCATCCATGACATAAGGGCTTCCTCAAAAATAAATCTTTCACGCAAGGCTGCAAAGAAGCAAAGACGCAAAGGATATTTCTTTGCGTCTTTGCTTCTTTGCAGCCTTGCGTGCGTATCTTACATGACGCTGATTTCCCTTACTTCCACATTACCTCCTGCAGTGAGGATAGGGCAGCCTTTGGCCAGTTCCAGCGCTTCTTCCAGTGAATTCGCTTTCACGATGGAATAGCCGGCCAGCGATTCTTTGATTTCAGTATATGGACCGTCGGTTACCATATTATCGGGGCGGAGTACTTTGCCGTTGAGGTCGAGGCGGTTGCCGCGGTCGGTCAGTTTGTTCTGGGCAGCAATGGTGCCTATCCAGTCCATCCAACGTTTGGTATTGGCCTGCATTTCTTCCGGCGATGTTTGAGGCCGGTTACTGAAGTCTGAGCGGTACACAAATAAGAAGTCTTTCATGATGCTAAGTTTTAATTGTTATTTGCCTAATAACAACTCAATGGACCTGGTATGGACAGGATAAACGCATTTTATTTAATAATAATTATAGCGTATTGAAATTAAGTTAGTTGTTTTTATAAATCTCTCCAAATTCCCGTGCAAAATCTGCAAAGCTGGTCGGACCGAAGGCAATTTTTTCCTGTTGACGGTAGTCATTGAGCAGGGAGCCGTCTCTCAGGGCCACACCGATTTCTACCACGTATACTTTGGCCATTTGTTCTGATAACCCGGATTCCATCAGGCCTGCCAGCAGGGCTTCGTCGGGGAAGTGTACCCAGGCGAGGTCGGGCTGTCCGGCTGCAGCGCCCAGCAGCGAGGCTATTTCCGCACCGGTCTTTTCGTCGCTGGCCACATAGCGGATTTCTTTACCACTGAAGTTGAGTGTATCCAATGCGGTGGCGGCTACTGTTGCAATATCTGCCGGATGTGATAGTACAACAGGCGTAGCTGCATCGAAGTTATTGCCAATGATCCGCTGGTGTTTGATCATGGGAATGCTGCCAAGGAAGTTGCTATAGAACATGCCGGGGCGAAGATGCAATACTTGTATGCCGGCCAGTGCATTGAGCTGTTGTTCTATATAGTAGTTAGCGCCTGCAGGGCCAGCGCCATCGGGCGTATGGGCGCCAATGCTGCTGAGGTTTACCACGTATTTAACGCCGGCCTGGGTGATAGCAGTGGCATAGCGGTCGCCGGCCGCTTTCATATAGGCGTGGATATCCGTTGCGGCGTAACCCGGGGGGATCATGAGATATACGGCATCGGCCTCTTCAAAGGCACGGCGTAAAAAGGTGGCGTCTTCTATAGCGCCAATAGCGGGAATAGCCTTTAATGCTTCAATAGCGGCTGCTCTTTCGGGGTTATGACTTACCACGGTTACCCGGTGTCCTTTAGCGATCAATTGTTCAGTCAATGGTTTGCTGATGTTGCCCAGCGAGCCTGTAATAGTGATGTTCATGATTATAAATTTTACTTGCACAAAAGTAAAAGAGTACTTACTTTTGTACAAGTACTTACCCTAAAGTATGTATAAAAATGGCACGTATAAAAGAACAATCCACGATCCAGGAAAATAAGCGATCCGCCTTTGAAGAATGCCCGGTTACCTATGTGATGGAGAAAATAGGTGGTTACTGGAAGCCTATTATTTTGTTCCAGTTACTATCGGGCAGCAAACGATATAGTGATGTAAGAAGAGCTATTCCTGCTATTACAGAAAAGGTACTGATACAGCAGTTGAAGCAGCTGGAAGCCGATGGGCTGGTACAGCGCAAAGCCATGCCGGTGGTGCCACCGCATGTAACCTACAGTTTAACCAAAACAGGCATGCGATTAAAACCGGTGCTGTATGCCATGGCGGTATGGGCGGTAGATGATAGTAAAGAACACGGCGCCGTGTTTCGCCGGAATTTGAAGAATTTCCCCGGGGCTAACGATAATGCCTAACTCTTCCACTCCTTTTTTACTTCCTTCACCCTTTTTTGTAGTTGTGTTGCCTTAATAGCAGTATCGTTACCAGCAGTACTGGTAATATTTACAAAAACTGTAATTATTGTAATATGACAATGGCTAAATACTGGCGCTTCCTGCCGCTGCTGGCGGTGGGGTTGACTGCTTATGCAAACAACACTCCGGAGGAAGATAAGGAAGTGAACAGGAAAAATGTGATACGCCTGGTGATGAAGCGTATCAGCAATGAGCACTATGCTCCCAAAGCGTTGGACGACCAGTTTTCCCGTATCATCTGGAAGAAGTACTTACAGGCACTGGATGCCAATAAAAATACCTTGCTGCAATCCGATGTAGATGCGTTGCGCAAATATGAAACATTGATAGATGATGAGCTGACAAATCCTTCCCTGGAATATTTCAATGCCATCTATTCCGTATCTATGCAACGTTTGAGGGAATTGCAGGAGGTATACCGTACCATCCTGGCGCAACCTATGAATTTTAAGGTGAGGGAAACCATACAGCCCGATCGCAGCAATGCCATTTATCCTGCCGATGAAGCCGCCCGCCGGGAAGTATGGCGTAAAAGCCTGAAGTACCAGGTATTGAAGAAAATGCTGGAGATACAACAAAAGGACAAAGATAAATCTGACGCGGTAGCCGAAAAAGAAGCGCGGAAATCCGTGCTGATGTCTACCGATGGACTGTTTAAAAGTCTCCTCAGCAACACCGCCTCAGACGATCGTTTCAGTGCTTATATGAATACGATTACCCTGGAAATGGATCCACATACCAACTATATGGCGCCGGTAGATGCCGGCTTACGGGAGTCGATGATGACGCACCGTTATTACGGGTTAGGGCTGGAGCTCATCTCTAAAGAGGGTGATGTGGTGATCAAGCGGGTGATGCCCGGAGGCACTGCAGCCCGGAGCGGATTGCTGCAAGCGGAAGACCATATCCTTAGCCTGAGCGATGGAACGGGCGCGATGATAGACATTACCGGGATGAGTATTGTAGACGTATCGAAGATGATCCGGGGAGAGAATAATTCTACGTTGAAATTGTTGGTCCGTAAAAGTACTGGTGTGGAGAAAGAGGTAACCGTAAAGCGGGGAGAGATCAAGGAAGATGGTAATGCCGCTAAAAGTGCCGTGATTATAGATGGCGCCAGGAAGATCGGTTACATCCAGTTGTCGGAGTTTTACCTGGATCAGACCCGGACCGATGGTGCGCGTTGTGCCATAGATGTAGCCGCCGAAGTAGAGAAATTAAAACAACAGCAGGTGAACGGCATCATCGTCGACCTGCGGGGTAATCCTGGTGGTTCGCTGGACCAGGTAGTAGCTATGACTGGTTTGTTTGTGAAAACAGGGCCGGTGGTACTGGAGAGAGATCGTACGCGGCTAGGGAGCTATCCTATCCAGAATGGCGACAAGCCATTGTATGAGGGGCCGTTGGCAGTGATGGTAGATGAAGGCAGTGCTTCTGCGTCTGAAATTTTTTCCGCTGCTATACAGGATTATCGCCGGGGCATTATTGTAGGAAGTCCTTCTTCTTACGGAAAGGGTACCATGCAGGCTACCTATCCAATGGGTAAGCTGGGCGACGCCGCCAAAGGAATCCCCGATATCAGCTATGGTAGCCTGGCATTAACTATCAGGAAATTTTACCGAATTAATGGGCATACTACTCAGCTGAATGGCGTAACGCCCGACGTTATTTTCCCCAGTCGCCGGGCTTATGCGAAGATAAAGGAGCGTGACAATGAAAGTGCGCTGGTAGCCGATACCATTGAAAAGGCCTACTATGTGCCTTATCCTGATGAAGTGGAGTTAAAGAAAGTGGCTGTTGCTGCGCAGGATCGCATTAACCGCGACAGCGCATTCAACGTGGTGAAACGCGATGTAGAGTGGCTGCGGGCGCATGATGCGCCGGTATACAGCCTGGAGAAAAATATGTTTAAGCAACAATTGAACGAAACCCAGTTTTATAACGACGCTATTGACAAGGCCGTGAAATTGCCTGCTGATAAACAACTGACTATAAAAGGCACCTCCATAAAAGATGCAACACCGGACAACCTGGCCAAATACCAGGAATGGATGAATAGCTACACGAAGGACAGGTACCTGGCCGGAACAGTAGACATCCTCACGGATATGATAGGGAAATAGCCCGAAAGCAGAAAATTTTCGGGATTTTAGCCTATTTTGCGTTGATAAATATACGGAGGGTGCCAAGGGGATATGTATCAACCAAATTCGATGGAGCCGGCTGCGTTTGAGGAGTTATTCCGCAGTCATTATTCTTTTTTATGCGCTACCGCTTACTATGTAGTAGGGGATGAAGACACCGCCAAGGATATTGTCCAGGACTTCTTCCTCTATTGCTGGGACAAGCGCTTTATGATCCAGATTACGCAAAATTTTAAAAGTTATGCCGCCCGCGCCGTACGTAATGCTTGCCTGAACTACCTGAAAAAAAAGGGTAAAGTCATTTTCAATGATCCATCCGGTTTTGTGGATGATGGAGTACCGCCTCCGGAAGATGATAAAGAACTCGAAGAAACACGAAATGCCGCCCTATGGGCGGCTATCGGCCGTTTACCCGTACAGCGCCAACGTATTTTTTTACTCAGCAACCGCGATGATCTTAAATATAAAGACATTGCCGACCAGCTGAATATATCTGTTAATACCGTTAAAACACAAATCAAACTAGCTTACCAATACCTGAGAAAGGAGTGCGAGTGGATGATCATTTATATCTCATTTTTATTTTTTTTAGATAAATATTGATTTCCCTTCACCCTTTTTTAAAACGCGGTTGCCTTTAATACAGATCGTTATGGATACACCAGGCAAGGACATAAATTGGGACAAACTACTGGATGCATTGGAAAATGCGGATACTGCCTCTCTGAATGAAGAGGAGCAGGCCATGTTACGGGCAGCCAGCGAGATGAAGAGCCGGGTGCAATCGGCAGAGAAGTTCCCGACAGAAGAAGGATGGCAACGGTTTGTAGCAGCACGCGACAACCGGCCAATGAAAGTAAGCTGGAGACGTAGAGTAGCCGTAGCAGCTGCCGTAGCGGCGCTGGTAGTTGGAACAGGACTATGGTGGCAACATCACCGCTCTACAGGCAAATCTTCCGGCCTTATGGCCAAAGCGGATCTGAAACCTTCCGTACGGCCACAGATCCATTTATCCAATGGAAAGGTAATGACCCTGGATAGTGCCGGTACCGCTGTACAAAATGTGAATGGCACAGCCATCAGGGCTAATAATAGCGAAGTGGTATATGAGGCAGGCAACAATGGAGCAGCCACGCCACAACAGGATACCCTGGTAGTACCCCGGGGAAATACCATCCGGGTAGTATTGAGCGATGGTACCAGAGTTTGTGTAAATGCCGAATCAGAATTAGTATATCCTTCCGGCTTCAATGGACTTAAGCGGGAAGTACAGGTAAAAGGGGAAGCGTTCTTTGAAGTGGCGGCTAATCCGCAACAACCTTTCATCGTACATGCAAAAGGGGTGGCCATCAATGTATTGGGTACCGCTTTCAATGTAAACACCTATACGGTGAGTATACAAACCACCCTTACATCAGGTAAGGTAAGTACCATAGCAGATGGACAAAATGTGGTGTTATCGCCTGGTCAACAGTCCAGCTATAACAGTCAAACGAAAACATTACAACAACAGATAGTAGATACCAGAATCTTTACAGCCTGGAAAGACGGCGATATTTATTTTGAAGAAACGAGTTTATCAACCATTTTGAACAGCCTTGGGCGTAGCTTCGATTACGAATTTAAGTTTGAAGATGCATCATTAGAAAAATTAAGTTTTACACTGGACATGCGTACGCCGGAAGATCTGCAGCAGGTGCTGGATCGTATCAGTCTCACCAACGGCGATGTTAAATTCCGGGTACAGGGCAGAACCATTTATGTAAGCCATTCCGGGCAAACAGGAAAATGAAAAAAATCGGGTAGAAACACTGCAACAGGCTACTGTCATGTGTAAGGCTACGCAGGGAGTTTAATCTTTAATATCAAACCAAAATGAAAAAAATGTCGGGCTTACCTTCATTCAGGAGGGTCATGCAGGGCTATGCCGTGCCATTACTGCTGCTATGCTTTTTATTGCTGGTTACCGGTATTGTACGGGCGCAGGGTAGTTATTCCGTGCTGGACAGCCGGGTCACGTATCATGCCAACGGATTGCCTTTGCCCACGGTGTTAAAGGAAATTCGTACCATCACGAAGTTGCGGTTTACCTATAACAATGACCTGGTGCGTAAAGGGCCGGCAGTAACCGTAGATCAGAAGAACGGTACCCTCCGGGAACTGCTGAAACGGGTGCTGGCCAACAGTGGTCTGGAGTTTATTGAGGACCTGGGAGGTGTGGTTATTTATGCCGAAAAGCCAGCATCAGCGAATGAGAAAATTTCTGAAAAAGATGTGGCATTTCGCGTGTTGGGGCAGGTATATACTGTAGATGGAGAACCGCTCGCGGGAGCTACCGTACAGGTCCTGGGTTCCCGGGATGGTACCACCACTGCCATTGACGGAGTATTCTCCCTGTGGATGAAGGAGCATCAGCAATTCCGTGTATCCATGCTGGGTATGAAAACAGTGGTACGTACGGTAACGAGAGCGGAGGCGGAGAAAGTATTTATGAAAATTAAGCTGGACACAGCGGCACAGGCGATCAGCGAGGTGGTAGTAAACGGGTATCAGAAAATCGATGCCCGTATGTCTACTGCCGCAGTGTTTACGCTGACCGCTGCGGAAGCATTACAACCCGGGCAAATGTCTATCGACAAAATGTTACAGGGTAAAGTGCCCGGCCTGATGATCATAAATAGTTCCGGTAGTGTAAACGCCCGTCCTACCATTCGTATGCGCGGTACTTCTACATTTGTAGGGAATGCAAGTCCGCTATGGGTAATCGATGATGTAGTGAGGCCTGACCCGGTTGATATTTCTGCGACCCAATTGAATAACGTTGTTTCGGATGCGCAGTCCGGTGACTTCTCCCTGTTGGGAGGCGCTATCAGCGGCCTGAATCCCTATGATATTGAAAAAATTACTTTCCTGAAAGATGCGGCGGCAACTGCTATTTATGGTGTGCGTGCAGCCAATGGGGTGATCGTGGTAACGACCAAAAGAGGAAAAGCGGGACCTATGCAGGTATCTTACAATACCAGCCTTTCCTTTCAGCAACGTCCTTCTTACAGTAATCTCAACCTGATGAATTCTCAACAGAGAGTACAGTTGTCGAGAGAGCTGTATGCTGATGGCCTGCTGCAGAATTCCAATAATGGCCTTTCGGAGAATATTTCTTATGAAGGTTTGATGCAGGCGCTCAACGCCAGGAGGATTACGGAGTCTCAGTTCAAAACAGCTGTGGGTAAGCTGCAAACCAATAATACTGATTGGTTCAAGGTGTTGTTTAGAAATGCTTTTAACATGACGCATGGGGTAAGCATGGGTGGAGGCGCAGGAAAAACGACCTACTATGGTTCCATTAGTTATAGTGACGGCAAAGGTGCAGCCCAGCTGGATGGAAATAAACGGTACACTGCCGACCTGGCCGTCCATGCTGATGCCACTAAAAGACTGACCGTGGACTTCAAATTAATGGGGAACTATAGTGAGTCAAAGGGATATTATCCTGGCGTAAATCCTTTGAACTATGCATTGCAGACTTCCAGGATATTGGATCCAAGTCTCACTTACCCGGTTAATGTATCCGGGATGGGTGTTTTACCCAAGCCTCCTCCAATCACGTTCAATATGCTGAATGAGCTGGCCCAAACGGAAAATAATAGCAGTATCAGGTCTCTCATTGTGGGTTTGGGACTGAGTTATAAAATTACGAAAGGCCTTGTATTCAGAAATACTTCCAGTGCTATTACAGATGCTGCGGAGTCTATGCAGGCGGCTTATGAAGGCAGCAAATCTGTGTCGGACAGGCGTGGATGGGACCTGGCTTATATGCCAAATGACAAACAGGTAGCTGGCTCAGCATTGCCGTACGGAGGTCTCGCCGTTATCGCCAATCAAAATGTATTGACGCTGAATACCCGTAATATGTTGGAATATAACACCGGCCTGTTTAAAGACCGGGATCAGTTTATTGCTTCAGCGGGGGTTGAAATTAATTCCAGCCAGATAAAAGGATTATCCATCACACAACCGGGATATTTTCCTGACCGCGGTATGAGTTTTTATCCCAGTCCTGGCAGCCAGTTTGCCCTTGGCAGAACAACGCTCACCAGGGCGCTTACCAACACGTTGTCTATGTTTGGTACTGCCACTTACAGTTTGAATAGCCGTTATGTATTTAGTGCTACTGTGCGTACCGATGGTTCCAACAGGTTTGGCCAGTATTCTAATGCTAAATTTTTACCCAACTTCGGCCTGGCAGGAAAATGGAATGTCACCAATGAATCGTGGTTGCAAACCAGCCGTATTTTCAGTGGACTGGATTTGAGGGCCACTTTTGGTACACAGGGAAATGTAGTGACAGCTGTAGGTCCGGAGCTAATCGCTTCTTATTTGCCGGTAGCAAAGGACAATTATAATCAGGTTACAGGGATACCGTTATTAGGCATCAAGAGTTTGCCTTATCCCGATTTGCGTTGGGAGAAAACTTATCAGTGGAACTTTGGAGTCGACCTGTCTTTATTCGATCGTCGCCTGAGTGTGAATGCAGATTATTACATGAAGCGCAGTAAAGACCTGATCGTTAACAGGATATTGCCCTATGAATATGGAATGAGTGACATGTACAAAAACGCAGGCACACTTACCAACCAGGGGCTGGAACTCCATTTGGGGGTAGAGGTGCTGCGCGGGAAGAACGTCAATTTATCCCTGAGTTTTATTAATAGCAAGAATTTCAACCAGATCGGCGCCAACGATTTCCAGAACAATTATGCTGACTATTTAAATGGTAGAGCGTTTGTTCCCGGCAGGCCAATAAGTGGTTTCTATTCTTATATCTATACAGGGTTGAATGGTACGAACGGTGTTCCCACTTTCCGTAACCCGGATGGGAAAACACAGAAAGATGATCCCACTACTTTCCTGGTGTATTCCGGCCAGATGCAGCCAGTATTTAATGGGAGTTTTTCCATGTCATTCAGGTATAAAAGTTTCTCCACTACGGCGGATTTTTATTATGCGCTGGGCAGCCACAAACGTCTGAACCCATTGACTACACAGGTCCAGGCAATGGATGGCGTACCAACGCCTTTTACCAATGTGAGTAGAGAATTGATTAACCGCTGGCGTAAACCTGGCGATGAAAAAACAACCAACGTACCTGCTATTGTTGACATAACAACGAATACAACATTTGGGGATTTTCCTGATAACGTGTATTCTGCCTATAATCAATCTGATTTAAGAGTGGTGAACAACAGCTTTATGCGTTGCCGCAGTATAAGATTTGACTATACCCTGTCGCAGCAAGTGGTACGGAGAATAGGCGTAAAGGGTATCTCCACCGGGCTTTTTATTAATAACCTGTTTACGGTGGCCAGCAGTAAGTTACACGGACAAGATCCGGAAATTGACGGCGTTGGTACCACTGCATTGCCTATTACCAGGCAGTATGGATTCAATATGAATGTGAATTTTTAAAACGA
Source organism: Chitinophaga eiseniae (assembly GCF_012641265.1). Lineage (GTDB taxonomy): Bacteria > Bacteroidota > Bacteroidia > Chitinophagales > Chitinophagaceae > Chitinophaga > Chitinophaga eiseniae_A. The sequence goes on along the minus strand of NZ_JABAHZ010000001.1, from coordinate 1,485,685 downwards.
GTGTATGAAAAAGATCATAGTCATCGCCATAGCAGGATTGAGCCTGATGTCCTGCAAGAAATTTCTGGAAGAACGTTCTCAGTCGGATGTTATTCCAAAAACTACCAAAGATTTTGGAGAGATCCTATATACTAACGGCTACCCGGATAACTATACGCTGATGCAGCCCTATCTGGTTATGATGGATGATGATATCCAGTGCTACAATGGCCAGCCGCTGGCAGATCAACAAGCAGTGATTACGGCGAATGCAGGTGCATTTCAGTGGCAACCGAATTTTATCGATGTATGTAACAGGACCGGGAGCAGTGATGCGAAAAACTTTAATTCATGGGGCACCTATTATCGCCTGATTTTAGGGGTAAATGTAGCCCTGCAGTACCTCGATAAGTCGGTTGGCAGCGACGCTGAAAAAGCTCAGTATAAAGGGGAGGCGTATGCTTTACGGGCATTTTATAATTTTATGCTGGTCAATTTATACGCGAAGCCATATAACGATTCTACCACTACGCCAGATAAGAGCGTCGGTATTCCGCTTAAATTGGACCCTAATTTGTCTGAAGTGCTACCGAAGCAAAATACGGTGAAAGAGGTATATACACAGATCACTACAGACCTTGATAGCGCCATTTATCTCCTGGGGCTGAATAAATCTGATCAGAAATTATTCCGTATTTCACACGTGGCTGCGCATTTATTGGCCAGCCGGGTGTATTTATACATGGAACAATGGGATAAAGCGATTGCTCATGCCGACTATGTTATTAGTTATCATCCACAGTTGATGGAGCTCAACGGATGGGGAGATCCCAATGCGGACGAAAAACCAATTGTAGGTATAGGCAATGTGGAAACCATCTGGTATTATGGATCCGTATTAGAACATACCATAACCGGTGTGCCCGGCGCTTATGATGTTTCAAACGACCTGGTAAGTAAGTTTGAACCGAATGACCTCCGGAATGGGATCTACTTTTATGTTACCCCGGATTGGCTGAAACAATATGTAACTGCTGACTTCTCACAGATGAAAAATACCGCCAGTGGAGTCCCTAACAGCCAGGGCCAGATGAACATGGGTAGTAGCTGGCGCAGTTCGGAGGCCTACCTGAACAGGGCAGAGGCGTACGTACAGCTTTATAAAACAAAGGGAGATGCCAATGGCGCGCAGGAAGCACTGAAAAGTTTAAATACGCTTCGCGCCAAACGATTCAGTGCAGGAAATTTCACCCCCTGGACGACACACCCGGCTGACCAGTTGTTGCAAATGTGCCGCGATGAGCGTAGAAGAGAGTTTTTTGCAGAGGGCACTCACCGATGGATGGATCTCCGGCGGTACGGCATGCCCGCTATTACCCACTATTATTCGCCGATCATTGGTGGAGGAAACCAGGTGTTTACACTGGCCAGGCGTGATCCACAGTATGTACTGCCCATTCCTAATGAAGTATTACTTCGGAATTTGTCTTTAATCCAAAATCCTCAACTGGTTAATTTAAGACAACCACAATAACAATCGCTGTTCATGCAAAAAAGAAATTTTATGCGCCATTCGTTAGTACGCAATATCATGCTGGTATTATTGCCATTATTGTGGTGGACAATATCCTCCTGTCAGAAAGAAAAAGTGATGGCAGATACTGTACCGGATTTTTATACACTGCCACAGGGTAATCAACCCTACGACGACTCCATTGTGGCATTCCATAAGCAATATGGTGCATATATCCTGTACAAATTTACGCCGCGGGATTTTGGATACGATTACACCCATTACCTTAGAGCCACCGCTACCCAGGCAAACCCCGCTTATGTGGCTAATACGCTTCGTTTTTTTAAGTCGCAATGTCTTGATTTCTACCCGGAAAGCTTTTTGCAGAAAACAATGCCGTTTAGAATCCTGCTCGCAGCTGCTATAGATACCATGTGGACCAATAGAACTACTTACGGCCGGTCGGTTCCTGGCGTCCTGGCGAGCAGCACGATGATGGCTGTCGGATGGGCCGACAGTACGCTGCAGCAACAATTACCCGGCCGGTTAAAAGAGTTAAGAGGGTATTTGCACAGGGCCTATGCTTTGCAGAATATGCGGTCAGGAGCACTCAAAATACCGGCAGACTTCCTGAAGTATTTACCGGAATCTTATTTTAGCCTTGGCTGGGATATGGGGGCACAAGGATTAGTAGAAACATTCAATGATATTGACGCGTTAGACAAAAGTGAGGCCACTGATTTTGCCGGCTTTGTAGGGATGATTACCACACATACAAAGGCTGAGCTGGATACTACTTTTTTGAGCCCTGCTTACGATACGAAAGGTTTGGTATTAGCGAAGTACAATGCTGTCATCAATTTTTATAAAGACCTGGGCGTTGACCTGCAGGCGATAGGTAACCATAATTAGTCTATACACAATACCTGGTCAACAGCGCTCCTGTATTTTCCCTCATCGTCAAAAACGTGAGTTGACTCATTGTCTGACTTAGCACTGCAGACAAGGGATAGTATTGCCCCAGCGTGGAAGGATCGGCCTGAAACCAGCTTTGTGTTGCCGGTCTGAAATAATTCCGGTTTTTGCTTCACCCTTTTTTGTTAATCCCTTGCCTTTACTTAAACCAAAAATCTGCACGATGAAAACTGCGCGTTTTTTTTCTATAATGATGCTGTGTGGCTTAGGAGCTACTGCAGCCGCTCCCGTGGTAAATACTACCCTCGATGTGAAGGTGAGTGTCCCACCGGCATTTAGTGGAATTATCAGTTTCAATTCGCTGAATGACAAACAACATTATCAAAGCGAAACGTTCTTTGTAAAAACAGATCAGCCAACAGCAGCGTTCTCCCGGAAATTACCCGCCAGTACCCAGATCATTTACCTGAATAGTTGCCCGCTGCTTGTTAATGCCGGCGACCAGGTTAAAGCTGAACTGTTGCCCAAGTATACTAACCTGGGAAAAGTGATGCCAGGCCGGTTTCGCCTGGCAGGCAATGGAAAGGATGCCAATAGGCAGGTATTACCTTACCTGATAGACAGCTTGTATGCCAGTGCTGCCGTAACCACTACGCAACAGGCAGATGAATTTATCAAAGATGCCTCAGCACAGGTAGCAAAGCTGATCAGCGCAGCTAAAGTGAGCAAGGCAGATAACCTGGCAGCGCTCAAGGCATTTGAACAATCTAAGCAGTTGTTGCTCCGCATCAACGTGGCAACTCCCATTAAAACGCCGTCTACTGCAAAAGAGTTGGGAGACTGGTGTTTAAACGGATTTGATTGTGCTGCACCGGCTTTTTCTGCTATTGGTGATGAAGGTATTGCCACGCAAGTTGAATATGTATGGATGCTTGCCCGTAAACTGCAAGACTCAACGCTCACAGACAACCAGCTGATCGTGGAAGGACTGTTGACATGGAAGGCAGACCGCATAAAGGAAAAATCAACCATCGGCTGGATGACGGTAGAGGGACGGCAAAACGCGTATACACCCGATCTGAAGGTCGTTTATGAAACAGCTAAAGCTACCCTGAAACCTGGCTCACTGGCCATGCATACGATAGATTCCTTATATAATTCGTATCTGCAAATGAAGCCGGGAACACCGGCTTATAATTTTGCGCTGAAAAATGATAACGGGGACCTTGTTCGCTTATCAGATTTCAAAGGCAAAATAGTGATTATAGATATATGGGCGATGTGGTGCCATGGCTGTGTTGCCGCTTTACCTACTTTCCGGAAACTGGCAGATAGTTATAAAGACAAAAAGGATATCGTATTCCTGACTATTGCCTGGGAAGAACCAAGTGCGCCCAATAAAGCGATATTGAAAAAGTTTTCCATAGATCACCACATTGAAGGGGAAAACAATTTGTTCCTGAGTAGCGACAGATCAGACCCCCAGGCGATGGAATTCATTAACCGCTATTGCCTGAATAGTATCACCCGCTGGGTAGCCATCGATGATAAGGGCAACATCCTGGATGGAAACATGGGATACCCTACTCCCGACAATGCCTTCGAACAAAAAGTGGCCAATTGCTATAAAGCCAGAAACTAACCAATCACCTTCCGCCATTCAAACCTAAACTGTCACACTTGTATTTTAAATTTTCCATATTACTGGTGGGTGTTTTTCAGCTGTTTCAACCAGCTGGCGCCGCGCAGTCCAATAAGGATACCACTTACAACCCGGCGGAGGCCTTTGCTCCGCTGAATTATCCACCTGGCAACGACATCCGCACTGCCGATGGCAAGCCAGGTGGCCATTACTGGCAGAATAAAGCAGACTACCGGTTGGCGGTTACTTTCGATACCGCCAGCCGGGCCATCCAGGGCACTGTAAACATTACTTACGCCAATAATAGCCCGGTGGCATTGGATTATGTGTGGCTGCAGGCTTCGCAGAACCGCTTCCGGAAGGATGCGCGTATGCCGATGATCACGAAGGCGGGCGTTGCGCGTTTCGACGTGGAAGAATATACGGATGGATGCCGTATCCATGCTATGCAGGTGGCCAACGATAAACAATCCCTGCGAAAAGCTATCTATGAGGAAGCAGGTAACTACATCAAAGTACAATTGCCCGCTCCTTTATTACCCGGTCATAGTGCCGTTATTGCCGTGGCGTATGACTTTGTATTGCCGGTAATCGGTTCCGATTATATGGGCATACTATCTACGCCTCATGGAAAAGTTTACCAGTTCTCCGGGATGTTTCCCCGTGTATGCGTATACGATGCCGTACAGGGCTGGAATGTAGCCGGAAGCGGTTACCTGGTGGAACCCGGCAACCTCGACGCCAGCATTACGGTGCCTGCAGGACTCATCGTGCAGGGCACCGGGCAGCTGATGAACCCCGAAGCGGTATTATCGCCCGGTGTTTTGGAACGGTACAAAAAGGCCTGGAAAAGCGATTCCGTGATACAGGTGAGAACAGAAACGGACCTACGTAATACCGTAGCTGGCAACAAACAACAGACCTGGCATTTTTATACACCCAATGCCGGAGATGGCATATGGGGTATTTCTGCCGCATTTCTGTGGGATGCCGTACGGGTCAACCTGCCCGATGGACGCACTACGCTGGCAATGGCCCTCTATCCGCCGGAAAGCCACCCCGACTGGCGGAAGATCACCGGGCAAATGAAAGATATCATCCGCCTGTATTCCCATAATTGGGTCCCTTATCCCTATTCAACGGCTGTTAATATAGCCGGTTCCATTACTGGTGTAGCCGGTCCCGCAGTATCTGTAATACATTATTCGAATTCCAGCTTCGGAAATACGGTCTGGACAAAAACCAACCATGAAATCGGCCATACCTGGTTTAATATGATGATTGCAGCCGACAGCAAACATGGCTGGATGTGCGAAGGGCTCAATACTTTCATTAACCTGGTCAATTGCGATTCGCTGAAAGGCGAACCTGCTTTTGACGTGAATACCGCCGTCGGCTGGTTGTCGACGCCCAAAGAGCTCACCACCCTGAATACACCTGCTTCCTCGGTAAAGCTGGAAGACATGGCCATGGTGATGTATGTGAAACCCGCAGTAGCCCTATGGGTGCTGAGAAACGAAGTGATCGGGAAACAAAGATTCGACAAAGCTTTCCAGTCTTTTGTGAAAGACTGGGCGTTTAAACATCCCACCCCCAACGACTTTTTCCGGGCTATCGAAAACGGCACCGGAACAGATCTGAGCTGGTTCTGGCGCAGTTGGTTTTTGACCGACTGGAAATCAAATCCGGCTATCCGGCAAGTGGAATATGTGAAGGGGGATCCGGCATTGGGTATCGATGTCACCATCGAAATTAAACGTAACATGCCTATGCCGTTAACCGTGGAAATACGCGAGTTCAATGGAACCGTGAACCGGCAGCATTTGCCGGTAGACATCTGGCAACAGAAAGGCACTTATACATTCCACTATGCATCGGTATCGCCGGTAACCACGGTGATCCTGGATCCGGCCAATGCCATTCCCGACCTGGACCGCAGCAATAACACCTGGAAAGGAACCGGTGTTAAAACGCCGGTAACCACCCGCGTAACGGCGGAGCAGGTGGTTAACCGCTACCTGTCGGCGATAGGAGGAAAGGCCGCTTTGCAGCAGCTGCAACAGGCTACTATCAACTATACCAGCAATGAAAATGCACAACTGGACTTTAAAAAGCAATGGCAGCCGGGTACTACGCAAACGACCCTTTCATTAAACATGATCCACATGCAGCTGGCTAATATCAGTACTTCCGATACCGGCGTACAGTTTACGCGGCTGGGTCAGGCAGTGCCATTGTCGGCCCCGCAACAGGCGCAGCTGAGTAGCAATGCCACCTTATTTCCGGAACTGCATTTTTTTGATCAAGGCTACCAAACCACCCTGGATGATAACCTGGTGAACGCAAATGGCATGAATGCTTATGTGGTGCATGTTGTGGCTCCGGGAGGCAGTCGCTGGGATTACTATTATGATGTTACAACCGGCTACAAGATAAAGGAATGCGCTCCTGTAAGTACCGTTGGTGGCTTGTTGTACGACCGGCTCGAATTTGCCGGCTACCAGCCCCAGCATGGCATACAATGGCCCGCCACTTTACTTTATAACGCTCCCGGAGAAGGAGAGAGCCTATTACAACTGAAAAAAGTTACGGTACAATAATATTTATCAATCATTCTAAAATATCTAAAACGATGCGTATGAATAAAGGTATGCTTTTGGGACTCGCCCTGTGCACGGCATTTACGGCCAACGCGCAGAAACGGCTGCAACTGGATGTAAAGATTAAAGGATTGCCCCAGGGTGATACCGTGTTTTTGTGGGGGCCATTAACTAATACTATTGATACTGGTTATGTGAAGAACGATCATTTCAGTATTAACGCGGATATGAGTGAGGGAGGATCCACCTATATTTTGCAGATAGGTACCAATGGTAAACAGGAACAGGGTACTTTCCTTTACCTGGAAGCCGGAAAAATAAATATCACCGGCAATGGACCTTTCTTCGAAAATGCTACCTATACCGGAAGTCCATTTGTGGCAGATTGGGTAGACATTAAGAAAAATGTGCTGTCGAAAGAAACTGGAGCAGCAGCGATAGAAGCCCTGCAGGCAAAGTTGGAAAACGCAGCAAAACTGGGAGATGAAGATGCGCAGGTACAGATCAAGGCGGAAATGAACAAATTGATGCAACCGATGTCTGAAGCAGCGCTGGATTGGGTGAAAAAACACCCTAATGCAGGTGCGTCGTCTTTCCTGATCAACGCCCAACTGTCGCAAACACTGAGTAAAGACGAGATAAAAGATCTGCTGGCTAGCCTGGGACCGGATGCGAAGAATACGTTCACTGTCAAAAGAATGATGACACAGCTTTTCGGTGGCAGTTCCATGGCAAATTTAATGAACAAACCGGCGCCGGCCATCACGGTGAATGACACTGACGGCAAGCCCGTATCGCTGGCTGATTTTAAAGGTAAATATGTGTTGCTGGATTTCTGGGCAAGTTGGTGCAAACCATGTCGCGAAGCAATTCCGGCATTGAGTGCTACCTACAATAAGTATAAAGATAAAGGATTCACTATCTTATCTATTTCCCTGGATGACAAAAAAGACAAGTGGATGCAGGCGATTGGAGAAGAAAAAATGCCATGGGCACAGGTGTCTGACTTGAAGGGAGGAGGAAGCCCTGTAGCTGCTAACTACGGTGTAGCCGCTATTCCTGCTGCTTTTCTGATTAGTCCGGAAGGTAACATTATAGAGATCGGTGCCATGGGCGAAAGATTAGAGAAGAAATTATCAGAAATACTGAAATAATCTTTTGTGGAACCCTTATGTACAAGGTTGTCTCTGGAAAGAGACAACCTGTTTTTTTGTGTCAACCTTGGGGTTTCATATCTTCCAGGGCGCCAAAGGCATGGTCAATTAATATTTTCCAGGTGCCGTCGGCCTGTTGCTGCATCACTTCCACTCCTTTGGAACTGATTTTTATCTCTTCTCCATTTTTAATACACCATTCCGATCTGCCTACGGCAATATTGCCTGTTTGCAGGCAATACACGGTATTAATCTCCATCGTCCCTTCGATGGCGAGGATAGACCGGATGGCTTCTTCAAATTTTTCCCTGCCGGATACCGGCTGATCGGGTGCCGGAACAATGATCCCGTTGAAATCGTACATGTTCAGTACGGTAGCCACGTTGCCGGTATTGAATGCGGCAGCCAGCGCTGCGTGGGCATCTTCTGCCCGTTTAGGTAAATTCATATGATGGGTGTTTTAAGCGTGAATAAACGATTTAACTGAAAACAGGCGCGAAGCTCTGTGTGGTCTGGATATCGGCAGCCAATGCCCCGATACGGTCATAAACGTTGTTGAACAGGAATGGTCCCATACTCACCCGTTTTACCCCTAATTCCTGTAACCGGGAAAAGTTGGGGAGACCAGGTACACACATTACATTTACCGGTAAGCGGGTATCGGCCACGGCAGCGGCAATATCGGCCGGGTCAGTAATACAGGGCAGGAAGATGCCATCGGCACCGGCAGCTTCGTATAGGGCCAGGCGTTGTTGCGTGGCTGCCTGCTTGCCGGCAACGTTCAGCAGGTAAGTATCGCAGCGGACGTTGATGAAAAGACGGGCCTGCTTTGCAGCCAGCTTGCGCCTGATAAATGCCAGGGTATCGGCAAAGACAACGGCATCTCCTAATACCCTGGTATCATTTTCGATCAGGGAATCCTCTATATTGATACCTGCCACACCAGCCTCCCAGAGCTGTAATACGCGGTCGCTAATGGCCTGTGGGGTGTTGCCGTATCCCATTTCCAGGTCAACCGACAGCGGAATTTTTACGGTAGACAGTATCCGCCGGATGACGAAGAAATAGTCGTCGAAGGGCATGCCTTCGCCATCGGCATAACCGAGACTGGTAGCTACCGCTGCACTGGAAGTGGCGATTGCCGGAAACTGTTGCTGCTCAAAAAGGGCGGCACTCCTGGCATCCCAGGCGTTGGGTAATAAGAACAGGTTACCAGTATGATGCAGTGCGTGAAAAGAAGAAAAGTTGGAAGACATATCATTGCTATTTTTATTAATAGCAAAATTAGGGCAGCGGGTAACCGTGGAATTGTATAAATCAGAACAGTTTAACTCAGTGTAGCTGCCAGCGTAATAGGAGAGCTTTCGGGGGCATAGCCGGAGGGCGTAGCGCCGGTAAAGGTTCTGAATTCCCTGATAAAATGCGACTGGTCAAAGTAGCCACAGTCATAGGCAATGGCTGTTAAGGAGCTGTCTTTTTTGGACAGGAGTTGTAAACTATTCTGGAAGCGGTGAATCTTGCTGTATAATTTGGGCGTTAACCCGGTGTATTGCAGAAACAATTTCTGCAGGTAGCGGGAGCTGATACCATAACGCAGGGCTACATTGCTGATGTTGTCGAAGAAGTCGTCTTTTCGCAATTCCTGCATGATATGATGAACGATCGTAACGTTGTTGGTTCTTTTGCCGGATAAGGAAAAGCGCCGGCACAGGTAAGCCTCCACAAGGGCAATTCGCTGCTGCCAGGACCCGCACTCCTGTAACTGTGCATGCAACGTACGAATGGCCGGCCCGCTGATATCTCCAAAATCATTTACCTGGTTATTGAATACACTGATGTTATCGTCCAGGAAATAAGCGGCTGCGTGTGGGAAAAAACGAATACCCAGCATGGTGTTCTTCCCGACAGACCTGATCGGTAAGGGCCGGGTAATTTGTCCCCACAGTTCAATAGAAGGAGTGGTGATATACTGCGCCCCCTCAGCTGTTTGCCAGGCGCCGCTTCCCAGGTTAAAGATAATTTCCAGGTTCCCGCTGGGAAATACGGTATCATCGAAGGTTGCCTCCGTATCTGATTCGTACAGGTAATAGCACTTTATATAAGGCATTAACCGCGTGTCAGGCTTGATTTCCTGGTATCTCATATTATGTAATTTAATCAAATTCAGTGAATAAATGGAACGGCTAAAGTTAACCCGAAGGGAGGAGGGGGAATTGTACAAAACGGAACGATTTAGCACCGCTTCTTTTGTAAAGAAAATAGGTGTTTTTTAACTGATACAAATAGTTTGAATTCGAACTATTACTTAACTTTAGTCAGCAGGTGATATACTATAAAAGGGCGTTGATAACAGCACTGGCGCCGGTGAATTAAAGAGACAGTTATGAAAACATTACTCGTTCCGGTAGATTTTAGCGACACCTCCGCGGCCACCATCCGCTTTGCCGCCGCATGGGCCCAAGATTATGAGTATAAACGCATTATTTTACTGAAAACATTTTACCAGAATGTATTCAGTGATATTGTCGTATCGGCAGAATATGGTGCGGTGAACCATGACTTTATGGAAGATCATCGCCAGGAGGCTATGACGCACCTGGAAGGTTTGTCGAACGAGATTACAGGCATTGTAAGCGATATGAAAGTGGACATCGTTACCAGTAAAGTCCCCATTTTAAGAGCGGTGATAGCGCTTATCCGGGAAGAAAGTCCTGAGATGGTGATGCTGGGCAGCGAGCATGGCGCAGATGACAGCCTTATTTCACGTAACATCATTGCTATAGCGAAAGCCAGCCCGGTGCGGGTCATGGTGGTGCCATCAGGATATCGTTACCAACCCGTAAAGAATGCCCTGGTACCCTGCGATTTTAATGCCCTGCACTCGCTGGATAAACTCAATAAACTGAAAGCGTCTCCGCATTTATGGGAGCGCACGCATTTTATGGTATTGAATGTGGATCCGGAAGAGCATTACCTGCATCCCGATGAACAATTCCGGGAAGATGAGCGTAACCTGCACGAATACCTGAAGGATTTTCATCACGAGCTGCATTACCGCAACGATAAAGATATCCTGGGAAGTATCATCAATTTTACCGCTGCTCACGAGGCCCAGCTGATTGTGGCGCTGCCGGGTAAACATAGTTTCCTGTATTATCTTACCCATAAAAGTATTTCCGAAGCGCTTTGCCGTTCTGCCAGGGTGCCGGTAGTGGTACTCAAGTAGCTGGAGATGGCTCCCTGGTTGGGAGCTTTTGCAGGGCTATAAATACCACTATCTCTCCAACAATTATCAACAGGTAATGGAGGGAGGAAACGGCAAAGTTCCCTGTTACCCAAAAGAATAAAAGCGCGGATAGCCCGCAAACGGTGGCCAGCAGCGAAAATCCCCATTTGATGATTTCCAGGAGCTGGTAGGCGCGGTGTACCGTTTTCGTGGACTCGCTAACGTTAGGACTAATCTTTTGCAGCAGGTAGATATTTTCGACGATATCGCATAGCCAGCAAAGCAGCTGCAACCAGGCCAGGATGCTAAAAAGAAGCGTGCCGGCAGGATTCATTTTTGACGCCACTTTCATACATACCAGGAAAATACTCCCATAGGCCGCTGGCATAAACAGGAAATCCACCCACAACTGACCTCTCAACGCCCGTAATGTTTGTTGCCGGTTGGCAGCAGGCATAGTATAAATGCCTTTGATCAGGTTTACCAGTTCCTTCTGGCAGGAGGGTAGTTGCAGGTCCGTGATGCTAAACTGGCGCGGCACCACATCCATGGTATAAAAATACCTGCTTTGCCGGCCCATGATAAAGGCCGTCAGGAGAAAGATGGCCATGCTGATGCAGAGCCAATACCAGGCATCAGTGAGCAATATTGACATTGGAAGGCGTTTTAACCGTGGTCAATTGTTGTTGTAAGTCCCGGCGTTGATTTTTATAATCATCCCAGCTGAAATTGGTCAGGAACTCGCAGGCCGCTTCAGCTCCCAGCGCAAACATGTCTATCTTGTCTTTGTCGGACAGGAAGAAGTTGAGCCAGTTGAACTGGTCGGACGATAAATCAACTTTGCCCACACCCAGCTGATATACTTTATTCTTCTGTAGAAAATCTTTGTCGTAGTAGTTACGGATGGTATTGAATATGCGGCCAAAATATCCCAATGCCGACCAGTTGAACGGGTTTTGGCTTTTGTCTTCCGGCTTGCTGTCGTCCAGGTCTATACCAAAGGTAGGGAGACGGGGAACGGCAATATCGTTGTTATAGAAAATGCTGAGGGGGAAATTGGAAAGGATACCGCCATCTACAAACCGCGCCGTTTCCGGTGGCTGGCTGATTTCAAAGGTATCTTTCCACGCCGCCATGATGTTGGGATCGGTGGCCGGAATATCTTTTATCATATAGGACTCGAAAAATACCGGGATAGACATGGAAGCCCGTATAAAGCCCGCCGGCTGCATGGTGTTGATATCGGTGCGGAATAAGTTACACATGGCCGGGAACTGTATTTTATTTTGTGTTACCAGCTCGGAGGTAATAAACGTCACATCACCGAACAGGTCTTTGTGCCGGGCATCATTTTCTACCCTCAACGTTAGCTTAGGGCAGGTGCCCGCTTTGTCTTTTAGTTGTTGTACCGTATCTACGCCATTTTCGTGTAGCCGTTGCTTAATCCAGTCGTAGAAGGTATCTCCGGGGTTTATACCGAAGCCGGAATTCTTTAACCGCTTTAATAAATTAGCTACATAGGAAACGCCTAAAGCGATGAGCAGGGTACAGCAGCCGGTGAGGAGGAAGCTAAGCCCAGCCCATACGGCCACGCCGGCGTAGTGGCTGCTAAGTCCTACCAACACCACATCTGCGGTGATGAAGAATGCGAGGGTGCCGAGCAGCCATAGCAGCGACCTTTTGGCTCTGGCCGCAAAATCATCTTTCGTAATAAACTTTTTAATCAGCCATCGTGCAGCGGGGTGGCCATCTACGAAGGAAAAGAAGTTCAGCTTACAAACGGCATCCAGCACTTTTTCAGACTTCGGATCCTGCTTGTTGTCAATTACGGTAACGAGCGCGGTATTGATGGCGCCGGCGCTGGTGCCGGCCAGGCGCAGGAAACGGATATTCATTTGTTCCAGCACATAGGTGTAGCCTATCAGCGCAATGCCCAGTACGCCGCCGCCCTTCTGTACGAGGTTGACATACTGATGTCCTGCGTCGTCGAGCACATCGGACACAATAAATGGCCGGCCGCCCTTGTCAGGATTGAAGGTAAGTTGCAGCGTATCCAGTGCTTTCGTTACCCTGGTATCGTTGGTAAAGTCAGATATGGCAATCGTTGCCTTGGCGGCAACCTGGCTATTGTTTCGGGGCATATAGATGGTTATAAGGGATGTATATCTCTAAAGTAATCATTTTTTTTATCTTTTTATGACCTTGTATGATCTGCTTTTTCCGATTATATTTATAGCGATTATTCTTCCACGTTATAAACCTGCACTTATGCACCGGTGTTTCCTGTTGTTGATCATGGTCATTCTTTTGCCAGCTGTTGTACCTGCACAAAGTATGGCATCCAGCGCCACGCATTTTATCCGCCTGTTAAGCCCGGAACAGCAATCCCAGGCCCTGTTCCCTTTTGATACCAGTGAGCGGTATCATTTCTCCTACATTCCCCGCGACGACCGTAAAGGTATTGCGGTGAAAGCCCTGAATACCGCGCAACGGGAAGCTTTGATGGCATTGCTGGGCACGGCACTAAGTGTGGCAACGGTAAAGAAGGTAAATGATATTATGCAGCTGGAGCTGATATTGAAGGACCTGGAACACAGAGCCGCCAATGATACCTACCGTGATCCGGGAAAATACTATGTGACTATTTTCGGTATTCCAGGCGCTAATACCACCTGGGGCTGGCGATTTGAAGGGCATCATGTGGCATTTAATTTTTCGGCAGATAAGAACGAACTGGTGGCCGCAACGCCGGCATTCCTTGGCTCCAATCCCGCTGTTGTGCCGGAAGGCGTCGACAAAGGCAAGGAGATACTACGGGAAGAAACGGTGCGTGGGTTTACTTTAATCCAGGCATTGACCACCGCAGAAAGAGAGAAAGCACTGATAGCCACTGCAGCGCCTGCTGAAATTATTACGGGGGCCAGCAGGCAAGCCATGATAGCACATCCGGCAGGTATTCACTATAGCGAAATGAGCGCTGCCAGTCGGCAGTTATTGCTGGCACTGATCAGCGTGTACGTGCACCGCTATACGAAATTGTTTGCCGACGATATGCTAAAAGAAATTCAGCAGGCGGGACTGGACCAGCTCAGCTTTGCCTGGGCGGGGAGTACGGAACGTATTCCCGGAAAGCCTTATTACTACCGGATTCAAGGACCCACCCTGATCATTGAATACGATAATACGCAGAATAATGCCAACCATGCGCATACGGTGGTACGGGATCTGAAGCGCGATTTTGGCGGGGATGTGTTGCTGGAGCATTATCGCGATGCGCATCGTTAGTTGTTACCATAGAAAAGGGGGCCCGCCACAGTGGCGGGCCCCCTTTTCTATGGTAGTGTATGATTAGCGGCTTCCTGCCTTGCTTTTAATGGCTTCCAGTTTGGCAGCCATTTCGGCCACCTTATCGGGGTGCTGTGCGGCTACATTCTGTTGTTCGTGCACATCTTTACCCAACTGGTACAGTTGTGGCGCCTGATCGTTGCCCAGTTCTATATTAACAGCCTTGTCGATTTTTGCGCCTTTGGACGGGGTGATGTATTTCCAGTCACCTTCAATGAGCGATAGGGTGCCGGCGTGTGTAACCAGCGATGGACGGCTGTTGTGCGACTTACCCAGCAGTTGTGCCAGCATGTCGAAACTATCGGGTGCTTCTTCTGCGTTGGTAAGGGTTTGTCCGGTTAAATGTGCCAGCGATGCAAACAGGTCGATCTGGCCAATCAGTGCCGCTGAGTTACCGCCGGCTTTTACGTCTGCGGGCCATTTTACGATGAAAGGCACCCGGGCGCCGGCTTCAAAGGCGCTGTATTTGCCTCCGCGCAAAGGTCCGCCGGGATGGTGATTGCCTACCAGTGCTGCTGCCTGGTCGAGGTAGCCATCGTTCAGTACGGGGCCGTTGTCGCTGGAAAAAATGATCATGGTATTGTTGGTGAGTCCCAGGCTGTCTACCGCTTTCACAAGTTGCCCTACGGTCCAGTCGAGTTGCAGGATGGCATCGCCGCGCAGGCCCATACCGCTTTTCCCCCTGAACTGGCTATGTGGATAGCGGGGTACATGGATATCGCCGCTGGCGAAATACAGGAAGAAGGGCTGTTGTTTATTGTCGGCGATAAAGTGAATAGCTTTTTCGGTAAGGGTACCGGCAATGTCGGCATCTTTCCAGCGGGCGCTGTTGCCACCGCTCATCCAGCCAATGCGGCTGATGCTGTCTACGATGGTTTGGTTATGTCCCTGGTGTGGATCGGGATGCATGCGCAGTTTTTCCGGGTTTTCCAGGCCGGTAGGATCATTCCCTATTTTATGCTGGTAGTTGACCGTGATGGGATCTTTCGGATCGAGGTTTACGACGTCGTGGTTCTCTACAAATACACAAGGCACCCGGTCCAGTGTGGCGGGCATAATGAAGGAGTAGGTAAATCCAACTTCCAGTGGTCCTGGCGATATATGCGTGTTCCAGTCGATGCCCGCTTTGGTGCCCAGTCCCAGGTGCCATTTGCCGATAGCGGCGGTATGATACCCGGCATCTTTCAGCATCCCGGGCAAGGTACGGTGATCAGCAGGAATAATCAGGGATGCATCTCCAGGGGCAATACCTGTATTACGCTGGCGCCAGGGATATTTGCCGGTCAGCAACCCAAAGCGCGAAGGCGTGCAGGTAGCCGAGGTAGCATACGCATTGGTAAAGCGAACGCCCTGTTTGGCGAGGCGGTCGATGTTAGGCGTTTTGATTTTTTTCATGCCGTAGCAGCTAACGTCTCCATAGCCCAGGTCATCAGCGTAAATGATAATGATGTTGGGCTTTTGTTGTGCGGCGACGGTCAGGCTTAATAGTCCGAAGAATAGACTAGTCGTTACTTTCCTGGCAAAAGAAGTACGTGTCATCGGGTGTTTTTTCATTATTTTTTTCACTGTTTACGGTGGGTATCCTCTCATCGGAAGAATATCATGATGCGGATAAAGATAGTTTTTCTGGTATTAATAAGTGAGAAATTCCGACAGGAACGCTGCCCGTGCCGCTACCGTATCTAAAGGCAGGCGTACCAGCGTGTAACCCAGCTGTTGGTACACCTTTGCCATCATCTCATAAGTAGCTGCTGCTTCTTCGAATGATTGCTTCCGTTCTGTATCGCCGGTATAGATGTGCTTCCAGGGCGGTGTAATGAATACCCGGTTGTTGTAACGATACCGGTGGGCCGCCTGGCACATGAAATCCGGCACGGGTAGTCCGCATAGCTCCAGGTAGCCAATGGTATCGGCGATGCCCCGGTCAAAAAATACGGGTTCAGTCTGTACCGACAATTGCTCAAAGTCCCGGATGGATTGGTCAAACATCAGCTGGGCAAAGGCCTGGCGGTCTTGCCAGGGGATCGCCGTGCCCCCGGTAGCTACCTGTTGCCTGATAATTTCCCGGCCGCTTTCTGAAACGGTCAGGTAGCCCTGTTCTTGTAAAGCTGCTATCACAGACGTTTTTCCCATACCGGGACCGCCCGTGAGCACGAAGAAATTGTCTTTTGTCATGATGAAAAGGGAAAAAAGTGTGGGAGAGAGGAGATAAGTAACTGCAATCTCGTGAAAAAAATCCGCAATGGGAAAAAGACCAGGAAAAAGTGCGCACTTTCGGAGTATCTTTGTCAAACCTATGTTGTATGCAGTAAAGCGTTTTGTTTATCAGGGCCTGGAAAATTGCTGGGATCACGTTGTCAAGTTAGGGGTGCATCCGGCATTGCCCTATATCGAGGCAAGGCGCACAATGCTGATAAACCTTTTGGCACTGCCTACTATACCCTTTACCTTCTTTTACTGTGTACTCAACGCTTTCCAGGGCCGCTACCTGTTGTCGGCGCTTAATTTCTTTAATACCGGTGCAGCGGTAGTGGTATTGTTACTGCATAAATACCGGAGATACCTGAGCGCCCGGCTGGTGTTACTCATCTTTAGCATTTTTGTATATACTTTTTCGGGAATATATTTTCACAATGGGGCAGAATATTTCCTGTTGAATATCCTGGTGGTAAGTATATTGGTATACGACAATAAATGGGTAGTTGGAATACTGAGCATTATTGTAACCACGGCATTTCTGCTGATCATCTTCATGCCGCAATCCTGGTACCTGGCCCCGCCCGTGCCTGCGGAAAGGGTATGGGGCAATGTCACCGTATCGTTGTTTTTTCTCGTCATCGCCCTTTATTTTTTTAAACACATACAAACAGATTACCAGCAGGAAATTGAGAAGCAGCGCCAGGTGCTGCAATCTATGAATAAAGACAAGGAAAAGCTCTTTTCCATTGTAGCGCATGATATCCGAAGCCCGCTGGCTACGCTGGAGAGCTTACTGGATATGTACCTGAAGGGGCAATACTCCCGGGAAGATATGGGCGAAGCCGCCGCCGTACTGCACGAAAAAGTAGCACAGCTGGGCGGCACGCTGGATAATATGCTGCGTTGGAGCACCCGGAGTATGAAGGGTATCCAGACCCGCCCGCAGGATTTCCTGCTGGCGCCTGTGCTGACAGAAGTACTCAATTTTTTTGAACTGATTATCCAGCAAAAGCAGATCACGGTAGAAGTACAGGTACCGGTTAATACCACCCTGTATGCCGATCGTGACCAGGTATCGGTGATCCTGCGCAACCTGTTCAGCAATGCCCTTAAATTCAGCTACCCAGGCGGAAAGGTGGCCATAACCGCTACCCAGGGGCAGGAACGTGTAATCATTGCCGTAACTGATTATGGAGTAGGAATGAATGTCCAGCAACTGAAGGCACTCTTTACTTCCCAGCCATTTCCTACCTACGGTACCGGGGGCGAAAGAGGCACCGGTCTTGGCCTGATGCTGTGCCGCGAGTTTGTAGAACACAACCGGGGAATCATTGATGTAGAAAGCGATCCTGAAAGTGGTACTACTTTTACGATACAACTCAGCAAAGGTGACATCGATATGAACGAGCCAGCCGTAGCCAACTAGCGCTTTACCCTTTATTTTTGTTTTATCTTTGGCCCCTAAACGAGGGCTTTATGAATATCCTGGTAATTGAAGATGAACAGCGGGTAGCAGAAATGATTAAGAAAGGGCTGGAAGAACAGGGTTTCCGGATATCATTGGCTTACGACGGCGAGATGGGAAAGAAACTGGCCCTGTCCAATGAATACGATCTCATTATTATGGACATTATCCTGCCGGGAATCAACGGGCTGGATCTCTGTAAACAAATCCGCAGCGTATTGCCCGATTGCCCTATTATCATGCTCACCGCCCTGGGCACTACCGACGATAAGGTAGAAGGGTTTGACGCCGGCGCCAATGACTACCTGGTGAAACCCTTCGATTTCCGGGAGCTGCATGCCCGCATTCGCGCATTAATTAAGCGCAGCCAGGCCGGCAGTCCTTATAGCCAGGGATTTACCCTCCGCTTTGCCGACCTGGAAATGAACCTGCAAACTAAAATTGTGAAGCGCGACCAGGTGGTGATTGACCTCACCCCCAAGGAATTCCGGTTGCTGGAGTATATGATGAAAAACCCGGAACGGGTATTGTCCCGCACCGAAATAGCAGAGAAAGTATGGGATACCTTCGATTCCGGTACCAATTTCATTGATGTATATATCAACTACCTGAGAAAGAAGATAGACAAAAATTTCCCCACAAAACTCATCCACACCCGGTCTGGCATGGGTTTCATATTTAAGGCAGAGTGAAAATAAAAACCCGGCTCATATTATTGTTCCTGGTGCTCTTTGGCGGGCTGCTGCTTGCCTTCGCGGTATTCATATATATATCCTCGGCGCGTACCCGCAAAGATGAATATTATGAACACCTGAAAAGGGAAGCCATCACCAAAGCCAATATGCTGCTGGATGCCAAAGTATCGCCCGGCGTATTACAGCTGATGTATAAGAATGCCGACAATGCGCTGTTTGGGGAAGAAGTGGCACTCTATGATACTGCGTTTCACCTGTTATACCACGATGCCGTGCAGATCGACAAGGTGAAAGAAACCAAAGCCATGATCAACGACATCCTGCAGCGGTCAGAAATCAGGTTTGAACAGGGCCCTCTGCAGGTAGTTGGATTGTTGTTTGAACATAACGGCACTCACTATGTAATTACCGCAGCCGCCATCGATAAGTATGGGTTGCAGCGCCTGCAACGGTTTAAATACAGCCTGATTTTTTCTTTCATCGGGATTATCGGTTTGACTATTATTGCTGGCTATTTTTTCGTGGGCAAAGCCCTGAAACCCGTGGCAGATATGGTAGATAAGGTGGAAGAGATCACCGCTACCAACCTCGATTTAAGGGTGCCGGTGCAAAATGAAAAAGATGAAATCGGGGAGCTGGCCACCACCTTTAACAAAATGTTAGACCGCCTCGAAAACTCTTTTGATGCACAGAAACAGTTTGTCAGCAATATCTCCCATGAGCTGCGTACCCCGCTGGCCACCATTGTAGGAGAGTTGCAGATTGCGCTCACGAAAGACAGATCGGCGCCCGAATATAAAGAGGTCATTCACCTGGCCCTGGCTGATGCCCGGCGCCTGGTAAAGCTTTCCAACGGTTTGCTCGACCTGGCCAAGGCCAACTACGATCAAACGGAAGTGAGCCGCCGGGAGCTGCGCATCGACGAACTGCTGATGGATGCCCGCAGCGCGGTTATCAAAACTGCCGAAGATTATAAGGTAGACATCCGCTTTGAACAGGAAATAGAAGATGATGATTTTATTTCTGTCAATGGAAATGAATACCTGCTGAAAGTGGCTTTTATTAACCTGATGGAAAATGCCTGTAAATTTTCAGCCGATCATCAATGTACCGTGTCTATCAGCTACCACGAAAATAAGCTGGCGCTCCGGTTTATGGACCGGGGGATCGGTATTGCCGGTACAGACATTCCCTACATCTTTACCGCCTTCTTTCGCGGCGCCAATATGGATTTCACCCGGGGCAACGGGATTGGTCTTTCGTTAACCCAAAAGATTATTGCCATGCACGAAGGCACCATCAGCGTATCGTCGCGTACCGGTGAGGGAAGCATATTTACCGTGGAAATACCTCACCTCTCACACTAATAAATTTCTAATAAAATTCTGTTCACCTTCTAATAGCCTTTTACATGGGGCGGTCTTACTTTTGCATCGCATTAAAACATCAAACTATGGACGCTGGTCCGGAACGTTACTTTATTTTTTCATCTCCTGCCTGATCACACAGCCCTGCTGTGCCATCAGCAGGTCAAATTGAGCGCTGTGTTATACTTATCCAATACCATCAACAAACACCCGCATTTTGTTCGCAGCTATGCTTTCCGGAAGAAATCCGGCCTCCCCGAAATCCGCCGCATTTTGCCCGGCGGCAATGAAGGCGCCACTACTACCCGGCTACAACAGGTAGCTGCTGCCGATCAGCCGGAATACCTGTCTATATTAGATAGCCAGCTGGAAGGACTCACCCCTGCACAGGCCCGGAAGCGTTTAACGCTCGTAGGACTGAATGAAGTGCAACATGAAAAAGCGCCTTCCTGGTATAAGCAGCTGCTGCAGGCCTTTGTAAATCCTTTTATCGCCATCCTGCTGGCCATTGCCGGCATCTCATTTATCACCGATGTATGGCTGGCTGCCCCTGGAGAAGGAGACTACAAAACGGTGATCATGGTAGGTATTATGGTGCTGGTAAGTTCACTCCTGCGCTTTTTCCAGGAGTACCGCAGTAATCGCGCAGCGGAACAGCTCAAGAGCATGGTGAAAACTACCGCCACTGTGTTACGCAAGCCACGGGAAAAAATAGAAACCGATATCCGGCAACTGGTGCCGGGGGACCTCATCTTTTTATCTGCCGGCGATATGATTCCTGCAGATTGCCGCATTGTACAGTCTAAAGACCTGTTCGTGAGCCAGGCCATGCTCACCGGCGAATCGCTGCCGGTAGAAAAGAGGGCTTTCCCCATACCAGATGCAGCTCATAAATCCGTACTGGAGCTGGATAACATCTGTTTTATGGGTACCAACGTGGTAAGTGGCGCCGCTACGGCGGTTATCGTGCACACCGGCAACCAAACCTACTTTGGCTCCCTGAGCAAAGCCATCACCGGCAAGCGGGCGGAAACCAGCTTCGATAAAGGCGTTAATAAGGTGACCTACTTATTGATCCGCTTTATGCTGGTAATGGTGCCGCTGATTTTTGTCATCAATGGCTTCGTCAAAGGTAACTGGTGGGAGGCACTGTTATTCGCCATTGCGGTAGCAGTGGGATTGACCCCTGAAATGCTGCCGATGATCGTTACCGCCAACCTGGCCAGGGGCGCCGTGAATATGAGCAAACGTAAAGTGATCATCAAACGGCTGAATGCCATCCAGAACATCGGCGCGATGGACGTACTCTGTACTGATAAAACCGGTACGCTCACCATGGATAAGATTGTGCTGGAAAGGCATCTCAACATTTTCGGAGATAACGACGAAGAAGTGCTGAAATGGGCCTATCTCAACAGCTACCACCAAACCGGGCTCAAAAACCTGCTGGACGTTGCTGTGCTGGAACACGTAGAACTACACGACTACCTGAAAGTAGAAGAACACTACCTGAAGGTAGATGAAATTCCTTTTGATTTCCACCGTCGTCGCATGTCTGTAATCTTGAAGCAACGCAATGGGAAGCAACTGCTCATCTGCAAGGGCGCTGTGGAAGAAATGCTGAACTTATGTACGCACGCCTTTGATCCGGGAGAAGACAAAGAGCTGCACATAGAATCAGATAAGGTGATCCCGATGGATGAAAAAGTACGGCAAAACATCCTGCGCATTTCTGGTAAACTCAATGAAGAAGGGTTGAGAGTATTGCTGGTGGCCATCCGCGAGTTCGACGACCGTGCGCTGACCTACACCGTAGAAGATGAAAAAAATATGATCCTCACCGGTTTTATCGGCTTCCTGGACCCGGCCAAACCCTCCGCTAAAGTGGCCATCGATGCCCTGCAACAGCTGGGTGTACGGGTAAAAGTATTAACCGGTGACAATGAAATCGTGACTAAAAAAATCTGCCGGGAAGTAGGCATTCCTTTCTCCGATATCTTACTGGGTAAAGACCTGGATAATATGACAGATGACGTGCTGCGGGAGAAGATAGACGAGGTGTCCATTCTCGCCAAACTCAGTCCTGTTCAAAAGTCAAGAGTGGTGAAGCTATTACAGGCAAAAGGGCATACGGTAGGATTTATGGGAGACGGCATTAATGATGCGGCTGCACTCCGGGATGCCGATGTGGGCATCAGCGTAGATACCGCCGTGGATATTGCCCGGGAAAGTGCGGATATTATTTTGCTGGAGAAAGACCTGATGGTATTGCGTAAAGGTGTAATCTATGGCAGAAGGACTTTCGGCAATATCATCAAATATATCAAGATGACAGCCAGCAGCAATTTCGGGAATATGTTCAGCATGATAGGCGCCAGCGCCCTGCTGCCTTTCCTGCCCATGCTGCCGGTACAGATCCTGGTGCAGAATCTCCTGTACGATATCTCCCAGATTTCTATTCCCTGGGATCATATGGACAAAGATTTTATAGAACAGCCCAAGAAGTGGAATGCAGGCGATATTTCCCGCTTTATGTTGTTCATAGGCCCGGTAAGCTCCATATTTGACTACCTGACTTTTGGCGTAATGTTTTATGTGTTCAAAGCAGCTACACCTGCCCATCAGGGCCTGTTTCAGAGCGGCTGGTTTGTAGAAGGTCTGTTGTCACAAACCTTGATTGTACACATGATTCGGACCCGCAAAATTCCGTTCATCCAAAGCTGGGCTACCGCACCGGTGGTGGCATTAACTACGGCCATCATGCTGATAGGTATTGCCATTCCTTTTACGCCCTTTGCTTCCGCAATCGGATTGCAGGCACTTCCACTGTCATATTTTCCCTGGCTGGTGGCCATTTTATTTGGTTACTGTCTGCTCACCCAGGCGATTAAAAATTGGTACATCAAACGATTTAATCAGTGGTTATGACCTCCACAAAAAAATGGCGCATTGCCATTCTTATACTGGTCCTGTTGTTGCTGGCGATCGACTGTTGGTTAAGCAGTCATCGCCGCCCGGGCTGACAAGACTATACTATACTATACTATACTATACTATACTATACTATACTATACTATACTATACTATACTATACTATACTATACTATACTATACTATACTATACTATACTATACTATACTATACTATACTATACTATACTATACTATACTATACTGCTGTACTAACACCACCCGCTAATTCAATAAATCATGAAAAAAAGATTGATTGCCGTTGGCATGCTGACGGCTGCTGCCTGCCATTCCGTAAAAGATGCAGATACTGCTGTTACAGCAATATCTAAAGGAGATACGATTACACTCCCCGCTGGTGCACCCTTACTTAATAGCTTACAAGTGAGCGCAGTAGAAAGTTTGCCTTATCGTCAACAGGTGAGTACTGCCGGTACGATAAAGGCCATTCCCACCCGCTATGCAGAAATTGCGCCGCCTTTTGGTGGAAGGGTCACCAGGTCATACCTGCAGCTGGGGATGAAAACCAGCCCGGAAACACCGCTGTTCGAAATCAGCTCACCGGAGTTTTTTGCGGCACAGAAAGTTTTTTTCCAGGAAAAGAGCCAGCTACAGCAGGCAGAGAGAGCCTGGAAACGCCAGCAAGACCTGGTGGCCCACGGGGTAGGTACCGAAAAGGACCTGGAAGAAGTCCGTACCGCCTATGAAGTAGAAAATAAAGAGTATGAAAATGCACTGATGGGTATCCGCCTTTTCAAAGCCAACCCGGATCAATTGTCGTTGGGACAACCACTGATTGTACGTTCCCCGGTAGTGGGAGAGGTGATAGATAATAAAGTAGTATTGGGCCAGTTTCTAAAGGATGATGCTGCCAGCATAGCTACCATTGCTGATTTATCTGAGGTATGGATTGCGGGCCAGGTAAAAGAAAAAGATATTCGTTTTATTCATCCCGGTGATGAATGTGATATCACCATTGTAGCCCTGCCAGGTACGGCACTAAAAGGAAAAGTATATCATGTAAATGCCGTAGTAGAGGAAGATACCCGCAGCGTGCCGGTACTGGTAGCCGTATCCAATCCTTCACACGCGCTCAAACCGGGTATGTATGCTACTGTCAACTTTATGGCGGCACCCACACCCGCGCTGCAAATTCCTACTACTGCGTTGTTACAAGGCAGTGAATCACCTTATGTATTTGCCGTTACCCCCGATGGTAAATATGTAAAACGTACAGTCGTTACCGGTAGTACCCAGGGCGATAGGCTGGTTATTACCAGCGGTCTCAAAGAAGGCGACCGGATTGTTACCCGGGGTGCTTCCTTTCTCCTGGATATAAAATAAAAAGCTGCTATCTATCAATGATTTTTTATGAAGAAATTAATATCTACCGCTATTACAAAGCGTTGGCTCTTTGCTGTGCTCTTTATACTCCTGGCGCTTTTTGGTTACTATTCCTGGAAACAGTTGTCTGTAGAGGCTTACCCGGATATTGCAGATGTTACCTCCCAGGTGGTCACCCAGGTACCTGGCCTGGCGGCAGAGGAAGTAGAACAACAGATTACCATCCCGGTAGAACGTGCGCTGAATGGCATGCCCGGCATGCATGTGATGCGCAGCAAAAGCACTTTCGGCTTGTCCATTATCACCATTGTATTTGAAGATGGGATGGAAGACTATTGGGCCCGCCAGCGTATCACCGAACGTCTCAACGACGTGGACCTGCCCTATGGGGCCAAACCCGGACTCGATCCGCTCACTTCGCCTATCGGGGAAATATACCGCTATATTATCGAAAGTAATCACCACGATCTGCAAGCCATAACCGATCTGCAAAACTGGACGATCATTCCCCGTATTAAGCAGGTACCCGGTGTGGCAGATGTGACTAACTTTGGCGGTATCACCGCACAATACCAGGTAGAAATAGACCCGCAAAAACTGGAGCAATACCACGTAGCACTGGCAGATGTACAGGCTGCCATCAGCAACAACAACGCTAACGCCGGCGGCAGTGTACTCAACATCGGGGAGCTGGGCTACGTAGTACGGGGCATTGGGCTCGTAAAAACATTGGAAAGCCTCGGCAATGTAGTAGTGAAGTCGGTCAATGGCGTACCGGTTTTCCTGAAAGACCTCGGGCGCCTGAAGCTGGGCAACCTGGAACGTAAAGGTATACTAGGGTATACCGACCGCCAGGTAAATTACAGCGAAGGCGATGAGGGAATTGTATTATTGCTGAAAGGCCAGAATCCCTCCGTAGTACTGGAAGGTATCCACGCGGCAGTGAAAGACCTCAACGAGCATATATTGCCGGATGGTGTACGGATCCGGCCTTACCTGGACCGAACCCAGTTGATCGACAGCACCCTGCAAACGGTATCGCATACACTGCTGGAAGGTATCGGGCTGGTGATGATTGTACTCATCATTTTCCTCGGTAACTGGCGTGGTGCACTCATTGTGGCCATTACTATCCCACTGGCATTACTGATAGCATTTATCCTGATGCATTTCACGAAAATCCCGGCCAACCTGTTATCATTGGGTGCGGTTGACTTCGGGATCATCGTAGATGGCGCCATCGTGATGATGGAAGCCATCCTGAAAAGGCGGGAAGATCATGCCAGGGGTTGGCTGGAAGAAAAGCCCATTGCAGGCATCGCGGCGGCAGTAGCCAAGCCCATCCTGTTTGCTACCATTATTATCATTACGGCCTATTTACCCCTGTTTTCCTTTGAAAGAGTAGAGCGCAAGCTGTTTACACCGATGGCGTTTACTGTAGGATATGCGCTGCTGGGTGCATTGGCCGTGGCCCTGCTGCTCATTCCCGGATTGGCTTTTGCTGTGTACCGAAAGCCCCGCAAGCTGTACCACAATAAATGGCTAGAACGGCTCACCGCTTCGTATAGCCGTTTCCTGCAAAAGATCATGGATAAGCCCAAACGCGTGTTTGTACCACTGGTATTGGTATTAACCGGTGCTATCATCTTGTCGGTAACAGTGGGAAAGGACTTCCTGCCACCGCTGGATGAGGGTTCTATCTGGTTACAGGTGCAACTGCCACCAGGTATTACATTACAGCGCTCCAAAGAAATGAGCGATACCCTGCGGCAGCGTACCCTGAAATATGGCGAAGTGACTTATGTGATGGTACAGGCAGGCCGCAATGACGACGGCACAGATCCCTGGACAGCTTCCCACTTTGAATGTTCTATTGGCCTGAAGCCCTACAGCGAGTGGAAACACGGCAGAACAAAGGCGCAGCTGATCAACGACCTGGCCACCGAATATGCGTCCATGCCAGGGTATACGGTAGGATTCAGTCAACCCATGATCGATGGAGTGATGGATAAAATTTCCGGCGCACACAGTGAACTGGTAGTAAAAATATATGGAGATGATTTCAAAGAAACCCGCCGCATTGCAGCAGAAGTGGCCACGACCTTGAAAAACATCAAAGGAGCGGCAGATGTGGCAATCGACCAGGAGCCGCCGTTACCGCAACTGCAAATTGCGATAGATCGCGATGCCATTGCCCGCTACGGTTTAAATGTAAGCGATGTGGCAGAGTTGATAGAAGTGGCTATCGGCGGAAAGGCTATCTCCCAGGTGTTTGCGGGCAACAAAGTATACGACGTGATTTGCCGGTATACCGATGAAAGCCGTAACACACCGGAGAAAATTGCGGGGCTGATGCTCACGTCTGCCACGGGTGCAAAAATACCATTATCGCAGGTCGCCAGCGTAAAAACAGCTACTGGTGAAAGTACGATTACCCGGGAGTTGAACAAACGGCACCTGACCGTAAAGCTGAACTTGCGGGGTAGCGACCTGACCACTTTCCTGCAGGAAGCACAGGGAAAAATTGCCAAACAGGTGTCGTACAACCATGAGCGGTATGCCATCAAATGGGGCGGACAATTTGAAAATCAACATCGCGCCTATGCCCGGCTAATGGTCGTAGCGCCGTTGGCGTTAGCCATCATGTTTATGCTGCTCTACGGTGCCTTTGGCCGCTTTCAGCAGGCGGGCCTGATCCTGGGCATTGTGCCGCTGGCGCTGTTTGGTGGTATGCTGGCGCTGAATGTACGGGGAATGACCCTCAATGTATCTTCTGCGGTAGGCTTTATCGCACTCTTTGGCGTAGCCATTCAGAACGGGGTGATATTGATTGCACAAATCAACGACCTGCGAAAACAAGGGTACGACCTGTTGCGCGCCGTGACAGAGGGCGCCCGGAATCGTTTCCGCCCGGTGTTGATGACTGCTTCTGTAGCTGCCCTGGGCCTGCTGCCGGCATCATTCGCTACCGGCATCGGTTCCGACGTGCAACGTCCACTGGCTACCGTAATCGTATACGGCCTGCTTGTAGCTACGGCCATTACACTCTTTGTACTGCCGGCGCTCTATTACCTCGTCGAACGCAAACGGAATTCTTCACTTGCTGAATAAATAATGATCGGTTTATGTTTAAAAAATATATGATATTGGCCTGGGCGCTGCTGTTACTGTCAACAGCGGCCCTGGCCCAACTGGATACCAGCTTTCATCAGATACCCGTGTCGCTGCCGCAGTATCTGGGGCAGGTAGGAAAACAACACCTGGGATATGCCGCAGAAAAATATAACATCAGTATTGCAGCGGCAGCAGTAGAAAGCGCCAAAGTATTTCCAGACCCACAACTGTCGCTGGAAGGATTCGATAACCAGCACCATAAACTGGGACTGTCTTACGGCTATAATGTAGGGCTGGGAACTACATTGGAACTGGGTGGAAAAAGGCATGCCCGTATTGGCCTGGCCCGTAGCAGCCTGGAACAGCAGCGTGCCTTATTGGAAGATTATTTCCGCAACCTGCGTGCCGATGCTGCCATTGCTTACTTCAATGCCCGGCAGCAGCAACAGCTGTTCCTGGTACAACAAAGCTCCTATGCCCTGATGCGGCAACTGGCTGCCGCCGATGCTATTCGTTTTCAGAAAGGGGTTATCACGGAAACGGATGCACGTCAATCCAAATTGGAAGCCGACAACCTGCTCAACAATGTTTACCAGCAGGTGGCCGACTGGAAAACAGCCCTGATACAGTTGAGTGCCAACACTGGCAGCCTGCATGCCGATACACTGTTGGCGCCGGCCACCGATAGCATTGCCCTGGAACGGCAGTTTGTATTGCCAGACCTGGTTACACAGGCGCAAAATTCCCGGGCGGACGCCATGGCCGCCAACGCCGCCAAAACAGTTGCAGAGAAGAGCCTCACACTGGTAAAAGCCAACCGGAAAATAGATCTCGGCGTAAACGTAGGACTGGGATACAATGCAGAAGCTACCAGCGAAATAGCCCCCACGCCCCGTTACATGGCTACCACTGCCGGCATTTCCATCCCCCTGAAGATTTCCAATCACTACCGGGGCGATTTAAAAGCCGCCCAGTATACGGTTAAACAGGCAGCCATTACCTGCAACCAGGTGCTGTTGCAAATACAGATGGAAGTAACGCAGGCCTGGTGTAACTACCGTGCTGCAAACGAGCAGGTAAAACAGTTTCAGCAAGGGCTGCTCAGTGAAGCACAAAAAATATTGGATGGTAAAATATACAGTTACCGGAGAGGAGAAACCTCCCTGTTGGAGGTACTGAATGCACAGCGTACCTGGAATGAATTACAACAGGCCTGGTGCCAGGCACAGTACAACTATGCGGCCGCTTTGGTGGAACTGGAAAGGGCAGCCGGCATCTGGGATATACAATAAGGTACAAAATAGGCGCCTGCAGCGGTATTGGATTCGCCATTGCCCATGCCCTGATAACAGACGGCTATACGGTAGTGGCCACTGCCCGCCGGGAAGAAAGGCTGCGCGAACTGCTACGGTAAGGTTTATCATGGCGCAGCCGGCACGTGTAAGAATTCCCAAATTGATGGTATTACCTAAAGATCACCAGCTTTAATGTGTACTGATTAAAACCGTCTCCTTCTTTACAGGACGCTACAGGATAGTTTTATGCAGCGCTTCGATTATATTGTTGGAAGGATGAATACCACGTTTTAATTACTGCATATGAAAAATTACCTTGCTCCATTCCTGTTGCTATTTGCTATTGATACTGCCGTATCCGCGCAATCGGGGCCTGTCAAGTTTACCAGACAGGTAGTATCGGCAGAAAGCTACGAATCGGTGGCCGTATTTGATGTCAACAATGACCATATCCCCGACCTCGTATCAGGTGCCTACTGGTACGAGGGCCCGACTTATTTTAAGCGGCACTACATTGGGCCGGTAAAGCAGTATGGCGAATACTGGGACGATTTTTCCACCATTCCGTTTGATGTCAACGGCGATGGCCATATGGATTACATTACCGGTGGATGGTTTGGGAAAACACTGGTGTGGAAGGAAAACCCGGGGAATGACCAGGAATGGAAAGAACATATCATTGCCCAGCCGGGCAATATTGAAACCACCCGTGCCTGGGATATTGATGGCGATGGGATACCGGAAATAATACCCAATACACCGAATGAGCCGCTGATCATTTACCGGCATATAAAAGGCAGTGATCAGTTTTCTGCGCATAAAATACTGGACCAGCCTTCGGGCCATGGATTAGGATGTGGCGATATTAATGGTGATGGAAGAAAAGACCTCGTGGTACCCGGTGGCTGGCTGGAAGCGCCGGCAGCGCCCTTTACCGGCCGCTGGACTTTCCACCCGGAATTTAACCTGGGTACCGCTAGTGTGCCTGTTATAGTAGCTGATGTAAACGGTGATGGGTTGGCCGACCTGGTGGTGGGACAGGGGCATGGATATGGGCTGGATTGGTATGAGCAGCAGAAAGATACTAAAGCGGCTAAACGTAGCTGGATCAAACATGCCATCGACCCCTACAACTCCCAATACCATACCATGGCCTGGGTAGATATAGATGGCGACGGTGCGCCGGAATTGGTAACGGGTAAGCGTTACCGCGCGCATAATGATCATGATCCCGGATCGGCTGATCCTTGTGGCATCTATTATTTTAAATGGAACGGCGGTTCTTTCACCAAGCAGGTGATTACTTACGGAGAGAAAGGGGCAGGGCTGTATTTTGATATATACGACCTTGCCGGCTCCGGCAAAAAAGATGTGATCGTAGCCGGCAAGGACGGATTATTTATTTTCAGATCTTTATAAACTCTACTCGCCTGTTATTGGCTTTTCCTACTTCGGTGCTGTTGTTGTCGACCGGTTGCGATTCACCTTTACCATTTGTTTCCATCCTGGCGGCATCGATGCTAAAGTTGCTGACCAGGGCTGTTTTTACCGCAGCAGCACGGCGTTTAGACAGGTCCATGTTGGTTTGGTCGCTGCCATCGGCATCGGTATGCCCTACAATATTTACCCGTACAGCGGGGTTTTCAGAAAGCACAGCAGCAATGTCTTTCAGCGCGCCGTACGACTCCGGCTGGATCGCATCGCTGTTGGAGGCGAACAGGATACCATGGGTCGTGAACTTCCCCTCTGTCATCAGTTTATTGCGGGTATCAGGCGCGCCTACCGCCAGGCGGATATTGCCCAGATAGAAGGTGCCGCCCTGCTTGTCGTAGTCCGGGGCGTAAGCCGCGAAGGTGAGGGCATTGAGCACGGCACCGGCGTCCAATGCACGGGGTAAATCCAGGATTTTGGTACTGTCGAGGTATACCCGTACCCGTTGTTTCTGACGCCAGATGGATACCCTCACCGCATTTTTCTTAGGCACGTTGAATACCGGCAGGGTAGACAGGGAATTGTTACCGATTAAGTTAGACGAATATTGCAACTGGCCATCACCAGACGATTTCGGGTACAACGACACCTTGAAAGAGGGAACATCGGTGACCAGGCTATAGGTGCCGTTCTGGAATTTATCGTCCGCGGTAGCTGCTTTCAGCAGCGAGATCGTAAATCCGCCGATGGCGGCAATACCGTTGCTGGCCATTACATCTGCCTGTAAAGTAAAATTATCCGGCAGGTTGCTGGTAATGTATTCGGGGAAGAAAATGCCATCCTGGGAGATGCTCAGCCATTTTCCCGGACGGTTGCTTACCGTTACGATCTCTGCGCCGGAATGGGTATTCCATTGGCCGGGAAATTCGCCGACAGGATCCTGGGCAAAGTTTTCCTCTACGATGATCTTCTCTCCCGGAACAAAATCAAAACGCGAGTATGCGGTGATTCCTGTCGTAGTATTCGTATTGGCTTCCCCGTTAGATACAGTAGTGCTGCTGCCGGTACCGGCAGACGTGGTAGTGGTGGCAGTGGGTTTATCCGCCGGGGCACTGTCCTTTTTCTTGCCTTCGGTGGCTTTGTCAATGGTCTGATCTATCTTATCATTGACTTTCTGTTGTACTTTGTTTTTCAGACGATCCAGGAACTGTGCATGTGTACTATGTCCCAGGCTACAAACAATTACTGCGATGACTAGCTTTTTCATGAGGTGCTTATTTCATATAAGATGATGCAAGATAAGCATGTTGCCTGTCGCAGTAAAATCATTTTTACGTTATTCCGACCGGTGGTTAGCCAGCCAGTTTTCTATAGCGGCGCCTATATTAGCCGTTAACACGGTTTCATTATCCTTACCGTCTTCAAACCAGTGATTGGCTCCTTCGTTGTCCTGGCGTCTTTGCAGGTGAATAGTTTTCTCCGGGATCCGGACAATAAACCCATTTTCGTTTTCCTGCCGCACAGATATTTCGTGGTTGTCTATTTCAACTTGAAAAGTACTCATAGCTATAAAGTTTATTTTACCGGTACAATCATTATGCCCTCTATATATTATATGCAGTATGGTTGAAGGTTTTTTTGTTTCTTCGCAGTCGAGTCCTCTTTATCCTATTTTAAGAATATCAAAAGGTGCGTATGATTATTAAAGAGTTACCTGTTGTCATTGAAACCCCGAAAGGGAGTAGTGAAAAATATGATTTTGACCCGGTCACACGTTTTTTTGTACTTAGCAAGATGTTGCCCGCCGGAATGGTATTCCCCTATGATGTAGGTTTTATCCACGGTAGCAGGGGGGAAGATGGAGACCCGCTGGATGTACTGGTGATTTCTGAATTCAAAAGTTTTCCCGGCTGCCTGATCAAATGCCGGCTACTGGGCGCTATTAAAGCTGAACAACGGGAAAAGGATGGCACCGCCAAGCGCAACGACCGCTACATCGCCGTGCCTGTGGTTTCCAAGGCATTTAAAGGAGTGGATGTGGTATCTACCCAAACCATCCGGGAAATAGAGGCCTTCTTTATGGCCTATCATGCACAGGATGGTAAACAGTTTAGCCCGTTAGGCTATATTGAAGCGGCGCCGGCATATGAACAGATAAAATTTGCGGATAAATAAAACCATTCCCTCAGCGGTAAAACCCCCTTCAGCGCGCGATATGGATGATGCTGCCAGTCCATATACTCCCCATTATATGTTTCGACACGATTATTGTTATCCTTCTAAGCGGGAAGCAGTACAAAAGCTGCTTCCCCGGTAAAAGGCCCTTGTAGTGCCAGGCCCGGACAGCCGCCATCAGCATAAACAGGCCGGGAGCAACAACAGGAGTTCTACCATTTATCAAGAGAAAAAAGAGTACTGTGCTGCGTTTTCTGTGCATTTTTTTACACAATTTTTGTGTTGGATTGTGGAATTTTAATGGCAGGCGGTCACAGGAAATCAACCAACGTATTTACTATTTATATTTTTTGCGCGATGATGAACGCCCCTCTTACGGCAACTTTAAGAGAAGAAACAGCAGCGTATGGATTTCTCTCTGGCGGAAGTGAAACAGGTGAACTGATCCGTTCTTTCAACTGGGATGCATCCGCCCTGGGGCCGGTTAATCAATGGCCGTCTTGTTTAAAGACCTGTATACGTATTTTGCTTACTTCCCCCCAACCCATGTTTTTATGGTGGGGACAGGAAGGTATCCATCTTTACAACGATGCCTGTAAAGCTTTACTGGGCGACAAGCATCCGGCTGCAATGGGGCAACCGGCAGCAATAGCCTGGGGCCGATTGTGGGAACAACTGCAGCCGCGGTTCAGCAGCCTGCTGAATGAAGAAGCCGTTGCTGCAGGTATACCACTACTCCAAATAGTACAACAGGAGGGGATATACTACTATTTCAGTGGTAGCCCTATCCCGGATGAAACCGGCCATATAGCAGGCGTACTGGCTATTGGCGCTGCTGCAAATAACAGTCACCCGCCACTCACTTATAGCAAAACAGATGTCAGTGGCTTTACCCGCAGCCTGCTACACCATTTCGATGATATTATTGCGCAAGCCGGCTTAACCCTGGTGGTTAATTTTGATCCTGTTACTCCAGACGTATATATTGACCGGGATATGTGGGAGAAAGTATTGTTTATCCTGCTCACTAACGCGCTCCGGTATACGTTGCAGGGCGGGGTAGCGGTAAGACTTTCCCAAAGCGACGGCACCCTGCAACTGACCGTATCCGACTCGGGTATTGGTATGAGTCACGCCATGCAAACCGCTATCGGGGAACGTTTCCTTCGCGGAGACGCGCCGAAAACAGGGCTTGCCCTGGTGGATGAACTGGTGAAGCGCGATGGTGGCACGTTTAATATGAGTAGCACCGTGGGAGAAGGCAGCGTTTTTCGTATTACCTTCCCCGTTGGAAAAGAGCACCTGCCCGCAGATAAAGTGGTCAATGGCGATGCCGCCGTCGTTTATAAATTATATCCTGGTTTCACACCGCATAGGGTATCCGATACCGGGGTAACACAGCAGGAGATGTCCCATTTGGCTGCCATCGTGGAATTTTCCGATGATGCTATTATAGGAAAAACGCTGGATGGGATCGTAACCAGCTGGAACCCGGCGGCAGAGCGGTTATTCGGATATACTGCTGAAGAAATGATTGGTACCTCTATCACCCGGATCATCCCACCAGATAAACTAATGGAAGAACCGGTCATCCTGCAGCAACTAAGGGCCGGTCAGCGCATCGACCATTTTGAAACCAAACGCATGACCAAGAGCGGCACCCTGCTCGACATTTCCCTGACCATCTCTCCCGTAAAAGATTTACAGGGAAATATTATAGGCGCCTCCAAGATAGCCCGGGATGTTACCCATCAACGGGAGCTGTTTTCTGCCCTGAAAGAAAGTGAATCCAAATATATGCAACTGGCTTTCAAGCTGGAGGCCATGGTAGAACAACGTACCAACGAACTGCTGGAAGCCAATTTCTATCTCCGGAAATCCAACCAGGAGCTGGAACAGTTTGCCTACATTACCAGCCACGACTTACAGGAACCCCTGCGTAAGATCCAGACTTTTGCTGGCATGTTGTACAACAACAGTAAAGATGTTTTACCGGAAACCTCCCGCATTTATATTGATAAGGTGATGCTCAGCGCCAAACGGATGTCGCAGCTGATCAGCGAATTGCTCGATTACTCAAGGCTCATCCACGTGAAAGATCCTTTCGTGGAAACAGACCTCAACGATATATTGGTAAAGGTGCTGAACGATTTTGAGGTGCTGATCGGCCAGCGTGACGTACAGATCAACATCGGCAACCTGCCCTGCTTAATGGCCAGCCCCCTGCAGATGAACCAGTTGTTTCATAACCTCCTGGGAAATGCCATCAAGTTTTCATCTTCCAGGCGGAAACCGGTGATCGAAATCTATGCAGAGCGTTTGGGCGTTGCCGATATTGCCGCTTTGCCTGAGCTGGACACGGGCAGGGAGTACAACGCCATTGTTGTAAAAGATAATGGTATCGGTTTTGACCAGATCTATTCCGATAAAATTTTCCAGATATTCCAACGCCTGAACGACCGGACTGCTTTCGAAGGTACCGGTATTGGCCTGGCATTATGCAGTAAAATAGCCATTAATCATAAGGGGATTATTTATGCTACCGGGATACCCGACCAGGGCGCCTGTTTCCGGGTGATCTTACCAGTGTAGTGATGTTGTAATATTGTTAATTGTGGGCATTTTAAGCAGGGAATGTGCGCGCAGGATTTTTCCGGGAGCATTTCCTGGTGTAATATTGCAATTGTTACAACAAAAAAAGAAAATCGTGTGTTTTTATAGGTGATATAACACAGATAGTAACTTATATTTTCCTGCCATTAAAACTACCCTGTGATGAGAGAGAAAATCAGTTGTTTATTAATTGATCCGGACCGCGACCGGCGCAACCAGTTTTACCTTGCCCTCGATCTCCTGATGATCAGCAAGGCGTGCATTGCCCAGGACAATACCAGCAAGGCATTGGATTACCTCAAAAAGCATGATTTTACCCCGAACTACATTTTCCTGGACAGTTTACATCCATCGGATGAAGGCGTGGCCTTTTTACGGGAACTCCGGAAAATAAAGCGACTGAAACAGGTCCCCCTGATCTGGTACGCGGCTTCCCTTGACAACGGGCAGCGGCAAGCCATCCGGGAAGCTGGTTTCGCGGCAGGAATCGTCCGGCAGGCCAATCTCCTCGACCTGAAAGCCAATCTCCAGGTGCTTTTCCAGAGCGAATTAACGGAAGTGGCTATCCCGGAAGAAGTATCTGCTACGTCGCGGTTCAGGCAGAAAATGCGGGAGGTATTCCAGCAAACGCAATCCCTGATGGAAGCGCCCGAACTGGTCCCGGTTTCCTGAGTACTTTACTCCGCCTGCAAGGCTTTTACTGGATTGGCCCTGGCTGCCCGGATTCCCTGGTAGCTGATAGTGCCTATGGCAATGACCATCATCAGTAGCCCGGCGCCACCGAACATCCACCATTGCAGCTCCACCCGGTAGTCGATGGAATGTAAAGCCGCGTGCATCGCAAAAATGGCCAATGGTATGGTCACCAGGAAGGCAATGCCCACAGGCTTCAGGAATTCTTTCGCCAGCATAAACCAGATCGTGCCGGCACTGGCGCCCATTACCTTGCGGATGCCTATTTCCTTGGTACGTCTTTCTGCCAGGAAAGCAGATAATCCAAATAATCCCAGGCAGGAAATCAGGATAGCGAGGCTGCCCGTCCAGTTGAACATAAACCCGGAAGAACGCAGGCCATTGAATTTCTGCTGGTAAGCTTCTTTAGTAAAATGAAATTCGAAAGGGAATCCGGGACTGGCTTTCTTCACGGCTGCTTCAATCTTGCTAAGCGCCTGTTGTGGATCGCTGGCTTTGTGGAGGCGGACAAAGGTATGTCCCATGCCGCCTTTGCCCAGGTAAATCACCATGGGTGGGGGCGAGCGGAAGGGATCGTTTGCCACGAAATCCTTTACTACGCCTATAATCGGGTTGCTGCCCAACAGGGTACCTACTACCGGTGGTTTGAGTCCCATTTTCTTTACAGCGGCTTCATTTACCATACATCCCAGTGAATCGCTGCCATAGTCAGCGCTGAAGTCGCGGCCGTCTGCCAGTTGAAGTCCGGCGGTTTTTACCCAGTCATATTGTACCCAGGTAACGGTAAACTCGAAATCCTGGTCCGGCGTTTTCCCCGGCCATTGTATGCCGTTGGTGCCGCCGCCAAATCTTAACAGGTCGTCGGTACCTGCGGATACGCTTTCTATTTCGGGAATGGCCAGCAGGTCGGTTTTCAGCAGCGCTTGTTTGCTGCCCATGTCGCCCCGGACGGGTATTTCCAGCAGGTTGTCCTGGTTATAACCTACCGGCCTGTTTTGGCCATGCTGCAATTGTTTGTAGATAACGATGGTAGTAATAATAAGAAAGGTGGAGATGATAAACTGGAAAGTGACCAGGCCTTTGCGAAAAAGGCCACTGCCTTTTTGTTGGGTAACGTTGCCTTTCAGCACTTTTACCGGCTGGAAACTACTCAGGAAAAAGGCGGGGTAGCTGCCTGCTACCAGGCCGGTCAATAGTAAGAGGGATAGCAGTCCTGCCCATATTTTCCACTGGAGAAAATTAAAGGCAATACTTCTGCCGGATATACGATTTAATCCCGGGATGGCCAGTTGGGCCAGCAGTATCGCCAGTACCATGGCCAGGAAGGTAATGATCAGCGCTTCTACGAGGAACTGTAATACCAGGCTGCGTTTGCCAGCGCCCAGGGCTTTGCGTACGCCTACTTCCCGCGCCCGCTGCTCAGAGCGGGCGGTAGAGAGGTTCATAAAGTTGATGCAGGCAATCAGTAAAATGAAGAAGCCAATGAGGCCCAGGAGCCAGATCAGCTCAATGCGGCCGCCACTGGGCTTCCCGTTTTTGAACCCGCTATGCAGGTACCGGTCGGTCAATGGAAAACCAAACAGTTCAGCGGTTTTCTCATCTGAGGCCTGCTGTATCACGGGCTTTACCTTTTGATTAAATACAGCCAGGCTGCTCCCGGGTTGCAGCATTACCCAGGTTTGAAGGCGGTTGTTGTCCCACCGGTCAATCCAGTCGGCATTGGATAAACTAAAGAGGCGGAAGGGGAGTAATATATCAAAATGCACGGTGCTGTTGGGGGGCACATCGCGGATCACGGCAGCCACCTTCAGGTCGTGCTGCCCGTTGTGATGCACTATTTTTCCCATGGGATTTTCCTGGCCA
This sequence comes from Chitinophaga eiseniae, assembly GCF_012641265.1. GTDB lineage: Bacteria > Bacteroidota > Bacteroidia > Chitinophagales > Chitinophagaceae > Chitinophaga > Chitinophaga eiseniae_A. The sequence goes on along the minus strand of NZ_JABAHZ010000001.1, from coordinate 1,448,088 downwards.
AACAACCTGCTGGCGGCACTCTCTGTGAGAACAATATTGTCAGGTTCCTGCAGGGCGGCCACGGGGTTACCGCTTATGGCGGGAAAGGTAAACATATCCAGGTAATGTGCATCAATGTATATGCTTTCCTGGTAGATGTTTTTGGAGCCGGTACCAATCAGTTCCTGGCCGCCGAAGCCACAGCGCGCGGTATATTTTATTTCCGGAAGTTGCGCCTGCAGCCGTGCTGCCAGCGGCCCGGGTGTTACGTCGCCTACAGAAATGCCATCGCCCCGTTGTACACGCTGCATCATCAGGTAAATATGGTCCCGGTTTTTATGGAAGGTATCAAAACTGTATTCATCATTGATCCATAAAAGGATGATAATCCCGGTAGCCAGACCAATACTCAGTCCGCCCACATTGACCAGGGTAGATAATTTGTTTTTCAGGAGGTTCCTCCATCCATGCCGGTAGTAATTTTTGAGCATATACAATAGGGTGAGATGGTTAAAAACTGATTTCTTCTACGCTGCAATCGCCGGATATCACATGCCGGTTGCTGCCCTGTGGCGAATCCATAGACACCGACAACGATAAGTTGCCTTTGCCTTTGTAGAGCTTATAACGTTCGGAGAGCATCAGGTTGCCCTGCCGGTCTTTTACGGTAATAACGTGTACGCCCGAACGGAGCGGGATGAAAAGGGTTTTTTGCTCCAGGCCGGCCTCCCCGCATTCGGGCGGCCGGGAAAAAGCAGGGAGCGTACCTTTCAGGGTATCGTTGATATAAAGGTAATAGGGACCGCCATTCTGCCGGCTGGTCCAGAAATAGCCCCTCAAAGTGCCTCCATCCGGTCTGCACCGGCTGAGAAGTAACAGCCCGAAGGAGGCGAGGAGGAGTGTAGCTATTTTTTTCATGTACAGTTATTTAGGAAGCAATGGAAACTATTCCAAAATAACGTCAGGGAAGGGAGGGTAAAACGGAAATGTGACGGAATGAGAAGATGCTGTGACGAAAGTAACAATATTGATGGGGGACTAAGTCCCCCATCAATTAAAAAACGATGGTTATGCGTTGTGGACGTGGGAAGGCCGCAGGCTCCAGGCAATGCCACCCGCAACCAGCACCAGCAGCAGGATAGAAGAGATGCCCGATATTTTTCTTCCCAGGAAGAAAGTCGCCGGTTCAAACTTAAACTGGATATCATGTTTGCCGGCAGGTATCTTCAATCCACGCAGGGCATAGTTCACCCGGATAACAGGGGTTTCCTTACCGTCGATATATGCCTTCCATCCGGCCGGATAGTAGATGTCGGAAAATACGCCGAGGCCTTCGGCGGAATTTTGTGCGGTATACTGCAGCTGGTTCAAGCCATATTTGGTGAGCACAATCCGGGCGCTGCTATCGGCCGCCGGTGTAAAAACGCCGGTAGTGGCTTTGAAGCGCTGATCGATGACAGCGGTATCTTTCGGGTTGAAATGATCCAGTGCCTTCATTTCGCTATTGGCATCGGGCGCCCATTGAATGGCTTTTACAAACCAGGCATTGCCCAGTGCTCCCGGATTTCGCTGTGCTACCGGCTGGCCTGATTGCGGATCGGCCACAATAAAGTACCGGGTATTGAGCATATTGAGCACCGCCATATTGTTTTTAGACAGCTGGTGCTCAATCAGGTCTTCATAGATCCAGAGTTTGGCCGGACTTTGTCCGCCGATAGATTTATGAAAATAGGAGGTGTTGGCATCGAGGAAGGGATTCGTGGTAGCGTTGAGTACCCGGTAATATGGGTCTTTATCCTGCAGGATTTGTTCGTCCGCTGAGGAAGGAGCTATGTAATTGGCCAGCTGGGCAGCCTCAGAAAAATTATCTTCACTCATATAGGTTTTATCGAGCTGGAACAGGTCGAACAACGTTACCGCGGCTACGATGATGACGGCATAGGTAGCTTTCAGTTTACCTTTCAGGAAATACCACAGGGCGGCAAATACGACCAGTATCAGTGCCATCGCCCGGAAACCATCAGCACGCAGGATAGCGCTACGGTCGCGCTTCAGGGCGCCCAGGAGCTGTGCGGCGGCAGCATCGCCTCCCAGCATGCGGGAGTATCGCGCCAGGAAGGAGGCGTCGCCGGGACCGCTGAAAGGGTAGAGCACACTGCCACCAATAGCGAGGATAATGACCAGGCCCCCGGTTACAAACAACGCCATCTTCAGGTGTTGTTGTAAAAATGCTTTGGCAGCATCGCCATATACCAGCTCCTGTAATGCCATGCAAGCCAGTATCACCATACTTACTTGCGGGATGGCCAGCGCCATAGTCGGGGTGCGGAACTTACTGTACAGGGGCAGGTGATAAAACAGGAAGTTGTTCAGCTCCGGGAAATTGGCTCCCCAGCTCAGCAAAATACCAATAATGGTAGTCGCCACCAGCCACCATTTATGCCAGCTGTTAACAATGAACAGCGAAAGCACAAACAGGAAACAGATAATGACGCCTATGTAAGCAGGACCGGAGGTAAAAGGCATCGCACCCCAGTAGAGTTGCCAGCTGGCGCTGTTCACCGCTTCCTCGGCCTTCGCTGCCGGCACGCCTATATCAGTTAACGCTTTATAGGTATTTGAAGAAGTAGACAGCTTTTCGCCGGTAGCACCGCCTACCAGGTGCGGCAGCAATAAAGTGAATGTTTCACCCTTGCCGTAACTCCACTGGAAAGCATAGTCGATGTCGAGTCCGCCGGATTTCTTGTTGTTTTTGTCTTTCTGGTCCAGTGTTAATTCCGACTGGCTGCCACGGATGGTATAATGGGTATACTCATTCATGATCAGCAGGTTGTCCATGGCAGGTAATACCGCCAGGATACCGGCTATAACCAATACGGCGCTGGCTTTGAAGTAGGCGGCTAGCTGCCGCTGCCGCCAGGCTTGTACTCCCGCCGCAACAGCCAGGCATATGGCCATGATCAGGGTATAGTAGGTAATTTGCGGGTGGTTATTATAGATCTGTACCGCCGCGGTCAGGGCAGTGAGTACGGCGCCCGCCACGTATTTTCCCCGGTAAGCCAGTATAATACCACCCAGTACCGGCGCCATATAAGCCATGCTCATTACTTTGGTAATGTGGCCGGCATCCATACTCACTACGGTAAAAGTGGCAAAGCCATAAGCGATGGCGCCTGTAATCCTTATCCAGTATTTTACCTCTATCACACAAAGGAATACATACATGCCCATCATTAATACAAAAAACATATCTACCGGGTTAGGCAGGCAAAGGGTAAATACCTGGTTGAGGTAAGCCACCTTATTGGTAGAAGGGCCGGTATAAATAACATAGGTAGGCATACCACCAAACATGCTGTTGGTCCATAAGGGCAAATCGCCGGTGGATTGGTAGTAATCCGCCGCCTCTTTTTGCATGCCTTTGTAGTGCATCATGTCCGACTGAAAGAGCTGTTTTCCCTCTAACACAGGGCTGCAAAATGCAAAAGCCAGGGCAACAAATATCATTAAAGCAGCCAGGTGGGCAGTTAAAGCTTTAAATAAGGTTGATTTCATATTTGCTTGATTGTGAAATTGTTTTATGGGCTTATTGAAGTGCTGCTTTATGCATATTCGTTCTTACGAGATTACTTGATCACCATGAGCCGGACATATTCCGTTTGCCCGTCGCCGTTATAGTGACCAACTCATTCCAACCGAAATACAGGCGTTTTTTATTTCAACAGCTCCAGGGTGTGTTGCACCTGGTTAATCCCTCCCTGCCAACCTTCGTGACCCGGGATCAGGTAAGCAGGATGAGGAAACTTGTCGCGCAGTTTTTGAAGGGTGGCAGGATACGCCTGCAGGTTACCATCTCCCGTAAATCCGATGTTGGTAGCATCCATACTTTTTACCAGGCATCCGCCATAAAGTACTTTCGCTTTGGGAAACCATACCACGATGTTATCTCTTGTATGGCCTTCGCCTGGATAATAAGTTTGCAGCTCCAGGCCCTTCACACGGAAGGTGGTATCTTTATCAAAAACATATTGGGCCTGTGGTTCCTGGTTTATCTTACAGAGTTCCTGCGTAAGTTGGGAGGTATAGGTTTTAACGCCCAGCTTTTTCAGGTAGTCGAGACCTGCGGTGCGGTCGGCATGAAAGTGTGAGGCGATACAAAGAATAATTTTTTTATGATGACGCTTCTCCAGCGTATCTACCAGCTGTTTGGTTTGTTCCTCGCTCCACGGCGTATCTATCAGCACAATGCCATCGGGTGTTACTACATACAAACCGTTGGCAGGGAGTATGGCATTTTTATATTTTCCGTAGGAGATGTGTACATAGAAATTACCGGTGAGGTGCTGCGTTTTTATCCGCAGGGTAGTATCCGCGGTAAAGGCCATGGCAGAAAAAGCGGTGAACAGGCACGCGATAAAAGATATGATTGTTTTCATGATATGATAAGCTAAGTATTAAAATTCAAAATTAGGGTATTGCCAGTGCCTGCAAAATTTAAATTTTACCGGAGGAAGGCTCGTTTTCGCACAAATACCCGGGCAATCCGCAGAAATATTTATATATTCAGCCGTTGTTGAAATCGGGAATGGGAGCACGGATACCAGAGAATTTATACCAGACATGGGAATGAAAATTATACCGGCAGGCGTTTTATGCGGCCTGCTGTTGCCTACTATGAAGTTGCAGGCACAACAGGACACGCTGCAACAGTTGCCGGAGGTAACGGTGCAATCCTATTACTCTAATGCCTCGTTGCAGCGTGTACCCACCGCCGTGAGTATACTGTCGCCAGCCGATTTGCAGTTGCAGCAGGGTACTTCGCTGTTGCCGGCCCTGAATACCGTGCCAGGGCTGCGTATGGAGGAAAGGTCGCCCGGCAGTTATCGTTTATCCATTCGCGGTAGTTTGTTGCGGTCTCCCTTTGGCATCCGTAACATTAAGATATATATAGATGATATTCCACTCACGGATGCGGGTGGCAACACCTACCTGAACCTGCTGGACCCGGATGCCATCCGCCGGGCGGAAGTACTGAAAGGGCCCGATGGCAGTATGTTTGGCGCCAATTCCGGCGGCGTGGTAAGGCTTGGGCTTGCACCGGAAACCAGTGACACCACCCGGCTGCAGCTCAACTTACAGGGAGGCAGCTATGGACTGTTCCATGGCAGCATTGGCTGGCAGCAGCAATGGAAAAATTACCAACTGCAGGTATTCCAGGGATTTCAGCGGGCAGATGGCTACCGGCAGAATACCGCGATGAAGAGATGGTATACGCAGGTGGCCCAGCGCTGGGAGTATAAACCAGGATATGCCCTGAAAATGCTGGCGTTTTATTCAGACCTGTCATACCTTACCCCCGGGGGACTTACCCTGGCGGAGAGCAAAGCCAATCCCAGGGCGGCGCGCCCGTCAACCGCGGCTATACCCGGCGCCATTGCGCAGCAGGCGGGTATTTACAACCGTACTTTCCAGGGAGGACTGGTACATGAAGCGCAGTTCCACCCCCGGCTGCAACATGTGGTATCGGTGTTTGGCGCCACTACCTATTTCCAGAATCCTTTTTTGACCAAGTATGAAGTGCGGGTAGAAAATACCATCGGCTTCCGCAGCTATCTGCAATGGATCAGCAACCCGGCGCATGCCACGGCCGTGCAGTGGAAATGGCTGAATGGCGTAGAGTGGCAGCATACCAGCACGGATGATATTAACTATGGCAACCGGGGCGGGCGCCGGGATACCGTGCAAACCGCTGATAAGCTATATACGGGGCAACATTTTTTCTTTTCCCGCTTCCAGGCTACTATGGGCGCATTGATCCTCGAGGCAGCGACCAGCCTGAACTATTATGGTTATCGCTATAACAGCGACGGGCACACGAGCGTGCATTTATCGCCACAACTGATGCCCCGTGTTTCCCTGTCGTATTTATTTACGCCGGGTATTACCGGGAGGGTCACCGTCAGCCGGGGATATTCACCACCGGCTACTGCTGAAATACGTGCATCCGACGACGTTATCAATAACAGCCTGCAACCCGAAACCGGCTGGAACTATGAAGCCGGTTTGCGTATGGCTACCCGTAATGGCCGCGCATCGATGGATGCCACCGGGTTTTATTACCGCATGCAAAATGCCATTGTGCTGCGCCGCCATGCCAACGGCAACGAATACTTTGTGAATGCCGGAGGGGTGCGCCAGAAGGGAATAGAATGGCAGGGCGCCTGGTGGGTGATGAAGCCACAGCGACAAGGGGTACTGCGTGGCATCAAATGGCAGGAAGGATATACCTTCAGCGATTTCCATTTTACCGACTATACCAGCGCCGGGAAAGATTATTCCGGCAACCGCCTCACCGGCGTACCACAACATGTGGTGGTCAGCAGTATATTATGGCTGCTGCCGGCTAACGTGAGCTTATATACGCAGCATACCTATACCAGCCGTATTCCGCTGGATGACGCCAACAGCACCTTTGCCGGAGATTTTCACCTGCTACAGGCCAACGTCAGCTGGAAGCTGCCACTGCATACCCGCTACAGTTTATTGTTACGGGCCGGCGCCGACAATCTCCTGGACGTAAAATACAGCCTGGGAAATGACCTGAACGCTGCGGGCGGACGCTATTACAACCCTGCTCCCGGCAGAAATTATTTTGGCGGCCTACGCCTGGTATTATAAGGAGCCGTGATAGATTGGGGAATGAAATGACCGTAGTGGGAACGGCTGTCCTCAGCAGTTGCTGTGTTGCCCCGATGCAGGGCAGCCGGATTTGTTGTATGGCGGGGACTGGCATTTCTCCGGTTACCTTTTAACAAAAGCGGCATAGAATTGTAATTAGTGGTGTAAGTATTTGCATCAAAGATGAATTCTACCAACGACAACCAGGATAAACCTGTTATCACCGCCGCTATTGATGGATTTTTCCTCGTATTCTATCGCATAGCCGTTTTTATAGCCCGTTTCTTCCGGGAGGCTTTCCGGCCCCCGGTGGAATGGTCGGAGTTTGTACGGCAATGTTACCAGGTAGGATATAAATCACTGGCGCTGGTAACGGTAACCGGATTCATTACCGGGGTGGTGTTTACCGAACAATCCCGTCCTACGCTGTCGGAATTTGGGGTCACTGCCTGGCTGCCCTCACTGGTGGCCATTGCGGTGGTAAGGGCGCTGGCGCCACTGATTGCCGCCCTGATATGCGCCGGAAAGGTAGGCTCCAGCATCGGCGCAGAGCTGGGCTCTATGAAAGTCACGGAACAAATAGACGCCATGGAGGTTTCCGCTATTAACCCGTTCCGCTACCTGATCGTGACCCGGGTAACCGCCATGACTATCTGTTTACCTATTCTCATGTTCTACAACGCTTTAATTGGCTGCATGGGTTCCTATTTCGATGTACATGCGCACGAGCAAACCAGTCTCGTTTCCTTTTTTGACAACGCCCTGGCACAAATCACCTTCCTCGACTATACCACCGCACTCACCAAGTCTATTGTATATGGATTTACCATTGGCATTGTGAGCTGTTACCAGGGCTGGAATGCCAGCCAGGGCACCATGGGAGTAGGCAAGGCGGCGAATGAGTCCGTGATTGTGTCCATGTTCCTTATTTTTATAGAAGAGGTGATCATTGTTCACATATTTAATTCTATCCGCTAACATATGGAAGATCAGGAACAGCATAGTGACAGCTCCGAAACGGTGATCCGCATCCGGGATTTATATAAATCGTTCGGCGACAAGCACGTACTGCAAGGCATTAACCTGGATTTACAAAAGGGAGAAAATGTAGTGGTACTGGGGCGTTCGGGCACAGGTAAATCTGTACTCATCAAGATAATTATCGGCTTGTTAAAACCGGATGCGGGCACGGTAAATGTATTGGGAGAGGAGGTAGAACAGCTGAAAGATGCCGCCCTGCGTGCCCTGCGCCTGAAAGTGGGCTTTTCATTCCAGAGCAGCGCACTGTATGATAGTATGACGGTAGGCGAAAACCTGGCCTTCCCCCTGAAGCGCAACAACCGGCAGATGAGTAAAGAACAGATCCGGAAAACGGTCGACATTGTGCTGGAAGCGATTGGACTGCCAGATTCCATTAACCAGCTGCCGTCAGAACTATCGGGCGGGCAAAAAAAACGGATCGGTATCGGGCGAACACTGATCCTGCGGCCGGAAATTATGTTGTATGATGAGCCCACCGCAGGGCTGGACCCTATCACCTGCATGGAATTGAATAAGTTGATCAATGCCGTAAAGGAACGGTTTAATACCAGCTCGATCATCATCACGCATGATCTTACCTGCGCCAAGGAGGTAGGTGACCGGGTAGCGGTGATGGATGAAGGCCGGTTTATCAGGGAAGGAACTTTTGAGGAGGTATTCAAGGAAAAGGACGGGCTGATAAAGAGTTTTTACGATTATAACTTTACACAATAAGCTATGGAAACAGGAAAAAAACGCGCAGTAATTGTAGGCATTTTTATAGTCCTGGGGCTGGTAGTAGCGGTAACGGCGGTGATGATGCTGGGTAAGCAGCAAAAATTATTCAGTAAATCGATCCAGGTAAGAGCCGTATTCAATGATGTGAACGGGCTCACCGTGGGCCGCAATATCCTGTATTCCGGCGTGAAGATCGGCACCGTGCGCAAGATCAGCTTTATCCGCGCCAATGAAATACTGGTAGTCATGAATATTGACCAGGACGCCCAACAGTTTCTGCATAAAAATGTAGATGCCAGGATCAGCTCCGATGGGTTAATGGGTAATAAGATTGTATTGCTGACCGGCGGCAGTCCGGATGCGCCTCACCTGGAGGATGGGGACCAGCTGCACGTATCTACCGGCCTGAGTACCGACGACATCATGGCCACGTTGCAGGTGAATAATAAAAGCCTGGTGGAAATTACCAGCAACCTGAAAGTGATCACCAAAGGGCTTGTAGATGGAAAAGGTACCCTCGGCAAATTGCTGGCAGAAGATACTGTGTATAATAATCTTAATGCCACGATGGCCGGACTGAATGTAGCCGTAGCCAACACCCGGCGGCTCACGGGGGCCTTGTCGGCCTATACTGCTAAGCTGCAAACCAAAGGTGTGTTATCAAATGATCTTATAACGGATACCGTGTTGTTCGGGCGACTTCGTGCAGCCGTTACCGAGATGAATACGGTGGCCGACAACGCGAATAAAACAGTACTAGAGCTACAGCAGGCCAGTGCCGGGTTGAGGGCCAACCTCGGAAATACGAACACCCCTGCCGGTTTGCTGTTGCAGGATACGATGGCAGCTGATGCGTTACGCGCTACTATTTTTAACCTGGAAGCCAGTACCGGGAAGCTGGATACCAATATGATCGCCTTGCGGCATAACTTCTTCCTCCGGGGCTTTTTCAGGAAGAAGGCCAAGGAGGAGAGCAAGGCACAGAAAGAAAAAGAAAAGCAGGAAAAGAAGGCGCAGTAAAACAGGCCCGTTACCGGGCCTGCCAATGTTTCATTTCTTCTTCAATAAAATGTTTTACCAGGTCGCTATACATTTTTTCAATGGCATCGGCATTGAGACCGGCGGCAATGGCCCATTCCCTTCGTTGCGCCAGCATAGCCTTAAATCGCTCCGGCGCCTGAACGGCGGCTTCGCTGGTTTTGAATTTGGCGGCGGCCTTCACATAATTGAAACGCCTGCCCAGCAACTGCACTACTTCCTCGTCTATGGTATCAATGGCCATGCGTATGTCGGCCATATTTTCGCAGGCGTCGGGTGTTTTCATCTTAATGTCCTTTTTCAGAGAATGCAACAATCGGTGTGAGATCTACTTTACGGAATTCCACTTCGGAACCCTCGGCCTGCAGGGCAATTTGTCCTTTACGGGCGGTTGCCTGGGTGCCGTAGTTGACCAGGTCGCCGTTTACCCATACTTTGACAGCATTTCCCACGCATTCAATGATCATGGTATTCCACTTGCCCAGCGGCTTCTCTGAATTATCGGTGAGGTTCATGATGCGGCGGCGTTTACCATCTACCGACCCCCATTCATTTTTAGGACCACGGCGTTTTTCCATGTCGGGTACGGTAATATCTTCTCCAATGCACCAGAAGTCGCCCGCGTCTTTATGCTGCATCTGCACTTCAATGGATTTTGGGAACATATCGTAGAGCACGCGGGGCTTGGAAACAAACACCAGTACGCCACAGTTGCCGGGTTTGGCCGGGAAACGGTATTGTACTTCCAGTCGATAGTTTTCATAGCTCTTGTCGGTGATGATATGTCCCTGCGGGCTGGCGAGGCTTACAAAAACGCCGTTGCGTAATATGAACGGGGTTTTAACGCTGCTATCTTTGTCCATGGCCGGTACATCTATGTGCCAGCCTTTAAGGTCTTTGAAATTAAACAGGCTACGCGTTTGTGCGTGTACGTTGGCAGCTCCGCAAAGTGTTGCTATGGCGACACAGGAGGATAAAAGGTATTTTTTCATAAAGGAATTTGTCCGGATAGTGATTGAATCGGGGGCAATATAATAACATTTCCGGCTCCTTGATGAATTCAGGGGGCTATTTCATCTTTGAACCCGATGGCGGCATGGGAGCCGTCGCAGAAGGGTTTATTGGCGGAGGCGCCGCAACGGCAGAGTGTCACCCGGTTACGTACTTCGTAAGGGTTGCCCTCCGCGTCTTTTACTTCAATGCCTCCCATCAGCCAGAGGGGGCCGCTGATATTTTTAACCGGATCTTCAATGATACCGATGGCAGGGGATAGCTTCGGTTCTACCGGCGTTTTTGTGGCCCGGTCCCAGGCCACGAGGCGGCCGGAGGGGCAGGCATGTACCTGTTGGAGGAACTGCTCCCTGGCTGCCGGATCATTGGTATCATTCACCGTACTCCACACCTGTCCGTTAGGATCGCAGAAACGGGCAAAAGCGCAGAGTTGCTGTACGTCCGTCAACAGCATGGCAGGACCTTCCAGCAATTCGGCGTCCTCCACATAATTAGCATGGCCGGCCGTTTCGGTTCCGTCGAAGCCAATTTTTTTATGGGTGCCGTCACAGAAGGGTTTGTGCTGAGAATGCCCACACCGGCAAAGCAGGAAGCGTTGGGTGTTAAGGGGGAATGATCTGCCGGTGATCCATTTTTCAGATTCACCCTCCTCATTGGTGCCGATAATTTCCATACGTAACGGCACTTCACCGCTTACTTCGTAAGGGCCGTTGGGAGTTACTTTTACCTGTATGCCTGGTGCTGGTTTCATGGTAATAGATATTAAGTACCTGTTAGGAACAACGGAAGCGGAAAAAAGTTTTGTAAAAGAGAAAGCAGTCTTCACTTAGTAAAGACTGCTTTCTTCTTTATGCCTTGTATATGGGCGTTACAGTACCAGTTCCACCACGGGAACTTCCACGTTGGGTTTTTTCTCAGGGAGACTGATCACGATATCCTCTCCGGAGGTGGTATACTTCAGCTCAGAGTTATCGTGCAGGAACTGGGCATACTTGATTTTGTTGTTATAGCCGGGCAGGGTAAGATGTCCGTTGTACTCCAGCAGGTGCACATACAATCTTTTGGTGGTGGGATTGTAGGTGAGCATGGTGTTTTCCGGTGTTTTAAACGATTCAGGCGCGTAGGTACAGCCGTAAATAGATTCGCTGTTGGCTTTCATCCAATCGCCAATATTTCCCAGTGCATTTTGGGCGCGGTAGTCGAATACACCGCGGGCGGTAGGACCTACGTTGAGGATCAGGTTACCGCCGCGGCTTACGGAGCCAATGAGGAGTTCCAGCAGCTGATGGGTGCTTTTCCAGGAATTTTCATCGCGGTAATAGCCCCAGGAGCCGGAAAAAGTTTGACAGGTTTCCCATGTTTTACCCCGGTATTGTGCCAGCTCATCTACCCGTACCTGTTCAGGGGTGAGGAAGTCGGCGCCATCTTCGTATTCATCCAGGTTGAGGCGATTATCTACGATGATATTGGGTTGCAGCTTCCGGATCATCTTCAGGAGATTCACGGCATCCCAGTCATTTTTATCTTTCCCGTTTTTGCCAGGATAGGAGAAGTCGAGCCAGAGGATATCTATTTTACCGTATTTGGTGAGCAGCTCTGTGAGCTGGTTGCGCATATACTGGCGGTATTTGTTCATGTCGCGGCCCTTGTTCATAGCAGCATAGGCGCTATCGGCGTTAACGCCGTTACCGGGGCGTAACGGATGTACGCCATCTACAGTAAAGTCGGGGTGATGCCAGTCGATCAGCGAGTAGTAGAAGCCCACTTTGATCCCTTCGGCGCGGAAGGCGTCTACGAATTCCTTCACCAGGTCGCGTTTGGCGGCGGTATTGGTGGCTTTGTAGTCGGTATACCTGGAATCAAACAGACAAAAGCCTTCGTGGTGTTTGGTGGTGAGTACGGCGTACTTCATACCAGCCGCCTTTGCCTGTTTGGCCCAGGATTTTGGATCGAACTGATTGGGGTTAAATAAGTCGAAATATTTCTGGTATTGTTCGTTGGTGAGTTGTTCGTTGTGCTTCACCCATTCGTGGCGGGCAGGGAGAGCGTACAAGCCCCAGTGAATGAACATACCGAAGCGGTCGTGCGTCCACCAGGCCATGCGTTGCTCTTTCTGTGCAGCCGTTTCATTACCGATTCTTTTTTTCTCCTGCGCCTGCAGCGTCATCGCCGGACTGCAAAGCAGTGCGGCGATGAGTAGTTGTTTACATCTTCTTTTTATCATAAGTATTAATTATTTGTCTCTGAATAACAGCACTTTGTTAACCCGGATGGTTTGCTCGGCTGGAGAGGTAAAAGTCCCTACCATACCTACTGTTACGGTAGTAGTGGCGGAGAGGTGGAACCCTGCGGAGGCATATTTATTATTGTTGTTTACGATTCTGGCAGATCCCAGTGCGGTGCCGATCTGTTGTACATCGGGCAGTGCATTGCCAGCGGCAACAGCGAGGTAAGTATTCTCAAGTGAGTTGTCGATGTTCTGGATATCTGCCTCAAAGCGGTAGTCGCCGGCGGGAAGGCTAAAGGTCTGGTAGATTTTACCATTGGTGATGGTGCCATTGTCCCAGATCCAGAGGGTAAATTTACCTGGCCCGCCAATTTCATCGTAGGTGCCGTTCCTGCCTGCTTCGCTGTTGTAACTCCAGTCTTTCAGCTGCCCGAAGCGGCCGCCAAACGGTTGATTCGGATCTTTGTCAAAAGGGGCCCCCGGGTTACGTATATACTTTAGCGTGATATCTTCTTTCACTGCTTTTTCTTCAAAGGAAGTATAGAACGTATCTACCGCGAGTGGGTCAGGTTTATACAGGGTGCGGTAGCGGAAGCTGCTCATGGAAAGATAATTGTTGAGCAGGGATATCTGGTCTTCCGGCATGGCTTTGATGATGGTGTCATGCGCTACCATATCAGCAGAGGTATATTGGATCTGCATGCCAATGATACCACCGGTGGTGTCGATGTTCATCCAGGATATTTTTGCATTGCCGTCTTTCATTTCCGCGCCGCTGAAAGCCCTGGTGAGTAGGGCGTCTTCATACATTTTACCGTATACGAACCCGTTGCCTTCTGTTCTTACGGAGGTGTTACCATCTTTATCAAAATTGTATACCTCGAAGGTGTAGGCTCTTTCTTCCAGCTTTTCAATGAATACCCGGATGGTATCCACACCGCTGGTACGTTTAATGGCAATGATCATGGAGTCCTGGCGGTTGTTCCAATAAATTTTGGACTGGCTGATTTTAGGATCGGAGATCAGCAACCAGGACAGCTGTACCCTGTTGCGGCCGGCGCGTACCAGTAACGAATCGGCTTTGCCGGTATATAAAATTTCCCCGTCTTTGATAAATTTTTTATAGTCGTCCTGTTTCCGGCAGGCGGTTAGCAGCAGCAGGGCGCCTATGATATAGCTAAGTATGCGCATAAGATTTTTTTTAGGTAGATGAACATCATTTGTCGTTGCCCCAGAACTTCATGAGCTGGATATTGGCGGCATATCCGCCATCGGTCCAGGTACGGAGAATCTTCACCCGGATATACCTCACGCTGGGCGCATCGAGGGGAACGGTCATCTGTTCTCCTGCTACAGCCGCATCTTTATCGTCCTGGGTGGTTTGCCCTACAGGCAGGCCGGAAGGCTTGATCACGGTATGTTCTACGAGTTTTGTCCAGCTATCCCAGCTACCATCGCTGGCGGGATTGGTGGAACCCCAGATTTCGAATTTGCGTAGGTTGTTCTGAAGATAAATCCACTCATTGGGGCGCTGCCATAAGCCAATGCGGCTCAATCGCGCTGTTACGCCCAAATCGAAAGTGATCCACATAGGCATGCCATCAAGTTTGTCGGCCGAGTGCCAGAGGGTCCCGTTCCATAAATTGGGAATCGGTAGTCCCCAGCCATAGTCCACATCTCCCGGCAATTTTACTTCCCTGAAATTGGCTTTATCCAGCAGTTTTTCATAGAAGGGGGTGATGTCTACCAGGAGGGTATCCGACAGGTTGCCCCAGTGGTCGCGTACACAGAAGCCGAACTTCCTGGTGGTAGCATCGTAGCCTCTCACAGAATAGTTGCCACTCGCCAGTTTGGTGTAGTGAACGTCGGCTGCGCCAAAAACACCAGAGGAGTCGTTGGCCAGCGTAACAATGGCCAGGTCGGCCTGGGTTTCATTTTTGAACGAGATATTTACACCGCCAAAATCCGGCTTTACCACGAGTGATTTGCGTACATCCAGCATGGGCGGCAGCAACGGCTTCACGGTAGCAGGCACTTCATTGGAAGAAAGCTCGTTGCGGCTTACCACGTATAAGGAAATTTTGTGAGTGGCTGTATCTCCAAATCCATCTACTACCAGGAAGTTATTGTAGTAGGAAGATCTGATCTCCCGTGGCTTTCCATCGCGGATCGTATATACGGCCTTTACGTACAGGATGTCTTTATCTTCCGGCAGGCTATACGTAATTTTTGCGCCCCCCGGCAAATTGGTAACAGTCACATTGCTGATTACCGCAGGTTTATCTCCCGAGGTATTTACCGGCGTGTGTAATTCTTTTGTACAGGACATGGCAAGCAGGGAGAGCGCTGCTATGTACCGTGAGAGGAATGTATATGGCTTCATTGTTATTGGCAGTTTAAGTAAATGAAAGAAGTTACCATCCGTAGTTCTGCACCAGTTTAGGATTGTTCAGCAGATCCCAGCTATCGAGCGGCCAGAGGTAATTACGGGCCTGGAAAGTTTGGCGGAAGAGGGTGCGTACGCGGTAGTAGAATACCGGGTCTGACTGATCCACATCCCATCCGGTAACGGCTTTGTTGAGTTCTTCCATACTTCTTTTCCAGCGGCGCAGGTCCCAGAAGCGGGCGCCTTCCATGGCCAGTTCAATGAGTCTTTCCTGTTGGATAATCTGCCTGAAACCTTCTTTTGTAGTGAACTTTGCAGGATTGCGGGAATAGTTGCTCCAGGCAGCCTGTACGCCCGGAATGCCAGCCCTGGCTCTTACCCGGTCAATATATTTAAATGCTTCCGGCTGAGGGCCGCCCACTTCATTGAGCGCTTCTGCATACAGCAGGTATACATCTGCCAGGCGTATTTCTGGCCAGGAGTACGATTCTATATACAGGCCTTGTCCTTCCTGGATTTCATCTTTCCAGTTGATCAGTTTCTTGGCGAAGTAACCGGTTACGTTATTGTCGTAGATATTTTTCCGGGTCTGTATCTGTCCCGCTTTACTTTCTATGTGGAACGTTTTCTTTTGCATCATCCACATGGCGCCATCGAAAGCCAGGTCGGCATAAAAGCGCGGTTCCCGGTTGAAGTGTGCGGCTGCAGTGGTATAGCCTTCCAGGATCAGTTCACCTTCTGCTTTGGTGGCGGTTCTCAGCTTATAGCGATTGTTGTAGTCCCAGGTAATATCTTCATTGATCGGTACACCTTTATCGCTGTAGAATTGCTCTGCAATTTTCATGGTAGGGGCAAAGGCGCCTACGGGTGATTCGTTGCCTATCCGGGCAGGATCGAGGCGGGGCAAGGCCTGGCGTTGGAGGTCGTAAGTAGTGGAGTTGGGGTTATTCCAGATAATTTCAGGGTTCCATTCTTCACAGGTACTGTTGCGTATCGACATTTGCCGGGTGAGGGTATCCGATAGCGTTACGCCCAGCTGGGCGAAAGTATAAAGCACCATACCGTTTCTTTCACAGGCGTCGATGGCTGCTTTACAGGCATCTGCAGCCTTCTTCCATTTGCCGGCATCATAGGCCGCATTGAAGAGCGGTGTTCCATCATAGTTTTTAAAGCCGTTGTAGTCGGGGTTGCCGTTGTACAGGGGACTGGCGGCAGCTACCAGCACCCTTGCCTTGATAGCCAGCGCTATCGGGCGGGTAATACGTCCCAGTTCAGAAGACCGGTCGGCGATGATTTCCGGTAAGCCGGCCGCAGCGGTATCCAGCAGGTTGCTGATGTAATTGAATACAGAGTCCACATGCACACGGGGCACCTTGGCCGCTTCGGCGGAAGTAGCAATGGGCAGGTTGTGGTCAATGATAGGAACGGGGCCATACATTCTTACCAGCAGCCAATGGTAGTAGGCTTTAAGGAATTTCACCTCCGCAATCCAACGGTCTTTTTCCGCCTGGCGCATGTCTACTACTTTACTGATGTTGTCGAGGAAGATGTTGCAGTCGCGCAACGCACGGAAGTTAACTGCCCATTGCGACATATAAATATTATTCGCGCTCAGGAAGCCTTGTGCAATCTGCCAGGGCGTTTCACTGGTGCTGTAGGGACGTACCATCCAGAACTCATCGCCGGCCGCCAATGCCGGATTGGAGCCAATATCGGAGGAGGCCGGCAGGTAAGAGTAACAGGTAAACAGGTATTTCAGCGCCTCTGCACGCATGGTAAAGGCGTTGTCGATGGTAGCCACGTTGTCGGGCACTACATCCAGGAATTTTTTACAGCCGGCCAACTGCAATAACAGGAGGCATAATAGCGTCCTCTTCATGTGCTGGCGGAAGAAGAGCGTATATAATTTAGTCAATGATTGTTTCATGTTTGCACAGTTAAAACGGTGAATTAAAGTCCTACGTTGATACCGAAGTTGACAACCCGCTGTACCGGGTATCCAAGGCCGTT
This sequence comes from Chitinophaga eiseniae, assembly GCF_012641265.1. Classification (GTDB taxonomy): domain Bacteria; phylum Bacteroidota; class Bacteroidia; order Chitinophagales; family Chitinophagaceae; genus Chitinophaga; species Chitinophaga eiseniae_A. Next base: position 1,431,001 of record NZ_JABAHZ010000001.1, on the reverse strand, counting down.
ACCACCCATTTCAGGATCCCATGTTTTGAATTTGCTGATCACAAACAGGTTAGACGCATTTACATAAATGCGGGCATTGGTCATACGGATCCTGTCCAGGAAATGTTTGGAGAACGTATATCCTGCTTCCACTGATTTCAACCGCAGGAAGTTGCCGCTGCGCATCCACCAGGTAGAACTTTGATTATTATTATTCACGAAATAGTCGCTCAGTCGTGGCCACATGGCGTACAGGTTCCTGTTTCCCTCGCTCCAGTGGTCATCTGCTATGGCCTGCAACAGCCCATGTTGCCCGCCACCGTTTAACACGAAAGGAGAAATAGAGTAAGAGTCAATCCAGAAGGAAGACCTGGCAGAACCCTGGAAGAAGAAGCTGAAGTCGACCTGCTTGTAACCGAAAGACCATCCGAAGCCGTAGGTAATTTCAGGCACGGTAGGTAAGCCGATAGGCACCATATCCGCATCGGTAATTTTGCCATCACCATTTACGTCATGGTATTTGATATCTCCACCCATTACCTGTTGTCCCCAGTTCTGGTAGGCGGAATTGGCTACTTCCTGGTCATCTACAAACAATCTTTCTGCGATGTAGCCGAAGTTTTGGGAGAGCGACTGGCCTACGTGGGAGCGGTATGCTTCCGGATATTTAGGCTCTTCATTCACGAGCAGTTTGCTCGAAGCATAGGTGAAGTTCCCCCTGAATTGTATGAAAGAATTATTCATAAACCCTTTCGTATAGCCGGCCGAGATATCCACACCTCTGCCGGAAGCTTCGCCTACGTTGGCCTGTGTATTGGCATTCAGCCCCATAGTATTGGGAAGGGTGCTCCGCGTCATCAGGATATTGGTGCGGTGTTCTTTGTATAGGTCTACCTGGAGGTTTAATGCCTGGAACATGTTGACTTCCAGTCCGAGGTTTGTTTTATAGGATTTTTCCCAGGTGATTTCCCTGTTTTCATAACGGTTCACAGAAACGCCGGGAGAATTAAAGGTCTTTTTTTCTCCGAACGTGGCGCCTTTGCTGGCGTCATTCATATTTACATCAGAGAGGTAAAAGAAGCGGTCATTTTCGTTACCGATCTGGTCATTTCCCACGATACCATAAGTGGCTCTCAGTTTCAGCACGTTGATGGTATTCGTTAAAGGTTTGAAGAATGCTTCATTGTGCATGTTCCAGGCTACGCCGGCAGAGGGGAAGAAACCGAAGCGGTGATTGCCGGCAAAACGTTCGGACCCGTTGTAGCCGAAGTTGAATTCCGCCAGGTAACGGGTGTCATAGTCGTAGGTAGCACGACCGGAAACGCCCTGGTTGCGGTGTGGCAGCGATGTTTGCAGGGTGCCTGCGTTGGCGGTGAGGTAGTTGCGCACCAGGCCAATCAGCATACCGGATACGTTATGTACTTTATTAAACTGCTGGTTATAGTTCAGCGCTGCTTCGAAATAGGAGGTAGTGTTGAGCGTTTTTTGGCCAGGAGAATAATTCAGGTATTCTGTTCCGTTGGTGTTCAGTGATGAAATCTGGGGTGTTTTATCAACATCATATTTCAATGCATAAAAATAAGGCGTATAGCTGCGGGTTACATCAAAATAAGAGTAACGCTCGGTATATGCCATGATTCTGCCCGTTAAACCGGGCAGCAGGAATTTGAAGTCCTGCTTCACTTCCGCCTGCACTAGCAGGGTGGAGGTGTTGTATTGCTGGTAACCCGATACAGAATTGGCGTAGGGGTTATTATACAGGTTGCTGCCATCGCCGGGCAGGCTACCGAATCCGGGTTTTACGGCATTACCAAACAGGGGATGTTTTAATTCCGGCGCAAAGCTGGAGGGGTATATGGCCGGAAACATCACGGGGTTAGCCCAGATGGTTTGGGAAAACAATCCACCGCCGCCGCCAATAGGACCGTTGTAGTCGTCGAACTGTCCGTAAGTACGTACAACGGCCTGTGTGGTAGGGGTGAGCCTGATATCGATGTTAGATCGGAGCGCGTAATTTTTCAGTTTGATGTTACTGTTGAAGTTATTGCGCTGATCTACGTTCAGTACACCATTGTCTACGTTGTAGGTGCCGGAAACATAGAACTGCGCTACCTTTCCACCACCTTTCAGGTTGAAGTTGGTGCGCTGGTTGTTGGTATAATCTTTAATCAGCAGCTTAATCCAGTTGTTGTTGGGATAGAGCAGCGGATCGTCGCCGGCGGCGGTGTGGTCAATTTTAGATTGGGAGTATTGTACGTCGCGCAAGGGGTTCCGGGTGAGTACGGCTTCATTGGCGAGGTTCATGTAGGTAATATTATCAGCAAATTTGAAGTTGCGGGTATTGGTAGATAGTGAATTTTCGAAGCGTACGTTGAGCGATGTTTTTGCTTCCACGCCGGATTTGGTGGTTACGAGCACCACGCCATTAGCGCCCCTGGCGCCGTACAGGGAGGAAGCGGTAGCATCTTTCAGGATAGAAAAACCGGCAATATCGTCGGGTTGCAGGCGGGCCAGGTCGGTGGTGCTGGACTCCATGCCATCTATGAGGATGAGGGGATCCACTTTACCGGTACCAAAGGTGGTGATACCACGGATAAAGAAGCTGGCATTATCTCTCCCCGGTTCACCGCTACGCTGGAACGAGATAACACCCGACAAGCGGCCGGCGAGCATAGTAGTAAGGTTACTGGTAGGGCCTTTCAGCTCTTTGGGATTGATGCTGGTAACGGCGCTGACCATGCTGGTTTTTTTCTGGGTACCATAGGCTACCACCACCACTTCTCCCACCTCGGATACTTTTTGTTGCATCACAATTTTCAGGAGCCTGTCATTTTTTACCTGTATGGTTTGCGGTTGCATCCCTACCATGGTGAACATGAGACTGTCGCCGATATTGGCTTCAATATTAAACACGCCTGTTTCATCGGTGAGGGCATTGGTACGGGAGGTTTTGTTGACCACCGTAACGCCTACCATGGGAGTGCCGTTGCTTTCCGTTACCTGTCCTTTAATTTTGATGCGTACATTGTCGGGTACGGAGGACTGGATAACGGGCTTCTGTTTAAGGATAATTGTTTTTTTGAGAATGGAATAGGTAAGTGGCTGATCTCTGAAAACTTCTTCCAGTGCCCGCTCCAGGGGCACATTTTCCTGTGAGTAGTTAACAGGTTTGGCATTGTTGACCATCTGGAGGTCAAATACAAAAACGTATCCTGTTTGTTTCCTGATCGATTTCAGTACTTCAACGAGGGGCGCTGCCTTGGCATGCAAGGTTACCTGTTGTACAGGCTCATTCGCGTGCGTTTGCAACACAGCAGACAAGAGTAGTAATAAGGTGAGTTTCATAAAGCGCAATAGTTTTTGGTTCGATAAATGGGACCGGTCGGGGCGGCGTTTTTTGTGGAATGTCTGCTTCATTTTTTTTCAGTGGAATTGTAAGTTTAGGTAAAACAGCCTCCAGCAGGTGAGCGCATAGCTACGCCAGGAGCGGTACTGGCCGCCATTGGTTTTTCACTGCCGGAATAGCTGTTGTTTGTGTGTTTGTTTGTCGTTTAGTTTGGTTGATACATACTTTTTACTATGGTAGTTTTAAGGTCTGACGGTAATTGTTTTATCGGCGATATCAAAATGAATGCTTCCTGTTAATTCCAGTTGACGCAGGATGTCTTTCAGGCTGTCTTGCCTGGAGAATGAGCCTGCAAAGGATTTTTCGGTGGTGGCGCCTTCGTACACAACGGTGAGATCGTACCAGCGGGCCAGTTCCCGCATAATGGTTTTGATGTTGTCGTTGAATTCGAAGCGGCCGGATTTCCAGGCAACAGCCATGTCGGTATCTACGCGGCTGATATTGATCCCTGTGTGTTCGCGGTTGATCAGTGCCTGTTGCCCGGGTTGCATTTTCCGGGTGATACTGCCGTTGATTACGTTAACGGCTCCTTCCAGTAACGTGGTGCAGATGTTTTCTTCTTCGTATGCCTTGATATTAAAGGCGGTGCCCAGTACCGCTACCTTCATGTTATTGGTTTTTACAATAAAGGGTTGGTTGGCCTGCTGGGCGATGTCAAAATATATTTCCCCGCGTATGGTTACTTCGCGGGTGCTATCCTTAAAGGCGGTGGGAAAACTAATAGATGAGGCGGCGTTGAGCCAGGCTTTGGTGCCATCGGGCAAAATCAGCTGATAGATGCCCCCTTTGTTGGTGTAAACCGTATTGATACTAGGTACTGCGGATGGAGAGCTGTTATAGGCCAGCACATTTCCCTTTTTACTAACGGAAACGCCTGACTGAACGTCGACGTCTGTTGCGGTGGTATGGTCCAGGTCAATTTCCTCGCCATTGCCCATTACCAGGCGGGCGTGTTCGTTTTTAGGCCTGGGTGCGTGCGCGTTGGCTATCGGCCTGTTGGTGGAGGTATGACTCCTGTTATATATCATATACCCGGCGGTAGCCGCCGCAGCGAGGGTACAGGCAGCTACGGTGAGCCGTTTCCATACCCGGAGGGTATGAACGCGTGCCGGTGCAGGCGCCGCATTTGTTTGCATGATTTCCTGCAACATATTGTTGGCGGTATCGTCCGGCATGGTTTGGTCGTTATCCGTTGCCTGGAGCAGCAGTTCGTCCAATAGCTGTTTAAGCTCTTCGTCGTGCGCTGACTGTGCCAGCAGCACCATCAGCTCATATTGTTCTTCCGGCGTGCATTGCTGTGCGTGATACCGCTCAAACAGGTATCTGAATCGGGATTCGGTCATGAATAACGATTTGATTTAGGTTGCTGTATAAGGGGACTATAAAACGAACCAGATGGGTTAGGGGTTTTAAAAAAAAACTTTTTAGTAAAACAACCACATAATAATGAGGAAAGTATTGAGGTCCATACGGGCCATGCAAAAGGCGCGGATGGAGCGCATGGCATTGGCCAGGTGTACTTTAATGGTTTCGGGAGAAAGTTGCAGCCGGTCAGCAATTTCATTTCTTTTCAGTCCCTCTTCCTTGCTGAGTTTATAGATCAGCTCCTGTTGCGGCGACAGCTGCGCGATGGCCCGCTGCAGGATTTGCTCATACTCTTTATGAATAATAGCGGCGTCTTTTATTTCGTTGACAGCCGTAGCCGAAAGTTCGGAGGCGGCCAGCTGTTGCCGGGCTACTAATTTCAAGGAAGTAAAAATATGATTCCGGGTAACGGTAAAGAGGTAAGCTTTGAAATGACTGATTTCATGTAACTCGCCACGTTTAAGCCACATTTTAAGGAAAATATCCTGTACCACATCCTCTGCCTGTGACGCAGATCCCAGCAAACGGAAAGCAATGGCGTATATACGGTGACGATAGTGATGGAATACACCGGCAAAGGCGTGGTCCTCACCCTGAGCAAGGCTCAACAATAGTTCCCTTTCATTATAGGTGTTCACTTTCATACGTGGTTACAAGTGCAGGCAAATTACTGTTTATATAGACAGGATATTTGCGTTAAATTCGCTGCTAATAATAGTATTTTCTCCTGTTGGCTCCTGGAAGCCTGTAATCCGCTATGCTGAAATGTTTTAATTTGCGCTTTCAAACATGCTGAACCTGGATTTATGGAAGTAGTTAATGAAGCCACCTACCAGGCTGCCGTAAAGGTAGCCGGCACTATAGAAGCACATTTCAGGAAACATCTTTCTGCCGCAAAAGCGGATGGAGAGGAAGACCTGGCCATTGTACCGGCCGCCCGCCAGGTAGAAAAAATTATCGACGTAGCTTTCTGGGCTAGTCTGCGTAAAGAAGAAGGAAATCCCATCCGTATATCATTGGCTTTTTTGCCGCCTTCGCAAGCCGGCAAGCCGCTGTTATTTGAGAAGCCGATATTGCTCACGCCCCAGCTGCTCACCAAGCTGGCGCCGGGCGTAGAGCGCGCCGGTATACATATAGGCGTATGGTTTGAAGGAGAGGAGTTATATGTATGGGGCACCACGATTAAGTTGCCTAACCTTTGTTTTGTATTGGATGTATCAGAACCGGGACTGCTGGTGGTGAAACACCGCCGCGCTGCGGGCTTGGGGAAATTCACCAACGTAGCCGTGCTCCGGGGCGACCAGGTAAAGGTGGTGAACGAAGACAGCGGCCTACTGCCCGACAGTCCCATGATATTAAAGTCGCTGCTGGGTGTTACCGCTTCCTGTTTTTGGAATAACGGGGTGAATGTATTGATACAGATTGCCGTATCGATGCGGGCACATAAGCGGGGAGGCATTTTGCTGGTAACGCCCTCCAACAGTGAGGCCTGGCGCGAGTCCATCATTCATCCGCTGCAGTATCCTATTTCGCCGGCCTTTTCGGGTGTGGCCGACCTGTTGCGGTACGACGGTAAAAGTGTTACAGAAATTTTCTGGCAGAACGCCTTACGCCGGGAAGTAGAAAATATCACCGGGCTTACCGCGGTAGATGGCGCCACTATTGTAAATGACCAGCAGGAGTTGCTGGCTTTTGGCGCCAAAATCACCCGCGCAAAAGATGCGAAGCCTATTGAGCAGGTATTGATGGTAGAACCGATAGAAGGCGGGGTGCCTACTTTGCTGCATCCGTCGGCCATTGGCGGTACCCGGCATTTGTCGGCTGCCCAGTTTGTGCACGACCAGCGCGATGCACATGCCCTGGTAGCCTCCCAGGACGGCTATTTCACCGTATTTTCCTGGTCGGAACACCAGCAGCTGGTACAGGGCCACCGCATAGACATATTATTGTTATAACAAATGAAGGAACGATATTTTATTATCAATAAACCCAGCAATATGGTGTCCCAGTTTATCAGCTCACACGAGGTGCGACTGCTGGGCGAGCTGGATTTCGATTTTCCCGCCGGCACCCATGCTATTGGCCGGCTGGACAGCGATTCAGAAGGACTCTTAATTTTAACCACCAATAAAAAAGTGACCCGGCTGCTGTTCCAGGACAAGCCGCATGAGCGCACCTACCTGGTAAAGGTAAAGGGCGTAATGACCGAGGCTACTTTGCAGCGGCTGAAAACCGGGGTAGCTATTCCCATTGGGCGCGACGCGATACATGTGTCTACTCCCTGCCGGATCGACATCGTAAACCGTCCTGACGGTTTGTTTGATCATCCCGGTGAGCTACCACATACGGTGCCTCATACCTGGCTATTGATCACACTCACAGAAGGAAAGTTCCACCAGGTGAGAAAAATGGTGGGTGCGGTGAAGCATCGCTGCCAGCGCCTGATCCGAGTATCGATAGAAGACCTGGAGCTGGGGGATTTACAGCCGGGAGAGGTAAAGGAGCTGCCGGAGGAAGAATTTTTCCGCCTGTTAAAAATTGATAATTACAGAGATAAATAACCGGAACAGGGTCAATTTGGCTACAGCATTAGTGAAGATCACATTAGGTTAACGGATCGATTCTTATTACGTTTGCCTTTGGAATCATGCTTTAACGAAGATTATTATGAAGAAATTTTTATGGCTTGCCGGCGCCTGGTGTATTGGGCTGCAGGTTACTTTTGCGCAGTCGCCGCGCTACCCGATCATTCCCTATCCGCAGCAGCTGGAGGCGAGGGCGGGCGAATTTGTGATTACGCCGGCTACCAGCCTGGTATTGCCGGCTAATCCATCTCCCTATATGATAGAAACTGCGCAGCTGGAATTGCTCCTCACCCAGGCATTGGGTAAACCATTGCCCACGGTGAAGAAAGCGGTGAAGGGCGCTATCGTGATGCGTCAGAACCCGGCGTTGGCAGGAGAGGAGGATTATACACTGGATATAAGTAGCCAGGAGCTGTTGATCACTGCCAAAGCACCGGCGGGATTTTTCCGCGCCACCCAAACCCTGCGGCAGCTGATGCCCGCGGAAATAGAAGATCCCAAAGCGCCAGACCTGAAACGTATTGCCATCCCGGCCATGTCGTTGAAAGACCACCCGGCCTATGGCTGGCGCGGCATGCACCTGGATGTGGCCCGTCATTTCTTCTCCATAGATTACCTGAAGAAATTCATCGACCTGCTGGCGTTATATAAGATGAATAAGCTGCATCTGCATCTGACCGACGACCAGGGCTGGCGGATTGAAATTAAAAAGTATCCTTTGCTCACCAGCCAGGGCGCCTGGAGGGAGTTTAATAACCAGGACTCCGTTTGCATGGAGAAGGCGGTGAACAATCCCGACATGGCCATCGATACTTCCCATATTATCCATAAAGATGGTAAAACCCTTTATGGTGGCTTTTATACGCAGGAGCAGATGAAAGACCTGATCCGCTATGCAGCGGCCCGTCATATTGAAATCATTCCTGAAATAGACATGCCCGGACATATGATGGCAGCCATCAGGTCTTATCCTTTCCTGGCCTGCAGCAGTGAAACCGGCTGGGGTAAAACCTTTTCCACGCCTATTTGTCCGTGTAAGGAATCAACCTTCAGCTTTGCCGAAGATATTTTCAGTGAAATAGCCGAGCTGTTTCCTTCCAAATATATTCACCTGGGCGCCGACGAGGTAGAAAAAACCAGCTGGGCTAACTCGCCCCTTTGCGCCGAAGTGATGAAGGCCAATAACCTGAAGACGGTAGAAGAGCTGCAAAGCTACTTCGTGAAGCGCATGGAAAAGTTCTTTCATTCCAAAGGCAAAACCCTCATTGGCTGGGATGAAATCCTGGAAGGAGGAATCAGTCCTACCGCCGTGCTGATGTACTGGCGCGCCTGGGTGCCCGATGCGCCTGTAAAAGCGGCCCGTCACGGCAACCAGGTGATCATGACGCCGGGCAACCCGCTGTACTTCGATGGTACGCCCGACCGCAACTCTATTTATAACGTATATCATTTTCAGCCGGTACCCAAAGGGTTAACCGCGCAGGAAGCAACGCATATCATGGGTGCACAGGCCAACATCTGGACCGAATACATCCCTTCAGAAAAACGGGCAGATTATATGTTTATGCCCCGCATGACCGCCCTGGCAGAGGTGTTGTGGACGCAACGCGCCGACTATGAAGGCTATCTGCAACGCCTAAACGAACAATATAAACGCCTGGATTTACTCGGTGTACATTACCGCCTGCCCGACCTGGACGGTTTTACGGAAGACAACGTGTTTGTAGATAAAGTGAACCTGCATGTCAACAAGCCACTAACGGACATGACTATCCGCTATACCACCAACGGCAGCATCCCGGATGAACATGCCACCGTATTACCGGATAACTATGTGATCAGTGAACCTCAGCAGATCCGCCTGGCGGCTTTCAGTCCTACCGGCAATCGTGGCGACATCTACACCCTGCGTTACCGCAAGGAACCCTATCGGCCGGCTACGGTGGTAAAAGATGCCCGGCCTGGATTAAAGCTCACCTACTATAATGGCACCTTTAAGAGTGCCGCCAAAATAAAGGAAACAGCCGATAGCTCACTGCGTGTAGCCAACGCCGTTATCCCGGAAGGAATGGGTAAAGGTGGTGGTCCGTTTGGTGCGCGTATCAACGGGTATATCAATGTACCCACCACTGGTATTTACAGCTTTTACCTCACGGTAGATGATGGTGGTATCTTGTATATCGACGACCAGGAAGTAGTGAACAACGACGGCTGGCATGCGCCTTTCCAGAAGAGCGGACAGGTAGCGCTGGAGAAAGGCTGGCATCCGTTTAAGATAGCCTTTGTAGAAGGCGGTGGCGGATACACGCTGAAGCTGGAGTATAGTGTGGATGGCGGTAAGCTGCAACCGGTGCCGGATAGCTGGTTCGGAGCGGGGAGATAAGTCACGCAAAGGAACAAAGGAGCAAAGACGCAAAGAAAAAAAGCAGCAAGTATCTTTGCTGCTTTTTTTCTTTGCGTCTTTGCGTGATTAGAGGCTGTGGTTATAGATCTCCAGCGCTTCCTGGTCATCGTACTCAAGGATCAACGCTTTCAGTTGCTGTAAAAGCTGTTGTTTGATCGCCGCGTACGATGGGTTGTTATACACGTTCTTCAACTGGTTCGGATCTTTTTTCAGGTCAAACAGTTCCCAGCTGTTAACGCCTTTATAGAAGCGGGCCAGCATATAATCTTTTGTGCGTAGCCCGAAGTGTGGCGACACATGATGCGGTTCCGGGTATTCGTAATAGTGATAGTACGCCGCTTTGCGCCAATCCTTTACGGGTTCACGTTTTAGCAGGGGCAAGAAAGAGCGTCCCTGTATTTCGGCCGGTGCTTTTACGCCGGCAATATCCAGGATGGTGGGGGCCCAGTCGGTGTTGGATACCAGGGCGTCGAGTTTGGTGCCGGGTTTTATCACTCCGGGATAGCGTATGGCGAAGGCGGTTTTCAGGGATTCATTGTAGATAAATCGTTTATCAAACCAGCCATGTTCGCCGAGGTAAAAGCCCTGGTCGGATGCATAGATAACGATGGTATTTTTGCTTAGGCCGGTGCTGTCGAGGTAATCCAGTATTTTACCAATGTTCCTGTCGAGCGATTTGGCGGTGGCATAATAGTCTTTCAGGTAGCGTTGAAATTTCCATTTCACCAGCTCTTTCCCGCTGAGCTTTTTCTCATCAAAATCTTTCGTGATCTTATTGCCATAGTAGTTGTTAAAAGCTTGTTGCTGCGCTTCATCCAGGCGGCGATATTCGCCCTGGCGGGCATAAAATTCTTTCAGTTCTTTTTCGCTGAAGGTCCGGCCGGGGTAGTTTTTCTGCAGCCATTGCTGCAGGCGGGGTTTATCCTGCTCATAATTTTGCAGGCCAAATGGCTGGTGTACTTTCAGGTCTTCCGCCAGGCGCATCGTTTTGTCGATGGTCATGTCCTGGTCTTTGGCGGCTTCGCGGGTATCGTAGGTGTCAAAGAAAGTGGATGGGAGAGGGAAGTTGATACCATCGTAGGCGCCGAGGTCTTGTATATCGGGCAGCCATTCGCGGTGCGTCGCTTTTTCACCGATCACCGCAAAGAAAGGCTTGGACGTATCCCGGCCCTGGAGCCAGTTGAAGAAGAAGTCGGAAATCAGGTTGGTGACGTAACCTTTGTAGCGAATGGTATCGTTGTTATTATTGATGAAGTCGGGGTTGTAATAATGTCCCTGGCTGGGGAGGATATTGAAATAATTAAACCCGATGGGGAGGCTGCCGAGGTGTAGTTTTCCTATCCAGGCAGTCTGATAGCCGTTTTGCTGTAACAGCACGGGAAATGTTTCCTGGTGTACATCGAAGGTCTTTTCATTCAGCGTATAGCCGTTCTTGTGACTATACTTGCCGGTAAGCAGAGTAGCCCTGCTGGGGCCGCAGATAGAGTTAGCCACGAGGTTGTTGGTGAGCAGGGCGCCGCCGTGTGCAATCCGGTCGATGTTGGGCGTTTGCACGAGGCGGTTGCCATACGCGCTGATGGCCTGGTAGGCGTGATCGTCGGAAAGAATAAAAATGATGTTGGGTTTTGACTGTGCTATCGCCATGCCAGGCAGCAGTAGCGCCAATGCCAGGAGAATCCTTTTCATATATCGTCTGTTTGGTCGTTGTTGATAGATCCTTTTTTCATTCATGTTGGTGGAGCATGAATGCCATCCCGTTGTTCGGGCGGGATGGGAGAGGATTGGAAAGTGGGCTAAAAGTAACATAGAAATCCAGTATTCGCAACTTTTGTGCGGATCTTTTTGTACAATCGTTGTTTACCGGCGGCAGATATTTCCTTATTTTTGGTACTGTATGCGTATTATCACCATTTTATTGTTGCTGTTAACCATGGGCGCCAGTGCGTTTGCTACCGATGCGGCGCTGGCCCGAACGCTGGAATCACTTACTTCCCGTCAAAAGACGATCCTTTATCAATATGGCACCTTGAATGCCTGGGCCTCGCCTGCGCAGGCTGACAGTTTCTGGCGGGTACACCAGCCGGAGCTGGGCAAGGTAACGAGGGAAGAAGCCGGTCTGCTGGCCACCGAGTTATTGAATAACACCGAGCTGGTATATGCCATCAAACATCCTTCGCGTTTGCAGGCGTTGAGAGGCGTATTTACCGCTTCCCGGCTGTTAATCGGGCTGGCGGCGCTGGTAGGGGCTTTTGCCGTTATACAGCTACTGGGACGGTATTTACCGGATGTATGGCAAACCTTGCTGCGGTATCTCTCTCCCTTATTCCGCTGGTTATTTTCCCCGAAGATGCTTACCTGGGAGCTATTGATCCTGGGAGTGGCGACCATATACGGAGGCCCGCTGCTGGGCAGCCTGGAGATCAGGACTGTTGTTATCCACACAGGACTGGTGTTGTTATGGACGCAACTAACGGCCATCTGTATACGAATCCCGTTTGTGAAGTATTATAGCAAAGTGATTAAAAATATTTTTGATGACGACCAGTATACGCCCCTCCAGGCTTTCCGCTATGTAGGCGTGCCGGCGCTGATCACCACGGCGGCGGTATGGTGGGTGATGCAGCGTTGTGCCGACAGCTGGTATGCTTATGAGCTGATAGTGCCGCTGATGATTACCGCATTTGCCTTGCCGCCGGTGCGGATAGTGGAGCGTTGGCTGAGCCGTGTACTGTTTCCTTTTGGCAACAGCCGGGGGTGGAGGGCCAAAGATCAGCGTATGGCCACGTATATCGTAGTATCCTTGGCGGTATGGGCAGGCATGTTATTGCTGCCGGTCGTATATAAGGAATCGCTGCTGGTGCTGACTATCTTCCTGGGATGTTCATTATTGGGCTTGTCCATCGAAGAGGTAACGAATTGTGGTATTCCCAACTATATATGGCTGCAGCTGGTGACGCTGGTATTCTTGTGCGCCGTAGTGCTGGCAGGTGCGCAGCTGGAGGCATTGTTGCTCATGTGGGCGGGCCTGGGAGGCCTGTTGCTGTATGTGCTGATCAAATACTGGGAACTGCCCGTGGTACTCGGCTGGAGCTGGAAGAATAAGAAGGCCTGGGGCGCGTTGGGTATGGCCCTGCTAATATGGGGAATCGCGTTGCTGATACGTTGGCGGCCGGAATGGTTTGCGATATTCCCGGCAAAAATTTAATGCAAAATTTGAGGTAAAAGCGTATTTTTGCGCACCTTTCTGCATCGTATTTAACTTATTTTAAGATACGCGTAGATCTGAATAACGTACTGACAAGGCTTCTCAGGGCCTCCAAGGCGTTTGCAGGGTCTGCGCTTTTTTATTTTTTTCCTGCTGAACTAGTACCAAACCCCTTAACACCAGATATACCCACAATGAAAGTACATTTTTTATGAGCGGTTATGAATCGCCGGAAAAATGTAATAAATTCATTAATTGTATTTTGTACGCTTAATAGATTTAAATCACGTTATGGTGAAAGCACTCGCACTCCTCACATTGCTGGGCTTAGGCAGCAGTGTGGCCGCGCAGCAAAAGGCGCCGGCCTACCCGTTAATTACGCACGACCCTTATTTCAGTATCTGGTCGGCCACCGATGAGCTGAATGGCAGCGCCACCCGGCATTGGACGGGTACTACCCAGGCGCTTACCGGCCTGGTAAAGGTAGATGGTGTTACCTACCGCATTCTCGGTAAAGATGAACCCAGCTATCAATCGCTCGTACCTACCAGCGATGAACGGCCTTACTCCGTAAAATACACTAAACAGGCGCCCACGGGCGACTGGATGCAGGTGGCCTACGACGACAAAGGCTGGAAAACCGCGGCAGCACCCTTTGGTGATGAGCCATCCAAAGGTGGCACGCCCTGGAAAAGTCACGACCTGTGGACCCGCAGAACCTTCGACGCAGGGAATGCGGCCAACGCAGACCTGTTCCTGAAAATCTCTCACGATGATAATATTACGGTATACCTCAACGGGGAACAGATATATAGCTTAAAAGGCTGGCTGAATAAATATGTATACATTCCTATTCCCGAAGCCGCCAAACAGAAGCTGAAAGCCAAAGGCAACGTGCTGGCCATTCATATCGAAAATACCGCCGGTGGCGCTTTCCTGGATGCCGGCATTGCCCGCCTTACACCGCCGCCTGCGGGTCAAAACATTGAAAAGGCCGTACAGACGGGAGTTAACATCAACGCCACGCAAACGATATATACCTTTACCTGCGGCAAAGCAGACGTAACGCTCACCTTCACCTCACCACTGCTGATGGATGACCTGCAACTGCTATCCCGGCCGGTATCGTATATCGTATATAAGGTGGCCACCAACGACAACGCCACCCACCAGGTACAGGTGTACTTCGGCGCCTCCTCAGACATCTGCGTAAACGTGCCCTCACAGCCCGTTGCCGCTTCTGCATATACCAACGGCAGCCTGTCGGTATTAAAAGCCGGCAGCAAAGAACAACCCATCCTGAAAAAGCAAGGCGACGACCTCCGCATCGACTGGGGCTACCTATACGTAGCTGCACCCAGCGCTGCCCGCCCGCAACAGTATATCAGCACCGCCGCCGATGCCGCTGCCGCCTTTGCCAACGGCCGCACAGCCAGCACTACACTCGACAAATCCCTGGTGCTTAATACCGCCGTTGACCTGGGCGCCGTAACCAGCACGCCTAAAGAACAACTGTTCCTGCTCGGCTACGACGACCTATACGCCCTACAATATTTTCATACCAACCTCAAAGCCTGGTGGAAAAACGATGCTACGCAAACCATCGACAAACAACTCAACGCCGCCTACACCGACTACACCACCATCCTGGAAAAGTGTAAGCAGTTCAACGAACAACTGCACAACGACGCCGTAAGAGCCGGTGGTGAAGCATATACCGCCCTCTGCGAACTGGCCTACCGCCAGTCCATCGCCGCACATAAGCTGGCTAAAAGCCCGCAGGGCGACATCCTTTTTCTCTCTAAAGAAAACTTTAGCAACGGTTGCATCAACACGGTAGATGTTACCTATCCGTCGGCGCCTTTATTTCTCTTATACAACCCCGACCTCCTGAAAGGCATGATGAACGGCATCTTCTATTTCTCCGAAAGCGGCAAATACACTAAACCCTACGCCGCCCACGACCTGGGCACCTATCCCTTAGCCAACGGACAGGTATACGGCGAAGGCATGCCAGTAGAAGAATCCGGCAACATGCTCGTACTAGCCGGCGCCATCGCCCGCGCAGAAGGCAATGCCAACTACGCCAAAAAACATTGGAGCACACTCACCACCTGGGCCGAATACCTGATGAAAGAAGGCTTCGATCCCGCTAACCAGCTGTGCACCGACGATTTCGCCGGTCACCTGGCCCGCAACACCAACCTCTCCCTCAAAGCTATTGCCGGCATCCGCTCCTACGCCATGCTGGCCCGCATGCTCGGCGACGCCACCACCGCCGACAAATACGAAAGCGCCGCCCGCGACATGGCCAACCACTGGATACAACTCGCCGACGATGGAGATCATTTCAGTCTCGCTTTCGAAAGCAAAAACACCTGGAGCCAGAAGTACAACATGGTATGGGACAAAGTGCTCAACTTCCACCTGTTCCCCGCCAGCGTTTACAAAAAAGAAACCGCCTTCTACCTCGCACACCAACAGCCCTACGGCCTTCCTCTCGACAGCCGTAAAACCTACACCAAATCAGACTGGATACTCTGGACCGCCGTGCTCACCGACAACGCCGACGACTTCCGTGCCCTCGTAGCACCCGTTTACAAATACGCCACGGAAACGACTACACGCGTACCACTGTGCGACTGGCACGAAACCACCGATGGTAAAATGGTCGGCTTCCAGGCAAGGAGCGTAGTAGGAGGGTACTTCATGAAAATGCTTCAAGCAAAATTTAATCCGGAGGGAGATAAATAATTCAAAATGAATTTGGAAGTAAAATAGAAATTGCTATCTTTGCACTCCGTTAAACAAAAACGGGGTGAATGATTCCCTAGCTCAGTTGGTAGAGCAATACACTTTTAATGTATGGGTCTTGGGTTCGAGTCCCAAGGGGATCACCTCATGGGACAAGTCTGAAATATCTGGACTTGTCCCATTTTTTTTTCTGCTGAAACCCTCTTCCAGATTGAATAATAACTTGGCGGCTGCATTTAATTTTGTGGTTCGATAACGCCCTTCAGAAAAAGTGAGTTTTTCCGGGAACATCGAACCAATAATCTTTCTTTTAGTTTCTATAGTGCCTGTTTCAAAAATTGTATCAAGATTACACAATGTCGATAGCCCCTTTTGAAGGATTGCCTCAATGTTTGACAGCTTATCAGGAAGTGAATGAAGTTTGGCCTCAAGAACGGTTATTTGTTTTTCGGCCTCAAGTTTACCTATCCGAAAATCCGATAAGTCTATTTCCTTGGAAAACAGTAATCGTCTCGCTTCGGAAATTTGATTATTCAGCACCTCTATTTCCTTTAAAATTCCATTACGGTCCTGATTTTCAGATTTATACTTATCCGACACTGCCTTTACTATTAAACGCTTATAAATATCACGCATAAGTGGACGAGGCACATAACTTTTAATTTCCTTTATAAAAAGGCTGTTCATTTCTTCAGCACGATGCCTAAAGCCACATGATGAGGAACAATGATAATAGTGATAGTGATATTTTCTACCCTTACTTGCGCTGGCAGTTAGTGTTTTACCACATTTAGGACATAATAAAAAGCCTCTTAATGGATAATTTTCGTCAACTGCAATTTGAGCGCGTTGCTTTCTCCTTCTTCCATCAAGAACGTCTTGTACATCATAAAAAAGCATTTCCGAGATCAATGGAGGGTGTTTTCCAATTACATACATAGGTTCCTCTCCTTTGTAGGCAGGGATATAAATTTTGCCACAATACATCGTATTACGAATCATTGCCCAGAAGTTGTTTTTGCTTGTATTAAGTCCTTTAATTAAGGCCATTTTGTATACTTGTTCCGTATTGAAATTTCCTTCGGCAATTGTTTGAAACACCCATCGTACTATTGATGCTTCTGGTTCATAAATTTCGATGTATTTTTCATACTTTGGCTTGCTTCCATGTCTACGAGAATCAGGTATCTCCTTACTTTTATTGATATATCCACGTGGTGCAATTCCCATCCATTTTCCACCTTTTTTTGCACTTCTCATGCAGTTAAAAACATTTAAGGCACGGCGATCATTTTCGACCTCCGGCTGACAGAGGTAGAAGGCTAACATCATCTTACTTTCAGGAATGTCCATGTCCAATGGCTGTGACACCGCCTGGGGTTCGATGCCCATTCGACGTAAGGAAGCAATCATAGCATAAGCATCTGCAGTGTTGCGGGAAAAACGATCCCATTTTGTGAATAAAATGAGATCAGACCTTCGATATAGTTTTCGTTGTTCAGATAACCAGTTTGACCACTCTGGGCGTTTAAAGGATTTTGCTGAATGGTCCTCATGGATAATTTTTCGTATAACTATATTGTTTCTCTGGCAGTAAGCAACTAAGCAGTCTTCCTGTTCTGATGGAGAATAACCATCTACCTGGTCATCCGTAGAGACACGGCAGTATAGATCCGCTAGTAATTCTCTTTTATTATTCATCATTCAATTTTTAGTGGTTATTAATTCTCACCATGTTTATGAGGAAAATCAGCCCATTTCAGA
Organism: Chitinophaga eiseniae; assembly: GCF_012641265.1. Classification (GTDB taxonomy): domain Bacteria; phylum Bacteroidota; class Bacteroidia; order Chitinophagales; family Chitinophagaceae; genus Chitinophaga; species Chitinophaga eiseniae_A. Next base: position 1,413,539 of record NZ_JABAHZ010000001.1, on the reverse strand, counting down.
ATTACTTGTTGGTATGTTTCACTTATCGCGAGGGCGAGAATCTTCTCTTTGGTGAGAGCTTTGATAATTTCACCTGCTTTAACCTCATTCCGGGAAATTCGCCCCCAATCAGTAAACAGGATAAAATCAATTGCTCCTGGAGTATCTTTGTAACTCTTAATATAGTTTTCCCAGAAAATCCCGATAGCATCACCAGTCACTATACTATTATCATACAAAATTCGCCTTATTGTAATATTGTGATTTACACAATATTCCTCTAGTTGGGCTTTCTGCAATTTGAATTGATAATCGCAACTGGCTCTTAGATATAAATCCGCTTTCTTCATCATTGAAATTTGTTACTAAATATGTCGATTACAGAAAGCAGAAGTTATTTTTCGGTTTTTCTTGCTTCCTGTAACTTGATTATGATCGCTTCCTTTTTATAGGCATCCTGGGATCATTGAAAATTTGTCCTATTGAAACATGATGTGAAACACAATATTTCAATAGTAGAGCTTTTTGCAATTTGAATTGATAATCGCTACTTGCTCTTACATATAGGTCAGCGCTTTTCATTATTAATATTTTGCGTTATAAATAAATCAATTACAAGAAGCATTAAAGAGAGTATTTCTTCTGCCTCTTGTGGTGTTATAATGATGCCTTCTTTTTTATAGGCATCTATAATTTCTGCCGGCGTCACCTTGTCCATATCTCACTTCCCAATTAGATAAGTATAGCATGGCCCCCTGACTATTGGAAACGTCAGTCAACCATTTACCTTTTTCATGGATAAATCATGAAAAGGCAATTAGCTAATTTATATGTTAAGGAAACTGTATATGTACACCGGGAATACAGGTGTATGATGCGGGATGGTGTTAATTGTTATTTGTTACGATTTAGAGTACAAGTCGGAGCTGGAAATTAACAATTGATGGTAAGTGTGATTGGATATTGTACTACCTGTTATTTTTCCCCAATAAATTGTAAGCGACGAAGTTGGAAATCACGCAGAGGATGGTAATAGCGAGAAAATTGTATGAAACTTGCGTAAAGGTACAATTTTTTAGGATAATAGAACGCTGAAATTCTACAAAATGAGTTACAGGGTTAAGATAGTCTGCTATGATTTGTCCGAATTGTGGCATTGTATCTCTGGGAAAGAAAAGTCCACAGGTTAATATTGACAGGAGCATAAGGAAAAAAGAAATTACTGTTGCTTCAATCGTTTTTTTACATAGTATGCTTATTACTAAACCTACACCAATAATGGCAAACAGATATATGAATAAAAAAGTGTATATTAATACTATGCTGCCCTGTATTTTGATACCATAGAAATACCTCATCAAAATCAATCCACATGAAAATACAAACACACATATAAGAAATATGGGTAGCTGTTTACTCAGAAGAATCGTTGTTTTGCTTACTGGAGTAACAAATAATTGATGAATTGTACCACTTTCCACTTCAGCTGTGATTGTGAGTGCGGCAAGATATACCCCCAACATAGTAACCAGAAAAGCCAATATTCCCGGAACAGTGAAATAAGTGTAATCCATCATAGGATTGTACCTCATAGTAATATACGTAGTGGGCAAGATGGTATTATTTTGATTCTCTATGTTGTTCATCTCTAGGATAGAATTGAGATACGCATCTGCTATTACCGCCTTTTGCATATTAATTGCGTCGAATGCAACAAAGGCGTTAATAGTATTAAACTCCCTTCTCAGGTGAATAATACCGTCAGCGTCCCCTTTATCTATTAGTTTCTTTGCAATTGTAAAGTTAGGTGCCTCGCCGACAATATTAAACAACCTACTTTGATGAATTTTGCTTAGAGTGCTTAAATTCTCATTTGCATCTTTACTGGAGCTTATTATCACTAGTCTAATATTCGAGATCTCATACCGTGCTGCAAACGGCAACACAAGAAGCTGTATTATCGGTAGAAGTATCGCTAAAACGAGTACAGCTACACTCTTCCTGATTAGAATTATTTCTTTGTTGAGAAGAAACCAAATTGGGTGGTCAAATAATTTCACAGCGATTTAATTTTCTTTATGCTAATAAGGTTGAGTAATGCAGACATTAACATCATTATAAAAATATACTTCCAAGCGGATTGGATACCGCCACCTCTCACCAGTATATCAAGAAGCCCCGAATAATACCACCTGGAAGGAACGATTGTACTCAGATATTGCAAAGGTAATGGCATGTTCTCCAATGGAAAGATGAACCCAGTAAAAAGAGCCGTCGGAATTATCATTGCCATAAGTGAGACAAGTTGTGCATCAAACTGGTTTTGCGTGAAGACGGAAATAAGTAACCCTACTGATAGACAGGTAATGATGTAAATTGAACTTAATATAATTAAAGGCAAAATATTTTCCGGAGAAAAAGGGAAGCCCCAAAGTATGATGCTTATTGCAAGAGTTGCAGTAATCTGGATAAATGAAATGAAAAAGTAAGGAAGTAATTTTGAAGAATAAATAATCAATTTAGGAACATTTGTTAGCTTCAAAGTTTCAATAGTGTGAAACTCCTTTTCCTTTACACTCTGAACAGAGCTAGTCATTACACAAATTAGCATTATTATTAGTGAAATGACGCCAGGTATATTGAGAAGACCAGCATTTAATGTAGGATTGTAAAGCATTTTCGACGTGTAATGTTCTTCGTTTTCGCTGCTGTTATAATATTCAGAAATTATTTTATTGAGATAGCTACTTGCTGTAGTAGCAAGATTGGGGTCCGTAGCATCGCAGATAATTTGGACTTTGTTTCCCGATGTAAAATCTGGGGGAATTACTACAACAGCTTTTACATCTGTTTGAAGAGATGCTTCTATTTGTGATGGACCTATGTTAATTACCCGGAATAATTTACTAGCGCCAATCTTTGCAGATAACCTTTGTGAGTGTAATGAGTTGTTTTCATCACAAATAGCAATTTTTAAGTCATGAAGATCGGATCTTAATACATATCCGAAAATAATCACCAATGAAATCGAGAGTACAAACAAGAGCAGGAAAGCCTTTGAATCTCTACGGATTAATTTAATCTCCTTTTTCAGGAGTACAAAGAACGAGAACATTTATTTATTATTTGTTATTTTTTACTATACGTCTAAATGCTTCAGTCAACGAATCGGCATTGTATTTAGACTTAATGCCAGAGGGGGTTCCAGCCTCTTTAATAATTCCACCATCCATTATTGAAATATAGTTACAATACTCCGCCTCAAATAGGTTATGAGTCGTAACAAGGAAAGTGATACCAGATTGTTTAGACAATGATGTTATCTGCTCCCAAAATATCCGTTTTGAGTTTTGGTCGGATTGGTTTGTTGGTTCATCCACAACTACGATTTTAGGGCGATGTATTATTGAACATGCAAATGCTATTTTTTGTTGTTGTCCGGCGGATAATTTGGCTGTTGATACATCGATAATGTCACTCAGTTGAAAGTCGGTAATTAGTTCCTCAATTCTAATGTTTCCATTCCTTCTACCTATGTAATGACATCCGGCATGCAGCATAAGATTTTGCCGAACAGTAAGCTGGTTGTATAGGTTGAATTGTTGTCCCATATATCCAATTTTACTTTTAAAATCAGTGCCGTTGTTTTTACCCAATTTTGCATTAATACCATCAATATATATGCTTCCTGATGTCGGTTGGACTAGACCAATTATCATTTTAATTACCGTAGTTTTACCAGCACCATTTGCTCCTAGTAGTCCGTATATTGACCCGGATGTGATATTAAAACTAATATTTCTTACCACGGTTTTACTACCGTATTCTTTCACTAAATCATCAACAATAATAATTTTATTCACTATGATTCACATTTATAGGTAAGCATAATTTTCTTTGTTTTTTAGTTTTTTTTGCTGTTATTCTCATGTTTTAAAATTTCCTTTTGTTCAAATGTGACATCTGAGTAATATATGTCATTAGCGAACATTTTAATTGTTTGTCAATAGCTAGTATTTTTTCTGAAAGTTCCTGTATTAGCATAAAATTTCGTTTGGGGTCCATGTTTGCTATGCTTAACTTATTCCTTAGTATTTTCAAATCACTTATAATACGGTGATTTTTTAGGTCTAAAAACCATTTCTCAGGATAACAAAAGAGCCGTGGTTTTTGAAGAAACCCAAACCTTACTAACGTCGTCAAACTCTTTCCTTTCCATCGGTTATGTAGCTGTCTAAGTACATTTGATGTAATATCCTCATCAGGAATCCCGGTGATGTCGGCATTTAATATATAAATGGGTACCCCCCCCCAGGTGTTGCAGATGTATATTTTTTCGACTGTTACTTCTTTTAAATCTCTCATTTTGTACTATTTTCAAATTTCTGAAAAAGCCACATGGACCGTCGATAAAAGTAAAATAACCGTGACAAGCCTTTTTATTTACTTTTATAACGTTAACAGAAAATCTTCAATACACGGGGTGGCTTTACTAACTACTATTCCTTCTTTTATAAAATCATATAAATATTCATTAAACTTCTCAACTCCACATTTAAGAACTATCCGGATCGTGTTCTCTTTCCATAAATAACAGGTTGAAATGCCAGGAAAACCTTTTACAATTCCAAATAGTTCTGGGATATTTTCCGACGATTCAATCGTGAATATGCGGTTGTCCGGGAGGGTGCTAAGTATTTCCTGTAATGTACCCGTGATTTGCATATTCCCTTTATTCAAAACAGCCATTCTGCTGAACCTTTCCACTTCTTCAAAGTCACTTCCGGCATAAACTATAGTTGTTCCAGATGCCCGTAGTTCAGACAGGTTGTTCCACAGCTCATCTCTTGAAGTTATATCAAGGCCCGTTGTCGCTTCATCAAGTAACAGTATAGGCGGATTGTGAAGGGTTGATAGATATAATGCTAGTTTTTGCTTGGTGCCGCCTGATAATTCTTGGGCTGGAATCGCAGAAAATTTTTTGAGTTGTTTATATAATTGACTATTCCGGTCTGGTAATATCTGTTTATCAACTTTCCGAAGGTCTGCTACCAGATGAATGTTTTCTTCTACTGTCAGATCGTTGTATAAGGCAGGTTTTTCTGGTAGATAGCCAATAAGTGGACGTAGTTGATGAAACTGGTTTTTGAGAGAATATCCCAGAATTGTGGCATCACCAGTGTCCGGTTTGTCTAAAGTTGAAAGTACTCTACAAAGTGTTGTTTTCCCTGATCCATCTGCCCCAACAATACCAAATATTTCTGATCTATTGATATGGAAATTGAGATTGCTAAGGGCCATAGAACGCTGGTGGGTTTTCCCCAAGTTGACTATATCAATGATGTTTGACATCTTAGTTATTTTTGTGTTATTGCGAATGCTTCACCATACATGCCTGACTTGATTTTTAGTTCAGGATTTAAAACTAAGATCCTGGCGGAGTAGACTAAATTTGTTCTTTCGTCCGGAGACTGAAGCCCCTTGGGTTGAAATTCAGCGCGAGTATTGATACTAATAATCTGACCGGGATGTGTTATTTGCCCACCAATTCCATCATCAATTTTTATAGTAACCTGTTGCCCTATCCGGCAGTTCGTATATTCCTTGTATGGAAAATAGACTCTAAGATACATCTTGCTATTGTCTGCTATGGTGTAAATTGGCGAACCGGACTTTATATGTTCGTATGCTCTGCTGAATCGCTTTGTTACAGTTCCCTTTATCGGATTAATTATTCGACATTTTTTAATTTGGAAGTTCAATTGCTCAATTTTTGCTATCAGCATTCCACTATCGGATGTGATGGCAAGGTTTTCTGATTGGTTTTTTACCAATTCTGATTTTAGTTTGGTTTGCAAAACATTTACTTCTTCTTTTGATTGCTCGATTTGTCTCTCAATGAGTGAATTTTCCGCTATAATGTCATCTAGGGACTTCGACGGAATTGCATCAGCATTCACTAAAGCAGTGTATCTCTTCTTTTCAATCTGGATTGAATGATGCCTTGATTCCAGGACTTCGGTATATTTTTTTCTAGCTACTATCTCAGCTGAAATGTTACTGATCTGTGGCTTGATGTTAATTTTTTTAGTTTGTAAAGAGCGGAGTTCTGATACAACTTGTTCTTTTAAATAGTGTAGGTCCGTTGTATCTATTTGTCCCAATGGGTAATTTGCCTCAATTTGATCGCCATCTTCTACTTGCAATTTTGTAATCTCACCAGTTCCTCCGGCAGATATTGTCGTCTCTTCCGACTCGAAAATACCGCTACCCATAAGGTTTGGATTCTTGCTACCTCCACATGAGAGTAACAGGGTGGAAAATATATAAGGTAGTATTAACAGTGTAGATTCTTTCCTATTATTCATAAATCAGTTGTGGGTTGAATTTATATTGCTTACTGGTGGTTGCTCAATTCTGTAGTGAGTGAAATAGAATATCTGTTACTTCAAGTTGAGTGTGCGGTAGAAAAAGTAAGAAATCAACTCCGGCTTGTTTTAAAGATATAGTCGTTTCTTCCAAAGTGCTTGAGCCATAACAGACCACTCTGCAATTTTTGAATACCTGAATAGATTTAAATCGCTTTAGAATGGGGATTGTATTTTTGAAATCTGCCCCAAAAGGAAGGAAAACTATATCTGGTTTCTCCATTAATGCCTGCAAGACAGCCGGATCAGAATAATCAAATACTTTGACCTCCGCTTGAGGGATTATACTATCTATTGTTTCTGTAACATATTTAGTGTATATCTTACCATTCTCTAACAATAGAATTTTTACCGGCCTTTCCGGTTTGAAAAGTTCGGCTACAACCGGTTTAAATTCTATTGGTGCAAGTGGGATGGTAATTTTGTACGTTGTGCCTCTTCCAATATCTGAAGTAGTCTCCAGTTCGATATTCAATACTTTACACAGGTGAATTGCATTCGCAACGAAAATATTTTTTGATCTAAATGCGGCTGATATTGATTCCTGCATAGTTTTGAAATCAGCAATTTCGTCGTTGATAATATCAACAGGTCTGCCAATGTCATTGACTGTTAGCTCAAGCTGCCACACATCATTCTCGACCTTTGAGTATATTTTTACCTGGGATGCTTCGTTTGCAGATAAAAGGGCAGTTATAATTAAGTTATTTACGATTCTCCCAAACTTTGCTTCATTGATAAGTATGATCGAATTTTGTCCACCAGTTTCAGATAGCAGGGAAATATTGTGCAGGGTAGCAAAGGATTGTGCCTGATTTATTATTGTATTTATAAATTGATCCGGGTCAATGTTGTGAACTGGGTATCGATGATGCTTTAGGGTTTGAGCGGTTTTTTGGTCCTGGAAGTTCGAGATTAGTGCGTTGACATAATAACTGATTCCTTTTGCTGGTGATAGAATGCTCTTAAAGTGGGTTTTATCTTCCAGTAGGCTACACTGGTGCAAGATTAGTGATAGATCAAATACCTTTCCTGTAATATCTTCCAACAGCACATCGGTAAATATAGCATTGGATTTTGATCGCTCGCGCTCTAAATTCAACTCTCTTTTTAATTCTTCAATTTCAAGTAGCCGATTTACATCATTTAATATCCTGTTCTTCCTCAGTCCTCTGTTTTTATTTACTAGCGAAAATATCTCTCTGGCTATTGGTATTCGCTTCCAAAATGAGATACTACTTTCTTTTCGATCATTTATAAGAACCTTTTTTATGGATTTCAGGTAGGTTTGTAATAAGCCGAGTTGTGAACTGATAAGTGTTCCATCTATTTGCCTGGGGTCCCTATTGGTTAGTTCCCGTTCCAGGTTTTTAAAAAAGATGATGTATTCGATAATGGTTTCTGTCTGAGATACCAAGTCAGCCTCCTGAAGGGTAGAAAGATGTTTGTAAAAACTGTTTTGCATTTATCAGGGTCACAGCTTTAAATACAGGTGGATACAGAGTAAAAGTTCGAGGAAAATGCTTTGGTGTTAAGGGATACAAAAGTAATAATTGGGTAGTTTGGTATCCAATGTTATAGCATATTAAGGCTTTTTTTTTGTTTTTCAAAAAAAATATTCTCTCCTGCCCATTTTATGGCAATGCCTAGAACCTAGGTATTGATGTATGTATGTACCTGTGCTATACGATATATGCATGCATACATCAGTTAACTACTATTTGTCGCGATAAGATTTTGGGGTGACAAAACTTCTCAGATTGATGCATGTACGTGCCTGTAGTATGTGATGTGCGTGCATGCGTGCATGTATCATATGGTGGCACTAGTGTCGGATACGATTCCGACTACTCTATATAATAGGATCTATTGTTGTTATACAGCTGTATGATTGGTGTATATGTGTTTTTTGAAGTTGCTTCACTTTTGATTAAAGAAAAATAGTTGATATGGAAACAAATTCGGCATTTAATCCTCCTACTATGGAGCAAGTAAGGTACTATTTTTTGAAATTGGACCTCGACATACAACATGCGGATGCATTTTACTGGTACCATTCTATCTCGAAATGGAAGTTGGGTTCCGGTAAAGAAATGCGTAACTGGAAGGTGGCGGCAGTCAATTGGATTGTTTCATTTCGGAAGGCCATTCCATTAAAAGAAATGCGACGCATTTGATGAGATAGGGTTGAATTGTGATTTTGCAGCTTTATAAACATCTTATGTATGGCACGTGATAGAGCCTTTAGTAAGGCGGAAATTCGTTTGTTTTCGATAGTAAACGGAACTGTCGGTCGAGGGGATTACTTCAAAGCATATTTATTGCAAGGAAGTTTTGAGCAAGTGGACCATAATCTGTTTAAGAAAGGTAATAAGGAACTAATACAATTGCAGAACGCTAATGGTATTTGGACGTATGAAAATAAAATGCTTCCAGAGGATCGAGGTTCCTTTACTCAGTTTGTTGCTAATCGAATTGACTTAAAGAAGGATATAAATACCAGATTTGATCCTGTACTTTATACACTTGCTGCAATTCTTGTGTGGAAATTTCACCGTGATTACCAGGGAGAGAAAAAGAGGATTTATTCCAAAGTCAAGAAAAAACTCAAACGCATCAATGAGAAAAGCGAACAAAAACAAGGAAGGAAGCGGTAGTCAGCAAGGTGCTTTTCGCAGTTTTTCAGCTGTACTATTTATTGTGCTTGATGGCTTATTTCGGTTTTGTAAGCGAATGAATGCTGTAGATACTGGATCGAATGAAGGACTTTCGACTGATGATGACTCTACCAAGTTGAATACTGAATCAATTTGTGTCGATATAGGTAGTTCCGAATTTGCAAAGAGTTATAAGTTTCGCGTATATGCAGACAGAAAGAATGAATTTACTGGGTGTGAAATTTTGCTAGAGTTTTCAAGATTGGTTCGCCAGGTCATGATAGATTTTCATGAACAAGGCATTCCGGTGACCTATTCAGATCTGTATGCCTCATTGTTTGAGGTTGTAAAAGAGAGAAGGAAAGTAGGTGGTCTTAAAAAGGCTTTTTCCTTTTTCTTGAGTTACTGAATTTTCGCTTTCGATCTTATTTCTAATTCTAATTGTTGGGTAATTGAACAGAGTTCAGTTAAGTCTGTCGGCTGTGACACGCCTCCAGCAAGATGTACAATTGTTACACAATTGCTCTTTCTTGCTTGCTCCAGGGTCGCAGCAAGAGGTTAATATTGCTCGGAACTCGCAATATTGTGTAATTGACTTGTAGGACTGATTCTAAAGGTTTATGATATGGGGGGTGAAAAAAATAAAGTAAAGTGGTGCAATGTTAGATTGTCGTTGTCAGAACATGAATCGTTAACAGCGAGAATGAGAGGGACAACGAGCAATAGCCTGAGTGAGTATGTGCGGAAAGTTCTATTTGGAGGTGTGGTAGTGACAAAGGTACGTGATCAAAGTATGGATGCATTTATGGAGGAACTTATTGCGCTGCGACTAGAATTAACGGCACAAGGTAATAATTTTAATCAGGTGGTCCGGAAGTTAAATGCCATTCCTCCATCGGCGGAATATCTTCATTGGTTGGTAATATCCGAGAAGCATCAACGTGATTTGCTTATAAAGATTGAACACATTCAGAAGAGAATAAGTGACTTTTCTAAATTATGGTTGCAAGAATAATGATTGGGGAGAATATAAGTGGGGCCATAGTGTATAATGAAAAGAAGGTTGCGGAGTCTCTTGCCAGTGGTTTATTAGCGCATAGCTATCCAGATGATTTTAGCAATTTGAATTTTACTCAAAAGTTACCCGCAGCCTCGTTAAAGCCGGTAATTTTGATGGCGTATTATTGGCAAACGATGTATTTGAGAAGCGGGGTATGCCTGAATGCTTATAGGGAAGTTGCCAAGGTCATTTACGCAAAGGCGCATTAACCAATTTTGGGAAAATTAAGAAGGAGGTTCAGCCATGAATAAGTTTAATGGTATATGGTTTCCTGTAGGAGGAATCGGGAGTTAGCTTGATACAGACGTAACCGGGTAATAGCCAACAGTTGTTTGTTATATTGAATTTTTCGACTTCCCTTATATGAATGGCTTGTATTTTGGCTATTAATGTTTTTTCCTTTAACGCTACTTTAACAATCTTCCGTCCTGGGGAGGATAGGAAAATATTCCTATCCTATGTTTTTCAATTGTACGTATCGGTTATTCTACCGGTTAATATTTAATAACGCAAAAATTAAAATGATGAAGTACAGATTATTTTTTTCAGCGATGCTGGCAGTGGTTGTTGCCGTGATTTCTACTACAGGTGCAATGGCACAGCAGCCATCAAAAGAACAACGCAAACAGATGGCAGATACCAGTAAAAAAACTGGATCCCGTCCCGCAGCACCGGTATTAAAACCAGCAAAGGTAGATACTGCGAAGAAGACAGGCAAAAAACATTGATTCTATCAATATTGTATTTACCAGGCAGAATAGGAAACGTTATTGCAAGCAGACAGCGGTGTACCGGCGTGTTCATTTGAATGTTGTAGAAACAGGAGCGTAATAAAACAGGAACATTTGCTGTTCCGGAAAACCGGAAGGTTGCGGCCGCTGTTTGTAGTTCCTGGAATGGGGAGAGCAATAACTTTACCAGGGTCCGTAGCGGTATATTATTGATGTTGGGCTATTACCTGTCATACCAACGAAGTTGCTGATGTCGCAAATGGTGAAATATTAGTAGAATGTTTACTACGGAAGCGCTTCAGTTATTGGTGCATTAATCAACGGAGGCGGCTCTTCAGCGGCCAGCCTCCTTGTTTAGATAGGCTATTGATGACATTTATAGGCAGCTATTAAATATTTTCTTTCAAAAAAATTAAAAATAACATTGGTTGCCATAGGAAGAATGCGCAATCTGTTGTTTTCTATCAGGAAGAAGAACAGCCTTCCGGTGAACGAAACGTAGTCTGTACAGTAGTATTTATTCAAAAAAAATTAGTATATGAAACAAGTAAGAATGCCCCTGAAAGGTATTGCCTTTACCCTGTTAGCCGCCACTTTGGTGACCTCCTGCAAAAAGAAAGACGATCCGGCTCCGCCACCGCCACCAGCCAGGAATGCAACTATGCAATTCGTGCATGCTTCTCCAAAGACCGGTGAATTGACCGCAGATATCAATGGCAAAAAGCACCAGGATAAACTGAAGTTCCTTGGACAGTCAAACGGGTACATTCCTGTGCCGGCTGACAAAGAAGCGGTATTGAAATTCTTACTGGACGGAAGTAAGTTAATAGTGGATGGGAAATATGCGTTGACAGACAAAGTGAGTTATTCGTTGTTCGTGTATGACACGCTGTTGAACAACAAAGTAAAGGCATTGTTGTTAACGGATGACCGCAGCAGCCCGGCAAAAGGGAAGTCCAACGTACGTTTCCTGCACCTGTCACCTGATGCTACCGCTGTTGATATTGATGTTTTTAAGAATAAAGACAGTCTGCGGTTGGTAAGTAATGCTACTTATGTTGGGGATAAGCCCGATATTAAATCACTATCTGTATTCAAATCTGTTGCTGCGGGTGATTATCATGTGAAAGTCAAAACCAAGGTTGGTGGAAAAGAAACGACGATACTCGATATTCCTATTGTTAAACTGGAGGATGGAAAAGTGGCAACATTGTACCTGAGTGGTCTGGCAAAGGGGACGGGAACCACCAAAGTTGCACTCCAGGTATCACAACATAAATAAATTTTTTGGGATGTAGAGAACGGAAAAGGCCACCTCTGAATACAGAGAGTGGCCTTTATGTGTGATAACCTATATGGTTATACGTTAAAAGAGCTCTTCCTTAAGAAGTTGATGTACAAATTGGACAGCAAAGTGCATGGGCGGCTACGCATGTGTGCCTGGAAGCAATGGAAGACAATCAAAGGGCAGTGCCGGCATCTCATAAAACTAGGCGACCTAAAGGTGACGGATAGCAGTGGAGTAACGCCAGTTCGGGATATAGCTGCATGTCACGCAGTCCGATATTGTGTAGCATACTCGCCAGCAAGTACTTTAGGAAGAAAGGTTACTTAGGATTCTATCATCACTAAGATATGAAAACAGAACATCGGAAGAAATTATTCTAACAAACCGCCGTATACCAGGCCGGTACGTACGGTGGTGTGAAAGGACAGTGAGGGAAATAATCCCTCACTGTCTACTCGATTTCCTGTTTATTTTCTCCGCCATTGGTAACCCAGGAAAAGGTTGAACTGCTGGTTGTATATTTTCCATTGATGCTGTATGCGTGGGTCTTCTATAACCGGTATAAATCCACGGGAATAGCCAGCGCCTATATTCCAGCCATTGTTGCATTCATAGCGCAGCTGTACCACGATGCCAGCATCAAATTTGTAGCGGAATCCTCCCGGAGCAGTAGCGGTGCCGAAAATGTTTCTTTCTGTTGTTATTTGTCCATCGGCGCCTTTTCGTTCTATACTGCTGTGCAGCAAGCTGCTAACGTAAGGGCCGGCAGATAACCGGAACCGGTGAAAGTAAGCAGTAGTTGAGATGGGGGCTATCATCAGATAAGTGCTCTTAAAACGGCTGTTGTATACCTGTTGGCTGTTGCTGTCCAGGAGATGCAACATCACCGGACTTTGCCCAACTGATAATTCGGATTGGATGCCAAAATACTTGCTTAGCCTGGAGTGCACCGTAATTCCTGCAAACATACCGGGCAGAGGTTTTACGTAGCTGCCGGACGACAATAAATGAAGGTCCCCACCATATAGTGAGCTGGAAGATACCCCTGCTTTTATGCCAAATGATACTTCCCGGTATCCGCTACTGTCTTGCTGGGCGCAAACAGGCGGAAGTAATGCAAGGAAAGCTATCATTATCAGAATATGTTTCATATCATTCGTTTATAAGTTAATATCCCAGATGCCGGCTGTTCTTTCCATTTCCACCAGCGCCGCGGCATATCCATTTAGTGCCTCGTAATAGCTCTGTTTCAGGCTGTTGTAGGTGCGCTGGGCATTCAGTACTTCCAGCAGATTGATCTCGCCGGACCGATAGCTGTATATCTTACCGTCGAGTGCTTTCTGCGCATCTTCCAGTATGCCGGTATGAAACTGGCTTACTTGTTTGCGGGCAGCGAGGTAATTATAATAGCTGGTGGCCACTTCGGTTTGTACCTGTAATGCCGCCTGCTGGTAACGGGCAGCTGCCTGGGCTGCGCTGTATTGGGCCGATAACAGCTCCGCCTTCGACCTGCCGGAAAACTTCAATGGTATGCTAATACCTGCGGAAATAACATTCGTGGAAGGGGCTGGTGCTATGGTGTTGGTAGCACCGGAGTTTTGCGCCATTCCCAGGCTTAGTCCAAGGTCCGGCATCCTGTTGGCCTGTGCCAGCTTCACCAGGTTGTTGGCCACTTCTTTATCTTTCACGGCAGCGAGGACATCGGCCCGGTTGCTGACAGCGGTGTTGATAAGGTCTTTTAAACTAAATTCCCTGTCAAATCCGGATTTGAACGTAGCAGGGTAGTAAAGCGTATCTGATGATTTTCCCATCAGCATCCCCAATTGTAATAAGGCGGCCTTAAAGCTGGCTTCATGCTTATACACTGTATTCAACATGTTGGCGGCTTCCAGTTTACTCTGGCGCGCATCTACTGCTTTTATTTCTCCCAGCTGAAATCGGATGCTATCTGCCCGGGCAAACAGCGACATGTTTTGATAAGATTCCGTGGTTACTTTGAGCAGGTTTTCCTGTAGTGTGGTTTGCAGGTAGGCCAGCGTGGCATCTGCCCTGAGCTGGCGATAGTAGTTTTCCAGCAACAGGTTTGTCAGTTCCAGCTGGCTTATTGCTACGCTGCTTCTGGCTTGTCGTTTATTGCCCAATTCCAGCAGCCAGTTGACAGAGGTACTAAATCCATACCCCATTTTCATTCTTTTCTGCCCGTTATCCACCCAGCCAAATGACAGCGTCGGGTCTGGGAAAACCTTTGCCGCAGCAACCCTTGCGGCAGCCAGGTTGACGTTGAACCGCTCTGTTACATACGCCAGGTTGTTATTTGTTATTTCCGCCAGGAAGCGGGTATAAGTCAACGAGTCAGTTACTTGTGCATTTCCCCGTACTGCCAGGAAAAGCAATAGCAGGATATTACCATATCTGATAGCCATCTGTTTATTTTTTTTCATCCTTTTGCTGATAGTCTGTAGCACCCCATTTGCTTTCAGACAGATAATACAATGCCGGCAAAACAAATAGCGTAATGACGGTAGCAGCCAGCAGGCCGTATACTACTACGGTAGCCAGTGGGCGCTGAACATCTGAGCCAATGCCGGTAGCCAATGAGGCTGGCAATAAGCCAAGAATGGCAACGGTGGCGGTCATCAATATGGGCCTGAACCTGTTGGCCGCACCGGCAATTACGGCTTCCAGTAAGGTAGCTCCCTGTATGCGCAGCTCATTGAAATTGGAGATCATGATCACTCCATTTTGAATAGCTACGCCAAACAATGCAATAAAGCCAACCGCAGAAGATACATTGAGGGTCATACCTCTTATATTGAGCGCCAACATGCCGCCAAAGAGTGCCAGCGGAACAATGCTGAGGATCAGCCCCGCCTGCCGGAATCGTCCGAATGCGCCGTATAACAGAAGGAACATAAACAGCAGCGTTACAGGCACCACCACCGCCAGTTTTGCGTAGGCGCGCTTTTGATTCTCGAATTGCCCTCCCCATACAATCCGGTATTTTCCGTGATCATAAGAGATGTCTTTTTCTATACTGTGCCTGGCCTGTTCCATAAAAGAAGACAGGTCCACGTTCCGGAGATTTAGTTTTACAGTCAGGTGCCTTTTGTTCATTTCCCTGGTAATGATGCCTTCCCCGGTAGTGGTGCTGATAGCAGCTACCTGCGACAAAGGAATCCTGGCCCCAGTGGGAGATGCCAGCATCAGATTGGCAATTTTTTCCGGCGTATTTCGGCTGTCTTCTTTATACCGGCAGGTGATATCATATACTTTATTGCCGGTAAAAAGCTGGGACACCGGTTTACCACCAATGGCTACTTCTACCAGCTCCGACACAGTGCTCACGTTCAGCCCGTATTGCGCCAAAGCCGCTCTGTCGATTTTAATTTGCAGTTGTGGCAGAGGGGGCTCCTGGTCGATAGAGAGATCTACCGCGCCTTTTATCTTTTTTAGGGACTGTAGCACCTGCTGCGCTATCCGCCGGGTTTCTGCAAAATCGTCGCCATATACTTTTACAACCAGCTCGCTATGGGCGCCTGATATCCGGTCCATCACGTTATCGATCATCGGCTGACTGAAGCCAACATTATAACCTGGCATTGCGGCATAGTCGGCCGCCAGTTCTTCAATAAGATCGGCTTTGGTTTTTCCTTTGGGCCACTCTTTATAAGGCCGGAGCCCTACAGAACATTCAAAATGGGAGGCCGACCAGGGGTCTGTTCCATCGTCATTTCTGCCGGCATGCACCATCATATAGGTGATCTCTTTGTGTTTCAGGGTTACCATACGTAAAGAGTCACTCATTTCTTTCGACTTCTGGAGTGATATGCCCGTGGGGAGTTGTATCTGTAGCCATATAGAGCCTTCATCTAAAGAGGGGAGAAAGTCTTTGCCTACGGTCGCGGAAAGTATAGCAGCGCTTATCAGCACTATGCCTAATGGCCACAAAACCCTTTTAGGCTTTTGCATGATCTTTCTGGTACGGGCCAGGTAGGCTACGGATAATTTTTCCAGCCATTTGTTGTGGTATAATTTGCGCGGCTTTCTGTATACGCTGTAAGCGAGACCTGGAATTAGCAACATTGCTACTATCAAGGCACCTGCCAGAGCGTAGCTCACCGTAAACGCCATTGGTGTAAACAGCTTACGTTCTACTCTTTCAAAAGCAAATAAAGGCAGGTAGGCGGTAATGATAATAATGGTAGCAAATAATACCGGCTTGCCAACAAGCGCCGCCCGTTGCGCTATGGAACGCTCGTCCAGCGGTGCCAGTTCATTTTCTTCCCGTTTTTTCAGGATCGTTTCCATCATCACAATGGCGCCATCCACGATAATTCCAAAATCAATGGCGCCCAGGGAAAGCAGGTTGGCCGGAATGTTGGTAAAATACATCAATATAAAGGCAATCAGCAATGCTAATGGTATTGTAATAGCAACGATCAATGCCCCCCGCCAACTGCCAAGAAATACGATGAGCACTATAATGACCAGCATCATGCCCTCTATCAAGGTGTGTGAAACCGTATTCAGCGTGGTGTTCACCAGGTCTGTACGATCCATATATGGCCGGATCCGTACTCCCTCAGGCAGCAGGTGGTTGTTGAGATCATCAATGGCATTGTGTACTCCCTGCAATACCAGCGTAGGGTTTTGCCCTTTTAGTAATTGTACTACGCCTTCGATGCTTTCATTGTAATCTACCTCCCGGTCTGTAAAGCCCAGGATGCTTTTCCGCTCCAGGTTGCCATATCTGAGTTCACCTACGTCTTTTAGCAGAATAGGAACGCCTTTGTTGGTTTTAATAACCAGGTCGCCAAGTGCTTCCAGTGTTTTCACCAATCCGATTCCGCGGATCACATAGCCCAGGTCGCCCTGGTTGAGTATACTTCCGCCGGCGTTGGCGTTATTGTTAGTGATGGCGGCCTGGACATCGCCGAGCGACAATTGATATTGTTCCAACCGTGCGGGGTCTAGTTCTACCTGGTATTGGGTGGTAATGCCTCCAAAATTGGTGACGTTGGTTACACCGGCTTCCTGTTTTAAACGGGGTATAATTACCCAATTTTGCAGGTCGGTCAATTCCCTCAGGTCATGGCCTTTACTTTCTATCACATACCGGTAGATTTCCCCGATAGGGGAAGTCAACGGGTCCAATCCCGGTTTGGCTCCATAGGGAAGTGTTAATGCGTTCAGTCTTTCATTGATACGTTGCCGGGCCCAGTAGTCTTCGTAACCATCCTGAAAAACAACGGTAACGATAGATAAGCCGAAGGTGCTTTTACTGCGCATGACGCTCATGCCGGGAAGCCCATTCAGTACCCGCTCTACCGGGACGGTAATCTGCTGTTCCATTTCCTCCGCTGCCAGTCCGGGCACCTGCGTAATAATCTGGGCGCTTACATCCGCAATATCCGGGTATGCTTCGATAGACAATTGTTTCCACGAATAATAGCCAAATAGTGCCAGCATTATAAAAAAGCCTATCAGTAACCATCTTTTCCGGATGGTTATATAAATCAGGTTCATCATGTTGTTTTCAATTAATAAATAATGGCTACCTGGCGTCCAATAGATAATAGGCGCCATCGCTAATGACGGTATCGTTTTCTGAAAGCCCCGACTTTACTACCACCTTGTTGCCGAGGACACCGTTTGTTTCTACCTGTTGGCGTACGTACCTGCCAGCAGCGACCTGCCGGAAAACGAAGGAGGTATTGCTTTGCTGCAGCAGTGATTTGGGGGAAATCAGGATGGTAGGTTGCGGCGTGTTTTCAAAATTAACATTCACATACATACCCGGTTTAAGTGCATGGTCGTCATTTTTGCACTCCATTAATACTTCCACGCTGCGGGAGCTTTCCTCGATCAATTCGTTGATATGAAAGATTGTTCCCCGTATAATTTTACCTGGCAGCGCGGCAATGGTGATCTGTGAATGGCTCAGCTGACGGATAGCGCCCATATCTTTTTCTTTGACATGGCCAGCTACCCATACCTTTGATAGTTCCGCTACTGAGGCCACACTGGCGCCGTCATTTTTTATCAATTGGCCTACTACTACTTTATTCTCTACTATTTCACCTGTAATAGGGGCGTAGATGATCAGGGGCTGTCCCAGGACCAGTTCATCGGGATTGGCCTTGTATAACCGGATACTCAACCGGGCGCTTTCAAATTCTTTTTTTTCTACATCATAATTCATTTGCGCCTCTTCCAGCTCCCGTTGAACGCCTACGCCATTGGCCACTAAATTACGCTGTCGTGCCAGTCTTTTCTCTGCCAGCAGCAGTTGTTCTTTCGCCTGAAAGAATGCTTTCTGCGCTGTAATAAAATCCTGCGAACTCATGGAAAAAAGGGGAGTAGCAGGCGTTACTTTCATGCCAAGTTTCAGGTAAGCTGAAAGGACCCTGCCCGAAAAAGTCGGCGCTACTTCTGCAAACTTATTGGGGATCACCTTTACCACGCCTGCTACAGACATCTGTTGACGTAACAGCTGTCTGCTGATGGTGTCAATATGGATTTTTTTTGCCAGTGCAGATTGTGAATTAATGATTACAGTGTCGCCGTGCAGCTCACAGCTGTTGACAGTTGTACGAGAAGGCTTTTGTGTACATGATGTCATGAGTAATGTACCATAAAAAAATGCCTGTATTTGTTTCATTGTGCCATTGTTAAGCGTTATAAGTTCATATATGCGGATTTTATTTATCCAGCCATAGTTGTAAATTAATGGTAGCATCTACTTTGCTGTTGCCTAAAAAAGCATATACATACTGCTTTTGAATGTTTATTATTATATTCATTTCCATTATTTTTTGTTTACTGATAGAAGAGTGGTGCTGCTGTTGTTTTAATTAGGTCTACGTTTAATAAAACCGGAAGTAGAACGACCTTCCTATTCTTTTGGGGAGAATGCAGGATCTTTAACATTTTATTTCGTAGCTATTCAGAAAAGGCTTATATAAATAAAAATAGGAGGCGCTATAAAGCGCCTCCGGGTTAATTATAGGTATGATGTGAGCTACAATCTGCGATTGGGGTTGACTTTAACCATATCTGTTATGAAAACAACAAAAAAATGAAACTTCCTACAGAAAAGAATAAAAAAACTAGAATCTGAGGGTATAGGATAAATAAAAAGTAAGATCAAATAAGCGGTTTCCTGATGATGTAGTATTATAGCTATTGTCTTCCAGGTTCCAAACATCCCGAATGTACTTGTTACGGGCCTGGTAGGCATTATAAAGGCCGGCAGATAACTTGTGCGTAAGCTGCTGACCGGTATGAAATGAGAAGCTGGTGTTAAAGTTCAGTCGATGGTAGGCCGGCAGTCGTCTGGACTTGTACCCGGTTCTGTCAAAGACAAAGGGATTTTTCTCGTCGGGTTCTTTATTGCCAGGATCCACAGGAGCGGGAGTATCAAAGTCATCATTGACTCCCGGAGGAAGGAACTCTGCATCGCCGGAACTGAAATACCATACGAGGCCGAGGTTCCAGTTTTTAAGCGGGCTATAGTTGATGGTGGCATTTAAATTATGCCGCCTGTCATAACAGAAAGGATATTTTTTCCCTTCGTTAATGTCTGGAAATTGTCTTTCGCTCCGGGTAAGCGCATACGAAAACTGAAACTGCCATTTATTGATTTGTTTCCTGGCCAGTACTTCCAGTCCGTAACTCCAGCCTTTCCCCGCGAGGATATCGGTTTCCCAGGTATCTTCATTATAGAAGATATTTCCCTTTTCTGCGAAGTTGGTGTTGTTGCTCATCTGCTTGTAGTAAGCATCTACAGAGAGGAACAACCCTTTTTTGTCATTGAAATTATATCCCAGGTTTACCATATGGCTTTCCACAGGGCGCAACAGTCCGGTACTAGGCACCCAAAACTCGCTGTTGATGCCTAAAAACGGTGTAGTTACCTGGTGAAGGTATTGTATCATGCGGGCATACGAAAAAGTAAACTGCTGGTCATGATTGATCCGCCATGCGGCAAATAGCCGGGGCTGAAGGGAACGATGGGTGTAGCTATGGAATTTGTAGGTGGCGTAGTTCAGGCCCGGTCGGATTAATATATTCGTTCCGATGCGCAATTCATTTTCAGCATAAAGGGCGAACTCGCCAAAGCGAAGCGGTTGCATGGGCCGATAATAACCCTCTTCTTCCAGAAATTCGGGAGAAATGGTGGTATTAAAAGGCCGGATCGTGATATGGGCATACCTGGCGCCAAACCGGAACCGGGAATTGGGTAATGCGTTGTATTCAAATTGGGTTTTTGCTTCCAGTTTGTCAATGGATGCATAATTGTTAAACGCCTTACTATCTTCAGCCTGCTGGGTAGAATCGTTGAACAGCGCGAATTTAATACCGGCAAGATTGGTATAGTTACTGACATTTACAGTGGTACTTACAAATGAGCGGACGCCGAGCAAATGGATCCAGTTGAGCGTTCCCAGCCGGTTTCCCCAAGCCTGCAGACGTTGATAATCCGAATTATGGATATTCAGGTGGTCTTTGCCGAGGTAGCCGGTAAGCATCAGCTTATTATTGGCATTGAGGAGATGGGTTAACTTAAAATGGATATCATAAAACCGCAGTTGGTACTTGTCATCCAGGATATTCAACAGTGGATTGGACCAACTATGGCGCATGGAGAACATCATGGCGGTTGATTGTTTGCGTAATGGACCTTCTACGGACATGGCGCCGGCGAGCAGTCCCGCATTGGCTTCCCCCGTCCATTTGTCCATGTTTCCATCCCGGGTATTAACTTCCGTGATAGAAGAAATGGCGCCATCGAAACGACTGGGGAAGTCATTTTTATATTGCCTGATTGATTTAACCAGCGTACTGTTGATGATTGAAATTTCACCCAGCAGGTGACTGGGATTGTACACCTGGTTGCCATCCAGCAGGAAAATACTCTGGTCCGGATCACCACCTCTAACCACCAGTTTTCCGGTAGTCTCCTGTGTTTCCACATTGCCCGGCAACAAGTATAAAGATCTCACGGGGTCTGTTTCTCCCATGAAATTGTTGTAGGCATCAGTTTGGTATTTATCCATCCGGGAGCCGCCATCGGGTTGAAGTGTATTGCCCGCGTCAATTTTTACCTCTGGTAGTTTAACTGGTGAGATGATGAGGTTTTTTTGAGTAGATGTCTCAAGCAAGATGGTGATTGTTTTAGGAGGGAGGCTGCTGTGTTTTACCTCCAGGTAGTGTTTGCCCCGAGACAACATCATGTTGTAATAGCCAAACCTGTTGGCCTGGCAGATCTGACCGGACGCCAGGTCTTGTATTGTGGCATAGGCCAATGGTTCCATACTGCCTTCTTCCATCGTGAATCCGTAGAGCGGATACTGCTCAGGTGTTTTTTTTGCAGGCAGAAGGATGATCTTGTTGTTTATTTCTTCTATTGTTACTTGCTGCCCGTTCAGTAATTTATGGAGTACGGTACCCAGCATGACATTTCCGTCAGCAATAGAATAGGTACTGTCTGTAGTGAGGTAGTTGGTGGAATATTCGATGATCGTGCCGCTATAGCTGCTTATTTTGGATAGTAAGAAAGGAATGCTGCCGGTGGCAGCATGGCATGTGAATATTTTCCTGGTAAGGGATTGTTGGGCATAGGAGTGTAATGCACTACAAAGCAGTACCACGGATATGAGAAAGCCTAAAGCTTGGCAACGATTGACACAGCAATGCCATAACGGCCGACGGCCGAAAATGTGAATGTATTTGCTATGTTTAAAATTCCTTACAATAAGTCGAATAAATGTTAGTATAAAATAAGGGTGTCTTGTTGTCGTCGGTAATGAAGCCCTGTTAATTTTGCTATTTCATCTACTGCCTGAGATAAAGATTCCTTTCCAAAGCTGGCGGTGATAGATATTTTACCTGCCCCTGGCGTCTGTGTGGTATCAACTTTGACAGGATGATTATAATAAATTGCAAGTGTTTGGAGTACCTCTTTTAACGGAATACTTCTGAAACTTAATTCTTCTTGTTGCCATTGCAGGGGAGAGCCGAAAAATATGTTTTTTTCAAATGTATCTCCTGTGTAGATAGCTTCTTCACAGGCTGTTAAGATGCACTTTTTTTGTGGATGGTTTTTATCTGCAAACAACACCTTGCCGGTAGCGACAGCTACTCTTTCCTGCTGGCGCCCGGCATTTACCAGGAAAGCGGTGCCGAGTACCGTGATCAGTCCCTTTCCGGTTTCGATGCGGAATGGCTGCTGTGTGATTGTTTTTACGTCAAAATATGCCTCGCCTGAGAGATATATCTTCCGCTCATGAGCTTTGAATATTTTGGGAATCCGGATAGTAGCTCCTTTTCTAAGCCATACCGTGGTGCCTTCGGATAATGTTATTTGCTGATTGGCAGCAGCTGTGATGACGGTAAGGGATTCCTGCCGGTTGTTGTACCACCACCATCCACTGAAAATGAAGCCTCCTATAATAGCCGCGGCTACCATTATTTTCTGGAACGTGTTTATCCGGAACACGGATTTAGCTGTGTCGGTCTCCTGCTCTGTGGCCAGCATAATTCGCTGATCTACTTTTGACCATGCGCGGCTAATGTCAAACTCTTTTTCCTCCAGCCATTGGTCTGCCATGCGCCAGGTGGCAGTCAATTGCGCAATTGACTCTTTGTTAGCAGGATCCGGCGATGTCCAGTCGTCGATTATTTTATCATCCGCCTCGGAGGACAAGCCCTGAAGCTTTTTGAGCAGTATTTCTTTTATATAGTCAGGTAATTGTTCCATTTGTTATCTTCCCCTATTTACTAAAACACAATTGTTGGTAAAATTCCTACACGCAGAATAAAATAATTCAAAGAAAATTTATGGCGTAGCTTTAACGAAAATTCTTAGGAATTTTAGCGCCTTCCAAAGTTGGTTATTCACTGTTTTAATGGATATACCCAGGTTGTCAGCGACCTCCTGGTTGCTGAAATTACCGATACGACTTAATAGAAAGACCTCTTTGCATTTAGTGGGAAGCTGCTCAATCCCTTTTTCTAACAATTCTTTATAATTTATGAGTTCTCCTTCACCTGTTTCTGCCTCTGCCGGTAACGCTGCTTCTATGTCCATGTTCGTGAGGCTGTACACAGGGCGGCATTGTCCACGGTAGAGGTGGTTAAGGCAATTATTGCGAACAGCGGTATAAAGGTAAAATTTTATACCTGCAACCATCAGGAGGTCTTTGCGGGTTTCCCATATTTTCACGAAAATATCCTGTACAATATCTTCGCACACCTCCTTTTCCTTTATGAAACTGAAGGCATATTTACAAAGTGGCTTATAATACTGTTCGAAAACTTGCTGAAAGTGTCTGTAAAGTTTCTCTGTGCTCACTGATGAAGTTTATAAATATAATACTTAGTAATCATATATTTGCGGCCGGAGATGTATAGCAGATTTTATTCGGAAATTCCTCCTGTAATCTATAAACGCACGACGATTGATTACCCCCTATCGCTTTAAATGAAAAAGTACACGGTGCGATCGTAAAGAGGGGCAGATATTACAGCGCAAACCACAGGTCTTCTCAGGTTTACTTTTCAGGAACTCTCTTCCTTAGACATAACACCGGTCAATTACATTTGACCCATTGAATAGCCGATATATTGGGGAAAAATATTTTCTGGTCGGCAGGAAAGTGGAGACTGCGATTTTTGCCCTTTTGCTGTTACTATGGCACTTGGGGGAAGTTCCTTCTAAATGAAAAGACCGGCAGAGCCGGTCTCCAACATGGTAAGGGAAAATTATCCCTTTGGGCTCTTTTTACTATTTCCGTTCAAAAGTTTTCTTCTCAGTGCCGGCTCCGGTGATGGTGAGTTTTTTCCATCCTTCCGGCAGCACGGAGTATATCTGTCTGATGCCATTGTCAGTAATGTCCAATCCGGCAAATCCCATCAGAACACTTTGTAATATTCCTCCCGCGCCGGTGGCAAAGTAGGGATTGGTACCTCCTTTTGTTTCTGCGATCACGCGAAAGGGCGGTAAGAGGTTAGGTTCATAGGATTCTTTGAACCAATGCGCTGCTTTACGGGAATCTCCAAGACGACTGTAGAGTAGTGCAAACACGGCCTGCGTCATGGCGGGTGTGCCTTCGTCAGGTACTCTTGTTTCGTAGTAGGCAAGGTCTTTCTTTATCTGCGCAGTATCCGTTATTGTTTTCAGCGGGTATGCCAGCAGGTTCACATCACCTTGTTTGATAGGTTCGCCCTTGTAGGTGGCGTGTTCTCTTGTTACGCCGTTGTCGAGGCTTAATAACGGTATGTTGGCGGCTACATGTTGCCAGTCGGGATCTGCGTTTGTATTAAGCAGTCGGGCTGCTTCGGTGGCAAACACAAGATTGGCTTTAGCCGCGGCATTGGTAAAGGCATTGTTGTCTACATTCTCCGCCCACTCATCCGCAGCCACTACGTTGTTGATGTTATAATGTCCCGGGCCATCGCGCTCCACGCGGCTGCTCCAGAAATCAGCGGTATGCTTTAATATAGGCCAGCCTTTTTCCCGCAGCCATGCCGTATCTTTTGTTACCAGGAAATAATTCCATGCAGCTATGGCCACATCGGCAGTGATATGATGTTCGAAGGGACCGCTCAGCGCCCATACCGGCGTTTCTTCCGCGCCGCTGCCGGCGCTTTCCCACGGATACATAGCTCCCTTAAAGCCTTTGGCAAAAGCATTGCGCTTTGCCTGTTCCAATCGCTGATAACGGTATTCTATCATAGATTTGGCCAGTTCAGGGTGTAGTACCAGCAATGCCGGGTACATCCACAGGTCGGTATCCCAGAATACGTGGCCGTTGTATCCCAGGCCGCTGAGTCCCATAGGGGAGGGCGATAGCGCGCTGTTCTCACGTATAAACGAATACAGGTGATATAACATACTATGTACATCCTGCTGCGCCTGTGCTGCCCCCTCTATGCGAATATCACTCTTCCATAGCTCTTCCCACGCCTTGTTGTGTAGTTTCAGCAGGCGTTCACGGCCTTCGAGCCTGGCATACAGGGTTAAACGTTCGGCCTGGTTCAGCGGATCGTCATCGTGTGCGGATGTGATGGAAGAACCTGCAATAGAGAAGCGGTAAGTTTCCCCAGCATGCAGTGTTTTACTGAACTTCATCAGGTGCATGCTGTTGTCCCACATTTCGTGAACTACCCTGGGTTCCTTACCATGAGGCTCACTGAAAAGGAAAGTATTGCTGGCACAAAGCTGCAGTTTTCCTGTAGGGCTTTTTGCTGATGAGCTCAGGAGGCTGATAAGGACATGGGGCCGGTCTATTTCATTATAATAGTTTTGTACATCTTTCAGCGCATCGGGCGCTTCCAGTACACTGCCTGCTGTAATCGTAATGGATTTCCCGGCAGTGATGCTCACATCCATCAGCACGGTGAAAGGAAGATGGCGCAGCGCATAATAGGTGTAGGTAATGGTAGCTTTATCACCGTAATCGAACGACGTGGAAAAACTGCCATGCTGCATATCAAGCTCCTGTCGCATATGCCGGACAGCAGCGCCCTCAATATTCTGGTTGTCTATGCTCATACGCATGTTCAGTAGGTTAAAGCTGCGCAGAAAATTACTTACCCGTCCCCGTCCATACAGATCATAGGCTCCTGCCAGCACAACATCTTTTACTTTAAAAGGTTCGGGTGAAGATACAAGGCCAATCATGCCGTTAGCTACTGTGACGCCGTAGTAACTCGCCGGATTGATGTTGTCGGTACGTATCTTCCAGGGATGCTGGGCATTTGCAAGTAATGTAACTCCCATCAGTACAACAATCAGGCTGAGTTTTTGGATGCTGTTCATAATTAATAACCATATTTAGCGTACACAATATATACTTATGTTACCGGTTGAGGGATAAGTTATGCGAAAATATAAAATTAAAAATAGAAAGGAACCCTGCTTACACTTATCCGAAAATGATGCCTCGTACAATGGTTTGAATCGCAATCTCTATCGGCCATCGTTCAAATATCGCTGAAGGCATGTATACCCCATACAACAACCTCGATGGTTGCACCCGGTGCGCATGAATGGAGGAGTTGGTAGACGCCGGCGGTAATAGGGTGCCTATAAAAAAACATCCATGCCTTAATATTATTTTAAGAAATTTCATTACCTTAACATCGCACTTTAATACCAGTTACCTAAAAAGTAGCAACCAAATCTTTTGCCAGATCCTGGGTTAATAAATTTCCCCTTCTGAGAACAAGTAGCTCGTGAAGCCCAACAGAGAGACATATGATACTTATAGTGACAATGATTTGCTATTGCTGCTCCGCAATAGCGACGAGCAGGCTTTTGCTGCACTATATGACCGGTATTGGGACAAGGTTTTTTATATGGCCATGCAAAGATTGAAGATAGCCAGTTGTGCAGAAGATGCTGTACAAGATGTTTTTGCAGACATTTGGAAACGTCGAGGCGAACTGGAAGTGAAAAATAGTTTTCCCGCTTATCTCGCCGTTGCAGTGAAATACCGGATAATCAATATCCAGGCTAAAATGAACCATGCTACACGCTACGGGCAGGAAATTATCCGAAACATCGACGTCTCATGCTCAAGCCAGGAAGAATGGCTTGACTTTAAAGAATTGCAACAACGCCTGGAAACTCATATTGCCTCCCTGCCTGAGAAAGCAAGAATAGCTTTTCAACTTAATCATAAAGGAGGGTTACGCCATAAAGAAATAGCCCGCGTAATGCAAGTGTCTGAAAAGGCCGTTGAACGAAGTATTGCCCGCGCCATTCAATCATTGATGAACTCTTTCAGGCATTTTACCAGCTTCTTTTGATATTTCCCCGCTTTCTGAAATTTTAAGTTGATTTTTAATAACTTACAAATAAAGGAACACTTTCATTAAAATATTACCCCAAAAAAAAGCAAAAAACAAGGGGGGATTTTTATTCCCTGATTGACTTCCTATTAACAGGGGCTTCCGGAAAACTTCCCTTCAGCGAGATGAGTGCTTTCAATAATCAAGAACACGACCATAACAGGAGATACAGTGAATTAGCCAGGAAGTGGTTAAAGGGAACGCTTACTCCAGAGGAAGAGCGGGAGTATAATGACTGGTATGACAGCGTATCAGACGATAAAGAGATTAAGATGGAGCCGGATTTTGCCGCTTCCAGACAACAGCTGAAAAGGCGGATCTTTGTGAAGATTTCCCGGATTGCCGACTTGCATCGTCCTGCCTTATCCATTCAAAAAAGGAAGAAATTATACTTTGCCGCGGCTTCTGTGGTGTTGCTTTTTATAGCTATTTCTTTTTACCGGTATAGTAGCAGTAAGGATTCCATGCAGGATCCTGAAACCCTGACAGAGAGTCCATATTTCAAAAATGACATTGCCCCCGGTGTAAACAAAGCTATTCTTACATTATCAAACGGGAGAAAGATAACGCTTGATGATTCAACAAGCGGTATGCTGGCTGACGAAGGCGGTGCCCGGATCGTCAAATCCGGCAAAGATGGTGTTACCTATGAAGAAGGAAAGGGGGCCGTCACTGTTGTGAATAATACGGTAACCACGCCCCGTGGATCCCAATACCGGCTCACTTTACCCGATGGTACGAAGGTATGGCTGAATGCATCGTCGTCGATAACTTTCCCTACGTTGTTCCAGACGAGAGAAAGAGCCGTAAAAGTATCGGGGGAGGCATACTTTGAAGTAGCTAAAAATGCTGCACAACCTTTTATTGTATCCGTTGGTAACATGCAGGTAAGTGTGTTGGGTACGCATTTCAACGTCAATGCCTATGCTGATGAAAATACAATCCGGACCACGCTGCTGGAGGGAAGCGTCAAAATAATAGAAACGTTCACCCAACATGGAAGAATAATTGTTCCCGGTGAGCAGTCAAGGTTGGATAAAATGGGAAATATAAGCGTAGAAAAAGTAAATACTGAAGAAATCATTGCCTGGAAAGATGGATTTTTCCGCTTTCATAGAACCGATATTGCCACATTGATGCGCCAGATAAGCCGCTGGTATAATGTTGATGTGCAATATGAAGGTGCGCCGGCAAAGGATCTGTTTACCGGCACTGTGCCAAGGACATTACCCCTTTCAGAGCTCCTGATGGTATTGCAACATGCAAATATCCGTTTCAAAATAGAGGGGAATAAATTAACTGTTTTATCCCTATAATTTTTTTATCAAAATCAAACAGACAGATGTATACATGACTTCATGGACGCCTTATGCAAATAAAAATCCCAGTGTTGACAGCACCGGGACGTTAAAAGGCGTAAACAAGATTTAATCAGACCTTCTTATTATCAGCCTTAATCTATCAAAGATATGCAATTTCTTATCACGAAATTTGTATTATTATTTTATTTAATACAAATATTGGTAAAACGATCCACGTTCCTTTTATTCATGAAACTCACAGCTCTCCTGCTTGTCATTGCCTGCCTGCAATCCAGGGCCTCAACCGGTCAGGTCATCACTATTAAAGTGAAGAATGCAAAATTAAGCGAGGTATTCTCCAGAATACAGCAACAATCCGGCTACTTTTTTTTCTATAATGAAACACATATTCAGAATGCCAGGCCGGTTACGGCAGACATTAATAATCAATCGTTGAAAACAGCGCTGGATATATGTTTTGCAGGTCAGCCCCTCACCTACAAAATCGTTAACAAAATGATCGTGGTCGGGGAGGCCCCGGCATTGCCCTTTTCCCCTACTATTCACAACGTCACCCCTCCAGCCAGGATTTCGGGTAAGGTCACAGATTCAGTCGGGCGTCCGGTTATTGGGGCTACCGTTTTTATAAAAGGGACCAAAACAGGTACTGTGACCAAAGACGACGGAACTTTCTTCCTGGAATCACCGGAACCCGCCGGCATACTTATTATTTCCTCCATAGGGTTTAAACAGCGGGAAATAGCCTTTTCAGGCAGTAATTATTTACAGGTCATACTGGCTGTTTCAGAAAATAAATTAGAAGACCTGGTGGTAGTGGCATATGGAAAGCAACGGAAAACAACCCTCACGGGATCAGTAGCGCAGATCAGCGGCGTCGAAATAGCAAAAGCGCCTGTTGCCAATGTTATCAATGGTTTACAGGGGCGCCTGCCGGGTTTAACGTTTCGCCAGGGCGGCGGTCAGCCCGGAGACGATGTAGCGAAGTTTAATATAAGGGGATTTGGATCTCCTCTGACAATTGTTGACGGCGTTCCATCCGACATCGCCCAGATTGATCCTAATGAAATTGAAAGCTTTACCATTTTGAAAGACGGCGCTGCCGCTATGTATGGCTTCAAAGGCGCAAATGGCGCAATACTTATTACTACCAGGAGAGGGAAAACAGGGGAGCCAGTGGTTGCGCTAAATGCTTACACAGGCATCCAGGGTATCACAAGATACCCCAGGTTAATGAATGCGGGGGAATTCACTGAACTCATGGATGAAGCGAGCGTAAATGCAGGGAATGCGCCAATTTACGGAGCGAAAGAGGTGCAGAAATGGAAAATGGGAGTTGACTCCGGTTACAAGAGCACAGACTGGTATAACGAAGTATTTAGAAAATGGGCCACTATGAACAATGTTAATCTCAATATACAGGGTGGCACGGAGAAGGTAAAGTACTTTGTTTCAGGCGGGATGTTAGACCAGCAGGGGTTACTTCGCTCAGGAGATGTGAAGTTCAGGCGTTATAATTTTCGGAGTAATATCAGTATGCAGATTAATAAAAGATTGACTGCAGAATTAAACCTGGGGGGCAGAAAGGAAAACAGGTTTTCCCCTAACGCCCCTATACCTGGCACCGATGCCATTAACATCGTCAATGTTATTCAGCGGTCTTATCCTATAACGCCGGTATATGCCAACAACGATCCCAATTACTTTGCGGTTACAAATGTTCAGGTAAATCCTGCTGCCATGGCCCAGGCCGCCTATTCTGGCTATAACAATAGCGTCTGGGATGTTTTTACTGGTATTGGCACTTTAACATATAGTATCCCGTATATTGAAGGATTGAATGCCAGACTTTCCTTCAACTATGAATCGAATAATAACAGGTATTCGACCTGGAGCAAACAGTATTTCCTGTACAGCTATGATCCCACAACAAAAAAGTATACCCCCACTTACACCGGAAATGCGCCTTCCACCTTAAAGCAGGGTTATTCACAGGGAGGGACCACTTCCAATGTACAACTTTCGCTTAATTACGATCATACCTTCAACGGCGCCCATCACTTTACAGGTTTGTTGCTGCTGGAGAGAAGAAAAACCAATTCTACCGGCATACAGGGATCGAAGCAGTTTACCGTTGATGCTATACCCAATCTGGACCTGGGCAACGCTGCCAATCAAACCACAGGGACTTACCAGCTCGGTCAAAGCGCGTACCAGGGCTATGTAGGTCGTATCAACTACGACTATAAGGCTAAATACCTGTTAGAGTTGGGAGGAAGATATGATTACTCTTACAAATTCTTAAATGGTGCTTTCTTCCCGGAAATTTCTGCCGGTTGGGTGATCAATAAAGAACCATTTTTTAACTTCGCCTTCCTGAGTAATTTGAAATTGCGTGCTTCCTGGGCGAAGGTGGCAGATGACGGTTCATTCGACGAATTTAAATATCTGAGTGGGTACAACTATCCCAGCGGTAACTATATTTTCTCGGGCAGTACAGTTGTTAATGGTCTGCAAGTAGGTACTCTTGCCAATCCACGCCTTTCATGGCAAACAGCTAATATCTTTAATGCAGCGCTTGACTTTGGATTATTTGACAATACTATTACCGGTACCTTTGAAGTATTCTACAGAAATGTGACAGGTATTCCGGCCTATCCTGCCGCCTCCTTTCCCAGCATTGCCGCGATACCCGTAGCCCAGCAGAATCTGAACAGCACCAATAACAGGGGATTTGAACTGGAGCTGGGATATTATAAACGGATAGGTGACTTTGTATTAAATGTAAGTCCCAATATATCATGGACCCGGGGCAGGAATGCATATATAGAACAACCTCCTTACGGGAGCGCAAGTGAGAACTATCTGAATAATACCGCTTACAGATGGCAAAATAGGTTAACTGGTTACCATGCCATCGGCCAGTTTCAGTCACAGGAAGAAATAAATCGTTCTCCTGTACAGGACAGCCGTGGTAATGCAACCTTACATCCCGGTGATATTAAATACGAAGATATAAATGGAGATGGTGTAATTGATAGCCGGGATCAAACAGTAATAGGCAGGGGCGACTACCCCGAACTTCAATATGGACTTGCCTTGAATGCAAGTTATAAGGGTATTGACGTCTCCCTGCTGTTTGCAGGCGCAGGCAATTTTAATGTGAATTACAGCGGCGTGCTGCAAAATCCCTTTTGGAATAACGCTAATTCCTATGCCTATTTTACTGATCGTTGGCATCGTGAAGATATATATAATCCGAACAGTCCCTGGGTACCTGGAAAATTCCCGGCTACCATCATAAGCGGCAATCCAAATAACAGGTTAACCTCCAGCTTCTGGCTGCAAAAAGGCACCTATCTGCGCCTGAAAACCGTACAGATTGGCTATGCCATTCCAAAGAAAATATTGGCAAAATCAGGTATAAAAAGTTTACGGTTCTTTGCTTCAGGTCAGAATGTATTTACTATCACCGGAGTAAAATATCTTGACCCCGAAGTTGGTGATGCTGAAGCGGCGTATTACCCTCAGCAGAGAACATTTGTATTTGGAATAAATGCAAAATTTTAGGTTTAAAATCCTTCATTTTATATTCAGTAAAGTCATGAAACGTACATATATATTATGCCTGATTTGGATGACCATACTTTTGGCCTGTAACAAAGACTTTGTGAGGCTTCAGCCTCAGGACCTGATAGCGGACAACCAGGCTTATGCTTCTTCTGCTGCTGTGCAGGCCCTTGTTGCGGCGCTCTATAACGATCTCTCCGGCGCCGGATACGAAGATTTTACCTACGGGCAGGGAAGCAACTATATGAGTGTTTGGACAGACGAAGCCGTTCAGTCTTATGCCTGGTCGGATCCGTCAATCATTGGCGTGATACCTAATGGACAATTTGGGAATTGGTGGCCGTATGATCTTATACGCCGGCAAAACGACTTTATTGCCAAAATCGTTAATGCCACAAATCTGGGAGCCGCTGACCGCAATCAATATTTGCAGGAAGTACGGTTCCTCCGCGCGCTCACGTATTTCGGATTGGTTAAACGCTATGGAGGCGTACCATTGGTTACCAAAGTACTGACCACCGCTGACAATCTGAAAATACCAAGAAGTACAGCGCAACAGATTTATGATTTTGTTGCCAGTGAGTTAGATGATATTATTGGCAGTAATGGATTACAGGCTGGCGGACCACTCAGAGTCACTAACGCTGCCGCCCTTGCGTTGAAATGCAGAGCAATGTTATATGCCGCCTCAGAAGCCAAATATGGGCATGTGCAGCTGAATGGTCTGGTAGGTATCCCCTCATCTATGGCAAACACATATTGGCAAAAAGCGTATGAAGCAGCCAGGGCTATTATTACATCTGACAAATTTAAGTTATTTCAGGGCAGCAGCGATCCGGCCAAAAATTTTCAATTATTGTTCAATGGCCGGGATGCTGCCACCAATCCGGAAGCCATTCTGGCTGAAGCCTATTCATTACCAAACAGAGGACATAGTTTCGACTACTATAATTCCCCTCAAAGCTTTAGGGTTGACTATGGCAACTCTGTGAATCCTGTGATTGAGCTGGTTGAAGAGTTCGAATATACAGATGGCACACCGGGTAAACTAAAAATAGTAGACGACAGAGGCAACCCGATCAGGTATAACAATCCGGCCGATCTGTTTAAAGGAAAGGATCCGCGTTTTTTCGCATCCATTCAGTATCCTGGTGCTGAGTGGCATGCCAATAAAGACCCTCAGGGTGGATATATTGAGTTAAGAAGAGGAATTGTGAACGGAACTGACACACTCATTAACGAGGATCTGACCAAAACTTATGGTACTGCTCCATATACAATTGCATTCACAGGGAAAGACGGACCTACTACAACAGCAGATCCAACAAAATCTGGTTTCTATCAGAAGAAATACCTGATAGAAGATGCGAACTTTACGCCAAATGATGGACAGTCACACCAGCCGTGGCTCGTATTCAGGTATGGTGAAGTGTTGCTGAATTTTGCGGAAGCGGCTGTGGAGCTGGGAAAACCAGGTGATGCTTTATCCGCTATTAACCAGATAAGAGCCAGGGCCGGAATAAAGTTACTATCAATGGTTGGCCTCAGTCAGGTGAGACATGAACGGCGGGTGGAGCTGGCTTTTGAGAACCATCGTTACTGGGATTTACGGAGATGGCATATTGCAGACCAGGTGTTAAATGCCACCACATTCCACGCACTCTTTCCCTGGTTAAACTGGAAAGCAAATACCAATCCGGCACAAATGCAATACACGTTCACCATTGCTCCCATACCTGTTAAACCCGGTCGTACTTTTCCACCACGGCTGTACTATGAGCAAATTGACGTCAGTGGAGCAAATAGCTACCTGGCGCAAAATCCAGGTTATTGAGTGTCTTAAAATTTAAAAATATGAACCAAAATAAAATCCTTTTTTACCTGATATTCCTTGCCGCATGTATACAGAGCGGTTGTAGTAATAAGCTGGATAACTATGAGCCTCCCCGGGCATCCCTGTCTGGCGCAATAATAGACAGCAGAACGAACGACACCGTTCCTATGGCGAGCAGTATAGGACAGGGAGGCATACTTAATTTGTTTCAGATGAACTACAGTTCAACAGCATCTGGTGCTATTGGAAGCAACTTTCTTACCAACGGAACATATAAAAATGCAAGTATTTTCTCCGGAACTTATAAGGTGGCGCCATCAGGACCATTCTATGCAGATACTATTATTGCGACTGTGAATGGAGATACGAAACTGGATCTCAAAGTACGCCCCTGGATTTATGTGACGTTGAAGACGGGTAATATAACCGACACCTCCGCAACTTTTACTTATAGTATCAAGAGCAATGACGCCGCTCAACAAATTGCTCAGGGGGGAGCATTTTTAAATACCGCTTCAGTTGTGGATGTTCAGGAATTCCGGGGGGTGAATAAGGGAGACACCCGGTACCGGAAAATACAGCCTGTAAATGGAGATACGACTATTACTGTAGTATTCACAGGGTTAGCTCCCAATACCACTTATTACATAAGGGCAGGCAGCAGCACTGCCACAAGCAGTATCAATCCGCAGAATTACTATAACTATTCTAAAATATATGCAATAAAAACGGCCGGCAAATAAACGAGCATTCATTTTGCCACAGTCTTAGCAATATTCAATAAACAAAAAAAAATATTTGATGAAACAATTATTTGCCTTTGGGGTATATGGGTGCATGCTACTGATTATCAGTATTCCTCTTCACGCGATCAACATTATACCTCAGCCAGCTGAAGTAAAAACCGGCACCGGCGTGTTCCAACTGACCAGCGCCACAGTCATAAACGCCGGCAACAATATTGTGGAAGCGCGTCAATTGCAACAGGCAATACAGGAAGCATCTGGCCTGAACATCCAATTGAAAACATCTTCGAAAAACAACTCTATTCGGCTGATTGTCGATGAAAAATTGAAAAAAGAACTCGGAGAGGAGGGCTACCTGTTGAAAGTAAATCCGGATAATATCTCTATCACTGCCCCTGCTTCAACTGGCATTTTTTACGGCATTCAATCCTTGCGCCAACTCATTCATGGTAATGGTAACACATATACGTTAAATGCGGTCAGTATCAAAGATAAGCCTCGCTTTTCGTGGAGAGCCTTCATGCTCGACGAAGGCAGATACTTCAAAGGCAGCACAGTCGTGAAGCGTCTGCTGGATGAAATGGCCTTGCTCAAGATGAACACTTTTCACTGGCACCTTACCGACGACCAGGGCTGGCGCATTGAGATACTCAAATATCCGCAGCTCACTGCCATCGGCAGCCACCGCGACTCTACGCAAATTGGCGGGGATGCTGACGGCAATACCTATGACAGTAAGCCTCATGGGGGCTTCTATACGCAGGCAGCCATCAAAGAAATCATCAATTACGCTGCTGAAAGACATATCACTGTTATCCCGGAAATAGAAATGCCAGGGCATAGCGCTGCAGCCATTGCTTCCTATCCCTGGCTCGGAACATCGCAAAAAAAAATCCGGGTACCATGCAAATTTGGCATACAATACGATGTATACAACGTAGCAGATCCAAAGGTAATTGCCTTTTTGCATGATGTTTTAGAGGAAGTGATCAACCTATTTCCTTCTAAAGTAATACACATAGGTGGGGATGAAGTGAAGTTTGACCAGTGGAAGGCAGATGCCGGCGTACAGGCTTACATGAAAGAACATCACATTGTGTCTCCTGGAGACCTCCAGATTGCGTTCACCAACGGGATATCCAACTTCCTGGCTGGCAAATACCGCAGGATGGCCGGATGGAATGAAATCATGAACAGCATGCTGGAGGATGTTGATGCCGGCAAGGTTTCCAACAGAGAAAAATTAGCGCCCGGCACTATTATACAGTTCTGGACAGGCGACCTTAAAATCATTGACCAGGCTGTTTCAAGAGGTTACGATGTGGTGAACTCCTTCAGTGAGTTTACCTACCTTGATTATTCCTACAAAGACATTTCCCTGGAAAAAGCCTATGGCTTTGATCCTATCCCCAAAGGGCTGGATCCAAAATATCATGCAAAAATACTCGGCACTGGCTGCCAGATGTGGGGCGAATGGATACCCGATGAAGCCAGTATGAATAAGCAGGTGTACCCAAGACTGGCCGCTTATGCGGAAGATGGCTGGACATTGGTTGCCAACAAAAATTTTGGCAATTTTTGCAAAGCACTGGAATATTTTTCTGCCAGATGGAACGTAAAATGGGACGTGAACTAATATGGCGATATCTGATCAGTCTCGTTCAGCTTCCGGGAAACAACGGCCCCAAAAATCAGATATTTCTTTTTTTAGCAACTTATTCAAATCACTAATGACGAAAGAATCCACTCAAATGAAAGGTACGCGCTTGTCCCATACTGTTGCGCCTGCAGAACGTATAGTTTCAATAGATGCGCTACGGGGTTTTGATATGTTTTGGATTGCGGGCGGCGGCCCTATGGTATATGAATTTTTCAAGCTTTTCGCCAACCCGCTTCCATCCTGGTTGGAAGAACAATTCGATCATGTTCCGTGGGAGGGTTTTGTTGCCTGGGACCTGATCATGCCGCTCTTTTTGTTTATCGTGGGGGCCGCCATGCCGTTTTCGATAGGGAAACGGCTGGCGCAGGGGGATGGTCGCCGCCGCATTTACCTGAAAGTCATTTATCGCGTGCTGCTATTGTGGGCGCTTGGCATGGTTGCCCAAGGCAATCTGCTTCATTTCCGCATGGACGACCTGCTGCTTTACAGCAACACCCTTCAGGCAATTGCGGCGGGCTACCTGATTTCCGCAATTGCATTGGTAGAGCTGCCGGTAAAAGGACAGGCTGTGCTGGCAGGCATTTTACTACTGATTTTTTGGGGGCTGATGCGTTTTGTACTGGTGCCGGGCCATGGAATTGGGGTGCTTTCGCCCGAGGGAAATCTGGCAATGTGGGTTGATCAGTCTCTGTTAGGCCGTTTTCGGGACGGTAATGATTACACCTGGATACTCAGCAGCATAGGATTCGGCGCTACGACGCTGATAGGCGTTCTGGCGGGCCATTTGCTACGCGCTCCGGGGCCTAAATTGCCCAAAGTGTTCTGGTTAATTATATCAGGTTTGGCCTGCCTGTTGGCAGGCTGGCTTTGGAGTTTTGAATTTCCAATCATCAAGCATATCTGGACCAGCTCGATGGTTTTGTGGGCGGGAGGCTGGAGCCTCTTGTTACTTGCATTATTTTATTGGGTGATAGACATTTTAGGCTTCCGGCGGTGGGCATTTGTCTTCATCATTATCGGCACAAATGCTATTGTAGCCTACATAGCGCCGGGTATCATCCCCTTTGGCGACATCAGTAATACCTTGTTCGCAGGTCTGGCAAAACATCTCGGGCAATTTGGTGGTTTTCTGCTGACCGCTGGCACTTTTGGCGTTCTCTGGCTCTTACTTTATTATATGTATCGCAATAAAACCTTCGTGCGGATATAACGTACTGCCCATGAAACCCTGGTCAGATAAGACGAATCGGTGCATGATTTTTCACCAAAAAAATGAATCTCTATGAGAATTTATGCATTGTTACTAGAGGTTATTTCATAAATACTATATAATTCTTCTCATCAGGATTAAAGCAAAAGCAAGATGAATAAGTGCTTGATAGCGTTCTATTTCTCTGTCATATCGTGCGATTACACGTTTGAAGGCATTGAGCCATGTAAAAAAAACGTTCTATCTTCCATCTGCGCTTGTATCTTCTAAGCTGACGACCATCCTGAGCTGCCATCTTAAAAAAAACGGGCGGGATTGTTGTAAACTGATTCTTTTTTACTTCAAAACGCTTTCATTTTTCAGATTTTTTCCGAAGAATAAAAAAAATCAGCTGTCGCATAGGAAGAATGTAGTCGATCGGTGTTTTATTAGTTTGGCAGATTCCTTTTATGACCTGGACCATATTTTTTAACGATCATACCTATTATGACCTGGACCATATTTTTAACGATCATACCTATGCTAAAAAGACATAAGCTATCGCTTTTGATGGTGCTTTTATTGCCTTTTATTACTTATGCTCAGGAAGGGATGCCTGTATTTGTCCGTCCTTGTGGTACAGAGATACTACAAAAGGAATGGCGAAAGAATTCTATTTTCCGGGGAAGGGAGCAAGCTGCCAACAAAGCTATCCTGCAAAGGCATTACATGGCCGCCCCTGGTCAACTGGCGCCTCCTCTGACTTTAGTTACATTACCTGTAGTTATACATATTGTGAATGAAGACCCAGACGCTTATTCTGATGCTGATGTCGCGGAATCAATAAAGATACTTAATGACGCATTCAGCGGGAAATTCTCTTATCCCGTAAGGACAAGCCGCGTATTCGATAAAAACAAACACTACCTTATCCCCCCTGCGGCGCTGGCCGCGGGGGATAACAACCTTTTATTATCTCACCTTAAACACATACATATATGTACCGTAAACTATTGTTGATTATACTTTTGAGTATTGGAGGGATGGGGTGTAACAAAGAAATGGTAAAGGAAACAGTGGCCCCGGATCCGAAAAATACTGCTAAACGCTCGCTCACAGAACGCTCGCTCACAGCAGGTGTGATAGGCTCCAGTGCTACCTATGATTCTATTCTCTGGAAAGTGGATACCGTAAAAAACGAAAATGCGTACAAGTTTGATCAGATGGCGGGCATCGACAGATACCAGGGGCAGCTCTATATACTCGGCGGAAACTGTGCTAGTTGGGATGGCGAGTATAATTTATGGGAGCTATGGAAAGGCGCTAATGTCAACAATGCCGTGAAGCAGTTGCAGCAGCCAAAACCTGCAGCTAACTTTCCTTACTATACTACGGAAGGAAACGACGACTGGTGTAACTATTGGCTGATGGGACTTTGGATAGATCCGTCTGATGGTAAATTCTACTCCATTGCCTACAGTGAATACAACTACATGAAAAAATGGGAAACCGAAGCAAAGGAACGGCGCATGGGGCTTGCTACGTCGGTTGACAATGGACAAACATGGACCTATCAGGGCGATATCATCACGCAGGACAAATCCATCCCACCGCCGCCGGGGCAAAAATATTACGGTGCGGGTGATCTTGATCTTTTCATTCCGGGCGATGGGTATGCGTATGTCTATTATAAAAAAGGCTTCTATTCAGATAGTTCGGGGCACAGAACGGAGCAGGATATTTGTGTGGCCAGGTGCCGGCTCAGTGATAAACTTGCACCGGGGTATTGGAAGAAATTCTACAACGGTAGCTGGGTGGAAGCCGGCATTGGTGGCCATGAAACCATCATTATACCGGACGTGAATATTGCCAATGTATGTTACAATAAATTCCTCAAAAAATATGTTTGCATTGGCAATGATACCGATGGTAAAACATTTATTTCTTTTGCCAATAGTATGCCAACACAGGATTGGAGCCCCAGGGATTTCGGTTTTCCGCAAATCTCCTGGTGGTACAACTGGTTTGTGAATGTAACCAACAATAACCAGCATGTCATGGGGCAGTCGTTCAAGCTCTATACAGCCGGGTTAAATCTGGTTACCAAGGCCCGGCACGGGTATGATTACCATATCGTGTTCGATATGAAAGAATATGACCGGACTGGTTGGGAAGTGATCGACTTTTCCTCTCAGGAGCCCTGGCCTTCAGCGCCGGAGGAAGGAGGTGCTGCTTATGTACTGGACAATAATCCATATACGTTTTGGTCTACCGCCGGGGTAAACGGGGAAGCGCCTTTTCCGCATCATATTACCATCGATACGAAATCGGCAAAATCGTTGCATGGTATTACATTTAAGAATCGCAAATTTGATATCGACTATTCCAGCGGCCAGCCCAAAGATATGCAGGTATTGGTGAGCGAGGATAACGTTAACTGGCAAACGGCGGCTACTTATACTAACATCGAAATACCGGAAGGCCCTGTGGATGAAAGCAAAACAAGGCTTTCATTTCCTGCAGCAGTGAATGCACGTTACCTGAAACTGGTGGTCACCGCTATTCACGGCACTAACAAGGTGTTGTACTTTTCTGAGATCGGTGCATTCTGATGATTTATCTTTAATAATTAACAAGATGAGAGTTACATTGATATCTTTTTTACTACTGGTCCTTAACAGCTCGTGTTTTGGCCAGCAGGATACTGTTGAGATAAACGTAACAGATTATGGCATCCATCCTGACAGCCGGGTCAATGTAGAACCGGAGATCAG
>NZ_JABAHZ010000001.1:0-1373171 GCF_012641265.1 Chitinophaga eiseniae | reverse complement strand
ATTGTGGGATACAGCGACACCTTTCTGGATCTGAAGATAGACAAAAACGAATATCCGTACGAGATAAAGAACGATACACTTTACTTTACAGGAGAGGAATGGAGAAGTAAGATTGGCACCAATTACAACAATATCTTCAATGCAGGTAATAAAGACCTCGTATACGAGACCACCGATAATCCTCTGGGGGAAATTTGGAACGCCACGGCTGAATTGCGTGAGAATGGGTTGGTACGGCTGCATTTCCCGCTTGAAAGGAAGCCGGAGCGCGGAACGCTGATTGCCCTTTACCACGACTATTACATCACCGATGGTATACAGCTGATGCAGAGCAGCCGGCTGTGGCTGGAGAAAATCAACATTTACCATGCCCTGAGTGCTGGGGTCAGCGCTTCCGAATGTGAAGACATCACCCTGAAGCAGGTGAATATCATAGCCAATGAAAAGAAAAATCGTGTATTCAGTACCGTAGCCGACGCCACGCATTTTAGTGGTTGTAAAGGCCGCATTGTGATCGACGGATGCACGGTAACCGGCGCGGGCGATGATTTTGTCAATATACATAGTATGTATGCCCCGGTAGTCGAAGTATTGAGCGATCATGAAGTGCTGCTGGCGCAGCATGATAGGTACATAGGCTTTGAGCAGGGCGAAAAAGCCTGGCGTGTGGATACAGCTACCATGCAGCGCAGGCAGATTTTATCCGTGGTAGGGCAGGAGGATGAATTGGAAAACGACGATGTTACAGGACACCGGATTAAGTTCAACGAGAATATCACCGGTATACTCAAAATTGGAGATCTGCTGGAAAATATAGACAAGAACCCGGATGTGGAGATCACCAATTGCCGCGTGATGAAGCGCCACCGCGCAAGGGGGATACTGGTAACCAGTCCAGGCAAAGTACGTATATCCAATAACTACTTCAATACTGCGGGCTCAGCCATCCTCATTGAAGGCGACCGGACCGTGTATTATGAATCAGGTGCAGTGAGGGATGTAGCTATTGAAAACAATGACTTTGAGAACAGTTTTACCTCCCGCTGGGGAGAAGGAGTTATTTCCATTACACCTTCTATTATTCCGAAAGATTCAGCCTCTCCGGCATATCATCACAACATCCGTATCACCGGGAACACCTTCAGGCATTTCGACCATGCGTTGCTGTACGCCCGTTCCGTAGATACACTGGTGTTTTCATCTAACAGAATGATATATACGAATACGTATCCGCCATTTTCCCGTAAGGTGAATGTGTACCTCGATGGATGCCGGCATGTAACTATTGGCAATAATATTTTTGACACAGCATTTCCGGGAAGGAATGTGTGGATTAAACGTATGAAGGAGACGGATTTGGGGCAGTTCGGAAGTAGCCCGTTGAAAGTATCTCCGGCGGAGGATTAGTCCGGCATACTAAACTTATCAGGATAAATTATTCTTCCTGCTAATTCCCCGGATAGTTTCGAACTTAATGAGGCTGTCTCAAAAGTAATTTTTACCCAATTTTATCCGGGTACCTGGTGGAGAGAGTTTTCGTTTACGATATTCTCAGTGCCTTCAGATTACTTTTGAGACAGCCTCTTTCTTTTGAAAGCAAATTTCTGCATTACAAGGCAGATGATTGTTTTTATACTTTCAGTACGAAGGTGCATCGTTTTTAAAATAGAAAATGTTATGCAATTGTGAATGTGAATCATATCATTGAAAGAACCATTATCTTGAGTACGTATAATAAAACCAGTGATGAGACGTGAAATTATTTGCAAAAAAAATGTAACAATCTAAATAGTACCTTTTCGTAACACCTGCGTTTAGTTAGAAAGAGTGTATGCTAACCTGTTATCAACCGTTTTATTTATATGGATCAACTAACCATGCGTAGTACGTTATTGGAATTAACAAAGGAGCCTTATACCCCTAAAAAATTTGTTGAATGGCTGAAATTTTATGAATCAATTCCTGATTCAGCATTACCTGTTACGCGTAGGTCAACTGCTGAGAATATTGCAGGTTGCAGTAGCTTTCACAAGATGATGCATTATTTACATTATATTCTTTTGGATGAAGAAATACAAATAACTGATGAGCTATACATCAAAAAATGCGCTGACATGTTTGCCAGGGCCTATGCTGCATCCGAAACATTTTTTTATGCCTATTTAAAACAGGTTAACGCGGAATATCATAATAGAGAAAGATCACCCGATAACATCGGCTTAATTGAGCTACAGACCTTGATAGAAAATTTATAATGAGAAAATATAATATTTGAGATGCAGAAAGTTTATATTATTACCTATGTTCTACTGATGCACTATGCAGCTTTTAATGGTGGGGAGGTTCCTCAAAAGAAAGTGGAGGAGAAATTTTCGGAGTTATCAGCTGCTTTACCTAGATATAGGCATCTAACTGATAGTAGTGTCGTATTTCATATACCTGGTAACGTTGTTTTTAAACAGAAACGTCTATCCGACAGTATAAGCGTATGCGATGTAACAATCGACTCTACGGAAGTAAAACATTAGTAGAGTAAGTCTACAGTTTTGTAAGTAAAACTTGTATTTGAATTGTATGGTAAAAAAGCGTAATCCCGTAGTTTATAAGGACGAACGAGGTGTTTCTCATCGTGGCATTTTTAATTTTTACTACAGTGGTTGGGCTGTTCAAACTTTCTTCAAAGAGGACCAGGCAATTCGATCTTTAAATATGTGGCTTTTATTTGATCAAGGAGGGATGTATTTGGATTTTTATGCGGAAAGAAAATTTGCTGAATTTCGACAACAGAATCCTGATGGTGCTTATCTGGACTTGCATATTTGGCCGAATTATAAACCCAGTATTGAATATCCTAGCAAACTAATGGTCGCCTTTAATACCAGTTCCATTAAATTGGAGTTTCAAACTTACCTGTACGAGAAATATGGCCTTATATATGGGATAAGGCAAAGGTATCGATAATGCCAGCGTCGATTATCGATGCAAATGATTCTTCATTAACCTAAACAAGAAATGTTACTGATGACCTATCAATAATTTTTTTTGCTAACATACATGTTATGTATTTCACTTCTCTCTTACATCTGGCACATGATGGTGATTATGTCTCCATCACTATTACATTGTTAAATGCAAAATCAAGTAAATGCTATGAGCATTTAAACATAATGGAGTCTAAAAAATGGTACATACTTGATCCGCTAAGGGTTCCCAATCTTGTTAATTCATTCCAGCTTGTGAAAGTAATAAAGGTACCGGTATATTTCAATTTTCAAGTTATATCAGATCATGATTTTTCAGTGGAATTATTATCAACGTTGATAGATAGATTTCAGCGTCCTGGTACAACAGATAACTTGGCAGAGTTGTATGGAGGAATTGTCCTGAATATAAATAGTAATGCGAAGGTTGTTCTTTCTACCAGGCAAGTTAATGCAGAACAACTGACATTACTTGAAGCAGAACTCAAATCCGAGTGTAGTAAATTTAAAATTCAGCCAACTCCAGATATTTAAACTCTATTTTGGACCAATGTGTTAAATATACTAATCAGGTTATGAACTTTGGGAAAGTCGTTAGGAAACTGAGAGAATATAGCCAGAAAAATCAACGGAATTTTGCTGACTATATTGGTATCAGTCAGACCAGTTTATCCTTCATTGAAAGTGGAAAAACAATACCAACCAATGCCACTTTGGATCGCATTGCGAGAAGGTTCAAAACTCGAAGGGCGCTATTGGTAATGGCAGCTTTCGAGGTAGATAAAGAGCTTTCTGCTAGTAAAAAAAATCAGTTTAATAACTTGTTACCAAACTTTGAAAGAGAAATTTGGTCCCTAATTTTTAACAGTAAGTAGGAATGTCCAAAACCTGCTAATAATACTCACCTGGTCCTCACGATCAGAGTGTATCGATGTTGGCAGTAGCTATACAATATCCCTAGCCCCCGATAGTAAGTTTCAAGATGTCTCCGAATTTCAGTGTCAAATTT
The DNA here is from genome assembly GCF_012641265.1 of Chitinophaga eiseniae. Lineage (GTDB taxonomy): Bacteria > Bacteroidota > Bacteroidia > Chitinophagales > Chitinophagaceae > Chitinophaga > Chitinophaga eiseniae_A. The sequence continues at coordinate 1,369,181 of NZ_JABAHZ010000001.1, read as the reverse complement.
CTCTCCTGGATATTTCCCATCCTCAAAATTAATCTGGGCTTCATCGCTCAGAATATATACCGCTAAAACCCCATCGACGTGAACGTGGAAAATTCTCTTTTTGGGGATCTTGACAATTCTTATGGGAACCTGTCCTATTTCTGTAGCAATATAGAATTTGCTGTTTTTCAATGTGGTGGGTACTTTTAGCGTTTTCATTGCGCGGTTTCAGGTAAGTTTAACTTTCCAGAGTTACTATAGGCGAAAGTATTCAGTTGTATAGTGGATTTTTAGTATATATCTTGCCAATTTTTCAAATATTAGAGTTTTATACCGTATTTGTAACTAGTTGTAAGTCAATATATTTTACCTTTTCCAGATTTCAATACTTATATTTATTGTTATTTCTGTTATATTTTAATATAACAACAATTAATTTCATTTGGTTCATTTTCCATAGATGAATCATGAAATTGAGGACATCCGGCTGTTAAACGCTATCAGGGAGGCCCTCTTGCATAGAAAAGAGCAAAGGAAATTGAGTTATAGAAAACTGGCAGCGGCTGCAGATGTTGAGGTTGGCACAGCGTATAACTTCATTAAAAAGAGATCAGATATTACCATGTTAAATCTTATGAAGTTGGTAAGGGCGCTTGATTTTACTCTCATTGAATTATTACAGACATCAAAATCTTAATATTGACCCGCAAGTTTCCTCGATACTACCAATAAGGTTTTGGTTAACCAGAACCTTACTTCCAATCTTTCATCACGGCAACCCTGAGACGAATAATGCCGCCTCATTTGTGGGAGGCGGCATTTTCATTTATCTATGGTTTTTCTGGATATGGGATTGAGCAAGTACGTCTATTGGAATTTGTTGGGCGTATCGCAAATCATTGTGTGCTAGTAAGTATTCTTTGCCTTGTATTTTTCGCTTTACTACTATATTGCCGCCATCGGTATTCAATCTCCTGATGTCTTCCCAACGAACCCCTCTAAACAGCAATTCTTTTATACGTTCATTCAATATTAACTGGAGGACGTTTCCTGAATTTGCGGTCCTGGGTGTGAATGAGCTATCATAACGCATTTTAAGGAAACTATTCAACACAGCTAATGCCTCATTATCCTGGCCTTCCCTTGCAAGGCATTCCGCCCGAATCAAATATACTTCGTCTGCTGCCAGCCCACAGAACATTTGAACTGATGCCGATCCATCATAGCTGCCGCGAAAAGCCCAGGTACTATCCACATTTTGGAAAAAAAACAGATGCCTACGTAGATCACCTGGTGGATAGAGGTTTACCAGATTGCTGTCAACTTTGCCAACCGTAGGGTCAAGTAGGGTACTATAGTTTCCGGTGAGGTGAAAAATAACTTCCGAATTATACCTCTCAAAAGGAGCATCGCGGTTGACTAAATTATAGTCCAAAATGGTTAATCCCTGATTTATGCAAAGAGCTGCATACTTTCCGGCGTCTCTATAATTGCCAATAGATAGGTTTATCCTTGCCATCAAGGCATAGCCAGCTGTTTTACTTGGACGTGTTTTAAATAGAACTTCATTGGGTAAATCTGGTAATGCCTTCTGTAAATCTTCCAGTATCACGCCGTAACACTCTCTTATAGTACTACGTGATGACTCAACATTGATGTCAGATTTGAGTTTAAGCGGAATGCCAGGTTCATCCCCATTTTCTGAACTAACTGTATATCCCTGGGAAAATTCCTGCAATAAGACGTAATGAGCCATGGATCTAAAGAATAGCGCTGAGGCTTTAATCTGCTTTTTTCGATCTGTATTTTTATCATCTATTTTTTCCAATCTCTCCAATACAAGATTTGTGTTTAGAATTATTCTGTATGTCAAAAACCAGTCTCCGGAATAACTGGCTTCATTATCAAATATGTACATTAGCCTATCAATTTGTGGTAGAGACTTCCAGTCATCATCAGTTACATAGTAGCTATCGGAGTAAACTTCACCACCAACAGGCCACAGTAGATTCATTGTCATTGCATCATCTAACATGGCTTGCAGATCGTTTAGTGAAGAGGGTACAACAAGGCTTTTGTCTGGTTTAATATCAAGATATTTTTTGCAACTGGAAATATTGATAAGTATAATAAGTATCAATCCAACAGCTGAAATTATTTTATATTTCATATAATGTCTTTAATAATTAGAATGATGTTTTTACTGCGATGGTATAGCTACGTGGTGGTGGCATTTTCCCATAATCTGGGTCGATTTTGAATTTGTTAGCACGATAGAGAACACCGACGTTGTTAGCATACAGTTGTATTGAGAGGCTCTTCAAAATGTGACCAGGTTTTATCTCTGGATGATATACTAGGCCAATATCCTTTAATCTCACAATGTCAGCCTTCTCAACTAACACTTCAGAATTTTGATAGAACTCATCCCTTGCATTATCGAAAGGATAGACCATTGCAGGTATTGTAGTTTTCGCCTCATCACCTGGTTGCTTCCATCTATCATAATAATCTGCATTCATGTACCAGTTTGCAAAGCCACTATAGTTTACTGATGGGCGACGAAAGTAATGGCCAATTTTCCAGGTAATAGTTGAACTGATACTCCATTTTCCATACGATATGTAAGGCTGTAGTGAACCATAAAATGGTGGCAGGCTACGTCCATTGTAGATGAGTTCATTTGTAGTAGTCTCTGATTTGATATTCCGATAATCTTCACTAGGCTTGCCATGCAGATAGCCAATAGGATTTCCTTGTCCTGAAAGCCCTGCCCATCTATATGAGAAGATTGCATCAGTTGGAAACCCTTCAATTGGGTTAATTCCAGAGTTAATGTAACTACTAGCCGAAGGATAGTGATATAGATAGTTTATAATTTTATTTTGACTATAACTAAAGATACCATCAATTGATACTTTCACCTTTCGGTTTAATGGCACTGTGTGAAAAGTAAAGTCAATTCCATGAGACGCAATTGCCGCCGAATTTCTATTTACAAACATGACACCCGTCGTTGGGTCAATTGCGGTATTTCCGATAAGATCGGTACTTTTTTTACGGTAGTATTCTATGCTTCCTGATGCCACTCCATTCCAAAAATCAAAATCAACTCCGATGTTCAATGTTCCTGTTTTTTCCCACCTCAAATTAGGATTAGGAGGTGAAACCAATGTAGCGAACGGTGCGTCAATAAAATTATCGATAGGAGTTCCATACTGAATGATTGGAAGCGCTGATAACGTATTCTGTAAATTTCCACCATAACCGTAACTTATCCGCAAAGCCAGTTCGGAAAGAATTTTTGTGTTGATAAAGGACTCTTGGTTTAGATTCCAGCGAAAGCCAGTTGACCACAATGGGACGCCACGTTTATTGGTATTTACTCCCAGGAGATTAGATGCGTCTTTTCTAATACTTGCTGATATTATATATCGGTCTTGGATATTGTATGCAGCATTACCATAGTAACTTGTGAATCTATAGAGCTGTCCAGTGTATGCTTGAGGGTTTGGCACTTTCTGCTGGCCCGCCAGGTTTTGGTAAGTTGTAAAGTAGCTTATATAATCTATCGGAGAAAAAGTGAGTAAATCTGAATTGTAGTTATACGTTCTACTTACCTCCCCGTCGGCCTTGGATTCCTTGACCTCGGCACCGACGATTGCTGTTAGCTCATTAGACTTTATTTTCTTTTGATAGTTCATTTGTCCCCGAATGTGAAAGGTAGTTGAATGACTAGTCGTTAGATCATAGATCGGTCCATTAGGAATATGTTGACTGTACTGATTATCCACAATCCCAGTGTAAATATTTATTAAGTTTCTAGTGAAATAGTTATCGGAGTTATATATTATGGGATTCTCCGTTTTTTGATCTTCCATTTGAAACTTAGTATCCAGGTTAAAGTCTTTGTTTAGTTTGATTTTTATGTCAGTGTATAATCTGATATTGTTATACTTGTTTATGTTGCTAATGGTATATAGGTCTTGCATTGGTACATATTTCCAAGGTAGTAGTGTACCTTTTCCTGTTGTGTCTTTAAATGTAGATCGGTAGTCCTTTGGTAGTGATGCCAAAGATGCGTTTTCGTTCACAAGTTTTGCGTATGGATAGTACCTGGTCTTTGTTCCCCCAGGGGTGATTTTATCCGGACCACCGTTGTCTTGCCGGGTAGAAGAGTGGGTATAAGCAGCACCTATTTTAATATCCATCCACTTCTGCATTTTATAAAGGTTTTCTGCCCTCATAGTTAGTCGGTCCATATTATTTTGTACAAGGGAACTTTGTTCGTTATCATATCCAATACTGAATAGATATGCGTGATTGTTTGATCCACCACTGATGTTCACAGCCACCTGGTTGTTCACAGCATTACGGAATAAGTAATCACGTAAATCTTTTCTGAAATTGTTGTTACGGAGTAAATCTATACGTTGCATCGCAATTGAACTGGATATTAACCCTCTTTTTGCGCTATCCAATAGTTCCACAACTGGTGATAGGACAGGAAATCTCCGTCGGTTGTTTAAATCATTATTATAAAATCCCTTTTGAAATAAATCTATTTCCAGGGAGATATAATCGGTAGATAGTATCGAATAGTCTTTAAGTAAGTTCGGTTTTTCCGATATAGTTGTGCTTGTTGAAATGTTTACTTTCATTTTACCATTAAATGCGGCTTTCTTAGTGGTCAATACAATTACTCCATTTGCGGCCCTAGCCCCCCATATCGATGCAGATGCAGCATCTTTCATGATGGTTATCGATTCTATATCGTTTGGATTAATACTATTGATGTTGTCCACCGGAAAATTATCGACAACAAAAAGGGGAGAGTTATTTGCAAAAAGAGTGTTTCGGCCTCTGATGAAAATCTTCTCAGAAGCACTGGTATTATCAAATAATAGTGTGGAAGTACCTTTTAGGTATTGAATTATATTCAGGTTGAACTGTCGGTCAAGTGCTGTCTTATTGATTCGTTCAAATGCCCCGGTAGCACGTTCAGAAGGAACAGATTGATACCCTGTTGAAACTTCAACTTGCTTTAGGGTAATATCCGTAGGAAATAAGGTGATTTTTATCACGTCTCCTGAATACTGTCTAGGTATAATAACGGTATCACTCATGAATCCTAAATTCGATACAAACAAGGTATCTGGTAGTCTAAAATCAGGCAGATTGAATTGTCCATCTTGATTACTAATGGTGATTTTTCCCTTGCTGATGCTTCGTATAGTGGCGCCAACAATAGGAGTCCCTGCCGTGGTAGTCACCCGTCCAGCTATTATAGTTTTTTTATCTTGTGCTGACAATTGATGACCTGTTAATAAAATGAATAGAACACTTATGCAAAGGAGATCAAAAAGCAGTTTGTGAATTTTATATATGGGTGTATTATTCATATTTGGATATTTTTTCTATTATTAGATATTCAGTGGGAATTGTCTGAATTTTGTAGCAAAACCCCAACTGGTTTAATTTTTGAATGAGCGACGGAGTATCTGAAATTTTCCCAATCACGTTTATAAATCCTTTCAAACGAGTGCTGTCAACAATTGGAGGCAGAGAATTAATGTTGTTCAGCGTATAAAGGAAGTCTCCAATTGTTCCATCTAACATCGATAAGAAAGCCCCGTCATCGCTACAATTTATCTTTATCTGGTTCTTTGTTGAATCTTTTATTTTGCCTGCATAGCCTGTAATTATAATGGTGGGAGTATCTTTAATTGTCAGGTATATATTTGTATTTGTATATTTCTTTAAATCCTCTAGCATATAATATTTCCTCGACGTTTCAATTGGTATTCTGGTATCATAGCAATATGTGTTTTTGCGTTTCCACTCTTCATAATACTGATAGTTACCTGATGGAATATATCTGGATTTATCTTCTACATATAGAATTATCCTGTTTTTTGTAAGTATCATTAGCCTATTGACTGCCATCATAGCTAATTCTGGAATGGTCCAGTTTATAGCAAACCGCCGGACTGTCTTTTTGATTGTATCAATTTGAACACCAGACCTGGTCTGTAAGCCCTTGGCATATGGTACAAATACACTATAGAATAATGGGACTTCTGATGGTTCTGTTAGCTGAGTTCTAACAAATGGATGATCATACGAATAATTTATTTCTGTGAAATCCAGTTCTGATGGCTTCTTCCCTTTTAAGTATAATTTTAGATTTGCATCGGTCAGATATTCCTTTGTTGATCGGAAAAAAATAGTACTATCTATTAGCCAGTAGATGTACGGTATTGAATAGTGTTGAAAGGTCCGATTCAATATTTTATCAGAATATATAATAGGCAGAGTTATGCCTATCTGCCGCCGCGTCAGGAAGTTTTGAATCGTCTTTATGTCCTCGGTGGTAACCAGGATAATTTGCACTGAATCATTATCCATTTGTATTTTTTCAAGTTCCTGGATATTTGATATGCAAGAGCTGCAGGTGGTTGCGAAGAAGTCCAGTATAACGTGCTTTCTGTTGAAGGACGCTAAAGACTGCATTTGTAGCTTCCCATTAATTAATACGTTGTTTGTGTGTGTCAATACTCCTGTTGATGTAATAGGTTGTCCTTCCAGGTATAGGTATGGCAATAGCATACCCAGAAGAAAAAATAAATTTTTCATGTTAGATGTTGATTTTGTAAGAAAAATGAGATGTGATTTGGTCAGGGGGCTACTCCCTTAGCCCCTAACAGTGGGTAGTACAGAGAAGAAAAGATTGGGCGAATAGAAATACGCCCACGCAGTTTCCTCGAATTTAACTCACAGCCTGTATGGCTGTAACAGCGGTATTACAATCGTTGTATTTAATAATTGGAAGATAAGGAAAAGCAACAATTTTACGGGGATACACAAAAAAAATACGTGGGTTAGTCCCCATCTACCCCAACAGGCTGCGACACCCCCAGGCTGAATGAAGACGCCCACGCAGTTATGCGCGAGCGTTTTTCCTTCATTCTCTCAGCCTGTAAATCCAAAGTCGCAGTTTGTTGGAGCTAAGATTGAAGCAAAACGCTTACAATTTTCAATTAAAACGGATTGCAAATTACATTATAATACTATACGTTGTACTTTTTCCACTAATAAAACCGAACTAAAATTTTTTTGTTGTTAATAATTATTTAGCCCCAAGGTAAATAAATTTAGCCACAAGAAAAAATATTTTAGCTCTATGGTTATATTTCATTGAAAACCATTTATTTTCAGGTAGTTACTTTTGCTTATAGGTAAATAAATTTAGGTTATGGGCAAAAAAGTTAAGGTTGAAGGTAAAAATGATGTTCCGAATATAGTGCTGAACCGGATTGCTGCTGCATTAAAAGAGAAAGGAATGTCAAATGAAGAGCTTGCCGCGAAAATCGAAGTTGCGCCTTCAACTCTTTCACAGTACGTAAACAATAATGTCCAACCCAGTATTCAGATGTTTTTTCTTATTGCCCTGGCAATTGAAGTTGACGTGAGGGAATTATTTGTATGGAACAAAGACCTGAGCGCAGGCGATAAAGAAAGTTTGAGGAAAGCGTTGTTAGCTTTTACTTATAAGTCCAAACGGACTAAACCCAAAAGATAATAATATGTAATAGCCACGCATTGGATTTATATTGATTAACGTTCGAATCGAAGCGATACTTGGTCAAATTTAAAACTGCGTTCATTTTCTGTTCATTTTTTAATCTCAGGGTTTTACAAAATATTATTTCTAAATTGCTGTTTCTTGTCCTTTGGTGGTATGGCCCCAAAGCTGCATATCATCTGTTATAAAAGGAATTTGGGGTTAACAAACAATGGATGAAAGGCCGGTTCTTGATTCTTCTCGAACTGGCTTTTTTATTCGTAAAAGCGCTGGTACCAGATAACACTTGTTTGGGTACTAGATTTACAAATCCGGTTAATTCATCGAATTATGAGAAGGCAACAAAAGCCATTTGCAATGGCGGTAATAATTAGCAATTTGAAAAGCTGTTTTTTCTTTGAACAGAAACATCTTTACAAGTTGCCAGCAACGGTATTTCGCGTAGATTACCCAAAATATCGTATAAATGATATACTATCCAAGATAGAAGTGGATAGTTGTTCTCAGGAAATTGTTCCAGCGCTGGTAATTGATGCGATAATAAAGGATACTATTATTTGGAAAGCAGAACAAAAAGAAAAGAAGGCTAAATATATCAAACAACCTTTACCGGATAGGTTTGGGTTCATTTAATTTTTAATTGATATTCAGAGTTTCAAAAAAAAATCACTCATGATTGATAATAAATTTTTACTTACAGAAGCGGAATTTATGACCATCAGATTCCTGGTTAGTTCAATTGTGGCGGTGTCTTTGTATCCTGAAGAAAGTAAACAGCAAGCTCTGTTTATTTTAGTACAACAGCAGCATCATTTATGGGCAGAAAAATCTGGTTTTTCGCTAGATGATTTTTTTAAGTTTTGTGATAACCCGGATAATTATCACGGATTTGTTTTTGATGTTGATTTAGCCGATATGGAGGAACATTTTAAGATAGTGAAAGAACATGAAGGAAGGCTCAAAGCCTCGATAAATCTATATAATCACAGTAATAATTAAATTTATTGAATTGCTGTTTGACGTAATGAGGGAACCTGAAGATGGATTAATACCTATGGCTGAAGAAGACCACTATGAAATAAAGTCTTATTTGTCTAAAAATAGCTTGTAGTTACTCCCAGTAAGTAGTGCGAATAATATCCATCATGGTAAGTTTCTTTTATTTTTTTTGGGGTTGAAACATTTTATTTGATAACTTTTCATTATGAAAATAAAATCAAGGTTTGGCTTCTCCCTTCTCTTTGGGTTATTCACTGTAGCATGTACTTCCAAAAAGGAATTATCTACTACAGATGCGGATAAGTTATTGCGTACTGTCTTTCCGAAGGAATTGACAGAGACTATTGCTACTGGTGATCCAGCAACACGACAGAAAATCGACAATACTTCATTGGAGAAAGATGGCTTTGTGATAGTACGAAGATCCAATAATATCGACAGCCCTTTTGTACTTTTTACAACGAAAGCTGTAGCGTTTCTGGTGAAAACAAAACCTGAATTAGAAAAGCAGTTCTTCCAGGAAGTATTAGTTGCCAGACAGGATTTAAATCGTATCATCAATATTCAAAAGACAGGAGAAAATACAGCTTCAGCTACCTATACGGTAAAGTATATTGATCTGTCCCCTTTTTTACAAATATCAAATCTCAAGATTGATACAACCAAAATCTATACTGCTAATTTTGCCCAGGAACCAAATGGAAGTTGGATAATCGATCGGACGCATAAGGAATAATGCTGGCCGATTAGTATGTTAACCGTACTATGAATAATACTGGATTTGATTTTATAGATTGAGTAGCCAACCAAGTACTTAATGTTACAACCTTTTTTACTCATTTTTCTTTTGTTTCCTCACGCGTGGTAATACCGACACTAAGGTGCGGTTATGTATTTCAAACCTAAATCTGGAAAATGCTCTAATGCAAGTGTGCGTTTCATACCAGTTTCAAAACACCTGCTACTTTGTGAAGTTTACTCTGATTTTAAAGTCATAGTCTATTAATGGATGCTTGCGAGTATTTCATTTATGTGGCCCTTGTGTGTACATCAGTCCATTTATCGTTTACTTCCAAAATGGATGTATGCGTGTATGTCATGTATGTGGCTTCCATGTATGCATCCATTTACTGATTTTTGTTTGACTATCATTTGATAAAAATAGACCTCTCCATAGATGGATGGATGTACGCGTATCTATATGATACCTGCGTGCATCCATCCTTTTTTGTTTTTTACATGTTTAGTTGTTTTTGTCTACCTGTCAATAGGATTGTGTGTCTATTAACCTAAAGGGGTGTACGTTTTTGTAGCCTATATACATAGTAGGTTGTATTATTATTTGTGTAATATAAACTGTTTTTCAATTTCTTAGGGGGCCTACTAGTAGGGATGGCAGGGAATCCCTGTTCTCAATAATTACACCTTTGCATAGAGAAGTATTAGTTAACCATTTAATCTACATGTATGGAAACTATCATTGTAAAACGAATAGAAGTTTTGCTGGAAGAAATGAATCAGAGTATAGATTCAATGGCTGAGAAAGAATCCGAATCGCGAGTTAGGGATGCTGCCGCTGTAATAGCTAAATTACTAGGATATATAAAGAAACTTGATGAAATAATTCTTTCCGGGTCCATAAGCGTTCATGAAGAAATCCACATATTCAAAAACCTCCGACCCTTATTCGATGGGCGTCTGGTACAATTCCAAAAGATGCTTGAGTTCGAGCAAGCATCAATGCATCTTGACATAATTTCCCGGAAGGATTTGATTCAAAGAATGACGAGAAGTATTGAGCAATACTTTCAGGATAACCTTGAGTTGATTTCCTATATAGAGCTGGGGCATAGTTATCTGGATAGTCTTTATTTTTCCAACAGTGGTGGGATTGGACCCATTTTAATGGATGATTTGTATCTGTTTTGTGATAAAAGAGTGAATACGGCTATGAGTTGCAAATTGGCCATTGTTAAGGGGTGTAGCTGGTTTTACTCATACCTCCATACTGTCAATGAAGAAGATGAACAGTATTTTAAATCAATGGATAATCGTGGAAAGAAACTAAAGTGGGTGTTTTCAAAGAATGATTTTGTGGAGTATGTGTACCTCATCTACTCCAGTGGGGCTTTTGGAAACGCATCAATTCGAGATGTAGCAGATGTCTTGGCGGAGGCTTCTGGAATTAAAATGCCCAATCCATATAGAATTTTCCAGGCTATAAGGATACGGAGAAATAGAACTCAATTCACAGATAGGGCTACTGGTAATCTTATAAAATTAATGGATGAAACAGATGAAAATCCGAAATGAATTTTATACAGCTGTATAAATGGTGTATAAGACAAGTGTTAGAATCGCTCACATTTGTACTGTCATCAAAATTACTAATGTAAAAAAATACAGTGATGTTGTCTAATGTGTCTTGGGGAGTATTTTTTACAGTCCTGGGTAGTGCGGGAGTGATCTATTACGCTGTGGTGCTTTTGTTGTATGGTCGTGTTGGGATGCGTAAAGATCACCCGCCTAAACCTGGGATTAAGGAAGAGGAAAATCAAAATAATAAACGGACTTGGCAGCTAGTTTCGAATAATGAAAGACATGGACTTTCAGAGTTGGAACCTGATGAATCAGTTCGAGCTGTTCGGGTCGATGAAGATATACCCTATATAGCTCCAAGCCAGGAGGAACTGGCCTTAGATGCAATGGCCTCCCTGGTTGATGTTACAGAAGAGATTATTACCGAAGGTATGCAGACCCGTGATATAGGGTCTATTCTCTATAAAATACAAATAGAAATTGCTCGATTCCCAGAGCTGTCTGAAAGTTCGTACCGAAGTATTGTTACCAATTTGGTTAGCCGGCAGTTGCAGTCAATTGCAGGAATAGAGGCGAGCGAATCTCAATTAAATATGCTGTGGACCCCACCTTCTGTTTTGTAGCTCTATTCTCACTCTGAAATTTCTAAAATCTAAATACTGGAAAATGAAAATTGTGACGTTGAAAAGCGGCTATGAGCTGCTGTGCAGAAAAAAGTATTATCTGATTTGGTGCTTGGTGAATCTGACAATATCAGTCATGGTAGAAGCTCAGGGTAAGGAAGGGATCAAGGCAGCGGAAACAGAAGTCAAAGGCTATTTTTCCACTGGTGTTGATCTTATGTACGCTGTGGGAGCGGTTAGTGGGCTGATCGGAGCTGTAAAGGTGTATCAGAAGTGGAATTCGGGCGATCAAGATACATCAAAAGTTGCGGCGAGTTGGTTCGGATCGTGTGTGTTTTTAGTGGTTGTCGCTACCGTCTTAAAGGCTTTCTTTAAAGTTTAAAACAATGGCAGAACTACCTGTGATTAATGTATGTGGAGATCTGATGGCAATAGATGTGAAGGATAATTGTATTTATAGTTTTATGAATCCTGAAAATAGATTGTCCTTTTCTCAAATGCAGTATATGCCTGGGGCATGCACCTATCGGTTCATGTATGATCAAGCGAGTTTGTCGTTTATCTCAAAGAATGATAAAATATGGCCTTTTTCCAAAACTTCAGGGTTAATTGAAATTCCACCAAAGGTTGTACTAGACCCATATACAGCATTGCGGTTACCGAAGGGTATGTTAAAGGAAGAAGAGTTTAATTACCCAGTAGTAAATGCTGAATGTTTTTATTCCAGGATCATCCCCAAGGTTTATATCTCTGATACCGAAGAATATTTTCTTGATACTGTAAACGGGCTACTAATTGGAGAAGGTATGAACAGACCGATTGAATTTAAGAATGCGCCACCACAGGTGGAAGTGAATCTAAGTCGTAATATTCCTTCAGGGAATATTTTATGGACAAGAGTGGCTTTGAGTTTTGAGGATATTTCTCGAATAGACCCCCATGGAACAGCTATATTAACTGCGGGTTACGAAAGATATTACGAGGCTATAAGTAAGAAAGGAACATTGTTAGAAAGTAAGGTTCGTTATAGAAATGGAGAAAAAGGTGATGAACAAAGTAGATCACTTAAAAGATGATTTTAATTGTGCATTGATACGTTAAGTTAAACCTTATCTCAATGTCTGTCTAAAATTATAGTGCTATGGTAGAATCGCATGTTGTTGATATTTTGGGAATTAAGATGGTGCTGGACGTTCCCAACGAATGCCTCCGCAGCCCCTTTTATCCTCATAAGATAATTTATTTCAGAGACATGCAATGGCCTCCAGGGAGTGATTCACCTTGCTTTTTTTTTAACGCACTTAGTCATTCCCTACATGAGGAAGGATTTTCTAAATGGCCTCTGCCTAGTCATGTAGAAGCTATAGAGTTACCAGAACGTATTGTAGACCTATTTGATAAAGGTTGTGAGGTAGATAAGCCTGAATTATTTGTGGGACGTATTCTGCCTAAAGTCAAATCCGTATTCGGTCCTGAGTATATTTTAGATTCTGTCCAGCTACGGTTTATTGGAGAACGGAATATTATACCCATACAATTGTCCGATCCGACATTTTTTAAAAGTCCTTCTTCAGGTCGTTTTAGACCATCAGTTACATTTACTGTTGAAGAGCCTTGTTTAATGGATAGCAAAACATTGTCTTTTTTGGACCCTAGTGGTGTATTTATCTTAATGAATGGGTATAATTCATTCCATTCGCAGATTAAGAGTTTAATTGAAAGGGAAGCTAATACTCGCCTAGTCAGTAAGAAACAAAGAGGTACTTCGGAGGAACTTGTGAAGTACTGGGCGGAAATCTTAAAAAAGAAACATGAATTTATTGCACGGATAAGTAGAAAATAGTTTGTTCAATGATGGTATTTGAAATTAATAAAGGTGTTAACAAAGAAATTGAGTTCAGAGGCTTAAAAGCACAATATGTAGCCTACCTCGCGGCTGGGTTAGTCGGTTTGTTAATACTTTTTGCGGCAGCATATATAGCAGGGGTACCAGTGTACATCATCATTCCTGTAGTTGGGATATTAGGTTTTTTGTTGTTTACCTATGTCTACAAATACTCTCATAAGTATGGGGCGCATGGACTGATGAAGAAAATGGCATTTGGAAGATTACCCACTGCTATTGTCTGTCGTGATAGAAAAGTTTTTACCTCACTAAGTAAGTAAGCGTGGTGAGTATGATTTTAATTCTGACTCTACATGAAGAGAGAATTATTTGATAACCTCTGGAGTTATCTGGTTTTAAATAATCCCAATGAACTGGTTACTGTGGAAAGCAAAAGAAATATTAGAGAAGTCATTTGGGAGAAAATTAACTCTATTGATGATTTGATCAAGCAAATGGAACGTGATGGGGTGCCGCAGATTACTATGATGGAGGTTTGTATGACTGAACTTGTTAGAGACTTCATCCCCTCCAGGTATCAGTATATCTCCGAGATACTTGAATCTGAGTTTGAAGATATGTATTGGGTCTTAGTGGAAACGGGTTCTCTAACGTATGAAATCTGCAATTTAATAAAGGAATGCGGAGACGTTTTTAATACCTTTTCGTTTTCAGTTGAAACTGAAGATGATCCATTTCTTAAATATGCGATTATAGGTACAATTGCCAGCTATTTAGGTGATTGAGGTTTTTGAAACTGTGTGATTATGGGGTACAGTGCTGTCGAAAAGTTTCGAGACAATATTGCTGCTATAAAGATTGCGCTTAGGTTTGATGGGGAAACAACCCTATCTCCATCCGATATAGGCCAACTGAAGAAGTATAGTGGCTTTGGCGGGTTGAAAGCTGTTTTATATGAACCTGGAACGGAAGATAGTTGGCGTCAGCAAAATGCGTCTGACGCTGATATGAAGCTACGGGAGCTTGTCAATGAGCTTCACGAGTTTCTTAAGATTGAGCTGACTTTTTCTGATTATAGATTAGCGATAACTTCCATCAAAAACAATATACTCACGGCATTTTATACGCCAGATATTGTTCCTAAGATATTATTCAATGTTCTCCGTGAAAATCGAATCTTTCCCAAGAAGGTATATGAACCCTCCGCTGGAGCCGGTGTTTTTATACAAGAATTTTTGTCCCAACTGTCACAAGGCGAAGTGAATGGAGACAGTGGTATTGATGTTGTAGCTGTAGAGAAGGATTTCATTACGGCAAAAGTATTGAGGGCTATTCTTTCAAATACTTCCGTGAAATGTGAGGTGATTAACTCGCCATTTGAATCAACCGGTATCAAACATAATCTATCGAGTGATTTAGTAGTTAGTAATATTCCTTTCGGAGATATAAAAGTATTTGATCCGTTAATAGAGAATAAAGACCTGACATCTTCCATTCATAATTACTTTTTTGCTAAAGGTCTGGACAAGTTAAAAGAGGGCGGTGTTTTAGCCTTTATTACAACAAGTGCATTTCTTAATACACCAGGGAATAAAGCTGCCAGGGAGTACCTTTTTAATAGTTCCGATCTGATAAGTGTTGTTGCCCTGCCGGATAACCTGATGAAGGATACAGGCAACACCGAGGCCAGTAGTCATCTCATCATTACGAGAAAGAATAACGCAAAAAAACAACTTTCAGACGCAGAGCGCCAGCTCATAGAAACTGTTAATAGAACCGCTGATTTAGGTGATTATCATTATAATTCCTTTGTAGATGAATATCTTTCCGATGTCGTGTTAGGTGAAATATCTGAGGGGAAAAACCAATATGGTAAGCCGATGCTTAATATTTGGCACTCCGGACCGATGGATACGCTAGGCATACTATTGCAGGATCGGTTGTTATTGGATTTCCAGGCAAGATATGAGCATACCTTTGTCGAAGCGAAAAGTATCGAGGAAAAACAGGACGGAAGAAAGTTTGATTTCCTGAAAGTTCCTGATGTATCTGATGAAGAGCCGGGTAAAGCTATTCAAGGTGGGTTGTTCTCAACTAATTTGTCTGGAGCTACAAATAGAGCGGTTGATTATATATCCCTCGCAGATGCAAAATCCGTTTCAAAAGAAACCGCTGAGATAGTTTCCATTATTAGGACCACAGAAAATCCCAATCACGAATCTTTTGTTCTAATTAAGGCTAGAAAGGAAGGTGCAAAAAAGTGGAAGCATAGGATATTCTCGAATGTTAAACAAATTAATTTACCACCGACTTGGTTAGACACACCAGACCTCATTTCTGCTGTAAAAGAACTTTCAGCGCAATTAAAGGACTATGGATACGATTATACGTATGAGGGGGACTTGACTCTGGAACATACATTTCGGCTAAAAAATGATGCGCCAGAGCCAATTCATCGGTTAAAGGTGTTTTATGAAAACGGTACGCTGGTTCACTTCCAGGGAAGGTTTGGAGTGTTGTCTAATGTTGATAAGGAAAACGATCAGGCTGTATTCACTGCTTTACAGTTTAATGATAATGATAGTAAGTTCCTGGAAAGATATATTCAAATGCGGGATTGCTACTATGATTTAGTAGCTAAAGAAACAATTCAGAAGGTTGAGCAAGTCAGCATTAGGGAAAATCTCAATGAACTATATGATGATTTTACTGGTACATACGGTAAGTTGAACACTTCAGGGAATAGAACGCTGATTTTGAAAGATGGTGCC
Organism: Chitinophaga eiseniae; assembly: GCF_012641265.1. GTDB lineage: Bacteria > Bacteroidota > Bacteroidia > Chitinophagales > Chitinophagaceae > Chitinophaga > Chitinophaga eiseniae_A. The sequence continues at coordinate 1,353,059 of NZ_JABAHZ010000001.1, read as the reverse complement.
CACGCTCTTACTCTTCTTTCTTCACTTGAGAAAAAAGATGGTGATAATCTACTCCGGGGAGATATACTCACTGGTAGTCTGGTGAAGAAAAAAGAAACCTATTTAACTGATGATCCGCATGAAGCTATGGCGGTATGCTTGAACGAAAGAGGCAGCATAGATCTGACTTATATAGCGACAATGTTGCAACAGGAGGAAAGTACGACGATAGAACTATTGGGAAGTAGTATTTGCCTTAATGCTGAAACAAATTCCTGGGAACCAACGGACAGATATTTGAGTGGTAATATTTTTGAAAAACTGGAAATAGCAGAAGGAGCGCTGGCAAATTCTCCCGATGATGTTTTTTTACAGCATAGTTGCGAAGCCCTCCGTCAGTCTCTTCCTGAGCCGATTCCATTTGACTTGTTAGATTTTAATCTTGGTGAACGTTGGATACCTATGAATCTTTATAGTGAGTTTATTTCCCAGGTACTTGGTGCTAATTGTGATGTGAACTTTCTTAGATCGGTAGATGTGTTTAAGGTCAAGATTAATGGATCAAGATCAAAAGCTGATGTAGAATATACTGTTAAGACCAAGGACGGGCGCAACAGCTCACCGGAGATAATTTTTGAGAACGCATTGGAGAATACCTCTCCATATTATACTTACTCTATTGAAACTCCGACAGGAGTAATTCGCTTGCCAGATAACGAAGCCATACAGTCCGCTCATCAGAAGATTGAGAATATCCGGTCCCAATTTTCCGAATGGCTTACACAACTGCCAGATAGTCGAAAACAAAGACTCCAGGATTTGTATAATAAGACATTCAACTGCTATAAGTTGAGAACCTATTCTGGTGATCACCTGAAGTTTCCTGGACTTGATAGACAACGACTAGGGTTAGGACTGAATGAACAAGGTGTCCCCGATTTATACAAAAGTCAACGGGATGCTATCTGGCGAATAATTCAAAATAGAGGTGCCATCATCGATCATGAAGTGGGGCTTGGAAAAACACTTCTTATGATTTGTGCTGCCAAAGAAATGAAACGTCTCCAGATCATCAATAAGCCGATGATATTGGCATTAAAAGCGAATGTTGGGCAGATTGTTGAATCATTTCGGCGCGCTTATCCAACTGCCCGCATACTTGCACCAGCCAAAGAGGATTTTAGTCCTTCAAGACGCAAGCAGTTATTTCATACAATAAAGAATAATAATTGGGACGCGGTAATAATCACGCATGACCAGTTCAGTAAGATCCCTCAGTCCTTGGAAATTCAAAGTCAGATCGTCGGAGAAGAACTCGATAACCTTCAAAAAGATTTAGATACGCTGGGGACATTAGGCGCGAAGATCACAAAAGAAATGAGGAAGGGATTGGAGAAAAGAAAAGCAAATCTTACTGCCAAATTATCGGAGATCACGAACAAGATCGAAAGTAAAAAAGATCAAGGTGTTTCCTTTGGCGATATGGGAGTTGATCACATTTTTGTTGATGAGGCCCATAAATTCAAGAACCTTACATTTACTACTAGACACAATCGGGTAGCTGGTCTTGGAAATATTGAGGGTAGCCAGAAGGCGTTGAATATGCTATTTGCCGTTCGGACCTTACAGGAACGTTTTAATGCCGACTTGTGTGTGACATTCCTTTCTGGTACACCAATCAGCAATAGCTTGACTGAAATGTACCTGCTATTTAAATACTTACGTCCTAAAGAGCTACTTCGGCAGCAGATCGGAAACTTTGATGCTTGGGCAGCAGTTTATGCAAAGAAATCAACTGATTTTGAGTTCTCCGTTACCAATGAAATTATCGCCAAAGAAAGATTCCGGCATTTTATTAAAGTGCCGGAGTTAGCGGTTTTTTACAGCGAGATTACTGATTATAAGACCGCAAAAAATATCGTATTAGATCGTCCAGAAATGGATGAGGAGTTAGTAAACATCGCTCCGACTGCAGATCAAGTTGCGTTTATGGACAAACTCATTCAGTTTGCCAAAACTGGCGATGCCACACTCATTGGTAGAGCGCCGTTAACAAAAGATGAAGATAAGGGCCGGATGTTGATCGCCACCAATTATGCGAAGAAGATGGCGGCAGACATGAGGCTAGTGTCAGATCATTACGAAGATGACCCTGGCAACAAGGTAAATGTTTGTGCCAGGAAAATTAATGAGTGGTACCAGAAGAGCATGGAACATAAGGGTGTCCAAATTGTGTTTTCAGATTTGGGAACCCCGAAACCCAATGAATTTAATTTGTATGATGCACTGAAAGAGAAGCTGATAAGGGATTTCGGCATACCAGGAAACCACATAACTTTTGTCCATGACTGGACCGACGCCACTAAAAAAGATTATATAAAAAAACTTAACCGTGGTGACATTAGGATTATTTTGGGCAGTACAGATAAAGCGGGTACTGGGTTGAATATTCAACGGAACGTCGTTGCCATGCATCATTTGGATATACCATGGAAGCCCAGCGAGCTTGAACAACGTAATGGCCGTGGAGTCCGTGCAGGAAATTGGGTCGCGAAAAACTACTATAACAATAAAGTAAAGAGCTACATCTACGCGGTCGAAAGAACGCTGGATAATTACAAATTTAGTTTGCTGAAGAATAAGCAGCTTTTTATTTCGCAAATGAAAAATTCGAGTCTCCATGTAAGGACAATTGATGAGGGTGCAATGGACGAACAAAATGGAATGAACTTTAGCGAGTATGTAGCAATTCTAAGTGGGGATACTTCATTGCTTGAGTTGTCGAAGATTGAAAAGAAGATTGCTTCATTGGAAGGCAGAAAATCCGCTTATCTACGTGATTTAGCCCGTGCCAAAAGTGATTATGAACAGGAAAAGTACAACCTGGTTCACGCAGAACCTATGTTGTCAGTTCTAATTGGAGACGAGCAGTTATATAAGAGCCGGTTGCAATTTGAAAAGGATGGTTCAAAAGTAAATTCGATTTCGCTAAATGATTTTCATGATCCAAATCCTGAAGCCATAGGAAATTACCTCATTGATATACGAAATAACATAGGTCTTACAAAAGAAGAAAGAGCGCAAGGCTTGATTGTTAAAAAAATCGGTGTACTGTACGGCTTTGATTTGTTTCAACGTACCGAGATTAAAGAGACAGAAGGTGGAACGATGTCTCAGACTGTTTTCTATGCCATGAGTCCATATAGTGAAATTAAGTATATGCAAAGCAACGGTCAAATCAATATCGACAACCCCAAGCTCGCTGCCAGATATTTCTTGAACGCTATTGACCGGGTAACTAATTTAAGAGAACAGCAGGAAAAAAAGATTTCTACTATTAAAAATAGTTTGGAATTACTTGATGGTATAATTCAGAGGAAGTTTGACAAAGACATCGAACTGGTACAGCTAAAGGCCGAGCATGCTGACCTCCAGAGAAAAGTATCTGAAAAGTTGAAAAGTACTAATAACCCAAATCCGGGAAAGGGTGATTCCGATGATGTCCAGGTTAAGTCAAATGACCCGCCGGAGCAATTACCTACTCAATTAAAGGGAGGCCATTTGCCGAGAGTAGTTGTTGACGATAGTAGTGCCTCAGTCAAGAAAAGAATATAATTGTTAATGATTAAGTGTGTGAGATATGTTTGTGCTGTTGATTATCATTATGATTGTACTTAGCGCGCTTGTACTCCAGATAATGCCGCCAAGGGACAAGCGAGTGTCGCTCGAAAAATGCTTTCCAATTTATAAAGTTAAAGACGGCAACATCCTGTCACGGGATGGTGATGTTACTGTAGGAATAAAGGTCTTTCTCCCAGAGATCTTTACCTTGAATACCGCCGATTATGAGAATATCCATGCAGCCTGGATAAAGGCGATGAAAGTGCTTCCCGCTGGCACAGTTGTTCACAAACAAGATTGGTTTGTTGAGTCTACTTATAAAGCTGATTTTGATGGCGGCGATCAGTCATTTTTAGGAAGAAGTAGCGAACGGTTTTATAACGAACGTCCCTTCCTCAACCATTGTTGTTATGTATTCATCACAAGACGGAACCCTGGCCGCCGACCCTCTAGTTCTGTTGTTTCAAACTTGCTTCTCCGGCGTACAGCAATTGAACCGGAGGTGGTAGATGAGAGATCTCTTGCAGATTTTTCCGACCGCGTTAGCCAGTTTCAAAGATTACTTTCAGATGGTGGATTTATTAAAAGCGAATTGCTGTCAGATGAAGATATTACAGGCACAGCTGAGAAAAGAGGCTTATTAGAACAATATTTATTTCTGCAATCTGAATCTAATCAGCATGAGCTAACTGACATCTCCTTTAAACCAGAATGGAGAATTGGTGAGAAATTCTGCCAGATGTTTTCCATTGCTGGAGTAGATGACTTGCCAGCTCTATGTGGGCCACGAATCACCTATGATCGCTATTCGACTGATAATACGAAGTTCAGTGTGGGATTTTCCTCTCCGGCAAATTTGCTTTTGTCCTGTAATCATATCTATAACCAATTTATAGTTATACAGGATACAGTTACGACTTTGAAGAATTTAGAGGCGAAAAGAAGACGTCTGCAATCATTGGCTAACTATTCCCGCGAGAACATGATCAGTCGTGACGCGACGAACGATTATCTTAATGAATCCCTTAGCCAGCAACGACAACCTGTTTCGGCGCACTTCAATATTATAGCCTGGACAGCAGATTGGAATGAAACGAAAGAAGTTAGGAATAAATGCGCTGCTGCTTTCTCACAAATGGATGCCGTCCCTAGACAAGAAATCGTTGGGGCGCCTCAACTTTACTGGGCTTCTCTTCCTGGAAATGCTGGTTCAATTCCTGGTAATGAAATGTTTTCAACATTCTTGGAACAAGCCTGTTGCTTTCTAAATTTTGAGACAAATTACCAAAGTAGCGTTAGCCCATTCGGATTGAGGTTAGGTGATAGAATTAGTGGAAGACCGCTCCACGTTGATATTAGCGATGAATTTATGAAGAAGGGGGTTATCACTAACCGTAATAAGATTGTGGTTGGAGGTAGTGGTTCTGGTAAATCCATGTTCATGAATGCGTTACTACGGAGCTACCATGTAAATGGCGCACATTCAGTGATACTAGACGTCGGTGGTAGCTATGTAGGCTTATGCAACTTATTGGGTGGATATTACTTTAGTTATACAGAAGACAACCCCATTCAGTTTAATCCGTTCTATATTGGCGCCGATGATACTTTAGATATTGAGAAGCGGGAAAGCCTTAAAACTCTATTGATAGGTCTTTGGAAGAGAGAAACGGAGACATTTAATAGGAGCGAGTATGTTGCTATTTCAAATGCATTACAGTTATACTATACTAAACTAGCAAACAATCCTGATATTTTTCCATGCTTTGATTCATTTTATGAGTTTTTGCAGGGTGACTATATGGATGTTTTGGAGAAAGAGCGTGTGCAGGGGAAGGATTTTGATATTACCAATATGCTGTATGTCTTGAAGCCATATTATCGAGGCGGTGAGTTCTCTTTTCTACTGAATGCCCGCGATAATTTGAATCTTTTGAATCAGCGGATGGTTGTGGTAGAACTGGATAATATAAAGGATCATCCGATTTTGTTTCCCGTTGTTACGTTGTTGGTAATGGAGATGTTCATTAGCAAAATGAGAAAGGTTAAGGGGGTCCGGAAGGTCATCGTTATAGAAGAAGCATGGAAGGCGATCATGAGAAGTGGTATGGCTGAGTTCATGAAGTATTTATATAAAACAGTCAGAAAGTTTTTCGGAGAGGCGATAACCGTTACGCAAGAGTTAACTGATTTGATAAGCAGCCCAATTGTTAAGGATGCTATTATCTCCAACGCAGATTGTAAAATTTTATTGGATCTAAGAAAGTTCACAAATAAATTCTCCGACATACAAAACTTGCTTGGGCTTTCTGATAAAGGAAAAGAATTAGTCTTATCTGTTAATCGATCCAATGATCCAACCAGACGGTATCGCGAAATATTTATTGACCTGGGTGGGCAGGTGATGAAAGTGTACCGTTATGAACCTAGTCCTGAAGAGTATTTCGCGTATACCACTGAGGAATCGGAAAAAGTAAAGGTGCTATCATATGCGGCTAAGTTTGATGGTGATATTGAACGGGGAATACAAGCATTAATCCGTGATTCGCAACTTTAAAAATAACTAAGTATATGAGGAAAATGACTATCGTGTGGTTGTTGTGCTTTTTATTTACGATTGCGCCCACAATGGAAGCAAAGGCTATTATATGGGTGGTTGTCAAAGCTGCGGCAAAAAAAATAATCATGGCAATTGATTTGCAAATACAACGTCTGCAAAACAAGACAATAGGACTTCAAAACGCACAGAAAAAACTTGAGAATGTACTATCGTCTCTTAAATTCAAAGAGATAAATAGCTGGATGGAAAAGCAGAAGACGTTGTACCAAAACTATTATGACGAATTGTGGAAAGTGAAAAATGCAATTGCCTATTATAGAAATATCAAAGGCATTATTACAAAACAGGTCGGCATAGTAGATGAGTATAAACATGCTATTTCACTTTTTAAATCAGATAAGCATTTTACACCGGATGAAATCAAAACCATGGAGCAGGTATATGAGGGGATTTTGTCCAAAACGTTGAAAAATATTGATGAGCTGACATTTGTCATTAATAGCTTTTCAACTCAAATGACCGACGCGGCTCGGTTGGAGATAATCAGAAGAGCATCTGATGCTGTTGATGAGAATTACCGGGATTTACGCGAGTACAACTCTTCTAATGTTTTGACATCTCTTCAACGTGCAAAAGATTTGTCGGAGGTAAATAGTCTCCGAATACTATATGGCTTAGAATAAATTTATTACCTATTCAACTTTTTTTATGAAGCGTCGCGTTTGTTTGCTCATATTCCTGTTAGCTGCTGCGACTACTGCTGCTTTCTCTCAATCTTTTTTTAGTCAGAAGAAAACACAGCTTAAATATATGGCAGCCCAACTTGCAGCCCTGAAAGTATACACTACGTATTTAGGTGAAGGGTATAAGATTGTAAAAGGTGGTCTTGATGCCTATCATGCTTTTAAGCGTGGTGAGTTCAATCTCCATAATCTTTTTTTTAAATCGCTGAAAAATGTAAATCCAATTTTTGTGAAGTACGCTAATATACCGGACTTGCTACACCAATCCGATAATATTTTGTCTGCTTCAAGAAAGCTAGTCAATAGAGCAAAGAACTCATCAACTTTTACTGTTGGTCAAATCCAATCTATTGATGAAACACTGTCCGGTATGTTTACCGCTATTTTGACTCACTTTTCTGATATGGCTGATGTCCTTTCCAGTGGTGTTTTTGAATTTACGGAGGATGGTAGATTGTCAAGGATAGACGGTATTATTGGTGATATAAATTATGTGTTACAGGATTTGACAACATTCAATTATCAGTTATACAACGTAATCCAAAATAATTCGATTACAAATCGCGAAGATGAGTTTTTAAAAACTCTTCATGGTGTTTATTCTGAGTGATTGATTTTTCTTAAAAGTTATTATTTATGAATGCGGTGTGTTTGAAAATGATGAGGAAGGTTTGCATTCTTTTTTTGATCCTTATGGCTACTGTTTTGCCTCTGAAGTCCCATGGACAAGTGCAAGAACTCGCCCAATTGGCTCTTGATATTGAGAAGTTGAGCCAGTTTAAGCGTATTCTTCAGGATATGTACCAGGGATATAAACTTCTGACGGATGGTTACGATAAGGTGAAAAATATTGCTAGTGGAAATTATCGACTTCATGAAGCCTTCCTAGATGCGCTATATCAGGTTAGTCCTGAAGTAAAAAAATATCACAAGGTTGCTGAGATTATACAATATCAAATTCAGCTAAGTAAACAATACAAAGATGCAATGAGAGATTTCCGCTCTAATAGTGGATTTTCCATCAATGAACTTGATTTCCTGGATAATATGTACTCAAACATATCGAAAGCGAGTTTGAAAAATCTTGATGATCTGTTGGCTATCATAACCCCTAATACCATTCGAGCATCCGATGAAGAAAGGATTAAGGTGATTGATGCAATACATTCGGAGATGTTGGAGAAAGTAGACTTCTTTAAAAGATTCACTTCATCCAGTATTATAATGGACATGCAGAAACGGAAAGAGGCGTCAGAGATAAAGGCAGTGGGGGCACTTTACGATCAGCGGAATTAACAGTTAATTAAATAAATGTGGTATGAAAAGGAATTTTGTGTTGTTGATTGTCTGTTTACTGTTTATCCCTTCCCTGGCTTCAGCCCAAGGAATTGCTGATGGTATTAACAGCCTACAGGCTGTTCTGGACAAATTGAAAAGTGATATGATACCGATGTGTGGTGATTTAATTGGGGTAGGACGCGCAATTGCAGGAATGGGAGCGACTTTCTACATCGGTCATCGTGTCTGGAAGCATATTGCCAATGGTGAGTCGGTTGACGTATACCCTTTACTACGTCCATTTGTACTTGGATGGTGTATTCTCAACTTTCCTGTTGTGATTAGTATCATGGATGGAATTTTATCACCAACTGTAATCGGCACTAAGCAGGTAAAGGACAAATCTGACCTGGCGATTAAAGAATTATTTAAGAAGAAAGAGGAAATGATGAAAAGATCCGATCAGTGGCAGGCGCTAGTTGGTGAAGGTGGTTCTGGTGATCGTGATTTATGGATGAAATACGCGCATAAGGATGTACAGACTGAGGATTGGAAAGAGAAAATTATGCACAATATGGAGTTTGTGGCAAGTAAGTTAGCATATAGAATGCAAAACTCCATTAAGCAGATTATATCAGTCATTTTACAAATTTTGTATGCTGCTGCTGCATTGTGTATAAATACACTGCGAACGTTTAATCTTATCGTTTTAGCTGTTTTAGGCCCAATAGTTTTTGGACTCAGTGTTTTCGATGGTTTTCACCATACTTTGACTGTTTACCTCAGTCGTTATGTGAATGTCTATTTATGGTTACCTGTATGCAATATTCTAGCCGCAATTCTGGGTAAAATACAAGAGAATATTTTGAAATTGGATTTAGAATCTCTAACGCGTGATGGTACAACCGTTTTTGGTTTATATGACACCGGGTATATCATTTTTTTGATCATTGGGATTATCGCATACACTACTGTTCCCAATATAGCTGAGTGGATAGTTCACGTCGGAGGTGGAAATGCGTTGCAGCATAAGGTGACTAGGATTGCGGGTAACACTGTTAACACAGCAACAACTGCTGCGACTCAGAGTGTTGGAATGGCCTCCAATTATATGCAATCCAAGATAGCAGGGTAATTATTTTTTGTGTGATTGAAAATGTGCGGTTTTATGTTGGAACAATTAAAGAATATTGATAGTGCGTTCAAGCACATCAGGCTGTTTAGCATTGTGTTGGTGCTTTCAGCTGTCCTCTTAGGCGGATTTGCAATATATCGTTGTACTGTTTATGCTGAAGCAGTTGGGAAAAGAATATTCGTTATTACAAATTCCGGAAAGGCTTTGGAGGCAATAGCAGCTAGCAGAAGGGATAATATGCAAGTTGAGTGCAGAGATCATGTTAAGGTTTTTCACGAGTTGTTTTTTTCTCTTCTCCCGGATGATAAAGCCATCGAAAATCAAATTTCAAAAGCACTCTATTTGGCAGATAAAAGCGCTAAAGTACAGTATGACAACCTGAAGGAATCCGGTTACTATAAGCAAGTTGTCGGTGGAAATATTTCCCAGGAACTTACAATGGATAGTATTTCCGTAAGTACGGTGGAGCAACCTTTTCATTTTACATTTTATGGGAAACAGAAGATTATAAGACCTACCAGCACTGTTCTGAGGGATTTGATCACAACAGGTGAACTGCGAGTGTTACAGGATCGTACTGATGCAAATCCCCATGGCCTGCTTATAGAAAAGTGGGAAATAGTACGCAATAATGACCTCCAAATTTTTAAAAGATGAGATTACCCAGATTTATTTTCAAGAATAAGAATGTAGAATCTCCAGTGGGAAATTGGATTTCAACTAAGGTTGATCTTTTATTTATTAAGGTTGCCGAATACTTGAACAGGAAACAGGCAAGTCTTTCAAGACGTCAGAAAATTCGCTGTCTCGCTATGTTTATTACTGTTTTTGGAGGCATGTCTATTTTGAGTTTAGTCCAGGTCTTGATTAGAAATACGCCAGGAATTGTAATTAAAGAGAATGTTGATATGCCATTAATACAGGATTCTGGCATCTATGGTAGTTCTAGTTCTGCTGCAGATTCATTATACATCCAGGAATATCTTAACCTGGTTGATAGTATTAGACGTACACCCAATGGACCTGATATTTTACAAAAAATGCAGGACAATTTATTTTTCAGTAAATGATGTTTTTCACTTCAAATATTTGTGTGTTATGGCAAGTGTGATTGCAGGAATAAATTTAAGTGATAGAAAATTAAAGCCGCTACTTTTTTTACCAGTCATTATTGTTCCGTTCGTGGCGCTACTATTTTATTCATTTGGTGGAGGAAATAGCCACTCCGAAGGACAGCAGAGTGCCAGTTCTGGATTGAACTTTAATCTTCCCAATCCGGACTTCCAAGGCGAAAAGCCTTCCGACAAAATGAGCCTCTATGCGCAACAGGAACAGGATTCAAGCAATTTGAAAATTGCAAGAGAATATGACCCTTACTTTAAAGCAGGGGATGTTGATACGGGAAAGCGAAGCGGTGTTGTAGAAGCGCCATTTTCTCCGACCACTGCAGCGGCGAATAACGCTACAGAAGAAAAGATTCGGGGGCGTCTTGCCGAATTGTCGAAACGTGTGGCAGAAGAACCAAACGTTTCTGGTAAAACCAGGACTGACGAAAGTAGTGCTTCAGTTGAAGAACATTCTATAAAAGCCCTTGAGGATGCTATGGCAAGCCTTCAAACGCAATCCGCCCCTGTTGATCCAGAGCTATCAACACTTAATGGGATGCTCGATAAAGTCCTTGATATTCAGAATCCCAGCCGGATAAAGGAGCGGGCAAGGCAATTATCAATGCAAAAACAAGATCACGTAGTTCCACTTAAAGTAGACCCCCACAGTGGTTTTACTGACTTGTTTCCGGCAAATCGCGACACGATCCGCAAAAAGGTGGTACACAAGAAGGCTTTTCTTGATATTTCATCATCAGAAGAACAGAGAATTGATAATGCAATTCCCGCCACTGTACATACAACAGCAACTATTGTAAGCGGTTCCACACTCAAATTGAGATTGGATGTCGATTTATATATAAATGGCATTCAGATCCCACGTGGAACATTCGTTTATGGGGTGGCGGCAATAGCAGGAGAAAGGCTACAGCTAACAGTTACCCAAATAAAGTATGGAGATAATCTTTTTCCTGTGTCATTGAAAATGTATAACAACGACGGAATTGAAGGGATACCAGTTCCAGGTTCTATTACCAGGGATATAGCTAAGACTGATGCCGACAATGCTCTTCAATCACTACAGCTTGCATCGTTAGACCCAAGTATTACAGCCCAGGCAGCTAGTGCTGGGATTCAATCCGTCAAAACCCTCATTGGAAGAAAAACCAAGTTGATCCGCGTAACGATTAAAGCTAATCATCCTGTCTTATTGAAGGATTCTAATTAATTATATAAATACTGTATATGAGCGAGTATATTCAGCAAACTTTGAAGGCAATATCATTGACAATTACAGATAAGGAACTTTCTTCTATTAAGCCATCCTCTGATCTCTTTACAATTATGAGAACAGAAAAGATAAAAAAAGATACGCTTTTTTTTCTGTTGTCCTTTTGTAAGAACTCATCTGGAGAGTACGAAGTTGATTCTTATAATGCAATATTGAAATTGCCAATTGAACTACCCAATATAAATTTTGGTGGCATCGCTATTTCCAGACTAGAAAAGCAATTGCAGGAAATCGATTGGGATGATCGATATTTTGAAAAATCAGCGAATCTTTTGTGCGCTGGATACAGGAAGGAAAGGGTTCATTTATTTGAAGCCGTTAACTCTGTTTTGATAATGGAGAAAATGGAGTATCCGGGAAATGTAATTGCCATTGCTTTGCAAATTAAATACTGGTTTAATACGGTATTTGGAAAAGTGGCATGTGGGGATTTTCGGCTTCTTTCTCATGCTAGACTATTTTACCCTACTCAGGTATTTAACCATTTATCTCGATTCCCTACCATGTATGAAGCTCATGCTTTTATGAAATTGGAATTGAAAATAAAAGGATTTCAACAACCTTCATTTTGATTTTTTAAACCGTGTAAATTTAAGTAGATGAAAAGTGTTAAAGTATTGTGCTGTTGGGTTTGTCTATTGTTCACATGTTTGAAGACTTACTCCCAAGAAGTGTTTCCAAAGGAAGTGAAAGTTTGTTTGAGCAAAACTACTCTTTTGGTATTTCCGGCAAACATAAAGAATGCTGACAGAGGATCTGCCAGCATTGAAATTGGCGAGATTAGTAAAGTATCCAATGTGCTGCGAATCAAAGCTAGTGAGGAAAATTTTATTCCGACAAATGTGAGTGTGTTTACTGATGATGGCCGCATTTATTCGTTTAATGTATCCTATACTAGCGATATATTTAAAAATATTTATGATTTCGCCGTTTCAGATGCTAACCAGTATGCAGATGGGGGATTGGAATTGTCGCAAAAGCGTGTAAGACAAATAGCTGGAGCTATACAATATATTTCCCCAACGTCCAGGAAACCGATGTCTAGTAACGGTAATGTTACCATTCGATTAAAGGGAGTCTATCTTGCTGGTGGAAAAATGTTTTTTCGATTTGGGATTCACAACGGCAGCGCAATTCCTTTCGATGTAGATTTTTGCAAATTCTTTATCGCGGATCGTACCAGGTCAAAAAGGACTTCACATATGGAAAAGGAAATACTTTCAACGTATTCAAATCTTGATTCTATGAATGCTGTCCCACCTGATGCCGATCTGGAGATAGTCACTGTTTTTGAGAAGTTCACCATTGCCGATGGGAAAAAATTTCATGTAGAATTTTTTGAAAAGAGTGGGGATCGACATTTGAAAATAAGTATTAAAGGCAAGCACTTGCTTAAATGTAAGCCCGTTGATAACCTAGTAAATTAGCGTCTTATGGAAGAAAATGGTGTGAGGCCAATTGATGCGATGCTGGATAGCTTGCACAGGCGAACCAATAACTACGTAAATATGTTTGGTCCTGAAATTTTAAAGGATAAGGCTTTTCTCAAAGCAAAGAGAAATGGACTAGAGAATATCAGGCGTAGCTTTGATGGTACAAAGAATAAAGATGACCTGGCCACTCTTAAAATTATTAATAACCAAATAAGAAAGCTAAATAGGGAGATATACCCCAGGTTTGGAATTGGAAGAGCTATAAATACTGTTCGGACTATAAATATTATTTCAAAAAAAATGTTTGATCTCGCAGCGGCTTCTGCTAGGAAGATTGCTAAGAGAAGACAGGCCAGAAGTGATACTCAACAGATGGACAAAATTATTTCCGATTTGAATGGGAATAAGGACAAAAAAGTTAAATCGGAGAACACCAAGAGAATTGATTTAAAACGTAGACATGCCAATCGGATAATTCTTTCTGGAGGTATCTCAAATGGTAAAAAGTTGTAGCAGTTAAAATATACCCAAAATGGAGAACCGCGTATTACAGGCTTATAATAGATGGAATAGAAAAGAAGAGGAATTTATGCACAGATATGGTAGAAGTATTACTAATAGCCTGGATTTTCAGAAACTAAAGTGGAGAGTGTATAATCATATTATTTCCCAATCAAAAAGGGTGTCACTTTCTTCGGATGAACGTGATGAATTGTCTATGGTCAAGATCAAGGCGGATGCTCTTATACGTGCAATCAATGGAGGGAGAGATCTTAGCTATATGCAGAAAATTGGTTTTAAAATTTCGGATATTCTGCATCCTGGCAACAGATATAGAAACATGAAAGATGTTTTCTTGGAATTTACCAATAGTAATTTAACTGTTCCATCCGCCAGCGAAGAAATCAAACCACGGGAATATTTGGGAAAATCAAATCCTGTATTTGATGAAAAACGACTCTTTAAAATCAATAGACAAAAGATTGATGTTAACAATTTGCCGCAAAATGTACTCGACGATAATGCTACAAGCCGAACACGGCTATTCAAGATTCAAAAGAAGGAAATGCACGTACACAATTCTGATTTGCGAGCAGTTTACGTTCGACAAGAAATAAAAAACAAAGTCCAAATTCCAGCAGCAGATGTCACCAATGACAAAAATATTATTAAGTTAAAAAAAAGAAAAACGGCCAAACCAATTAGCAATGACAAATTAATTGTTTCAGTTAAACTTTAAAACAAATAGTTATGGCATTAACAGGAGTTTTAGAAGATTCAGCAGATTTTGAAAGACAGATTAATAGTGTCGTTTCAAGTCTGGTTATAATGGGTTATCCCGAAGATAAGATTGAAAAGGTAAGAGATGACCTCTTCCAAGGTGTTGAAAGTGCCTCCTTTACTCACTCCGTATCTTCCGAGGATAAGAATAGATCGTTATCTGCAAAAGTTGAGGTGAAATGGACGCAAGATGCGGATCAAAATTTTTTCCTGGGAATATCACCGATTCATTCAACCTTAGTTGATAAATCAAAAGGCCAGAAAACGGAAGCTCTGATTTCTTCCTATTTCCGCCCGACAATGGAGGAACTATTGTCCCTGCTGGAAGGAAGAGCTGTTGATAAAAGGAATTTGACCAGAAAAATTGAGGTTGAATCAGTCAAGCCTGGAATGCGTACAGTGAATATTGTTGACGGCAATGGAGAAGTTAACCCTAAATTTGTACGCTTAAAATTTGACTCCTGGATACGTCTTGATCCTAACGCTAATATGCTTAACAGCGATAAGAACATCGAGTTTTTGGGTGCGATGTCATTGACCGCTGTTGCCAGCCGATTCGATATTCCACTGTTCAATAATAACGATAATAACCGGCGTGATGCAATAACATATCTAAGAAAGGGTATCATTATTGAAACAGAACATCCGAAAAAAGGTAAGATATTTATCGAGGCGGACCCACCACGGGGATTAAAGTTTTCCAATGCTAAAATGCGGCTGGACCATAAACAGTTCCTGAAAACGTCGGCTAGAGAAGCTTTGTCAAATCTTGTCAGCCTTGGAAATGGCGAAGGATTGTCCACTCCATCTAACAATGTGGCAGAGAAAAAAACTCCTTCTTTGCCGATCTCTGAAACTGCCGAGGTAAAAATTGATCCACCGAAAGCAAAGAATGGAGTAGCAAAAAAGACCGTAAAGAAAGCAGCTGGGAAGAGTGCAAAAAAGCAAGTAAGTGAAAATAGCAAGAAGAACGGGGTTAGGAGGTAAGGTGAGAGAGCCTCACAAACCCCCTCTCGCAAATTTAAGACTTCACCTGGTCTCCCAGCCATTCAAAGGAAAAAAAATCCCACCCGGTGCGCCTCAGCACTCTGCTAAACGCTCTCTCCGCGTCCACCTCAGCGCGCCTTCAGCCTTAGCCTACGGGTAATATTTTTTTTCCAATGAATGTCTTTATGGACCAGGTGAAGTATTGCTAGTCGCTACGGGGGTGTGGGAGGCGGGGGGGTGTCTGCAAGACGTAGCAGGACGCCCCCTTCTTTTAGCGCTAACACTGCCTCTCAACTTTTTTCGCTTGAGTTGCGTTAATTAAGATCTTCCAGAATATAATAAGTCTCTCTGCCCTTTTTTATGTTCTTCAGTACTTTTTCACCGTCATCGGTAGGTATGATTATCTCTTCACTTGCTGTTTTCATTAGCTTTCTGGCAACCGTGTCTGGCTTCATGTTTACAATATTTCCAATGGACTGGCATATATGGTCCCTGGTAGCTTCGTCGTTATTAGTGAAGAAGTCTCTTATAGCATTCTGAAATGTGCTGTTTATGCCGTTGGATTCGCCGGTGTCTGCAGATGCGGGTTTGGGAATTATTCTGAGTGATAAAGTGTTCCCATCAAATTTCGTATAAATCGGTTCGTTATCTTCTTCTGAATCACGTTGTTTCTTGATGCTTATTGTTAAATAGGTACTGCCAGTATCATCGAGATGCTTTTGTGATCGCAATACTGATGATGCTTTCTTCTCAAGCTGAGTTCCCAGGTGCCCTTCTGATTTTTCACTGCTGTTATTTTCATGAATCACAACCACTATCGATACTGGAAACTTATTCACTAGTAGATTGAGAGTATCTACCACAACTAATGAGCTAGGTAGTGAATTGAAATCAGCAGCGCAGTCAGTTATAATGTCAAATATTAGGAGCATCCTTTCCTTGTATACTTGGCTTGCATCTTTATTATTAAATACCATCTCCAAATACGATTGCACAATATTAATTCTATCGATCCTAGTTTCCATAACTAAAGAGCAAGGAACTAATTCGTCGGGTCTTTCAATATAACCTGCGTTTTTATATATCCTTTTCAGTGCAGCCGGGAATTGAGAATGGATTGTGCGTTCTGTATCGAAATAATGTACTTCGATAGGAGTACTGCAATGTCTTTTTAGACTTAGGAAATTGCCAATGTCTGTACCTTTTCTTGCAATAGCGGCGCTGGCAATTGACTCTGCAATGTGGCTTTTATGGCATCCCTTATTACCTTTTATTATCACAATAGTTTTCTCATAAATGATTGGGCGATCATTTATTGACATTAGAGGTTTTAGTTTTTCCACCGTGGGATTATTTGCCTGCTTTTTCACATATTCCATGTTAGCAAGAAAACTATTTAAAGGAGTCAGGCGATCATTGGCGTTAAAATCAATCATAGAATGAAATGGACTAACGAATCGAATATACTGTAAATTGTCAGAATTTTTATGGCAGGCAAAGATATTTGTTCAAAATGCGATTATTGTTAATTACTTCCACGTTAATGGAAGATTAACAATTTCCTCAACATTTCAAGGCCAGGAATAATAATATATTAGTAATATATATAATATATCTTCAAAAAATAAGCCAAACTGTTTGTTGTGTTACAATTTTTGCTTTTATTTGCATCGGTATTACTGATCGTAGTATTAAATAGTCAAATTGGTTCTTTAAATAATTTACAGTGAGAATATTACATATCTATAATATTTGCAATTAGAGTGCTGTCCTCTATCAACTGGTTCGAATTTTGTACCATAGGGATCACGAAGGAGAGTAAAAAGAAATACTCTTACGTAATTAAAACCTTGTAGAAGCTGATTCTACAAGGTTTTTTTGTTTTTGGTGATAATGCTGTGGAGTGATATGCAAGGATAGAAATTCTTGGAAAAATTATCGTTATAACGATTTTTTCGTTATAAATAGATAAAATGCTATCTTAGTTGGAGCGATAAGCGAATATTACATCCTATCTATTTAAAAGTCATTTCATGCTTATAAGATTTGTAGCAGAAAATATTTTGTCATTTCACCAAGAGACAGAATTTAATATGCTTACTGGCGAGGTCCGACGTTTACCCGAACACGTTCACAAGCTCACTAATTTAGATTTACTCAAATCGGCCGTTATTTATGGTGCAAATGGAGCTGGAAAGTCCAACCTAATTATGGCAATTGGCCTATTAAGCCAAATAGTAAAAGAAGGAGATATTAGAGTCATAG
Organism: Chitinophaga eiseniae; assembly: GCF_012641265.1. GTDB lineage: Bacteria > Bacteroidota > Bacteroidia > Chitinophagales > Chitinophagaceae > Chitinophaga > Chitinophaga eiseniae_A. The sequence goes on along the minus strand of NZ_JABAHZ010000001.1, from coordinate 1,335,380 downwards.
ATAGTGATCTAAAATTTAAGTTAGCTGACACTAAAGGAAAGCCATCATCGCTGGAAATAGAATTTGTTGTTGGTCGAAAAGGATATGCATATGGTATTTCTATTTCCAACGAAGAAATAGTGGAAGAATGGTTGTATCGTTTATATTATGGTAAGAAGGCTGATGAACTTATTTTTGAACGGAAAAGGCAAAAAAAAGGGAAAACCAGTTTAAAATTACATCCTAAGTATATTAAGACCGGTAAGGATGAGTTATTAGTCAAAATCTATGAAGAGGATGTATTAGAGCATAACGTACCATTTATATTTTTGGTAAAAGATAAAAAGTATAAAGAAATAAGCGAAGCATTCCAGTGGTTTGAAACAAATTTGCTAATTATTTTCCCCAATACCAAGTATGCGGGATTAGTTGAACATTTTACAAAAGATCATGAGTTTAAAGAATTCACTAATTCTACTATGCATGGGTTTCATACAGGAATCCATGAAATAGATATACAAACTATTGATTTCGATCAGTTCTTTGGTGAAGACAATCTGTCGGAAAAAGAGCGGGTATTAAATAGAATAAAAGGAGGCGATAGAGAAGCTGTTGGAGACTATAAAAATGCCATTGCTCTTATAGAAAATGGTAAACCGGTTGTAAAGAAGGCAATAACATATCACATAGATAATAAAGGTGAGAAGGTTAAATTTGAGCTTTTTAATGAGTCCGATGGCACCTTGAGACTCATTGATTTTATACCTGCGATATTTTTACTTAATAAGTTCCCAATTACAATTTTGATTGATGAAATAGATCAGAGTATTCATGCTTCCTTACTAAAGGAGTTTATTAGTAAAATCCAAAAGGTAGGAATAAAAGGACAATTAATATTTACTACACACGAATCAAATCTATTAGATCTTGACTTGTTCCGCCAAGATGAAATCTGGTTTGCAGAGAAGAATGATGAAGGGGCCTCTCAATTTTATCCTCTGAGTGACTATGATGTTCGACCGGATCTTGACATTCGTAAGGGGTATTTGTCAGGGCGATTTGGGGCTATTCCATTTTTAGGGAATTTAAGGGATCTTAATTGGGAACAATATGCCAAGGAATACTAATAGGGGATACAAGAAAGGAAAACCACACAGGGACTTCAGAAAATTCATAATAGTAGCTGAAGGTGAAAGAGAGGATGATTATTTTACGTTTTTCAAGAATTTGTCTCAAAGGGTTATTGTTGAAATTGTTCCTAGAGATGGGGGAAAGTCGGCCGTGAAACATATGCAACAAAGAATTGATGAATATGCTTATAAAAGGGAATTGAGAAGGAGGACAATGTTTGGTTTGTGTTAGATGTTGACAAATGGCCGAAGAAGGATATATACTCTCTAATTCAAAGCTGTGCTGATGCGGCAAACTGGAATACAGCAATCAGCAATCCCTGTTTTGAAGTTTGGCTACACTACCATTTCTGTAAAGAAATTTCAGAAGACTTAAATACCCCAGCGAAATTAAAGAAAAACTTGCATACTGCTGTGAAAGGCGGTTATAATAGAGATGCTTTCTGTAAGATGATGGTTACGGCAATTAAGTACGCTACACACGCTGACTCTGACAAGGGGCACAGTTATCCTCAAATAAGGATAACAAAAGTGTATCAACTTGCCAACCAACTTTTAACTTTTTTGGGAAAATCATGTTTGCAAAAACATGGTATAAGTTTTACCTGAACTTAGAATCCATAAGGGGATAGTAAAAGGTGATCGGAATCATAAGCGCCCCACCGCATTACAAAGTTGGGGAACTACCTTATACATTTAGTTGAATAAGAAATGAAGTATTGAAAAGACGGATAGAAGAATTGGAGCGAAGGAATTTAGAAAATTTTTCAGACAGAAAACCAATATATCTCCAGTGGCTTACCGCGAATCGTTGCAGTAATCAGAAGGAACGAATGACATGGTAACATGGTCGAAAGGACGATCACAATACCTGCTTAGTTGAAACCCGCAGTCACGGTCACCGCTTTCCACGTGAAGCACCGGTAACATACTATACTTTTGAATGGTTCATGATGCTGGTTTTTTACCGTTCATGAATAAAATGCAGTCGTTTCCTCCACCAATGCACGCATTAGTTCAGCTGCCTTTCTGTGCTTTAACAACGGCGCTACTTGTCCGCCCCAAAAAAATACCATATCCCATTTCTCCTTGTCCAGTGAAGATTTCCTTAAAGAGGACGTGAATTGTGTTTGTAAAGGAAATGGCAGCAGTTGTCCTTCCTTGCCCTCTAAGCCTTTGGTAATTTGATTGGCGATCCCTCTACCCAACCTACCGGTGAATGCGCGCGTGAGTGACGTATATTTTGCCCTGTCGGAAAAAAGCATTTCCTTGTGAATAGGTAGCGCACCGGATTCATCGCAAGCCAGAAATGCCGTGCCCACCTGAACGGCATCTGCTCCCAACGCTAACGCCGCTGCGATGCCTTTACCGGTAGCGATGCCACCTGCGGCGATTACCGGAACTTTTACTTTTTCCCGGATTAATTGTAACAGCACAAAACTACCTGTCGTAGATGATTCGGCAGAGGCCAGGAAGGAGGGACGATGACCGCCTGCCTCAAAACCCGACGCAATGATCATATCTGTCCCCGATGCTTCCAGGGCGATAGCTTCATCCAATGTAGTGGCAACGCCTACGGTGATGATACCGCGCTTGCGACATTCTTCCAGGATATCCGGTGACAGTGTGCCGAACATATAACTGAAAACTTTCGGGCGCAAATCCAACACTACCTGTAATTGATTTTCAAATCCTGAATGGAAAGGAGCGGGCTTCTCCGGCAAGGGTAGCCCTACTTCATCAAAAAAAGGTCTGAACAACTGTGCTGTTTTCTCATACTGTTCATCGCTAACAGTGCCATTCCCACCGGGAATATCCGTATCAGACACCCAAAGGTTCAGATTATAACCTTTATTGGTAGCAGCTTTTATCTGCCTGTCTATTTCAATAATCTCCTGCTGCGTATTCGTATATGCGCCAAAGCCTCCCAACCCACCCGCATTGGAAATAGTGGCAACCAGGCTGGTCGATGAAAGATTGCCGCCAAACGGACCTTGAAAAATAGGGTAGTCAATCCCAAGAAGTTTTGTTACTGCTGTATTGTTCCACATAATTTAATCACTTTATGATCTTTAATCAAATATGACAACCTAGACCTATTGTGTATTGTTTCAATTTCTACACAACTCTTAATTGCTTATATCTGTCAAAAAAGTGGTCGCTATTTTATCATTTTTGATCTTACCTTTCACAAACTCGAAGAATGCTTTGGCATGTGGAGCTGCTTTGTGCAGCTCAAAAATCTCGCTGCTTTGATATACCTCGTAAACAACAATCGTCTGGGGTGAATCGGATTGGGTATTGATCAGAAACAATTCAACACCAGCCTCTTTTCGGGTTTCAACGGCCATTACACTGATTGCTTTTTTAACATCGGTCTCGAAACCCGGAAGTACTTCCATGGTAGCAATCAATCTTAGCTTTTTATCCGCGGACTCATTGGTTGTTGACCTGTCATTCTCCGGATCTGCGACATTTTTTGCAACGTCGCTGATCATTTTATTAACGATAAGCCAGTTGCCGTTTAGCTTGTGAAAAGACAAATATTCCTGATAAAGAAAATCATACATCTTTACCCTTACTTCGGCCACCGCGATGGAGTTGGTAACGCGGATGTTCAGCACTTCGCCTTTAAAAGTTTTGCCTGAATCTTTAGGGCTTTGCCTGCCTGCCACGCCGGTTAAATATTCGTCCAGCGTTTTCGCATAGGGCTGGTCTTTTACATCCCCAAAAAGAAGCGTTCCGGGATGATAAATCTTCCGGAGCTTTCCTGTATCACCAGTATAGATACCTGTAAAATAATCGTTCTCCAGTACTTGAGATACCTGTATTGCATCTTTCTGTGTTGTTTCCATTGTATTGTAGTTTTGTGCCTGGGAACCCCACCACCAAAAGGGCAAAAAGGCTGTTATCAATAATGCTTTCATATACCTATATTTTCTGGTAGTAATGGTGTTTTGTATTACAATACAAAGTAACAACGGGGGAGGAAGTATATTACGTGACCTATATCACATTCTTATGGTTGTTATACAAACGGCTGAGTGTTTCCCTGGAAACGCCCAGGTAGGCGGCTATAAGGTGCTTGGGAACGATGCTGTAAAGCTGTGGATATAACTGCATCAACTCTTCGTAACGTGTTTTGGCGTCATTGTTCATAAAAGACAGCAATCTCTTATGTGCGGCCACATAGCCTCTGTTGGTTCGCCAGCGGAAAAAGTGGCCTACCTGGGGGATCTCACCGCAAAGCTTTTCTCTGTCGTCGTTTGAAAGGATAAGCAGGTCAGCATCTGTAATGCAGTCTACGTTCACAGTGGCCCTGGTTCCCGAATATAACGCCTGGTAGTCGGATGCCCACCATGTTGACATGGCAAACTGGAGAATATGCATCTTAACATCATCGTTGATGTAGAATGTTTTCAGGCAACCGGCAACAACAAAATATTCACAATCAACTTTATCTCCTTCCCTTATCACCATTTGTCCTTTTTTGAAAGAAATGGGTTTAAAGTGACTATAAAAATGTTCAAACTCCGCCTCCGTAAGGGAGGCTAATTTGGCCACGTGGGCCTTTAAAAGCATAGCAGTATCCATAGTGTATAAAGATACGCTTTTCAGGATTGATTCGTTTTTATCAGCAGGGCGCTTAATGCAGTTAAGAGCCGCATACCGGAAGTATACCGCCCTGATTTTTTTGTATGAATGAATACAGAGGAGTTCTTTTAAAATTTCAGCCGGAACGGCTACACTGTCAACTTCATTGTCACTTTTCTAAAGCCTTCACTGTATCTTTCGCATAAGGTTAACGAAACGATAATATTGCCTCAATAAACCGCTACTATATTGAAAAGCAACGATTATAGAACGCACCTCCATCGGAAACCTCCTCTATTTGAAGCGAAAAATATTTACTTTGCGGCAGTTTTATGAGCGCCAAACGTACAACTGAATGGAATGACACTGATCTGTTGCATCGTATCCAGCAATCGGATATGAAAGCATTCGATCTGTTGTACAACAAATACTGGCATCCGCTGTTCAGCTTCGCCAATAAGTTACTCCGGTCTTATGACGATGCACAGGATATCGTACAAAATGTATTTGTTTCTGTTTGGGAAAGGCGCAACACCATTACCATACAGCAATCATTTGAAAGTTATCTCTTCCAGGCGGTGCGGTTTCAGGCGCTTAAAAAGCTGGAATCACTGTTAAGTTCACCCGAACAAATTGACCGGGTCCAGGAAGACCTCCTGCCGGTATTTAATGATATCCTGAATCGCCTGCAGGAGCAGGATTTAGTTAAACAATTACAAAGGGAAATTTCCGGTCTTTCTCCCCGTACCCAGGAGATATTCTTACTCAGCCGGCAGTACAAACTAAGTATTGTTGAAATTGCCCGGAAATTGGGGATTTCAGAACAAACGGTCAAGAATCAACTGCATATAGCCTTAAAAGCCTTGCGGCATAGCATCGCCATCGCCCTCATTTTCTACTCCCACTGATTTGGTAACAATTCCTTAACCTGGTTGTACCGGTACTACTTACCCTTTTTCAGCACATACTATTAGAGAATCGTCTGCAATGAATCTGCTGAAGTTAAAAAAGATTGTCAGTAATTATTTGTCCGGCCACGCTTCGACAGAAGAAACAGCCGTCATTGAACAGTGGTTTAAAGAGGCCAGGGTAGCTGCTGATAAAGAAACAGATCAGGGCCAGTATGATGAAAGAAAGGAGAGGGCTTTAAGTAATATTAAGACCATTATTAAGACCGGCTCCATAAGGAAACCACGCTACCTGAACTGGGCAGCTGCGGCTTGTTTGACCGGCATTTTATTCGGAGGGTATTTGTTTAGAAATGAGCTAACAGATTTGATGGCCACTCCGGTCATGTATACGGTGGTAACTAACCAGTACCAGGTCAGGGAGGTGATATTACCAGATAGTTCCATCGTGGTGCTGAATGTTAACAGCCGGCTCCGTTACCCCGCAAAATTTAGCAGAGACAGAAGTGTAACGCTCAATGGTGAAGCTTTTTTTGACATCAGAAAAAATCCGGATGCCAGGTTCACCGTGAAAGCATCGCATCTGAACGTAAATGTATTGGGAACATCATTTGTTGTTTCGGATGCGGGCGCCAATGAAATGGCCAGCGTGGAGGTCAAAACAGGCCGCGTACAGGTAGCCATTTCCGGTGGGCCGGCAACGCAGCCAGCTATACTGTCTCCCGCACAACAATTCACCTATGCGGTGCAACGCAGGGAAGGGAAAATAGAAAATAATGTAGCTGTCAATACAGCATGGACTTCACAATTGCTGGTATTCAGGAATACGCCGTTAAGGGATGTATTTGCTGCAATAGAGGCCAGTCTGCCTGTTAAAATCGTTTCCGGCAATACGGAGATTAACAAACGGACTTTTACCGGTTCTTTTTTGAAAGAGGATGATATTACTGAAATTCTCAACATTCTATCCCTTTCATATGGGTTGAAAATAAAGCAAACCGGCAACCTGGTTGAGGTAAACTAATTCCTATAATACAAGCACAATAGTTTTTAAATCATGATGAATGATATAGGAAAACCTATGTCCATAACTAAGCAAAAAAATGAAAAAGAGGTTTGTCAATCAATTTTACCGGCTGTTATCGGGAAAAAAGCTTTTTTCCCTGCTGCCCTTGTTCCTGTTGTACTCCCTGTTTTGCCACGCGCAGGAAGGAGGCAAAGCCACAAAATATAATATTTCATTTTCAGGGAATACATTGGAAGAATGTATAGATGCATTGCAAAAACAAACCGGCATACGGTTCTTTTATGAAGCACTGGAAGTAAACAAAGTAGAAAGACATTATACCAGGAGCTTCAACCAGGCGACTATAAACACAATTGCCGATTATCTGCTGGCCAACACTTCACTGGTATATGATATCGTGGATAATAAAAAGGTGGTGATACGCAGGAAGATACCGGCTACAAACACCCATACACTGGATAGTGCCAACAGTTCCGGTGAATCACATACTATCAAAGGTCGCGTGGTAGATTTTGAGACTTCGATGCCACTGGCCGGCGCTTCCGTTAAGCTGGCGGGTGCCTCCAGGTCCGTTGTCAGTGATAGCAAAGGTTATTATGTCATCAGCGGAATAAAGACCGGCGAATATACGCTGGCGGTGACCTACATTGGTTATTCGGCTTTTGCAGAAACGGTAAGGCTCACCAACAGCACCACCTTCGACATACGTATGCAGGCCGGTGGCGGATCGTTGGGAGAAATCGTGGTGAGTGCAGCCGGAAGGAAAGTGCACAACGTAGCCCATACCACAGACAGGAAGGTATTGGAGACTATCAAAAGCGCACAGTCGGTGGTGTCCGGGATCTCCTCCCAGCAGATCGCTATGGGCGCCGATCGCAATGTGGCGGAAGTGGTGAAGAAAATCTCCGGCGTTTCTATTAAAGATGACAAATTTGTCATCATTCGGGGGATGAATGAACGGTACAACCTCACCTATCTCAATGGCAATATCGCGCCCAGTACGGAACTGTATTCTCGCGCTTTTTCGCTCGACTTGCTTCCCAGCAGGATTATCGACAGGATCATGGTGTACAAGTCTCCCGCACCGGATCTGATGGGAGATATGACAGGCGGCGCCGTCAAGATATTTACGAAAGACGCGAAAACAGTGAAACATGTTGATGTGGAGCTGCAAATGGGATACCGGACAGGTACCACATTCAACGGTCAATTCATGACTTATCATGGAAGTGGCACCGATTTCCTCGGCTTTGACAATGGCGTGCGGAAACTGCCAGCTGTTGTGCCGGGCTACGGCGATTTTACCAGGGCCGGCATTTCTCAGAAAGAGTATGCCCAAAATTTTAGTCCTTATTTACAATACGGTTATAAATCGGCCCTGCCAATGATACAGCTGACTGCCAACTACTACAATACCTTTAAGATCGGCGGTAAAAATCTGGGTATGCTGAGCTCCCTGAGTTATAAGACAGAAAGCCAGCAGTTGGACATAGACCGTGCCGGCAGCTTCTGGAGCAGCGATGGTAATGGTAAGCGGACGCATGAAACCACCCGTGAATCCCAAAGCATGGAAACCGTACAAATAAACCTGCTACAGAACTTTACCTACAAGCTTCGGGACAGCAGTCGCCTGTTTTTTAAGAACTACTTTTTGCAACAGGGACAGAGTACTACCGTAGTGCGTACCGCCAGGAACAACCAGTATGTTGCAGGAGATTCCTCTACCGACCTTGGGCATCTTACAGGAATAAACTGGAAGGAACTCGTTTACGGCTACAATGTATATGAGCGCAATATTATTCTGGGATATACCCAACGGTTTTTATATGCCGGGAATGTTGGCGGAGAGCATTATTTTACGAGAGGCAAACAGCTGCTGGAATGGAACCTGGGTTACACCTTCAGCCGCCAACAGATACCGGACCAGCGTGTAATCCGCTTTAACCAGAACCGGCAGGATGGCGGTGGCACCAGGGGATTTGGGCAAAGCGAAGACCTGAGCTGGGTAGCTTCCTATCGTTATATCAAAGGACCTGACGATGTAGAGAACAAGAACAATAACCTGGAACGGGGCATGATATCCCGCACCTGGTCGCGGAACAATGAACAGGTGTATAACGGTGCTATTGATTACACCAATAAGTTGACCTCCTGGATGACTTTCAAAGCTGGTACCTATCAGCAATGGAAGTCAAGAGTTTTGTTCCGTCGCGCCTACACGCTGAATGAGGGCGATCTGAACTCTGCCGGCTACCCGGAAAGCGCGAACGCCAACATCGGCAGCAGCGGCCATTATATGGACTTCAATAAAGTGTTCTTTACAGAACAGGACCTGGACAAAGTGTGGAGCACCAACTATTTAAAGGACGATGGCAGCGCCCTGAAAGTATTTGACCGTACCAGTGGCAGCGACGCCTATACCGCTACTGAACAGCTCAATGCCGGCTATGTGGCCCTCAGCCTCTTGCCGTTGAATGGCAAGCTGGACGTGTATGGCGGCCTGCGGGTGGAATATGACCGTCAGAAAGTGGCTGGCGCTATGCCTGGTTCCAACCAGGGTAGCATCAACTATCCGGTGCTGGTGGATAATAAGACCACCAATTATCTGCCCTCGATTAATATCAGCTATCGTCCCTCTCAGCAATTCGTGGTACGGACGGCATACGGGAAGACCGTGAACCGGCCGGAGTTCCGGGAGTTGTCGCCCTACGGTGAACTGGACCAGTTGAATAACCAGACCGTGCGGGGTAATCATCTCCTGAAACCAGCCAATGCCACCAACTATGATGCGCGGATAGAATGGTACCCCAAAAACAATGATAAAGCTGAAACTTTCAGCGTGGGTGTTTTTTATAAAGAGTTGACCAATCCCATTGAAAGAATGATTACACGCAGTCTTTTTTCCGGCGGTCCGGCCAACATCAGTTTTGGAAATGCGGATAAGGCAACCGTACAGGGACTGGAGATCGATCTACGCAAAAACTTTGGATTTATACCGGTGCCGTTTTTCAGGAATCTTTCCTTCATCGGTAACCTTAGCCTGATCAAAAGCGAAGTGAATAAAGGCCTCGATACTTTAGTGCTCAAAAATCCCGACCCGGCAGTAAACCCGCATTATACCCGTCAGTTGCAGGGGCAGGCGCCCTATACGGTAAACCTGGGCTTGTACTATGATAACGCTGGAACAGGAACCAAATTGGCGCTATCCTGGAACAAGATCGGGCCGCGCATTTATGCCGCTGCCAATGGCGCGCCGTTCAGCATAAAGTACCAGGGCGCCGTACCGGTGGTAACGCCCGGAAATCAGGGAAGCCTGATTGAACTGGAACGGGAGGCGCTCGACCTGGCGTTGACACAGCGTATCATCAAAAGCCTGCAGGTAAAGTTCAGCGCCCAAAATATCCTTAACCAGCCGATACGGATGGCGGAAGATGAAAACTTTACCTACAAGTATGAAAAGGCTTTCATTAAGCGGACCGGCGAGCCGTATCAAAGTGATACCAATGGCGACATGATCAGTAGTGAATACAAACCTGGGCCTCATTTTATTTTATCGCTGACTTATTCGTTTTAAAAAATTCAATTCTAGCTACATGAAGTATAGCATCATAAATCAGTTAACGGCGCTGCTGTTGGGTAGTTGTTTGTTGAGCGCCTGCTACAAAGCAGATAATTTTAAAAACAAGCTGGATGCCCTGCCACAGGTAAGCTATCAGACGGAATACAGCTATCGGGCCAGCTATACCGTGGGCGATACGATGACCATCACCGGCAGGCTGCAACCCAATAACGGTCTTAAAATACAGATAGGTAATGAAGAGGCGGTGATTGTAGCTGCTGATAGCCTTCATTTCAGGCCCTTCACCGGCGATACGGCCACAATTCCCATGGATTGGGTAAAGGTGCTGATAACCGATAACATGGGCTCCGGTTCCGGCATACCCGTCACCATTACTTCAGGCGGACATATTGTCAATGCTGCAAACATTAATATCTACGGCCGCTATGGAGAGGGTAGCTTTAAAAACAAGCTGGGGCTGGAGGTACATGCTGATATCACCAGCGCTTACAATGTATTTCTGAATTGTGTGAACGGAAAAGGCGACCTGTATTTTTATGAAGCCACTACCGGCAACCTGCAGCATATAAAAAAGGATGGCACCACTGAAACCCTGCTAACAAATGCGCAGCTCACCGCGGGGCTATATAATATCAAAACGTTTATAGCGGGTGGCGTCAATCCGCAGGGTACAAAAGCCTGGATATCTATACAGACAGATACTACCTACGCATTGGTGGAAGCCGACCTGGCTGCTAAAACCATTAAAGTATTAAACCATACTAAAACTTTCTCTGCGCCTTTTGTAGGCGGAATCGGCGCCGTGAGCATGAAAGCCAAAGCGGTTTATGCAGACAGCAAGGGACATGTTTTCCTTGTTACACCCGGTGTACAGTGGGGGCGGGAGACGGATTACGGCGCGGTGGCAAAATACAATAGCGCAGACGGTATGGTCAGCTACCAGTTCCGGGCAGGCATGTTACCGCCCGAATTACCAGGCGTAGATATGAGTGACCCGGATAATCCTTATACAACTGCCTTACCCCTGATTCAGGCCGAGGAATCGCTGATGTATTTGCCGGGTTATAACAAGTTAATGGTGTACGACCTGCAAAGCAGGACGCTGATCAAAACGGTAAAAATACAGGGAGAGAATTATGGTGTCTTACCTAACAGCTATACCGGCGCCTTTAATGGTATTAGAATAAACTTCAACAGTTATCTGGGTAACAACAGCGCGCCGGAAACAGGTTTTGGCTTTTTACCCAAGCCGGGCCAAAAGTTGGTCTTCCTGTTGTACCAGTATCTGAATGGGAGGTCCCTGGGTATGGACAATGGGAATATGGCGCCGTTAGTGGGCGGTCCTAAATGGATGGTCTTTGATGTTGCAGAGAACCGTACCTATCAATATGCACCGCAGGCAGATTTGTCTGATTTTGCCTTTGAGCCTTTTGATTCCCCGGGTAAACCGAGAAGTATATTTCCGGACCAGTTACTGAATTATGATGAAACAGGGCATTTGTATGCCACCGCCAATGGACGTAGAAAAATAGTAAAGACCATCTTAAAATAGCATCATGAGAACGCGTTTATATAAACTTGCTTTATGTGGTATGATTGCCAGCATATTTGCCTGCAATAAGGATGTACAGCCGGAAATACCAGCGAATGGGAACATCAGCAAAATAAATTTTTACTCTTCTTCCGATGTCCTGGCTTTGTACAATATGGGAGGTATCGGGTTGTTTATTGATTCACCGGTGGTTAAAAGAAACGGATTAATCCCTTTTTTTAATCTGAGCGCCAGCCCGCAAAAAAAGGAATATCCGACGGTATATAGTTCGATGCCCAGTATTGTATATACCAGTTTCCGGGATGGCAAACATCAATTCCGGTTTAACTATATGGTGCCTGATACCACCACAACGATGGAGGGTATACTGCCTCACAGGATGCTTATCGACAGTTCCATCTCTTTTGATCGCGGAAGGGAGATGTTGTGTTATCTCGCCGATAAGCCGTTGGTGGCAGAGGGGCAGGAACCGGCTTTTCAACTGCTCCATGTGCAGTTAGAGGGCACTGCCCAAAACGATGCCAATACCGTCTCCCTCTATATCCTGCACCAGGCTGCGGACGCAGGACTGCTCCGTTGCAGCAGTGTTCTTCCTGATGGTAGTCTGAGCACGGAGAAAGTACCTCAAAGCCTGGCATATGGACAAACCACCGCTGCCATCACGTTCAACACTAAAGACGCATCCAATGGCCTTTTTGGGCTACGCTTCTACGATGCCACCACAGGGCAGGAGCTGGTGAATACGGCTATACCGGCGAATGGCGGCCATGCCTATATACTCGCGATACAGGGCTTTAAAACCGCCCACCAGTTTAAGATACCCGTGAGTGTAAACCAGGATAAAACCGTTAACTATAGTACGAAAACCGTGACCGCCAATCTGCGCAGTGACCTGAGGCAATTATGGTAATAACAACACAAGTAAAATTGACATAAATGAACATCATACAATATAATAAGCAAATATTGGTGCTGGCTACTGTATGCCTGCTGTTAGCCGTAGCCTGTAAGAAGGAGGCCGCACCAGACCTTAGTCCGGCTTCCTTCGGGGCCAGGACCATTAGTATTATGGAGTTAAAAGCACTGAGTAAGGTCACTGAGGTGCGCGTGCCGGACGGTGCTGACGGAAGACAAATAACGGGGGTTGTGATCTCTGAGCGGGAAGGAAAAAACACTGATCCCAAAACGGTTGTCCTGCAAAGTGATGGTCAGGATACCGCCGGTATCGTCGTACAGCTGGATACAATTTCGCCTTTTAATCCGGGCGATTGGTTGTCGATCAACGCCTCCGGGCAGAAGTTACAGCAGGTGAACGGAGAAGTTGTTTTAAAAGACATACCACTTTCCCGTGTTCAGCATATTGGTAAGGGAGTTGTTAGGGTGATATCCGTTTCTGTGGCAGAAGCGCTTACGAATGCCGGCAGATGGAACGGCGCCCTGGTGCGGTTGTACGATGGACACTTAAGCGGAGGTAACGGAAAATACAGCGGTATCCTGAATTTTAAGGAAATGGACAGCAGTGCCGTTATCCAGTCGCGGGTATTACCTGGCGCCGTGTTTGAAAACAGGGCCTATCCGGCAAACATCAGCACCTTTACCGGTATTTTAAGGACCGATGGGGCCAATCCGTATATACAGGTCCGGAATGCCACTGATGTAAACAGTACGGAGGTTACCCGCCTGGTAACAGACGAGATGAATATCTATGGAATGAACAATCAGGACAATACCTGGCAAAATCCTAATATCACCTTCAGCACCCCAACACTTGAAACAGGGGTGACCAGGTATACGGTTGGAGATATCGTTGGCAATTTGCCTGCATTTGCATCAGACGCCGGTTTTCTGCCATCCAGGAAGAGCTATCTTTATCTCATGTTAAAGAAACCAGCTTATGTATGGGACTTTAAGAGCGCTGTGAATTTGGTGGCGCAGCCTGGTATCAAGGAAATCCGCGTTACCTTCGCCGGCAGTCAGGTAACCGGTTTAATTACTAAAAGCAATTATGGAGATGTACTGACTGTAAATCCATTTAACCCGGCAACCGATAGTTTTAAAGTGGCTTTACGTTATACTGTTGGCAGCTATGTCGCCGATACCATATCGGCTGCTTATTCAGAAACAGGTAAACTGTATACAGCGGTATTCCGCGTGCCTTCCAGGCAGCAACTGTTCGGGGCAGTATCGACATTGGACCCTTATGGGTACAAACTCCCGGTGGAGGAATTCCTCCAGGAACCTAAGTTCAGCATTGTTAACTACTCGGACCGGGTTGATCCTAATCCGGACCCATGGGCAATGCCAGCTTCAGCCCCTATTGTCATTACCAAGATAGAATATGGTTATTAGCGGGGATATATTGTGTATTGACCTTGCTATGCTACAAATGAAGCGTTGTTCCTTTTAGCAAAGGAAAAGGTTACCCTTTCACCGAGATGTTTTTCGGATATGCTGAAACATTTAGTGGGGTTAACTGCACAACAATACATTCATGATAAACTGATTGAACGCCCAGGTGGCGAATGAACCGGGATTAGAGAATCCCCGTTCATTCAATAAGCTGTTTCGGCAAAAGGTACAGATGTCTCTATCGGTATTCAGAAAATCGTTGCGATAGTCTTGCGATTTTTTCACTAACCATTTTGTCCGCTGATCACCGACGCTCTTATTCATACGTAGGTTATAGATGTGGTCAACTTTCCCTTGATGAGTGGTAGCAAAAAAAAGGAGGAATAAAGCAAAATAGCAGTGGTGGGAGATAGGTTGTACTTCTATCTTTATATTGAGTTGAGCAATTATGTGTTGCCTTCAAGGGTAATGATATTATCCCTTGTATTGGGCATATTGGGGGATTTGCATTAGGATTGAAAATTAAGAGGTGCCTGAGAAAAATAGGGTTATGAATGTTAAATGTTGGAAAAAATCACATGAGATATAAGATTAAGAAGTGGTCATTTCTGGGCCAATGTGCTTTCATTCTTTTGGTAGTTATTTATTCACCAGGTGCAATTGGACAAAACCTAAAGTTTTCCACCAGGTACTGCTCCATTACGGTTAATAACAAAGGCTTTATTACCAGTATCAAACGAAATCAGACAAAACAAGAGTATTGCCCTTCCAATATGTCATCAGCATTGATGGCTTTGGAAAAAGAAGGAAATTATTTGTTGCCTGTTTCGGCTCGGGCAAATGGGGAAAAAATAATACTGAGTTATGCTAATGGCTCGGTAGCTACTCTTAAAACTGAATCTAAGGGTGATTATCTTCGGTTTGAACTGGTTTCGCTTAAACCCCGCAATAACATCGACAACGTTGTGTGGGGACCATATAAGACGAACATATACCAATATATAGGTGACGAGATTGGTGTTGTGCATAATCAGGATTTCGCTTTTGGCGTTTTTTCTTTAGATGATAATACTACCGGAGGTTTGCCTTGTGATGGCGATTTATCTCAGGGATATTATTATGTTCATTCAAGTGATTCAGTGAAGCATCCGCTTCCTTCACATCTCAAAGAAGGACAACGCTTTCGTTTTGGGGGGGATGGAATAAGTGATGTAGACATGTCGTCACAACCGGAGGAATATTTTAAAATTAACGGCGGTATCGCAGCACAATTGGAACCCGCTTTTGGGTCCAGTGTTACAATGCACGCGCGGGATCGGAGAAAAAGGCATTTAGATTTTATAACCTTATTACCAGGATATGATAAAATGAATTTGCCCCGTCATCAATGGGTTGATTCGATTGATGCTGATTTAATGGGTTCTTCAATTGCAATGTTTGGCTGTCCGGATTCTGTCACCCTTCAATTAATAGAGAAAGTTGTTATCAATGAAAAATTACCTCATGTTAAGACGAATGGAGGTAAATGGATTAGAGATCCATCAACTTTTAAGACTGATATTGCCTGGTCAGGAGTACACGATAGCTTGATTAGTTATGCGCGGCAGCTAGGTATCCAATCAGTACAAGACGAAGGATTAGGCGAATATTATCCCAATCCGGCAAACCGTTGGGGGAATAAAAAGGTTGATTTCAAGCATAGCAACATGTCAATTGCTGATTATACAAAACAAACCAATAAACATGATATTGCTTACGGGTTACATACGTTGTGTGAATTTTTGCAACCGCACAATAGTGATGTATCACCAGTACCGAGTGATAGCTTAGTCGTACTTTACGCTACCTTTATAAGTAAGAATATTTCTGCGACTGATACGATTATTTATGTTTCTGATACTACATTTTTAAATGAATATGGCGGATGGGAGGGTAACCACACCAACGTACTCAAAGTAGGGAAAGAACTGATAGAATATAATGGGGTGACAGACGTTTCTCCTTATACATTGAAGCATGTAAAGAGGGGGTATTATAACACCATTGCTGCCTCCCATTCAGCAGGAGACAGGGTTGACAAATTGCAACCAAATTGCTATCGCGGATTTGCCCCCAATATTTATCTACAAGACAAATACGCTGAGTATTATGCGCAATGGTTGATTGACGGAGGTATGACTTATGTTGATTTCGATGGATTAGAAAGTTGTGCTTACCAGGCCCAGGGGACTTATTCATACAAAAGATTTTTCAGAAAGCTATTTGATACTTATCATTCTTTAGGTGGAGGATATCTTCGGGTAATGGGTTCAGGAATATCTGAGGGAAGCTGGTTATATATGAGTACTAACAACGTTGGAGGAAATAACAATATGTATAACCCAATTACTGATGCATGGGGAATTGAAGGAAAGGATATTCGTAATCTCAGTTTGAGTAATTACCTTCCTTGTACCTTTGGGATTCAAGATTTTCAAGCTAATTGGACGTTCAGGCAGGCGGATATTTTACAATCCAGGGCAATTGGATGGAATGCCATGTATATGCTTGGTTTAAGTGAATCCGCCGTAGAGAGTTGCAAAGATAAAATACAATTCTTTCAAACTTTTCGCGCATGGGAAAACGCCCGGAAAGCTAATGTATTCAGTCATACCCTTAAAAAGGAAATGCGTGAGGAATCAAATCATTTCCACCTGGAGCAGATTGATGCAAATACATGGAAATTATATCGGGTGGATGTATCGGGTAAATGGAGTACTCCTAAGATTCTAACAGCAAGTAATGCGTTGTAAATCCCTTAACTTATAAGGGATGCCCTGATAAGCTGCTCCTGTAAACCAAAGTTTAGCGCTTCCTGATAGTAATAAGCCTTCAAGTCCTAAGCCTTGAAGGCTTTTATATTCGGCTAATTTCTCCATTTCAGCATGCAATACTAAGTTCATGAACGGTAATATCCTCCCTCACTTCATTTAACTGACTGCCGATATACTGAGGGAACCGCATCACACCGCATCAATTCCCCATTGCTGCATGGCATCATTACTGAAAATCCGCAGCATGTCAGGGTCTACTATCCTCGCACGCGCTGCCAGAAATTGATCGAGGTTGGCGCCATACATCTGTCGTACACGTGTAGGCGTTAGCGTATTCATCTTCCCCCAATGAAAGGTAAAAGGAATGTTCAGCTGATCAAGCATATTCCAAACGGCTTCATAAAAGTGCCCGGTTTCGGGTGATAGTACGCCATCCAGTTCCAACACACAGGTAACAGGGGCAAAATGTGTGAATGCCATGGTGGCTTTGGAAGCTTTTACAAAGCGGAAAGCAAATAGTCCGGCAAACGGGCCATCTGTTTTATTCACCTGCAGCAATCCGGTTATTACCTTGTCTATTGCGGAAACGGGGAGGCCTACTGCTGCACTGGATACTTTACCACGGAGTGTGGTGTTGTTGAATATTTCTCCCAGCCGCCCGTATTGTTGTTCACGTAGCGTGAGACTTGTGGCCAGTACTTTATTGACCAATAGCGGTACGGCCGCGGGTAATACGCCTGCCAGTTTACCAATAAAGCACGGGGCATCGTCGCCTGGGCCGATCCCTGCGCCGTTTGGTTTGGGTTTGGTGTAGTCGTTACGGTAAGGACGCTTGTACATAGTGGTCATATAGGCGCCTTTGTCGAGGTCGTACGGATTGATAAGCGACTGAAAGTGGAAAGGGATAACATTCGGATAGGGCAAATGTGCATACGTGAAATCGAGGGTGGTTAGCTGGTGAATAAGGGCGTCGTCGTAGGGTACGCGGCGCAGATAGTATTCCAGCAGGTAATCATCTTCTGCTTCGATCATAACGCCATGTATAAAACCAAATGCGCCAAAGCTAACGACGGCGGCATTGAAAGCGTCGTCGTCACGCACTATTGCTGCTCCCAGTTTGTTGGCAAAGGAATCGGCCACAACAGGATAGGAGGCTCTTTCCAGCCAGATGTGCTTATCGGGGCCGGTAATGATATGCAAACCCACCACGCCTTCCTGTACGGCGCCAAAGCCAATGGCAGCGCCATGGGTGCCTGTGGCAATGGCCCCTGCAATCGTTTGGCCGTTGCTGGCGCCACAAGCCGACAGGGATAGCCCCCGCTGGTGGAGGAAGTCGTTCAATTCCCAGATCCCGTTACCGCATTGTGCAAGACAAAGTCGCCTGGCATCGCCGGTATAGGCTGGGGCAGTGCTGCTACGGTTAATGGTAAAACGAATATTCAGTGGCTTGGTGTTGAGCAAAATGCCTTTGGTGGATGCTATCGGAGAAAACGACCAGCTCCCGCCCAACGTACGAAGGGACGTGTTATTTTGTATAGCATCTTTGATGATTTGCTGAATGCCGCTGGTCGTATTATTGTAATTCTGTAACGTTGTGCCGGTCACATCATTGGCCAGGTCATAGAGATCGGTTACCTGTTGCGTAAAGGTATTATGCAGATTGCTCCAGGGAAAGCTGCCGTGCTTAACAATTTTCATAGCAGATGAATAACAGGGTGAGGAGATGAATTACAACGAATCTACCTGCGCACAGGGCTTGGCGCATTTCCATTCTATCCTGACCGGGCAATAAATGCCCAGCGTACAAATGGTCAGCACCGCATTGCCGAAATTAGTTTTGACCGTTACCTCTGCTACACCGTTTACACCCAGTGAGTCGCATACCGGTGTGCTGATCACCTGGGGGTTGTTAAGCAGGCCCCAGAACAGGCTGTAAGCCCGCTTGCTGTTTATCGGGGACGTATCTGTGGAGGGGAGCGCGTGGGACGCCACACGATAGGAATAACAACTGTTGATACACAGCATGCCGGCTATCAGCAGCAAAGGCATACCGTATCTATGGAATTTGGGGCTACACATAGATTTATATTTTCTTAAATATACTATTTGTAAAGGAAATACCTACTGCAGTTTCATCATTGAGCAGCCGAAAGCAGGTAACTATCCTGCGGTCGTTGAAAGAAAAAAAATCATCCCATAGGTCCTAAATCCTCATTTGCGCGTCTTATTACAAAAGGGGAATATTTCACGTTTGAAAAACACACCAAAATCGCCCCGTTAAAAGTTGTAAAACCAAATGAAACAAACGAAGTTTATCGGGTTATTGCTCATTAACCTGCTCTTGTGCCATCTTGCTTTAGCTCAAAATGTAAAAATCATTTTTGATACGGACATGGATTCGGATGTGGATGATGTGGGGGCGCTGGCCATGCTCCACGGTTTTGCCCATCAGGGAGATGCGGAAATACTGGCTATTATGGTATCCAGCCTTAACCCCTGGTCGCCGGGGGTAGTGGATGTAATCAATACCTGGTACGGCAGGCCAGACATTCCGATTGGCGCAGTGCAACGATTTGGGGTATACCATAAGTCCAAGTATGCACGCAGCCTTTGCGGTGAGTTTAAGCATAACCCCCAATTAGAAGAGAATACCCCGGATGCTACCATGCTGTATCGGAAAATACTGGCCTCCCAACAAGATACCAGCGTGGTGGTGGTTACAGTGGGGGATCTTACCAATCTTTCCAACCTGCTAAAGTCAGGACCGGACCAGTTTAGCGGGTTGAATGGCAGCGACCTGGTAAAAAAGAAGGTAAAACACATGGTTTGTATGGGAGGCCGATATCCAGCCGATCTGGATCCAAATCCTTGGGGCAATTTTAAACCAGACCCCCGTTCTACCCAGCATGTGGTGGCGGAATGGCCCACGCGCATATATTTCACCGGAGGAGGTGCTTTTGCTGATAGTATACAAACGGGGAGGATTTTTTTCCAGGAAAAATATAAACATACCCCGATGGCGCATGCATATAAACTTTTCCTGGAAGGCTGGAACAGGAGCTGGCACCACAGTGCCGACATTATTGCCGTGTATGTGGCTGTCAAAGGATATCTGCCTTATTTCAGGTTAGAAGACCGTGGCTATAACCATATTTTCGAAGATGGGACAAATGTATGGCGTTTGGCGCCAAGAGATAATCGGCATTATCTGATCAGTGAGTTTGCTGCAGGTATTGATCCCGGCAGGATTGCGGAAAAGTTCGATTCGTTGATGACGCCGTAAAGGTAGCGGCGTTGATGAGTGCTGAAAAAATGACTTTTCGCAATTTTTGCATTGCAAAGTATCAGTTAAATCAAACAGTATCGAAGGTACCTTTGCAGCATGAAAAGATCAATAGTTTCCCGCCCGCGGATCCATTTTACGTCTAACCACGAGTGGATCGATGTTAACGGATCAGTCGGATTTGTGGGTGTTTCTTCATTTAGATTAAAGGGTATTGAAAATATTATTAATATAAAATGGTTCAGTCCGAAAGGCATTATTGACCGGGGAACCGTGGTGGCTGAAATCCATACCCCCAACGAAATCATCCCTATACTTGCTCCTATTCCCTGCAAATATCTCGGACAGAACCAGCAGCTATCCGGAAATCTAAACCTGATCCTGGAGAGCCCACAAGACAAAGGATGGGTATTTTTTGTAACGCCCCTGAAATTTCACAACCAGGAACCTCTCTTGTCACCAGAAAACTACCAAAAGTTAATTCGGAGTAGCGTAGCGCATTAATTATTTCTAAAGAAAACTGCCAGCCAGGTAATAAGAGAAAGAAGATGAAAAGACATAGCATGAAGAAATCGAGTTTTATTTCAAGTATTCTAAAGAATAAATGCCCACGCTGTAGAAAAGGGAAGTTATTTAAGAACGATAATCCCTACGATTTAAATAAAGTACTGGATATGCAGGATAATTGCCCGGTTTGTGGCCAGCGAACAGAACTCGAGATTGGATTTTGGTACGGAACGGGATATGTAAGTTATGTGTTGGCAGTTATGTTTTCCATTTTTAATTTAACCTGGTATTGGCTGATATTTGGTATAACGTGGAGAGATAATAGTATTTTTCATTGGCTAATCGTGAATGGCATTATACTTACCCTATCAATGCCTGTGCTGATGAGGCTTTCCCGGACTTTATACCTGACCTTTTATATAGGTTATGATCCTGAGGCCGAAGATCGGCATTGATTTTTCCTGTCCCGTATTTTGATCCGGTGAACCATCTTTGAAAATCGAACACGGAATGCATCATAAAACATGGCAACGACAAGTGTAACGGAAGGGATGAAAAAAGTATAATATTTTAAATGTAGGAAGATATATCCTCCCAAAATACATCCGGTAAGAAAGAAAAATATGATCACCAGCCGTAGCATAATTTTCTTTCGAATGCTGCCATTATTTTTAGGTGATGTTGACATCAGCGCATAAAGGTCAATCCCCAAATCTGTAAACATGCCGGTTAGATGCGTAGTTCTAACTACATTGCCTGAGATGGTGGATACCAGGGCGTTTTGCATGCCCATCGCGAAAAGAAGACTGCCAGCAAAATATTCCGTTTTTATAATCGAACGATCAAAAGTATACCCGAAGCTACCTACGAGCACAAGGATAGTAATTTCAGCTATTATGGGAACTGTATAGCCCAATCTTCTGTTTTGTCCCGATCTTCCGATACAAAAACTGGAAAAGAATGCTCCGGCCAGAAAAAGTACCAGCCATAAACCCACCATACGGGCCGATCTCAGATCACCTGTGGCCAGTTTATGTGCCAGTAGTGCCGCATGCCCGGTTACATTAGTAGTTAATACGGAGAACGCAAATAGGCCGGCTGCATTCACCATTCCCGCGGTGAAGCATAGAAGTACTGCTAATCGTAAATTATGTCGGTAGTTCCGTTTTCTGCCTATATGACGAAGCATCTGTATTTTGCTTGTGCAATCTTACTGTTCTGATGGAAAAATTTAGCTGCTTATCCTCACACTTAATGCTGTTAAAGAGGGCTTTTTTATATAAATTAGCGCATAGCGAAAACATGCCCATTGAGTGCTGTTCCAATCAAGGGGAGACAGACGCTCTAGCCAGATCTGTAGCTGCGAGATGAAAGTTTTTTGTATTCCCTGGTATCCGGCATGTGCAATACCATTGAAGGCAGTTGAAATGATCAGCTCTACCTGCTCATTATTTTGGGCCAATTTCAATTTTTCCGTCACTGATAATAAATAACTATCCTTATCCGCTGTCATTATCTGAATTTTAATTATTAGTTGTACCTATCTCTTTATCCACATTTTTAATAAGAAGTCTACTGTAGCATCCACTAATTGATAGCTGGGAGGGATTTCATCTTCCATGCTGTGAAATGTTACCAGTCTTGTGCCGCTTGGTTTATTCTCCAGGGATTTAAACATATAACCGGCGTAATAATTATATAAGCTGGTGGAGTATTCTATTTGCTGATCTATCTGCCCTTCATCAACCAGGTTTTCAAAAAAAGAGTTGTAAAAATAGAAATGATCATATTCGTCAAAGTCTACCTGGGTGAAATTGCAGTTGATGAAATCAACATTTCCCCTACACGTTACTTCCCTGGCGGCCTGCGCGAAATGAAACAGTTCTTTTCGTTGCTCAACGCCCGAGAATGTTGCTTCGGGGAAAAAATATCCTCCTATTAAGCAAAACTTGCCAACACCACTTCCGATATCCAGGATTCTTTTTCCTGCCCCGCCGGACAAAAATTTAGCTGACTTTTTTGCAACCTCCATGGGCGTCCAATGCCGCTTTGATAATTGCTGTATCCTCTCCGGGTATAACCAGTCAAACGCCGCATCATTTGCATACCAAATGGGCTTCGACGACATATTGTCTAAAGTTGATTTGATCATAAATTCTGAGTAAACTGAATGTTAGCGTGAGCAATAAAAGGCAAGTGGCTACAAATGGTAACAGCAATTCATCAGGTAGCTAGCTTTCAGAACAATAACGCGGGGCAAAGCTAGGTTATATCTCTTCTCTTTTAATTGATACTTTTCAAGAGAAAAATTGAGAAAAATCAATTTTGACTCATTATTCTCATTTACCGGCAGGTTATAAAAAAAGTGTGCATGGCTGCGTTGAGAGCCATACACACTTTTTTTATAACCCGGGGGCATAATGACCTGGTTAGCGGCCCCGGTCAATATTTACAGCGCCTGAATATGCAGGTGATCGAGCGCATCGGCAAAGAGGTAGCGGATATTCACCCCTCGTCCCTGGGCATTATTGATGGCAGTGCGCAGGGTATTGCGTGATGTTTCATTGGTGATATGATTTAAGTCGGTAGCCGTGCTGCCGGTAGGCGAATGTTCGTTCCAGCGGTTAGGCAGGAAGAAGTTACCTGTGGTGGGCAGATCCTGGTACTGTGTCATCAGGGTAGGTGGGTGGGTATCGTTATACACCGTGATATGCCTGTTGTAGGTGGCAAAATCATGTTCTGCACCGGCTCCATCTGCATACGGCGGCCGCGGTAGCCCTAATGCGTAAGCGCCGGGAGCCAGGTTGTTAATGGCCACCACTACGGCATCCAGGCATTGCTGCTGGTTGCGGACGTCTATGCGTTTTCCGTCAATATGGCTGATATCTACGGCCGTGCCATTGGAGTGATGGGAGGACGCCGGACGTATATAGCTGAGGATACTGAAGGCCGGGTTAGCGGTTTTGTTATGATCCAGTGAGAAGTACATAATCTGCGCGATGCTTTGCAGCAGCGGGAGCGACGGCGTGAAGGTGTTACCATTCAACGTATAGTTGCCGTGATCCCTGACATATTCCAGTTGTTGCCGTATCGCCTGTGGGATAGATGCCCTGTTGGGGCCGGAAAGGATATCGCTGGCAAATTCCTGGATAGTGCTGCTGTTGGCTCCCGACACAGCTGGCGCGCCTGTGCTGCCGTTGCCGGCAGGCGCTGGTGTTGATGGCACATCAAAACGGGTAAGGTTGTTACGGTCAATGAGCTGCACAAGGGTGTCGCCATAATTGGGATCGGTGGCATATCCTGCCCGCGCAATCTCCCTGGCAAACTGCCGCCCATCGTCTGTATGGTTGAATGCTGGCCGGTACCGGCTGTTGTTGACAAGGAAATTGCCATGGTCAACGAAGCTTTCTGCAGCATTGGCGTAAGACCGGAAGGTATCTTTTACCCGCCACCGGTATTTGACGTTACCGTTGTTGTCGGTGAATTGTTCTATGGAGATAACTTCCGGGTAGGGGTGCCTGCTGCGGTCATTATCGCTGTGCACTTCTGTAGTGGTTAACAGCTGTGTGGCGCCTGTCCAGTGCGCGCCCGCTTTAATGCCGAAGAAGTTGAAGCCGGGTGCATGCCTGCCCCAGCCTGATTCCAGTGCGGCTTGTGCGAGGGTAACGGAAGCGGGTACACGTGTTTGACGCATACTATCTGTGGCATTCTGGCCATATTGCTGGATAAAATCGGACTGTACAGAAAAGTCTTCCGCAAAACGTTTGGCTTCGGCCATATAACTGGTATAGTCCAGGGAGAGCGACTGCGCAGCACCTGATACTGGCGTATTATACAGCGCAATTTCGGCATTGCGGCGGTTGATAAGCCCTTGTGAGTCCACCAGCGCACCATTCTGCCGTATCTTTACCCACTTGCGCATTTCTGTGGGAACGGCGCTGTAATTGCCCTGATTGAGCAGCCGGCGTAAGGTGGATCTCCGGAAATTATCAGTACCAATATTATATACAAAGCTCACCAGGGCATCAAACTGGTTCTGGTTGAGCGTTACAGTTACCTGTTGGTTAATTGCCTGCTGGAAGTCGTTGAGGCGGGCAGTAAGCAGTGCGGTAGCCCTGGCATCATCAATGCCGCTGAGATAAGGTTGTTCTGAAGGATCGCTACCGTTACAATTACCTTTATGGATCAAGGTGCCATAGCCGATAGTACAGTGACCGGCCTGGTCGTTGTACCGCTGTGCCCTGAATCCTTCCAGTCTTTTAATAAGATCTACGCCCCCTGATGAAATGACGGACATTATTTCCGTATAGTTATCATCCGACAGCGAATGAGCGGTAGCAGTTGCTGCAGCGAAATGTACGATTTGTATCCTGCCATCCCAGGCCTGGCTTACACGTACTTCTCTTTCAAATTTTACCAGGAAGTCGGCGAGCTTTTCCTGGTAGGTAGTGCCGCTTGCCGGGTCAACAATGGTAAGTTGGGTATCGTCGGCATTGCCATTACCGCGGATGGCGGTCATGAGACGCGCATGTATACCAAAGTGGGCGTCGGAGCCTTCGGCGGTAGTGACCCATATGGGGCCATAGCTGCGCAGCAGATGCTCCCAACCGGCAACAGTGAGACTTTGCGGGTATTCGAACTGCATGCCGGCAGCCGTCAGGAAGGGTATTTTTTCTGAGGCGCTAAGGCCCTGGTTGTTTCTGAATTTCGTGAGATACATGGCGCCAATGTTACCCATGGCTGTTTCAATGGAGAGAGACGCCTGCCGCCGCCAGCTGA
The DNA here is from genome assembly GCF_012641265.1 of Chitinophaga eiseniae. Taxonomy (GTDB): domain Bacteria; phylum Bacteroidota; class Bacteroidia; order Chitinophagales; family Chitinophagaceae; genus Chitinophaga; species Chitinophaga eiseniae_A. The sequence goes on along the minus strand of NZ_JABAHZ010000001.1, from coordinate 1,309,879 downwards.
TCATCATGGTGGCAACAGTAGCCCAGCACACCATGCCGGTTGGCTGCCGTAGCGGGGCTACCAGGCCGGGTACGGTATAGTCTACAGCATCAAATGAATTAGCAAATCTATCTACAATAGATGCAGCACTGGCATAGCCATTACGCCTGCGCTTTGTGCCTATCTGGCTGTCTATTTCGATGAAACGGTTTTCCATTTTAAACGGATTGTATAACTGAGAAAATTAAATTGTTTTGCCTAGTTCAAAATGCATCCCATCTTTATGCCCGTTGAAGTGGCCTCCCCAGAAGAACCCATGTTGATTGGCGATAGCCACCAATTCTCTTACGCAGCCTGGTTGCCCCATCTGTGCAGGTTCCTGGCCAAATGGGTTTTGAGAGGCATTGATGTCGAATGCAGTGCCCCAGGAGTGATTGCTCAGCGGCCTTGGGCTGCGGTTTTCTGTGTGCCGTATAAAGCGTGCAGCATATCCACCTTCAAAGGAAAGCACCCTGTCCAGTAGTCCCGCGGCTTCCCACGCTGCCCAGAGGCGTTGTAGCCTGTCGGCTCCCGCGCGGTGGAAGAGGATAGAGCCATGTTGTATCGGGTGTCCGTTCGCCTGCTTCCCATTCAACTGTGGTATGCTCACACTCATGATGTTATCGTGTACCCAATTATCTGTTACGCGGATACCATCGCCATTGAAGGTAGTAGGGTCTGCCACATAGGCGAAGGTGCCAAATTCCGCGGCGCGTTCGGGTGTGTGTAACGGGCGTAAGTTGGTGGGCCTTGGAGGGAAATCCGCCGCAGTAGCGCCGGGAGGGCTCATCTGTGTACTGGGCGCCGGCTGCGCTTCAACAGTGGCTACAGGCTGCCCCTGACCTTGCTTACGCATTTCATCGAGGTCGCGTATGAATTCGGTGGGATCAAAGTCTTCCTGCTGGCTCACCGGGGCAGGTGCAGGAGCTGCCGGCGGGGCAGGAGTGGCCGGGCGTTTGGCCGGTGCTTCCGGTACTTTGTCGAAATCATTGAAACGATTATTCAGTTCTTCTGTATCTACCTGTATGGTGCCAAGATTGTAGGCATTGGCATACTTCATATTTTGCGCGATGCGGTCAAAAATAGCATGCTCGTTTTTGGCGCCAGGATCGGGCGCTGGCGCAGGTTTGTTGTCCTCAACAGATTGTTGCTTACCAATATCCTCCCGGTTGACCGTTTTCTTTGAAGCCGGATCATACACCTTTTTGCCGGAAAGTATGGCCTGCAGATCGTTCACTATTTCTTCCTCCCGCGACGACAAGGAGCCGCTGTTGTCGGCAGGGGCAATACTGGTTGGAGGGTTTTGTTGTTGCAACCCTTTAATATCATTGATCAGTGCATCTGTATCCGGTTTGTCGGAAGAAGGAGCGTCTGCGGCTTTTTCGGTGGATAGCGGATCCAGTACATCAGTTTGCAGGTCCTGGTTCTGGCTAACGGTGGAGGAAGTAGATATGAAGTCGGTTCCCTGGTAAGGGGATTCATAACTATCATCATTATACGAAAATGATTGCACTACATATTCTTCACCGCTATTATCTTCCGCAACGGAATAAGATTGTACCACGTATTCATCGAAAACATCTCCATCCTTATCCAGGGAGCTTGCCACAATATATTCCTGGAAAGGCTCGCTGTCTTTCCCGGGGAGTATTTCACCATTGTCAAAACTCATCGTCAGGGTCTTCCTTTTCTTCCTGGGCGGGCGATGACAGCCATAATAGCTGCTCAGCACATCATCGTAGCAAGTGTAAGGTATTTGTTTCTTCTTCTTCATATACGGTTAGCATTTTAGATCCGGATATTCATTTTTACCAGCGTATAAGGATCAAATGTCATAATCAGCTCCGATTCATTTTGTGTGATATGTTGTCTGTCCAGCAATATTTTCACCTCATGGGTATTAAACTCCATCACTTCTGCCAGCTGGTTGTTGATCACCGTTACTGGTGGATACCGTGGATCAAGTGTGAAGTTTTCGCCTTTTACATGCAGGTACGGACGCTTGTTGTCATCCAGCGAGAGGCTTACCCCATTTACTTTTGGAGGCGTCATGTTCCTCCTGGATTTCTGGATCTGGTTAGCCAGTGTTTTGTAATCAATTTCGTTATCGGATGCCCGCTGTATGTCTACCTGCCTTTTTTCTACCTGTTGCAGGTCATCAACAGAATTGACGCCCATCTTGCGTAATTTATTGCGTGTTTTCTCATCTACGCCTATATCGTCTATCTTGGTATCATTCTTCAATCCAGAAATTTTGGTGGTAGCCCGCACCTGTTGGTCGGTAATGGACCCCAACTGTATATTCACTTTGGATGCTCCCTGCTGCCCTGGCTGTGCGGTAATGAACCTGATCGTATCTCCATCAAAAGTGGGGAAGATGTTGAGATCAATAGCCAGGTCTTTCACCGTGTAGGTCAGCGGTTTATTGATAGCTTTGATGGCCAGCGTTTCGCGGGTTTTATCCAGCTCTACGACCAGCGAGTCGACAAAGTCTTCAAGATTCCAGTATTTGTTGTCATTCGCCATGTTCCGGTGCGATGTATTTTTCAGCTTTTATCGTAACACTATGGTAAGACGGCAGGAAACTGGTAGCCACCCGGTACATCGGAGGGATGCTGCCTATCGTCACTTTACCGTTTTCATCTACACTTACATCCAGTTCTATCGGCGTTCCTATTTCTATTTCATAGATGTAGGAATGAACACCATTTTCTTCATCGGTAAAATCTCCCGGGATATCCAGCAGTTTGTCCACGATTTCCCGGAAGGAGATGAATGCTTCGTCTATCATGATACTTTTATTTTTGTAACCGGGTTCAATACCACTTTTACATTTACTTCTATCTCAAAGCCTTCAAATTTGTAGGCATCCGCAGCATCATCCTGCTTTGTTTCGTTGCTGTCGTCGTCCGACAAACCATATATATAAGGGTAGTTCATATGCTTATTGATTATTTGATTTGAGGCCTAATATCCTGACACTTACCGGCAGTGGAAATTTTACTTTAGTGTTCGTCGTCTGGTTTACATATCCTTCCGGGCTGAGTGATTCCACCTTACCCAGCGTGATCTCGAAAAGCCTGAATACCGGTACTACCCATACCATACCCTGTTCGTAGGTTCTGCCTCTCAGCTTAATGTTATAGATCATTTCCGCTGTGTTGGATTTTGCAAATCCGGTATTCCGGATAGCGCTGAGCTGTTCGTTCTCCAATGGAGTATTGCCATCCCATCCGCCGAGCAGCTTGTTAAGCTCGGTGATACTCAACTCTATGCCGGCCTTCATCCTGCCGGAAGTCGTGTCGGTGAGACTTTCCTTATCCTTTTCATCGATTGACAGCTTCGTAGGGGTGATACCGTTAGCTGTATGATCGGCGGAAAGGGATACGGTGTACCTGGCGTCTACATTTAATTCCCAGAGCGATTTTGATTTTCCCAATGAGGGCGACTGCCATACTTTGTTCCAGAACGACCGGTATACTTTCATGTCGGTCAGTTCTTTTTCGCCGGAAACAGCGTCTCCCTGGCTTTGCACAAAATAGCGTTGTACAAATACCGCGGTGGTGTTGCCTATTGCTTTATATACTTTCTCCCCGGATGTTTTCCAGCGCATTTCCGCGAATATTTCGATATTCCTGTTCAACGGGATGCTGCTGATTTCATTTTTCAGGAATTCAAACTCCATAATGGTATTAGCTACAATATCCTTTTTCCGGAATGTTTTTTCCAGGAGAAGTTGTTTGGTAGCTGGATCCTTGAAGTAGAAAGTATAGATTGCCCGTGGTAATGGGTTTTTGGGAGATGAACTTACATTTAATTTTATTTTGAAGATGATTTTATCAGACTGTTGCAGTAGCAATACATCTTTGCCATTGTGCGGTGTAAGTTTCAGCGATTCGAAAGTAAGTATTACCCCGTTGCTGAGTGAATAGACGCTATTGTCCAGTGAAAGGGACTGTGCGGCAGCCGCCGGGGCAGGAGCCGGGGCTGGCTGCGGTTGCGCGTTCTGCAACTGGGCCAGTAATTGCGCCAGTACAGCGGGATTGATATTGGGCGTGCCTCCTGCAGCAGGTTGGTTCTGCATCAACTGTTGCATCATCATCCTGCGCTGCACATCGCCGGCCAGTGTGCTCATGAGCTGGTTGTTGGCCTGCAGCGTTTGCAGTTTATGCTGATTGGCGGCATTGATCAGCTGCGGCAGCAGCTGTAACCCTTGCTGGATAATAGGTCCGGCCATACTGGCCAGGAGCGCATCGTCAATACCAAATACGAACGGTTTCGAAAATTGGTTGTTGCCGGGCAGGTCATCGCTATAGTTGCCGAAACGGTTATCACTGTCAGCAGCATAGCTTATTGACTGTTGTCCGCTGAACCCGGGTATGGATGGCGCTACGGCGCGCAGTACGGCGCCGAGCAGGTTGGTAAGCATGTTGGTATTGCTGTTGTTGCCTGAAGCACCACTCCCCGGAGCAGCGGTAGTGGTTTGCGGGTTCAGGTAGCTGATGGCTGCCGGCAGTACCGCCCTGACAAGGCCTCCGAGGATATCCTCCACAGAAGTTTGCTGCGACAGCGACTGTTGCTCGGCGGTTATATTCCTTACGGGGTTGAAATCTGTAGTGTCCATCATAGTACTTGCTGATGAGGAGAGATTAAAGTGCATTGTATTGATCTGCTGCATGGCAACAGGTATCCTGATTACTTTGGAAACTGCCGGCGCTCTGCCGTTGCTGTCTTTGGCACTGCACAGCTGCACGAGGCAGTTTTCGCGGTCAAAATACTTTTTGGGTAGTGTTACTTCTTCTTCACTGTCTCCCAGGAAGGTGAGCTTCTTTTTTCGCTGGAAAGGCGTCACCTTCGAAATGTCATCCACCCATTGGATCCCGGCCCTGGTAATGATCTGCTTGCCTATCTTGAACTGGTAATATTCGTTGGTACCGATATCTATCTTAAAGTGATAGCTATGGTTGTCTGCCGATTCCCAATGTAAAATAGCCAGGCTCATATCCGAAAGTTATTAATGAGGTGCGCCAACAGCCGGCGCTGCAATAGCAGGGGTGTTACCAGCAGGTTTAAGGGCTGCCACGCCGCCGTCTGCGTACATATTGGCGAAGTTGTCCAGTTTGAAGTAGTCTGTTTTGAATTTGATGTTTACATGTCCTTTGAGGTTAGCGGTGAGGTCATCGGTCGCCTTTTTATCGGACGTGTTTACCTGGATATTGGTGTTGGTGATATCGGTGGTCATACTTGGTCCGCCGAATATAGATCCCAGTATGCCGCCATCTGCTTCCACATGCGTGTTCACCGTGTTGATGTTCTGATCGTCGTGGTGGGCAGTGCTGGCGCGGGTGGCTTTGATGCTGAATTCCACCTGTGCGTCTATTTCACCTTTTTCTACAACGAGGCGGGTTACGCCCATAAGTAATACTTCACGCAATGCGGCACGGTGTTCTTTCGCCATATTTATTTTGGCTTCCAGGATATGTTTTTTCACTTCCGCATCTTCGAGATCCTGTTTCTCGCCTTCGGGATTGGTGAGCGCCAGTTTGGAGCTGCCGTCGGCTTGCTTTTCAGTGGTTACGTTGTATTTATCGCTCCGTGATTCAGCCAGCCGTGCAAAGGTGTCGTCATCCTTTACTTTTTTGATGAAGTCGGCAGTAGATTTGGTGGCTTCCTTCATCAGTTTGATATAGCTGTCTGTTTGGCTTTTCATTACTTTGAGGTTAGCGTCGAACACTGCTTTCAGCAGGTCGGCCACAAATTTTGGGAAGTCCACAGAGTCCACCAGTTCCTTGAAAGACTTCGTGTCGCCCTGGAAGCCGGGGTCATAGCCTTTGTAGCCCATATCTTTTCCGCTGTCGGTGGCCATACTTTCTTCTATACCGTGTTTTTTCATCTGTTTGGCGGTATAGTCATCTATCAGTGACAGGTAGATGCTTTTCTGGTCTTCCAGGGGCATATTCCTGAACACATCGCTGCTGCCCAATACTTCTCTTGCCTGCGCCCTGGCAAATTCCCGGATCTGACCTTTGGATGGTATTACATTGATATCCATAGCTGGTTATACTTTTGAATGATTGATTAATTGAACAAATGCCTGGTCTGTCAAAAGTCCCACTCATCCTTGCCGGCAGGCGCGGTGGCTTTTTCCGGCGCTTTGTCGTCGCTGTCGGTATCGCGGTCCCTGTCACGGCCTTTGATACGTTTATGATCCTGGTCATCTTTGGTGCTGGTGTCGTCATCATCGTCCCTGTTTTGCAGTTGCGCCTGGCTGATGATGAAGGCATCCACATTACTGATAAAGGTGGAGAAGCGGGTGTCGTCTTCAAAGGTTACCGGGTTGTAATCGGCGATGGAGTTAAGAATAGCATAACCCAGTTTGGCTTTATTGTAGAGGATAGTTGTCTTCGGACGTTGGTGCTTCATGCCTTCATAGAGCAGTTCCACTACCTTCCACCAGTTGCCGCCCGCAGGTACCAGTTGTTTCACTATTTCAGGGTGACTGAGGATGCGTTTGATAACGAAGTACAGCTCATCGTAGATAATCGGTGATATCACATTAGCCATACCGGAGCAGTGGGTAGAGAGATTATATTGCAGATCTTCCACTGCCTGCATCACTGTTTGACGGGATACGTAGCTGTCGGGGTTTGGACTATCCTGCGCTTTCTGGATATACTTGGCTACTTCCATAATGAGTATACGCCAGTATTTTGGAAACTCTTTATTCACTACCACATCTTCTGTAACCGGTGCATTGCCGTAGTTGAACACCTGTTTGTAGAACATCATGCGCTCTGCAGGGCGGGTTCTGTCTACGATCTTGCCGGTTTTGGGGTTAGTGAATTTATTGGAGAAAACATACAGCTGCAGGTCTTCCCGGAGCTGCTGGTCGGAGATCTGTATATTTCCCCTGACCATATATTTGTGCGTGAAGAAATTAACCACATTAAACACATCCAGCTCGTCGCCCAGGGTCATGGAGTAGAACATCTGGGCCGCGCAGCGGATATTGTCGGAGAGGATCTGTACCACGGCATTATCTTCATCGAGGAAGGTAACGCTGAAGTCAGGCGCACCCTGGCTGGTGCTGGTATCAGTATCTGAAGTATCGTCCTGCCATCCGGGCGTATTTTCAATGTCGTTCATGAAAATGGGCAGGAGGGTATCGATATTGGTTTTGGTGACTGGCAGCACAGATGCTTTGATCATCCTGATGAGGCGGGGAATCATCGCTGCCGGTATATCATCATAGTATTTCGATATTTTCAGCAGATCCAGTTCTTTGCTGTTGCTCACATAGTTTGCTACCGTGGTTTGTATGAAGGGGTAGAAGGATTGTGAGGAGAAAGAAGGATTGTTTTTGAGGATATCCTGGATGATCTGGGCGGTGTCGGTATTGTATTCTACGTCTACTTTTTCTGCGTGGATATACTCGCGTGCGGCGCTTACCTGCCCGTAACTGATGATGTTGCGGTTACCGGATCTGTTGCCAAAAATGAAATTGGTGAGACCATTGATTTCCTGGTATCCTGCGTTATAGCCCATGGCCAGCAGGTAGTTGACGATACCGGAATAGTTGAGTATGGTGCGTGGATTGATGTCGAGGTTATTCCAGTTATTCATCAGCCTGTCGGAGAAATCGAACTTCAGCAGGGAGAGTTTATCTTCTGCATCGATGTATTCTTCGAGGCTGTAATGGACGGTGCTGCCGTTGTTGAGGTAGCTGTTGGCATTGATAGCCCTGTAGATATTGCTAAGGAGGCTACCTTCTTCCCATTGCAGTTCATCTTTGTACCTGCTGCCATAGCGCCTGGTTTTCAGCGAGGCAGTTATAAAGTCCTGGATAAACGTACCATCTGGTCCGGTCCATTCTCCATTGTCATCTTTCTGGTAGATGGGTTTACTGAGGAGATCGTTCAGATACACCAGCTGCTCTTTCACATTGGCATCAATATCAGCAGTGACGCCATTTGTTGTGACATTTGTTCTGCGTATTTTAACGCCGTTTGTAGGGAAAAAATTGAGCGTTGCCATTGACTTTTTGTTTAAAGAATTTATGATAAAATAGCGTTTAACAGTTTGAATGAGTCTGCGAGGTTAAGCAGGCCGAATCCGGCCTTCTGATCCCTTACTTTGCTGGTGAGCCTGTCAGATGTATTTCTCAGGATATAATTGATATCTGTATTTGTAAGCTTGCGGCCTTTTTCGTAGGCCAGTGATTTCATGAGGGCCACTGCTCCGCTCACGAACGGCGATGCCTGGGAAGTTCCGGAGGAGAGGGCATAGCCATTGTTGAGGTAAGAGCTGTAGATGTTGGAGCCGGGTGCTACTACCGTGATGCTGGCGCCATAGGAAGTGAAACCTGTTACCTGGCCGGAGCCATCTACTGCACCCACGGCAAAAACGCCGTCCAGCGCGCCGGGATAATATTTTTCATCAGTGCCATCGTTGCCGCTGGCGGCTACAATCGTTACGTTTTTACTAAGCGCATATTTTACGATGTCTTCATGTGGAAGTCCTCCGCCGGAATGCTTTATGCCCAGGCTCATATTGATTACGTCGGCGCCATGATCTACAGCCCATTTGATACCGTTGTTGATATTATCAACAATGCCCGCACCTACGATACGGTTGCCACTTTTCATAGCGGCGAGTACCCGTACTACCATGAGGCTGCACGAGGGGCAAACGCCTTCGTTCATTTTTAATCCTTTGGCCGCCAATATGCCGGATACGTGTGTACCATGGCCTACCTGGTCTTCGGGTAGCGCATCTACATTCAATACGTCTCCAATGAATGCGGAGGTATCGAGTCCTTGCAGATCGACGAAGTTTTTTCTGAGTACAATTTTATTTTCCAGCTCAGGGTGACTGAAGTTGGCGCCGGTGTCCAGCACAGCTACGCGCACGTCTTTCACGCCCCGCGTCCATTCTTTGGCATAAGGCAGATAGATCAAATCACCGGGATCGGTAACGGCCATGGTGAGCGTGCCCGCTACTTCGCGGGGAAGCTCGGTAGTGCCTAACAGCAGCGTGCGTACCTGCACAATGAACGGAAGTTGCCCGATCCGCTGTATCACTTCATCGGGTAACTTCCCATCTTCCTGGAGAATAATCCGGAAAGTGAGATGCAGGCCGGCGTGCATTTCATCAGCACTCCATTCCGCGGTATGCGGTTTATATTCCCGTGTGGTCCAGAACTTACGGTTCACATCATTAAAGATGCGGTCCACGTCGGGGTGGAATCTTTCCACTACAGTTGTTTTATCGTTGATAAAATCAATCCAGTAGGGAATGTTGGCCGGAAGTTGATCCCGGATGCTTCCTGCAACTTTAATAATGATATGCTCTTTCATAGAGGCAATGATTATCCGTGTCGTTTGATAATCGACAAGCTAATGATAATGATATGGTAATGTGCAACTATAGGGCAATAGCAGTAGGATTCAGGGGTAGACACATCTAAATAATCGACAACACGGTCCTAGCTACATAACGCCAGTACGATACGACTTGATTTGCGGTTAAAGTTTACAAAATGTTGAAATTAAATTGTACCAGATTCCGACAATTCAAAAAGATATGCTTTAAAAACACCAAACGCTGAAATTCTTGAGGTTACATCTCCAAAAACTATTGTAAAAAAGGGGCTCGAACTTGTATTGTAGGCTCTGGAATATGAAGCTAGGAAATATTAAGGATATCTGCAAAAAAAAAATGGACAAACGAAATTGTTTGTCCAAATACAGTAAACCTTAACCAGGTTATCAGCAAAAAATATTTACCCTATTCATCCATTAAACATTGGCCGGCCTGTTTTAATGATGAGGAGCACGCATTACCACTCATAGGTAATACCAAAAGACCAATAGAACTGGTTATGCAGAGGTTCTACTTTTACCGTTGATTCTTTGGTAGCCAGTGTTGTTAAGGTAAGTACTGCCGGATGCAATGGAATAGCATAAGTTGGTTCAAACGAGAAACTGAGCCGTTTATGAATGGTATAAGATATGGGTAAGCTCAGTTCATCATCTAAAATAGTAAAATTGGATGCATTGCTCATATCTGCTGTCACCGCAGGTGGTTGGCGTTGCTTCTTTTTCTTGCTTACATTTACCACAGGACTGAGGCGACGGTTGTTATAATAGTTATCATAATAATGTTGTGTTCCGGCATTAGCTGCTACGGTAGGGGTGATGTTCAGGTGATCGTTGAACAGGTCGAAACTATGTTCCAATGCAAGCTTTGTTAGATAGTCGTTTTTTGCCCCGAAATTCATATACCCGTCTGCTGCCGCTGTGATAATTCCATTGAAATCATAGGCAAGGCTGGCATGCGCATCACCCTTTACTTCCGACCGTACGTTATCACTCAGCGTATTATAGAAAAATTTGGAGGCACTGATTTCTCCATCAAAATTACCCTGTGAAAACATATATCCGGCTGTAAATATGCCGGCGTCCACACGGGTACTATTATTCATTAACATAGAAACGGCGCCCTCCGCGTATAGCCCGGATTTATGATAATAGCCTAGTGTAGCGGACAAATACGGGATGCGGGCGGCGTCTTTCCGGCCGGCATATACGTTGTCGCTCAGGTATTCCAGGCCCGCACCAAAACGTGGTTTGGGTCCTTCGTTGCGGGCTGTTATCATTTGTTCGTTGCCAGTAGTTGACAGCGAATCGTGTTGCTGCGCCAATAAAGGTATTGAAGGCAGGAACAGCAGGCATAGTGATAAAATTTTCATGTGCTTTTACAGATTATACTATATAGTGATTGTAGACTTTATTATAATCAAAAAGTTTAATCTGTAAATAGTTATTGATGTTATATGTTGATTAGAATTAGATTAGAAAATAAGCAGAGGAAGCATCCTGATCCTGTTAGAAACTTATATCCAGGAAATGTTTGCCCTGGTATTTGATATCGATTTTTTTTGAGAACCATCCCACTTTCCCTGCCATGGTACCAGAAAACGACACCAGCACAGAATCGGCCATATTGATGCCGCTATTGCCCAGCTTTGCAAAATCAGGCTCCTCTATCACAGGCACAGTGAAGGTAGCATGGGCAGGTATGTTCATCACGGTGTCGAGTTTTACATGTCCCAGGTAAAATGTATCCAGCCGGAGGTCCAGCTCTCCGCCGGTAAAGGTGAAGCCGTAGTTGTTGGGATTGTAGTATACACCCGTAACCCGTAGTGCTGCCCTTTGCGGGGTGATGTTGAAAACCTTAACAGCCAGCTTACGTGGCAGCCTTGCCTCCGGTGTTTTGAAAAATGAACAGGACGATAGGGCAATGGCGGCAGCCATTGCCAGGATTGTTATCCTGAATGTTCCCTCGCAAACTTTCATACGCTTATTAATTTTGGTTGATTAATGATATTGCAGTATAAAAGGCAAGCGTCACGGGAAAAAGGGTGAAGAGGACGAAAAAAAGCGCTATATAATTTCCCTGGAAAATATCAGCCCGGCAATTATTACCGCTACAATTATCCGGCAACTGTCAATAAGGGCGATCCGGCACACTGGTCTCCACTCCACCTTATAGGTGGAATAAGTCTGTAAAAGATAAGTACAGCTGATCAGTAACAAGGGAATGGCTGTTAACACAATAACAGGCTGTACAGTCCATTTTACCAGCAATGTTATACCTACACTCTGCAATATCTTCTCTGTCAAAACAGGTATAAATTTAAAGTCCTTCTTATCGCGGGCCACCAGGTGGAAATTTTGCTCAAACCATTTTGGTAGCAAAATGGCAAATACAACAGCTCCGCTGCCAAATAACCACAAAGAGGAAAGCAGGATAGATAATAAAGTTTGCATAAAGCATTTGTTTGTAATGGTAAAGAACGTATCAGTTTTATTTGATGATCTAAAGCTAGTACCGCATTATGACAACCCTATGTCAGGAGTGTGCCTTTCATTTTCCCGGGGATCAAAAAAGCATAGGCAATTATCAAATTAATGGCAGTAGATCTAAGCACAGGCTTGTAATTTCATTGATTGATCAGAAAAATGTTTAAAGCATGAACGTCGGCAATACACCTAGTTTTAGGTATGGGTTAGTTATTTTTTGGGTTTTATTACTGGAACTCCTTATTGCTGGCCAATTTCTAATGGCGCAGTTGCCTACTTATGGTACTGGTCAGTGGAATGAAAAGGAGTTTGGCGACCACCGGGCAGTAATAGAAGTCGGGAAACCTGGTAACGCGGTGAAAGTCCATGTACCGTGGCGGAGAAGGGATGATCCCACCAGAAAAGGTTTGATAATAGTGGATGCATTTAGCGGAAAGCCGGTGAAGAATGTTTATACCCTCACCATAAATGCGGAATATGGCGACATTATTTTTGAACCGGTCACAGGGCCTGGAGAGTATTACCTGTATTACATGCCATATAAATTGGGAGGGAGCTGGTATTTCCCCAGTACGGCATACCTGAAGCCAGATAGCTCCTATAGTACAACCTGGCAACAGCAGCTAAATATAAAAGACCTTCCCGACGCAAAAGTGTTGCGCTTTGAGGCGATTAATTCCTTTAACAGTTTCTATCCCATGGAGATTATGGCTACTCAACAGGAAGTGAAGGAGCTACTGGAGAAGAATAAAGAGAAGGACTTTCTACTGTTTCCTGAAGATAGAAAATTTCCGGTGAGAATGGACTCCGCTATCTGCCAGCGTTGGATAGAGAAAGGAGAAGGGGGCACATTTTACGGACTGGCATCGCGCAACGAATTTTATGTTTACCAGCTTGGCGTATTCGCGGCTTTTCATGCACTCAAAAACCTACGTCTTCAATTTTCAGATTTAGAAAATCCAACAGGTGGAAAAATTTCTGCTGCCGCTATCAGGTGTTTTAACCTGGAAGGTAAAGATTGGTTAGGCCAATCATTTAAAAAGGAAGTTTTGGTAGACAAAGGGGATGTACAGTCCCTATGGATAGGAGTGGATATCGCGAAAGATCAGCAGCCGGGTGTGTATCATGGACAGGTTAAAGTATCCGCAGAGGGTGTTAAAGAAAGAAGCGTCCCCGTACAACTAACGATAAAGGACATGATCCTTGAAGACAGAGGTTACAATGAATTACCTACACTCGCGCGACTGAACTGGTTAGATTCAGATATCGGGCTGGATGATAGTGTATATCGGCCGTATACACCTGTGGTAGTAAAACAACGGACGGTCAATATATTGGGAAGGACGCTGCGATTTGACAAGTATGGTTTCCCCGACAAAATAACCAGCAGCTTTACGGGATCTAACGACGGCGTTAATGGCCCGTCAAGAGACATCCTCAATGGCGCGGTAAAAATGGTGGTGGTACGAGATGGAAAAGAACTTGAATGGAAAGGGCCGGCGCCTGCCGTTCATCAGCCATCTGCCGGAGCAGTGAGCTGGGAAACGCAATTAGAAGGAGATGGGATTGTGCTGAAGGTTTGGGCAAAAATGGAATGCGACGGTTATATCAACTACCAATTAACAATGAAGGCGCTGAAAGATTGTATGGTAGATAATATGGAACTGAGAATTCCATATGCACGGAAAGCTGCTATTTATATGATGGGGCTCGGTTGTAAAGGAGGAGTACGGCCGGAGCGATGGGACTGGAAATGGGAAAAAAAGAAAGCCAACAATATGCTGTGGATGGGAGATGTGAATGCAGGATTACAGTGTAAACTGAAAAATGAGACACCGGACTGGGCTTTATACAATTTTGATAAAACAGGACCCTACAAAGACTGGAGTAACGATGGAAAGGGAGGGTGCCATGTCCTTGAAGAAGCGGACAAGGTGATGCTAACGGCTTTCACGGGGCAGCAGCAGCTTCGGGCGGGACAGATCATCCACCTGAATTTTGGGTTATTAATCACACCTGTAAAGCCGCTCAGCCAGGAGCATTGGAGCGAGCGGTATTTTCAGGCAGATCCGCCGCTGGCAAACTGGAGGAAGGAGGCATCAGAAAAGGGTGCTACTGTTATGAATATTCACCAGGGCAATATGCTGAATCCCTATATCAATTATCCGTTCCTGGCTACAGATACGTTAACGAAATATGTGACCGCTAACAGGAGTGCCGGAATCAGAACCAAATTATACTATACCGTTAGGGAGTTAACTAATTATACCCGGGAGATATGGGCCTTGCGTAGCCTGGGTGATGAAATTTTCTCACCAGGTAAAGGGTCACAATTGGCAGATCAGTTTGCAGATGATGGTGTCGGTGGAAATTTATTCTCGACTGGTGGGCCCTGGCTGGTAGAGCACCTGGGAAAGAACTACGATGCTGCCTGGCATACTCCTTTGGAAAATTCGGAATATGATATGTCCATCAGAACCCAGGGACTTAGCCGCTGGCACAACTATTACCTGGAAGGGCTGAATTGGTTGGTGAAAAATGTAGGCATAAGGGGTATTTACCTGGATGGAGTAGGATATGACCGGGATATTATGAAAAGGGTTAGAAAAGTAATGGACAGAGCGGCCGACAGTTGTTTGATTGACTTTCATTCCGGCAATAATTTTCATCCGAGTTATGGCTTGAACAGCCCGGCTAACCAATATATGGAACTATTTCCCTGTCTCAATAGTTTATGGCTGGGTGAGGGTTATAATTATAACGAAAACCCTGATTACTGGCTGGTGGAAGTATCAGGTATCCCATTTGGATTGTATAGTGAAATGTTGAATAATTGTGGAAATGCTTATCGTGGTATGCTATTCGGAATGACCTCACGACTGGGGTGGACTGGCTGTGATCCATCGGCACTCTGGCGGTTGTGGGACAGGTTTGATATAAAGAACGCCAGGATGGTTGGTTGCTGGGATCCCGCCCTTCCTGTAAAATGTAGCGACAGTAACGTAAAGGTCACTGTCTACCGCCAGCCGAAGAAGCTATTGATCGTTTATGCCAGTTGGGCAGAAAACAACACGAACATCAGGTTGGATGTTGACTGGAAATCACTGGGATGGAATCCTAAGCAAGTAAGCATTTATTTTCCGGAAGTAGAAGGTTTGCAGAAAGGCCCATTAGTTGGTAACTTGACTGACATTAAAGTCGAAAAAGGAAGAGGTGGATTTATAATCATCGAAGAAAAATAGGTTTAAGGGAAATATTCTCCCGGCATAAAACGGCTTGTAAGCGATCGCTTACAAGCCGTTTTACATCACACTCAGGCCGGTGTATTTCCTTTTAAGCAATAATCCGGAGAGCACCTTTCTAGTATAAAGGTGCTAAAGATTGTTGAAGCAATATTTCTTTGCCGATTTTTTCGAGGTTGCGGTAAGTCGCTTTGTATAAAAAGCCCGCCATGCTAATGCGTTTGACGCCACACGCGGCTAATATTTCAACAGATGAAATTTGGGGGAGCCCCACCACATTTACCGGTAAAGTAGTAGCAGTCACTATTTTTTTGATAGTGGCAGTATCTTGCAGGCCTGTTACAAATAGCCCGTCAGCGCCCGCATCCTGGTATCGTTGCGCCCTGCTGATAGTGGTTTCCAGGGGAGCTGGCAATTTTTGTAAAAAAGCATCTGTCCTGGCATTGATAAATAGCTGCTGATGAGTTTTAAGCAGGTAGTTTTTAATAGTGCTCAGTTTTCTGAGATAAATATCTTCGCCTTCATGATCTTCCAGGTTTATACCCGCAACACCTGCATCTATTAATTGCCGGATGTTTTCAAGGAGTACTTCCATATTATTTGTATAACCTCTTTCCAGGTCCACAGAAAATGGGATGGAAGTGCTTTTTTTGATGCGTTCAACTATGTAGCATAGTTCAGCAAAAGGAATTTGCTCGCCATCTTTGTAACCAAGTGATTCAGCAATGGCGCCACTTGACGTTGCCATTGCTTTAAAGCCACAGTTTTCCACTATTTGTGCGCTTCTAACGTTCCATACATTGGCTAAAATAAAAGGGGAGGACTGATGATGCAATTGATGAAATTCCATATGGTAATTATTTTAGTATTTTTTCCCATTAACTATCGCGGATGATATTTGTCCGCAATGGTGTGCATTATGAAAAAGGATGATGGAATAAAGCCTTATTCTTGGAATTTTTCCAAACCAGGGTGTGTCAATTTCTTCCAACCAGCTGTTAACACTCGTTGTATGAACAAGTTTTCTAAGTATATCGTAGCCTTTTTCAAATAATGCTTTACTGGTGGTTAAATCATACTCCTGACCAGTATCTGGTTTTCCCATCGTGGTACCTTGAACATCAGTTGGAACGCCGAGAAACTGTGCTAACAAATGAATGGTCTCGCCTATATGTCTGTAATTGAAACCAACAGATCGCGTATTTTCTGACAAGCGAAAAGATGCATTTTCGGTATGGATGTTTTGTAAGGTGCTAAGGCATTGTGCCTGGCTTTGTTCCAATTGTAACAATAAGATGTGCTGTTCCATTGTGATCTTTTTTATATTATGTAACTTTTAGGTTACAAATATATGCGTAACTTTTAAGTTACTCAATTTTTTATGCAATTTTTTATTCTGATACGAAAAAGACCTGGCAGTTTTAGCTGACAGGTCTTTTTATTTTAGCGTCGTTTTTAACTTCTCGTGAAAACGTTAAATGGTATGCTAGTGCCGGTAATCTTCAACACCACAACCCCATGTGGTGGCAGTTGGTAAACAGGTGGTTTGCCAGGAGAAAGCCTTGCCTCTTCATGTTTCCAAAGATCGCGTACGGTAACCGGTTTATCGGGGTTTAAGCCGATGGTGCCAATACTCAGCTCCGCCGTTACCGGCATATTGGTGGTGTTTAGCAGTGCGACCGCCACCTGCCCGTTGCTCACGCTGATCAGTGGCTTGGCCCAAATTTGCACGCCCAATGTATCGCGAAATTTCCTTGCCTGGTAGCAGAGTGGATCCTGGTTTAATGCAATGACTTCCTTATTGGTAACGATAGATAATGTTTGTGAGGAGATCTTCCGGAGATCGTTGCCGAGCAGCAGGGGAGAGTTCATGATACACCACATGGAGAAATGGCTTTTGTCTTCATCATAACTCATACCGCGACCTACCTGTAGCATGTCCATATCGTTGAAATGTCCCGGGGAGCAGTAGGACCAGAGGTCAGCATTGAGTGCAATGATCCTGAGAATGGACGCGAAATTGTTGTCGATATCGCCGGAGATCCGCCAGGAATCGGCCACCAGCGGCGCCCATTTGCCGGGAAATTGCCAGCGGCAGATGTTGTAAACCACCTCTGGTTTGATGACCCTGATCCAATTGGAGATCTGTGTATAGCGCAGTTGCTCATCGAGGCCCAGGTCTTTCCCGCCACACCAGTCTACTTTCAGAAAGTCGTATCCCCATGTTTTCAATAACAGGGTCAGGTCTTTTTCATCGTGTCCATAGAGCCCGGATCCCGATCCGATGGTGTCCTGGTCCCAGATAGATGCGCAGGTGTTAACGCCGGCCTCCGCATAGATGCCTGCCTGCAAGCCTTTGCTATGTATATAATCCGACAGTCGCTTCATGCCACCAGGAAAGCGCTGGGCATTGTATTGCAGTTCCCCCTTTTCATTCCGGCCGCCAGAGAAGCCATCATCAATGTTAATGTACCGGTAGCCAGCTGCTTTCAGCCCGTTTTGCGCCATGGCATCGGCCTGTTCCCGGATAAGCTTTTCATTGATGTGGACGCGGAAGTTGTTCCAGCTGGCCCAGCCCATAATAGGTGTCCGCGGTTTGGCCGGCGTATTTTGGGCAACGGCCATGAGGGAACACCACATCAGGCAGATAGCCAGTAAAGCCCCTTTAATTTTCTTATTTATCATTGTCGACTGTTTATTCCGGGTTGGATATTTCAGCTGGTATAGCACTACATTTGAAAGATATTGAACTTATGACCGTCCGGATCAGCAAACACGAAACCGTAATAACCTTTTCCAAATTCCGCTGGCCTGGAAACAATTGTTCCACCAGCTTGTTGCACTTCTTTTTCACAACTATCCACCTCTTCCCGGGTAGCAACAGCAAGGGTAAATATAATTTCATTTCCAGTAGTTGAATCAATAATTGGTCCCATCATGGCGGGTTCAAGTATATCTTTCAAAAAGAAATGGATGATAAAGTTTTCTTCACCAAAGAAGAAGCTGGTCAGTTGATCCGATGCGCCGTTGTGTTTAAACCCAAGTTGCTGGTAGAACTTAGTGGTACGTTCTAAATCCTGAACGCCGAAATTAGCCCAAATCTTTTTTGTTTTCATATACTGACGGTTTTATGGTTAACAGCTTTTTTATTCGATACGCTGCAGCGAAGTTGTATACTGGCTCGTCAGCGTTCTCAAAAATAGCCTATAAACTCGTCAAACAAGGTAGTTGTTTACGAAATTTTTCGGGGCATTTCCGTCATTCGTATGATAGGATAGAAGTTGATCCCTTCTTAATTTTCTTAATAGGACAGTAATAAAATAAATTACTCCCGGCCCTAATTGCCGGGAGTAATTTATTTTACCACTATTTAGTGACACTTATTGAAGATCCGTAGGTTTGTAATAGTTATTTTTCTGTATAGGAAAATCGTTGGCAGTAAGCATAGCGCTCCAAACCCGGCCAGTAGGTACCACTGCGCCATGGTTGTCTTTGGGGTAGGTCATCGTTGAGGTATGACCGTAACCGAGCATATGTCCCATTTCATGGATGGTAATAAAGCAGGGGCTGGAGCTGAGATATCCGCCCAGTACGCTGTTACCTACTCCGAATACGGACCCGCCACCAAGGCCATCAACATGCGTAACCACGCCCGTTTTCATGAAGGATATATCCTTGTACTTCTGAAACAGGGTCTTCTTTTTGTCGGCGGTTATAAATGTAACGCCATCATTTTCTGTAATCGGTTCATCGACATATAATCTTTCCAAAGAGTCATTCATGAAATGGTAAGCCATATTGATGAACAGACCTGTATATCGGCGAAAGTCTTTTGCTGTGGGCGCGATTTTCCAGTTTGAAGCAGGATCCTGGCTGGTATTATAATCGTTGAATCTTATTACCCATTTGATACTATCTATCTTTTTGAGTTTTTTTATCAGGTCTGTTTCGCCATCAAAATCAAAAGATGCGTTGGCCGGAGGTATCCCAGTTGTTTTATAGGAAGACATATCTACCTCCTGGTTATTGGTGTTCAGGCATTTCGCAGTACCGGTCATAAATGGATACCGGATCTTTTGAATCGCGTGCGCCCTGATAGCTTTGATATGCAGCAGGTGGAGAGGGGTAGGCATACCGCTTACGGTCATCAGGATTGAAGCGTCAGTAATGTCTGTCGGCGCAAAATTGGCTATTTCTATAGTATCGGCGGTTATTGCTCTTACCCGAATGATTTTAGCTACTTCAAACTGCCTGTCTGTCGAGGTCATTACCGACAACGGCTCATTATCCTGGAACATCAAACCGGAATTATTGTCACTGTCAAATGAATATTCTGGCGTTTGCTGTGTGTGGACCGGATCTTTTTTACAAGAGAAAAATGCAACAAGGCAAAGAAGCATTAAACATTTCTTCATAGAAATTTTTTGCGGTGGTTAATGTTTTAGTCGTAGGAAGTGTATCCTATAATCATTTTTTAACATGTCATAGGATAAAGGGTATGGAAAATAGGATGAGTAAAGATAAGGGAGGTTTCAATGTACAAGGGGGTAAAAAGATGTTTATTTTGAGAAGTACGTTTCTACGCTGTAGCGGACAATTACCCCTGGCGCGAGGGCCAGGGGTAAATTATGATGTGATTATTTAATGCCAATAACAGTTATGGCCGGCGAGAGCCCTTCGCCCACTGCTTTCACAACGAGTTTACCTTTTGCGCCTTTCTTTGCTTTCACGATCACTTGTGCCATGCCATTAAATGCCGGACGGTCGTGGCTTTGAAAGGGCACGAAAGAAGTAGGGTCACCATTGTCTGTAGCAACGATTTCGCCAGGTCCTTCTACTGAAAAAGTAACCAAGGGGTGAGAGCGGGGCACCATAATACCGTCTTTGTCCTGCACGCGGAGGGTTATATAACAAAGGTCTTCACCATTATTGACAACACTTTTGCTTTCAGGTTGTAGGGAGAGTTTGACCGCGCTGCCAGCAGTTTTTATTACATCCGTTGCCCAGGGCTTACCATCCTTGTAAGCCACTACTTTCAATTCTCCGGGAGTATATTTTACATCATTCCAGATCAACCTGAAATCTACTCCTGGTTGCTTCGCTTTCCTGCCCAGGCTTTTACCATTTAGGAATAGTTCCGCTTCGTCGCCCGAAGTATATACATGAACGGGAACAATAGAATCTATCCTCTCCGGCCAGTTCCAATGCGGGAAGAGGTGCGCCATGGGAAGATTGGGCCGCCAGTGCGCCTGGTAGTTGTAGAAGCGGTCTTTCGGAAACCCGCAGAGGTCCACGATGCCAAAATAACTGCTACGGGAAGGAGGATTATTTTTCCTGAGTGCTTCCAGCGCTTTTTCAAGTTCTGCACGCTTGTTTGGGTCATTGCGGAAGTTGAGCAGATTGGTTTCATCTGAGTTATAGGGAGTAGGTTCGCCGAGATAGTCAAAACCGGTCCATACAAATTCGCCCAACAGGTGCGGATATTTGGCGTTGGTGCGGAATTGCTCATCGGGTGTGCATCCCCAGCCGGGTTTAGCATTATCATAGGAAGATACCTGCCAGTTTTTATAATCTCCGTCAAAGAAATATTCGCCACGTGTGCTCACACAGGAAGAGGTTTCGCTGCCCATGGTGGGCATGTCTTTATACCTGGGATCGGCGTCCCATTTAGCCTGTTCGGAGAAGAAATAGTTGACGCCCATCAGACCCAGGGCCATCGCAGCACCTGAATCACGGCCTCCGTCGGGGTCGTTGTAAGCATTGGATACGGGTCGTGTGGAGTCTTCTTTACGTACAATATCTGCCAGTTCTTTGGTGATGGCTACATCCCTTTGGTCCATCACTTCATTGCCAATAGACCAGATGACCACGGACGGATGATTGCGATCGCGGTGAACCAGCGCCTGCAGGTCCTTTTCCCGCCAGTCGGGGAAAAGTTTGTTATAGTCATTTTTTCTTTTTCCATGCTTCCAGGCATCGAAGGCTTCGTCCCATACCAGGAATCCGAGCTGGTCGGCCAGCTCCAGCAACTCTGGTGCAGGAGGATTATGCGAAGTACGAATGGCATTACAGCCCATTGCGCTTAATATTTTTAATTGCCGGGTCAAGGCGCTTTTGTTGATAGCAGCGCCCAGGGCGCCCAGGTCATGGTGGTTACATACGCCTTTTATCTCTACCCGCTTTCCATTCAGCCGAAACCCGTCCCGGGGAGTGAATGCGATGGTACGTATGCCGAACGCCGTGTTATACGTATCCACCGTTTTGTTGTTGACCGTAACAATGGTTTGCGCCAGGTAACGATGAGGGGTTTCAATGCCCCACCGTTTAGGGGCAATGACATTTGCAGTAGCGTTAGTCATGGCATTATTGCCTCCAGCAATGGTGATAGCAGCTGGCAAGGTAGCCGTAATTTTCTTTACGGGTTTATTGTGGACGTCCAGTTCGTAGATATCCGTATGTACTAAAGCCTTTACGGGTGAGCCCCCCTGGTTATCTATGGTTACCTTCACCTGTACGGACGCTGCTTTATCTGTTACCGTAGGGGTGGTGATGAAGGTGCCCCAGTGGGCTACGTGTACCTCGTTTGTTTTCACGAGCCAAACATGGCGGTAGATCCCGGCGCCGGGGTACCAGCGCGAATCCCAGCTCTCCGTATCTAACCTTACGGCTATCACATTTTCCTTGCCCACATGGAGGTAGGGGGTAATATCCATCCTGAAGGAATTATAACCATAAGGCCAGGTACCCACGTACTGGCCATTCACCCATATTTTGGCGTAGGCCATGGCCCCATCGAAGTCCACAAAGATGCGTTTGCCGGCGTCGGCAGCGGGTATATTGAAATGTTTTCTATACCAGCCAATACCTTTCCAGGGCAACTTACCGGAATTACCGTCGAGCTCTATACGGAATGGTCCTGTAATGGCCCAGTCGTGTGGTAAGTTAAGCTGTTGCCAGGCGCCATCCGCGAGGTGTTCATCTTCCAGGTGCGCCGGTTCTTCTTTACGGGAACCATCAGCCTGTAATCCAAAACGGGAGAACAGCCATCCATTGTCAAACAAGTGGGTGTTGGCAGCGCCCATCCTCGCTATGGAGGTCTGTGCCTGGACGGATGTGCCGATGGTTAACAGATATAACCATCCTGTCAGTACCAGGCGGAAAGCCATACGCTTATTCATTGTTCTATCAAATTAATGTGGTTAAATTACCTGTATCCTGCCATTTATCCTTAGAAAGCCGGTATACAATTGTTTTTGAGGAACAGGCATCCTGCAAAGGAAGGAAATATCCGGCGGATGGGGTGCTACAGTTTTAGCTTTTTCTGGCGTTATATTGTCCAGTTTCTTTCACCACCATTACAACAATCGGTTACAATGGCCCGCCTTAAAAATTTTGACAAAATCCTGTAACCTTTTATAACCTCCTCTCTCTAATCTTATACAAACAAAAATCTAATACTATGGTTATCATATAACCATCAAATACCAGGTAAACATGCAGACAGATTTTGCGAAAGAACCGATTGTAGCACACAGTAATATAGCATTGACAAGCGAAGAGAAGATTAAAGTGATCCGGTATCACTTCCGTGAGATTATGCTGGCCCTTGGCCTCGACCTCGAAGACGACAGCCTGAAAGACACCCCGGGCAGAGTAGCTAAAATGTTTGTGAATGAAACTTTTTCGGGCTTGAATCCTGTGAATGAGCCTTCCGTAACGCTGTTTGAAAACAAGTTTAAGTACAACGAAATCGTACTGGAAAAAGATATTCCCTTATACTCTTATTGCGAGCATCATTTCGTTCCCATCATTGGCAAGGTGCATATTGCCTATATTTCTAAGGGTATGGTCATTGGTTTGTCCAAGTTGAACCGGATCACGGAATACTTTTCCAAGCGGCCGCAAGTCCAGGAACGGTTAACTATCCAGATCGCCGAATACCTGAAGAAGGTGATGGCGACGGAAGACGTAGCTGTCATCGTTAAAGCAGCGCACCTATGCGTAGCTTCCAGGGGTGTTAACCATACTGGCTGCTCCACGGTTACACAGAGTTTGCATGGCGAATTCCTTAAGAAGGAACGTAGCAGTGAGCTTTACAGTCTACTGGCTATTTAATTCATTATTTAACAGCGAAATTGAATGATGGCCCCTGCAGACATGGGATTGTGTATCTGCAGGGGCTGATATTATTTTTTTACCGCCCAGAGGCCCGTGGTGCCTGGTTTCCTTTCATCCGTCGCCTTTTTCAGTAATGTATCTCCGGCAGTTATATTACCAAATATTTCCACGCCGGCGTCAACAGTCATTCCCTGGCGGACATCTACCCATTCTGCTTTTCCGTCTTT
Source organism: Chitinophaga eiseniae (assembly GCF_012641265.1). Lineage (GTDB taxonomy): Bacteria > Bacteroidota > Bacteroidia > Chitinophagales > Chitinophagaceae > Chitinophaga > Chitinophaga eiseniae_A. Next base: position 1,286,410 of record NZ_JABAHZ010000001.1, on the reverse strand, counting down.
TACACGGATAACAAATTTCTTTTCCTGCGTGGTGGCCACCGATGAGAAGGGAACAACAAAAGAAGGTGCATTTCTTTCCAGTGGAATCTTTACATAACAGAAAACACCTGCTTTTAACCGGTGGTCGTTATTATCTACTTTGAACTCCCATAACTCAGTGCGGGTGTTAGGATCTATTGTTTCTGATTTGCGGGCAAGCGCTGCTTTAAAACGTTCTGTGGGGTAGGCATCTACCCTGAAGTCAATATTCCTAATGCCCCCGGCAGTGGCGACATATATTTCAGGAACGGCTACACGTAAACGCAGTACATTGTTGTTCTGCACGGTCAGTAACATGGCGTTGGTGCCTACCAGTGCACCGGGATCTGCTTTACGGGCGGTAACTACGCCATCGAAAGGAGCGATGATGTAGAGATATCCTGATACCGCTTTATAGGATTGGGCCTGCCGGCCTGCCGCTACGAAGGTGGCGCTGTCGGCCTGCATTTGGTTGCGGCTGCGTTCCAGGTCTACCGGGGCAACAATACCCGGTGTATTGGCCTGTGATGCCCGGTACAACCTTTCGTAATTATCTTTACTGGATGCCCATTTCGATTTAGCTGCCTGCAGGGCGGCTTCAGATTCAGCCAGCCGGCTGTTTACCTCTGGCGCTTCGATCACTGCCAGCACCTGGCCTTTCTTCACCCGGTCGCCCATGTCTACCTTCACTTCTTTGACAAAGCCCTGGACTTTCGCAAACAGTTCGGCGTTTTCATAAGGTACCAATTCGGCGGTAAATTCTGCTGTTTTTTTCAATGTGTCCTGTTTCAGGATAAATACCGGCACGGTATCCGCAGCGGGCGTATTTGTACCGGCATCCGGCGCGGGCGTGTGCTGGCCACATGCCGAAATAATGAGTAGTAAAGAGAAAGAAGCGATTATCCGCATATAATTGATTGATGTGTTATGATTGTTTGTCATAGTAAGTACTTTTTTCATCGTCAGGATCCAGGGAAACATATTTGTATGCTTTTCTTCCGGCCACCCATTGGTAAACATGCGGAAGAAAGAACAGTACACTGATGGCAGAGAATAATAAACCTCCTATTACCGCAATGCCCAGGGGGGCAGTTTGATCGCCGCCTTCCGATAGTCCCAAAGCCATAGGGATCATACCGGCAATCATAGCGGCGCTGGTCATGAGAATGGGCCGGAGCCGGTTTTCAGCCGCCTGCAGTTGTGGGTGCTCCACGTTATTTTTCCGGTAATGCTCTGCATTGGTAATAAAAAGTACGGCGTTGGCAATGGCTACGCCCACCGCCATGATAGCTCCCATGTAGGATTGTATATTCAACGAATTACCGGTCAGGAGTAAAAAGAGCAGTGCACCCGCTACCACCGCCGGAATAACGGATAACACGGTGAAGGCTACACGAAATGATTGAAAATATACCGCCATTACCAGGAAGATGACCAGGATGGCGATCAGTAAGCCAAACTGCAGGCTGGTAAGGGTTTCCTCCAGGAGAATGGGTTGACCGCGCAAAATTATTTTGGCGCCGTTGGGCAGTTGCCCGACGCTGGCTATTGCCTGTTTTACCTGTTTAAAAACGGAGCCCAGGTCCTGTTTATGAACGTTAGCCGTGATGGTGATGTAGCGTTGTTGATTCAGCCGGTCGTATTCTCCCGGCATGGATACCCGTTTCCAGCTGGCCACTTCGCTTAGGTAGTGCGTGGTGCCATTACCGCCGGAAACGGGGATGGCTTCCAGCTGACTGGTGCTGTTCATTTTAAATTCAGGATACTGTACCTGCACCTGGTAGGCGGTACCGGTGGCTTTGTCCAGCCAGTAGTTAGGTGTTGTAAAGCGACTGGAAGAAGTAGCGGCTACGGTAGACCGGGCAATTTGTTCGGTGGTCAGCCCCAGTTGGCCGGCCTTTACGCGGTCCACTTCCAGCCGGATAGCCGGATAATCTGTAGGCGTGGCTATCTGAAGATCACGCAGGGAAGAGATAGCAGAAAGCTTTTTCAGCAGCTGTTCCGCTGTTTTTTTACCTTCCGCCAGGTTCTTGTTCACCACCGCAATTTCTATGGGGTTGCTGCTGCCGAGGTTTAACACTTGTTCTACGATATCGCCGGGTTCAAACGATAGTTTAGCACCGGGAATAGCTGCTATAGCCGCTGCTCTAAATTTCTCCCGGAAGGTGGCGATAGGCATTGCCCCCCGGTTGAGTTTTATTTTTAATACCGCTTCCTGTGGCCCGCTGGTCCACAGGTGAATGTAGTTCACCGGGTAGCTGGAGGGCTGGGTACCTATGAAAGCGGAGGTGATAGCTACGTTTTGTTTTCCTGCAATGCTGTCTGTCAGCGATAACAGTTTCCGGGTAGCATCCTCTGTTCTTTCAAAGCGGGTGCCGACGGGCAAGCGCAGCCGCACTTGCGTTTGTCCGCTGTCGGTTTGCGGAAATAATTCGGTACCGGTGAAGGTGAAAAGAAGGATTACTCCTCCGATAGAAACCAGGAGGAATAAGACGGTATCTAACCGGAAGCTGAACTTCCGGCGTTCACCGGCGGAAACATAACGTTGTTTTAACCGGTCGAAAAATCCGGGTGCTTTTCTTTCCTGCTGTGGTAATGATGGTTTGAATAACCAGTTGGCCACTACGGGTACAAATGTTTGCGATAAAATAAATGATGCGATCATCGCAAAACCTACGGCCAGTGACAACGGCATGAACATCGCCCGGGGAACCCCATTCATGAACATGGCGGGAACAAATACGGCCAGGATACTCAGCAGGATCAGTAATTTTGGACCGGCTATTTCCATGCTGGCATCGGCAATGGCGCGGGCTTTGGTTTTCCCCGTTTCCATATGCCGGTGAATATTTTCTATGGTAACGGTGGCTTCATCTACCAGGATACCGACGGACAACGCAAGGCCGCCCAATGTCATGATGTTGATGGTTTGCCCGGTGAGGTACAACAGGATCGCCGAGGAAAGCAATGCCAGGGGAATGGTCATGATCACGATGAGGGCGCTGCGTTTGTCGCCCAGGAAGAGCAACACCATTAAGCCCGTAAGGATGGCGCCCAGTCCACCTTCAAACAGGAGGCTTTTCAATGAGTTAATCACGTAGCCCGATTGATCGAAAGCATAAGTCACTTTTATATCAGGGGGGATGGCCGCCTGCATGTCGGGCAATGCCGCTTTTACCCGTTGCACTACGTCCCAGGTGGAAGCGTCGGCCCTTTTGGTAACGGGGATATATACGGAACGCTTCCCATTCACCAGGGCATAACTGGTAGTTACATCGGCGCCGAGGCTTACGTTGGCAATGTCTTTTACGTATACCGTTGGTCCGGCGCCTAATTGGAGCGGCGTATTCTGCAGGTCCTGCAATGATTCAATCACGCTGTTCTGCGGCGTAATGTAGGTAGAGTCGCCGATGCGTACATTACCGGCGGGAGAGATGGAATTTGATTTTGCGATGGCCTGTACCACCTGGTCGGGCGCCAGGTTATAACTACGCAGTTTATCAGGATCTATTGTGATGAGCACTGTTTTCTGGTTACCACCGAAGGGAGGCGGCGCCGATACGCCGGGTAAGGTAGCGAACATGGGACGGACGCGGAACAGGGCGAGATCAGATATTTCACTTAACGAGCGGCTATCGGAACTGAATACCAGCTGGCCTACGGGAACACTGCCGGCATCGAAACGGGTGATAAAAGGCGGCACGGTACCAGGAGGCATGAAGGCCCTGGCACGGTTTACATATCCTACCACTTCTGCCATGGCCTGGCTCATATCGGTGCCTTCGTTGAACTCAATCTTGATGAGTGCCGCGCCTTGTATGTTCCTGGAATCGACAGATTTTACACCGGTGATATACAGGAAGTGATATTCGTAGTAAGAGGTAACAAAGCCCTCCATTTGTTCGGGTGACAGTCCTCCGTAAGGCTGTGCCACATACACCACCGGTAGTCCCAGGCGGGGAAAAATATCCACCTTGGCCTGACGGATGGAGAGGTAAGAGAAAAACACAATAAACAACACAGCTACCAGGATGGTGACCGGATGTCGTAATGCCGAGCGGATTAGCTTCATAATGCTTGCTTATATCGTTATTTCAGATTGTCTGTAAAGGTGGCCAGCTGGCCATTTGCCACGGCGATGTCCAACAGGGAGCGCCAGGCTTGCAGGAATGCGGCTGCTTCTCCTGTCTCTGCCTTCAGCAGATCATACTGGCCTTGTATCAGGCGGGTAAAATCTACCAACCCGCTGGCGTAGCTCAATTTCAGTCCTTCAAAGGCAAAGCGTGCTGCCTGTGATTGCACCACAGCTTGTTTGGTGATCAGGATATTCTGGTCGTAGTTGTACCGGGCCATTTCTTTCTGCTTTTGCAGGTTGAGTGTAACCTGGTCCAGCTGTGCTTCATCGGCTTTCAGCATAGCGCTGTACTGCTTCTTTTTCAGGTGTACTTCTGAGAACTGAAGGATGGGGAAACTGATTTGAACGCCCGCGCCATAATTTTTGTGGGAGAGGGACCAGCCATCTGCTTTATCGATGCTGCCATCTGCTTTAATACCAGAGCCTCTCGCGTAGGCATTGGCCCATAGATCGAGTTTTGGTCTCCAGGTGCGTGTTACTTCTTTCAATGATGTTTGCGTCACTTCTTTTTTCACCTGGTAGTATTGATATACGGGGTGGGGGGATGGTCCGGCAATCGTGTCGGCCATTTGCGGTAATTGGTTGAGCAGCGTGGTGTCGGCCAGGAATACCTGGTCGGGTAGATCTGGCATTCCCGTTATCCTGGTGAGCTCGGCCAGTTGGGCGTAGTATTGTCGCTGCACGATCAACAGGTCTGTTTTGGCCTGTGCTAATGCTGACTGAAACTGGGTGGTGTCTATGCCGGGCCGTAGTCCTTCCCGGGTAAAGACCAGCGATTGCTGTAGTCCCGCATCGGTGCGGTCGATATTAGCCCGGTAGGTTTGCATCAGCTTTTGCAGGTATACCGCGTCCAGGTACACAGATAAGGCCGCATATTGCTGGCGAAACAGCGCATCGTTGTAGGTGCTGTTGGCCAGTTTGTACTGCGCAGTAGCTTTTTCGATGGCGGCATTCCGCTGGCCAAACGTGAGGGGATTCCATTTCAACATAGCGCCGGCAGCAGTACCGGGCACCGGGTCATAAATATTACCGGTTGTTGGCGGACCGCTGATAGGTAGTATTAACCCGGGATAGCTCATACCCGTGATATTATTGTACGTGGCGTATCCTGCCTGGTAGCCGATATTTACATCCGGCAGCAAAGTGTTTTTTGCCAGCCGGATATTATATTGACTGCTTTTGGCCTGTTCTTCATAGGCCTTCATTTGCGGTTGGGAGGATTGCACGAGTATTAGTACATCCTTTATATACAGCGGCTTCTGTTGCGCGTAAACGGGGAAAAAAAATAGGAGGACGCTGCCAAGGATGATCATCTGTCTATAAGAAGCATTCATTCATCAAATATATTTATATAACGAACTATATCCATATTAAAAAATCGTTCTCGCCAGGAAGCCCATGCCTGCGGCCACTGCAATGATAAGCGGTTCCGGCACCTTCTTGAACCGCCACAGGATAAATGCGGTTAATGCGGCGATACCAATGGTATAAGCATCTATGAGCGATCGTTTCGTAAGCACAACAACGGCACCGGAAATAGCGCCGATAGCGGCAGCGGTAACACCGTCTACAAAAGCCTTAATCCCCGGATGCTTGCCGTATTTTCTGAAATAGGGAGCCGGTAATACCGTAAAGAGATAACAAGGGAAAAAAGTGCCCAGGGCAGCGATACAGGCGCCGGGAAAGCCTGCCGTCAGGTACCCGATAAATCCTACGGTAATCACCACCGGGCCGGGTGTAATCATGGCCACCGCTACTGCATCCAGGAACTGTTGTTCATTCAACCAGCCGTATTCCTTTACTACACCGCCATAAAGAAAGGGTACGATAGCGAGACCACTGCCAAACACAAACGCACCTGCCTTGGTAAAGTACAAAAGTATTTGCCAAAGTGTTTTCCCCTGGGTAGCCGTTGTGATGTGCAGTAATAGGGAAGGAGCCAGCGATTTCGGTATTGCCGCGTTTTTTCGGAGGAAAGATAATTTGCCCGGAGGCGCTTTTAAGAGCCAGTAGAGGATACCTGCGCCCAAAAACAGCCAGATGTTTTCGTTTTCCTGCCATACGGTATAAGCCGCGGTAATGATATAGATCGCCAGTAGCACTTTATTGCTGCCTACAGATTTACGGGTTAGTTTCCAGGCGCTGGTGCCGATAATGCCAATAACGGCTGCTCCAACGCCGTAAAAAACTGCCTGCATCCAGGGAATGCCCTGCCAGTGCACGTAGATGAAGCCAAGGCCCAACACCATGAGGAAAGAGGGAAATACAAACGCTAAACCAGCAAGCGTGGCTCCCAGCAGGCGGTAATGAACATATCCCATGTATATGCCGAGTTGTGCTGCCAGGGGGCCGGGCGCCAATTGTGCCAGCGTGAGGCCTTCTTTGTAATCTTCTTCACTGATCCATTGTTTATCTTCAACCAGGTCGCGGTGCATATATCCGGCCAGGGCTACGGGACCACCGAAGCCCCAGGTGCCTAGTTTCAGAAAATAAAGGATGAGCTCACGCAGGCTATATGGCACAGTGGTGTTGCTATGGTTCATTTTGAGGGAATGTTTGGGTCCAGGTATGTTGTTCAGATTGCCGGTATTTTGCCCAGCTGTAAAGGGCATCATATATCTTCCGGCCAATTTCCAGCATCTCGGAATCACTGTCATGGTTATACGAAAGCCCGGCTGAAATGGCCCACAGCCCTGCCGCCTGTGGGGCAAGGTCGAAGCGGTTCGTATCTGCCGCGCGGATGATTACCGCCAATTGCAGCAGGGCCGGGTCATCCAGCTCATATCTTTTAAGGAAATAGTCGAACGAGCAAAATTCCCCTTCGTGAGAATGCGCTACACCTGGAATGTCGAAAGGAATGGCGTCATATTCCTTTGCTTTTGCCAGTACCTGGTTGGCTGGTACATAGATAATTTCCGCTTCGGGATCGATAAAGCGGCCTATCAGCCACGGACAGGCAATACGGTCTATTTTAGGACGCTCGCGGGTAATCCATTTCATCATGTTGGATTTATACCTGCAAGTTCATACTATAGATATTGGGAAAATAGAATGAATAATAAGGTTTAGTCTGTTTTTTACTTTTGACGGAAATTATTTGTGGCCTCCAGCTGTCTGATCCAACGCAGCTTTGAATCCTCTGGCCAGTTTTTCTGCCGGGCCCACTCCCCAATAGTGCAGGAAAAAGATGCGGGGTTGTTCGTGTACCATGTGATTGTGTACAGCCACTACTTCAATCCCGTTTTCAACCAGTGCTTTGATAACAGGTGCTACTTCATTTTCCAGCATGGTAAAATCGCCCGCCACTGCGGCCTTTTCATCTGTGCCCTGCCAGGCCGACCAGGTATTGAAACCCATGAAGCTGCTTACGGGGATGCCATGTTCCTGCAATGCCACATCCGGCCTGCCAATGGTGTACTTATATACGCCTTTGGCCATCTCTCCCTTATGTCCGATGATGCTGTCGAGACGGGCAATGTTGATGGTATTCTGCACGCTGTCGGCGTTGCCGGCTTTAGGATCTTTGCCCCTTACTTCCTTTACTTTGTCGAAGATGGCTTTCACGTTGGCTGCTACCTGCTCCGCTTTGCCTCTGCCATCTATGTGCATATACATCACATTAGGATGGTTGCGAACAAAGTGGTTATGAATAGCAGTGATCGTAAAGCCCTGGTGTATCACTTCCTGCTGAACGGGCGCCAGGTCGGTTTCTGTAACGATGATATCACCCATCACCATTACGCTGTCGGCACAAGGGGTGAACGCGGCCCAGCTTCCCAGCCCCATTGGCGCGATTATCTTAAATCCATCTACCACTACGTTCAGGTCATTTTGAGGAACCGTTATTTTGTATTCGCCATTTTTGGCTACGCCTTTCATGCCGGTTACGGCCTCAATTTTCTGCACATCCAGTTTGCTGCTGCCCGGCGGGCATAGGATATTATTGCGTTTACTGCTGTCTGCTTTGTTAGCAGGTTGAGACGGATTATTACAGGCCGCCGCCAGTAATGTGGCCATGGAGGCGGTGACAAGGAGATGCGAAATAACGCGTTTCATAACAGGTGTATTACAGGTTTAATCAAATGCAAATCAGTGCTCAAACTGCAATTTCCAATTCCCGGATGCCAAAAAATAGAACGAAAAATAAGGTTTAGTCTATTTTTTACTTTTTCATCAATCCCTTTTTATAAGCAGAAGGACTTTTACCGGTAAATTTCTTAAAAATCCGGGTAAAATGGCTCTGATCTGAAAACCCCGTCAGGTAGGCAATTTCTGTCAGAGAATGATCTGTGGTGCTTAACAGCTGGGTAGCTTTATCGATCCGGAACTTACGGATATAATCACCAAAGGACAAATCATCGAAGTATTTTGAAAACTCTCTCGACAAATAGGCCGGATGCACCTGAAGCGTTTCTGATAAGCCTTTCAGGCTCAGATTAAGGTTGGTATCGATCTGGTCCTGGATGATTTCCTTCAGTTCTTTGGCCCAACCGGGTATTTTCCTGCTTTCTTTTTCCTGTTGGAGAAATTTTTTAAAAATATCGATCAGCTGGTTTTCAAATGGCTGCTGGGTATGCTTCACGTGCTGGAGATATTTGGCCCAGCTGTAAAGCGCATCATAAAGCAGCATGCCTTTTTCGAGCAACGCCTGGTCATCAGGTTCGTTGTAGGCCAGTCCCGCGGAAATGGCCCATAGCCCAGACGCCTGCGTGGCAAGATCGTGGCGGTCGGTGTCAGCACCCCGCACAATAGGCGCCATGATGTGAACGGCCGGATCTTCAATTTTATGTTTCTTCAGGATATAGTCAAAGGTGCATTGGTCCTCATAATGTGTATACTCCACACCGGCAATATCAAAAGGAGTCGCACGTTCAGCTTCTGCGCGGGATAACACCTCGCCGGCAGGTACATACATAAACTCCGCGTCCGCATCCACGAAACGTTTAATTAGCCATGGGCAGGCAATCCGGTCTATTTTAGGGCGTTCACGGGTGATCCATTTCATAATAGCAGGTACTTGATACCGGCCGTAAGTTAGTATTGTTTTAACAATTTAATAGGACGCCTGGTATCGGCTAAATGAGAAAGGACCGGTAAGCGGCAACTTACCAGTCCTTTCGTTTAGTTGAAGACAGTTTGTTTAAAGCGATAAAATGTATCTCACAATTTTCCGGGCATCAGCTGTGCTAAGTGCCGGATGCGGTATCATCGGAGTGGTGCCCCAGTTCCCACTTCCGCCGGCAATGACCTTGCCGGCCAGCTTGTTAACGTTGATGTCGCTGCGCTTATACTTTTGTGCAATGGCTTTGTAGGATGGACCTACCAGTTTTACATCCGGCCGGTGACATGCGGCGCAATCGAGTTTTGCAAGTAGTTGCTTTTCTGTAGCAAATGCAGATGGCGTGACAGTTCTTTTCGGCGTAGCTGTTTCCTTCTTTGCCACCGTTGTTGATGTAGCAACTACCGTGGCAGACTTTTCTGTTGGTTGAAAATTTTCGAGTTCTGAGATCGTAAATAATGCCGAACGATTTTCTGTCAATGTCCTTATTTTTTTGACCTCTTCCGGCGTTATTACCGTAAAATCAGTACGGGATGGTCTGAACCGGTAATGCACGTAGCTGAGTACATTCGACACCCATTCATCGCTGTTGGCGGCGCCGAGTGGCGCCATCACATCGGGATAGGTTTTACCGTCTATGGGCCCGGACAAACCATGCAGGAGAATGTTGATGAGCATATTAGGGTTGCCGGTCCGCGGTGAGTTAGCTAATGGCGGGGCCGCCATAGGAGCACCGCCAATGGAAATGCCTTTCCCGTTGTCGCCATGGCAGGTGGCACAAACCTGCTGAAAGGTTTCCTGTCCTTTAAGAATGACCGCCTTTTCATTTGCAGGAATACCGGCCAGATCAAATCCATACATTTTTTGATTCCTGTTTTTTTCTATCAACGACGCAATAGCCACCAGGTTTTTGGTATTGCCTCCCGATTGCGCAAAATGCTCCTGTATCTTTTTGGATTCACCGGGTGCATAATAGGCGAGGGTAGCCACCAGCTGTGCCTGTACATCGGCGTCGGACTCGCTTCCCTGGCCTGTCAGCAGATCCTTTACACCCGCATCATGGAGTTTGAGAAACGGCTCGCTGATAATAACCGCTGCTTTACGAACCTGCGGACTGGCATCTTTCATCGCTGTTGCCAGGATGGATGAGTTAACGGCATGCAGACCTTCCAGTGTCCATAAAGCATGCAAACGGGCCAATTCATTGGTATGTTTCTCCAGCATGCTAACCAGTGCCGGCAGCACAGACAGATCCTGGCGTACAATCAGCTCCTTTTGTGCATTATCTCTCCACCAGCCATTGGCATGGGAAAGGTAAGACACCAGGGTGTTTCCATCCTGTGCTAGCAGGTTAGGTTTAGGGCCAGGCCGGTATCCATCATGTATCAGGCGATAAATTCTTCCATGGCTGATATTCTTATCCAATCCGCGTTTCAGTATCTCCGGTCTCAGGTAGCTTCCTTTACGGGTCCAGTTACCTTCCTGGATAATGCCTCTATGCATATCTACGATATATAAACAGCCATCCGGTCCATTGGCCGTATTCACCGGCCGGAAATTCATATCGGTAGCGGCAATGAACTCTTCCTGCTGATAGGCATTCTGCAAAACCCGGATACCTTGCTGGTTGGTGACTTTGGCGCGGCGGATTAACCGGCCCACGGGTTCACAGATAAGAAGATCGCCTTTCAGGTCGTCCGGGAGCGCATTTCCCCGGAAGATGGATTGCCCACAGCAACCGGTAAAATGATTCAGCGTGCTATCGGGGCGTAGCCTGCCTGGTCCTCCCTGCACATCCGGTGTGGCGATAACAGGCCATACGGCGTTGAAGCCATCGGCTAGTTGTTCGGGAACATCATACCGGCCATAGAAGGGGTTTAGCTGGAAGCCATAGGCAGGCACTTCGCCTCCGGCGGCAGAGAAATATAGCCTGCCGTAATCATCGTTGCCAATGCCCCATTGTCCATACCCGGTAAACATCGTATCTGCAACAAGTTTATCGTTGCTATACCGGTACCGGAGATTTTCATAGGTAACGTATATCCTGTTGTCAATATTCCAGATAAGGCCGCTGCGCTGGTGTTCCAGGTTGCCGCTGTGCGGGGTGCTGTTACCGAATACCTGTACTTTCTTGTCTGCTTTGCCGTCCTGGTTTACATCTTCATAAGACCAGATGTTGTTTGTATAGGTTTCGCTCACCAGGAGCTTTTTGCCTACACAAAGGATCATACGCGGTAGTACCAGGCTATCGATATAGATGGTGCTTTTATCCATCACACCATCGCCGTTGGTATCTTCCAGCAGCGAAATCCTTGACAGGGGGGCGTTCTCGTTTGATCCATCCACATCCTGCATATAGGTAAGCATTTCGGATACGAACATACGGCCGTTGCCATCCCAGGCGATGGCCACCGGTTCCTTCACCATCGGTTCACTGGCCACCAACTGTAAATGGTAACCATCCGGTACATGAATAGCTGCAAGGCTTTGTTCGGTTGATAAATAAGCGCCATCGGGGTTCGACTGTACTATTATTTTCCCTGAAGAATCCCTGGGCAACTTTTCTGTGGCCGTTGTTGGCGCAAATGCTGCATGTCGGGGAATACTGCAATGGTAAATTAGCAACGAGGCGCCGGCAAGTAAAAATGTAACAACAGATCTTTTTTTCATAGCTAAAAAATTACAGCTGTCGATTGGCAGCTGTCCGCTTATATTTTTTATGGAGGTGATGAGCCAGTTTATGCAGAAGGCTAAATTCCTGTTATTCAGTTAATTCTGCTACCGTAAAATTGACTATTATCAATGCTTTTTTTTCTTCGCCGGCCGGGTTTTATAACGTGGTCTTGTCAAGTCAGTTTCGGTACATTAAATATACAAAAAGGAACAGGAAGGTAAAAGGAGAATGAAAATGTGGGGTTTAATGCAAAGTTTATTATTGATACTGGATATACACTGGTTGCGGATAAAGTGCCAGCACTTCCGCAGGTTGCATCAGGTGTCGTCCAGTTGCTATATCGTTTTTATAAAACAGTTTAAACCCTGTAAACTGAACAGGTTCTCCGGATATCCAGCACTGATAACTGTCTTTCTTCCGGGCTACATCGCCAAATCCATCCATATTCATGACCACCTGTACTTCCGGTGTAAGATGGATGTTCTTGTAATTAGTGACCATCCCCTGGGTAAAGCGGTGTACAACCAGTATTTTAGGGGGAAGATGATGTTGCTGTACGAGGGCTGTCAGCCAGGAAATGGCATAGTTAATATCGGCTGCATCAAAAGTGCCAATAGATGAACAGGGTGGACGCTGATTTTTCATGGAATATTCGGGATCTATGCCCAGGTGGACATCCGGGCGCGCCAGGTATTTCTCTAATAGCGGCAGTTCGTCTGTTAAAGTACTAAGCCCAACCTGCACATCAAGGAACACGATGGCATGGGCTTTTGCTGCCAGGAGGAGTACTTTGTTAATTTCGCTTTCAGGCATACGTTGCCGGTACTTTCCGTCTTTCCCGGGATTGCCCTGCGCGGTTACTACAATGTAGTGTAAAGCCGGCATAACAGGGATGCAGGTATCGGCCATCTTCCACTTGTGCACTTCTTCGTCCAGTTGCTTCAGCATACTGTCGACTGGTAAGGCACCCAAAATGCCCATTTGAGCGGAGTACAGATTACCATAAAAGGCCACCACCCGGTGGTAAGGTAATAATGCACCAGGTAAGGGATACGCGGTTCTTACCGGCCATTTTGCAGAGGGCTTTTGGTGAACCAGGTGAAGCAGGAGGGTATTGTATTGCGAGGTGTCGGTGGCGGGATCATGACTATTTTCCAGCTCCATGGCTGCCAGGGATGGAGGTATCCTGTCCCGGTGCGGTTTTCCTGTAAGCTTCACATCTTCCCATCGCCGGAAGGATAACACATCAATATCGGTAAAGGCGTATAGTGCCAAAGCAGCCAGCCATAGCGCTGCTATTGTAATAAGCAATCCATTCACCAGTTTCTGTAGTATCATACCCATTTTTTAAGATCTTAATCAGCCCAAATTTCTTACTGCTAAATTAGGTGTTTAAAGGGCCAGCGATAATGACATCGCTCATTGCCCGCGTTGATTATTGTCAGGTTTTTAAACAGGCAGATACATGACCACAATCAGGCAGCCGCCTAATGGAAGTCAGGTAACAACTGTTGGCTTCAGCATAAATTAGTGGTTGAAATAGACCAATTATGAAGCCCACGCAACCATCCATATTTGTAACAAAGTCCAACGGAGAGGTCGTACCGTTTTCACCGGAGAAAATCAGGCAATCACTGAGTAAATCCGGCGCAGGGCCGGAATTGATCGAAAGCATCATCCAGGAGTTATACAAGCAGGTATATCCCAATATGCCTACACGGATGATCTACCGGATTGCCTACAAATTATTGAAAAAGTCGTCTCGCCCGGCGGCAGGCCGTTACCGGTTAAAACAAGCCATTTTTGAGCTGGGACCTTCCGGTTTTCCGTTTGAGCAGTATATCGCTGCGCTCTTCAGGCAGGCTGGCTATACGGTTACTACCAACAACCTGATGGCCGGGCATTGTATTACACATGAGGTGGATATTTATGCCGCTAAAAACAACCGGGCTTTCATCGTTGAATGCAAATACCACCAGCTACAGGGAACGCATTGCGATGTGAAAATCCCTTTATACGTACAATCACGTTTTAAGGACATCGCCTGGAAGATGAAAGAAGCGAATGTTGACGGCGGACAGGAATACCGTGGCTGGCTGATTACTAATACCCGTATTACTCCCGACGGCACACAGTATGCGGTTTGTATGGGATTAAATATGTTGTCGTGGGATTACCCGGCAGGGAAAGGGCTGAAAGATATTATCGACAGGTCTGGCCTTTACCCGGTTACCTGTCTTTCAACGCTCAGCCGTCACGAAAAATATACGCTTTTAGAGCAGGGGGTGGTGCTATGCCGTACCCTGTTGGAAAAGCCGGAATTACTGGCTGAGGTAAATATCAGCGGCCCCCGGTTAGAGAAGGCGATGATGGAAGTAAAACACTTGTGTGAACATATTTTGAAAATGGAATGGGTTTGATTTCCTTATCAGCAAAAACGAGTTTATATGAAAACGCGTGCAAATACCAATGTAATTCCCGGCACACTGGAGCAATTGACAGATATTCGGGGCATTACCGCAGATAAAGTAAAGGACATTTGCCAGCAGCTTGGCGTGTGTAATTGGCGGGAGTTGACTACTGCTGTTACGTTGGAACAACTCGAAGGTATTCCCTCGCTGACGCCTGAAAACAGGAGGAATATCCGGCGGGCTTTAAAGCTCGATAAAGATGCAGACCATCGTCTGCAGTTGTGGGATGCCATGATACAGGGCAAAGAGATACTGCATAGTATCCGGCAGTTTCCCGAAGTAAAAAGAGCATCTTTTGCCGGCAGCCTCCGGAGAGGTAAAGACACTATTGGCGATATTGATATTGTAGTACAGGTAGCCGGGACCGACAGGAAAAAACTGCTGTATAAAATTGACCGCATGCCGTTGACAGACCGCATCATTGCTGCGGGAAAGTCCCGGATTTGCATATTGTTACATAATCAGCTGCTGGCATATTTCTATCTCACTGATCAACAACATTATGGAGCCACCCTGCTTTATTATACTGGTTCCAACCGCTATAACTTTTCCCTGGAAAGCGTGGCCGCACAGAAAGGATACCGTTTTGAGCCAGACGGCTTATTTGACCTGAAGAACAATCAGTACCTATCCACTGAAAATGAGGAAGAGGTGTTCCGTCATCTGTTGCTGGATTACACACCACCTGAATTAAGGGAAGGGCAGGAGTTAATTCCTGCTGCCAACCAACATAAGTTGCCTTCCCTGGTTACTTTCAATCAGGTTAGGGGTGATATGCAAATCCATACCAGTTGGAGCGATGGAGAGGAAAGTATTGCACGTATGGCGCACTATGTATTCAGCGTATTTCCGCATTACCAGTACATGGTTGTTACCGATCATGCGTCCCGTGAGCGGACAGGTCATGTGTTGCGACCCGATGATATTTCGCGTCAGGCTGCCGAAATAAAAGATATCAACGATGCCATGGGATATGATTATGTTAAGAGGGGAGTAGAAGTAGATATACTGGAAAATGGGGAGCTGTCGTTGCCCGATGACCTGTTGAAAACGTTTGACTGGGTAATAGCATCGGTTCACAGCCATTTTACAAAGGATAATACGGCCAGGCTATTAAAAGCCTGTGACAATCCTTATGTACATTGCATCGGCCACCCCAGTGGCCGGCTGATCGGCTCCAGGCAGCCTTATCCCGTTGACTGGGACCAGGTATTCGCCAAAGCCGCTGCCACCGGCACGGCCATGGAAATAAATGCACGTCCCAACCGGCTGGATTTAAATGATACATTGGTAAAGCAGGCAATTGCCAATGGCGTAAAATTAGTCATTGATACCGATGCCCATACGTTGGCACAATTCGATTTTATGCAATTGGGTATCTGGGTAGCCAGGAGAGCAGGTTGCTGTCATGCCGATATCCTGAACACTTTTACCTGGGAGGAGATTGAAAAATTTAAACATTCAGGGCGGAATGCCATCGCCTAGTTGCTTCCATATTGTTCCCCAAAAAAGAACGTCGCTACCAATTGATAGCGACGTTTCCTTTTATATCACCCAAATTGCTGTTATGGATGTGTTACAAACACGGGAATATTGGTAGTGCGTAATATGCTGTCGGCATCACTGCGATGGAAAAAGCGGGATATGCCGCTTCTGCCAAAGGCGCCATAGGTCACTATACAATCATCTCTACGGATCAGCAGTGCCAGGAATTCAGTAGCAGGCTCTCCATTCAGAATGGCATATTCTACTTTAGAGTAATGAGCGTCCAGGTAAGTTTTTAAGTCGTGTTTAAATGGGATGGCGGCCTGGTCATTTTCCGCCACATATACCACTCTTATTGCTGTATCGGCGTATTCCGGGAAGAGTAGGGTAAATTGCCGGATGGCATATATAGAAGAATAAGTTCCATTATATGCGAATATTATTTCTTTGACAGGTACAGGTATATCTGGTAATACCATCACGGGACACTCGGCTTCGGCCAGAATATCTTTTACGAACCTGGGTGGATTGCTATCGGATAATGCAGCAAAGGAAGTGCTGTTGCTGACTAGTATAAGATCTGCAAACCTGCTGGCATTCACGATTTCTGTCACGGGGGAACTCACCGATTCTTTTAGGATAATATTAATATCATCATTCCCGCAAAGCTGGCGCAATTGTTTGGTATTTTGAGTGATCTGCCACTGCAGGGCCACTCTTGCTTCAACGCTGATCTGGCTATACCCGATAACGGAAGGCTCAGGGAATACACTTGCCGGCACCGCAGCAACGCCTGCGGTAAGGTTGTCGAGGCAAATGACGGTAAGTTGACTATTGGTTTGCCGGGCGAAGTATTTGAACCCTCTTACCTGGTCGTC
The DNA here is from genome assembly GCF_012641265.1 of Chitinophaga eiseniae. Lineage (GTDB taxonomy): Bacteria > Bacteroidota > Bacteroidia > Chitinophagales > Chitinophagaceae > Chitinophaga > Chitinophaga eiseniae_A. The sequence continues at coordinate 1,269,690 of NZ_JABAHZ010000001.1, read as the reverse complement.
GGAAAAGTGCAGGATATCTATCACTGCTATCACTTTTTTCATAAAATAGTTGATTAATAGTGTGCAATAAATACAGGCTGATTTACGAGGTCTATTATTGGTGCTGCCGGGTTAGGAAGTATGATAGTAGATAACAGTCCCCGCCCATATGCACCCATTACAATAAATACTTTTTCTCTGCCAAAGAGATATTCCATTAACGCGCCGCGTACATTGTCATCCTCAATCATCATCATCTCTACCTGGTCGTAATGTATATGCAGCCATTCGTCAAAGAGATCGTTATATCCTTTCACTGGCCGGGCGGCTTCCGTAATTCCCAGCACGGTCACTTTCTTTTGACGCAGGGCGGGAAACAGGTGAGCAAATTGTTTGATGGCAAACATGGATGATTTACTGCCATTGTAAGCGAATACTATTTCATCAATACCATCAAACTCAGTGGGGGCGATCACCACAGGACATTCAGATTTTTCCAGCACTTCCCGGGCAAAAGCAGTGGGCGTATTTTCTGGTTTCCAGGAGAAGCTGGTGGTAGCGTCCATTACCAGCAGATCGGCATAGCGGCTTTCTTTAATTACCTCGGCGGCCGGCATACCTGTATTGGTATGTATCTCATAGGTAACACCACTGGTGGTACAAATGTTTTTGAATAGGGACACATTTTCGTCCCTGTATAATTGCTTTTGTACCTCCAGGGGAGTACCGGGAACAGGAGCACAAGCCGCCATTTCCTGTAACGCTTCTCTCGACCGGAGTTCCAGTTCCTGGTTTTCCAGGAAAACACCAGTTATTTTTGAACGGGTTAGGTTGCCCAGGTAACAGGAGAAGTTGAGGCATTGCCTGCTGAGGGCCACGGCATCTGAGATAAACAGTATCTTTTCCATAAGAAAAATTTTAATCAGGCTCGATAAAACCACCAGGGAGCCATGACTACGACGGAGGACGTTTGTAAAATGGCAACATTGTCGTAAGCATGCTCCTTTTGATAATGCTAAATTATGACGTTGCATCCGCGGAAAAAATGATTGTTCTCACTGCGTTTACTGACAGAAATCATGAAAGGCGGAAACTGCCTGAAATCATACTGGGTAATGACCTGCGTCATATTTCCGGTGAGTGAGATGGACTTATCTTTAAACAAAAAACAGGGAAAAGAGTTATTTTAGTATAAAAAACAATGCTATGTTAGGTGAATTAAATAATGAAGAAATAGACCAGGTTTTAGCCAATAATGTTACGGGGCGCATCGGATGTACGGAAGATGGGAAGGTGTATATTGTGCCCATCAGTTATGCTTTTAATAATACCTACATTATTGCACATTCCAGGGAAGGTATGAAGATCGATATGATGCGGAAACATCCACTGGTTTGCTTCCAGGTAGATGAAATGACGGATCTCAGCAACTGGCGCAGTGTGGTGCTATGGGGCAATTACGAAGAGATAACAGATCCAAAGGAAAGATACTATGCCATGAAATTCCTGGTGAGCCGTTTGGCGCAGCTGCCGGTAAGTGAAACGGCGGGTGTTGCACAGATGCACCAGGAGCTGCAGGCGGAAGAGAGTACTGCTCATATTATCCGGCCGGTAGTATACCGGATCCGTATTAAAGAAAAAACCGGCAGATTTGAAAAAGGATAATCAATCTGCCAGCAATAGTCAATTTGGAGGCCGGCAATTGCCGGCCTTATTTTATTGCATCAGTCTTCCGTTTCCGGCTCTTCTGGTAAGTTAAAAGTAGGATGCTTGGCAGGCTTCCCCGCATTGTTCAGCTCTTCCAGCGTCCAACCGTCCGTGCTGGTAGTTTCCAGCCATAGAGTGCCTGCCCTGCGGAGAATTTGTGCGCTCAGTCCATATTGATAACTCAAATCATGTTCCACAGCAGCAGCTGTTCTATAGTAGCTGATATCCAACCAGCCAAAGCTGTGAAGCATCCTTATTTTTTCAATGGGAGTATCAGGAGATATTTTCTCCTTCTGAGGGGAGCCTTCTCCCTTAATATGTGCCCTCTTGAAGAATTCCAGTTTCAGGTAGGGATACATTACCTGGAATCTGTCCTGTATGTCCCTTATCACCGCTTCTTCACTAATATATATATGCATAACATGAGCTTTTAATATCCAATACAAGTATACTATCATTCAGCCCGCCGGAAAATGAGTGTCATCAGGGTGTTATATGACAGCCGTCATATACCTGGCCGGCAGATAACAGGAAATTGACCTTCTAATATTTCAGGTATGTCGACTACCAATATAAACACAAAAATAACCGCTACAGCGCAGGAGTTACCGGGTGGCATACGAACGCTGGAAGAGTTTTCTGCGGCGCTTACCTTGATATAAACCCATAAAATCCTTAACTTTCCCCCGGCGGGGAAAGGATTTCGCCGCCGGGTATTTTTGGGAGAATAGAGATTTCATTATTACATTATATCACCTGACTGACATTATGAGTCTATCTATTGGCGACCTGGACATAGATTTTCAGTTAAGCATATTTGCCGCAATATTGGAGAATGTCCCCGGGCTTGTAGCCGTCAGGGAGTTGGAAAGCGGCAAGCTGATTTATATTAACGATACCGGGATTAAAATGTTGGGAACCGACGATTACCCGTCGCTGGAACTCATCATGGATCAAAACCAGGTAGGCATAGGATCCAGCATGGCGGCTAAAGAGCGGGATCTGAAAAATATAACCGGGGAAACCTTTAAAGGAGTCTACGAAGAAATCCTGCTGAAACACCAACACAAGAATTATTGTTTCTTCCGGATCACCGATATGTTATCTGACCGGCATTATAAACAACAGCTTAATAAAGAACTGGCGCGGTTTGGCGCCCTGTTTGATTATGCCAGTATCGGGATCCTGGTGGCGGGCCAACAGGGAGAAATTGTGCTTATTAACGACTTTGCACTGCACCAGTTTGGCTATGAGCGGGAAATGCTATTGGGAAAAAAGGTGGAAATCCTGATTCCTCATCATGTTCGTCAGCGCCACGTGGGCCATCGGGAAAAATACAATGCTAACCCGCAAAGCCGGCCAATGGGTATTGGCCTGGATTTGTACGCCGTACATAAGAATGGGAACGAGTTTCCCGTAGAAATCAGCCTCAGTCACTATTCCAACGAGGAAGGAAACTTTGTTATCGCCTATATCAGCAACATCACAGAAAGAAAAAAGGTGGAAGAGCGGCTGGAGAAAGTTTACAGTGAACTGGAAAAGATGGTGGAAGACCGGACTATCCAGTTGCGCAAGGCGCTGGAGGAGCTGGAAATATCCAAAGAGGAATTAACAGTCGCCCTGGGCAAAGAAAAAGAACTTGGCGATCTTAAATCGCGTTTTGTGTCGATGGCTTCCCATGAATTCCGTACCCCCCTGAGCACGATTCTTTCCTCGGCTTTCCTTGTAAAACATTATGATACAGATAAGGACCAGCCAGTCCGGAACAAGCATATTCAGCGTATCATTAACAATGTAAGCCTGTTGACCGATACCCTCAATGATTTCCTTTCTGTGGGGAAAATTGAAGAAGGTAAAATACAGGTGAGAGAAATTGAATTTGATATCGAAGAGCATTTCAATACCATTATCCAGGAAATGCAGGGCATCATGAAAGAAAACCAGTTGATTGATTACCGGCATAGTGGTGAGCAAAGTTTAGTGCTGGATCCCTCGCTGACAAAGCATATTGTGATGAACCTGCTGGGGAATGCCATTAAGTTTTCGCCATCTGGCAGCCAGATAACTATTGAAACCGTTAAAACACCAGAAACCTTCAAACTGGTGGTAAAAGACAATGGAATTGGGATGTCTGAGGAAGACCAGGAGCATCTTTTTGAACGCTTCTACAGGGGCGGTAACGTTAGCAACATCCAGGGAACAGGCCTGGGGCTGCACATCGTTCAACGATACACTGAGATGATGAAAGGAAGCATTCAATGTGAAAGCGAATTAAATAAAGGCACTACCTTTACTATTATTTTCCCTGATAACCATGACAATCCCTGATAGCATGAAGAGAATATTGCTTATTGAAGACAACGACGAATTACGAGAAAATACCGTAGATATCCTGGCCATTGCCGGCTATAGCGTATTAACGGCGAATAATGGTAAAACAGGGGTGGAAATGATCCTGCAACATCACCCGGACCTGATCATATGCGACATTATGATGCCGGTACTGGATGGTTTTGGCGTTTTACATCTCATGCAGCAGCATGAAGAAGTAAAAGATACGCCCTTCATTTTCCTGACGGCGAAAACCGAGCGGGCGGATTTCAGGAAAGGTATGGGCATGGGGGCAGACGATTATATTACCAAACCATTTACCGGAACGGAGCTATGGGATGCCGTGGCCAACAGGCTTAGAAAAGCGGCTATCCGGAATCAGCAATTCTCTCCCAATCTCCAGGGACTTAACAAGCTAATGTACGAAGCAACCGGCAAGGAATCCCTGAAAGCGCTGGCAGAAGGCCGGAATATCGACAAGTACAAGAAAAAACAAGTCATCTATACAGAAGGTAATCATCCCTCCAGGTTATTTTTTGTTCAGAAAGGCAAAGTCAAAACCTGTAAAACCAACGATCTGGGTAAAGAGCTGGTCACCGAAATTTATGGTGACGGCGACTTTTTTGGGTATACCGCTTTACTGGAAGGATCTGTTTATAAAGATACGGCAATAGCCATGGAGGAAACGGAAATTGCTGTTATTCCTTCAAAGGACTTTGAAGAACTACTCCATAATAACTATGAGGTGGCCCTGCAATTTATCCGCATGTTGGCGAAGAATGTAGCTTCCAGGGAGCAGCAGTTGCTGGGACTGGCCTATAACTCTCTCCGGAAAAAAGTTGCAGAGGCCATCATTAATCTTCACAAAAAATACAACCCTAAAAACGAACCTCCTTTTATTGTGAAAATAAGCAGGGAAAACCTGGCCAATATTGCAGGCACTGCTACAGAATCGTTGATCCGTACATTAAGCGATTTCCGTGATGAGCAGTTAATAGATATCAAGGAAGGTTCCGTTGTCATCCTGGATGAAAAGAAGCTGGCCAATTTGCTGTACTAATTTATGTAAGTGATTGGCGCAGGTACCTGCTGAAATCTGATGCCAGTTCGTTAAAACTTTGTTGCAGCCGCTCTACCTTTACCGCCACCCCCTGTTGCAGCGCGGTAACGCTTGCCGGCAGGGGGGCGGCAATGGCCTGCTGCTGTATAATTTCCTGCAATTCCCTTACCTCATGCCGGAGCAGCACTACCTGTTCATCCATCATCAGAAACCGGTGCTGGAAAATTTCCAGGTCGCCCAGGTGGCTTTTTTCGAAGTCATTGGCAAGCACCCTGGCCAGCTTGGTTTTGAAAAAAATCGTTTCGTCTTCTACCACGCTTAGAATATACTTCCAGGATTCGTGCTGTGAAAAATGGCCGTTCAGATTATCATGCATTTGTCAGATTATTTAATCATTAAAGAGCTAAGGTATTGCCAAACAAAGCCACCGTATATGACCGGGATCAGTATTCTTACTGTTTATAGTCATAACTTGCAATAGTTACCGCGACAATATTTCCGTTGACAGTTTATGCCTAAACTGGTTATCTATCCATAGCTAATTCTTTGGTTCAAAAGTAGCGTCATGGCAATAAACGATATATGACCTCCGTTAGCGTCTTACCTGATTATCGTCATCACAGGGATAGTGACAGGAATCAAGCACAGATATGACCGCTATCATTTGTCCGGAGCTGCTACCGGGTTAGCTTTAGATTAAGAAATAATCACTTCTTCCACCACCTTTAAATACCTGGTACGATGCATGCTAATATCTTTTCTTTCACTTACATGGTATCCAATACGGTTGGTTTAATCATGTTGATAGCCGCCATTTTTGCGCCGTTGCTGGCCCGCTTCCTGATGGTGCTGATATTTGTAGGGGCTGCTGTTTTCAACGCTTTTATGGCTATCCGGTCGCCGGAACTTTTTATGGTATATGGTGCCATGACCGTTTCACCGGTTTATGAACAGTTCATTTATGGCGCCTTTCGCAATAATATTACCGCGATTGTCGTGTCGATTTCGGTATGCCAACTAGCAACGGGGATTTTCATTGCGGGTAAAGGCCCATTGCTGAGGCTGGGGCTGGCCGCCGCTACCATTTTCCTGGTGGCAATAGCTCCTCTCGGCGCCGGGTCGGCTTTCCCATCCACCATTGTACTGGCTATCGCTGCCATTATATTGCTGTTCAAGGAAAAACGCCTTTCCGCCCACCCGGTATGGCACGATATCAACTATCACCACCCTAAAATTTCTATTCATGAAAAAGGTACTTCCCGCCATTGACGGAGATAATTTCCCATAACAAGATGGCCAGTAAAACACTTTACTGGCCATTACTGTTTTATCGCTGCATGGTTCTATTCCGCCAATGAAATCAGCTATTAAGCATCAACGATTGTTTTTGGCATACTTCCCTGAAAAGCAGTTGCACATCCTCTTTCTTACATAAGGCAGTGCCAGGATTTAAAGTAGCGGCGGTGCCGCAGGCAACGCCAAATTGTACAGCTTCAAGAATGTCAGTGCCCGCAGACAGGCTATACACAATGCCGGCCAGCATACTATCGCCAGCGCCTACAGTGCTCACACGGCTTACGCCGGGCGCCGGCACTTTTACGGCAAGGTCGGCGGTTACCAGCATAGCGCCTGTTTCTCCCATGGATACCACTACCACCTCACAGCGGTGTTTATGGATAATTTCTTTAGCCACATCAACAATACCGGTTTGACTGAGGGTATCCACCCCTGCAAAGCCCGCTAATTCCCTAATGTTGGGCTTTACGAGGTAGGCGCCTTCACGCAACGATTGCTTTAGTGCTTCGCGGGATGTGTCTACGATAAAACGCGCGCCCTTGATAGCCGCTATAGCACCAAAGGATGCAAATATATCCGGGGGGATGCCGGGAGCCAGGCTACCACTTGCCACGATATAGTCAACATCATCTATTTCCCTGATCTTTTCCAGCAAATGTTGCCATTCAGCCTGATCTACCCAGGGCCCGGGCATGTCCAAACGGTATTGTGCATGAGTGCACATATCGGTTACAATGAGGTTCTCCCTGGTATATCCTGCAATAGGAACAGATAAGGCAGGCACGCCCTCTGCCTGTAAAAGCGCGTCGAAAAATTTTCCGGTATGGCCTCCCGCCAGGTAAACAGCTTTGGCGTTTCCTCCTAATTGTTGAATGGCCCGGGCCACATTAACGCCGCCGCCCCCAGGTTCGAAGATCGGCGCAGTACACGCCAGCTTTCGCTCTGGTACCAATTGCTGTACAGTGGTGCTCTTATCGATAGCAGGATTTAATGTAATGGTGATAATTCCAGGCATATATTGTTATTTTAGTATTTTATATTGCTTATTCAAAGGTACCTGCTACCTTTCCCGGCCACAATGACGGATGTTAGCTGTAATACTGATCTTCGTCAGAAATAGACTGGCGGCCATCCCCGGCAGATCATTTAAAAAACATTATTATTGTTTAATATTTACCAATGATAAAAAGAGCATCCATCATCTTAGCATTGGCTACCTCCTTCAGCGCCGGTTTCGCAGTCAATGCTGTTTTAACCAGGTCCACGAAAAAACAAATCAACATGAAACGAGTAACAGGTATCGGGGGCATTTTCTTTAAATGCAACGACCCCGAAAAAATCAAGGAATGGTATAAAACCCACCTCGGGTTTAACATGGACGCCTATGGCGCAAAGTTTGAATGGCGGCGGGCAGATGACTCCACCCAAAAAGGATCTACGCTGTGGAGCCCTTTCCCCGACAAGACTAAATATTTTGAGCCCTCTTCAAAAGACTTTATGATCAATTACCGGGTAGACGATCTGGAAGCCCTGGTAACAGCGCTGAAAAGTGAAGGCGTGACAGTGTTGGATAATATAGAAACATACGACTACGGCAAGTTCGTTCACATCCTGGATGTAGAAGGCAACAAGATCGAGTTGTGGGAGTCTATTGAAAAAAAGTAACCAATTTTGCAGCAATCTGCTGCAAAATTGTACGCTGGTCCATGGTATTATTCTCCCGTGGAACGGAAACTCGGCGCACTGGCATTACTTTCCTCAAAGGCCTTGCGATATTCCCTGGGAGACTGCCCCTGGTAAATTTTGAACTGCCGGTTGAAATACGAAATATTATCAAACCCGCAGGCATAGCAGATATCCGCGATACCATGATCGGTGCCGATCAACAACTTGGTAGCGTGGCTAATCCTGGTTTCATTCACAAATTGAGAAAAGGTTTTGTTAGTCCTTCTTTTGAAGTAACGGCAAAACGCTGCTTCACTCATACAGGCCAGCGACGCGGCCGATTTACTGTCTACCTGTTGATGGTAATTTTCCAATACATACTTGAAGATGGAAGTCAGCTTTTTTGAATCCACATCTTTATAATGTATTTTCTTCGGGTCCTCCGTCAGTAATGCCACATGCTCCCGGTCCTGGTGCGACAGTTCGTCCAGCAGCTGCAACAATATAATGAGGTTTTTCATTTGCTGGTTGGCCTGGAACTGGAAAAACAGGTTGCTGAAAGAAGCCGGTATTTTCCTGAATTGCAACCCATGCTCAGAGAGCTGCATAAGCTCTTTTATCCTTTTCAATTCCAGCTTGTCAAAAAATTCTTTGCCCAGGAAATCTTCTGTAAACTGTACAATAATGGCATGGGCTACTGCTTCGCTGTCATCTGCGGGAGCGTTGTCGTTACAAAAACAATGCACCAGGCCCGGACCAAACATATAAATTTCTCCCTCGCTAAAGTTCATCACTTTGTTGCCCGCATATACTTTCCCGAAACTTTTTACAATGAGGATCAACTCATGTCCATGATGAAAATGAAAGGTATTGGTAAACCGCGGCTGACAAAATTCCTTGATCACAAAGCTGGCATCTTCCGGGGTAGAGATGTGCCGGTAGGCAACTTTCATAGCGGTACTTTTCTCCGGAGTAGAGATATGTCGGTAAGCAACTTTCATAACGCTGGTTTTAGTACACTATTTATTTTATAACAGTGGAAATTGGAATTATGGTAAATATAGTATCAATATTCTGCAAATGAAGTACTTTTATTTCAACGGTAGTCTGAATAAGTTTGTGAAACAACAGTGAGTTATAAAAATTTCCGTTATGAACCCAACCAGATGGCGCTGTACTGTTAGCTGTTCTTCCCGGAGAATGGTTTATCAACAGCCGTATTACCTGCATACATTCTAAAAACCACTTTATAAACCTGATACTTGATGGAATTAGCGATACACAATTGGATGAGGTCCGAAACGATTGAAACAACCATACAACGGGTAGCTGGTATTGGGTATACCAGGCTGGAAATTGCCGGGAACCCGGAACAGTATGATACCCAAAGCATCAGGAAACTGATGAAAGACTATGGCCTGTCCTGCTGGGGCTCCGTAACGCTGATGCTGGGAGAGCGCAACCTGCTGGCCAGGGATGAAGCCCAGCGCGCCCGGTCCATACGCTACGTAAAAGACGTAGTCAGGATGGTAAAAGAGCTCGATGGCCACATGGTATCAGTGGTACCCGGTACCGTTGGGAAAATTGTGCCCGATGGAAGACCGGAAGAAGAATGGAAATGGGCGGTGGAAGCACTGAAGGAAATTTACAGTTATAGCGAAGGCGCCGGCGTATTGTTGGGCATTGAGCCGATCAACCGGTTTGAAACCTATTTCATCAACAGGGCAGAACAGGCGCTGGCACTGGCAGCAGCGGTAGGGCCGAACTGTGGCGTTTGTCTTGATACCTTTCACATGAATATGGAGGAGGAAGATATGTTCGCCTCCATCAGGAAAGCCAAAGGGAAGCTGGTAGGCTTTCATGTGGCGGATAACAACCGGATGGCGCCGGGAATGGGGCATCTCAACTGGGAAAAGATTGTAGCTACGTTGAGAGAAATTGGTTACAACGATGTGCTCTCTGTAGAATTTTGCGCCCCACTGGATCGTACACCCGCTAATCCTTACCCCGATGCGGTAGATGAAAATCCTGAAAACCTTTCTCCGGAACAGGCAAAATTCCTGGTGGATCATGGCAGCAGTTCCGTTACAGACGCGTTTTACACCATGCTGACGGCCAGGTCATTTAATACTTTATCAAAACTTATTTAAAGAACAGATGAAAATAGCTAATGTAGAGGCATTTTGGTTACGCTGTCCCGTTCCAAAGGAAAAACAACATACGTCGGACTATGGCTTACTGGCAAATTTTGATATGACATTGGTAGTGATCACCACCGAAGACGGACGACAAGGATTTGGAGAGGCCAAAGCGGCGGTAGGATCTTCAGGGGTATGTGCTTCTATTGTCAATTGCATAGAAAATGAATTGAAGCCTTCTTTGATAGGCAAGCGCGTCAAAGATATTACCCGTCTCTGGGAAGAAATGTATAATGGTACGCGCGATCATTATGCTTTGTCGAGAGGCCGCAAATTCCCGGTGCTGGGCAGAAGGGGATTGACGGTATCGGCCATGAGCGGTATAGACACCGCTTTATGGGATCTGAAAGGGAAAATGCTGAATGTACCGGTAATGGATTTGCTGGGCGGCGCCTGCCGGGACGCTATGCCAGCCTATGCCAGCGGTGGCTGGGCGGATGCAGACAATATCGGCACACAATTGAAAGGATATGTGGAGAAAGGTTTTAGAGGCGTTAAAATGCGTGTAGGCGTAATGGATAACACCGTACAAAATAGCATAGCCAGGGTAAAAGCGGCGAGAGCGGCGCTGGGACCAGATATTAAGCTGATGGCAGATGCACACGGTACTTTCAGCGTGCCGGAAGCAAAACAATTTTGCCATGGCGTGCAGGATTGCAACCTCTATTGGTTTGAAGAACCCATCAGTCCCGATAACCGCACAGGCACAGCAGAAGTGAGAGCGTCTACCCATATCCCTATCGCCGCGGGTGAAAGTGAATACACCAGTTTCGATATCAAGGAGCTGCTGGATATAAGGGCCATTGATGTGATACAGCCGGATGCGGCCATCATTGGCGGTATTTCAGAGGCAGCGCGCGTAGCGCACCTGGCCAGTGTACATCAGCTGGAACTGGCGCCGCACTGCTGGGGGTCCGGATTTTCTTTTATGGCAGGACTCAATGTAGCATTTGCCTCGCCTTCTGCTACCATCATTGAGTTTTCCCTGGGTGGAAACCCGATGATGTATGAACTGGTAAATGAACAGATTACGGTGACCAATGGTATGATTGCAGCGCCCACGGCGCCCGGATTAGGCGTATCACCCAACTGGGACTTTGTGCGGGAGTTTACACAGAAAGTTTAGATTAGAAGAGGTACCTGAAAATAATGATGTATGGCTAAAGCACTTAAAATTAACCACGTAACGCTGATCGTCGACAACCTGGAAAAAGCAGGAACGTTCTATCAGCATGAATTAGGCTTAACGCCGCTGGCAGCCTTTAGATTTGATTACCCGGTGATGTTTTTCAAATTCAATGAAGAACAGCAGCTGCATATTTCTGAATGGGAAGATAAGACCTCTTTCCGTGGACATATCTGTGTACAGGTAGATGATTTCAACAGTATTTTTTTCCGTATGAAAGAACTGAATGCGATTGATATTCATCCCTGGGGAAAGGTGAGAAAACTGCCCGATGGCGCCATGCAGATGTTTGTACGCGACCCTGCGGGCAACCTGGTGGAAATTTCCTCTAAACCCGGCGACGACATCGATCCCCGGATATTGGCAGACGAGCTGTATGAAGAAGGACTGTATGTTTCCAACAGGAACGATTTCCGGGGATATAGATCCGATGACGCTACTTTATATCATAAATAACAGATGAGAAAAAACGTATTGCTGCTGGAAACAATCGCGGAGGAAGCGCTGATAGCCCTTCAGGCAGCCGTAAATGTATTCACCGGCTACGATGAAGCAAGCCTGAAAGTAGCGCTGGAACATGGCAACATTCATGCGATCATTACGCGGGGGAAAGGCTTGATCAGCAAGCCCCTGATGGATGCCTGCCCGCAATTGCAGGTGGTAGCCAGGTGTGGAGTCGGACTGGATAATGTAGATGTGTCCGCCGCCACGGCGCGGAAAATCCTGGTGATCAATGCACCGGGCAGCAATGCCGCCACCATGGCCGAACATACCCTGAGCCTGATGTTGATGGGCATGCGTAACATGTATGAATCTATAGCCCAGGTGAAACAAAACAACTGGAGCTGGCGCAATCAATATGCCGGAGATGAACTGAACGGCAAAACCCTCGGCATCCTGGGAATGGGCAATATCGGCCAGCGCGTTGCCCGCCTTGGAGAAGCGTTTGGAATGGAAGTAGTGTATTGGAGCAGATCCGCGCATGACCTGCCATATCAACAGGTAGAGATAAAGGAACTGTTGCAACGGTCGGATGTAGTGAGCCTTCATTTGCCTTTCAACAACGATACCAGTGGGATCATCGGTGTGGAGCAGTTGAGCCTGATGAAACCGAACGCCTGGTTGATCAATACGGCAAGAGGAGCCCTGGTAGATCATACTGCCTTGTTAGAGGCATTGCATACACAAAAAATCGGGGGGTATGCTGCCGATGTATTGCCGGAAGAACCGCCAGCACAGTCGCTCCCGGTGGTACAACATCCAAGGGCTATTGTTACGCCGCATTCCGGCAGTCTCACGATCGCCACCTATAAAAAAATCTGCCAGCTAACGATCAGTAATGTAGTGGCTGCACTCACGGGAAAAAGCCCCGATCCCAATAGTATCTATAATCGCCATGCGTTGTGATGAACAACACTGGTGACGACCGTTATAAAAAACTATAGCCAATAAACGCTGTATCATGAGAAAAATTTGCCTTTGTTTATTGTTGATCATCACGACCACCGGTTTACTCCTTGCACAGTCTTCGCCGAAGAAGCAGCCGCTGGTGGTTTTCGTTACCGGTGATCATGAGTACAGCAGCGAGGAAACGATGCCGCTGATAGCTGCCGCGCTGGAGAAAGATTATGGCATGAAAACCATCGTGCTCAAAGCATCCCCGGATTATAACAGCGAAGAAAATATTCCTGGCCTGGAAGCACTGGACCAGGCAGATCTGGCCGTCTTCTTTTTGCGTTGGCGCAGGCTGCCGCCGGAGCAGCTGGCCCATATTGAAGCCTACCTGAAAAGTGGAAAGCCGGTAATGGGTTTCCGTACCACCACGCATGCGTTTCATTTTCCGGAGGGACATGCCAGTGAAAAATGGAATGCCTTTGGTGAATTTGCCTTAAATGCCCCTCCGGGTTGGGGAGGCGCCGCTAAACATACGCACTACGGACATGAGAGCAGCACAGATGTAAGTATCATTCCCAAACAGGCCAATAACCCGGTATTGACAGGCGTAGCAAAAAATTTTCACGTGCGTTCCTGGCTGTACCGCGTGTTACCGGACTATCCCACAAAAGGTTCCACCTGGTTACTGATGGGAAAGGCCGTAAACCCGGATAAAGCTGCCATCGAAAACCCCGTAGCATGGACAGGTACCAATAGCTTCGGCGGCCGTGTGTTTATGACCACTATGGGCCATCCGGAAGACTTTACACAAGAGCCCTTCCAGCGATTAGTGATCAATGCGATTCATTATGAACTGGGATTAAAAGTACCACGAAAATGGAAAGGAAAAATTGATATACAGGTGCCTTACCGAGTGGCAAAATAAGCAGATAACGTTTCCTGATTCCCGTAAAAATTGTTAAGATGCCCAGCGTATTTAAAATCGGTGCGCGCGTACCGTTGATGTCCATCCTATTGGTAATAATAATACTGGATGCCTGTAAACCCAAGACGCCGGCGCCACTTGCGGTGTCCGAAGGAACACATATTTCCCTGATTGGAGGCAACCTGGGATCACGAATGACGTACTATGATAATTTTGAAACGGAGCTATATGTGCGCTACCCGGACCATCATCTTCTCATTCGCAACATGTGCGATGGGGGAGAAACCCCTGGCTTTCGGCCGCATGCCGGCAGGAATACGCCATGGGCATTTCCCGGTGCAGAAAAATTTCGTCCTGAACTGGCAAAGGAAGTTGCCGCAATGGATAATCCCAGCCAGGGCCGTTTTGAAACTCCCGACCAGTGGTTAACCCGGCTTAAAACCGATATCATTGTGGCCTTTTTCGGCTATAGCGAATCATTTGAAGGGAAGGAAGGACTGGACAACTACAAAGCAGAATTAGACGCGTTTATAAAATGGACGCTCAAACAAAAATATAATAGCACCTCAGCGCCGCAGCTGGTCCTGGTGTCGCCCATTGCGTTCGAAGATCTCTCCGATAAATATGATCTCCCCGATGGCCGCAGGGAAAATGAAAACCTGGCGTTGTATAGGGATGCCATGAAGGAAGTAGCAGCAGCCAACCAGGTATTGTTTGTCGATGCTTTTACGCCTACACAGCAGTGGTACAAGGACACCAAGGAACCTTTAACCATCGATGGCTCCCAGCTGAATGAAGCCGGCTATAAAAAGCTGGGACTCTTGTTGGTGGACCAAATTTTTGGCAAAGCCGCGCCGAAAGCGGAAGCTAACCGGGTGCTCGTGCACGATGCCGTAAAAGAAAAGAACTGGATGTGGCTCAACGATTACAAAATACCCAATGGCGTACACGTGTTTGGCCGCCGGTACGATCCTTATGGACCAGATAACTATCCCGCTGAAATAGAAAAGATCCGTGAAATGACGGCTATCAGGGATACCGCCGTTTGGTTGGCGGCTTCCCAGGGAAAGAAAATGGATATGGCTGCTGCCGATAAAAATACCAAAGTATTGCCGCCGGTTAAAACCAACTACAACCCTGCTAACACCAAGAATGGGAGCCTCCGGTATCTCAGTGGAGCAGAAGCGGTGCATAAGCTGAAAGTGCCGCCCGGCTATAAGGTGGAGCTGTTTGCCTCCGAAGAACAATTCCCTGCCCTCGCTAAGCCCATGCAAATGTCGTTCGACAACAAAGGCCGGTTATGGGTAGCGGTAATGCCGAGTTACCCGCATTATAAGCCCGGTGATGCCAAGCCCAATGATAAAATTATTATCCTGGAAGATACCGACAATGATGGGAAGGCCGATAAAGAAACGATTTTCGCCCAGGGCTTACACCTGCCTATTGGCTTTGAAATTTCGCCGGAAGGCGTGTATGTGGCGCAGGGTACCAATCTTAAATTGTTAGTAGATACTGATGGCGATGATAAAGCAGATAAGGAAGAAATCCTGCTGAGCGGATTCGACGATCACGATACCCACCACAGCAGCCATGCTTTTACAGCCGATCCATCGGGCGCCATCTATTCCGGCGAAGGCGTTTTCCTGCACACACATGTGGAAACTTCTTACGGCACTATTCGCGGATCTAACGGGGGCTTTTACCGCTTTGATCCCCGGCGGCGGAAGCTGGAGCGCACGGCGCAACTGCAAATTCCTAACCCATGGGGCATTGCCTTCGATGATTGGGGGCAACCGTTTTTTGCCGAAACATCCAGCCCCGATATGCGCTGGATGCTTCCCGGAACGGTGTTGCCTAAATATGGCCAGCATACACATAAATCGATACAGCTGATTGAAGAGAAGCATAAAGTACGGCCCACTTCCGGGCTGGAGTTTGTGTCCAGTCGCCATTTCCCCGACTCGCTGCAGGGCGACTTCCTCATCAATAATACCATCGGCTTCCTTGGAACAAAAGAACATACCCTCCAGGACGATGGCACCGGTTATAAGAGTCATCACCGCATGGATTTGCTGGTAAGTGAAGACCCCAATTTCCGGCCGGTGGACCTGGAGTTTGCGCCCGACGGCTCTTTATACGTGATCGACTGGCATAACATCCTGATCGGGCATATGCAACATAATGCCCGCGACCCGCTGAGAGATCACTCGCACGGAAGAATATATCGCATTACATATCCGTCGAGATCACTGGTAAAACCGGCGCATATCGCCGGGGCCAGTATAGAAGAACTGCTGGACAATCTTAAAGTACCCGAATACAGAACCCGGTACAGAACCCGCCGGGAACTGAGAGGACGCAATACTGCCGATGTATTGGCTAAACTGAAAACCTGGGTAGCTAACCTGGACAAAAATGATCCCAGGTATGAGCATCACCTGCTCGAAGGCCTTTGGGTAAGCTGGGGACTGGATAAGGTAGACCAGGACCTGTTAAAACAAGTGCTGAATGCCAAAGACTATCATGCCCGGGCCGCAGCCGTGGAAGTAGTGCGCTACACCGGGCACCAGGTAAAGGACCAGGCAGATTTACTGATGAAAGCCGCACAGGACGAAAATAGCCGCGTACGCCTGATGGCCATTGTAGCCGCTTCGTGGATAGGCAGGGAAAAGGGCCTCCCTATCTTAGCCGCCGCCAAAAAAATGCCGTTGGACGAATGGATGGTCCACGCCTATGAAACGGCCGTCGCGCACTTAAAAGGGGAGAATGTAAAAGATGAGAAAGAAGAAGGCGGCAACACCAAACTAAAAGGCGCTGAACTGGCCTTGTTTAACCAGGGACAAAAGATCTACTCCATAGAAGGATATTGCCGGACCTGCCATCAGCCCGATGGTAAAGGGCTACCCGATTCGGGATTTCCACCGCTTGCCGACTCCCGATGGGTGACCGGAAGTGATGAACGGCTGATTAAACTGGTGATGAAAGGCATCATGGGACCAATAGAAGTAAACAATAAAACATACCCGGGACAGGTGCCCATGACACCTTTCGGCAGCCTGTTGAAGGACGAAGAAATTGCCGCCGTACTTACCTATGTCAGAAATTCATTCGGAAACACCGCCACCGCTATTTCTCCTGAGAAGGTAAAACAAGTAAGAAAAACCATAGAACATAAGAAGGATTTTTATTCTCCCGGAGAGCTGTTGAAAGAGCATCCCATGGAAAAGAAATAACAAATGCCCCGGGCACTGATATAATAGAGCAGGCAACAAGGCCCGGGGTAAATTACTATTTTATTTAGCGAAAATATTATAAGGAAATATTAGCAAGGATATTTAATATTGTTAGGATATCTAATTATTAAAAAACTGGTAGGTAGTCGTCAACCAAAAAACTTTATTTAACTTTTCAGGCAATGGATAGGCGGCCCCCGGGAGGGCACAAGTATCCACTGTAGCGACCCTTGGCTTTCCACGAAGAAGCAGGCCAATCATCTTCCTTTATTTTAAAACACGTGTTATTGTTCAGCGGCGTAGCGGCCGTTGCGTGCCCTTTTTGTCCTTAGCAAACGCTTCTTAATCATGTATCCGGAATAAAATTTCACCTGTTAATTTTTTAATTATGAGACAGTTTTCCACGGTAACTTTCAAGATCATGGCGCTACGCCAGAAAATTATTTATACCGCCCTGGCGCTGCTGTTGGGAATAGCCAGCCAACTCCATGCGAAGGCCCCCTCGCTCATCAACGTGCATGGGAAGGTGTTGGAAGAGAACGGCGCAGGCGTGCCGGGAGTGAGCATTAAAGTAAAGAACGTTGATAAAGCCACCACAACAGACGGCGAGGGCAATTTCACTATTAAAGGACTTCCCGACGATGCGGTGCTGATCATTTCTTATATAGGCTATGTCACGCAGGAGGTGAAGGCAACGGCGGCAGATATGGTAATCAGACTGGTGCCACAGGTAAAAAAAATAGACGAAGTAGTGGTAGTGGGATACGGTACCACTAAAAAGTCAGACCTTACCGGCGCCGTTGGTACGGTGAAGGCAGAAACGCTGCAGGAACGCCCGGCATCTTCTCTGAACCAGAGTTTATCCGGCCGCGTCTCCGGGGTGAACGTATCATCCAACTCCGGGCGTCCCGGAGGTAGAACCAATATACGCATCCGCGGATCCAGCTCGCTCAGTGTGTCCAATAATCCGTTGTACGTTATTGATGGGGTGATCCTGAACCCGGTAGATTTACGGAATGGGAGCACGCCTATCGACTATATCAATCCCAACGACATTGCTTCTATCGAAGTATTGAAAGACGCTTCTTCTACGGCCATTTACGGGGCCCGTGGCGCGAACGGCGTTATCCTCGTTACCACCAAAAGAGGCACCTCGAATGGAGGCAGAATTACCTATGATCCCGATTTCAGCATCGGCGTATTGCCCAGGAAACTGGAGCTGCTGAATGCAAAAGAGTTTTTGGCGGTAGAAGACCTGGCCTATGCCAATGCCCAGAAGTATGATCCCGTGGGATGGGCTACGGGCACAAAATATACCGATCCCAGGAAAAAGCGTACCAACCCCAAATTATTTGATGCGCAGGGAAACCCGCTATACGACACAGATTGGCAGGATGAAACTTTCCGTAATGCCTTTACACAAAATCACCAGCTGGGATTTACCGACGGAGATGAGAAAAGAAGTATAGGCGCTTTTTTAAATTATCGTACGCAGGACGGATTGGCCAGGGGCTCCTGGCAAGACAGGTACGCCGGCCGCGTGGTATTCGACAGCAAGATAAAAGACTGGTTAAAGATTGGTGGCACCCTGAGTTATACAGATCAGCGGGAAAAGCAAGTGGACCAGCTGGACGGTGGCGGCATCACCATGATGCGGCAGGTATTGGAAGCGCTGCCTATCATCCCGGTAAAGTATGCCGACGGCAGCTGGGCCAGCAACCGTGACTACCCCGGAATGGAAGGAGGAGATAATCCTTTAAGAGTGGCGGCCGACAGGATCTCTATCCTGCACACGCAAACCCTCCTGGGTAATATGTTTGCCAATGTACACCTGGCGCCCGGACTGGAATTGAAATCTACCGTGGGCGTTAATGTCATTAACCAACGGGAAGATTACTTTGCTGCCAAAGGCATGCAATATATTTCCGATAATGGAAATGCCTCCGTTAATAACAATCGCTATAACTCCTGGCAGTTTGAAAACTACCTGACCTATACCCGCGAGTTTGCGAAAGTACATTCGCTCAATGCCATGGCAGGGGTATCCTGGCAGCATATCGACCGTTTTGAAAACCAGGCCAGCACGGAGGGATTCACCGATTCTTATTATAAGTACTATAACCTCGGAGCCGGCTCCAGTCCTCAGCCGCCGTCTTCTGTAGGCACCGCCAATGGGCTGAACTCCTACTTTGGCCGTATCAACTATGGATTCCGCAACCGGTACTTAGTCACCTTTACCGGCCGTATGGACGGCTCTTCAAAATTTGGCCGGGATAACCAGTTTGCTTTCTTCCCGTCTGCAGCACTCGCCTGGAGGGTAACGGAAGAAAACTTTATGAAAGGGATTGCTGCTATTTCAAATTTGAAACTGCGTGCCAGCTACGGCGCCACTGGTAACTCGGAAATTCCCGCCTACCGTGCATTGGCAGGCCTGGGCAATTATAGCGTTGTTTTTAATGGCGCACGTAATTCCGGCGTGGGTATCGATCGTATCGCTAACCCCGGTCTGCAGTGGGAGAAAACGAAGCAGATAGATTTCGGAATGGAGCTGGGCTTGTTTTCCAACAGGCTAAACCTGGAACTGGATCTATACCGCAGGAGAGTAGATGGTATGCTGCTGGATGCGCCGCTGCCATATACCACCGGGCGCGACAAAATTTTCTCCAACGTAGGAAGTATGGAAAACAAGGGGATTGAGTTTGGTATCAACTCCACCAATATTCAAACCGATCATTTCTCCTGGAGCACCACCTTCAATATTTCTGTCAATAGAAATAAAGTGCTGGCACTGGCCAATGGTGACATACTCATGGGCAATGGGGTGATCCGCGTAGGAGAGCCCGTTGGCTCTTTCTTTGGAAGGGTCACCCTCGGAACATGGGGCGCTAAAGAGGCAGATGAAGCAAAGAAATACAACATGCTGCCCGGCGACATCAAATATAAAGACATCAATAGTGATGGTATCATCAATGACCTCGACAGGGTGATTATCGGGAAAGGTATTCCCGACGGATATGGCACCTTCCTGAATACCTTCCAGTATAAGGCCTGGTCGCTTACGGTAGACCTGCAGTTTATGTATGGCAACGATGTACTCGACCGGAGCATACACTCCGCCGAAGACCGGCAGGGCATTGCTAATAGTTACAAAACCGTGCTGAATGCGTGGACAGAAACGAATCAAAATACACAAATAGCGCAGATACGCCCTATCAACGCGTATTATACTACCAACAACGATAGCCACAAAGTAACCGACGGTTCGTTTATCCGTGGCCGTAACTTGCTGTTGGCATATGTGTTCCCGTCAAAAACGGTATCTGCACTAAAACTCAGTCGCCTCCGGGTATATGCTTCGGTGCAGAACTTTTTCCTGGTCACCAAATTTAAAGGCTACGATCCGGAAGTATCCAACTCCAGCTCACCTTTCGATCAGGGCCTTACCTTGTACGACTATCCCAAGCCAAGGGTATTTATGCTGGGACTGAATGTGGGGTTATAATATTATGCAACCATTTAATCGAAAGTTATGAAATCAATCATCATAAAATACGGACTGCTGGTAGTAGCAACCGGGGCATTATGCCTGGCAGGTTGCCGGAAATTTTTGGATGAAACAGATCCCAGCAATTATACAGAGGATACTTATTTCACAAAGCCCGAACATGCGAGGAGCTCTATCAACGCTATTTATGCTAGTCTGCGGGATCCTATGAGCGGCGATTTCAACGGGGCGGCCTGGACGATGACGGAATTTGCTACCGGGCAGGCGGCTACCGATCTTGGACAGGCGGTGAACAGCTACTACATAAAAGACCTGCATAACACCGCCGATAATGCCTACGGCGAAAATTATTGGAGAAATTATTACAAGGGTATTACCAATGCAAACCTATCCATCGCCAAAATACCCGGCATTAATATGGACCAGGCAGAAGCCAAACGACTGCTGGGAGAAGCTTATTTCCTGCGTGCCTGGTACTACTTCAACCTGGTACAAATGTTTGGCAACATCCCTTTGATTACGCAGCCCGTTGATCTGAAGTCCGACCAGCTAAGGCCCAAACAGGCCACGCCGGAGGAAGTATACAAATTGATTGTAGACGATCTGACCACCGCTGAAAATGCGGGATTGCCCTGGACCGATGTCAGTGGTAAAGTCTCTTTGGGAGCAGTGAAATCATTGTTGTCAAAGGTATATCTCACCATGGCCGGATACCCATTGCAAAA
This sequence comes from Chitinophaga eiseniae, assembly GCF_012641265.1. Classification (GTDB taxonomy): domain Bacteria; phylum Bacteroidota; class Bacteroidia; order Chitinophagales; family Chitinophagaceae; genus Chitinophaga; species Chitinophaga eiseniae_A. Next base: position 1,248,485 of record NZ_JABAHZ010000001.1, on the reverse strand, counting down.
GGGAATCGCTTACTTCGACCTGGCCGCCAAAAAAGCAGGAGAGGTGCTGGCTTCTAAACAATTTAAGTTGTTCGACACTTACAATGACCTGCATAACCCGGCAAAGAAGAATATCGAAGAGAACATTTTCATGATCCAGTATAAAACACAGGTGATACCTGGCAGCTGGCAATCGCTCATCATTCCGTACAACAAAAATATTTCCGCCTATTCTGCTGAAACGGGAGGTATCTACGCTACCGCCGACTTCGTAAAATCCTACGATCCTGCAGATTTGCGTGCTAAAGAAGGGCAGTTTTTTTTCACAGAATTCACTAACCAGGATAACAGGAATCAAAAGGTAGACCTGGGCGGATATTTCCTGTATAAATTGTTCGACGTAACGGCACAAACCACCACCGCCAACAGCGATCTTAACTGGTCATTGATCCGTTATGCAGATATCTTGCTGGTATATGCAGAAGCGGCCAATGAGGTGAGCGGTCCTGGTGCAGCGACCTATGACGCCGTAAACCAGGTTCGGAAAAGAGCCAAGCTGCCCGACCTCGCAGGGCTCACCCAGGTGCAGCTGAGAGAAGCCATATGGCACGAACGCTGGTATGAACTATGTTTTGAGAATGTTACCTGGTTTGATATGGTCCGGTTGCGCAAAGCATTTAACGTAAGTACAAAAGGTTTTGATAATTACGTGGGGCATAAATTTTCCTATGGACCGGTGTTAACAGAAAGAGAGCTGTTATTTCCTATACCCAGCAGGGAGCTGAGGAACAATCCTAATCTGGTGCCCACGAAAGGGTATTAGCAAATGCGATAATCTGCTGGTCAGGCGAATGTTTTTCTCGCAGAGACGCAAAGCAGCAAAGGAGAGGAGATAAGAGCGAATTTTAAGCCGCAAAGCGGGTAGACTAGGTAATATAAAAGAATATACTACGTTATCTACCCGCTTTGCGGCTTAAAATTCGCTCTTATCTCCTTATAAATTCTTTGCTGCTTTGCGTCTCTGCGAGAAAAACATTCGCTTAGTAATTCCACTTCAATCGATGGACATCAAATTCCGGTACCTGCAAGCCGTTGTTTAAAAAAGCTACTCCGGTAAAAGTATCCGGAAGGTACGTGGCTGGTACCCTGATCTCACCGGTTATTTACCCAGTCGTTCTTCCAGTATATTTTCCAGCAGCGTCATGTCCTTATCTCTTATTGAGGTGGTGTTGTAAATAGGGCGGCCGGATTTATCAAGCAGGTAAAGTTGCGGAATGGGCCCATAAGCCATTGCATCATACAAGCGCTGGTCGCCAAATACCTGTGGCCAGTCCATCCCGTATTTTTCAACGGCACGTCGAAAAGCGGTACTATCCTTATCGATGCTAAAGGAAATCAGTTCAAAGTCTTTGCTTTTATATTTGTCGTAATACGCTTTTAAGTTAGGCAATTCTTCCCAGCAGGGCGCGCACCACGAGGCCCAGAATTGAATCAGTACATATTTACCCCGTAGCTTAGCAGATGATATTTTATTGTTTTTAGTATCTGTAACAGCAAAATCAGGAAACGCAGTATGTGAGGTAATATTGATTTTATTTTGGATGATGGAAGCCAGGTGCTGACCGGCGGCGGTGTTCTTATATTTGGCGGGGAATAGCTTGTAAAGCTCCATGATCTTTACAGGAGGTAGCAAGAGTGTTCTGAAAGTACTGGTGAGGAAAGTCCAGAATGATATATAGGAATCCGGAAATTGCCGGATGAAATCCATTTCCCTGTAGGAGAGGGTATCGCCAAGCCTGAATCCTTTTGCCAGGGCTGCGGTATCCGTTCCAAATCTGTGCTTGTTTTCATAATAGTAATGAATGAATATATCAAAACGCTCTTTTACAAAGGCATCGAATGCTGCGCCACCTGCTTTATCATAAGGAATAATATGGGGAGATGCCTTTTCGTCTATGGTAAAATATTTCAGGCTGTCGGCAGAGGGAATTACGTTGATGGGCACTTCTCCTTTGTCGAAGAAAACCTTGCTTAACAGGTAGGTAGTATCGCTGTTTTTATAACTGACTACAATAAATCCGTAAGGCGCATTAAGTTTACCCTGCCAATAAGGATGATGCACTACGTCAACAGTATGTTCGTTGATGCCGTCATGCACAGTTACAGTAAATTCGTTGCTGCGCAGCGGAGAAGCGAAGTCGAATCGGATGTAGGTAGAATCAGTTGCTGAAGCGGAAATACCAGCAATCAGCAAGAGCAGCGTGAGGATAGTTCCCAGGTTAAACTTCATGTGGCAGTAAATTTATGCGTGAATGTATTCACAAAAAATCAGGTGATTGCTGTAGTAATTGTTAAAACGATATCACGATAATAATAACTGCCACCAATGCAAACTGCCACCGGGATTACCGGTGGCAGTGCTTTATATCTGCTGTATTGGAGTGCTTGCCTACTCTGATTTCAGGCTTCCTACGGGGTTCACTAAGGCCGCTTTGATCGACTGAAAACTCACGGTAATGAGTGTAATAACAATGGCGGCCAGCGCGGCCAGGATAAATACGTCTGGCCCAAGTGTAATGCGATAGTCGTATTGCGACAGCCAGCGTTGCAGGAAGTAAAAGGCCAGTGGCGCTGCCAGCAGGCAACTGATCACTACCAGTATAACAAAGTCCCTGGATAGCATTACCCATATCTGTGATGCGGAAGCGCCCAGTACTTTACGCACACCTATTTCCTTGGTGCGCTGCTGCGCCGTAAACGCTGCCAGTCCAAATAAGCCCAGGCAGGAAATGAGAATAGCTAACACGGCAAAGATGCCGGAAAGTTTGCTGGTGCGTATTTCCTGCTGAAACTTTTGGCCGTACACCTGGTCTACAAAATCATAGTCAAACGGGAAAGCAGGATTGTATCGTTCAAAAACTTTGGCGATAAGCGGAATGGTAGCATGCAAATCGGCGCCGGGCGCAAAGCGGCACATCATAAATCCCCGGGTACTTGGAAGAGAATGTCCGAACGTAATAGGTTCCATGGCGGCGAAAGGTGATTCCAGCAACGCATTTTTAACCACGCCGATGATATTGATTTTCTGGCCATCCATTGTCAGCAATTCATTCAGCGGATCTTTGAGCCGGAGCCTTTTTACGGCCGCTTCATTCAGGATCACGTTGGCAGTATCGCTATCGGGGTTGGTCGAAAAATTGCGGCCGCTGACCAGTTGCAATCCCATGGTTTTGAAATAATCATTGTCGGCCAGGATAACGCCCATTTCTACCGTTTCACCCGGCAGCTTGCCCGGCCAATAGTCCAGGTCGCGGTGCCAGCCAATAGCCGTTGCCGGGCTGGTAGAAAGGGTGACGGATTGCGCCAGTCCACTTTGCAGGAGTTCATTTTTTAATGCCGGATAGTTATGTATCATCTCCTCATTCAACCGGGTCATAATAAGGTTGTTGGGATCATAGCCGGTAGGCCGGTTCCGGGCATGCTGCATTTGCCGGTAAATCACCAGCGTGCTGATGATCAGGGCTACAGAACAACTAAATTGTACTATCACCAGCGCCTTGCGTGAAAATGCGGCCGATTTCCCGGATTGCAACGTGCCTTTTAATGTTTTTACAGGGTTGAAGGAGGAGATGAAAAAGGCAGGTTTGCTGCCGGCTAATACCCCTGTCAGGAAAGTGCCGGCGCCCACAAGCAACCAGAAGATCCCGCTGTCAAATGGAATATGCAGCACTCTACCGGCGATGCCGTTGAATGCCGGTAGCGAAAGCTGTACCAGCAACAGCGCAAATAATAAAGCAATAAAAGCAGTCAATACCGACTCGGTCAGGAACTGTATAATCAGTTGACGACGCTGCGAGCCAATAGCCTTACGGATACCCACTTCCCGGGCCCGTTTTTCAGAACGGGCAGTGCTGAGGTTAACAAAATTGATCCCCGCAATGACCAATACCAGCAAGCCTATAACGCCAAACATCCTGACGTAGTCGATAGCCCCGCTGCTGTCTTTTCCATTTTCATAGCGACTGTACAAATGCCAGCGATCCAGCGGTTGTAATACCACGGCGGAGTTCTGGGAGTTGACATTATCTTTCTCCGATAACTCAATATCGCGGATCTTCGCAGCTACTTTGGAATAATCAGTTCCTGCCTTCAACTTCGCAAATATCTGGTAAGCATTACCAGAAAAGGAACCTTTCCGGTTGTTTCTCACCGCCTCCTCGGTTTGTTCAAAGTAGCTGAAAGGAATCAGGTATTTAAAGCTGAAAGAGCTATTAGAAGGTAAGTCTTTTAAAACGCCGGCTACCCGGACATCATGGCGACTGTCCAGTCTTAGTGTTTTACCCACTGCGCTGCCGCTGCCAAACAGGCTCTCAGCGAGCGATTGGGTCAATAAAATTGAATACGTATCATCCAATGCATGAGCGGCACTCCCTTCTATGAGCTGGAAAGGAAAGATTCGGAGAAAGTCACGTTGTACCATCATCCCATCTGCCAGCAATTTCCGATCGCCTACCATTAGTCCATGTGAATTCATCCAGGAGGCTTCCGACACATATTCCATTTCAGGAATTTTACTCCGTAAAGCGTCTGCCAGCTTCAGCGAACAGGTCGTAAAGTTGAGCGTATCTCCGTTGCTGTTGAAATTACGCCTTACCTGGTAGGCCCGTTCATGGTCAGGTAAAAACTTATCATAAGAATATTCATGCACTACCCACAGCACAATAATCATCGCCACGGCCATACCCATCGCTAATCCCAGGATGTTAATAGCACTGTAAACTTTGCTGTTCATCAGGTTACGCCAGGCAACCTTCAAGTAATTTCTGATCATACAATATGGATGTTGCCAGTACAACCTAATAAAAATGCCAGAATGAAGGGTGACTATCTATCAGTGGGAAAGGTATATTTAAAATGTTTATATGTTCGGTTTTGACACAATGGTTTGTTCAGTTATGAAAACCCGCCTACACCAGTAACAATAGGGGCGTCACCCTGTACTTTTCTATTTAATAACCAGTTCCTTTATTTGCCTGCAATACATCATCTATCCAGTGAATGATCATCTTTTTCTGCAAATTGGACAACCTGGCGCCGGCATGCATCCAGGTATATGAACGTAACGGCATCTGGTTGGTAGCAATCTGTTCCCGGATTCTTTTCAGCTTATTCAGCTGCCGTTTGGCGGAATAACTGCCGTATTCACTGAAGTTCAGTTCTTGCTTACCATCCCTGGTATGTGCCGCCATTATCCATCCAACAGGCTGGATGTTAGTATACCATGGGTACCTGGTATAGTTGCTGTGGCAATCATAACAGGCTTCCTGTAATAAATGCAGAACGGGCGATGGAACGGGATACAACCGTGTAATGTCATCTGCAGATTTTCCGGGGTGTTGATTTTTGACAGGCCGGATAAACTGTATAATCACCATCGCAGACAGTAATAAGAAAAAGGTGAGCCGAAATATTAGTTTCATTTTTTTCGTGCTGAACTTCTTTCTGCAGCGGCACCGCCGCAGAAAGAAGCGGGAAGTTATTTAATCATTTCTTTTACACTGCCACAGGAAGTCATGCCTGCCATGTACGGATTTTTGACGTTTTTTTCTTCACTCAACCAAAGTGCGCCCTTATTATTGTCATACATAGGACAATAGTCATGATACAATGGACGGCCACCACCATAAGCTTTTACGAGTGCGTAAACATCTTCGCTCATCGCGGCAAAATGCTCCCGTTGATGGGCAATATTGCCTTCATTTTTACCAATATGTTCGGCATGTTCCTTCAGGTCATCCGCATTGTCAGTAAAAACTTTTTGCTGCTCAGGCGTCAGCAGGCTGGGATTTACGCCGGCAAGGGCTTCGGCCATTGCCCTACCACCGTTGGCAGCATCGGCTGAGTTATCGTCAGCCAGCCCATTTTTAATATGGAGATACTGGTCTACCACCATTTTCAACGAAGTAGCCACTTTGCTATCCAATCCACTGAATTGGGGCGTAAGGGCTGTAACCGGCGCGCTGTCTGCAGCAGCAGTGGAGGTGTGTTCCTGGGAGACGCTGTCAGGTCCAGCCTGCGATGGCTGTCCGGCGTTATTGCACGCCGCCAATAAAAACGCGATAGCTAACACGCCTAAAATAGTTCTTTTCATTTTCTGTTATTTTTAAGTGATAGGTAAATTAGAGATGGTTGTTTGTTATTGCAAGGTTTCCTGTACGGATCCACAGGTCGGCATTTGCTCGCCGAAATAGGGATTTTCGATGATCTTGTTCCTGCTCAGCCAATACGCCCCTTTATCCTGCTGCGCCATGGGGCAGAAGTCTACATACAATGCACCGCTCTTTAACCCCGATTGCTTCACCAACGTAATCATATCCTTACTGAGTGCGGCAAAACTATTCCGCTGGGCTTCCACATCTGCCGCAGTTGTAATCTTGCCTGCAGCATCCACTACAGCCTGGCCATTGTTCACTTGCCCGGCGCCAAGCATTATCGCATTGGCTGCTATTTTTGCGGCCGCCATATCGCCATTCACGAGTGCGGCTGTCAACTGTTCGTATTGCTGGAACACCGCCTGCAGTTTATCATCTTTGATCTGTAAACCCTGGGCAGGAGCGGGGGCACTGACCTGCTCCGGAGCTGTGGCGCCGGTAGTAGGTGAGTTGCCGTTATGATTACAGGCAGTAAAGAAAATTGCGGAGAGTACAGGTAATGAGATTCTAAGTAACATGTGTTTGTTTTTTGATTTTTTGTGAGAATAATAATAGTGAAACCCTACTTACTCATCCCGGCCATGGGATCAGCGCCTTTTTTGAGAATAAATTCTGAATAGAGGAGATAAGCCCCGGTTACCACCACTTTGTCGCCTGCCTGCAGTCCGCCAGTAATTTCCACTACATCGGCGTTTTCCATGCCAATGCTCACCATCCTCGGCACAAACTTTCCATGGGCTTTTTCAATCCATACCTGGGTGCCTTTCCCATCGCGGATAACGGCATCTACAGGCACGCTCAGCACATTGCCTTTACTGTTGACGGGGAGGAAAATACTGGCTTGTAAACCCGGCTGCCAGCGCTGACCAGGATTCGGAATAGTGCCACGTACCTGTACCAGTTGACTACCCGCCTGTAAAGCAGGATTGATAAACTGGATGGTCATGGTTTGTGGTTCATTTTCCCATCCCGCTATCACTACTTTTACCGGTTGGCCAGTTTGCACGAGCGAAACTTCCGCCGGGTATACATCGGCTTCCACCCATAAATGATCATAGCCTTCTACACGCATCACGACGCCGCCTTCGGATACATATTGCCCTTCCGATACAGTTAATGCTGACACGATGCCGGAAATGGCCGCCGGGTAGGTAACATATGGATTTACTTGTTGTGATTTTAACAATTGGCTGATCTGAGCTTCGCTTTGGTCATATAATGATAACTTTTGCCTTGCCGCTTTTTCAATTTGCTGAAACCTGCTGTCGCCGGGGAATTGCCGCAACTGCGCTACGGCCAGTAAGTACTCCTGTTGCAGGGAGGCCAGCTGCTCTGAATAGATTTTGTAAAGCGGCTGTCCTTTGGTAACCCGAACCCCTGTTTCTTTTACATACAGCACTTCTATACGGCCGGCCACCCGGCTGGAAATGACAGCCGTTTGTTCCGGGTCAGTTGTCAGCCGGCCATTCAATTGTTTGTGATTGGCCAGCGCGCCCGCGCCAATGGTCATGGTGGTAATATTCGCCAGTGCTACCTGGTTATCGCCTAGCGTGAGTTCGGCGGTTTTATTGTTTTTGTCGAAGGGTACCAGTTCCATTCCGCATATCGGGCAGGTGCCGGGCTGGTTTTGTACAATCTGCGGATGCATCGGACAGGTGTATGTTTTGACAGCTCCTTCCGCAGTTTTCCTCCGTCCGGTATCTTTGCAGGCAGCCAGTAAAAGCGCCGGCGCCAGTGATACGACCGCCATGGTCCGGATAAATTTTTTTCTTTCCATCACCTTATTATTGCTGGTTATTAACTGTTTTAATAAAGCTCTCACTGTCTACCAGGTAGGAGGCATTGGCCGCTACCATCCAGTCTGCCACCGGTGTTAGAATTTGTATCATCCCTTCTACTGACGTGCCGGTAGCCACTGCTACAGGTTTGAATACATTGTTTTCTTTCCGGAAAACCACCGCCTTGTTGCCTAGTCGCCATACGGCTTCTTTCGGTACCCACCATCCTCCGGTGTACATCACAGGGATGTATGCCGTGAGCAATTGTCCGGGCTGCAGCCCGGAATGACCAAGATATACCCGGCCCAGGGTGAAGTTGCTGCCATCACGGAATACCGGCTCGATCAGGCCGATGGTAGCTGGCTGCAAACGTTTTTTGTCGGCCCCCGGGTAAAATAACAACTGCTGTCCTTGCCGGATATTGGCCGCGATCTGTGAAGGAAAGGAGAACTCAGCAACGAGGTTTTGCGCCTGGTAAATGGTGAACAGCGACTGCCCTGCGCTCACATATTGTCCTTCTCTCAGCAACACCGGGCTGGCTGCTGGCGCCGCGGGAGCGGGAAGGGGTGTGGCGCCGATGCCGCCCTCCATGCCACCCATCCCCTCTGAAGAGGCGGCAGCAGTACCAGCAGCAGGAGGTGTTGGGGCGGCAGCTGCCGTTTTCTCCAGGATATAGCCGTCACTGTTACTATACACTGGTATACGATACAGGATATTGCCTGTTTTTAATACCTGGTCTATTTGCAATGGTGGCATCCCCAGTAGTTGTAGTCGCTGCCTTGCAGCAGGAAGCAGGTCCGGTTGCTGCCTGGCTACGTATAGCAGTTCCCGTTGTGCCGCTGCCAGGTCGGGCGAATACACTTCCATAATGAGTTGCCCCTTTTTCACCGGCTGATAGTTATATTTAATGAGCAGCCGCTCTATCCGGCCAGCCACCCTGCTGGCAATGCTGGTCTCATGGCGGGTATCGTAGGTAACTACGCCGTAGGCGGTCAACGAATAAAGGCGGCTGCCGCTTTCAGGCCTGATAATCTGGATGCTGGCAATAACCTGTTCATTCACCGGGCGGGCCAGCCGGGCAATGTTGCTGTCTATCACCGGCTCGTGGTACCCTTCGGCATGCTTTGCGGTACCCGGTTGTCCCTGGCAGGCCACCAGGCCACATGCCATTAGCGCCATCCCGGGCAGGAGGCTAGCGATATAATTGTTTCTCATAGTCTACAATCATTTCATAGAGTTTTAATTTTTCATCCAGCAGGCTGGATTGCATCATGGTGAGCGCTTCCCAGGAATCGATCACGTTGCTCAGCGCCAGCTTGTTTTCCTGGTAATTCAGGAAGTTGGCGTCCAGCGCCTGTTGCAAAGCGGGGATGATTTTCGCTTCTATTGCCGCAATCCGTTGCTGCATAGACTGTATCTCATACTGCATCCCATAGAGCATGCCCTGTGTTTCCTGCAGCATAGCCGATTTCTCTTTCTCCATCGCTTGTACATTATACTGCATGGCCTTTATTTCCGACCGGTACATCTTCGACGACCAGGGGGCAATAGGGATGCTGACCATGCCCATGGCGCTGAAGGCTTTGGGCATCATATCTCCCAGGGGCGACATATGATCAAACCTGATCCTGAAATCAGGTTTTTTCTCCCGCTGCATACTTTCTATGTTCAGCTGCATGGAACGGATGCTCTCATTCATTTTAAGTACATCTTTCCTCACGGTAGCCAGTGAAGCCGTGTCGTACGTGGGCGCAGCCTGGAACCGGAGCTGCCAGGCAGTGTCGATATCAAAAGCCTGGTTGCCGGGCGCATTCATCAGGCTATTGAGCCAGGACCTCGCTTTGGCGATATTGCCTTCCTGCATACGGATCATGTTGCGGTTGTCTTCAATTTTCGCATTGGCTTTGAATACGCCGCTCAATTGTGATTGATTGTACGGATACCTTACTTCTTCTATTTTCTTCATCGTTTGCATGATCTTTTCATTTTCACGCAATACGTTTATCCGTTGCTGTGCAATGAGCCAGCTTACATACAATCGTTTGGCCTGCGCCTTCAGTTCATTGAGGGTGACCGCCCTGGTGGCGTGTTCGATGTTTCCCTGCGAGGCGATGTATCGCTTCCTGGCATTGAGTTTGGCCGGGTTGGGGATGTCCTGCTCCAGCTGCAGCATCAGGCTGCCTTTGTCGCGTTCATCCATTACCTGTTGACCGGGATAGGGCGTCATAAAGGTGCCTATCCCCACCATGGGCGCCATCCAGGCGGTAGCTGCCACGGCGCTCTGCTGGAAACCGGCGGCTTTCAGGTCGTACGATTGCAGCAGTATATTATTGTTGTCTACCCGTTGTAATATCGTATCCAGCGATAACACCGGGATATTTTGTGCTGCCAGCGACAGGGGCGCCACCCCCAACAGTACTGCCAGGATATGTTTAGTGATGTGTTTCATGAATTTCCAGTTTACCATACTTGCGCAATTCATATTCTTTCGACATTAAAAAAATCAGGGGAGTTACCAGCAGGATATGGGTAGAGGAGGTGAGTACCCCGCCTATCATGGGCAGCACAATGGGCCTCATTACATCGGTGCCTACACCGGTGGCCCATAGCACGGGTACCAGTCCAAACAGCGATACGCATACCGTCATCAGTTTGGGCCGCAGGCGCTTCGCTGCGCCGTATATCACATACTGCCGCAGGTCGTCCTTCGTAATGGTGGCTGCCGAATTACCCTTTAGCTGTACCAGCTGCTGCATGGCGTCGTTGAGATATATCACCATCACAATACCGGTTTCCACGGCAATGCCAAACAAGGCGATGAAGCCCACGGCTACGGCCACCGACAGGTTTACGCCCCAGAAATAGATCATATAAGCCCCGCCGATAAGGGCAAACGGGACGGTAATCAGGCTTAAAAACGCTTCCCGTACGGAGTGGAAGGCGAAATAGAGAGAGAAGAAAATGATGACCAGCACCACCGGCGCAATCCACATCAGCGTTTGCTGTCCCCGTATCAGGTTTTCGTATTGCCCGCTCCACTCCAGGTAGTAGCCGGCAGGTAGTACCCCTTTCGCCTGGCTCATCTTGTCAACGGCCTCTTTTACGGTACTGCCCAGGTCGCGGCCGCGCACATTGAATAATACGGCGCCGCGCAGCATCGCATTTTCGGAGGTGATCATCGGTGGGCCATCTACAAATTTTACATCTGCTACGGCCGACAAAGGCACTTCTCCCGAAGCTGCCGACATCAGCGGAATGCGTTGTATGCGCTCCACACTGTTGCGATACTCCTGTGCTAAACGCACACTGATAGAAAAACGTTGCCGTCCTTCTATGGTATTGCCCACGGAAGCACCTCCCAGCGCGGTTTCTACGGTTTGGTTCACATCGTCGGCAGTAAGCCCATAGCGTGCCAGGTCGGCTCTTCGTATATCTATGCTGAGATATTTACCCCCCGTTACCGGCTCTACATAAAGATCCATGATGCCCGGTGTTCCCTCCAGTACCTGTTTTACACGCTCCGACACAGCGGCAATGGAGTCCAGGTTTTGCCCGTATACTTTCACGCCCACGTCGGTACGAATACCGGTGGCCAGCATGTTGATGCGGTTAATAATAGGCTGGGTCCAGCCATTCACTACGCCGGGGATCTGCAATTTGGCATCCAGCTCGTTGATGATATCTTTCTTGGTTTTTCCTTTCCGCCATTGCGATTGCGGCTTCAGCATAATAATGGTTTCAATCATGCTGATAGGAGAGTTGTCGGTGGCAGTGCTGGCACGGCCGGCTTTCCCCAAAACCTTATCCACTTCCGGCACCGACTTGATGATTTTATCCTGCACCTGCAGGATGCGCTTGGCCTCTGCATTGGAAATATCCGGCAGTGTAACGGGCATAAACAAAATGCTTTGTTCATCGAGAGGTGGCATAAACTCGCTGCCCAGGCTCTTTAACAAAGGGATCGTGATCACGAGCGCAATGATATTGATGGCAATGGTGGTCTTTCTCCATTTCAGTATGACTTTTATCACCGGTTCGTATATACGTTCCAGTACCCGGTTAATCGGGTTATCATGATCGGGACGGAATTTTCCTTTCATGAAAAAAGAGATGAGCACCGGCGCCAGCGTAATCACCAGCAGGGCATCTACGATCATGATAAACGTTTTCGTATAGGCCAGCGGGTGAAAGAGCTTGCCTTCCTGTCCTGTTAACATAAATACCGGCAGGAACGAAGTGATGATAATAATGGTGGCAAAGAAAACGCCCCGGGATACCTGTTTGCTCGACTGCTCAATAATCTGCAATCGTTCCTCTTCGGTAATCCACGAAGGTGTTTTTTTAAATATTTTTTTGATCCGGTTCATGATTTGCTGATTTATACTTGTTGTTTTTCCTGCCATTGGGCGTATTTTTCCGCGAGATGCTTATAAGCGTTTTCACTCATAATAATCCCGTTGTCTACGATTACGCCAATGGCGAGTGCAATCCCGGTGAGCGACATGATGTTGGAAGAAATGCCGAAGGCATTCAGCAGGATGAAGCTGGCAGCCAGCGTAATGGGAATTTGTATAATGATGCTCAGGGCGCTGCGCCAATGAAAAAGGAATAGGATGACCACCACCGATACCACGATCATTTCTTCGATCAGCGTGTGTTTGATGGCATCTACCGATTCCCGGATCAGTGCGCCCCGGTCGTATACGATGTCGAATTTTACGCCATCTGGGAACCCTTTGGCCACTTCTTTCATCCTGGCTTTTACTTTATCAATCACGGCGTCGGCATTTTCACCATAGCGCATCACTACGATGCCGCCTACACGCTCTCCCTGCCCGTTCTGGTCAAAGATGCCCAACCGGGTTTCGCCGGTCATCTGTACAGTGGCTACATCGGCTATCCGTATAGGAATGTTGTTCTGGGTTTTCACCGGGATATTTTCTATTTCAGCCACCGACTTCAGGTAGCCGGATGTTTTGATAATATAGCCAATGTCGCTCAGCTCAAATTTGCGGCCACCGGATTCGTTGTTATTGGTCCGGATGGCATTGAGCACGGCAGCTACCGGTAGCCGGTAATACAACAGCTTATTGGGATCTACGGTGATTTGATATTGCTTTTGAAAGCCGCCGAAGGAGGCAATTTCACTGACGCCTGCTACATTTTGCAGGGCAAATTTGATATACCAGTCCTGTAAGGCGCGTTGTTCGCCCAGGTCCATTCCCGGTGCGTCGAGGGTGTACCAGAGAATATGCCCTACACCGGTACCATCGGGCCCCAGCTGAGGCGCTACGCCGGCAGGCAGGGTACGGGCAACGGTGCTAAGCCGCTCCAGTACCCGTTCCCGGGCCCAATAGATATCAACATCATCCTGGAAGATGACATAAATAAAGCTCATGCCAAACATAGAGGAGCCACGTACATACTTGATGCGCGGAAGTCCCTGTAAGTTGGTGACCAAGGGATACGTTACCTGGTCTTCTATCAGCTGAGGGCCTCGTCCCATCCATTCTGTAAAAACGATGACCTGGTTTTCCGAGAGGTCGGGGATGGCGTCAACGGGATTCTTTTTGACGGCGAAAATTCCCCAGGCAAACAGGGCGGCTGCCATTACCAGCACAATAAACCGGTTGCGCAACGACCATTCAATAATTCGATGTACCATATTTGTTCATTTCGAAAAAGACATAGATAGCCTGTCATCCATACCTATGGGCCGGAAGAAGGGAATGCTATAAACGTAGCGGGAGATGATGGCGTACAGGAAGATAAGTAACGGGAGTACGCGGGGCTAACGGGGAATCAGATACGAAAAGTACAATGCAGTATATGGGAAGGCACCTTGTCGTTATAAGGTGGGGCATGTGTGATCGGAAAGGCAATAACCAGTGGGGTAACATAAGCCTGGGCAAATTCGAATGCCACTACAGGAACAGCCCCCGCAGCCAGGTATTGCGGCTGCGCGGTATTTTCTGATACTTTATGGTCCTTATCGAGTTTTACAGTCTTATACTTATCTTTACAACAGGGCTTGGTACATGACTTTTCGGGTGAAGGTCCACACTTACTACAGGGGCTATCCTGGTGCCAGAGCTGTACCGTTACCAGCTTATCCATGCAGTAGTGCAGGTGGAAAGTGGCGCCTGTAGAAGATCCCAGGTAGAGTATAGCCAATAGGAGTGTGAATACCTTTTTCATGCAATACAAAAGTAAGGGTAGGAACGGCATCTTTTGTTACATAATTTTTGGGTAGTTTTATATTTTATTATGATTGACCCGGCAGGCAGGTAGTTCGCAATATTTAACCACCTATCTACTCATTTTAACCTGACAACGCTTTATTGACGTTTGTTACCTAAATTTAACCGGTAATATTTAATCATCCATAAAACCATTTTGACAGTGTTTTCACAGGAAACTTATATCAACAGGAGAAGCCGGCTGCAAGCCGATATAGGCAGTGGCGTTATTTTACTGCCTGGAAACGACGACAGCGGCATGAACTATAAGGATAACATCTATCCCTTCCGGCAGGATAGCTGTTTTTTATATTTCACGGGTATTGACCAGCCGGGACTTACATTTGTTATTGATATAGATAATAACCGGGAGATCTTATTCGGCGACGAACTAACCATCGAAGCAATCATGTGGACGGGGCCGGTGGAAACGATCGCCTCCCTGGCAGCTAAGGTGGGCATTAAAGATGTGCGGCCCACTTCCGCCTTGCCCGACTTTCTTGCCCGCGCCCGCAGCAGCAAACAACCCGTACATTTTGTGCCTCCCTACCGGGGTGATACCATCGTTAAGCTGAGCGAATGGCTGGATATCCCCGTGGCTGCGATTCCGCAACAGGTATCAGTTGCACTCATAAAAGCGATCGTGCGTCAGCGCGCTATTAAAACAGCCGAGGAAGTACGTGAAATAGAAATGGCCGTAAACACTACCATCGACATGCAGTTGAAAGCCATGGAGCTGGCGGCGGCTGGCGTTACCGAAATAGCGATTGCCGGCGGCATCCAGGCAGTGGCTATTGCCGGCGGAGGAAATATTTCTTTCCCGGTGATCCTCACCGTTAATGGGCAAATCCTGCATAATCACCCGCATGACACGCCCTTACAAAACGGGCAACTGGTATTGTGCGATTGTGGCGCAGAAAATGCGATGCGCTATGCCGGGGACCTGACACGTACGCACCCGGTGAATAAGAAATTTACCACCGCCCAAAAGGAAATCTACGACATCGTACATCATGCCTATCAGTCGGCTGCCGATGCCGTGAAACCGGGTATCCGCTTTAAAGATGTACACCTGCTGGCCTGCGAAAAGCTGGCGGAAGGCCTGATAGCTTTGGGGCTGATGAAGGGCAATGCGGCAGAGGCAGTAGCCGCCGGCGCGCACACGTTGTTCTTCCCCTGCGGCCTGGGACATATGCTGGGGCTCGATATTCATGATATGGAAAACCTGGGCGAAGAATATGTAGGCTATACCGATACGCTGCACAAAAGCAAGGAGTTTGGTCTCAAATCATTGCGCCTGGGAAGGGAGTTGGAAGAAGGCTTTGTACTGACGATTGAGCCAGGCATTTACATCAACCCGATACTCAACGACGCGTGGCAGGCAGCCGGTAAACATACCGCCTTTATCAATTACGAGAAACTGGCGGCCTATAAAAATTTTGGCGGCGTGCGCGTAGAAGATAATTTCCTGATCACTGCCGATGGAGGCCGCAAACTGGGCCGGCCATTTGCCAGTACAGCCAATGAAATAGAACAACTGATTGCCCGCTAAATAATACCACGATATGAAGAAACAACTATGGGCATTGTTGCCTGTGATACTATTTGCCTGTACCATGCGTATGCCAAAAGCAACAGATAATGGGAAAGCGACCCTCGATAAACTCGCTGAAAAATATGTGCGGTTGGGATTAGCCATTGGTCAGTATGATCCTGATTTTGTAGATGCGTATTATGGCCCGGATTCGTTGAAGCCCGTGGGTAACAAATCCATCACCTTTCCGAAAGACAGCTTTTTGAAAGAGATAAGATACGTGAGGTTACAACTGGACGACATAGCCAAAAACACTACGAATGATACCATCCGTACCCGGGCAAACTGGATGGACACACAACTCACTGCCTTCAGCCGGCGCATTCAAATCATCACCGGCGTGTATGCTCCTTTTGATGTGGAGTCGAAAGATTTATTCAATGCCATGGCGCCCATTTACGCGGAAACACATTACCAGTCGCTGATCGCCTCACTGGATAGCCTGCTGCCCGGGAAAGGCCCGGTAGCTGCCCGGTTTCAGCAATTGGCCAATCACTTTATCATTCCTAAAAATAAACTGGATACCGTTTTTAAAACGGCGATAGCGGAAGCGCGTAAACGTACTCTATCGCATTACCAGTTGCCGGCAACAGAAAGCTTTACCCTGGAATATGTGACCGGCAAACCATGGATGGGCTATAACTGGTACAAAGGCAATTACAACAGCCTGATCCAGGTAAGCGTGGATATACCGATTTTTATAGAGAAAGCCATAGACCTCAGCTGCCATGAGGGATATCCCGGACACCATGTCTATAATATGTTGCTGGAAAAGAACCTTTACCGCGATAAAGGCTGGATCGAAATATCGCTGTATCCACTCTTCAGCCCGCAGTCGCTGATTGCAGAAGGTAGCGCCAATTACGGTATAGAAATGGTTTTCCCCGGTGAAGAAAAAATCGCGTATACCCGCGACGTATTGCTGCCACTGGCAGGCCTGGATACCACCGGTATCACCACTTATTTTAAAGCACTAGCCATCAAAGGAGCACTCAACTATGCACGTAACGAAGTAGGCAGAGGCCTGGTGAATGGCACGATGTCCGACTCCATTGCAAGCAGGTGGCTGCGGGACTATACGCTGCTCAACGAGGAATCTATCGCCAAAGGCATTCTGTTTATTAAAAAGAACCGTAGCTATGTAATTAACTACAATTACGGGCAGGACCTGGTAAAACAATATCTTGACAACCATTACGGCCAGCAGCCGGATAAAAGATGGGAGGGTTTTGGCTACCTGCTGAGCAACGAAATGACGCCTAAAAACCTGTTAGAATCAGGGAAATAGGATTAAACAACATCGCTGTCATATAACAGAGGCTGTCTCCTGGCTTTATAAGCATAGGAGACAGCCTTTTAAATATCCAATATATCTGGTTATAATTGTGTCATGGATTTATTATGATCCTTCGTTATTTTAATATCAGTTTCCATGAAATATCTCTATCCAGGTTTATTATTTGTATTTTTTTCGATGATAAGTTCAGGTTGTTTACCGAATTTCATTCATTGTTCCAACAAGTCTCCTATATTATGCTGCATAAAAATGGAATTTACAAAATCATTTAAAAATGAAATAGTAGATGCTGATAGCCTGATTCATTTTGATGGCTATTATTACAGATCTGATAACAACGGTAATGGCAATTATATAGTATTTTATAAGAATGGATTAGTGGGTTATGGATGTGGGGTTAATTATCTAAGAGATTTATCACGACCCAATGAACTTCTTCAATTTTGCAGTTCGTGGGGTACCTACTCCGTGTCATCAGATACAATAAAGATCAGATGTTCAGGTAAGGGAACCTGGATGGTACCTTATGACGCTATTGAGCTTTGGTTTTTGATCAAGGATAAAGAGCATTTTGAAATGTTAGTTTATAAAGACATTTGTTATCCTGACTACCCTGGTATTCGAACTTTGAAGTTTACTGCTGTGTATGTGCCGAGTAACAAACTGCCAACGTATGAAGACTGTTGGCTTTTAAAAGAAAAATGGTTTTGGAAAAATGAAAATGATTGGAAGCGGTTTGTCGATAACCTTAAAAAGCCAAAATAATTTTCAGACCATATAAAAAAGGATTTCTTAAAAACAACCTATACCCGTGTATAAATAATATTAGTCAACCATATGAAGAAGAAGTTTTATCATTTTATCGCGATACCAGGTTAATATCGGCAAAGAAGCTATCAATTTTGGCGTATACTTTTCAAGGGTATTCTTCTAAATTCGTATATAACAGCAGCATTCGAACAGCGCCACATTCCCGTTTATGAAGGTCCTTGCAGGACACGGTGTTTCAACCAAAACAGAATCAGATCAACGGTGTTGAATTTTCTATGACCCGCAGACGAAAGCCCTTATCTCCAATTCTCCCCGTTCGATTTATCAGCTCATCTGTAAAACCATTTTTATGAAGTAGAATTTTTGCGCCTTATTCATACAGCTAATTCAGTAGCTGTCACAATTTTACCGGCAGCAGGCTTGCTACCGGCAGGAATTCTTTTACCCTTATGTTTAAATCATTTATATGTTACAGTTATCTCAACGGATAATAGCGGCACTGCTTTGCCTCCTGGTGAGTGGAGGAGTAGCGGCGCAGCAAAAAAATGCGCCGGCTCCCTCGCCCGACCACTGCTCGTCTTCCAGGGCTATGCAGGAGCTGTATAAAAAGCACCCAGCCTCCTTGCAGGCTGCCCGCAAACAGGAAGCCTATATCAGCAGTATCGTGGCTAAAATGCGGGAACAACGGCGTACGCTGGCTACCCAGCCGGTACAATATACTATCCCGGTAGTATTTCATGTCAACGACCCGGTAAATCCTTATAAGGTAACCATGGAGCAGATCCGCTCTGCCATGGATATCCTGAACCAGGACTATAACCTGGCCAATGCAGATTATCCCCAGATTGATCCCCGCTTTATCGGGCTGGCGGCTAACCTGCACATTACCTTTCGCCTCGCCGATATCGACCCGCAAGGGAATCCTACTACCGGCGTAACCTATCACTACAACGACCTGGATGGCCGTTCTCCCGATGGATCCGGTGCTGCGGTGAAAAGCGTTTCCTACTGGCCATCGGAAAAGTACCTCAATATCTGGATCGTTAGTGAGGTGGAACAGAAAGGCGTGTATAATAATTCAGGCTGGACCTACCTCCCCGACGACTGGGTAGCGGCCAATCACCTCGATGGGGTGGTCTATAACTGGCGCTACCTCGGCGCGCCCGGTGTCGGTTGCTCCGAAAACGGTTACCCCTATATGAAACGGGTACTGACCCATGAAGTGGGGCATTTCTTCAACCTGGAGCATACCTTTGAAAATGGGTGTAATGCACCAGGAGATGGGGTCGACGATACACCACCTACTTTATCAAACTATGGCGGGTGTAATCTCAACGCCAACTCCTGTGGTCCGGTGGCCAACGTAGAAAACTACATGGACTATTCTTCCTGCACCAAGATGTTTACCATCGGGCAAAGCGACCGGATGCTGGCGGCGTTGACCAGCACCGTTGCGCATCGTAATAACTTGTGGTCGGCCGCCAATCTCGATGCCACTTTGCTACCCGATACTATCAAACGACTGGTGCCCGGGTTCACTTTATTCAACGAGAGCGATGTGAACAATGGTGCGCTAACAATGGCCGATA
This sequence comes from Chitinophaga eiseniae, assembly GCF_012641265.1. Lineage (GTDB taxonomy): Bacteria > Bacteroidota > Bacteroidia > Chitinophagales > Chitinophagaceae > Chitinophaga > Chitinophaga eiseniae_A. The sequence goes on along the minus strand of NZ_JABAHZ010000001.1, from coordinate 1,229,026 downwards.
CCCTGAAGTTGCTGGGTGGCGCTACGTTTGCCCTCAGCAGCGGCAACCTGGTGCAGGGCGTGCATTTCACAGTACAACAGCTGCCGGCAGGTCTTACCCCGGTGATACAGGTGATTAACAGCACCACTGCGGTATTGTCGTTTACCGGCAATGCCACGCAACATAGTGCGGCCAACAGCAGCGACAGCGTAAAAGTTACGTTCCTCAACGCCGCCGTCCAGGGTGGGGTGGGCGCCTTATACCGGCCATATATCAGCCTGGGTATTCATTTCATAGATCCATATAAGATCGTGTATAACGATATCCCGGATATTGTGATTAACAGTGCAAACATATGGACCTACTTCAGTTTCAACGTGGGGGACGGTAATTTTGGGGGGTGGCTCAACAGCGGTAAACTCCGGTTGGAAACCTATCAGAAGTCAGTCATTTGCGAAGGCAGTTCCCGGAACATCTCCCCACTGCCGGTGAATACGCTGATCGGCGATACGTCCAATTTCGTGGCTGGTGGTGCTTATCCCGATGAACATGATATTTACAGCAACGCCTATACGAAATGGGCCGGCAAAACGGCTTATATAGGTGTTAAATTTACGTTGAATGGTAAACCCCGCTATGGCTGGATTCGCATTACGGTAGCCGCCGATGGCAACAGCTATGTGATTAAAGACTACGCCTGGAACCAGGCGCCCAATGGCAGCATTGCCGCAGGTAACGCCGGCGCACCCACGCTTTCCTGGTCCCGGCTGCAGTTCCGCGAAACACTGGCTAACAACGGTGCCTTCAGCGATACCGCCGAAGTAGGTATCCTCGGTAACACCTTTGCTATCAGCAGCGGTAACTTTACCCGCAATACGCACTATACGGTCAGCAACCTGCCGGCGGGGCTAGGAGTGGAGCTGAAAGCGCTGAACAATACCACGGCGCGTTTAGCCTTTACAGGTAGTGCCACCAGTCACGCGGCCGCCAACAGTGCAGCTGTTACCATCAATATATTGCCCGCCGCCTTCAGTAATCAACAGTTGGCCGACAGCAGCCAGAAACAGTTAGCACTGAGTTTCCGCGACCCATATACTATTAAGTATATGGACGTAAACGATACGGTATATACAATTAATGCCACCAACAACTGGTATTATTTCCTGGTAGATAATATCCCCGAAGCGGCCTATGGGTTGTGGTCCGACAGCGGGAAGCTGCGACTGGAAACCTATCAGCAGCCTATGGTTTGCGATGGGGCCACCAAAAACATTTCCCTGCTGGCGCCAAATACCGTTATCAGCGATACCTCCCATTTTGTAGCAGGTGGCGCTTACCCCGATGAACATAACCTGGTAACCTCCACCTATACGACGTGGAAAGGCAAAACCGGTTATGCCGGCTTTACCTTCACTTCCGGTGGCGAGCATTTCTATGGCTGGTTCAGGTTTAAAGTAGCCACTAACGGCAGCAGCTATACGCTGATGGATTACGCCTACAACACCATGCCCGGCGGCAGCATCAAAGCCGGTCAGTCGGCCCCGGCAACCGCCGATACCAGCGTACACGTACAAGACTATTGTACCGCCAGCACCGCACTGGATTATAACACTATTACCCGGGTACGGTTGGCCAATCTCGACAACAGCTCCCAATGGGACGGCTACAAAGACTTTACCGCCCAATCGGCCACTGTCACAGCCGGCGGCTCTTACCAGCTGCAAATCAACCTGGCCGTGGAATACTGGCCGGATATTTCGGTGGCGGCCTGGGTAGACTGGAACGGGGATAAACAACTGAATGATACCACGGAGAAAATATTTGTGAAACGGGGCAGCGGTCCGTTTACCCAAACCATTACCGTACCAGCCAACGCTAAAACCGGCGCCACCCTGCTCCGGGTAAGAATGGGATATGGCAGCAACGTGAAACCCTGTGGGGTAGACTCCTACCAGGGAGAGGTGGAAGACTATACTATCAAAGTAACCGGTGGAACCATGCTGGCAAAAAAACTGGATGCCAACATCAATACTAACCGGCTGAATGCTACCAGTCCGTTTACCAATAAAATCAATATCACCTACCAGTCGCCGGTAGCGGGTACAATACTGGTACGCATGTATGATATGAACGGCTATATACAGAAGGAACAACAAAACCAGGTGGTGAAAGGAAACAATCATATACAGCTGGACAACCTGTCGCTGTTGGGCTCCGGCATTTATATCATTGATATTTCCAATGGTACAAGTCATCGCACTACCAAGGTGGTGAAGTAGGGCGTGGAATGCTGCTCACGCAAAGGCGGTAAGAAGCAAAGAAGCAAAAGAACAATATATGTCTTAGCTTCTTTGCTTCTTACCGCCTTTGCGTGAGCGTGAAGGTTAAAATATGTATACTTGAGGTTAATTTTTACATAGGTTACTCACAGGAAAAATAATACTTTGGCGGCTCATAACCTGTTCCCGGTGGCATTGTCTTCTCCACATAAAAATATAGCACCTTTGCCTGTGCCTGACAGCAAACCTGCTGCTGGAGAAGCCCTTGCCGTTTTCTGGACCGAATTTCAGCAACATAACGAACATGGCTTGTATAAGATCTATCATGAACTATATGATAACCTGTATCATTATGGAATATCCGTGGTGCTCGATCAACAAATGGTAAAAGAAGCCATCAACGACGTTTTCGTGGAGCTGTGGAAGAAACGGGAACAGCTGATCATGCCGGATCATATACCCAATTATATCTTTATCTGTTTCAAACGCCGCCTCAGCAAACTGCTGGGCAAAGAGCATAAGCGCTCTGCCAAATACGCCGGACAGTTGTTCCAGGAGCCGGAAGAGCAGCCGTACGAAGCCGTGCTTATCGGTATGGAAGCTGATATACAGTTACGCCATAAAATGGAAAAGGTGTTGGCCCAGTTAACCGCCAGGCAAAAAGAGTTTATCCGCCTGCGTTTTTATGAAAATATGAGCATGGAAGAAATATCCCTCAAAACTTCCGCCTCTGTACGCACTATTTATAATACCCTGCATGCCGCCATGGTACAGCTTCGCAGGATTTTGTCGTTCTTCTCATTCACCTTGCTGTGGTATTTGGTAAAATAATTTTCATTTTCTTTAGTAAAAAAGAAAAGTACCGGTCCTCTTTACATTAAACGGGCAATTCATGAACCTACAGGCCTTCATGGCGGAAGATTTTATGCTGAACGAATCCTTTGTACGTTACTGTCTGCAGAGTAACGACGAAGATGTTGCTTTTTGGAACGACTGGATTGCACGGAACCCTCATAAACGGCCGGAAACGGAGAAAGCGAGGGAATGGGTGCTGCGCCTGGGTGTACGACTCAACGCTTCCGAGAAGCAGGAAGAATTCAACAAGCTTCGCGCAATGATTGAAACAGACCGTGTCCAGGTAACGCGCCGTAAAAACTACCTGCCGTATGTGGCCGCGGCAGCCATGTTTGCAGGAGCTATCGTGGGCGCGTGGCTGTGGAAAAAACAACCGCATACGGAGCGTAGCGCCGCCATGGCGTACACCACGTACCATGCGGATAGTGTTCGTAAACAGGTAATACTGGCAGACGGGAGTACGGTGATCCTGAACTGCAACAGTACATTAAAAGTCCCTGCCAGCTTTAATCAGCAGGAACGCCACCTGATCCTGCAAGGGGAGGCGTTGTATGATGTACAAAAGGACGACAAACGGCCATTTACGGTAACCGCCGGGCAGGCAACTGTACAAGTGTTGGGCACCGTTTTTAAAGTAAGGGCCTACCTTTTTGAAAACAATGTACAGGTGTCATTGCTATCCGGGAAAGTGAACGTGGCCGCCAACAACGCGGCAACTGCACTGTTACCCGGACAAATGGTGAAGACCAGCCAGGGCGGGCTGATTGCCGGCACATTTGATACTGCAAGGGAATCGGACTGGCGCAGTGGACGATTATTATTTAAAGATGCTTCCCTCCAGGAAATAGCCAACTTACTGGAGTATTGGTACGGTGTTAAGGTGCATGTAGCACCCCGCAATTATCAGGCTATTCACTTCAACGGCCAGTTCGTGAATAAGTCTTTATCTGAGGTGATGGCCTCTATTACTTACATCACTAATCTTAAAATTAATATCTCCGGAAACGAGTTATTTATCAACCAATAGTGAGCGCAGCAAGGCTGCTATTCCATTCTAAACTATAAACTTTCTGACGTTATGAGAAAGCAAAGCATCTCTTGTCATTACAAGAGTATAGCCCGGCGTGTGTGCTGTATTGCGCTGGCAGTATGTTTACTGTCGTGGGTACAGATCCCCGAGGGACTCAAAAACAAAGTCGAAATAGGATTTTCTCAGTCGAGTGTACTCAACGCGCTTCGCTACCTGGAGAAAAATACCGCGTTAAAATTCTCCTATAACCGCGACGACCTGGAACGTACCGGCAAATTTTCTATCGATAAAAAAGTACGTACGGTGGAAACACTGTTAAAAGATATCTGCGCCGCCGCAGGCCTGGAATACCGGGTTACCAATGATATTATCCTGGTAAAACGCGCCGCTGCACCACCGGCGGTAACAAACCTGGAGCAGCAAAAGGAGGAGGACCTGCAGGGGATCGTAAAGGCTGCCACCGGCGAACTGATTCCCGGCGCCACCATTAAGGTAAAGGGCAGCAACAAAGGCACTTTCACTACGGAAGACGGAAAGTTTAAACTGGCCGGCGTACCGGAAAATGCGGTACTGGAAATTGCCTACATCGGCTACGAACCACAGGAAATTGCTGTGGGTGGCCGCAAAGAGTTCAGCATCACCCTGCAGGCGTCCGTGAAAGTACTCGACCAGGTGGTAGTAGTGGGATATGGTACGCAAAAACAAGGCAACGTTACCGCCGCCATCTCTTCCGTAAAAGGCTCCGCTATCCAGAACATGGCTACCAACAACCCGGTAGACGCCCTCCAGGGAAGAGTAGCCGGCTTGTCGGTAACCAGCACCGGTGGCCAGCCTGGCGCCATGGCCGATGTACGCATCCGTGGCCTCAGCACATTTGGTAACCACCGGCCACTCTTTATCATCGATGGTTCTCCCGGTGATCCCACTTACCTGAGCAATAACGACATCGCTTCCATGGAAGTGCTGAAAGATGGCGCCGCGGCCTCTATTTATGGTTCTTCCAGTGCCAACGGCGTAGTGATCATCACCACCAAAAAAGGAAAGAAAGGCGTACCGGTGATCGACTTCAACGCCTACTACGGCCTGGTAAGTCCCACCAGTAAATACAAACTCCTGGATGCAGACGGATATAAATCGGTACTTAAAATGATGTACCAGAATGCCGGCCGCAATTTACCTGCCTACGTCACCAAAAATACCGGCGTTAATACCAACTGGCAGGATGAAATCTCCCAACAGGGTAATGCCGAAAACTATAACCTCAACCTGCGCGGTGGAGGCGATTATATTACCTATGCCCTCAGTGGAGATATTACCAATGAGAAAGGTAATTTCATCGGATCTGATTTTAAAAAGAAAACGGTACGCTCCCGCAATGAATACAAAAAAGGTATCCTAACGGTAGAAGCTAACCTGACCTACTCCGAAACTAAAACACAGGTACAGAGATTTTCCCTTCGGGAAGCCTATTTCCAGTCGCCTTTACTCCCCGTGCTCGACAGCAGCGAGAAATACGGATATGGCCTGACAGTAAACGGTTTGCCCAAATACCAGAACCCCGTAGGCGCCGATCATTATTTCCAATCATACAACACTACGCAGTATTTCAACGTAAATACCCGCTTAACCCTTGATTTGTGGAAGGGATTGAAAGCGGTAACAAACCTCAACCTGGTAAATGCCAACAACTTTGATTTTGCTTTCCGCCCCGCTGTACGGATCAACGCCAACGATGGCGCCGTACCCTATGCTTATCTCTATAACCAGCGTGCCAACAACCGGCAACGCCTGATGGAAAACCTGCTTTACTACGATTTCAATAAAGGAAAACACGCACTCAATGTACTCGCGGGCTATACGGCACAGGAAACTACCAGCGATTGGCTGAACGTTACGGCCGATGGTAAAACCATTGTACGTACCATCCAGGACGGTCAGTTGGTAGAGAAAACAGTGCCCGGTGGATTCCTGGATCCCTCTTTCGTTACCATGGACGGCGCACTCGGAGGCACTTTCGGCGCCGGAGGCAGCAAAACAAAATATGTGCGCCTGTCTACGCTCGGCCGCATCAACTATGCCTACGATGATAAATATATGATCCAGGTATCAGTGAGAAGGGATGGTTCCTCCAAATTCGACCTGGCCAAGCGTTACAGCGTATTCCCTTCTGTAGCCCTGGGATGGAATATCCAGAAAGAAAACTTTATGAACAATATTAGCTGGCTGGATATGTTGAAATTGCGCGCCAGCTACGGTGAACTGGGAACAGAAGAAGCATTGCTGCCCTATGATCACCTGAACCTCATGTATGTCGACAATACCTGGTTAGGCGGCTATGTACAGGGTAGTGGCAGCACACCGTGGACCGGTATCATCGGGCAGGACCTGCTGGGCCGTGAACTGCATTGGGAAACCAGCCGTTCTTCCAATATAGGCGTCGACTTTGCCCTGCTCCAGAATAGACTGAGCGGCTCTTTCAACGTTTTTAACAATAAAACGGATGGCTTACTGATCACCAAAGAAGTACCGCCTTCCTCCGGTGTAAATAATCCTACGCTGAATGTTGGTAAAATCAGCAACCGCGGATGGGAACTGGAGTTTACCTACAGCAACCACGAAAGCGCCCTCCAATACAGCCTTACCGGTACGCTCAGCAGCGTGAAGAATAAAGTGGTAACACTGGCCAACGAAGGGCAGACGTTATATGGTACCGGCCTGAAATTCGGCGCAGACCATATTGCCAACCAAACCCGTGTAGGTAAAGAAGTAGGGGCGTTTTACCTGTATGAAGCAGATGGTATATTCCAGTCGGATGCAGAAGCCGCCAACTATAAAAATAAAACAGGCGATCCCCTGCAACCTGCCGCCAAAGCGGGTGATATCCGGTTTAAAGATACCAATGGAGATGGCGTGATCGATGAAAATGATAAAACCTACCAGGGATCAGGATTTCCGAAATTGGAGTATGGATTCAATATCACGCTCAATTACAAAGGGCTCGACCTGGTACTGTTCCTGCAAGGCGTAAGCGGCAACAAGATCTACAATGGTAACCGCTTTGAACTGGAAGGCATGGATGCCGGCCGTAATTTCCTCACTACTACCTTAAATGCCTGGACACCGGATAATACGCATACAGACATGCCACGTGCTGTATTGGGCGACCCTAACAGGAATGCCCGCGAATCTACCCGCTTCCTGGAAAATGGTAACTACCTGCGCATGAAAACGATCCAGCTGGGGTATACCTTCCCACAAAGCATCCTGGGTCGTTATAAAATACAGAAACTGCGCCTGTTTGCCAGCGGACAAAACCTGTTAACGTTTACCCATTACAGTGGGCTGGACCCGGAAATAGGCAGAACCTCTGTACTCAATACCGGTATGGATCGGATGGCATACCCTCAGAACAAGAAAGTGATACTGGGTGCGCAATTGTCTTTCTAAGCATAAAATTATTCAAGATGAGAAAATTACATGTCTATATACCACTGATACTTGCCCTGATGGCGATTGCGCCAGGTTGTAGCAAGGATGTATTAAACCAGCGTTCCCCCGATAAACTGGAAAGTGACTTGTACTGGACTTCCAAAGAGAGAGCCCTGTCAGGCCTGGCCGCCGCCTATTCACAAGTGGAAGGATTTATTTATTGGGATAACTACGTGGAAGCCCGCTCTGTGCGCGAATTCTACCGGGAGGACTACGTGGAAGCCGGCGATGATGCCTATAACTATTCCTGGTGGATAGAACACTTTAACTTCAATTTTACCTCCGGTAACTACGCCATAGATTTATTATGGAGAGAAAATTATCGCGGCATTTACTACACCAACCAGGTACTGGAAAACGTGGCCGCTATGCAGCCTTCCATGATAGACGATGCTTCCCGCAGGCAGATCCTGGGAGAAGCCCATTTCCTGCGCGCCTATTATCACTACAAGCTCCTGGTGGATTTTGAAAAGATCATTATCCGCGATAAAGTACCACAGAAAGAAGCAGAGCTGCCCAAAGGCTTATCTGATCGCAAAGAAACATGGGACTTTATCTGTAACGAGTTAAAAACCGCGGAAGCGGCACTGCCACTGAGAAGCGAGCGCCCCGATGCAGAGCTGGGACGCGCCACCAGGGGCGCTGCACAGGCATTCCTGGGTAAAATTTACCTGTACCGCGCTGGTGAAGATAAGGGCGCTGCACCTGCACTGCTGGCAGAATCGTCCGACTGGTTCAGCAAGGTACTGTCTTCCAACCAATATCACCTGGAAGATAACTATATGTCCATGTTCAATGGCGTTGGTAAAAATACCGCCGAGTCTATCTTTGAATTGCAGCAGTCTTCCGACGTAAACAACGGCGCTTCCTATGGTTCCTACCTGGCCGATTGGATGGCAGCCTCACAAATGGGCGGCTATGGCGAAATATACGGCACGCCGCGTTTACTCACGGAAATGCTGAAAGAAGGAAAAACGGCTACTGATCAGCTGTACGATCATCGCGTATATGCCAACCTCGTTTTCAATGATCCTTATTTCAACGATGCCAATAATCCCCGCGCCTACGGATATACGTACAACCAGATTTTCGAGGCAGGTACCAGCGTGATTGCCTTCAGGAAATGGATCCCTGCATCGCTCGATCGTTTAGGGAACGACAATGCCCTCAACGTACCATTGATCCGCCTGGCTGATGTAATGCTGATGCAGGCAGAGGTGCTTAATGAACTAGGTAAGCCAGGCGCTATGGCACTTATCAATGACGTAAGGGCCCGTGCAAAAATGCCGGCGTTAAACCTCACCATCAAGGCTGATGTCTTCAAACAGATCATGCATGAAAGAGTGATGGAGCTGACCCTGGAAAACTGCCGCTATTACGACTTGCGCAGATGGGGACTGTTGGAAACAGAAATGAAGGAAGCCGGTCGTAAATACGCTGCCGACAAAGCCTTCTATCCGCTTCCACTGAAAGAAACAGTGAATAATCCGATGGCTAACTAAGGGAAAGTATGTATAAGAAAATAGGTTTGTTATTCGCGATATGCGCCGGTGTTACTACCGGTCACGCACAAACGAATGATTGGGAAAATCCGGGAAAAGTAGCGCAACATGTTTTAGCCCCGCATGCCCATTTCATACCCTATACCAACGCAGCCGCAGCTGTACGCCGGGATTCCGCGCGTGCAGCTGTTATGCTGCTCGACGGTACCTGGCAATTTCATATGGCCCGCAACCCCGGCGCCAGGCCCGGAGATTTTTACGGCAACGATTTTGATGTCTCTCAATGGAAAAAAATACGGGTACCGGAAAACTGGCAGACAGCAGGATTTGACAGCTACATTTTTACAGATGTAGAATATCCTTTCAAACCGGATCCCCCCAAAGTGCCGGCAGACTTCAACCCGGTTGGTTCCTACCGCCGCAATTTTGAACTGCCCGCTAACTGGAAAAATAAGCAGGTATGGATACACCTGGGCGCTGTAAATTCCTTCTTCTACCTGTGGATCAATGGGCACTACCTGGGTTTCAGCAAAGACAGTAAAACTCCCACGGAATTTGATATCACGCCTTACCTGGAAACAGGCGCCAACAATGTTTCCATCCAGGTGTTCCGCTTTAGTGATGGATCGTACCTGGAAGGACAAGATATGTGGAAGCTCAGCGGGATTGAGAGGAGTGTATATCTCGTGGCCCGGCCTAAATTGTGCTTATATGATTTCTTTGCCAAACCCTTGCTGACCAACCAGTACAAAGATGGTAACCTGGACCTGTTGCTGCAACTGAACCGCCGGCCTTTGCCGGCAGAAGCGGGGCAACGGATCAGCGTGAAGCTACTGGATCACGATAAAACGATCCTGACAAAAGAATGGCAGATAGGAAAGGATAGTACCTGGGAGATGAATGCGCTGTTGAAGGACATCAGGTCCTGGAATGCGGAACGCCCTGCCCTGTACACTTTGGTGATGACGCATTACGACCGGAATGGCGCCGAGCTGGAAAGTATAGCCCATCGCATCGGCTTCCGTACCGTTGAAATCCAAGGTGGACAGCTGCTGTTAAACGGCGTACCTATCCATATCAAAGGCGTTAACCGCCATGAACACGATATGTACCGTGCCCGCGTGATATCGCATGAAGGCATGCGCCATGATATTGCAGTCATGAAGCAATACAATATCAACGCCGTGCGCAACAGCCACTACCCGGATACGGAGGAATGGTACGACCTCTGCGACGAATATGGTATTTACCTGGTGGATGAAGCAAACATAGAATGCGACGGCATGTCGCTGACACCACTGCAAACATTGTCAGATAAGCCCGAATGGGAACAGGCCTACCTGCATCGCACCAAACGCATGGTGGAAAGGGATAAAAATTATTGTAGTATCATTACCTGGTCGCTGGGCAATGAAAGCGGTTTTGGCAATAACTTCATCTCCACCTATAAATACATCAAGGCAAAAGACAATACCCGGCCGGTGCAATATGAAGCGGCTGGCTCCAATCCATGGACAGACATCATTTGCCCGATGTATAAATCGATCTATACGCTACAGCAAAAATACCTGCCGGCAAATGACCCACGTCCCATTATTCAATGCGAATATGCGCACATGATGGGTAATGGCGGTGGCAACCTGCAGGATGACTGGGAGCTATTTTACCAGCATCCCCGCTTGCAGGGCGGCTTTATCTGGGATTTTGCTGACCAGACCTTTTTAAAAACGGATGCCAATGGGCGGCAGATCTGGGCTTATGGCGCCGACATGGGCACGGTGGGTGCTACCAGCGATACCAGTTTTTGTGCCGATGGCATGCTGGCGGCCGACCGCACACCGCATCCCCAGGCGTTTGAAGTCAGAAAAGTATACCAGAACATACAAATTAGACCAGCAGGAACTCAATGGCGTATCATTAACCGGTTTGATTTTACTAACCTGCAAGCCTATACGATCCGATGGAAAATCAGGGGAGATGGTGCGGACATCGCCACCGGCGTAGTGCCGTCGCTGGCCCTGGCGCCGGGTAAAGATACGCTGCTAACCATTGACCTGGCCGGTTTTACACCCACTGCCGGTACGCACTATTACCTGCATTTTGAAACCTCGTCGCCTGACCAGGGCGTAGTGGCCACGGAGCAATATCCATTACCCACCTATATACCGGTGGTAAAACAGGTGATGGATGGGCCATCCTTGCAGGTAACGGAAGATGGTACAATCGGCAATACCTTGTTCAAAGCCAGGTTTAACAAAACTACCGGTTGGCTCGACAGCTATACCTCCGGCAACCAATCCCTCCTGCAAGGCCCTTTGCAGCCTAATTTCTGGCGGGCGGCCACCGATAATGATATTGGCAACAGCGGGCAAATCCGTTGCGGTATCTGGCAACATGCGCTGCAAAACGCGGAACTAAAGCTGCTGAAAATTACACCGGTAAATGCTACCCGTACGGAGGTGAAAACAATACATTACCTGCCGGCAGTAAAGGTAACTTATACCACCACCTATACGGTGTTTGTAAATGGCGATATCAACGTGGCTACTGAGTTTATGCCGGCAGATACTACCTTGCCTGAACTGCCGCGCATGGGCATGCGCATGGTCTTACCGGCCAACTACGACCAGGTAAGCTGGCTGGGACGGGGCCCGTTCGATAACTACCAGGACAGGAAATATGCCGCTAACATCGACGTATATACGATGCCGGCAGATGCGCTGTTCCATCCTTATCCCCGTGCGCAGGAAAGTGGGCACCGCACCGATGTGAGCTGGATGGCCATGCAGGACAAAGATAAATCCGGCTGGATGTTCCTGTCAGATACGTTGCTCAGCGCCGGCGTGCTCCATTTTGACATGGCACAATTGGACTTCGACCGCCGGCAGAATAAACATGGCCATTCCATTCTCAATGAAAACGGGATATGGTGGGATATCGACTACCTGCAACAGGGAGTAGGGGGAGATAACAGCTGGGGCGCTAAACCGCATCCACCATACTTATTACCCTGCCGCCCATATCGATATTCATTTACATTAAGAAGATTAACGCCCGGCATGAACGCGGTACAACAAGCTAAACTAAGATTCGAATAGTATGAGGAAATGGTGGTGGTTATTGTGTTGCAGCACCCTTGGGGTAAAAGCGCAAGAGGTAGACAGGCAGCAGTTTACAGACGTATTGGATATAAAACATTTTGTAAAAAACAATGCTGATGTAGCCGTTAATTTTTTTTCAGACATGGGGGCCTGGCATGCTTACGCATTGCCCGCACGCAGCGTCGACTACGGCGGTTTTATTGGCCCCCTGCTGATGGAAATGAATGGACGCTGGATAAGCAACAGCATCGCGAAATTGCATGTGTCGGCACAGGGCAGAGAGTGGCATCCGGAAAACGGCACTGCACACTACTACCCGGGCCTGATCGAACAAAGTTACCGGCTGAGAGACATACAGGTGCGCATGCGGCTCGTCTTCACGAGTCGCACCACCGCCATGCTCCAGACGGAATTGATCAACCTGGGCCGCAAACCCCTCCGGCTGCACCTGCAGTGGGAGGGAAGCGTAGCCCTGCCATCAAAAGAATGGCAGCAGCATGGCCAGCAACTGAGTACTAACGTAAACGGGCATACGTTCTATATCGGTTATTTATCTGCCGGCAAATGGGATATCCATTTCACGGATACCGGCTATACGTCGGCAAAAACGATACTACTGCCGGCAAAAGGCCATTGGCAGGAAACGCAGCGCCAGAGCTACCGGCAAGAGGACACCACCACTACCGGCTTTGACGTGGCCTTGCAGCAAAACCGTTCCCGCTGGAATGGCTACCTGCAATCATTGTTGGGTGCCGATACCACCTTGCAGCGCCTGAAAGTAAAATGTCTGATGACATTAATGACCAACTGGCGCAGTGCATACGGTCACCTGAAGCATGATGGTATTTTTCCTTCCGCCAGCTACCAGGGCTTCTATGGCTTCTGGGCGTGGGATAGCTGGAAACAGGCTGCCGCCACCTGCTTATTTCATTCTGCATTGGCAAAAGATAATATCCGCGCCATGTTTGATTACCAGCAACCCGATGGGATGGTGATCGATTGTATCTATGCCGATAGCAGTGAAAACAACGCCCGCGATACCAAGCCTCCATTGGCCGCATGGGCTGTATGGGAAGTATTCCGGCATACCGCCGATACCGCTTTTGTAAGAGAGATGTACGCACCACTGGTACGTTATCATCAGTGGTGGTACGCCGACAGGGATCACGACCGGGACAGCCTTTGCGAGTACGGCGCTACCGATGGCACCCGCATTGCCGCCGCCTGGGAAAGCGGCATGGACAATGCGGTACGGTTCGACCATGCCCGTATGCAGCAAAACCACGACCATGCCTGGTCGCTGGATCAGTCATCGGTCGATTTGAATGCTTACCTCTATGCAGAAAAACAGTATCTTGGCAAAATGGCCGCCCTGTTGCATCTGGAAGATACCTGGACGGCTCCGGCGGCGGCGTTGAAAGAAAAAATTAATCAGCAATATTTTGATACGGCTACGGGGTTTTATTATGATAGTCACGGTTCCCTGGTAAAAATACAGGGGGCGGAAGGCTGGATACCGCTGTGGGCGGGTATTGCCACGCCGGCGCAGGCAGCGGGCGTGGCGGCCGTCATGCAGCAGCCGGCGAAGTTTAATACTAAAGTGCCCCTGCCGGTACTGGCAGCCGATCATCCCGCCTTCGATCCCCTCAAGGGCTACTGGCGCGGACCGGTATGGCTGGACCAGTTTTATTTTGGTATCATAGGGTTAAAGGCATATGGATACCAGCAACAGGCAGATGCCCTGTTAACAAAGCTGTGGGACCATGCAGAAGGAATGAAGGATAATCATCCCTTGTATGAAAACTATCATCCCCTCACCGGGAAAGGGTTGAATGCAAAGAATTTCAGCTGGTCGGCAGCACATATATTATTGTTATTACAGCGTAAATAAAGTATTATGGAGATATCGGCAATGAAAGCGCTCCTGCAGCAGCATTATGGAATGGACGTCAGCGTACAGGCGCTGGATGGTTATGAAGAACGCAACTATCTGCTGAAAGATAGTGCCGGTCAGCAATACGTTTGCAAGGTAGGGAATGCTGGAGGTGACCTGCATCTGCTGGACGCGCAGATAAAAACGCTGGAACACCTGGCTAACTCCCCGGTAGCAGCAGGTTTCCAGCAGGTAAAACCCAATGTACGTGGGGAAGTAATCACTGCTATTTCGACCGGGTATATGCGGGTACTTACTTTTCTCCCCGGCAAAATATGGGTAGAGGCGCAGGCACATACCCCCGCATTGTGGAACAGCCTGGGTAACTTTCTCGGAAAAATGGACAAAGCATTGCATGGTTTTGCGCATCCCGCGGCTTACCGCATCTATAGCTGGGACCTGCGGAATGCCCTGGCTGCCCGGGAACACCTGGGTGCTATCAAAGACCATGAACGCCGCCGTATGGTGGCCTATTTCCTGTTGCAGTTTGAAACGGAAATGGTGCCACAATTATCACAGCTGCGCATGGCAGTGATTCATAATGATGCCAACGATTATAACCTGCTGGTCAATGGAGAAACAGTAACAGGTCTCATCGACTTCGGCGATATGGTATACAGCCAGCTGGTCAACAACGTAGCCATAGCTTGTACATACGCCATGTTACACCAGTCCGACCCACTGGTGGCGGCCGCGAAAGTAGTAGCAGGTTACCACAAAGAGTGGCCATTGACATCAGCCGAAATCAGCAGCCTGTACTACCTGGTCGCTGCGCGTTTATGCATTAGCGTTACCAACGCTGCCAAGCAGGCAGCTGCAGGCAGTAATAACAATTTTCATTTTATTACCGAGAAGGGCGCCTGGACATTATTGTATCAACTGATCAAAATCAATCCCCTGGCGGCAGAAGACGCCTTCAGGATAGCAGCCGGCCTGCCTTCGCTGATAAACACCAGCGATGATTACAAGCCCTTGTTGGAAGAAAGAAAGCAACACATTGGCCGTAACCTCAGTATCAGCTACCAACAGCCACTCAAAATCTGGAAAGGAGCACTGCAATACCTGTATGATGAAAAAGGCCGCACTTATATAGACTGCGTAAACAACGTAAGTCATGTAGGGCATTGTCATCCTGCTGTGGTAGCGGCTATCCAGCGGCAGGCCGCCAGGCTTAATACCAACACCCGTTACCTGTACGACGACCTGGTAGCTTATGCCAAAGAATTGACCGCCACGCTGCCGGGAGAGCTGAAGGTGTGTTACTTCACCAACTCCGGTAGTGAGGCCAACGACCTGGCGATCCGCATGAGCCGGCACTTTACCAAACAGAAAGATGTGATTGTACTGGATCATGCGTACCATGGTACTTCCACGGTGGCCATGGAGTTGAGCCCCTATAAATTTGATGGCAAAGGTGGTTTTGGCAAACCACCGCATACGCATAAAGCGGTGAATCCCGACCTGTACCGCGGCGAGTTCCGCTATGGGCAGGAGAATGCCGGCGCAGCTTATGCAGAAGATGTGGCTAATATTATCGCTCGCTTGTCGGCAGAAGGAAAGGGCGTAGCCGCCTTTATCTGTGAAACCCTGTTGGGCGTAGGGGGACAAATTCCGCTACCTGCCGGCTACCTGGAAAAAGTATATCAACATGTGAGGGCTGCCGGCGGCGTGTGCATCGCCGACGAAGTACAGGTGGGCTTCGGACGTGTGGGCAGTTGCTTCTGGGGCTTTGAACTACAGGAGGTAGTTCCCGACATCGTGGTGTTGGGTAAGCCTATTGGCAATGGACATCCCCTGGCAGCGGTAGTTACCACCCCGGCTATTGCAGCAGCATTCAACAACGGCATGGAATACTTTAACACCTTTGGAGGAAACCCGGTATCTATGGCCACCGGAAGAGCCGTGCTAAAAGCCATACAGGAAGAGGAAATGCAACAGCATGCCCTCGATACCGGCGCGTATTTCTTGAAAGGGCTGAAACAACTGATGCAAAAGCACCCGATTATCGGCGATGTACGCGGACATGGATTATTCATCGGGGCGGAGCTGGTGCGCAGCCGCGAAACGCTGGAACCAGCCGTACCGGAGATAGATGTGGTGGTAGAGAAAATGAAAGACCGGGGCTTCCTGATCAGCACAGACGGACCGTTACATAATGTGCTCAAAATAAAACCACCATTGGTATTTAATAAAGAAAATGCAGATGCACTGCTGATGCATCTAGACATGGTGCTGGGAGAACTCTCTTATCCCGGGAATTGATTCATAACGGCTACCACATGTTGAATCTCCGCTTCGGTATGAATAACAGAGCAGGGAAGACTCAACGTTTGCTGGTGAATACGCTCAGCAATGGGGTAATGATAATGAGGAAGGTGTCCCTTCAGTGCTGGCTGGTCATGCGGCGCTACCGGGTAATGAATATCCGTAGCAATATGATGATCAGCCAGGTATTTTTTCAGCTCGTCTCTTTTCGGATGGAGTACGTTGTAGATATGATAGACGTGAAAATAATCCGGGTCTACCACAGGTTTTATAAACTGATCATCCAGGCCGGCGGCATAAATGGCTGCCAGTTTTCTTTTATGTTCGTTGATGCTGTTGAGGGCGGGAAGTTTAATTCTTAGGAAAGCTGCCTGTAGCTCATCGAGCCGGGAATTATACCCGATAACACCGTTGTGATATTTTTTTTCTGAGCCATAGTTCCGGAGTTGCCGGAGCTTCAGGTAGTCGGCTTTGGATTTACAGATAATCGCGCCGGCATCCCCAAGGGCGCCCAGGTTTTTGGTAGGATAGAAGCTGAAGGCGCCAAAGTCGCCGAAGGTGCCGGCCAGTTGTTGTTTATACCGGGCGCCATGTGCCTGGGCACAGTCTTCAATTACTTTAAGGCCATGTTGGGTGGCTATATCCATCACTGGTCCCATATTACAGCATTGTCCGTATAAATGTACCACCATAATGGCCACCGTTTTCGGCGTAATCAGGGGTTCAATAGCGGCAGGGTCTATATTATAGGTGCGTATGGCAGGTTCGGCCAACACCGGTACCAGCCCGCAGTGAATGATAGAGAGAATGGTGGCAATGTAAGTATTGGAAGGGACAATGACTTCGCTGCCTTTTTCAAAGCCGCAGCACTGGAGGGAAAGGATCAGGGCATCGAGGCCATTGGCTACACCTACTACATATTCCTCCCCGTGATAGTCGGCAAATTCCTGTTCAAAATGGTTTACCTCTTCGCCCAGGATATACCAGCCCTTTTCCAGGACATGCGCCAGTTGCTGTTTGAATTGCTCTTCAAAAGGATGGTTAAGCCGCTTCAGGTTTTCGTATGGAATGGCATGGCTCGTAGCGCTATGCTTTTGAGTAAACGGCTGTTCATATGGCATCATATGGCTCATAAATGTAGTCTTTTGGGTCAAAGGACGTAGATGCCAATACTAACAGGATGGCATCGGGCGAAAAATTATGCATGACGTGCCAGTCTTCGGGCATTAACAACAGGCATTTATCAGGACGGTCCAAGACAAATTCTTCTTCGATTTTACTGTTATGACTGCTGATCTGGCAGGAACCCTGGATGCAGATGGCTGCTTGTTCGGTAGTATGGTGGCGGTGGCCTCCCCTGGAGGAGTTGTCTACGGAGTAAATATAAAAAAGCCTTTTTATCTCAAAGGGTACCACATCGTCCAATACTGTTAATGATCCTCTATTGTCTTTAAACGTTTTTATATGAATTAATTTTGCCATCGGTCGGTATATATTCATCAATGATATCAAGTATTTCCGGGCTCTGAGTCATGTTAAACTTACGTGCAAAAAGCATGTCAGATTGCAATAACTTTTCAGCATCGCTGGCATTCAGCACTTTGGGATTTGCACCACCCCGCGACCAATCTATATAACGATAGCTGTTGTTAATAATTTTATCCCGGTAGGGAGAGTTCATTAGTATCGTTTGAAAAACGACCTCATCACTCGCCCAGCTGAAGAAAAAGAAGCGCCGGAGCTTTTTATCGGCCGTAACCCTGTTCACTACATATAAAGCGGCTTCCGGGCTTAGCATCCAGAACATAGAACCACCATAGGGATGCAGTCCGTAAGGGATCTTCTTCCTCGGAAACACTTTGTTGATCACGTTTTCCAGGCTATATTTCCCCGGAAAACTAAATGCTGTCAGGTAATATTTTCTTAGCCGGATCCATCCTTCTTTCCAGTCGTTGATAATGTCCCGGTAACTTATAAATTCCTTTCCCCGGTGTGCTTCCAGGAAGTCGTTGATATAATCGGCCGACTTAATCGGATAATCCTGGCCACTCAGGAAGTTGATAAAATCATAACGTATTCCTGTAGCTGCAATTTCCCGGATACAGGCAAAAGTAGCTAATACCGTGCTGAATGCTGCCCAGGTAACCTTTTGCCGGTTCTGTATAAAATATACATTAGGCAATGTACCCAAATATAAATGTGGCTGTATATCAAACTTTTTATCTACGTGAATATAAAAGTCAAAGTTCTCATGAGATAATCTTTTGATCATCCTTTCCGTTTGATGCGGATCAGTGTAGGTAAGGATCAAATGGGCGATGCGCATACTTTGCCGGCGACATTAATTGTGTATGAATGACGGGTGCGCTGCCTGGTGCGGGAAGCTTGCTTCCTGTACCAAATCATCATCACCCGGGTTAAATATAGTCATTTAAATTCATAATGTATCGTAGTAAATTGTTGTAACAGTGCTAATACTCAAATAATTGTGCGTGGGTTGCATGCGGGGAATATTTTTGATGAGCCTGTTATAGCCCCATAACATCGACAGCTCAGGGCTTGCACACCTTAATTACTTCATATAGATACAGCGGCACAGACCATCCCAGCCAGAAGAAGCTGGGTCCCACTATC
Source organism: Chitinophaga eiseniae (assembly GCF_012641265.1). Lineage (GTDB taxonomy): Bacteria > Bacteroidota > Bacteroidia > Chitinophagales > Chitinophagaceae > Chitinophaga > Chitinophaga eiseniae_A. The sequence goes on along the minus strand of NZ_JABAHZ010000001.1, from coordinate 1,209,959 downwards.
GTGAAACTTCCCAGCGTTTCTACCCAGGGCATTTTCAGAATTAATCCCGAAACAACGAAGGCGAGTGTGACCAGGTAGCTACGAACCATCCAGTCTTTATGCTGTTTGAACCGGCGTTTCATTGCCAGCCACCAGGCGAGGAAGGTAGTAGTGATCCATACAGATACCCAGATCTGCAGGGAAAAAGCATAGGCCCAGCCCAATGCATAGGCGCTGGTAGATGCCAGCACCACGGCACAAATGCTGCTGCTTAGTATGGCGAGTAAGTATAGGTAGCCTATCAACCGGTGCAGCCGGGCATTCCGCTGCAACCTGCCCCAGAACTGTAATGGGCCGAGCACCAACGCACCTCCTCCGGCGGTAATGTGCAGTAACAGGAACCATTTTACCGGCAGGTATTTTCCCAGCGCTGCCGGCGTTAACTCCAGGTATTTATCTGCTCCGTGCATGAAGGTCCAGGTAATAAAGAGAATGCCCAGCCAACCGGAAATATAAAGTAGGTCTTTCGATGTAAATGCGCCCTGGCTAATTGTCTTGTTCATGTGTGATACGGATTTGTTGCAACAAAATTCCGTAACGGCGGAGGAACAATCAATAACCGAAAAATTATTCGGTATAGGCAACCGCTTCTTTTACCTGCCCGGCATATGTTTTTCCCCAGGTGTCTATCGCCTGTACTACCGGGAGCAGGGAGCGTCCCAGGTCAGTCAGTGTATAGTTAGCTTTTAACGGGAAGCCGGGGCCCTGATTTTTCTGTACCACGCCTATAGCTTCCAGCTCCCTCAGTTGCATATCCAGTACCCGTGGCGTAGCCTCTTTCAGGTAACGATGCATTTCACTGGGGCGCTGGTACCCCTTATCGATCATATCAATGATACAAGGCTTCCATTTGGCGCCGAGTACTTTCATGTATACGGTAATGCCACAATCAAGGTCTAATGGAGTTTTACGTTCGTATGTTAACATGCTTCAGTCAGTTTACGGTAGGTGGTGGTGGAAAACAAATCTAAGGATTATACCGCTTCATCTTCAGTAACACCCATACACCCGATAAAAAAGTAAGTATGCCGGCAATATGCACGGCCCAAACCAGCCCCGCCAGCTGCGCTACAATGCCCGACATGACGGCGCCCACGGCATATCCTATATCTCTCCAAAATCTATATACCCCCAGGGAAGATGCCCGCCAGGAAGGATGCGCCGCATCGCTCACCGCGGCCAGCAACGCAGGATACACCATCGCAGTGCCAGCACCTAACAACACGGAGCCTATTATACCAGACATAAAGGGGGAGAAGAGCAACAATCCAATCACTACATGGCCGGCGGCCTGGGTAAACATCCCCCATACAATCAAGGGCTTCCGGCCAATACGATCCGTCAGCGGCCCCGTTACTACCTGCCCCAAACCCCATACCACCGGGTAAATAGCTTTTATCCAGCCAATACCCTCCAGGCCCACACCCGCGGAAACAAAAAGCAACGGGAATACCCCCCACGACATACCATCGTTGAGATTATTGATAAGCCCGGCCTGAGATACAGCGAACAGGTTTTTATTTTTAATACTGGTTTCTTTAAATACCCACCACAGGTTGGGCCGGTGTGGTCGCTCCCCGGACGTGGTAATAGCTACCTGGCTGGCTTCCAGCGCAGCATGAGGACGCGTATCGCGGATAATGAAAATAGACAATAACAGCCCGAGAATCGTATAGGCGATACCGATATAGAAAGGGTGAGGCCTTAATCCATATTGCGCCGCTATATAACCGGTGAGTAATGCCGTTAGGCCAACGGCGCCATAACCGGCGGCTTCATTGAGCCCCATGGCCAGGCCTCTTTTCTTGGGACCTACCAGGTCAATTTTCATATTAACGGTCATCGACCAGGTGAAACCCTGGCTCATGCCCAGTAATACGTTGGCCAGGATAATCCAGTTCCACGACGGTCCCCAGGCGAGCAAAAAAGGTACGGGCAAACCAATGATCCATCCCAGTATCAACACCCGCTTACGGGTCAGCTTGTCGGCCAGTACGCCGGATACCAGGTTGGTAAATGCTTTCACCACACCAAAAGCAATGATGAAGGAGAATACAACAATGTCGGAGGCAATCTTAAATTCTTCTGATCCTACGAGGGGTACTACGGTACGTTCTAATCCCACCATGCCCCCCACCAGGCAGTTTACCAGCACCAGCAACACAAATTGTTGCCAGTTTTCTTTCAATCCCAATTTGATCTCCACGATAGCTTGATTATTTGATGGCAACCGGGTAACCCTTCGCAGCCCAGTCAGGGAAACCTTCATATAGCCTTTGCGCCTTATAGCCTTTTTTCTTCAGTAAGGCTACGGCTTCATCGGCAAACACACAGAAGGGGCCACGGCAGTAAGCGATCACAGTTTTACTTTTGGGTAATGTTTTCAGGATGCTGCTCAACTCCTCTATCGGGGCAGATAGCGCCCGGTGTATATGTCCCCGGTTATATTCTTCCGCTGATCGTACATCCAGCAAAATTACTTTGTCTTTTTCCAGCAGAACAATCAGCCCTTCGGCATCAATGCTTTCGATAGGGCCGTATCCTTTCCGGAAATCACTCACCACTTTTTCTACTTCGGCATTATACACAATGCCCAACGCACGCAAGGCCGCCCAGGCATTAAACACGTTTTCGCCGGCCAGGGAATATAAAATAAAGTTGCCATCCCGCGTAATGCAAACCAGCTTCGCGTTTTTTAATACCTGTAAATGCTGAGAAGCATTGGCTACCGACATGCCCGTATGGTTAGCAATCTGTTCTACTGAAAAAGGACCTTGCCCCAGCAGATCAATGATCTCCAGGCGATGGGGATTGCCCATCGCCTTCGTGATCTTCGATAACTCGCCATACACTTTGTCCTTAAACGCCCGCTTCATCATACCGGCACACTATTTTTGAGTAGGATAATGTTGATCGATCCAATTCACTTTCACGTTCTTCTCAATATTCAATAGCCTTGCCTGTTTGAATCCCATTTCCGTCAACGTTTTAAATGCCGGGCGAACATTCGGGCATTTATCAAATGGGCAACAGCCACAGTAGATCACCACTTCTTTATTTTTGTCGGTGGTTTTCAATACCTGTTTCAGCTTGGCTAAACTTTCTGCATCTGATGCCGGGCCTATGTCAATACTGTTTTTGATAATCGCGCCCGGACCTACGGATAAAATGAGCAGGTTACCATCTTTTTGATGGGTAATGGCATCTGCCAATACCGCTGGCGCCATTAACTGGGCAGGTGTCCATGGCTCCGCTTTTTGTTGCGCTGATAAGCCCTGTATACAGGCTATTAACCCCATCATCAACAAAGAGAAATACTTCATAAGCTCTTTTTTTGACAAAAGTAGGGGATATTTAACTATTCAACAAAATTATTGAATAGATATGGCGTCCACAAGTGACGAAACAGGAAGTCTTGTTATGAAGGGAAAAAGTCAGGGCTGATAATCCAGCATCCGCTCTACCATAAGGGCAAAAGAAGGTCCATACTGTTGGCGTATGCGGGCCAGGCAAACGTTGATGGTATATGGGTGGCGGGTAGTATCGTAGGGAATGACCTGCAAACGGGGATTTCGCTGCCGGCATTCATCTACCCCTGCTTCCCGGAGGCCAGGTACATGCAGTTCGTCCAGCGGGTGTTCACGGGTATTACCTGTAGGAATCAGGGTAAGTCCGAACCTGGATACCACCGGGCGGTTACCGGCAGAAAAAGAACGGATAGACGCCGGAAAAGTACGGTAATAGGTATCCATAATAGCCGCCAGCTGTAATTCATTGACACCGTCGGTAAGCAATACGCCCACATGCTGGTTGGCGCCAAAAAATATTTTCCGTGCAATGCGCCATTTGGCAGCACCGTTCACCTCAAGGCTTTGATGACGCAGGGAAACGTCGTTGTACGGATAGCCAATATCCTGGATAACTTGACGTAGTATAACGGTGCCGAATAAACGCTTGATCACTACGAGGCTGCCTGTTACAGCATTGGCTACGCCGGCGGTACTGTAACAATTGCCGGCTGCGGTAACACCGGTATCCCGCACCCAGGCCAATTCAGGAAACTGCTGTTGGTTTTTCCGCAGTTCGGACGCATGGGTAGTGATGGGTTTATCATGGTATAACCCTGTAGCAGCCATCGTGAGGGACCCCTGGCAAACGGAGAGCAGGAGGGTTGAATCGGCATATTGCTGCCGTATCCAACGCACGATAGCGCTGTCCTGCCCTTGACGGTCCATGGCCGATAACGCTGGTACAACCAGCACATCAGGTTTTTGGGGCAGGAGGGCCGCCTCCTGAAAACTCAGGTGCGGCAATACGTATAACCCTTTACGTAGTATCACCGGCTTTTTTTCCGGCGCAACAAGAAACACATTCGCTTTCCCGGTAGCCTGGAAAAGATAAAAAGGCGCCATCATATCAAACAGTTCGGTACCCCGGTTGTCTGCCACAATAAAGACGGTCTTTTTTGCAGGATCATAAACGGGAGCAGCATAGTGGAAGTCATGATGGCCACGGTATTCCGGGAATGTATAGAATGCTTTGAGTGGCTTACAGCCATGAAAGGTCACGGCCAGGCATGCCACGGCGGCCAGGGCCAGCCCGGCTTTAGTAATCAGGTGCATATAGTAGATATTGTTTTAAGGAAGAAGTATCCGCTGTAATTGGCGGGCCGACGTGAAGCCGCACTGGCTGGCAATATAAGCCATGGTATGCGCGGGATCTTTACGCAGGGTATGGGCTTTTTCCATTCTGAGTGCGGTAAGGTATTGGTGAACGGTGATGCCGGTTTGTGTTTTAAACACCCGGGCCAGGTTACGGGGGCTCATAGCAGCAACATCCGCCAGCGTATCCAGGTCACAGTCGGTAGACAGGTGTTCGATCATATAGTCCTGAACCCGGTGTATTTCCGCCCGTATATGATTGCGGTAAGCGAGATAAATACTTTGCTGGGAATGACCGGCATTGCGCCGGTGGTATACCACCAGCCCCCTGGCTACCTGGTGGGCAAACAACGCCCCCTTCCATTCCTCCAGTACAAATAGCGCCAGGTCTATACCCGAACTGACACCGGCACTGGTATAGATTCGCTCACTTTTTACAAACAATACATCCGTTAATACTTTGACGGCAGGATACAGCTGCTGTAACATTTTTACAGATCTCCAGTGAGTAGTACACTCCCGCTGATCCAGCAGTCCCGCTTCGGCCAGCACAAAGGCGGCATTACAAACGCTGCAAATCAACACGCCTTTCCCCGCCTGGCTGCGGAGCCATTCCAGGAAAGCCTTTTCGGCAGCCGGTTCACGGGAAAGTGTTTCGGCATGTATGCCCGGCAGAAAAATGATATCACTGGTATCCAGGCTTACATCGTTGTAATGCAACGCGGGTGCCAGCGCCAAACCTGCCGCACTGTTGACCGGCTGATGAAACCCGCAAAATATTACATCGGCGGCCAGCCCCTGGCTCCTGGCCTCGGTAAATACCTGTGCAGGTCCCGCCAGGTCCAGCAATTCTACCTGTGGTAACAAGATGAATACAATTTTTCTCTTCGTCATACTACAAAGGTATTGCGCTACCAGCAACTACCCAAGGACATTCATGCGTCAGAAAAGGACAAGCCGTAAACAAAAACAGGCGCCTCTCTGCAGAAGCGCCTGTCGGTTATACAGATGAGAATAGTTTTAGAACTTATACGTTACGTTACCGGAAAAGCGCCTGGGCATCTGTGGTTCCAGGGTACTCCAGCCTTTATAATAGATCTGGTTAGTGAGATTGTCCAGTTTAAACGCCACGCCAAATTTGTTGGTGTTGTAAAACAGGGAACCATTCAGCACGGTATAGGAAGGTAATGTGAAAGTACCAGTGGTAGCGCGGTTCAGGATAATGTTTTCACCAGCGTAGTTGCCACCAAAACCAATACCGAACCCTTTAACAGCACTCCGCTGGAATTTGTAGGTTACCCAAAGGTTAGCCAGGTTTTGCGGACCAGCTTCCTCGGGACGCCTGTTCATATAATCAGCGGCGTCTGTTTTGGTGATCTTACTGTCGTTGTAGCTATAGCCGGCAATGACATTTAACCCGGCTACCGGGTTGGCCGTGATCTCCGCATCGATACCGCGACTGTATTTTTCCCCGCCCTGGTTGTAATACCGTGGTTGATGGGGCATTTCCATGATAATATTTTTCACCTTGATATTGTAGTAACTTACAGAACCGGTGATCATACCTCCCAGCAGACTGGCTTTCACGCCCGCTTCCAGCTGGTTGGCCTGCTCAGGTTTGAAGGTTTTGATACTGTTGTCGCCCTGCTGCTTAGGTGAGCTGTTGGCGTTGGAGAAGCCATTCATATAGTTGGCGAAAACAGACAAGATATTGGGAATAGGTTGATATACCAGGCCAAACTTAGGCGATACGGTGGTTTGCTCGTATTTGTCGTTCTTATTGAGTGTCAGTCCCCCGTTGGTGAAATGATCCACGCGCAGGCTTACCATCGCTGATAAGTTAGGCAGGAAGTTAAACACATCGGATACATACGCGCTGTACACATCCTGTTTCAGGTTGGCATTTTGCAGGGGCAAGGCGTTGAGCAGTGAATCAGTATGCTGTTTGGAAAGAATGCCATTGTCGGCGCCGGCCATATTGATGATGCCATTCATGGCATAGCCGGTGGCGCTGCTCACGGAACCGCGACTGAAATAATCCAGCCCGGCTACCACCCGGTTGCGGAACTGACCTATTTTGAAATCACCAATGAAATTTTGCTGGATATCCGTGGTATTGGTACTACCGTTCTGGTAGCTGATATACCGGGCAAAAGTAGGGGAGATATTCGGAAACCCAGGCGTGCTGGCAGATCCTTCATACAAGTAAGAATAATATCCTTCAGATTTGGCCGTTCCTCTCGACACAATCGTCTGGGATGTCCACGCATCGGAAAGTTTATATACTGCCTGTGCCTGCACACTGGAGGTAGGCGTTTTAATGCTCAGGTTATTGCTGGTATAAGAGCGCCGGTAATCATAGCCCAGCGCAGCCAGGTTCTTGGCAAACAGCGATGATCCGCGGTCAAAGAACAACATAGTGGGATTGGTGCTTTCGGCTGACAGGAATTCTGTATGCAGCATCAGCGTAAGGCGATCATTTACCTTGTAGGTGAGGGAGGGTGCAATAAAACGTCTCTTCGCGAATCCTGCATCCTGGAAGCTGTTTTCATCATGATAGGCGCCGGTTACACGCAGGAGCACTTTTTTATCCTTATCCAACGGGGTATTAATATCCATCGTTAAGCGGTTCAGACCATAGCTGCCACCGGTGTAACTGATCTCTCCCCCAAAATGATCATAAGGCTTTTTGGTAATGGTGTTGATCAAACCGCCGTAGGAGATAACAGAGCTGCCAAACAGTGTGCCCGATGGGCCTTTTACCACTTCAATCCGGTCAATGTTGATCACGTCCAGGCCGCCGTTGGTTAAGCCAGGCAAACCATTTACCAGCGTAGGCTGTACGGCAAATCCACGGAGGGAATAGTAGCCGGCGCCATCGCCTTCGCGACCGGTGGAGGACCACAGTTTGCTCAGCCCCGGTGCGTTGTTCAAGGCATCGTCGAAACTGCTCACTACCTGGTCTTTTAGCAGGTCGGCCGAAATAACACTGTACACTTGCGGATTTTCAATATTCTTGAGCGGCAGCTTGGCTACGTAGTCGCTGTTGCTTTTCGTGTATTTATTACGGGTACCGGTAATCTCTACTTCATTTAAATTCTTTTCGGATATGTTCAGGCGGAGATTAATGGTAATGGTTTTATCTTTTATTACGGTCACCGGTTGACTGCTGGTTTCATAACCCGTGAGTGATACCTGTAGGGTGTATTGCCCAGGCGTAATGTTACGCAGCAGGTAGTTGCCATCGTCGTCTGTTACGGTCGTCTTCTTACTGCCCTTTAACACCACTACTACGCCGGGCGCTGGTTTGTTGTCTGAGGTAGTAATCAATCCTTTTATGCTGCCGCCGTTGTCAATGTCGGAAGCAAATCCCACTCCGCAAAAGAGCAGGTTGATAAGCAATCCATACCAGATGGTACGGCTGAAAAATTTTCCTGTCAATAATGTATCCATAATCCTAGGCATGTTAATTTGCTGGCGCAAAATTCGGATGCTTATGCCGCCGGGGATAATCCGATACGGAATTTGATTTACGCGATGCGGAAAAACATGTATTCTTGTCTTGCCATCGCCATAATTTGGTTTTTTTTAACACCGTTAGCCCAATGTCTCCCCAATGAATAACATAATTTAACGGCTCCTTTTACGGCTTATGCAAATGAAAATCTACCTGGTTCTTTTCTTGTGCCTCGGTACTTTAGTGAGGCCGGCATGGGCGCAGCAGCTCCCGCGCAGCATTAGCGGCAAAGTGATAGATGCGGCCAGTCACCAGCCATTGTCTGCCGCCAATATTACGGTGCATAAAACCGGTATAGGCACTATCAGCAATGAAGCCGGCGAATTTCGCCTGCAGGTACCCGCCGGTTTTCAAAAGGATACCCTGCGCATTTCCTGCCTGGGCTACGCGGTACAATACCTGCCGGTCGCACAAATGACCACCGACGCCATGATCGCATTGGAGGCCACGGGCATTCAGCTGAAGGAAGTTGCCGTAGGTATCAGGGATCCGTTGAAATTACTGCAGCAGGCGGTGAAGAAAATACCAGGGAACTATCTCACCAACCCTTACCTGTTAAAAGGTTTTTACAGGGCCGTTACCAAAAAAGACCAGGAATACCTGGAGCTATCGGAAGCCGTTTTTAATATTTATGGCGAAGGGTATGGTAGCGCAGCTTCCAACCAGCTATACCTCGAAGGTATGCGGGCCGTGAAAGATGAAGCAGCGTCCCATGGCGTGGAATGGGGACTTAAACCCAACAACCTGTTCGAATTTGATGTAGTCAATAGTATGACAGGCAATGGGATGTTCGGCGCAGCCACATGGCGCAAGTATGTGTTTGCATTAACAGGTATCATTAACTACAAAGGACAACCGGCTTATGAAATTACCTTTGATCAACGGGAGGACGTAAAAGAATCTTTATACAAAGGAAGGTTTTATATAGACGAAGCCTCGCTGGCGTTTCTGAAAGTTGAGTATGCCCTGAGCCCCAAAGGATTGCCCTATGCCCGCTATGGCGATATGGTAACCCGCTCCCTGCTTAAAATGCTGGGCATGGACATCAAACGGCTGAAAGAAACCGTGGCAGTGGAATACAACAAAGTGGGAAACCGGTGGGTACTATCGAACGCCGTAAATTACTCCGATATAAATATCCATAGTAAAAACCGCGGCTATAATTTTACCAGTCATACCAAGGTCGATTATATCATTACCAATGTAGATACCGCCGCCACGGGGCAAGGAATTGCAGGTCAGAAAATCAAAAGCGACAAGCTGATTGAATTCCATACCTTACCACCTGATACAGCGTTCTGGCGTAATAACACCATCCAGCTGGCCGACTTCGATGCAGCAACCGTTTTCGCTACCCTGCGTGCAAGAAATGAAGCGGCTAACCTGAAAAAGCAATGGCAAATACGTACCCGGAAAATGAAGTGGACGCCCATAGAGCGAATCGACTCCCTGCTGAGCTTTTATCATCAACATCAGCAATTCAATGGCACCGCGCTGATCAGGGATAACCAGGGAAACAGCTACGTTAAACATTACGGCTACGCTAATAAGGAACAGCAAAAGTCTGCAGATAGCCTCACCCAATATCGGATTGGTTCCCTGTCCAAATCGTTCACGGCGATCATAATCCTGCAACTGGTGGAAGAAGGAAAGCTGCACCTAAACGATGAAGTAAAGAAGATCTTACCCGGCTATGCGCATGGAGAGGTAACGATTGAACAGCTACTCACGCATCAGTCAGGGATTCCCAATTATACCAGCAACAACGAATATGTTTTCAGCATACTGCATCAGCCGTTTTCCCTGGACGAACTGGTGACGCGGTTCTGCAGCGACTCCCTGGATTTTATACCAGGTACCCGTTTTCAATATAGTAATAGCGGCTATGTGGTGCTGGCCCGTGTGATAGAGGTGATCTGTCATCAGCCATTTCCCCGGGTACTGACAGAGCGGATTTTTATGCCGGTGGGGATGCGGCACACTTATGCAGGAAGCAGGGATACCACGGTTGCCGGGCAGCCGGCTGCAGGGTATATCGATAACGCCCCGGAGCCAGCCTATTATACCAACAACACGTTGGGCGCCGGCGGCATTGTTTCTACGGCGGAGGACCTCCTTCGCTGGAATAACGCCCTCGCTACACATACGTTGCTGCCACAACGCCGGCTGGAGGAAATGTGGCAACAGCATGCCTTGTACCCCGATTGGGATGCAGGGTACGGCTATGGCTGGATGATAGACTTGGGACAGTTTGACGCATCTACGGAAGCCAATCGCATTATCTACCACCCCGGGACAGATATGGGTTTCTATACCATGTTCGCCCGGCAAGCGGGCAAGGCAGGGGTAGTGATACTGCTGAATAACACCGGCGATTTCCCTCGCTTCGATCTCACAGACATGATTTTTACTACCCTTAATGAAGCCCCTTAAGGGCTATGGCATCTGTTGCAATTGCTGTAGCGTGAGCGGGTATTCTTCCAAACGTTGCTTCAGGTTAGATAAGATGTAGGAGTCAGCGCTGTGCGACCTGGAGGCGAGGTCCTTGTATATGGGCAACAGCTGCGGATCTTTTATCCCCGATAATGCCTGCAGGGCCGTGCGGATAACGTCTTCCGATTCATCCTTCAACCCGCTGATAAAAGAGGAGAGATAAGCGCCTTTATCGTCCAGCTTGCCCAGGGTATATAATGCCGTAACACGTATATCAGCCAGCGCATGATGTACAAGAGGCGCTACCACTGGGCCAAAAGGGTACTGGCTTTCGGTGAGGAGATAAGTACAGAACCGGAATGTTTCCCCATCGTTTACAAGTGGTAGCGTGGCCACCACCAGCTCGCACCATTCTGCACAGTGGTCTTTTGCATACCAGTATATAAATTTAACGATGTCTGGGAAGTAGTCATCCCAGGAAGCCAGCAGATGGGGCTTTGCGCGGTTATAATCAAACTTGGTTAATATTTGTAACCATCGCAGATGAGTTGTCTTATCCGCATTTTGCAGGGCAGTTTCCAGCTGATCTGTTGTTACGGTACCCAATACCGTTTTCGCAACGATACCATCCAGGCATTCCGCCTTAAATACCGGGTCTGTAGACGATTGATATTGCTCCAGCAGGGCGGCCATACTTCCACTCCGCCGGTAACCATACCAGGGAGCTGTATCGGCAGTAAGATCGCCGGAAATAACTTCGTTCAACCAACCCTCATACCAGTCCAGGAAATTATCGGCAAAGGAAAACACCGGTTGCGCCAGGTCCAGGTCAATATTTACCACACGGCCGGCGTGCGGGCCATTCAGTAGCAATCCATGATAATAACTGCATCCCTGCGATCCAATAGGCAATATGCCGGAAAACACCAGACCTAACGCCGCCGTATATACGTCGTCTGCCAGATCATCGGCCAGCAAGTCCTGTTTTAAGGCTTCCCAATAAGCTGCTGTCATGCCGGGATAAATGGTAACTGCCTGCCGCAGGTAGCTGGCAGCATTTTCTAAAAACTCGTCCGTATTTTCTCCCATTGGATAAATACCATAAAATGGCCCGGCGGCGGAATCCATGTAGGATGGACCTCCATTGCCTATAGCGGTAAGAAAGGCTTTATAACAGGCAGGTAACGTAATTCCCTGGGTAAGTTCAAACGCGGCTACCTGCTTAGGTTTGAGCGGTTTGTACAGCTTGTATCGGTGATAGCTGGCGCCAAATGTTTTGCGCTTTGCATCTACGCTACGCGCCTGGGCCAATTTGAGCTTTATCCGGCTGATCTGTTCTTCAAATACTGACATTGCTGTTCCGGTTAACAAGAAAATATTTTTTTTCAATGGCAAGGTACTAAACCGGTTATTACCTGCCGCCAGTTATTTTCATTATTTATAAAGAGATATTTGTATCTTGCAATTAAATGTTTAATTGACAATTAATTAGACGTCGATATAGTATTGCTAAAATTCCACGTTACAGCACCTTTAGACATCGCTTACGTATAAACGGAAACCTATGAAAACCGGTTCTCTCCTAAACGGGAAAACCGGTATATTGTATAGATCAACTAAAACAGTAATAACATTTATGAAGAAAATCTGGATGGTCATCCTGCTGATAGGCATGGTGAAGGTAGCAGCAGCACAGGATTCAATATATATATTTTCTTATTTCAAAGATAACGGGCAAGACGGTCTGCACCTTGCGTATAGCGAGGATGGCTATACCTGGAAGGAACTGGGCAATGGCCGTTCTTACCTGCAGCCTACCGCGGGAAAGGATAAACTCATGCGTGATCCTTGCGTAATCCGCGGCGCCGATGGATTGTTTCACATGGTGTGGACCGTTAGCTGGAATGAAAAAGGGATAGGCTATGCTTCATCCCCGGATTTGCTGCACTGGTCGGCCCAGCAAGACATTCCCGTCATGGAGCACGAGCCCGGCGCACTCAACTGCTGGGCGCCGGAAATCACCTATGATGCCCGGAATAAAACCTACATGATTTACTGGGCTACCACCATTCCGGGGCGTTTCCCTGCCGGGGATACCAGCGGTGATGATAAATACAACCACCGCCTGTATTACGTCACCACTAAAAACTTTAAAACGTTCACACCTGCGCAGGTACTGTACGACCAGGGATTCAACGTGATAGATGCTACCATCATACCCGACAACAACCGTTACGTGATGTTCCTGAAAGACGAAACCAGGAAGCCGCCACAAAAAAATATCCGCGTTGCGGTCAGCAATAAATTGACCAGGGGATACGGAAAACCGTCAGCGCCCATCACTGGTCAATACTGGGCAGAAGGTCCTACGGTATTGAAAAGAGGGAAGGAGTGGATTGTTTATTTTGATAAATATACCCAGGGCAGCTACGGCGCCGTAAGGTCTGAAGACAATGGGAAAACCTGGACCGACATCTCAGACAAACTGACCATGCCCAAAGGGCTCCGCCATGGAACGGTGGTAGCCATTACCCGGGAAGAATTTAATAAGCTGAAAGACTAAGCAGAAAGCATAAAGCATAAAGCAAAAAGCTATTAAAGCGAATCCATCTAAGCGGATATTTACTCGCTCGGATCATTCGCTTTAATAGCTTTTTGCTTTATGCTTTATGCCTTCAGCTTTTTAAAAATAATTGTCAAATTGACGATTAATAAAATAATTTATTATTTTTCCGTTGAAAACAGCCGGCAAAATATATACAATGCTGCCGGGAAAAGCATTCACGGTTATGAAAAACACAAACAAATGGTATGCTGCCAAAAGACCGCTCCCTGGTATGGTAGCATGCCTGGCAGCAGTACTCAGCAGCTTGTCAGCCAACGTTACTTACGCACAACAGCAAACAGCCGGGCCACTGGTAAATGGTATCCCTGCGAAAACTATTTCGCCCAATTTGTTTGGTATCTTCTTCGAAGACATCAGCTATGCAGCGGATGGAGGACTTTACGCAGAACTGATCCAGAACAGGTCGTTCGAATATACGCCCGCCGACCGTAGAAACTGGCATTCCCTCACGGCCTGGGAGTACCTCACCAAAGGCTATGGATATGGCTCCTTGTCGGTGGAAACAAAAGCGCCGGTGCATCCCAATAACCCGCATTATGTGGTGCTCAACGTAGACGATGCCGGACAGGAAGGAGTTGGACTGGTAAATGAAGGTTTCGATGGCATCGTGATCAGGGCAGGAGAGCAGTACGACTTTTCGGTATTCACCCGCTTGTTGTCGGCGCAACCAATCCCGGTCACGGTACAACTGAGAAGTAAGAAAGGAGAGATTTACGCTGAAACGACCTTTACAGCAGATGCCAAAAACTGGAAAAAGTATTCCCTGGCACTCACACCCGGCAAAAGCGACGATAGCGCCAGGCTGGCCATCGTAGCCAAAACCAAGGGGATACTGGCCATCGATATGGTGTCCTTATTTCCGCATAAAACTTTCCATGGAAGAGCAAACGGGCTGCGTTCCGATCTGTCGCAGGCCATTGCTGATCTGCAACCGAAATTTATGCGCTTCCCCGGGGGCTGCCTGGTACACGGCGATGGACTCGATAACATGTATCGCTGGAAGAATACCATCGGCCCGGTAGAAGAGCGGAAGGAGCAAAGAAATATCTGGTCTTACCACCAGTCCACCGGCCTGGGGTATTTTGAGTACTTCCAGTTTTGTGAAGACATTGGCGCCAAACCTCTGCCGGTAGTGCCTGCCGCGGTGAGCTGCCAGAACTCAGGCGGTACCTGGGTGATCGGCGGCACCGGGCAAAAAGCCCTGCCCCTGGCAGATATGCCGGCTTATATACAAGAGGTCCTCGACCTGGTAGAATATGCCAATGGCCCCGCCACTTCTAAATGGGGCGCAAAAAGAGCCGCTGCCGGCCATCCGGCGCCTTTCCATCTCGAATACCTGGCCATCGGTAATGAAGACAAACAAACACCGGAATTCCGGGAGCGGTTTAAAATGATTTATGACGCGGTGAAGAAAAAATACCCCAACATCACGTTGATCGGTACTTCCGGACCCGGTTTCGAAGGAGAGGATTTTGAGGAAGGCTGGGCATTTGCCAACAAATACGGCTGGCAAATGATGGATGAACATTATTATGAGAACCCCGAATGGTTCCTGGCACATACCCACCGCTATGATCAATACAACCGGAATGCCTCCAAAGTTTATATCGGCGAGTATGCTTCTAAGGGAAATACACTGTTCAATGCCATGTCGGAAGCTTTGTATATGACGGGACTGGAACGCAACGGCGATGTGGTAAGCATGGCGTCTTATGCGCCGCTGCTGGCCAGAACGGCGCATACCTCCTGGAACCCCAACCTGATCTATTTCACCGGCAGCAGCGTGTCGTTGACGCCCAATTATTATGTGCAGCAATTATTTTCCCGCAACAATGGAGACGTGTATTATGATAACGTGGTATCATTTTCACCGGCGGATAGCCACACTGCCAGCGCTTCCTGTGTAAAGGATACCAAAACCGGCGACGTGATTATTAAGCTGGTAAATGCCGGTGATACACCGGTTACCGCTACTGCTTCACTGCCTCCACTGGGAGCACGTTCAGGAATGGCCGTCATCACGGTGCTCAGCGGCGAAAGCAAAACGTCCACACAACCCGTGATCAAGACTACAGACTTTAAACCGGGAGAAACCCTGAACTATACGTTACCACCTTATTCGTTGTCCGTGATCCGGGCAAAAACGAGAGACTAATCATTCCCGGCGCCGGTAATGCCGGCGCCGGAACCAGGTATTAGTGCAAACTAATAACCCGGGATATCTGCCAATGACCATCCGTATTTTTCCAGAGCACAATAAACTTACTGGCTTTAGACGGCGTACCGGATGGCTGTTGATTATTATGAAACCGGTGGTAGGCTATTTCCACCGCGCCATAACCGTGAATCGGGTATACTTCCAGGCTGCCGGGTACCAGTTCCCGGGTTACCTTGCCGCAAATATTTTTACGGGTAGACTCCAGCACATCTTTTTTGGAAGCACTCAAACCTGTTTGGTCATGATAAAATTCCAGGCTGTCACTAAATGTGTTGGTCATCGTTTCCATATCACAGTTGTTGTAGGCATGGAAGAACAGGCTGTCTTGCCGCGCAATCACTTCATATAATGGCTCCGAAGAGGGCACAAACGGATTCGGTACATAACGGGCCTGCCCGGCATCAGGGAAGCTGGTTTTTACTGCATAGTCCAGCTCACTCACCATCTTCCAGTCGTTGCCCTGCTTTTTCCAGTTGCGCGTAAATTTAGATTCCTCCACCAACTTTTCCCCTCCCTGCTCCGGCAGCACATACAGGCGCTGTATCCCGGTTTGTATCGCCTCCTGGTTGTTGACCGGGATCACCTGCAGACTGTTGCCAACAATTTCACGTCGCATCTTCGGCGTATGGGTTGTACAGCGACGCTGGATGTTGTCAGTAAAATTGGCCAGCGACTGTGTTCCTGTGGGACCATCAGACCCATTGTCGTGATAGAATACAAAGTCCGGAGAAAAGATTTCATGTAACCGTTGAACATTACAGCTTTGAAAGGCGATATCAAACAACAGGCTGTCCTTTGCTTTCAAGGTCGCATAAAGCGCCGCCGGTGCCTGCCCCCGGGCGCCTGATACTTGCAGTGACAGCGCGCCTATTATAATCGTAAATAATTTAATGTGTTTGATCATGACATGATTTTTTGGCTGTAGATACCGTATAAATGGATAGTTGATGTAATGCAAAGATATATGTATTTAATAGTAGTATGCAATACATATTACATGGTTTTCAAAAAAATAATGATCAACGGTAAATGTTGTCCAGTGCCGGTGGTGTTATTTTTTATGCTATCTTTAATAAGTTGATCCCTGAAATTCCATTATGATCCTGTGATGTTTAGCTAATAGAAATCCTCATAAACCCTCAAATTATGATACGCCACTTTAGGAAAATTTCATGTGTATTGTTATTGATTACCCTGATGGGTAACGCTACTGCGCAGAAGGAGATTGCCTCGCTGCCTGTTGCCAACGACAGTTCTTATGGCTATACGGCGGCCAACCCCGTGAAACTTAAAAAAGGTACTGTGGAGAAAAGCATCCTTCATACAATGGATTACCTGGCGGGACTAGTGACGGCAGATAACCAGGCGCTGGTGCTGGTAAAACGCTCCTCCGTACCGGCTCCCGGACGCTCCTCCACCGCCGTCAGCGAACGATTTGGCGTGGCCAAACCTGGCATACTGGATAAATATGTTTTCGTAACAGCCACTTCAAAAGATACCATTACCCTGTTCGTAGATATTTATAACAGAAGCAAAACCATGATACCAGCAGGACTGAAGTATGTACAACCCTGATGGATTTCGTGTATTCCTGCCCGTTAAGTCATCATCCTCCCATAAAAAAAGAGGTTGTACAGCGTACAACCTCTTTTTTATGATCTCTTACTCGTGCTTACTCAACAGGCGTCAGGTATTGCGCATAGGCATATCCTTCCGCTCCGCCATCAGTACGGATTAACCACCACTGGTCGCTTTGTTTGCTGATCAGTGAAACCACTTCGTTGTGAGCGGCTTTACCTACAATCGGCTGATCAGTGCCCGGACCCTTACGGATATTCAGGTTGGTAGAGTCGGTAGTCACCGTCAGTTTAGCGCCCGCTACTGCCGTTGCTACATTGATGTTCATGACTACATCGCCGGCCAGGAAGTTAGGATCTATCTTGCCGTAAATGTCCCACAGCTGGTCTTTTACAGCGCCACTGGGTGCTTCGCCATCAATATGTAATACGCCATCCTGTTCAGCTACCTGGAGATTGGTGGTGCCGGAGGATTTAGCCGCATCAATCAGCTCTTTATATTTATCCTGTAATGCCATGATTAATAAATTTAGGGGTGGAAATTATTTTACTTTCAAACCGGAAGCATCAACTTTCTTAGGTTTCAGCGCATCCAATGCCATTTTCAGTTTTTTCCAGCGATCTGCTTTTGCTTCCCCGGTAATAGTAATAACACCGTCTTTTACATCTGCTGTAATACCAGGAAAATCTTTTACGATATCTGCTACTGAAGTCTTCAGCGCATCATCAGCAGTGGCAACAGGAGCTGCCGGAGGAGGTGGAGGAGGTGGCGTTACGGTAATGTTGTCTACCACGCTTTTTACTCCAGCTGTTACTTTGGCTGTATTTTCTGCCGCATCTTTGTCCGCTTCATTGGCAACGGCTCCCGTAAGCGTAACTACACCATCTTTTACGTCAGCGCTAACGCCGGGACTCGACTGTAAAGCCGCTACTACCGCAGCTTTGATGTCCGCATCTTTAGGTTTTGATTTACAGGAAATCATAAACATAAGTCCTGCAGCAAGGGCGAGTGAGGTCAGGTGTTTCATTTTCATAGTCATACTGTGTTTTAGTAATGAAATAATAATTCTTAAGTTAAGTATCTTTTTTCAACTGGCCATCACGCCATTGTATGTTGTTTATTTTTTAATACGACGCTTCAGCTTGCAAAATCATGCCGGTTTTTTATCTACCTCAAAAAATTCCCAAAATTTTTTTAAAACCCGTATGGAATTTATACCACCCCAGCATCATGCCGCCGGACAGCGATAAAAAGTCTGGTCACATTGAAAGTATCGTCCTGGTTAATAAATATTTATAGCGTTTACATAAATTTTAGTTCCATGTCTTCATCCGGATAACAATGACATATATACGATAATATAAGTTATTTATATTGAGAAAAACAAAAATATATCCCTTTGAAATATCTATACTGTTTACTGTTGCTCCCCGCCGGGTTAATGGCCCAGGAAAATAAGCCGGTAACCCCGGTTATTTCCAGCGACTATCAACGCCTTATACACACCGACGGCATAGTACCATCCAGGCATTCCACTTATCACACGCTGCAGGTAAAGAATATGGCGCCCGCCAACACGCCACTCCGGAAATTGGCCGTCCGCCGCGATGAACTGGTCATGCGCCAGCAATACCCCACCACATTGTATATTAAAGGCGTCTATTCTGCCACCATGGAACTGAAAACAGTTAACCGGCAGCCAGCCCTGCAAACACAGTTTGTACAAGGCCGCTCCGGCGCCTGGCAGGGACCTGAAACCAATGAACTGTTTAGCTATGGACCGGCACTGCATAGCCTCGAATTCGACGGCAGCGCCTACACATGGGACATCAACGGGAAACTGGTGCCTGCCGGAACAGGCAACGGGCATAACGCCATCGCCTATATGAACAGTATCTTCCACACCGGCAGTCGCTTTTCCCAGAGCTTTGACCTGCAATCCAGGCTGATGCAGCAACATAATAATATAATGGAGCTCAACCTGCACCTGGGGCATAGCAATGAAAACACGGTTATACGCGACAACAACAACTATCACAAAGAACTCAGTGCCACCGCCATCGCCCGGATAAAATGGCTCCGCATCGCCGGCACCATCCAATATACCGATGACGCCTTTTCAAATACCAACCGCAACGGATTCCTGAACCAGGTATACCGCCAGTCTATCCTGACCCCTGTGAGCTTCGATAACGCACAGGGCTACACGCTGGGAGCCGGCCAGAGAAGCTATAGCCTCCTGGCCGACAACCCCGGCTTCCTCCTCCATAACCCCAGTCACTACGCCAACGCCACCAGCCGTCGCATGAACCTGGTACTGGAAAGAAATAGCTACAAAAAAGTGAAGTATACCCTGAGCCAGCTGTTCGACCGGCATACCAGCAACAGCGGCGAAGGATACCAGCCTGGCAGCAGCAGCTTCCCCTCCGGGAAGCCACTATACCGCAATGCCACGGATAAATTATACCAGCTCAAAGGAGAAGCTTACCGCAACATCCCGTACGGGGTCTACAGCCTGAATGGTGATATAACCGCCCGGTATATTTTTACCAACGTCAGCACCGGTATCCAATACCTGCCCAATGAACAGTACTATCGCTACGCCCGCTCCCAGCATGAACTAAGCCTTAGCTATAATACTTCGTATGCGCTTGACCGTTGGTTCTTTTCCCTCGGGCTGGAAGACAAAGTCTATGTCTCCAACACCGCTACCCGGAAGGACTTCTTGCTGCCGGCTGTTAAAGCGACCGTCAGGCTCAGCGAATTTGGCGACGGCTGGAGCGGAAGCATCAATACCTTGTACACACAGGTTAACACCGAATTACCGCTGTCCGGCTCACTGGCCGATATCAGTCTCCTCCGCTATAAAGTAAGCGAAGCGGGCAAATACCTGCCGGCAGAAGAAATCGCCGGCTTCGATCAGCTGGCCCCCATACATCACACCGACTGGACCGGTAGCCTGGTTGTTAATAAAAGCCGCTGGCTGGGATTCACCGGTACCCTGTTTCTAAAACAGGTAACGGATGACCAGTTGCCCATCTTTGAAAAAAACAATTTCCAACTCGTGAACGTAGCTAACCACCAAACCAAAGGAATAGACCTGGAGCTGTGGTTATTTCAGATCGCCCCACAGGACAAACGTCTGCAAACCAGTCATACACTCAGTTTTTATGCTTACCGGAATAAGGTGACATCGGTGCTTTCTTCCGCAGAGCCCGTACCCATGGCCGGATTTAGCGATGTACATACTGCCGTGGTGGCCGGGCAACCTATGGGAGTGATCATGGGAAGTACCTGGGAAAGAGATGCCCGGGGCAACCGGGTGATAGGCGCTGATGGTTTTCCCCTGGTGGCAAAGAACACCGCCATTATCGGAAATCCTCATCCCGATTTTATCGTGAAGTGGAACAATACCGTGCATTGGTGGAAGCTAGACCTCTATGTCAACGTGGAATGGAAGAAAGGAGGCGACCGCTGGAACGGCACCCGGGCAGCACTCGATTACTACGGCCGCTCACAGGGCTCCGCGCAGGATCGTAACGTGAACGGCTATATCTTCCCGGGAGTATTAACGAACGGCGCACCTAATCATACGCCGGTCAGCTTTTATGATCCCAAATTGCCGCTGGAAACCAATCGCTGGGTAAGATATGGGGAAGCCGGCGTAGCGGCCGACTATATCGAAAGAGCGGACCAGCTACGGCTTAATACCCTGAAACTAAGCTTCCGCCAGCCTTTCCGGCAGGGAATCCGGCAGCTCACGCTCAGCGCATACGTCAACAACCTGGTGCTGTGGACACCCTACAAAGGGGTGGATCCGGAGCAACGGCTATTCGATCAAACCAATAGCATAGGCCTCGATTATTTCAATCTCCCCGCTACAAAAACCTATGGTATTAACGCATCTATTCAATTTTAACTGTTATGAAAAAGATCATCTGTTGTATCGCTGTATACCTCCTGGCCATGTTTGTAGCCCATGCACAAACGAACGATTATGCTACTTATAAGGAGAAAATTTATATCCATACCAGCCACGTCTTCTTTCAACCAGGCGACGACGTATTCTTTAAACTCTACCTGGTGAACGCACAAGACCAGCGGCCCGCTAAGCTCAGCAAAGTAGCCATCGTAGAGGTAATGAACCCTGCCGGTAACATCCTCAAAAAGATGAACTATAAAGTGACCGATGGTTATACGGAAGGCTCTTTTACATTCGACAAAGCAGATCCCGGTGGTGTATATAAGATAAGAGCCTATACCACCTGGATGCGGAATGAAAACGACAGTACCTTCTTTGAAAAGGAAATTACCATGCAGCAGGCCATCAGCCCCAGGATACTGATGCAACTGGATTTCCCAAAGAAAGGATATGGCCCCGGCGATGAGGTGGTGGCAGATTATTCCGTTCGCAACCTCGCCGATCAACCCATCTCCAACTATAAAATAAGGTATAAGATATCCCTGGCCGGCAAAGAATTCGTTACCGGCAAAGCGCAGACCAACAGCGCCGGTAAGGCCCGGCTGACATTTACATTGCCCAATGATTTGCAAACCGCCGATGGTTTGCTCAATGTAACGATCGACTATGATGCCTACACAGAATCTATTTCCCGGAGTATCCCCATTACACTAAACAAAATTGACCTTCAATTACTGCCGGAAGGAGGCACGCTGGTAGCAGGAATCAGCTCCAATATTGCCTTCCGGGCGGTCAACGAATTTGGCAAACCGGTGGATGTAAGAGGCGCCGTGTACGACAACTCCGGGAATAATGTAGCCGGTTTTGAAAGTTATCACGCTGGTATGGGGCAGTTTCCCTTCACGCCGCAGGCCGGAAAAAAATATACGGTAAAAATCACATCGCCTTTACATATCAGCCAGGAGTACGCTTTCCCGCTATTTACCAGGGAAGGAGTGGTCATGAATTTTGTGAGAAAAGATGGCAAGCTGTATGCATTGCTCAAATCCTCCGGGAAACAACAACTGGTATTAACTGGTCAAACTAAAGCCAAAACTTTTTATACCCAACCCCTGCGCCTGGAAAGGGGAACGCAGACCGTGGAAATAGACACCACCTTGTTTCCCACCGGTATTGCGCAATTTACCTTATCCCGCGAAAATGGGCTGCCACTGGCGGAGCGGCTGGTCTTCCTGAACAGGGACCAAACCTTGCAGGTAAATATCAGCACCAATAAAAGCCGTTACCTGCCAAGAGAAGAGGTAGTGATGACCGTCAAAACCACCGATGATAAAGGCATACCACTACCATCCAATTTATCACTGGCGGTGATGGATGATAAACGCTGGTCGTTTGCCGATGATAAACAGGATCATATCCTGTCCTGGCTACTCCTCAGCTCTGAACTGCATGGTAAAGTGTTTGAGCCTTTATTTTATTTCCGGAGAGAAGCGCCTAAAGCATTGCCTGCATTGGACCTGGTAATGCTCACACACGGCTATCGTTACTTCGACTATCTGCCGGAAGTGGAGGGCGGTAAATCGCTTAAATATATGCCTACCGGGGGATATGTGGTGAGTGGTACCATTCGTGATAATGAAGGACATCCTGTAAAAGCCAGCGTATTCCTGATACAGATGAGCAACCAGGGGAAAGCCCGGCAGATGAATACCGGCGAGGATGGTACGTTTTTCTTCTCCGACCTGGAGGGGCAGGTAGGGTACTATCTTGCCGCAAAACCGCTGCATTCCAAACAGCCGGTAACCATTGTTATCGAACAAAGTGGAAATGATGAAAATGCGATCCGTACCCGCAAGATGCTGGAACATGGCGATAATCCCTTCGTTGCACCGCTTAAACTGGCCAGTCCACAGCGCCCCGCTTCCGTCGCGGAATTAAAGAAGGTCACCAAAACCCGGGAGTGGGAGGCATTAAACGATGATAAAAAACTCGATGAAGTAATAGTCGTTGGATATGGGGTGCAAAGAAAAGAAATGAATGTGACCATCAAACCGGTAAATAATGCGGTAGATGCCCTGGAGGGTAGGGTAGCGGGCATTGTGGTCAACCGCCAGTTTAATACAGGCGCAGCACCCGAAATACAGGTGAGAGGCGCCAGGGGCTTAACCGGCAACGGTCAACCGCTCTTTATTGTAGACGGTGTGCCCATGACCGCACTGGATGCTAACCTGAACCCGAATAATATTACCTCTATTGAAGTTATAAAAGATGCTACCGCAACAGCCATCTACGGCACCAAGGGGGCTAATGGCGTGATAATCATAAATACGAAAAACGGCGACTGGGAACGTATTAAGGTAGGCTTGCATAAAAGAAATTATTATAGCCTCCGGTATATTGGTGATAACGTTGACGCATATACGGTGGCCCGCCGTTTTTATGCTCCTCACTATGCTAACACGGAAACGGACGAACGAACAGATTTCCGTGAAACCATTTACTGGAACCCGGTAGTGCAAACAGATAAGGAAGGAGTAGCCACATTGCGGTTTTATAACTCCGACGCTGCCACCACCTTTCGGGCTATTGCCGAAGGCATTGCCTGGAACGGAAAGCCGGGGCATACCGAAACTACCTGGTCTGCCCGGAACGCATTGCAGGCGGATGCTAAAATTCCTCCTTACCTCACGGTAGGCGATCGCGCCAGGATACCACTGGTGCTTAAAAACAACAGCGGCGCCACAAAAGTATTTGATATCAGCATCGCAGTACCCGAAGGCATCAGCACCGGGCTGTTTACCAGCCAGGTAACCCTGGAGGCCGACAGCTCCCGCCAGGTATTAATCCCATTGGAAGCAATAACATCGGTAGCCGGCATTGTGAAATTTACGGTGAAAGGCGCCGGTGAGAAGGAAGTATTGTCACTCCCTATAACGGTGGCCCAGAAAGGCTTCCCCGTAACGCAAACTTTTTCCGGTGATCAGTCAGCACATCATGCCTTTAGCATTACCCGGCCACTGGCTGGAAGCATGCACGCACAGCTGAAAGTGTTTAGCTCCGTAGAAGGTCAGCTGTTAGATGGTATTGAGTCGATGTTGCAGGAACCTCATGGCTGCTTTGAACAAACCTCTTCCGCTACCTATCCGAATATTTTAATTCTCAAATACCTGCGGGAATCGGGTAAGTCGAGCCCGGAAGTGGAGGCAAAAGCAATGCAATACCTGGAAACAGGCTACAAACGGCTGGTGAGCTACGAAACCGCAGATCATGGCTTTGAATGGTTTGGCAATACGCCTGCGCATGAAGCGCTCACAGCTTATGGGCTATTGGAATTTACGGACATGCAGGCGTTCATCAATGTAGATAAAGATATGCTGGCGCGAACCAAAGATTTCCTGTTGAGCCGCCGCGATGGGGCAGGAGGATTTAAGCTGTCCCGCAGAGGTTTGGACAGGTTCGCTGCCGTGCCAGATGCCATTGCCAACCTGTATATCGTGTATGCGTTAACGCAGGCCGGTATCGGCAAGGAAATCCAATTGGAATATGCCACGGCCGTTAAAAAAGCGCTGGCCTCCGGCGATCCTTACCAGATGGCACTGATGGCACTGGCAGCCAGTAATATGAAAAATAACGCGGACTATGATTATCTCATGGAACAACTGCAAGGGCTATACGAAAAGGGCCATTTCCAGGCGACTACTACCGTCGTTAACTCCAGGGATGCATCGCTGCGGGTGGAAACATGGGCTTTGTACGCCATGGCATTGGCCCGGCAGCAATCGCCCAAAATAGGCATGATAGCGGATGTCATCTCCCGCATATTATCAGAGAAAACCTACTATGGCTACGGCGCTACACAGGCTACTGTACTGGCTCTGCAGGCAATAGTAGATTATATAAAGATAAAAGGCACCGCGGAAAGCGCCGGCAGCCTCAACTTTGAGGTGAATGGTCATGCATTGGCTGTTGACAGCAATGTGGTGGCATTGATGAAAACCGGTGACAACATTTTTAATGTCCGTTATAGTAACCCCAAAGGCGGATTACCCTACAACCTGCAGCTGTCGTACTTTACCCTCCAACCACCCGGTAACCCGGAAGCACCACTGCGGCTGGCTACCAGCTTAAGTGATACGGTCGCCAAGATAGGGGCAACGGTGCGGATGACCATCTCCGTGGAGAACCGGGAAAATGTATTGCAACCCATGTCCCTGGCCAAAATAGGGATCCCGGCTGGCTTGTCGCTGCAGCCCTGGCAGCTGAAGGAGCTGACGGACAAGAAGGAAATTGCGTATTACGAAATCTTCGATAACTACCTGGTGCTGTATTGGATGGGATACGCGCCCAACGAAACAAAGACGGTACAACTCGATCTTAAAGCAGATGTGCCGGGTAACTACCAGGCCAAGGCCAGCAACTGTTACCTGTATTATACGCCGGAGCATAAGCACTGGCAGGAGGGCGCCCAGATAACGATTCAACCCTAATGTTATCGTGTCACGCAGAGGCGCAAAGCAGCAAAGATTGTAGCGAATTTTAAGTCCGCAAAGCGGGGAGATTACATAATATGTTTACATATCACGTTAACGCCGCGGACTTAAAATTCGCTACAATCTTTGCTGCTTTGCCTCTTTGCTTCTTTGCGTGGGAAAATATTTTGCAGATTACCTCCGTTCACCTAATTTTGTATTTAGATAGTTGTCTAAATATATATCTGATGAACAACGTTTTCAAAGCGCTCAATGATAAAACCCGCCGGGATATCCTGGAGCTGCTGAAGCAGGAAGACATGACGGCGGGACAGATTGCCGACCACTTTAATTTCTCCAAACCAACGATCTCGCATCACCTGGATCTGCTGAAACAGGCGGAATTATTGACCAGCGTGAAAAAGGGACAGTTTGTGTTTTATTCGCTTAACACCACGGTGATGGATGAGTTATTAAAGTGGATGCTGCAGTTTACCGCCGATACCCTACCTCTCAGGAAGAAAATAACACCCCGTTATGAAGGAAAATAAATGGTTGAGGGAGATCCCGCTGCTGGCCGTTATGGGCGCACCTTTCGTGGTATACCTATGCCTGCGGACCCAACTGCCACCTACGTTGCCATCGCACTACACAATTGGCGCGGATGGGAAGTGGATCGCCAATGCCTACATGTCGCCGCTGGGAAACGTATGCGCCATGCTGATCGGCAGCCTCATTGTATACGCCGCGATGAGCATCCCTATGTTTATAAACTCGAGAAAGCCCGGCGCCGACCGGCAAATCAAAGCCATCGGTCCTACTTTATATATTATGAAAGTAGCGCTGGTACTGTTGTTTACGGGTATCCCGATTTATGAAATGCTCGTAGGCGCCGGTAAGTTATCTACTGGAAGCTCTTCTATACTGGCTTACATCGGGGGCGCCGGGTTGCTGGTGCTACTGAATATCTTTATTTACCGGGTATACGCCATCATGTATAAATATGCCGATGAAAAACCGCTGGCACGTAAATCCTATGTGGTCATTTGGGCCAGCACCCATGTGGTAACATCTATCGGTCCCCTTTGTATACTGCTTGCCGGTATCCATGTCAACCCGGAACGAATGATAGCACAGTTTGTCCTGGTGTTTCTTGCCATTACCGGCAACCTGTTGTACAATGTGCGCCCCAACCGCTACCTGGGCATCCGCACGCCCTGGACGCTCAGGAACGATACGGTGTGGAAGAAAACACATCGTTTGGGAGGCGTCCTGTTTTTCGTGTTTGGCGCCCTGGGTTTTATCGCTACCTTAGTGGCCACCGGTTATCAGTCGCGCTACATCATGCTGGCTGTCCTGGTCATTACCACGCTGATACCCATCATATACTCGTTTGTCCTCTACAGAAAATTAATTCATCAAGCTTAATACTATGAAACGTCTATTAACCTTATTGATAGTAGGCTGTAGCCAAATGGTAACAGCATCTTATATTCATCAAACTACGCCTTTGCGCCTTTCTTCCCTTGTACCTTCGCGTGACCAACAGCAAAAAGACAGCGTTGTCAGCTTCTTCTTTGAACAACTCGGCAAAGGCAACTGGGAGGCCGCCCGGGAGGCGGTGGATCCTGCGGTAAAGGACAAGCTGACCGCCGCCTTGCTCGGCAGTACCTGGCAACAGTTGGAACTGGCCTATGGCAAGTGGGTGGCATTCACCAACCAGCAAACAATTCCGGCCGACCGTATGCACGTGATACTCGCTGCCAATACCTTTGCCCGCGGGTATATTACGTTTAAAGTGGCATTGAGCCAGCAGCATAAGATAACAGGATTTTTTATAGAAGAAGCCCGGACTAATGCGCCGGTATTGCAATCCAATGAAAGCGCCGACTCCATCACCACGAAAGACGGTGGTACGCTCCATGGCACGCTGACGCTGCCCCCGGGAAAAACAGCCGTCCCCATAGTGTTGATCATCGCCGGATCTGGTCCCACCGACCGCAATGGGAATAATGTGATGCTGCCGTTACCCAACAGCGCTTCCTACCAGCAACTGGCTGCCGGCCTTGCCGCCAGCGGTATTGCCTCCCTGCGCTACGACAAACGCAGAGTAGGAGAGAGCCAGGGATTTTCTATACCGATAGATCAAACGACCCTCAACGAATTTACTACCGACGCCATTGCCTGGGTAGACCACCTGCTGCAAGACAGGCGGTTTATTGACGTTACCGTTATGGGGCACAGTGAAGGGTGCCTTATAGGCAGCAAAGTGGCGGGAGAAAGGAAGTTACGCCGGTTGGTACTGCTCTGTCCCCCGGGAGAACCCATGAGCAAACTGCTGGCCATGCAATTAAAACCACGCCTGAGCGATTCCCTGAATCAGCAGTTGGATAATATCTTAGCCACGCTGAGCCAAGGCAACAATCCCACCACCATACCCCCCGACCTAGGAATGCTCTTTGCTCCCTCCCTGTATAATTTCTGGAAAAGCACCTTTAAGTATGTGCCCTGTACTTTACTGGCCTCCGTAAAAACACCCATACTGCTGGTAG
This sequence comes from Chitinophaga eiseniae, assembly GCF_012641265.1. Classification (GTDB taxonomy): domain Bacteria; phylum Bacteroidota; class Bacteroidia; order Chitinophagales; family Chitinophagaceae; genus Chitinophaga; species Chitinophaga eiseniae_A. The sequence continues at coordinate 1,181,944 of NZ_JABAHZ010000001.1, read as the reverse complement.
GCGGTTCGGCCGATGTACAGGTGCCTCCCGCGCAACTGGATATCCTGCACCACTGCAAGCCTGCAGCCGCCTTGCTGATGGTACCTGGCATGACGCATACCCTGAAAAGTAACAATAATATAGGGCCGGATAAAAATGCTCCCTTACCTTTGGCCCCGGAGTTACTGCCCGCATTGGTAGCATTTATTAAAAAATAAGCCAAAATTATTTTTCGCCGGCATAGGGGGATTTTTCGGGTAAGGTGTATTAAAGGTATAACAGCAAAGAGAGTTGCATCTGCCACTGGAAATGGAGCAAAGTCATGACAAACTGGTTTCACTTGTAGAACACTACTTTCATACTTACTATGAAAGCCTGCATCGCTATGCCTTTACAATCCTGAAAGACAACGACCAGGCAAAAGACGCAGTACAGGCGGTGTTCCTGAAACTATGGGAGAAAAGAAGTACGATCGACGAAGAACAATCTGTAAAATCGTATCTCTATACAGCCGTATACAATTATTGCCTGAATGTAAAACGGCACGATAAGATAAGAGACCGCTATACCACAGAAAGCAATGCTATAGGTTATGAGGAGGGAAATCAACTGGTCGGCAAAGAAGTCAACCAGCGTATCATGGGAGAGATAACTGCACTGCCTCCTCAATGTCAGCTGATCTTTACTAAGAGCCGCTTTGAAGGTAAAAAGTATGCAACTATTGCCGCAGAAATGAACCTGTCGGTAAAAACGGTAGAAGCGCAAATGGGCAAAGCATTAAAAATTTTACGGGAAAAATTGGGAGATTTAATTGTTATCCTGGTGATCATTTTTTCCTGATATAGCTAACATTATTAACGATGAATAGTCCCGGTCACATACAAGTAGATGAGGAAGTACTGGCTAAGTATCTTTCCGGAGAAGCATCTCCGGAAGAAGCCATGGCTGTGGATAATTGGGTGAAGGCAGATGATAGGAACCGGCGCCTGTTTGAACAGGCTATGAAAGTATGGGAGGGCGCCAACACCGGCCCTTCCTGGCAGCTTCCTGATCCGCAAATCATTTTAGCAGCTATCCGCGCACAGGCGCCGGCTAAATCCTCCGGCAGGATAAAAGCGATCCGCTGGAGTATTGCTGCCGCTGTGCTGCTGCTGTTGGGCGCCACCGGTCTGTATGTGGGCTGGCAAAAGAAAAACACCGGGCAACCGCTACTGGCACTGATCACCCGAACAGCACAGGACACCCCGTTACAGGATATATTACCGGATCACTCGCTGGCTATTATCCAACCAGGCAGCACGATTGCTTACACGCCCGGTTTCTCCGGCACCACCCGGGAGGTACAACTGACAGGTAATGCCACCTTCGATGTAACTTCCAACCCAGCTAAACCGTTTAGGGTGCGTGTGGGAGATATCCAGGTGCAGGTGTTGGGTACGGTGTTCCGTGTGAGGGAAGACAGTGAGCTCATCAGGGTACAGGTAAATACGGGTGCGGTAAAAATGTACAGGAACGAAGATGGTATCATATTGAAAGCTGGACAAACAGGCAGCTACGACAAAGCCCTTCACCGCTTCATCACCGATTCCATTCCGGCTGTTGGAGCACCGCTGCAGTCCTTCACCTTTACCAATGCCAGCCTGAAAGATATGGCCACACAACTGGAAAAAGCCTATGGTATACGTGTAGTATTTAAAAATAAAAAACTGGAAGCCTGTACCATGAGCAGTTCTTTCGATAATAAAACGAAGGAATTTATTTTTGATGTTATCTCAATTACGTTGAATGTTCAATGCAGGATCGAAAAAGATACGGTGTATATCAGTGGTAGGGGATGTAATGAATAATATTGGCCGCTGCATCATAGTTGTGTTAATCGCCCTGGTTGTCGCCAGCCCTGCCAACGCACAAAGAAAAGTAAACCTGCAAAAGCAGGTAGTGCTTCCGGGAACTGCCCTCCGGTTTGATTCGCTGTTGGGAATAATCAGCCGGCAGACGGGCGCGCGCTTTTCGCTGAACACCCGCAAGTTTCCACCGGGCCGTATCATCCGCGTGGGTAGCGGCACCAGGTCTATGGCAAAGCTGCTGGCGGAGATCAGGCAATATACCGGTATCTACTATACGATTTTAGGCGAACACATTATCTTCATTGATAATCCACCTCCCGGTGCTAAACCGGCGCCGGCACATCCGGTAACGAAAATGACCGCTAAGACGAAAGCGCCAGCCCCTCTTATTACCCCATGGCGTCAACAATTACATACGCTGCCTCCACGATATCCTTCTCCCGCTATACCCACCAACTTTGATACGGCTATCCGTCTTTTCATGGCAGATACCGCATGGACGCTTTCAAAAAAAGACACGGCATTTAGCCGGCTATACCCGCCAGCAGATAGTTCCAGGCAACTGACCTTAACGGGCGGATGGTCCTGGCGTCCGGGATGGCATTGGAAAAAAGGAAACGATTCCTCTCAGTATATGCCTGTTATCGTCCCAGGAAAAGATACGGCTGCGGATAAAACAAAACCACCGATAACCGATAAGGCCAGGGCAACTGCTACCGGCAAAACCAGCGCGCTGCAATCATGGCTGCAGGAAACCTTTGCCAGCCGCTATCAACGGCCGGCGGCTATGAAAGGGAATGGAAGCAGCGAACGACGCCCCTTTGCCTTCCTGCTCAACGCCGGCGTATCGGCAGATGAAATGAATTATGTAAACCCCACCGTGCAACTGGGATTCCCTTTTCTGTATGGCATCGGCTCCTGGAGCAGCGACTTTAGCAATTCCAGCCTGCGCTGGGGCGCAGGTACCTCTATACGATTGTCGGATGATTGGCGGCTACACCTGCAAGGGACTACCGGCCAGCTCAAACAATCCTGGGACACTATGACGTTAGTTTCCACGATGAAAACGCAACACTTGAAACTGGCACTGATAGCAGAAAAAAAATTAGGCCATCATTTTAGCCTGCAAGGGGGATTATCCTTTAATCGCATGGTCATGCGTTATTATGATTTTAATGGCAAATTCCAGGCGCTGGATAAACCAGGTATGGAAGCGATGAATGCTTTTTTTACGCTGCCCAAACCTCCCTATACGCTCAGCGATAACTATGGCAGTAATGGAAATGTGAAAACCTGGATAGGCTTTCAGCTGGGCATCTTTTATAACATGAATTTACCAAAACGCAACTAAGGGTTTTTCATTATCCGTGTGTAGTAAGTAATGCCAGGTAAAATGACGATAGTCAGGATACCGATTATTCATTTAAAGACGCATTACTATGTTGGCATTATTGAAAACGGCCGAACGGATCAACAACACTTCTTTTGTAAATAACTATGTTTTTCAGCGGCATGTATTTGCCTATAAGGCTATTCCAATGGAGTACCTGCTACACAAGCAGGTATTGGAGCTGGGCTGTGGAGAAGGATACAGCCTGGATTTGCTGGCAAGGCATACTGCCCATTACCGGGCAGTCGATAAAAAGAAACCACCAGCCGCACTTCCCGCCAATGCTTCTTTTCAAACCTGCCACCTGCCACGCCTAACGGGCATTGCCGGCAACAGCTATGATACGGTGATCTGTTTCCAGGTAATAGAACATATCCGCGATGATCACGCATTGTTGCGGGAAATAAAACGTGTATTGAAGCCCGGTGGCCGCCTGTTGCTAACCACTCCCAATAAATACATGTCGCTGAGCCGCAACCCGTTTCATGTGAGGGAATACCTGCCATCCGCCATGCAGGCGCTGATGAGGGCACACTTCCCACGGGCCACGGTAGCAGGCATTTACGGCAATGATACGGTGATGAGTTATTACGGAGAAAATAAACGACACCTCGACGCGCTGGCCAGGTTCGATATTTTCCGGCTGCAATACAGGCTGCCAGCCTTCCTGTTCAAAGGGCCCTATACGTTATTGAATAACATCAACCGCTATTTCCTGCTGAGAAAAATAGAAGATGTAACCGTGAATATTCGTCACAACGATTTTTATCTCCAGGCCCTGGATCAGCATTGCCTGGATTATTTTGTTACTGCGGTAAAAGAAAGTTAACTGTAGCGATCGTTCCTCCAGGGATAGGCGGTGTTGGAATAGCCCCGCTCTTCCCAGAATCCAAGGGTGTTGGCCGTTAAAAATTCAATGCGGTGTATCCATTTTGCGCCTTTCCATGCATACAATTCCGGGGTGATCATTCGCACCGGGCCTCCGTGTTCCCTGGGCAATGGGGCATTTTCTACGGTGTGCGCCAGCAGCACATCTGGTTTTAATGCTTCCTCCAGGGATACATTGGTGGTATAGTCGTCATACCCATAACACAAGATATGCGTAGCATTTTCCACTGGTTGAACCAGGGCCGCCAGATCGAGCAGGCGTACGCCTTTCCAGTGCATGCCGAGTTTCGACCAGCTGGTAACACAGTGAAAGTCGGATGTATCCTCCGTTTGAGGCAAGGCCATGAAATCGTCCCAGGTAAGCGTCGTAGGATGCTCTACAGCGCCATCCAGTATCAGTCGCCACTCTGTTAACGATATCTCCGGCTCAATACCCAGGTCCAGTACCGGCCATTTATGGGTAATGATTTGGCCTACCGGTAATTCCGGCATGCCATGCCGGTTGAGCTTACCGCTGCCCTGAGGCCGGTTGTCTGCCACCGATGGGGTTAGCCGCATCTTCTCTTCAAAGCGGGATTTTAGCTTCATCCTCGCTTCCACAATGCGTTTCAGTTTGTCTGCCGCTTCCATAAAATATATATAACACGAAGGTACGCATTTACCGCTGGTCCCATAATGTTTGAATTTTTAGGAAGAAGTTAATACTTTGTACGAACAATTTGTTATTTGTTCATACAAGCTGAGCTATTCCGTTGATTTAAATGTGCGCGTTATGATTTTTTTTCAGACATTATTCCACGAAATTATCGGCTTCTTAGGGATATCCAGGTTGATAGAGATTTGCAAAACCGGCGACTATAAAGTATTATTGACGCTCAACGGGATCTTCTCTGTGATTTCCCCGCTCATACCTTTTCTGTTGCTGCTGGAAATTGGCCGGGCAGTATTTTATAAGCGCTTCAAAATAGAGGACTACAAAATGCCCTTCTTTATTTTTGTAGCCAATCGCTTCATCTCCCGTTTTATTTCTATTGCCGCTGTGGCATTCTGCATCGGCGTACTGGAGAAATATGCACTCTTCAGCACTTCCCTCAAATGGTATTGGTTTATTTATGGCTACGTGGTATGGGAATTTTCTCATTTTATTTATCATTACCTGGGTCATAAGGTGCGCCTGTTCTGGTGTTTACACTCTACTCATCATGCGCCGGAAACCATGAACTTATCGGTGACCTATGCCCACTTTTTCCTGGAGGCGCCCTATGCAGATGTAATCCGCACCAGTATCTGCATACTGATGGGCGTAAACCCACCGCTGTTGTTTATCATCATGTTTATCGACGGCACCTGGGGCGCGTTTATCCATGTCGGGGAAAACCTGATCAAAGATGGGCGCCTGGGTTTCCTGAACAATATTATTCTCACGCCATCCCATCACCGGGTACATCATGCTAAAAACCCGCTATATATGGATACCAACTTCTGTAACCTGCTTAATATATGGGACAAGGTGTTTGGTACTTTCCAGCATGAAAAGAGGGCAATGAAGATTGAATACGGGATATCACGCGATGTGAATCCCAATAATTTCCTGGATGTTTACTTTGGGGAGCTGTATGGCTTATGGAAAGACATGGTAAAAGCGCCGGGGATTAAAAATAAGTTGTTGTATATCGTGATGCCTCCGGGCTGGAGCCATACCGGCGAACATAAAACCGCCAGGGTGGTGAAACGCGCCTGGCTGGAGGAAAATAAGGAATCAGTCCATCTGGTCAAAGAGATAGTAGAGGGGTGATTCTTCCAGGACCGTGCGTGTATCATTTTTCCATTTTACCAGGAGGATAAATCCATCCGCTATTTCAATGCCGGTAATGTCGCCATCACTGAAGCAGCAGCAGCCCGTATTGAAGTAGGAGGGATGTGCCATGGTTTTTACGAATTGTTTACCTGCATATTCGACCCTGCGGGCCTGTAATGCCTGTTGTAAGACGTGTACCTCCGCGGTATCTCCCTGGCTTTGGGCTTTTTCCAGTTGCTTTGTCAGCCGGTCTATATGATCCAATGAGGCAAACACCGGTTTATGTGTATGTCCTGAAACCAGGAAAGTTTTTTGGTAGTCTTTACTCCACTCGTACATCAGGCTATTGTGCCGGTCGGCCAGATCGTAGCTATCGGAAAGGGTATCCATGCGGACATTAAAATACCGTTGTACCGGCGTCCAGATAGCAGCAACAAACCATTTGCTGAAAGCATTGCCATCGCTCCGCAAATCGCCCTGGTGGCCATGTGTGAGGAAAATGCGATAGGTTTGTTCCCGGTAGCTGGTTTGAAGGATAAGCCCCTCATATACCTTCAGTTTCCTGCCGAATATGGGTTTCAGAAACTGCCGCCGGGGAACGGCATACCGCCACTCCAGGTCGTGATTACCAAAGATCCGGAAATACTTTTTTTCCTGTAAAAAACGGGCTTCTGCTGTAAGCGTAACCTGGTTGGCGGCCAATACCTTTGCAGGCGTACATTCCCACAGTTCCTCACAGTCGCCGAGGTTAATAAATGTGAATTGTTGTTCCCCGTAATGCCGCAAGGCAGCCAGGTAGCTGGACTCTGCGGCCATGAAGTCATCTGCACCATCTTTTCCGCCTTTATGCTGATCGGAGAAAATGATAAAGCGCGACTGCTCCATATCAAAAGGCAGTACCAGTCCCTTTTGGCGCCGGCCTGCAAGAATAGCTTCGTGCAATGCCGACAGGGAAGTGAATACCTGTTGCCGGTCAGGACTGGATGAAAACCTGGTGGAAAGCCAGATCACCGGGCGTTGTAACAATCGTTTTAACGGGTTAGACACGCTTCGTTGACTTTAGGAATAGTAATAGCGTTGGTTCCCCGTCCGTGAGGAGGAACGATGCGTGGTAATAGTGACAGGTTTGCCGGTGGTTAACGGCTTACTTCTTCTTTACATTCACCGCATTCAGCCCTTTAGGGCCTCTTTCCACTTCAAAGGTCACGCGGTCTCTTTCTTTAATCGGCCCGGCCAACTGGTTAATGTGTACGAATACACTATCCTGTGTTTCCTGGTCAATAATGAATCCATAACCTTTGGACTCGTTGAAGAATTTTACCACTCCGCTACGTTCGGTATTAACGGGTTCGGAAGGCTGCTGTTTGGGGGCACCTATCTGGATGTCCTCCAGTTTAATTTCCACTTTCTTGTTTGGATCAGGAGGGGTAGAAGTCAGGTTCCCGTTTTCATCGAGATAAGCCAGCATGTCTTCCAGTCCCTTTCCTTTTCCACTGTTTGCTTTCCGCTCTTCCTTTCTCTCCGCCTTTTCCTGGCGTTGTTGCTTTTTTCTCTTTTCTAATTCTTTTTTGCCACCTGTGTCCTGAGATTTGGCCATATGTTACTTATAAATTTTTGGTACGGCATAAAGATCGGTTTTTTTTAGCTATGCTGGTAGAAATATCCGGTATAATCCTGCGGGGTTGAGTTACCCTGTATCCCCTGCATAGAATGCATTATCCTGCCAGATCACCGGCGATACCAAATATGGGATTTTAACGGGATGTTTTACCGGATTTACATAGATTAGTAAACAGGTTTTAATCCTGCAACATCCGGCCTTAAATAAAAGGCACCGGTGTAACCATCTAAAACGCTTATGATGAAAAAAATAACCCTGATCTTCCTGGCCGCCATGGCCGGAAAACAGGCCATGGCACAGGTAGATGCCGGCCTATTCCGCTATCCCGATGTGTCCAGGTCGCAGATCGCATTTTCCTATGCAAATGATATCTGGATTGTCCCCAAAACCGGCGGCACCGCTATCAAACTGATTTCCCCGCCCGGCGTGGAAACCTTCCCGAAATTTTCGCCCGATGGCAGCAAACTGGCTTATAGCGCTAACTACGACGGCAACACCGACGTGTATGTATTGCCCGTGGCCGGTGGGATACCATTGCGACTTACCCAATACGGTGGCGCCGACAGGGTGGTTGACTGGACGCAGGATGGGAAACAGGTGCTCTTTGCCTCCGGCAGGGAAAGTACCAAGGAGCGCTTTAACCAGTTCTATACCATCCCGGAAACCGGTGGCGCCCCGGTGAAACTGCCGCTGGCTTACGCGGAATTCGGCTCCTGGTCGCCCGACGGCAACAGCATCGCGGTAACCACCCGCACCCAAAGCTTCTCCAACTGGAAAAGATACCGGGGCGGCATGAAAGCAGATATCCATATTTTCGATTTTAATAAACAACAGTCCGAAAATATTTCCAGCAAAAGTGAAACCAGCGACGAGTTCCCGATGTGGTATAAAAACTATATTTATTTCCTGTCGGATCGTGGCGACGAAAAACGGATGAACCTCTGGCGCTACGACACCAACACGAAAGCCAGTATACAGGTAACCCACTATAAAGACTACGACGTACATTTCCCCTCTATGGGGCCGGCCGATATTGTGTATGAAGCCAATGGGAAATTATATCTCCTGTCACTCGACAATGAACAAACCACGGAAGTAAAAATCAGCATCAGCACCGACCTGGCAGGCCTGAAACCCCGTACGGTGCATCCGGGGGCGCTCATACAATCTTCGGCCATCAGTCCCGACGGACAGCGCGCCCTGATCAGCGCCCGGGGCGATATATTTTCAATACCAGCCAATAGCGGGTATATCAAAGACCTAACCCGCACCAGTGGTGTAGCGGAACGCTACCCGGTATGGTCGCCCGATGGCAAAAATATCGCCTGGTGGAGTGATAAATCGGGGGAATATGAACTCTGGCTGGCGCCTGCCGGTAAGGAAAACGAAGCGCACCAGGTCACCCACTATGGCCCCGGTTTCCGCTTCCGCCCTTACTGGTCGCCCAATGGAAAGCAAATCGCCTTCATCGACCAGACCATGAAAATATTTGTACTCGATATTGCTACCGGCAAAACCACCGAGGTAGACAAAGCCCTGCACTATTCTCCCGATGCATTTGAAACATTCCGCTTTAGCTGGACGCCTGACAGCCGCTGGTTAACATATAGCCGCGACCTGGAAAATGGACATGAAGCCGTTTTTCTCTTCGATACAAAAGATAACCAACGCCACCAGGTCACCAGCGGCTTTTACGACTGCAACCGTCCCATATTTGATGAAAGCGGAAAGTACCTGTACCTGTTCACCAACCAGTCTTTCAAGCCTATCTATAGCAGTATAGATAATACTTTTATTTATGCTAATAGCACCCTCATTGGCGTCATAGGGCTGCAAAAAGAAACCCCTTCTTTGCTGGCTACCCGCAATGATGCCGTAGACATGAAAGAAGATAAAAAGGGATCCCCCGCGCCCGCAAAGGATAAAGACAAGCACAAGAAAGACAAGAAAGAGGATGACAAGAAAGAGGATGACAAGAAAGACAAGCGGGGTGCCGGAAAAACAGTCGCCACCGCGATTGACCTCGACAACATGGAAGCCAGGATGATATTGCTGCCGGTGCCAGGCGGCAACTATTCCCGGCTGGGGGCCACTAAAGGGAAAATCCTGTTTCTCACCACCAGCACGCCGGACGAAGACGAAGGAAACGGCGAAAGCACGTTACAATACTATGATATCGCCACCCGCCAGGTGAAAACCATCATCAAAAACCCAGGTCAGTACGAGCTTTCTGCCAATGGCAATAAAATACTGGTCAATAACGGCCCCTATGGCGTGATCGATGTAGCCGAAAATCAGAAAATAGATACGGCTATGCGCATTGCCGAAATGACCATGACCGTCCAACCCATGGAAGAATGGAAACAACTGTTTATGGATACCTGGCGCATGGAAAGGGACTTCTTCTACGATCCGCATATGCATGGGGTAGACTGGAATGGTGTAAAAGATAAATACCTGCGCCTGCTGGAAGGGGCCCGCACCCGCGATGAGGTCAGCTTCGTTATCCGCGAAGTGCTGGGTGAAATAAGCTCCTCGCATACCTACAATATGGCTGGTGACGTAGAAAATGCCAAAATAGAAAATGTTGGTTACCTGGGCGTCGACTGGCAAGCCGACGGCCAGTATTACAAAATAAAAAGAATTATCCGCGGCGCACCCTGGAATGGAGAAGTGCGCAACCCGCTCGACGAACCCGGTGTAAACATCCATGAAGGGGATTATATACTGGCGGTGAATGGTGTGCCGCTCACCACCGCACAGGAACCCTATGCCGGCTTCCAGGCACTGGCAGGCAAGGCCGTGGAACTTACCTACAACAGCAGGCCTGCAATGGAAGGCGCTAAAACAGCGATCGTTACCACTATGGGCAGGGAATACCGCCTGCGTCACCTGGCCTGGATAGAAAGTAACCGTAAACGGATTGCGGATGCCACCAACAACCAGGTAGGCTATATCTATGTGCCCAGCACGGGCTGGGATGGGCAGGATGAGCTGATCCGTCAGTTCAACGCGCAATGGGATAAAGCCGCGCTCATTATCGATGAACGCTTCAATAACGGTGGACAAATCCCCGATCGCTTTATAGAAATGCTTAACCGCAAACCCCTCGCTTACTGGGCCACCCGCAGCGGTACGCCACAGCCATGGCCCATGTACGCCAACTTCGGTCCCAAGGTAATGCTCATCAATGGCTGGAGTGGCTCCGGAGGAGATGCCTTCCCCGACTACTTCCGTAAAGCCGGCCTCGGGCCCATTATAGGTACACGCACCTGGGGCGGATTAATAGGTATCAGCAATACACCGCCACTGATAGATGGCGGCGTGATAACCATCCCTAATTTCCGCATGTTTAACCCCGATGGCACCTGGTTCCGCGAAGGCCATGGCGTAGATCCGGATATCCCGGTAGATGAAAATCTCGGGGATATGGCCAAAGGAGTGGATCCGCAGATAGAACGTGCTATTACAGAGATAAAAAATCTCCTGCAAACCAAAGGCTATAAGGCGCCCACACAGCCGCCTTATGAAGTGAGGTAGAGATTTTTTAAGCAAAGCGGCTTTGCCGCTTTGCTTAATCAGGCAACTGTTGAATGCTTTCCGGCTATAGGTCGGAAAGCATTTTGTATTTTAATATACTCGTTCCCGTTAGTGACGCCCAGGCTTGAAATTCCATCGTAGACCACCGCTAAAAAAATAGTTCGTTGCCAGGCGATGTGGATGCTGTTTATCAAACATATGCGACAAATCTTTTTCCTGGAAAGACACTTCATTCAGCAGGGTAGCGCCCCCGGAGGCGACAAAGTCGATATGCTTGTTCAGGTGCCAGGTATTTTCCAGGCCTATACTCATCTCCGTTTGGCCCATCATTCTTTTGTTGTTTTGCTGATTTTCTACGTCGTAAGCGGCGCCACGCATACGGAAAGCAAGACCGAGGTCAGTATATTTATTCAGCGTGGTAGACACACTGATTTTTTCAGGGAAATTAATATCTATCCTATACTTGTTATCTGTTTGCCATCTTACCATGAAGGCGGGAAGTACCATAGGCGTACCAAAGGAATTGGTCAGCATTGCCCCTATGCCGTAGGAGAAACGACGATTCACCTGTTTCACAAATAAAACGCCTCCATTTACAAAAAGATCTTTCTCATCGACCTTTACAAGGTCCGTGTAAATACCTGCTGAAACCAGCGCCACCAGCGACCATCGCCGGTTGAGATTGCGGTAGTGCTGCAGTGCCAGTTGGGTACCCAACAGTTCTTCCGGGAAGATGTTGCGCTCATAATCTTTGTTGCTGAATTTGGTGTAACTGCCGGAAGCCGCCAGGGTCCAGTTTCTTACCTTACCGGTGATGGTGTCAACACGGCTGCTGAGCGAAAAGATAGCACCAAAATTATAACGTACCTGTGAAGAGGTGGAATGTGTTTTTACGCTGTCTTCCGGGCGGATATAACGCGAAGCAGGCAGGTAATCTATGCTGAATCCAATGCCGGGTCCATTGAGGGAAGTGGCGCCCAGCTGGGCAAAGATACGTTGAGCAGGAGCAAGGGTGAATATGGCCACTAATAAATAAAGTGATTTTTTTTGCTTACGCAGTTGCAGGTGTTTTGATGTGTAACCCATCATGATTGTCTTTTTTAGTATGTTTTTTTAAACTACATGAGGAAGACAGCATGACCCGGGCATACCCCTACGCACTTTTTAAAAATTAATTTTCGCGAGGTAGTTGATAAAAAAGGCGGTCGTTTTTATGACGACCGCCCCAGGTATTATAGGTAAGTTTTCAACTATATTTTTCGGAAGACGACAATACCATTGTGGCCGCCAAATCCAAAGGTATTGCTCATGGCTACCGACACTGGTTTTTCTATAGCATTGGTCAGCACTATCTGCATCCCTGCGGGAATGGCAGGATCCAGTTGTTGGGTGTTGATGGTAGGAGGGATGATACCCTGCTGTATGCTCATCACGCTGGCAATAGCTTCTATGGCGCCTGCTGCGCCCAATAAGTGCCCCGTCATAGATTTGGTGGCGCTGATATGCAGGTGTGCAGGTGCTGCTCCAAATAATTTACCAATTGCGGCTATTTCGCTCAGGTCGCCCACCGGAGTAGAGGTAGCATGGGCATTCAGGTAATCGACGGAAGATTTATCCAGTCCGGCATCTTCGAGTGCCTGCTGCATGGCACGGAAAGCGCCCAGTCCTTCAGGATGCGTAGCGGTCATGTGATAGGCATCTGCTGTCATCGCGGCGCCCGCCACTTCTGCATAAATATGCGCGCCCCTGGCCTTTGCATGTTCGTACTCTTCCAGTATCAGTGCGCCGGCGCCTTCTCCCATCACAAATCCATCGCGATCCACATCAAAAGGCCTCGAAGCCACCGTCGGATCATCATTACGAACCGACATGGCCTTCATCGCGCAAAATCCACCTACGGAGGCCGGCGTAACAGGCGCTTCAGAACCCCCTGTTACGATAACTTTAGCCTTGCCCAGCCGGATGTAATTTAACGCATCCATGATGGCAGTATTGGAAGTGGAGCAGGCAGATACAGTGGTATAGTTGATGCCCATCAGCCGGTATTTAATAGAAATCATTCCTGAAGCCATATTCGTAATCAGCTTGGGTACGAAATAGGGACTGAAGCGCGGATTAAAATCACCGGACACATATTCGGTCACCTGCTCTTCGAAAGTCTGCATACCGCCTTGTCCTGAGCCCCAGATCACCCCGGTATCAAAAGGATCCATGTTACTGAAATCCAGTCCGCTGTCGCGAATGGCCTGATCGGCAGCAACCAATGCATATTGTGTAAATGGATCAGTTTTCCGGAGTTCAGCCTTATCCAGCAGGGCGCTGGCGTCAAACCCTTTCAATTCATGGGCAAACCGGGTGCGGAAGCGGCTGGCATCAAAATGGGTGATGGCGGCAGCGCCACTTTTCCCATTCACCAGGTTATTCCAGAAAGAGGCAACATCATTGCCTATTGGCGACACCGCGCCCATGCCTGTTATGACAACTCTTTTCATAGTTAGCTATTTTTGACAGAGGTCTTCCAGTAGTTGATCTGCAATCCGGTGAAAGGCGGATGGGCCCATCACGCGGGATAGCAGCAGGGAAGACTGTAAATTGGATATGATCATCAGCGCCCGCGCATCGGCGTCGCCTTTAAAGTGAAGACGTTTGTTTTTACGGCCCTGCTCCAGGCAATTGGTCAGCCATTGCAGAATGATGCCGCCCATTTCCTGTACCTTGGCCTGCATGTCGGGCGACAATGTTTCAAAATCAGTAGCCAGTGAGCCCATCAGGCAGATGTTGCCTTCGCTGTTGTAGCGCCGGAATACATTGAATAACTGCGACAGCTGCTCATCTTCCGGCAGGTGGGCCCATTTGCCGGTGTTGCCGGTAAATAGCGCAATTTCATGAGCTACTACCTCTATTCCTAAATCTGCTTTCGCCGGAAAATGATAGTGTACCGCTGCATTTTTAATATCCAACGGCGCGGAAATGTCTTTGTAGCTGAAGGCGTTGAACCCCTTGGTTCTTACCAGCCTGTCGGCCATGGATACGATTTTATCTTTTGTGCCCGCCATATCTTTTGTTTTTTGGCGGTGTAAAGATACTTACTTAGTGGTAAGTAAGCAAATCAAATTCTTTCTGTCAGCAAAATTGCCAGCGCCTGGATCGCTTTCCTGGAGAATAGCTCCAGCTTCAATGGGATCTTTTCACCACTTTTCATCAACAACGTGAGTCGGTATACGGTAACCTGCTGACTGGTATGTGTCAGCAATTCAATATCCACGATATCGCGGTAATAGTAACAGGTAGCCTGGCGCCGCAGGTTTTGAGTAGTAATGCATTCGGAGTAAACATCGAGGTAACAAACGCTGTTGGATTTGAAAAAGGCGTCATAACAATACCAGCCGATCCCTCCCAGGTACAACACAACGAACACCATTTCCGGGATCTCGTAGTTGAGGTTGGGCACCAGGTACCAGTACAAAGTGTACATCAACCCGGTGAAAATGAAGAACAGCAAAACAGAATGGTAAAGGCGGAAGGAGAAATGCTGTTCTTTCATTTTTACTCATGTGTTGACTGGGCCAGGATCTCAGGTATGATAGAGTCCTTGTAAAATTTTTCCGCTTCTTTGGGTAAACCTGCCAGTGGCTCACAATAGATCTTGCTATCCTGTTTGTTTTCGAAACCTGCAAAGGTAAAGTCGCCATACTCCGGGAAATTGAGGTTGAAAGAGAAGTTGGCGTAGGTTTCATTGCGGGTAATTACATAGAAACGGGTTTTGCTGAATTTCACCCCAATCCGGTGCGGTCCCCGTGCAACCCTGATAGCGCCCGTGGGAAATGTGGTGCGTACATCCAGGCTGTCAATGCGGGTAATCTCCAGGTTATTGCCGGTATACAGTGTAACAGTGCTGTCGCCCTTAGCAAGGCGTTCCAGCTTCCGGATATTGCTACGTCCCTTGATTTCTTTCTGTGCCAGCACAAATAATCCCAGCAGCAGTAAAGCGATATAAATGATGTTTCGTAGCAGTTTCATACATACAGATGGTTAAAATCTGCTGTTAAACTACACACAGCCCCGCATCCGTGATGGATACAATACATATTCGCGGTTAATAATCTTATATTCGCCCCGTTTGCCGGGATACGTGTTTTTCTTGTTTGGTTCACCAGCATCTACAGGACGCAGGTGCCGTAAGTCAGATGCTATTTTTTATGATACCCTTTTTCATCATATGGCGCCAGTTCCAGCATCACCAGCTGTTCCAGGGCTTTAACATCTTTGCGGTGGTCTGCGCCCGGCTCAACAGACTCCTTTAGTACTTCTACGACCTCGTACACGAAACCTTCTTCGCCGTATGCCAGCCAGTCGCGCTGTAAGGCTTCATTGGCGTGATTCCCGGATTTTAACTGTACCCGCAGCGAGTTCCAGGCCCTGTCCAGGTCCATGCTGCTGCCAATAAATATTTTGTCGTTGTGCTTATTACGCAGCTGGTATACTCCTTTGGGAAAAGTCATTTCTTTGTATACCTGCTTCAGTGCTTTCTTCGATGACATGATGTTAACTTTTTAGCTGGCTGTCGATAAAATGGGTGGCCTGTTTGAAAAAGGCGTCATAGCTGCCGGGATGGCGCCTGTTGAGGTAAAGCGTGAGCAGGCCGGTAGTGCCGTATAGCAGGGCGGCTTTTTTCAGCCCCGCTTCGCGGGAAGTGAGCATACGCATGTCTATACAGTAATCCCAGTCCGCGGCGCATAACTCCTCCAGTAGCGAGGTAATCAATGTACTGGTATCTCCCTTACCACTGATATCCGATAATTTCTCCGCAAAAAACAAGTCGAATATACCCGGGTATTGGATGAAGTATTCCATATAAGCCAGGATAATGGCTTTCAGTCGTTTGTTGCCGGGCGTAACAGTCGTCGTGCGGGTGTCCACATACTCCCTGCATTCTTCCCGGAAATCCTTTACACAGAGGAATACCAGGTCTTTCACATCTTTGAAATAGTTGTACAAAGTAGCAAAAGAATACCCCGCCCTGTCTGCAATGTTGCGAACACTCACGCTTTTTAGACCCTCGCTTTTCAACAGGTCTTTCGTAGCGGTAATAAAATAGCCTTTTACCCGCTGCTCCTGTATTTCCTTTTTATTCATAATAGTGCAAATATATTGAACAGTGTTCAAAATGTAAAACAGTATTAAATTAAATGAATAAAAAAGGCGCTTCCATTGGAAGCGCCGCATATAGGTGAAGTCATGATAACCGCTCAGGAAGTGCGTTTCGCCTTTTTCAGGGCTATCTTATATTTATCTGGTGTGCCGGAAACATTCAGGCTCATAAAGCGGACCTTCTTGTCCTTATCGCGTACCTCAATTGCATCTACCTGGTCTACATCCACCTCTTCCCGTTTGCGGCCAAACAGGGCCTGGAAGCCCACCTGCGTCACCATCTTCATAGGGATACGGAGGTAATAGTCCATCTGCATATTCAGCGACTGGCTGCCGGAAACCTCTATATATCCCAGGGAAGAATTGATGTTCATCTTGGGGATCTGCAATACGCCGTTTTTCAGCGTGAGCTGGTTACGCAGGGTGTCAAACCGCACCATACGGAGGTTCTTATCCTTGAAATAGCCAGCCATGGCCTGCATAGGACCGAAATCCAGCAGGGTGCCATTCACAATGGCAATATTCATCTGCGATTCGGTTTCGCTCAGCACCGGCGTCAGATCTGGGTGCAGGCGTACATTGCTCTTGATATGCCCGCTCAGCGTACCTTTCAGGTTATTATTCAGCACGAAGTCCTGCCCAAAATTGTCGAACTTGATCAGCAATTTGGAGATATCTACATTTTCGAGATAGATACCGTTTTTGAAATATAGTTTCTTTGGATCACTGGCGTTAAACATGCCGCGCATGGCTACATGCCCGCCGGCAATGTTCATAGCAATGGTGTCTACCTTAATCTTTTTATCTTCCCGCATATGTACATTCGCCAGCAGGTTTTTTATCCATAGCCGCTTATACTTGACCTTTTTAATATCTACCTGCGTTTCAAATTCGGAGAAGGGGATATTGAATACATTAAAGCCAGCCGCATGCAGGGAATCGTTTTCCTTTATGGTGGTGTGTTTCGCCGGCGCGGTGGTTACAACCGGTTCGCTGAAATCGTAGTTCATCAGCTCATCCACATCCAGCAGGTTGGATTTAAACCGGAAATAATTGCTGCGCTTTTGTTTGTTCTTACCCGGCCCTACGGCATAGCGCATGTTCAGGTCAAAGTCGGTACGACCTATTTTGCCGGTCAGCGTATCTATCACAATAAACCGGTTGTTGCCATAGCGTATCCGTCCGTTTACTTTTTCTATATTAATAGGATGCTCCCGCAGGCTGCCGGAAATATTGGCGATATGTGCATCTACTTTCTTAAATACGGTATCGTATTTAAGGCTCATCTTAGAGCGCAACCACACATTGTTTGCCTGCTCATACCAATACCCCTGGGGAATAAACTGGCGCCCCCGCTGGCTGATCAGGTCATTCACAGCCAGCCGGTCCGATTTAAAGTCAAACGCAATTTCTGTATTTCCCTTTTTGATTTTACTGAACCAGAGGAGATAGTTATTGAGTCGTCCCTTCAGCACAAAATTACTGCTGTCGATGTTTCCACTGAAATTAGACACCCGTAAACTGCTATCACTGATCGCCACCGCAGCGTTGAAGTTGTGCAACGCATGCGGGTACTGCTGAAATGCTGCCTGCAGATGCTCCACTTTAAAGGTTCCCTTAGGCAATGGATTGGGATGTAATAACTCTTTTACCGAGCTTTCAAAAGCCAGTCCTATATTGAAGTCTTTTACCACTTCTTTAGCCAATGCCGGGTGGGTGGAATCCATTTTCCACAGTTCGCCCAGCTGCAGGCGCCTGCTGGACGCGCCAAAGGTAACGGCTACCGGCTTGTTTTGCTGGTGGAACAAGGCCGGTACATCGCTCACAGCAGCATGCGCCAGTATATCGGAACTGCCTATACGAAAAGCCACGGAATCGACCTGTAGCCGCCCTTGCTGAATCACCGCATGCACATTCATATTTTGTACTGGCAGGTGATAACCGGGAATCCTGAACTCCAGGTGCTTTACGGTTAACTCGCTTTGTACGCCTTCTTTCAGCTTGGCCAGGCTTTCTTCGGGAATACGCATATCCACCATTTCCCGGAAATTCATATTAAGCTTAATTTCTCCGCTGATCTGCTCCAGGTCTTTAATGCCCAGGAATTCCCCCACAAATCGCAGGTTCAGCTCAGAATATAACTGCATAATGATTTGCGGATCGGTGAAGTTCTTCATCACAAAGTTGCCCTTGAATACACCAGTACCCGGGCGGGCATTGAAATTAAGGATATGCAACTCTGATGTTTGAAGGTTATGCGCTGCGCCATTGGTGTAATATCCCTTAAAGCCCAGTTGATCTACTTTCCGGTCTACTTTTTTATTCTGGAACCATACGGCTTCGCAACCAAAATTAACGGTAATCAGGGGGGCTATTCCCTTGCCTACTGGTCCTTTGATAATACCGTCGAAAAAGATACGACCGTCGTGTTTGTATTTCTCCAGTAACACCGCTACGTCCTGCGGCACCAATGCCAGCAAGAGATTCATGTCGGGCTTGTCGCCCTTCACTTTAAGATCCACAAAGTGCTGGCTCAATAGTCCCTCCAACTCGAGGGAAGCGGCTTCCAGCCTGATCTTACCCGGAGGAAGCGTCAATGTTTTCTTCTGTTTGTCATAAACGGCACTCAACGTAAACTGAAGCTGCTTGTGCCGGAAAAGGCTGGTATCGGTTTTCCCGGTAACATCCACTGTCAGCTTACTGTCCATGTTAATAGCAATGCGGTTGGCGTCCATGGAGAACGCGGTTTTGATTTTATCGATATGGGAGGTAACCTTCCATCCGGTAGCATCATCATGATAGGTGACGTCGATATTTTTCAGGATGATCTTTTTTAGATCGAGATTCAGCGCAGTTGTGGCAGTATCTGTAGCAGCGCTGCTGCTGTCGCTTTTCAGCGTATGTGCGTCAATAATATCTACGGCGCCATTGGCGTAACGGGCCACATGTACTTTCCCGTTGGCCAGCACAATGATGCGGGCATTATACCGCTGCTGTAATACGTCGGGCAGGCTAAAACCTACGTAGAGTCGTTCTACCTGGTACAAAGGAGTCCCATCCATTTTTTTATCTCTGAAAAAACGGACATCGTGTAAGGCAATAGAGATATAAGGAAAGTTGCTGAAAGGGGAGATGCTGCTGCTGGCTATTACCAGTTCCCCCGGGAGTTGTTTGTTCAATTCCCTGATGGCCATCTGGGTAAGCCGTTCCTGCTGACTGTACAGTATACTTCCTGCTATAGCGATCACCAACAGGAAAATACCTGTGATGATCAGTAATAGCCTGATTATTTTTTTTCCACGCTTCATGCCAATTGCCTTTCTGTTGAATAAAAGTATGCAAAAGTATATCGGAAATTTATCATCTTTAAAAACGCTATGGAGATTTTATTATTTTTAACGATTCATTTTAATTGTTATTCATGAAAAGAAGAATTATAGCATTGTTATTATTGGCAGGGAGCGCGGGCATGGCTACAGCACAGCAAAAGAAGCTGGACAAATTATCCGGAAACCCTGTATTCCCCGGCTGGTATGCAGACCCGGAAGGGGTGGTATTTGGTAAGGAGTACTGGATTTATCCAACATACTCCGCGGCTTACGAAAAGCAGGTGTTTTTTGATGCCTTTTCTTCGCCCGACCTGGTTACCTGGACCAAACACCCGCGGATATTAGATACCGCCGCTGTAAAATGGGCTAAAAGAGCCATATGGGCGCCGGCTATCATCCAGAAAAATCAACACTACTATTTGTTCTTCGGCGCCAATGATATCCAAAGTAATGCCGAAATTGGCGGCATTGGTGTGGCGGTTGCCGATCATCCCGCCGGACCGTATAAAGATTACCTGGGAAAGCCCCTCGTGGATAGGATCATCAACAAAGCCCAGCCCATTGATCAATACGTGTTCCACGACAGCGATGGTAAATACTACCTCATCTACGGTGGCTGGGGGCATTGTAATATTGCGCAGCTGAAAGATGATTTCACCGGCTTTATTCCTTTTGAAGATGGTACTATCTTCCGCGAGATTACGCCGGAGAAATATGTAGAAGGCCCGACCATGTTTAAGAAAGACGGTAAATACTATTTCATGTGGTCGGAAGGCGGCTGGGGAGGCCCTGACTATTGTGTAGCCTACGCTATCGCCGATTCTCCGATGGGCCCTTTTAAACGCATTGGCAAAATACTGGAGCAGGATCCGGCTATTGCCACCGGCGCAGGGCATCACTCTGTGATCAGCATTCCTGATGAAAATCGCTGGTATATTGTATACCACCGCCGTCCGCTCACAGAAAAAGCAGCCAACTCACGGGAAACCTGTATCGACCGGATGGAGTTTGATGCCAACGGGTATATCAAACCGGTGAAGATCACTAAAGAGGGGGTGACGCGCGCGCCGATCCGATAGACAAATTCCTTATCGCGTAAATCATTTTCCCGATACGATAAAGGCGCCGGTCTGCCTGGTTATATCTTGCGAAAAAAAAGCAATATATGATTAAGCAGACCGGCTTCTTAATAATATGGGTAGTACTCCTTTCCATTCCTAAATTCCTCCTCGCCGAAGACGAGCACGGTGGATCCGTTAAAGGGAAAGTGGTGACCGTAGATGGAAAATCCGCCACAGATGTAGTTATCCGTATCATAGAAACCAACGAGGCCGTTGTGTCAGAAGCAGACGGCACTTTTATATTCGAGCATCTCAAACCGGGTAATTATCATTTGAGCGTTACCCTCATGGGATATCAGCCCATTGAAGAAACGGTAGTAGTCAATGCCGGTAAAGCCACCCATATCCGGATTCAGTTGGCCGTATCCAGCAAGGCGCTGAGGGAAGTGGTGGTCACCGGTAATCACAATAAACTGGTGCGTACTTTCAGTGAAGATGTCGCTAAAATGCCGCTGAAGAATATTGAAAACCCACAAGTGTACAGCACCATTACGAAAGATCTGTTGCAGCAACAGGTAGTTTTTTCGGTAGATGATGCCCTGAAGAATGCACCCGGCCTCACCCGCATGTGGGATGCTACCGGCAGGGGCGGAGATGGTGGCGCTTATTATAACCTCCGTGGATTTATTGTGCAAAGTAAACTGCGCAACGGTCTCGCGGGAAATGTGACCGCCCGGATCGATGCCTATAACCTGGAACAGGTGGAAGTGATCAAAGGCCCATCTGCAACGCTGTTTGGCAATGCGCTTACCTCTTACGGCGGGTTGATTAACCGCGTCACTAAAAAGCCCTATGACCGTTTCGGCGGCGATGTTACCTATTCCATGGGCAGCTACGGCTTTAACCGCATCAGCGCTGATATCAATACGCCGCTGGACAAAGAAAAAGATGTGCTGTTCCGCTTAAATGCCGCCTATAATTATGAAGGCAGCTGGCAGGACTACGGCTTTTCTAAGAACCTGGCGCTGGCGCCCAGCCTGTCTTACCGCGTCAACGACCGCTTATCTTTCTTATTTGATGCCGAATTTTCCACCGGGCAAAATACGGGCCTGGGGGTGTTTTTCTTCCCGTATATGCAGCCGGTATCCGCGCTGGGAACGGATCGTGCTGACCAGCTGAAGATCGATTACAAACGCTCTTACGCCAACAGTAACTTGTTTCAGACAGCCCGCAACACCAATATATTCGGGCTCATGAAATATAAAATTTCGGATCAATGGAACATGAGCACCAATATCAGCTCCACCAACAGTTTTTCCGATGGCCCATCGCCTTACTTTTATCTCTTGTCCGATGCTGCAGCTACCGGGGTAGCGGGAGCAACGGGCAGTAACTATATCTCCCGTAATGACCAGTTTACCGACAATAGCCGGGATGCAATTGTGGAGATACAACATAACTTCAATGGCGACTTCCACATCGGTAGCCTGCGAAATCGCTTTGTAGGCGGATTGGATTATTTCCATCATCATTCCAACCAGTTCTTTGGCGGCAATACTTACGATACAATCCCTTCCCATGGCGATATTCCCGCTTATGGTAACTTCAACCGCCGCAACCTGGATACCCTGTATGCCCGGCATGGATTGTCGTTTACTTTCCCTGTGCGCACCATCAGCAATACGTACAGTGCCTACGCCTCGGACCTGCTCAATATCACCGATAACCTGATGGTATTGGCCGCCCTGCGTATCGACTACTTTGATAATAAAGGCAGCTATAATGAAGTAAAAGGTATTTATGAGGGAAGTTATAACCAGACTTCTTTCTCTCCCAAATTCGGGATCGTATACGAGCCGCTGAAAGACCGGCTGTCCCTGTTCGGTAACTATCAGAATGGATTCACCAACCAGGTGGGCAATGCTGCCAATGGTAAGCCATTTAAACCGGAACAGGCCAACCAGCTGGAAGGTGGTGTGAAATTGCAGTGGTTGAATGGACGGATCAACAGTACGATCAGCTATTACTATATCAAGGTGAAAGATGTACTGCGCCCGGATCTGGGCAATCCTAATTTCTCCGTACAGGATGGTACCCAGGTGAGTAAAGGGATAGAGGCAGAAGTAATTGCCAATCCTTTACAGGGACTAAATATCGTGGCTGGATTTGCCTATAATGACGCGAAATACGAAGCCGCTGCGAAGGAGGTAGAAGGACTTCGTCCTGGTACTGCAGGAGCGCCCACGGTGGCCAACCTTTGGATCAGTTACCGCTTGTCTGCCGGCGCCGCGAAAGGGCTGGGAGCGGGTTTTGGCGGCAACTATGCCAGCGATAATAAGGTGCTGAATGATAGAACGGTAGGCACTTTTATCCTGCCGGCCTACACGGTATTAAATGCCAGCGTATTTTATGATCAGCCCCGTTTCCGGGTAGCGTTGAAAATGGATAATCTCACTAATCAACATTATTGGATTGGTTATACCACCGTAAATCCGCAGAAACTCAGGAGTGTTACCGGCAGCCTGTCATTTAAGTTTTAATGAAGGCGTTGTTATACCAGCACCATCTTGTACCCGGTACACGGTGGTGCTGATTTTTTTACGGTAGTTAACAAATACCACGGTCGCCACAGCGCCCGCCAAACCCGCTACAAATACGGTCAACCGGGGACCAATCAGGTGGGACAATAACCCTGTTAATAAACTTCCTACCGGGATAATACCCTGGAAGGCCATGATATAATAGCTGATAGCCCTGGCGCGCATGGCAGGAATGGCGTGGGTTTGTATGTAAGTATTGATACTGGCTGTTTGTGCCATCATACCCACACCCGAAAGCGCCATGAAGAGGAGCGCTAGCGGCAGCCAGCCGGAAAAGGCCAGCAGCAGCACGCTCAGCGAAAAGATCAGGCTGGCGGTGATCAGGATCTTTATAAGATCTTTATTAGGCTTCAGTTTGGCCATGTAAATAGCAGAAGCGATGGAACCCAGTCCCGCAGCACTCTCAAACCAACTGAAAGTTTTTGCATCTCCATTAAAAATATCTTTGGCAAATACCGGCATCAGGGTATTGAAGGGAATGACCAGCAGGCTGCTGGCACAAAGCATCAGCAATAACGAGGATAAGTCTTTATCGCCTGCAATATAATCGAATCCTTCCCGTAGTTCGGCCCATATACTCCGGTCGGATTTTACAATGACCGGCAGGGTGATTTTCATCATCCACAGGGAAATCAATACCGGTACATAACTGAGGAAGTTGCTGAGAAAACAGAAATCCTCCCCGAAGGTGCTGAGTATAATACCTGCCAGCGCCGGGCCGGCAATGCGGGCAAAGTTAGCCATGGTGGAATTGAGCGCAATAGCGTTGGGCAGGTCTTCCCGCTGCTCCACCATTTCTACCATCAGCGATTGACGGCAGGTTACATCAAATGCATTGATAATGCCCTGTACGAGCGACAGGAAAATGATGCCGGGGATATTATAATATTTGAGTAAGATGATGCCTGCCAGCGCGCCCGCCTGCAACATGGAAATCACCTGGGTAATGACCAATACGCGGTAACGGTTATGCCGGTCGATGTAACTGCCGGCATAAGGTGATAAAAACAGGGAGGGGATCAGGCTTACAAAGCTTACAACACCCAGCAATACCGGCGAGTTGGTGAGCCGGTATACCAGCCAGCATACCGCCGTTTTTTGCATCCAGGTACCTATAAGGGAGATTGATTGTCCGTAGAAGAAGAGCCGGAAATTCCGGGATTTTAAAGCACGAAAAGCATCCATTATTCCACACTATTTAAGTCGTTAATCATATAACCTGGTGCAAATTTCGGGAAGTTGAATATATTTGCTAAATAGATTGTTTTAATGATATTGATTGATAAAACCGATTGATGTATGGAATTAAGGCAACTGAATTATTTTGTAAAAGCGGCGGAGCTGTCCCATTTCACAGAAGCTGCGGGCGCCCTGTACATCACGCAATCGACTTTGTCGCAGCAAATCCGTCAACTGGAAAATGAACTGGGTATACTGCTATTTGATCGTATAGGCAAGCATGTTAGTCTTACCGAAGCAGGCAGCGTATTCCTCTTGCATGCCCGGCAAATACTGCTGGAGGTAGAAAAAGGTAAACAGGCGATACAGGACTTGCAGCAGCTGCTGAGCGGCGATTTACGTATAGGCGTTACCTATGCCTTTACCTCCTTCCTGTTGCCTGCCCTGGCTAGTTTCCCGGTACAGTATCCAGGTATCCGCATGTATGTAGAGTATGGCACCACTCAATTGCTGGAAGCTAAGCTGAGAGCATCAGAACTGGACCTGGTGTTGGCTTTTCACCAGGAGACCTTTAATAAAGACCTGGAAATGCTGGAGCTGTTTCGCTCCAAAATGGTGGTGGCAGTTTCGCGCAAGAATAAGCTGGCCTCTCTGAAAAAGATACCACTGCAGCGGCTCACAGGGATGGACCTCATTTTTCCGTCCCGTGGCTTTAGCGCCCGGGATTCGCTGGACGAGGTATTGCAAAAGAATAATATCCAGCCGGCAGTGCGTATTGAAATGAACGACGTGCATTCCATACTATCGCTGGTAGAAAAGGGGCATTGGGCCACTTTGCTGAATGAGCGGGCCCTGCTGGGTTGGAAAAACCTGGTGGCCATCCCTATTGAAGGCCGGGAACTGCAACGCCGCGCCTATATCATCTGGCAGAAAGGTACGTACCGGAAAAAGGCGGCCGATTTATTCATACAAGAGCTATTGAAGGCATTGCCGGATATGGAGAAATAAGTGACGGCACTCAGCAGCAGCATCGGCCACTGCCGGGTGACCACAGAAAGTGTTATTGTGCCATCCGCAGATCAGCAACGACACAGCGGTAATATTTTCCAAAGGCCTGTACCATTTCTTCCCGGTTATTGTATTGACTGATAGCGGCAATATGCGTCAGTGAATGATCAGTTTCCGCAATCATTTTAAAGAGGCAGGCCATTTTCTCCTGTTCAATCAGTTGTTCCACGGTAGCCAGGAATTGTTGTTCAAATGGCGCTTCCAGGAACTCGGGCACTACCTTAAAGCGTTGGCAAAGAGCTTCTTTACTGACAGCTTCCAGCGGATGCTGCTGTATAAAGGTGGCGATCTCTGTTAACTGCTGCTGATAGCTTTCTTCGAACATAATGGGCGGCCTGTTTTGAAGAAAATGAAGATAGGTGAGATAAAAATCGAGTGCATTCCGCTCAAGGAAAATATCGGAAGCCTTTCCAATATACTTGCAGTTGCAAATCCGCTGCATCACGCCGTAACTGACAAGATTTAGCTGGAATGGCCGGTTATGCGACGGTTTCCGGGTTTCTTCCAGGCCTATGGCGTCGATGATTTTAAATGCAGGGAATAGCGACGACATTTTTTTGAGGGAGTAGCGATTAAAGTTTACATGGAAGCTGAGGATAAATTCTTTTTCATCGGCCGGCACTTCAGGAGCACCTTCCACAGCTTTCACTGTTTTTTTCCTGAGCCGCATACGCATGGGCATGGCGGGATTATTTTCAGTAAACCCCGATACGTGGGCCGGGAGCGCATAGTCGAACGGAAGTACCGTATCCAGGTGTACCCCTTCTGCCAGGTGAATAAAATGATAGTAGATGGCCCAGTCCTCCGATTCCAGGATCTGCTGGTCGATCACCATACCATTCTCGTCAACATCGGTAAAGCATTTAGCATTGGGAACCAATAGGGGATGTACATAGCTGGGTATATGTTCATAAGTGGTATACCTGGTATCGCCACGGACGATCCTCAGTTCTTTGGTTGCAGATTGTTGCATGTGGAATGGTTGATAGATTTTGAGATTTTCGGTTATTTAAAGTGTAGGGTGCTGTCTGCTGTAAAATAGTAATCGGTGCCGGTGGTGGCTTTGATACCTTCCAGGAAAAAGCTCATGGAAGTACTCTTGTCCAGCAGACCGGTAAATGTCCGCGACGCCAGTTCGGGTTTGTCCAACACCGCTTTTACGCCATACCAGCGGAAAACGGACTGGCAAATTTCGTCGAGGTGCGTGTTTGAAAAACAATACAATCCTTTTTGCCAGCTCAATTCTACGGTGGCATTAAACGGTTGCGTATCAAGCGTGGCTGCCTGCTTGTTGAAAATGGCTTGCTGACCGGGTTTCATCGTCACGGTTTTTTTGCCGGCTTTCATTCTCACTTTCCCGTCTACCAGTGATACCTTTACCATGCTGCTGTCATAACTATTGATATTAAAGCTGGTACCCAGTACTTCTACCGTGCTGTTGGGCAGGTGTACCAGGAAAGGACGGTTGGGTTGTCGCGCTATTTTGAGATAAGCCTCGCCGTTGAGGGTAATTTCCCGGCCGGGTCCTGTTGTGGCAAAGCTAAAATCCATGCGGGTGGAGGCATTCAGGTTCACTACCGAACCATCGGGTAGTGCTACCTCATAGCTTTTCCCCGGGGGAACGATCAGCGTATTCATTCCTTCCGGGAGCTGGTCGGCAGCGTTGAGGAACAATGTGTTATTTTTATTCGGAATGGAATGGCCACCAATAGTGACGGCGCCGGATGACTGGCTGAGGTTGATAGTAGGCTGTCCGGCTACCTGTAATAATACGTCTGTATTTATTTTAGCGACGGGAGCGGGTTTGGGGGGAAACAGGAAGTTCCATTTCCACGCAGTCAGCGACACCAGCGCCAATACAGCTGCGGCGGCGGCCCAGGGCAGCATCTTGCGATAGATGGACCTTCTGGGCTTGAAATCAATGATTTCTATCCAGGGATCGGGGGGAGGCGGCACCTGGATAGCGGAAAGCTGCATCCATTTTTCGCGTACTTCCGGATCGGATTCGATCAAATCCTCCAACCATTGATCATCTGTTGCGGAAATAAGGCCCGCAATCTTCTCTGTCATTAACTTGTATATTTCTTCTGCGCTGTTCATGTACACTATTAACCGATTTTTAAATGGCACGGGGTATTAAAAAAAGAGGATTTTTTTTAAAGAAGCCCGTAACGTTTTCAGCGCATTGGCGACTTGTTTTTTCACTGTTTCTTCACTGGTGGCCATCTCCGCGGCTATTTCCTTGCGGGTTTTATGCTCCTGGTAGGCGAGCCGGAACGCCATGGACTGGCGTTCCGGCAGGCGACTGATGGCTGATTCCAGCTGCTCCCGCAATTCATTGTTCTCCAAACCGTTGGACGGAAGTGTGTAAGTATCTGAAAGAAAAATGTCTTTTAATCTCCTTTTCCTGGTAGCATCTTTGGCAATCTTATTCAGGCAGCGGTTCCGGATGCTGACAAATAAAAAATTCCTCAATGAGCTGGTGGTATTCAGGTCAATCCGCATCCCCAGCCCTTTCTGCCAGAAGTCGACAAACAGGTCCTGTACCAGTTCCTGTGCTTCTGCCTCATTTTTTATGATAGAGTAGGCCGCTACGTACAGCCAATGCCGGTAGGTAGTATAAAAGTGCTGAAAAGCTTCAAGACTGCCCGTCTTCAGTTGTGCAAGCAATTCATCATTATCGTTGATAGATGCACTCATGATGGGATTTAGTTGATAATGGTAACAACGGTGGTAGGTTCCCCAGAAGACAACTGCTTTGGTAACAATGCATTAACATGCCTAATGGTATATTCGGTTCAATCAATGACACGGATTTCTATTTTTGCCCCTGATTTGTTAATGATTTGTTATTCAGGTGAATCTAATACCCCTCTCCAGCATTTTGCAACAGGAAATCGTTCAATTGGAATTTGCCAGGTGCCATTTGTACAATAGTACCAAATGTTTTGATAAAATGTGCCTGGTCATAAAAACCATACTCCAGCGCCAATTGCGTCATACGGGCGGGATCGGGCAAATGCGACAACGCATCCACCAGGCTGCGCACGCGGATAATGCCGGCATAATCCTTTGGGGTAATCCCCAGGCTGCGTCTGAACTGCTTTTCCAGGTAACGGGTAGAACATCCCAGTTGCACCCCTAAAGCATGTATCCCCAGGTTTCCGCGATACGCGCGTATCAGCCGGCAGGCAGGTTGTAATATATCTTTCCGGCCTGCATTCCCCAGGATCCGGAGCAACGCCCCTTCGAAAAAAGCCACGATTTGTGCTTCATCATCCAGTGGCATTTGCTGTAGCTGCCGGTACAACAGCGCGTCGATATCTCCCAGGGGAATAAAATTACCGGCAGTATCCTCCAGGGAAGTGGCCAGCAGCTGCCCGGCTGTCCATGGATATAGCTGCACCAGGGTAATCTTCGTATAAGGCCGGATACTGACCTGTATACTGGAACGCAATTGTCCCACCAGGTAAATACCGGCTGACAGGTATATTTCTTCTTGTTTTGTTTTTATCGAGATACCTTCCCCCGAAATAAAGGCCAGGTTGGCGCAGCCATTGGGAAGAATACTTTTATTGCTCATAGCGGTCGTCTGCTGGGAGTTATCAAGTACCCAGAATTTTTTTATATAAACAGACAACGCAGCATCGGCTGGGTATTCCCTGTAATGAAACATAACGTGGAGCTTTCGGCTTGTAAGATAAATCATGTTCGCATTTTTACAAGGATGCGGCGTCAACGTCTTTTATTTTTATCCCCTGATTTAAAATTCCTTCGTATGAGTAACAGACGACATTTCCTCAAGCAGGCAGGTATTATCACTACCGCAGCCTGGCTTAGCCCCGCATGGGCCGCTGCAGCCCCGTTCAACTACAAACTGGGATTACAGCTATATTCCCTTAACAACGAAATGAAGAAAGATCCCAAAGGTACCCTGCAGCAGGTGGCTTCCTTTGGCTACCGGGAAGTGGAAACTTACGGTTTTAATCACGGCAACAACCAGTTCTACTGGGGAATGGCGCCGAAAGATTTCAAGCAGCTATTGGATGATCACCAGCTCACCTCTTCCAGCGGGCATTACGACATTGATAAATTCCTGATCAACGGCGTCGGGAAAGAGGAACGTACCAGGTATGTAGACGACTGTATCAAAGGGGCGCATATCCTGCAACAGGACTATATCGTATGGCCCTGGCTGGATCCGCAGCTTCGCAATCCAGAAAAGTTCAGGTTGCTGGCAGCTACGCTCAATGAAATAGGGGAGCAGGTGAAAAAAGCTAACCTGCAGCTGTTGTATCATAACCACAATTTCGAATTTGTAAACATGAATGGCGAAATGGGCTACGATATCATCCTGCGGGAAACAGATCCTTCGCTGGTAAAACTGGAACTGGATCTATATTGGTCCATACGTTCGGGACAAAAACCTCATCAGCTCTTTGCCAGTCAGCCCGGACGCTTTGCCGTCTGGCATATCAAAGACATGGATAAAAAGGACCCGGACCTGCATACGGTAGTAGGTGATGGCAGCATCGACTTTAAAGAGATTTTGCCGGATGCGAAGTTATCAGGACTGAAACGCATTTTCGTGGAACAGGGCAATAACTATGTACCGGATGCATTGAGCTGCGTGGCGAAGAGCGCCCGGTATATGAAAAAGGAGATATTACGGTGAGTAAAACAGGGGTTACCCTGTTTTACTCCGTGCCTGGGGCGCTTTAGAATGAATAATAAAACTTACATTAGCGGCTTGCCTTACAGGTATGGAACAACATGAGTGTATCGATCAGTAGTTTACAGCAATTACTATTTGAGCTGTCGGGGGTATTGCCGGCAGATTCCTCTCCTTTATTTGCCGTTACCCGGCAGGTAAAGCTGCATGCGAATGAAACGTATATCCGGGAGGGAGATAAGGACCGGCGGCTGGCCTATATTGAAAAGGGGATTATGCGCGCCTATACGCTGAAGCAAAATGGCGATGAGGCCACGTTGTTTTTGCGTTGGGAAAAGCAGTTCATCGCTTCCCATGATACGATCATACACCGGAAGCCGTCACGCTTTGTATACCGGGCCCTGGAAGACGTAACACTGCTGGAAATTGACTACGACATACTGGAAGAGGTCATGAAAGTACATCCCCGGTTCGAACCGCTGCGCAATTTCTTCCTGCTGCGCATGCTGTCTGAATCCCTGGCTATAATGGAGGCGTTTGTAACCCTCTCCCCGGAAGAACGCTACCGCAACCTGCTGGCCGAACGCTTCGATGTGGTGAACAGGGTACCCGACAAGTATATCGCCTCTATGCTGGGCATTACGCCGGTTTCGTTGAGCCGTATCCGTAAGCGTATGCTGGAGAAGGGAAAATAGGAAATTAACTTTTGTTATCGCCGGAAATTAACTTTTGTAAACCACTGCTGCCACTGCCTTGCGTTATTTTTGGAGATAAATACACAAGGCGATGAAATCAATTATTGAAGCAGGCATTAAGGTTTTCAGCATGTCGGCCCTTCGGTACTTTTTACTGGCGGGCATTCCTTTTACGCTATTTTATTTGTTGATGCCCGCGAGGTTCAACCGGTTTAAGATCCAGTTGAAGCAGGCCACCAAAAAGGATTTCCTGCGTGAAATCTGGTATTCCATGCAAAGTACCCTGGTATTCACTATCATCACCGTGATATTACTCTTTACACCAGTGAGGAAATTTACGCTCGTTTACGATCACCTCAATGATTTCCCGCTATGGTATATAGGCGTGAGCCTGGTAGCCAGTCTCATTTTACATGATACCTATTTTTATTGGATGCACCGGTTGTTGCACCACAGGCAATTGTTTAAACGCACACACCTGGTGCACCATGAAAGTACCAACCCCTCTCCATGGACGTCCTATAGTTTTCATGTGCTGGAAGCGGTGGCAGAAGGAGGGATATTAGTGTTAATCGTCAGTGTTATGCCCATGCATCCCTTGACCGTACTACTGTTTACCATTTCCGGTTTTATCATCAATGTATATGGTCACCTCGGATATGAGCTAATGCCGGAAAACTTCCGCTACACCTGGTGGTTTGAGGTACTGAATACCTCTGTGCATCACAACCTGCATCACAAAAAATTCAAGGGTAATTACGGGTTATATTTCCGGGTATGGGACCGGATTATGGGCACGGAGCATCCGGACTATGTGAAAGAATACGACCTGGTGCAGGCCCGGCGTTTTGGCCCCCAAACAATAAAAGCTTAGCATAAAAAAATCCACCGCCAGCTGCGGTGGATTTTTTTATGCTAAGCTCGTACTATTTTATTTCTTCTTCGGTGTCCGCTTCTTCGGCTTACCGTATTTCAGCATCATCTTATCTTTATGTGATACTTTCTTGTTGGTCTTCATATTTTTTGCCAGCTTCTGGTGGAAGGCAGGTCCCACGTCTTCCCGTTTGGGTGCTTTCACCAGCGTATTACGCATGAACACCTTCGGTTTTTCATCTTCCGTTAATATATCTGAAATAGTAAGATCGGCTGGTAACGCCTGTTCCGGGACGGCGTAGTTCATCAGGCTTTCTATGCGTTCGAGGTTTTCCCTTTCTGCATCTTTGGTAAGCAGGATGGCAATCCCTTTTTTGTCTGCTCTACCGGTTCTGCCTATACGATGAATATAGTTTTCCGGTACTTCCGGCGTATCGAAGTTGATTACATGCGTTACTTCGGCAATATCCAATCCACGGGCTACGATATCGGTAGCAATGAGGAAGCGGGTTTCGCCCGACTGGAACTTACGCACCGTATTAAAACGATGGTTCTGTTCTTTATTGGAGTGAATGATACCCACCTTGTCGGGGAATTCTTTGATCAATTGTTCGTACAGGTCATCCGCCAGCTGTTTCGTTCCCACGAAGATGAGGGTTTTGGTCATGCTGGTATCATCGGTGATCAACAGTTCCAGCAGGTTTACCTTGGTATAAAAGTTAGGAACTTTATATACGATCTGGTCGATGTTTTCCAGGGGAGTGCCGGTAGGAGCCGCTTCTATTCTAACAGGATCATTGAAGTGTGTGTTAATCATTTTCTCCACGTCTTCCGTAATTGTGGCGGAAAACATCAGGTTCTGTCTTTTTGGTGGCAGCAGGTCCATAATATTGGTTAGCTGTGTACGGAAGCCCAGGTTCAGCATTTCATCTACCTCGTCGATGATCAGGCGTTTGATGGATTTAACTTTAAGAGCGCCGCTGAGAATGATATCGTATAGGCGTCCGGGTGTGGCCACCAGGATATCCAGTTTATCTTTTACGGCTTCCATCTGTGGGTTCATGTTCACGCCGCCATATACGCCCAGCACCGATACACTCATGTAGGGAGTTAATCTCCTTACCGATTCTACCACCTGCTGTACCAGCTCACGGGTAGGCACCATGATCAGCACAGTGGGGTGCTTTTCTTTTGAAAACTTGAACATCCGGAGCGTGGGCAGCAGGTAAGCAAAAGTTTTACCGGTACCTGTTTGTGCAATGCCGCATACATCCTTACCGGACATGATCACGGAAAATGCGCGTTGTTGTATAGTAGTAGGCTTGCTTAGGCCCAGTTCATCCAATGCGTTTAATAAGGGGGTGTTAAGATTTAAATCACCAAAAGTCATGATACAGCTATAATTATGAACGGCAAAGGTAAGTTTTTTCAATTTTATGACCGGTGGTTTCCACTTTGGGCAGGCTGCAAGGTGTATCTTAGCAAAAAAAAGCTATGAAGAACCTCCACATACCCGCTATCCGCGTACACACCTATGGAGGGCCGGAACAGTTGCTGCTGGAGGAAATCCCGGTGCCGCTTCCCGCCAAAGATGAGGTGTTGATAAAAGTGGTCGTCAGCGGGGTGAATCCTATCGACTGGAAAGTAAGAGAAGGCTTTATGCAGCATCCGCTGCCCTATATCCCGGGTGTAGAAGGGGCCGGCGTTGTTACTGCTGTGGGAGAAGGCGTATACGGCCTGAAAACAGGCGATGAGGTGTATGGATCCATAGATGGCTCCTATACGACCTATGCCTCCGTGTCTACTGAGGTATTGTTCCGTAAGCCACCTGCGGTTTCTTTCGAGGAAGCTGCTACCATGGCCGGCGCGAGAACCGCCTGGGGCGCCTTGTTCGACGTAGGGCGACTGGCCAAGGGCCAGCGTATCCTGGTACATGGCGGGGCTGGCGGCGTAGGCCATTTTGCCGTACAACTAGCCTATAATGCCGGGGCATATGTGCTGGCTACGGCCAGCGAGGCTAATCTCGACTTTGTGGCCACGCTGGGCGCCAATGAGGTGATCGATTACAAAGCTGCGCCTTTTGAAACGCAGATGGACCCGGTAGATATTGTGTTGGATACCGTGGGTGGCGATGTGACCGCACGGTCTATGAAAGTGCTGAAACCCGGCGGGTTGCTAATCAGCATCGTCAACATGCCCGATCCGGCCATGGCGGAAGCTGCCGGCGTAAGAGCCATATGGGGAGGCACTAAAACCCTGGCCGCTATGAAAGCAGTACATGAGCTGTTGGATAAGGGCCTGATAAAACCTTATGTACGCCGGGTATTTCATTCCCTGTCTGAGGCTGCTGCCGCCCAGGAATACAGTAAAAATGGAGGAAGTGGGAGAGGGAAAATTGTATTGAAAATAGGAGAGATATAATCCAAAGCGGCGCCACCAGGCGCCGAGGTTATTTTCCCAGTATCTTCTTCCGGTGCTGCAATCCCCACTGCTGCAGCGCTACAATCACGCTTTCCAGGGTGGCGGCGTAGGGGGTGAGGGTATATTCTACCTGCACCGGCTGCGTATTATATACCGTCCGCCGGATAAGCTTATGCGTTTCCAGGTCTTTCAACTCCTTGGAAAGCACCTTCGAGGTAATTTTAGGGATGCTGCGCTCAATGTCCCGGAAACGGTTATGCCCCCGGGAAACGGCAATGATAATGGGCAGCTTCCATTTTCCACTGATCACGTCCAACGCATCTCTTACGGGCATGATCACCTTATGACAATCGGTATGGCTGTCGCCCGTTGGCGGGGCGCCACAATCCACCAGCAATCCTGTACTCTTCATCTATATCGGTTTGGTTTCCCCCGGTAAAGCACTTACCTTTTGGAAACTGGTTACTTTTTGATAGCAAATGTATTTAACTTTGCGGAGCAAACACTAAAAAAATAAAAATGAAAGTAGAAATATGGTCCGACATCATGTGTCCGTTTTGCTATATCGGCAAAAGGAAATTTGAAGCGGCATTGGAACAGTTTCCCGGTAAAGACAAGGTCACAGTGGAGTGGAAGAGCTTCCAGCTGAACCCCGACCTCAAATCCCAGCCAGGCAAAGATATATATGAATACCTGGCAGAAATAAAAGGACAGTCCCGCGAATGGTCGGTGGCCATTCATGAGCAAATGACGGGCACTGCCCGGGAAGTAGGGCTCACCTATAACTTCGACAAAGCCGTGGTAGCCAATTCTTTTGATGCGCATCGCCTCATCCAGCTGGCCAAAAAGCACGGAAAAGGGGATGCGGCAGAAGAACGCCTGTTTTATGCCTACTTCACAGAAGGAAAAGACATGAGTAATCATGATACCCTGCTGGAAATAGGCACCGACATCGGTCTCGATAAAGCCGAAGTAGCAGCAGCGCTGGCATCCGGCGAGTTTGCCTCAGCAGTGAATCATGATGTAAATGAAGCGCAGCAACTGGGCATCCGCGGAGTACCCTTCTTTGTATTGGACCGTAAATACGCGGTATCCGGCGCACAGCCGGTAGATGCTTTTACACAGGCACTGGGACAGGCTTTTGATGAATGGAAGAAAACACAACCGGTAATAGAGCTGGAAACCTTGTCAGGACAGGTGTGTACGCCGGATGGAGAGTGTAAATAAGTTGTTTTTGGTATAGTAGGGTTGGTTACGGTGTAACCAACCCTTTTTTATGGTACATCGTTAGAGCGATTTCAGGATGGTCATAAAAACATGTGCCTGTTCCTTGGTTTTAATGACTTGTGCCAGGGAGTTTATACCACCTGATTTTCATGAGGGTGATGTCCTCATTTACCTGGGATTTTAAAATCAATGTAAAAATGCTGAAAGGTCATCTCCCGTTGGGAAGATGACCTTTCTTATAGAACAATATTCTTCTTAGCTTTATATCACAATTATTGATCTTATGGCGCTTCTGAAAAGAATTAACCCTTTTTTAAGACAAAACAACGACACCGGCTTTGGCGTGAATGCCAACGGTTACGGTGGCCGCTTTATTAACCGTGATGGGAGCTTCAACATACGCCGGGAAGGCCGGTCGTTTATGCACCGTTTCAATATTTACCATGCGCTGCTGAATGTCCCTGCCTGGAAGTTTGCAGTCGTGATCCTGTTATTTTATTTTTCCATCAACCTGTTATATTCCGGTATTTACTGGTGGATTGGTTACGACGATTTCCAGGGAATCATCGGGAAAACGCCGTGGCAACGTTTTAAGGAAATTTATTTCTTCAGTACCGAAACCTTCACGACGGTAGGATATGGGCGGGTAAACCCGGTGGGTGACGGAGCTAATACGGTGGCAGCTATTGAAGCTATGACAGGCTTCCTGTCCTTTGCGGTGGCTACGGGTCTTATCTATGGCCGGTTTTCGAAACCCCGGGCACACCTGCTGTTTAGCGACAATGCAGTAATTGCCCCTTTCCAGGATAAAACCGCCCTTATGTTCCGCTTCGCTTCCTACAAGGAAAATCATACGCTTACTAATGTAGAAGTGCTGGTTACCCTGGGCTTGCAGGTGCAGGAAAATGGAAATGCGGTGTATAAATTTTATACGCTACCCCTGGAACGGCGACATATAGAAACCTTGTCTATGAACTGGACAGTAGTGCATCCTATTGATGAAGACAGTCCCCTGCAGGGATTTACGTCACATGACCTGGAAACAGCCGATGTGGAAGTATATGTAACCGTAAGGGGCTTCAACGATGTATATGCCAATACCGTTATACAGCGTACATCTTACACTTATGATGAAATTGTATACAACCGGAAATTTGTACCGATGTACCGGGAAAGTGATAATGGAAAAACAACGGTGCTGGAGTTGCACCATCTGAATAAAACCGTGGAAGTTTAAAAAAGCGGAAAGCTGAAAGCTGAAAGCAAAAAGCTATTGTGGAGATTGATTAAAGCGAATTTAAACAATCGCTAAATTCTTTTCCACAATAGCTTTTTGCTTTCAGCTTTTAGCTTTCTGCTTTACGTGATATCAGCAACAAGCCCATAAACGTAAAGAAACCATTTATAATCAATAGTTCCAGCCCTATCTGGAAATGTCCGAACAATACGGACTGGTAAATATCTACTACTAAGCACAGCAGAGGTGCTGCCACGCATACCAGGGGTACGAGGGCGTCATTTACTTGACGTTTCGACAGGATACCAAAGGCAAATAATCCCAGTAATGGTCCATAAGTATAAGTAGCCACTTTCAGGATCACGCCAATCATACTCTGGTTATTCACCCACTCAAATACCATCACGAACAATAAGAAAATGAACGCCATCAGGAGGTGTATACGCTGCCGCACTTTCTTCTTCATTTCTTCCGGCCAGTCGCTTCTCCGCTGCATGTCCAGTATATCGATGCAGAGGGAAGAGGTGAGCGCTGTCATAGCGCCATCGGCGCTGGGAAACAGTGCAGATATCAGGGCAATAATAAAGATCACGGAAATCACCGGCGGCATATGATGCAAGGCCAGTTCGGGGAATAGCTTATCGCCCGTAGCAGTTACCTGCTGCTGGGCGCCATACAGGTGAAGCAGGCCGCCCAGGAAGAGAAACAGGCCGATCACGATCACCATGATAAAGGCCAGTGATACCATGTTTTTCTTGGAATCCTTTAATGTTTTTACAGAGATATTTTTTTGCATCATCTCCTGGTCAAGCCCGGTCATCGTAATGGTGATGAAGGCGCCCGCCAGTATCTGTTTTATAAAAAATAACTTGCTATCGGGATCCGTATTGAAAATGGTGGTCAACCCCCGTTCATGCATGGCACTTAGGCTCTGCCCCAGGCTGAGATCCATGGTGTGCAGGATAAAGCCTACACAAATGACCAGACCTGCCAGCATACAGGTGGTTTGCAGGGTGTCCGTGTAAACGATGGTTTTTACCCCTCCTTCATACGTATACAGGAGGATCATGATCAGGATGACCAGGGTGGTGACCCAGAAAGGCACTCCGAAGCTGGAAAGAATGGCATCCTGGAGGATGCGTACTACCAGGTATAACCTTGCGGTAGCGCCCAGGGTGCGGGACAGGATAAAAAAGGAGGCGCCGGTTTTATAGGACCTGGTACCGAACCGGGTATCCAGGTAATTATAAATAGAGGTGAGCTGCAAGCGGTAATACAAGGGAATCAATACGTAGGCGATGGTGACATAGCCAATAAAGTACCCAAGGGTAATCTGCATATAGGAAAAAGCGTCTTTCCCTACAGCGCCAGGTACGCTTACAAAGGTAACCCCGCTTAAAGAGGTGCCAATCATACCAAAGGCCACCAGCATCCAGTTACTGTTACGGTTGCCGATAAAGAAAGAGTCATTGTTCGAATTACGGCCTGTATACCATGCCACGATCAGCAGGATGACAAAGTAAGCAATGACAAAAGAAAATAATAAACCCGGAGACATAAATCTGATTTGGTGATAAGGGCCTTTTGCTGCTGAACAGCAAAGGGAAGGTAGCAAATATAATATTTGCTGGAAATTTATCTTCATAGGTAGCAGAAAACCGGTAAATGGTTGCTTAAAACCGTCCAAAATAAATAGTTGACATAGGCAAGTAAATTATTTGCCTATGTCAACTATTTGTGTATTTTTGTTTGAAAAACAGCCTCCTATGTCCAGCAATTCCCAGGTAGTAAGTGATGTACGCAGTTTTAACCGGTTTTATACCGGCATGATCGGGTTATTAAATCAGCATATCCTGGATAGCCAGTTGTCGCTATCGGAAGTGAGGGTATTATATGAAATCGGGCAGCTGGGAAAATGTACGGCGGGGCAGCTCACCGGTATTTTGGGAATAGATGGGGGCTACCTCAGCCGCATGTTGAAGCGCTTTGAAAAGAATGGCTGGCTGTTAAGGCAACAATCTACCGCCGACGGACGTACGTTTTTTTTACAGCTGAGTGCAGCTGGGAAAAAACTGATGGCTCAGCTGGAGGACAAATCGACCCGGGAGATTCATCAACTTACCGATCCCCTGTCTGAAAAGGAGCAGCAACAGATCACCGGCGCCATGAAAACCATCCGGCAGGTGTTGTCGAACGATAAAAGCGGGGAAAATTCAGATATCCATATCCGTTATAACCTGCTCCCCGGTGATGTGGGATACCTGATTTACCTGCACGGACATTTATATGCCCGGGAATGTGGGTACAACCTGGAATTTGAAAGTTATGTCTGTAAAACGTTCTATGAGTTCCTGCCCACCTATAACCCGGCGAAAGACCGTATGTTTATCGCTACGGCCAATAACCAGATGGTAGGTGCCGTGGCTATACTGGGATCTTCCCGGCACCTGGCGCAGCTGCGCTGGTTCCTGATCCATCCCGACTACCGGGGCAAAGGACTGGGAAAGCGTTTGCTACAGGAAGCCCTCGATTTTTGCCGGGAAAAAGATTACCAGAAGGTATACCTGATGACAACCAGCATGCAGGAAGCCGCGATTAGCCTGTATAAGAAGGCCGGCTTCCGCAAAACAGGAGAAAAGCACCTGCAGCTGTGGGGACAGCAACTATATGAACAACGTTATGATATGGACCTGTTTTAGGCGTATTTATGTAGCAACACAATTTGACCGAGGTGATAGGCATCGTGTTCGGCCAGTCCCTGTAAATAGTAGATGACAGCATGTTCGGTGCCGGGAATGGTATCAAACAGGAATTTCTCAGGGAAGTTCCGGATAGCCATGGTGATCATATCAAAAGAATGTCCCAGCCGGTGAATGGCCGCCTGCCAGTTTTCCTCCCCATGATTTTCAGGCATATAAAAATCAGGCAGATCTCCGTCCTGCTCGGGGGCCTCATTATGCATATGCCGTTGCACCCGTTGATGCCAGAAGATAAGGTGATTCACCAGCTCCCAGGTATTGTTGGAGCCGCCGATACGTTGCACAGCCTGGGCTGCATTTATGCGCGACAAATGCTCCTGGAAAGTGACATCTATCCAGGGATCGCCGTTGTATAGTTTTTCCAGTGATGAGGCTAAGTGTTCCGTTAACGACATACAAAAGAATTTTATTTTTTAAAAGATATCTGTATCTCTTTTAAATGCTATACATATAACTGGCATACAGCTATATAAATGAGAAACAGAATCGCGGTAATCATAATATTCATCAAAATACCAACGAAGTCCGGCAGGAGACGGGCAGCTCCCTCTTCGTAATTTACTGAATTCTTTCCCTTATTTTTAAAGAATATAAAACCCATCGTTATGGATCAGCAGCAACTGGAAACCAATAAAAATGAAGATGCCATGCGAATGGCGATCAGTACTATGAAACAACGCCTGGGAGTGATTGAACAAGGCGGAGGAAAAAAAAGCCTGGAAAAGGTGCGGCAACGTGGTAAGCTCACTGCGCGCGAACGTATCGACTACCTGGTCGACAAAGACACCACTTTTATGGAAATAGGCGCCTTTGCCGCCTATGATATGTACGATGAATATGGAGGTTGCCCCGCCGCCGGTACCGTTGGGGGGATCGGGTATGTAAGCGGGCGGCAATGTATGATCGTAGCGAACGACATGACGGTAAAGGCGGGCGCCTGGTTTCCGATGACCGGTAAAAAGAACCTGCGTTTACAGGAGATAGCAATGGAGAACCATCTCCCGGTCATTTACCTGGTAGACAGCGCCGGCGTATTCCTGCCCATGCAGGATGAAATTTTTCCTGATAAAGAACACTTCGGCCGCATCTTCCGTAACAATGCCCGGATGAGCGCCATGGGCATTACCCAGATTGCAGCCGTAATGGGTAGCTGCGTGGCAGGAGGCGCCTATCTGCCCATTATGAGCGACGAAGTGCTGATGGTAGAAGGCAATGGCTCCATCTTCCTGGCTGGTCCTTACCTGGTGAAAGCCGCTATAGGAGAAGAGGTAGATGCTGAAACGCTGGGCGGCGCCGTTACCCATACTGAAATTTCCGGTATCGCAGACTATAAATTCAAATCAGATGAAGAGTGCCTGGACCAGGTGAAACGAATCGTCAGCAAAATAGGCCAGCCCGCCCAGGCCGGATTTGATCGTATCGCAGCAGTGGAGCCGGCTAAGCCAACTGCCGAACTAGATAGCGTGTTGCCAGCCGATAGTACCCGTCCCTATGATATGCTGGAAGTAATAGAACGCCTGGTAGATGATTCTGCATTTGACCAGTATAAACAGGATTATGGTAAAAGCATTTTGTGTGGATACGCCCGCATCGATGGATGGGCAGTGGGTATTGTGGCCAATCAACGTAAGATTGTGAAAAGCCGTAAAGGCGAAATGCAGATGGGAGGCGTTATTTACAACGACAGCGCTGATAAGGCCGCCCGCTTCATTATGAACTGTAACCAAAAGAAAATCCCCCTGGTATTCCTGCAGGATGTTACCGGGTTTATGGTAGGCAGCAGAAGTGAACATGCAGGCATCATTAAAGATGGCGCTAAACTGGTAAATGCGGTAGCCAATTCGGTGGTCCCTAAAATTACGATCATCATTGGCAACTCCTATGGAGCAGGCAACTACGCGATGTGCGGAAAGGCTTATGATCCCCGTTTTATCTATGCATGGCCATCTGCCAAGATTGCAGTGATGGGAGGGGAGCAGGCGGCGAAGACATTATTACAGATACAGGTAGCTTCCCTGAAAGCCAAAGGCGAAGTGATTACCCCTGAAGAAGAAGCACGGCTGCTCAAGGAAATCACCGATAAATATACCGCACAAACAACCCCTTACTATGCAGCCGCCAGGTTATGGGTAGATGAAATCATCGACCCGGCCGATACGCGTATACGTATAGCAGAAGGTATTAAAGCCGCCAACAACGCGCCTGTGGAACATGCCTTTAACGTGGGCGTATTCCAGGTGTAGTAAGCTTAAAGCAGAAAGCGGAAAGCAAAAAGCTATTGTCGCGAATGATCAATCCGGATAGTTATCCGATATAATGACTCGCGACAATAGCTTTTTGCTTTCCGCTTTCTGCTTTCTGCTTTTGCGCATTTATCCTACCTTAGCACTTCTTTAAAAATAAATATGGCTGAACTGGTAGTATATACGGATGGGGCATCCCGTGGTAACCCTGGCCCGGGCGGATATGGAGTGGTATTGATATGGGGTAGTCTGCGCAAGGAGTTGTCACAAGGGTACCGCAAAACCACCAACAACAGGATGGAGCTACTGGCTGTAATTGTAGCGCTGGAAGCCCTCAAGAAGGAGGGATTGACAGTCACTGTTTTTACCGATAGCAAGTATGTAGTAGATAGTATAGAGAAAGGGTGGCTATGGGGTTGGGTAAAAACAAACTTTAAAGAGAAGAAAAATAAAGACCTGTGGCTTCGTTTCATTCCACTCTATAAAAAACATCGCGTCAAAATGCAGTGGGTAAAGGGACATGCCAGTAACCCATTCAATAACCGCTGCGATGAATTGGCTACAGCTGCGGCCGACAGCGGTCATTGGCTGGTAGACGAAGAATTTGAACGCGCAGGCGGTTAGATAAACCCCACGATGTTACTCCAACATTGACGATTAAAAAAAACAGCCCTTCTGCATTTTGATAACAGGGAATTTCCGTTCATCACATTTTTATCAGCGCAATACCGCGTCAAACCTGTAAAACGAATATTTGAAAAAGTTTATCCATTTTTTTAACAAATGTTTTGTTTTTCTTTATGAAAGCACCTAGCTTTGCGACCCATTAGTCTATAGAAATTATAGGGTAATAAAAGATAGAATTTAAATGATTGCTTATGCGGAAAACAACCCAACCATTTTTAGTCAATGACTATTGTTGTTGCCATTAATTAACCAATAAACTGAAAATACCAACTGTCCATGCAAACCGCTGTGGCGGCGAGTTACAACAATCTATAACCGTACCTGGTCACACCAGCCGTTACGGCTATTAACAACAATGAAATGCCATACTGTAAAAGTCTGTTTACACAACAGGCCTGTACTTGTATTGCCGAAAACCTGGTTTATTATACTCTCAACCCTTAGTTTATGTTACAACGACTACTGCTCTCATTGCTGCTATTTGGCCCGTTGGCCATATTTGCGCAATCACGTACGGTTACAGGCCGTATCTATTCTGCAAAAGACAATACGCCACTACCCGGGGCCACCGTGGTAGTAAAGGGAACGACTAACGGAACAGTTAGCAGTCCTAATGGAAATTTTACATTACAGGTCAACGACCCCGTTGCCACTACGCTGGTAATCCGTTTTGTGGGCCTGGAGTCGCAGGAAGTACCTATCAGTACTACGCCATTGAGTATTTCCCTCAAAAGCGCAGGGAAAGACATTGATGAAGTAGTGGTGGTAGCTTACGGAACGGCCAAAAAGAATTCCTACACAGGTTCGG
The DNA here is from genome assembly GCF_012641265.1 of Chitinophaga eiseniae. Taxonomy (GTDB): domain Bacteria; phylum Bacteroidota; class Bacteroidia; order Chitinophagales; family Chitinophagaceae; genus Chitinophaga; species Chitinophaga eiseniae_A. The sequence continues at coordinate 1,138,871 of NZ_JABAHZ010000001.1, read as the reverse complement.
TGGCCACCATCAAAAGTGATGAACTGGTCAACCGCCAGGTATCCAACGTTACCAAAGCCCTGCAAGGTCTGGCTGCCGGCGTGCAGAGCTCCGCTTCCAGCGGACAACCTGGCTCGGAAGCTACCATCCGCATCCGTGGAGTAGGTTCTATCAATGCATCCGCCGATCCTTTGTACGTGGTAGATGGCGTGCCTTACGGAGGTAGCCTCAGCGCGATCAATCCATATGATATCGAATCCATCAGCGTACTGAAAGATGCCGCTTCCAGCGCGCTATATGGTTCCCGTGGCGCCAACGGGGTGATTATCATCACTACCAAAAAGGGCAAAAAAGGTGGAAATAATATAGACATTCGCGTTAGCCAGGGCTATTCTAACAGAGCAGTAAAAGATTATGAGAAAGTAAGCACCGACCAATATTTCCAGATGTACTGGGAAGCGTTGCGCAACGCAGGATTGACCAATGGCTTATCTCCCGCTACAGCAGCCGCTCAGGCCAGCAGCAACCTGGTAAGGAGAGTAGGCATTAACCCATATGGCACTGCCTTCCCGCAACCGGTGGGCGCCAACGGTAAACTGGTGAGCGGCGCTAAACCCCTCTGGGATGACAGCTGGAACGATGCCATGCAACGTACCGGCCACCGTACAGCAGCCGACCTCAATATTAGCGGCGCTACCGACAAAAGCCGCTACTACATTGCCGGAGGCTACCTCGATGACCAGGGCATTTACCTGGGCTCAGGATTTAAACGCTATAATGTGCGCAGCAACGTGGAACTGGATGCCAAAAAATGGCTGAAAGTAGGACTGAACCTCAGCGGCGCACACTCAGATCAACAGGCGCCTCCTTCAGAAGACAGCCGCTCCGATAACTATGTAAACTATGGCCGGCTCATGTCGAACTTTTATCCTATTTACCAGCGCGACAAAGCCACAGGACAATACATCCTGGATGCCAACGGTAATAAGATATTTGATTTTGGGAGCTACCGTCCCAGTGCCGATAATCCAAACAGTAACCTGGTGGCCACTTCTGCAATAGATAAACACAATGTGATCCGGGATGACGTGTCTGCCCGTGTGTTTGGAGAAGCAACGATCTGGCGCGGACTGAAATTTAAATCCAGCTACAATGCCGATTATACCAACCGTCAATCACACGACTACACCAATCCGACCCTGGGATTCGATGCAGAGGTAGGTGGTACCGTCGAAAAGGCCACTTATCGTACTTTCAGCTGGACCTTCAACAACCTCCTTACTTACGAGGAAACGTTCAATGAAAAGCACCACCTGAGCTTACTGGCCGGACAGGAAGCTTATAAATACCAGACCACTTTTATGGATGGTCAGAAATCCGGTTTCTCTCTGCCCGGGCTGGATGAGCTGTCGGACGCCTCTCTGATCAAGGACTTACAAGGATATACAGATACGTATACCCTTTCCAGTTACCTCGGCCGTGCCGAATACGACTACGAAGGTAAATACTTCCTGTCGGGTTCCCTGCGCCGTGATGGATCTTCCCGCTTTGCGCCCAACCGCCGCTGGGGTACCTTCTGGTCAGTAGGCGCCTCCTGGAAACTGACGGAAGAAAAAGCGCTGAAAAATATTGCCTGGCTCGATTTGCTGACAGTACGTGCCAGCTACGGAGGACAAGGTAACGATAACCTGGGTCCGGATTCTTATTATAACTACTATCCTTTGCTGGAAGTAAACAGCAACCTGGGTGAAGGCGGTACTTACCGCAGGTTTCTCTACAACCCGCTGCTGAAATGGGAAACAAACCTGAACTTCAACGCAGGGGTAGACTTCGCCATGTTTAATAACCGTTTTAGCGGTACGGTGGAATTCTTCCAGCGTAGTTCGAAAGACCTGCTGTATTCTAAGCCACTGGCGCCTTCCCTGGGCTATGGTTCCATTGCACAAAATATCGGGGCCTTGAAAAATACCGGCGCTGAACTGACCTTGCACGGCATACCCGTTAAAACAAAGGATTTCAGCTGGGCCATAGACCTGAATATGACGCACTACCGCAATAAGGTAACAGAACTACCACAAAAAACTATTATCAGCGGCACGAAAAGATTGGAAGTAGGGAAGTCCATTTATGAATTTTATCTCCGGCAATGGGCGGGAGTAGATCCTAATACAGGTTTACCGCAATGGTATGTAGACAAAGCCGACGGCACCAAAGGAATTACTAATAACTACAGTGCCGCCAGCCTCTATGGTAGCGGCTCTTCACTGCCGGATGTATATGGTGGTATTACCAATACCTTTAACTATAAAGGATTTTCTTTCTCCTTCCTGGTGGCGTATAGCCTTGGAGGTAAGGTACTGGACCAGGATTACCTGTTCCTGTTAGGAACCGGCACCAGTCCTGGACGCCCGTTTGCTACGGAAATGCTGAACCACTGGACGCCGGACAATAAGAACACAGATGTACCCAAGTTGACAACTATCAACACCAACTGGACGTCCGTTTCCAGCCGCTTCCTCTACGACGCCAGCTATGCGCGTTTAAAGAGTGTGAACCTGAGCTATAACCTTCCTGCTTTATGGATGGAGAAAGCGCACCTGCATAACGTAATGATTTACCTGCAGGGAGAAAACCTGTTCACCCTCTATAAACATAAAGGGCTGGATCCGGAACAATCCATCGGCGGAACCACCTATTACCGTTATCCGGCTATTAAATCACTATCCGCCGGTATTAACCTCAGCTTCTAAACATTCATGCCATGAACAAGAAATTATTACTGATCATATTCGCAGCATTGGCGTTCAGTGCCTGCAAAAAGGATTTCCTGGATACAAAGCCCACCAATGCTGTGCCTGACGACCAGGTGTTCAATACTGCCGACAATGTAGAAACGGTATTGAATGGTACCTGGTCCTATATGTTTGAGGAGTTTTTTAGTTACGCCGTACCGGGTTATAAATCCATCAACCTGACCAGCGATGCCATGGGCAGCGACGTAGCCGTGATTTCCTCTTACGGATTCAGTGCAGCCTACGGCTATACGGAAATGAATGACAACACCAAGAACCGCGTAAGCGCTTATTGGACCATCTTGTATAAGGTAATCGACAACTGCAATAACATTATCGCCCGGGTGGATAATGCCACAGGAGATGATAGCAAAAAACAACGCCTTAAAGGCCAGGCATATGCGCTGCGCGCCAACTGCTACCTGACCCTGGCTTCCTTTTACCAGTTCAACAGAACCGGTGCAGAAAAAGCAGTGCCCATTTATACTACCCCATCTGGCCCTACTTCCGTAGGAAAGCCCAAAGCTACTATCGGAGAGGTGTATAAACTGGTGATAGATGATTTACAAAAGGCGTTACCGCTGCTGAAAGATTACCAGCGCAGTGGTACCCAGAAATGGAAAATCGATGCCAGCGTAGTGAATGGTTTGCTGGCCCGTGCTTACTTATATAACCGCCAGTGGAACGAAGCCATTACCAGCGCTGTAGCCGCACGTAACGGTTATCCGCTGATGTCGGGCGACGAGTATAACAAGGGATTCAGTGATATCAGCAATGGCGAATGGATCTGGGGACATGCGCAAACGCCTAATCAAAGTAATGCCAGCTATAACTTCCATTTCCTGGATGTGTCTACTCCTGCGTCTTACTACCAGAGCTTTATGGCCGATCCGTATTTCAAAAATTTCTTTGATAGTGCAGATGTGCGTTTCCGCTTGTTTGACTGGGATACGCTGCCTGACCAGGAAGGGCTCCTGCGGTATAAAAAATTCCGCTTCAGGGATCCGGGGGCACTGATCGGCGACCTGGTACTGATGCGCTCCGCTGAAATGTACCTGGTCGAAGCAGAAGCCTATGCACAGAGTGGTAATACCGGCAAGGCAGCAGCAGCATTGAATGTATTGAGAGATGCCCGCAGCGCCACCCACTACACCGGCAATGGCAGTCACCTGTTGGATACAATCCTTGTAGAAAGAAGGAAAGAATTATGGGGAGAAGGATTTTCGCTCTCTGACATTATTCGTACAGGCGGTACCGTGATCAGAAAACCATTCTTGTCATACGATGGGCAAGACAGTATTATCCGGGTACCGAGAGGAGATGGCTCTTTTGTGGAAGTAGCAGGACAGGGGCATCAAACGCTGAAACAGCCAGATGGAACGGCCTTCACACCTTACAGTAATTTTTACTTGTTCGCCATACCAATAACGGAAGTACAGAATAATCCTAATCTTAATAACTAGTGGTTAGAAAAAATCCCCCACGCGGTTGGCGTGGGGGATTTTTTTATTAATTATTGGTTGCTAGTAAATCCATGGCACCAGTCGACTGGTGTGTTTCATATAGTTAATATACTCCTCTCCAAATTGCGTTGTCAGCATTTTCTCTTCCACGTTTATCCGGTGAATAAAGGCGGCCAATACCGGGATAAATGCTACTGCCATCGCCAGCCAGTTATTGAGCGATAAGCCAAATCCCAGGAAGGACAGCAGGGAACCGGTATAGGCAGGATGCCGCAATATGCTGTACAACCCATCTGTTTTCAGGACATGATCTTTACGGATAGTGACTACCACGGTGAACAATCTTCCCAGCTGTTGAATAGCTGCAAAACGGAGTATCATACCGAGCAGTATAAGGGTTAAGCCTATACGTGGCATAAGCGGGCCAGGCGTTATAATATACCGGGTTTTAAAAGCGATAAAAAAGGCAACGTTCAGGAATATGATAATCACCAGCCAGATATACGCCAGGCTGCCTTTGTCCTGCTTCTTTTTGTCTGTTTGGGCGCCGCCGCGTAAGATCCTGTGCAAAAGAATTTCAGAGAGAAACCAGGCCAGGTAGATGATGGAAGAAACAATATTCATATGCAGGGAAATAAATGATTTTGTATATCTAATATATGTTATATTTTACGATCTTCAAAAAGTACGTAATTTGGTGTTGGAATTAAATCGTGTGCCATGGAAAATCTGCAAGCTATGCTGCAATCTCCCATTCCTGTATTAATTGATTGTTTTGCGACCTGGTGCGGTCCCTGCCAGATGGTGCCGCCAATCCTGAAAGAGGTAAAAGACAAAATGGGTGATCAGCTACGGATCATTAAAATAGATATCGATAAGAATCAGCAGCTGGCGGCGCAATGGCAGATCAGCAGTGTGCCTACCTTATTGTTGTTCAAAGCAGGCCGGCTCATCTGGCGCCAAAGTGGGGTAGTGCCCGCACACCAGTTAATTCCTATCCTGAAGCAAAAGATATAATCTCCCTTAAAGACTGTTATAAAAACTCTGCAGGTCCCTGGCCAGCACATCATAAATGGGGCGGGTAAATTCCATGAACAAGTCGGAAGGTGGTGGTGGCGGTACATCCTGTCCACCCATAAGTTTACGGTCCTCATCACTCAGCGCTCTTTCATCACCCCGGAAAGTACCAAATTGATTCACCCAGGTATAATTGCCTGGGATCCGGTCAGTACGCAGCACCTGGCCGTTGTTGGTATCGGTAATACGGTAGTCCAGCAGCCCTTTCGATACTACCGTCTTTTTGGTGATGTATAAGGTAGCTTTTACAGTCTGGTATAAATTGATAGTATTGCCGCTGGTATCTTTTGTGGTGCCGGTTACAATTTCCTTTGACACATCCCGCTGGATACGGTCTACAAAGGTTTGTCCCACTACAAAGTCAAAAAAGCGTAATTCGATGTATTCATCCGGGCGAAGGTTTTCGCTGCGGGCTATCCGTTCATCGTAAAACTGTACAAAGCGGTTGATATTGCGCTGTTGCAGGTTTCTCACGAGGTAATCGCGGAACTGGTCGGCGCTGAACTGGTAATAGGGCGAACGTACTTCTATCTGGCTCACCACCACATTTACGACGCCCAGCTGAAAGGCCTCGTCCATGCGCTGTTTGGTATCACGATAGTTGGGGATCAGTTTGAGCGCAGCGCCAAATTCTTCATATGCCTGCCGCGCGCTCACCTTATCGCCACGATTCAACAACGTGGTGCCGCGGTCATACCGTATTTCAGCGGCATTTTCCTGGGCGCCGGTGATGGCGTCACGATAATCCTTCGGCTGCACCAGTTTCAGGGCAGCAGGGGAGCCGTGGATGCTGTTATAGAGGTTTTGAAGCGCCCGGTACTCATTCCTGACACTTTCCCATTTCAGTTGATTATTGGAACGCAACCATTCGTTTACCCGGTCTTCCCCCGATTGCAGGGCCTGGTGGTAAGCATCCGGCAGCAACCGTGTAGCGGTAGCATCCTGTGGTTTGCGTTGCAGTTTTTTTACAAACGTGAGCACTGCTTCACTGTAGCGGCCTTTGTTGTAGAGCTTTTCACCTGATTTGCAGGAGAGGAGTAGGGTGTAGGCGAGGAGGGCAACTATACAGCATAACTGCCTGCAGGATAATTTTTTCAAGGGGGTGGTTTTAAATGGACTCGTTTACCAGCTCGATGATTTATTTGAATTGTCGTCTTAATTCTCTGTCAGCCTCCCTGGCTTTGATGGTATCCCGTTTGTCGTGTACTTTCTTACCTTTACCGAGTCCTATCTCCAGTTTAGCGAGACTTTTATCGGTGATAAACATGCGCAGGGGTACAATGGTATAGCCGCGTTCTTTGATCTTATTTTCCAGCTTCCTCAGTTCCCGCTTGGTCAGTAACAGCTTGCGTTCTCTTAAAGGGTCGTGATTGGAGGACGTGCCATGGGAGTATTCTGCAATATGCAGGCTTTTCACATATAACTCTCCTTTGGAAAAGTAGCAGAACGAATCATTAAAACTCACTTTATTGGCACGTATAGATTTGATTTCCGTACCCAGCAACACCATCCCGGCAATGAATTTATCTTCTATTGCGTACTCAAAATATGCCGATCTATTCTTTAATTCTGCCATTATTCGTTTTTTAGCGATTTAACAGCCGGCTTTCCATGATGAAAGGCCGGCTGCCAAATGCTTAATTTTTGAAGATGGTCAGCAGGCTGGCCAGCTTCGTCTTCAATTCTTTTCTATCCATGATGAAATCCAGGAATCCATGTTCCAGCAGGAACTCTGCACTCTGGAAGCCAGCAGGTAAATCCTTTTTAATTGTTTCCTTAATAATCCTTGGACCGGCAAAACCAATGAGTGCGCCTGGTTCAGCTATATTCAGGTCGCCCAGCATAGCATAAGATGCCGTTACGCCACCCGTGGTAGGATCGGTCATCAGGGAAATATAAGGCAACCTTGCATCGGCCAACTGGGTCAGTTTAGCAGATGTTTTAGCCATTTGCATCAGGGAAAATGCACTTTCCATCATACGGGCGCCACCTGACTTGGAAATAATCATCAGCGGGCTCTTATGAAGAATACAGTGGTCAATGGAGCGGGCTATCTTTTCACCTACTACAGAACCCATAGAGCCTCCAATGAAATTAAAGTCCATACAGGCTACCACCAGGTCGTTCCCCAACACTTTACCAGCTCCCACTGTCATCGCATCTTTCAGACCGGATTTCTTCTGGGCATCCTTCAACCTGTCACCATAAGGCTTCAGATCCTTGAAACCCAGGAAGTCCGTTGGGTAAATATTAGGAAACAGTTCCTCGAACTGATTGTTATCAAAAATGATCTCAAAATATTCGGCAGAGTTGATACGGTTATGATAATTACACTTATCACAAACATAGAAATGCTCCTTCAGATCCTTAACAGTGGTGGTTTTCTTACAGTTAGGACACTTATGCCACAACCCATCCGGTGCTTCCTTCTTTTCACTGGTGGTAGTGGAAATGCCTTGTTTAATTCGCTTAAACCAGCTTGACATATTTTGCTATTAGATTAGAAAATAGTGGTGCAAGATACGAATTATCGTATAAAGCCAAAAACATATGAGAAAAAGCTTAAAGCATAAAGCGGAAAGCAAAAAGCTATTGCAGCAGAGATGGTAAATATATTATATAATATAACATAATTTATAATCTCCTCTACAATAGCTTTTTGCTTTCCGCTTTATGCTTTAAGCGTTCCTTATGCGTTTCTGTTGATGCAGTTCAGGTCTCTGAATGCTTCTTCCAGGCGTTTTACAAAGGTTTCTTCACCTTTGCGCAGCCATACGCGTGGATCGTAGTATTTTTTATTAGGCTTGTCGGCGCCTTCGGGGTTACCCAGCTGTGCCTGCAGGTAATCTCTCTTCGCTTCGTAGAAATCATGTACACCTTCCCAGAATGCCCATTGCATATCGGTATCGATGTTCATTTTGATAACGCCATAACCCAGAGCTTCGGAGATCTGGTGTTTGGGAGATCCGCTACCACCGTGGAATACATAGTATACTGGTTTCGCAGCAGTTTTAAATTTCTCCTGGATGAATTCCTGGCTGTTGTGCAGGATCACCGGGCGGAGTTCTACGTTACCCGGAGAATATACGCCGTGTACGTTACCAAAAGCGGCAGCTACGGTGAAACGGGGGCCTACTTTAGATAAGATTTCGTATGCATAAGCTACCTCTTCAGGTTGCGTATATAATTTGGCGTTATCCACACCGGAATTATCAACGCCATCTTCTTCACCACCAGTTACGCCCAGCTCGATTTCGATAGACATACCCAGTTTGTTCATTCTCTCGAAATATTTATGAGAAATTTCGATGTTCTCTGCAATAGGTTCTTCAGACAGATCCAGCATATGAGAGCTGTACAGTGGCTGACCAGTTTGTTTGAAATGCACTTCACCCGCGTCCAGCAAACCATCGATCCACGGCAGCCATTTTTTGGCAGCGTGGTCAGTGTGCAATATTACTGGTACGCCATAATATTTAGCTACTTCATGTACGTGTTTAGCACCGGAGATACCACCTGCAATATTGGCCTGCAGCTTGTCATTCGGCATACCTTTACCGGCAAAAAACTGTGCACCGCCATTAGAAAACTGTATAATCACCGGTGAATTTACCTTAGCAGCTGTTTCCAGTACCGCATTCACGGAGTTAGTTCCCACAACATTCACGGCAGGCATAGCAAATCCGTTGTTTTTGGCATCGTTATACAGCGCATCCAGCTCTTCGCCGAATAATACGCCAGCTCTGTACTTTCCCATACTCTGATATGTGTTTTATTTTTTAGGAAAGCAAATATAAGGAGTTAAATAGAAGATTTATAGCGAAAAGTAAGTGCTTATGTATTTAATCTACCAACAGAAAAATGTATTTTACCCTTTTCTCAACCCGGTTCCATATGAAAAAATACCTGGCCCTGTTACCGCTGTTATGGCTAGAGATGCCCGTTGCGCAAGCTTTTGCGCCCAAGGCGACCGACTCTCTCCTGTACTATACTTCTTTTGACGGTACCCGTATTCATTATACAGTAAAAGGAAGCGGCAAACCGGTAATATTAATACATGGCTTTATTGTAGACGGCGAATCCTGGAAAAGAACCGCCTTATATGACTCTCTGCTCTTGCATGGCTTCCGCGTTATAACACTGGATATGAGAGGTAACGGCGCCTCTGATCATCCGCAGGACAGCACTGCCTACCTGCACGATGCCGAGGCAAAAGATGTGATGGAGCTGGCCAGCCGGCTGGGACTCCAGCATTACCAGGTAGTGGGATATTCCCGCGGATCCATTATCACCGCGCGTTTGCTGGTACTGGATAGTCGTATATCCAGTGCCGTTATAGGGGGGATGGGAACCGCCTTCACCAATCCGGCCTGGCCGCGCCGCCAGCAATTTTATGAGGCCCTCTCCGGGAAGCCGGTCCCGGCATTGGCCGCGATGGTGAAAAATGTGCAGCAGGCAGGCCTGGATCAGCGTGCCCTCGCCTGGATGCAGTTTGGCCAGCCTGCTACGACACCGCAGGAACTGGCCAAAGTACAGCAACCAGTATTGGTTATCGGAGGGGATAAAGATGAAGATAATGATACCGGCGGATCACTCGCCGCTATGATGCCGGCTGGTATGCATGGCACGGTGACCGGCGATCATAATTCCGTAGTGCGTAGCGCCGCATTTGCCGCATGGGTACTGGATTTCCTTCAAAATCACTAGCTGACGGTCAACACACTTCCATCTACTTTTACGGTAAAGGCAGATAATGCCGCCGAAGCAGGACCCGTATTCACGGCGCCGGTAGTGGTATACCTGCTGCCATGGCCGCAAGGCGCATTGCACTCAATTAATTTGGAGCTGTTGTTGTAGGTAGCTACGGTACAGCCCTGGTGCGTACAGGTGCTGGACAGCGCAGTGAAAGCCGATGCCGTATTACCGCTGCCGGTACGGATCAGGATAACGCCATTAGAGATTTTAAAATCGCCTACATTAGGCAGATCGCTGGTCAGGTTGAGTGTGAGCTTTGCATTGCCATTGCCGCCCGCCGGGGGCGTAGGGGTGGGATTGTCATTACTGCCGCCTTTACTGCAGGCCGCCAATCCCGCTGTGCAAGCCAGTGCCAGCGTTAGTCCGAGGTTGGAAACAAAATCTCTTCTTTCCATAAATGTGCGTTTTTTTGTTGATCTATTCACTGTTTACGCAAACGAAAAGAAGAAGGTTGCCTCGTCATTTTAAAGGATGTAGCAAAGATTGAAAATAAGCCGGAGATTCCAGTAAACGGCTGCCGTACCACGAAAACATTTCCCCATCTACCAGCTGTACCTGTGCATCCGGCAGGATGGCCTGTAATTCCGCGATATGTTTTTCCTTAAAAGGATAGGGCTCCGACGATAATAATACCCGCCGGCACCCGCTAAGCGAAAGCTCTTCCGCAGTCACCGATGGATAACGGGGCCGGGCACCGAAAACATTCTGCCACCCGCACGCACGCAACATTTCGTGAATGAAGGTATCACCGCCGGCTACCATCCACGGATCCCGCCAGATAAAGTAGGCAGCAGGCTCCGGCTCAATGAGTGGTTGCAACGCGCTAAAGCCCGCCTGTATACGGGCACGGATGTCGGCAGCTGCCGACTGCCGGCCGGTGATTGCTCCTATACCGGATATCATCTCAAAAGCATCTTCCAGGGTTTGTATATTGCTCACCCATACCGGGTATTGATCCATCAACGCCGTTATATCTGCTTCGGTATTTTCTTCTTTATTGGCAATGATCAGGTCCGGGTTCAGCGACCGGACAATGTCGGGGTGTATATTTTTCGTTCCGCCTACCCGCGTTTTTTCGCGAAACCACGCAAATGGGCGTACGCAGAATTTAGTGATGCCCACCACTTCTTTTTCAAGCCCCAGGGACCAGAGCAGTTCGGTTTGTGAAGGCACCAGCGAAATAATGCGCTGTGGCGGATGGGCAAGTGTTATTTGCCGGTTTAACTGGTCAGTGAAAGTGAGCATAAAAGATAAAGCATAAAACAAAAAGCTCAAAGCAAAAAGCTATTATAACGAGTGAGTATAGCGGGTAATTATCCGCACTGGTCATCCGCTATAATAGCTTTAAGCTTTCCGCTCTTTCTAACGGCCCAGGGCCTGGATAATGTCGTATTTCGTAACAATATGGTGATTGCCGCTGTCATCTTTGGTGAGTACGGCACCGTTTTCCCGGTTAATGTATACCGACAGTTTTTCTATAGGCGTATCTTGTCCTACCAGCGGGAAAGAAGCCTGCATCACCTGTTGCACGGCGGCGTCTTTGAGGTTGGCGTCATCGATCAGGCGATTGAATAAACCGCTTTCAGAAATAGAGCCTACTATCTCTCCGTCTTTTACCACGGGGATATGTTCAATATCAAATTTTTTCATGCGGGCAATGGCTTCGCTTACTTTTTCATCTGTGCCAATGGTGACCAGCGGCTGATTACGGCGGCCATTCACCACATCCTTTACCGTCTTTACATCAAGGAAACCCCGTTCCATCATCCATTGATCGTTGTATATTTTTCCTACATAACGGCTGCCGTGATCATGGAAAATAACCACTACCACATCGGTAGGTTTGAGAGAAGCCTTCAGCTGCAGAAGTCCCTGTATCGCCGATCCGGCAGAATAACCCACAAAAATACCTTCTTCTTTGGTGATGCGGCGCGCCATCACGGCGGCATCTTTATCGGTTACTTTTTCGAACTTGTCGATGACGGTCATATCGTAGTTCTCCGGCACAAAATCTTCTCCTATACCTTCTGTGATATAAGGGTATACCTCATTCATATCTATTTCACCGGTTTCAAAATATTTTTTCAGCAGGGAGCCATAGCTGTCAATAGCCCATACCTGTATATCGGGATTTTTTTCTTTCAGGTACTTCCCGGTACCGGTAACAGTACCGCCGGTGCCGGTAGCCACTACCAGGTGGGTGATCTTTCCCTCCGTTTGCTCCCAGATTTCCGGGCCTGTTTGCTCGTAGTGGGCATCCCGGTTGGCCAGGTTATCATATTGATTCACATAAAAAGAGTTGGGCACTTCTGTGGCCAGCCTTTTGGATACGGAATAGTAGGATCGGGGATCTTCAGGTTCCACGTTGGTGGGACATACAATTACTTCGGCGCCTACCGCCTTGAGGATGTCCACCTTTTCCTTGGATTGTTTATCAGTAGTGGTAAAAATACATTTATAACCCCTTACAATGGCGGCCAGGGCCAGGCCCATACCGGTATTGCCGGAGGTGCCCTCAATCAGGGTGCCGCCGGGTTTCAGCAGTCCTTTCTGCTCGGCTATGTCTATCATTTTTACCGCCATCCGGTCTTTAATAGAGTTGCCGGGGTTAAAAAACTCCACTTTGGCCAGCACGGTGCAGGGAAGGGTGGCAGTAACGCGATGCAGCCGGATCATCGGGGTATTTCCTATCGTTTCGAGTATGTTATCACAATATTTCATAAAAAATGAGGTTGTATGTTTACGAAAATACGGAATTGGGCCGATACCGCCCGGGCGCTTTAGGATTGGTTTCCGGCGCTACTTTATACATTCTCCCTATATTTGCTGCCAATGAGTGAATGCATATTTATTACCGGTATAGGAACCGGCGTGGGAAAAACGATCAGTGCAGCCTGTATAACCGAAGCGTTGCAGGCAGATTATTGGAAACCTGTTCAAACAGGGTTGCTGGAAGGCACAGATACGGATACTGTCGGCAGCCTGTTATCCAATAACGTGTCAGTTTGTCACCCGGAGGCCTGGTTACTGCAGGCACCTGCCTCTCCGCACCTGGCAGCCCGGCTGGAAAATAAAAATATTGATATCGACCGCATCGTGGCCTTGTCGAAACAATACCAGCCCAGGAACCGGGCGCTGGTAATGGAAGGCGCCGGGGGATTGCTGGTACCCATTAATGAAACACTGTCGACCCTCGACCTGATCCTGGCGCTGGAAGCGAAAGTGCTGGTGGTGGCGCAGAATTACCTGGGGAGCATTAATCACGCAATGCTTACTGCGAGGGTGTTGCAACATACAGGCGTACCCGTTATTGGATGGGTGTTTAACGGCGATTATCACACCAATGAAGACGATATTGTACGCTGGAGCGGCTTTCCCAAAGTGGGGCGTATCCCGCTGGCCGATCCTGTAGATAAGGCATTTGTACAACAACAGGCACAGTTGTTGTCTGCCTCGCTGCATACTTTAATGGCATGACCACTAAAAAGGATATACGAAAACATTTCCTGGAGCTGCGGCTCAATATGGACGACGATACGGCCCTGGACCTGAACGGGCGGCTGCTGGACCGCTGCCGGCAGCTGGATTACAGCCGTTTCCGGATGGCGCATGTTTTCCTGCCCATTTCAGAAAAAAAGGAAGCCGATACCTGGCCGCTGGTAAAATGGCTGCGGGAGGAACAACCCGGCCTGCAATGGGTGCTTTCCCGGTCGGACATGAAAACAGGCGACATGATCCACTATCTCTGGAAAACCAATACCATCCTTGTCAAAAACCAGTTTGGCATCCCCGAACCCGAGCATGGGGAGGAAGTACAACCGGCTGATATAGACCTCATCTTTGTACCTTTACTGGCCTTCGACCGGAAAGGGCAACGGGTAGGATACGGCAAAGGTATGTACGACCGTTTTCTGCAGCAATGCCCGGAGGCGCATACGGTGGGATTGTCCCTGTTTGAACCTGTGCCCGCCATCCAGGATGTAGATCCCTGGGATATTCCGCTGCAAACGGTGGTGACCCCGGATCATATTTATCAATTTAAATAAACAACAGTGCTCAGATACCTGAATTTTCTTTTATACCCCTTTTCCCTGCTGTATGGCCTGGTGATGTGGATCCGTAACCGCTTCTATGACAAAGGACTGCTGACCGCCGTGGAGTTTGACCTGCCGGTTATTGCCGCCGGCAACCTTTCTGTAGGAGGTACCGGTAAAACGCCGCATGTGGAATATATGATCCGCCTGCTCAAAGACCATCTCAACGTAGCCACCCTCAGCCGGGGGTATAATCGCCGTACCAGCGGCTACCTGCTGGCCGATGAACATAGTACCGCTGCAGATATCGGGGATGAACCGATGCAGTTTCATGATAAATTCCCCGATATCAAAGTCTGCGTAGGGGAAGAAAGGATGCTGGCTATTCCCCAGTTGCTGGGCGATGAACCCAACACCCAGGTGATATTGCTCGACGATGCCTTCCAGCACCGCTCTATTAAGCCAGGCATGAATATCATGATCACCGATTACAGCCGCCTGTTTACCCGCGATCATGTGGTGCCCTTCGGCCGACTTAGAGAGGGCCGGGCCGGTTATCAACGCGCCAACTGTATCATCGTATCCAAGTGTCCGCCGGATATGAGCCGGGCAGAAAAGGCAGCCCTGGAAAAAGAAATTAACCCTTTGCCTCATCAGCGGCTCTTTTTCACTACCTTGCAGTACGGCGCCCTGTCCGATATGGTAACCCATCAACCGGTGGAAATCCCCCCATCAGCAACTGTATTGCTGGCTTGTGGTATAGCAAGGCCCGAACCATTGCTCGATGAACTGAAACGGCGTTATGACCAGGTTTACCTCTTGTCCTTTCCCGATCACTATTATTACACAGAAAAAGATATCACAAAAATCAAAAAAGAATGCAGCGACTTGCCAGGTACCGAAAAGATTGTCATCACCACCGAAAAGGATGCAGTGAGGCTACACCTGCTGAAAAAGGAGCTGGCAGAACAAAACCTCCGCATGGCTGTTATTCCTGTGGAAGTATCTTTCCTCTTCGGGGAAGCAGAATTATTTAATAACTTTATTTTTGACTACATAAGCCGGCACCTGCCAGCTCCGGGTCAATGATAACTTACGACTAACATGAGTAGAAAAAAGAAAAATAAAAAAGGGAGTCATCACCATAACCACCAAAATACCCAGAAGAAAACCTTTAAAGGCATTGTGGAAGTAACAAAGTCAGGAATGGCTTTTGTAATCGTGGAAGGCCTGACCAAAGATATCATGGTGAAGCAGAAAAACCTGCAGACCGCCCTCGACAGGGATGAAGTACTGGTAGATGTATTGAAGCAAGATCGTAACAATGGCACCCGCATGGAAGGCATTGTAACAGACATCCTTAAACGAAATAAAACCGAATTTACCGGCACCCTCCAGGTCAGCAAGAGCTTTGCTTTCCTGATCCCTGAAAAGGGATTGTTTATGCCGGATATTTATATCCCCGCCAATTCCCTCGGAACTGCCAAGAGCGGCGATAAAGCTGTGGTGAAAATAGTGGCCTGGGGCGAGAAATCCCGCAAACCGGTAGGCGAAATCATAGAAATACTGGACGCTACCAATACCAACGACCTGGCGATGAAGGAAATCCTCATCGAAGCAGGCTTCCCGCTCAACTTCCCCAAAGAAGTCATGGCCGAGTTAGACCATCTCCAGGAAAATATAACGGAAACGGAAGTACGTAATCGCAAGGATATCCGCAAATTTCTCACCATGACCATCGACCCGGTGGATGCAAAGGATTTTGATGATGCCATTTCCCTTCGCCTGTTGAAAAGCGGGCTGTATGAGGTAGGCGTACACATCGCAGACGTAAGTCATTATGTATTGCCCGGAACGGAACTGGATAAGGAGGCCGATAAACGCGCCACGTCGGTATACCTGCCAGACAGGGTGCTGCCGATGTTGCCCGAAAAAATATCCAATGAACTTTGCTCCCTGCGCCCGCATGAAGATAAACTCACCTTCTCGGCCATGTTCCAGATGACCGATAAAGGAGAAATAAAACAACACTGGATTGGGCGGACGGTCATTCATTCCGACCATCGCTTTACCTATGAAGAGGTACAGGATATTATAGAAACGAAAGAAGGTCTTTACCGGAATGAAGTACTGCTGCTGAACAGGATTGCTCAAAACCTCCGTGCACAACGTTTTGAGAAGGGAGCTATCAACTTCTCTTCCCAGGAAGTACGTTTTAAACTGGATGAAACAGGTAAGCCCATTGGGATTGTGGTCAAAGAAAGCAAGGAAGCCCACCAGCTGATCGAAGAGTTTATGCTGCTGGCCAATAAAACCATTGCAGCCTTTGTAGCAAAACTGAGAATTAATAAACAGCCTATTCCTTTCCCATATCGCGTGCATGATACGCCGGATCCGGAAAAGTTGAAAACCTTTGCCCTGTTTGCAGGCAAGTTTGGTTACAAATTCGATCTCAGCGGGCCGGAAACCATTGCGGAATCATTTAATAATATGCTGGCCCGGGTAAAAGGCCGGCCGGAACAGCCGGTGCTGGAAACGCTCGGTATCCGTACCATGGCGAAGGCTATTTATACGGTAGATAACATAGGCCACTATGGCCTCGGCTTTGAAGATTATTGCCACTTTACCTCGCCTATACGTCGCTACCCCGACGTACTGGTGCATCGCGTACTGGCAGAATGCCTGGCCAACAGCGTACGCCCCGATAAGCAAATGGAGCAGAAATGCAAACACAGCTCGGAGATGGAACGTAAGGCTATGGAAGCAGAAAGAGCCGGTAATAAATATAAACAGGTGGAATACATGCAGCAGTTCATTGGTCACACCTTTGAAGGCGTGATCAGTGGCGTGGCGCATTTCGGCTTCTGGGTGGAAACCATGGATACCAAATGCGAAGGACTGATCAGTATTCATAACCTCAACAGGCGGGAAGATTTTCAGTACAACGAAGGAGAATACGCCCTGGTGGGACAACGCACCGGTCGCAAGTTTCGTATAGGCGAGAAGGTAAGTATCCGGGTGGTAGCATCCAACCTGGCCAAACGCCAGCTGGACTATGACCTGGAAGATGAACTCACCGGCACAGGTGTACCTGCCGCTCCTGGCGCCTTCCAACCTAAGCGCCGTGATGAACAACGCAGGGAACAACGTCGCGATGAACGTAAACGGAAAAAAGAAAAATTCCGTGCCGACAAGCAACGCAGACCATGGGAACATGCACCCGCGCCTAAAACACATGAAGCGCCCCGCATTGAGGCAGAGCCAGTGCCAGTAGTAGACCAGGTGGTGGCAGAAACCCATATGGTGCCCGTTACGCCTGTAACAGAGCCGGTTAATCCTGTAGTGTCTCAACCTGCTGCGCGGGAAAAGAAAGCGAAGAAACAGAAAGAACAAAAGCCCGTCACAGTAACAGCTGCGCCTGCGCCAGTAGGCACTCCTGCACCGGAACCAGCAAAACCTGCTACACCAGCACCTGTTAAGGAGACGGCTGTTAGTAAGGAAGAAGTGAAAGCGCCGGTGAAGAAAGCTATTGATAAAGTAGCCGCTAAGCCAGTTACTGCAGCGAAAGCACCAGCCAGGAAAACAACGGCGAAGCCGGCTGCTAAACCTGCTCCGGTAGCAAAAACACCAGCTAAGAAAGCCGCTGTAACCAAAGCGCCTGCGAAGAAAGCGGTGGCAAAAGTAGCTGCTAAACCGGCGAAGAAAGCTGCTGTAACCAAAGCGCCAGTAAAAAAAGCAACGGCAAAAGTGGCTGCCAAACCGGCTAAGAAAGCCGCTGTAACGAAAGCACCTGCGAAGAAAGCAGTGGTAAAAGTGGCTGCTAAACCGGCTAAGAAAGCCACTGTAACGAAAGTGCCTGCGAAGAAAGCAACGGCAAAAGTAGCTGCTAAACCAGCTAAGAAAGCCAATGTAGCTAAAGCGCCTGTGAAGAAAGCGGTGGCAAAAGTAGCTGCTAAACCGGCTAAGAAAACCACGGTGGCCAAAGCACCCGCGAAGAAAGTAGCTCCTAAACCCGCGAAGAAAGCTGCAGTAACCAAAGCGCCTGCAAAGAAAGCGGTGGCGAAAGTGGCTACCAAAGCAGCTAAAAAAGCAAACGCTAAACCGGTCAATAAAAAAACAACAAAGAAAAAGAGTAAATAATAAAATCCGAGCCAAGAGTGATGCAGTCATTTCAAGATTTAATAGCCCAGTTTAGTCAACATTTTAATCAGCAACATTTTCCGGAACACCCCCGGAAACTGTATGACGCGGCCTCTCATATTTTGGGAATAGGTGGTAAAAGAATCCGGCCGGTATTGTGTTTGATGGGAAATGAGTTGTTTGATGCCCTGCGCCCGGATGCATTGGAAGTGGGAAGCGCTGTTGAACTTTTCCATAATTTCACCCTGGTGCATGATGATATCATGGATAAAGCGCCGCTTCGTCGCGGTAAGCCCACGGTACATACGGTGTATGGCGACCCGGCCGCTATCCTGGCCGGCGATGTGATGCTGATCAATGTATACGAACGCCTGAACAAGGTACAGGCACATTACAAACAAAAGATCATCAGCGTTTTTAATAAAGCGGCTATCGAAGTATGCGAAGGTCAGCAGCTGGACATGGACTTCGAAACCATGGACCCGGAAGCGGTGCAATACGATGACTATGTAAACATGATTGGCCTTAAAACTTCGGTATTGCTGGCCGCCAGCCTGCAGCTGGGCGCTATCATCGGCGGCGCCGGAGAGGGCAACCAGCAACACCTGTATAACTTCGGCAAAAATGTAGGTATTGCTTTCCAGATCCAGGACGACTACCTCGATGCTTTCGGAGATCCCGAAAAATTTGGAAAACAACAGGGAGGCGATATCCTGGTGAATAAGAAAACGTTCCTTTTACTCAAGGCTTTTGAACTGTGCAATGCAGCGCAAAAGGCTGAACTGATCCGGTTAATGGAAACATCGCCGGCAAACAAGGTAGAAAGGGTATTGGAGCTGTTCCGCGCCTGCAAGGTAGATGAGTGGGCCGAAAAGGAAAAAGAACGCTTTACCCAGCTGGCCTTCCAGAGCCTCGATCATATCGCAGTACTGTCGTCCCGCAAGGCGCCGCTGATGGATCTGGCCAACTACCTGTTAAACCGCCAGCAATAAGTTTTGTATTCAAATTCGCGTTATATTCGCGCTTGTCTTATTCAGGATGAAAGTGAGAATGCTGTTTACACTGATTTTTTTCTGAAAGATTTAATCAGGGTAATCAGCATTTTTATTTTACCAGGACAGGATTTTTTTAAATTACATTAAAAGCCAAACTGTAACACGTAATTCCTTAGCCAATGTCTAATTCGCTGTTTCGAAAAAAATCGCTTGCCACTATTTTAAAAGATGCCAAAGATGGATTGGCAGACGGTCATGAAACAGGGGGGATGCATAAAGTGCTGAAAGTAAAGGACCTTACTGCCATGGGAATTGCGGCGGTTATTGGCGCCGGTATCTTTTCCACCATCGGGGAAGCTTCTTTCCATGGTGGTCCGGGCGTATCCCTGTTATTTGTGATTACTGCGATTACCTGTGGATTTTCCGCCCTCTGTTACGCCGAATTTGCCTCCCGGGTACCGGTATCCGGTAGTGCCTATACTTACTCTTACGTTACTTTTGGAGAATTAGCCGCCTGGGTGATAGGTTGGGCGCTGATCCTGGAATATGCTATCGGGAATATCGCCGTGGCCATTTCCTGGAGCGGGTATTTCAATAACCTCCTTGGGGGCCTGGGATTGAGCCTGCCGCCCTGGCTGGCCAGCAACTACGACAGTGCCAGTCCTGCCCTGATAGCCGCAGCCCCGCATATTGCCGGTATCCCGATAATTCTTAACCTGCCCGCCTTTATCATCGTGGTAATTGTTACTTACCTGGCTTATGTAGGTATCCAGGAAAGTAAACGGAGCGCCAACTTCATGGTGGCCCTCAAAATACTGGTGATCCTCTTTGTCATCGTAGTAGGTTTTTTCTACGTAAATAAGGCCAATTGGTCGCCTTTTATGCCTAATGGGTTCTCCGGTGTCATGAAGGGGGTATCGGCCGTATTTTTCGCTTATATTGGCTTTGACGCAGTTAGTACTACTGCGGAAGAGTGTGCCAACCCACAGCGGGATTTGCCCAAAGGCATGATTTATTCCCTTATTATCTGTACGGTATTATATGTGCTGATTTCTTTTGTGCTGACAGGTATGGTGCCGTTTTATAACCTGAAGGTAGATGACCCCCTGGCATTCGTTTTTGACCAGGTACATTTACCATGGATCAGCTACCTCATATCTGTGAGTGCAGTGGTGGCTACCACCAGCGTATTGCTGGTGTTCCAGATTGGTCAGCCCCGTATCTGGATGAGCATGAGCCGCGATGGGTTATTGCCCCGCCGGTTTAGCACGATCCACCGCCGGTTTAAAACGCCTTCCTACGCTACTATTATAACCGGCTTGCTGGTAGGTATCCCGGCGCTGTTCCTCAACCTGACGATTGTAACAGACCTCACCAGCATCGGTACCCTGTTTGCCTTTATCCTGGTATGCGGCGGCGTATTGCTGCTTCCCCGGGAGGAAAAAGCTGCTACCAAACGCTTTCAACTGCCTTATATCAACGGGCAATGGATTGTTCCAGCACTGGTAGTCGGTCTGATTATCCTGTTTAACAAAGAAATATTAATCAAACTGTCTATGGAAGGAGGGTGGAATGTATGGAAACATAATATTCCTTTCTACCTGTTTGTGGTGGTAACCCTGATCATTTCCTACCTCTCCGTTACCCGCAAACTCTCGTTGATACCGGTATTAGGTATGCTAAGCTGCTTTTACCTGATGACAGAAATAGCCTTGAAGAACTGGATCGTATTTTCTATCTGGCTGGCGATAGGCTTAGTGATTTACATAGGCTATAGCTATTCGCATAGTAAACTGGCGGTAAAGGAAAAACAGGCGTAAGCCGTACTTTATACATAATTACGGGGAGATGAGAACTGGTTACCTGTTCTCATCTCCCCGTAATAGTTATATGCATTCCGCTTTTCCCTTTTTCGTAACTTCACAGTAGCTCTTTGATCTTAAAATTTATATTTTATGAACATGCTACAACGGGTTGAACACTGGGGCGATACTCATAGCCCCAATTGGCTGAGTGCAGTACGCATTCTGCTGGGCGTATTTCTCATGGGAATGGGTGTCCTGTTTGTGATGGACAGAGATGCTTTGGTGTCTATGATCAGTCAGCGGCCTACAATGGCGGCCATGTCGATCATACTGGGGCACTATATTGTATTTGCTCACACGGTTGGCGGTTTATTCATAGCCATGGGGCTGGTGACACGGTTTTCCGTGATCGTCAACATACCCATCCTTCTGGGCGCCGTTTTCTTTGTACATTCTCCTACCAGGTTATTTAATGTATATCCTTCTACAGGCCTTGCAATCATAGTGCTCCTGTTACTGATTGTCTTCCTGGTGGAAGGAAGCGGCCGCATTTCTGTCGATGACTATATGCGCCGGCATCCGGAAAAACGCAACCACAAGTATATCGACTTCTGATATTCCGGATATCTGTGGCCCGCATATCCTTTCAAATTTCTATTTTTGCAGTCTGAAGAATGCAATTATGAAATACCAAATAGGCGACAGGATACTGCTGTTGAGCTCAAAAGAAGAAGGAACGGTTGTTGAACTGGTGAATGATAACATGGTAATGATCGAGATAAAAGGGACATCTTTCCCGGTGTATCTCGACCAGATAGACTTCCCATATTTCCATCGTTTTACCCAGCAGAAGCTGGTAAAGGAAAAGCCGCGGCTCATTCCCGGCGATGAAATCAAAGTAGACAGAAGCAAGTATGAAGTGTTTAAAACAGATAAAGGCATGTTCCTGTCTGTTTTACCGGTATACCAGATGGACGGTTTAGATGAAACAGTGAAACTGATGAAGTTTCACCTGTTCAACGATACTCCGCATGCCATGCGTTTCTATTTTCAGATCTGGCTGAACAATCAGCTGGATCTGGAAATAAAGAATGAGATCCAGCCTTACAATCATTTCTACCTGGCAGACCTGCTGTTTGAATCACTGAACGACAATCCCCGTTTCGAGTTTACTTTCTTCCTGAAAGAGCCACAACCCAAGCTGGCTACTTCTGTGAAGAAAACCTGGAGAATAAAGGCAAAACAAATGTTTGTGCAGCTGGAACAGCTGCGTACCAAGGCAGAAGCCACTATTACCTATCCTTTATTTGATAAATTTCCGGAGAAAGAACCAGAACCGGAGCCCACACCGGAGCAGCCTAAAAAGAAGGCGCCCGTTACCACTATCGGATCCGGGAACTTTGCCAGCCTGTTGAGCAAAATACAGCTGCAGCCTGAAACTTCGCTGACTCCCAAACAGGAGGTAGACTTGCATATAGAAGCGCTGGAAAAAAACTGGAAAGGTTTGAGCAATATTGCCATCCTGGCTATCCAGCTCAATGCTTTTCAACGGTACCTGGAACTGGCTATCAGTCACCATCAGCACAACCTGGTAGTGATTCATGGCGTGGGTAAAGGAAAGTTGCGGGATGAAATTCACCAGGTATTGCGACAAACGCCGGAAGTGGCCAACTTCGTTAATCAATACCACGCCAAATATGGATATGGCGCTACAGAAATAACGTTTAGGTAATATTTTCTTACCTTCGCGCCTCAACTACAAACCGTGCTATCGTTTCGCTGACTTGTTCAGCGAAAAGGAAAGTCCGGACAGCGCAGAGCAACGCACCACCTAACGGGTGGGGCCTCCATCATTGGTGGAGGCACAGCAAGTGCCACAGAAAATAACCGCCTCTACCCCGGTAGAGGTAAGGGTGAAAATGTGGGGTAAGCGCCCACGGTGCAGGCAGGTAACTGTTTGTGCGGGTAAACCTTGCGTGCTGAAATGCCATGTATACGGTCGCCTGAGGGCTGCTCGCCCGATGACCGAGGGTAGGCAGATACAGGCAACGTGCGAACGTTGCCGCAGATAAATGATAGCAGCCCTCCGCGAAAGCGGGGGGAACAGAATCCGGCTTACAGGTTTGTAGTTTTTTTCTTCTTCTCTTTTGATATGCTAAAATAAGCTGTTAACTTCCCTTTAATATTTAATCTTATATTTTATGAATCCTAAAGAAGAACGTACCTGGAGTACCTTTATTCACCTGGGCGGCCTTATTGGTATGTGGATTATCCCTACTGTAGGCAATATTATCGGGGCGCTGGTACTATGGCTGATTAAACGCAATGATTCCCATGTAGTGGACGATCAGGGCAAGGAAGCTGTGAATTTCCAGATCACTTATAGCCTGGCTGTTATTGCCGCCAAAATCGTTGAAAATATCCTGTATGGCATCTGGTCAGTGGCTACGTTTTGGTCACGGCCCTGGTGGAATTTCAGTTTTACCTGGGGATGGGGAAGCCTGGTGCAGATATTATGGTTCCTCAATATTATTTTCAGCATCGTGGCAGCAGTACGGGCCAATGAGGGCAAGGTATACCGCTATCCCCTCAGCCTGCGCCTCGTTAAATAAAAAGCATTAAAAATAAAAAGACCTGGCTGATGATCTTATCGCAGCCAGGTCTTTTTAGTATGATGGATACTGATTAGTTCTTTTTGATCGGTTTCACTTTCGCCTTGTGTTGTTTCTTTCCTTTTACATTTTCTCCCTTAATAGTAGCCGCCAGCTTCAACGCTTCATAAGCATTTACCAGGCCCCCGGTAACAGATAAATCTGAAAAAGCAATTTTTTCATCGCTGCTGCCTGGTTTGTTAACCATGGTAGAACCATCCGGCAGCGGGGTAGCACTCTTTTCGAGCACATACTTCAGTTGTTTGGCACTCAGTTCGGGGTAATAGGAGAGTACTAATGCCGCCACGCCTGCTACTACCGGGCTGGCCATGCTGGTACCGCTGGCAGAACCGTATTTGTTGCCACCCGGGATCGTAGAATAGATTTGCACGCCCGGTGCAAACAGGTCTACTTCTTTCTTGCCATAGTTGGAGAAGCTCGCCACTTTATCAGGCATGGTGCCGGTACTGATGGCACCTACGGTGATAAAGTTGGCAGCCCGGCTCCCGTCGAGGTAGTTCGGGTTAGGGTAGTTGGCAACGGAATCGTTGTTGGCGCCATCATTACCAGCGGCATGCACCAGTAATACCCCTTTTTCTTCTGCATATTTCACGGCGGCATCTACCCATTCTTTATGAGGAGAGAAGGGCTTGCCGAAGCTCATATTGATAATCTGTGCGCCGTTATCCACTGCATAGCGGATAGCCAGGGCCACGTCTTTATCTCTTTCATCGCCGTCAGGAACCGCTTTTACGGCCATGATACGCACATTGTCGGCTACGCCGTCGATACCTACGCCATTATTCCTGGAGGCGGCAATAATGCCGGATACATGTGTTCCATGGAAGCCGAAAGTACCCATCACATCCTTGTTGCCGTATTTGTTGTCGTTGATATCTTCGAGGTTGTCGCCTACAATCCTTTCGCGGTTAGCGTTGGGCAGTACATCGGTGGCTTCTGCCTTACGTTTCAGCTCATTCATGTACTCATCGAACTCCATTTTGAACTCGCCGAAAGTAGCTGGTTCATCGCCGGCGCTTTTCAACAGGCGACTCATGAAGTTGCGGGCCAGCAGCACATCCTGGTTGGTAGTTTGGATACTGTCCAGTTGCGCTACATTGAAATCGTCTTTACCCAGGTAGTTTTTCAGGATGGTTTCACATTTGTTCACGTTTTCCTGGAGCTTGGACATGCTCTTGTATTGCACCTTAAACTGGGAGTTCGGCTTTTCCACTTTCGATTGCAATTGCTGCCAAATAGTATATTCCTTCGAATCTTTTGCCAGCGAGGAATCAGGATTGCCATATTTGGTTTTATAGCGATAGTATTCGCGGGCTGCTTCTTCAGAGTCTTCTTTCAGACTTGAGCCGTCCTTGCCTCCGAGGAAGTTCCAGCCATGAACATCGTCGATATAGCCATTGTGGTCGTCATCCTTGCCATTGCCGGGTATTTCCCGCGGATTGGTCCACAATATGTTCTTCAGGTCTTCATGCAGGGTATCGATACCCGAATCGATCACGGCTACAATGACCGGGGTACTTTTCTTCCCTTTTAACAATTCTTTATAAGCTTTTTCGGTAGACGTACCGAACACACTATCGGTATCGTAGCTTAAGAGTTGCCAGTTTTTGGGGACCTGGACTTTACTTTGTGCATCGGCGCTTGTTGTAAATGCAGTCATCAACGCAACGCAGCCTGCAAGGGCCGCTACCTCTCGACTAAACAATTTCATGTTCAATAATTTTCCCTATAAAAAACAACTAAAAATATCTTGATGATAAACGATAAAGGTATAGAAAAAGCGGTATAACATTAAATTTTAATGATAAACGCGCTATTTATTGGTTGATTGGAGAATGGAAGGACAGGAGCAGTAGGATAACAGTGAAAGGAGTGACTTAACGGGAAATGCCATTCTTATCTTGATAAAGTAGCCTGCCAGCACTGGCAGCCACCTGTCATAATGTGGTTGATGATCGATGAAAAGCAACGTAGTTTTGGGTTGTTCCTGATACACATTATACCTGCTCTTCTACCATATCTAACCGGGATTCTATCTTTTTTTTTACTGGTATCCATTTTTCATTTATTAAATCTATCGTCATGTTTAAAGCAGTTCTGATGGCCACTTTGCTGGCTACTGGTTTGCGGGTGTCTGCGGGAGAACCCCAGGTAACCACCCTTGTTTTCGTGAACGCAGGTGAAATGGAAGTTTCTACCTCTACTGATGCCAACCTGAGCACCACCGGGCAGGAGCAAGCCAATCAATTGGTGTCCTCGCTGGATGGAATGGACATTTCCGCCATTTACACCACTTTTGTGAATCGTGCTGTAGAAACAGTTACCCCGCTGGCAAAAGCCAGGATGAAGCAACTGGACTATTTCAAATTGACTGATGACCCAGAGCAGGCCGCCAGCGTATTTAACGACTTGATAAAGAGAAATAAAGGCAAAACCATTGTTATTTGCAGTGATCCGGAAAATATTACTGCGATGATTTATCGTACCGGTTTAAGGGGAAAAGAGATCAAAACCCTTTATGACAAAGGATGCGGACATGTTTTGATAGTGAAACAGAGCAGCAATAACGCACCCGTAGCACAAAAGTTGAATATGAATATTCAAAAAAAAGTTTAATATTTATATCCAGAAGAGTATTTAATGGCTTCCGGCCATTTTTACTTTTCTCATAAGCATGGTTTCCGTTTAACGAAAAGCGGGGTTCTCTAACCTCGCTACTATTTTTAAAACTGTGCACGCAGTATGTAGAGTAAAGTGCAGCCCAGGTTGCGCAAAAAGAGTATTAGTCACGCATTTTATCAACCGCTTTTAAAAATCTGATCGGGTAGCAGTTCCAGTCATGAAAATTAAAAGCTCCGGGGCTACCGCCTCGGGGCTGGAATCCGAAAAAAAGCGAAAGCAGCTATCATAAAAGTAAAAAAGCTATTAAAACAAACGACCGGTGCGAATATCCGCACCGGTCGTTTGTTTTAATAGCTTTATGCCAATTCTTAGAAATCGAATTTGATTCCTTGTGCCAAAGGCAAGCTGGTAGAGTAGTTGATCGTATTGGTCTGACGGCGCATATAGGCTCTCCATGCATCGGAGCCGCTTTCGCGACCACCACCGGTTTCTTTTTCACCCCCGAAAGCACCGCCGATTTCTGCACCGGAAGTACCGATATTGACGTTGGCAATACCGCAATCAGATCCCGCATGGGAGAGGAATTGCTCCGCTTCCCGGAGGTTGAGGGTCATGATGGCAGAGGAAAGCCCTTGCGGTACATCATTCTGCATAGCAATAGCCTCCGCCAGGGTCTTGTATTTCATCACATACAGGATGGGGGCAAAGGTTTCATGCTGAACAATCGCGTAGATATTTTCCACAGCGGCAATGCAAGGTTTCACATAGCAACCGGATTCGTATCCTGCCCCGGAAAGCACACCCCCTTCTACGAGGAAACTGCCTCCCTGTGCTTTTACCTGTTCAATGGAATCCAGGTAAGCGTTAACAGCCGCTTTATCAATCAATGGGCCTACATGGTTATGCTGATCCAGCGGGTTACCGATGCGCAGCTGTGAATAGGCTTTTACCAGCCTGGCGGTAAAGGCGTCGTATACGCTTTCGTGGATGATGAGCCTGCGGGTAGAGGTACAACGTTGCCCGGCAGTGCCCACGGCGCCAAATACAGCGCCAATGATAGACATATCGAGGTCGGCATCCTGCGAAATGATAATGGCGTTGTTGCCGCCTAATTCCAGCAGGGAGCGTCCCAAACGCTGTCCTACAGCTGCTCCTACAGCTTTACCCATGCGGGTGGAACCAGTAGCCGACACCAGCGGGATACGGGTGTCGTTCGACATCCATTCGCCGGCATCACGGTCGCCGATCACCAGGTTGCATACGCCTTCGGGTACCTTATTGGCGGCAAATACGGTGTCGACTATACGTTGACAAGCCAGTGCGGTCACCGGTGTTTTTTCTGAAGGCTTCCAGATACAAACGTTTCCGCAAACCCATGCCAGCATAGAGTTCCAGCTCCATACGGCTACCGGGAAATTGAAGGCGGAAATGATGCCGGTAATACCCAACGGATGCCACTGCTCATACATGCGGTGGCCCGGGCGTTCAGAGTGCATGGTTAACCCGTGCAATTGCCGCGATAATCCAACCGCAAAATCACAGATGTCGATCATCTCCTGTACTTCTCCATATCCTTCCTGCAGGCTCTTTCCCATTTCATAAGACACCAGTTTACCCAGGTGCTCTTTATGTTTACGCAAGGCTTCGCCAATCTGCCGCACAATTTCTCCTCTCTTGGGGGCAGGCCAGTGACGCCATTCTTTGAAGGCTTCCTGGGCGGTAGCTACGACCTGGTCGTAGTCTTCCCGGCTGGCGCCTTTTACTGCAGCAATTTTTTTATCATCTACCGGGGATACGGAGGTAATAGTAGCTCCGTGAGCTGGCAGCCAATGGGCGCCGGTGCTGACACCGCTTTGTTCACCCTGGATACCTAATGCTTTTAAAATATCTTCAACCATTGTCAGGTGTATTATAGAACTAAATTAGGAAGTTTTTTTTGTTTGAGCAGCGTAGGTACTTTCGAATATCTTATCGGCATTACCGGCTTCAAAGCCTTCCCGGCGGTGCTCGCGGCGGATTTCTCCGGCTGGCAGACCAGCAAATGCGGGGAGTACCTTCCTTTCGGCAAATTCAACGTAGGAGCCGGCAATATCCTGTTTTTCCCCGCCGGCAAATTCGGCGGTGATCATACGGGCTACGGTGGCGCTTTGCAGCAACATGCCATCCGGGCTGGTTTTGATTTTGCCCCCGGCATCATTCAGCCGGAAGCCGTGTTTCTCCAGAAAAGTATTGAAATCGGCTACTGTATTATATCCTGTCGGCAGGTTATGTACGCTCACGGTAAAATGGTTCAGGTAATAGCGATTGTAAATTACCCAGGCGGCATACTCACTTTCCGCCGCCAGCAGGTTGTAATCTGCTACGGTAGGGGTACGCCACAGGGCGCTGTGTAAAAAGGTATCTACAGCGGCGCTATTATCCAGGTTCAGTTGATCTACCGGGTCGCTGCTCACCTCGCGGGTATAGCTATGAATAATATCCTGCGCCTGCTGGCTGAGATCTTTCACCCGGAGTTCGCTGATAAAGATCCGCGGATACTGGGGCGCAGGCGGCGCATACCACCAGGCGTCCAGCTTTTTGGCGGCGAAATGGTAGTGGTCCATTTTCCGGTAGCCATAGTGCAGAAATATTTTTTCCAGCGAAGCTACCCCCAGCTGAGGAACTCCCATTGTTCTGAACGCAATATGATCGTTTTCGATATCATCTGCCTTCCGGATCATTCCTTCTTTTATCATGGCGGTAATCACTGCCGCCACATCCGGAACCCGCTGCTGATAGCGTTCCATCAGCCCATTTAATACATCTTTTAACATGGAGGATGCGTTTTTGCAATTAGCTGTTAGTATTTCTGGTAAAGAGGCCGCTCTTTACCGCAATTTACCAAGAGCAGATAGTTAAAAACTAATTATAATATACCGCAAAGCGGTTCTTGATCAAATCTCCGAACGCCACATCTTCCTGGCGAACAAAGCCGGTAGCCGGCAATTTGCCCTTGGCATGGAGGTCGATTACCGCGCAGGCAGCACCGGCGGTGGTAAGCTGGATAGCTGTGAAATCCTTGCCGGCAATAGCCTGGTTGTAGATCTTACGGGAGTAGGAGCGTTGTACCGAACGGCCATTTACGGTGCCGGAAACGGATACAAATACCAACACCACGTCCTGTGGGGTGAAAGGTATGCTATCTTCCATAATCTCCTTCAACATTTCTCTCTTTTTATTGAGTTTAAGCTCGTTGAGCAGGATTTTCATCAGGTTACAATGACCAGGATAACGTACGGTTTTATAGTCGAGGTTATATACTTTGTTATCCAGTATTTCAGCCAGGGCACCTAATCCGCCGGAGGTATTGAATGCTTCATATTCCACGCCATCGAGGGCAAAGCGTTCGTAGCCTTCCATTGGCATTACTTCCTTGCGTTCGCCTTCATGAATGGCATCGCAGGGGTTGCAATATTCGTTGATCAGGCCATCGGTACTCCAGGTAAGGTTATACATGAGGCTATTGGTAGGAAACTGGGGCAGGGCGCCAACTCGCAGGCGTACGGCATCCAGGGTATCGAATTGTTTGGCAATATCATGAGCGGCAATGCTTATAAATCCCGGCGCCAGGCCACACTGTGGCATAAAACTCACATTGGCTTTGGCGGCTATTTCCCGGATAGCATTGGTAGTAGCCACATCTTCTGTGAGGTCAAAATAGTGGGTGTTGGCTTTGGCTGCAGCAGTGGCAATTTTTACGTTCAGGTAAAAGGGACAGGCACTCAATACCATATCCTGGTCGGTTAATGCCTGCTCTAAGGCGGAAGCATCGTTTACATTCAGCAAGGTTTTGTGAATGCCCTCATCTGTACATTTTTGCAAAAGCCCTTCATTACTGTCTGCCAGGGTTACAGTATAGTCGCCAGACTGTTGCAGCAGGAAAGCTGCGGTTTCACCGATCTTGCCGGCGCCGATAATCATTACGCGTTTCATAATCTGTTTGGAATTATAGTGATGCGTGAAGCGGTTAGCTTCACCCGTTTAGTGAAAAAACATAGCCATTATTACACACTACGTATATCCGTTAACGTTATATTCCATGCAACAAACTTTTATGAATGATGACTGTTAGTTTATACCATGGAAAATACCGGTACAGCTGACGCCGATCATTCATTACAGGAATGCTGAAATGCAATACAGTTAACCGCTTGAGCGGTAGTGTAGCAAGAAAAATATGTAGGGAAGTTAAATGCCCTTTGTGCTACCTATGGCACATGGGAGCAGGTGCTCCGTAAATAGGAGAGAAGAGAAAGCTGTATGTTTAACAGGTGATTCATTCAACTTATAAAAGTGATGAACAAATATAAGTATTTGAAACGAAAGAAAAGCGATATCTATAAAAATAAACAGCCCCGCTTTTGGCAGGGCTGTAAAAAATGAGCTTAGTATTGTTCGTTGTCGTTCGGGAAATCTTTGGCTTTTACATCGTGGATATAAGCCTGGGTGGCTCCGTAGATTTCTGTATAGAGATCGAGGTAACGACGCAGGAAGCGTGGTTTGAACTCCTTATTGATACCCAGCATGTCGTGCATCACCAATACCTGGCCATCTACATATTTACCGGCGCCAATACCGATAATAGGAATTTCTACCGACTCGGCCACTGTTTTAGCCAGTGTGGCAGGGATTTTTTCCAGCACAATAGCGAAGCAACCAGCTTCCTGCAACAGTTTGGCGTCGTTGATCAGCTTATTGGCTTCGGCTTCTTCTGTAGCACGTACGGCGTAAGTGCCAAATTTGTAAATTGACTGGGGGGTAAGTCCCAGGTGACCCATTACCGGCACACCCGCGGAGATAATACGTTTTACGGATTCAATAATTTCTTCGCCGCCTTCTATTTTAATACCGTGTGCGCCGGTTTCCTTCATAATGCGGATCGCAGAGCTCAGCGCTTCCTTGGAATTGCCCTGGTACGAACCAAAAGGAAGATCTACTACCACAAAGCAACGTTTAATGGCTCTTACCACCGAAGCAGCATGGTAGATCATCTGATCTAATGTAATAGGCAGCGTGGTTTCATGACCGGCCATTACGTTGGAAGCAGAATCACCCACCAGTATGATATCAATGCCGGCATCATCAAAAATGCGGGCCATAGAATAATCGTATGCAGTGAGCATAGATATTCTTTCTCCGTCCACCTTCATCTTCTGTAGTACATGCGTGGTGATACGCTTAATTTCTTTATGGACTGACATAAGCAGTAGCTTTTAGCATTAAGGGCTGTTAGCAATAACCGCAAAGGTGGCAATATAAAAAGATAAAAGGAAATGTTTTTTATGTGCGGCTGACGGCTATTTCCTCGTAAAGTGCATGGATAAGGCCATCTGCCAGTCCGATCTTAGGAACGAAAATTTCCGGCGTATCGGCCCAGCGCATCACGTTTACGTAGATCTGCAAGGCAGGTACGATCACGTCGGCGCGGTCTTCCCGGAGGTTGTAGAGGTGAATACGTTCTTCTACAGTAAAGCTGCTGAATTCCTTGTAGTAATCTTTCAGCGTATCCAGTGATAGTGGTTTACCTTCTTTGCGTTTAGAGAGAGAGAATATTTTATTAATGTTGCCGCCGGAGCCGATCGCGTATACGGGACCGGCCCCTTTGAGCTGTTGTTTCAGAAAATCTTTCAGCTGCTGCCACTGTACGTCGGTCACCTGTTGCTGCAACAACCGGATCGTACCTATATTAAACGATTCTTTGAATACCTGTTTGCCGGCACTGAAGAGCGTGAGTTCTGTACTACCGCCACCTACGTCTATATAAAGATAAGACTTGGTGGTATCCAGGTGTTCGGCTACATGGTTCTCATAAATAAAAGCTGCTTCTTCCTGGCCGGAGATAATTTTAATATCGATACCCGTCGCTTCTTTTACCTGCTGCAGGATTTCGGGGCCATTGGTGGCATCCCGCATGGCTGAGGTGGCACAGGCCTTCAGGTATTTTACATCGTATACGTCGAGCAGGAGGCGATAGGATTTGATGGTATTGATGAGTTGTTCGGCCTTTTTCTCTGAGATGATATTGCTGGTAAATACGTCAAATCCCAGTCGCAGCGGTACCCTTACCAGATTCAGCTTGGTAAAGTCCATCACTCCGGAACTATTTGGCGATGCTTCAGAAATGAGTAATCTGGCAGCATTGGAGCCAATATCAATCGCAGCTAATTTCATCTGTCAGTCGTTAGATCAAAAACCAAAAGTAAAACATTTTAAATTTACAGGTATTGTTTTTCGTGCAGGTACCGGTAGATTTCTACCTGGGTACGGATCTTTTTATCCCCTTCTTTCTTGTATTGATTGGTTTGCTCATTATCCAGTATACGGGCTTTTACGTTGCCGCTCAGCTGTATCTGCATAATATCGATCAGCTCCTGTCGTATAGCCGGATCCGTTATCTGTACGGCGGCTTCTATGCGATGATCCAGGTTACGCACCATCCAGTCACAGGAGGCAATAAATACTTTCTCTGCCCCGCCATGATGGAAAATAAATACGCGGGCATGCTCCAGGTATTCATCTACAATACTGATGGCATTGATATTCTTCTTCCATTTTTTATTCTCCGTATAGGCGCAACAGATACCCCGGATCACCATCTTCACATCTACGCCCGCTTTGGCAGCTTCATACAACTTGGCAATCAGCATCGCATCCGAGAGCGAGTTCATTTTGATGGTAATGGCGGCCTTCTTCTTGTGTTTGGCGTTTTTAATTTCCCGGTCTATCAACCGCAGGAAGGTATCGCGCATGTTCAGCGGACTAACCGGCAGGGTTTTGCAGCCCTGTAGTATTTTGATATCATGCCGCGGACTTTCCAGGTAAGAGAAGATGCGGTTCATGTCGGCAATGATCAGGCGGTTGGCTGTTAACAGGCAATGATCGCCGTATACCCGCGCTGTTTTTTCATTGAGGTTGCCGGTGCTGATAAAGCCGCACTGAATGGTTTTGTTGCCAATCCGTTTTTTAATCACACAGAGCTTGGCATGTATCTTCATGTTGGGAATACCCAGCAATACTTTTACGCCTTCTTCTTCCAGCCGGGATTTCCAGTCGAGATTGGCTGCTTCATCAAAACGTGCACGCAGTTCCAGTACTACGGTTACCTGTTTACCGTTACGTACGGCATTCACCAGGGCATTGATAATTTTTGAATTACGGGCCAGCCTGTACGCAGTTATCTTGATTGCGGATACGTTGGGATCTATGGCGGCTTCCCTTAACAAGTCGATAATGGTATCGAAGCTATGGTAAGGGAAATGGAGCATCACATCCTGTTGCTGAATCACATGCATTACGCTGGGCGCATTTACAAACAGGGGATGGGTAAAGGTTTTGCGGTGTGTATGCGGGGGGAAGATAGATTCCGGGAAGTCCATAAAATCTTTGAAGTTATGGATGCGGGCTCCCGGGATGAGGTTATCTTTCCCCGATAATCCCTGCCGGCGCATCAGGTATTCCAGCAGCAGCGGGTCAATATCTTTGTCGTATACAAACCTTACCGGCTTGCCTTTACGCCTGTCTTTCAGGCCTTTTTCAATCTGGTGAATGAGGCTGTCGGAGATATCATTATCGATGTCCAGTTCCGCATCACGGGTCACTTTGATGATGTGTGCGGAAAATTTATCGTAACCAAAATAAACGAAGATGCTGGGTAAGCAGAAGCGTATCAGGTCTTCCAGCAGGATAATATCATGCTCTCCTGGTTTGGAGGGCAGAATGATAAAGCGGGGAAGTACGTTGGCAGGGATTTCTATCAACGCAAATTTCTGTCGCACCGAATTATCCTGGCGGGCCAGCACAATGGCCAGGTAAATGGACTTATCACGCAGGATGGGAAATTGTTGTATACTCTCGATCATGAGCGGGATGATGTTGGTACGTACCTGCTCATTGAAGTAATTGAGTACAAATTTCTGTTGTTCTTTATTGAGATGTTTTTCCGTGCGGAGGTAGATATGCTGCGCTTCCATTTCCGTGGCAATATCTTTCCATACCTGGTCAAATTCCCGTTGTTGTTCTATTACCCTGGCCTGGATTTCATCCAGTATTTTGTCGGGGTTTTCTTCGAGGTGCATTTTGGCTGATTTGCCAAAAGACATCATGCGTTTGAGGGTGGCTACGCGTACCCTGAAAAACTCGTCGAGGTTATTGGAAAAGATACCCAGGAAGCGAATGCGTTCGTGAAGGGGAACTGTTTTATCAGCTGCTTCCTGTAATACCCTGGCATTGAATGCCAGCCAGCTGATATCCCGGGCTATCATTTTTTTCTTTTCGGGAAGGGGCTTTTTCCGGGCAGTTTTTTTAGATACAATTACTTCAGGCATTGTCATGATATCGAGGTTCTCACTATTCTGCAAACGCATACTAACTAATTTACATTCAAAAAATTCACATCATACTAAAATACGATGATACGGCTTTCGCTTTAATTGAAGTATTAAATTAAAGTTAAAGAAAAACAGGATATTTCGTACGGTCAGGCATCTTTATAGGAAATAAAAAACGCCCCGTGTTAGCGGGGCGCTTCTAATCGATATCTTTCAGCTGGGGAGACACTAAGGCGTTACGGGCACGGCTTCTTTCTTTTTGTTATAGATAGGAAGGGCCACCAGGCTAACAAAGCCCAGGATGATCACCAGCATGGTTTGTGCCACCCAGATAATCCAGCCAAAGGCGAAGCCGATAGCTGAAGGGATGCTGTAGATTTCCAGCGTTTTCTGTACCAGTGGCTGATAGGCGCCGATACCGCCGGGCATAACGATCATGCCTACACTACCGATCATGAGCACGGCCAGGGCGGCGCTGATGCCCAGGTGGCTGGTTTCCTGGAGACAGAAAAAGCCAATATATACCTGGGAGAGGTAGCAGGACCAGATCAATACGGAATGGATAATGAACCATACTTTTTTCTTCCTTTCCATTTTGCCGATCGACAGGAAGCCTTCCGCAATGCCCCTGATCAGGCCTTTTACGGTGATAGCTATTTTGGAACGGGCAAAGCGGCGCAGCAACCATCCGAGTACCAGAATGGCCACGGCAACTATGATGATGCCTGCCAGCAGTTGCATGCCGTTGGCATGCGCTATCTTGTTGGAGATGGGCTGCAAAACGGTTTCATTTACCAGGGAGCCTAGAAGATCGAGCTGGGTTACCACGGTAAGGATCATGAGGAGAATAAGGCATACCAGGTCCACGGCGCGTTCGGCAATCATGGTGCCTACCAGTTTGTCGGCCGGTACTTTTTCATACTGGGCCAGTAAACCACAGCGGGTTACTTCTCCCAGGCGGGGTACGGCCAGGTTGGCGAGATAGCCCACCATCACGGCAAAGAAGGTGTTGAGGGTAGCAGGTTGATGGCCCAGGGGCTTCATCAGTAGCTTCCATCTTACGGCCCGGAACCAGTGACTGGCGATGCCGATGGTCATAGTAGGGATCAGCAGCCAATAGTTGGCTTTGCGCAGGGCCACTTTAATCTGGTCCCACTCTGCTGCATTGATATTCCTGGAGAACAGCCATATCAATAGCACCCCTATGCCGAAAAAGCAAACAAACTTAATGACGTTCTTAAGCGTTTTGGGCATGATCCAAAGTTGTTTAGGGTGTTAATAACAATAAGGGTTACAATTTATTCCCTTCTTTAGGGAAAATGGCAATAGGCGTATATTTTTTAGCTTCTTCAAAATCCATGGTGGCATAGGAAATAATAATCACAATGTCTCCAGGAGCTACCAGGCGGGCCGCAGGGCCATTCATACAAATGACGCCGGAACCGCGTTTTCCTTTGATGACATAGGTTTCCAGTCTTTCCCCGTTATTTACGTTTAATACCTGGACTTTTTCGTATTCGATTAAACCAGCAGCATCCATCAGGTCTTCGTCAATCGTAATGCTTCCAACATATTGCAGATTGGCTTCGGTAACTACTGCGCGGTGAATCTTACACTTTAAAATTTCGATTTGCATAATTTGTACTGGCTTAACGCTTATTAAAAGAGCGTCTGCAAAACTAGGAAAAAAATATGGAAGATCGAACAAGACATGCAGTCCTGGTGCAGCGTGCGCTGCATGTCTTGTTCCATAAGGCTAGAGGCTGCCCTTTAATATCATGTTGTCGATCAGGCGGACCCCGTCGAGCCAGGCGGCCAGTGCTACTACCACCGTGGCATCGCCGGGTGGCTGATCCAGGGGACGGAGCATACCGTTTTCCAACTGGAGTATGTCCACGTACTCCGGTTCAAAGCCCTCTTTTTTCAGGTGGTCGAAAGCCTCATGGGCTTCTTCCATGAAATAGAGGCCTTTACCAAAATTATTTTTGATGATCGTCAGTTCCTGGTAGATGGTGGTGGCCTTTTTGCGGGCGGCAGGGGAGAGCCGGGTATTGCGGCTGCTCATGGCCAGGCCGTCTTTTTCTCTTTCCGTAGGACACACGACCAGTTTCACAGGAGAATGGGTAATCTGGAGCAGGCGACGGATAATCAGGCACTGTTGCAAATCTTTTTGTCCCATAAAAAGCTGGTCTGGTTGCACAATATCCAGTAACTTGTGAACAATGCGGCCTACGCCCTGGAAATGCCCGGGCCGGAATTTACCTTCCAGGATGTTTTCCAGGTCGCCAAAGTCGTAATGCAGATCGCTTTCCAGTCCCTCCGGGTACATTTCTTCTACGGATGGTAAAAAAAGTATATCTGTCGATGCGTGATTTAATTTTTTAATATCCTCTTCAATGGTGATAGGATATTTTTCAAAATCTTTTGGATCATTGAATTGAGTTGGATTGACGAAGATGCTGCAAATGACCACGTCAGTATTTTTCCTGGCGGCCTGAATAAGTGACAGATGCCCATCGTGGAGGGCTCCCATAGTGGGCACAAATCCAATGCTTTTGTTGTTTTTTCTTACCAGGTCAAGATGCTTCTTCAGGTCCGTGCTGCGCTTAAATAGATACATAAATCATTGCTTAAAAGGATGTTAAAACTGACAGATTGGCCAATATTCCGTAAAAAATCCGTAATTTTGCAAGCCAAATTAAAATTACTGCATTAATAATCAGCGTTAAATGTCCACAAAGAAAAGAATTCTTTTTATTGCCCAAGAGATGTCGCCGTACCTGGAATTGAGTGATTACGCGAACATGGTCAATAAAATGGCAATTAAGTCCAATGAGGCTGGCCTGGAAGTGAGAGTGATCATGCCCAGATTTGGAATTATTAATGAGAGAAGACACCGTTTGCACGAAGTGGTAAGGTTGTCGGGTATCAACATTGTGATTGACGGGGATGATTACCCGTTGATTATCAAGGTGGCATCCCTTCCGAATGCCCGGTTGCAGGTTTACTTCCTGGATAATGAAGATTATTTTAAGCGGAAGACTGTATTTGCCGATGAAAACGAGGAGTTTTTTGACGATAATGCAGCCAGAGCTGTCTTCTTTTGCAAGGGAGCCCTGGAAACAGTGAAAAAGTTCGGATGGCCTCCGGACATTATTCATTGCAGTGGCTGGATGACCTCTCTGATACCGATGTATCTGAAAACGGCCTACAAGAAGGAGCCGGTTTTTGCCAACTCAAAAATCATATATTCGCTGACGCCTAACACGTTCAAAGAAAAGTTAGGCACCACCTTTGTGAAGAAAGCCACCATCAGTAACCAGATCAAAGAAAAGGATATGGAGCTGTTTAAGGATGGTACCAACACTGCCTTGAACAGGGGAGCTGCCAAATACGCAGATGCGGTGGTACTGGCGGGCGACAAGCTGGAAAAGAAAGTGGTGGATGAAGTAAAAGCAGAAAAGGGAAAGATAATTTTGCCTTTCAAGAAAGATAACGATGATCTTGGCGATTACCTCGCATTATACAACCAGTTGCTGGGTAAGTAGCTATTTCAAAGCATGTTCGGCAGTTTAACCAATACTCACTAACAACATAACGCGTGAAGATCAATTTCAGAAACCTTAGTTTCTTAACAACCTATATTACTCTACTGTTTGGCGCCGCAGGTTGTAATAAATCTACCCTCCTCGGAAGTGGCCTTATTCCTCCTGGCGATTTTGTAAATGCACATGACACCGTGATTTCCGGTATCATCGCCAACAACATTCTCCGGTATGATTCCTCTGTTGCAAATGGTAATAGCAGTTACCGGAAAATCCTGGGCTCTATTACTACAGACCCGGTTTTTGGTAAAAGCCATGCCTTCGTATATACGCAGGTATCGCTGCCCAAAAGCGCTTTCACCTTTGACGGAGCCGGACAAACCCTCGATTCTGTAGTATTGTCACTGGCATATGCAGGTTATACGGGAGATTCTTCCACCCCGCAAACGTTCCGCATTTACCGGATGACAGATCCCAAGTTTACGATCGATACCAACTACGCCTATGACAGGGCATTGGGATACGATAAAAGTAATCTCCTGGGCCAGGTAACGGTAACGCCCCTGAGTCTCCGTGATTCGGTAAGCGTTTACGGCAACAAAGAGGCAGCACAGCTGCGTATTAAGCTTAGTCCTGCCTTTGGTAACGAGTTACTCCAGCAGAAATCGGATGGCGCATTTGCCACCGACTCCGCATTCAGGGCTTATCTGAAAGGATTTGCCATTATACCGGATACCCTGCTGGGCACCAACCGGAACATGATTTACCTGTCGCTCAATGATGTAAATACGAAACTGACGGTATTCTACAAGAACTCAGAAAAGGATTCGCTGCGGGCCGTAATGAGCTTCAACCAATATACCAGCGCTCACGCCAACTATTTCGCCAGGAATTACAACGGTTCTCAGGCAGGCCGGTTTATCAATACCGGTAACCCGCAAGGCGACAGTATCCTGTTCCTGAACAACGCGCCTGGTTTGTATACGAAGCTGACTATCCCGGGATTGGAAAACTTTCCTAATGTGATGATCAACAAGGCAGAATTAATCATTACACAAATTACTGCCGGACCTTCTGACATGAATAATATTTTTATTGAACCAGGAAGCTTATCTTTACTGCAATATGGCAATGGGGACTCCACCAAGGTGCCCATCGACTACTATTCATCCGGTGGCCCCAGTTACTATGGAGGAACCCGCCAGGTAATTACTAACTTCGGAGGAATACAGGTAGTCCAGTATACATTTAACCTTGCCAATACGGTACAGCGGTTTATCAAAAAACTCGATGCCAATAATGGTTTCAAGCTGAAAGCGTTGAATACTTCCTCTCTGCCCATAGACGTGGATAGGGTGAAAGTAGGCGGAGGTAATCTGTCGCAATACAATATGAAACTTAGAATTATTTACACTAAACCATAAAACTACTAATCCCAGTTTTTTATGCCTTACTTATTTACATCTGAATCTGTTTCAGAAGGACACCCTGATAAAGTAGCAGATCAGATCTCCGACGCTTTGATTGATAACTTTCTGGCATATGATGCATCATCTAAAGTAGCTTGTGAAACGCTTGTAACTACCGGTCAGGTTGTACTGGCAGGAGAGGTGAAATCAGAGGCATACCTCGATGTACAAGACATCGCGAGAGAAGTAATCCGTAAGATCGGTTATACCAAGAGCGAATATATGTTTGAAGCAAATTCCTGTGGTATCCTGTCTGCTATCCATGAACAATCGCCTGATATCAACCAGGGTGTAGACCGGCAATCTCCTGAAGAGCAGGGTGCTGGTGACCAGGGAATGATGTTTGGCTATGCTACCCGCGAAACCGAGAACTACATGCCGCTGGCGCTCGACCTGGCGCATAAACTGCTGTTGGAACTGGCCGTACTGCGTCGTGAGAATAAAGATATCAAATACTTGCGCCCGGATGCTAAATCCCAGGTAACTATCGAGTATTCTGATGATAATAAACCAGTGAGAATTGATACGATCGTGATCTCTACCCAGCACGATGATTTTGATGCTGATGAAAAAATGCTCGCAAAAATCAAGGAGGATATGATCAATATCCTGATCCCCCGGGTGAAAGCGCAGCTGAAACCAGAACTGCAAAAACTGTTCGATGGTTTCGACATCAATCACCATATCAACCCAACCGGCAAGTTCGTTATTGGTGGCCCTCACGGTGATACCGGCTTAACCGGCCGTAAAATTATCGTAGACACCTACGGTGGTAAAGGTGCTCATGGTGGTGGTGCATTTTCCGGTAAAGATCCTTCCAAAGTAGACCGTTCTGCCGCTTACGCTACCCGTCACATTGCCAAAAACCTGGTAGCTGCAGGCGTTTGTGATGAGATACTGGTACAGGTTTCCTATGCTATCGGCGTTGCTAAACCTTGCGGTATTTATGTGAATACCAACGGCTCTTCCAAAGTGAAAATGACCGATGGTGAAATCGCTAAGAAGATTGAAGAAATCTTTGATATGCGCCCATATGCTATCGAACAGCGCCTGAAACTGCGCAATCCTATCTATAGCGAAACGGCTGCTTATGGCCATATGGGCCGTGAGTCGCAGGTAGTGACCAAAGTGTTCAACAAGGGTAAAAAACATGAAAAATCAGTGGAAGTAGAGCTGTTTACCTGGGAAAAACTGGACTATGTGGATAAAGTAAAAGCAGCATTCGGGTTGTAATAACCAGGATGATATAAATCATAAAACAAAGCAGCCGTTTCAAAACATTTGAAGCGGCTGTTTTGTTTTTAACCTATACCTTTTTAATCATTTAATGCATCATCCACCTCTTTTTTAAG
This sequence comes from Chitinophaga eiseniae, assembly GCF_012641265.1. Classification (GTDB taxonomy): domain Bacteria; phylum Bacteroidota; class Bacteroidia; order Chitinophagales; family Chitinophagaceae; genus Chitinophaga; species Chitinophaga eiseniae_A. Next base: position 1,097,805 of record NZ_JABAHZ010000001.1, on the reverse strand, counting down.
AATGTGGAAAAGTTTTTCAAATTTTTTTTGATTTTTTCAATAAAACTTTATGTATTGTTATTTTTTATATATATATAAAATAATAATACAGTTGATCGGCCTGCGTTTTAGAGTAGGCAAGGACGTTATGGTCTCGGTATATTTTCTGATCAATGTTTGAATCGGGCGATTTATTTTCTCTAACAATGGATAACTTAAAAACACCCCGTTTCCGGCATATAATATTTCGTTTCGGAGGTGCGTTAGAGTGCTGTTTTGTATTCAAAATTCTGGATATTCGCAGCCATAAATTATAATCGGACCGTTTTAATTGTTTCCGGAGACGTTAATATGTGTGCAGTTATTTTTTAGAAAAACCGAGTCCATATCAGATGATCACCATTTGCTATTAAACTTTTAGTAGTAAATATTTTATTGAAACCATACAAATAATTTGAAAAACCATGAGGCATTTTAGCACTGCACGATTGACTATGTTCACGATTTTATCAATTGCCCTGACATATATGATTACAGCGGAAAGCTGTAATAAGGCGCAATTGGACCAACTTAAACCTTCAACACCAACTGATACGGTTGCTACAACAGCACCCATTACCGGAAAGGAATATATACTTGTACCTGATGCTGCCGGCCACCTCGTGGTAGATGGTAGTATTTATAAAGGAGGAGATGTAATAAGCCTTAAAGGAAACTTCGCCGCTGTTGTTTTTAACAACTTACGTGGAAGCGCAGGTAGTCCTATCATTGTTCGTAACGCTACCGGCACTGTTACCACTATTGGAAACCCAACCTGGAACGGTGGATCCTGGGCTACTGCACTCAGCTTCAGCGATTGTCATTATGTAAAAGTAGGAGGTCAGAGCTCAAAATCTAACTTTGTTGTGAGCGGTAGTACACAAAGCAGCAGACAAGCTTATTTTAACGTGGCACTTGCCAAACACTCAGATAACTTTGAAGTAAGCAACATCACCATTCAGAACGGCGGTACCGGTTTGTGGGCAAAAACAGAAGTGGTTGCCAGCGATGCGACTACACAGTATCCAAATTCATACATGGAAAACCTGCTGATACATGACGTATCTATCAGCGGCACTTTCAATGAAGCCATGTATATCGGTCATACCGCTACTTACTGGGACATGACGACCAATGCACCTTATTATGGAGCTCCATCAGGATTTACTTCCGGACAACAGTACGCGCAACCCATCAAATGGCGTAATGTGAAGATCTATAATAACAGCGTATCTGGCAGCGGTGCGGATGGTATTCAAACTTCTGCCATTGATGGCCTGGAAGTATACGGTAACGAAGTAACCAACTGGGCTACCAAACATGGTAGTGCTGATGCAGGTGGTATCTTAATCGGTGGCCGTACCACCAACACCAATGTGCACGATAACTATGTACACGATGGTTGGGGTGAACTTTGCCAGTTCTACGGTTCTGGTGAAAATGGCGCTACGCACATTATCAAAAACAACCTGTTCAGAGACAACCAGCTGGATGGTGTTAGCCTGAGAGGTACCAACAATGCAGTAGTACAAATCGTTAACAACACCATTGCCCGTATTGGTGGTGTGGGTATCCGCATCAATGGTTACCTGGGTATGACTGCTCCGCAGGTTGTTAATTCGAATGCTATCATCCAGCCTCGTACTACTGGTGGCACGATCTATCCTAACGCGTACATCTATACTGAAAATGGTGGTACGGTTACAGAAGGTACCGGTGGCTACGCCAATGCTAAATTACCAACCGTTGACTCAGCGCTGGTGGATATCAACAACTATTACATGCCTATGGCAGGGTCTCCGTTGCTGTCGATTGGCTATAAAAAATAATTCATCTCCCGATACTGCTTCTGTTTAAAACAGTATAGGAGTTACCATATTAAGCAATCGCCATCCTGGTTTACCGGGAGGGCGATTGTTGTTAGATGGCAGGGAAGTGAAAATTAATCCTTTGCCTGCAGGTACTCCCACATGAGGCTATTTACCTGTGTTGGCTGTTCATAATGCGGCATATGTCCCGCACTATCTATTTCATGTACTGCTAAAGTTGGGTATAAGGAGGTGTAAGTATCCAGTTTTTCCCGCGGGAAAAAAGGATCTTGTTTGCCGTAAATCAGCAATATCTTTTGCGGGGCAACCTGTTTTAACAGGTATAACTGGCTCTGGTTGAGCATATTCATCCACGAAGACAGGGTAATACGTTTATAACCGTTAAAATTGTAGAAGTACTTCAGCCGTTTGGCATAGTCGTTAAACAAGGGTTGATTGACAAATTCCTTTCGTTGATTTTCAATAGCCCGGGGATACCAGTACCCACTCATCAAAATATCAGAAATGACGGGAACTTTCAGGAATGGACTGGGATGGAGATCTCCGCTGGCAGCAGGACCCAGTAAAATGATCTGTTTTACCTGGCTGGCATGCGTGGCCGCATAGTCCAGTCCGATCGCTGCTCCCATCGACATCGCAATCAAATCAAAGGGCTGGTGAATGCCCAGCGTATCCAGCAGGCTGCTGAGCTGCCGGCGATACAGCAGCAGGTCATAAGTAGTTTCCGGCCGGTCGGAATACCCCCGGCCGTACAGATCGTAGGTAAGTACCCGGTAGCCTTTAGACAGGAGAAAGGGCACATTGTATTTCCATACTTCCATGCCACTGGAGCCGCCGCCATGAATCAGTACCAATAATCTGGCCGTATCGGGGCCTGACAAGCGGTAATGCACCAGGCCTTGCGGGAGCCGGATAAACCGCCCGGGAGCGGCTGCTCTCGCGGCTTCATTCATGACAGCAGTTTCCTGCCTGCTTTTAAAGAGCAGGAAACCTGATATGAACACCACCAATGCTCCGGCGCCCGTAATACATAACCACTTTTTAAAAGAAGCCATACCTGGTTATCGTTTGAATTGCAGCAGCCATTCGTAAATATTCATTCCATTCTCCCGATAGGAGGGGTTGTAATATTGTTCCCAGCAGCAGTGCTTATGGTCACCAATCGTTAGTTTGGTAAGCCCGGGTTTATATTTATTGGTACTGTCGGCAAACAGCTTGCAATTGCCCAGGAATACCGGCTCTTCAATGCCCCCGAAATACCATACGTGGATATTGTTTTGCGCTGTTACCTGGAAGCTTTTCAGGTTTTCTGCGTCGATCGTGGCGGGCGACATATTTACAGCAGCAGCGATTCGCTTCGCCATTCGTTTGTCGGTAACCGCCATTCCTACCGACCATCCGCCGGCGCTATAGCCGGTGATATATACACGGGAAGAATCGATAGGATATCTTTTCAGTACATCCGTCAGCGCAGCATCCAGGTGTTCCGGGCCCAGTGACCAGCTGGTGGCCAATGGCGCCAGGACAATGAACTCATATTTTTTGCCGTCTGTTTTGTTGACAGCATCTATGTTTTTGCCCTCATGCATTTGCCGGGCCACCCCTTGTCTGAATATCTTTGTCAGGTCCGTACCGGCAATACTTCTGCCATGCAGGCAGATTAATATCGGGTAACGTTTACCAGGTTTCATATTATCCGGCAGCTTTAGCAAAGCCGGTATATGATGCCAGGGCGTTATCTGCACCTGTATCGCCTGAAATGGTTTTAAATCCTGCGCTGCCAACACCATTGTCTGCAGCATTAATCCAATTACTAACGTCAATCTCATTGTACAAATTTATTTGCCGGCATACTTCCACCGGCAGCCCCCCTGATTATAAATGCAGCAGTACTTCTTCCATAGAACTACCGATAATACCTTCCAGCGCTATTTTAGATTGTTTTACATCTCTTTCCAACGCTACTTTTCTTACCATTTCAGCATTGTAAAGACGATACGCTTCATTTAAAGTTTCTACCTGCGTATTCTGATCGGCTTTGGAAAACCTGGATTCTACCTGTTTGTAGTGGTTGTAGGCATCTTCCAGTAATGGCAATTGCAGCTCATACAATTGTTTGTTGGCGGCATAGTCTTCGTAGGCTCTCAGTACCGCTGCTTTCAGCGCCAGTTTACCGGTTTCTTTTTGTTGTTCCAGTGCTTTGCCGTTTGCCTTGGCTATTTTAACATCGTTAGGAATGCTGATCAGGTGGCCAATGGGAACCATTACCCCGAAGTTGTATCTTGGATACAGGGTATTATTGTTGGTAGTACCACTTCCTTTGATGGTGAACTCGTTGAGGTTACCCGCAGCGGTGAGCATATCCAGCCAGCTTGCTTTAGCTTTATTTTCTTCATATTTAGAAATCTGTTTCTTAAAATCGATTTCTTTTAACTGGGGATTCTGATAGGCCAGTTCTACCAGTCTTTCCTTTAACCGGGCAACAGTAGGCTGATCGGCGGGTAAACGCAGCAGGACAGCGGTGTCGGCTTGCTGGGCCTTCGCTATAGTTCCTGTGAATGCTACCAATAAAAATAATAATACGCGTTTCATGATGTGATGTTTGGAGATGATAGTAGATATTTTAACTTTATAGTGATCCCATTTAAGCCATAGTACAGCAGGGCAGATTCAATCAATCCGGACGATTCCTGGGCATACATACTCACCACTATGGCAAACATGACGCAGAGAATGACCAGGGTAAACTGCTTTTCCGTTTCCGTTCGCGCAGCAAAATAGTTTGACACCATGTACCGCATCATGATGAAAATATTGATCAACACTAGCGTCAGGCCAATTAAGCCCTGTTCCAGTACGGTACGCAGGTAACCGCTGTCGGGAGGAAATCCATCCAGCTCACTACCCGAACCCGGTTCACAGCTGAGAAAACCTCCACCGATCGGGTGTTTGAAGATATAAGGCTGAATACGATGCCTGTTTACTTCCCTTACATTGAGAGAAGCGTCTTCCGAACCCGAGAAGGCGCTACGCATCCTGATCACAGTAGAGTTGCCGTGGAACGGACCAAACATCAATACCAGGAAGGCCATTACAAACACCAGCGCGCCGATAATCGTGTTGCGGTGCCGCATATTCACAAACACCATGATCAGAAGGCCCATAGGCACCATAACGTATGCGGTACGCGTGCCGGAAAATCCCAGGGCCATAAACTGCAGTATCAATGAAAATACCAGGAAAGCCTTTTTCGCCGGAGAAATCAGTTTCATGGAACTCGTGAGCAGCACGATATTGATAATGCAGCCACAGGCCATGATCACCCCGAATACTGCCGGATCAGACACAAAGGAGAAGATGCGGATACCGGTTAAGATCAGTACGGTCTTAAATTTTTCCGGGTACCTCGCAATATAGGCCTTCTCAAAAGGCATCAGCCCAAACCATTGCTGGATACAGGCATAGAAAGCCGCGATGGTAAGCATGATGATCCAGAACTTCAGGTAGAATTTCAGGTCATCCATATTTCTCACAATTCTCATCACCAGGTACATGGCTACCATATTACGTACATATACCCGGGCAAAGGTAGTCCAGCCATGCCGGTCGTATACAAACGCCGGGTTGAAGAACTGCAACAGGATATACCCGCCATATATATAGAAAGTAATGATGGCAGGATCCCGCAGGAAGTCTACCTTTTTGATATTATTATCTTCCTGTTTTAGCAAACTGCCGACCAGCGTTATCAGCAGGATGGCATCTATCAGCACGCCCACGGGGATTTCTGTGCCAGACATTCGCTCCAGCAATCGAACAGTCAGCGCTACGGTGCAGGAAATAAAATAACCTGCCCGGTAATTCAGCACGGAAATTAACGCTACGCTAATACCTACTACCCCACCTATCAGCAAAGCAGTGTACTTTACCTCCTGGGAGCTTGTATAGGCAATAACTGGTACAAGTATTACCCAGCAGATAATAATGAAGATGTTGAAGATATTTTTTTTCGCTACTTCCACTGAATAGAATTTATAAGAAAACTATTTTAACCGCCATAGCGATAATTGTGAGCACTATAAAAATGAGGATCAGCACCTGGTGCAGGTGTTGGTCAATTGGCTTATTTTTAGTTTGCTTTTTCATGTTTAAGATGGCAATGCTGTTTTATTATTGGCGTTATGCTGACCAAATGGTCCTGTAAACAACCAGCCGCATTTTAATTGTATCAATACCCGGTAAGCGATAATCGACAGGAAGATGGAAGTGGGTATCAATGCCAGTAAAAGCACTATGCCATTGCTGATACCTATTCCCACCAATACTGCGCGCAATACCGCGAATATGGTAATGTGCAGCAGGTAGATGTACAACGAATAATGACCTATTACGCCCAGGAATCCCATCAGTTGACGTTTGGCCAGCCAGGACGAAAGCATCATCACAAACAAACATCCATTGAGTGCAATCAGCATCAGGACATACAGGCTCATTTGCTGATGATACAGGTAATACCATTGCAATAAACCAAATACTGGCGCGAGCAGCAGCAGGTTAATTGGGTTGGAAAACTGCCTTTGCGTTTTTTCCTCGAAAAAATAGCCGGAGGCTATGTCCCCGATGGCAAAGTAAATATAGTGTATCGCTATATCGTAAAAGGTGCTGACCGGCTGCACATAGGGCGCTATCCCCAACAACGCCAGTCCAATGACCAGTTGCCATGCTTTTCGTTCTTTTATTGCGAGCGATGACAGTAAGTACAGCATCGTTACATTAAACAGGGCAAACAGGTACCACAGCTGATCCAGCTTTCTCGGCTGAATAAAAATGTTCAGATAATCAGCGATGGAACGGGTAGCATTACTATAGTCTGAAAATAATATCTGCAGGGTGATCTGGATCACCGCCCAAAGCAGGTATGGATATAGTAATGTATTCACTTTGTTCACCAGGAATGTTCCGGGACCACGTTTTCCTACACTTCTGCTGAAGAAAATGCCTGACAGTAAAAAAAAGAGCGGCATCCTGAAACTGTATAACATATCGTTGGTAGCCAGTACTTGCTTGGGTAATACAATGTCGCTGGCTACAAGCCCATAGGCCAAATGCCGGTATACAACCAGGATAATAGCGATGCCTTTTGCATAGTCAATCCAGGCGTAGCGCGACGCTTTATTCTCGGGGCGTAAACTAAATATGTCGTGAAGTTTCAAAGGACCTTTAATTTTAGAGAAGTTTACAATTCTATGTAATCCTCCTTAACGTTATTCAAGACAGCTCCCAGGAACTTGTCGCCGAGCGATTCCAGGAATTCGGATGATTCCCGGTCTATTTGTTTCATTTTTAAGTGAGAAGAAAAGATGGCGATCACTCCTTCTGCATATACAGATAACTCACGGCTGTCGGTGAAATCGTTCAGTGGTGCACCTTCCATTAAGATGTAATCGTAATATTGCTTGAGCTCTGGCAGGTAGTTGAGCAGGTGATTGGGAGGCAAAATTTCGGAAGGGGTATAATCACCACCCCGGCAGCCAATCACTTCAATACCTGGCGCTTCATATGTTGTCACAATCGCTTTCACTTTTTCGATGCTGAATTCAGCAGGGGGTACAGAAAAGAACTCCAGTGTAGGCTTGGCTTCCATCTGTACGCTCAGATCATTGTTACAGAAGTTGGTGTCGATCACCAATACTTTTTTGTTGCTCAGGCTCAGGCTATAGGCCACTGCCTGCAGCAGGGTGGTTTTACCCTGCTGGGGTTCTGTACTGGTAAACAGGAATACCTTGCGGCCGCTGCTTTCCAGCTCATACCGGAGTTTGCGCAGCAACTCGCGGAAAATATTTTGTCTTTTCAGCCATTGCGATTCATCTGCTTTCCGTTGTAATATTTCCAGCAGTTTATAGCGCTGCAGGTTAGCGTGGTTGATGGTAGCAATGAGCTTCAAATCGGAAGTGCGGTTGAAAATGGAAGGAGATTTCAGGGAGTTATCCATAAACTCTTTGAACAGGATACTGATACAGGCAATCATGAAAACGGCCATACCAGACATACCCATGATCACCAGGCGTTTGGACGATTCCGGTGTAAAGGCAGGTTGTCCTATTAGTGTTTGGCGGAAGTTATCCTGTGGTACGTTGCGGTTGTCCAGGGCAGATCCCAATTTTTCTTTCAGTTTATTATATTCTTCCTGTGCCAGGGTAACTTCCTGTTGCAGTGAGGTAACGGTAGCTTCTTTATTGGCGTAGGAACCAACAGAGGAGCGCAGGTTACGGATTTTATTCTCCAGGGCGCTGATGTTCAGCCTGGAGGCGCTTACCTGTGCTTCCAGTGCTTCCTTGCTCTGCAGTAATTCTTCTTTGCTGCTTACTTTACCGGAAGGGGTAGAAGCATCCAGCATGGCTTTTTGCAGGCGGGCGCGCTGTGTTTTTATTTTATCGGCCAGCGCATTGTCGGTAGAGCCGCCGTTCACATATTGATCATTCAGGTCGTTGATTTGTCTTCTCAGCGAAATGATTTCGGCATTTGAGTTGGAATAGGCAGGCTTGCCACTATTGGCCTGGGCTAATTGCATGCTGATGTTATTGAGAGAAGCCTGCAGGTTGTTGTAGTTAGCCCTTTCATCGGAGAGGGATTTTTCAAATTGTTTGATCAGGTCCCACTCGTTGCCACTGGCTGTTTCTACGTTCAACACACCCTGGGCAGTTTTATATCCCCTGAGTGCTTCTACTTTCTGATCCAGTTCCCGTTTTTTCTGTTCTACCAGCGCTTCAAATGTTTCTACGTTTTCTACAGAGCGTTCGGAACGGGAGCTGCGATAAAAGCGGATAAATTCTTTATAGAGTGTATTTACCGCGTAGGCAGACAACTCCGGATTTTCTGAATAGCAAATGATGTTGATATAGTCTGTACGCTGAAGGCGTCCTACCAGCATCATTTTACGGATGCTCTCATAATCGTATTTATAGAGTTTCATAAACTCAAGGATCCTCCTTTCTTCTGGAACGGAAGAGGAGAGTATCTGCAGGGAATCAATTTTCTGGCGGCATACCCGGGCAATTTCTTCTTTATTGGCCGAGAGGTATACCGGTTTTTTCAGCTCCTGTTCTGTAAGCTGACGGAAAGGTTTATTGCTGGTGAGATCATGCAGCATCAGGTTACAGGACAACAGCCCGGTAACGAGTGGCGAATTAATATTTTCTATGACGTTATCAAATTTAACGTCTGCCTCAAACAGGTTAACATTTTCATCTCTTAATTTAATCTGCTCGTTGGTAGTGTATCCGGTCGCCATTTGGGCGGTGGATGCGTATAATTTGGGTTTACCGATGGTAAAGGCAAAGGCTGCAGCCACTGCAGCGATGGTGCTGAGCAGTATCCACCATTTCTTTTTGAGTAACGCCTTTATGAAATACACGATGTCCATATATAATTTTTCCTTTTGCTAAAATTTACTGTAATACGCAGAGGAGGAGCATGGATATACATGTATAGAAGTCCTGTCCCGGCGCAGATACTGGAGTGTCAGAGGAGATGGTAAAAAATCTAACTAATGTTGGGCTTATTGCCCTTCAAATTCTGGTTTTATCGAGGATGAGGTTATGGGGGAGATATCCGGGAGAACATAAGTATCCTGGTATATCCGGTTATGAGTCAAAGGTAAAAGATTATATTAAAAGACACTTTATTTTTAAGCGAAACATAAATTTTAGTTGGTTATCGCTGAAGTTTGGGGGGTAACGCAAATTTAACTAAAAGAAAACCGCCCCGAAAATTTCGGAGCGGTTCTACTTTGATCATAATCATTCAGTTACAACTCAATTTCCCTTGACAAGTTTAACGCTCTTGGTTTCGCCGGTCGAAGTAGTCATCTTCAGAATATAAATACCTGGTAAGCTGATACTGCTCCTGGTGTTGATCCGGATGAGGTTCTTACCTTGCGGTACTTCCTTCCGGGTTTCTGTATAGAGGCGTTTACCGCTGAGGTCAGTAATTTCTATCATCATCACAGGCGCTGACTTCCGTAAGGTCATATCTATGGCCAGGTTATCTACATATGGATTTGGATAGATATTGGCCTGGATACTGCCTTTATTAGCACCGTCTGATGTCAGGGCAAGCTGATGGTTCGTTACATCTGCCACCATTGTCTTTGCAGTGTTTAAGGTCTGGACATTGGAGGTGGCATCAATTTCCATGGCATTCAGGTAGCCTACCTGGCCGCCTGCCGGGATGCTGAGGGTGAAGGCAATTTCACCATTGGCATCTGCTGTCAGGTTGGCGAAGTCGGCAGTAGTGGTGGTATTGTTTTGTGCATACAGCGTTTTGCTGACGCCGTTGATCGTAAACTGGGTGCTGCCATTGTCTGGTTGCGGCGCCCACCATTTACTGTCTGACAGGAATTTGATGGTATAAGTAGTATTCGCGCTTAAACCGGTCAGGTGTCCGTGCATTACCGGGGCGCCGTTAAAGAAGCCTGGCAGTGATCCGAAGTACAGGTATTCCTGGAGTACCACATCAGGATAAACACCGCTGTTGTTACCGGTAGTTGCACCTTCTACGCCGGCAGCCCACCAGCTTTCGTCGAATCTCATTCCTACGGTAGTCGTCTGGCCCTGGTCATTTTTCAGGCCGGATACAGTGCCGTTGGCAAGGTTATTCCATGGAGCCGGAGCCGTGTTGTTGAGTTTAAAGTTCAGGTACAGCTTGTAGCTGCCGCTTGAACCAGCTGGCGTATTCACTGTAATGCTGAACGTAGTGGTATCTGCGGCGCCATAAGAATCCCTGGCAATCACCTGGACATTGTTAAAGGTGCCTGAGGTACCCATTGGAGGTGCAATAGACAGGGATTCACTACCACCTGACTGTACCAGCGTTACGAAAGATGGCTGGTTAACCATGCTATAGCTGATCGGGTTACCATCCGGATCGCTGGCCACTACCGGCACGCTGAGGGTAGTACCTGCATCCAGTGTCTGGTTGCTGATATCAGTTAATACCGGTGGATGGTTAGTTGTTACGGTAGTATCGCCTACGCCGCCGGCATCAATTTCCATGGCATTCAGGTAGCCTACCTGGCCGCCAGCAGGGATGCTGAGCGTGAATTTGATTTCACCATTGGCATCTGCCGATACGTTTTGGAATACAGCGAGATTGCTGGTATTGTTTTGCGCACGCAGTGTTTGGCTAACACCATTGATGGTGTATTGTGTACTACCATTGTCTGGTTGAGGCGCCCACCATTTACTGTCGCAGATGAACTTCACGGTGTAAGTCCTGTTTGTTTCCAGGCCGGTAATATGACCGTGCATGGAAGGTGCACCGGTGAAGAATCCAGGCAGAGAACCGAAATACAGGTATTCTGCCAGCACGGAATCAGGATATACACCGCTGTTGTTACCGGTAACAGCACCTTCTGTACCTGCTGCCCACCAACTTTCATCGAAAGTAAGACCGGCACTGGTTACCCGGCCACCATCATCTTTCAGGTTGGTGGTAGTAGTACCGAAGATATTGTTCCACGGTGCAGCTACGTTGTTGTTGAGTTTGAAGTTGAGGAACAGCTTATAGTTCGGCGTAGGCCTGTCTACTACCGTAAGTGTAAAGCTGCGTACGTCGATACCACCGGCATTATCCGCTGCCTGCAGTTTTACCACATAGGTGCCCGCATCGCTGTATCCTGGCGCTAAAGTCAGGAGGCAGGTGTCGTTGGCGCTTACTATGCTGGCAAAGGCCGGCAATTGCAGGGCTGTCCAGGTAAAGGTATTACCCGGGTTCAGGTCATGCAGGGATACCTTCACAGTGGTGGTAGTGCCTTCATTGACGCTCCATCCGGCTACTGAATCAATCACCGGCGGATAGTTGTCGTTCACTACCAGGTTGAAGAGGGCAGTGTCTTTACCACCGTTGTTATCTGCTGCAATTACGCCGATACCGTTGTAGGTACCCTGTTGTGCCGCCGTAGGCGCCAGGTACAGGGAGGTAACGCCCGCATTTTGCTGCAGGGATACAAAGGCAGGTGCATTATAGAGACTGAAAGTAATCGGATCGTTATCTGCATCCGTAGCGCTTACCGGTATGGACTGCGTAGTACCATAGCGGATAGTCTGGCTGCTGATAGGCGCCATCTTAGGCGGATTATTCAGCGATTTGGTGCCTGCAGCCGCAGTGAATGCGGAGTAACCACCTTCTCCGAAGGCCCTTACTTTATAGTATACAACTGTATTAGCTGCTAACGTAGAGTCAGAGTAGGTTCCCTGGCTGGAAGCGAAGGCGCCCAGTGTTTTAAAGGAGCTGAAATGCAGGCTGTCGGCCAGTGAACGTTGTACTTCATAACCTGTTTCAATGGTGGTGGTATCAGTCCAGGTGAGTTTCACCACGGAAGTAGACAATGCCTGTAAAACGAGGTTAGAAGGCGCTGTTGGCGGCAATGGTTTCGCCGCAGTAGTAGCGCTGGCCACGGTAGTATAGGCAGATTCGCCATACTGACCAATGGCTCTTATTTTATAATAATAAGTGGTGCTGGCGTTAAGTGCAGTATCGGTATATGCAATAGCTGAAGCTGCGGTAGTAGCTACGATATTGTAGGTGCCGGAGCTGCTGGTGCTTCTGTAAATTTCGAAGCCTGTTTCATTGGTACTGTTATCTTTCCAGGTCAGGTTGAGCTTACTGTAATTATTGACAGTAACTGCCAGGTTAGATGGCGCTGCAGGTGCGCTGCCATTTACCACGGAAGTATCCACGAAAGCAACATCCGGAATCAGTGTACGGGTAGTAATACCGGCAGCAGTGCTGGTCCAGTACACGTTCATGGCAGAGCCACCGCCGCCCTGGAAGTAGGTAACGGTAATGGGGTATACACCTGCATTGACAGTTACGGTACCTGAAGCATAGGTGGCGCCGTGTGAACCGTCATTATTGACAGTAGCAGTGGCCAGGTAGGAATATGTTTTATTGAAATACAGCTTGCTGCCATCGTCTGAATAGGTTTCAAACGTATAGGTACCGGTAACCGGGATACGGATGTAACCAGTCCACATGATCGCATAATTGGTGGTAGTGCCAGCCGGTACTATGGACAGATCCGGGACATAGGCCTTACCTGTTTGAGCTGGTGTCAGCGTGCTGAAGTTAGGTAAGCTGGTATAGCTACCATTATAGAACTTGTAAGACAGGTTTGCCTTTTTAGTTCTAACTGTTACCTGGTTACTTGGCGTAGATGTTTTACCCGACAGGTCTTTTGCTTTCACATAGAAGTTGTACAGGGTGCCATCGGTCAGACCGGTAACAGTGGCGGTTAATACATTGCCGACAGACATTTTCAGTACGCCGTTGGCATACACGTCATAACCGGCAATACCCGCATCATCTGTGGCGGCAAGCCAGGTTAATACCACCTGGTTATTGGTATAACTGCTAATGGCTAATGATGGAGGGGCAGAAGGAGCGGAACTATCTGCAACAGTTGTTCCTTTAACTTCAGCAGACACAGGCCCGGCTGCGTTATCATTAACCGGACGTACTTTATAGAAGTAGTTGGTACCAGGTATAAGGTTCACGTCAGTGAAAGTCACCACACCTGAGTTGTTCTTGCCAACTAAAATATATGGCCCACCGCTTTGGGTAGCTCTGTATATTTCAAAGTATTTTTCATTGAAAGCAGGGGTCGGATTCTCTGTCCAGGACAGGGAAATAGACGTTTTGGTGAAGCTGCTTACTACGAGGCTGCCAATTGGGTCCGGACCGTTGATACCGGTGGCATTCACCACCCGGAAGGTGTCGGAATAGGTGCCTATGCAATAATTGGGCGCTGTAACCCTTACCACGTATGCACCAGGTGTAGACGTAGTAAGCGTATTGGTGTTGCTGAGTACAGTTGGGTTACTGCCATTGATCCATTCATACTGGGTCATGCCGGCAGGTACCTGCATAGTAATGCTGGTGCTGCCATCGAGGGCAGGTAATACATTGCTGGCAAGTGCAGGGGAGGTAGTAATAACCGGTGCCGGTGAAGCAGGTTTATAACTTGTCACCAGCGGGGTAGGAGACCATCCGGTCCATCCGGTGGGCAACTGTCCCCTAACACGATAACTACCCGGCAGGGTTACTACCAGGGAGTCGGCTGTACCAGTGTAAACGGTAACGCCATCTTTTTGCCATTCATATTGCTGGAATCCGGGTGCTATACCAATGGTAATCGACTGCCCGGCACAGAAGGTCGTAGATCCAAACAGGGGCCAGGGATTTAGCCGGTTGGCCCTCAGCATGAATGGCGCAAAGTCAGGTTCATTCCAGGCGTCCACCCAGGTATTATGCGGATCATTTGGATATGTAGTGAGTTTGAAGTCACTACCTGCCGCCACAATTTGTGCTGCTACCTGGTTGGTAGTATAAGGAGCGGGGTTACCGTCCTGGCCACCCTGGAAGAGCCACAGGGGAGTGAATTTATAACTATTGATGTGATTGGCATAATCCAGCGTCATGGCGCTCATAGGGAGGAAGCAAGCAGTCAGCTGGGGATAGCGTAATGCAAACTCCCAGGTACCCCATCCACCACCGGATAAACCGTTAACGCATAAACGATCGGGGTCGCCTTTACAGGAAGCCACAATAGAATCTACTACTTCTTTCAGGTTATCGTAATCGTTGGGCCCCCAATAGCCGCCCTGGCTTTGGGGATAGATCAGGTAACCATCGAATGTACCGGCGTCAACACGGGAAGCCCACAGCTGGCCGCCCCACAATAACTGGAATTCGTTATCGTAAATTGTTCCTTTTTCTCCTACACCATGGAAGAACAGGTAGATGGGATATTTTTTTCCATCATTGGTGCCAGGGACGTAGGTCTTAGGGAATTTGAGACGAAACGCCATGTTCTTATAAATGTAACATTTATAAGAATCGGTGTTGTAGCTCATTCTTACTGTTCTTACCCATTTTACGATTTTGTCGTACTGCGGAGTGGCAGGAGGGTTGGCAGAGTTGTAAGTGATCACCGGATCACTGGGGTTTAATGCCGTTTGCGCATTGGCTTCGTGGAGAAAGCCCAATGCAAGCAGCATCATAAGGAGCATGCGGTGTAAAGTTCGATTCATAGAAGTATATTGTATTGCGTGATCCTACAGCTTTCGGCATGACTGAAGGAATAAAAATGTCACAGTTAAAACTCCGGGAAACCGGAATTGCGTTTCGTTCAGAGGAGATGGTAAAAATTACTGGCTGTATCAGACACTCGTCTGTCAGCATGGTGGCTTTGTCGAAGGATAAGGCTGAGGGGAAATGGTGGTCAGGGAATTAACTTATTCACTGATGTCGTTGCATTGTCTGTCCATTCAAAAAGCAGGACACTATCTCTTTATTCAATTTCCTTTATTCCCTGCTAAAATAAATAACTGTTCGTATATATTATATTTTTTTTGGTAAACGGCGTCTTTTGGCTGGTAAACGCGAACATCTGCCTTGTGAATAAAAAAAGCAAAGGGGGCAATTACTGCACGGCTACACTTCTTTGCGCCCGTTCCCAAACGGCGGATTGTCGCTTCCTGAAATAGCGTATGCAACCGATGTAAACCGCTACATTCATAAATACGAAATAGAATGGGATATAAAAGTATTTCACTTTTTTCTGGCGTTTAGCGAGAAGATAACCTACGAGCGCAGCTCCATAGAAGCAGACTTGTGCGATGCACGTCACAACATAAATATTGCCTGCCTGACCGATCACCAATAAGGTGTTACTAATGATGGCCAGGAGCAGCGATAAGGGGGCCAGGGTCCACCGGAGTACCCGGTGGGAAATGTATTGCCACGTAATTTTGGGATAGCGGAAAGGGTTGAGCAGCGGGAGCAGGCGGCCCATTGACTGGAACCCGCCGGCAGATATCCTTACTTTACGTTTATATTCTTCTCCAAGGGAGGCAGAAGAAGTTTCCATGGCATAGGCTGCTGGTTCATACATCACTTTATATCCTTTCATATTGATACGGAAAGAGATCATAAAGTCATCCAGGATCGTATCTTCTTCCGGGTGTTCGTACAGCGCCGTACGTAGGGCGATGAGTTCGCCCGCCGCGCCCATGACACTGTAGAGCTCCGCATCCCATTTTTTGAGCAGGGACTCATATTTCCAGTACATGCCTTCTCCCTCGGCTTCTGCGCCGCCGGTGGTGGGCATCACCTTTTTTTCTCCGGCCACTACGCCGGTAGCAGGATCAGCAAAGTGTTGCATGAGCAGGGACACGGCGCTGGGATTCAATAGCGTGTTGGCATCCGACAGTACCACAAAGGGAGTGTGTACCTGTTCCATGGCGCGATTGACAGCGGCCATTTTACCCTTGCGCTGAGGATGATATAATAAAGTTACCTGTGGATACTGTGCTATTATTTCATTGGTGCGATCCGATGATCCGTCTGTTACAAAAATGAAACGGATTTTATCGGCAGGGTAGTCCATCGCCAGGCTGTTCTTTATTTTTTCGGCGATAAAATCTTCTTCATTATAGGCGGCAACAAGAAAAGTTACAGAGGGAATAAAGGATGAGTCGCCATGCTGTGAATGCCCGTGTAATAAACGCTTCACACGTATAACGAAATATAATAGCAGGCCATATCCTACATAACTGTAGCATACTATAAAAAGGCTTAGCCAAAAGATCACAGACAAAAAGGTGGACATAGCAGCAAAACTTAAAGGGGCTTATTTGTTTTCTTCACAAAAGTATTGTAATTTAAATGATACGCAAATCGTAATTTGTGTTAGTTCATGCTCCAGAGCACTTTATTGAAATGTAAATGACCGTTTACCTCAAAAATTACAACACTTACCCTCCAATTTGGGTCGTTTACAAAAAAAAATATCGCTGGTATTTTTAAAACTATACTTTTGCTTTCATATTCATCGAGTGAAGATTCGGGAATACACAACAAGCATGAAAAAACCATTTTTCCTCTCTCATATCCCCTGCAAAGACCGCATTAGGTAACTTACCTGACTGATAATTGACCAGATCCCATCAAAAGCCTTCGGGAGTTTGCGCTAAAATTTTTGCAAACCACCATGTAACAGTTTTAAATAATTGTTTGAAAAGAAGGTATAATGAAAAAGAAAATTTTAATAATAGATGATAGTATGCCGATGCGTTATTTGCTGGAGGCGGTTTTAGGGAAGGAGTATTCCGTGGTAACAGCGCAGGACGGCTTGGTAGCAATTACCTGGTTACTGAATGGTAACAAAGCAGATTTAATTATTACCGATTTACAGATGCCTAATATTGATGGATGGGAACTGCTGGACTACCTGTCGGGTAGCTATTTATACCAGGATACGCCCGTAATGGTGCTGTCTGGGTTTTATGCCGACAAAACCAATGATCTGACTGCGCGGTACAATAGTGTAAGAGAAGTGTTGCAGAAGCCATTTGATCCAATGCAGCTATTAAATAAGGTGGACTTTATCCTGGAGAAGCAGTTAAGCGCCACCGCTATTTAATGAATATGTTATTGTCACAAACGAATACACTACAATTTTTAACCGATGAATACCATTACCCCCAATTTACTGCAAGTTAAGAGCATCAGAGGTGTGGAAGTAAATAGAAACAGTTTACTCACCCAGGTAGCAGATGCTGAAAGCGTGGTGCTTTTTGTGGGCAAACCCAACAAAGCCATGCTGGCGGAAAATAGTCAGTTTAGATGTGTCGTGACAGAGCAAGTAGAGGATGCAAGAAAAGTAATTCATCAGCTGCAGCATGTTTTCAAGAAAATGCCTTCAGCGATCATTTATGGGTTTGACAGCAACTATGAAACAACATTAACGGAATGGGATGCTTTTTTTAACAGCCACCAGTTTCTGGGTTCTATTCCTTTCTTCGTATATGTAGATAAAGGATTTGATGAACTGAAACCCCTGGTTGCCCGTTATAACTTTATTGATGATATTATTACCACCGACGCGTGGCATATGCTGAACAATAAAATTGCTATTGTCAGCAAGTTCAAGCGCATGCGTACGTTTCCTGTTTATAAAAGCAGCAGCCTGCGTACCCGCTTATATTCCGGCAAGTTTTACAGTAACCTGCTCAAACGTACCCTGGATATTACCCTGGCTGCCGGTGGCCTGATCGTGTTAAGCCCCGTCCTGCTGGTTATTGCAGTGATGATCAGACTGGAGTCAAAAGGTCCTGTATTTTATGCCGCCAAACGTGCCGGCAGGAACTATCGCGTATTTAAGTTTTATAAGTTCCGTACCATGATACCAGATGCGGATAAGCAACTGGATAAAATTAAACATCTCAACCAATACGATGATGGTCAGGGCAACGGACCTACCTTCATTAAAGTTTCCAACGATCCAAGGGTTACCAAATTGGGCAGCTTCCTGCGCAATACCAGCCTGGACGAAATTCCCCAGCTCCTGAACGTAATCAAGGGAGATATGTCGCTCGTAGGCAATCGTCCTTTACCATTATATGAGGCTACCACGCTGACCACCGACCAATGGGTGGAAAGATTCCTGGCGCCTGCCGGCATCACCGGTCTTTGGCAGGTAAGCAAAAGGGGAAAGAAGGAAATGTCTGTACAGGAAAGAATAGACCTGGATATTAACTACGCACATAACCGCTCCTTCAGATATGATATGTGGCTGATGGCAAGCACACCATTTGCCCTTGTACAAAAAGATAATGTATAATGATAGCTACTATAGAAGTAATACTGTTTGTTTACCTGGCCGGTTGCGTATTGTATAATCTTTTGTTATCCATAGCAGGTCGCCTGAGCCGCAAAAAAAAGATTAGCTACGAAGAAACGACTGCTTTTGCAAAGATCGCAATACTTATTCCTGCCTATAAGGAGGACAGTATTATCTTATCGACGGTGAATAGTTATAATCGCTTACGTTACCCGCTTACCAGGTTTGAAGTAGTGGTAATAGCTGATTCTCTCCAGCCGAGAACGCTGGAAGAGCTGGCAGCTACCGGGGCCAACGTGATCGCTGTTAAATTTGATAAAAGTACCAAAGCCAAATCACTGAATGTGGCATTTGAGAAATTGGGTGATAATTATGATATGGCCCTGATCTGCGATGCCGACAATATGCTGGAAGAAGACTTTTTATTAAAGATCAATCACGCTTATCAGCAAGGATATCACGCTATACAAGGTCAACGGGTAGCAAAGAATCTCGATACGCCTTTTGCTATACTGGACGCCGCCAATGAAATTATAGCGAATCATCTTTACCGTAAAGGCGCTAACGCATTGGGTTTGTCATCTTCTGTTATCGGATCCGGTATGGCGTTTCATTACCCGCTAATCAAACAGATATTAAGCGAAATACAGGCTACCGGTGGATTTGATAAAGTGTTACAACTGCTGGTAATAGAAAAGGGGCATAGCATCCACTACCTGGAAGACGCCTACGTATTTGACGAGAAAATTACGCATGCGGCCGTATTTGAAAACCAGCGTAAACGTTGGATGTCCAGTCAATTGGTGTATTTACGCACTTACTGGCGCGCCGGATGGAAAGCTCTTTTCAGGGGTAATATCAACTACTTTAACCTGGCCGTTTGCCAGAATGCGTTATTGCCAAGGATGTTGCTCCTGGCCGCACTAACGTTCATTACCGCTCTTTGTTTCCTGTTGCAGTCTTTTATGGTTATTCCGGCTTATGTGTGGGCAGGGCTGTTTATGGCAAATATGCTGAGTCTCCTGTTGCCCATCCCGGGAAAGTTTTTCAGGAAATACCTGGTTACCGCCATGATCGCATTGCCCAGGGCCATCGGTATTATGATATTATTGTTGTTCCGCCTCAAAGGCGCCGACAAAACATTCATTCACACTACTCATACACAAACGGGTATTAATAACCCTTTATTAGATGCAGCCAGAAAATAATACATATTATCCACTGGTATCCATTATCACTGTTAATTACAATAACGCTAAAGTAACAGTGGAACTGATGGCGTCGCTCAAACGCATCAGCTACCCCCGCCTGGAAGTGATTGTGGTTGACAACGCCTCTGCCGAAAACCCCACCGGGGCCATCCAGCAGGAATACCCTGCTGCCAGGGTTATACTGAGTGAACAGAATCTCGGATTCGCAGGGGGCAATAACCTGGGTATAAAAGCCGCTACGGGTGAATACCTGTTCCTGGTCAACAATGATACAGAATTTACCGAAGGCCTGATAGAAGGATTACTGGAAGTGTTTAGCCAGCATCCCGATGCAGGTGTAGTAAGTCCAAAATTTCATTACTTCTTTCAAAAAGGCACTATCGAATACGCCGGTTATAAAGCCGTAGATACGCTCACCGGCAGGAACAGCATGATCGGTTGCCGGGAAACGGACAAGGGCCAGTATGATGCGTTTACAGAAACACATTATGCACATGGTGGCGCTATGATGGTGTCTGCTGCTGCTTTACAAAAGGTAGGCCTCATGCCGGAAGTATATTTCCTGTACTACGAGGAATTTGATTGGTGTGAACAATTCAAACGCCAGGGATATAAGATATACTACCAGTATAAATCCCTGATCTATCATAAAGAGTCGATGACTACCGGGAAGAATAGCCCGCTGAAAACATACTACATTACACGCAACCGGATATTATTCATGCGAAGGAATGTTAAACTGCCAGCCCGGATGTTTTTTATGTTGTACTTTATCTTTTTCACCATCCCCAAAAACACGGCGCAGTTTCTATTAAAAAGGGAATCCGTTCATATGAAAGCATTCTGGAATGGCATTTTCTGGAACCTTAAACATCCTAAACCAGATAATATATGTGTGGCATAGCAGGGTTTATTGATTTTACCCAAAAATCAGATACAGGTATATTACGCAGTATGACGGATGCGATGGCACATCGCGGACCTAACGATGCCGGGTATGAGGTGTATGAACATCCACATGCTTCCATCGGTTTGGGGCAACGCCGGCTGTCGATCCTGGATCTTTCCAGCTCCGGTCATCAGCCCATGCACTTCGAACAATATTCCATTATCTTCAATGGAGAGATATATAATTTTAAAGAGATCAGAACCGAACTGGAAAAGCTGGGTCACAGTTTCCACTCCGGCGCCGATACCGAGGTATTACTAAAAGGCTACGCGCAGTGGCAGGGTAAGATCCTGGATAAATGTATCGGGATGTTCGCCTTTGTGATCTACGACCGCCACGCAGGGGAAGTAGTCCTGTTCCGCGACAGGGCCGGTGTGAAGCCACTGTACTACTACTGGCACAACCGTACGCTGCTTTTTGCTTCCGAGTTAAAGGGACTCTGTGAGCATCCCTCTTTTAAGAAAGAAATTGATGAGAAAAGTCTGTCCCTGTTCCTGCAATACAGCTATATCCCGGCGCCATACACTATCTACAGGAATACGCATAAGCTCAAACCAGGGCACTTGCTGAAAGTATCTCTGGAAAAGGAAGTCATCAGCGAGCATGAGTACTGGAATGTGTTGAATGCGTATAAACAACCGCTGACGCACCTGTCTGAAGGGGATGTGATCCGTCATACCGAAGAGCTGATGCATAGCGCGTATAGCTACCGTATGGTATCCGACGTACCGGTGGGTGTATTTTTAAGCGGTGGATACGATAGCGCCAGCGTGGCGGCCTTACTGCAGTCCAATACCTCCAGCCGTATCAAAACCTTTACTATCGGCTATAAAGAGCCACAGTGGGACGAGTCCAGGGAAGCAAAGAAAATAGCGATGCACCTGGGTACAGAGCACCACGAGTGGATAGTGGGACCTAAAGACGCACAGGAAGTATTGCATCATCTGCCCGAAATATACGATGAGCCCTTTGCTGATAATTCTACCGTACCCACTACGCTGGTGAGCCGTTTTGCCAGTCGGGAAGTGAAAGTAGTGTTGTCTGCGGATGGGGGAGATGAAGTGTTTGCCGGGTACAATAAGTTTAACCAGTCGCTCCGCTATACTGGTAGCTTTCCCCGCCCGATTCAGCGTACCCTGAGTGCGGCGATGTCGGTGGTATCCCCGGAAGTGATTCCTTATTTCAATAAGCAATACAACTTCGCGTCCCGCTACGAGAAAATGAAATTGATCTGGGCCAGTGGAAAGCCACAGCACGCCCTGAAATATATCAGCCAGTATCTCACCGAAAACGAAGTAAACTATTATACCGCCAGCCCGGTAGATGGTTATAAAACCAACTTCGATATGAACGGGGAACTGGATCGCATGAACGATCCGCTGAATCGCTTACTGGCAGTGGATTATAAAACATTCCTGGTAGATAACAACCTGGTAAAGGTCGACAGGGCTACGATGTCTGTTAGCATCGAAGGCCGTGAACCTATGCTGGATCACCGCCTGGTGGAATTCCTTGCCCAGGTGCCTGCCAGCCTGAAAACGAAAGACGGGATCAACAAATATATCCTGAAAACGATCGTACATAAGTATATTCCCAGGCCCCTGATGGAACGCCCCAAAAGACCATTCATTGCGCCTTTGCAGGAGTGGTTCCGCGACGACCTCAAGGAACAGATGCAATATTACTTATCCGGTGAGCGCCTGGCAAAATCCGGTTTGTTCAACGTTCCACATGTAGAGCAACTATTGAATCATTATTTATCCGGCGGAAAGGTGAGTCACCAGAAACTGTGGAACATGCTGGTATTTCAATTATGGTATAGTCGCTGGATTGAAAAATTGTAGTATGGGAAAAGTAAATGGCAAGATACGTGTACTGGAAACCATCCGTCAGGGTAAGATTGGCGGTGGCGAGAGCCACGTACTGGACCTGGTGGCAACGCTGGACCGCGATTTATTTGAGCCGGTAGTACTTTCTTTTACAGAAGGGCCGATGATCACCGCGTTGAAACAAATGAATGTACCAGCCTATGTGATTGGCAGTGAAAAAGCATTTGACATAGGGGTGTGGAGAAGGGTAAAGAGCTTTATACAGCAGCAACAGATCGATGTGGTACATGTGCACGGCACCCGTGCGAACTCCAATGTGTTGTGGGCCGCACGTAGCCTGGGATTGCCGGTGGTATACACGATTCACGGCTGGTCGTTTCACGAAGGCCTGCATCCGCTGACCAAGCGCCTGCGTATTGCGGCAGAAAAATTTATTACCCGTAAAACACAGGTGAATATCTGTGTGTCTGAATCCAATCGTCAAACGGGTATCAAGGCATTCAAGCGCTTTGCCGGGGTAGTGATACGGAATGGCGTAAGCCTGCGGAAGTTTAACCCTGGAGGTACTTACCCGGATCTGCGGGCTGAGTATGGGATACCAGCGGATAAGCTGCTGATTTGTTTTATTGCCCGGATGACTTACCAGAAAGATCCGGTAACGATGATCAAAGGGTTTGCGGCGGCATTGCAACAGGTACCGCAACTGCAGTTGCTCATGATTGGCGATGGGGAGCTGATGCCGGCAGCGGTAGCTGCTGCCCGTGAAGCAGGGGTGGAACAGCAGGTGATCTTTGCCGGCTACCGCCAGGACATACCAGCAGTGCTCCATGCCGCTGATATTTACTGCCTGCCATCGCTTTGGGAAGGATTCCCTATTGGGGTACTCGAAGCAATGGCCATGGGAAAAGCAGTGATAGCCAGCGATGTGGATGGCACCAAAGAAGCGGTGAAAGATGGCGAAAATGGCCTGCTGATACCCGCGGAAAATGTGCCTGCGTTAGCAGACGCTATTGTAAAAGTAGCCACAGATGAACGTTTGCGCCATCAGTTGCAGCAAAACGCAAAAATTGAAATTGCTACGCACTTCAACGTAGCTGGTATGACCGAAAAAATAGCAGCTGTGTACCAGCAGCTCTGTAAATAATAACACACTTATCAATTTTGATATGACAAAGACCGCAATCACCTACGAATACGACCGGATTACTGATATAAAACGCCTCAATTTTATAACAGATAGTCTGAAGAAAAACATTCCCGACGGAGGCCGTGTGCTGGACGTAGGATGTGGTAACGGCGTGATCAGCCGCCACCTCGGACAGTTTGGTTATGAAGTATTGGGAATAGATATCAGTGAAAAAACCATTGCTGTGGCCAATGCGCGGAATACTTATCCCAATGTGAAGTTTGCGGCTATCAGCGCAGAGGCGCTCACCGCACAAGGGGAAACATATGATGCGGTGATCTGCAGCGAAGTGCTGGAGCACCTGGATCAACCTGAGCTGTTACTGCAAACCATCCACGATTCCCTGAAGGATGATGGACTGCTGATCGTAACCGTTCCCAATGGACAAGGGCCAAGAGAGTTATGTGTTACCCGGCCTATGCTGAAGGCACGCAACAACCCGGCATTATGGAAAAATATTAATAAGGTAAAACACGCACTGGGCTTCAAAGGCACTACTGCCCAATCACAGGCCGATAACCTGGATCACGTGCAATTCTTTACGGTGAAGGATTTGCAGAAGCTGGCCGCTGCGAGCGATTTCAAAATAGTACGCTTTGCCAAAACCAATTTTGTGGAAGACGTATTCCCGTTTTCACTGATCACCAAGCGGGTGAAGTTCCTGCAATCATTGGATTGCCAGGTGGCAGAAATACTGCCTTACAACTTTACCGGTGGCTTTAATACTTTGTGGAGAAAGAATACTCGATAATAAATAATATACGCAACGAGTGTAAAAAAAGAAACCGTCTCTGCGGAAGCGACGGTTTTCTTTTTTTATAATACTTTCACCCGGCTAGCGCTGCGTTGCCAGGTCAATCCGGTCCAGCAGTTCCGGGGTTTTGTCCATATCAAACTTACGTGCCAGCAGTTGCCCCGACTGCAATATCTTATCCAGATCCTGTATGGTAAACGTTTTGGGATGGGCATGTCCTTCCGACCAATCTATATACCGCATGTAACTATTCCGGACAGTATCTTTAAATGGACTGTTCATAATGAGTGTCTGGAAAATAAATTCATCTCCCCCCCAGGTATATTTATAAAAACGTTCCAGCCTGGGATGATCCTTTACATATTGGGCGCACCATAGCGCGCATTCCTGTGTAAGGCTCCACCAGAGCGAGCCGCCATATACCTTGAGATTAAACGGGTGGCGCCGGGCCGGTAATATTTTGTTGAGCAGGGAAGCCATCCGGTACTTGCCAGGAAAACGGAGATCCTCAAAATAATAGGCGGTGATTTTAGTCATCATCGGTTGGAGTGCTTCCGGTGGAAGCAGGTCCAGGAACTGTTGCCCCGGATTGCTGGCGAAGAAATGATACAGCACGTCAATGTCTGCCAAAGGATAATCCTGTGCACTGATCAGGTGGATAAAGCCGTATTGCCTGCCGGTGGCACCAATGTGTTCAATGCCATTAAGTGCCGCCCGGATGGTGCCGTAACCGGCCCAGGTAACGTTGGCTCTTTTGGTGATAAAACTGACCTGAGGGAAATGTAAAGCATCCTGCCATTCCCGTATATCTGCTTTCGCATCGAGATGAATATAGCAATCAACCGCCGGATGCTGCAGCCGGCCGAGCAGGCGGCATAACTGCTGAGGATTCCTATGACTCAGGATAATAAAAGCTATCCTCATAAATGGTTAGTTATTTATACTGTAAGCGGAAGAGTTTTAATTTCGACAAAAGTATCTTGCATTCATTCCAACCATAAAGCCATACATCTTTCAACTTCACATCTGGAAGATAACGGTGAAGGAAATAATAACCGAATACTACCGCAAACACCAGGTTAAGGGAAGAGGCAATCGCCACAGAGCGAATATCGGTAAATAGCAACACCAGTAATATATCCAGAACAATATTTATAATTAGTTTCAACAGGTTTTTATAAAAATTTACGCCTGGTTGGTTGATCATGTCCAGGGTAACGCTGATGAAACGGTCAATCGGGTAGAGAATGCCCGACAGCAGGAATATTCTCACGATATCGGTAGCCGGCAAATAGGCCTTGGCAGCCAGTATCATAATCAATGGTTTGGTAAATATCAATAGCCCTATGATAAAGGGTAGAATGATGATCGTAATGGTGCCGGTATAACGGCAAAATGCTCGGGATACTTCCTTCCAGTCGTTCCGGTTGGCCGCAGAAGAAATAGTTGGCTGCGAAGTGGCCACAAAACTCCGCAGGATAATTTCAATGAACTCCATAAATTTCTGCGGGATGCTGTACACCGCTACTGCGGCAGGATTGATCATCGTTCTTAATACCAGGTTATCAGAGTAGGTAAGCAGGGAAGAAGTCACCATGCTGCCCACTATCATCCGCCCGTACCGGTAAAGCTGTACGGCATGTGCTTTGGTGCGTACGGCCAGGGTATGCAATTCGGTCCACTTAAAAATCATGCAGTATATGCTGGTTAAAAGCAGCGACAAAGTATATGCATATAATACGTTGTGCAGGTTCACCTGTTTCAGGAGAAACAGGGTGCAGAGCAGCACCAGGAAAGAACCGTTTTGCATCATGCGTATCTGCACAATTTTATCAAACCGGTGTGCGGCCTGTAGTACCCAGGTCGAGAAGTTGAAGGGCAGTGAAAACAACGTCATAATACCCAGCCATCCCAGGAAAAAATGCCAGGTGTCGCTGAACCAGCGGTAGCCGGCAGCATATACGATAAAGGAGGCGACAATAAAGATAAATGTCAGCAGCAGGGAAATATACCAGGCGGCTCCGGTTACCTGGTTGCTGATATCTGCCTCTACACCCGCACTGAATTTAATAATGCCGGATTGCAGTAACGCCGTTCTTATCTGGTCCAGGATGTTGTAGGTAGCGAGAAATAATACCCATTCGCCAAATGCAGGAAGGGATAGCATCCTTACCAGCAATGCGAAAGAAAGTACATTGAAAAACGCCATAATAACATTTCCAAGAAGTGAATGGAAATGCCTGTTACGCATTACTGCCAAAAGTTTAAATGCCATGAACCATTAATTACAATCGTATTGTACTGAGATAATGGTCTTTGTATAGGAAGAGGTCAAAAAATAAGGGGTCTGTGTAGACTAATGACTGCAAAGTTAGGTTTTTTATTGACAAAAAAATCAATCTTTTGCCAGATAGATTTAAAATAAACAAATAAATATAGATATAAATTTTTTATACTTTATTTATTGCCGATATATATGTTATTTTTTTTGATTATATGAAAGAAAAAAAACCTTTCTTTGCAAGGACAAACCCCTGCTTTTGGGAACCTTCAAAGAGAATGACTATGAGGATAGAATTTTAAAACTATTGCAAGCCATATAATTACATGATAAACCATCTTCCCTTGCCCAGGCGCTCGTTTCGCCGCAGCATGTACCGGTTAACTGCCATCCTCCTCCTGGTGTCCTGCATAGGATTCCTGCCTGTTTTGGGCCAGGTACAAACGGCGCGGTCATTTAGTGATCCTACCATGTCTAATATCAAAGGCTTTTATGAGTACCTGCCTGCTGGTTATACCCGGGGTGGTGGTAAGAAGTATCCCCTCATTATGTTCTTTCATGGCGTAGGTGAACTTGCCACTAATTCGCCCTTATCAGGTGTATTGAGAAATGGTTTGCCGAAGGTGATCAACGATGGCAGATTTCCTACCAGTTTCACTGTAAATGGTCAGCAGTATTCATTTATCGTGATTTCCCCCCAGTTTAATACCTGGCCCGGTTCAGGAGATGTAACACTGTTTAAAAACTACCTGCTTTCAAAATATGATATCGATACCAACCGCATTTATCTTACCGGCTTAAGCATGGGAGGAGGGCTCACC
Organism: Chitinophaga eiseniae; assembly: GCF_012641265.1. Taxonomy (GTDB): domain Bacteria; phylum Bacteroidota; class Bacteroidia; order Chitinophagales; family Chitinophagaceae; genus Chitinophaga; species Chitinophaga eiseniae_A. Next base: position 1,070,243 of record NZ_JABAHZ010000001.1, on the reverse strand, counting down.
TGGGGAGCGCTTTGTGAAGATAAAACTAAAGCAGCGGCATTTGCAGCCGCTGTAGAGGTATGCGGTATGTATCCGCCTACCACCACGCTGGCAGCCGTAGTGGCAGGTAATAATACGCCTGTATGGGGGCTGCACAATAACCAGGATCCCACTGTACCTTCTCAGTATTCGATCGACTGGGTGAAAGATATCAATTCCACCGTACCTACTCCCAATCCACTGGCAAGACTCACCCTCTTCCAGGCGGCGTCGCACGATGCCTGGACGCAAGCCTACGACCCGAATTATAAAGAAAATAATAAGAACATCTATGAATGGATGCTGCAATACAGCAAATCCGACACGTCGACCACCACGCCGCCACCCGGCACGGCGAAACGTATTGTAGTACCCATGACCAATACCGCCAACGGAAGAGCGGAAATGTATTACCCCAATGCTATGACTGCATTGAACGTAAACCCGGGAGATACCTTGTGTATACCCGCGGGGGAGTACGAATACCTTCATCTCGGGAACCTGACCGGCACTCCCGATAAACCCATCGTAGTTACTAACTGCGGCGGCCAGGTAAAGCTGGGTGTTCGCAACCAGGGCACTGCGGCGGTGTTCAACTGTCCCACCTGCCGCTTCGTGGAAATCAGCGGTAGCGGTGATAAAAACTACGAATACGGATTCGACCTCAATGGTACCAATATCAACGGTCTCCCTATTTTCGGGATCACCTTTGGCATGGGCGCTTCCGATTTTGACGTACATCACCTGTATATCCACGATGGCAATATCCTCCTTCAGGCCAAAACGCTGCAAACCTGCGCGCAGCCCCAGTATTGGGAAGGTAACTTTGTGATGCAAAACGTGAAAATACATCACCTTAAATGCAGAAATGCCGCAGGGGAAGGCTTCTATATCGGTAACACCCACTATTTCTGGAACGAAGGTACCTGCACCAACATGCGCTCTCACTGGATTGAAAACCTCTGGGTATACGACAACGACCTGGAAAATATCGGGAGCGATGGGATACAGATTGCTATGGCCAAAAACGGTGATAACCGCGTGTTCAACAATCGCCTGGTCAATTATGCGATGTCTAAAAATGCCGCCCAGGGATATGGCATCCTCATTGGTTCCGGTTCGGCATTGAAAGTTTATAATAATAATGTGTCTACCGGGTATATGCCGGCCATCGAGGTGTTCGGCTCCGGTGTCAGCGAAATCTATAACAACATCATTTCAAATATTTACTACGAAGGTATCAACGTAGCGGATAAGATCCCCGATGGTACTACCCCTGATCTGTTTCCTCCACCCACAGCAAACATCTACAACAACACAATTGTCAATACCGATAGCGGGCAAAACGCGATCAAAATATTTGCCTATCAAACCACCATTGGTCACCAGGTATATAATAATTTATTGGTAGAGAAGGGGACGCCCTATGATTATCCATCAAACGGTATGTATATCAAAGGCGCTCAACCAATCAAACTGCAGTTCGGCAACAACATTTGTTATACGGACATGACCACTGCCAATTTTGTAAATGGCGCTGCCGGCGACTATCACCTGTTACCCGCATCCACGGCGGTAAATACGGGAAGAGATATGTCTGATTTCAACCTGAAAACAGACTACGATAATACCATACGCCCGCAGGGCGGGAAATACGACGTGGGGGCCTTCGAATTGAAAAATGGCACCACGGCGCCTCCGGTTGCCAATGCCGGAAGCGATATTACCATCACCTTGCCCGTGAACTATGCTACGCTCGATGGCGCTGCATCTACCGCGGCATCAGGCAATACGCTTACCGGGTATGCCTGGAAGAAGTTAAGCGGCCCTACTGGCGGAGCCCCCGTGACGCCAGCTGCCGTTAAAACAAATATTACAGGCCTGCTGACAGGAATCTACGTATATACGTTGACGGTAACCGATAACAAAGGGTTGACCAGCACCGATACCATCAATGTAAAAGTGAATCCTGCGGCCAACAAACCACCGGTAGCTAATGCAGGCGCCAATATCCAGGTACAACTGCCGGTCAGCACTACCGCGCTTGATGGCAGCGCCTCTACGGACGCCGACGGGCAAATTACCACCTGGCTGTGGGAAAAAACCGCCGGTCCTGCCGGTGGCGACCTCGCTACTCCCGGTGCGTCAAAAACGAATGTGAGTAATTTACACGCAGGTACTTATACATACCGGCTGACAGTAACGGATAACAGCGGCGCTACTAACTCCGCTACCGTAACAGTAACTGTGTTGGCAGCTCCGCTTAATAAACCGCCGGTAGCTAATGCCGGTACCAATATCCAGGTACAGCTACCACTCAATACCGCCGCCCTCGATGGCAGCGCCTCCACGGACGCCGACGGGCAAATCACCACCTGGCTCTGGGAGAAAACCTCCGGTCCTGCTGGTGGGGACCTGGCTACACCGGGTGCGTCCAAAACAAATGTGAGCAATTTACAAGAAGGTACTTATACTTACCGGCTGACCGTAACAGATAACAATGGCGCTACCAACGCGGCTACGGTAACGGTTACTGTGTTGGGCGCAACAGTTAACAAGCCGCCGGTAGCCAATGCCGGTACCAATATCCAGGTACAGCTACCACTCAATACCGCCGCCCTCGATGGCAGCGCCTCCACGGACGCCGACGGGCAAATCACCACCTGGCTCTGGGAGAAAACCTCCGGTCCTGCTGGTGGGGACCTGGCTACACCGGGTGCGTCCAAAACAAATGTGAGCAATTTACATGAAGGTACTTATACTTACCGGCTGACCGTAACAGATAACAATGGCGCTACCAACGCGGCTACGGTAACGGTTACTGTATTGGGTGCAATAGTTAATAAACCGCCGGTAGCTAATGCTGGTACCAATATCCAGGTACAGCTACCACTCAATACCGCTGCCCTCGATGGCAGCGCGTCCACAGATGCCGACGGACAAATTACCACCTGGTTATGGGAAAAGACCGCGGGTCCTGTGGGTGGTGACCTGGTAACATCGAATGCGTCTAAAACAAATGTGAGCAACTTACAGGAAGGTACTTATACTTACCGGCTGACAGTAACAGATAATGGCGGCGCCAGTGCTACAGCCACGGTAACAATTACCGTACTGGCCGAAATACCCAACAAACCACCTGTTGCCAATGCTGGTACCAATATCCAGGTACAGTTGCCAATCAATACTGCCGCCCTCGACGGCAGTGCTTCTACCGATGCCGACGGGCAAATCACTACCTGGCTATGGGAGAAAACCGGCGGCCCTGCCGGTGGCGACCTGGCCACACCAAATGCAGCCAAAACAAGTGTGAGCAACTTACAGGCAGGTACGTATACTTACCGCCTCACCGTAACCGATAATAAAGGTGCCAGCGGTACCGCCACGGTAAATGTGGTAGTAGCGGCTATACCCAATAAATCACCTGTTGCTGTTACCCAGGGAGATAGAAGCATAGAACTGCCCATGGACGCATTGATTGCTGATGGAAGTGCCTCCTACGATCCCGATGGCAACATCGTAAAATATGAATGGTCACAGGTAAATGGTCCGGTAGCAGCGCATATACAAAGTCCCAATACTGCCCAAACCCTGATCAGGGTGACTGAAGGAGGAGAGTACCAGTTCCGTCTTACGGTAACAGATGATAAAGGAGCTACCGGCACAACCCTGTTTTCATTAACAGTAACTGGTAATAATGACGGACACCAGGAAAACAAGGTACAGCTGTACCCGAATCCGGCGACGCAGTATGTGCGGTTGCAAATTACCCGTAGGGGCGAGGCGCCGCTGCAGGTGAGGATTTTCGATCTGAATGGCCGTATGCAAAGTCAAACCCGGTTTACTACGCCTGGTGCTTTCCTTGCTGAAATAAACATCAGTAACCTGGCCAACGGCTACTATACGGTGGATGTAAAAGCAGAAGACGGTAGCTTTAACTGGAAAGGCCGCTTTGTGAAAGTAAACAACTAAATTTTTTCCCAGGTACCACTGGATGGTTGATATTGCCGGATGGGGCGGGCAGGGTTACCCGCCACTATCGTATAAGGGGGAACGTTTTTGGTGACCACGCTGCCTCCCGCCACTACGGAATGACGGCCGATAGTAACTCCTGCGGTAATAACACTGTTGGCGCCAATCCAGCAGTCGGCCTCCACCACGATCTCGCCTGTGCTGCAGGGTTGCTGCGCAATAGGTACATCAGGATCTGTATAGCCATGGTTTAAGCCGGATAATACGATGTTCTGCGCCAATATAACATTGTCGCCTATACGTACCGGTCCTATCAGTACGTTGCCGATACCTACCCGTACATGGTGCCCAATAATAACGGCGCCCATACCATTATTAACGGTAGCAAAATCTTCGATGGTGGAATAGTCGCCCAGCGTGAAAGTGTTGAAAGGCAATACATCCATCCGGGTGCGCCGCCTGATCAGGGACCCTTTACCTTTCTTATGCATAAAAGGATTCACAAATAGCCTTACCCACGCACGTGGACGGGCCTGGTGTCTGGGCATCAGGAGGTACAATGCCAGTTTCTTGAGACCGGGGCTCTGTTTCAGTTTTTCTTTTATGCTCATAATTAATTGCCGCTGGTAGATAATATGGCCTGGTAAATGGCCGCAACCGAATTTTCCCAGGTATGGGTACCTGCAAAGTGTATGCGCGCTGCCGCCATGTCGGCATTGTTTTCTCTCAAAGCCTTTTCAATCAGCAACGTATATTCGTCCGGGTGAGTAGCCAGGTACACATAGTCCCTGAATAGTTCCATCGTTTTAGTGGCGGTAGCCACCACCGGTTTGCCCATCGCCAGGTATTCATCGATCTTTAATGGATAGTTGCCTACGGTCACTTCATTCACCACCTGCGGGTTCAGGCAAACATCGAATGCCTGTATATACGCAGGCAGCTGGGAAATGTCTTTACTGCCGGTGAAATGAACGTTGGGAAGTTGGTGCAGGGAAGAGGCTTTAAAGTCGTCGTCCTCGGGGCCTACCAATACCAGCTGCCACTGTGGCCGGTCTTTCGCTATTTTCTCCAGCACGGATATATCCAGGCGCAGCGATTTTAATGCACCCACATACCCGATGAGCGGGCCCTGACCGGTTGGAATATCATCCGGCACGGGGTGACCACCGGCGCGGAATAACTCCAGGTTGCATCCCTGGCCCACATAATAGCTATGAGGATTGTATTGTTGAAGCATTTCAGCCAGGTAGAGAGAATTGGCTACCGCCGCATCCGCCTTGGCAATATGTTGCGGCTCCAGCTGCAGGCCATGCTTCTTCCAGTAGGGTACGCCCAGCAGGTAGTCCCTGCTATAGTATACATAACTGGCGGGTTGCAGCATTTCTTTCAGGTAAAATCCCCGGAAGATGTCGTTATCATTAAACAGGATGACATCCTTGAAATTCATTTCCTGTATCGCTTCCCGGATGCTGTCGGCAAACTTTCTGTTGTTCCGTTTGTTAAACCACGAGAAGAGCGGCGTAAAAGGCAACCAGTTGATGGATTCCAGCACAGCGGATGGATAATGGTTCCATAAGTTGTCGCTGATCTGCACCGTTGCCGGTACTTTTTTATCCCGGGCGTCCAGGGTATATTGTACGTGAGGGTCGTCTTTCCCGTGCATAATAGTGCGCCGGTCCAGCGGGGAGTTGATATACAATACCCGGTTATGACGGGCAAATTCACGGGCAATACTTTTACAGTTGCTGCCAATTGAAGTATACCATTGCTGCAATCCGATAATGACGATATCTCTGTTTTCTATTAAAGGCACAGTAGTAAGAAGGGTATCGGTTAATGAAATAATTGTGCAGGCTTGCCACCGGGGTATGGTTAAATTATTTGAACCGTTGATTGATGATACAAAAGTAAACGAAAATTTCTATATTATTGAAAGGTACACCGGGAATACCCCAATTTATGAACAGAAACTTACGCTATGTCAGAAACAGTTGAAGTCAGAAATTTAACAGTAGCCGATTACATGGACCTGAAAGAATCGATGGTGTCTGCCTATGCAGATATGGTTGGCAGCTATTGGCGGGAACCTACCATACAGCGATTGATCAAGCTCTTTCCGGAAGGACAGATTGCCGTGGCGGTAAACGGAAAGGTAGTGGGCTGTGCATTATCTATTATTGTAGACTATGATAAGTTCGGGGACAACCATACCTACGAACAGATTACCGGCTATTATACCTTTAGTACCCATAACCCCAAAGGGGATACGCTTTATGGGATAGAGGTATTTGTACACCCCGACTTCCGGGGGAAAAGGCTGGCCCGCCGCCTGTACGATGTCCGTAAAAGTTTGTGTGAACAGCTAAACCTGGAAGGGATTGTGGCCGGAGGCCGCATTCCCAATTACGAGAAGTACGCAGATCATTTGTCGCCCAGGGAGTATATAGAGAAGGTACAGGACCGGGAAATTTATGATCCCACGCTGACTTTCCAGTTTGCCAACGACTTCACCGTGAAGAAGATATTAAAAAATTACCTGCCCAACGATGAGGCCTCCAAAGGATTTGCCACCCTTTTACAATGGTTTAATATTTATTATGAGAAGGACCAGGATACCATCCGGTATAATAAATCGACCGTCCGCATAGGACTGGTACAATGGCAGATGCGCGATTATGGTAACCTGGACGGCTTCCTGCAGCAGGTGGAGTATTTTATTGATGCCGTGAGCGACTACGGATCTGATTTCGTGGTGTTTCCCGAGTTGTTTAACTCCCCCCTGATGAAGGAATTTAACCAGATGGATCCTGCCGGCGCTATCCGCGGGGTGGCCAAGTACACCGAGCAGCTGCGGGAGAAGTTCCAGGAGCATGCGGTGGCCTATAATGTAAATATCATTTCAGGGAGTATGCCCATTGTGATCGACGAGGTGTTGTACAACATCTCTTATCTCTGTCGCCGCGATGGTACCTACGACCAGTATATTAAGATCCATCCTACACCCGGGGAGGTAGCTGCCTGGGGGATCAAGGGAGGAAGCGAAATTAAGGTGTTCGACACCGATTGCGGAAGGGTGGGAATCCAGATCTGTTATGATGTGGAGTTCCCGGAGCCGTCCCGTATCCTGGCCGAGCAGGGAATGCAGATCCTGTTTGTGCCTTTTTTGACAGATACCCAGCATGCCTACAACCGGGTAAGGTTCTGTGCCCAGGCCAGGGCAGTGGAAAATGAGTGTTATGTGGCGATAGCCGGGTGTGTGGGCAATCTTCCGAAAGTCAATAATATGGACTTACAATATGCCCAGTCCTGCGTATTTACGCCCTCCGATTTCGACTTCCCGGTAACCGGTATCAAGGCAGAGTCGACCCCTAATACCGAGATGGTGGTGATCGCAGATGTGGATCTTGTATTGTTGAAGGAATTACATGCCTTCGGAAGTGTACAAACTAAAAAGGATATACGAAAAGACTTGTATGAAGTCAACTATAAGAGGGTGAAATAGATAGTGATAAGGGAATTTTATAGGTTGTTAATAATCTTAATTTGAGCGGCAGGAGCTTTTACCACACTGCTTCCCGCTTACATTCCTAAGATTTATTTTAACCGGAAAACCCAACTATCATGAAAGATCACGCCTATTATCCCTCCTGGAGGAACTTATCTAAATACGGGCAATACCTGTCGTATTTTGGTGAGTACATTCGTTACAACGATTGGAATTCGTTGGCCGCTTCCCTTAAACTGGTGCTCTTTAATAAACCACCTGGAAAAACCTGGCAGGCTACCTCCGCTATGGGACGTTTCAGGATCCGCAAAGGCACCACCGATTTTCAATTTATCAACTACGCCTATGAACGACGCGTACGTAACTACCTGAAAGAGCAGGTAGATGCAAAGGCTATTGGTAGTTTCATTGACATCGGCGCCTGTATCGGGGAATACGATGTATGGCTGGCAGGTCAAGGCGTTCCCTGCATCGCTTTTGAACCAGTTAACTACAAAGCGGTGGAGGAAAACCTCCGGCTCAACCAGTTGGAAGACAAGGTAAAGTTGTATGCCGCAGGACTGGGTAGCCGGCGGGAGAAGGTCAATTTTGTGGTGATGGGAACGGTCACCGGGTCGAGTCACATGGACCGCGACCATAAGGACGGGGGTAATATCCCTATTGAAAGGCTGGATGATTTGGTACCTCAACTGGGGCTAAACCTCCGGGGACGCATTATTGTGAAGCTCGATGTGGAAGGAATGGAAACCGAAGTGCTGGAAGGCGCCAGGAATTTTATCCGGGATACCTCAGATCTTCGTATTATTTTTGAACGCTACGAGGGGGACAATACTGTAAACGATAAACTCAGTTCAATGGCTGATTTTGAATTCACCCGGATTGATCAGTATAATTACCTGGCCACCAAAAAGGCAACAGCATAGTTACCCATAGCAGGAGAGAAGAAATGTATATCAAAGCAATTTCTGTACTGAAAAACCTATTTATTATTTAAAATATAAATACATTAAAATTGATATACATAACTGCATTTTAAGTAAATCCGCGAAGAAGGAATTGAAAAGTGAATGGAGTATAATAAATTGATTAATAAAGTTTTATGATATTTATATATATTGTTACTTTAGATGAAAAAATCGGATGGACCGATAATAAATGATGATTAATAAAAAGATGCGACAAAAGAGAGATGTTTTGTTTGAAGAAATAGTTTATGTAAACGTAATTATTTATATATAATTCAATTAATTAGATAAATTTAAAAAGATGAATAACAAGATCAATTTAGCGCTGCAAATCATTCCTTCGGTGCCTTCTGAGCAGGTTTATGCGGTAGTTGATGAGGCTATTGCGGTGATCAAAGACTCAGGTGTCAAATATAGGGTGTGTCCTTTTGAAACGGTGATGGAAGGTACCTATGATGAGCTCATGGAAGTGGTGCGTAAAGCCCAGGAAGTTTGCTTTAAAGCAGGTGCGTCTCAATTGCTGGTGTATGTAAAAATGCAGATAAGAAAAGACAAGGATGTTACCATGGAAGAAAAAACCGGTAAGTATGATAGCATATAACTAAATTTCTTTATCTTACCAGGCAATTAAAGGATAGGAACTTATGCGATATGCCGCCCGGTTGGACGATAACTCAAAACTTGTCACACACCTGATCATTATCATTTCATTGGTCTTTTTATTCCGGCAAATCACCGACATCTCACGGGATACGCTCAGTACCACAGTGATGTTGTTTATCCTGGTACCTGTAATCGTTATTGCCTGGTGTTTGAGTCCGCGGTATTATACGATCACTGCTACGACCATCCTTATCCGGCGGCCGTTGTTGAGCATCACCATTCACCTGGAGGATGTGGTTAGGTTGAGGAGCATTACAGAAGAAGACCTGGGAAGCAGTTCCCGCCTGTTGAATATAGGAGGCGTATTCGGGTACCTGGGTACCTATCGCTCCAGCGAAATAGGGAAGTACCAGCGTTGGTGTACTAACCGGGAAGACCTGGTGCTCATTGAATCTGATAACCAGAAATGGTTGATCAGCCCTGCCGGGGCCGACGATTTTGTAAGAAGGGTAAACCAGTTGATTAACATACCTGATCAGCCATAATAACAGTATAATATTAAAGAGAGAAGGGACAATAAGTGCAGCTTATGCCGCATTTATTGTCCCTTCTCTCTTTATAATATTATATATACTTACGCGGTATGAAAAAACAGGTACCCCAGCAGGATGGCACAGAGCATTCCAAAAAAGTCGGCAATCAGGCCCGCCGCCAGTGCATACCGGGTCTGCTTTACATTCACAGAGCCAAAGTATACCGCCAGTACGTAAAATGTAGTTTCGGTAGTGCCCTGGATAATGCTGGCCAGCTTGCCCACAAATGAATCTACCCCATGGGTTTTCAGGATATCCACCATCAGGGCCCTGGCGCCACCGCCACTCAGCGGCTTCATAAAGGCTACCGGCAGTGCTGGTACGAAATCGGTATTAAGTCCCAGCCAGGCGAAGAACAAGCCAATACCATGGGTGATATAGTCCAGGCAACCCGTAGTGCGAAACACGCTAATGGCCACCAGCATACCTACCAGGTAGGGAATAATCCGGACAGATACCTGGAATCCTTCTTTAGCCCCCTCTATAAAAGCATCATATACATTTATTTTTTTTACCATACCCGCCACCAGGAAAGTAATCACAATAGTAAAGATGATAGCACCACCCAAAGAAGCGGTCTTGGGGCCTATTTCAGCAGGAGGCAGGCTTTGCACCCAAAAGTAAAGTCCTGTCATAATACCGGCAAACAACAACAGGAAGACCAGCACCGGTAACTTGAACAGGTTGATTTTCTGGAAGATGGAAACGGTAAACATTCCCATGATAAATGCGATAAAGGTAGAGATCAGGGTAGGGATAAAGATGTCGGCCGGGTTGGCGGCCCCCGCTGCCAGTCGTAACGCGATCACCGAGGTAGGAATCAGCACCACGCCCGCCGTATTCAGTACCAGGAACATAATCTGGGGGTTGCTGGCCTCCTCTGGTCTTGGATTGATTTCCTGCAGTTCTTTCATGGCTTTCAGGCCCATAGGCGTGGCGGCGTTATCGAGGCCCAGCATGGTAGCGGAAAAGTTCATCATCATCGATCCCATAGCCGGATGGCCTTTGGGAACGTCAGGGAATAGTTTGGAGAAGAAAGGGTTTACCAGGCGGGAAAAACGGTTGATCATGCCGGCTACTTCCCCTATGCGCATGATACCCAGCCATAAAGTCATAATACCTGCCAGCCCCAGCGAAATCTCTGCGCCGGTTTTAGCGCTGGAAAACATCCCGTTCATGATCTCCCCGAAGATGGAAGCGTCGTGCAAAACTACCGACTTGAAAACTGCTACAACAAATGCAATAAGAAAAAATCCCAGCCATACGTAGTTTAATGCCATTAGATTATTGGTTTATTCATCAACAAATAAACTAAAATAAACCTATCTTTGCGCAAATTTTAAAAAATGGCTTTGCAAGTTGGAATTGTAGGATTGCCGAACGTAGGAAAATCAACTTTATTTAATGCGGTGAGCAACAGCGCTAAAGCGCAGGCCAGCAACTACCGCTTCTGTACTATAGAACCCAACGTAGGTCAGGTAGACGTGCCGGACGTGCGTATGTATAAACTGGAAGAGCTGGTAAAACCTGAAAGGGTAGTACCGACTACGATCGAGTTTGTAGATATTGCCGGCCTGGTAAAAGGCGCCAGCAAGGGCGAAGGACTGGGAAATAAGTTCCTGGCCAACATCCGCGAGGTAGATGCGATCGTACACGTGATCCGCTGCTTCGAAGATGATAACATCCTTCGTGAAGAGGGCGCTATCAACCCCGTGGGAGACAAGGAAATCATTGACACCGAATTACAGCTGAAAGACCTGGAAAGCGTGGAACGTAAAGTAGCCCGCACCGAGAAAATGGCTAAAACCGGTGGAGATCCTAAAGCAAAAGTAGAATTTGAAGTCCTGAAAAGATGCCAGGCACACCTGGAACAGGGCCGTAATATCCGTGAACTGGGACTCAGCAAGGAAGAACGCGTAGCGATCGCCGACCTGTTCCTGCTCACCGAAAAACCAGTACTGTATGTGGCCAACGTAGATGAAGCGTCACTGCATACCGGCAATAAATTTTCTGAAGCGCTGCAGGAAGGCGTAAAAGCAGAGAATGCGAAAGTTATCGTGATGAACAATACCATTGAAGCCCAGATCTCCGAAATGGAAGACCCGGCCGATAAGGAACTGTTCCTCGAAGAATACGGACTGACAGAGCCAGGCCTGAATCGCCTGATCCGCTCTGCTTATGGACTGCTCAACCTGATCACTTACTTTACTGCCGGCGTGCAGGAAGTACGCGCCTGGACCATTCACCAGGGATGGAAAGCTCCGCAGGCGGCCAGCGTTATCCATACCGATTTCGAAAAAGGATTTATCAAAGCAGAAGTAATTGCATACGATGATTATGTGAAATATGGTTCCGAAGCGGCTGCCCGCGACAACGGACGTCTGCGTATTGAAGGAAAAGAATATGTGGTGGCTGACGGTGATGTGATGCACTTCCGCTTCAACGTATAAGATACTTCATGAAAATATCCATGAGGGTTACAACAATCAAACGGGCCGGAGAAATCCGGCCCGTTGTTATGTAAATGCACTAACGCCCACGCATATATCATTTTTTGCCCCCTACATATATTATATTCCCACAAAATTGCCGGTCAACGTTCGGAAATTGTAATTCTTTTGTTAGCTTTAGCCCGTCTATATTTAATGTTAATGTTAGCTCATGCGAATTGTCAGGAACGTAAAACTCTTTTTCCGGGAAGGGAACTCGGATAAGACCTATGAAATTGACCTTTGTGAAGTTGGCCCGGAACAATATATTGTTAACTTCAGATACGGAAAACGTGGTGGTGCCCTGAAAGACGGCACCAAAACTGTAAGTCCCGTAGCACTCGCCGCTGCCACTACCATCTTCGACGCGCTCGAAAAGGAAAAACGAAGCAAAGGTTATTTAGGAGAACAAGAAGCTGTGCAGGATTTGACATTTGTGCCGGTAGATACTACCCAGGTGGCAGATGTAAAACACCGCGCTATATTAAGGCGACTACAGGACGCTGTGGAAGGAAAATCCAGCTATAAAACTACCTGGAGTACTTCCCGTGTGATCTGGAGAGCGGGAGAGGAGAAAATAAGAGAAGCCGTACCCTACCTGGTCAAACTGGTAGAAAAAGGAGATGCCCGTCAACGTTATGCGGCTTTATGGTCGCTGGGCAAAACAGGTGATCCGGCTGCCGGCCCTGTATTGCGCTCCTATGCCGACAATAGCTCCCGCCCGTTGAACATCCGTATGCTGGCGGCCAACGGCCTCCTGCTGGTATTGCCGGCAGAAGAAAGGGCCGCGCTTATACAGGCATATGTACAACGGCTCCCACCTGCTTTTCAAACCGCGGTGACCAATAACAATGGGGAAGAACTTTTCAACCTGCTTACCCAACAGGTAGTGTCTCAGCAGCAACTGAGTTACCCTATGCTGGAAGAACTTTTCGTGATCTCCTGGCAATACCCTGCGGTAAAACAAGTACTGGTGACCCTCTTGTCGCGCATGCCTTTCCGGCCGTCTTTCTTCCAGCACGTCCGCCATATCTTTAAACAGGCGGAGCTGAGGGATGAACATAATATCGTAGGCCTGCTGGCTACCCGCTTTGAAAGGGAAGCACCCATGTTCAACAACCCGGGCAGCAGTACCGACTACGATGGTGAGCCCTATATTCCTACCATCTATATTCCTGAGCTACAGGAATCGATGAAGGCGGACAAAGAACTGAAAAAGCCTACTTCCCGGTTATCTTATTCCAACCGTACCCGCGCTTACCTGCACCGTCGCGTATTGCGTAACCTGCAAACATTGGGCGCCCGCGAAGATGTACAATATGTACGCCTCGCCACCGCCTTATTGCTGCACTACGACGAAAGCAGGGATGCCACCAAAGAATACCAGGTACGGGATTATGCGTATATCAATAACCGTTATACGGCTATTTATATACAGTATCCCGCCAACTCACGCGCGGTATACCTGAACTATATTACCCGCGGAAATGCCACCAATCTCCGTCTGAAACGAGATAACAGGGAATGGGTATTCCAGGAACCGGGTAACAATGGGGCACAAAGTACTGCCAAAAGTACATTGGATGCCAACCCCGATACCCTGAAAAACGGGGATAAAGGCGGTTTGCTGAAAAAGCTGTTTGGCTGGCTGGGTGCTGAAAAACCATCTGTAACACCGGCAGTTCCTAAAGAATACCAGGCCACACCGCCGCCAGCGCCGGCGATTGTAAGCGATGTGCCTTACCTCCATCTCTGGCAACAATTACCGCAGGCTTTTGTACAGCTGCTCATTTCCGGCCGTATGGAAGCCGTGCATATTTTTGCGATGGAGCAACTGAAAGCCCACCCTGAATATGAAAGCCTGAAAGCTAAGATGGATGAAGGCGTTATAGCCGGGCTGCTGGCCAACGCGTTCAGTATTCCTACTATGTACGGACTGGAGCTGGCCAAGGAAAGATATGATCCGGCCAACCCGTCTATACCACTTCTGTTCAGCCTGATCAAAAGCCCGCTGGACCTGGCCCGTGTACAAGGGTTGCAATGGATCAGTGAAAACCAGGCGACATGCTTTGGCAACCTCGACTTCCTCATGCACCTGTTATTCTCGCCCTATAAGGAAGTGCGTGATTTTGTACGTAAGCAATTAACACTGGAATACCTGCCGGGCGACAATCCCCGTATCTTATGTAATATGGCGATTGACGGTTTGCTGGCACTGCAGTCTGCTACCGCCGCTGGCAACGACAACCTCAACGATTCCTGCAGTATACTGGAACAGGTTTGCCGTCAGGCGCTCACGGTTACGGATATAGCTATTATCGAGAAATTACTGGGCAGCCCGGTGCCGGCTTGTCACGCGTTTGCCGCGCGCCTGCTGCTCCTGAAACAAGGGCACTTTAATTACACCGAAGTATCCGACGGCTTAATCCGTGAGTTGCTGGTGAATGCCTTCCAGCCCGTAAGAGCTGCCGGGGTCAATATCCTGCAAGCCCTCGGTACGGCCGAACTGCTGAAAAGACCCGAACTGGTACTATATATTATTACCAGTACGTACACGGACGTACGAAATGGCATACGTCCCCTGATCAGCCAGTTGGTGCAACAAGACCCACGCATGGCCGTTTACCTGGTAAATGAACTGGTGCCCCTGCTGATGCGTAAGGAAACTGCTGAGGGTACACATACAGATATTGCGGCACTGCTCAGCCATGAGCTGGTGAACTATTTACAGGATGTGGATACTGCCACAGCCCTGCGTTTGCTGTATTCGAATTACCGGTCGGCACAGGAATTCGGTATCGTGGTACTGGAAAAGTATATCCCTGCCGAGGCATTGACGTTGAAACAGGTCATTGCTGCCGGTAGCCATGAACTGCTGGCTGTACGCGAATGGTGTTGGCTGTTTTATCACAGAAATGTGGCCCGTATCCGCTATGAAAGAGAAGCGGCCATGGGATTGCTGGATGCCAAATGGGAAGACACCCGCCAGATGGCCATGGAGTTTTTCCGTACCCAGTTTACCGACAAAGACTGGACTCCGGAAACACTCGTATCGGTGGCCGACAGCGTGAGACCTGATATCCAGGCCTTCGGTAAAGAAATGCTGATGCGCTTTTTCCGGGAGGAAGATGGTACCACTTATTTGCTGAAATTAAGCCAGCACCCAAGTGTAAGTATGCAGTTATTTGCCACCAACTACCTGCAAAGCTATGCCGCCGGTAACCTGGATTACCTGCAACAACTGGAACACTACTTCAGGGTAGTGCTGAGCAGGGTCAATAAAGCCCGCGCCGCAAAAGAAAGAATATTTGCATTCCTGGAAGCCGAAGCGCTGAAGTCTGCCGAAGCGGCTGCGTATATTGGCCATATCATTGCTCATATTTCCGCTACCGTGGCGATAGGCGATAAGGCCCGTTGTATCGATATCATGCGTAACATACAACAGCAATACCCGGTAGAATTGCCTATCCAGATGATGCCAACAGCTATCAGAGTATCTTAAAAAAGTAATCCATTTATGTTATTTAACTACAGATATAGTGGTAACTCGCAGGTGTACAGCAATGCCTCTTCCGCAGGCATTTCCTTTGCGCCGGATACCCGTCGTGACCCGACATTCTTCGTAGGAAAGCTGCACAAAAAGATCGCTTTCCGCGAAGCCATATCCGCCCTGCATGATGTGGTGGTGTCTGACCTGCGTTTTAAACCCAAAGATAAAACTGCCTATAAAGAATGGGCTGCCCAGCAGGAGTCGCTCTGGCTGGCAGAATATATGAACGGCTTCGATATGAAAGCCGCCGATGACCGTATTGACACACTCAGAAACCAGCTGCACGATATTTCTGTGGAGCGGGACCGTGTAATGGGCCCTTTCTATAAAGCCCGCAGAACTTACTTCGACTATATATATAAAAAAGACCGTGATGCCTGGTTTGTGCTGGATCCCGTTATCAGTGTACACCCGGATGAAATGTTCTTTGAATGTTTCAGCCAGGATGAATCGACCTATGGGAAACTAAGCGCCAGCTATAATGTATTTAAGGAGGTGAACGAGTTTGAATGTGGCACTACCAACATCGATTACTCCGCCGCTTTGTATGATGAGTTTCAGAAGATACGTGATTATAAAGAAACAGATTTCAAAATTGATCCGGGAGGGTTCCAGGTGCAAACCTCCCAGGAAGAGCTTTACCATGAGGTGAAAATCGACCTGCCGGATAGCTGGGTGAGAGGATTTTTGCAGGTAAGCTCAGCTATGACGTTGCCTGCGGCCACTTTTGACCTGCATCCGATGGATGTATATAACTTCTGTTCCTGGCTCCGCCGGTTTAAAGAAAAGAAAGGACCCCGCTCCATTCGCTTTATACTGGAACCAGGTAAGCCGGTAAGAGCCATTTTTGAACCCTGGAACCAGGAAATCGTATGTGCGAGATCGTTATATACCGGTCCGCAGTCGCGCGAAATCCGCATATGGGGGAGAAGGCGGCTGCTAATACTGGAACGGCTGATTCCCATTGCAAAAAAATTCACGGTGCATTTGACCGGCAACGGCTTACCATCTTTTTATATAGCCGACCTGGGAGATATGCAGTTTACGCTGGGACTGAGCGGATGGACGGCCAATGACTGGTCCCGTGCCGGTCAGTTTGACCTGATGGCGCCCAGGGCCATAGTAGATGACAGCGCCAAACTAAAAGTATTTGCCGACCTCAAAACGAGGTGGATGGCCAAACCGGAAACCATTGCCCATGCAACTGGCCTGGATAAAGCCACAGTGCTGGGTGCGCTGGGTATCTATACCCAGGCAGGCAAAGTGATCTTTGATCTGCATACCGGGTTTTACCGCTTACGGGAACTGAGCCGGGAGCCATTGCCATTGGAAGACCTGCGGTTTTCCAACCCCGAGGAAGCTGCCGCCAACAAACTGGTGCTGGAAAAACGGGTACAGTTCACCGAAAAAGATATCCCGGGAGTGGGGCTGCAATTAACAGGTACTGTGAAAGGATCACATCGTGTATACCATCCCGTTATTACCATTGATGCAGATGAAAGATTGAGCAATGCGCATTGTGATTGCAGCTTTTATGCAAGCAATAAATTATACAAAGGCCCCTGCGAACATATGCTGGGCCTGCGTATCGCGCATGCGCAAAAATAAAAACAGGAAAAAAGTAAGAGAAGATTTTTTGTTTTCCGGAATAATTTTCTAACTTGCTGGCTCATTAATAACAAAGATCTTTGTAAAGAGGAATTGATTGCACTTGCGCCCGAAAAGGGACGAATGATGTTTCGTCATTCAGGTATTTTGACTATACATGCTTCACTAAATGCAATCTTTACTTTGGGAGGGGCCTACCATACGCATATTTCCGGTAGAAGCCCCAGGGGCTGAAATATACGTATGGTAGGCCCCTCCCTTGAGTTGATTGATTTAGTCAATGGCTTGCACGAAGGCCTCTTCCTCTTTACAAAATTTTGTTACTCCCCGTCAGCGAGGCACTACAGCCGGTATATCTTCTCTTCATTTTTACTGTCTTACAACTATTTTTTATTTAGTCTGAAAGTAATGTCGTTGCCTGAAACAGCATTGCTGTAAATGAAAATGAATAAATACTTAACTATTTATCATGGCCGAAAGCTTAACCCGTCAACAGCTGTACGATAGAATACGTGCATCCTCTAAAGAGGAATTTATACTGGAAGAAATGATTCGCCTGGGTTTCTGGGCAAGAAATACTGCACAGCCGTCTCCCTCTGAAACGCTTATCCGCAGGGAGGGAGAGTTGCGCCGCCAACTGAATGACCTGCTGTCTGAAAAGCAACGTTATCAAAATAAAGTCAAAATGCTGGCCGACATGCGAAAAGATCGCATGGCCAAATCAAAACTGAAAATTGCGGAAACTAAAAAGCGCCGCGAGGAAGAAAGGAAGGCCAGGGCAGAAGCATGGGCGGTTGCTAAAGACCAACAAATCCTTTATCTCGGGGAGGAAATATCTGCGGGCCTGAACAAGGTAAATCCTGACACAGCACAACTGGCAAAGTTTAACCTGCCGGTATTTGCAGATGCCACCGCGTTGGCAAGCGCCATGGGCATTACGTTGGGCAAACTCCGCTACCTGGCGTTCAACCGGAAAGTGGGGCATCATACCCATTACCAGCGTTTCCAGGTGCCTAAAAAATCCGGCGGCACCCGTGTGATTTCTGCACCGATGCCCCAGTTGAAGGCCGCACAGCACTGGATCCTCGAGCATATACTGTATAAAGTCAGCCACAGCGAGGCCGCGCATGGCTTTGTGCCGGGGAAATCGATCGTTACCAACGCCGCCCCACATGTGGGCCAGGATATTGTGATCAATATTGACCTCCGCGATTTCTTCCCGTCCATCGCTTATAAAAGAGTGAAAGGATTATTCTGCAAATTGGGATATGCCGAACAGGTAGCTACCATCCTGGCCCTCATTTGTACAGAACCGGAAGTAGATGAAGTGTTGCTCGATGGCCGCAAATATTATGTGGCTAAAACGGCCCGCCATCTCCCGCAGGGAGCTCCCACCAGCCCGGCCATTACCAACCTGATTTGTTTTAAGCTGGACCGGCGTTTTGCCGGTCTCGCGGAGAAATACGGTTACGCCTATACGAGGTATGCAGATGACATGACGTTTTCTGCGAAAGGAGCAGCAGCCGACAAAGCCGGGCAACTCCTGCGTGCAGTGAAGATGTTTGTAAAAGAAGAAGGATTCACTATTCACCCCGACAAACTCCACGTCATGCGTAAAGGCGACCGCCATGCGGTAACCGGTATCGTGGTAAATGAAAAGCTGAGTATAGACCGAACTACCTTGCGTAAGTTCCGTGCCCTGTTGCACAACATTGAGAAAACCGGTTTGTCGGGTAAAAGATGGGGCAAAGGAAAGAATATTATCAGCAGCATAGAAGGCTATGCAAACTTTGTATACATGGTGAAACCTGAATGGGGCGCCAGGCTGAAAGAAAAGCTGGCAGCACTGTTACAGCGACCAGATATCAAGGCAGAAGCGCATGCCATCTGGACAGGCAACAATTCACAACCTGTTACAACCGAAGCTATATCTGCCTCTTCGCATCCTGCTGGCTATACCAGTTCTGCCACTACTACACCCGCAGCTACTACCGATAGTTCCACTACCACACCAGGTAAGATAACGCCGCCGGAACCGCCTGCGGCAACAGATAAGCCCTGGTGGGATGTGGTATAAATAATATATATTAAACAAAAAAAGGCCCCGGTTTTTCTCCCTGTTACAGGAGAAGAGCCGGGGCCTGGTTGTTTATACGACTTAAATTTTATCAGAGATTATACCCCAGCGAGATATACCATTGTGAACCAATGGTAGGGTTACCCCATGAAGTGGTATATTTCTTATTCAGGATATTGACACCACCCAGTTTCACCGTAGTTTTACATTTAGGGAAGAATTTACTTACCATTGCATCCAATGTGCCATAGGAAGGTATTTCACTCAGTCCCGCAGCATTGACTGCCGGTCCTACGAAAGTGGATTGCCAGATAAATGAATCTTGCCATTTCCATAAGATATTAAAGGCGATATTGGAATTGGCAACATTCCGGTTGCCGAAGTTCAGGCTGTAACGGTATTTCGGCGTATTGTACTGGGGAATAAAGCTGCCCAGGTCTTTCGCATTACTCAATTCATTGTAAGTAATGTTACCGCCGGCAGTAAAGTTCAGTGGCAGGCTGTAATCCAGGCCTAATGCCCATCCCCATGATTTCACAATTTGCTGTGAGCTCACAGGAACGGAGAAGTAAGCGAAAGGCTGGGTAGGGTTGGTGGTTGGTTTAGCTACCACCTGGCTACCGTTCATATTTTTGAAATCATTTTTATAAATGTAGGCATCAATCAGCAGGCGTTTGGCGATAACTGATTTATAACCGATTTCATATGCCTGTATTCTCTCCGGTAAAAATTCCTGGAATTGATATTGAGTGGGATTACCTGCCAGCAGCGATTGTAAAGAGTACACTCGGCCGGTATCCAGCCCATAACGCTCACGCATAAACGGCAATCCGCCAATCAGGTGCGCCTGTGGTGTTACGAGGTCAATATACTGATCCTGGTTGGTAGGAATACGGAAGCCTGTTTGGTAAGAGGCCCGGATATTCTGGCTTTCCAGGAAGGTGTATACGGCGGAAATACGGGGGCTGAACTGGCCTTTGAAGTTCATGTTTTTATCGTAGCGTACGGAGCCGGTCAGTTTAAGATGATCATCTATCAGCTTTTTCATGACCTGCACATAAGCGCCATATTCGTTGATCTTAAATTCTTTTCCGTTATCGTCCAGGGCAAACAGTGTTTTCTCTGAGTTCAGGGAGTAGCGGCGATAGTTACCACCGACAAGGATTTCCGCAAAATGTACCAGCTTGTGGAAGTTGTACATAAACTCGGCCTGGTAAAGGTTGGTTTTATCAGTGAATTTGGCGCCTACGCCTTTCGCATCGCCGGGAATAGGCTTGCTCTTCACCTGGGCGGCAGCGGCATCAAATTCAGGGGTACCTGGTAAGAAACGTCCCTGGTCGGCCACGTCCCTGGCAGATTTAAAGAAGACGGGCTGCTGGGCTTGTACCGCCTGCTGGGCGGCAGCTACAGCAGCTACCGGGCCATGGGCAATGTTGTCCATGATGGTTTTCTGGAAAAGGGCGCCGGCAGTTGTTGCGTAGGTGCCAAAATATTGTGTATACCAGGTTTGGCTGCTTTTCCAGGCTTCGTTAATCCCTGCGGCCAGTGTACCGCCGGCATAGCTGTCGCCGGATCTTTCCTGGGTAGTATACAGTCTTACGTAAAAGTCGGGACTTCTCAGTTCCACTTTATATTGGCCCATGTTGAAATTCTTCAGGGAATAACGGTCGTTACCTGTATATACACTGGTACCGGAACCGTAGCTACCCTGTATCAGGGCTTCGAGGTCCTGTGTAATCTTATAATGGAGGGCAGCATTTAATTTCAGGTTTTTGGTAGTATAGTCTACCACATCAGATTCATTATAACCGGTACGGGTTACATTTGACATATTGGGTGCAGGCATCAGGGCATTGTAGAGCTGTGTGGGGCTCACTGCGCCACCGAGTTGTGTAGATAAAGCCGTCATCTGGGGCATCAACGCGGGCTTCAGGAAATTGTACATGTTGACGGAGTTTTCATCACCATAAGTGTTGACCCCATTGTAGCCTTCATTATTAGCCCTGGTGCCGTCCTGGAGGGTGTGGCCATTGGCCAGGCTTTGATCACGATGGTCATATGCCTGCCAGTCCTTCGCTTGCAGGTAGCCCACGTTTAACTTGAAGGCCCACTTATTATTGAAGGCATGTGCATAGCGAACAGATACATCGTAGAAGGGAGTGGTGGCTTCGGTACGGCCGCCGTCATTGAGTACGCCGCCTTTTACCTGTGCGCTCAGGCCCTGGTATTGAAAGGGGTTTTTGCTGGTCATCAGCACGATACCGTTCAGCGCATTGGGCCCATACAGGGCAGATGCGGCGCCCGGGATCAGTTCTACGTTGTCCAGGTCCAGTTCCGGGATACCTATCATATTGCTCACGGCGAAGTTGAGCCCTGGCGCCTGGTTGTCCATACCGTCGTTCAGTTGCAGTACGCGGGTATTACCATTGCCGTTAAAACCGCGGGTGTTAACGGATTTGAAGGTTAAGCTCTGCGAACTGGTTTCCACGCCTTTCAGGTTGGCGATGGCATCATAAAATGAGGGGGCAGGAGAGGCCTTCAATGCGCGGGCATCCAGCTTTTCGATGGACACGGGCGATTGCAGGATGCTTTCTTGCACGCGGCTGGCGGCTACTACCACTTCCTGTCCAAGGATTTCGGAAGTGCTGAGTTCTACCGTCACGCTTTCACCGGCGCTGCTGACTTCTTTCTCTTCCGTCTTATAACCAACGTAGGAAAACACGAGGGTTAGCGGAAAAGCGTGGCTCGTTTTGAGTACAAAGGTACCGGCGTTGCCTGTAATGGTTCCCGCCGTGGCGCCTTTGACGCTCACAGTCACACCGGACATGGTACGGCTGGAGCCTTTTTCCCGTACAACCCCGTTAATTGTGGCCATAGTTTGCGCCGAAACTACCTGGGTCAGGGATAGCAAAAGTAATAGAGCACCTGAGAAAGACCTGATGAACGTGCTTTTCATAGAGTGGATTTTAAACAGATTTAGATTCGGTTTAATTTAAATATAGGGAAAAAAGCACAAAGCAAAAAAAAGCTGGAGGAAGGTAGCGGGGAACTAAAAAGCGTTTACTGCAAATGACCAATGTGGGCGGTATTCCCCTATTGATTGTCTGTTGTAAACGCAGTATGATACAGGGTTTCAGGGACGCCGTCAGCGCTCCATCCAGTCCCTGAGTATATTGCCGATCTTTTCAAATTCTATGAGGAAACCATCATGACCATACGAAGAGTCGATTTCATGATAAGTTGCCTGCGGGAGATGGGCAGCCATGAACTGTTGCTCTTCCGGTGGGCAGAGAATATCGCTACTGATGCCAATTAGCAGGGTACGTTGCCGGATATGCGACAGGGAAGCGGTAATGTGTTCATGTCGTCCACGGGCAACATTGTGGCTGTCCATCGCTTTGGTGAGTAACCAGTATGACTGCGCATTGAAGCGTTTTACCAGCTTATCGCCCTGGTAGTTGATATAAGAGGAGGCACGGAAATGATCTGTCTTTTCCTTGTCTTCATCTGATTGGGCGCGTACAAAGGTCTGATAGTTGCGGTAGGTGAGCATACCGATGGCCCTGGCGGCTTTGAGGCCCCTGGAGCCGGCGCTGTGGCAGTCCTGTTGCCAGGTATCGTCGGCCTCTATGGCCAGTCGCTGGGCGGTGTGAATAGCAATACCCCAGGCACTTTCCGCCGCGCCGGTGCACAGCAGGAATAGCTGGTCTATCACAGCAGGTTCGGTCAATGCCCATTCCAGCGCCTGGTACCCGCCCATGGAGCCGCCGATCAGCAGGTGAATATGGGGCACCTGTAAATGAGCTCTCAACAGCATATGTGCCTGTACCATATCGCGGATGGTTACAGTCGGAAAGCTGTGATACCACGGCTTGCCGGTGTCGGGGTTTATCGTATGTGGCCCGCTGCTACCATAACAGGAGCCGATAATGTTGGCACAAACAATAAAGTGCCTGGAAGGATCAATTACCTTCCCGGCGCCTATCAGGCCGGTCCACCAATCTGCCACATCGCTGTTGGCCGTTAACGCATGACATACCCATACTACGTTACTACCATCTTCATTCATAGTACCGTAGGTATGATACGCGATGTGCAATTCGGGTAATACCTGGCCGGACTCCAACCGGAACGCTGCTTTACTGTGAAATACCTTTGCCGACAATGCTTCTTTAAATTTGCGCAAAACTACAATATTGGAATTAAAAATTACAATTACAATTACAGCGGCAGATTTACGGAAGCCCCGCGTATGGGTGTTATTCGTAATTCGTAATTCATAATTGTTTTATTTTATCTTTGTTGAAGAAAAATAATAACCATGAAGATAGCATTACAAAGAATAGACGACGGATTCAATATGGAAGCGGTAGACGAAGGCGGACACAAAGTACTGATGGACTCTTCCCTGGAAAATGGCGGAAAAAACAACGGGGTACGACCCATGCAAATGGTGATCATGGGCCTGGGTGGTTGTTCTGCCATTGATGTGATGATGATCCTGAAGAAACAACGTCAGGACGTACAGGATTTCCGTATTGAAATCGAGGCTGAAAGAGAAAAAGGAAAAGAGCCTTCGCTCTGGGAAACCGCTCACCTGGTGTTCCACCTGAAAGGTAATATAGATCCGGATAAAGCGGCACGCGCCGTGGAATTGTCTATGAACAAGTATTGTTCCGTAGCAGAAACCCTGCGCCAAGGACATACCAAACTGACCTGGGAAGTGAAACTGAACGCGTAAAAGCTGTAATTACCATATCCATGAACAAAGACAGACATCAATACCAACCAGATACCAATGCAGTAAGAATCCAGATTCCGAGGACAGATCAGATGGAGCATGCATCTCCAATGTTTCTTACTTCCAGTTTCTGTTTTGATAATGCAGAAGAAATGCGGGCTACGTTTGCCGATGAAACGGATTTCAATATCTATAGCCGTTTCAGCAATCCCAACGTAGATGAATTTGTACAGAAGATGTGCGCCCTCGAAGGAGCGGAAGCTGGTTATGCCACCGCCTCTGGTATGAGCGCTATCTTTGCCAGCTTTATGGCCCTGCTGAAGGCTGGTGATCACCTGCTCTCTGCCCGTTCTATCTTTGGCTCTACACATACCGTGATTACGAAGTTCCTGCCTAAATGGGGTATCACCACCTCTTATTTCGATATTACAGATGATCCGGCCACCATTGCGGCAATGATCAAACCCAATACCCGGATGATTTTCCTGGAAACGCCATCCAACCCTGGACTGGAGATTATTGATATTGAAATGTTGTCCCGTATTGCGAAGGAACATAAAGTAATACTGAATGTAGACAATGCTTTTGCAACCCCTGTATTGCAAAGGCCACTGGCCTATGGCGCCGACCTGGTTACCCATTCTGCCACCAAGTGGATAGATGGGCAAGGACGTGTATTAGGCGGTGTGGTAGTAGGAAAGAAAGAACTGATCAAAGAAATATATACCTTCTGCCGCAGCACCGGACCATCCATGTCGCCATTCAACGCCTGGGTATTGAGCAAAAGCCTGGAAACCCTGTTTGTACGTATGGAACGCCATTCGGACAGTGCATTGAAGCTGGCTAAAGCCCTCGAGAGCAACCCACACCTGTCGTTGGTGAAGTATCCATTTCTACCCAGCCACCCGCAATATGCCATTGCGCAAAAGCAGATGAGTGGAGGAGGAGGTATTGTATGCTTTGAGCTGAAAGGCGGCCTGCAACAAGGGGTACGTTTCCTGGATGCCTTACAGTTGCTGTCGCTCACCGCTAATTTGGGTGATAGCCGCAGTATTGCTTCGCATCCGGCCAGCACTACACACGCCAAACTCAGCGAAGAAGAAAGAGCTATTGCCGGTATTACGCCGGGACTGATCCGCATTTCTGTGGGATTGGAGAATATTAAGGATATTCTCGAGGATATTGAACAGGCGTTGGAGAAGAGCAAATAAGCAGAAAGCATAAAGCAAAAAGCTATTGTGGAGAATGACCTTAGCGGTATTAAAAGTCGCTTTGATCATTCTCCACAATAGCTTTTTGCTTTATGCTTTTCCGCTTTAAGCTTTTTATCCTATATTAGAATTATGAAATCCTTTGCACATTTTCTCCTTATCCTTATCCTGGCTTATATAGCCGGTATGTTTTTGCCCTGGTGGAGCGTGGCGTTGGTTGCCTTCCTGGTAACCCTGCTGATGCCCTTATCTCCCGGTAAATCCTTCTTCAGTGCATTCATGGGTATATTTGTGCTGTGGCTGATGCTCGCATTTTATATGGATGTACGGAATGATCATCTGTTGGCCAACCGCATGAGCGAAATGATCCTGAAAGTGAAAAGCGCCCCGCTGATGGGTGTCGTGAGTGCATTCTTAGGCGCACTGGTAGCAGGTTTTGCCGCCAGCTCCGCCGCCTTTTTACGCGTAACAAAAAAGCCAGCCTGATTGCTTATCAAGGCTGTTAAACTTCTGGTAAAACGGCGTACCCGGTATACTGGTAACCCGTTGGCCGTTACATTTGGGAATATGATGAAATATCTATCCACCCTGTTGTGTATCCTTATTTCGGGCTATTGTCAGGCCAATGTGGTGAATGGCCGTGTAACGGATGATAAAGATCAGCCGCTTCCCTTCGCTACGATATTCATAAAAGGAACCACTACCGGCACCACTACCAATGCTGCCGGGCAATATCACCTTGACCTTCCCCCGGGGCAATACACCATCGTGTGCCAGTATATCGGTTTCCGGAGAACAGAACTACCGGTTAACGTTAACGCCCCCACGCAAACGCTCAATTTCCGCTTACAGCCAGTAAATATGCAGATCCGGGAAGTAGTGGTAAAGGCCGGCGGAGAAGATCCCGCCTATGCCATTATCCGGCAGGCCATTAAAAAGCGACAGTTATACCACGACCAGGTGAAGGAATATACCTGTATGTTGTATATCAAGAGCGCTGTTGGGATGCAAAATGTACCCACTAAGTTTTTAGGGACGAAGATAGATAAAACAGAAATGGGGGTTGATAGTACCGGAAAGGGCATGGTATTTCTCTCTGAATCTATCACAAAAATATCCGCCCGCCAGCCAGATAAGATTAAGGTGGAAGTCATCTCTTCCCGCAAAAGCGGTGGTGGCTTTGGGTTGACATTTCCGGCTATTATCAGTTTTTACGACAACAACGTGGAGGCAGTTATCACACAAATGGGACCACGCGGTTATATTTCTCCCATTGCTGAAAATGCCCTGGCTTTCTACAAATACCGACTGGAAGGTACGTTTATAGAAGATGGTAAAACGATCAACAAAATAAAAGTCATTCCCCGCCGTAAGCAGGAGCCGTTGTTTTTCGGCGATATCTTCATTACCGACGGCGACTGGCGTATTCATAGCACCGACCTGTTTCTCACCAGCGAGTATCAGCTGGAGCTGATGGACACGCTGGAAATACGGCAGACACATGTGCCCGTGACAGCCGATATATGGCGGGTGAAAGACCAGGTAGTGCGTATCTCCTTCAACAAATTCGGTTTCCGCATGGGGGGTAGCTTTGTAAATGTGTATTCAGATTATAATGTACATCCTAATTTACCAGCCGGATTTTTTGACAAGGTATTCCTGAAGTACGATACTGCCTACGATAAGCAGCAACATGCCTATTGGGATAGCATTCGCCCGGTACCGCTGGAACCCGCGGAAATAAAGGATTACCACGAGAAAGACAGCGCCGCTCAGGCAGAGCGGGATTCTGCGGCATCAAAGTATCGGCTGGCTACCTTGCAGAAAAAACAGAAACCAGTAAAGCTGACGGACATCCTCTGGGGCGGTGCCAGACATAAGTATTATTTCCGTCGCGATAGCGCTATCAACTTCCACCAGCTTTATGTCAAAGGATTATTGAAATCGTTGAAGTCTAATACGGTAGAAGGGTTGGCACTGGCCCTGGAGCCGGAGTTGACCATCAATACCAGTGAGGAAAGCAATTTGCGCATCGCGTCATTCATTCGCTATGGGCTGAGTAATACTCACCTTAACGCCTATACGGAAATTAATTTTCACAACAGCAGCAGGATCAGCAACCGCTTTGGGCACAACGACTGGAAACTGGCAGGGGGTAAGCGCATATCTCAATTCAACCAGGATAACCCCATCGACAATATCGCCAACGAATTTTATACCCTGTTCCTGAAGGAAAACTATATGAAGCTATACGAGAATTGGTTTGGTAACCTGCAATACAGCAGAACGTTTCAAACAAATGATCGTTTAACCGTTGGCGTGAATTATGAAAGCAGGATACCCGTAGAAAACACTACCGACTTTGTATTCTTTAAAAATGATCGGAAGCAGTTTACTCCCAATCATCCGCAGGAATTGGCCAACGTGCCGTTTGAAAGGCACCAGGCTTTAGTGGCAGATGTCAGTTTCACTTATCAGCCGGGGCAGCAATTTATAGAATTACCAGACCGTAAAATACCGCTGGGCTCTAAATATCCTACCTTTAAAATCAGCTATAGCAAGGGGATTCCGAACGTAGCCAATAGCATCGTTGATTTTGATAAGTGGAATTTTTCGGTGCAGGATAATATGAACTTTAAGTTACTGGGCGAGTTCCGTTATCATATTGGCGTAGGGGGATTTCTGAATGACAAAAATGTGCAGATCCCGGACTATCAGCATTTCAACGGCAACCAGACGTTCTATAACATGAAATACCTGAATAGTTTTCAGCTGGCTCCCTATTACCAGTATAGTACTACTGCGTCGTTTTATACTACTGCCAATGTAGAGCACCATTTCAATGGGTTACTAACCAACAAAATTCCGTTGTTCAACCGGCTGAAATGGAACCTGGTAGCGGGCGCCAATGCTTTTTATGTAAACAGCGACAACAACTACGTAGAAGTATTCGGAGGCCTGGAAAATATATTCAAAATGATCCGGGTAGACGTGGTGGCGGGTTATCAGAGCAAACAGGATACCCGTATAGGCGTGCGCGTTGGCTTTGGCGGAATATTAGGTAACGTGGTGAAGTTTAACAGCCGTTGAGTTTGATGCCGGAGATTTTACCTGGGGTACCGTAAAATCTCCGTATCTCAACATCCACACCCATGAAAAGGGGTTACTTTTTCCTGCTCTTCAATTCTTTTTTCTCGTCGAAGTAATACGCCAACAATCTGTAGATCCAAATACCAACGACTGCGTAAATGAAGTAAGTAATGTAAGTACTCATAATGTAACATTTAAGGGTTAAACAATAATTGTTCTTGTGATACCATTTTTCAAAAAGGGTGCCAATCGGGGTCGTAACTTATGACAAAGTTATATACAATAATTATCAAATAGTTATAAAATAATAAATATTTTTTTTCTCAGGAAAGAAACTTTTGGTTGATGAATTACGTTAGTAAGGTAAGCATATTTGCGGGATCGCCGTGCACATTTTACTCACACGTAAGTGCCAGCGGCCATTAGTTAATAAGAAATCGTTCGTTATGAGGAAAATCGCCCTTTACGCGTTATTATCAGGCATCCTGCTGGCAGCAGCAGCCTATTTTACAGAAATGAACGACCTGCCAGGCGCGGTGGAATTAAGAACGCCTGGTTTTGTGGGTTATATATTCATTATCAGCGCAATAGGTTGGTTTTCCCTGAATACCCTGTACGAATGGGGACGGGAAGCCGAGGCTTACCAGTATTGATATTGCTGTATTTTTGCTACCTTTGCGCCCTAATCAATTGTTCTTTTACGATTAAAGAGGGTTGATTGAAGTTTTGTTCACGACGCAGGTGTCCTTAAAATTTCAAGCAATTATGGCATTACACAACAGAGTATCTGCCGCCGAACTAAAACAACGGCTGGCAAAAGAAACATTTAAGCGCGTTACGATATCTTTCTACCAGTACGCAAAAATCCCCGATCCGCAGGCATTCCGCGACCAGCTCTACGAATCCCTTTTCAAACTGGATACATTTGGCCGTATCTATGTGGCGCATGAAGGCATCAATGCTCAGATCAGTGTGCCCGAACATCATTTTGATACATTTAAGGACACTTTATATGCCGTCGACTTTCTGCATGGTATTCGCCTGAATATTGCGGTGGATGACGATGGTAAGTCATTTTTTGTATTGAAAATTAAGATCCGGGATAAAATTGTTGCCGACGGTATCGAGGACCCTACCTTTGATATGGCCAACCGTGGCCGTTATGTAGACGCCAAAACCTTCAATGAGCTGACCGCAGATCCTGACACGGTGATTGTAGATATGCGGAACCACTATGAGTACGAAGTGGGACATTTTGAAGGCGCCATTGAAGTACCTTCTGATACTTTCCGCGATCAGCTGCCCATGGCGGTAGACATGCTCGCCGACCAGAAAGATAAAAACATCATTATGTACTGCACCGGGGGCATACGTTGTGAAAAGGCATCGGCCTACATGCTGCATAATGGTTTTAAGAACGTATTTCACCTGGAGGGCGGCATTATTGAGTACACCAACAAAGCCCGGCAGCAAGGCCTTCCCATCAAATTCAAAGGCAAGAACTTTGTATTCGATGATCGCCTGGGTGAACGTATCAGTGAAGATATTATCAGTCATTGCCATCAATGTGGCGAGCCTTGTGATACCCATACCAACTGTCTGAACCAGGGCTGTCACCTGTTGTTTATCCAGTGCGAGTCCTGTGCCAGGAAGTACAATGGCTGCTGTAGTGAAGCCTGCCAGACAGTACACGCTTTACCGGAAGAAGAACAGCTCGAATTGCGCAAGGGGGTAGAGAAAGGATTGATGTTTAATAAGTCGAGACGGAGAAAAATATAAGTGGGGAAATTTCCTGCAAAGTAAATAAACAGCGAAGCCGTAGAGAAATGTAGTTACATTCTTTACGGCTTCGCTGCTTGATTTTAAAAAAATCCGCTCCGCGTTGTATCCTCTCGGCAGGGCGGAGTAGTATGATCATAAAATTGAATGGTCGGAATTACTCCGGCCATTCTTTTTTATGGCCATGCTATCAACCTATATGCGAACTAAAATTTTCATGGTTTACTTATAAAGCGTCCTTCTTATTCTTATAAGCGCCGTAGAAGATAATTGGGAACACCAGCAATGTTAAGACGGTGGCCGTAATCAATCCTCCAATTACTACAATAGCCAGCGGTTTCTGCGTTTCCGAACCAATACCATGGGAAATGGCGGCTGGTATCAGACCAATGGCAGCCATCAGCGCGGTCATTACTACCGGACGTATACGACTCTGTACACCCAGTTTAATGGCCTCATTGAGCGGCACTTTCCCTTCCAGGTTTTTATGGAAGACGGAAATCAGGATCACCCCATTTTGTATACAGATTCCGAAGAGAGCGATGAAACCAACACCAGCGGAAATACCGAAGTTCATACCGGTAACATGCAGCGCCAGGATACCACCAATCAAAGCAAATGGTACGTTCATCAATACCAGGCCGGCATCTTTTACACTACCCAGCATGATAAACAATACCATAAAGATGGCGATGATACTGATGGGCACTACCTGTCCCAGACGTTGCGTGGCGCGCACCTGGTTTTCAAACTCACCGGTCCAGCCAATAGAGTAGGCCTTCGGCAGTTTAACCACCTTGTTGATTTTAGCCTGCGCTTCGGCAATGGTACTACCCAGGTCACGGTCACGTACGGAGAACTTCACCCCGATAAAGCGCTTGTTGCTGTCCCGGTAAATGAACGCCGGCCCTGTAATCGTTTTGATCTCCGCGATTTCTTTCAGCGGTATCTTATTATTGTTGATGGTAGGCACCATCAGGTTAGCCAGGTCGTCTTCCGTTTTACGATAGTTTTCGTCATAACGGATACGGATATCGAACTTTTTCTCTCCCTGGTACAACTGGGTAGCAGTTTTACCACCAATCGCCATTTCAATTACCGCCTGCGCGTCGCCGGTGGCCACACCGTATTGGGCCATTTTGTTGTCGTCGAGATTGATACTCATTTCAGGCTGACCAATGTTACGGATAACACCCAGGTCTTTAATACCCTGTACGGTTTTCAGCTGTGCAATCACCTGTTGGGATAATGCTTCCAGCTTCGTCAGGTCATCTCCGAAAATCTTTACCCCGTTAGCAGCTTTAAAACCTGCAACGGCTTCTGCTACGTTGTCGCTGATAGGCTGGGAGAAGTTCAGGATGATGCCAGGATATTTTTTCAGGCGATGCTCCATTTCTGCAATCAGCTCGTCCTGTGTGATCTTACGCTTCCATTCATCTTTTGGCGCCAGGTCTACCTGGTATTGTACGAAGTAAAAACCGTTAGGGTCAGTACCGTCGTTGGAACGGCCTACCTGCGACAATACCCTCTTTACTTCAGGGAATGCGCCCAGGTCTTCCCGGATATCATGCGCCATTTTCGTGCTTTCGCTCAGTGCCATACTCATGGGCAATTCTGTTGTTACCCAGAGCGAGCCTTCATTCAGCTGGGGCAGGAACTCTGTTCCCAGGAATTTGGCAGAGATGAAGGTCACTACCATGAATGCCAGGGCCAGCGTCATGCTTAAACGCTTGTTGCGGTAAGTCCAGCCGAAACCGCGCATAACGATGCGGTCGAAGAAGTTAACCAGTATATTGTTTTTCTCCTTTACATTTTTATTGAGCAGGATAGAGCATAATACCGGCACCAGTGTTAACGTAAACAACAGGGCGCCCAGTAAGGCAAATCCCAATGTCCAGGCCAGTGGCGAGAACATTTTACCTTCTACCTTCTGGAAGGAGAAGATAGGAATGAGGGAGATAATAATAATGAGTTTGGAGAAGAAGATGGCCTTCGCCAGCTCGCCGCCGGTTTGCTTGATCCATCCCAGCTTAGCCATTTTATTAAACCGCTCCATGCCATACTTATGGGCTTTGTGGTCGAGCATTACGAAAACACCCTCCACCATTACCACGGCACCATCGATGATGATACCGAAGTCGATAGCTCCCATCGACAGCAGGTTGGCACTCATACCTTTCAGGCGTAAGCACATGAAGGCAAACAGCAATGCCAGCGGGATAATGATGGATACGATCACCGTGGTGCGCCAGTCGGCCATGAAAAGGAATACGATCACCGTTACGAAAATGATACCTTCTACCAGGTTATGCATGACCGTATGGGTACAGAATTCCATGAGGTTATCACGGTCATAGAACGTTTCCATTTTGATATCATCCGGCAGGATGGTTTCATTCAGCTCTTTCAGCTTGTCTTTCAGGCGGGCCAGGACTTCTGTCGGATTTTCGCCTTTACGCATTACTACGATACCCTCTACCAGGTCATCATTTTTATCGATACCTACCTGTCCCACGCGTGGAGCAGAGGCTTCGCGTACATTGGCCAGGTCTTTTACCAGCAAGGGTACGCCATTGATATTTTGTATGATGATGTTATTGATATCCTGTATGCTGTTCAGCAAACCTATACCACGTACAACATAGGCCTGCCCGTTCTTTTCGATCACATCGCCGCCTACGTTGACGTTACTCTTGGTAACGGCCTGGTATAATTCCAGTGGGGTAATATCGTATTTAGCCAGTCTTACCGGGTCAGCAGAAATTTCATAAATCTTTTCCTGTCCGCCGAAGGCTACTACGTCGGCAATGCCGGGTACGCTGCGGATCTGGCGGTCTATGACCCAGTTCTGCCAGGTGAGCAGGTCGCGGGAATCTCGTTTGTTGCTCTTGAGATAGTACCTGAATATTTCACCGGTAGGGCCGTAAGGGGGCTGTACCTCTGGTTCGGCGCCTTCGGGGAGACCTATGTTAGACAACATGTTGTTGACCTGTTGCCGGGCGAAGAAGTCTTCCACATCGTCCTCAAACATGATTTTCACCACAGACAGACCGAACATGGTAACGGAGCGTACACTGGTTTTCTTTTGTACGGCGTTCATCGATACTTCTATGGGCAGCGTTACAAAACGCTCTACTTCCTGGGCGCTACGGCCGTTCCATTTGGTAACGATCACGATTTGCGTATTCGTTACGTCGGGAAATGCTTCGATCGGCGTGTGTACAAAGGAAAATATGCCGGCTGCTATCAGCGTTGCTACGCTGATGAAGACAAACAACTTATTCCTCAGCGAAAAAGCTACAATATTTCTAATGAATTTATTCATAACTCCTGTTCTTTAGAATGCCACTCTGGTCCTTATGCCGACGATATTAACCGGTCCGCGGTCCTTGTTGTAAGCAGGATGCAGCACAAACTGGTAATCAGGGCTTAAGGCAATATGTAGCCTGGTAATGTTACATTGATAGAAAACTTCGGCAATCATTTCCGGAGCATAGTTCAGCTGGCCATCGCCCACCATGAACCCGGTGCCTCCGGCAGCCAGGTAGTCGCGGTGATCTTTCGACAAGCCGTTTACGGCAATGGCAATACCGGCATTATCCTGTGCGCGGTGCCACCATTGGCCATTTTGCAGCCATCCGGCGCTTAGCGACTGATCTATTTCGGTATAGGCCCAGGTTTCATTATGACCATCATTCCAGGATGCTTTCAGGAAAACGCCCCCGCTTTTGGTAATCTCCTGGTCTATATTAATACCGAAGCCATATTTAGTACGTCCATCTTTCCTGGCTGTGGTAATGTCGGGTGTATCGGTAGCCTCTTTCAGTGCCTGCCGGTAGCTGCCCATAGGCGCCTGGTTAATGAAGGCCATCAGCCGCACATTCCCTTCATGCTTATTCAGTGTATGCGTATGCGTTACTTCTATCACTTCCCCGTTCGACTTGCCATAGTCATAATTCAACTTAGGACCGTTGGCCAGCTTGGGTTCCAGCGAAGTTGCTGCCTGCAACTGCCACTTGTCTTTCCGGTATTGTACGGTCAATGCCATGGTATATCCGCGTACATCGGCGGGATAGTCCCAGGCGGCATTGGCCATCAGCGACCAGTTCAGGAACTGTGTGCGGGGATCATGGCTGTAGGTGTTCTGATCGAAGAAGTCGGCCAGGCAATACTTACCGGCAATAAACCGCAGGTAATGGGTAGGTGTAGTACCGGCTACATTGTTCAGGTCATCTTCATCAATTTCCCTTTTGGAAGTTAACGGTAACGTATATATGCCAAATGCCCGGGCCAGGTAAATGGTAGGAGTGGGGTTGCCCACCCTGAATGTTTCGCCGTTGGGGAAACCCGCGATGCCGGTGGCATGGCTGAGACCCTGACCACCAGCAAGTTCCGGGTTTACATATAATTCCAGGTTCTTTAACGGACGAATGCCCGCATAAATAGTACTGGTAATAGAAGTAGCGCCTTTTTCATGCGTCTGGAAGCTGTTGGGACCGGAATACTTTGCCTGAAAGTCCGGATGCCACTGCGTTACCAGTGTTTGCTGGAAATGGAAAGTGTAAGGAACAATGCTATCCGTTCGCTTGTCCTGTGCGATAGCCTGGCTACCGGCGAATGCCAGCATACCCAGGGAGAATAAGGGTTTTATTCCCAGCTTAGTCTTTAAGTGCATCGTAAATAAGCAATTGATTTTTTGAGATAACTTTTTCATCTGCATTGAGGCCAGATGAAAGATAAGTAATATCTCCCGCTGTCTTGGCGACCTCTACCTGGCGTACGGCGATATTAAATTTGTCCTTAAATACGAGCACATAGTTTTTGCTGTTGTCGAAAATAACCGCTGCAGAAGGCACTGCTACTTTTTCATCGTTATCCTGGTATTTCACGTACACGGTGGCAAACATTTCCGGTTTCAGCTCCATGTTTTTGTTATCGATGGCGATTCTTACCTGCATGGTTTTGGTAGCAGGGTCCAGGAAGTTGTAGATCTTGTCAATCTTGCCATGGAAAGGCTCATCGGGATAACTTACGGTTACCACTTTGGCTTCGTAGCCTTCTTTAATGCGGGCGATATCCGTTTCAAATACGTTGGCCATTACCCATACATCATCCAGTTCAGAGATGGTGAAGATGTTGGCGCTGTTATCCGAGCGGATCTCCATATTGTTGTTGATGTTTTTTTCGATAATATAGCCGGAGATGGGTGCTGTTACCAGGTAGGTAGCGCCATTTCCTTTGCGGTAAATTTTAAAGAGGTCGTTGAGGCGGTTAATTTCCGCTTCTGACTTCTGTACTTCTCCTTTGGCGTTTACCACATCTTTTTCTGTGCTCAAACGGCTGTCATACAGGTCCTGTGCTACTTTCAGGTTTTTGTCGGCTACATTGCGGTCAGATTTTGCCTGTGCCAGTTGCTTTTCATAGTCGGCAATTTCCGCACTGTGTATCACGGCCAGCACCTGTCCTTTTTTAACATAGTCGCCCAGCTGCACTTTGATATCTTCTACATAACCACTCACCAGCGGATATACTTTCAATACCTTGCCACCGTTGGGCGTTACCTTACCGGAAAGGCGCAGTTCATTCATCACCGGTTGCATATGCGCGGTATCAATGCGTATATTTTTCAGCATGGTATCGCTGAGTACAAAGGTGGTCTTCTCTGAATCTTCTGCCTGGCTGTGTTTGCATCCACTCCACAGAATGGCTGCCAGCAGCGAAAAGCCAATAATCAGAATAGGCTGTTTCATGTGCTTAGTTTTTAAATAGTTCTTGTCCTGTTGCATAGTTGAGTTCTTCGTAAGCGTTTACCCGGTTGGATAAAAACTTATTAATATTTTTTGCGTTGTCGCTATAACTGTTGAAATAGTCGATAAACTGGAGCAGGGAGATGTTACCCTTGCTGAAGTTTTTGGATACTTCTGCGATGAGGGTGTCAAATTCGCCCTGGAACTGGTGGAGGTCAAATCCTTTGTAACGCTTTTCCAGTGCCATGATGCGCTGGTAGGCATTCAGCACTTCTGTTTGCGCTACTGATTGTTGTTGCAGTAACTGTTGTTGTTCGCTGCTGATTTGCAGTTTTGCAGCGTGTATATTGCCCTGGTTGCGGTTCCACACCGGCAGATCAATACCAAGGGTCAGACCCAGGAAGTTATTAACGTAGCTGCCTTGTTTGTCGTAAGTGGCGCCCACATGCAGGTCTGGCACTGCCAGGGATTTTTGCAGGCGATAGTTAAGCTGGGCAGTCTGGTATTGCAGGTCAGCCATCCGCACATCAGCCCTGTTTTTTGAAGCGGCTTCCAGTAGCTGGGGCAACTGTATCTTATCCAGCGTGTAAGGTGCCAGGTCGGCGGGTTTGATATCAGCTGCGTAGAAATCCTGGCTGTGTAACAGCTGTTGCAGGTTTTTCTGCGATTCCAGTTCCTGTTGTTTCAGGTCGGCGAAATCATTTTCTATACCCACCTGCAGGGCCTGAAGCCGTACCAGGTCAGCGTGTGCCACGCTTCCTTTTTTATCAGCAGTAACGTAGGCATCTACGATTGTTTGCAGGTTGCCCAGTTGTTCTTTTAAGACTTTTTCAGTTTGCTGCTGGTAGTAGATATTGTAAACGTTTTCCCGCAGTTGTAAACGGAGGGTGCGTATCAGCTCATCGAAATTGGCCTCGCTCATTTTGGTGGCGGTGGCGGCCAGCTGAATAGCTTTATTCCTTTTGCCGGCAGTTTGAATCAGCTGGTCGATGTTGTACTGTGTTTCACCACCGGATCCAACGTTAAAAGGTTTCAATTTATCGGTGCTGCCAAAACCAAGTACGGTACTGAAGGAAGGGTTGCTCCACATCTTTGCCTGGCGTACCAGCGCTTTGGAAGCATCAATCTGGTAGCGTTGTGCCAGCAATAAGTAGTTTTTAACCAGGAAAGAGTCCTCCACAGACTGGAGGGTCACTGTTTGTACAGAATTTTGTGCCTGTGTAGGTTGAATAAAGCCCAGGCATGTTCCACATGCTGCCAGTAGCAGCATCCTTATAGTTCGCATAGTGCCAATTTTGATCATACAAAATTCTTAAAGCGAAATTAAAGGCGCCTTTAAGCCACATTAAAATGCCCTTAAAATAGGATTAGAAAAAAGAGCGTATAATCGTGCACGTTGGGTCCTGGTAAAGCCCACGGCGATTGGTTGTTGACTTGTAATGTTTGCTGGTGGCTTGTTTTAGCGAAACTGGTAAAATTATCATCTGGCATTTTAAAACTAAAATGCCGTTCATTCCGGATTAGAATAAGATTAGAACCAGGTTATAAATGGGGGAGTATGACGGTAAAAGTGGTGCCTTCCGGTAAATTAGAAGTAACTGTAATGTGTCCGTTGTGGATCTGGACTATTTTCTTGCAGATAGAGAGTCCCAGGCCATGACCGCGGATTTGCAGGGCATTCTGGCCGCGGTAGAAAGGCTCAAATATTTTATTGATCTCATCCGGGGGGATACCAATACCGGTATCTTTTATCTGTACCAGGATATATTGGGTAAAGAAATCGATAGAAACATGCGCCGTATTGTTGTCAGAGAACTTGCAGGCGTTATCAATCAGGTTCAGGAAAAGCACTTTCAGCAGGTTTTCATTGCCATAGCAGGTGACCAGGGAATCGTTGTCAGGGACCTTCAGGAAATGCAATTCCAGCTTGCTGGCGGTTTTCTGCTTCAGCCGGATCAACGTGGTCATTTCCATCAGCAGTTCATCAATGCGCACGTTGCTTAGCACAAATTCCTGTTGCCGCATTTCAGACTGGGCCAGCTGTAACAGCCCATTGGAAAGGTCAGAGAGGTTTTCAGCGTCTTCCAGCACGGAGCTGAGCAGTGCCTGGTATTCTTCCTGGGTCCTGTCTTTCGACAGCGCTACCTGTAGCTGGCTGATAATGGCGGCCAGCGGGGTACGCAGCTCATGGGAGGCATTGCTCACAAAGCTTTTCTGGAGATGGAATGACTCACTGAGGCGTTGCAGCATGGTATTAAAGTTGGCGCCCAGCTTGGCAATTTCGTCTTTCCCCTTTACGGCTACCTGCGTATCCTGCAGGTTATTGGCATTGATACTGTCAACCTGTTGTACTAATTGGTCAATCGGTTCCACCATTTTGCGGGCAAAGAAATAGCCTATCACCACCAGTATAATTACGGCGGTGAGCAGCTCCAGTAGCAGGATCTGGCTCAGGTGCTGCAGGTTGAGGAAACCATACTTATCGAAAGAAGATACAATTACGATCACTGAAATACTGCCTTCCGTATAGTATACACCTACCACTTCGCCGCTGCCTTTGTCGTAGCTGTATAATTTATTCTCCTTGATATAATTCAGTAAGCTGGGGTGGGTGCGGATGGTAGTGTCTTTCAGGTTGCTATAGAGCAGGTCATAATTGGTACTATATACAAGGATGGTTTCCTTGTACAGGTCCTGGAAGGTGGTTCTGTCCAGTTTTCGCAGCAGGTCTACCTTTACGATATCATCTTCAATGATTACATTGGCAATGGAGCGGGCGCGGTATTCCAGTCGCTCCAGGTATTCTGCTTTGCGCGACTTGGCCGAGAAGTAATAGGCAAGTCCCGCAAACGCAATGAGCATCAGCGTAGCGGAAAGCGTGTAATAGAGCGCTATTTTATATTTGATCTTCAAATAAAACTCCTATTCTTCGGAAAGATAATATCCCATACCGGTTTTGGTATGGAGCAGTTTCTGGTCAAAGTCTTTGTCTATTTTCTTGCGGAGGAAGTTCATATATACTTCGATCACGTTAGTGCCGGTATCGAAGTCGATGTCCCACACTTTTTCGGCGATGGTGAGTTTGGAGATCACTTTTCCCTTGTGCATGGCCAGGAACTCCAGCAGCTGGTATTCTTTGGCGGTAAGGGCAATTTTTTTGCCGGCGCGGCTCACATCTTTTTTTTCCCGGTCTATTTCCAGGTCGGCAATCGTGATTTTGTATTGGGTGCCATGGGTGGCTTCAGAGCCGGCACGTTTCAGGAATACCCGGATGCGGGCCAGCAGCTCACGGAAGTCGAAGGGTTTTACCAGGTAGTCGTCTGCTCCCAGCTCAAAGGCCTGCATTTTATCTTCCATGCCGCCCAGGGCAGTGAGCATAATGACCGGTACCCGGTTATTTTTGTTGCGGATCACCTCACAGAGCTCATACCCGTTGTTATGGGGGAGATTGAGGTCGAGAATCACCAGGTCGTAGTGATTACTGGTCACCAATCCTTTACCAATGCGGCCATCATAGGCTACGTCTACATCAAAACCATTTTCTTCCAACCCTTTCTTAACGGCATTGGCCACCTTAACTTCGTCTTCAACTACCAGTATTTTTTGCATACTACAGGAAGGGGAATGGTTAAAAAATATAGCTGACTAGCTACGGTGTGGAAGGTGAGTGGCCCGGTCCACACCGTAGTAATGATACCTGAATGTAATGATATTAGCTGACCAGGCTGGCTTCCAGCTGCATTATTTTTTCAAATAACTGCTCATATTGCTGGTTGGCGCGGTCTAAATACTTCTGTACTTCCTGGTATTCACTTTCTACCTGGGCAAATTTTGCCCGGTCGCCGTAAATATCCGGTGACCCGAGGCTAGCTTCCAGGTTAGCTTTGCGCTCTTTCAGGCTGGCTACCTGTCCTTCTACCTGGGAAAACTGTTTCTGCTGTTTTTGCAGCTCACGTTGTACATCTTTATTGATGGCTCCCTTGCCGGCGTCAGTTGCCGGGGTATTATTTTGAGGAGCCGCTTCTTTTTTCGTATCTGCGTTATTGTTAGTCTTTGTAGCAGCGGGCTGTTGTTGGGCCGCCATTCTCTTCTTCCACTCTTCGTACTCGTTATAGGTGCCTTTGAACTCTTTAATTTCGCCGTCTACGATCTCCCAGATTTTGTTGGCCGTTTGGCTCACAAAATAACGGTCGTGCGATACCAGCACCAGGCTGCCTTCGTACTTGTTCAATGCATCGATCAGCATTTGTACGGAGTTCATATCCAGGTGGTTGGTAGGCTCATCCAGCATGAGGAAGTTAGCCTGGCTGATAATGGTTTTGGCCAGGGCTACGCGGGCTTTTTCACCTCCCGACAGGATTTTGATCTTTTTAAATACGTCGTCGCCGGTAAAGAGGAAGCAACCCAGCAGCTGGCGTAATTCCAGCTCTGTGCGGCCGCTGCCGAAGTTTTTCAGCTCGTCCAGGATCTCTGCGCTCAGATCCAGCGATTCCAGCTGGTGCTGGGCGTAGAAGCTGGTTACCACGTTATGGCCGGGAACGCGTTCTCCTTCCATAGGTTCCATCCCGAAAATGATGCGGAGCAGGGTAGACTTACCTTTACCGTTGGCACCTATCAGGGCAATTTTATCGCCGCGGTTGATTTCGGCGCTGGTACCTTTCAGGATTTGTATATCTCCGAAACTTTTACTGATATTGTTCAGGGTACATAAAATCTTACCAGGCATTTTATCCACGGTAAAGTTGATTCGGATTTTAGAAGGACCATTATCAACCTGTTCTACCCGTTCCAGTTTATCGAGTCGTTTTGCAATACTCTGTGCCTGGGCGGCTTTGGAGGCTTTGGCTTTAAAGCGTTCAATAAAGCGTTCCTGCTGGCGGATATAGTCCTGTTGATTTTCGTAAGCGCGTTGCTGCATTTCGCGGCGCAGTTCTTTCTCCACTTCATAGTCGGCATAAGAGCCGGCATAGTGGTGCAGCTGCTGCTGGTATACTTCCACGATTTTGTTCACCATGCGATCCAGGAAGAAACGGTCGTGCGATACAATGATCACAGCGCCGTTATAGCCTACCAGGTATCTTTCCAGCCATTCGATAGATGGAAGGTCCAGGTGGTTCGTGGGCTCATCGAGCATGAGTACATCGGGCTGCTGCAAGATCAGGCGGGCGAGGAGCACGCGCATGCGCCATCCTCCGGAAAACTGGCTGTAGGGGCGGTCCAGGTCAGATGTAGTGAAGCCAAGGCCTTCCAGCACCTGCGCTGTTTTATGTTTCATGTTATATCCGTCCAGCGCCTCGAATTCGTGCAACTTATCGCTGAACTCCTCCAGCAATGCATCTGTCTGGCTATGCTCCAGCTCTTTGGTAATACGTTCTATGTCCTTTTCCAGCTCCAGGGCCTTACCGAAGGCCATCATACCCACGGTGAGGATAGATTCATCGGTTTCAAAACTGAGCAGGTCCTGGTTAAAGAAACCAATTGTCAGATTTTTACTTTTATTAACACTTCCTTTAGAAATGGAATATTCCCCATTGATAATGCGTAGCAGGGTTGACTTTCCGGTACCGTTTAACCCAATAAGGCCCACGCGGTCACCGGGTTCTATATGCCAGGAGGACTCTTCCAGTATCACCCTGGATCCAAACTCAAACGTAATATCCTGTAATGCGATCAACATAAAAACAAAAAAAATTGGATAAAAAACGTGCAAAGTTAAGGATAAAAGCTGAAAGTAGGAGCGGAAAGCGTAAAGCAGAAAGCAGAAAGCTATCGGAGCGACTAATTGGCGCGAATTGTTATTAAAATATCCGCTTATATCAGTCGCTCCGATAGCTTTCTGCTTTCTGCTTTACGCTTTCTGCTTACTTTTGCTAAAAGACAACAAGATGCATATCAAACAAGGCTTATCGATTGGATGTTTACTGGTGGGGCTTTGGGCCTGCCATTCCCAGGCGCCTAAGGAAGAACAGGCAACCGCGCCTGTTACATCAGCGCTGCAGGCGCCCTATAGCCAGCAGTTTTACGACTCGCTGGGAGGAGTAATGAGTACCTATTACCGTCTTTCCGCCGCACTGGTGGCGGCCGACAGCCTGACAGCCAATCATACTGCCGCCGTGTTGAAGACGCAGGTGGACAGTCTGCCGGTCAACCTGTTACAGATGGATAGCAGCCACCTGGCTAATATAAACGGTATCAGCACCAGTGTCAGCGCCGAACTGGCCGGTTTTGAAGGGGAACAGGGACTGGATGGCAAACGGGCATCGTTCCAGATGGTATCCGATATGTTGTTCGACCTTGTTAAGAATACCGGTTTAAAGGGACATACTATTTATCACCAGTATTGCCCCATGGCATTCGACGATAAAGGCGCCTATTGGCTTAGCGATAAACCGGGTATTCAAAATCCTTACTTCGGCCATGATATGCTCACCTGCGGAGAAACCCGGGATAGTTTAATTTATAAGTAGATTATCGTCGGGTAAATCGTAAATTACCAGCAACGATCTTACGGTATGTTTACACGATATGGTCCCTTTTTACTGATGTTATGGCTGTCATGTTTTGCGGGTGCAGCATGGGGACAACAATATACCGTCAGCGGCTTTATAAAAGACAGCACCAACGGCGAATCCTTGCCAGGTGCCACTGTGCAGGTACTCCATTCCTCCAGCGGTGTACAAACCAATAATTACGGCTTCTACTCCCTCACCTTGCCGGCCGGCAGCTATATATTGCTTTATTCTTTTGTAGGATATGAATCCAGGGCCGTGGCGCTTAACCTGGTGGGAAATGCCACCCAGCATATGGAATTGTCGCCCCATACCTACCAGGCAAAGGAAGTGGTGATTACCGATAAAAAGAAAGATGCCAACGTTAAAAGTACCGACATGGGAAAGGTGGAAATTACCGCTGACCAGGTAAAGAAATTACCCGCCCTGATGGGAGAGGTGGATATGCTCAAAGCCCTGCAGCTTATGCCGGGCGTACAGGCCTCGGGAGAAGGAAATGCAGGATTTTACGTGCGGGGAGGTGGGCCGGATCAAAACCTCATCCTGCTCGACGAAGCGCCGGTATATAACACCGGTCACCTTTTCGGCTTTTTCTCGGTATTCAATGCCGATGCCATCCGCAATACCACGCTGATCAAAGGAGGGATGCCTGCCAACTACGGCGGGCGCCTGTCTTCCGTAGTGGATATTTCCATGAAAGAAGGTAATAATAAAAATTTCCAGGGAGAAGGAGGAATAGGACTAATCTCCTCCCGGCTCTCTTTACAGGGACCATTGAAGAAAAACAAGGCTTCCTTTATTGTAAGCGGCAGGCGTACTTATATCGACCTGATCACAAAACCGGTTATTAATAATACTTCGTATAAGGGTTCGGGTTATTATTTTTA
This sequence comes from Chitinophaga eiseniae, assembly GCF_012641265.1. Taxonomy (GTDB): domain Bacteria; phylum Bacteroidota; class Bacteroidia; order Chitinophagales; family Chitinophagaceae; genus Chitinophaga; species Chitinophaga eiseniae_A. The sequence continues at coordinate 1,026,899 of NZ_JABAHZ010000001.1, read as the reverse complement.
TGACGTCAACTTGAAGATGAATTACATTTTTTCAGACAAAGACCGCCTGTACCTGAGCGGTTACCTGGGAAAAGATGTGTTCAGCTTTGCCAATAAAGGCCGCTCGTTTAATGTAAATATCCCATGGGGCAATACCACGGCCACATTGAGATGGAATCATATTTTCAGCCGGCAATTGTTTGCCAACACCTCACTCATTTACAACGATTATAAATTCCGTTTCAATGCGCTGCAAAACAGCTTTGATATTCGTTTGTCGTCCGGTATCAGCGATGTGAACTTTAAAACGGATTTCGACTACTATCCGCATGTGGATCATCATATCCGGTTCGGCGCCAACTATATCCACCATATTTTTACACCTTCCACTGTGTCTGGCAGGCAGGACTCTACGCAGTTTACGCCGGAAAAAGCCTTCGAGAAATATGCCCATGAGGTTGCGGTCTACCTGATGGACGACTGGGAAATATCTCCCAGGCTGCAACTCAATGCGGGCATTCGTTTCAGCGGGTTTATGCAGGTGGGACCCTATAAGCGGTACACCAAAGATGCTAACGGCAATAATACTGACAGTGTTATGTATGGCAGGGGGCAAAAAGTAGTGAGCTACGGAGGGCTGGAACCCAGGGTGATCCTGCGTTTGGCACTGAATGATCAAAATTCCCTGAAGGCATCCGTTACCCGCAACTACCAATACATACACCTGGTGTCTAATGCAGCCACCACATTGCCTACTGATGTTTGGGTGCCCAGCACGTATCTCGTACAACCGCAGGTGGCCTGGCAATACAGCGCTGGCTATTTCCGCAATTTCGGTCATAATACCTACGAAGCTTCTGCGGAGGTATATTACAAGGAAATGGACCACCAGATTGAATATAAAGAAGGGTATACGCCTTCTTTCACAGACCCGGAGCAAGATTTCGTTTTTGGTAAGGGGCAGGCTTATGGGTTGGAGCTGTTTGTGAACAAGAAGAAAGGACGTTTCACCGGGTGGCTGGGATATACGCTGGCATGGACCTGGCGGCAATTCCCCAGCTTAAATGATGGCAAACAATACCCGGCGAAATATGACCGTCGCCACGACCTGGCGCTGGTAGGGACTTATGAGCTGAGTAAACGCTGGAGCTTTTCCGGTATATTCATCTATGGCAGTGGCAATACGACTACTTTGCCGGAAACCTTTTACTTTATGGAAGGTACGCTGATACAGGCCTTTGGGAACCTGAATGGTTATCGCCTGCCAGCCTATCACCGCCTGGATCTATCAGCCATTTATTCGCCTCAGCCAAAGCGGCTCAACCGCCGGTTTAAGAGTAGCTGGGCGTTTTCAATATACAATGTATACAGCAGGCAAAACCCTTATTTTGTGTATTTCGATCAGAATGGAAGCGTGGTTAACGGGACATTGCAAGTGAGTGCCAAACAGGTGTCGTTGTTTCCTATATTGCCTTCTATTACTTACAACTTCAGGTTTTAGGGAGAGAAAAATGGAAGCTTAGCAGAGGTGGAACGTAACAAATGGGTTACTTAATTACGCCTGCGTATTTCAGGATTGTAAAAATGGAAATCAGGATGACCAGCAGTTGTGCCAAACTTGCTGAGAAAATAGTCCGGGTAAGTTTCGTTTCAACCTTGTAGATTTCTCCCGTCAGGTTTAAATTTACCTGGCTTAGCTCCGCTTTTGTGGCCATTTTTGTTGTCATTAGTTCGGTCATGTGATCAAACCTTGCATTTACCTCAGCTTTAGTTGCCATTGTTTCGGTCAGGTAGTCAAACCTTGCATTCACTTCCGCTTTCGTGGCCATAGTTTCGGTCATGTGATCAAGCTTTTCGTTCAGCTCCACTTTTGTGACCATTCGTTCTGTCATGTCATCAAGCCTTAAATTGATTGCCGAGATATCAGCCTTCAATTCATTTTTAGTGCTTTCAAGTTCGGTTTTGGTAGCCATTTTTAAATTGATTGCCGAGATATCGGCCTTCAATTCATTTTTGGTACTTTCCAGTTCAGCCTTAGTGGCTACTTCCGCTTTGGTAGGCAAGTCCCTGTTAGCATTGGCGACCTTTTGCGAGAAAAAATCATCCATCGCCACCATGGCTTCCATGGCCCGGTTGTCGGGCAAGTGAAGATCCAACCTAAGGATGTCGTACAATCGTAAGTTTTCAAATGTCATATAAAATATGGTTTTAAATCACGATAAAATTACGGCATCCGAACATGGAATATTTAAATATATATAGATATTTCTTTTAACTATATTATATTAAATTTTAGCTCATTAAGATGAAAAATAACCACTCATTTTGATAACAGATAACATGAAATCAGATCGCGATTATAAAAATGAGAATAGCTTCATCCTGGCCAGCAGTACAGTATAAACAGGTATGCCACTGGTTATCCCAAAAAAATATGACAAAAACCCATTTCTGTCATTTTTTAACTGAGCTCATACCGCTGTAATAATATTTATTTTTAAAATCCTTAATTTCAACGACATGGTTATCTAAATGCTAACAAAGTATTTCTTAACTTCGCAAACATTTTATAAAGGAAATATAGCCCATATGAAGCAGTATGGAGCTAACAGCAAAACGTATGATAAATATCACTTTTCCGGATGGCGCAGTTCGTCAGTATGAACCAGGAGTAACTGCATTGGACATTGCCAAATCCATCAGCGAGGGATTGGCGCGTAAAGTATTGGCAGCAAATGTGAATGGGCAGGTAGTGGATGCTACGCGCCCGATTTTGACGGATAGCACGCTGCAGTTGCTGACGTGGGTGGATAAGGATGGCAAGGCAACGATGTGGCACTCTTCCGCCCACTTGATGGCCGAGGCCCTGGAAGCCCTGTATCCTGGTGTGAAACTGGGTTACGGACCGTCTATCGAAAACGGATTCTATTACGATGTTGACCTGGGCGACCGTACCATTTCGGAAGAAGATCTGAGAAAGATTGAAGCCAAAATGGTGGAGCTGTCTAAATTAAACAGCGAGTATATACGCAAGGATGTCAGCAAAGCAGATGCGCTGGCTTACTTTACAGAGAAAGGAGATCAGTACAAAGTAGAAACCATCAATGAACTGGCCGATGGCAGCATCAGCTTTTATACCCAGGGTGGTTTTACAGATTTGTGCCGTGGCCCGCATATTCCGAACACCGGCTTTATCAAGTCGATCAAGCTGACCAGCATTGCTGGCGCTTACTGGCGTGGAAATGAAAAAAATAAGATGCTGACCCGCATCTATGGTATCACTTTCCCTAATCAGAAGGAGCTCGACGAGTACCTGACCCTGATCGAGGAAGCGAAGAAACGCGATCACCGTAAGCTGGGTAAGGAACTGGAGTTGTTTGCCTTCTCCGAAAAAGTGGGTCTGGGGCTGCCTATGTGGTTGCCTAAAGGCGCTATGCTCCGGGAACGTTTACAACGTTTCCTCCAGGAAGCGCAGATTGCCAGCGGCTACCTGCCCGTGGTAACTCCGCATATCGGTAATAAAAACCTGTACGTGACTTCAGGTCACTACGAAAAATATGGTAAAGACAGTTTCCAGCCAATTCACACGCCGGAAGAAGGCGAGGAGTTTATGCTGAAACCTATGAACTGTCCGCATCACTGCGAACTGTACAAGGTAACGCCTAAATCATACAAAGACCTGCCGGTTCGTTTTGCCGAATTCGGTACCGTGTATCGCTATGAGCAACACGGCGAACTGCATGGCTTAACCCGTGTAAGAGGATTTACCCAGGATGATGCGCATTTGTTCTGCCGTCCTGACCAGGTGAAGGCTGAATTCCAGAAGGTGATAGACCTGGTGATGTATGTATTCAACAGTCTCAGTTTTACCGATTTCACTGCGCAGATTTCCCTGAGAGATAAGGAAGACCGCAGTAAATACATTGGTTCAGAAGAGAACTGGGAGCTGGCAGAACAGGCGATTATCGAATCTGCCGCCGAAAAGGGCTTGAATACGGTAGTAGAATACGGCGAAGCGGCCTTCTACGGTCCTAAGCTGGATTTCATGGTAAAAGATGCATTGGGCCGTAAATGGCAGCTGGGTACCATCCAGGTGGATTACAATTTACCAGAGCGTTTTGAGCTGGAGTATATTGGTGCCGATAACCAGCGTCATCGCCCGGTAATGATTCACCGTGCGCCATTTGGTTCACTGGAGCGGTTTATAGCTGTGCTGATTGAGCACTGTGCGGGTAAGTTCCCGTTATGGCTGGCGCCTACCCAGGTGAAGATTTTACCGATCAGTGATAAAAGCCAGGAGTACGCAGAAAAAGTAGCAGAATTGCTAAAAAATGCGGAAATTCGCGCTGAAATAGACGATAGAAGCGAAAAAATAGGCAAAAAAATCCGGGAAGCCGAGCTGGCAAAAATTCCGTACATGCTCGTCCTGGGTGAAAAAGAAGCCGCCGATAATGTAGTAGCAGTTCGTCGTCAGTCTAAAGGTGATATGGGAACTATGCAAATTGACGCTTTCACCGCGTTGATCAATGAAGAGGTAGCGAACCGGAAACCATTAGAATAGTGATGTAATAAATGTGGAAAAAAGGTATATAAAACAATGAACATTACTGGCGAAAGGTATGTTTATTGCTATAATTTTCCCCTTATTTTTGTAGAAATTGTTTTTGGTCCATGGAAGAGAAATGGACCATGGACTAAATGGACAATTAATTAATTAATTTTAATTTTCTTAATGCAACAAAGACCCAGACCAAGTTTTGGCGGTAACAACAACCGGGGAAGAAACCCCAACTTCCGCAGGGAACAACAACAAGAACATCGCACCAACAGGATGATACGTGTCCCTGAGGTTAGACTTGTAGGCGAAAACGTTGAAGTAGGTGTTTACAGAACGGAAGAAGCACTCCGGATGGCAGAAGAACAGGGATTAGACCTGGTAGAAATTTCTCCGAATGCGGTGCCTCCTGTTTGTCGTATTATCGACTACAACAAATTCCTGTACGAGAAGAAGAAGAAGGAAAAAGAAATGAAGGCGAAGGCGCACAAGAGCGAAGTGAAAGAAATTCGTTTTACGCCTAACACCGATGATCACGATTTTGATTTCAAGGCCAAGCACGCGGAAAGCTTCCTGAAAGACGGTAACAAGGTAAAAACCTATGTACAGTTTAAAGGTCGCGCTATCATGTTTAAAGAGCGTGGCGAGTTAATTCTCCTCAAATTCGCTGAAAGGCTGGCAGAAGTAGGTGGTTTGGAAAGCATGCCTACTATGGAAGGTAAGCGTATGATTGCCATCTTTGCGCCGAAAGCAGCCAAGAAGAAAGAGAAGGAACCTAAAGAGCCAAGAGAACCAAGAGAGCCGAAGGCAGCTACTCCTCCGTCATCCGCTGATGCGGGTGGCAGCGCAGAGTAATGACCAACGGTTATATACCTGATTAAGAAAAGCAGCACAACGGGGTGTGATACCTCGTTGCGCTGCTTTTCGTTTATGGGCTTGCGTGTTTTATTGAATGGCTTTCAGTACCTTCTTTGCCCTCGACCGGATACCGGGCGTGGGATTGGTTTCCAGCTGGTCTTCCACCAGGAGGCGGATCTCATTTTTAATATCGGGATAGTCTTTCGCCAAACCGGCTAAGATACTCATGGAAAAGGCTTTTACCGCTACAGGTTCTTCCAGGTCTTCCAGGAAGCGGAAGCAGCTGTTCATCACTGCGCCGTGAAGGGACGGGGGGATGGAAAGGTATTGCAGTATCCTGAGCACATTTCTTTTAACGGCTACCGGGATGCCGGCATCTTCCATCCTGGCCACCATGGCGGGCAGGTGAGGAGTTAGCAGTGCCGGGTGTTTCATGGCCACGAAGCTAATGATCCAGGCGGATCTTTGTACCACGCGGTATTCATCTTCCAAAAATAATTGTATGAGCTGCCGGAATCGGGAAGCACTATTGCCGATCCAGCCTGCAACGTACAGTGATTGCGTACGGGAGTGTTCTGCCAGTATGGTTGTTCTAAGGTCCATACCGGAAAGTTAATACAAGTAGCTTAATCAGCCTGGTTTATTGATAATGCTCCAGCAGGTAGGACAGCGTTTTTTGCTTCATCCGGCTAATGTCTCCGGGCAGTACCGGCATGTCGGTTTCTTTTCCCATATCGTCCCATATTCTTATCTGGATGTATTGTTGGAACAGGGGATCACCGCGGAAAGCAAGGGCTTCTTCTTCAGTCATAGGCCCACCCTGGTATTCGAGGGTTTGTTTACTGGCTTCAGAAAGCGTATCGTAATAAGCACTGTCGGACCAGGTGAGATAACGTTTGGCGGCCACATGACTTCCGACCAGTTTGGCCATCCTTTCAGGAAACCCACATTCTATGAGGTAAGCGCTGCCCAGGTCGTCGTGCGCCTGGCTGCCATAGATGCCCATTTGCGCTTCCTGTTCAAAAAAATGCCCGATATCGTGTAAGAAGGCGGCGACAATCATCTCATCATCGAATCCAGTACTTTCCGCTATCAGGGCGGCTTGCATCATATGCATCATCATCGTTACCTGTTCTCCGTATTCCTGGTGCCCGAGACGTTCGTATAAATCAAAGATATTGTTGATAACGGTATGTGCATGTAATTCGTTGTCGGTCATTTTCCTATATTAATGAGGGTTAGGACTGTTTTTCAGTAGTCGTGGTAACGCTTATCGCAAATGTAATGGCTATCGATGCTAAATCAGCACAGGTCTTGTTATCTAATTATTAAGGTCTTGGATATAACAGGGCATAAAAAAAGCAGCAGCGCTGCTGGCGCCACTGCTGTAAGATCGTTACCGGTCGTTGATTTATTCTTCTCCTGCTTCTTCGCCATCACCATGGCCCAGTATTTCACGTACTGGTTTTACTGCCTGGTAAATGCCGCGGTTATATTTGTTGCCTAATATAATCAGGGTAGTGGTGTCTTGTACAAAGCGGTAAAACACAGTATTGTTACCATGCCACCATCCGTTGTGGTACACGATATTTTTGGTGCTGTCAGGGTATACCATCAGTCGCCATCCCAGGCCGTAGTTGCGTACGCCGGGTTTCTCGTTGCTGTAAGGCGTGTAGGCTGCTTTCAGGCTGGCTTCATTCAGAAACTGGCCGGAGTAAAGCGCCTGGTCCCATTTCAACATATCTTCTGCGGAGCTGTAGATACCTTTATCGCCCATTACGCCATCGAAATAAGTGTCGGGCTCAAACTGTCCGTTATATTTGTGGCTTTGTGTCTGGTGTGTATGTACTGCGCTACCCGGATTAAATACAAAGGTGCTGTTCATGCCCAACGGTTTGAATATGGTTTGCGTCATGAAGTCGGCATATTTTTGTCCGCTTACCTTTTCTATGATAGACGCCAGCAGGAGATAGTTGGTATTGCAATACTGGAAGTGAGTACCTGGCAGATGCTGCATGGGCGGCTTATGTACTTCCATCAGTTTAATTACTTCATCGTTGGTGATAAAGCCTGATTCTTTTTTCCAGAGGCTGTCACAGAAGTAGAGGTAGTTCGGAAGTCCGCTGCGGTGGCTTAACAGCATACGTACGTTGATTCCCTTGTAGGGGAATGTGGGAAAGAACTTTTGCAGGGAATCGTCCAGGCTGAGTTGTTCTTTTTGTGCGAGCCATAGTACGGCTGCGCCGGTAAATGTTTTAGAAACAGAAGCCAGCTGGAAGGCAGAGCTGTCCACAATTGGCGCCTTGCTACGGGAGTTTTCGTATCCATGATATTTCTCAAAAATCACGACACCTTTCCTGGCCACAATCATCGCGCCGTTGAACCCGCTGCGGATAAGTTTACCGTTATAGAATGCTTCCAGTTCCTGTTGCATTTGTTTGGTGCGGGGTGATTTAAGGATGGCTTCCTTTTCCGCATCGTTTAATCCTAATGTATAAAGAACACTGTCTGATGTTGCTTTCTTTCTGTTTGCTTCCCTGCGAGCTGCATTGCTCTGGCAACTTGATACAATTGCAATTCCCGATATTAAAATGATACTTACTGCTTTCAATCGCTTCATTAGAGGAGTGTATACTAGCTTTCTTAATTCAAATGACCCTTAATAAAAATACAAGGCGCTAAATTTATATTCAAAGTGTATGATTGCCAAATAAAAACAGTGTTTTCAGATCGTTTTAATGGGTTTTTAAGCCCAAAAGCTAAAAAAACTTCAAAATTTGTCCCTGATACGCGTGTTTTTTTGATAAAATCGAATTTGATGTTCCTACTATTTGAATATTCCCCGACATAGAGTAGGTTTGTGCCCTGTTTCCCCGCTATCAGCAATTATTAAGCCAATTGCAACACAGAGATACACATATAATCTAGTATAATATTATGGACCAGCAAAAGTCGACAAGTTATCCGAAAGAGAAGATCAGTATTTTATTATTGGAAAACATCAGTGATGCCGCCGTGGCAGAATTTACGTCGGCGGGGTACCAGGTGCGTAAGTTGTCGGGCGCGATGAATGAAGATGATCTGATCAACGAGATCAAGGATGTACATCTCCTAGGAATACGTTCTAAAACCAAGGTTACCCGTAGAGTGCTGGAGGCAGCAAAGAAATTGCAGGCAATAGGATGTTTTTGTATAGGTACCAACCAGGTAGACCTGAAAGCAGCAACAGAACATGGTGTGGCGGTATACAATGCGCCTTATTCCAATACCCGTTCGGTAGCCGAACTGGTAATAGGGTTATCCATCATCCTGATTCGCCGGATTGTAGATAAGAATGCTGCGGCTCATAATGGTACCTGGCTGAAAGAAGCTACCGGTAGTTATGAACTCAGAGGTAAAACGCTGGGTATAGTAGGATATGGTAACATTGGTAGCCAGGTGAGTGTACTGGCAGAAGGTATGGGCATGAACGTAATTTATTACGATGCAGAAACCAAGCTGCCCCTGGGAAATGCAGAACAGCAACGTACGCTGAAGGAATTGTTTAATAAGTCGGACATTATTTCCTTGCATGTGCCTTCCAGTAAAACTACTGCCAACATGATCACCAAAGAGGTGCTGGCAGATGCTAAACCAGGCGCTATCTTTATTAACTACGCCCGTGGGGAAGTGGTAGACCTGGAAGCATTGAAGGACGCATTGGAAAGTGGCCTGTTGTCTGGCGCTGCCATCGATGTGTTCCCGGTAGAACCGGAAAAGAACGGGGCTGCTTTCAGTACGCCGCTGCAAAAATTATCCAACGTTATTTTAACGCCGCATATCGGGGGTAGTACCGAAGAAGCGCAGCATAACATCGGGCTGGATGTGAGCAGTAAAATGCTCAATTACCTCGAAAAAGGCGCCAGCTTTGGTTCGCATACTGTGCCTGCCATCAGCGTACCACCGATTGAAAACACACACCGCATCCTGCACATCCACCAGAACGTGCCAGGCGTGTTGTCGGCGATCAATACCGCACTGTCTTCCAACAAAATCAATATCCTCGGACAATACCTGAAAACCAACGACCAGATTGGTTATGTAGTACTCGATGTGGATACCCGTTTATCACAGGAAGCATTGGCGCTACTCAAAGAAGTAGAACATACTATTAAAACAAGGTTGCTGTATTAAGACGTGCAATCAACATAAATATTTTTAGAAAAAGCAGGGAGAGATCCCTGTTTTTTTGTTTCTTTACATTCATTTCTAAACCCTAATACCTTTTCTGTACGATGAGAAAATTAACCCTTTTCCTGGCGCTTTGCGCAGGATTGTTATCCCAGCAAACGAAGGCCCAGATTGGTAGTTTTGATACCATCTATTTAAACAAGACCTATCGAAACAATATTTTCAGCAGTTTCTACAGTGCCAATTTCAGATCCGGGTTAACCTTTCAAACCGGGGCCTCCATTAATTCGGCTATCAGCAACTATGCGTATCTTGGCTTCCAGTTTAGGTGGCTGGCCAATGATGTAGCAGTCGATTTTACCACAGACCGGGACCTTATCATGAAGTTAACTCCCGTTGGAGACCTGTCAGTGAAAAAATCCCTGAACGCACCTCTTCTAACTGTAGGAAGTGCCACCGACAGTAATTATTATAAGCTGGTTGTCGTGGGGCCTAACAGCCCTTATGGCCCGGAAAGCAGGCGTGATCTTTCCTATGAGTTCGCAGGCGCCGGTAAAGCTATTGTGCGTTCTTACAGGGGAGGATCCTGGGATACTTACCTGCAATTTTTAACGAGCGGTGTCAATAACACCGGGGGAGAACCTAGCGTAAAAATGCATATTGGAGAGGACGGTAACGTGGGTATTGGAACTACTGCTCCAACGAACCATTTGCAGCTGGCCACTTCAGCGGCGAATAATCCCAACATGCTCAATATCGTGAATACGGGCATTACTAATTCCCAAATGTACATTGGCAACACCACCAGCAACTATATTGTTACCAACCAACGTGATGCCAATATCATTGAAAGTTATAGGGACTTACACCTTAGTGCAGCCAATGCAGGAAGCATTTATTTTGAAACCGCCCGGGGCAACACCACTGCACCTGTTCGCATGACTATCCTGAATGATGGCAGCGTTGGTATTGGTACAGCTACTACGGGTACGAACAAGCTGGCAGTAGAAGGAACGATCGCTGCACGGAGAGTAAAAGTTACTTCCGCCAATCCATGGCCGGATTACGTGTTTCACGAAGGGTATCAATTGCCGCGTCTGAACGACCTGGCGCATTATATAGCGCAATACAAGCACCTCCCAGGCATACCGGATGCAGCAGCTATACAGCAGGAAGGGCAGGACTTGGGAGAGATGAACCGTAAATTGCTGGAAAAGGTGGAGGAACTTACCCTGTATATCATTGAGCAACATAAAAGAAATGACGAGCAGCAGGCGCAGATAGACATGTTGTTGAAGCAACTGAAACACTGATGGTATATTTTGGGAGATGATGGCAATACACATCTCCCAAAGCTTCCCTTGTTAACTCCCCAAAAATGGCCATTCACCGACTCTTTTTCCCCATATACGCTTTTTATTGGTGGATTGTCAAAATTCTTTGCTAACCTTGTAGTGCAACTGAAAATATTAGCACATGAAAATGAACAGGGCACTGACAACGGGAGCAGGGATAATAGCCGGATTACTGTTATTTGTAAAAGCTTCTGCGCAGGATGAACCTAACAAGTGGGCGCCGGCCAACATCAAGGTAGACGGACAAGCTACCGAATGGCCTAAGCCCCTCCAGTTTTATAATAATGAAACCAAGTTATTTTATACCATAGCCAACGATCAGGATAATATATACGTAATCGTAAGTGTACCTGATCCAAAGAGCCAGATGAAAATTATGCGTTCAGGCCTGACGCTTTCCGTGAATGCCACCGGGAAGAAAAAGGGAGGTGCTTCTATTACGTTTCCCCTAACGGAAAACGTAAGCACCGGGGCGCCGGATGTTCCTGAAGCTTCCAGGGCTTTAATTGCCGGGGAGCTGAAAAAGCAGGTGCTGGCTAACGTTAAAGAAATTAAAGTATCGGGTTTTGAAGGTATACCGGATGGCAATATTCCAGTGCGCAATACGTTTGGTATTCAAACAGCCGGCACTTATGAGGCCGCCGGGAACCTGGTACTGGAGGTGGCTATCCCGTTAAAAACTTTGGGTGTTACCTCGTTGGCCAGTCAAGCCATTGCCTATCATTTTAAGGTGAATGCGATGAAGCGGGAAGATAAAAAGGAAATGGAAGCCAAGCGGGCCAAAGGGCAGGCGGCTCCCATGCCTGGTGAGTATGAAGACAATTTCGCCATGTACTATTCTGCCGACTTCTGGACCAGGCAAACACTGGCCAGCCACTAGTTGGGGCAGTGCAGATCGTCTTAACCGTTTTTATGTATAGAGAGCTGTTTACTACAGGAGCAAAAGCAATGCTGGCTGGCGTTTTTTGTGCCGGCGTTTTGATGTCTTGTCATAAAGACCATAACCCCGCTCCCGATCCAGGGACAGGCCCCGTTATTACAGATGCCATGAAGGAAGATTCCCTGCGGTACCTGATGTACCAGATTATGCAGGTGACCTATGGCGATGGCGGGCGGAATGCCAGTACGGGATTACCGACTTATTATTGGAATAAATCGGTGCCGGTACTGAATCCCTTTGATAAGCAATTTGCCAATGCCGATAGTTTGCTGGAACAAATGAAGCGATATGCCATTAACCCCACTACAGGAAGGCCCTTCGACCGTTATAGCTTCCTGGATCGCGATGGTACGCTCACCAACAAGCTGATGAATGGCGTTTCTTCCCAGGCTTATATCGCCGCTACCGGCTCGCTGGGCCTGGATTATGCGCCAGTACTGGTACCGAATACCAACAAGGTGAGGTTGTTTGTATTGTATGCCGACAAAAATAGTCCGGCAGGGCAGGCAGGGGTTACAAGAGGCTGGGAGATTACCAGTGTAAACGGAACAACTGATTTCAATGCCACCAGCGCCTCGCTCGACTTTGTGTACAATGCCATCCTCAAATCTTCCAGTGTTACGCTGACGTTTAAGGTGCCTAACGTGAACGATCCGGTTACCCGCACCATTAATACTGCAGGCTATAACATCAACCCGGTATTGTTTGACACTATCTATACCGTGATCTCCAATCACGGTCCGGTGAAAGTAGGTTATTTCGGCCTGTATACTTTTGCCAGCGTATTTAATGAAAAAGGACAGCCTACGGCTACGAAAATAGCACTGGATCAAACGCTGGGTAAATTTGCTTCCCAGGGTATCCGGAACCTGGTGGTAGATCTCCGTTATAATGGCGGCGGCGCCACCACTACTGCCGAGTACCTCGATAGTGCGATTGCACCCGCTTCGGCAGCAGGGAAGGTCATGTACAAGTATAAGTATAATGAAGCCCTTACGCAGAACCTGAATGCCGCCGGCCTGGCATCGCAGGTAAACTTCCCGGCCAATACTGGTGGTTTCACACTGGATAATGTTTTCTTTATTGTTTCCCGGGGTACAGCATCCGCCAGTGAGCTGACGTTGAACAACCTGAAACCCTACATGAATGTAAGGTTGGTGGGAGATACTACCTATGGCAAACCGGTAGGATTCATCGATTTTAATATTTCGATGTACGACAACACACATCAGCCTAAATACCTGGCCGACCTGTATGCCATTAACTTTGAAACCATGAATGCAAAAGGAGAGGGCGGGTATTTTACCGGCATCGGCGAAGATTTCGGCGCCTTTGCGCATGATTTTGTAAACGTGCCATGGGGTGACACTACCGATCAGAATATCAAACAGGTACTGAATTATGTTCGGACGGGCGCTTATCTGAGTATCCCGCGTAATGCGCGCCTGGCGGCAGTTCCGACCAGCGGAGGTAGTTTACAGATCCCCATCCAGAATAGCCATCCGGCCCCTAATTTCAACGGCATGGTTGATTTCAGGATGAGGCAGAAGATCAGATAAAAATCAAGGAGAAAATAATAACGTTTAGGCCTGCCCGTTAGTCGATGTGCTAACAGGCAGGCCTAAACGTTAATAGATAATTACTTCGTCTGCGAAGAGAAAGCCATGTTGCAGGTTCTTTGCATGTATCCGGATATACCGCGCCGACTGCCCCTTTAAATCAAACCGGAAGTCTTTAAACGTCAGTGTTGATTGCGTAGCAGGGACATCATTGTCTATCTGTTTTACCTTCCTGAAATCTTTATTATCATCAGACACCAATACTTCCACGAAGGCCGGTATATATACTCCGGGGCCGGTTTGCTGCATGAAGGAAACCGACAGGCTTTTGAGTGCGGTGGCCTGATCCATATCGATAGTAACGTCCATATCTTTCCCTTCAAATCCCTGCCATTGGCCATCGCCGTAGGTGAGCGATCCCCGGTAACCATTTACCAGCGTAGATTCCCGCTGACCAGGATAGCCTTTGCTGTAGGGGAGATTATAGATCACCTTTTTGCCAAGTGCGAGGTGATGGTCGAGCCGAAGGGAAGCAGGTTTGCCTGGCATATTATTGTCTTTGAAGATTGCAGCAGTAACGGTGGCTGTACCGTGTACTTCAAAAGAACTGGCATACAACGCCGACTGGCTCGCAGGCACCGTACCATCGAGGGTATACCGGATCTGTGGTTGGTATTGTTCCGTACTAAAGGAAATAACAGTTTTATGTGCTGCGATATTTATATCTGGGTGAATCGTAACCGCATACGATGGCCGATAATAGTTTACGTGTAGCCGTTGAAGTAAGAGATAGTGCGATTGTAACCGGCGCACCGGTTCGTAACTATATAGTTTTTCCAGGGGGAGATAGCCCCCAATGGCCCGGTGGTGCCGGCAAGTAAGGCCGCTACTTCTTTAAAACGGGGAGTGCTGTATACCTTACCCTGAGGGGTAAAGGTAAAAGTGCCCGCGATAGCCATTATCCTTGCCGGCCGGGGAATAAGGTCCAGGTTGCCCCAGGTCTGGCTATACAGGACGTTTGAAAGTCCCATTGCCAGCAATAATAAACAGGTAATACGTTTTAACATGCACAATGTTGAATGATAACCCGTGAAAGTAGCTTGTTTTGGGCGAAATATATATAACCGGCTGATAAAGTACCGGTATGTGTCAATATACTATAAATGGAAGAGGTCCGGGCAGTGATACCCGGACCTCCTGGCGCGTTATGAAGATCGTTATTTTGATCCCAGTTTGCGGATCATATCTTCCGACATATCTTCTGAATAAACACCATAGCCATACATCAGCACTCCTTTGGCGCCGGATTTCGTTTCGATGGCATATACTACGGCTTCATCTCCCGGATCACTATCACCTTCAAAGCGATAGATTTCTATGATTTCAAAATCCTGGGGATGTACGGTGTTGTTGTCATGTTGTATACTATCAAAAAGCAGGTTGAAATCGGCCAGGTATCCACGTGTACGCAGATCTTCAATGGCGGCGGTTACGGTATCATATACTTTCATACGGTCATTTATTACTTGTTATACTAAGTTAGGGAAAAATGTGAAAGCAGGTAAAAAAGGAACAGCATAAAGCCGGTTGACTTTATGCTGTTCCTTTTTATGATCGTTGGCCGTTGTTAGCGGACTACGGTAACCTCTCCTTTCAGTACGTTGGCATTACCTCCTGCAACTTTCTTGTAGGTGAGCCACCATACGTAAGTACCTACGTCTACCGGTACCCCTTTGTATTTACCATCCCATCCTTTGTGGTTGTCGGATGTCATGAAGATCATCTCACCCCAGCGGTTGAAGATTCTTAATTCGTATTCGAACATTTGTCCTCTTACAACTGGTCTGAACACATCATTACGTCCATCGCCATTTGGTGAGAAGGCGTTCGGGATGGTTGGTTTAGGTTCGCACTGTGTAAAGTTCACTGTGATATCATCGGTAGCGGATCCGCAATCGTTGAATACGGTGACGGTGTAGGTACCACCGTTGGTCACCGACAGGGAAGAGGCGCTGGAACCGTTATCCCAACGAACACCTGAGATGCCGGTGCCCATGGCGCGGAGTACCAGTGTTTCGCCTACACACATCACGGTGTCTCTGCCGAGGTTTACCGTTGGTAAGCCGGTGATATTTACTGCTACGCTATCCATGAATACGCGTTGGCAATATTTATCCATCACCGCCAGTTTGTATTTACCGGCCTGGGTGATTTGTTTCACTGGGTTTGGATCACCGTCATTCCAGAGATAGGAGATCGCATCCGGGTTGGTGCCATCGAGGGTGATAGTACCGCCGGGGCAAATATTCCTGTCTGGTCCCAGATCCATCATCAGTGCCGGTTTCATTCTCACGTTTACGGTATCTCTTACCACGCAGTTGTCTCTGCTAACTGCTACCCAGTAACCACCTGGTTTATTCACCACGATAGAGTTGCTGGTTTCACCGGTTTGCCATTGGATACGGCCGCCGTTTGAATTTACCGTGAGCATGATTGACTGGTCAGGGCAGATAGCGGTATCGCGACTCAGGCTGATATCTGGTGGCGGATTCACGCTTACTTTAATGGTATCGATCGTGATACAGGCTGATTTCATCACTTTCACCCAGAATTGTTCCTGTGTGCTTACCAGTATGGAAGAAGCGGTAGAACCGTTGCTCCACAGGTAGGAAGCGCCATCTACATAGGCATCCAGTTTCACAGACTGACCGCGGCAGATGGTGGTATCAGGGATACTTACCAGCGGTGTTGGAATCAGTCCCACATGAATGGTGTCGGTGGTCGCACATTCACCGTTGCTTACATTTACCCAGTAGGTACCAGCCTGGTTGATGTTGATTCTTTGGGTGGTAGCACCGGTAGACCATTGGATCTTGTAGGCGAAGTTAGCCGCGCCCGCGTCGAGTACCAAGCTATTGCCGCCACAGATGGTGGTATCGCTGCCCAGGTTTACCATTGGTTTCTGGATATAATTGATGTTGTAAGTCACGGTGTCGGAAGAGCAACCTGTTCTGCCATCTGTAATGATGAAGGAAGCCGACGTGGCGCCGTTCAGGTTAAACACGTTGTTGTTTTGTGTTCTAGGCAAACCTGTCACTGCGTTGGCGGGTGTAACAGCTACCAGCGTGTAGGTTGGCATATACACATCGCCCACTTTATGTAATGCAATCCTGCCATTGTCGGAGCAGTTGGAAGGCAGGGTAGCTTCCAGTTGCGGTTTAGCGCAAGGCTTCACAATTACACGTTGGGTAACGTCATTGGCTTTATTGCCACAGGCATCCATGATGGTCCATCTTCTCACAATAGTATAACCGTTACAGATATCGGCCACATATGGATCTTCTGAATAGATAGCGTTTTTCGGGAAGCTATTATCGCAGTTATCCGTCGCGGTCAGTACCGGAGGAGCCGGAATTTTATCCTGGCAGTAGATCACCACATCAGCCGGAGCTGGCATGATCACCGGTCTGGTGGTATCTTTTACGGTTACTACCTGTGTGATGGTGCTGGTGTTACCGCAGGCATCTTTCGCAATCCAGGTTCTGATGATGCGGTAGTTGGAAGCGCATGCACCTGGTATTGTTTCTACTGTTACGCGGCGGCTTACCGTCAGACCATTTCCGATGGTGCTGCAATTATCCGTTACAGTTACATCGGTAGCGGGAGCGGGGATGTTATCGCAGCTGACGGTAGTATCTGCCGGTGGTTTCACGGTGAATACCGGTTTAGTGGTATCCTGTACGGTGATGGTTTGTTGCATCACGGATTTGTTACCGCAATCATCAGTAGCTGTCCAGTAGCGGATTTCCTGGTAGTTGCCTGCGCAGTTGCCTGGCAATTTCACGGTTTTGCTGGTGGTGAATACCTGGACATTAGCGGTACAGTTGTCACTTGCAGTGATAGCCGGCCATGCTGGTACTTTATCACAATCTACCACGGTGTCTTTCGGAGCAGGCATGCTGAATACTGGTTTAGTGGTATCCTGTACGTGGATGATCTGCTGTACTGCGCTGGCATTGCCACATTGGTCAAAGGCAGTCCATTTCCTGTAAATCAGGTAGTTACTGTTACAGTTGTTGATATCACGTGCTATCGAATCTTTCGGCGTTACGGTAATTACACCTGGGGTACAGTTGTCTTTAGCCGTAAGGTTAAAGCCTGCAGGTATTTTATCGCAATCCACGGTGGTGTCTTTTGGTGCTGCCATATCGAATACCGGGGCGGTCATGTCTTTCACGGTGATCACCTGTTTGAGGGTCACGCCTGTATTACATGCGTCTTTCGCGGTCCAGGTACGGATCAGCAGGTAGTTGTTGGTACAGTTGCCCGGGATATCCTGGCGAACTTCCACCACAGGGATGATGATTTCACCGGCACAGCCGTCATTCGCCTTCAGATCTGTTTTAGCAGGAACCTTGTCGCAATCCACGGTGGTGTCAGCAGGAGCTGGCGTAGTGAATACCGGCGCTTTGGTATCCTGGATAGTGATCGTTTGTGATGCACTTACAGAACGTCCGCATCTGTCGGTCGCGGCCCAGGTACGGGTAATCGTACTGAGGCAAGGCGATGTTACCACGGTGGCATCATTGTAAGTGATGGTCAGTTTTTCGTCGTCATAAGGTGCGTGACTGAATACCGGTGTTCCGAAGAGCGTGGTATAGTCTTTACCTTTTTCACATTCCGTAGTGATGGCAGGAGGAGTAGAGGTAACGATCGGGTTGATGGTTATCACTGTGATCTTCACTGCATTACTGATGTTATCGATACAAGCGCCTGAAGCAACGATTCTTCTGTACCAGGTATTTGCAGCGAGCGTACCAGGTTGGTAAGTATCGCTGGTAGCACCCGGGATATTTACAAATGGTCCAGTAGCGCTGGTGGTACTTTGTTGCCATTGGTAAGTGTAAGCGCCATTACCACCGCTGAGGGCATTGCTGCGTATAGCCATTGGCGTTTCTGTGATACATACGGTTTGATCGGCCGTGATGTTGTTACCCAGAATTGGCTTGCGGTTAATCAGTGTTACACTGGAGCTGGTAGCGGCACACACACCGTTGCTTACTACCCAGGTCAGTTGGGCTGTTTCGCCGGCAGGTACAGTAACCGTGGCTGTTCTCAGGTTGATGTCGCTGATCTGGATGAGGCTGGCGTTGTTGCTGGTTACAACCCAGGTGCCTTTTGCACCGGTTACACCAGGATCGCTGGCATTCATTTTAAAGGTTGCGTCATCGCAATGTTCCTGGTTAGTGCCTGCGTTGGCAGTTACCGGCATCCGGTAGTTAATGAGGGTTACATCATCCCAGCTGGCGCTACATACGCCATTGGTAACCGTCCAGCGTAAGGTAACGGTGTCACCTACGTTGATATTTACCAGGGAGGTAGGACTGTTGATGGATTTGATGACCGCATTACCTTTTACGATTGACCAGAAGCCTTTGGCGCTTGGAACAGATACGGGATCTGCGGCCATTTTGAAGTCGCCGGTGTTGTTACACATTTCCTGGTCAGGACCTGCATTGGCGTCATCAGCTTTTTTGTAGTTGATGAGTGTTACAATGCTGCTGGTGCTGGTACAAGTACCGTTTGTAACCGTCCATTTCAGTATAACGGTGTCGCCTATAGGAACGGTTACCGCTGTTAACGGATCGTTTGGCGCTTTGATGGTGGCGCGGCCAGGGATACGGCTGATGTCTGTCCATGTGCCTGTTGCAGAGCTGGATCCAGGCTGGCTGGCTTTCATGATGAAGTCGGCAGCGGTGTTACATTTTTCCTGGTCAGGGCCTGCATTGGCAGTGATGGCAGCTTTATAGTTAATAATAGTTACCCTGCTGAAGGTGGTATCACATACGCCGTTGGCGATAGCCCACTGCAGTACAACCGTGTCGCCAACAGGTACTGTCACCGCAGTAGTCGGGCTGTTAGGCGATTTGATGATGGCTCTGCCAGGGATCCGGCTGATGTCGGTCCAGGTACCTTTAGCAGTTGGTACGCCTGGTGTATTTGCCTGCATGATGAAGTCGCCTGTATTGTTACAGATCATCTGATCAGG
Organism: Chitinophaga eiseniae; assembly: GCF_012641265.1. Lineage (GTDB taxonomy): Bacteria > Bacteroidota > Bacteroidia > Chitinophagales > Chitinophagaceae > Chitinophaga > Chitinophaga eiseniae_A. Next base: position 1,007,434 of record NZ_JABAHZ010000001.1, on the reverse strand, counting down.
TCCTGCATTGGCCTTGTTGGCTGTGGCGTAGTTGGTGAGCAGTACTGTATCGGTGGTAGCGGCGCAGGTACCATTAGAGATGGTCCATACCAGCTTCACAGACATGCCGGCCGCTACCGTGACAGTGGTATTGTATTGATTTGGATTTAAAATGTTGACACCAGCAGTACTTGCAGGGTAAGTCCATGTGCCTTTTACATTCAAACCTGTTGGCTGGTTACCATTCATTTTAAAGGTAACGTCGTTACAGTTTTCCTGATCGGGTCCTGCTTTTGCCGCAATTGGTTTTTTATAGCTGGTAATGTCAACGGTATCGGATTTATCTGCGGCACACTTAGGATTAGAAATAGTCCATATAAAATGTATCACCGTGTCGATCGGAACTGTTACAGATGTCTTAGGATCATTCACATTTGTCATCTTCACATTAGCGGTAGCAGGGAGGAAGGTCCATGTGCCGATTGCACCCAGTTCAGTAGGAGCGGTAGCATTCATGGTAAAGGTTGTTTGCTCACAACCTATTTTATCAGTACCTGCGTTACGCATGATCGGTTTCTTGTAACTGGTGATCCTCACGGTATCGGCGTTATCAGCAGAACATTTCGGATTGGCAATCTTCCAGGTGAACAGGATAGTGCTGTCTGCCGGAACTGTAACGATAGTTTTAGGATTGTGAATATCGGTAATCTTCACGCTGGCAGTAGCCGGGGTAAAGTACCAGGTACCAGTAGCTCCGAGCTCAGTAGGCGCGGTAGCATCCATAGTAAAGGTAGTCTGATCACAAGCTGCCTTGTAGCTACCTGCATCACGCATGATCGGCTTCTTGTAGCTGGTGATGCTAACGGTATCGGCGTTATCAGCAGAACACTTCGGATTGGCAATCTTCCAGGTAAACAGGATAGTGCTGTCTGCCGGAACTGTTACGGTAGTTTTGGGATCATGGATGTTGGTGATCTTCACGCTGGCAGTAGCCGGGGTAAAGTACCAGGTACCAGTAGCTCCGAGCTCAGTAGGCGCGGTAGCATCCATAGTAAAGGTAGTCTGATCGCAAGCTGCCTTGTAGCTACCTGCATCACGCATGATCGGTTTCTTATAGCTGGTGATGCTAACGGTATCGGCATTGTCAGCAGAACACTTCGGATTGGCAATCTTCCAGGTAAACAGGATAGTGCTGTCTGCCGGAACTGTTACGGTAGTTTTGGGATCATGGATGTTGGTGATCTTCACGCTGGCAGTAGCCGGGGTAAAGTACCAGGTACCAGTAGCTCCGAGCTCAGTAGGCGCAGTGGCATCCATAGTAAAGGTAGTCTGGTCACAAGCTGCCTTGTAGCTACCTGCATCACGCATGATCGGTTTCTTATAGCTGGTGATGCTAACGGTATCGGCATTGTCCGCAGAACACTTCGGATTGGCAATCTTCCAGGTGAACAGGATAGTGCTGTCTGCCGGAACTGTTACGGTAGTTTTTGGATCATGGATGTTGGTGATCTTCACGCTGGCAGTAGCCGGGGTAAAGTACCAGGTGCCGGAAGCTCCGAGCTCAGTAGGCGCAGTGGCATCCATGGTGAAGGTAGTCTGATCACAAGCTGCTTTGTAGCTACCGGCATCACGCATGATCGGCTTCTTGTAGCTGGTGATGCTAACGGTGTCGGCGTTATCCGCAGAACACTTCGGATTGGCAATCTTCCAGGTGAACAAGATGGTGCTATCCGCAGGTACTGTAACGATAGTTTTAGGATCGTGAATATCGGTAATCTTCACGCTGGCAGTAGCCGGAGTAAAGTACCAGGTGCCGGAAGCTCCGAGCTCAGTAGGCGCAGTAGCATCCATGGTAAAGGTAGTCTGATCACAAGCTGCTTTGTAACTACCAGCATCACGCATGATCGGTTTCTTATAGCTGGTGATGCTAACGGTATCAGCGTTGTCCGCTTTACATTTAGGATTGGAGATAGACCATGTAAATAAGATAGTGCTATCTGCCGGTACAGTCACGATAGTTTTAGGATCATGAATGTCGGTGATTTTTACGCTAGCGGTAACCGGCACAAAAGTCCATGTACCAGTGGCGCCGAGCTCAGTAGGCGCAGTGGCATCCATGGTGAAGGTAGTCTGATCACAAGCTGCTTTGTAACTACCGGCATCACGCATGATCGGCTTCTTGTAGCTGGTGATGCTAACGGTGTCGGCGTTATCCGCAGAACACTTCGGATTGGCAATCTTCCAGGTGAACAAGATGGTGCTATCCGCAGGTACTGTAACGATAGTTTTAGGATCGTGAATATCGGTGATCTTCACGCTGGCAGTAGCCGGCACAAAGGTCCATGTACCGGTAGCTCCGAGTTCTGTAGGCGCGGTGGCATCCATGGTAAAGGTAGTCTGATCACAAGCTGCTTTGTAGCTACCTGCATCACGCATGATCGGCTTCTTGTAGCTGGTGATGCTAACGGTATCAGCATTATCCGCAGAACACTTCGGATTGGCAATCTTCCAGGTAAACAGGATAGTGCTGTCTGCCGGAACTGTTACGGTAGTTTTTGGATCATGAATGTTGGTAATCTTCACACTGGCAGTAGCCGGTGTAAAGTACCATGTACCAGTAGCTTCGAGCTCAGTAGGCGCAGTGGCGTCCATAGTAAAGGTAGTCTGATCGCAAGCTGCCTTGTAGCTACCTGCATCGCGCATGATCGGCTTCTTGTAGCTGGTGATGCTAACGGTATCGGCGTTATCAGCAGAACACTTCGGATTGGCAATCTTCCAGGTGAACAAGATGGTGCTATCCGCAGGTACTGTAACGGTAGTTTTTGGATCATGAATGTTGGTGATCTTCACGCTGGCAGTAGCCGGCACAAAAGTCCATGTACCAGTGGCGCCGAGTTCAGTAGGCGCGGTAGCATCCATGGTAAAGGTAGTCTGATCACAAGCTGCTTTGTAACTACCTGCATCACGCATGATCGGCTTCTTGTAGCTGGTGATGCTAACGGTATCAGCATTATCAGCAGAACACTTCGGATTGGCAATCTTCCAGGTAAACAGGATAGTGCTGTCTGCCGGAACTGTTACGGTAGTTTTAGGATCATGAATGTCGGTAATCTTCACGCTGGCAGTAGCCGGGATAAAGTACCATGTACCAGTGGCTCCGAGTTCGGTAGGCGCGGTAGCATCCATGGTAAAGATGGTCTGATCGCAAGCTGCTTTGTAGCTACCTGCATCACGCATGATCGGTTTCTTGTAGCTGGTGATGCTTACCGTATCAGCGTTATCCGCTTTACATTTTGGATTAGAGATAGACCATGTAAATAAGATAGTGCTGTCTGCCGGTACAGTCACGGTAGTTTTGGGATCATGAATGTCGGTGATTTTTACGCTAGCGGTAACCGGCACAAAAGTCCATGTACCAGTGGCGCCGAGTTCAGTAGGCGCGGTAGCATCCATGGTAAAGGTAGTCTGATCACAAGCTGCTTTGTAACTACCTGCATCACGCATGATCGGCTTCTTGTAGCTGGTGATGCTAACGGTATCCGCATTGTCAGCAGAACACTTCGGATTGGCAATCTTCCAGGTAAACAGGATAGTGCTGTCTGCCGGAACTGTTACGGTAGTTTTAGGATCATGAATGTCGGTAATCTTCACGCTGGCAGTAGCCGGGATAAAGTACCATGTACCAGTGGCTCCGAGTTCGGTAGGCGCGGTAGCATCCATGGTAAAGATGGTCTGATCGCAAGCTGCTTTGTAGCTACCTGCATCACGCATGATCGGTTTCTTGTAGCTGGTGATGCTTACCGTATCAGCGTTATCCGCTTTACATTTTGGATTAGAGATAGACCATGTAAATAAGATAGTGCTGTCTGCCGGAACTGTTACGGTAGTTTTGGGATCATGAATGTCGGTGATTTTTACGCTAGCGGTAACCGGCACAAAAGTCCATGTACCAGTGGCGCCGAGTTCAGTAGGCGCGGTAGCATCCATGGTAAAGGTAGTCTGATCACAAGCTGCTTTGTAACTACCGGCATCACGCATGATCGGCTTCTTGTAGCTGGTGATGCTAACGGTGTCGGCGTTATCCGCAGAACACTTCGGATTGGCAATCTTCCAGGTAAACAGGATGGTACTATCTGCCGGTACTGTTACGGTGGTTTTAGGATCATGAATATCGGTGATCTTCACGCTGGCAGTAGCTGGCACAAAGGTCCATGTACCGGAAGCTCCGAGCTCAGTAGGCGCAGTAGCATCCATGGTAAAGGTAGTCTGATCACAAGCTGCTTTGTAACTACCGGCATCACGCATAATTGGTTTCTTATAGCTGGTGATGCTTACGGTATCCGCCTGGTCGGCAGAACATTTAGGATTTTTGATCGTCCATGTAAACAGGATAGAGCTATCGGCAGGAACGGTAACAGATGTTTTAGGATCGTTTGCGTTTGCGATAGTGACACTGGCAGTAGCAGGTGTAAATGACCAGGTACCATATGCACCGAGTTCGGTAGGCGCAGTGGCATCCATGGTAAAGGTAGTCTGGTCGCACGCCGCTTTGTAGCTGCCTGCATCACGCATCACTGGTTTTTTGTAACTGGTGATTCTCACTGTATCCGCCTGGTCAGCAGAACATTTAGGATTTTTGATCGTCCATGTAAACAGGATAGAGCTATCGGCAGGAACGGTAACAGATGTTTTAGGATCGTTTGCGTTTACGATAGTGACGCTGGCAGTAGCAGGTGTAAATGACCAGGTACCATATGCACCGAGTTCCGTAGGAGCAGTGGCATCCATGGTAAAGGTGGTCTGGTCACAGGCTGCCTTGGTGCTACCTGCATCCCGCATTATTGGTTTTTTATAACTGTATATTCTTACGGTATCAATGTTATCGGCAGAACATTTAGGATTAGAGATAGTCCATGTAAACAGTATGGTGCTGTCGGCTGGTACTGTTACAGTAGTGGTAGGATTGTTTTTATCAGTAATGATCACGCTGGCGGTAGCCGGTAAATATGTCCATGTACCATATGCTCCCAGTTCAGTGGGAGCGATGGCATCCATAGTGAAGGATGTTTGATTACAAGCAGCTTTGTTGGTACCAGCATCTTGCGCAACGGGCTTTTTATAATTTGTAATGAACACTGTATCGGTCGTCGATTTGCAGGGGCCATTAGAAATAGTCCATATTAAAGAAGCGGTGTCGCCCACGGGCACTAATACAGTGGCATTGGCTTGGGTAGCACTGTAAATTGTTACCCGTGGATTGGTACTAGTCCATATGCCAATTGCAGTAGCCGGGGTTGGCGTGTTGCCATTCAGTTGGAACGCGGTTTTGCGTTCGCACTCTGCCTGATCAGTACTTGCGTTGGCGTTATTTGGTTGTGCATATACGGTTACCGTAACGGAAGCACAGGTAGTGTTACCACAAGGTCCGGCACTTGGCGCCATCACATAATAAGTAGTAGTAGCAGTTACATTCTTGAAGGTAACGATGGAACTGTCCGTATTAGAAGAAGTAGGATAAACACGTGTGCTGCCAGGAGTACCAGGGCAAGCGCCTGTATACCATTTCCAGGTAGCTGGAGTTTTAGTGGAATCCATTCCCAGGGAGCCGCCTACAACGGTTAATGTTACATCTCCTTTTACACACAGCGAGGTGGTAGAGGCGGTGACGGCGGTAGGATTGGTAGATGGCTTTTCTACAGATAAAGAGAAAGGCACGCTCACTGTACAACCATGGAGCGTATCTACTTTTCCGGTGAGTATGAAGTCGTAGACACCCGCAGGAGTATTAGCCGGCAAGTTAATATTAGAGGTACCGGAAGCACTGCCAACAGGCCAGGTACCTGTAACCTTTGTAAAATTCGGCATTGGCCTGGTTGGCGCTGCAACTATTTCATAACTCTTAATGGTATCTGTTAATCCCGAATAGTTAATAGTGAAGAAGGCGACGGTATTACATACGGCAGCAGCTGTTATGTTGACAGCTGGAGGATTCTTCAATGTCAGTTTAACAACACTAGAAGTCGGATTTGAACACACACCATTGGAAATAGTCCATATCAGTTGCACGGTTTGTGGGGCAGCAGCGATGATGGTAGCTTTTGCGTTATAAGCAGTACTGTCGTCAATCGTCACCATAGCGGCTGTAGTGCCCGTACCCAATGTCCATCTACCCTTTTCCCCGGGGCCTGGTTTGTTGGCACCCAGTTGAAATAGATTGATGCCACATTGTGCCTGGGACGCACCAGCCACACTTGGTGTAAGCGGCTTGGTGTTAATCAGCGTTACCCAGCTGGTATCCGTACAAGCAGCCAGTGATTTATTGGTGATCACCCATATAACAGTGACTGTATCTCCGGTTGGTATACCTTTCACGGTTGTATTGTTCGACGTAGGGTTGGTGAACGTGATACCACTGGTGTTGTTCTGGGTATCGCGATAAACCAGCCACTTGCCTTGCTGATCGGAAGGACTCGTCGGAAGGGCAGTGCGGGTGACAGCGAAGTCCGGTATATTACATTGTTTATAGGTAATTGCCGTATCTGCTTTAGGAAGCGATCTTACATTTACCTTAAATGTATCAACGGCCGTACAGGTTTTATTGGTCAGTAATACGGAATAGTTTTGCGTACCTACTGCAGAAGGGATGTGTGTAATACTCACATCATTTGGATTGCCAATACTAGTAGTATTGTATTTCCAGCTCCAGGCCAGGCTATCTGGTGGCGCCCCGCTGTTGGTAACATTTAATTTTATCTGTTGGCCTAAACAAATATCTGTCGGGCCACCACTAATTTTGGTGACTGGTTGAGCATCTACGATTACCTGGGCGGAGCCGGTGTCTCTACACTGTCGTTGCTCCATTTTAACTGCATCCCATCCATAATCAGCAATACCAATGGCTGAGTAGGTGGAGGTAACAGTGGGGTATACGGTCATAATAGGCCCGGTAACAACCGGGTTCACCTGCCATTCATATTCACTGTATCCTCCATTGGCGGTCATCACCACACTATCTCCTATACATATTCTACCGGAGGAAACGGTTACTTTAGGTTTAGGTAATATTGTAATCTTGGTGTATTCAGAAGGCGCCGCACAGTTGCCAAGGTTGCCTTTTTCCAGGATGTTTACACGGTAATACTTTGTTACAATCTGGTTCGGATCTCCTTTCAAAGCGCCAGGTGCAAACACAACAGACGATGTCATGGTTCCCGAGATACCACTGCCGTCGTGGAGGGTGTCCCAGGTAACGCCATCATTGCTCGAGAACCATTGATATTGTGGATTTTTAAAATAGTCTTTAGTGGCATCGTAGGTACCATCTGGCTGCCAGCCATTCGGACTGTAAGAGGCTTTCATGGTTACCGGGGCGCCATCGCATAATGAATCTGCTCTTAACCCGAGTTTACCATCTATATAAGAATAAATATAAGGGCTACAATAAGCGAAGGAAATGTCATCTACAGCGATGTCATTTCCGCAACCTCCGGGCCGGTCATTCACAATCTCAAGCCGGACTGAAGTAACACCTCCCGGCGTTTTAAAACCACCTCCATACATCTGCCACTGAGGGCCCGACAGGTTCATCGACACATCGAAGGTCTTAAACCGGGCGAGGGTATCCCAGGTGGAGGAAGGGGCGCCCCCTTTTGTATTGATGATCAAAAAGCTTACACCTGCGTAGTGGTATCCATCCCAGTTACCGTTGATGCAACTTGAATTGAACACTTTGATACCATTTACGTTAAGGAACCAGGCACTAAAATTATAAAGGGAGCCGGGACAGACCGGTACATTGTCCCTGGTGAAGAATGACCTGGCATCGTAAGAGGAGTTGGCAATCAGCATACCACCTACAGAGTCGACGGTACTACCGGTATGGTCAGTCATACTTACCCATTCGCTTCTTACCTGGGTATTCCAGAAAACGGTGTAGCTGTTATCGTCCATGGTGTAAGGACTTGCCAGCGGAAGCGGGTTATAGACATAGCCGGTTACATAAGAGCTGGATTTACTGGTAGTCGCACCATTTTTGAAGTTTCCAAAATCTTCTTTGAAGTCACCCAGCCCGGTATTCTTACCCTGACAGGGGAGGATAGAGCAGTCCTTTGAATATATTTTTTTAGTGACAACTGATTTGACGCCGTTGTACCAGAGGGCAACCGAAACGGTATATTGCCCGATATCATTGAACTTGATCGTCAGGGCATTCCGTTTATAGGTAGGATCGGGTTTTTGCCGGACCAGTTTATTGGTATTATCGGAGGAATACAGAACCGTAATAGAGGACCCTCCTGGTGTAATGGTCCAGGTAGCCGAATCCGGCGTATTCGACGATTTCCAGTAGAAAGCGTTCATACTGGCGAAACTCTTCCAGCAGGTAGTATCCGGAAGGTTCATGAAGGGAGTTCCTGTAGAGGGTTCGGATTGTGCTTCTGCCCCTTTGCCCAGGAATATTAGCCCGGTCAGCAAGTACAAGAAGGTTAATAGTCGTTTCATAGGTGCAAACAGTTAAGTAAAAAAAGTATCAGAATTGTACAGGATAAGCTGTTCAATTCTTATTGATGCTCAACTCTTTACATAAATAAAAATAGCCGGCGGAAATTTCCCGGCTCACTTGGATAGATGGGTAAAATGGTTTCATAGGCGTCAGGTATTTATACATGGTATGGTTAAAATATGTAATTAAAATAAAATTAAAACTAATGATAATATAGGGAAATAAAAAAAGTGTGATTAATTATAATATGAATAACGACCAGATAACTTGACAAAGGTGGAAAGATGAAAATTGATAGTCAATCGCTTAAGAGAGGGTAAAAAAATATTAGAAAAGTTATCCACATTTGGGAGGGGCGTTAATTATTTATACAAGACTGTGCTTTATTGAATTATTTTCATACCTTTGCAGACCAAATTTGATGTAAGATGCCCAAAGTAAAGACACATTCCCGTGCCAAGAAAACGTTCAAGGTTGGTGGGAACGGACAGATTAAGCGGTTCATGGCCTTCAAAAGCCACTTACTGACTAAAAAATCTACGAAAAGAAAACGTAGCTTAAGAGGTAGTACGCTGGTTCACGAAGCAAATCTTAACCTGGTTAAGAGAATGCTCGGAATGCGCTAGTATCTGTCAAAAGAATCGAATTTTATAACCTGAGAAAAAACAAAGCAAATGCCTCGTTCAGTTAATGCCGTAGCTTCAAGAGCCCGGAGAAAAAGGATCTTAAAGCAAGCCAAAGGCTTCTACGGTAAAAGAAAGAATGTTTACACCGTAGCGAAAAACGTCCTGGAAAAAGGACTCACTTACAGCTATGTTGGTCGTAAATTAAAGAAAAGAAACTACCGTCAGCTGTGGATCGCCCGTATCAACGCTGCTGTTAGAGCAGAAGGGTTGACCTATTCTGTGTTTATGAACAAATTAGCCGGTAAAAATATCGACCTGAACAGAAAAGTTCTGGCAGATCTGGCTATGAATGAACCAGAAACATTTAAAGCACTGGTAGCTTCTGTAAAGTAAGACTTACCTGATAGTAAATACCCGATAGCTGGCATCCCACAGGATGTCAGCTATTTTGTTTTTAGGGAATATACCCACCACAGCTGATCCACTTCCGCTCATAGCAGCATACAAGGCCCCAGCCGCATATAATTGTTCCTTGATCCCCGCTAAAACGGGATACGCGCTGAATACCGGCGCTTCAAAATCATTGGTAATTATTTCTCTCCAGGTAGCCACCGGTGATTGTATTTTCTCCCTCAGCCCATAAGCTGGCGCCTGGGGCGTAAGTTGCCTGAACGCCCAGCCGGTATTAACATGAATGCCCGGGTGCACCAGTACAAAGGAGTACCCCGAAAGATCCAGGTCAATAGGGTCCATAATTTCACCACGTCCCGTGGCATAACAAGGCCGGTTGTAAATAAAGAAGGGGCAATCACTACCCAATTGGGCTGCATAGTCAGCCAATGCCGTATCGGAAAGTCCCAGTTGAAACTTCTGGTTGAGCAATTGCAGCATGAACGCGGCATCTGCCGAACCTCCTCCTAGTCCCGCGCCAATTGGAATGTGTTTATGCAGGTGGATATTTACTGGCTGCACCTGCGGAAAATCGCGCTGCAGTAACTGAAAGGCCCTGATACAAAGGTTATCGGCCGCCTCCCCGGGAACAGGGATACCGCTGCTGGCAAACTGTAAAGATGGATGGGCAATGATTTCCAGGGCATCGTTTACAGGCAGGGGATAGAAAACGGTTTCCAGGTCATGAAAACCGTCAGGGCGTTTACGGGTAATATGCAGGCCCAGGTTTATCTTACAATTGGGAAATACGATCATCTATTATCTGTTGCACGGCAAACCTACAGCTACATGCCAAATGGCTGTCAACTGCACGATTATACTGAAAGAAAATTATTTGCTTTTGCGACTGTTTAGTTCATCGCGGATGGCGATAGCACGAATGTAATCTTCCTGTTCCAACACTTCCTGTAGGAGCGTGTTTAATTCATCCACATTCATAGATTTGAGGTCGTCTTCCACACCTTTTTCATGCTCTGAAATAGTAGGGGTTACCGGCTTGCTGCTTTTTTTGCCGGCAGGATCGTCCAGCAATATACCCGCGCTGTTGAGGATATTCTCAAATGTATAAATAGGGCATCCAAAACGAACCGCAAGCGCCAGTGCATCTGAAGTGCGGGAATCTATCTCAATAGTTTCATCGTTATTGGAACAGATAAGTTTGGAATAAAAAATGCCTTCCTGCAAATTACTGATGACCACCTCTTGCAATTCCACATTAAAGGCGTTCATGAAGTTTTTCATCAGGTCGTGCGTTAAAGGCCGGCTGGGTTGCATTTTCTCCAAAGCCACCGCAATAGCCTGCGCTTCAAAGCCCCCGATCACAATCGGCAAACGGCGTAGTCCGTTTACTTCTCCCAATACCACGGCATATGAATGAGTCTGCGTAATGCTGTGCGATAAAGCAACTATTTCCAGTTCTATTTTTCTCATATCTGTCTTGCGTTGTCGCTGAATAGTTTGTAAGTCTGTGAAGTTAGAAAAATATTCCCTATCTAAAAAAAATCTATCTGATAAATGCCTAATATCAACCCTACAAAGCGAAGAATTATGGATTACTGATCAGGATGATTTTAACATTTGCATCAGTCACCCATAATTCTTCCTTTGTAAAGTCTTTTATGATTGTTTCAGCTTCTGAACGGCTGCTGTCAGCTTAGGCACTACCTCAAAAGCATCGCCAACAATGCCGTAGTCGGCTGCCTTGAAGAAAGGTGCTTCCGGGTCTTTGTTGATCACCACAATAACCTTGCTACCATTTACGCCTGCCAGGTGCTGTATAGCGCCGGAAATACCAATGGCAACATATAAATTGGGCCTTACGGTCAGGCCGGTCTGGCCTACGTGCTCATGATGAGGGCGCCATCCGGCATCGGCCACGGGGCGTGAGCTCGCGGTGGCTGCTCCCAGCGCCTTGGCCAGGTCTTCCAGGATACCCCAATTTTCAGGACCTTTCATACCGCGACCACCACTTACTACGATTTCGGCCTCCGTTAAAGGTACGTCGCCACTCACTGTTTCGGTTTTTACCACTTTCACTTTAAAGTCGCTATCCTGGATGGCGGGAGAAAAAGCTTCTACTGTAGCTGTTCCTGTGCCGGGAGTGAGCGCAAAAGTATTGGGCATAATAGCAATGATTTTCTTATCGGAGGTGATATTGATATGGGCGAACGCCTTACCGGAGAACACATTTTTCTTTACCACAAAACCATTGCTGGTGTCAGGGTAGGAGATAGCGCCGGCTACGAGCCCCGCTTTGAGTCGCGCAGCCACCCGGGGAGCTACCGCTTTTCCATCAAAATTATGTGGGAAGATGATCACCTGGCTGCCTTCTTTTTCTGCTGCTTCCGCAATTACTTTAGTATATACGATACTTTCTACTTCGTGCAGGCGTGCATCGGCGGCGTGCAATACTTTTTGCGCACCGTAGTTACCGAGTGCAGAAAGTTCCGCGGCATCTACCGGGCCAAGTACCAGCGCGGTGGCAGTGGTACCCAGTTGAGCGGCCACTTTGGCGCCATATTGTACGGCTTCCAGTGCCGCTTTTTTAATCTTACCCTGTACCTGATCGGCAAATATTAATATAGACATGAATAATTTAATTAGTAGTTAGGAGATAGAGAACCCTTAGATCACTTTGGCTTCTTCGTGGAGTAATTTCACCAGTTCTTCCACGTTGTCGGGGCTGATCAGTTTTACACCTGCTTTTGCCGGCGGCAGCTCAAAGCTAACCACGGAAGTGAGGGTGTCTGCTGCTACAGGATCTACTACTGTCAAGGGTTTGGTTCTGGCAGCCATGATGCCGCGCATATTGGGAATACGGGCTTCGGCCATTCCTTTCTGGCAGGAAACTACCACCGGCAGGGATACTTCACAGGTTTCTTCGCCTCCTTCAATCTCCCTGTTTACCGTAGCCACGGTACCATTCAGGTCAAATTTCGCCGCAATGGACACATAGGGAAGGTCCAGCAATTCCGCTACCATACCGCCTATACCTGAACCATTATAATCGATGGTTTCTTTACCGGTAAAAATGATGTCGTATTGCTTTTCCCGGGTATGAGCCGCAATCTGGGAAGCGATATAAAAACTATCAGCGCTGTCGGCATTGATACGGAATGCTTCATCACCACCCAATGCCAGGGCTTTGCGGATAATAGGATCGCAATCAGCACCGCCTACCGTTACCAGGTGAACATCGGCGCCCATGGTTTCTTTCAGCTCCAGCGCCCTCACCAATGCGTACCACTCATCGTATGGATTAATAATAAACTGTACACCAGCCTCATTGAATTTCGTGTTGTTGTCCGTGAAAGCTATTTTTGCAGTCGTGTCCGGAGTTTTGCTGATACATACTAAAATCTTCATGGCCTTAAACTGTTTTGTTTAAAAATGCGGTAGTAGCAAATATATTTAAATAATATAAGCCAACCGCAGGCCGGAAAATGATTTTAATCAGTATTATCATTGACATATTGTAGAATTAAATAATAATAAACGGATGGATAGGATCCCGCAAATAAAGCAACTGTTGCTGGCCACACCCAACGATAGCTTTTTGAAACATGCGTTGGCATTGGAATATATTAAGATAGGCGACGATGTGGCCGCCCGTCAGCAATTTGAAGAACTGTTGGCATATGAACCCACCTATGTAGGTTCCTATTACCACCTCGGTAAGTTGCTGGAACGCGCAGGTGACAATGCCGGCGCCATCAGCGTATACGAAAAAGGAATGAGCATGGCCAAGGCAGCCAATGAAAGACACGCCTACAACGAATTGCAGTCCGCTTACGAAGAGCTGGTATACTGATATTTTAAATCCAATTAACCACGGATGCCTCAACATTTATTGACTCATTTTTCCGATTATATATCCCGGCAGCGGTTATTTGATCCCACTCAAAAAATACTGCTGGCCGTTAGCGGGGGCGTAGATTCTATCGTCATGGCCCGATTATTTAAACAGGCCGGATATGCCGCAGGCATTGCCCATTGCAACTTCCAGCTCCGTGCTGTCGAATCAGAACAGGATGAAGCCTTTGTAAAACAGGTAGCCGCCACGCTGGGCCTGCCTTTTTACTCCATCCGGTTTGATACCAGTGCTTATGTAGAAGCACATCGTGTAACCATACAGGTAGCCGCGAGAGAATTGCGCTACGAATGGCTGGAGCAAATACGCGCTACGGAAGGGTATGCATATATTGCTACCGCACACCATATGCAGGACAGCGTGGAAACTGCCCTGATGAATTTTACCAAAGGCACTGGCATAGCTGGTTTACATGGTATCTTGCCCAAACAGGAAAAGATTATCCGGCCTTTATTATTTACAGAGAAAGATACCCTGGTGGCCTATGCTGCCTTGCATAATATCGCTTTCCGGGAAGATAGTTCCAATATAACAGATAAGTATACACGTAATTATTACCGGCACCAGGTCATTCCCAGATTGCAGGAAGCATTTCCCGGCGCAGTGCGTAATATGGCGGCTACCATAGAGCGGATGAAGGAAGCAGAATATCTGTACCAGGAAGCACTGGAACGGCATCGCAAGCGGTTGCTGTTCCAGGAAGGCGATACCTGGAAGGTGCCGGTAGGCAAATTGCAACAAAGCATCCCCCTGCAAACTATTGCCTGGGAACTGTTTCGCCCGTTTGGTTGTTCTCCGGCACAGGTGCAACAGGTTTTGTCGCTGCTCGACAGCGAATCGGGCCGGTACGTGGAAACGGCTACGCACCGGGTTATCCGTAACCGGCAGTGGTTACTGATAACGCCATTGGCCATGGAAGCAGCTCCGCTGGTAGTTATTGAAGCCGATACGCAGCACGTGCATTTTGGCGGAGGCCAGCTACGCATCCGCCAGCAGGAGAGAGGCGCTGCCCCTATACCCACGGCCGCAGCAGTGGCCTGGCTGGATGCTGCACAGGTAACGTACCCGATGATCCTGCGGAAATGGAAACAGGGCGATTATTTTTATCCACTGGGTATGCCCCGGAAGAAAAAAATAAGCCGGTTCCTGATCGATCAGAAGCTGTCGCTGCCACAGAAAGAAAATGTTTGGGTATTGGAATCCAATAAGCGGATCGTGTGGATTGTAGGGATGAGGATAGACGACCGGGTGAAGATAAGCCCTAAAACAAAAGCGATACTGAGCATCGAATGGATGCCGTGAAAATGAGTGCAGCAGCGGCTTTATGGGCGCTGCTGCACTCATTGGTTATTGCACAAACTGAGAGCGATGCATAATCATATACAAAAAGTTGGTGCCCAGTTCCGGATGGAAGATCAGCGGAAATATCAACCCAAATAAGGCGCCCCATAAATGCGCATCGTGATTAATATTGCCTCCACCTTTTCTCCCCATATAAGCGGAAATCCCAAGAAATAATACACCATACACTACCGCTGGCAATTTGAGCGCAAAAAACAGGTAGATAGACGCCCAGGGGTTCACCAGGATAGCGGTAAACACAATGGCGGAAATAGCGCCGGAGGCCCCCAGGGAAGAGTAATAAGAATTGTCGCGGTGCTTAATGTAAGAAGGAATATTGGCCACAATAATCCCCAACAGGTAATAGCCAACATACACCATTTTGTTATGGAATAGTTGTGCAAAAACACGCTCAATAAACCCTCCGAAGAAATATAAAGTCAGCATATTAAAGAGCAAATGCTGGAAGTCGGCATGCACAAACCCGGAAGTGATAAAGCGGTAGTACTGGTTGTAACGCTTTACCATATAGGGTTGCAGGCTCAGCTTATCTAACTGGTCATAGTTCTGCAGGGCGGTATAGGAGATAAGGCAGGTAATGATAATGATAACTAAACTGATTGAAAGCGTCATACAATGAGATGATTTTATCTATAAATGTAACTATTGATGATGATACTTTTCCCTGTTTAATACCGTATAGGCACGATATAATTGTTCGGTGAAAATAAGCCGTACGAGTTGATGAGGGAAGGTTAAGGGCGACAACGACATTTTCAGCTGGGCTCTCTGCAACAGGGTTTCGTCAATACCAAAAGCGCCCCCTATGAGAATGATGAGTTGCCGGGTACCCGCATTGGTACGTTGTTGCAGGAAGTCAGCGAATTGCACGGTCGTCATCATCTTTCCCTTTTCGTCCAGCGCCAGCAGGAAATCGGTAGGCTGCAGCAGGTCCATGATTAATTTGGCCTCCTGCTTTTTGAGTTCAGGTATCGATAAACTGGCAGCCTGCTTTACGGTTGGGATCAGCTTTACCTCGAAATCCACGTAATGTTGTAGCCGTTTTTGAAAAACTGCCATTCCGTCCCTGATGTAGGGATCATGCTCCTTTCCTATACTCCAGAGTTGAATTTTCACTTCGTATGATAATTAAGTAACGGTGTAAAAGTAAGTGTAAATCAGAAGATTGCATGAATTTTTTTAATAACTATTTGGTGTTTTCGAAAAATCCGCTACCTTTGCCATCCAATCATAATTAATGGCTCCGTAGCTCAATTGAATAGAGCATTTGACTACGGATCAAAAGGTTTCAGGTTTGAATCCTGACGGGGTCACTAAGAGGAACGCCTCCCAACTTTGGGGGGCGTTCCTCTTTTATATTGGCACTGGCGGCCTGGCGGGAGCCCATGAGACGGGCTTTTGCTTTCTGAGGAGCCACAAAATTATCCTGTCATCATTATAAGCTTTCCATTTACGTATATACGTTACCGATAGGTATCCCTGCGACCCTTATCAACAAAGTACCACCAGATTAAAAAAAATATTTTAAATTAAGGAAGATATAAATAATAAATACAACCATCATGGCCATTGCTGTAAAACAAAGATTGTTATCATTGGATTTCTTCCGGGGCCTTACGGTAGCGGCTATGATACTGGTGAATAACCCGGGAGACTGGAACTATGTATATGCACCGCTGGAGCACTCCAAATGGAATGGCTGTACGCCCACTGATCTCATTTTTCCTTTTTTTCTCTTTATCGTGGGGGTGTCTATCGCGTATGCCCTCGGCAGCCGGAAAGATGACCCTACGCAGCATGGACAAATGATCCGGCAGGCATTGCGCCGGGGCGCTACTATCGTGGTGCTGGGATGGTTGTTGCACCTGGTGCCCCGGTTTGATTTTTCGCACTGGCGTTTCCCGGGAGTGCTGCCACGTATAGGCGTGGTGTTTAGTATCTGTGCGATATTATTTATCAAAACAAGCCGGCGTACGCAGCTATGGACGGGAATAGCATTGTTATTGGGCTATTGGATATTGATGACATTCGTGCCAGTACCAGGTATAGGAGCGCCCAACCTGGAGCCGGAAACCAACCTGGCGGCCTGGTTAGACCGGCTGGTATTTACCCCTGCGCATTTGTGGGCGGGTAGCAAAACCTGGGACCCGGAGGGGCTGCTAAGCACCTTGCCAGCTATCGGTACAGGTATCTTCGGGATGTTGGTGGGGAGCTGGCTACGCCGCAAAGACCGCGAAGATGCCGTAAAAGTATCGTGGCTCTTTGTATATGGTTTTATAACGGTGATCCTGGCACTGATATGGGATCCGTTTTTTCCTATTAATAAATCGCTCTGGACCAGTTCTTTTGTATTATACACCGGCGGGCTGGCTACCATGGCGTTGTCGGCCAGTTACTGGCTGATCGATGTGCAACAGCACCAACGCTACCTGGCGCCATTCGTAGCGTTTGGCCGCAATGCCATTACGGCTTTTGTCTTGTCGGGACTTATTCCGAAAATACTGGGATATATCCCCGCAGGTAATACTAATGTAAAAGAATGGTTTTACCAGGCGGTGTTTGCAGGTAACATGCTGCCCTATCACGCATCCCTGGGAGCGGCCATACTGCTGGTGTTGGTGATATGGGTGCCCATAGGAATCATGTACCGTAAGAATATTATTATTAAGGTATAAAACGGGTAAAAGCGTATAGCCTTTGGCGATAGTTTACGAAAATTATTTGCTGATTTTTTTTGATAAATAAAAAACAAGTTCTACATTTGCAATCCCAAAACGGGAATGGCTTCATAGCTCAACTGAATAGAGCATTTGACTACGAATCAAAAGGTTTCTGGTTTGAATCCAGATGAGGTCACAAAAAAAAGAATGCTGCAACAACTGCAGCATTCTTTTTTTATTAATAATATCTTTATTCGGTACGTATACTCTTCACCGGATCTACCCAGGCGGCTTTTACGGCCTGCATACTGATGGTGATCAACGCAATTAGCAAGGCTGTTACGCCGGCCACCACAAACATCCACCAGCTTATACTGATACGGTAGGCAAAGTTTTCCAGCCACCGGTGCATCAGCCACCAGGCAATGGGGCATGAGATCACAATGGCAATCACTACCAGCTTCATAAAGTCTTTCGCCAGCAATTGTACGATGTTATTCGTGTTGGCGCCCAACACCTTCCGGATACCAATTTCTTTTTTCCGTTGTTTGGCAGTGAAAGTAGTGAGCCCGTATAATCCCATACAGGCAATGAATACAGCGATCAGGGCAGACACAATAAAGAAGCGGCCCAGCCTTTGTTCTTCCTTGTATTGGTTATCGTACATCTGGTCGAGGAAGAAGTAATCGAATGGATTGCCCGGAAATACTGATTCATACAGGGTTTTGATACTGCTTATCTTTCCGGAAATATCTGCTGCATTTAACTTCAGCGTAAAATAATTATCGATATCAGAGGGAAGGAAAATGGTAGGTTCTATCAGCTGTCGCAGCGATAAATGGTGATAGTCCTTTACCACGCCGATGATCTCCAGGTCTTTATCCTGCCATTTTATTTTCTGAGAGATGGCGTTTTCTGCACTGGTGAATCCCAGCTGCTTTACCGCTTTCTCGTTAACGATCACTTTGCCATCCTTTTCCCATCCGCTTTGCACCATTTGAGGCGTAAAGTTTTTGCCGGCTACCAGGGGGATTTCATAAGTGCCAAAGTAGTTATCATCTATCTTCAGCAGGTAGTATGTTTTTTCTTCCATGGTCGACAAATCAGCTCCCAGCCGGTATATGCGGTTGTTGGATAGATTGTATCCCATACCTGGTGTATTATCAGAAGACGCCACACTCTTTACAAACGGCAGTTGGCTTAGCTCATTCTTAAATGTGGCGGCGCTGGTATTACTGGTATCTATCTGGTTAGACGGGCCCGTAATAATCAACCGTTGCTCGAGGTTAATGCCCAGGTCCTGCGTTTGCATATAGGAGAGCTGCCGGTATAGCACAATGGTGGCAATAATGAATATGATAGAAGCCATAAACTGGAACACCACCAGGCCTTTGCGTAGGGTAAGTCCTCTGCCCGACTGGTTAAATTTATTTCGCAGCATGGCAATGGGGCTGAAGCCAGTTAACACGAGGGCGACATATCCGCCTGACAAAATAGAGCTGATAAAAATGAGCACAACTCCCAGGAGCCAAAACCAGCCACGATTGAGCACCAGGATGGAAAGTGATTTCCCGGTAAAACCATTATAAACGCCCTGTAGCGCCAAAACAATGAGGATAGCCACGAGGGTGCTGAGGATGGTTAGCAGGAAGGTTTCTGTGAGGTATTGTACTACCAGCTCATGCCGCTGGGCGCCCAGCACTTTACGCACGCCCACTTCCTTCGCGCGGTTCAGCGCCTGGGCCGTAGAGAGATTGATATAGTTTACCCACGCAATCAATAATATCAGGACGGCAATGCTGAGCAGCGCTACCACCAGTTTGAGGCTACCGAACGTTTGATGTATATAGTTGAAGGAAGGGGCCAGGTGTAATTCGCTCATAGGCTGAAAGGCCATGCGGTCGGTCGACTGCGGCTTTACCTTATGTACAAATTTGGTGATTTGGTCTGCTATCTGGTCTACCGGTGAATGATCGGCAATCAGCAGGTATACAATGCTAAAGCCGGCTTTAATACTCCTGGGGTCAGCCCAGTCGTTACCGTTGCGGTTGGCGGGGTTTTCCAGGGTTTTAAACGACAATAATATATTGGACTTGATATCAGACTCGCCAGGCATGTCTTTAAATACAGCCGTTACGGTGTAAGGGGTGGTGCCAAACTGGTTACTCAATTTTATAATTTTCCCGACTGCATTGTCATTGTCGAAATACCGCCTGGCGGTTGTTTCGGAGATAGCTACTGTATTGGGTTCATTTAAGGAAGGGGTACCTGCCACGAGTGGAAAAGTAAAGAGATCCAGGAAGTTCCCATCTACATACATTACTTTGTCTTCGAGAAAAGCTTTTTCCCGGTTGGCATTATCGGTAACAGATACCACGCCGTTGCCGATATCCTCGGCAGTCCTTACATATGCCCGGATACCGGTACTGTTGGCAAAGTTCTGTTGTATCACCGGTGCAAATCCCGGGGGGAGGTGATAAGTGCTGCGGTCTTCCTGGCTTACGACCATCGTTCTGTATAACCGGGTATAATTTTTATGGAACCGGTTAGCACTCCATTCAAACGTAACATATTCGATGATGAATATAAAAAGAGCTATTCCGATGGCCAGTCCCGCCATATTAATGGTCACGAAGGTTTTATTTCTCCATAAATTCCTGCGGGCAATTTTCAGATGAGTGATGAACATAGGGCTATTGTTTTTGAAGGAGGCTAAGTAGATTTTTGGATTGGATGTTTTAAAAACAAGCGAATGATTAAAGTTACCTGGAAAAAATCTATTGGGTCAAAAGGGTCCTCGTGCTACGAAATTCTTTGCTGATGCCGGTTGCAGGAAAGAAACGCATTAGTGAAACTATACCAGGGTATTCAATATCCGCCATTACAAAATGATGCCAGTTTATTACAGGCATGAAAATCAAATCATTCCATTGCTGACGGTTCACAACAGTGTCCGTTTTTGAAACAATGATGTTCGCTTTTGCAATAACATGGAACAGGTTTATTTTTCAACCGGAAGATAGATATCTTATAAATAATAAAATAACGTATCATGCAGAAATGAGGGAATCCGTAACAAGATTTATAGTTTTCTGCATTTTTTGGTAATTATTCTCCCGTTATCTTTATGAATCTTATTTTTTTCCGAGAACCCAAATAATAATTGTTACTATATGTGTTGAATTAACTGATATGGGAGTATCTGTAGCGCCAGCTATACCATGTGATTAGGAATCAGTACTACTTTGCTGTCAGTTGTTTTTTTTCTGTATATTCTGCGTAGATCCTTGAACCTGTTTTAGCCAACGGAATGAAGGCTGTTCCATCTGACAACAGATGGGACAGGTATTTGTTAATCCCTTCTTTCCACTTCACAGTATCCATTTTCCAGGTAAACGCGTCGGTTCCAGTTGTATCCGTTTCATCCAAACGGTCAGGGGGAAGTATTTGCTTTATCGCCGGGTAAATCAGCTATTTCCATCTCTCCGTCCACTTTTAATTTTTATCATTAAGCCTATGTGTGTTTCATCCCCCGAAGAGAAATGGCTGGTCGTTTATACCAAACCCAAACTGGAGAAGAAGATCGCCGCCGAAATTACCTCCATGGCATATGAGTGCTATCTGCCTTTGTACACGGTAGCCCGTAAGTGGAGCGATCGTATAAAACGGCTACGGCAGCCATTATTTCCCAATTACCTTTTCGTGAAGATAAATCCCCGTGAAAAGTTCAGGGTATTATCAGCTAATGGCGTTATCCGACTGGTTGCCTTCAAAGGCGAACTGGTGGCTGTCAGCGATGAAGAGATAGCACGTATCAGGATGATTGAAATGGCCGGATGTGAAATCACCCGCGAACATAATTATTGTATAGGCGAAAAAGTGAAAGTGATAGAAGGAGTGCTTTCCGGTTTGGAAGGTATCCTGGTGAAACGTCATACCGACAAGCGTTTTGTAGTACAGTTGCCATTGATTAACCAGTCAATCGGCGTGGAAATTCCCATGCATTGCCTGGAAAGAGTCAGTTAATATTTTACCCTGCTCACATACTATCCCGGACCTGTTAAGAACAACGCCTGCTGTTCGGCTACGTCCGTTTGAGTTTACAGTACCTGTAAATCATTACACATGATGAAGAATGAACCTAACACACCGATAGCCATTGTCGGAATTGGTTGCCGTTTGCCTGGCGGCGCCTCTTCTGCTCCGAAATTCTGGGACATGCTCATGAATAAAACAGATGCCATCGTTGAAATCCCCCGCGAACGGTGGGACAACCGGCGGTTCTGCAGCCAGTCGGACCAGGCGCACAATAAAATCCGTAGTTTTCATGGTGGTTTCCTGCGAGAGAAAATAGATGAATTTGACCCGTTCTTTTTCGGCATTTCTCCCCGCGAAGCCGAAACGTTAGACCCGCAACAGCGGCTGTTGCTGGAGGTTTCCTATGAGGCTATGGAAGATGCCGGCATTACGTTGCCACAGGTAAAAGGCAGCAATACCGGTGTTTTCGTAGGGGGATTTACGTATGATTTCGGGCTGTTGCAGCTGGAAAAGGATAATCGTGCACTTATTAACTCCACCACGGCTACGGGTATCATGCTCACCATGCTATCCAACAAATTATCCTACTGGTATGATTTTAAGGGGCCGAGTTTCACTATCGATACCGCTTGTTCTTCTTCGCTGGTGGCTACTCACGTGGCCTGCCAGAATATCTGGGCGGGAGAATGTGATATGGCCATGGTAGGTGGTGTAAACGTAGTGCTGAAACCTGTGATGAGTATGGTGATGAGCGCGGGTAAGTTCCTGTCCAAACATGGACGCTGCAAAGCTTTTGATGAAGAAGCAGCGGGCTATGTAAGAGGGGAGGGCGCTGGTATAGTGTTACTGAAACCATACGATAAGGCGGTGGCAGACGGCAATAAAATTTATGCCCTGATCAGGGCTACCGGTATTAACCAGGATGGAAAGACCGGCGGGATTACTGTACCAAATGGCCTTTCACAAAAAGCGTTGATAAGAAAAGTACTACATAAGAGCGGTATTCACGTGAACCAGGTACACTATGTGGAAGCGCATGGCACCGGCACCCAGGCCGGCGACCCGGTAGAGTTTAATGCCATCAATGATGTTCTGAAAGAAGAAGGATATAGCAATGGCAAGTGCCTGATTGGTTCTGTGAAAACCAATATCGGCCACCTGGAAGCCGGATCGGGCGTGGCCGGATTGATTAAAGCTACGCTATGCCTGCAGCATAAGACGGCGCCGCCTAACCTGCATTTCAACAAGCCTAATCCAGGTTTGAATTATGAGGAAAGCCTGCTGCGTATTCCCGTACAGCCGGAACCATTACCTGCCGGCGAGCCTTCATTTGCCCTGGTGAATTCCTTTGGATATGGAGGCACCAATGCGCATGTGGTGCTGGAAGAATATCACATGCCCGCAACCGATAGTACTGCCACGGCAACTGTTACAGCAGAAGCCCCCATGATATTTCCTCTCTCTGCACATGATACCGGTGTGCTAAAGCAGTTGGCGCAGTCTTACCTGGCGCTGCTGGAGAAAAACGAAGTAAGCGCAGCGGATTTGCTGTATTCGGCCGCTCACCGGCGTACGCATCACAAGCACCGCCTGGCGGTGGTGGCACAGGGAAAAGAAGACCTGAAAGAAAAGATGCTGGCCTTTCATCATAATAATTTAGGAAAACATATTGTTACCAATACGGCAGGTACAGAGACGGGCAAGACCGTTTTTGTATACACCGGTATGGGGCCACAGTGGTGGAAGATGGGGCGGGAGCTAATGGCTTGCGAACCTGTATTCCGTCAAAGCCTGGAAGACTGTGACGCCATTTTCAGGAGAATAGCTTCCTGGTCTGTGCTGGAGGAAATGCAAAAAGACGAAGCGACCTCCCGTATTAAGGAAACGCAGGTAGCGCAACCGGCTAATTTTTTCATACAGGTGGCTTTAACGTCCCTGCTGGCGCATTTCGGCGTGAAGCCTGATGCAGTTGTTGGGCATAGCGTAGGTGAAGTGGCGTCCGCATATATTTCAGGTGCGCTGTCGCTTGAAGAGGCCATCCTGGTAAGCTATCACCGGAGCCGCCTGCAACAGCTGATTGCGGGTAAGGGCAGGATGCTGGCGGTATCTATCCCGGCGGCTACTGCGGAAAACATGATTGCGCAGTACCCCGACATTTCTGTGGCGGCCATCAATAGCCCCGATTCGGTTACGTTGTCCGGCGATGAATCCGGTCTGCTTGCGCTGGCAGACAAGTTTGAGCTGAAGGGTATTTTCTGCCGGATGCTGGAGGTGGAAGTACCTTATCACAGTCCGCTGATGAATGAAATTCAGGAAGAATTGCTGGTGTCGTTGCGCGGGTTACAACCGGCAGCTACGCATATCCCGCTTTATTCTACCGTTACCGGCAACCTGATTGACGGCACGGCTATCGACGCCAATTACTGGTGGCTGAATGTGCGTAACCCGGTTAGTTTTGCGCCGGCTATAGATGTATTGTCGGCCAATGAGTTTGATTGTTTCATGGAGATTGGTCCCCATCCGGTGCTGAAAACGGCTATAACAGAGTGCTTGCAGGCCAGGAGCCGGAAAGGCACGCTCGTTCATTTTATGAACCGTAAGGAAAACGAACCACTTCATTTTTATAGCGGCCTGGCTACTTTATATACCCTGGGTCATTCGGTTAACTGGGACCTGCTGGCTCCCCGGGCGGCTTTCGTTCCATTGCCGGTTTATCCCTGGCAGAAAGTACGATACTGGAATGAAAGCGGGATATCCGCGGAAGACCGGTCTGGCCTGGAGGGAAACGTATTCCTCTATAACCGGCTGCCAGCAGCCCAACCCATGTATGAAGTAGAATTGAATACCCTATTCTTTCCTTTCCTGCGCGATCATATTGTGCATGGAAAAATAATTTTCCCGGGAGCCGGCTATATCACTGCCGCTATGGCTATGTATAGCAATGAACCCGGTAATGCAGGCAAAGGGATGATATTGGAAGATATTGCATTTCACCAGTTGCTGCTGATCGACGACCGGCAGGTACAACTGCTGCATGCCACGATGGATACCAGTCTGGGGCAGTTTCGTGTACTGAGCCGGCAGGAAGGTACTTTACCTGGTTGGCAGCTAAGAGCAACAGGCAGGTATGTAAATGGAAATATGCCGGTTACCGGTAAGCAGCTGGACTTGTCTTATCTGCGCAGTAAATGCACCGCGCACCTGACGGCCGAAGCATTATATGATAAACTGGCGCATATAAAACTGGAGTATGGTCCATTGTTCCGTTGTGTGAAAGAAGTGGCCCATGCGCCGGGAATGGCGTTGGCGGCTATTGAGGGACATCCTTCTTATGCGGCCAACCGCGAGGAATATTTCATTCACCCCGTATTGCTTGATGCCTGTTTCCAGGTAATGGTGGTGGCCAGTCCACGGGAAGTAGTGCCTGTTTCTATCCGCCGGCTCAACTGTTATCACGCAGTGGGCAATCGTTTCCTGTGTTATGCTACCATCACCTCCGTAACATCTACAGAAGTGGAGGGCGATTTGACGATATGCCTCGAAGACGGTGCAGTGGCGATGCACATCGAAGGGCTGAAATGCCAGCAGATGTTGAAACTGTCTGATGCTGATGAAGAGCAGGGAGTAGCAGATGCTTTTTATACGCCCGAATGGCAGGAGTATGTACTTCCTGCCGGCAGGCAGGATATGCCAGCGCCGGTAGTGGTGCTGGCGGCCGATAAGTCGACGGGGCTTTCTGCTGCAACCGCCCTGTCGGCAAGGGGAATGGTCGTAAGCCTGTTATGCCAGGGTAACGCCGGCCGGAAAGTAGGCGAACGCCAATATGAAGTGGATCTTAGTAACGGAGCCGATATAAAATGGGCATTGGAAGAAGCCGGGAGTCCAGGTATGCAGGTGCTATATATTCCCGGAAAACAGGAAGAGATACCAGCTGCGGAGCGATGCCTGCAGGAAGTGACCCCGTTGCTGCAATTGATGAAAAACTGGCCTGCCACCGGACCCCGGTCGTTGTACATTGTTACGCAACAGGCACATGTTATAGCGGACGACGGCGCTACTGTGAACCTGGCGGCAGCGCCTGTATGGGGATTAGGCGGTGTGATTGCCAACGAATATCCTCAGTGCCGGGTGCAGTTGATAGACCTGCCCGCCCAACAACCCGACTGGTCATTGCTGGCAGCCGTGGTGGAACAGGAAGAATCAGAAACGGAAATGGCTATACGGGGTACGCAGCTATATGTAAGGAGATTACACCGGAAGGCAGCTGCGACGCCTGAAACACTGAAGGAATCTGTTAATGTAAGCCAACATCCGGTTGCGCTGAAAACGGGGCAGAAAACGTCCCCGGGTGTACCTGCATTTGAAGAAGTATCAAGGGGCGTACCCGGTAATAAAGAGATAGAGATATTGGTATATAATACCGCCATTAAGAACAGCGATTATCCCAAAATAGCCAATAAAGGGACAAATGCCACCCACTACCAGGTGGGAGTGGAATGTGCCGGTGTAGTAATGTCGCTTGGCAAAGATGTAACCGGTTTTCGTATAGGCGACCATGTGATGGGCATCTGTCCTTCGGGGGCGATCAGGTCATATGCTATGCTACCAGATCATTTAACCATACAGCTGCCGGCGGGGATGCCGCATAGCGGCGCAGTGGGACTGATACCGTTTGTGGGCGTACTGCATGCACTCAAATATATTGCACAGCTGGGAGCGGGCGATAAAATACTGATACCAGGTGCTACGGAGAGTGCAGGTATGGCGGCCATTCAATATGCGCGGATGGTAGGAGCTGAAATATTTGCCACAGCAGAAGGCGCGCAGCAACAGGATATGCTGAGAAACGCCGGCGTGCAGCATGTATTTGGAGCGGATGATATCGGCGCTATTGCCGCTATCCTGGGCATCACCAATGGTTATGGTATAGACGTGGTGTTCAGCATGTCGCATGGCGAAATGTTGTACCAGGGACTGGCCTTGTTGGCGCCTTATGGCAAATATCTGGATGTTAGCGGCGATCAAAGCGCTCAGAAGGTACTGCCTATGCAACACTTCTCCCGAAATCTGACCTTTGCTGCGGTGGATGCGGAGCGCATTATCAGCGAAAGGCCTTTACTGGCAGCTAAATACCTGAAAGAAATTCGTGAATATATGGAAGCCGGTCATTTCACTGCTTTGCAGGTAAAAGAAATAGCCGCCCGGGAAATTGGCGACGTTGAAGCCAGAACAGCAGAACAGCCTTGGTCTGTCGATAAGACCGTCATTCGTTTTTATAACGAAGAAGTAGAAATCCCTGTAGTAGAAAATACCCGGTTGACCTTAAAGCCTGACGCTACTTACCTGGTTACCGGCGGTACCCGCGGCCTGGGCCTGGAGATAGCCCGATGGATGGTGGCGCGCGGGGTGCGACATGTGGTGCTGGTAAGCCGTTCCGGTGCGCAGCTGCAAAGCTCACAGGATGCTATCCGGGAAATGGAAGCTGGAGGAGCGGTAGTATGGGTGGTAGTAGCTGATATCACAGACGATAAGGCTGTACATGCGCTGATAAGCAAGATAAGGGCCCAGCTGCCCCCATTGAAAGGTATTTTCCACGGCGCCATGGTACTGGACGACGGTTTCTTTGCAGATATGACACCTGACCGTTTCCGCAAGGTAATGGCGCCTAAAATAGATGGCGCCGTGCACCTGCACAATGCAACGGCGACGGATACACTGGATTTCTTTGTATGTATTTCCTCTATCTCCACATTAATCAGTAACCCAGGGCAAGCGAACTACATTGCCGCCAACGGCTTCCTCGATGCCTTTGCGCATTACCGCCGTCAGAAAGGATGGCCGGCTACCACCATCAACCTCGGCGTGGTAGCAGGAACCGGTGTAGTGGCCCGGGATGAAAAATTACAGGCTATGTTGGAAGATGCGGGTATCCATGGTTTGTCGACCCGGGAAATAATGGAAGGCATTACCATCATACTAAAAGAAAAACCAGTACAGACAGGCTTCTTCAGCGTTGACTGGGAAACCTGGGCCAGCGGCAACCCCGTAGCAGGGCAATTCTCCCTGTTCAAAGACCTGGTTGCGAAGAACCGGCAAGACACTGGCCCGGTGCAGCAACAGCAGGAAGTAGTGGCTGCATTAATGGGTATGAGCCGCGAGGAATGGGCCGGTTACATAGGAGGACTACTCGTAACAGAGTTATCGCAGATCCTTAAAATGGATGCCGGCAAAATTGACCGCGATAAAGGCATTAACCTGCTGGGTATTGATTCTGTAATGGTGGTAGAATTGATTGGAGCCGTAAAACGAAACCTCGGTATCGTGATGCTGCCTATGGAATTTTTGACAGGTCCGTCAGTGACGGTATTAGCAGAGGTGATGCTGAAAAGATTACCATTACCCGCCGAAGAAATGGTCAGCGAATAAAAATTGTTTCCGCCATATAGCGTGCCTAATATACTCTTCTATGTCATCATCCCTACAACATAGCCTGGAACATAGTTTCACCGCATATGCCCGGCATACAGCCATTCTTGCCGGCAATACTGCCGTTAGTTATGAACAACTGTCGCAAACTGCCGCCAATATTGCTGCGGGTCTTGCGCAACAGGAGATTCCTGCGCTTACTTTTATTGGCGTTACTGCTACCAGCAGGATCGACTACATCTATGCCTTTACCGGCATACTCAAAGGGCGCTATGTGTATGTGCCCATTGACCCGCGGTTGCCCGTTTTGCGAGTGCAGCAGATGGTCCGCAAGCTGAAGATCAGGCACCTCGTGGCAGATCGTACAGCCCTGGATACAATATACCAGGATAGGTCAGCCTTCAGCGAAGTCTGTTTTCATGAGCTGGATGCGCTGAAAACCAGCGTCGCTCCTGCAACACCGAGTCCAGCCTTCAGCGAAGATGATCCGGCCTACGTATACTTTACCTCTGGTTCCACCGGAGAGGCCAAGGCCGTATTGGGCAGAAATGGCAGCCTGCTGCATTTTATTCAATGGGAAATTCAAAATTTTCATATAAATGACACGGTTAGAGCCAGTCAATTTGTGCATCCCGGTTTTGACGCCTGGATGAGGGACATCCTGGTGCCATTATTTGCCGGTGGCACCATCTGCATATATCCCGCTATCGACAGCGGCGTATATGAACAGGAGCTGACGGCCTGGCTCAATGATACAGGAATTGGATTGATTCATTGCGTGCCCAGCTTCTTTAAGCTGGTTAATCACGGGAGGCTGCAATCATCCGATTATCCGGCGTTGCGATATGTATTGTTATCTGGCGAACATATGGCGCCTCAATACCTGGAAAACTGGTATCGTCTTTTTGGAAACAGGGTACAGTTGGTGAACCTGTATGGTACCACCGAAACCACCCTGATCCGGACCTGGTACCCGATACAACCAGAAGACGTGCAACGGCCACGTATTCCGGCGGGCAAGCCGATAGCCGACACGGAAATATTATTGCTGGACGGGCAGGGGCAGGCCTGTGAAGCAGGAGCTACGGGGGAAATATATATCAGTACCCCTTATATGACTTACGGTTACTACAGCGATGAACAGCAACAGCAGGAGCGCTTTCTGCCACATCCGTTCAACGCCGGTAAGCCATGGGCGTACCGTACGGGCGACCTGGGAAGATGGTTGCCGGATGGAAATCTCGATATCCTGGGGCGAAAAGATAAGCAGGTAAAGATCCGTGGCATAAGGGTGAATTTGCAGGAGATAGAAAATGCGATGCTCCGGCACCCCGATGTAAAAGAAGTGGTAGTAACCGCCCCTGAAACGGCGCCAGGCGAGCAAAGTTTGCAAGCGTACTATGTGCCGGGCAAGGAATTGCCGCCCGAATCATTGCGCATGTTCCTGCAATCAGTATTGCCGCCATACCTGGTGCCCGGATCATTGATGCCATTGTCTCATTTTCCGCTGCTATCTAACGGGAAGATAAATTTGAACGCGCTGCCTGCGCCGGAATGGACTATCCCGGAAGGACAGGGAGCACCTGGAAACCACGTGGAAGAAGTACTTAGAAAAATATGGGCAGAGCTGTTACATCTCTCGCCAGAAAAAATAAGTACAGACATTAATTTTTTCCAGTTGGGAGGCAACTCTATACAGGTATTGCAATTTCTTTCCCGTGCGCTGGAGATGACGGGTTACCGGATACCGCTGGAGAAATTTCTCCGGACGCCTACCATCCGGGCCTGTGCAGGGATGATGGCGCCGGGAACTTTAAATGGAGAAGACACACTCGCACCAGCCCCGGAGAAAAGCGGGTATGCGCTGACAGAGAACCAGGAGCATATCTTCTTCGATTGCTATAAACATCCTTCTTCTACCGCCTACAATATGATCAGCATTGTAGATATAGTGGGAGAGATATCTGCAGAAGAGATAACCAAACTGTTGCAACAGCTGATCACACGTCATGAAATGTTTCGTACCTCTTTTCATATAGCCGGCAACGGTAGTGCCTACCAGGTAGTACACCCGGAGGTAACCTTTGCGGTGGTGGAAGAACAGGTAGAAGAAGATAAGTTACAACAGGCCATCCGCGGCTGTATCAAACCGTTTGAGCTGGATAAGGCCCCGCTGATCAGGGCTTTCATGATCAGGGCCGGTATGGATAAATCGGTGTTGCTGCTGGATATTCATCATCTGCTGACAGATGCCGTGTCTATGCGGATCATGGAGAAAGAACTGAAACAAATTTATCGTGGTGTCCCATTAACGCCATTGACGCTGCATTATAAAGATTATGCCGAATGGCTGCAACAGCCGTCGCAGCAGCAGCTGTTGCAGGAGCAGCGGCGCTACTGGCAGCATCAGTACCGGGCGTTGCCAGCGCCGCTAACATTGCCAATGGATGAAGAAAGGCCGGCGGTCAAGAGTTATGAAGGAGCCATCTATCGCTTTGAGTGCGATGCCATATTTGCGGAGCAGCTAAACAGCTTTGCCCGGGCAGAACAGGTAACCCTGTTTACCTTGCTGCTCACCTGTTATTATATCCTGTTACAGAAATTGGGAGATACCAGCGATATCGTAGTAGGTATTCCGGCTGCAAGACGTAGTCACCCGGCTACCGGGAGTATGATGGGCCTTTTTGTAGGAGAACTGGCATTGCGGGTATCATCTGGTCCTGACCAGGATTTTCGTACGTTCCTGCACGTTGTACATACCACCTTGATAGATGCATACAAGCATCAGGATTTTCAGTATCGGGAGTTGTTGCAGCAACTGAATCTTCCTCCGGCAGCCCCCCGTAATCCGCTGTTCGATGTGTGGTTTGCTTTTCAGCAGGTAGACCAGTCGGAAGTCGTATTGTCAGAGAAACTGAAATTTGTAAAACATATCAATAATAATACAGTAGCGCTTTTTGATCTGCTGCTGCGAGGTTATGAAATAGATGGGCAGATTCAGTTCCGGTTTGAATATTACAAGAAGCTATTCCGGGAAGAACGGATCGCACAGTTTGCCGGCTACTACCTGGATATACTCGAACAGGTATTGGCAAACGATCGGGTGAGCCTGCGCCAGATACGTTTACAGGGCCAGGAAAACATGGTCTGAACTACAATATTTCCCGATCCCACATGCTTAAACCTATTATTGATATGAAATCAATAGAAGCGCTGCTCCAAAAAATTATGCAGGCCTACGAATTGCCCGGTATGGCAGTTGGTATTATGGAAGGAGGAGAGGTAACGTATCGGCAACATTTTGGTGTCAGCAATATCACTACCGGCGCCGGTCTTACCCATGAATCCGTTTTTCAGCTGGGATCCCTGTCGAAAGTGTTTGTAGCTACTGCCATCATGCAATTGGCAGAACAGGGCAAGATAGCGCTGGACGAAAAACTGGTGACTTATCTGCCTTACCTGAAAACAACAGATACGCGTTACGGCAGGATTACTATCCGGCAAATATTATCGCATACCTCGGGTATTCCTGATGTCAGGAACTTTGAATGGAATAAACCACAATACGACGATGGTGCGGCGCGCCGCTATATAGACACGTTGGAGCACCTTCCACTGCTCGATGAACCTGGTGTACTTTATCACTATAGCAACCGGGCTTACAATGTGCTGGCAGATGTAATCCACGTCTGTTCTGGTATGTTGTTCGAAACATATATGCGCCGGCATTTTTTTGAACCGCTGGAAATGCCGCACAGCACCTTTATTGTAACGGATGTGCCGGAGCGTTTGCTGGTAAGTCCGCATACCCTGGCAAAAAATTTCGTGAGCAAGGTCCGTAAGGTATATCCCTACAATCGCATCCATGCGCCCAGCTCCACACTCTATTCCAATGTACCGGATATGATGCATTGGATGAAGGCCAACCTTGATAACGGCGTATGGAAAGACAAGACCTTGTTACAGGAAGATAACTATCGCCGGTTAATGCAACCGGAGGTAGAAACGGAGCAGGATACCTATATGTGCCTGGCCTGGAAGCTGGTAAAGCGCGATGGCCATACCATGGCGGTATCGCTGGGAGGGGAGCCCGGGTTCCGCGCTTTTATGATCCTGTTGCCGGAAAAGAAAACCGGTGTATTTGTTTGTATCAACTCTGATAATTTTTCAGCTGAACAGGTGGCTATCCCGGTATTGCTGATGAAGTTGGGATACGAGGTAGATCCGCCTAAAACCCCTATACATCTGCCACTTGGCAGAACGCTGATGCAAAGCGGGTTTGATGCGGCGGTGCAGGCCTATCATTACCTGAAGAAAGAAGCTCCTGGCGCTTACGACTTCCAGGACACCCACCTGATTGCGCTGGGATTTAAGTTGCTGTACCGGGCACGTAAATGCCAGGATGCGCAGAAAATTTTCCGCCTTTGCGTAATGGACTATCCCGATTCCTGGGAGGCCTGGTATGGGTTAGGAGAATCACAGTCCTGGGCAGATGAAACCGAAGGCGCTATCAGCAGCTATCAACGTGCCCTGGAGCTGAATCCGTCTTACGATAAGGCGGTGCAGGCACTTCGCAAATTAATGGAATTCAAAAACGCATAACGTTACTATCGATATATGTCAGTTGATAACAGGAAACTTACCGGTCTTGAAATAGCAATAACGGGCATGGCTATACGTGTTCCGGGCGCTGATAGTCCCGCTGCTTTCTGGGATAACCTGGTAAATGGCCGGGAAACGCTCTGTTTCTTCACAGATGCAGAACTGGAGGCATCGGGGATCAGGTCTGCACAGTATAGTCAGCCGGGATATGTAAAAGCGAGGGGGATTATTGATGACGCAGAAATGTTTGACGCGGCTTTTTTTGGTTTCACTCCCAAAGAGGCAGAACGGCTGGATCCCCAGATACGCTTGCTTTGCGAGCTGGCCTATGAGGCGATGGAAAACGGAGGATGTAACCCGGCTACCTGGCAGGGATTGATGGGCGTATACCTGGGCGCGGCTCCGGCTACCGCCTGGCAACAGCATACCCTGGCGGCTTGCAGGGCATCTTTTTCAGACGAGTTTGCCACTTTGTTATTGAACGATAAAGATTTTCTCAGCACCCGCTTATCGTACTTACTGAACCTGCATGGGCCCAGTATGACTATTTATACCGCCTGCTCTACCTCCCTGGTAACGGTGGATACTGCCTGCCAGGCGTTGCTCACCGGTAAGTGTGACGCAGCCCTTGCCGGCGCCATATCTTTATCGCTGCCGGTAAAGGCGGGGCATTTACATGAACCAGGCATGATTTTATCGGCCGACGGGCATACCCGTTCCTTTGATGAAAAGGCTTCGGGATCAGTATTCAGCGACGGGGCCGGCATCGTGATGCTGAAACGGCTGGCTGATGCCCTGGCCGATGGCGATACAATACATGCGGTGATCAAGGGAAGCGCTATCAACAATGATGGCGCCCGCAAAATTGGCTATACGGCACCTGGATCTGCCGGGCAGGCGGAAGTAATTGCCATGGCGCACCAGGTAGCAGAAATAGCGCCACAAAGCATCAGCTATATCGAAACGCATGGCAGCGCCACTGCTATCGGTGATAAAATTGAAATAGAGGCGCTGGAATCGGTTTTTCGCAATGTACCTGGAGATTTCCGTTGCCCGCTGGGAAGCGTGAAATCCAACTTTGGCCACCTGAATACGGCCGCCGGCATGGCGGGCCTGATCAAGACCGCACTGGCCTTAAAGCATGGTATGATACCTCCCAGCCTGCATTGCACCCGGCCCATCGCCGGGCTGAATACCGGGCAAAGCAGGTTTTATGTAAATACCACCCTTGCTCCCTGGACAAACGATCAGCAGCCTTTACGGGCGGGGGTGAGTTCTTTCGGTATCGGAGGCACCAATGCACATCTCATCCTGGAAGAAGCGCCGGTAGCGGCAACAGATACACCTTCCTGGAGAGATCATTACCTGTTGCTATTATCAGCCAAAACCCCGGCAGCATTAGAGGCCAGGGCCACGCAATTGGCAGCTTACTTGTCATCGGCCACGGATATCAATATGGCCGATGTAGCCTATACCTTGCAAACCGGCCGGCAGGAATTCCGCTACCGCAGTATTTGTGTGGCCGCCGATCGCGAGGAGGCTATCCGGAAGTTAACCGCGCAAAGTAACAGGGGGACACAAACTGCCGGGGTAAATCAACAATGCCCTCCGCTGGTATTTCTCTTTGCAGGGTTAGGCGGGCAGTATCCCGATATGGGGCGGGACCTCTATGAAAAAGAGCCGTTTTTCAGGAAAGAGGTCGACCGCTGTCAGCAGCTGCTGGCCGGCACGGAGATGGCAAAATGGACGCAGTACCACAACAATCATACGCCCGATAATAGTTTTACCGGTTCTCAACTCAGGATGTTTGTATTTGAATATGCATTGGCCCGACTGCTGATGCATTGGGGATTGCAGCCGGATCATCTTGCAGGCTACAGTCTCGGGGAATATGTGGCGGCCTGCCTGGCCGGCGTTTTTTCGCTGGAAGATGCGCTGCAACTAATGCTTATCCGGGGACGGCTGGTAGAAACGCTGCCTGCCGGAGCCATGGTGAGTATCCCGTTGCCGGCAGCAGAAGCTATGCGCCTGTTACCGGAAGACGTGTACATGGCAATTGACAATGGTCCCTCCTGCGTAGTATCAGGGGGATTGGAAGATATTATCCATCTCGAAAAACAACTAAAGGAAGAACGCCTGTTGTCGTTCAGGATATCTTCCACGCACGCTGTACATGCGCCTGCGGTAAGCCCGGTGTTATCTGCGCTGAAGGCACACCTGGCATCGATGGTATTGCATCCGCCAGTTATCCCTTTCCTTTCAAATGTAACGGGGCAGTGGATGACAGCGGCAGATGCCACCTCGCCGGAATATTGGTGTCAGCACCTTTCCCAAACCGTGCGCTTTGCTGATAATCTACAACATATCACGGCTATTCCGGATGCCACCCTGGTGGAAATTGGTCCGGGCAATGATCTTACCATGCTGGTAAAACGGTTATTGCCGCCGGAACAGGAAAATCGTGTACTCAGCACCGTTAGAACCCAGTCAGTGGGTGTATCTGATGTAGCGTACCTGTTGAATCGGGTTGGTCAGCTGTGGCTGAGAGGACATCAGCTCAGCTGGGAAAATTTTTACCGGGAAGAAAATCGCTGTAAGATACCGCTGCCGGCTTATCCTTTTGAGAAGGTACCGCATACGATTGATATTGCACAAGCAGTACGTCGCGATCAGGCGGAAACAGCTAATACCAATAGCATTACAAAGCAGGAGGATCTGTCTTCCTGGTTTTACCTTCCTTCCTGGAAGCGGCAACCCTTACTGCCATACCAACCGGCAGTGGATTTACCGGTAAGCTTACTGCTGTTCGTACCGCCAGGTATGCCAGCCCCACTGCTGTTGAATGAACTACAGACCTGGGGTATTACCGATGTGGTAATGGTGCACCTGGGCAACACTTTTGAGCAAACGAATGCCACTGATTTTATTATCCATCCGCAGTCGGCAGAAGACTACCGGGAAATGTGCCGGCGGCTGCAAGCGGCCGGTTGGGAGGCCTCGCATGTGTTGCATGCCTGGAATATAGGTAATAGTGAAGAACAGGTACTCACAACTGCCAGTATCAAAGAAAAACAATATACCGGTTTTTATAGCCTGCTTTATTTGATGCAGGCATTGGAATATACCCAATCCCTCTCGCTTTCACTGCAGCTCACCGTAGCGGCCGACAGGATATTCCGCATTACCGGGGATGAAAATACAGATGCCGGCAAAACAACTTTGCTGGGCCTGGTAAAGGTAATTCCGCAGGAATATCCCGGGGTACGTTGCCGGGTAGTAGAACCGGGAGGTGACGACTTTTTCCGGCAGGTAATCCGGGAAGTATTACTCTCCACAACCGGTATTATAGCCGCCTACCGTGGAAAGTCGCGGTGGGTGCAGCAAATGGAGCCATTATCCTTACCACCTGTTCCGGCAAAAACAGCCCGGCTCCGGGTGGGGGGCACTTACCTGGTAACCGGGGGAATGGGCAATATAGGATTGGCTATTGCCACTTACTTACATCGCGAGTACCAGGCTAAAATAATACTGGCAGGCCGTACGCCATTACCTCCCCGCAGCCAATGGGAACAGCAGGCTAGCGCTGAAGTCAATGCGGGAAAGCGCCGCAAAATATCCACGCTGCTGGCATTGGAGCAGGAAGGCGCCACCATTGCTTTTATGGCAGCAGATGCCGGAAGCCTTGAGGAAATGCAGCAGGTAGTAACGGAAGCTGAAAGTAAATTCGGCCCTATTCATGGTGTGTTTCATACCGCTGGGATCATCGACATACACGCTTTCCCCACTATTGGCCAGTTGCAGCCATCAGACTATGAAAGACATTGCCATCCTAAGATAACAGGTACGCTTGTACTGGAAGAAATTTTCAGGAACAGGCAACCGGATTTTATCCTGTTGGCATCTTCGCTGTCACCGATACTGGGCGGACTGGGACTGGCTTCCTACGCCGCCGCCAACCAGTTTATGGATGCAATGGCTTTGAGGCTGGCCGCCGCCGGCAAGCCCTGGATCAGCCTTAACTGGGCGGACTGGGAAGGATGGGAAGCGGGGTTGGAAAATATGATGATCAGCAGCGAGGCAATCGCACTCAATATCTCCGCAGCTGAAGGGATAGAAACCCTGAAGCGGGTATTACATCATGCCCTGGAAGAGGGACAGGTAGCTATTTCTTCGGGCAACTTATTACAGCGTATGCAGAAGTGGGTATACACTGCGAATGATCATTCGGGTACTGTCGCCACGGTGGATGCCTCCATGGCCATACCGCTAAAACCCAAGCCAGCCCTGTTAAATGAATACCTGCCGCCGGCCGACGCACTGGAAGAAAAATTGGTGGAGCAATGGAGCGAACAACTAGGATTCAGCGGCATAGGCGTACAGGACGACTTCATGGAATTGGGAGGCGATTCACTCAAGGCTATCATCATGTTATCCCGTGTACACCGGCTCACCAAAACGGTTGTATCGCTGGAAGAATTTTTCCGTAACCGTACCATTCAACATATTGCGCAGGTAGTTCGTCATACAAAGCATAAGGCTTACAAGCCGGTAATGCCGGCGCCGGACCGCATGCATTATCCTTTGTCGGCCGCGCAACGCCGGCTCTTCTTCCTGCGTGAGTTTGATACCAGTGGTATTGGCTATAATGAAACCCACGTTGATATCCTGGAAGGCCGGTTAGATATTGACCGGTTAACCAACGCATTTCGTACCATCATACAACGTCACGAAATTTATCGCACCGCATTGCTGATGACGCCGGAAGGCCCGGTACAGCAGGTGATGGAACAGGTGCCTTTTGAACCGGAATTACTGGAAGCAGACGAAGCTGCCTTACCAGCGCTGATCCGAAATTTTGCCAGGCCTTTTCATTTCGATCAACCACCCTTTATGCGGGTTGGCATCGTGAAGCTGGCGGCCGATAAACATGCGGTTATATTTGATCGTCATCATATTATTTCTGATGGGATCAGCAGCGAAATATTGGATCGTGAACTCGTTGCTTTATGCGGAGGCGCTTCCCTGCCAGCCGTAACGCTGCAATACAAGGATTATGCAGTATGGCAGGAAGAAGAGCAGCACAGCGAATATCGCAGGCAGCAGCTGGATTGGTGGAAAGAGATCTTCCAACAGGACATCCCCGTATTGCAACTACCCACCGACTATTCCCGGCCGCCCGTGCAGTTATTCGACGGCGATGCTGTTCACTTTACGCTGGATGAAGCAACTGTATTGGCTGCCAGGAAGCTGGTAAAAGAACTGGACGTTACCATGCATAGCCTGTTATTGGCTGTCTTTAATGTACTGTTGTCCGGACTTTCGGGGCAACGGGATATCGTGGTCGGTACGCCGGTGGGCGGAAGACGGCATCCTGACCTGGAAAATATCAGCGGCATATTTGTAAATACGCTGCCTTTGCATAACCAGCTGCCGGAAGAAATGCCTTTTAATACGTTTCTACAGGAAGTTAAGAAACGGGTATTTACAGCGCTGGAAAACCAGGATTGCCAGTACGAAGACCTGGTAGAACAGCTACATCTCCCCAAAGATATTTCCCGCAACCCGCTTTTCGACGCTATGTTGGTGTACCAGCATTTTTCTATCCGCAAGAAAGGCTGGGAAGGTATTCGACGTACGCCTTATCATCACGTTACTGATAAAGCCAAATTCGATTTAAACCTGGTTTGCTGGGACCAGGATGCGTCGCTGTATTTTGAACTGGAATATAGTACCCATCTCTTTAAAAAGGCTACTGTTGAAAGATTCGCCCGATATTTTATACATATTCTACAGGAAGTATTATTACAACCTGCGTTGCCATTGAGTTCCATCAGCTTATTGCCTGATAGTGAAAAAGAACAACTGCTATATACTTTTAATCACCTGAAATCAGATCGCTGCAAAGGTCTTGTTCTCCAGGAGCTGTTTATCGAACAGGTGGAAAGAACACCGGAAGCCATTGCGCTGGTAGACGGCGCTCAAACATTCACCTACCGGGAACTGAACCGGAAAGCTAACCAGCTGGCGGAAACACTGATGAAAAAGGGCGTAACCACCGATGTGCTGGTAGCCCTGTATACAGGTCGCAGTGCCGCTACTGTTGTAGGTATGCTGGGTATTATCAAAGCCGGAGGCGCCTGGTTGCCGATAGACCCGGTATTGCCGGTGAACAGGGTACAGTATATGCTGACTGATAGCAAGGTGAAATTCTTACTGGCCGACGATGAAACGGTTTCCCAGGCTGCAACATTATCAGATACAATAACGGTAATGGATATATCCAGGGAAGATACGTATAGTGGTAACGGTGACGAGCCGACGCTGATCAATAAACCAGGCGACCTGGTATATGTGATTTATACTTCTGGTTCTACTGGTCGCCCGAAAGGTATTATGCTCGAACACCGGAACGCCGTAAACCTGGTGCAGCACTGTATTTACCATACCGGCATGGATTTCAACAAAGTACTGCAATTTAGTACGATTTCCTTTGACGTTTCTTTTTCAGAGATATTTTATACGTTATGTGCAGGCGGAACGGTATATATGGTCCGTGAAGCAGTGCGGAAAAATATCCCCGATTTACTGGCATTTATCGGGGAACATCATATCAGCACTGTCTTCTTTCCTATGTCGCTACTGAGATTGTTGTTCAGGGAAACCGCATACATAGAAGCCATTCCCGCCTGCATCCGGCATATACAAACTGCCGGCGAACAAGTGATTGTCAGCAATGAATTCCGGCATTACCTGCAGTGCAACGGGGTATACCTGCATAATCATTATGGTCCTTCTGAAACGCATGTGATTACTACGCTGACCATTTCGCCGGAGGGCGATATCCCGGCGCTACCGGGCATTGGTACGCCTATTCTCAATACAGATATCTATATCCTGGATGCCATGGGAAATATTACGCCTATGGGTGTCCCCGGCGAACTATGTGCAGGAGGAGAGCAGGTGGGCAGGGGATATATCGGGAATGAAACATTAACCAGGGAGAAGTTTATTCCACATCCTTTTCAGCCTAACC
Source organism: Chitinophaga eiseniae (assembly GCF_012641265.1). Classification (GTDB taxonomy): domain Bacteria; phylum Bacteroidota; class Bacteroidia; order Chitinophagales; family Chitinophagaceae; genus Chitinophaga; species Chitinophaga eiseniae_A. Next base: position 967,887 of record NZ_JABAHZ010000001.1, on the reverse strand, counting down.
AGCTGATTTACCGCACTGGCGATATTGCCCGCTGGTTGCCCGATGGTACGATCGACTTTTTAGGCAGGATAGACGGACAGGTGAAGATCCGGGGATACCGGGTAGAACCTGGTGAAACTGAAAGTTGTTTACTGGAGATACCTGCGGTGAAAGAAGCGGTTGTTACGGTGCAGCAACATACAGATGGCGACAAGTACCTGTGTGCCCACCTGGTGCTAAACGAGAAAATAGCTGTTGAAATGCTGCGGCAGCTGCTATCCCGGCGGTTGCCCGACTATATGATACCATCGGCGTTTGTAATGGTAGATAAGATACCTGTTACTGCCAACGGGAAGATTGACAAGGCAGCCTTACTTCCGCCGGCGCAGCAGCAACAGGAAGGATATGTAGCTCCTGTTACCGCCGCAGAAATACTAATGACGCAGATATGGGCGGCTGCCTTACAAATGGATGCTGCACATATCGGGGTAATCGACAACTTTTTCATCCTGGGAGGGCATTCGTTGAAAGCCATGCAACTGATTGCTGGTATCCAGCAGGCCTTTAACGTGAAAATACCGTTGCCGGAATTCTTCAGGGATCCTACTGTCAGGGCCAATATAGCGGCGGTGTTGCAAGGAGTGCGTGAGAGTAGCACGATTATCAACCACACGGCTTCGCAAACTTTTTACCCCGCCTCCGATGCACAGCAACGTTTGTATTTCCTGCACCGGTTGCATCCCGGCGGACTCGAATATAACATGCCTGCCGCCTACCTGGTAAAGGGACATCTGGACCTGGTAGCCTTACAGGCCGCCCTGCAACAGCTGATGGCCCGGCATCCGGTGCTGAGCATTACCTACGATATTGCAGATAATAATATCGTCCAGGTACCCGCGACGAACAGGACAATAGAAATTATACGGCTTCCGGCCACCACCAGGAACCACCCGGAAGCAGCCTTTCACCAGTTCATCCGGCCATTTGATTTAAACCGTGGACCCTTATTTCGTATAACTGTTGCTGATATTGACGACAACAATGCCTGGTTATTCCTTGATTTTCATCACAGCATTGCCGACGGCATTTCTTCCGGTATCTTTATCAGGGAGCTGAATGGCCTCCTGGCAGGAGAGGCGCTGGCGCCGGTATCATTGCAATACCAACACTACGCCGCCTGGCAGCAGTCGGAAGAATACCGGCAGTTATTGTCCCGCCAGGAGGTTTACTGGCTGGAGGTATTCCGGGATCTTCCCCTTGCCCGGCCTTCCTTACCAACAGATTTTAACCGCGCTATCGGCATACATACCGCTGGCGATACGGTTATTACCCGCATAACAGCTGCGCAATACCAGGCGCTTAAACAGCTGGCAGCTACAGAAAACACCACGGTATTTGTGGTATTAATGACGCTTTATCATGTATTGTTATCTCACCTTACCGGGTCAGAAGAGATGATAGTAGGTACGCCGGTAACGGGGCGACGAAGAACGGAACTGCAAACCGTGGTAGGCTTGTTTGTAAACACCCTGGCACTACGATCTTTCCCCAATGATTATAAAACATTTGGTGGATTTCTGGGAGAAGTCAGCCAGCTGGTGCTGGAGGCTTTTGATCAACAGGAATACCCGCTGGATTTGCTGATCCGGCGCCTGGGGCTTAGCAATCTCCCTGGCCGCAACCCGCTTTTCGATGTGATGATGGAGTTTGATTATGCAGACGATACCACCCTGCAAATTCCCGGTGCTGAAGTAACGCCGTTCCCGCTAAAGAAAAGGATCGCCAAATTTGACCTGGTCCTGTATTGCCGCGAAGTTGGCAATACGCTGGAACTGGAACTATGTTACGCTACCCATCTGTTTAAGCAGGAGCGCATGATGGCCTTCATGAATGCGTTGCAGGTCCTCATTGCCCAGGTGCCGGAGCATCCACATTTACCATTGGCTACACTCAAAGCTGCCTGCCAGCCTGTGGCAGCTGCTGCCGTACAACCCGCCAACATTGCCCGCTAACAATTATCTACGATCCCTTTAAATGAAAGTATAGCGCCATGAATACCCTCCAGGATATCTTATTATCAGGTTTTAAACAATATGCTGATAGTCCCGCTATCAGTGATGGTAACAGCGTTATTTCCTATGCGGAGTTGCATCACAGCAGTGATGTACTGGCTCGTGCCCTGCTGGCCAGAACCGGTGGACAACAGCTTATGATGGGCGTTTGCAGCGAAAACAGGGTGAAGATGATTATCACATTGATCGCTATCCTGAAAGCCCGATGTATTTTTGTGCCAATAGATCATACCTTACCGGCAGCGCGTATCCGTCATATTCTACATACGACAGCTGCCCCTTTGTTGCTCGCCAACCAACAACAAATGGCACTCCTGGAGGAGTGGAAGCCTGCACAGGCAATGGTATTGGATTTAGACGCCTGCATGCAGGAAACAACAACTACTGCTATATCATGGCCAGTCTATGATGCAGAAGACAGTATCTACGTATACTTCACTTCTGGTTCTACTGGTCTGCCGAAAGGTATTGTGGGAATGAATAAAAGCCTGCTGCATTTCATCCGGTGGGAGATCAACACCTTTCAGCTGCAGACGGGCGATCGTATCAGCCAGTTCATCAATCCCGGGTTCGATGCATTTCTGCGCGATGTATTTGCAGCCTTATGTGCGGGGGCTACCATTTGTATTCCCCGGGAGAAAGAAACCTTACTGCACCAGCGTAAACTGAAAGCATGGATACACGACAACAGGATCACCCTGATCCATTGTGTTCCCAGTTTTTTCAGGCTGATTAATCACGATGCAGGGGAAACAACCATCTTTCCTCACCTGAAATATATTTTATTATCGGGAGAAGCGTTGCGCCCGTCGGAGCTGCAACAATGGTACGATCAACATAGAGATACCATACAACTGTATAACCTGTACGGCCCTACGGAAACGACCATGATAAAAACTGCCTACCAGGTAAAGCCTGCAGATACGAGGCGCGCCACTATTCCCATAGGAAAGCCCATGGAAGGGGCGGAGATATGGCTGCTCGATGAATCGTTGCAGCCGGTAGAGAGCGGTATGCCCGGTGAAATATATATCCACACCGCTTATCGTACCAAAGGTTATTTATGTGAGCCCGGGCTCAATGAGGAGAAATTTATTACGCATCCCCAGGGCGATGGAGAACTGTTATATAAAACTGGCGACCTGGGAAAATGGCTGCCAGACGGGAACCTGGAGTTACTCGGGCGTATCGACCGCCAGGTGAAGATCAGGGGCGTTCGCGTGGAGCCGGGAGAAATAGAATCACATTTGCTGCGTCATCCACAGGTAAGCGATGCCGTAGTGGTAGCCCGGCCCGACGAAACTTCCAGCTATGAGCTATGCGCCTATGTAGTGCCGGCAGCTACCAGCGTTACGATAGCAGGTATTCGCGAATACCTGTCAGGTCTGCTGCCGGAATACCTGGTGCCAGCCCATTACGTACTGCTGGATAAAATCCCGCTCACGACTAATGGTAAAACTGATATCGCAGCATTGCCGTTGCCGGCAGCAGTGGCAACACCCGCCACCGCTGCGCCGGTTAATGCCACAGAGCAGCAGTTGGCGCAGATCTGGTCAGATGTGCTGGGCATCCCACTGGCGAAAATCGGCCGGCACGACGATTTCTTCAAAATAGGCGGACATTCCCTGAGAGCCACTATCCTGGCTGCCAGGATAGAGAAAACTTTCGGAATAGCCTTTCCGCTGCTGGACATATTTTATTATCCTGTTTTATCGGAGACAGCAGCGCGCATAGCCACCGCGGAGGCAAGCCAGGTACCGGTTATTCCACCCGCACCTGTTGCATCCTCCTATGAACTGTCATCCGCACAGGAACGGCTATACGTAGTGCAGCAATACAATACCCAAAGCACAGCCTATAACATTACCACTACTTTAACTGTTGCAGGTTACCTGGATATTGATCGCCTGGAATTGGCCATGCAAACCATTATCGACCGCCATGAAAGCCTGCGTACAGCTTTCATCCTGCAGGAGGGTATGCCCCGGCAGGTAATATTGGAACGGCTGCCGTTCAAAATTACCAGGCTGCGGGCTGCCATCGGCGAAGAAAATACTTTGATCCCTGATTTTATTCGTCCCTTTAACTTACAGGAGCCGCCACTGATCAGGATGGGGGTGATCACTACGGCAGCCGACCAGCATACCCTGGTACTCGATATACACCATGCCATAGCAGATGGCACTTCCCTGGGTATCCTGGTGCGGGAATGCCTGCAATTATATGTGGGAGAAGTCCCCCCGGCAGTGCCACTCCAATATAAAGACTATGCCGTATGGCAGCAGCAACAGTTGCCCATGCAGGCATTGCAACAGCAGGAAGCTTATTGGCTGCGACAGTTTGCCGGCGACGTAGAGCCGTTGCAGTTACCCACCGATTTTCCGAGACCGGCGCGGCAAACCCTGGAAGGCGCTTCCCGGCGCTTCCTGCTGGATACCGCTACCTATGAAGCCGTGAAGGCATGTGCGGTACAGTATAACACCACCGTATATACGATTTTGCTAACTACCTACCTGGCGCTGCTGCAGGAGCTGAGCGGCCAATCGGATATTGTTATCGGCACCATCATCGCCGGCAGACGACAGGCCGACCTGATGAGTACTATCGGTATGTTTGCCAATACCCTGGGACTACGGTTTGATATAGCCCGGGGCGGCACCTGGATGGAGCTGCTGCAATATGTAAAAATAAAAACGACCGAGGCCCAGCAACACCAGGATTATCCCTTCGAAGAGCTGGTGAAACGGGTGGTGAAATGGCGCGACCCAGGACGCAGTCCATTACTGGACGTGATGTTTAACCTCCAAAACCTCGACCTGCCAGACATCGATCTACCGGGGCTAAGCATCCGCAGATTTGATGTAGAGAAGCACATCTCTAAGTTTGACCTTACCCTCAGAGGCATCGAGGAATACGGCCACTTTGAGCTCACTTTTGAATACAATACCAACCTGTTTACCCTGGCTACCATACAACGTTTTATTGGCGGCTACCAGCGTTTGCTTAACGATTTTATCCAACATCCCGGTGCCCGCCCGGCGGAGGTTACATTATTATCTGAAGAAGAAGAGCAGTGGTTACTGCACCAGGTAAATGCTGCACAGGAAGCATTTCCGCGGCACCGGGCAGTGCATGGGTTATTTGAAGAGCAGGCGGCGCTGCACCCGCAGCAGGTAGCCCTTGAATATGAAGGGGAGCTGGTGACTTACCAGGCGTTGAATGAGAACGCCACCCGTGTAGCCCGCGCCCTGCATGCCCGGGGCATTCAGCACGGATCGGTAGTTGGGCTCATGATGGATCGTTGCCCGGATATGATAACGGCGATCCTCGCGGTGTTGAAATGTGGCGCAGCCTTTTTCCCGGTAGACCCGGATTATCCCATGGCCCGCAAATCTTACCTGCTCTCCGATAGCGGGGTACAGGTTTTACTCACCAATACCCGTACCCAACTTGATCAGCAGTCCTTCCTGGAAGATTGCGGCGTACCACACATTTTGTGCATGGATAACCGTAGCTGGTGGAGTAGCGATGCCAGTAATTTGCCGATAGCGGTTGCCGGTAATACCGCTGCCTACCTTATTTATACATCCGGTACCACTGGTCAACCAAAGGGTATCAGCATTCCTCACAGCGCGCTGGTAAACTATGTGAGCTATGCTATTGGCAACTACCAACAGGGCGCCGCCATGGACTTTCCATTGTTTACCTCCGTAGCGTTCGACCTTACCCTGACGGCCATTTTTGTACCGTTACTCTCTGGAAACAGGATGATCATATATGGCAAACGTGGAGAAGATGCACTGCTGCTGGAACATATACTGCGGGAAGATAAAGGGGATATTATTAAGCTCACACCTGCCCACCTGAAGATAATGGCAGCATTACGGATACGGCCATCCAGGCTCAAAGTGCTGATAGTAGGCGGGGAGGCATTACCTTATCAGCTGGCCTTGAAAATACACGAACAATTTAATGGCCACCTAGCCATCTATAACGAATACGGGCCTACGGAAACTACCGTAGGCTGCGTTGTTCACCGGTTTAATCCTGCGGAAGTACTGGAGTCAGTACCCATCGGTCTGCCGGTACCCAACACCCAGGTGTATTTGCTGAACGAGTATCTGCGTCCGGTGCCGGTAGGCGTAACCGGTGAAATTTACCTGGGCGGAGCGCAGCTGGCGCATGGTTACACCCGGCAAGAGGAACCCGGCAAGGCGAAATTTATTCCCCATCCATTTATTGCCGGAGAGCGGTTATATCGTACCGGCGACCTGGCTCGCTGGCTGCCACAGGGCATATTGTTGTACATGGGACGTGCAGATGAACAGGTAAAGATCCGGGGGTATCGCGTTGAACTGGCGGAAATCGAAAGTACCCTGTTATTGCATCCCGGCATCGATGCCACTGTGGTGGCAGTCAATGAAAATGTGGAGGGCGATAAATACCTGGTGGCCTATTACACCGCCGGGCATCAACCAGGCGTATTACAGCTTAAACAGTTTATGGCGGAACGCTTACCGGTGCATATGTTGCCAGCCCACTATGTGCAATTGGATCAGATTCCATTAACGACCAATGGTAAGGTGAACCGAAAGGCATTGCCTGCGGTAGCGCCGCAAAGGGCGACCGAAAAGCCATCGCCGATAATGGGTAACCCCGTAAAAGACCAGTTACGCAGTATCTGGGCAGATGTATTGGAAATCCCTGCCGGAGATATCGATGATCAATCTGATTTTTTCCGGGCAGGTGGTCATTCGCTCGCAGCTATCACCTTACTGGCTGCTATACAACAACAATGGGGCATACAGTTGGGGCTGAGCGAGGTATTTGATACGTCGGTATTTACACAGCAGGCTGCTTTACTTGAGGCCACCATCACTACATCCGCAGCGCCGGTAACAGCAAATGCGGCTATCCCTGTATCCTCTCAACAGCCTTATTATCCGCTATCATCCGGGCAGCGTCGCCTGTTTGTATTGCACCAGCTGGCACCCCAGTCAGTCGCCTACAACATTCCGTTGTTTTACCGCGTGAAAGGCAGCCTGGATATCGAAAAAACAACCATCATATTCCGGCAGCTGATCCAACGATACGACAGTTTCAGGACCGCGTTTCATATCCGGGAGGGCGAACCCGTGCAATATATTCAAGCCGATGCCGATTTTCGTATAATCGTTTACGATGGTACGGATGTCGATACAGTTATCCGGCAGTTTATCGCTCCCTTTAACCTGGAGTGTGCGCCGTTATTGAGAGTCGGCGTAATGCCGCTGGCAACGGATGAATACCTGCTGATGATAGATACCCATCATATTATATCAGATGAGGTGGCCACCAGCTTGTTTATGCACGACTTTGTCAGCCTATTGCAGGGCGAACTCCTTTCCCCGGTAAAGCTCCAATATAAAGACTTTGTAATGTGGCAGCAGGAACCGGCCCAAATGAGCAGCATCAACGCGCAGAAAGATTTCTGGATGAATCATCTGTCCGGTGAGCTGTTACCCAATGACCTGCCTGCCGATTTCCCACGTCCTGCCGTGAAAGGGTTTGATGGCGGCGTGGTAACAGTACCGCTGGATGCCGCCGTGACTGCACAGCTGCAGGAAATCGCCAACAAAGAAGGCGTAACCCTTTACATGGTATTGTTATCGTTGTACCATCTGTTAATCAGTAAGCTCTGCGGCCAGGAAGACATATTAACCGGTACCATCACAGCAGGACGGCCCCACGCTGATTTGCAGAAAATACACGGCGTATTTGTAAATACACTGGTATTAAGGGCGAAGCCGGGGCACGACCTGTCGTATCGCGATTTCCTCCAACAGGTGAAAGCAATGACACTGTCTTGCTTCGAACACCAGGACTATCAATACGAAGAGCTGGTAGAGGCACTGGCCGTGGAAAGGGATACCAGCCGCAATCCACTGTTTGAGGTCATGTTCAATATGCACAGTATTGCACAGGAAACGCTGGTATTAAAAGACCTTACTTTCCTGCCTTACCCGTATTATACCACTACCACCAAGTTTGATCTTAACCTGCAGGTAGTACAACAGGAGGGCGGCCTCGCACTTAATTTCTGTTATGCTACCGATTTGTTTAAACGGAGTACGATAACCAGGTGGGCAGGATATTACGTGCGGCTGGCAAAGTCCATCGCCAGCCATTTATCACAGCGCATAGGGGATATCAGCCTGCTGCCGGAAAACGAACGGGAACAACTCATTTATACTTTCAACGATACAGCGGTTCCCTATGACAGGGCCGCTACTTTGCCGGATATTTTTGAAGACCAGGTGGTCCGCACACCATCAGCTACAGCCCTGGCCACCGCCACCGGCCATATCAGCTATGAAATGCTGAATATGGCGGCTAACCGCCTGGCGCATACCCTGATAGCTGGTGGAATAGGGCCTGGTCAGTTTGTGGCAGTTACTATCAGCCGTTCTATCGAAATGGTGGTGGCATTATTGGGTATCCTGAAGTCGGGTGCCACCTATGTGCCGTTGGAACCTTATCTCCCGGATAACCGGGTAACGGGCATCATGGATACATTACCCGTAGCCGCGGTAATAACAGATACCGCTCATGCCATGAAGGTGGCCTCCTGTACAGGAAGCTTGTCTGTAGCCAATCCGCTAAAGATCTGCCTTGGTAAGCAAGACCACACATTGCCTCCTGGCGCCTGGATCAATCAGCAACAGCTGGACCATCATCCCGTTCATAATCCCCGGCTACCCTTGTTGTCTACTTCGCTGGCCTATGTCATTTTCACCTCCGGTTCAACAGGCACACCTAAAGGGGTAGCAGTTATGCATCAACCGGTGATCAACCTGATCGAGTGGCTGAATCGCCGCTTTGGTATTGGGGAACAAGATAAACTGTTATTTACTACTTCGCTGGGATTTGATCTATCGGTATATGATATTTTCGGCATACTCGCAGCGGGAGGAGTGGTGCGTATTGCATCGTCTGCAGAAATAGCCGAACCGGAAAACCTGGTGTATATACTATTGAGAGAAGGTATAACCTGTTGGGACTCCGCCCCGGCAGCACTGCAACAATTGGTGCCCTATCTTCCGGAAGCCAGGCATACAGGCACTGATAGCCTGCGGCTGGTACTGCTCAGCGGCGACTGGATTCCGCTTACCCTGCCGGTGGATGTAAAGCGCACGTTTACACAGGCGCAGGTCATTGCCCTGGGAGGTGCTACAGAGGCCACGGTATGGTCTAACTTCTTCCCGGTAAAGGATATCGATCCGGCCTGGAGAAGTATTCCCTACGGCAAGCCTATCCAGAATGCTGCTTATTACATTCTCGATAAGCAACAGAAATGCTGTCCCATCGGCGTAAAAGGCGATTTATACATAGGGGGAGAATGCCTGGCCAGTGGTTATATCAATGACGCTACATTAACGGCCACAAAGTTTATCGCTAATCCTTTTGTGCCGGGAGGTACCATGTATTATACCGGCGACAAAGCCCGCTGGTACGAAGATGGCAACATCGAATTCCTTGGCCGGGAAGACGCACAGGTGAAGATCCGTGGCTATCGTATCGAATTGGGTGAAATAGAACAACAACTCCTGAAATATGCCGGGCTGAAAGCGGTAAAGGTGGTGGTAAGAACAGGTCACGGCAACAACCGCTATCTCTGCGCCTATTATGTGGCCGATCAGTTGGCGGAAGAAGAAACGCTGCGCCGGTTTCTGAGCGGTCAGCTTCCGGAGTATATGTTGCCCGCTTACTTTATACGTATAGCGGCTATCCCGGTAACTGTAAATGGTAAGTTGGATCTGAAAGCATTACCAGCACCGGCAGATAATGAGAAGAAGCAATACCAGGCCCCGGTAACGGAAACAGAGAAAGTACTGGTCAATATCTGGGGGCGGGTATTGCAACTCAACAGCGCTGCTATCAGTACCGATGCCGACTTTTTCAGGCTGGGCGGCCATTCCCTCAGTGCTACGCTGATGCTTGCTGCGGTTACACAGGAACTGGAGGTTAAAGTACCCCTGATTGAATTGTTTAAGCGGCCCGTGTTAAAAGACCTGGCCCAATATCTAGCGCAGGCCTGTAAAACATTATTCCATCATATGGAAAGGGCCGAGCCGGCAGACTACCATCCGCTGTCGCCCGCGCAGCAGCGGTTATTTACCCTGCAATTCCTGATGAACGACTCTTGTGCCTATAACATGCCGGTGGCCTTTATGTTAACAGGCGTCATCGACAAAGCGCGACTGGAACAGGCATTGCAATCATTGATAAACCGGCATGAAAGCCTGCGTACTATTTTTTGCCTGCATAACGGCGAACCGGTACAGCGGGTGCTGGAGCAGGTTGCCTTCCAGCTTACCTGGTACAACGGCGTATATGCGTCGCCGCAGGAAGTACTGGATATCTTTATCCAGCCCTTTCAGCTGGAGGAAGCGCCGCTCTTCCGTGCCGGCATATGGCAACAGGATGAAAGCCATTTTATGCTGATGCTGGATATGCATCATATCGTTTCCGACGGCATTTCCATGGATATACTGGTACGTGACTTCCGGTCTCTTTACCAGCAGCAGACAACAGGCGATATACCGCTAGGCTATAAAGACTATGTACATTGGTACCTGAAGCCTGCTACCCAGGTGATGATCGCTGAGCAGGAAGCATATTGGTTGGCACAGTTCCGGGAACCGGCTCCCGTATTACAACTACCCGCCGATTATGAGCGTACCGGTTTAATGGACTTTAACGGAGAAGCCATCCGGTTCCGGGTAGCAGAGGAAACCGCCATAGCATTGCATACCCTGGCACAACAGGAAGGGGTGACGATGTTTATGGTATTGCTGGCGGCATTGAATGTATTGCTGGCTAAGTTAAGCGGGCAGGAAGATATTGTAATAGGCTCGCCGGTGGCCGCCCGCAGGCATACGGCTTTGCAGCAGATTGTGGGGCTGTTTGTAAATGTACTGGCCTTCCGTCATCAGCCATCTCCCCGTAAAACCTTCCGGCAGTTTATGCAGGAAGTGAAACAGGGTGTGCTCGATGGCTTCGATAACGGGGAGTATCCATTTGATGCCCTGGTGAATAAGGTGGTGAACCAGCGCGACTGGAGCCGTAGTCCACTCTTTGACGTTTACTTCTATATGGATAACATTCATATCGGCTCGCTGGATATCCCCGGATTACAGGTACGCCTATACGAAATGAAAAGAAGGCATACCCAGTATGATATTATGCTGGGAATGAGCCAGCAAGGCACGGATTTAGCCGGGGTGTTTACCTTTGCCACCAGCAGGTTTAGCCGAGCCACCATGGAACAGTTTACCGGCTACTTTCAGCAGATGTTGCTCCTGGCAGCCACTCATCCGGATCAGCTGTTGCAGGATATCCGGCTACAAAGCGTCTTCGTTGATTTTAAATAAATCTTTGTTCTCCTTCACCCGATAAACCCTATTTTTCTTATGTGCGGTATTTGTGGATATATGTTGTTGCCCGGCAGGCAACAACCGGCGCCCCCCATCATTGAGAGAATGGCTGAAAAGCTGTATCACCGCGGCCCCGACGGCACAGCCTTTCTGCATCGCTATCCTGTTACATTCGGTTTTACCCGGCTGAGTATTATTGATTTGTCGGGTGGTATGCAGCCGCTTACCAATGAAGACAACTCTCTTATGCTGATCTGTAATGGCGAAATATTTAATTACATTGAGCTGAGGGAAGAACTGCGGCAAAAAGGACACACCTTTAAAACCCATACCGACGTGGAAGTAATTCTTCACCTGTATGAAGAATTTGGGGTACATTTCTTAAATCGCCTCAACGGCCAATTTGCGTTTGCACTGTATGATGAAAAGAAAGGGCAACTGTTTTGTGCCCGTGATCACTTTGGTATTATCCCATTCTTTTATACCATGGCCGGTGATGGTTTTGTTTTCGGATCTGAGATCAAAGCCATACTCGAATATCCGGGGATAAAGAAGGAGCTGGACCTGGTGGCACTGGACCAGGTATTTACCTTTCCCGGCCTGATCAGCCCCAGGACCATGTTTAAGGGCATTAAAAGTTTGGAGAACGGACACTATTTATTGCTGAACCGCGATGGCCAGCTAACCGATCACGAGTATTGGGACCTTGTTTACCCGGAAATCGGGCACACAGATTATGCCCATCCGGAACATTATTATGTGGAGAAACTGAATGAATTGATTGATCAGTCGATCCGCCTTCGGCTACGTGCAGACGTGCCCGTAGGATGTTACCTGAGTGGAGGATTAGATTCATCGCTGATTGCATCCAAATTAATGCATCTTACACCAGATGTACGCCGGTATTCTTTTTCCATAGATTTTGCGGATCATAGTGCCTCTGAAGCCGATTTTCAGCGTACCGTGGCGAGCATGATCGAATCTGTACATTCGGAAAAATTATTCCTGGAGTCGGATGTGATAGCGCAGCTACCCAAAACTATCTACCACTGCGAATGCCCCGTAAAAGAATCCTATAATACGGCATCGTTGACGCTATCGCGCCTGGTGCGGGACAAAGACATAAAGGTAGTGCTCAGTGGCGAAGGCGCCGATGAGCTATTTGGCGGCTATGTAGGTTATAAATTCGACAAGATACGCGGCATGATGGCCCAGGCGTCACCGCAGCCAAAGAATGGTGAGCATGCGCTGCGGGAAGTGCTCTGGGGTAACGAAGATTTTTTTTACGAGAAAGATTACCATCTTTTCTCAGACGAAAAAAAACAATTATATGCCAGCTCGCTCAGTGATCATTTTCATGAAATAGACTGCCTGCAGCATTTTATTATTGATAAAGAGAAAATCCGGAACCGGGAAATACTGCATCAGCGCTCTTATGTGGATTATAAGCTGAGAATGGTAGATCACCTGGTATCTGATCATGGCGATCGTATGGCGATGGCCAATTCAGTAGAAGCACGTTACCCTTTCCTGGATAAGCATATCGCTGAATTTGCGTACCAGATACCCACTGGCCTGAAATTGAAAGACTTCCAGGAAAAACACATCATTCGCGAAATAGCGAAAGACATTGTACCGCCACGTATCCTGGAACGCGAGAAATTTGGCTTCATTGCGCCTCCAAGCACCCAGCTGCTGAAAAAGAACCACGAGTATATAAACGACCTGCTTTCCTATGATGCTATTAAACGCCGTGGCTACTTTAATCCCAGCACCATCGAAGCCCTGAAACAGCGATACAGCGAAAAAGATTTTAAACTCAATATTCCTTTTGAAAGCGACCTGTTGATCACGGTACTCACTTTCGGCGTTTTCCTCGAACAATTCGACCTGTAATTTTTCTTCTCCTGATCATTTATCCAAAATCTGACAACTGCTTATGGCAAACGAAATATTTCAACTACAGCTGAAAACCGCCCTGCGCACATATAGCCGGCAAATAGCGCTGATACAGGGAGACAGGAAAGTTACCTATAAAACGCTGGAGGCAAACACTTGTCGCATTACCCGCGCACTCTTGCTTACACCAGGATTCAGTAAGGGAGATTTTGTCGGCATCCTTTGCAGCAGCAAGCAATACATCATTACCGCTATAGCCGGGATCAGTTGTGCCGGCGGCGTATTTGTACCACTGGACACCGCATTACCTGCCACCCGTATCCTGCAGATGGCAGATACGGTATCATTGATCATGGTGATCGCCTCCAGGGAAGACACAGAGGTAGCAGGAATCATCGCACAATTGCAACAACAGGAAGTCCATGTGTTTTATATAGAAGATATGCTGCAAACAGAAGAGCGGGAGGATAGTGAATTCCCGGAAGTAGCTTATCACCGGAACGATGCGCTGTATATCTACTTTACATCCGGAAGCACAGGCAGGCCCAAAGCTATATTGGGACAGAATATGAGTCTCCATCATTTTATTAACTGGGAGATAAATACCTTTAAAGTGCCTTCCGGCGCCAGGTTTAGCCAGTTGATCACTCCCGGTTTCGACGCGTTTTTACGTGACGTTTTTGTCCCTCTCTTTTCCGGCGGTATTATTTGTATTCCCGAAGATCCGCAACTGGTATTACAGGCAGATACGCTGTCGGCCTGGTTAAACCGGGAAGAAATTCAGTATATCCATTGTGTGCCCAGCATATTCCGGCTGATCGGCAACGCTGCCACCATCCACAGCTATCCCCGGTTACAGTATGTGTTCCTCTCCGGCGAACGTATTGTGCCTGCCACATTAAAGCCCTGGTACGCCCTGTTCGGCTCCCGTATACAGCTGGTGAATTTTTATGGCGCCACCGAAACAACACTGATTAAAACATACTATGAAATCAAACCCGCAGATGCAGATAGTCAAAATATTCCCGTTGGAAAACCCATGGAAGGCGCCAGGGTATTGGTACTGGATGAACTGCTGAATATATGTGATCCGCTGGTACCGGGAGAAGTATTTATCAGCACTCCCTATTCGGCTAAGGGTTATTATAACGAAGAAGCGTTGACCCGTCAGAAATTCATGTTCGATCCTTATGACCCCAATCCCGATGGACGCATCTTTAAAACCGGCGATAAAGGCCGTTTACTGGCAGACGGCAACCTGGAATTGCTGGGTCGTATCGACCGGCAAATAAAGCTGCGTGGGGTGAGAATAGAACCGGAAGAAGTAGAAACTATTTTGCTGCAACATTCATCCGTAAAAGAAGCTGCGGTAGTTACCACTACCATCAACGATACTACTATACTCTGTGCCTGCCTGGTGCCGGTAACCGATGGCACGGGCGATAACGAAGAAATATTGCAGTATGCCCATACCTGTCTGCCTGATTACATGGTGCCGGGCAAAATCAAATGGTTGTCGGCTTTCCCGAGAAAGGTAAATGGGAAGCTGGATTATGATCAGCTGGAGATCTTACTGCAACCGGCTGCTGAACCGGTATCCGGGCCTTTAACAGCGTTAGAACAACAGCTGTTTGATACCTGGGCAGGCATCCTGAAAAACAATCAATTCGGTGCTGACAATACTTTTTTTGAAGTGGGAGGTAATTCCTTTCACCTGATAGGGCTGGTAGCAAAAGTATACAGTCAGTTCAGGGTACGGCTCACGATCGAAGAAATTTTTAAATACAATAGTATCCGCAAGCTGGCCATTTTCCTGGAAGGGAAAATGACACAGGAGGCGCCGGATATAAAGCCGGCACCCGTGCGGGACTATTATCCCCTGTCTGCCGCACAGTTCAGGATCTACCACCAGCAACAGCTGCAGCCGGAAGGTACCGGGTATAACCTGCCTCAATGCTTTGAAATAACGGGGCCTGTTGATATGGGAAAAGTAGAACAAGCCTTCCGGCAAATGGTACAACGCCATGAAAGCCTGCGCACCTGTTTTAAGATGGTAGGGGGAGAAGTGGTACAGCAGGTGCTGCCGGAAGTCGATTTTCGTATAGACTACCAGGTGAGCACGGAACCCATACCGGCATTAATATCCCGGTTTGTTCGCCCCTTCAACCTGGCGGAGGCGCCACTGTTACGGGTTACCCTGGTGAAAAGAGGCCCCGCGCAATATCTCCTGATGATGGATGTACATCATATCATCGCAGATGGATTGTCGCAGTTGTTGCTCAATAAGGAGTTTTCGGTGCTGTATATGAATTTACCCGCCGCCTCACCGGTGTTGCAGTACAAGGACTTTGCCGTTTGGCAGCAACAGCAACGTACCAGCGAAGTAGTACAACAACAGCAGCAGTACTGGCTCAAAACATTGGCCAATCCTCCGGCGGTATTATCGCTGCCGGGCGAACAGGCTGCAGATCATGCTACGGGCGCATTGCATCATTTTACACTGGCGCGGGAAAATTATCAGCGGTTAAAGAAAATGGCGAAGGAAAGAGAAACCACCATTTTTGTATTACTCCTCGCTGCCTATAATATACTGTTGTCGAGACTGAGCGGGCAGGATGACATTATTGTGGGAACGGCGGCCAGTGGCCGGCAACATGCAGCGCTTGATAAAATGATAGGCATGTTTGTAAATACCCTTGCCCTGCGGAACCAGCTCAGCGCGGATATGTCATTCGATACATTGTTAAAACAGGTGCACAAAAACATGTTAGCCGCACTCCAGCACCAGGACTATCCGTTGGAAGAGATTATCCAGCAGTTACAACTACCGAGGGGGAAACGACATCCCTTATTCAGCGTGATGTTGGTGCTCCAGAATATGAGTGTGGGCAGCGAAAACATTCCGGGCATTACCATTGCTCCTTATCCCATTGCAGAAAGTACGCCGCGGTTTGATCTTACGCTGTACGGACAGGATACCGGCAATGACCTCGTTTTCCGCCTGGCCTATGCTTCGCAGCGCTTTTCTCCAGTCCGGATACAACGCCTGGTAGACTACTTCCAGGAAATTATTACCCAGGTATTATCCTCTCCCGATATACAGTTAAAGGATATTCATCTTTCACACCAGCTGGAAACAGCTGTTAACCAGGTAGAGAAGATATCCTTCCGGTTCTGATCCTGATCCCATCCGCATATACATTCATATCAAATGCTTCATTCCATGTTTCGACAAGAACAACTGGATATACTAACGGCCGCATCTATCCATAACCAGCGGGAAAAAGAATACTGGTTAACGGTGATGGCCGGAGAACTGCCCCATAGCAGCCTTCCCGCAGCGCATAACACCGATCCCAAAGCGACTACCTGTAGCCACTACGAATTTTCAATAGGAGATGACCTGCACCAGCGTTTGCAGCTATTAAGCAATGATTCAGATTACTCCCTGCAGGTGATATTAATGGCCGCATTGCAGGTAATGCTGAGTAAATATACCGACAACGGCGATGTTATAACGGGGACGCCTATATACCGGCAAACGGAATTGTTGGCCGACCAGTTGATGAATACCGTCCTCGCCATCAGGGGTACCGTAGCGGGCAATGCTACTTTCGCTTCCTTGCTGGAGGCCACGGGGCAGCAGATGGTGCAGGCTATACAGCACCAGAACTACCCGATAGAGGTATTGCAGCAGGAACTGGCAGATAACCTGGTGCCCGGTGCTGAGGGACTTTTCAGTGTAGCCCTTTTATTAGACAATATACAGGAACTGCATTACCTGGATAGTATACGGCCAGATATTATCTTCGTATTTACCGCCACCGACAGCTCACTCAAAGGACAGCTGGTATATAAAACGGCCAGGTATGATGCCGCCGTGGCAGCGCGCTTTACACTTCATTATTGCACGTTGCTGCAATACCTGGTTACCCATATAGCGCAGCCATTATACCTGGCCGATATGATGCCGTTAGAAGAAGCTGCCCTGATCCATCAGCAATTCAATGCTACCGACCGCGAGTACGGTAACGCTACGCAATGCCTGGCACAATTGATGGAGGCGCAGGTACAGCGCGATCCTACACGGATTGCCGTTACCTGGCCGGATGGGGTATATACTTACGAGATGTTGAATCGCAAAGCTAACCAGCTTGGCAACGTACTACGTGCCGCCGGTGCAGGGCCTAACCAGGTGGTAGGTGTATTGGCGGAGCGTTCGCCCGAAATGCTGACAGCCATCCTGGGGGCTATGAAATCCGGCGCCGCCTATTTACCCATCGATCCTTCTTACCCGCCAGAACGGATACAGTTTATGCTGGAAGACAGCGGCTGTAAATACCTGGTGGTACAATCGCATCTAACGGTGCCGCCTATATCAGCAGGCGTAACCGTATTTAACCTGAATGACCCTGGCTTATATACAGGCAGCGGAGAAGACCTGCCTTGGGTAAATAAACCGACCGACCTGGCTTATGTGATTTATACTTCCGGGTCTACCGGCAATCCCAAGGGGGTGATGATTGAGCAGCATTCACTGGTAAACCGGCTCAACTGGATGCACGACCGTTACCGCTTAACCGGTACGGATGTGATCCTGCAAAAAACGCCTTTTACATTTGACGTATCCGTATGGGAGCTTTTCTGGTGGCTGTTTACAGGGGCAGGTGTTTATCTGCTGGCGCCTGGGACAGAGAAATACCCCGACCAGATGGTGGCGGAAATAAAAGCCAATAAGGTCACCGTTATGCATTTTGTGCCTTCCATGCTGGTGGTATTCCTGGAGTACGTGTCAGCCACCGGCTGTGAAGCCGCCCTGGCTTCGCTCCGGCAGGTATTTACCAGCGGTGAAGCACTGAGTGCGGCAGCAGTGAGGGAGTTTAACCGCCTGCTGCCCGGATGTGCGTTGTCTAACCTCTACGGACCTACGGAGGCCACAATTGACGTCTCCTATTTTGACTGCCCCGCAACGGGCGTCCCCGACAGTATTCCCATTGGTAAGCCGATCGATAATATACAACTGTTTATCACCGACCGTCATCAGCAGCTGCAGCCAATTGGTGTGGCAGGAGAGTTGTGCATTGGTGGCGTAGGGCTGGCACGGGGTTATCTCAATCGTCCTGAGCTAACAACAGATAGGTTTATCACGGTGCCCTGGCACGACACGCCGGTATATCGTACTGGCGACCTGGCCCGCTGGCTACCTGATGGTAATATTGCCTATCTCGGCCGCATCGATAACCAGGTAAAGATACGGGGATACCGTATTGAGCTGGGTGAAATTGAACAACAGCTCCTGAAGCTCGACTGCATAAGAGACGCGCTGGTATTGGTACAGCAAAGGGAGGAGGATAAATACCTGCGCGCATTTGTCGTCCCTGCAACACCCTGTACAGAGCATACCATTAAAGAAGCCCTCGGCCACGTGTTGCCCGTATATATGGTGCCTGCCTATATCACGTTATTGGATACACTGCCGCTTACCCCCAATGGCAAGGCCGACAGGAAAGCCCTGCAGCGTATGCCACTGTTTATAGAAACAGCAGCACAGCATTGGGACGATCCGCGGGAGCAGATGGTGGCAGATATCTGGAAAGAGGTATTAAAGACCGTGGCAGCCAATGCGGCCGACAACTTTTTTTATCACGGTGGCGACTCTATCCTGGCCATACGCCTGGTGAGTAAAGTAAATACACAACTCCAGGCCAGCATTGACCTGGCAGCGTTTTATGAAGTACAAACATTGGGAGGACTGATTAACCTGGCTACGGCTACGGATACACGCGCAGCTACCGCAGAGAAGATGGCGGTGCTGGAAGAGATCCGCGCATTTGAATCGCAATACCTGGTGGGTATTTCAGCGGAAGAAAAGCAGAATATTGACAGGGTTTATCCTATGAGTGATATCGAAAAAGGAATGTGTTATCATCACCTGAAAGATCCTGCGCTGAATGTTTACTACGAACAAAATACCCTCGATTTTCTTTTTAGTGATATCGATATTGAGCTGATTGTACGGGCATTGAAACTGATGATCACTAAACATCCGGCCCTTCGTACAGCATTTGATCTAAACCGCCTGGCGCATGTGGTTTATAAAGAAATTTCATTGCCCCTGCAGGTGGAGAATCTCATGGATAGGGACAGGGATACACAGCAACAGGTAATCGGCCAGTTTCTGAAGGAAAGTAAACTGAAGGCGTTTCCACTGGCCACGGTGCCGCTATGGCGGATTACGATGTTCCGGATCAATACAGGGCACCTGGTATTTACAATGGAAGCACACCATGCCATTTTTGATGGTTGGAGCTGGGCTTCCTTTATGACAGAATTCAGCAACGTTTATTTCCGGTTAAAGGAAGAACCGGGCTTTACCCCGTTGCCATTGAAGTGCACTTTTGAAGATTATATCCTGGAAGAACTGCTGTGCAAGCGAAACAAAGCCATTACCACCTTCTGGAAAAACGAACTGGAAGGATATCAGCGCCTCCAACTCAATGGCAGCAAGGAATCGCCGGAATACCTGAAAATGTTCCGCACGTTCGACCGTCAATACCTGCTAGGTTTACAACAGGTAGCAGAGCAGTACCAGGTGCAGGTAAAGCACCTGCTCTTTGCGGCCTATGTATATGCCACGAAGATGTTGACCTATGAAAATGATATTGTTACCGGCTTGGTGGCTTTCAGCCGCCCCCTGGTAGAAGACGGAGAGCGCCTGCTGGGTTGCTTCCTGAATACAGTACCCGTGCGTATACAAGTGCCGGCAGGGCTATCATGGCGGGAGTACCTGGCGGCCGTGGAGGAAAAACTGGCATTGATCCGGAAGTATGATCAGCTGCCTTTACTGAGTATTGTAGAACAAACCAGGGAGCAGTACAGCGGCGGCAATCCGTTGTTTGACGCGCAATTCAACTTCGTTAATTTCCACGTCTGGAAGGAAATCAATGATAATACAACGGTAGGTGGAACCGGCGTACCATTCAGGTTTGAAAGCTACCTGCGGGAAAATACGCTGTTCGATTTCAATGTGGACCTGACAGACGGCAACCTGAATATTGCCATAGAATATTTCACCGCTTATATCAGTACCCCTGCTTTAGAACAATTGCTTTCCTGTTTTGAAAAAGCATTGCATCACCTGCAATATACGCCTGATGAAAAGATAGACCCGCTGTTGTTAATGGAGGACGACGTACATCAGATCAGGGAAGTATTTAATGCCACTGCAAAGCCATATGATCAGGCAAACGATACGCTGGTACAGCTCATGGAAGCACAGGTGCGCCAGCACCCTTCCCGCGTGGCGGTTAGCTGGCCGGGCGGCGTCTACACGTATGAAGAGCTGAACACTAAAGCCAACCAGCTGGGCGCCATGCTGCGTGCATTGGGAACAGCGCCCAACGAGGTAGTAGGCATATTGGCTGAACGCTCCCCCGAAATGCTGGTGGCCATCCTGGCAGTAGTGAAATCCGGTGCTGCCTATCTGCCTATTGATCCTGCATACCCCGCAGAGCGGATACAATTTATGCTGGAAGATAGTGGTTGCAGCTACCTGTTGAAACAACAACAGTTTCCTACTCCCGGTATTGAAGGAAACATCACCGTACTGAATATCAATAATGCGGCGCTTTACAAAGGAGCAGGAGCTGATCTGCCATTGGTGAATACGCCGGCCGATCTGGCCTATATTATTTATACTTCCGGTTCCACCGGTAAGCCTAAAGGCGTGATGATAGAACAGCATGCCCTGGTAAACCGGCTGTGCTGGATGCAGTCGAAGTATCCGCTGACCAGCACAGATAAGATCCTGCAAAAGACGCCGTTTACCTTCGATGTGTCGGTATGGGAGCTGTTCTGGTGGCTATTTACCGGCGCTGGCGTTCACCTGTTATCCGCCGGAGCCGAAAAATTCCCCGACCAGATTGTGGAGGAAATAGCGGCAAATGAGATCACCGTCATGCATTTTGTTCCTTCGATGCTCACCGCATTCCTGGACTATATAGCCGGGACGGGATGCGAAGCGTCCCTGCCATCACTGCGGCAGGTATTTGCCAGTGGCGAAGCCCTTCCTGCATCGACTGTGAAAGCATTTAACCGCCTGCTGCCGGGATGTGCGCTGTCTAACCTCTACGGACCTACGGAGGCCACTATTGATGTGTCTTACTACGACTGTCCTAAAGCCGATGTACCGGACAATGTACCTATTGGTAAGCCCATCGATAACCTGCAGTTATATATCACCGATCGTTATCAGCAGCTGCAGCCTATCGGCGTTCCGGGTGAGCTTTGTATTGCCGGTAAAGGTCTGGCCCGCGGATATCTCAACCGGCCGGCGTTGACAGCAGAACGATTTATCCGGGCGCCATGGTGTAATTCGCCCCTGTATCGCACCGGCGACCTGGCGCGCTGGCTACCGGATGGCAACATCGAATACCTGGGCCGTATCGATAACCAGGTGAAAATCCGAGGCTATCGGATTGAACTGGGAGAGATTGAAGAAGTATTGGCGCAACATGAAAACGTATCACAGTGCGCGGTGATCGCAAAACCTACCGCCGGTGACGCATTGCAGCTGCATGCTTATATTGTTCCCCTGGGGGCGTTTAACCGTGAACGGCTATACGAATACCTGAAGCAACGTTTACCTGCTTACATGATACCACCGTTCCTGGTGGAAATGACCGCGTTGCCGCTTACCGGCAGCGGTAAACTGGATCGCAAAGCATTGCCGGAAATGGAAGCACGTGGCCAAAGCCGGCAACAACCCGTTCGGCCGCGTAACTCCATAGAGCTGCAACTCCAAACGATCTGGAAAGAACTGCTGGGAGTAACGGAGATAGGTATTCATGATAACATCTTCGAATGGGGAGGACATTCTTTAATGGCGATGAGGGCTATTGCCACCATAAATACCGCCACAGGGGCAAATGTAGTGATCAGGGATGTTTTTGCATATACCACCATTGCTCAGTTTGCAGCCTTACTGGAAGAGAAAGGCGTAGTGGCTACGCCGCTGGCGCCCACCTTCCTGCGTAAAGGCCCCTTATCCTTTTCCCAGGAAAGATTGTGGTTTATAGACAGCCTGCAAGGCAGCGTGCATTATCATATGCCCGTAGTCGTGAAAATGGAAGGCCCACTAAACGTACAAGCCTTGCAACAGGCGCTGGAAAGCCTTATTGAGAGACATGAAATCCTGCGTACGGTTATCCGGGAGGAAGGCGACCAGGTGTTCCAGTTGCTATGTGAAACAGGCGGCTGGATCATGTCTTATACCGACGATGCTTCCCTGACAGATAAATCCCTGTTGGAAGCACACCTGGAAGAGCAGATCCGGCAACCATTTGACCTTTCCGCGGATTATATGTTGCGGGCCGAACTGATCCGGTTAGCGCCCGATGTACATATACTCCTTACCGTTACCCACCATATTGCAACAGATGGCTGGTCGCTGTCATTGATGGTGAAAGAGTTGATGGAGTTATACCTGGCCGTAGAAGAGAACAGAAGTCCGCGCCTGCCGGTATTGCCCTGGCAGTACGCAGACTATGCGGAATGGCAGCGTACACACCTGCAGGGTGATGCGCTGGCTACGCAACTCGACTATTGGGTGGGTAAGCTGAAAGGTGTATCGCCACTGGATTTTCCGACCGATCGCATCCGGCCGGCGGTGGAAAGAATGCACGGAAGTATTGTACACCACAACATATCACTGGAGCATGCTACACAACTGAAAGCACTTTCCAGGAAAGAAGGCGTTACCCTCTTCATGACGCTCCTGGCGGCTTTTAAAGTATTGTTATATCGTTACAGCGGACAGGAAGATATCTGCGTAGGGATTCCAATCGCTAACCGTACCCGGGAAGAAGTAGAAAAGATGGTGGGATTTTTTGTGAATACCCTGGCGCTGCGCAGCGACTTAGGGGGCACGCCATCCTTTAGTGAATTTTTGCAACAGGTAAGGGAGACTACCCTCGACGCCTATACGTACCAGGAAGTGCCTTTTGAAAGGATTGTAGAACTGGTAGGCGCCGCCCGTGATATGACCCGTAGTCCGTTGTTCCAGGTAATGTTTGTGTTCCAGAACACGCCGGCTACAGAAGTGATGAACTTCGGAAACATCAGCGTATCGCAGGCGAATTATGAACCGGAAACCGCCAAATTTGATTTCTCCTTTGAAGTAACGGAAGTTGCCGCCGGCTTGCGTGTGAACATAGAATTCAAAACAGACCTTTTCAATGCGTCGACCATTCAGCGAATGGCTGCACATTATGAACAGCTGTTGATAGCCATCGCCAGCGATCCCACCCAGAAGGTGAATGAACTACCCCTGATGACTAAAGGGGAAGAGCGCCACCAGCTCGCCGGCTTCAACAATACCACTGTTCCCTATCCGGCTGATACCACCGTGGTACAGCTATTTGAAGAACAGGTAGCCAGAACGCCCGATAAAATTGCAGTGACTTACGATGAGCAGTCGCTTACCTTCCGGGAGTTGCATCAGCGATCATCCGTGCTGGCGGCTTTCCTGCAAACGAAAGGAGTACGCCGGGGAGAGATGATTGCTCTCTGCCTCAACCGTTCATTGGAAATGATCATCGGTATCTGGGGCATCCTTAAAGCCGGATGTGCCTATGTACCTATTGATCCTGCTTACCCGGCTGACAGGATTAGCTATATACTCACTGATACGGATACACGATTGATACTGACAGATGAGTCATCGGCCTCCCGTATTCCACCGGCAGAGAACCTGGAGCAGGTACTGCTGGATGCACATTGGCCTGTCATCAGGAATACGCAGCCAGTAGGTACAGGTAGCTACCCGCAGCCGCACGACCTGGTATACGTTATCTATACGTCTGGTTCTACCGGCAAGCCTAAAGGAGTGATGATAGAACATCATTCGCTGGTAAACCGCCTTACCTGGGGGCAACAGCAATACCCGTTGCATACAACAGATGTGATCATCCAAAAAACGCCTTTTACATTTGACGTATCCGTATACGAGTTGTTTTGCTGGTCATTCACCGGCGCCCGGCTATACCTGCTGAAACAGGGAGAGGAGAAATACAGCGACCGCATTGTGGAAGTGATGATCAAAGAGAAAGTGACCATCATGCACTTTGTGCCCTCTATGCTCACACCATTCCTGGAATATATACAGGAGTCGCCTGAACTGCAGCAGTTGAAAGGCCTGCGACAGGTATTTACCAGTGGCGAAGCTTTATCGGCCGCCGCTGCCCGGCAATTTAAACAGCTGCTGCCATGGTGTGCATTGTCTAACCTCTACGGACCTACGGAGGCCACGATCGAAGTGTCTTATTACAACTGTCCCGACGACAATATTCCGGATAATATCCCCATAGGACGTCCTATCAACAACACCCGCCTGTATATCGTGGATGCCTGGGGAAAACTACAACCAGTGGGCATTGCTGGCGAACTATGTATAGCCGGCGTAGGACTGGCCCGCGGCTATCGTAACCGCGATGACCTGACGGCAGAAAAATTCGTACCCGCTACCTGGACGGACGAACGGATATACCGTACCGGCGACCTGGCCCGCTGGCTGCCCAATGGGAATATAGAATACCTGGGCCGCATCGACGACCAGGTAAAAATAAGAGGCTACCGGATTGAACTGGGCGAAATTGAAAATGTGTTGCTGCAACACCCGGCGGTAAGCCAGGCGGTAGCAATTGCCCGGGCGGATCATAGCGGGGTAAAGCGTTTACAAGCTTATGTTATTTGCCGGGCGCCATTTGATAAAAGCGACATCCTCGCATTTATTGGCAAACATGTACCGGTGTATATGGTGCCAGATATTCTCCTGGAATTACCCGCCTTCCCGCTGACCCCAAGTGGTAAAGTGAATAAGAAGGAACTGCCCGATCCGGAGAATACCGGCATCCAATCAGTATATGTGGCTCCGCGCAATACAACGGATCAGCAGCTGGCCGCTATTTGGCAGGTGTTGTTACGCCTCCCGCAAGTGAGTATCCAGGATAACTTTTTCCGCCTCGGTGGTCATTCCCTCATGGCTATGCGGGTGATGGCTGCTATACGGAAAGATATGGGCGTTGCCCTGTCTATCAAAGACCTGTTTAACTATACTACGATCGCTGCATTATCGGACTATATCAGCAACCGTGGTACCAGTAGTTCCGTGCCAGCTATCGTTCCTGTGGCGGTATCCGCCCGGCCCGCCCGCATTCCGTTGTCTTTCTCCCAGGAAAGGCTCTGGTTTATTGACCGCCTGGAGGGAAGTATACACTATCATATCCCCGGGGTGCTGGAATTGAACGGTACGCTCGATAAAGACGCACTGGAATACGCCTTCCGCGAAGTAGTGAACCGTCACGAGGTACTGAGAACCGTGTTGCGGGAGGACGATGGAAGGCCCTACCAGGAAGTAATGCCGGAAAACCGGTGGAAGATGATTTACCGCGAAGACCCGGCAATGATCGACCAGCAACGCTGGCAGGCACATGTGGTGAATAGTATCCAGCAGCCTTTTGACCTGGCAGCAGACCATATGCTGCGCATCGAACTGGTGAAGTTGTCCGACGTGAAACACAAGATGATCCTGGTTATACACCATATCGCTGCAGATGGCTGGTCGGTATCTATTCTTACCAGGGAGCTGTCGGAATACTATCATGCCCGGCTGGAACAACGCGCACCGGTACTGGACGCATTGCCTTTACAATATGGCGATTATGCCACCTGGCAGAGAGGATACCTGCAGGGGGAAGTATTGGCGCAGCAATTGAAATACTGGAAAGATACGCTGACAGGGATTCCACTCCTGCAACTGCCTGCCGACTTTGAGCGCCCGGCCATAGAAACGATGAAAGGAGGTGTTATTCACTTCCGGGTAGATGAAACTGTTTGCACCCAACTAAAGGACCTGGCGCAGCGCGAAGGGGTCACTTTATTCATGCTGTTAATAGCCGCCCTGAAGGTGCTCCTGTTCCGCTACAGCCGCCAGGAAGATATTTGTATAGGCGTTCCCGTAGCCAATCGTATGGAAAAGGAACTGGAGCCATTGATTGGCTTTTTTGTAAATACCCTGGCCCTGAGGAGCCGTTTCCGCGGACAGCAGTCATTCGCGGAGTTGTTGCAGCAGGTAAAGCAAACCACGCTCGATGCGTACGCTCACCAGGATGTTCCTTTCGAAAAAATAGTGGAGTCGGTAGGCGTGGAAAGAAGTATGAATCACAGCCCGCTTTTCCAGGTGATGTTTGTACTGCAAAATACCCCGGAGATTATGGAAAGCAGGTTAGGAGAGGCGGTGATCAGGCCCGAAGAGTTTAACCGCACCACATCCAAATTTGATCTCACGTTCGATATCACGGAAATGCAAAATGGGCTTTCCCTGCTGGTAGAATATAACAGCGACGTATATGCCGCCGCTTCCATGGAAAGACTGGGTAGGCATTATTGCCAGTTGCTCAAGGCGATTGCGGAAAGTATTCAGCCATCATTGCTGGAATTGGCTGTTGCGAGCGAAGAGGAATTGGCTACGGTATTTGCCTTTAGCCAGGGACCGGCAGCGCCGCCTCCCGCTTCAACGGTGCTGGATACGCTGGCACAACTGGCCCTTACCCATGGCGTTGCCACCGCCGTGGTGGCAGGTGCGGAGCAATACTCGTTTGCCGCGCTGGAAGCATGGTCTGGGCAGTTGGCCCACCGCCTGCAACAGGCAGGCGTAAAATCTGCCGATGTAGTTGGTATCAGCATGACCGCTTCTCCGCAACAGCTCATAGCTTTACTGGCCATCTGGAAATCCGGCGCTACGGCAGTGCCGCTGGATGCAGATACGCCGCCGGAATACTGGCGAGATGTGGTAAAACAAACGGGCGCGCAGTGGTTATTGACTAATAGAGATATGACCCGTTTGCCAGCGGGACTACTAACCGTAATAGATATACGTGATCAGGCAGCAGGCACACCGGCCGCCGGAAATGACCTGTCATTATCGCTGAACAATATTGCTTATACCCGGCATATTACCGGCGCGGATGGTTTGCCGCTGGGTTTTACCGTAGGCCACGCTCAGCTCGGAAGCCGCCTGGAACAGGCCCGGAAAGCCTACCTGGGTAACGGCATAGGGACCACCGCCACGGTAGCCCATGAAGGACTTGGCTTCGATAAATGGCTGATAGTGGTGCTGGCCTCATTGCTGGCAGGGAAGAAAGTGGTAATGATGGCACAGACCCTGCCCGAAATGCTCGACAACCCTGATTTACTGAAATATGCTCCCTATGATTTTATCGCGTTGCCATCTTCCGCATTGCCCCTGGTGGCAGAGCTGGCAGCCGTTTGGAAGTTGACTGATAAATACGTCACCAGCGGAACGCCATTGCAGCGGGCACATCTTGTGGAACTGGCCGCCGTTAATGAACGTTGTATTATCGTGAACGAATACAACACGCCTGGCGCAGCCACCGGTTGTATTGCCGCCAGTATACGCATCACCGACGCCGTTAATCAGCCGGGAAATAGCATACGCCTCGGTCGCCCGCAAAACAATGTAACGGCCCTGGTATGGGACACCCTGGGTCGCCCGGTTCCGCCCGGAATGCCGGGAGAGTTGTGTATTAGCAGTGACGGGGACGTCACTCCTTATTGTACCGGCGACCTGGTCCGATGGGACGCGGAAGGAAACCTCGAATACCTCGGCCGCCTGGACCATGTGATGGAAATAAATGATAAGTCCGGTGATGTTCAGCCAAAAGGCGATGATACGCCGGCAACACCCACAGAGATCATACTGGCAGCCATCTGGCAGGAAGTACTGCAGGTAGAACGGGTAGGACTATACGATAATTTCTTTGAAAAAGGCGGCGACTCACTGGTAACCGTGAAAATATTGAACCAGGCCCGAAAAAAAGGCATCGTATTCCGTATCCGCGACATTTTTATGCACCAGACAGTCGCCTCCCTGGCCGCTTTTATTGATGCCAGTGTAGCAACACCTCAATCCTGACGCTTTTCTTTTACCCCTTAATACTTTTCAGATGCGTACGGCAAAGAAAGAAGTGATAGGCGTGATCGGCGGCTGCGGCCCCCATGCCGGTATTATGCTGGCGGAAAATATTTTCAGACAAACCCTTGCCGGCTCAGACCAGGAACATTTACCCATGTTACTGTCGTCTATGCCGGATCAGATACCCGACAGAACAGCCTTTATCCTGGGAGATGCTGATGAAAATCCCGCCTGTGCTATTGCCTCGATCATCCTGCAAATGGAGGCGCAGGGCGTTACAGTGGCAGGTATTGCCTGCAATACCTCCCATGCGCCCATTATTTATCACACGATACAGGGCATTCTCCATGCAGCCAGGTCAGAAGTGAAATTGCTGCATATGATTGAGGAAACAATGTATTTCCTGGAAGAACATTTCAGGCAGGCAAAACGTATCGGTGTACTGGCCACCGACGGTACCTATAAAACCGGGTTGTATGAATACGCATTGCAGCAACACGGTTTTAACTATATCAAGCCACCTGCAGACTTTCAGCATAAATATATTCACCAGTGTATCTATGACAAGAAATATGGCATCAAGTGCCAGTCGGCGCCGGTTACGCCACAGGCAATGGAAATGATGGAAAAGGCCGTGCAGTACTACCGCGACAAAGGCGCAGAAGCACTGGTGCTGGGATGTACGGAGTTTTCGTTGGCGCTTAGCCGTAGTTCCGTATTTGATATACCGGTAATAGACTCTACGAAAGTGATGGCCCGGGCGCTTATCCGGGAAGCGGCGCCGCATAAATTATGTCAACTAAACTATCACCAACTGACTGTATAATATGCAAAAGATTAAACTGTTTTGTTTTCCATTCGCCGGCGGCGCTGCCTCATTTTATAATCCCTGGAGAATGTTGCTGCCAGACTACCTCGAATTGCATTGCTTTGAATTGGCTGGTCGCGGCAGCCGTATCACGGAATCGCTGTACAGCTCCATCGCAGAAATAGTGGATGAGATCATGATTAAACTGCGGCCCGCATTTGAATCAGGCCCCTATGCGCTCTTCGGACATAGCATGGGCGGTATCATTGTATACGAGCTGACAAAACGGATCAGTGAACAAAACATGCCTATGCCCGTACAGATATTTATTTCCGGGAAAGGCCCCCTGCATTTACCACGGCCGGAACTGAAGATATTCAGCATGCCCGACGAAGAGTTTCAGAAAAATATGATTGAAATGGGGGGCATCTCAGAAGACTTTTTCCGCTCACCGGAACTGGCTTGTCTTTTCATCCCTGTTATCCGCAATGACATGCGACTCGCAGAAACATTTGAAGTGAAAGAGCTGGCGCGGCTGAGCTGTAATATTACCGTTTTTTATGGCGAAGAAGAAATACTGAAACCCGCCGATGTAGAACAGTGGAGATATTACACCAAAGGCGTTTTTAAAGTACACTACTTCAAAGGCGGACATTTTTTTATCAAAGACTACACCCGCGAAATCATAGATATTATATCTGACACCATCATGCAAACCCAAATGAGCTGCTGATACCTGGCGCGGCTCTGCTAAATCATTGTTATGGAAATTACCAAATTACCCTTTAGCCCGGATATCTCGGAGGATACCTTGTTTCCGATGAGGATCCGTTTTCCCCAACATACGGGCATCGATGAGCTCATACACTT
The DNA here is from genome assembly GCF_012641265.1 of Chitinophaga eiseniae. Taxonomy (GTDB): domain Bacteria; phylum Bacteroidota; class Bacteroidia; order Chitinophagales; family Chitinophagaceae; genus Chitinophaga; species Chitinophaga eiseniae_A. The sequence goes on along the minus strand of NZ_JABAHZ010000001.1, from coordinate 937,851 downwards.
TTATCACCGTAACCGCGAGTTTATTGCCACTAAGCTGCAATGTAATGGGGCCATCCTTTTCAGTGGGGTGGATATCAACACCCGTGAAGACTTTCAAACCGTTATGTCGGCTATGGGCGAGCGCTTCCTCGACTATGCAGATGGAAACTCTCCCCGCACCAAACTGTCTGATTTCGTATATACGTCCACGGAGTATGATGCGGGCAAAAGCATTACCATGCACAATGAACTGTCTTATTCCGCCCGCTGGCCATCCAGGATCTGCTTTTGCTGCATTACGCCCGCAGCTACCGGTGGTGAAACACCTATTGCCGACGGCAGGGAAGTGTTGAAACAGATGAATGCGTCGCTGGTATCAGCTATCCGGGACAAGGGATTACTATATATCCGCAATCTTCACGGTGGCGCTGGTTTTGGCCCGTCCTGGCAGGATACGTTTGAAATGAACGACCGGGAACAGGTAATGGCATATTGCCGGGAAAGGAACATGACCTATGAATGGAAAGAAGATGGCGGTATTAAGCTGATGCAGTTTAGCAAAGGGATCATCCCGCATCCGGTTACCCGCGAAATGGTCTGGTTTAACCAGATCGACCAGTTTCACCCTTCCCACATGGGCCGTGATGTATACGATGTTTTAATGCAGATGTACGAACGGGAAGAGGAATTACCCACCTATATCACCTTTGGCGATGGCAGTCCCGTATCAGCTACCACGGTAGCCCATATACTTGATGTCATGGATCGTGTATCCATCGTAAGACCCTGGGATAAAGGCGACCTTATTCTCCTGGATAATGTACTGGTAAGCCATGGCAGGAAACCCTTTACCGGCAAACGTGAAGTGCTGGTATCTATGATGCAGTAATCTATGTATTCATCTCCTTAACAAGATAATTATTATGAAAAATCTTTTCTTACTCAGTTTCCTGCTCCTGCTGCAAACCTCCGCAAGGGCACAGATCATCACCCTCAAAGGGCAATCCATTTCCCCGGTTGAAGTGGATGACTTCATCCAGGAAAAAATGAAACACTATAAGATCCCCGGCCTGTCAATTGCCATTATCAATAACGGACAAGTAGTCTATAACCGTGCCTTTGGCGTTGGCAATACCACCCAGGGAAAGACGATTGATACCAATGCGATCTTTGAAGCCGCCTCTCTTTCCAAACCTATATTCGCCTTCGCGTTTGCCAAATTGGTAGACCAGGGAAAAATTGCATTGGATACCCCCCTTTATAAATACCTGGAATACGATGATATTAAATACGACGATCGTTATAAACTCATTACCGCCCGCATGGTATTGTCGCATACTTCGGGGTTTCCCAACTGGCGGGAGAATAATAAAGACGGTAAACTCAATATCAAGTTCACACCAGGAGAACGGTTCTCTTACTCCGGCGAAGGTTACGAATACCTGAGCCATGTGGTAAAAAAGATAACAGGAGAGGATTCGGAAGATTATATACGCCAAACAGTGTTTGTGCCACTGGGCATGACACATAGCTATTATAAGTGGAACAGTGTGATGGACTCCATGGCGGTAACCGGGCATGACCGCTCTGAAGTACCGCATAAAAAATGGAAACCCAAGGAAACCTCGGTAGCATCAGGATTGCATACCACCGCAGTTGACTATATCCATTTCCTGCAGGCCGTGATACAACATAATGGAGTATCAGAAAAAACACTCGACGAAATGGAAAAGCCACAGGTGAAAGTAACAGACCGCGCCATTCATGCAGACACCTGGGGGCTCGGATTTGGCATTAAAGATACGCCGGAAGGTACGGTCATCAACCACTTTGGGGCAGATCCCTATTTCGAATGTTATATGGAGATACTGAAAGGCGGCAAAACCGGGATGGTATATTTCACCAACTGCAAGGGAGGACTAAAGATCATGAAACAGCTCCGGAAAAAACTGATTGTAGGAAAGGCTGCCTGACTATTATCCACGCCATTAAACCCCTTTTGTATGAAAATGACAAAATCAATGGAAACAGCATTCCGGGAAGATGGATACCTGATGCTGGAATCACTTTTTTCTGAAGAAGAAGTATCCTTTATACTCCATCAGCTACCCATGCTGATGGCCAGCGAAACACCCCACGTGGTAAAGGAAAAGAACGGCCAGGTACGCTCCGTATACGGGCTGCATGAAATCAATGTGGTGTTTGAAGAACTGTTCCGCGTGGAGCGCCTGATCAATATTGCCCGATCCCTGCTTAGCAGCGATGTATATATCCATCAAACAAAGATCAATATCAAACAGGCATTTGATGGGGAATGGTGGGAGTGGCACCAGGATTTTCCTTACTGGCACCTGTATGATGGCATGCCTGTACCCCGGGTACTTTCTGTCATGATCTTCCTGGATGAAGTCACAGATTTCAACGGCCCCCTTTACGTGATACCGGGTACACATGAATTAGGGATGGTAGATTTTGAGAAGAAAACAACAGTAGGCATCGATGGCGCTCCGGCCTATACCTCGTCGCTGAGCGCCAACCTGGAATACACCATTGAACGGAAAGTATTAAGCCAATGGTTCCGGCAACGCGGTATTTTCGCCGCTACCGGCAAACCCGGTACAGCACTGGTGTTTCACGGTAATATATTTCATGCATCCAACTGCAACCTGTCACCGCTCGATAGGCGGGTACTGATTATTACCTACAACAGTATTGAAAATACATTGACGACCGTGGAAAAGGAACGTCCTACTTTCCTGAGCAATCGCGACTTTACCCCCTTGTCGCCGGTACCCGACAACTTCCTCCGCATAGGCAATACCTTATAAATAAATCTCCATGATGGTAAATAAAATTGCTGTAATAGGAGCAGGTACGATGGGCAGCCAGGTGGCGCTCACATTGGCTATGCATGGCTATACCGTTGTACTGAAAGATATCAGCACTGTTGTATTGGAAGCTGCTACCCGGCGAATAAAGTCAGATGCAAGAATGCTGAAAATGCTGAGTAAATCAGCACTTACTCCCATAGATGATCATTATGCCGACCGGATTACCTGCACCCTGGAAGAGCGCTTATTAGAAGAGGTAGACCTGGTGATCGAAAATATCCCGGAACATTGGGAACTGAAAAAACAACTCTATCAGCGCCTGGCTGCTATCTGCCCGGCGCATACACGATACGCGGTGAATACCAGCTGTATTGCCATTACCGGCATTGCCGCGCTGCTACCTGATCCGGGCAGGGTAGCGGGCTGGCATTTTATGAACCCGGTATACAGCAAGGAACTGGTAGAAGTAGTGCGCGGATTACATACGACAGACGAAAATATACAATGGACGCTGTCCTTCCTGCAATCCATACATAAAAGGGCCGTAGTAGTGGAAGATGCCCCCGGCTTTGTTGCCAACCGGTTATCACACTTGCTGATGAACGAAGCAGCTTTCCTGGTACAGGAGAAAGTGGCAAGCCCGAAAGATGTGGATCTCATCTTCAGAAAAGGATACGGCCATGCGATGGGGCCCCTGGAAACGGCCGACCTGATTGGCCTCGATACGGTAGTCAACTCGCTGAATATCCTGTATGATAGCTTCCAGGACCCTAAATTCCGCTGCTGTCCGCTGCTTCATAAAATGGTACAGGGAGGACTGCTGGGGCGTAAAAGTGGAAAAGGCTTTTTTGTCTATGATTAATACAACCTGTTATGAAAGGAAAAACGATCAAATGCCTGGTATGGGATCTTGATAATACGCTCTGGAACGGCACACTGCTCGAATCGGAAGAAGTAACCCTGAAAGACAGGGTAGTGGAGGTGATCCGCGAGCTGGATGAAAAAGGCATCGTACATTCTATTGCCAGTAAGAACAGCTATGAGGATGCCATGACCCGGTTAAAACATTTTGGTATTGACCAGTATTTCCTGTACCCGGAAATACACTGGAATGCCAAATCCGCTTCTATCAACAATATCCGCAAGCAACTTAATATCGGCATCGATGCCATTGCTTTTATAGATGATCAGCCCTTTGAGCGCGAAGAGGTGAACAGCGTGTTCCCGGAGGTATATTGCCTCGACGCGGCCGAATATGGGCAGCTGGCGCACTACGACTGCTTTAACCCACCGCAGGTCACGGAAGATGCCCGCCGGCGGCGGAAAATGTACCAGGAAGAAATACAGCGGAAAGAGGAAGAAGAAAATTTCCAGGGCCCGTCGGATTCATTCCTCGCCGGGCTGAATATGGAACTGTATATCACGTCCGCCACGGTGCATGACCTGGCCCGTGCAGAAGAATTAACGCTGCGTACAAACCAGCTCAACGCCACCGGGAAAACGTACAGCTACGCGGAATTGGAACAGATACTGACTTCTCCCGATCACCTGCTGTGGGTATGCGAATTCAAAGACAAGTTCGGCTCCTACGGCAAAATAGGCCTGGTGCTGCTGCATATCTCCGCGCACAACTGGCACCTGGAAATGATGCTGTATTCCTGCCGGGTAATGTCCAGGGGAATCGGCACGGTAATGCTGAATTATATATTGGAACAGGCCCGTTCCCGTGGTAAAACTATGACCGCCGGATTCCGCGATACAGGGCGCAACCGGATGATGTATATGGCCTTTAAAATGGGCGGATTTACAGAAACCGGGCAACAGCGGGGCGACTGCTCCCTGCTGTCGCATTCCCTCGAAAATATCCGGCAAAACCCAACCTACATTAAAATTCTTACTCAATACTAAACGCTTGCACCATGGAAGTAAAAGATAAAATCAGGGCCTTTATCGTAAAGAATATGTCAGTATGGGAAGATGATATTGTACTCGCAGATACAGATAATATCTTCGAAAAGGGCTTTGTCAACTCCCTGTTTGCCATGCAGCTGCTCAACTTTGCCGAGCAGGAATTTAATATCACCATTGAGAACAGCGAAATAGATATCGCCAACTTCAGCTCTGTTAGTAACATGGAGCAACTGGTCACCCGTAAACTACTACTGCTCCATGCCAGGTAACGCTACCCTTACGCTCGAAGCAGCGGTAGCCCGCTTTGCAGCAGAAGAGATCCGGCCTTTTGCTACCCACTTCGAAGAAATACCCGGCATTCCCCGGCGCCTCATTACACGCATGGGGGAGATCGGACTGCTGGGAGCCGTGTTGCCGCCGGCATACGGCGGCCTGGGCCTGGACTGCCTGGCCTATGGAAAGCTGACAGCGCTGATAGGAAAAGCCTGTTGTGCTACCAGGTCGGTGCTCACCGTACATACTTCGCTGGTAGGCGAAACCATTTTACGTTTTGGCACAGAAGAACAGAAGGCCCATTGGCTGCCCCTGATCGCCTCCGGCGAGAAAATAGGCGCCTTTGCACTCACGGAACCAGAGCATGGCAGCGATGCCGCAGGTATTCAAACCAGCTACCGCAAATCAGGCAGCGATTACCTGATCCGGGGACAGAAGAAATGGATATCATTGGGCGGCATCGCCGATTTCTTTATCGTACTGGCTACCAACAACGGCCGTATCACCGCCTTCATTACAGAACGGGATCACACGGTAACCACCACGCCTATGACCGGACTGTTGGGCAACAGGGCCGGCCACGTGGCGGAAATAACGTTTACGGATACACGGGTTACACCTGCCCATATTTTGGGCAAAGAAGGAAATGGGTTTACACATATCGTCAACGCAGCCATGGATTATGGCCGCTATAGCATTGCCTGGGCAGGACAAGCCATCGCACAGGAAGCATTGGATAATATGGTCAGCTATGCCAGAACCCGGTCCCAGTTTGGCCAGAAACTTGGTCAGCTGGGCGCTATCCAGCAGTTGATTGCTACGGCTACCGTAAAGGTACATGCCGGCAGCAACCTTTGCCGGAAAGCAGGCGAGGCACGTCAGCAACGGGATCCGGATGCTACGATGGAAACTATTATCGCTAAATATTACACCTCCAAAACTGCCATGGAAATCGCTACCGACGCCGTGCAGTTATTTGGCGGCAATGGCTGCTACAATGTGTATCCTGTAGAAAGACTCTTCAGGGAAGCCAAAATCCTCGAAATCATTGAAGGCACCTCACAGGTAATGGAAGGAATTATTGCCGGATTTGCATTGAAAAAATACTACATACCATCCACATGAATAAAGCATCATTGATTTTGACAGGCATCACCATTTTCCTGACCACGGCAGCCGTGGCCTACCTGGGGTTTATTGTGACAGGAGTGATCCGGCAACAACGCAGCTTCAAAAACTTTCGCTGGCCCGGTACCTTCCTGGCAGGGCTGCTTTTCCTATTGCCCTTGCTGGCGGGCATTTACCTGCTACCACAGGTGATGACGCCCACGGCATCTAAGGAAGCGACTGTTCCACTTGAATTATGGGCAGCCGGCTCATTGATATTCAGTTACCTGGTATTTTTTACTGGACACTTTTTCCCTCATCGCAATAAATACTATAACCCCGGCGCCAAACTGGTTTTTATCAGCCTGCTGCCCAGCATGGCCAATGCCGGCATTATCTTCATTATTACTACGTACCTCAATAGCAATGGAGATAAACTTTATTATCTCGTATTTTATTTTGTCCTGTGTGTGTACCTGTACGTTACTACCAACAAAATCATTAAGGAGCAGGTGCTGGATATCTCCAAAACCGTTATCCTCGATCTCAATAAACTCATCATCAGCAAAGTATTCAATACCTCTTTCCGCGATTTTGAAAAAATACGAAAGGGTAGCCTGTTCGCCGTATTGAACGAAGATATTGAACGGATCACTGTTTTTTGCAACAATGCAGTAAACCTGTATACCGCGGGGATCACCGTCATACTGGTGCTCATCTACCTTCTTACCATCAATCCCTGGGCGGTATTACTGCTCTTTGTGGTGTTGGCGGTTATTCTTTCCATCCACTACAGCATGGGCATTAAAACAGCGAAGCATTTTCACCGGGCATCTGAACTCAGGGAGGTGTATATGGACCAGCTACTCGGCCTCTCCAACGGATTTCGCGAGCTGATCATGCACCAGGTCAAAAGGCGGGATTACCGGCAGGAACTGGATACCAGCTGTACTAACTATAATGAGGTGATCCACCAGGCATATAAAAAATATATCAACCGCACCATGGTGTCAGATATGGCTTTTATTCTCAGTATCGGTATCTCTTGCTTCCTGCTGCCCGCTATCTTCCACCTCGATATGAAGGTGGTAACAGCTTACATCATGGGGGCCCTTTTCTTATGGGGGCCACTGAATATGATTGTAAAGTCAGTACCGGAAGTAGTAGGCATCAAGGTTGCCTGGAAAAGAATACAACAATTCATGGGCGCCAATAGCATCAACAGCGAAGAGGCTATACGGCAGCTGATAGAACAGGATAGCTTTGTCATCGAAAAATACAGCAACCGGGAGGTGGATAGCATTACTGCGGAAGAAGTGTTGTTTGAATACAGTAGCGAACAGGCGCCGGACGAAAAATACTTTGTAGGGCCACTTAATTTTGAAGCCCGGAAAGGAGAAATTACGTTCGTGGTAGGCGGCAATGGTAGCGGAAAGACAACGCTGGCCAAGCTGCTGGCCGGCTTATATGTACCAGGCAGGGGGAAAGTGAAAATCAATGGTAAGCTGGTACCGGGCCGGGAGCTGGGAGAATATTTTTCCGTAATATTCAGTGACTTTTATTTATTCAGGAAAGTATATACCGAAACAGGTGTCAGCAAAAAAAATACGGAAGCACTGATTAGTCTCTTCCGGCTCAATGGAAAAGTAACGGTAGATAATAATACTTTCAGCACCCTCAATTTATCCCGTGGTCAAACCAAGCGCCTGGCGCTCCTGCAATGTTGGCTGGAAAACCGGCCCATCTTCCTGTTTGATGAATGTGCCGCCGACCAGGACCCTGAATTCAAGGAGTTCTTTTACCTCGAACTGCTGCCAAGAATGAAGCAGCAACAGAAAATCGTGATCGTGATTACACATGATGACCGTTATTTTAATGTGGCAGACAGTATCTTCAAAATGGAGATGGGACAGCTGGTATGCCTGAATGATAAAGTAATGTAACACATGCTATCTGTTAGCTATCTGTATTTCGACCGCCAGGCCCCAATGCCGGCGCACCTTTTCGACAATGGAATGTCGTTGTTGCCTGTTTACGAGCAGGAAAAAATAGAACAGTTCCATCGCTGGCAGGATGCCCAGGCAGGCATGCTGGGGAAGATCCTGTTGCGCCGGGAGCTGATGAAAATACACCCTACGGCAACGGATATACTGGAGCAGTTAACGTATAGCCGTTTCCGGAAGCCTTTCTTAGAAAATGTTCCGGTCGATTTTAACATCTCTCATTCCGGCAACGTAGTCGTATGCGCCGTGAGCACCCATGGGCGTATAGGCGTAGACGTAGAAGTGATACAACCGGTGGAGCTATCGTACCTGGCGCCCCAGATGCAGGAAACGGAATGGCAGGCAATACAGGCTGCTCCCGATATATACCGGTCTTTTTTTTATCACTGGACCCGTAAAGAGGCCCTCCTGAAGGCCAACGGTAAAGGATTGCATTTACCGATGAATGCGATTGCCGTCCATACCAACAGTGTTATCATAGAAGAGGAAAAATGGTACCTGTCGGAATTGAACCTGGGCAACGAGGTTGTTTGCCACCTGGCCACCGCTTGCCCGGTCCTTGAAAATGAAATACAGGTACAGGAGATATTTTTCGATGTATTAACCGCTTAAGCTACATTATTCGTGAAAAATCTTATTGACATGCTGATGGCTGCCGCCGCAACAGACCGGCAGCTTACCCTGATAACCGGCAAAGGAGAAGAGGAACAGCTTTCCTACCGCCAATTGTACCAGGATGCCCGCTGCCTCTTATCGCGTTTGCAACAGGCCGGCCTGCAACCTGGTAATGAGTTGATTTTGCAGTTTCAGTCAGATATTTACTTTATAAAGATCTTCTGGGCTTGTGTAATAGGTGGCATCATCCCGGTGCCCGTTACCTTTGGTGTCGGGGAAACGGTGGTCATGAAGATTGCCAACATCTGGAGATCACTCTCACATCCTTACCTGGCCACCGACTTTCCGGATTACGCCTCCCGCATGGAGCAAGTGGTGGCCAGTCACCCGGTAAAAGAGCGGATATTGGTGTTGAAGCCAACGGACATTTCAGGACCAACAGCCGCGCCGGTGTCTGTGCTGCCGGAACAAATTGCGTTCTTACAGTTCTCTTCCGGTTCTACCGGTGTTCCAAAGGGCGTCATGAATACCCATGAAGGTATCCTGCAAAACCTGGTGGATATGGCCCGTTGCTTCGGGCTCAGGAAGGAAGACCGCTTTATGGGATGGATGCCGCTGACCCACGACATGGGAATGCTCTTTTTCCATATGCTGCCGCTTTACCTGCATGCGTCGCACTACCTGATTCCGCCGATACTCTTCCTGACCTATCCTGCGCTCTGGGTGGAGAGTATGGCCAGGCACCGGGTAACTGTTAGTGGTTCCCCTAACTTCGGCTATAAGTATGTATCGGAAACGGAGCTGCCAGCGGTGCTGTCCCCGGATGCACTGCAAAGTGTGCGGATATTGCTGAATAGCGCAGAACCCATTTCGATAGAAGTTTGTCAGCGCTTTCAGGCAGCGCTCGCGCCGGCAGGATTGCCTCCTCATGTAATACGGCCGGCCTATGGACTGGCAGAAGCCACCCTGGGGGTAGCTGCGCAGGCTTCACAAGGGCCTATACAAATGCACCGGCTGCTGAGAGATCATCTTAATATAGGCGACAACGTAGTATATGCAACCGACGATGACACACAGTCTGTATCATTCGTAGATCTGGGCGCCTGCGCTACTGCAACGGCGGTATGCATCATGAACACGGAAGGCGCTGTACTTCCCGATAACACCATCGGATTGATAAAAATAAAAGGCGTGGCAGTAACCGGCGGATATTATAACCTGCCGGAAAGTCGCCGGCAGATAACGCAGGATGACGGCTGGCTCAATACCGGTGACCTGGGCTTTATGCAGGACGGGAGACTGACTATCACCGGACGCCATAAGGAAATGATTATTATACAAGGGCAGAATTTCTATCCCAACGACCTTGATATGGTGGCGGCGGAACTGGAGTGGACGAAAGACCGCGCAGCAGTGGCCTGTGGCATTCACAACAATGTATTACATACAGATGAAGTTTTTTTCTTCGTGGCCTACGAAGGGAAAATGCAGCCTTTTATCGCACTGATGAACTCACTGAGACGCCATGTCAGTACCAGGACAGGGGTGAAGGTGAGCCGGGTGATACCGGTAAAACAAATTCCGAAAACGACCAGCGGTAAGGTACAGCGGTTCAAGCTCCGGGAAGACTACCTGGCCGGCCTGCACCAGGAAGCGCTGACCAAACTGGCCGAAGCCCTCAGTGATCTGGAACCCGCCGGTGAAGGAGTGCCGGTTACAGCAATAGAACAAACACTTGCCAAAGTATGCGCAAAAGCGTTGCAGCTGGAAGGAACGCTGAATATAAAAGATAATTTCTTTGACCTGGGCTGTACATCGCTCACAATAAAAACAATCAGGGGCATGTTGGAAATGGATTGCAATATCGTGCTGGATGAAACAGTATTTTATCGTTATCCCAATGTGAAAGCGTTGGGCCGCTATATCCGCGAGGGCCAGGCAGGGGCAGCAGACGACAAAAAAATGGACAGGAAAGCGATCCTGGAAGAAGCCAGGCAAAGAATGAAAATAAAACGGCAATAGGAATGATCAGATAATACTGTTTTTTAGGGCGTACTTAATCAGGCCGATCGTATTTTTGGCGCCTGTCATCTCTTTCAGTTGTTGCTTTATCTTTTCTACCGCGCTGATACTGACAAATATCTCCGCCGCGATTTCCTGGGTGCTTTTTTCCTGCCACAGTAAATGAAGCACTTTTTCCTGGTTGGGAGTAAGGGGAGGGGTTTTACCCGTTTCCGGGCCATGATGGGCTATTTGGGCCGCACGCCAGTAAAGGGCATCCGCAACGAGTTTGTTGTGGTACAATCCACGAACAGCTACCTGGCTGATCGCCTCGAGCAATTCGGTGCTGTCGGTATTTTTGGTGAAGAAACCACATACGCCCAGGTCGAGCAGGGAATTGATAACTTCCGGGGTAAAATGTTGCGACATCGTCAATACACGAATAAAAGGATATTGCTGGTGTATAGTGCGTAAACAGGCTTTCTTTTCTTTATCGGGTTTCGACCAGTGAAACAGAATTACATTCATTTGTTTGCCCTTATATAGCTGCTCCATCAGCTCGTGCTCGGTTTCCACTTCTATCAGTTCCCGTATGTGATGATGCTTCGAAAATAAGCTGGCAAGAGCGTTCCGGATAATTTTGTGTTCATCTACAATGCATAAAAGGATGTCACCTGGAGCTGTTTGCATGGCGTTATCATTTACGTCAATGGATTGGATTGGGCGTTCAGCTATCATATTAATTAACAAATGCCCGCCGGGTGGTTAATCCGGCAGATGTAAAAAGGGTATCACACTATTATTGAAAACATCATAACATCTGACTACTATCGTTTAATGCTGTAAGGGCAGTGAATTTCGCCTATCATATTGGCCTGGCATAGACAGGGATCACGTGATGCTTGAATCTCCTGGATGACAGTTGTTAACGCACATAACTGAATTATAGGGTAGTATCTCTCCGATTTAGAATTATAGACAGCAAACAAGTCACGGATAGTCTTTTATGGGATAACCATAACGATGATTTTTTAAGGGAAAAAATAATTTCTGGTTCGCATACGGTAGCATTAAGCTATTGTATAATGCAATATAAGGATAGTTGAATAAAAAATCAAACACATATTCGATGCCGTTAGCGGAGAAATTTTACCTCCCACCGAAAATAAAATATCCTTCTATATAAAAACATCTGAAGTATGACTGGGAAAAAATTATACCTCAAGCCCAATGTGGTTATAGAACCATTGGTAGATAGATGGTATGCCTGGAGCCACCTGTTATCTCCGGCCACGGCGGCAATGAATATCGCCGGCCGGCATCTGACAATTATGGAATCTTACCTGAAAGCGCCGGTCATTCATGCGGAAGCAGTACGCAATCCCAAAATGAAAGGAGGCCCTTTCATGGATGTAACAGTCAACCGCCTGGAAGAAGTCAGGCGTTTGTATGAACATACCTGCGCGGAACAGGACCATATGATCCGCTTTGCCGCCGCCGTAAAAGAACTGGATACCCTCCTGGCTACAACCGCCATAGGCGCCGGACTGGAGCCATTATATCAGCAAGTGCCCGACCTGCTCAAAGGATATGTGGAACTTTTTTACGATCGTAATAATAATGCCGACTTCCGTTTTTTTGAATCATTACTGTATACCAGCGAATACTATAACCGCAAAGGGCAGAGCATCGCGCTGTGGATTACCGACAACGATCACCGCCCGTTTTGCCTCAGCACTCCCCGGCTGGAGGAGGATCATGTGCTGCAATTGCCGCTTTCATTCGATCATCCCGGGATCGATGCATTGGCAAGGATGAAGCGGGAGCCCCGCGATCCCGCTGAGATCAAAGCCTTGCTGAGCATAACAGCACAACAGGAAACCCTGTTCAATACCTTCTTTACAACGGAAGCCCCGCCGCCTTACCAGCGTTATACCGGCGACAAAATCCGGATGCGCTACTTCGGTCATGCCTGTATATTGGTGGAAACGAAAGATGTTAGCATCCTGGTAGACCCGCTCATCAGCTACTATGGCTATCATTCGGATGTGGAACATTTTTCTGATGTAGATCTGCCCGATGTTATCGACTATGTGCTGATTACCCATAATCACCAGGATCATATTTTATTTGAAACGCTCTTACCGTTGCGGCATAAAATAAAACACCTGATTGTGCCCCGTACTAATAGCGGTAGCCTCGAAGATCCAGACCTGCGGCTCATGTTCCAGCATGCCGGCTTCCGGCAGGTAATGGCAATCGACGAAATGGAAACAATTCCCTTCGCCGATGCAACGATTACCGGCCTGCCATTCACAGGTGAGCATAGCGACCTGAATATTCTCACCAAGTCCTGCTACCTGGTTAAAATAGGCGCTTTCAAACTCTTGTTCCTGGCCGATTCCAGGATTATTGAGTCGGCCCTCTACCAGCATATTCAACGCGCTATCGGCGATGTAGATGTCATGTTTCTTGGGATGGAATGCGATGGCGCGCCGCTTACCTGGCTCTATGGCCCGCTGATGACGAAGAAAATAAGCCGGGAATTTGATCATAGCCGCCGCCTGGCAGGATCCGATTGCGAAAAAGGAATGGCATTGGTCAATATCTTTCACCCCCGGGAAGTGTACGTATATGCCATGGGAATGGAGCCGTGGCTGGAGTTTATCAGTAGTATCAAGTATACCGCTGCCTCCAATCCCATTATACAGTCGGATCAACTCATTGCATGGAGCCGGGAAAAAGGCATTATCTCCGAACGCCTGTATGGCGAAAAAGAAATGCTCTACCAGAGAAAAGAAACATACGTTACTGTAGCATAAACAACCAACCATGATGCGCTGTCCCCTTACCGGGGCAGCGTATCCGTATAGCCGTTGACGATAGTGTCATAAAAAAAGATGACATTTTTTTTGATAAATAAAAAACAAGTTCTACATTTGCAATCCCAAAACGGGAATGGCTTCATAGCTCAACTGAATAGAGCATTTGACTACGAATCAAAAGGTTTCTGGTTTGAATCCAGATGAGGTCACAAAAAATGAAAATGCTGCAACAGCCGGTTGCAGCATTTTCTATCAAAATAAAATATCTGAAGAAAAGCTGTCAGGTATAAATTATTGAAAAATAATTTGTTAGAAATAAAATAATGGCGTATCTTCGCTATCCCAACAGGGAACGGCTCCGTAGCTCAACTGAATAGAGCATTTGACTACGAATCAAAAGGTTTCTGGTTTGAATCCAGACGGAGTCACCAACAAAAGGACGAACACGAGTTAAATCGGTTCGTCCTTTTTTTATGCGCCCTCATCTCAATGTTATAATCACTATTAATTGATTATAAAACATTAATAAATATTTTAATAGTCATATGTGTTTAATTTATAATTAAATCGCCTCCGCATACAAAAAAACATTATGAGCCTGTTTTTGTTAGATGAATATGCTAACAACAAACCTTGCCCGCATGATACGGATCAAAAAAGACGGAGTTATTTTAAGGCAAACTGCCCTGGATTTTGAAAACGAAGGCGTATTAAATCCTGCTACGATCAAAGATGGAGGCCAAATCCTGTTTTATTACCGGGCAGTCCGGCGAGGTAACCATTCTTCCATTGGCTTTTGCGCCCTGAGCGATCCTCTCACCGTGGCCGAACGGCTCACATCGCCCATTCTTTTTCCTGAGCATAGTTTTGAAGCCAAAGGCATGGAAGATCCGCGGGTGGTAAAAATTGATGGCCTGTATTATCTTACCTATACTGCTTACGATGGTGTTAATGCCTGCGGTGCATTGGCTACCTCTAAAGATGGCCGGCGGTTTAAAAAGGAGGGGCTGATCGTAGCAGAAATGGAACTGAAAACGTTTATCCAACTGGCTTCCACGCATGCCCCGCTCGATGAAAAATATAATTTATTCAACAGCAACAGCGCCCGTTTGTGGGATAAGGATGTTATCTTTTTCCCGAGGAGAATAAAAGGTAAACTGCATTTCCTGCATCGCATTAAACCCGATATACAGGTGGTAGCCGTCAATGAGATTTCCGAATTAACCCCGGATTTCTGGAAAAATTACTTCCTGCATTTCCATGAACACTTACTGTTAACGCCTAAATATGCCCATGAAAGCAGCTATGTAGGAGGAGGATGTCCCCCGGTAGAAACGCCGGAAGGATGGCTGCTGATTTACCACGGGGTACGGCAAACCGCAAAAGGCTTTATCTACGTGGGATGCGCCGCCCTCCTGGACCTGGATAATCCGCAGATAGTGCGGGCGCGCCTGCCACATCCTATACTGGTACCCGAGCGGGTATGGGAAACCAGGGGAGATGTGGATAATGTTTGTTTTCCTACAGGTACCGTACTGGTCAACGATACCCTTTATATTTATTATGGCGCCGGAGACGATGTGATTGCCGTTGGAGCGGTAAGTCTGCAGGAAATACTGCAGGCACTGCTGGCTCATAAAACGGTGTAGCAAACCACGATCGTTTCTATGACACGCTTTGTCTCGTCGGGATCGCGTACTTTGATACAATCAACGCCCGTTTCTTTTGCCGGGTAATCATTGCCGCCGGGGAAAATGGCATCGCCTGCAAACAACATTTCTGCTAACCCGATAATCAGGATATCTCTTAGTTTATGAATGCCGTAAGCTTTATCTATGCCCGGTTTGGTGATGTCTACCGAGGTAGTGCCTCCCAGGTTGATGGAAAATTCGGGGATCATTTTTTCCAGTAATGTTTTCATCTGTTGTCTTTTGGAGAAATCAGGATCCCACTTTTTCTTTTCTTCTAAAGGCGCTTCCTGCCCCAGGGCAGAGAAGGTAATCTGGCTGCCCCTGTCTTCTATCGTATCACCCCAATGTTGCGCCGGTTGGTAGCCAAGAGTAGCCACTACGGCCTGTAACGCCTGGATAATCTTTGCCTTTTCTTCGGTGCTGAGGTCCTCTGAATAGCGTTTATTCCATCCCCGGTTATATTCATAAAATTGGGTACCGCAGGTAGGTAAGATGGATAACCTTTGCAGCCGTTCATCGTCTGGTAAGTGTTCCAGCACCTGTTGCTGGAACTGTGGCCAGGCGCCGCCAGATATAATGGCTACCCTGGCCACCTGTAACAGGGAATAAAGCAACGTACTCATTTCAGGATCAATAGCCGCTTTGCTTTCGGCCAATGTACCATCGAGGTCAAATACAATCAGTTTTTTCATGAAGGGTGATTATTTTTTCAAAAGTGCCAACGCGCGTTCGCAGATGTTGTCGGCAGTGAAGCCAAACTCGCGCAATAGCACCGGGCCGGGTGCGGAAGCCCCGAAACGGTTCATCGCCACCTGGATGCCTGCTGTCCCGGTATATCGTTCCCATCCCTGTGAAATGCCGGCTTCTATAGATACCCGGGCGGTAACTGCGGGAGGGAGCACCTGGTCGCGGTACGCGGGCGTTTGCGCTTCAAATAATTCCCAGCTGGGCATAGATACTACACGTACGCTAATATGGGAAGCCTGGAGCTTTTCCTGTGCAGCCAATGCCAATCCCACTTCCGCACCGGTAGCTATTAAAATCAGCTCCGGTTTGCCATCAGGAGCATCAGCCAGTACATAAGCGCCAAAACGAAGCCCGTTGGCAGCTGCATATTTACTACGATCTATGGTAGGTACGGCCTGCCGCGACAGGATGAGTGCTACCGGCCGTTGAGGCAGTTGTATGGCCATTTGCCAGGCATTCAGCGTTTCGTTGGCATCAGCTGGCCTGATTACCACCAGGTCGGGAATGGCGCGCAGTGCGGCCAGCAATTCTACCGGCTGATGGGTGGGACCATCTTCTCCCATGGCAATGCTATCGTGCGTAAATACATATACCACTTTCAGCTCCGACAAAGCAGCCAGGCGGATGGAAGGCCGCATATAGTCGGAGAAAGTAAGGAAGGTGGCGCAGTAGGGGAGAATGCCTCCATGCGCCGCCATACCGTTGGAAATAGCCCCCATGGCGTGCTCCCGCACGCCGTATTGTATGTTCCTGCCGGCATAGCTCCATTCACCACCGGCAGCGCCCTGTAAATCACCTTCCTTCATCAGGGGACTTTCAAAATTGCCGGCATCTTTTAATTCGGTATTGGTAGAGGTATTCAGATCGGCCGAACCACCAATAAATCCGGGCAGGTGATGAAAAAATGCCTGCATCACTTTCCCCGAAGCAGCCCTGGTAGCCAATCCCTTCGGGTCGGCTGCAAACGGCTGGATATCCTTATCCCAGCCTTTCGGCAGTACATCGTGTATCAGCTCCCGTAATTCATGCGCCAGCTCCGGGTATTGCTGCGCGTAAATAGCCATCTGTTCTTCCCATTTAGCCCCCCATCGCTTACCATCGTCAACGGCTACACGAAAATGGTTGAGAGCTTCAGGAGGCACCAGGAAATCGGGTGATACCGGCCATCCCAGGTTTTCCTTCGTGAGTTTTACTTCGTCTTCGCCAAGGGGACTACCATGTGCAGCGCAGGTATCCTGTTTATTGGGAGAGCCATAGCCGATATGAGTGCGCACCAGGATAATGGATGGCCGTTCTGTTTCGGCCTGTGCGGCCCGGATGGCCTGGTCAATCGCTTCCAGGTCGTTGCCGTCTGCCACCTGCTGTACGTGCCAGCCATAGGAAGCAAAACGTTGGGCATGATCTTCTGTAAAAGTTACCGGCGTAGCGGAAGCCAGGGTAATACGGTTATCGTCGTATAGGTAAATCAGTTTGCCTAGTCTCAGGTGGCCTGCCAGTGACGCTGCTTCGGACGCAACGCCTTCCATCAGGTCTCCATCGCTCACCAGGGCGTAAGTGTAGTGGTCCACTACCGCATTACCCGGTTTATTGTACCGCGCGCCCAGGTAAGCTTCTGCCATGGCAATACCTACCCCGTTGGCAAAGCCCTGCCCCAATGGACCGGTAGTTACTTCCACACCAGGCGTGAGTCCCCGCTCGGGGTGCCCGGGCGTTTTACTGCCCCATTGCCTGAACTGCTTCAGCTCCTCCATCGGCAAATCATAACCGGTAAGGTGGAGCAGGCTATACAACAATGCCGAACCATGTCCGGCCGATAATACAAACCGGTCGCGGTTAAACCACAACGGGTTGGTAGGACTATGCCGCAAAAACCGGGTCCACAGCACATATGCCATGGGAGCAGCGCCCAGGGGCAACCCCGGATGGCCGCTGTCGGCCTTCTGTACGGCATCTACAGACAAGAAGCGGATGGTATTAATACAAAGTGTATCGAGGGCTGTAGCGCTTAGAATGAGAGAAGTGTCAGTAGTACCCATAGAGCATTTTTTTAGAGATGAAGAAATCTCACATAGGTCAACAAATTTCGTACTCATAAAGTTGGCGACACCAGCTATTCAAACAGGGTTAATTCATCGCGGGTAAGGGCGTGAAAAAGATTTTGCAGCTGGTGTACATGCACCAGCGGGCGTCCATAGGGCACCAGTCCTCCCGGCGCATCGGCCATGGGTTGGAAGATGCTGTTTTCATACCGGACATGCATACTATCCAGCCGGTTGTACTTTAGTGAATATACATTTACATCTTCTCCATATTCCGGGTCTCCTTTGATAAAACCAAAGCGGGTAAGCAGGTAAAGATCCAGTATAACGGGATTCACCTTTTCAATTGGTAGTTTACTGCGGGGCAGCTGGGAGTTATATACAAAACCATCCAGGATACCTTCTGCGATAAAGGCTTCTTCCTCCATATTGTAGTCGAACCAGGCCACATAATTACCTATCCGGATATCAGACGCCAGTATCATATAAACAAAATGATGAATAAAGTAACGAGCGCCGGTAATGCCTGGGAAAAGAAAATCTTTTTGTCGGCAGTAAAAGCCCCGTAAATGCCCGCTACACTAACACAGCTCAAAAAGAAAATGGCTATCCTGGCCCACCATATCGGGTCGGCAATGAAAAAAGTCCATGCCAGCCCGGCTGCAAGGAACCCGTTGTACAACCCCTGGTTGGCCGCCAGCGATTTGGTAGCAGGGAAAAGCTCTTTGGGAAAGCGTTTGAATATTTTAGGCCCGCGGGTCGTCCATGCAAACATTTCAAACCACAGGATAAACAGATGTTCCAGCATCACAAAGGCAATGAGGATTTTGGCCAGGATCAGCATAAGAAGTTGATTATTGAGTTCCGCTAAATATAACTAAATTATTTTTTCAAGCAGCCAGGCAATCGCCAGGGCAATGAGGGTACCCACGGCATAACATACACAATCGCTCCATAGGAAGCCATGTCCCAGCAGAATACCTGCCGGGGTATTCCGGAACCGTACTGCCCAATCAGCCTGGTATAGCTGCTGCAACTCGATGGCAAAACAAACCAGGTAGTTGCTGATACCGATTTTCCAAAGTGGCGTAACAGGATACAGGAAACGAATGCCAAAGAAAATACACGTGGCAGATAGCACATCTCCACCATAAATTCTCATCAAATCAGGGAAATATTGAGGCGCCCAGCGGGTGGCCAGGCCTAAGGGGACATTTGCTACGATTAACAGGAAATAGAGCCAGCGTCTTTTTGCTTCCATATAGTAAAAAGCAATAAATATAAGAAAGATCTCCTTATATCCACAGTCGCTGAAAAGAAGAGGACTGGGGTAGTATCCTCTCCATAAAAAAGCAATAACCCATTGCCTGGGTTATTGCTGGTTATTACTTTCAACGCTGTTTTTCTTTTTACCTCGGTTAGTACCGCCTTTACGGCCGATAGTGGCCATGTGTTCACGGTTTTTACTCACTGCTTCACCACCTTTTTTACCAGCGGCACGAGCTTCGTCAGAAGTAAATTTATGGGCAACACCTTGTTGATGCGCTGCTCTTCCACCTTCTCTTGATATGGCACGCTGCTGCTCAGGGTCCATAGAAGCGAATCCACGTTTACTGTGTTTGGTTTTCTGTTCGGGATTCGACTCCTGTAAATGAGTGACTGGCGTGGCATGTTGAAATCTGATGTCTTCCATAATCCTGAAGTTTTTTATAGTGATAGTAGTTAAATATTCCCCAAAAGTCGATCAAGATATGTGCCACCACTCGTATTGCTATGCCAGCCCGGTTATCGGGCAATATTGCCCCGGCAATATGGGGCAATACATTCCACAATCCATAGAATTTTTAACACAGTTTAAGCCCATTTCTACGCTTTTTCCCATGGAAAACACTCATTTTCCATGGCTTATAATTTGTTTTTACCATTACGTTATTTCTTTTCTTAACCCATCTAAATTTTTTTGACATGGCAAACTATTCAAAAAAAGCCCAGAGTAAAGTAGAGAAAAGTATGCACGAAATGCACGAGGGTAAGCTAAAAAGTGGAAGGAGCGGTAAAAAGGTTACGAATCCTAAGCAAGCTATCGCCATAGGCTTATCTGAGGCCAGGGAAGAAGGCGCCAAGGTTCCTGGTAAGCCAACCGGCAGGAAAACTACCGCTAAGAAAGCCACTGTAAAAAAAGCAGCACCGGCAAAACGCGTTATGAAGAAAACGACGGCTAAGAAAACCACTGCCAGGAAAACAACGGCAAAGAGCAGTATTACTAAAAAGACCACAGCTAAGAAAGCACCTGCTAAAAAAGCTACTGCAAAAGCAGGAGCAAGGAAAACTGCCACCAAACATACCACCGCCAAAAAGGCAACTGCCAGGAAAGCAGCGCCCAAAAAAAAGTCAGCAGCACGTAAAAAAATGGCAGCCATGGCCTGACCATGATTACTTGTAGTCCTTTCAATATACGTGCAAAGGCCGGTGAGTAGATCGCACTGGCCTTTATTTATGGTATGTACCTTGCGGCATTTTTTATATGGAAAAGCACAGCATCACTGTGATCATCAAAGGTAAGCCCTATGGATTGGTGATAACCATCGATAGAGGCGCCTTGGAAACCGCCTTCCAGGTTGTACCCGATGTAAGTGAACATGTATTGGAAGAATTTGAACCTCATACGAATACCTTTACCGCCGATCACACAGACACACTTGAAGGAAGCATCCGCACCGTGGAATCAGAACAGATTGCCCGCATTATCTGGGAAGATATCCTCGATAAAATGAAATAAACAGGATTGCCTCACAAACCAATTAGCCGTTGTACCTTCGCAAAATTAAAGCGACTGTGTATAACTATGATGGTAACCGATAAAACCTATAAGAATACCAACCGCCGGGAGCGGGTTATCTTCCTGGCTAAACTGGTGGTATATCTCTGTATTGTTTATTTTAATATTGAACATCCTGCTGTTTATAACAAGTTTGTATGGCTCTTTAAACTCACCAACGCCCTGTCTTTCTTCCTGGGCGCCAACCTCGTCATTTCCCTGGCCTGGCTGTTGATCCTCTCCTGGTATACCCGGCGTAATCGCAGTAAACCATTGGAAAAAGACAACTTCGTATTGGGTATCAACAGGATTACCTCCGTACTGAATACCATTTTCCTGGCACTGGCCATTATGCTCTTTTTTGGCGTCGATTTGTTGGGGCTAGTTACCAGTATTACCATCGTGGCAGCGGCCATTGCGCTGTTAACGAAAGATTATATTACCAATATGATCAATGGACTGATCATCATGTTTTCTGATCAGTTATCATTGGGAGATCATGTACGCATTGGTGACTATAAAGGAAAAATACTGGATATTACCCTCATTAACGTGGTGTTGCAAAATGAAGACGATGATATCGTAATCATTCCCAACTCCGTTGTGTTTACTACTATCGTGGTGAACCAGTCCAAACAGAATATCAAAAAGCTGACATTGGAGTTTGAACTGGACCACAAACATCCTTTTACCATCCGGGGACTGGAGGAACGCCTCAGACGCGCGGTGGACCGCTATTCCAGCAATTTTACGCCGGACAGCTTCGCCCTGAAAACCATCGAAATCAAAAAGGATTTTGTTCAGTTTAAAGTGCAGCTGCTCATGCCGCTGGCCAACAAGGAAATAGAGCGCCAGATCCGCCGGGCGCTCAATACAGAAATCATGGCGATTGCTGAAGGGATCGACTAAATGGCTGCCGGCATGGAGGTCAGCGTGGCAATGAATGCATCTACCTGCTGCCGGTTTACATTGGGCATACACACCAGGTGCGACCAGCCATTTTCAGACGCCAGCTGCCACCGTTGACGTACCGCTGCCGGCGGGTCAGGAAATACCACCGTGATGGCATCCCGGTTGCGCCAGGCCGCAATCCCGTTTTCGTTTAGCCGTTCTACCGCGTAGGCTGCCACTGCCAAACTATGCCGGGCCCTTTCTTCTAAACCAGCCACCCCCAGGCATTTGATCGCATACCATAAAAACAGGGGACTATGCCCGTTTCTTGACCCGGTGATGGTGGTATCCATACTGCCGATATAAGCCACTGAACGTGCAATCCGGTCGCGATTCGATTTTTTGGCTACCACCACGCCACAGGGAATAGGAGCGCCAATAAATTTATGCCCGCTGATGGCGATGCTGTCGGCCCCATCTGCAAAATCAAAGGCCGGCCGCGGCGCCAGGAAAGCGCTGTAACTGCCCGACAACGCGCCATCTGCATGTATATAATGATGCCGGATGGCCAGCTTTCTCAGGATATCTTTAATACGTTTTACATCGTCCCGCGCTTCCGTCATCGTGGTGCCGATATTGGCCAGCATGATCACCGGTAAATGCCGGTTCATGCTGATAGTATGCTCCAGGTCATCATAATCAATTTCCCCGTTAGGCAAAGTGCGTATAATAATCCCAGGCATGTTTAACAGGTGCAGATTTTTTTGTACACTGTAATGCGTGGCTTCCGAATAATATACCATCCCTTTAGGATATAGCTCCCTCGCGAGGTATAAACCATATAAATTACCTTCAGAACCGCCATTGGTCACATATCCCCACCAATCATTTTCCGGTGCGCGGAATAAGTCCGCAAAGAACGACACCACTTCTTTTTCCATCTCCCTGGATCCCACACCGTAGGTAGAAGGTACAAACGGATCGCCCAGGTTATTCAAAGGGTATTGCAGAAAAGGTAATAGTGGACTGTAATCAAAATCTTTAGATACGGGATACCCGAGGAAATCTTTGGTGCAGGATGCTACCCGCGCCAGTAGTTGCTGTAGCGCTGCTGCATCAGGGGCAGCCAGCCGGTTTTTTTTCATAATCGTTGGTTACAGGTGTATGATCCTGTAAAAGTAAGGCGGTATAACCTAATTGAACTGGATTATGTTATATAACAGAAAATATATACTACTTTTGATTGTGTGGTAGATATAAATAACCATTCCGATGTCTTACAGCACCTTTTTACAGAAAAAAATAACTGCTATGGATACACTGGATAAAACGGACCGGCGCATACTACAGGTATTGCAACAGGATGCCCGGTTAAATACCAAGGAAATTGCCCATCGTATAGGGCTGTCTGTTACGCCTACATATGAACGGCTGAAAAAAATAGAGAAGAGCGGGGTGATTAAAAGTTACGTTACCCTGCTGGAAGGAGATAAAGTGGGTAAAACGTTGATGGCTTTCTGTAATGTATCATTGCAGCTGCATTCACAGCCACTGATCAAGAAATTTGAAGCGGCCATCGCTGGAATGACGGAAGTGATGGAATGCTACCATGTAGCCGGTACTTATGATTATCTGCTGAAGGTAGTGGTAGATGATATGCGGCGCTACCAGCATTTCCTGACCAATAAACTGGCGGCAATTGAAAACATCGGGCAGGTACATAGTTCATTTGTGATGACTGAAATCAAGCATACTACTGCCTTTGAGCTGTTGTGATTACCTTCTCAATACTTTTACGCCGGAAACCGGGTGGTCCTGTACCACTACCGTATAGCCACGGGTGTTTGTATCCTGGTCTTCCGAAACCGGGATCGTGAAACTGAAGCTGCTACCGGCGCCAGGCATACTGTTAAACCAGATACGTCCATGGTTGCGTTCCACAAAATCCTTGGAGAGGTGCAGCCCAAGGCCACATCCCTTTTCATTCTGTGTACCGGTGGTAGAGTAGTATATGTTGGAAAAGATGCGATGCTGGCTTTCTACCGGGATGCCGGTGCCATTATCCCTTACGGTGATCTCTGCAAATTCGCCATCCTGCCGGGCGGTTATAACGACTTCACCGCCGCTGGGCGTAAATTTAATAGCGTTGTTGATCAGGTTGCGTAATACGAGCTTGATCATATCCGGATCAGCATATACCATGATGCATTCGTGCAGCTCCTGCGATAATCTTACTTCTTTTTGCCTGGCGAGGGTTTGCAGCAATTCAAATTCCCGGCTGAGCAAAAGGGTTACATCGAAGTCGTCGGCCTTTACACCGATGCCCTTCATTTGGTTGCTGGCCCATTGCAACATATTATCCATCATATAGGCCGTATTTTTTACATCTCTCCAGAGTTCATCAGTATACATCCTGAACTGCCCGGCATCAATCTTTTCATCTTTCAGCAGGAATAACAGTCCTTCCAGGATGGCCAATGGCGAGCGCAGGTCATGGGAGATCACAGAAAATATTTTATCCTTCACCTGGTTCAGGTTTTCCAGGGTACTGTTTTGCTCCAGGATAATACGGTTTTGCATGGATACTTCCCGGTTCTTGTTATTCAGCTCCAGGTAAAGTTCCTGTTGTCGTTTATACAGGCGGTATACCATCACGGTAATCAATAGCAGGGCGAGAAAGAGCGCCGCTGCAGATAGCACCAACACCCGTTGCTGTTGTATCGTGGCCAGGTGCATGTGTTGTTCTTTCTTCAGTATAATATTTTCCCGTTGCTTCTTCTCCGACTCATATTTCTCTTGCGAACGGGAAATCTGTCGTCCTTTTTCAGCATTAAAGAAGTCGATATTACGGGTACTGAATTCCTTGTAACTCCGGAGGGCGGCAGCATAGTCTTTCCGGGCAGAGTCCAGCTCATAGCGGATCTTGTAATAGATCATCTCATTTTTTACATTGCCCAGCTGCTGATTCAGGGCCTGGGCCTTGTCGAGGTTTTTATCAGCTTCCTTCAGGTCGCCCAGCATGGTTTGTACTTCAGCGAGATTGAGACTCGCTTTCACTACACCCGGGAGGTTGTTGGCTTCCCGGTAATAGGCTTCCGACAGCAAATGGTAATGTAAGGCCTTGTCGTAGCGCGACTGTAGCATAGAAACGATACCCATATTTTCATAGGTAAAGGCCAGGCCACGTTGATCATGCAGGGCTATTTTAATTTGTTCTGCCTTTTCGAGGTAGTACATGGCAGAATCATGTAGTTGGAGGGTGATGTAGGCAGATCCAATATTGTTCAGTGTTTTCCCGATTTCAGATTTTTCCCGGCGCTTTTCCTTGATTTCCAGCGACTTTTTAAGATAGGCGAGGGCATCCCGGGGGCTGTTTAGCTCGATAAAAATATTACCTACGTCGTTATTCAGCACTCCCAGGGTGTAGGAGTCGTAGTCTTGTTCGGCCAGTTTCAACGCGTTGAGGGTCAGCTGCATTTGATGATCCAGGTTGCCCCGGGTATTTTCAACCAGGGCCTGGTTACGCAGCGCCCATATTTTACCCTTTGTAAAATGGAGGCTGTCGCTCAACTGCAGGGCTGATGCTGCATATTGCGCCGCCATGGCAGCATTTTGCGTGAAATAGTTCCTGGCCAGCTGGTTGAGCAGGTTTATTTTAACAGTATCGTTCGTCGGATGCAGGCGTAGGGCTGTTTGCAGACTATCGTTAATACTTTGCTGAGCTGTAACCGCAGGCGACAGCAAGAACATGAAAAGGGGGATTAAAGCGCATTTTTTCAAAGGACTGGCCGGCAGCATAATATATAATGTTGGCAGTGACTAGGGTGGAGCGATTCGGGGCGGTCCACAATTAATATAGGTTAAAATTAAAGATAATGTGCCACGATTCAAAGGAAGTTGATATAAAATATTCATGTGGCAGACAGGTATTTCGTGTTATTATACCTATAAACCAAATAGGATTGTATCTTTCGATGAATTTTCACTGCCGCAGGAGCACATTGAATTTTGTCAGGCGGCCATTGCACAGATATTTAAAGCAGACAGTATATGAAACCTGTTATTACGATAGAATATTGCCCTAAATGCGGCTGGTTGTTGAGAGCAGCTTACATGGCCCAGGAACTGCTTACCACTTTTGCGGACGACCTGGGGGGAGTGACCCTGCGTCCCAGCGAAATTGGAGGCTCCTATATCATTTCCCTGGGTGAGGAAAAAATATTTGACCGCAAAGACGCCGGTCATTTCCCGGAAATCAAACACCTGAAACAACTGGTCAGGGACCGGGTAAACCCGGAGAAAAGCTTGGGACATTCGGACCGGCCCTGATCATAAACGGAAAGCGTGGCTGTAAATGTAAATCCTTACATTTGCAGCCTATGCGTAAAAACCTCCATATCTCGGCTTTATTAGTATTATCAGCGACCGGCGCCATGGCTCAACAGGACAGCGTTTCAAGGAAAACCTCCTCCCAACAGCAAGGACTATACGATAGTGTTGGCGTGCGCAAAAGTAGTTTTTTCCCATTACCGGTATTAGGATATTCCCAGGAAAAAGGACTGGAAATAGGGGCCGCCATGTTGTACTCTTTTTATACCGACAACAAGAACCCGGATCATACCACCCGCAACTCCACGCTCAACCTGATTCCCGCCATCACCACGGAAAAGCAGTTTAAAATAGACCTGAAGGCCAATATCTGGACACGCGCCAATACCTGGCATTTTAAAGGGAACCTCCGTTACCAGAACTACCCGCTGTATTTCTTCGGCATAGGAGATACTACGCGTCATGATACCAGGTCACTCGTAGATAATATCCGTTATAAAGTGCAGCTGGAAGGCGAACGCCGGGTATCGGGCCATTTTTATGTCGGCGCATCCATACTTTACCAGCATGATACTTACAGCAGCAGCGACAATAAAGGGATTTATAACACCATGCCCCTGGTCGACAAAGACGGAGGCTACGTGACCTTCCTCGGGCTGACCGGAATATTCGATAACCGCGACAAAGAAAACTATACCCGTCACGGTTGGTGGCTCAGGCTGAATGTGGCTTACGCGCCCTCATTCCTGAGTAAACACCCGCTGTTTAAACTGGAAGCGCAGGGATCACATTTTGTTCCCATCTCTCCCAAAAGTACCATCGGCTTCAATGGCCTCTTCCAAAGCTTACAGGGAAAACAACTACCTTTTTACCTGCTGCCTGAAATGGGTAATGACAATATTATGCGGGGTTACTATACCGGAAGGTACCGTGACCAGAATTACCTCGCTGGACAAGCTGAATACCGGTACCTCATCGATCCGAAAATGCATATCCATATCTGGTTCGTAGATATAAAGCCGAAGTTTGCACTGGCAGCCTTCGCTGGAACAGGCAGCGTATTTTCCAATCACGATTTTAGCCTGGCTGGCTTCAAACCCAGTTATGGAGCAGGTATCCGCTACTTCTATGATGAAAACTCCCGCCTTACTATTCGTATAGACTATGCCGTAGGAGAAAAACATACAGGCGAAGCCAGGCAGAAAGGGCTGTACCTGTCACTGGCAGAAGCGTTTTAATTAATTGGTTTTGGTGATATTTATTTGGTAATAATTAATTAACTTCCAATAGAATAACACCAAAACTATGTTTATGAAAACGCTATTCCAATTTGGGACAGCAGTGTTGTTAACCGCTGTAACCCTTGTAACCCTTGTAACCCAAGCCCAGGAGAATTCCTCCGCCCATTCCAAATGGTATCTCAAAGCAACCGGCGGCTATTTTTTTAGCGTATCACCCGGACAGTTTCCGAATGTAGGGCCTTATCCGCCGCAGGATTTGCGCACGCAGTTCAATCCCGGCAGTCCCAACGCCAACCATATGGATACGCTGAGCCGTAGGGTGCTCACCGGCTCCTATGGGGAAGGTTTCAGAGGTGGTTTGTCGGTCGGGTATAATATCAACAAATACCTGGCAGTAGAAGCCTCCTTCAACTATTATCACAGCCGGAAAAACCTGATGACCCGCCAATCTACCACGCTGGTAGGCAGCAATACCGAATTGGGACATGTGGAATCGCACGGCTATGTCAACGCAGTGGATTTCGCGCCCAGCCTGGTGGTAAGCCCGGGATACGAAAAGGTAAATCCTTATGTGCGCTTTGGGTTCGTGGTGCCGCTATGGGGCCGCCTGTATATAGAAACTGACGCCAACCAGACAACCGCCGTATCGCCCACCACGCAGGCGCTGACGACGATCAGTCGCAAAGAAGAAATAAAACCCAATGTGACCATCGGTTTCCAGGGAGCACTGGGTGTTTCCTTTAAAGTAGGCTCCCGCTTCGATGTTTTTGTAGAAACAGAATATAGAAATGTACCGGTAAAAAGTAAAGAAAAAGAAATTACCCAATATAACGAAACCACGAAGTTGGTCGCCGCCGGGAAGGTAGTAGGAGAGTCGTCCCGAACGCTCGACCAGCTGAGTTATGCGGAAAAACATACCATCTACCAAACTACCCTGGATCAGAACTCTAACACACCCATTAACCAGCAGGGTACCAAAGTGATTTATAAAGATGATAGCAAGGCATCTAACGACCTGAAATCGTATATAAATATCGGTGGCCTCGGTGCTAATGTAGGAGTGAAATTCAGGCTGTAAAACCAAGGCACGCAAAGGAGCTAAGGAGCAAAGCAGCAAAGGCATTTTGCCAAAACATAAGCTCTTAGGGAGCTTATAAATTTCTTTGCTGCTTTGCTCCTTAGCTCCTTTGCGTGCCTTCTGCACCTTAAAATTTGGTTAAAATACCAGGTACAACAATACTAGTCAGCCCGGTATTAAATAACTTAGTGCAGCAGAAAGAAATATACCACATGAAATTATTCCGCCAATTATTCTTCGTATGGATAGCGATAATGTTCCTGCCCCATGTGCAGGCACATAGCGAAATCCTGCAAAGGAATGCGCTTGATAATATTCATGTGGCTAAGCACGGCATAGTGGTGGTACAGCGGGTAGAAGCACCCCGGGTAAGAGCCGCCATTACCCGCTTTAAGCGCAGACCCGTTGGTATCAACGACAGCTACGGACATGAAAAAGTTTGTCCCCCTTTATTATCTGCCATTGCTCCCCGTTTTATTTACGTCGACAAAACCCATCGTGGATATTATTTCAACCCTTACCTCAGCGTACCCATACCGCTAAGAAGCTGGAGAGGCCCGCCAACAGCCTGATCACCGCATTCAATTCCTTTTTATTTCATTCTTTTTTCGTCGATTTATGAACGCACATATGATCGCGAAGAAGTTGTGTGGGTGGTTGCTATGTTTTTTCCCTTTCACATCTTCGTTCGCACAATCTGCAGCGGATAGCTTTTCGCTGCATCGCGCCATCGCGCTTACACTTGAGCACTACCCGGCGCTAAAAGCCAAAGCAGCCCAGGTGAAAGCGGGGCAGGCCAACCTGACAGATATTAAACATAATTGGTACCCCGACATAAAACTGCATGAACAGCTGGACGCGGGCACAGATAACAGTATTTACGGCTCTTACTTTACATTGGGAATGATACCTTCCACTTCAGGGGGTATACGTGCAGAAAATAACAGCACCCTGATGAGTGGCAATATTGCTATGACTGCCATGCAGTGGGAAGTATACAACTTCGGCGCTTATGGCAGCCAGCAGCGGGAAGCCGCCCAGGCATTGAAAGTACAGCAATCCGATCTTAATAATACGGCCAACCAGTTGACCGTACTGGTTATACAAAATTATCTCGAACTGTTACGGCTACACGCTTTACAAAAAATAGCATCGGATAATATTCAACGGAATGCTGAAGTACTGCGCGCGGTAGCCGCTATCGTATTACATGGTTTGAAACCGGGCGTGGACAGCGCCGTGGCTGCGGCAGAATTATCCAAAGCTCGGCTCAACCTCCTCGATATCAACAACAGCTACAACCGGGTACGCATTCAGTTATCCGTCTTCACCGGGCTGGATACCGTGCAGATCAAACCGGACGAGGTGAACAATGAACGCCTGCCGGTATTGCTCGGGCTCACGCCTCCGGATAGCATCAGCGCACACCCTTTGCTGGCGTACTACCAGGCCATTTACGGACAACAACGGGCTGCCACCGACGTGATTCGCAAGGCAAGATTGCCTAAAGTAAACCTGATGGCAGCCGGATGGATGCGTGGTTCCAGCGGATCGTTCAATGACGTATACGATAAAAATCTCTGGAGCGGACTGGGATACAGCAGGTACAACTATTTATTGGGGCTGGGGATTACCTACAACCTCACAGACCTGAAACGCACCCATGAAAAGGTGGCGGTACAGGATTACAAGGCAGAAGCAGCACGGGAACAACTGGAAACTACCCGCACTACGCTCACAGGCCTCCTGCAACAGGCGGAAGCAGATATCGCCGCTTCAGGCGATAAGCTGAAGGAATTACCTGTGCAACTGGCCGCCGCACAGGCTGCCGCCAGGCAAAAAATGGTGTTGTATAAAGGGGGACTTACCAATATTATTGACGTAACCACCGCTTTATTTGTACTCAACCGCGCGGAAACAGACCTGGTGCAAACCCGCGATGCCGCCT
This sequence comes from Chitinophaga eiseniae, assembly GCF_012641265.1. Taxonomy (GTDB): domain Bacteria; phylum Bacteroidota; class Bacteroidia; order Chitinophagales; family Chitinophagaceae; genus Chitinophaga; species Chitinophaga eiseniae_A. The sequence goes on along the minus strand of NZ_JABAHZ010000001.1, from coordinate 907,524 downwards.
GGAGAGCGCTGTTTCGCGCCGCCTATGCCGGCAATACGATTTCACAACTTTTACCTGACCTGAACTAAACTACCAACTATGTCATTTGTTGCTTCGGCACTGAAAAAACCAATAGCCGTGGTGGTGATCACCGGGGGACTACTGCTTTTCTCAGTGCTGTCTATATTCAATATCCCCATCGATATTTTTCCGAAGCTCAATTTGCCCACCATTTATGTGATTGAGCCTTACGGGGGAATGTCGCCTCAGCAGATGGAAGGTTTTTTTGCCACGCGGCTACAGGACCAGTTCCTTTATGTGAATGGGGTTAAGACGATTACCACTAAAAACATACAGGGGTTAACCTTATTAAAACTCACCTTTTATGAAAACACCGATATGGCGGAAGCCTCCGCCCAGGTGGCCTTACAGGTGAATCGTGTAATGACTTTTTTCCCGCCGGGTGCATTGCCTCCGCAGGTGATGCGTTTTGATGCTTCTTCATTGCCGGTAGGGGAGCTGGTATTCAGCAGTCCCTCGCGTTCTCTGAAAGAAATCTATGACCTGGCGGCTACCCGTATCCGGCCTATGTTTGCCGCAGTGTCGGGGTTGTCGGCGCCGCCGCCTTTTGGCGCTAACTCCCGATCTGTGATTATCAACGTAGATCCGCAGAAACTGCGCAGCTTCAACCTCAGCGCCGACGAGGTAGTGGAAGCCGTGGCAAAAAATAACGTGATGACGCCCTCCGGTAACATCCGTATCAACAACACCATGTTTGTGACCACCGTGAACTCGCTGGAAAAACAGGTGACCAATTTCGAAGATATTCCCATCGCCACCAATGGCAACAACAACGTATTTGTACGCGATGTAGCACGGGTAGCCGACGGAATGGATGTAACCGTAGATTATGCCCTGGTGAATGGCAAACGCTCTGTATACCTGCCGGTGGTAAAAACAGCTGATGCATCTACCTGGGATGTGGTAAAGGGATTGAAAGCAAAGATCCCGGAAATGCAAAGCCTGTTGCCCGATGATGTAAAGGTTTCTTACGAATTTGACCAATCTGTATTTGTGATCAATGCCGTAAAAAGCCTTATCTCCGAAGGAGTACTGGGGGCGTTGTTGACGGGGCTTATGGTGTTATTGTTTTTAAGAGATCTCCGTAGTTGCCTGGTGGTAGTAGTAACTATTCCGGTGGCAGTGTTATGTGCAGTGATGGGACTTAAGCTGGCAGGCCAAACCATCAATATTATGACGCTGAGTGGATTAGCACTGGCCATCGGTATTTTGGTAGACCAGGCAACGGTAACGATTGAAAATATTCACCAACACCTGGAAATGGGTAAGCCGAAGAAGCAGGCTATCTACGAAGCTTGTGAGGAGATTGCCTTCCCGTTGCTGCTGATTTTATTGTGTATACTGGCGGTGTTTGCGCCTTCGTTTATTATGACGGGCGTGCCCAGGGGCATGTTCCTGCCTTTGTCATTATCTATCGGCTTTGCCATGGTGGCCTCTTATTTCGCTGCCCAAACATTGGTGCCGGTGATATCCAACTGGTGGCTAAAGGCAGAAAAATACCAGCACGCGCATGCAGGGCTGGCGCTGGATGCAGCGGAAGTAGAAGAAATAAAAAGTCATTTACAGCATGAACAGGCGCACCCGGAACAAGCCACTGGCTTTGAGAAATTCAAACTGAAGTTCATGGGCATCCTGGAGAAAGGGATGAACAGATCGCGGCTTATTGTTACGGTCTATGTCATTGGCGCATTGGCGCTGGCAGGTGGCTGTTATATGTGGATTGGAAAGGACCTGATGCCGCATATCAATACCGGGCAGTTTCAGCTGCGTTTACGTATGCCGGATGGCACCCGCCTCGAACGTACAGAAGAAGGGCTGCACGAGGTGTTGAATATTGTTGATAGTACCGTAAATGGGCATGTGGCCATTAGCTCGGCGTATGTGGGATTGGTGCCCAGCAGCTTCGGCGCCAGCAATCTCTATGTATTCAACAGCGGTACCCATGAAGCAGTGTTGCAGGTAAACCTGGATGAAGATTATAAGGTAGATATCGACCGGCTGAAAGACCAGCTGAGGGCCAATATCACGGCCAAAATACCGGAGATACGTTTGTCTTTCGAACCTATAGATCTCACCGAAAAAATTATGAGCCAGGGCGCTGCTACACCTATTGAAGTAAGGGTGGCAGGTAAAGATATACAACAGATTGCAGGGTATGCAGGGCAGCTGGTGAACCGGCTGAAAACCGTGCCATTCCTGCGGGATGTACAGATAGCACAACCGCTGCACTTCCCGGTGATCAGTATTAATATCGATCGCTTCAAACTGGCGCAGATGGGATTGAATATTTACCAGGTAGCCCGTTCGGTGACCGCATCAACTTCTTCCAGCCGTTTTTCTGAAAAGAATCAATGGCTCGATGAAAGGGTGGCCTACACTTACCAGGTGCAGGTGCAGATACCTGAGTATAATATGACGGCGATCAACGACCTGAAGGAAATACCGCTGGTGAAAGGCCAGGCCAGGCCGGTGCTGGCGGATGTAGCCACCTTTACCACGAAGGAAATGCCCGGAGAGTATGACCGTTCAGGCCCTCGTAGGTTCGTTACCGTTAGTGCCAACGTTTCCGGGAAAGACCTGGGCACTGCTACGGCAGCGGTACAAAAGGCTATTGACCAGGCGGGCCCTCTTCCCAAAGGTGTGATCACAGAGCTGAAGGGCTCATCCAGCCTGCTGGTAGAAACATTGAACAGCCTGCAGAATGGATTGATGATTGCCATTGTGGTGATTTTCCTGTTGCTGGCAGCCAATTACCAGTCGTTCAAATTATCGTTGGTGGTACTGGTTACCATCCCTGCGGTAATTGCGGGCGCTTTGATCGCGTTGCTGCTCACAGGTGCTACGCTCAACCTGCAATCTTACATGGGCATGATCATGTCTACCGGGGTGTCGGTGGCCAATGCTATTTTGATTGTGACCAACGCAGAAAAGCTGCGGCTCGATTACCAGGATGCCCGGAAAGCCGCGGTGGTAAGTGCCGGGGTAAGATTGCGACCTATCCTGATGACCAGCCTTGCCATGATAGCGGGCATGGTTCCCATGGCCAGCGGGCTGGGAGAGGCTGGCGATCAAACAGCCCCACTGGGGCGCGCAGTGATAGGAGGCCTGATAGCCTCTACATTGGCGGCACTCCTTATATTGCCACAGGCGTATGCGCTGATACAGCGTAAAGCCAGCTATGCATCTCCTTCGTTAATGCCCTCTGAGTCCAATGATATAAAATAAAAAAATGATGAAGCACTATAAATATTATTTGTCAGCATTAAGCGTCATTACCGGTTTGGCGGCCTGCAACTCCGCTGCCATGACGGATAAAAAAGCAATTACCCATAACAGTGAACACCAATACACCCTGGCAACGGTGGTACAACGCCCGCTGGAAGGAAGTATTCGCCTGCCCGGGGCTTTGGCGGCTTTTCAGAAGGTAAGTATCTACCCAAGGATCAATGGTTTTGTAAAAAGTATTGCGGTAGACCGCGGTAGCAAAGTAAGGAAAGGCCAGGTGCTGCTGATACTGGAAGCGCCGGAGGTAGAACAACAGTACTATGCTGCCAAATCCAAATACCTGCAGGCTGCGGCTATGTTCGCTTCCAGTAAAGACAACTACGAGCGTACACTGGCGGTGAGTAAAGAGCCGGGTACTATTTCGGCACACGACCTGGAGCTGGCCAAAGCCCGCATGCTGGCCGATAGCGCGCTGATGAACAGTGAACAGGCCAACTTTCGCGCCCAGGAAGTTAATAAAAGCTACCTCACGGTAACAGCGCCATTCGATGGTGTAATTACAGAACGTAACATCCATCCGGGGGCATTGGTGGGGCCGGATACCAAGGTAGATGACAAGCCCATGCTGATGCTGGAACAGGAAGATAAGCTGAGGCTGATATTACAGGTGCCTGAAATGTACAGCGCACAATTGGCACAGCAGTCGCAGATTGCTTTTGATGTGGACGCTATCCCCGGAAAGCATTTCCAGGGCGCTATCTCCCGCCAGGCGGGCACACTGAACGATAAATACCGTTCGGAAGCGGTGGAAATTGATGTGCAGAATGCCAGCCATTTGCTGAAGGCAGGTATGTATGCAGAAGTTCTTTTGCCCCTGCAGGGCTCTGCGCAGGCCATGCTGGTACCTTCCAGTGCAGTGGTGATGTCGACTGAGCGAAAGTATGTAGTAGCGGTAAAAGATCATTATACCAGGTGGGTAGATGTAGAAGAAGGCAACCATCACAACGATTCTACTGAGGTATTTGGTCACCTGGAGGCAAGCGACCAGGTAATTACTAATGCTACGGATGAGATCAAAGACGGGGTACGTGTGCCTTAGCACCTGGGGGATGAATGCAAAAAACGACCGTCCCGATGATTCGGGACGGTTTTTCTGCTAACTGTTCCGTCTATATTGATTTTTTATGTTCTTATTAAAAAAAGAGAACAAATAACATCCACCTAGTAATCAATAACGGATTTACCTGTTGTTCAACTAAAAAAAAATGTTAAAGCAGGCAATAGCATGCCACCACGCATTTGCGTGCCATGGGGCTCCCAGCGGGAAAAGATAAACTTGGATTTTGCCTCATGCTGTTGGGCAACCATAGCGTTTAACGCAGGATGATGGCCGTCTGTGGTGTTCTTACCTACCTAAATACGTTTCTGTTTCGCTGTTTAGATTAATAACACGAAAGGATTTGAAATTGTTGAAGAAAATATACTAAAAGTTGAAAAGTTCGCGGAGGCCCAGGGCGAGCATCTGGACACCGATTACGGCGAGGATAAGCCCCATCATTTTGGTGATCACCATCATCACGTTGGTGCCGATTACTTTTACAATCCGCTCACCGGCAATAAAGAGGAGATAGGTGATGTAACATATAAAGGCATAAATGGCTATTACAATGGCCAGATGGGTGAGGTCTTTTGCAGCAGAATAACTCATAGAGGTGGTGATCGCGCCAGGTCCTGCCAGCAGCGGCATGGCCAGGGGAGTAATGGCGATGCTGATACCCTGGTCGGCTTTTATGGGCTGTGCGCCCAGCTTTGCGTTTTCGGATTTGCTTTCCTTATCTCCCCGCACCATTTCATACCCGATCACAAATACCAGGATACCACCTGTAACGCGCAATGCCGCCAGTGTAATACCGAATACATGGAATATCAGTTTACCCGCCACACTGAAAACAAGAATAATACAAAACGCCACTAACACCGACTTGGTAGCTATATTGCGCTTGGCTTTCTTATCCATATGAGACGTGAGCTCCATGAAAACAGGGATGGCCGAAATAGGGTTCACAATGGCCAGCAGCCCCATGAACACAGTAGTAGCAAACGCAATGTAGTTATCAAATAAAGTCATCATATCAGCAATATAATGAAATTTATTTACCGGCACACATCCATTTAGCTATTGTGGGAAACTAAGCCCGCATGCGGGGTAACTGCCAGTTGTGGCGCAGGCTGACCAGTCGTATCGTTACTATAACGCTAACGGCTATACTCTGTACAATATCGCCCGGAATACCAGTGTAGTGGCCGGCTACCAGGTAGAGGATCCCACCGGCCAGCGAAGCTGCCGCATAGATTTCCCGCGTGAAAAGTATAGGCTGCTCGCCGCAGATAACATCGCGTAATAAGCCGCCAAAAGTACCCGTTATTACCCCCAGGGCTACGCATACCGGCATAGGTAAGCCCGCAGCCAACCCTTTGTTGATACCGGTAATGGTGAACATACCAAGCCCGATAGCATCAAACGTGCTGAGTAAACGCGTCAACTTTTTAACATAGGAGAAGAATACAGCGGCTATCAGTGCAGCTACGATAATGGCCGTATTGCTAAGCTCATCGGTCATCCAGGCTACCGGCGTAGCACCAATGAGTAAATCGCGTATGGTTCCGCCTCCAATGGCTGTAATAAATGCCAGCGCCAGTAATCCTATAACATCGTAAGATTTATTAATGGCGGCTGTTGCTCCTGAAACAGCAAATGCGAATGTACCGAGTAGTTCCAGTACCTGAATAAAGGTGAGCTGCATTCTCCTTATCTGATTTGCGGTCGAAGATAAGGATACTTTGGCTGTAGGAACATTTTTTTTAATACGTTATCAATAGTCATACGCCGACTCACCGCGTAAAGTACGCTCAATCTGGTTGCGGAGATCGTGACTGAATCCCACCACTTCAATTTTAGGATGATGATCGAGGTAGATAAGAAAGCGTCCGGCTTCTTTGGTGACGAGGTCGTAAATATCTTCCAGCAATGCACTCAACAATTTTCGCGTGGTTTCCGCAATCTGGGCGAGTGAACTATCTTCAAAATGCCGGTATTCACGGTTTTTATAAGATAAGGCAATCTGTATCATAACTGATGGTTTTTCCAGGATTAGTTATACTGATTAGTATTATCTAATCAGTTGGTTTTCATTATTTAATTATTAAATCTGGGCATAAAAATAGAAAAAAAGAAATTGTTTTATTCCAACTAAAGGGGGATTTTTATCCACAAAAAAGAAAAAAGATGAAATAAATAATATCTTTCCAAGTTAACCACCCGCCACTACAACAATACCATTCCCACATTGTTCATTTTTTTTCCGTTATAATTTAGCTACCATTGCACTTCATATTATTATAGAATAATGAAGCAACTAACCTTATTAATTGTTTTAGTAGTGCTGTATTGCCTGCCCATGCAGGCTCAGCCCGGAAAAGGTGTCCGTTGGAGCCATGATGGACAAGCTTATTTCAAGGCAACCCCGGCAGGCATCGAAGTCTATCCTCTATCAGGCGCAACCGCCACAGTAAAAGTCCCCGCAGCCGCCTTTAATGGCCTCCCCATCAGGGATTTCTATTTTTCAGCAGATGAAAAGAAATTGCTGCTCTACACCAATGCAAAAAAAGTATGGCGCTATGAAACCAGGGGCGACTACTGGGTGCTGGATATCGCTACAGGTAAGCTGCAACAGCTGGGAAAAGGTAAACCGGCATCTTCCCTGATGTTCGCGAAACTGTCGCCAGATGGCACTAAAGCCGCCTATGTAAGCGAACATAACATTTTCGTGGAAGACTTACAGAGCGGAAATACCACCGCGCTGACCACCGATGGTACCCGCCGTTTCATTAATGGTACTTTCGACTGGGCTTATGAAGAAGAATTTGGATGCCGCGATGGATTCCGCTGGAGCCCCGATGGTAAACAGATTGCCTACTGGCAGATCGATGCTACCAAAATCCGCGACTTCCTCATGATCAATAATACCGACTCTATCTATTCTTTCACTGTCCCGGTCGAATACCCTAAAGCGGGAGAGAGCCCCTCTGCCTGCCGTATCGGCGTAGCGGATATACGTACTGCTAAAACAACCTGGATGCAGGTTCCGGGCGATCAGCAACAACATTATATTCCCCGCATGGAATGGGTGCCCGGCAAAAATGCGCTGATCATCCAGCAGCTCAACCGCAAACAAAATGAGAGTAAGGTGATGCTCTGCGATGCCGCTACCGGTAAAGTGCGCTCCCTGTATGAAGAAAAAGACAGCGCCTGGATCGACGTGAAATCACGCTGGGATGACGATAATATAGCTGGCTGGGACTTTATCCGTAATGGAAAGTCCTTCATCTGGGTAAGTGAGGAAGATGGCTGGCGTCATCTTTATAATGTAAATATGGAAGACAGCAAAGTTACCCTGCTTACGCCAGGTAATTACGATGTCATCAGCATCGCCAAAATAGATGAAGCGAATAATACCATCTATTTTGCGGCTTCTCCCGAAAACCCTACCCAGCAATATCTTTATAAGGTACTGTTGACTGGTGGCAAAGCCGAACGCATTACACCCGCTAACCAACCCGGTACGCATGAATACAAAATTTCTCCTTACAGCAACTGGGCCATTCATGATTTCAGCAATGCCGTTACTTACCCTGTAAATGAAAACCTGCAACTGCCTGCGCATAAAAGCAGCACCAACGCTGTAATGAACGCCATCAGCAAGGCGGGCAATGCACCCAACAAACCCGAATTCTTTGATATTACTACTGTAGATGGCGTAACCATGACAGGCTGGATGAGCAAGCCCGCCAACTTCGACCCTGCAAAAAAATATCCGGTGGTATTCTACGTATATGGCGAACCTGCAGGCGCTACTTCCCTGGATGCTATTGGGGCTGGCCGCAACTTCCTTTATGATGGCGATATGGCTGCCGATGGATATATCTATGTGACCATAGACAACCGCGGTACCCCATTACCTAAAGGACGTCAATGGCGCAAATCCATCTACCGTAAAGTGGGATTGATCAATGCCCGCGATCAGGCCATGGGCGCGCAGGCGCTGATGAAGAAATATTCCTTCATCGATCCGGAACGGGTGGCAGTATGGGGTTGGAGCGGAGGCGGTTCTATGACGCTGAACCTCTTATTCCAGTATCCCGATATTTATAAAACCGGTATTGCCATTGCAGCGGTGGGCAATGAGCTGACCTATGACAATATCTACCAGGAGCGCTATATGGGCCTGCCACAGGAGAATCGCGAAGATTTTGTAAAAGGATCGCCTATCACTTATGCGCGTAACCTGAAGGGCAACCTGCTCTATATTCATGGTACCGGTGATGATAATGTGCATTACCAGAATGCAGAAATGTTGCTGAATGAACTGATTAAGTACAACCGGCAGTTCCAGTTCATGGCCTATCCTAACCGTACCCACAGCATATCTGAGGGACCTGGCACCTTTGAGCACTTGTCTACCCTGTACACGAATTATCTGCGGACACATTGTGAACCGGGTGGAAAATAAGCAAAAGCATTACCTTTGCCACCCTAAATAGAAAAGTATGCCCAGGACGGCTATTATTGGTATACTGGCAGTTTTGCTGGTAATTGCATGTGCTTTTTTCCCTTGGTCTTTCATTGAAAGCAAGCACCTGATGTTTACAGGAATGAATGGAACCGGCTCCAGCTACGGAGAACCCGGTAAACTGAGTATTATTCTTTCTGTGTTGGCGATCATCGTATTCCTGGTGAAGAATAAATGGGTATCCAGGATGAACCTGTTCATTGTAGGATTCCTGGTAGCCTGGACTTTTCGGAATATGCTGTTGTATTCGCGTTGTGAAATGGGAATATGCCCGCAGCCGGGAGTGGCCTTGTATGTTTCACTGGCAGCAGCGCTGCTGGCCTTTGGCTGCGTGCTGTTTACACGGACGCCCGGGAAAGGTTCCTGATAATGATGATGTAAAAAAGGATGCCGGGAAAATATTTTCCCGGCATCCTTTTTTTAGAAAATAGCTTTATGAAGTATCCAGGCTCCGGCTAATATCCCGGCGCCCATAAGCCAGTATCGCAAAATAACGGGAAGCGGACGTTGGGCAGTGACCCTTGCTTTGATAAAACTAAAAACGGTAAGCCCCAGGAAAACCAGCATGATGCTGGTTTGAGAGGCTGCCGGGAAATTTTCGTTAGAGAGATAAGGCCCCAGCGATACAGTTCCTCCCAATAAAAAAAAGAAGCCAGTCAGCAATCCATGCTTTATAGCACGTGAACGGCTAAACGAAGTTTCACTTACTTTTTCATTCTCCAGTAACTGTTCCCAGGAATGCGCATCTTTTTCCATCTCCTGCTCTATATGGGTGATCGTATGCGCATTGATATCGAGCTGTTGTAGTTTGGCTCTTTCCTTATCCGATAGCAGGGGACTGTCGTGTTGCAGATCGCCCTTATTGGCCTGGAAAGCACTGAACATTACCAGTACGCCGGCGCCCAGCAGGAGGCACAGGTGAATGGTATAAAAGGTTTGCACCTTGATGGAGAACAGCTGTATTACCTGGGTGGCAAAAAACAGCAGGAAAAGTCCATCGGGAAAACCGATTAAAAAGTCTGTTTTCCATCCGGAACTACGGATGGCTTTATGGGAAGCAGTCATACCGTGATTAACTAGCTAAAAGCCTGTTCCAGGCTCTTTTGAATGATTTGCACACAATCTGCAATCTGTGCGGCATTGATGGTCAATGGCGGCGCAAACCGTATTTTATCCCCATGGGTAGGTTTGGCCAGCAAGCCATTCTCTTTTAACGTCAGGCACAGGTCCCACGCGGCTTCAGGATCCGGATGCTGAATGACAATGGCATTGAGCAAGCCTTTTCCGCGTATAGTGGTGATGTAGGGAGAATGAAGATCTTCCAGGCCACTGCGTAGTAACTGGCCCATTGCCACGGCATTTTCGGCCATGTGTTCATCCTTCAATACCTGGAGGGAAGCGATGGCCACCTTACAGGCCAGGGGGTTACCGCCATAAGTGGAGCCATGTTCACCAGGCTTAATGGTCAGCATGATTTCGTCATCGGCCAATACCGCGCTGATAGGCAGGGTACCGCCAGATAATGCTTTACCAAGGATCAATATATCCGGGCGTACCTGCTCATGGTCGCAGGCCAGCATTTTACCGGTACGGGCAAGCCCTGTTTGTATTTCATCTGCAATAAACAATACATTGGCATCCTGGCAATACTGCCGGGCTTTGGCCAGGTATCCTTCGTCAGGTACCATCACCCCGGCTTCGCCCTGTATGGGTTCTACCAGGAAACCGGCTACGTCTTTATCCTGCAACGCCTGTTCCAGTGCGGTCAGGCTATTGTATGGAATCACTTCATAACCCGGCATAAAGGGACCAAAGTTATTCCGTGCCGATGGATCTGTGCTGAAGGAGATCACATTCAGCGTACGTCCGTGGAAGTTATTGGCGCAGACGATAATCTTCGCCTTGTTCTGTGGGATTCCTTTTACAATATAAGCCCAGTGCCGGCAGAGTTTCAGCGCTGTTTCCACCGCTTCCACACCGGTATTCATCGGGAGTACCTTATCGTATCCAAAGTAGCTGGTAATGTATTGCGCATATTCTCCCAGCAGGTCGTTATGAAATGCACGGGAGGTAAGCGTCAGCTTTTGCGCCTGTGCAATCAGGGTAGCAATTATTTTAGGGTGGCAATGTCCCTGGTTAACTGCAGAATATCCGGATAAAAAATCGTAGTAACGTTTACCGTCTACATCCCATAAAAAAACACCTTCTCCCCGGTCCAATACAACGGGCAACGGGTGGTAGTTATGGGCACCATACTGTTCTTCCAGCGCCAGGTAATGTTGTGAATTTTCGCTTATCGTGTATGAAGGTATCATGATTCAAAAGTACGTGAAAAAAGCGTAAAGTAGTCACGCAAAGGGGCTAAGCAGCAAAGCAGCAAAGGCATTTTGTCAAAACATGAGCTCTTGGGGAGCTTGTAAATTTCTTTGCTGCTTTGCTGCTTAGCTCCTTTGCGTGCCTTTTAACCGCTGCACCAGCGCTACATATTCTTCCATAGCAGCTTCCCTGGTTTTGCCATGCAGCTCGGCCCAGGCCTGGTGTTTGGCTTTGGCTACAAAATCGAAAGGGTTGGAGGGACCTTCGGCATCCGCATCTCCACTGGTGCCCTGTTTGTACAGGGCATACAGTTGCAGTAATATCTCATTGGATGGTTTCTCGGGCAGTGTCTTACTTTCGGCTACAGCCTGTTCAAATTGCTGGGTCAGTTCCATGATCACCTGGTTTTTATTTGTTAACAATCCGGTTTTGATGCCTCATTTTTCCTTTATGTCTATAAAGTTGAACATTATATGTTAATATATCAAAAAAAGCCGGTGATCCTTAAAAACCAACCTGTAAAACATAATTATTAAACACATGAACTAATGAACTAAATTCAATACCTTTGCCGGCTGAAAAGGTTTAATGCAGTAATTTGCAACAGGCCTACGGAACAGCAAAACATCATATGAAGAATATTCGCAATTTTTGTATCATTGCCCATATTGACCACGGTAAAAGTACCCTGGCAGATCGTTTATTAGAGTTCACCAAGACTATTTCAGACCGTGACATGCAAGCCCAGGTACTGGACGACATGGACCTGGAACGTGAAAAAGGGATCACTATCAAGAGCCACGCCATCCAGATGGACTATACCGCAAAGAATGGCGAAAAATATATTTTTAACCTGATTGATACCCCCGGTCACGTGGACTTCTCCTACGAGGTGTCCCGCGCACTGGCAGCCTGTGAAGGCGCCTTATTGCTGGTAGATGCCGCACAGGGTATCCAGGCACAAACTATCTCTAACCTCTACCTGGCACTGGAAAACGACCTGGAAATCATCCCCGTTATCAATAAAATTGATATGCCGGGCGCTATGATTGAAGAAGTGAAAGACCAGATCATAGAACTCATTGGCGTAAAAGACGAAGAAATTTTGCTCGCATCCGGTAAAACCGGTATCGGTATTGAAGATATCCTCGAAGCAATTGTACACCGCATCCCCGCACCCAAAGGAAGCGATGAAGCACCGCTGCAGGCGCTGATCTTCGATAGCGTATTCAACTCTTTCCGCGGTATTATCGCGTATTTCCGCGTGTTTAATGGCACCATTAAGAAAGGCGACAAAATCCAGTTCGTGAACAGCGGAGAGGAATATTTTGCGGATGAAGTAGGGATACTCAAACTGGGACTGGACCCCCGCAAAGAAGTGTCTACCGGCGATGTGGGATATATTATTACCGGTATCAAGAGCGCAAAAGAAGTAAAAGTAGGGGATACCATCACCCTGTCTAATAACCCTTGCACAGAAGGTATCAATGGTTTCCAGGAAGTAAAACCCATGGTATTTGCGGGTATTTACCCGGTAAATACCGAGGACTTCGAAGAACTGCGGGAATGTATGGACAAGCTGCAGCTGAATGATGCCTCTCTGACCTATGAGCTGGAAACATCGCAGGCGCTTGGATTTGGTTTCCGTTGCGGATTCCTGGGCATGTTGCACATGGAAATCATCCAGGAACGCCTGGAAAGGGAGTTTAACCAAACGGTGATCACCACCGTACCCAACGTAAGCTTTATTGCACACACTACCCGGGAAGGTATAGTGATCGTGAATAACCCCAGTGAAATGCCAGATCCTACGAAACTCGACAGGATTGAAGAGCCTTTCATCCGGGCACAGATCATTACCAAACCGGAATACATTGGTAACATCATGACCCTCTGCCTGGGTAAACGTGGTAACCTGCTCAACCAAAGCTACCTGACCACCACCCGCGTAGAGCTCATGTTTGAAATACCGCTCACTGAAATCGTATTCGACTTCTATGACAAGCTGAAAAGCCAGACCCGTGGCTACGCTTCGTTCGACTATACGCCGATCGGCTTCCGCGACAGCGATATCGTAAAAATGGACATCCTCCTGAACAGCGATAAAGTGGATGCGCTCAGCGCCCTGATTCACCGCAGCCGCGCCCAGGACTTTGGCCGCAAATTAACCGAGAAACTGAAAGAACTGCTGCCCCGTCAGCAATTCCTCATCGCCATACAGGCCGCCATCGGCGCTAAAATCGTGGCCCGCGAAAATATCAGCGCTATGCGTAAAGACGTAACCGCGAAATGTTATGGCGGTGATATTTCCCGTAAACGTAAACTCCTCGAGAAACAGAAAGAAGGTAAGAAACGTATGCGCCAGATCGGTAACGTAGAAATCCCGCAGGAAGCATTCCTCGCGGTATTGAAACTGGACGACTAAACGCATCAGCAATAATACATGGGATAGCGAAGATGCCGGCAAACTACCTGTCGGTATCTTCGCTAATCTTTTTTAAAGAGAAGAAAGATTAACCTTATTTTTGAGTAAAACCAATCACCCATGCGATCTTTATTACTTTCCTTCTGCTGCCTGTTTACAATAGGCATATTTGCTGAAGTACAAGCGCAGCAAACGCCTCCTGCGGCCAACCAGGTGGTAAAAGATGCCTGCAGTAAAGCGGCTAAAAACAATAAAAAGGTGTTCGTTATTTTCCACGCCTCCTGGTGCGGCTGGTGCCACAGGATGGACACCGCCATGAACGACGCTTCCTGTAAAAAATATTTTACAGACAACTATGAAATCCGTCATATTACCGTCCTGGAAAACGGTGACAAGAAATCGCTCGAAAACCCCGGTGGATTTGACATGCTGGCCAAATATAACGGGGATAAGGAAGGCATTCCTTTCTGGCTTATTTTAAGTCCTGGTGGGGAACTGCTGGCTGATAGCCGTATGAAAGATGCCGCCACGGGGAAACTGCAGAATGTAGGTTGCCCGGCCCAGAAAGCGGAAGTAGATTACTTTATCACGCTTCTTGAAAAGACTTCCCGGATGAAAAGTACAGAACTCGATGCTATTCGTACCAGGTTCAGTAAGATCGCTCCCGGGCATTAGAAAACTATTTATACCGGGTGCGGCAAACAACTGACACCCGGTATCACATATTCCCCAATTTCGCACAGCCCTCACCGTTACTGTGGCTTTTTTGCCTCAACTATTCCTGGTTTCAGCCCCGTATGCTCACTAATCCGGTACCCAGACCGGCAGGCATGGTTTTTAGCAGTGTTAAACTGTTTACCCTTTCATCTGTTATAGCAAATAAAAACCTTTACCTTATGCGAAAATGGCTCCGGATTATACTCCTGGGATGCGGCATCTTGGTAGCTTTAGTTGTACTGTTGTTCCTCGGAATGACCTGGTATATACACGCCAACAAAACGGAGTTCCTGAAGCAACTGACCGCCCAGCTAAACGACCGGCTGAATGGAAAACTGACCATCCAGGATATGGAACCCTCCCTGCTAAAGAGCTTTCCCAATGTATCTATTGCATTGAAAAAAGTAGTGTTGCAGGATAGCCTGTGGCAGCAACACCGGCACGCCCTGGTGGACGTAGACTATATTTTCGTACGGGTAAATACGTTATCACTGTTACGCAAGTACGTAGATGTGAACGAAGTGACATTACAAGATGGCACGCTGTTTTTATACACCGATTCTACCGGCTATTCCAATACCTACGTATTGCAGGGGGCAGGCGATAAGAAGAAAACCAGTAGCCATAAAGACGCTAACATCCGGCAACTGCTGTTGCGTAATATTAATTTTGTGATAGACAACCGCCAAAAATTCAAGCTGTTCCAACTAACGATCAACCGGCTGGATGGTAAGGTGAAAGCATCCGACAGTACTATACAAGTGACAGTACTATCCAATATTCTCTCTAAAAATTTTGAATTCAATACTCTCAAGGGCAGCTACCTGAAGGATAAGATGTTACAGCTGAACCTGTCAGTTATCTTCAATAAGCACACAAAAATAATGACGGTGCCGCCACAGGAAATCCGGATCGATGATCATCCGGTACAAATCACCGGGCAGTTTGGCTTCGGAGAAAAACCACCGCCGTTCCAGTTAAAAATTAACGCCAACCAGGTACTCCTGAAAGATGCGGCTACTTGGCTGCCACCCAATATCAGCACCAAGTTGAGTAGTATTACCCTCTCTAAGCCACTGGATGCCCAGGCGGACCTGGCCGGGCATATGAAATTCCGCGATACACCCGATGTTCGCGTTACCTGGAAAACAACCGGCAACGTCCTGGTTACCACCATGGGAGAGTGGACGAACTGCAATTTCACCGGCAGGTTTAATAACGAAGTATTGCCCGGACGTGGACATACTGACGAAAACTCGGCAGTGACCATTTTGGGCCTGAGCGCCAACCTGTCGGGTGTCCCTCTAAAAGCAGATACCATCCGGGTGGTGAACCTGAAACATCCGTTATTACATGGGCATTTCCGGTCAGCTTTCCCGCTCACCACGCTGAATGGCGCCACGCCCGACGATGCGCCTATTCTATTCAAAGATGGCAACGCCGATGCAGACTTGTTTTACACCGGGCCGCTGTTGAAGGATGACAATACCGGATCATCGCTGCAAGGCGTGGTGAAGGTACAAAATGGGGCTTTTACCTATCTGCCGCGTAACCTGGATTTTCATGATGCCAGCGCCACCCTGCGTTTCACCGGGCAGGACCTGCTGTTGGAAAATATCCATATACAATCGGCCAAAAGCAGTTTACAGATGGATGGCGCCGTCAAAAACCTGTTGAACCTGTATTTTACCACCCCCGAAAAAATAGCGATCAACTGGAATATAAGAAGCCCGTTGGTAGACCTCAATGAGTTTAAAAGTTTCCTGTCGCCCCGTAAAAAAGCCAAGCTCTCCCGCGCCCGGCAAAGAGCAAAAATGGGCCGGGTATCTCAACAGCTGGATGTGGTATTGGCTTCCAGCAATGTGAATATGCAGGTATTGCTGGACAAGGTAATCTATCAGCGTTTTACCGCGCAACAGGTAAAAGCTGTTGTTGATCTAACGAATACGGATATACTGTTGAAGCAGATTGCCCTACAGCACGCTGGCGGAAATATGCAGATGGCTGGAAATGTACACCAGGAGGGGAACAACAACTATTTCCAGGTAAATGCTACGGTAAATAATGTGCATATCAACCAGCTGTTTTATGCGTTCAATAATTTCGGATTGGATGGATTGACTGCAGAAAACCTAAAAGGAAATGTATCTGCCAAAGTGAATTTGAAAGGCAATATACTGGATAACGGCACATTGGCGAAGCGATCTTTATCAGGATCGGTCAACTTCAACCTGAGAAATGGTGCCCTGCTCAACTTCGGGCCGCTGGCGGATATCGGGAATTTCGCGTTTCGCAAACGCCACCTCGACAGCATCACCTTTGAGAACCTGAGCAACACGTTCCAGATAGCCGGGAATAAGATAACGATTCCTCCGATGCGCATTGCTTCCAGTGCAGTAAATATAGATGTACAAGGCGTCTACGGACTGGATGGCGGCACCAATATTAACCTGGATGTGCCTTTGCGAAACCCCGCGAAAGATGCGGACATCACCGATAAAGAAGAAAAACGTAAACGTAGCCGGAGAGGAATTGTATTGCACCTGAGAGCCGTATCAGAAAAAGATGGCAAGGTGAAAATAAAGCTGGGAAAAGGAGATGGTGGCCGGGATGACGGAGGAAAGATTGTAGATGAATAAAAGTTGCCGGCACAGAGACGTGCTGCATGCCGGCAATCCAGGCCTGTGCTAGCGAATAGCATCAAATCCCTGGCTCAGGTCACCCTTGATATCATCAATATGTTCTATACCCAATGAAATGCGCAGTACGCCCGGCGCTACACCGGCTTTCCTTTGCTCTTCTTCGCTCAACTGCTGATGCGTGGTAGTGGCCGGGTGAATGATCAGTGTTTTGGAATCACCTACGTTGGCCAGGTGATACACTAACTTCAACGATTGTACGAACTTATCAGCCGCTTCTTTGCCGCCTTTGATTTTGAATGATAATACACCGCCAAAGCCGTGCCGCAGGTATTTCTTACCCAGCTCATGGTATTTGTTGCCGGGCAGTCCGGGGTAGTTCACCGAATCTACCTGTGGATGCTGTTGCAGCCATTCGGCCAGTGCCAACGCATTGTCTACCGTCCGTTGTACCCGCAGGGATAATGTTTCCAATCCCTGGATAAAGAGGAATGCATTTTGCGGCGACAGGGCAGGGCCCCAGCTACGCAGTCCCGCTACGCGCGCACGGATAATATAAGCAATGTTGCCAAACGGACTATGGTCGCCAAATATTTCCCAGAATTTCATGCCATGGTATGCTTCATCGGGTTCGCTGAACTGTTTGAACTTACCATTGCCCCAGTTATAATTACCACCATCTACGATGATACCGCCTATGCTGGTGCCATGCCCGCCAATCCATTTGGTTGCGGCTTCCACTACTACGTTGGCGCCATGTTCCAGCGGACGGCAGAGATAACCGCCTGCGCCAAAAGTATTGTCTACCACCAGCGGCAGGTCGTGCTTACGTGCAATAGCGCTGATCTTTTCAAAGTCAGGAATGGCAAACCCCGGGTTACCAATGGTTTCTACATAGATAGCTTTGGTATCTGCATCTATTAATGCCTCGAAGCTCTCCGGCTTATCAAGATCTGCAAAACGGGCTTCAACGCCGATACGCTTAAAGCTCACTTTAAACTGGTTGAAAGTCCCTCCATACAGGTAAGAGGAGCATACAAAATTATCGCCCGGTAATAAGATATTATGGAGCGCGATGAACTGTGCCGCCTGCCCCGATGCTACGGCCAATGCGCCTACGCCACCTTCCAGCGCAGCTACTCTTTTCTCAAATACATCCGTAGTTGGATTCATGATACGGGTGTAGATATTACCAAACTGCTTCAGCTGGAACAGATCTGCTGCATGTTCTGCACTATCGAATGTATAAGAGGTGGTTTGGTAAATAGGTACTGCTGCTGCATGTGTGGAAGATTCCGGCTGGTAGCCCGCGTGTACCTGCAATGTGTCAAAATGTAATGGCTTAGTAGACATAACTGGGGATTTAGAAAAGATAAAAAAGTCTACAAATATAGTAGACTAATTGTAATAACAAAATATTTTTACCAGTATTATATTTCAGAGAAGATATTCCAGAGATATGTCATGAATTTGTACTAAATGATAAAAAATAATATCTTCGTTTTATTCATGATAAAAAGCGTGCTTCCGGGAAGGAGCACAGTTGACCGATGTTATTAACTATTACGACTAAACGTTACCCCGCGACTGACCTTGGCTACCTGTTGCATAAACATCCTGCTAAAGTACAAACCGTAACACTGACGGCAGGCAGTGCCCACATTTTTTACCCAGAGGCAACTGATCAAAGCTGTACCGCCGCTTTGTTGCTGGATATAGACCCGGTGCGCCTGGTACGTGGCAACAATGGTCCGGCCGATTTTGTACTGGAACAGTATGTGAACGACCGACCTTATGTGGCCTCTTCTTTTATGAGTGCAGCCATTGCTCAGGCTTACTCTTCTGCCATGAACGGGCGTTGTAAAGACAAACCCCACCTGGTAGATGAAGCCATCCCGTTTGAAATCAATTTGTCTGTATTACCAGTAACGGGCGGAGAAGCGCTGCTACGCGAGTTCTTTGAGCCCCTGGGCTATGATACCACGGTGCAATCGCACCTGTTGGACGAACAGTTTCCCGAATGGGGACAAAGCCGTTACTTTAATGTAACGCTGCGTCATACCCTGCCGCTTAAAACCATCTTGAGCCAGCTGTATATCCTCATCCCCGTATGCGATAATGATAAACATTATTTTGTAGGCGGGCATGAGATAGAAAAGCTCATGGAGAAAGGGAAAGGCTGGCTGGACACTCATCCGGCCAAAGAACTGATCACCCGCCGTTACCTGCGTTATATCGGTCCCCTTGCTAAAGAAGCGCTGGGCATGATTATGAAAGACGAAGTACTGCCAGTGGAAGAGAAGCAGCCGAAAGACAGAATAAGACTGCACGACCTGCGGCTGCAAATCGTGAGGGATATACTCCTGGAACTGAACGTAGCCACCGTGGCCGATATGGGATGTGGTGAAGGGAAGTTGTTGCGCTTACTGATGGAGAAGCCGGCATTTAAAAAAATCCTGGGCATGGATGTTAGCTACCATGCGCTGGAGATTGCCCAGAGCAAACTGAAAATGGACCGCCTGCCTGAAATGCAGCGGGCCAGGTTGCAACTGGTACAGGGCGCCCTAACGTACAGGGATAAACGCTTGTCAGGTTTTGATGCCGGCGTATTGGTAGAAGTGATTGAACACCTGGATGAACCCCGCCTCGCCGCGTTGGAAAAGGTGGTGTTTGAGTATGCACGGCCGCAATATGTGATCATTACCACCGTTAATGCCGAGTACAACGTGCTGTATGAAAAGCTTGGCAGCGGCACTTTCCGGCACAGCGATCACCGTTTTGAATGGACAAGATCGCAGTTTGCCACCTGGGGCGACCGGGTAGCAGCACAATTTGGTTATGAAGTATCTTACAGGCCGCTGGGAGAAACAGATGAAGTACTGGGAGGGCCCAGCCAGCTGGCCTTATTTAAACGTTCGTGATGGAAACAAATATATTACAACAGATAAAAGCACTGGAAGAAGAACACCAGGTGAAAATTCTTTATGCCTGTGAATCAGGCAGCCGCGCATGGGGCTTTGCCTCTACAGACAGTGATTATGACGTACGCTTTATTTATGCCCGCCATAAAGATAGTTACCTGAGCATCCTTGAACAGCGCGATGTCATTGAACTGCCGGTAGATGAAGTGCTGGATGTAAGCGGTTGGGATATCCGCAAAGGACTTCAGCTATTCTTGAAATCCAACGCGCCGCTATATGAATGGCTGCAATCACCGGTGGTGTACCAGGAAACCACCGACTTTAAAGAAACGCTTACCGGATTAATGGAGAAATATTTTTCGCCCCGTTCAGGTTGTCACCACTACCTGTCTATGGCTACCAATGTATTTACCAACGAGCTGTCGGGCGCTTCCGTGAAGCTGAAGAAATACTTTTATGTGCTTCGTCCCATGCTCGCCTGCCAATGGATCCTGGCTGGAAAAGGCGTGCCACCGATGGAGTTCTCCCTGCTTCGTACCTTGATTACTGATGCCGGCATACAGGCAGCTATTGATCATCTATTACAGCTGAAAGCTGGCGCCGATGAGCAACTGATGGTACCCGCCATGCCAGAATTACATCAATGGATAGCCAGCATACTGGAAGAATGCAGGTACCAGGCAGCGGAATTACCGGTAGTGAAGAATGATGCGACTGAACTGGACGGCCTCTTCCGTAAATATATTTCCCATGACTTTTGAGGAGTTAAAGCAGCAACCGTCTTGTATACTGCTGGAATGCATCAGCGGGAGCAAGGCCTATAATCTGCAGGTGCCTACATCAGATACCGATATAAAAGGGGTATTTATATTACCTCAATCTGAGTTATACGGTATGTCCTATACTCCACAGGTAGCTAACGGGAGCAACGATGAAGTATATTTTGAAATCAGGCGCTTCCTGGAATTGCTGGAAAAGAATAATCCCAATATACTCGAACTGCTCAGCACTACAGCGCAAAACGAATTATACCGTCACCCCCTGATGGACCTGGTAAAACCAGCGGACTTTTTATCCCGCTTATGCCTGGATACCTTTGCTGGCTATGCAAAAGCACAGATTAAGAAGGCGAGGGGGTTGAATAAAAAGATCAATCAATCCTATCCGGAAAACAGGAAACCCGTCATTGAGTTTTGCTACGTGATCAGGGGAGGGCAAAGTATGCCATTACTGGAATGGCTATACGAAAAAGAACTGCGCCCCGAAGACTGCGGTCTGTCGAAGATCGACCATTTCCGGGATGTATATGCCCTGTATCACCGGCAACAGTTTACTACGGAAGTAGCCTTTAAAGGTATTTTTTCGGGAGAAAATGCTAACGACGTGCAGCTAAGCTCCGTGCCACCGGGCGTAGACCCGATGGGCATTATGCACTTTAACAAAGATGGGTATACCGTGTATTGCAAAGACTTTGCGTCCTACCGGGAGTGGGTGGAGTTGCGCAACGATGCCCGTTATCAGCATAACCAGGCGCTGGGTGCCGACTATGACAGTAAGCACATGATGCATACCTTTCGCCTGCTCAACATGGCAGCCGAAATAGCCCGTTACAAAGAAGTACGGGTATATAGGGCCGACCGCGATTTTTTATTACGTATCCGTAACGGAGCATTCAGTTATGATACGTTGCTGGAAATGGCGGCCGAAAAATTAGATCAAATGGAACAATTATATGCGGCATCAGATTTACCGGAACAACCGGATCCGGCACTGGCAGCATCATTGTTAATCCGCATCAGAGAGGAATATTATGTCCCGAAGAAACACTAAACTATCACATATCTCTATACCAGAATTATCGCTGGTATTATTAATCGGCCCTTCCGGCGCCGGGAAATCTACGTTTGCCCGCAAATTTTTTAAGCCCACAGAGGTCATTTCTTCCGATGTTTGCCGCGGCCTGATCAGTGACGACGAAAATAACCAGGCGGTATCGGCAGATGCCTTTGAAGTGGTTCGTTTTATTGCCGCCAAGCGTCTCAAGCTGGGATTGCTCACCGTGATTGACGCTACCAACGTGCAGCCGGAATCCCGGAAAGAATGGGTGCGCCTGGCCCGCGAATACCACGTGTTGCCGGTGGCCATTGTATTGAATATGCCCGAACGGGTTTGCCAGGACCGCAACGTGTTGCGAAGCGATCGTAATTTCGGCGCGCACGTTATTCCCCAGCAGATCGGCCAGCTGAAGCGCGGACTACGCGGCCTGCGGGAAGAAGGCTTCCGCCATATTTTCGAGATGCGCTCAGAAGAAGACGTGACCGTGCTGGAAACAATTACCCGCACGCCACTCTATAATAATAAGAAAGAGGAGCATGGCCCCTTCGATATTATCGGGGATGTACACGGCTGTTACGATGAATTGTGTACGCTGCTGTATGCCCTGGGCTACCAGGTGGACAAGGAAAATGCGACGCTGATCAGCGCCGCCACCACTACTACCGCCAACGGCTATACGCTTATCCGCAGGCCCGTATTCGTGGGCGACCTGGTAGATCGTGGCCCCAAGTCCCCACAGGTGTTGCGCCTGGTGATGAATATGGTGGGCAATGGTCAGGCGCTATGCGTGCCTGGTAACCACGATGCCAAACTACTCCGCTACCTCAATGGTAAAAACGTACAGCTGAGGCATGGCCTGGAACAAACCGTGGCCCAGCTGGCAGGTGAAACACCCGATTTCCTGGAATCCGTGAAATCATTCATTGACGGCCTGGTAAGCCATTATGTGCTAGACGATGGCAAGCTGGTGGTAGCACATGCCGGCCTGAAGGAAAGTATGCAGGGACGCGGCTCCGGCGCTGTAAGAGAGTTTTGCCTGTATGGCGAAACCACCGGTGAAACAGATGAATTTGGTCTCCCGGTAAGATATAACTGGGCGCTGGAGTATAAAGGCCGCGCCATGGTGGTGTACGGGCATACGCCGGTACCCGCTGCACAATGGTTAAATAACACCATCGATATAGATACCGGTTGCGTATTTGGCGCATCCCTGACCGCCCTGCGGTACCCGGAAAGGGAGCTGGTAAGCGTACCTGCGCTGGAAGAATATGCCATACCTGCCCGCCCGATTGGCTATAATGCGGGGAGTACACTCAGCGTACAACAGCAATACGATGGCGTGTTGGATATCGCCGACTTTACAGGCAAACAAATCCTGGAAACGCGCTACAGTCACAACATCACTATCCGGGAAGAAAACAACATTGCTGCGCTGGAGGTGATGAGCCGCTTTGCGGTGAACCCGAAATGGCTGATCTACTTGCCTCCCACCATGTCGCCTGCTGAAACCAGCCAGGAGCCAGGCATGTTGGAACATCCCGCAGAGGGACTGCAATATTTCCGGGATGCCGGGATCACAAAAGTGATCTGTGAAACCAAACATATGGGTTCTCGCGCCGTAGTGATTGTATGCCGGGATGAAGCAACTGCAGTGGCCCGTTTTGGCGTAACAGGAGAAGGTAACGGGGTCGTATATACGCGAACCGGGCGCGCTTTCTTTACCGATAAACAAATGGAACAGGCGTTTATAGCCCGTATCAATACAGCGTTGATCAATACTGGCTTTTATGAAAGTTTCAATACCGACTGGGTATGCCTCGATGCGGAGCTGATGCCCTGGAGCGCTAAAGCCCAGGCACTGTTGCAAAATCAGTATGCAGCGGTGGGCGCTGCTGCCGGGCATGCGCTACCGGCTGTGATGAACGCCTTACAGCAGGCAGTATCCAATGGTGCGCCCGCAGAGGCTTTGCTGAACAAGTACAGCCAACGCCTGGAGCAAACAACGCGGTATACAGATGCTTACCGGCAGTATTGCTGGCCGGTAAATGAGCTCAGCGACTATAAACTGGCGCCGTTTCATATCATGGCCACGGAAGGTAAAACGTACTTCGACAGGGACCATGAGTGGCATATGTCTGCCATAAAAAATATTTGTGCCGGCGATGAACAAATACTATTTGCTACGTCTTATTTGTTGACAGACATCGGGGACGCCGAAAGCGAAAAGGCCGCCATCACCTGGTGGGAGCAGCTAACTGCCGCAGGAGGAGAGGGGATGGTTATCAAACCATATACTTTCCTCAGCAAAGATGCCAAAGGGCTGATTCAACCGGCGATTAAAATCCGTGGAAAGGAATACCTGCGGATCATATATGGACCGGAATACGACGCAGAAGAAAATTTAGAGCGCCTGCGCAGCCGTAAGCTCTCCGGGAAACGATCACTGGCATTGCGGGAATTTGCCCTGGGATTGGAAGCGCTGGAGCGATTTGTAAATAAAGAACCTTTGCAGCTGGTACATCGATGCGTATTTGCTATTTTAGCGTTAGAGAGTGAAGCGGTAGATCCACGATTGTAAATCAATATATCTTTCTACATATTAAAAACATTCTTATGAAAGCGGTAGCCGTATCGAAATTTAAAGACATTCCCGCAGTGATGGATTTACCCAAGCCAGCGGTGCGTCCAGGCACAGTGTTGATTAAAGTAGCCGCCGCCGGCATCAATCCATTTGACTGGAAAATGGTAGATGGTATTATGGATGGAGCCATGCCGCACCAGTTTCCGCTCATCATGGGCGTGGATGGCGCAGGTACGGTGGAAGAGGTAGGCGAAGGCGTTACCCGGTTCAAAAAAGGCGATAAGGTATATGGGCAGTTTATTCACGCGCCTATCGGAGAAGGCTCCTATGCCGAGTATGCCATCGTACCGGAGAAATCGGGGCTTACGCTGGCGCCGTCCAGCCTGTCGGCCGCCGAAGCCGCAGCAGTGCCTACTTCCGGCATGACAGCACAGCAAATGCTGGACCACCTGAATCTGCAGGAAGGCGATATCCTCCTGGTAGTGGGCGCTACCGGCGGCGTAGGCTCTTTTACCGTACAGCTGGCAAAATTACAGGGCATTCATGTGATAGCTACGGTGGGCGATGATGCTGCCGCTGAGAGAATGAAAAAGCTGGGCGCCACGGTAACAATTAACTATAAAGCGGCACCCCTGGCTCAACAGGTGAAAGCAAAATATCCTGGTGGCGTAGATGGATTGATCGATGTAGCCAGCAATGGCGACGGATTTACAGCTAATCTCGACCTGGTAAGACCCGGTGGGGGAGCGCTGACGACTATGTTTGTAGCTGATGAAGCCGCCCTCAAGGCCCGGAGCATTCATGGAGGCAATTTCGAAACCAAGGGAAGCGCCGCTTCGCTCGACACGCTTTCACTCATTATTGACCGGGGCGACCTACAGGTGCCCGTAGAAAATAAAATCAGGCTGGAGGAGGTGCCGGATGCTATTGCCCTGAGCCGCCAGGCGAAAGGCAAGGGAAAAACGGTGATTATTATTTAAAGCTAAAAGCTTAAAGCAGAAAGCAAAAAGCTATTGTGGAGTATGACCACGCGATTTTTAATATTCGCGAAGATAATCCTCCACAATAGCTTTTTGCTTTCTGCTTTAAGCTTTCAGCCTCCCAGCAGTAGCCTTGAAAATCTCCGCATTTCCGGTAACCTGGTAAGTAGCATTGTACGCTGTGAAAACGCATTGGCCTTTCTGCAGGGCAATGGTGTCTTCTCCTTTAATAGTAGCGCTACCGTTTATCACGATCAGGATTTCTGCCGCCCGGGCAGTATGCTGATAGGTTTGTCCTTCGGAGATATTTATTTTGCTTACTTCGAAATCGGGAGCAGGCGATGGATAGATTCTTTCCAGTCCATCGGCACTCAGATCGCCTTTTATGATATGTGGGTGGATACCTTCAAAACGGGTATGTTTCAGCAGCTCCGGTACATCTACATGTTTGGGAGTAAGACCGCCACGCAGTACATTGTCGGAATTGGCCATCAGCTCTACGTTCTGTCCTTCGAGATAGGCATGTGGTACACCCGCATCCTGGAACACGGCATCCCCGGCCTGTACCTGCATGATATTAAAGAAGTAGATAGAGAAGATACCCCTGTCCAGTTTATCCTTGCTGTTAGGATCATTTAACACGGCCCGGGCAGCCCAGAAGCCCGGATCTGTTTTCGCTAACTGGTTAGCTTTGTACAACGGTATGAGGCGATCGGTCAGCGGGCGGAGAATAATATTCACCAACGATTGTGGCATCTCCATTACATTCTTATACAGACCGAAGTAACCTTCATTTTCGTATATGCTTACCAGTGAAGTAAATTCCGGTACCGCATTTAACACCTCCTGCAACTGTGCATGTGGCAGAAAGCCGTGTAACAGGTAAAACTCGCTCAACGCCACCATAATTTCAGGTTTATGGTTGTCGTCTTTATAGTTGCGGTTGGGCGCATTCAGCGGAATGCCTTCTGCATTTTCCCTGGCAAATCCTTTCTCTGCTTCGCTTTTAGTAGGATGCACCTGTATGGACAACATGTCTT
Source organism: Chitinophaga eiseniae (assembly GCF_012641265.1). GTDB lineage: Bacteria > Bacteroidota > Bacteroidia > Chitinophagales > Chitinophagaceae > Chitinophaga > Chitinophaga eiseniae_A. The sequence goes on along the minus strand of NZ_JABAHZ010000001.1, from coordinate 881,154 downwards.
TTACATCCAGTATCTTAAAAAGGAAGGGCAGCTCTTTGAATTTTTCCCATACCGCCGGGCCGGTAATATTGGCCGGATCCTGCTGTATCAGCTGGTTCAGCGGTTCCTGGCTGCTAGCCGTAGTAATGAGGGAAGGAGCGCTGGGATGCGCACCCATCCAGTATTCTGCACTAGGTTGATCAGTAGGCTTGATGCCCAGTAATTCAGGAATGTAGGTATATCCTCCCCATGCGTAATGCTGTACTTTTCCTTCCAGTCTGAATAAGTTCATATATGGTTATCTGTTTTACTTGTTTAATAGCAGAGAATGAATAAATTTATATGCCTGCAAAAATAGGTGTTAAGTAGAATATTTTTCCCGTGATTATTCCCGCTTAACAGTTTGTGATACCTAACCCTGAAAATATATGCATCATTTATCGTTGGGCCTGCAGGGCGAAGCCATTGCCCAGGCTTATGTGCGCCGCCACTGCAGTGTGTTGCATGTCAATTGGAAATCCGGTCGTAGAGAAATAGACATCATTGCCGGAAAAGATAACAGTATCTATTTTATTGAAGTAAAAACGCGTTGCGGCAATCGTTATGGATGGCCGGAAGAGGCAGTCAACTATAAAAAGGAGGAACACATCCGCAGTGTGGCCACCGATTACCTGCTGCAATATGCCTTGCATCCTGTAAGTATCCGGTTCGATATTATCGCCATTACTTTTTATGGCGACACCTATGATTTAATGCATCTGAGAGATGTGTTCTAAAGATCCGGGGCCTTCCCCTTTATACCCTGTTTCTTAACCAGTTATTAACAAAAAAATGCCTGTAATAATTCTATAATAGTATCATTATTTATATATTTGCATCGCTTTTAGCACCTACCCCTTGTTGTTACCCACTCCGGTATACCGGTAGTTTTCAAGCAAGTTATTTTCCTGGGAAAGACCCATAACGAGGTGATGACAACCTATGCAGGTGATTTATTGCCGGTATTATCTGTAACAACAGGAAGGGGAGAAACAGAAAATAGAAATTAATACAAGAACAGCGTTTGTTTAACCTAAGCGCAGTAATGCACTGAAACGTATTGATCGCAGAAATTGCTTTCGGGAGTTAACAAAAAAGCTCCGTCCCTGGGACGGAGCTTTTTTTATGATAAAGGTATCAGCTTACCACAAACCGGTATAGTTATGTGGTGTAATCGCTTTCAGTTCTTTCTTCAGCGCAGCGCTGATCTTCAGACCATCAACAAACTTGTGCATGCTTTTCTGTGTAATCTGTTCTCCGCCACGGGTCAGCTCCTTCAGGGCTTCGTAGGGTTGCGGGTAGTTTTCACGACGCAATACCGTTTGAATGGCTTCTGCCACTACCGCCCAGTTGTTTTCCAGGTCGTATTTCAGCTTGGCTTCATTCAGGATCAGTTTGCCCAATCCCTTCTGGATAGATTTGGTTGCCAGCAGGGTATGACCAAAAGGAACGCCCAGGTTACGTAATACCGTGGAATCGGTCAGATCGCGCTGTAAGCGGGAGATAGGCAACTTGGCGCTAAGGTGCTCGAAGAGGGCGTTCGCCAGTCCCAGGTTACCTTCTGCGTTTTCGAAGTCAATCGGGTTTACCTTGTGCGGCATCGCAGAGGAACCTACTTCATTTTTCTTGATTTTCTGCTTGAAGTAGTCCATGGAGATGTAAGTCCATATATCGCGGCAGAAATCCAGTAATATTGTATTGATACGCTTCAGCGCATCGAACTGTGCGGAGATATTATCGTAGTGCTCAATCTGCGTGGTATATTTCATACGTTGCAGGCCCAGCGTGGTGTTCACGAATTTTTCACCGAATTTTTCCCAGTTGATTTTAGGGAAAGATACGTAGTGCGCGTTGAAATTACCGGTAGCGCCGCCAAACTTAGCTGCGAAAGGAATATGTCCCAGCAGGTTCACCTGGCCTTCCAGGCGCTCTACAAATACCAGTATTTCTTTACCGAGAATGGTAGGCGAAGCGGGTTGCCCGTGGGTACGGGCCAGCATCGGTACTTTCATCCAGGATTCGCCCAGTTTCTTCAGCTCCAGGATCAGGTTAGCCAGGGCCGGCATATATACGTGCTCGATAGCATCTTTCCAGAAGAGAGGAGTAGCAGTATTGTTCACGTCCTGGGAGGTGAGGCCGAAGTGCACCCATTCCAGTTTATCTTCCAGTCCCAGGTTTTTCAGTTCATTCTTCAGAAAATACTCCACTGCCTTTACATCGTGGTTGGTAATCTTTTCTGTGTCTTTGATCAGCTGTGCATGCTCGATGGTGAACTCCTGGTAAATCTTACGCAGGGCAGGGAATTTGGCTTTGGGCAGTGTAAACAGCTTCTGCTCCGACAGTGCAATAAAATATTCCACCTCTACCATCACACGGTAACGGATCAACGCAAATTCAGAAAAATAATTGGCCAGCTCGTCCAGTTGCTTGCGATAGCGCCCGTCCAGCGGAGAAATGGCAGTTAAAGGTTGTAGTTGCATATTCCAGTATTACAATTAACGTTTTTAGCGGCAACAAGTCACATTTACCCGCCAACAAATATTCATTTGGAACTTGTTAACCGGGATTTAATTACTTTTGCAGCTTCAAAATTACTGAAATTGGAACGGAAAGTAAAAGTTGCGGCTGTAAGTTATTTGAATACGAAGCCTTTATTATATGGATTCAGGAATCATCCGGTGATGGAGATGATGGAATTATCGATGGATTATCCGGCTAAGATAGCCCAACAGCTGATAGATGGAGAGGTAGACGTAGCCCTGGTGCCAGTGGCTATTATTCCGGAACTGAAAGAATATCATATCATAGCAGATTATTGTATCGGTGCAGAAGGACCAGTGGCCTCTGTTTGTTTATATAGCGATGTACCCCTGAATGAAATAAAACGTATTTACCTCGACTACCAAAGCCGTACCTCTGTAGCGCTGCTCCAGGTGCTGGTACGCGAGTACTGGAAGCTCGATGTGGAATTTGTGGTTACCAACGGCGATTACCAGGACCAGATCAAAGGCACCGACGCCGGCCTGGTGATTGGTGATCGTGCATTGGCGCAGCGTAAAGTATCTCCTTATATATATGACCTGGCAGAAAATTGGGTACGCTTTACCAGCCTGCCTTTTGTTTTTGCTGCCTGGATCAGTAATAAACAGCTTCCCGCGGAGTTCATAAAAGAGTTCAATAACGCTACCAGCCTGGGTATTAGGAATATCCCGGCAGTAGTGGCAGAAAATCCTTACGATATCTACGACCTGGCTACCTACTATATCCATAACATCAGTTATCCGCTTACCCCGGCTAAAAGACAGGGAATGCAACGTTTCCTGGGATACCTGTTGCAAGAACGGAAAGCATAAGGTATAAATATTAAATGTAAATATAATACAATGGGTGGCTGTCTTTACTAAAGTTGCTTAGGGCTGAAAGCCCTAAGCTTTCAGCTTTTTTAGTTATCTTCATGTTTCGCACTATCCTTAAATAATTGCGCATGAAAATTGGTATCCTTGGAAGCGGTCCGGTAGGATTAACCCTAGGTGTAGGGCTTATCCGAAATGGACATGATGTTACTATCGGTACCCGGAATCCCTCCAGGGAATCGTTGCAACAATGGGTGAAGAAACAGGGGAAACAGGCCATGGCAGGTACTTTCAGGCAGGCCGCCGAATTCGGTGACATGTTATTGATCTGTACCAGCTGGGGCGGCACACAAAAAGCCATAGAAGCAGCAGGTATCTGGAACTTCAAAACCAAAACCGTGGTAGATGTCACCAATCCCCTGGATGGCAAAGGCCCCGATGATCACGGTAGACTCACCTTTACTATTGGCCATAATAATTCTGCCGGCGAACAAATACAGGCCTGGTTACCACCTGATGCCAATGTGGTGAAAGCCCTGAGCTGCATAGGCCATGAACGCATGTTTTTACCTAATTTCAGGGAAGGCGCACCCACTATGTTTATTGCAGGAAATAACCCCATTGCCAAAAAAGAAGTCACCGATTTATTATTCCAGATAGGCTGGGAGGATGTAGCCGATATGGGGAGGATTGAAATGAGCCGGAGTATTGAGCCCCTTTCCATTTTGTGGGCAGCATATGGTTTCCTGAATAACAGTACTTCCCACGCATTTAAATTGCTGAAGGGCTAAAAAAGGCCCATCAGCAAAAAACTACTTTCCCGCTGATGGACCATGATACCTTATTGTACCTGCTTCGTGTGAATATAAAAGTTCTTATCTACCTCAAAGTCCTTCATATTAGTCAACGTAACGCTGGAACTACGCCATAACGTTCCCGGATATATTAATTTATAACCGTTGTCGCTCAGCTTTACTTTTACCGGCATATTGAAATCCTTTACATCCGTTACCCAGCGGTATTGCACCTGTTGGCCTTTAAACCGGTATTCCAGTGTGGGCACGGTTGTATGACGGAGGTATTGATCAAACACTTTGCTCAGATCCATACCTACGGCATTGCTCATAAATTGCTCTATTTCTTTGGTGGTCACCGTTTGATGGTAGAAGGTTTTATTCAGTCCCCTCAGCATTTGCCGGAAGGCCTCATCGTTTTCCATGATCTGCCGGATATTATGGATCATGTTGGCTCCTTTGTAATACATATCTCCGCTGCCTTCTGCATTCACGCCATAGGGCGCAATGATAGGCACATCATTTTTAATGTTCTTCCGGATGCCCTGCAGGTATTCATTTGCCGCCTTCAGTCCATATTGGCATTCTGTAAAAAGTGTTTCAGAATAATTGGTAAAGGATTCATGTATCCACATGTCTGCCAGGTCTTTACTGGTAATACTGTTGCCAAACCATTCATGCCCGCTTTCATGGATAATAAGAAAATCCCATTTTAACCCCCAGCCGGTGCCGGAAAGATCGGTGCCCTTATAACCCATTTTGAACTTGTTGCCATAAGCTACTGCACTCTGGTGCTCCATACCCAGGAAAGGCGTTTCTACCAGCTTGTAGCTGTCCTGGTAAAAAGGGTATTTACCAAACCAGTATTCGAAGCACTTCAGCATAGGCTTTACTACCTGGAAATGTTCTTTGGCTTTTTCTTCATTATAATCCAATACCCAGTAACCCAGTTCCAGCTTGCCGCCCTCTCCGGAGTAACTGTCTTTCATCTCTATATAATTACCAATGTTCACTGCCACATCATAATTATTGATCGGGTTGTTCACCTGCCATACATAGGTATGGGTGCCATCGCCGTTTTCAATGGTTTTCTTCAGCCGCCCGTTGGATACATCCACCAGTTCATTGGGCACGGTTACGTTGATCGTCATTGCCTCGGGCTCATCGCTCTGGACATCTTTATTAGGCCACCAGATGCTGGCGCCGATACCCTGTACGGCGCTGGCTATCCAGGGACGGCCTTTCTCATCTTTTGCCCAGACGATGCCACCGTCCCAGGGCGCATTTTTAGCTACCCGGGGTTTACCGCTATAGAATACGGTGAGCTGTTTCTTTTTATCTTTTGTTTGGGGAGATGACAACCTGATAAACCAGGCATTGCCGTCCCGGGTAACGGGCAGGGATTTCTTGTCCTGTATAACGCTGTCTATCACCATAGGTGTTTGCAGATCTATCTGCAGGAGGGTATCGGGTTTCAATACCTTATAGGTAATGGTGTTGAAACCGCTGAAGGTGCTGTCTTCCGTGTTAACAGTTACATGCAGGTCGTAGTGAATAACGTCCCACCATACACGTTGAGGAGCATTGATATTGCCCCGCAGGCTATCCGCCCGGGTGAAGTGTTCCTGGGCGCTGGAGGCCAATGTTGCCAATAACACTATACAAAGCATTGTGATGCCGCGCATATTATTCGTATATTTTAACCTGAAAGATATTAATTTACTGCCAAATGAAAAGTTGTTATTGTCAGGCGGTTATAGTTAAATGGGGGCTTGTTCTCTTCAGCGGCTTATTGTGGGTAGCCTGTAAGCCGTCAGAAAAACGGTCGTTGCAGGTATTCCGGTACAACAGTACCTATACGATTGCCAGCCTGGACCCGGCCTTTGCCAAAAGCCAGGAAGTAATATGGGCGGTAAAGCAGTTATATAATACGTTGGTGGAACCCGACAGTAACCTGGAAATCCGCCCTTCGCTGGCCAGGCAATGGCAGGTGTCGGCCGATCACCGCACCTATACCTTCGATCTGCGCACGGATGTTTATTTCCACGACAGCGATATTTTCCCGGGTGGGAAAGGCCGCCGTATGACAGCCCACGATGTGGTATATAGCCTGAAGCGCATCATGGACCCGGCTACCGCATCCTCGGGCGCCTGGATATTCAATGGTAAACTCAGCGCCGACAGCGGATTCAGGGCCGTTAATGATTCCACGTTTTCCATTACCCTGTACCGGCCTTTCCATCCGATACTGGGCATTCTCAGCATGCAATACTGCTCTGTGATACCTCATGAGGCGGTGGAAAAATACGGGAAAGACTTTCGTAGCCACCCCTGTGGTACCGGCCCTTTCCGCTTTTTCTTCTGGGATGAAGGCCAGGCCCTGGTGCTGCACCGTAATTCTGGTTATTTTGAGAAAGACAAAAACGGGCAACGTTTACCATACCTGGAGGCAGTACAGGTGAGCTTCCTGGAAAGCAAAGCATCTGAGTTCCTGCTCTTTCGCCAGGGTCAACTGGATTTTATGAATGATATCGACGCTTCATTTAAAGATGAGGTGTTGACCAAACAAGGTCGCCTGCGAAAGGAATGGGAGGGGAAAATGGTACTCAGCAAACATCCCTACCTGAATACCGAATACCTGGGCATCCTGGCCGACAGCAGTAATTCCCTGGTACGTAACTCGCCCCTGCGCCTGAAGAAAATAAGGCAAGCGATCAATTATAGTATAGACCGTATCAAAATGATGACCTACCTGCGCAACGGTATAGGTACGGCGGCTACCTCCGGATTTGTGCCGGCGGGCTTGCCCTCATTCGATTCCAGCCAGGTAAGGGGATATTCCTACAACCCCGGGCTGGCCCGGCAGCTGCTGAGGGAAGCCGGCTATCCTGACGGAAAGGGGTTACCGGTAATCAAGTTACTGTCTATCCCCATTTACGCCGACCTGGCCAACTATGTAGCCAACCAGGTGCAGGAGATAGGAATCCACATACAGGTTGAGGTAGTACAGAAAAGCCTGTTGCTGGAGCAAACCGCCAAATCCCAGGCACTCTTTTTCCGGGGCAGCTGGATTGCCGACTATCCCGATGCGGAAAGCTACCTGGCGATGTTCTACAGTAAAAACCCGGCGCCTCCCAATTATACCCGCTATAACAACCCGGTTTTCGATCGCCTGTATGAGCAGTCGCTCGAAGAAAACAATGATAGTATTCGTTATAAACAGTACCAGGCCATGGATAACATGATTACTTCAGATGCCGCCGTGGTGCCCCTGTTTTATGATGAGGTGATCAGGCTGGTACAGCCGAATGTAACCGGGCTTACGGGTAACGGTATGAATATGTTGGAGTTACGAAGGGTGAAGAAATATTGAGCGTTAAAAGTATTTTAACGTTTCCTTCACCAACCGGATGGCTTTTTTTATGGGTTTATCGGTCAAATTAGTGTACCTTTGGCGCTTATTTGTCACTTTACAAAGTATAGAAATGACGGCGATCCTGATATTCTTTTGTGTGCACTGGTTCTTTTCCTTGTTTTTTCACACATTCTATTTACACAGGTATGCATCTCACCAGATGTATACTACCAGCAAGTTCTGGGAGCGTTTCTTTTATTTCGGCACCTGGTTTTTCCAGGGATCATCTTACCTGATACCAAGAGCTTATGGCGTCATGCACCGCATGCACCACGAGTTTAGCGATACCGAACATGACCCGCATTCTCCGCACTTCTTTAAAGATGTTTGGGGTATGATGGTACAAACCCGCAAAATCTATAATGGTTTTGTAACCCGTACAAACGTGGTAGATCCTAAATTCACTGCAGAACCATTACCAGAATGGGATGCCATGGATAAATTCGGCGACAGCAACATTACCCGCTTTGCATGGATGGCTGCCTATGTAGCTTTTTATGTGGTATTTGTGCCTGCCGGTATGTGGTATCTTTATTTATTGCTGCCTATCCACTTCCTGATGGGACCTGTACAAGGAGCTATCGTTAACTGGTGCGGACACAAATATGGTTACCAGAATTTTGATAACGGCGATCATTCCAGGAACACCTCTCCATGGGGTATTGTGTTACTCGGAGAACTGTTCCAGAATAACCACCACAAATTCAAAGACAGTCCTAACTTTGCTAAGAAATGGTATGAGCTGGATCCCAGCTACCAGGTAATGAAGTTGCTGAATTTTGTGGGTATTATCAAGCTGAAACCTGCGCTGGTTACACCTGCACAGATGAAGCAGGCTAAGGCCGCCTGATAGAAGTGTACAATCAATCTGTTACAATAAAAAAAATGCCCTGCCGTAATGGTAGGGCATTTTTTATGTCGTGAAGTACTGATTTACATGCTCCGGAAAGGTTTATACCCGGTATGTTGTGCCAGCGCCAGCATGGGCCTGTCGCCTTTGGTATCGCCATAGGCATATATTTCCTGGAAGTTCTCCAGGTGATACGCCTGGCGGATACGGTTTACCTTTTCTTCTCCATTACAGTTGAGTCCCTGTATCTTCCCTGTAATTACTTTATTTTTTACTTCCAGCCGGGTGCCCAGGCAAACGATGTTTTCCCGCCTGCACCAGGAGGCTACCCAGTCCTGCGCCGAGGCGGTTACTACTACCACATGATGGCCCTGCTGCTGATGCTTTCGTATAGCCGTCAACGCTAAAGGACGGATCAGTGCGGGTAATCGTTCCCGGGAAAATTTTTCACAGCCTGCCGTGAATTCAGCTACGGGCATATCTGCAAAGAAATATCCCAATACCTGTTCCTTTAATTCCTGGGCCGGCATCATTTTCAAAAAGTAGCGGATAAACGCCGGCGCCAGTTGTACTACACCAGCATACATAGCCGCCCGCCCCCTGTGGAACTTAATAATTTCCCATAGGGTATCTTTATGAGTAATGGTGCCGTCGAAATCGAAAAAAGCGATGATCACAAGGATAGTTTTTTGAAAATGCTTTCGGGAATAAGTTTGATAATGAGCATAATATATCTCCAGTGCCATTTAACATACAGCACATTTTTCTTTTTCTCTATTCCTTTAAAGATAGCCTGGGCCACCGCTTCCGGTTGGGCAGTCAGTAATGGGGGCAGGGTAAGGTGTTGTGTCATCCGGGTATTTACAAACCCCGGTTGCACACTCATTACGTGCACGCCACTACGAAAAAGACGGTTCCTCAGCCCGCTCAGGTAAGCGGTAAAACCGGCCTTGGCGCTGCCATATATATAGTTGCTTTGTCTTCCTCTTTCACCGGCAACAGAGCTGATCCCCACAATAACGCCCTGTTTTCTATCAGCGTAACTGTTGGCCACCACATTGAGAATGGATACCGCCCCGGTATAGTTGGTATTAATAATGTTGACCGCTTCGTCCCATTGCTGCTGCGCTTTTTCCTGGTCGCCGAGATAGCCAAATACACAGATGGTAATATCTGGCGTTGCAGGCAGCCCCGCATAAAACGCAGCATGCGAGGTAAAGTTGGTGGCATCAAAGGCATGGGTGGTAACGGTAACGCCGTAACGTACCTGCAAATCCTGCTGTTGTGGGATAAGGGTGTCGGCAGCCCGTGCTGCTAACTGTATATTATATTTTTCGGCAGCAAACTTCCGCGCAATAGCGATAGCCATATCGGAACCGGCGCCTAAAAGTAAAATGGTCGGCATGTGGTGTTTCGTTAATAGGGTACACTATTTAGTCAATGACAAACGCTCCGATTGGAGGGATTCAAACCGGGCGTTGCTGTTATATTGCTTCACAATGTCAGCAAACCTGCCGGCATTGGGATAACTGTTCCAGAATATTTCCCGTTTCATCCGGGCATCTTTAGACAGGTATAGCCTGCCTCCATATTGTAATACAATTTCATCCAGCTCATCCAGGAATTCAAACAATCCTTTTCGTATGGGGAAATCCAGGGCTAGTGTATAGCCCTCCATCGGAAAGGAGATAAGGCTTTCCTGTTTACCAAATACTTTTAATACTGCCAGGAAGGACCCCCAGCCTTTGTCGCTGATGCGTTTGAGGATGGCAATCAGCCCATCTTTCTGTTCCAGGGAAACGACAAACTGGTACTGTACAAACCCTGCTTTACCATAGCCCCGGTTCCAGTGGAGGATGGCGTCGAGCGGATAAAAGAATGGTTCGTAAGGAATGACTTTATGCATTTCCCTTTTATAGTTCTTCCCGTAATACAACCAATTAAACGCCTTTACGGTAAAAGTGTTCAATACAAAAGAGGGTAGGTTAAAGGGCAGGGTCAGCTTTCGTTTAGCCGGCAGCGTAAGGGGCGCCTTCCGTTGCGCTGCACTGAGCTCTTCCGGGGTGGCATGTTCACCTACAATGAGAATACTGCGCCCAAAGCTATCGCCCTTTTGCAGGCAATCGATCCAGGCCATGGAGTAGGTGTAGTGTTTATATTCTTCAAAAAGCCGGATCACTTCCTCCAGGTTTTTTGCTTTCAGCTGTGTTTGACGGATATAGGCGGTAGAGATTTGCTTTAAACCGAATTTCACCCGGGTAATAACGCCGGTGAGACCCATACCGCCACAGGTGGCCCAGAATAGGTCGGGGTGTTGACTGGCAGAGCAGCAAATGGTTTCGCCGGAGCCGGTGAGTACATCCATATCGATGATGTGGCCGGAGAAAGCGCCATCCACGTGATGGTTCTTTCCATGTACATCTGAAGCTACTGCGCCACCTACGGTAATATATTTGGTGCCTGGTGTTACAGGTAAAAACCAACCTTTAGGAACTATGATATCGAGGATTTGATCCAGGGTTACGCCCGCCTGTACATCCATAATGCCCTTTTCGATGTCGAAGGCCAGCATTTTATCGTACTTCAGCATAGAAATGCTGTGTGCCCCGAGAGAGGCATCTCCGTAACAACGTCCATTACCACGGGCTATCATATGGGTATTGGCTACCACATACTTCCGGAGTTGTTCTTCCTGGGTAAAGGCGTTTTCGTCACTGGTAATAGCCGGGTAGTTACCCCAATTTGCTAACCGTTTTTGCATTATTCAAAAAATGTTTTGTCTGTCGGTAAATAAATTAAAATATAAAAATTAAGCACCCACAGGAATATGGTTAATTGAATAAAACGGTCTTTATATAGGATTTTAGTGGGAGAGCCGGTATTGTTCTCCACGTAGGTTATTTGCAAATATCGTAATAATCCGCCAATTACAAAGAGTGTGGTGTAATATAGGCGATAGGTCTTAAACCGGAGCTGGGTTTCGGGCGAAATGGTATACATTAAATAACATACAATGATGACCGCCGATACCAGCGCCAACATCACATTGAGAAAATCCATATTATACCCGGAGGCCGCTTTCCGCATCTCTTTGCCGGAATCCATTTTTATCAGGATATCATCCCGGCGCTTGGCGATAGCCATAAACAGGGCCAGCAGGAAGATCATGATCATCAGCCACTCTGAAATGGCAACCTCGGCTGCTACACCGCCGGCCTTCACCCGCAGCACAAATCCCACCGATAGGATCATAATGTCGAGGATAGAGATATTCTTCAGCCCGAAGCAGTAAGCCAGGTTCATGATAAAATAGAGACCCAGTACAAACGCGAATTTCTCCCTCACCAGGCAGGCAATGGCAAATCCCCCCGCCACACACAATATAAAGAGCCATAGTGCCGCCGTGGTGGAAATAGCCCCTGAGGCCAGTGGCCGTTTACATTTCACGGGGTGCAACCGGTCGGCAGCCACATCACGGTAGTCATTTAAAATATAGATGCTGCTGGCCACTAAACTGAACGCAACAAAAGAGATCAGCAGCTGTATTAGTTTGGTGGTGTTGAAGATTTCCCCTGCAAAGAAAAGCGGAATAAAAAGGAATGCATTTTTTATCCAGTGTTTTGGCCTGAGTAATTGAATGTATTTCATGGGGAACTAAAAAGTTGATTCTGACAGGCCAAGATACAATTTATTCAATTACTTTTGCCACCATTCACATTACCGGATTATTACAGATAACCGCTAATCCCAATTTTCTATGTCGCTTATTTCCCTAAAGGACCGCAAGTGGTCCATTACCGAAAGCATTATTATTATCGTACTGGCATTGGTTCCCCTGTTCGTTACTTTTCCTTACCGGGTAAATATATTCCTGTCCTGGGAGGGAGCCTATCGACTATCGTCCGGACAAATCCCCTATAAGGATTTTGGTACGCCGCTGGGATACGGTTACTGGATTATTCCCGCTATCTTCTTCAAAATCTTTGGGCCTGAGCTGATTACGCTGGTAAAAGCCCAGGTGTTTATTAATATTATTGCAGGTTTTGCTTTCCGCTCTATTCTCAAAAGCCTGGATCTGCCCAAAGGGGCACGCCTGTTGTCGGTGTTGGTTTTTGTATTGTCTTATTCGTTCTTCAACTTCTGGCCCTGGTATAACCATACGGTGATTGTATATGAACTGGTAGGTATCAGTTTTCTCCTGAAGGCCTTCTTTTCGGATAGTCGTCAACGTAGTTATGCCTGGATGGCGGGCGCCGCATTTTTCATCTTCCTGTCTGTCTTCACCAAACAAGACGGCGGCGGTATGGCCTTCATGCTATGCCTGGCGCTACTGGCGTATAATTGCTTCCAGACAAAGCGCTGGATCGACTTCCCCGTGTTCATTGGCATGTTTATACTGATAGCGGTGTTCATGATTAAGCCGCTGATGCCGGGGTTTGCTTATTGGTTCAACCATGGGCAGCCACCTCACAGCTCACGGTTAGCCATAAACGATTTTACGGATGAAATCATGGGCGGTTCCGACTGGATTAAGGGCTACCTGGTGCTGGTAGTGCTGTGTCTCGTAGCCAGCGTAAGACAATGGAATACCTGGCTGCTGCAACGGAGACAGGTATTGTTTGCACTGTTGACCCTGGGTATTTTAGGCGAAGCGGCTATTTTCCAGGTGACCAGCTATACGCCGCCAGACAACAATATTTTCTTCCACAGTTTTGCTTTTGCCTTCATTGCCACTTACTTATGCGAGCTGTTGAAAATAGATATCAGCCGCCCGAAGGTGATGCTGGGGGCTACTTTGCTGGTGCTTTTCTGGTGGTCGGGTACCTGGTGGAAGTATGTAGGCCGGTTTGCTGACCGCCTGTTCCCTACACATGAAGTTGCCGATGCCCATAATCCTAATCATGAAAACGTGGTAAACCGGCGCAACTTTATGTTGAATACCGACACCATCGACATCCCCGTATCTTCCTGGGTGTTTTCCAGCCTGAAGCCATTCCGTAAGGTATATATGCCCGAATCGACCGTGAAAGGGATGGATCGGGTATTGGCGCTGCCAATAGTCAAAGAAAAGAAGGAAAACATCAAAGTGCTGAATATGACCGAACTTACGCCATTGGCGGCAGCAATGCCATATAAACTGGAAACCGGTCCTGATTATCCCTTATGGTATCACCTGGGTGTAGGGATGTTTAACCGGCAGTTGGCCACCTTTAAACAGAAGGTACAGGAAGGTCACTATGACCTCGTGTTGTTTGAATATGCCCCCGGTCTGAACAACTTTTTTCCCTTCGCCCTGAGAGAGGAGCTAAAGAAAGATTACCACCAGGTGGATACATTTTATGCCCCCCGGAGACCTGTAAATGCAATTATTGAAGTATATGTTAAATAAATAATGTATCTTTAAGGTGCTACCGAAGAAATAAATGGGGATTTGAAATTCCGACAGATTAAAATACTATCATCAGCATAGGAAAAGCAGCTCTTAATGGGCTGCTTTTTTGTTTGTAAAATAATTGATTTATAATTGTTTGTATATTTATTATTAAAGTGGTGGTTTAAAGAATATAATTCGCCATTTTACCCTTATTTTTTATTAACCAGTAAAATAAGTTTTACTGGTTAATATTTAGATTTATCTTTGTTGCACCTGGTCAAATTATAGGGATATGTCTGCTCAAAAATCGATTACGGACCTCCGGCTGGATGGTGGTATTTTGTGTCTCGATTTTATCAATACCATCAGTAACCGGAAGAAGATACCGCTCGTAGATTACCTGCATCACTTCAAAGATGTATTGCAATGGTATGGACATACGGGCAGCTTACCTGCCAAAACGATCCATACCTTGGAGCGGTTGGCAAAAGACTATCCGCAAAAGGCGGCCGTTGTTTTTGACAAAAGCATAGCGTTAAGGGAATTGCTGCACCGGCTGTTTCTATACAAGGCATCCGGCAAACGCCCGGCGCCGGCAGATTTGTTTCAGTTCAACAGTTACATTGGTGAGGCCTATGCTAATATTGAAATTGCCTGGGTAGCAGGCGGAGGGCAATTGCAATTCAACGCGCCTGCCCTGGAGCAGGTATACTGGTGGCTGGTAAAATCGGCGGTAGATTTGTACACGACCGATAAGCCCATGCCTGTAAAGGAATGTCCCGCCTGCGGATGGCTGTTCCTGGACAAAAGCAGGAACGGGTCCCGGCGTTGGTGCAGTATGAGCACCTGCGGCGACGTAGACAAAGTAACACGGAGTTATCAGCGAGCTAAAAAGAAATCGTCATGAGTAAGGAAACAGGGAGTACTATATCTTCTAAACTGATCTTTTGCCTGCTGGCGGTATATATTATCTGGGGTTCTACTTACCTGGGTATGAAGATCGCCACCAAAGTGGTACCACCCTTTATGCTGTCGGCGATGCGCTTTTTGTTGGCGGGAAGCCTGTTAGGAGTGATTGGTTATATAAAAGAGAGAAGCTGGCCGCATCGTCGCCAGTTCCTGTCGGCTTGTTTAGTCGGCATTGCGCTGATAGGCATAGGTAATACTACCGTCGCATTGGCTGTTCATCATATGCCATCAGGACTGGTGGCGCTGATGGTAGCAGCTATGCCTGCCTGGATCATGGGGATGGACTGGGCATTTTTCAGCCGTAAGCGCCCGTCTTATTTAACTATGTTGGGTATTATAGTCGGTTTCGTAGGGTTGTTCCTGTTATTCAATCCCTTCCATGTACAGGAGGCCCGCAGCTTTCCCTTATGGCCGGTGGGCATTGTTGTAGCGGGCAATATCTGCTGGGCGGCCGGCACGCTGTTAGTACCGCGATTGCCAATGCCTACCCAGATTACCAGCACTGCTATCCAGATGCTGGCAGGGGGTGTATTCTCTTTCCTGGTAAGTCTCGTTTTTGAGCCGGGCGCCATGGATACCATTCCGTTTATGACAACAGAAGGATGGCAGGCTTATTTTTATCTAGTGTTTATCGGATCACTGGTAGGTTATACATCTTATAGCTGGTTGTCGAAAAATGCGCCGCCCCGCCTCACGGCCACCTACGCCTATATCAATCCCATTGTAGCCTTATTTCTCGGCTGGGCCATCGGGCATGAAGATATTAGTGCGATGGTAGGCGTATCAGCTGCCATTGTTATCTCCGGTGTTATTCTCATGACATTGGGTCGCCGTTGATCGATCCTTACTGGTGGCCGTTCTTAGCCTGTTTTCCAGTATTTCTGCTTTCTTTTCCGCCCGATAATGTTTATCTTGCCAACTTCACATTTTTACAGGTGTAGCCCTTATCCAGCTCTGGATAAATCCTGTGGTTCAACTTCCGCCTTGTAGCAGCATTGCATTAATGTATATATGTAAATTCCGCTCTTTTGGGTTCATTTTTGTTGTGTTAATGGCTATTCTTATTGAATGTAATTAGATAATAGATTATATAAACTGACTATGCGAAAGACCATTATTGTATCGAACAGACTGCCGGTAAAGATTTCAGAAGCAAACGGTGATTATACGTTAACTCCCAGTGAAGGTGGCCTGGCCACAGGCCTGGGCTCTATCTACAGGGAGGGTAATAACATTTGGGTAGGCTGGCCGGGACAGGAGATTACAGACCAGAAAGAGCAGGAGAAAGTAACTAAGCAATTGAGAAAAATGAACCTGGTGCCGGTATACCTGACACAGGATGAAATCAACAATTTTTACGAAGGGTTTTCCAATGAAACACTGTGGCCTGTTTTCCACTATATGTCTGTTTATGCCCACTATGAACAATATTATTGGGATGCCTATTTCCAGGTCAATAAAAAATTCAGGGATATTATTTTGAAGATAGCGGAACCGGGTGACATCATCTGGATACATGATTACCAGTTGTTGTTATTACCCGGAATGATCCGGGCAGAGCTACCGGAAATCTCCATCGGCTTTTTTCAACACATTCCTTTTCCTTCCTTTGAGTTATTCCGCCTCATTCCCTGGAGGGCCGAAATCCTGGAAGGGATGCTGGGGGCCGATCTCATGGGCTTTCATACCTTCGATGATACCCGCCATTTCCTGGATGCCGCCAGCCGTATCCTGCCGGTGAATACTTCGGCCAACATTGTATCTTACAATGACAGGGCTATCGTGGTGGAAACGTTTCCCATGGGTATCGACTTTAACAAATACGCAGCACTGGGCAATTATCCCGAAGTACAGGAGCAGATCAGGGACCTGGAACAGAACTTTGATAAGAACCAGTTGATCCTGTCGATCGATCGCCTCGATTACAGCAAAGGGATCCTGCAACGGCTGCAGGCTTTTGAATTATTACTGCAATTACATCCCGAATACATTGGGAATGCAGTGTTGTATATGATTGTGGTGCCCTCCCGTGATACGGTACCACAATACAAGGAATTGAGGGATGAAATAGATAAGTATGTGGGTAATATCAATGCGCGTTTCAGGACATTAACCTGGCATCCGGTGCAATATTTTTATCGTGCTTTCCCCCTGGAAACGCTATCTGCGTTGTATAATTTTGCCGGCATTTGCCTGGTAACGCCCATGCGCGACGGGATGAATCTCGTCAGCAAAGAGTATGTGGCCAGTCGTAATAATAATGATGGGGTATTGATCCTGAGCGAGATGGCCGGCGCATCTAAAGAGTTAATTGACGCCATCATCGTTAATCCGAATAATATCGGCGCTATTACCCGCGCTATTGTAGATGCGCTGGATATGCCGCTGGCAGAGCAGCAACGGCGCATGAAACAGATGCGGACAGTAGTGGCCAAGTTTAATGTACACCACTGGGTAAAGTTGTTCATGGCGCGGTTACAGGAAGTAAATGAAATGCAGCAAAATATGCTGGCCCGCCGGGTCAACCAGGAAACTGCCGTAGCCATCCGGCAGCAATATTTCCAGGCAAAGAAACGCATCATCTTCCTTGATTACGACGGCACACTCGTAGGCTTTCAGCCTAATATAGACATGGCTTCTCCCGACCAGGACCTGTACCAGCTGTTAAAAGAGCTGGCCGGTATACCAGGCAATGACCTGGTAATGATCAGTGGCCGGAACCATGAAACGCTGGGAGAGTGGTTTGGTCATCTGAAGCTGGATCTCATTGCTGAACATGGCGCCTGGCAGAAAACCCGGACAGGGGAGTGGTATCAGCTACCAGGGTTAACGGACGACTGGAAGAAAGACCTGTTGCCTATTATGGAACTGGCCACCGACCGTACACCCGGCTCTTTTATCGAAGAGAAGAGTTACTCGCTGGTATGGCATTACCGCAAAGTGGAGTCGGGGCTGGGTGAATTGAGAGCCAATGAACTGATGAATACCCTGCGTTACTATACGGCTGAAAAAGGATTACAGGTATTGCCCGGCGACAAGGTGATTGAAGTGAAAAATATAGAGATCAATAAAGGGAAAGCCGCCCTGAGCTGGCTCAATCATAAGAAGTATGATTTCATTATGGCTATGGGAGATGATATAACGGACGAGGATATCTTTAAGGCGGTTCCAGCCACGGCCATTACGGTAAAGGTGGGCAGCCAGGTATCAGCGGCGCGGTATTATCTAAGAAGTTATCATGAAGTAAGGCATTTGCTCAGAACCCTGAGAAACCGGGAAGGGCAGGGGCAGTAGAGAGCAGAAAGCAGAAAGCGTAAAGCAAAAAGCTATTATAGCGAGTCGCCAAAGCGGATAACCATCTGCATAGATCATTCGCTACAATAGCTTTTTGCTTTACGCTTTCTGCTTTCTGCTATATAAAAATCGGTACATCCAGTTTCATGGCAATACGGTAAGCAGCATTCATCAAACCCACATGGCTATACGCCTGCGGGAAATTGCCCCATTGGCTGCCGGTTTCTGCTTCCACGTCTTCGCTGAAAAGGAGCAGGTGATTGGAATACTGCAGTAGTCTTTCAAATTCCCGTTGGGCATCATCCAGCCGGCCTACGCAGGCCAGCGCTTCTACATACCAGAACGCACATACGAGAAAAGTGGTTTTGGGTTTACCGAAGTCATCGGAGTGGAGGTAGCGGAAAAAGAGTCCTTCCGGTGTTTTCAATTCCCGTTCTAGTGCCGCGAGATGGTCCCTGGCCCGCTCAGAGGCAGGATCCAGGTAATTCATCATTATTAATTGCAGGGTGCTGGCATCCAGGTATTTACTGCCGGCGGCATTGGTATATACTTTTCTTACCGGGTCGTAACAGCTTTCGATATGGGCAGCCGCACGTTCTTTCAGTGCGGTAGCGCGTTGCAACAGGGCCTGGTTGCCAATGGTGCGGGCCATTTTCTCTGCAGCGGAGCATCCGGCCCATTGGAACAGGTTCGTATAGCAATGCACGTTGGCCATGTTCCTGAACTCCCAGATACCTGCATCTTTTTCATCGATGGTTTTCTCTATTTTCTTCAGCAGTAATTCTATCCAGCGGTCGGAGTCTTTGCGTTCTGAGAAAACAAAGCGGTGATCGGTATACAGCGGTAGCATGGAAATCAGCACCTGCCCGTAAATATCATTCTGGATATGCTCATAGGCCTGGTTGCCAATGCGTACCGGTTTATTATTCATATATCCGTCCAGGTGGGGGAGTATAGTTTCTACCAGCTCCTTTTGCCCTGTAATGCCGTACAGTGGCTGATAGCGGAAATCCCCGGAGAACGAGATATCTGTGATATACCCGAAGTAGCGTTCCATCTCCTCAAAGTGGCCTATATGGTTGAGCGCGGTGATAATATAATAGGTGTCCCGCAGCCAGCAATAACGGTAGTCCCAATTGCGGCCACTGTCAGGAAATTCCGGTAAGCTGGTGGTGCTGGCGGCAATGATAGCGCCGGTATCTTCAAACTGGTGAATTTTCAGGGCCAGGGCCGAACGGATCACATAAGGCTGGAAGTAATGGGCAATGGACGAGTGCTTGATCCAGGTTCTCCAATAGGTAATGGTTTCCCGGAGAAATCTTTCTCCCGTACTAACCAATGGCGCTTCCAGCGGATGGCCGTAGGTAAGGATGAGATAACGGGTATCATTGAGCACAAAAAATTCATCTTCAAAAAGATAACTCACCGCAATGTTGGTCGTGAGTCGTATGTTTTCATCACAACCTGCAAATTCGATATGGCTGCTGCCTCTCATGCGTTTGAGCTTATAGGCGCCATAGTCGCACACCGGTTCACATTTTACCCGGATACGGGGCGATCCCTCCAGGGGCTCAATTTTGCGCACCAGCATCAACGGTTTAAAAAAACGCTCAAATTGCATAAACCGCGGGGCGAAGTCCGTAATCCGGTAACTGCCTTCAGTGGTAGTAATCTCAGTACACAGGATATTGGTGTTTTCCAGGTAGTACTGATGGGAGGAATAATCGGCGGCTGGAAGGATAGAAAATTCGCCGCCATTTTTTTTATCCAGCAATCCGCCGAAAATAAAGGAACTATCCATGCGGGGCCAACAAAGCCAATCGATGTTTGTGTTCTTGTTTATATGCGCCAGGAATGCGCAATTGCCAATAAGTCCCGTCTGATAGGTATGTCTTTCCATAATCCCTTGATTTGTTTTGATTTACATTTTTCCCTGAATTTTGTTCATCCGGAACAAAAGCTGTTCCAATAATGGCTGGGCTTCCGCCGGATGTCGTTTATTAACAAAACATATTCATGTGGTAGTTTTCATGGAAACGCTTATTTTTAAGTATAAAGTTCCACAGCGATGCAAACAATGAAAAAGCAGCACTACCTTCCCCGGTTTATGATGCCGGTATCTGATAGCGGTGTCAAGACTTACCTGCTGGCCGGTGACCTCGGCGGCACCAAAACCAACCTGGCGCTGTTTAGCAGTGTAGATGGCGAGTTGGATCTGATTCGCGAGCAGCGGTATGTTTCCCGTGACTACGCCAGCTTTTCAGATATCATCCAGCATTTTATCGGGGAGAGCCGGGATACATCGCCGCAGCGTATATGCATTGGCGTGGCGGGACCCGTGGTAAAAGGGAAAGTGGAACTCACTAATTTGTCGAGGGAATTGAGTGAGGAAGAAATACGGCAAACAACCGGTATCAACGCTGTGGCGCTGATCAACGACCTGGAAGCCACCGCCTATGGCCTGGCTACTTTGTCGCCCCAGCAGCTGACCACCCTGCACCGGGGCGCTGCAGATCATACTGGCAATATCGCGATTATCGCACCAGGAACGGGTTTGGGAATGGCCGGCATGTATTGGGATGGAAAGTATCATCATCCGTTTCCCACGGAAGGAGGACATACCGACTTTGCGCCGCGTACGGACCTTGATATACTGCTATTGCGTTATTTGCAGGAAAAATATGATATCGTGAGTTGGGAAAGACTAGTGAGCGGACCAGGTATATATGACATTTACCAGTTTCTGAGAGATATAAAAGGCATGGACGAACCGGTGGAACTGCGCGCCGCGATGAATGCCGGTGACCCATCGGCCGCCATCAGCAAGGGCGCTATTGAGCAGAAGATCCCGGTTTGTGTAAAAACCATGGAGCTTTTTGTTCGTTACCTGGCCAGGGAATCCTGTAACCTGGTACTAAAAATGAAGGCCACAGGTGGCTTGTTCCTGGGTGGTGGTATTCCTCCAAAGATTGCAATGCTGCTGGAAACGGGCGAGTTTTATCATCACTACATGCAGGGCGACCGGATGGCTGAGCTGTTAGCCAGTGTGCCCATCCATATTGTGAACAATGATAAGTCGGCCTTATGGGGGGCAGCATTTTATGCTGGATTATTAAAAGATTAAAGTTATTTTTGAGAGATAAACAGGAAATGGTGTCTTCCTGACCAGAACCGTCAGCCCAGGGCTGTCTGATGGCGCCTACAAATATTAATGGCATAGTATGCCATTTCACACTGCTATTTGTAGGATATGAAACAATCTAAGTTTTCTTCTTTTGAACAAGGGAGAGTAGCATACCAGCTACTCCGCTGGACTGTATTGGTAATACCGGTATCGCTGATCGTGGGTTCGCTGGTGGCATTATTCTTATGGTTACTGGAAACGGTAACGCATATACGCTGGGAACACGGATGGTTATTATGGGGTTTACCGGTAGCCGGTGTCCTTATTTATTGGCTGTACCGGTTGGGAGGCAAGCAGGCCGACAAGGGCAACAACCTGATCATGGAGGAAATTCACCAGCCCGGCGGCGGGGTTCCTGCGCGCATGGCGCCATTGGTATTGGCGACCACCATCCTTACCCATTTATTTGGTGGCTCGGCAGGACGGGAAGGTACAGCGGTGCAGATTGGCGGTAGTATGGCCGGCTGGATCGGAAAACAGCTGCGGTTGTCGGTAGCAGACTTGCGTATTTTGCTAATGACGGGAATCGCGGCGGGTTTTGGAGCCGTATTCGGTACGCCGCTCACCGGGGCGGTATTTGCCCTGGAAGTACTGGCTATCGGGGTAATGCGCTATGATGCCCTTGTACCTTGCCTGATAGCAGCGGTCTTTGCCGATGTGGTTTGCAGCGCCTGGGGTATTCATCATACCCATTATCATATCAATTATATTGATCACCCACTGGTGGATAGCCTGCCATTTATTCACCTGGATGTATGGTTGCTGGTGAAAGTAATTGTTTGTGGCGTAGCATTTGGATTGAGTAGTTTCCTGTTCTCCACGCTGATGCACAATATCAAGCATAACGCACAGGCCTATATAAAAATACCCTGGCTCATCCCGGTGGTAGGTGGTATCGTTATTTTGTTGTTGAGTTATATTGCCGGAACAACCGATTACCTGGGATTAGGTGTCAGTAGTAAATCGCCCAACGGCATTAGCATACTGGCAGCCTTTGAACCCAACAGCAGTGTAAATGACTGGAGTTGGCTTTGGAAGCTGGTCTTCACAGCCATTACGCTGGGAATGGGTTTCAAAGGGGGAGAGGTGACTCCCCTATTTTTTATAGGCGCTACTTTAGGTCATACATTGGCGCTGTTGCTAGGCGCTCCTGTTGACCTGTTTGCCGGGCTCGGATTTATTGCTGTTTTCGCCGGCGCAACGAATACGCCTATTGCCTGCACGTTGATGGGCGTTGAACTATTTGGCACCACCCATGTGCTGTATTTTGCCGTGGCCTGCTTTACTGCGTATTACTTCAGCGGACATTCGGGGATTTATGGCGCCCAGAAGCTGGAAGTAAGAAAATGGCGCTAACAATTTTGTTAGCACCTTTTTATGTGAATACCACCTTTTACATTTGCCACATGACAACGATAACAGGCATACATCATGTGGCCATACAGGCAAAAGACTACCAGGCTACCATAAAATTTTACGAGGCGCTGGGGCTGAAACGCTTTCACAGCTGGGCGCTGCCAGAATTTAATATTGAATACGCCGCGCTGCTGAATATTCCGGGCACCAGCTCTTACGTTGAAATATTCGACAAAAATGCTAACGTGGCTACACAGGGTCGCCGGCCAATAGCGGGCGAAACGCCTGTTAGTGGCGCATTGCTGCACCTGGCATTCACAGTGAGTAATGCCGCTCAGGCGTATGAAGATGCCCTGGCATTAGGCGCCGCCAGTTGTATCCCGCCTGCAGCGCTGCATTTAGGCGAGCCGGTACTAAGTATTCGTAATGCGCTTGTTTACGGCCTGGATGGTGAAGTAATTGAATTCATTGAGCCGCATGCGTTAACTGTTATGGCGTAAACAATCATTTCTGTACTTGTAATGACATACGCCTTTGTGGTTACTTTGTGCTGTAAAAACAGCTCAACAGTATGGAAAAGATAGTACAGCTCATCAATCCCGAAGGATTATACGATCCAACACCTAATGCGTATTCACACCTGGCCGTGGTGCCCCCGGGTCACACTTTGGTATATGTAGCAGGACAAGGTGGAGAAACCATTACCGGGCATCTGGTCAATGATTTTCGCACACAGGTAAAACAAGCGTTTGAGAACCTGGCGATTGCCCTGGCTTCGCAACAGTTAACGCTCCAGGATGTCATAAAACAAACCACACTGGTAGTAGCTCATGATATGGAGAAGTTGAAAATATTGTCGGAGGAGACGCTGATAATCTGGCCCAACAAAAAATTCCCGATCAATACATTAATTCCGGTGCCCAGGTTAGCCCTGGATGGTATGTTAATTGAGATCGAAGTACTGGCTGTAAAGCGGCAGTAGAATATCATTAGTAATTTTTTGCGCCGGTGGAGGATATCCATCGGCGTTTTTTATTTGACACAAATTCTATGGATCCAGGAATGGGATAGATGTCGCGATTCCGTCCAAAACGAATGCGCTGAGAGTGAAATATACGATAGTTGGTACAGGTATTATCTTTTTATTCAATTCTCAGCGCATTCATTTTTAATGATATAAGAGGGATGGACGCCTAAAAATTCAAAATCGCCCCATGAGATTAGAGACTTTCCAGTACTCTTTAAAGGGTTGAAATTATTCCTATAATTTATATTATGTTAAATAAAACAATTCAGTTTATATCTAATGATAATAACATAACTATCTCCTACGCTTAGCCGTTACTTAAAACGACATAAGCATTCCAACCTCCGTAGCTATTGCCAGGGAGCCGTTGCTGTTAGTAAGATGTTTCTTTGCTGAAATACTATGAGCTGACAACCTTCCCGGTAGCAGCATCCAATGTAAATGGCCGCCAACCGCCCGGAGGATCCCACTCTCCGTCCGCGTTAATGTGTTTACCCTCGAATGAATTAATAATTACACCGTCAACAGCCAGGTTGTCGTTATGCCAACGTACCTGTCCCTGCTTATCGATACAATAAATACCTGTGGAGTCTGTAACGAAGAAATGACCGTTATTCTCGCGGCAATGGCCAAAATAGCCATTCAACGCAAGCCGTAAGAGATTTGACTGCTGTTGCAGATCATACAGGTAAAAAAAGTCTTCATGTCCTATTACCAACAGCTGATCCGCCAAAAATGCCTGCCAGCCATACTGGCCTACCTGAAATTGAGATCTGATCTCATAAACGCTTTTAATATCAGTATCTTCGTATACCACATATACAAAATTGGCCAGTTGCCTGGTATCTTCGCCTGAAATCAATATGGGTGTACAATCTGCAGGCAGTACGTTCGAGAAATAAAATCCCAATTTACTGTTGCCACGTGAAGCCCGATCTAATTGTTTTTTTATTAAATAAGGAGATATAAGCCCTAACAGGAAACCACTTACTAAACCGCCTATGTGTGCAGCATTGTCCACCGCACCGGTCAGCCCGACTAACAGGTTAATGCCAACAAACGTCAGTATAGAGATTAAAAGCGCTTTTCGTGTACTCGTATCCGTTGGGAATTTCTTTACAAGCAAGAGCGCCGCCAGCACGCCTGCCAGCCCAAATATAGCGCCCGATGCACCCACGCCTATTACATCCGGCCGCCAATAAACACTGACAATAGTGGCAATAACGCCTGTTAATATGTACAGGAACAGAAAATAATAACTTCCAACTACCTCTTCCAATAATACACCTACCAGCATCAATCCAACCATATTGGAAAACAGGTGCATTGCGCCTCCATGCAGAAAAATACAGGTTAGTAACCGCCACCATTCCCCGTGCAACGTCAACGGACCAAAATTAGCCCCCCAGGGTAGCAAGTCTGTTGCATGGAATGATATAACCCCGATTCCGGCAAATACCATAGCCACCCAAATCAGTACGTTGATACCCCCCAATAAAGGCGTCATAAAAAAGCCTTTCCGGGGCCGTAAAGTTTGCCATAATTCCACCCAAAGGTCGTCTGAGGCTTCCCTCCAGCGTGTCTTCACTGGCTCTTTTAACCCTGGAATCAATACCATAATAAACCATAATGGGATAACGACAATCAGGGAAATTAAAAACGCGTGAAGTGAAGCATTATCTTTCTACGAAAAAGATGTGTTCTTAGGCAACAGCAAAACAGGCGCCGCATCGTCGTTATATTTGTTACTCTTCTTTATTACCTTGCGAAGCCCGTCTCTATCATCATTATTTTCGGCGCGCTTCAGGAAAGAAAATTGTGTAACATCCAGGGAATCAAAAGCCGCCTCATTGTCAGCTAAAAATTGTTTGTAAGCCAACTGCTTCTTTTCATCACTAAGGCGGTTACTAATACTTTTCGTGTATACAATAGTCAATTCCCGCCTGGTGTTTATCAATATAAAAATGATCCAGTTGGTAATACCTGGACAACGGTTGTTTGATCTCGTTAATATTATTGAGCTTTGTAAGCTTGCCTGTAGCCGATACCATGTAATACTGGGCAATGACCAATGGGGCCATGATAAATATCCAGGCGGCTATCTGATAGAGGAAATATCCAGTATCCTTTTTGTTATCGAGGTTTAGCCGCTTTATCCGGGGACGCAGATACACGATAATCGCCACACCCGCTAATAGCATAGGTATAAATAACTGGTGTATATCGTCGCGGATCAATGAAACATCCCAATACACAAAGATCAACCAGTTCAGGAAGGTATAACCAACTAATAATGAGACTGTAATTAGTAAAAAAGGGAGAAATGCTATTTTAAACTTAGTCAACAACTTTTTCATGATATAGGTCCTGCTTCCTGTAAAGATACAAGATCTATATCTTCCGGTTATTCCTGTCACACAGGCTCATGATAAGATTATCATCATATCGTTTAACCTATACCGTAGCCGCAGCAGGCTGCTTCGTTTTTACGTTAATGCTGGTGCGACTAATATAAGGCGTTATCACAATTAAGAGCATTAATATCATTATCAGGATGGCGATCAGCTCATAGTAGTCCATTGCGTATTTCAGGAAGGCTTGTTTTTGGATGGCTTTATCCAATAAACCCGGCGCCAGCCGCGCTGCCTGGTCTACCATTAATCCACGGGACTGCAGCGCCGCCTGGTAAATTTGTAAACGTTCTGCCAAACCATTATCTACCCTGGATACACCGTCGCTGAGTCGCGTGGCGTGCGTCCTGGTAAAATAAAGCGAGAAATAATTGATCAGCGCCGTACTTAATCCAAAGAATGTAAAACGGATAAACACTCCGGCGGTGGAAGCGGATACGCTAATGGCTTCCGGCACGGACGAAATGATAAATAATACAATCGGCGTAAGCAACATCCCTGCTCCCATTCCCTGTAGCAGCAGTGGCAATATAAAAGTAGCCTCGTCTACCTCAGACGTAAACAGGAAGTACATGACACTGTGAAATACCAATAACAGGAAAAAGCCTACCAGCCAGATGAATTGTAAGGGGCGCTTTTTTATAACCAGTCTCGCTGCAATAATGGCTCCTATCACAATCCCCACCAGGTTATAGCTCAACAGCTCATACGTATGCAACGGGTCCATTCCCAATACATTGGAGAAGTAGCTGGTGGTAATATTAAACGCGCCGCGGATCAGGTACAGGCCGCCCAGTAAGGTAATTCCAAATATAAATGATCTGGATTTGAATACCTCCATATTAATGAACGGGCGCTTGCGATGCAATTGCCTGACCACAAACGTAGCGGTCAGCAATACAATGCCAATGACGCTTCCAACAATCCGGGGATCCTGTAGCCAGTAATATTGTTGCCCGTAGATCAATATATACCCCAATAAAATAAGCATCGGCGCATATAGGAAGAAGCTGGTCCAGTCGAGCTGGTAAAGCGGTACCCGGCGCACAAGGTGCACCCGGTTCATCAACAACAATAACAAGGTAGCTCCCGGTACAAAGGTGTAAATGACCATCTTATACAACACATTGTACTCAAAATCGTCTACCAGCGGGGCAGTGATCAGCGAAGTTAAAGAACCCGAACAAAGGATCATCCCGTAAAAAATGGCGTAACCGGTTTCACGCGCGTGCTCCGACTTCAGCCTGCTAAACAACAATGTTAAACAGATGCTGGTGACGCCACAGTTAAGAATACCTTGTAAAAAACGGCAGATAAAAAGCACTGCCACTTCCCTGGTATGATAACACCAGTAAGTAACGATTACCTGCAACACCAAACAAATCAGGAAATATTCCTTGGTAGCGATGCGGCTGAAAAAGCGTTTTTCCAACGGGGTAAAAGCCACCAGGGCGGCATAATACAAGAGCATGGAAAATTGAATATCCTGGGGTTCGGCGCCATAAAATCCCGTAGCTGCGTTCACGTTAGCCGTCGATAACGCAAATAGCATCACTGTTGGAAACAGCACCAGGAAAATTGTCAACCGGATCAACCATTCAGGCACCCAGGAACGAAATATCTGTTTACTTTGCCCCATAGTTATTGACGTTCTTTTGCGACGGACACATTCACATTCATCCCGGCCGACAGCTGCTTCAGCTCTTCCGGTGTGCCGCTGAGGCGTATACGTACCGGGATGCGCTGGGCTATTTTTACGAAGTTACCGGTGGCATTGTCCGGCGGCAACAGTGAAAACCGGCTGCCAGTGGCGCCGGATAGCGATTCGATTTTTCCTGTGAGTTTCTTTCCGGGGAAAGCATCCACTACTATGCTCGCGGTTTCACCGATATTCATATGGCGGATCTGTGTTTCTTTGAAATTGGCCACTACCCATTTGCCCGCTTCCCAGTCTACAATATAAGCCAGCACCTGCCCTGCCTGCACCAGCTGCTTGGGTTGTATGGTGCGGCGTCCCATTTTACCGTTATAGGGCGCTGTGATAATGGTGTAGGATACGTTAAGATCATTTTTGGTCACTACGGCTTCTCTCCTCTTTATTTCTGCATTCAGGGCGCTCTGCTGTACCCTGGCATCATTGATCTTAGCCAGCGATGCCTGGTAGGCATCCTCCGCGGTTTTGTAATCAGAACGGGCTACTGCCAACGCGGCCTCTACTTTCTCCAGCTGTTGTTTGGTGGCAGATTCTACATCATATAATTTTTTGTAACGATCATATTCCTGTTCCTGGTTTACAAGTTTTGCTTTGGCCGCCGCTATCTGCGATTCGTATACCCTGGCTGTCTGCGCCGAGGTAGTAACACTGCTTTCCAGCACAGTTACCTGCGCACGGGCGTTGAGCAACGAGGCTTCCGCTTCTTGTTGTTGCGCGGCATATTCGCTGTTATCTATGATAATCAACGTATCACCTTTTTTTACCTCCTGGTTTTCTTCATAGCGGATCTCTTCTACATAGCCGGTTACCTTGGCTACAACGGGATTAATGTACTCGTCGATTTGTGCATCGTTGGTTTCCTCAAACTTCCAGTGCTGCAACAGGGTGCTTATCCCCCAAATACCCAGGCATACTACCACGATCGCAGCAATGATAGTAGTAATACGGGAAATGAGTCTGTCGGTTTTGTTAGTAGTGGTGTTGGTGTTCGTCTTGTTCATATATTAAAGGTTGCCTGTTGCTTTCAATAATTGATAGTATTGTAATTGTGCGGTTACTTCAGCTGTGGTCAGGTCAAAGCGGGACTGCAGCAGTTGCGTTTCTGCGTCCAGCAGATCTGTGAGCAAAGACAGCTGATTGAAATAGGTATTATTGACAATCCGGAAATTCTCTTTTGCCTGTGTGATATTGTCGTTGGCTACCTGGATGCGTGTTAACGCCTCTGTGTAGCGCAGGTAGGCAGCTTGTACCTCCTCGCGCACCTGGTCTTTGGTATCGGCATGTTCTATTTCCTGGCGCTCCAGGTTGATCTTTGCTTCCTGCTTTTTATGCTTATTCTGATAAAATGCGGAGATGGGAACCGCCGCTTTCACTCCCGTTTGTCCCAGTCCATATAACGCGATGGAGTAAGGATAAAAAAGTATCTGGGGATAGGTGTAGGCGTACTCCGCATACAATCCTACTTTAGGGAGTATGTTACTTTTTACATCCTTCAGTTTCAATTCACGCAATGCGGTTTCCTTCTCTGAAATCTTAAAGACAAATGAGTGCTCGTAAGCATCAGCAAGATAGTCTTCGTAGCTGCGTACCGGCGCCTGCGGCACTACCAGTGTATCAAGGGATAGCTGGTTATTGCTGCTGTCTGGCTGACCAATCATGATATTCAGCCGCTGGTTGGAGATCTGTATCCCATTCCGTATTTCGAGCAGGGTCATTTTTTGTTTGGATAGCATCAGCTCGGCCCGAAGTACATCACTTTTCAATACCACCCCATTCTGGTGCAGGTGGCGGATTTCCTCCAGTTGCTTTTCCCTTTCGGCGATATCCTGCAACAATACTTTTTCGTATATCCGTCCCCGGTAGATATCCAGGTAGGCTGCTGCCGCTTTATAATGTATTTCTGTAACAGTAAGATTTTTTTGTTCTGTGGCCAGTTCCGCTTCGGTTTGCCTGGCCTTGATTTCCCGGGATGTTTTTCCCCCGTTATATACATTCAGGTAGGCATCTGCCCCAAACTGGTAATAAGCATGCACCACGGGATATTGCGTGGGGGAATGTAATAATCCGTCCTGGTAGATAGCGAGATTGGATACGCGGGCATATAAGCCACTGGCTTTCACTTCTGGTAAACGCTCATCCCTGGCTGTTTTAGTACGTTCGTCCATACTTTGTACATGGAGATACTGCATTTGCAATTGCCGGTTGTAAGCATCAGCTCTTTTCCATACATCCGTTAACGTTAGGGTGTTCTTCTCGGGGGCCTGACTAAGGGCTGTCTGTGTGGTGAAAAGTGCAATCAACACCCCTCCTGCCAGCCACTTATTAGTAATTCTAGACATATTTATAGTGATGAAGATGCAAAGTTCCAACCCGATTAGTTAATTTATTTTCTATAAATTGCCATAAAATTGTTAGATCCGGCCAAATGAGCGATTTTGATCCACTACTGATATTGAACGCTGTTGATGCCATCCCGGAATCAGCCTATGTATGGCATTGGAAAACAGAACATCATTTTTCCTCCCATAAGCATAACAAAGGACAGCTCACCTATGTTGAAGGAGGCGCTGCTTTTTTATATACAAAAGATAAAACCTACTTTCTGCCCGCCCGGCACTATATGTGGGTGCCCGCAGGAGTAGAACATTATTTTCAGCACCGGTACCCGGCGAATTTTGTACGTACTATTTATTTTTTCAGTGAGCCGGAAGACCAGGACGATCCTTTTTATACCAAGACAGGTATTTACCCGGTCAGCAACCTGCTGCTGGAAATGATCCTGCATACAGCCCAATGGGACGGAGACATATTGCCGGGCGATAAGCGCTTTACATTCATTAAGGCCATCAAGGACATGCTGCCTGAAATCAGCTCCGTACCCCTTCCTATTACTTTGCCCACTACCGATAATCCCCGGTTGCAGCCCGTGCTCAGGTATATACAGGAAAACCTTGCTGAGCCGCTTACCCTGGAATCGGTGGGACATGCATTCAACTACAGCGAGCGTACATTGACAAGACTTTTCCGCGCCACCATGGACATCTCTTTCTTTCAATACCTGAAGCTGGCCCGGATGATCAAAGCCATGGGATACCTGCTGGAGACAGAGAAAACCATCAATGAAATAGCCTGGGATACTGGGTACAACAGCGTTTCTGCATTCAGCAATACTTTCTTTAAGCTGGTGGGAAGAAGGCCTAGTGATTTTCAGCAGTAACCAGGCAGCCTTGCTCCACTCATCCTAAAGTATTTGAATTTATGCGGCTTTTGCATAATCTTTAAATCCAATCAAGATCCGATCCATGAATATAATGAGCAAGCAACTGATGCTATCGTTATTGCTGTCAGGCACTTTTGGACTGTCACAGCTACAGGCACAACAAAAAAACACGAAGCCGCCGGTACCTTCTAAAGAAAATGCACCGCAGTACGGAACTGTTATTCTCAACCCGGATACAACGGTCATCACCTACCACGATGTTACGGTGAAAGGCCAGAAGATCCCGTATAAAGCGATTGCCGGTACACAGCCTGTATGGGACCAGGACGGAAAGGTATTGGCCGGGCTCTTTTATACCTATTATGAAAGAACAGATGTCAAAGACCGCGCAAACCGTCCCCTGGTTATTTCCTTTAACGGTGGTCCGGGTACGCCTTCCGTATGGATGCAGATTGCCTATACCGGTCCCCGGTTGTTGAACATCGACGATGAAGGCTATCCCGTACAACCTTACGGCATACACGAAAATCCAGAGTCTATTCTCGATATTGCGGACATCATTTATATAGATCCGGCCAACACTGGTTTTTCGAGAATCACCGGCAAAGATGTACCCCGTGAAAAGTTCTTTGGCGTAAATGCCGATATCCGCTACCTGGCCGAATGGATCAATACTTTTGTCTCCCGCCAGAACAGGTGGGCTTCTCCTAAGTACCTGATTGGGGAAAGCTACGGTACCACCCGGGTATCGGGACTCGCGCTGGAATTGCAAAATGCACAATGGATGTACCTGAACGGCGTAATCCTGGTATCGCCCACAGAATTGGGCATATCGCGCAACGGTCCGGTAGATGCCGCCCTGCGCCTGCCCTATTTCGCAGCCACTGCCTGGTACCATAAGGCATTGTCGCCCGATTTACAACAAAAAGACCTTTCCGCCGTACTTCCGGAAGTCGAAGACTTTACCATCCATGAGCTGATACCCGCTATCAGCCAGGGAGGCTTTCTCGACGATCAGCAGCGTAAGGCCATTGCCGCCAAAATGGCCCGCTATTCCGGTCTGTCAGAGAAAGTAATATTGCAGCACAATCTCAATGTACCGCCTAATTTCTTCTGGAAAGAATTGCTGCGGGACAAAGGCTATACCGTGGGTCGCCTCGACTCCCGCTACCTCGGCATGGACCGGGAAGATGCAGGGAACGGCCCGGATTACAACGCAGAACTTACCTCCTGGTTACATGCGTTTACACCCGCCATCAATATTTACCTGCGGCAGGAACTGGATTTTAAAACTGATCTGAAATACCTGATGTTTGGGCCTGTGCATCCATGGGATAGTAATAATGATAACACCGGGGAAAACCTGCGCCAGGCCATGGCTGCCAATCCTTACCTGCATGTCATGATCCAGTCGGGCTACTATGATGGCGCCTGCGATTATTTCAATGCCAAATACAGCATGTGGCAAATGGACCCGGGCGGCCGCCTGAAAGACAGGCTCTCCTGGCATGGCTACCGCAGCGGACATATGATGTACCTGCGTAAAGACGACCTGGCTACCGGCAACAACGATATCCGTGCTTTTATTAAGGCATCGATGCCCAAATCCGGGCAGCCGGCAAAGTATTAAGGAGAGCTGAAAACATAAAATTACTATCATTGCAGCATGTTGGACAAACAACGTATAAGAAGGATCCTGACATATGCAGCGAAATGCGTAACCGGCGTACTATTGGTACTGGGGTTATCCTGGCTGACGGGATATGAAGATGTCATCTGGGTATTAATTTCTGTAATGCTGGTGCTATCGCCGGACGGTTCAGACGCGGTAACGCTGGCGGTTACACGTATAAAGGCCAACGTAGTAGGCGCCATTTCGGGATTTCTGCTGATACTTGTACATCCCAACATGCTGCTGATGATGTGTGCGGCGGTATTTATCACTGTGGTGATCTGCAACCTGCTGAAGCTGGAAGCGGCTACCCGAACCGCGTTGGCGGCTACTATCATCGTGATGACCCACGAAGCCGGCGCCCACGCCTGGGATACAGCGGTTGCCAGGGTATTATCGGTGCTCGCCGGTTGTTTGTTAGGCTTAGTGATCACTTTCCTTTTCCATAATAAGTATACCCGTCAAACTGCCGAAATAATACTCCCCCGAACCCCGGATCGTGGCGGGGAATAGGCAAGTACAGATTTCCTACAGAATTGGCCGCTATTTTTGGGCGATTAAGGAGAGATATGAAGAAAATGATATTTTCAGCGGGACTGGCTTTAGGCGCCTTTACCTTCTCTGATAAAGCAATTGCCCAGGAGATTGATTCCCTTCCTTCCCAGTTTGATTCATCGCATATTGTAACAGCTGTTCCCTCGCCCCGCCAATTGGGATGGACGCCCCCTGAACGTTTTCACAGCACAGTGGCAGGTATTGCTATACCGGCAGTGATGCTGGGATATGGCTTTATTGCATTGAACAATCCTACCTTACGGGATGTGAATACCAGCACCAAGACAGAAGTAAAAGAAGACCACCCTACCTTCCGCACGCAAATTGATAATTACCTGCAATATTCACCTGTAGCAGCAGTGTACGCGCTGAATGCCCTGGGTATACATGGTAAGCACAACTTCCGTGACCGTACCATCATCCTCGGACTGGCAGCTGTGTTTACAGCCGGTACTACTGAGGGGATCAAGCACTGGACACATGAAGAACGCCCCGATGGCTCCGATTTTCTTTCTTTTCCCTCTGGACATACGGCTACCGCCTTTGCTTCTGCTGAATTTCTCCGGCAGGAGTATAAAGATGTATCTCCCTGGTATGGCATTGCCGGATACGCCGCCGCTGCTGCCACCGGAGCATTACGGGTATACAACAATAAGCACTGGGTAAGCGATGTGGTGGCCGGGGCAGGTTTAGGTATTTTAAGTACCAAAGCAGCCTACTGGGTATATCCCTGGATACAGCAAAAACTGTTTAAAGGTAAATCTGAACACGCCGATAAAGTGGTGATGCCTTATTATAATCCTCAGTTTCATAGCGCAGGACTTAGCTTTATCTTCTTTCCCCGCTAACAACCATACATGATAAATATATTCTATACAGAAAATACCACTAGCTTAAAAGGCTATTGATACTGTGCACATTGTATTAAAGAAAATCAAAAAGTATTAAAAGTGGAGTATATGGGGGTTAACCCCCTAAAGCTGACCTGGCTACAAACACCTGTTTTTGGCAATGTGGCAAAGTTGCAGGATTCTGTCGATAAATTTTGTGATTTAATTGTTAACGTGAGAAAAAAGATCCATTTTGTAGCCATCCTATGAGAACGGTATCCTGTGTAAATCTGTTTTTTGTTAACATTGGATTTACAGTTGCACTAATGAATCCGGCTATTTTAGTGTTATCAAATTGAACATTTAAATATCACCAAACCTGCTGTAGTTAACGATGTAAATCTGACTCCCATGTTTCTTTCTACTACCCTCAAAACCTGTTAATCATGTACATTCCGGTCATTATTTTTTCCTTTTTCACCCTATGGTATATTCATTTCAGAACCCGTAGTTTCCGGCAGGCCCGCATTAAAGAAAAACGGTTAAAGCCTGTTCCCGGAGAAGATGCGATACACACCGTACGCATTGTTGGCATTTCCAATAGTGTATTCAGTGTTTCCAAATATCTCCGCAGCGTTAAAAACCTCTCCGATAAACGATTTATGACCGTGGCGGTGGACCAGGTAATTACCACCGCGATGGGCACTACACGGCAGGCCCGCCTGATTGAAAACCTCGCACCCGGGGAAGAGCGCCGGCTTGGACACAGCGATCATGTCCGCGAAGGGAAATACCAGATCTATATCGGCTATGAAATACTATGGGCAAGATATATACCCGCACCGGCACATTATAAAGGAAAAGCGAAAGAACCGTACGTCCCCGCCAGGTTATACAACGACCTGCTTCACCAGCATCAGCACTCCCTGATACAGGCCATGGAAGCCAGGAAGGACCTTTTATCGTGATAACTGTTCTTCCTTTCCGCCAAAGAAACTTAGCCAGACCATTGTGAAAAAAACGCCTAATACAGCGCCTGCCGTTACATCCTCCAGGAAATGCTGACTCATATACATGCGGGAATATCCTACCAGCATGGCCAGCGCCAGGTATAACAACGACCAGTACCTGTTACGTGCATAGTAGGCCAATACCGTAGCTGCTGTGAAAGCACAAATGGTATGACCGGAAGGAAAACTCCTGAAATTATCGAGCACCTGTACACCAGGTACAAAATAGATATCGTGCAAACGATGTGCGAAATAACGGTGTGGACGGGGAAACCCGATCCATATCTTCAATACGCCGCCAATAGCAGCCGTAAAAAGATAAGCCGAACCAAGTACCATACCTATACGCCTGTGGAATACCAATAACGCCGCACTTAAGAGGATGGCAGCCACCGTACTGCCCAATTCGGTGATATACGGGAATAGCAAGTCCCCTGCCGGGGTATGTAAATGATTGATGAAAAAATAAGCAGTAGTTCTGCTCACCGTCAAGCGGGCCAGCAATATTCCTAACAGCACGGTTATCAGTGGCCATAAAAAAAGCGTTAGCCGCAGGTATACCTGCTTAAAGCGCTCCAGAAAAACACGCATGAATTTACGACTGGGTTAAACGGCGATGGTAATTGATCTGGCCGAGATGGTAATTAAGATGGGTGCACAGGTGTACGAGGAAATGCCCGGTAGACATAGTTCCGGAAAATACCTTCTCCGGGTACAATTTCTCCAGGTCTTCTGCTTCCAGGTCGGCAATCACCGTCAGTGTAATACGGCGGGTAGTACCTATCAATACCAGCAAATCTTCCCTGGCAATGTTCCTGTCGCGGAATTCCCGGTCGCGGTCCCGCAGGTAGCCCGTTTTCCCAAGTATAGCGCCTACAAAATGCTGCAGGTTACCGCACAGGTGCAGGCACAGGGTTCCTGCTGAATTGCTGATACCGGCAGGCACCTTCCAGATCCCTTCCTGGGTTTCATAAGCAGCGATCTCCTGTTCCAGTTTGCTGAGATCCCGCTCAAATAAATTGATTAAAATACTGGTAAGCATAATCTAAAGATAGCGAAAGATTCACATTGCCGCGGCAAAGGGCATAACGGCAATGCGAATCCTGTCAAATATTGCAGTACCTAATGGGAAAGGTCTATTTTACACTAAAGAGCGGCTGTACATCGAGCATTGCTTTCTGGTAAGCGAGATCAAAAGTCTCCCATTTACCACCAATACCAAAGCGATAGTTGGCGCCATCGATCACACTAAAAGACGCCACTTTTTTGTTGAATCCATGTTTGGTTCTCTGGAAGTCTGTAATATCCGATAAAGAGAATTCAATCGCTTTCTTGTTGCGGGTAAGCAGCCAGCCAATGACACCAAATAAGAGAAACATCAGCATCGGTTTGGCTTCAAAAACAATTCGTTCGTTGGTCAGGTACAGGGCTCCCTGCTTAGCATTCCAGCTGTTCTTGATGTAAACTGCATTCACTTTGTACAAAATGGTTTCCTGTGGGTTAAGGGGCCATTTAACTTTGATGGTTCGTTGCATTGATTAACAATATGGTTAGCCGCAAAAATATAATATTATTGTGAATCTAAATAACAGACCATGATCCTGACATCGATTCTCGACAATGACTTCTACAAATTCACCATGCAGCATGGAGTGGTTAAACTGTTTCCCAAGGCGCGTGCCCGTTATACCTTTATCAACCGGGGCAAGCATTCGTTTCCTCCTGGCTTTGCGGAGGCATTGAGAGCGGCGGTGAATGATATGGCCCGGTTACAGCTAACGGCAGAAGAAAAAGAATTCCTGCAGATCACCTGTCCCTACCTCGATCCTACTTACCTCGATTTTCTCCAGGGATACCGCTACAATCCTTCCGAGGTGCATATTGCGCAGCATGGGGAGGAACTGGAAGTACATGCCGATGGATACTGGTACCGGACCATTCTTTGGGAAGTACCATTGATGTCGCTGATCTGTGAATTGTATTATCAGCTTACAGGACAGCAACGGGTTAGCGATGCAGAAGTAACCCGGATTACCCGGGAGAAAATTGAAAAATATAAGCAGATGGGTATTACCATCGCCGATTTTGGCACCCGCCGCCGGCACTCCCTGGCAGTACATCAATTGGTGGTGAAAGCCCTGCGGCAATATGGGGAAGGATGTTTTATCGGCACCAGTAATGTGCACCTGGCCATGCGCAACGGGGTGAAGCCGGTAGGTACCCATGCACACGAATGGTTTATGTTTCACGCGGCCAAATACGGTTTTAAAATGGCCAATATGCTGGGGTTGGAAAACTGGGTACACGTATACCGGGGAGATTTGGGTATTGCCTTATCGGACACCTATACTTCGGCCGTTTTCTTCGAACAGTTTGACAAAAAATTCGCAAAACTATTTGATGGCGTACGCCACGATAGCGGCGACCCAATCTTGTTTGCAGAACAAACCATTGCC
Source organism: Chitinophaga eiseniae (assembly GCF_012641265.1). Lineage (GTDB taxonomy): Bacteria > Bacteroidota > Bacteroidia > Chitinophagales > Chitinophagaceae > Chitinophaga > Chitinophaga eiseniae_A. Next base: position 843,652 of record NZ_JABAHZ010000001.1, on the reverse strand, counting down.
CATTACATCAGTAAAGGCGTGAACCCGCTCAGCAAAACGATCATTTTCTCAGATGGACTGAACTATGATAAAGTAGCGCATATCGCTGACTATTGTCGCGGTAAAATAGGCATGTCGTTCGGTATTGGTACCAACTTCACCAACGATGTAGGGCTTACCGCGTTGAATATCGTTATCAAAATGTATGAGGCCCTGCCGGAAGACGCGCCCAGATGGACACCGGTAGTGAAGCTGTCTGATGTAAGCGGTAAATATACCGGGGACGAAAAAATGATTGAACTGGCGAAGGAAATGCTGGCCATATAAATCTCAAAATAAAAAATCGGTCACGTGATATCACGTGACCGATTTTTATTTTAAAGTCTTCTAAACGCTTACCAGCTTCCCAATCCAATGCCGGTATCTCCCTGGGAAACATCTCCTGATTCAAATCCTTTTTTAAACCAGAACATGCGTTGAGCAGAGGTACCATGGGTAAAGGCATCCGGTACCACTTGGCCGGTGGCCGCCTGTTGCAGGCGATCATCACCTACAGCGCTGGCAGCACTTAACCCCGACTCTATATCTCCCGGATCCAGGAAGGGTTTGATTTTATTGGCGCGGTTAGCCCAAACTCCTGCCAGGAAATCGGCCTGTAGTTCCAGCATCACCGACAGTTTATTATATTCTTTTTCGCTCAGCCTGGAACGCATTGCCTGCATTTTTCCGCTGATGCCCAATAGATTTTGAACGTGATGACCTACCTCATGGGCAATTACATAAGCCTTGGAAAAGTCGCCCTTCACCCCAAAACGTTGTTCCAGCTCGTCAAAGAAGGAAACATCCAGGTATACCTTACGATCTGCCGGGCAATAGAAGGGGCCCATGGCCGATTCTGCAAAGCCGCAACCAGACTCCGTTCCTTTTTCAAAAGATACCATACCAGGTATTTCATAGGTTTTGTTCCTTTCCTGGAATTCCAGCTTCCATACCCGCTCTGTGCTGTGTAATACTTTGGAAGACATGATCTCAAAGGGAGAAGCATTTTCTTTGGTCAGTTTCTCCGAGGTACCCTGTCCCTGACCGGGGCCTTGTGCCTGTTGTACCGCCTGCATCACCTGCTGAGGGTCCTGCTTAAAGAGCAGCGCCAGCACTATAATGATAATACCGCCAATTCCGCCGCCAATACCAATGTTGCGCATACCGCCACCGGTACGTTTCTCGACGTTGTCGCTCATTTCTTCATCATCAAGACGCATAGTAGATCTAAAATTTAAGGGTGAAGTTTCTTACCCCGAATGTACATTTTTCTTTCATATGTAGGGCTTTTATGCTAAACAAAAACATCCCGGTGCTGTTATTATTGGAGCACCTTTCTTAACGCCAAAATACCATCGTATGCAAATCAAACAAATCCTGCTGGCTTCCCGTCCCCAGGGGTTACCAGACGATCATACCTTTAACACCGTTAAAAGCAGTCTCCGGGAACCCCAGCCCGGAGAGGTACTGGTAAAACCGCTTTACTTTTCGGTAGATCCGTATATGCGTGGACGTATGAATGACGCTAAATCCTATATCCCGCCCTTCCAGGTAGGAGAGCCTATTGAGGGGGCAGGCGTAGGGGAAGTCATTACCAGCAGGGACGATCAATTCAAAACCGGTGACCTCGTCATGGCTACAGGCGCCCGTCCTTTTTTGCCCTGGGCCACGGCAGCTATCTTTCCGGGTACCCATCTCCGGAAAATTGATAACAGCATTCCTCCTACCTACTATCTGGGCCTCCTGGGCGTACCGGGATTAACGGCCTATTTTGGCCTGGTAGATATCGGTAAACCCAAAGCGGGTGAAACCGTGGTGGTATCCGGTGCTGCCGGCGCGGTAGGAATCATCGTGGGACAAATCGCCAAAATAATGGGCTGCCGGGCGGTAGGTATCGCCGGAGGCGCCGAAAAAGTAAAGCTGCTCACAGATACCTTTCATTTCGATGCCGCTATTGACTATAAAGACAACCATAACCTGGATGCCGCCATTGCCGCGGTATGCCCTAATGGCATTGATATATATTTTGATAACGTCGGGGGCGAAATTTCCGACGCGGTGATGAAGCATCTGAACTTCTTCGCCAGGGTGCCGCTCTGCGGACAGATAGCATTGTACAACGTTACCGAAGTGCCAATTGGTCCCCGTATCCAGCCATTCATGGTTACGCGGAGTATATTGATGCAGGGTTTCACGATTGGCAATTACTCCGCCCGGTTCGGAGAAGGCGTGAAACAACTGTCGGAATGGATAAAGGCGGGCCAGATAAAATATACCGAAACCGTGGTAGAAGGTTTCGACCAGTTACCCGCTGCTTTACTGGGATTATTTTCCGGGAAAAACAGTGGTAAGATGGTAGTGAAAGTGTAATTTTACGTATGACAAATGCTATTGTTCATACCCGCGTCAGAAAAGTAGCTGTGGCAGGATTCACCGACACCAACGATATCCTGGCTACAGAAGATCCGCTCGAAATCAGGCTGGTACATGGGCCTTCTCATAATCGCCGGCAGCAAAACATATCCGTTACCATGCGTACGCCCGGCAACGATATGGAACTGGCTGCCGGCTTTTTATTTACAGAAGGCATCATCTCCCATAGTGATGATATCCAGGAAGTTATTTTATCATCTACCGAAGATGGCGACATTGCCACCGTGCACCTCAAACCTTCGGTCAACGCCCGGCTGGGACAAGTGCAACGCAATTTTGCCGCTACAGCCGCCTGCGGCGTTTGTGGTAAAACCAACCTATCATCCATTCGTACAGGCGTGAGCGTTAGTGAACATACTTTCACCCTGACCACCCCTTCCCTGCTCCGGCTTCCGGACTTACTCCGGCATCAGCAATCCGTATTTGACAGCACCGGAGGCCTGCATGCCGCCGCCTTGTTCAACGACAGCGGGCAATTATTGCTGCTGCGGGAAGATATTGGCCGGCACAATGCGGTCGACAAAGTAATAGGCGCTGCCATGCAGCAATCACCGATGTCTTTGCAGCAATATGGTTTGCTCCTCAGCGGACGTGCGGGATTTGAGCTGATCCAGAAAGCAGCCATGGCCCGCATACCGGTGATCGCCGCTATCGGCGCACCTTCCAGCCTGGCAGTAAAAATGGCGGAGCAATGGAATATTACCCTCGTAGGTTTCCTGAAAGAAGATCGTTTTAACATCTATAGCGGCGCCGCCACTATTGATGTTCCACAAAATACCACCCAACATGGATAGCGCAGAAAATCCCGTAAAGTTTACCGGCATTAAGCTCGGACCACCAAAAACAGTCGCAGCGGGCATCCCGGCAGTAATATCCAGTATGCGGCACGTGCTGGAAGAAATGAATGCCTTTCGCGGCATGAAAGCATTACTGAAACTGAACCAGAAAGACGGGTACGACTGCCCCGGCTGCGCCTGGCCCGATCCAGATGATGAACGATCCGGGATCGCCGAATACTGTGAAAACGGCGCTAAGGCTATTGCAGAAGAAGCTACCACGAAGAAACTCACGCCCGACTTTTTTGCGCAGCATAGCATCGCAGCACTCGGCGAACTAACCGATTATGAAATAGGTAAAAAAGGCAGGATAGCCCAACCCATGTACCTGGCCGAAGGAGCTACCCACTATAGCCCCATCTCCTGGGAAAATGCCTACCAGTGCATTGCCGCTCATCTCAGGCGCTTATCCTCACCCGACGAAGCCGTATTTTATACCTCCGGCAGAACCAGTAACGAAGCCGCCTTTCTTTACCAGCTAATGGTACGGGAATATGGTACCAACAACCTGCCCGACTGTTCCAACATGTGCCACGAGTCCAGTGGCGTAGCACTCAACGACTCCCTGGGCATAGGAAAAGGATCTGTAACCCTGGAGGATATTCACGAGGCAGAAGTGATTATTATACTTGGGCAAAACCCGGGCACCAATCACCCCCGCATGCTCACGGCCCTTCAGAAAGCCAAAGCGAACGGCGCAACGATTATTTCAGTTAACCCGCTCAAAGAAACAGGACTACTTAACTTCCTTAATCCGCAAACGGTAAAGGGAGTCTTGCAGATAGAAACACATCTCACCGATATTTTTCTACAGGTAAAGATCAATGGCGACATGGCGTTGGTTAAAGCCCTGTCCCTGCTGCTGTTACAGGAAGAAGAACGTCATCCGGGCACAGTATTTGACAACGCATTTATTGCCAATCAAACCAACGGATTCGACAACTATATCCAGCACCTGAAAACACAGCAGCTATCACAGCTGATGGCCGACAGTGGCGTAGATCCGGTACTGATAGAAGCCGCTGCGGCGGCCCTCTTCCATAAAAAGAAAATCATAGCCTGCTGGGCTATGGGCCTTACCCAGCACAAAAATGCCGTAGATACCATCCGGGAAGTGGTAAACCTGCTATTATTGAAAGGCAGCATAGGAAAGCCGGGCGCCGGAACCTGTCCCGTACGCGGCCATAGCAACGTGCAGGGCGACCGTACCATGGGCATTTACGAACAACCTGCTGATGCCTTCCTTGACAATATACAGGCGGTATATGGCTTTAATCCACCCCGCGCGCACGGGTATGATGTGGTGCATGCCATCCACGCCATGTACAAGGGCCAGGCAAAAGTGTTCGTGGCTATGGGAGGCAATTTTCTCTCTGCTACACCTGACACTTTATATACAGCTGCCGCACTGCGTAACTGCGACCTTACCGTACACGTATCTACGAAATTAAACCGCAGCCACGTTGTACATGGTAAAGAAGCCATTATACTGCCATGCCTGGGCCGCAGCGACAAAGACCTGCTGCACGGAGAAGCCCAGTTTGTTACCTGCGAAAATTCAATGGGCGTTATTCAAATGTCGAAAGGGAACCTGCACCCGATATCTGAGCACCTGAAAAGCGAGCCCGTCATCATCTGTGAGCTGGCGACAGCATTGTTCGGAAAAGATTCCCGTGTACCATGGAATGATTATGCCAAACATTATGATCATATCCGTAACGATATTGAAAAGGTAATTCCCGGCTTCGATCAATATAATCAACGAGTAAGGCATCCGGGGGGCTTTTACCTGCCCAACGGCGCCAGGAAAGGGCAATTCAATACCCTTACCGGTAAAGCTAATTTTAATATTGCGTCCGTACTCAAGACACCACTTGCTGCCGGCGAGCATATGATGATGACAATTCGCAGCCATGACCAGTTTAATACTACCATCTATGGTCTGGATGACCGTTACCGTGGCGTATACCATGAAAGGCGGGTGATATTCATGCATCCGAAAGATATTGCTGACGGCGGATTTCAGCCAGGCCAGGTAGTGGACCTGTATAACTATCATGGGCAAACGGAGCGCGTGGCTTATGGCTTCATTATTGTAGCCTATGATATCCCGGAAAAATGTACCGCTACTTATTTCCCGGAAACCAATGTGCTGGTCCCTGTTGACAGTGTGGCAGACAAAAGCAACACGCCCACTTCCAAACTGGTGATCATTCAAATAAAATCATCTGACATAAAAAATTAGTACATGCAACCCATTATATGGCAAGCGCTGAGATGGCCTGCTACCGAATATTGTACCCTGCAGGATCATGCACAGGGAATGCTGGCCAACGGCAGAATTAACGGTGTTTACGAACAGCAGCCATTCTCCGTTCACTACACCATAGAAATTACGGCCGACTGGCGGGTATCTTCTTTCCATATCCGCCAGGAAGGGATACATTATACGGAGCTCAAACTCACCTCTGACCTGCATGGGCATTGGTTCGACAAAGACAATAACCACATTGCTGCCTTCGACCACTGTATAGATATTGATATCTCCCTGACCCCCTTTACCAATACATTGCCCATAAAACGGGAGTCATTTGAAGAGGGAGAAAGTAAAGTGTTAGATATGCTGTATATCAGCCTGCCCGCCTTTGAGTTGCAGAAAGTGCAGCAGCGCTATACCCGGATAGGCCGCCATGAATACCTGTATGAAAACATTGTCACTGACTTCAGTGCCAATATTCCTTTTGATCACCAGGGCATTGTGCAGGATTACCCTGGATTATTTAAGCGAATTTATTATTAGGAAAAAGCAGGGCGGTTTCCCGTACCAGCTCCGCAAAGATATCTGCCGCGCTCCACGCCTGTGCCTTACCAGCTGCTTGTCCCGCCCACATATTGATCCATTGCGGGTTATCCGCTTCCCTCGCCACTTTGCGTGCAGGCTGGGTTAACATATCCTGAAAAGGATAAGGGCAAAACGCCTCCCCCGCGGCTTCGAGTGCTGTCATCAGTTTATTACGCACACCTCTTGCCCAGCGCCCGGAAATGGCCCTGGTAAGCTGCGTGTCTGTATCTGTTATATGACCCAGTATAGCCTTATGTGCGGGAGTAGCCAGGCTTTCATGGCAACGGAGAAAAGCACTGCCCATTTGTACGCCGACGGCGCCCAGCATTCTCGCGGCGGCTATTCCCCTTGCATCCATAATACCCCCTGCTGCTATAACGGGCATGCGCACACGATCTGCAATTTGCGGTACCAACGCCATGGTGCCCGTTTGCGATAAGGGTCCGGGTAGGAAAGATCCCCGGTGCCCACCGGCTTCTATCCCCTGTGCCACAATGATATCTGCACCGGCCTCTTTCAGCGCCACTGCTTCCGCCACGCTGGTAGCGGTTCCCATGATATGCATACGATGCGCTTTCATTAAAGCAAATCCGTCGGCATCCGGCATACCGAAAGTGAAACTCACGGATTGAATGCCCGCAGCGATCAGCACCGGCAATTGTTCCCTCCAGGAATGAACCTGCAAATCTTCATATTTGATAGCTGCCGGTGTAAATCCGGCCGTCTGGTATAACTCGTGGATCAGCGCCTGCATACCATCAAAAGTGGAACGGTCAGGGGCCAGCTCTGGCTCGTAGGTAAACATATTCACCGCAAAGGGGTTGGCCGTCAGCGACTTTACTTCCCGGATCAGGGCAATTACCTTCTCTGGTGATAATCCTCCGATGGGCAGGGAGCCCATGCCCCCACTATTACTGATAGCAGCCACCATTGCGGGAGTAGTGATACCTAACATAGGGGCTTGTATCAGGGGGTAAGTGATACCCAGTAACCGGGTTAATTCGTTTTTCCATTCCATGACAATAAGGTTTGTTGAACGCAGTAATGACATCCCGGAAGGCGTTTCACTTTCCCGGTCATGTAAAGGTAGAAACTATTACGCAGTCTTAACGTATTTCAGGAAGCTGTTAGCGGAAACTCAATATGTTGGGCACTTTCAGGGCAGATACGTCAAACCGGAAATCAACAATGGTGGTAATCTCCAGCATACCTTTTTTCATCGGCTCCGGCGCATTGGGGTAATAATAACCGGATACCTTTATCGTATTCAGCGCCAGGTTTTCATTACGTACCCTGAAACCACCACCAATACCCAGGTAGATGGGATTTTGCAGCAGGTCGTCGTTATTGTTGTTAATCACGGACGCCTGCAGGGTGGTAAAGAAGTTAAATTTGAAGCCCAGTAATTTGAATGGACTGTAATACACCGTTTCTGAGCCGACATTCAAACGTTGAAAACCATTGAGCTTCGTGTTCTTGTATCCCCAGATGCCATTCTCCATGTTAACGTTGAGTGGCTTATTAAAAAAGGGATTAGGACTTTCCAGGTAATCGGCGGTAAAGAACTGGCGGAAGCGCGACTTCCGGAAAGTGAGCAGGCGGCTGTAATACTCCACCCTGGCATGGAAGACGGCATCTTCGGTGGAGCCCCGCAACCAAAATGTACTGAACCCCATCGAGGTATTGAAAAGTCCCTGGTGCCGGGTAATCCAGAACTTCTGTGCTTCCAGCCCCGTATACATCCTTCTCCGGCCTTTCCAGCTCTCCCACCCGCTGGTGGCGCTCAGATTATAGCCCAATGGAATATCCTCTGTACGGCCAAAGCCAAAGAAGTAGTGCGCTTTGAAATAGTCGACGCGGTAGGTTTCCAGTTGCAGCAAATAGAAGCGGTGGTTGTTATATACCGGATCGTCTTTATACCTGGCCTGGTCGGGCTTTCGCTGGAACGATAAATTATAGTGTCGCGCCAGCAGCGCCAGGTTGGGCTTACGTCCTATGGATCCGTCGTGTTTATAGTTGTTAATCAGGTTATAACCAATCCAACCGTCAATCACCGTATAGTTATAATCCCGGTAGAGGCTATCCCCCTGGTCGGCTAACGAACCGTGTATGTTGATAGACCAGTTCTTAGATATATTCAGTCCCCCTACCAGCTTAGCCGAATTCCGGTACAGGGGGCGGTTGAAATTAATAAATACGGCGCCCTCATAGGCATTAGTATCCAGTTGGGCATAATTGTTCAGCGTGGTATACCCCACGCTCATATCGATGAAAGAGCCAAACATATTGTATTTGGTATACCGTACTTCCGTATTCCAGGTAGGCGAGTAATCCGATCGCCACTGCATCCCAAATTTAATGCCTTGTCCTGCGCCAAAGAGGCCGTTGTTGGATACGCTGGCCCTGACATCGGTTGCGCTGAACTGTGTAAGGTCGGCACCATATTCAAACAGGTCTTTGGTAACCACTTCCACGTCGATAGAATCGCCGGCCGTACTTTTCACATAAATACGGGCATCCTGGATAAAGGGGCGGTTACGCAGGTAACGCTCATTGTCGGCCAGTTCAAAGGGATCCACCCGCTGGTCTTCCCGGAAGAACAGAGACTGCCGGATCACCCATTGTCTGGAATCATAGTGCAGGCGGTTAGCCAGGCGGAGCAATTTCATGGAAGAGGTGAAAGTGGTATCATTGATATTCCTGGGACCGAATACTTTTACCCTCCGGTAGTAAATATTGCGGATCACCTTACCGGCAAAGGGCGTAAAATAGGCCTCACTTTTAATGATGGTGCTGTCGTTGTCGTCGGAGCGTACCGGCTCATCCTGCCGGGTAATACGTTTGATGAGCGTTTGCCGGTAGCCTTTGTTACGCATGGAATCCCGGTACTCTCCTATTTTTTTAAACAGTCCACCCCCCGTTTTGTGCGGTATAGTATCAGTGGAAAGCGGGAACTGCTGGGCGCTGGCATATCCTGATGCCGGGCTAAGCAAACTTATTAGCCAGCAGATGACAGTTAATGTAGGCCATATTTTTAGATACTTCCTCAAGGATTAGCAGTAGGTAACAAGTATATTGAAAAAAAACGAGAACGCAGAAAGCCATACCGCTATTTCATGATGCTCGTTTCCCAACCGTCGTATTCGGCATTTACCTGTTGAGCCAGTTCCCACAGGCTCATGACTACGCTGTCGATGGTAGTTTCTACGGTATTATCAGCGCGGGCAATACAGAGTTTAAAGGGGAATTCCGGGTTATCTAATTTTTCATCTCTTACCAGGGAGAAACCATTTTCTTTGATGTGCTCCCAGTAAACGTTTTTATCCTCTTCTGTCCTGAAATGTATCCAGTGTTCAATGGTACGCTCTTTTTCTGACGCGTCTCCATGCTGACGGAGCATACGCAACACTTTCCTGTTTTGTATACGCTGAAATTCATATACGTCAGGGAAGAGAAAATCAAAATACAATTCCCAGTTATTATCTTCCTTCACCCCATAATCATAACGGTAATCGGGGAAACTGACCATCGCATCCGCAATGAATTTATCATGCAGTAACGTAGTGCCGGCATAAAAGTAGAAATCACGTACGCCATTAGAGAAGGTGCGGCCAACAAAGTGCGCATCCAGCTTGGTTTGCAGTTGTTCCACCAAACGATCTTCTATTTCACCCATGACGGCAAATTCATCGTTCTGCGGGAATCCGTCTTCACGTGGATGATTAAGATATACTGTTATATATATAGCATTCGGCTTTTCCTTCAATGGTGCAAATCGTCTCAGATCAAGGTCAAGGCCTATTACTGCTGGACTTTCCTCAATATGGCACGTGTAAATATCCCAGTCCGGTCGGTAATCCTTATGCATATAAAAAAATTAAAATAACGCAACAGCTGGCTGTAAAGATACGTTGCTCTCCGTTACTATGGAAAAGATAAACTTGTATTCAACGCTTTTTTATCCACAAATTTTAGCGTATGCTTTCCATTGGGCTCCATACACTTACAGGAAGCTTAACACTAATTAACAGTTGGGATATTTTTCTACAGTATTTCTATAACCTGCTACTACAAAGAATTCTGCGCAATTCTGAAGTTGAAATAGCAGACTGTAAAGGGTTCTGTCTGACCTTTCATCCTAAAAAACAGGCATTCTTTAGGCATAAGAACTAATTTTACGCCCGCTATAAATTGTTGGAAGCTATTATGAGAAAAATTGTATCGTTATTTACAGGTTGGCTATTATTGTTTGGTTGCTTTAGCACGATGGCACAACAACCCGGTGAAAAAGCCGGCCCGGGCAGCACCGGCATCATCTATGGTAAATTGCTGGACGCTCAGACTGGTAAACCTATTGAGTATGCCTCTGTGGCACTGCTGCGTCCCGACTCCTCTGTGCAAACAGGGATGCTCTCCAAAACCAATGGAGATTTCCGCTTTGAAAACATCGCCCTCAATAAATATATCCTTAAGATTAATTTCATAGGATACGAAACGATCTATAAAAATGCGGTCCTTTCTCCCAAAGCCAACAGTATCGATGTAGGTAACTTTAAATTGAAACCCAATGTAAAATCACTGGCGGCTGTGAATGTAGTAGGTGAAAAGCCTGCCTTTACTATGGCCATCGACAAACGGGTATTTAACGTAGAAAAGAACCTCGCCAGTATTGGCGGTACGGCTACCGATGTACTGAAACAGGTACCTTCTGTGAATGTAGATATAGACGGTAACGTTACTGTAAGAAATGGTACACCCACCATCTTCATTGATGGCCGGCCTTCTACATTGACGCTCGACCAGATCCCCGCCGATGCTATTCAGAATATCGAAGTGGTCACCAACCCCTCCGCAAAATATGATGCAGAAGGGATGAGCGGCATTCTCAACATCGTTCTAAAGAAAAATAAGAAAGCCGGTATCAACGGATCGGTGAATGCCGGCGGCTCCTCGCTGGGTAGTACCAATGGCGGTGTCGATTTCAACCTGCGCCAGGAGAAATTCAATTTCTTCATTAACTACAATTTCCGTAACCGCAAATCCCCGATGAACAGTCGCCTGTACCGGAAAAATATAGGCGCTGATACCACAACTTATACCGAGCAACTGGAAAGCGGTGACTTTTATCGCAAGTTCCAAACCGGTCGTATCGGGTTTGATTGGTTCATCGATAATCGTAATACAATTACCCTTTCTGAAAATATCACAGGAGGTAACTTCAATAAATATTTCGATCAAACCGTCAATGAGCTGGATGCCCACCAGCAGCGGGTTCGCTATGGCACCGGTATCGACAATACCCTGAACGGATTCCGTAACTACACTACCCAGCTGGGCTTCAAACATACTTTTGCAAAAGAAGGAGAAGAGCTGACCGCCGATTTTACTTATAACTACGCCACCGGCGACAACGGTTCTAATTACTCCCTCCAGTATTATGATCTTTCCGGCAAACCGGTCTATGATCCAAGGAAGCCTGAGCTACGCAATGGTAGCGGCGAAGGCACTACCACCTATCTCACCGCACAGGTGGATTATGTAAGGCCGCTCACCGAAAAGTCAAAGCTTGAAATGGGATTACGCAGTAACACCCGCAAATTTGATAACTACACGAATACCTTTGGTCAAAATTATCCTTCTGGTGATTTTGTGCTGGATTCTGCGCTTTCCAATAGTTATCACTACCAGGAACAGATTAACGCGGGCTATGTGAGCTATACCGGCGCCAAAGATAATTTTGGCTACCAGGTTGGCTTGAGGGCAGAACAGTCGAACTATGACGGGGAAACAAGACTGGGACAAAAATCGTCTTATAAAATCAGCTACCCGGTAAGCTTCTTCCCCAGCATCTTCCTGTCACAGAAATTCAAAGGCGATCATGAGTTGCAGCTGAACTATAGCCGTCGTATCCGCCGGCCCTGGTTCCGCGACCTGCTGCCAACGATCGACTATAGCGGGCAAAGCGCCAGCACCGGTAACCCGGATCTGAAGCCTGAATTCACCAACTCCTTTGAGTTGTCGTACCTGAAAGACTTTAATCATCAGCATAATCTCCTGGTATCCTTATACTATCGCAATACCGACAATGCCATTACTGATTTTTATGTAGATACCACCCTTACGCTGAACGGACAGGCGCAGCATGTGGTCTTGTCGTATCCTATTAATGCCAGCACCCGCAATTCTTACGGGGCGGAGTTTACCTTGAGGAGCCAGCTCACGAAAGCCTGGGACCTCACCACCAACGTAAACCTGGCCCAGACTAAGATCAATGCTACCGGCAACGGTAATAACCTGTCTAACCAGGGCTTTACCTGGTTTGGTAAATTAAACAGCAATACCAAACTGCCCTGGAACCTTACCTTACAGGTAAGTGCCGAATATGAGTCCAGGCAAATTTTACCACAGGGAGAAAGAAAAGCAAAATGGTCGGCCGATGCCGCAATCAAAAAAGACATGTTGAAGAATAAGGCATTGTCCATTTCCCTGGGCATTAACGATATCTTCAACACAGACCGTAATCTCAGCTATACCAGTACCGCATTTTCTGAACAGGAAAACTACCGTAAGCGTGCTTCCCGTGAACTGCGACTCAATGCCACCTGGCGTTTCGGCAAGATGGACACCAATTTATTCAAGCGAAAAAACAACCGTCCAAAAGATAACAACGGTGATATGAACGGAGGTGATAACTATTAATTCGTACTTTGTAGATCGTAAACATCTTTTATGGATTCTATTTATCACACTATTACCCTGCGGTTTCTGGCCGAACCATCGGACGTTAATTTCGGTGGAAAGGTACACGGCGGCTCCGTTATGAAGTGGATTGACCAGGCAGGTTACACCTGTGCGGCCAATTGGAGCGGGCAATACGCCGTTACTGTCTATGTGGGAGGCATTCGCTTCTTCAAGCCGATTGCTATTGGCGACCTCGTGGAAATCCAGGCCAAGATCATCTACACCGGTAACACCAGCATGCATATCTCCATAGATGTATTTGCCGGCAACCCGCGACAACAACAAAAATCAAAGACGACCCACTGCGTCATGGTATTTGCGGCAGTAGACGATACCGGGAAAACCGTGCCGGTACCCAAATGGATTCCGCAAACAGCCAATGAAATCAGCCTGGAAGGATATGCCAGGAAGCTGATGGACCTGCGTAAGGATATTGATGAAGAAATGAAGCCGTATTTATAATCGCATATAAAATAAAGCGGGACGCCATGGTGGCGTCCCGCTTTATTTTATACAATCAGCTTAGCTCGCAAACTGCATATCACTCAGGGTTCTATACAACCCGTCCAGTCCTATTAATTCATTGTGCGTACCTTCTTCTACAATACGTCCTTTATCGAGTACAATAATTTTATCCGCCTGCCTTACGGTGGCCAAACGATGGGCAATTACCAGGGAAGTACGGCCTTCCATGAGCTTATCCAGGGCATCCTGCACCAGTTTTTCCGACTCAGAATCCAGGGCAGACGTAGCTTCGTCCAATATCAGGATACGGGGATTTTTGAGTACCGCACGGGCAATGGCAATGCGTTGGCGCTGTCCGCCGGAGAGCTGTATGCCACGCTCTCCCACTACGGTGTCGAGTCCTAATGGGAACCTTTGTATGAATTCCCAGGCGTTGGCTTGTCGCGCGGCGGCTTCCATTTCGGCTACGGTAGCATCGGGTTTGCCATAGGCAATGTTCTCAGCAATGGTATCACCGAAAAGAAAAACATCCTGCGGTACTACGGCCATCTGCGAACGTAATTCCGATAATGGAAAAGATTTACTGTCTTTACCGTCGAACAAAATATGTCCGCTCACAGGGTCGTACAGGCGTAACAGTAAGGATACGATGGTACTTTTACCGGCGCCGCTGGGCCCTACCAACGCTACCTTCTGATCGGCATATACATCAAAGGAAACGCTATCCATGATGGTCAGATCCGGCCGGGAGGGATAATGGAAAGAGATATCGCGGAAGCTGATCTGCCCGTCCAGCTGGTTTTCGGGAGCAATAGTAGTCACCGGCGTAATATCTTCTGCCGGTTCGTCTAAGATTTCCAACAAGTGTTCAGTGGCGCCGATACTCTTTTGCAGGTTGGTATATACTTCCGCCAGCCCGGCCACAGAGCCGCCTATGAACAGGGAGTATAGCACAAAGGATAACAGTGCGGAAGTGGGCATGCCCATGGCTACGCCTCTCCAGATCACGGCTACCAGGGCGCCGAAGATGCCCAGGATAATAAAGGAAGAAAATGCGCCCCTGTATTTACCCCCTTTCATGCCCGTGCGGGCCGCTTCGTTGGTGCGTTTGCGGTAGCGCGCTATTTCAAAAAATTCGTTTGCAAATGCTTTTACATTCAGGATACCCTGTAAGGTTTCCTCTACCACCGTATTAGCGGCTGCTACCTGTTCCTGTACCTGCTTGGAAAACCGGCGGATGAATTTCCCGAAAAAAACGGCAGCTACCATCATGGCAGGCAACGTGGCCAGCATAAAGGCAGTCAGCCCGGGAGAAGTAATCAATAAAATTACAACGCCTCCTATGATGATAATCATCTGCCGGATAAACTCAGCCAGCGTGGTGGTAAAGGTTTCCTGCAACAAAGATATATCTGAGGATATACGGCTGCTCAACTCTCCTACCCGTCTTTCCAGGAAAAATTTCATAGGCAGCTTAATCAGGTGGCTGTACACCGTTTGGCGAAGGGTGGCCAGTGTTCTCTCGGTCACATTCACAAATAATATAATGCGAAAAAATGAAAACACAGACTGTCCTACAAGCACTGCTACCAATAGTACACCCGCCAGGTTCATGCCTTTAAATAATTGTTCGCTGCTTTTCGGATCTACCAGGTTACCTAATAATTTGGGAAGTGCCAGGCCAGCCAGGCTGGAAACCAGGAGAAACAGGAGTCCCAGGGCAAATTGAGCCCAGTAGGGTTTTACATAACGGAATAGTCGGAATGTTTTCTTGAGGGAAGCCAGCTTAATGGGTGGCTGCTGCGTCGCTGCGGTGGTGTCGTTTTGCATTCGGATATAAACTTTTTATATAGAGGTTGACGAACGATATCCAAATATATTGCAAAAAGAGCGATAAAATAATGATGCCTCCGTTGCTTACCCGCAAGGTATAAACATCGGAGGCATCGGTTGACGTACTAGCGACGCGGCCTGTTTTTGGACGAATCCCCGGCGCCAGTACCATAGCGGGCCGAATCTTCCCCGGGATTGATGGCACCCGGAGGCGTTTGCGCCGCCGGCGCCGTATCTGCCGGCGTAACGGCTCCCGTACCCATCCCGATTGAATCTGTGGAGTTGTTGAGAGAATCTGTCGCCGGTTTGTGACCGTTTCCACAGGCGACGAGCATTAAAGTGGCTACTCCCGCTGCCAGGAACATGTTTGATACTTTCATCATATTGACTGTTTAAGGGTGAAGTAATCATTTGAATGAGTTAACCTGCTACTTCCCCTTATGGTGTTTGATCAATGACGCGTAGTATCGGGCTTTGTTTTCATGGTATCCACGGGTATTACACTGGTACTGTCTACACGGGGCATAGACACCGCAGCTGAATCTGCTTCCCTGCTGGCTTCTTTACTACCACTGCAGCTAAAAAGAAAAATGCTGAGCATTCCGGTCAGGCAAATGATAATACAGGCTTTATAGAAAAATGGTTCCATCCGGGCATAATTTATAGTGAAAAAACGCGGCTGCTAAAACGACGAACACACGAGTGGTTTAATTTTCCTTTTGTATTGAAAGAATTGTGCCAACGCTTACATTTGTAAGAAGATATTTTTTTGCCCCATGAAACATGTATTGCAAATCATAGAAGAAGATCAGCTCCTCAAAATATTGATCGCACTGCTAGTGGGTTCCCTACTGGGGATAGAAAGGGAGTACAAACGTAAAGCGGCAGGTATGCGTACTATGACGCTGATCTGCATTGGCAGTACGGTTTTCACAATATTGTCGGCCGAAATGGGATTTCCCAATTCCCCTGATCGTGTTGCCTCCAACATTCTCACAGGCGTTGGGTTTATCGGCGCCGGCGTTATCTTCAAAGGTGACTTTACCATTGATGGCATTACTACTGCCGCATCCATCTGGATAGCAGCAGCATTGGGAATGGCAGTGGGAATGAGCCAGTACTGGCTGGCAGCCGCCGCGCTGGCAGGGTCTTTGGTGGTATTGATATTGCTGGAATATGTAGAAAAAAGTATTGCCGACATCAACGATAAACGGGTGTACACGATTTATTTTTATGAAGATAAATCTCCACATCCCGATGTGGAGGCCACATTGCAATCGTTTCATCTTAAATACAAGAAAATGCTGACGGTGAGGAAAGAAAATGTAATAGAGATGAACTACGCTGTGCGGGGGCATCGCGACAAAATGGAACAATTAGATGAATTTTTGCTACAGCAAAAAGACATCTTCGAGTACCAGATCCAGGCTAATCCCCTATAGCAGCTTCTTAACTTTTTTTATATGCCTTCATATGCTGATATGCCACTACACTACGGTCAGGTACCACCCTGGCTGGCCCGCCGAATGAGCCTTTTAGGCGGTGCTATTGTAGAGTCCATTGTGACCGATTATGGCAAAGGAGAAGTGATTAAAAGGCTCAGCGATCCCTGCTGGTTCCAGGCACTGGGTTGCGTGCTGGGCATGGACTGGCATTCTTCCGGTATTACTACCAGTGTGATGGGGGCATTGAAAAAAGCCGTTAATCCCCGTGCAGCGGAACTGGGTATCTATATCTGCGGTGGCAAAGGCCGTTACAGCAAACAAACACCCGCCGAACTCATCGCCATTGCCGATAAAACCGGCTTACCGGGCGATCAGCTGGTATACAGCAGTAAGCTGACTGCCAAAGTCGATAATACCGCCATACAGGACGGCTTTCAGTTATACCTGCATTCCTTCATCCTGTCGGACGAAGGAGAATGGGCCGTAGTGCAGCAGGGCATGAATGACGCCAGTAGCATGGCCCGGCGCTATCATTGGCACTCCGCTGCCTTTAAGTCCTTTACGGAAGCGCCGCATACATTTATTTACGGCCGCAACCAGGGACAAATCCTCAACCTCACCGACCTTCAGGCCGATAGCACCAAATCAGGCATCTTACAACTTACCAAAGAAAAGCCAGCACACCTGTTACCGGAAATCAAACAGCTGATCATGCCGGAGCATCACGATGTAAGAGCAGAAAATGTGAACCTGAAACGGCTGGGGAGCGTACTGGCATTAGCGCATGACACCAACCCGGCCAATTTTGAAACGCTATTGATGCTGGAAGGCGTAGGCCCGCGCACGTTACAGTCGCTCACCCTGGTGAGTGAAGTGATACATGGCACTCCTTCCCGGTTTGAAGACCCGGCCCGGTTTTCGTTTGCCCATGGAGGTAAGGACGGGCATCCATTCCCCGTGCCTACCCGTATTTACGATGAAACGATTCATACGCTTAAAGAAGCCCTGTATAAGGCTAAAATCGGGGAATCTGATAAGAAGGATGCCATCAGGAAGCTATCTGTATTATCACAACAAATAGAAAAAGATTTCGAACCCAACACCAACTTCGATAAATTAATTGAACAGGAACGTCAAAACTCCTGGCAATACGGTGGTAGAACCGTTTTCGGGAAGGCGGTGAAACCCACGCCACCTCAAAACGGAGATCAACTGACCCTTTTCTGAATGGATCTGTAAACAAACGGATATGCCGGACTATAATGAATTAACCGTTCCCGAGGCTACCCTGCTGCAACGGGAGCTACAGGAAAAAGTAACGCTGGTTCCTTATAAGGGCCCTTTGAACTATATCGCAGGCGCCGATATCTCTTTCAATAAATTCAGCACCACCGTATACGCGGGTATCGTGTTGTTAAAGTTTCCATCGCTGATACCAGTGGGTTATAGCCTGGTGAAGAAAGAGGTACACTTTCCTTATGTACCCGGATTCCTCGCCTTCCGGGAGGTACCTGCCCTGCTGGACGCCTGGGAGCAGTTGCCATTAAAACCTGATATACTGGTGGTGGATGGGCACGGCATTGCACACCCGCGCCGCATGGGTATTGCCAGCCATTTTGGTGTACTGGCGCAACAGGCCACTATCGGCAGCGCCAAGAAAAAACTATATGGCGTATATGAGGAACCGGGACCTGAAAAAGGCAGTGTTAGCCCGTTGACGGATCGAAAGGGGCAGCTGTTAGGAAATGTATTGAGAAGTAAAACCAATGTAAAACCCATCTTTGTTTCCCCCGGTCACCTGGTCGATGTTCCTGATAGCCTGCGCATTCTCCGGCAGTGTATACAAAAGTACCGGCTGCCTGAGCCTACGCGGCTGGCGCATAATGCCGTGAATCAATTCCGCCTGGGCGCCATCCCGGAAGGATGGACGGGAATGAGCTGAAAGTATAAAGCTTTCCCCTTTATTAAAATTTTATCCAGGCAATATTGGCTTTCTTCTCCAATCCCTTTCGTGAGATCACCAGGGTAGCATAGGTACGGGAAGCGGCGTTGTAATCCGCAGCGCCCATCATACAGGCATATCCTTTCGTTACTTCCGGCATGCCAAATAAAAAGAGCTTTTCCATTTTACCATTATAAAAACGACAACAGATAAAATTAGCATCTACAGCGAATTTCAGCGGTTTGCGCACCCGGTCTTGCCCACCGGTATCCAGGTATTGCAAGTAGTCGTTAAACAACACAAAAGATGCGTCGGGTGTAGCGATGTAGTCGTAAGAAAGATAGGTGTTCGTATTGAGGGCAGCAATTTTATTGCGGAATATCCACGCACTCTTGGCCCTGCGTTGTAGCTGGAAAGGCTCACATACGCCGGTAATGACCTGGTATTTGGATATGGCCACAGCGCTTTGCTCCCGACCTGCCGTGTCGAGCCGGCTGATGCCGATGTCGCCCAGGTTGGTATGGAGCTTACTGATTTGTGAATTGCCCTGTTTGTAAAACGACAGGTTTTCCAGCAAGAGTGTACTGCTGCCATCTTCGTGTAGCAGTAACCGTTGTGGTGTTCCTTTAAAGTCGTCCTTATAGCCCAGCTCCTGTTGCGCTTTACCGTTGAGTTCCGGGAGCTTCCATTCCATATGCCTGCGTAGCTTCCCGTTGGGCGCCTGGAAAACATTCATCATCATACCATTGACCGGATGGTTCAGTAAGAGGTATACCTGCGATAATGCAGTTGCAGTCCGGATATACCCGGTCATATTACCGGCGCCGGCAGTATAGTCGAGCACCCGGTGTGCAAAGGTGGCCGAGTCGGGCGATAGCATGGAAAAGAGCACTTTGGGCGCCGCATCTCCTTCTTTCCTTTTAGCATTAAAACCAACGGTAGCCAGGTACACCTTTTCTTTACCCTGTACCGTCATATCGATATAACTGAAATAGCTATACGATGTATCGGGCAGGTAAAACCATCCCTGGTGGATCATTTCATGCGATGGTGAAAAATGCAGTACCTGAATGCGTTCGTGAATGCTGTCGTTTTTCTGGATAGCTGCACCTGAAAACAGGGCCACTGCATAGTAGTCGCTGTCGGGATCCTTTTCTACATAACAATCGTGAGAGGCGAGATTATCTTCGGCAAATACGCTGCGATGCTGTATGGACGGTAGCTCTCCCAGTTTATCTTCCCGCAGTAGCTGGCCTGTTTGTCCGTCCAGGACCAGGCGATACAGCACCGGGTTATATTTCACCAGCTGTTGCAGGAAAATAACCGGTTGTCCGCTGATCTCGTAAATCCCGTCTATTTCGGTCGATTCCAGGTCTTCCGCATTCCATTGTGTGGTGTGTATCGTATCATTGACAACCGGCTCCCGCTGTGGGTTATATATGGTTAGCAACAGTCCTTCTTTCTTTCCAAAATGCAGGTATACCGTGTTGCCGTTTTTCAGCTGCAGGAGTTTATCCCAACCGTCTCCAGGCTCTCCGAAGGCCGGACTCATGGTAACAACGGGTATCTGCGCAAAAGCCGCTGTGTGTAGCATTAATCCCACTAAAAGAACCGGCCATCTTAGATATGTCATCATTCAATTAATTAATAATTTCAAATATATGAAATATTTTAAATTCCTAAAGAGATAGTGAACAGAGAGGATTGTTTGGAGGATAGTTATGGCTGAGATGATATTATATTATGAATTGTCCTTAAATTAGCCGCATGAATTGCCTGATAGTAGACGATAATAAGCTGGCGCGTACTGCCATGAGGCAGTTGGCCAGTCACGTAGAGCAACTGCAGGTTGTAGGCGAATGCAATAGCGCCATGGAAGCCTACAATATTTTGCAAAAAGAGAAAATAGATCTCCTGCTCCTGGATATTGAGATGCCCGGCATGAGTGGACTGGAGCTGACCCGCAACCTCGGGAAAAAGCGCCCGGTGATTATCTTTACCACGGTGAAAAAAGAGTATGCGGTAGAAGCGTTTGAGTTGAATGTAGCCGATTACCTGATCAAACCTGTGCCTCCTGCCCGCTTTATCCAGGCTATCGAGAAAGCCCGGGAAATCGTTGACAGCAACAACCGGGAGCTACAGGTATCAGACAATGAATTTGTGTTTATACGGGACAATGGTGTTTTAAAGAGAATACGAACAGAAGATATTCTCTTCCTGGAAGCCATGGGTGACTATGTAAAACTGAATACGCCTCAGAAGTTTCATGCCATTCATACCACCCTGAAAGCGCTGGAAGAAAAGCTGCCAGCAGGGAAATTTATGCGGGTGCATCGTTCTTATATAGTTGCGCTCGACAAAATCGAGTCTATAGAAGACGGTACCATTATTATCCAGAAGAATGCCATCCCCGTAGCAGATGCGTACAGGGCAGCCCTGAATAATAAGCTCAACCTCCTTTGATTCAACGACACTTTCCCCTTTTTGACCGATAGCTGCCGCCCATTGGGCCATAAGTTAAAGTACTGCCTTTGAACCCGTTGTATCTTTAGGTCGTCAAACAAATTGATCACTAATTAAAGTATACAACCATGAAAAAGTTTAGTATTATCATCGCTGCAGCTATGTTGTTTATGAGTGTATCAGTATTTGCTCAAACAACTAATCCTGCTCCTAAGAAAGAAAAAGCTAAGAAGGAGATGAAGGAAGAAAAGAATGAAACTGCAAAGCAGGAAAAGAAGGAAGAAAAGCAGGAAAAGAAAATGGCTAAATCTCATAAGATGCACAAGCATCACCATCATGCAAAAGCTGCTGCACCAGCTGCACCGAAAGCAAAATAATTACATACTGTTATTCAGTTTTTTCAACACCTTAGCCTCAGAGTAATGCTGCTCTGAGGCTAAGTTTCTAAGGAACTACAGAATAAATAAGTATTTTTAATGAACTGGCATCCTATATCAGCATTTTATATGTACTAAACTGTCATGCAGCCTAAAAGAATCAAATATTACCTCCTCGGCCTGTTCATTACCGGAATGATATTGTTTGTTGTGCTGCAATTTAACTCCGCCAATAATATCCGCAAACTGATTAAAGGCAATGAACAACTACTGCAGGAACTGAATGTAAAGAATGAATTACAGAAGCTGCAAACCAATATGGCCAGGACCGACAGTAAAGTACGTGGAGCGGTCATTTCCCAGGATACCACCCATATTACCGGCATTGAAGCCGAGATAGCCGTTATCAAAGCCGACCTCAAAGAGATTAATAAAATCATCAAAAACGATAGTACCGAAAGATTGCTCACCCAGCTTAATTACCTGGTAGATGAGAAAAATAACTTTAACCTGATGGTGCTCGATACTTTCTACAGCAATGGTAAATGGGCGGCAGAAAGAATGATCAACAACCAGAAAGGCAAACGCCTGGGAGAAGCCATCAACAGCATTATCCGGCAACTCGACACTACCCGGCAAACGGAAGTAAACCGTACTACCCACCTGATCGACAGCAGCGGACAGAAAGCGCAAAGCTGGGGAAGCGTACTCGTTTTCTTTGCCTGTCTCACCAGCCTGCTGGCATTCCTGTACATCACCAGCCGTATACACCGGCAAGAGCAATTGATTGAAGCACTAGATGCCTCCCAGCAACAGGAGAAAAAACTGGCCGCCGTAAAAGACCAGTTCCTGGCCAATATGAGCCACGAAATTCGCACACCCATGAATGCCGTACTGGGATTCACCCATTTATTGAAAGCGCAACCCCTCACCGATAAATCAAAGGAATATGTGGGCGCCATCGAAAACGCTGGACAAAGTTTGCTGGAAATTATTAACGACATCCTGGATATCTCTAAAATAGAATCCGGTATGATGCGGATTGAAGCCAGCGCCTTCAGTTTACGCAGTGTTTTGCATGGCGTAAACACCATGTTCAAACCTAAAGCAGAAGAAAAACAACTGCACCTGTCCGTAACCATTGACGATAATGTACCTGATATCCTATACGGTGATGTAATGCGCCTTACCCAGGTACTGATCAATCTCGCCAGCAATGCCGTGAAGTTTACACAGGAAGGAAACGTACGTATACACGCAGCTAGAATCTGGGCGGAAGACAATGCTGTTCGTATATTGTTTACCGTTAGTGACACCGGTATTGGCATAGATCCCTCCAAACTGGACGCAATATTCGATCGCTTCAACCAGGCGGAAGCTTCTACCACCCGCAAATTTGGAGGTACCGGCTTAGGTTTAACAATTGTTAAACAACTGATAGAACTGCAAAATGGTTTTATTTCCGTAGAAAGCAAACCCGGAGAGGGCACCACGTTTAAGGTAGAACTGCCCTACACCCTGGCTGATTCCCTGTTGGAGGAAGGCAATGCTTACTTCACAGAAAACGATCAATTGCCCTTACATCCCGATGTGCGTATACTTGTAGCGGAAGACAATAAACTAAATCAGAACCTGCTACGTCATCTGCTGACTGGCTGGCACCTGCAATATAAAATTGTCACCAACGGAAAAGAAGTATTACAGGCGTTAGACAAGCAACATTTCGACCTGGTACTGATGGATATTCAAATGCCGGAAATGGACGGCTATAGCGCCGTACAGGCTATCCGCAACGAACTTCATTCCACCATCCCGGTCATCGCCATGACTGCTCATGCTATGGCAGGAGAAAGAGAAAAATGTTTGCAGATGGGCATGAATGAATATATTTCAAAACCCATTATTGAAGAAGAACTGTATAAACTCATCCAGGTATATATCGGGAAACTTCCTCCCCGGGAATTACCTGCCACTAATCATTTACCACATGAAAATGGTACCCATCAGCTGATTAATATGCATTACCTGCATGATTTATCCAAGGGCAATACCAGCTTTGAAAAAAATATGCTGGAACAGTTCATCACACAATTACCGGAAGAATTATCCCTGCTAAAAAAAGCGGTGGTGGCAGAAGATATAGCTGCTATCCGTGCCAGCGCACATAACCTCAAAACAACAGTATCCTTTATTGGCCTGGAGGATCACCTCTATCCTATCCTGGAGCCACTCGAAAAAGTACAGGAAAATAATTATCATGCAGCAGTGGTGGCGGGGCAGTTTAATACCCTGAAACAGCTGTGTATACAGGCTGTACAAGAAGCGATCAACATTTTATTGTAGCTGTATTTCGCCTATCACTGCATACATTAACGTACGTTTCTCCCTGTTCAACGACAGTAATTCCCTGTTCACCGAAACTTATCAATCATGCCACTGTTGCTGATGTATTTTTACTATACAAATCAACAAACAACATTCTTAATCTAATCATTCTAAAAGACAATTATCATGAAAAAAAGCCTGATCGCCGCTGTAGTAGTAATGAGCATTTCTGCTGCTTCTTTCGCACAAGCTCCAGCTGCTAAACCTGCAAAAAAGGAAAAAGCTAAAACTGAAGCTAAAGCTGAAGCAAAACCTGCTGCTGATACAACTAAGAAAGCTGCTAAACCTGCTAAGAAAGCTGCTAAGCCTTCTGAGAAGAAAGCTGCTTAATTTAAGCTATACAGCGTTTGAATTAATTAGTCCCGTTGGTCTCTGGCCAACGGGATTTTCTTTGCTCGCAAAGAAGCAAAGTGGGTAAGCAGCAGAGATTACTAAGCCGTTGCTGACGTAACTAAATGCGACCAACAAAATTTACTTTGCTGCTTACCTACTTTGCTTCCTTGCGTGAAAAAAAAGAGTCCCGCCGATATGGCGGGACTCTTTTCAATGATATATACTAAAGAAGGAATTATTTCTGGCCTAATGCATCCAGTTTCTTTTTCACTTCTTCTACTTTGGCGTTGTTGTTTTTAATCGCATAGATTTTCTGCAAAGCATACAGGCAGCTTTCATAAGTCTGTTTGTCGCTCGCTTCCAGGCTACCGGCTTTAGCAGTGAAACCTGCATCTGCCTTTTCAAAGAAAGGTAATGCCTGGTTCATTAAACCTTCAACTTTACCTTGTAATTCTTTTGCTTTAGCAGAAGTTTGCTGTTTGCTGTCAAGCCCGTTCAGTTCTTTGTTGAAAACAACCGCACGGTTGAAGTACAGTGCACCTAGCTGGAAGTTAGCAGTAGCATCAGCAGGATTCATTTCGATCGCTTTCTTATAAGCTCCTTCTGCTTTACCCATCAGCTCTTCGTAGTTAGCTGGTTTAGGAGCATCATTACCTTTATCGTCACGAGGATTAGCCAGGTTGTCTACGCGGATAGCGTAATCCAGTACAGCTGCTTCGTCATTAGGATTTTCAGCGATTTTCTTTTCCAGCATACCTAGTAACTCATTGGTTTTACCGGTTTTGCTGTAGAACGCCATTTCCATATCGTTGAAGCGTTTATCCTTAGGGAACAATCCTTTCGCTTGTTCGATGGTTTTCAGCCAGTTAGCCTGATCACCTTTTTCTTCATACAGTTGACCCAGGATCACGTACAGTGCTGGTTCGCCTTTAAATTGCAGGTCGGAAGCTTTTTTCAGGTAAGTGAAAGCGTCATCTTTTTTACCTGCCATGTTAGCGGCGTATCCTACATAAAAAGTCAGGGCAGTATCTGTAGGGATAGAGCCACCCAGGTTTTTACCGTTATAGAATTCAGCTACTTCAAAAGCTTTTTTGAAATGGATCAGTGAAGAATCCCATTTCTGTTCGTTCAGGTTAGCATAACCGGCGTTAGCGATGGTAGCATATACGTTGAACAAAGGCTGGTTCATTTCCAGTACCGCCTCTTTCATTTTAGGATCTATTTCCAGGGCTTTTTTGAAGGCGGAAAATGCTTCGTCAGCCAGGGCTGGGTTCTTTTGTTTGGTACCCATTGCCTCGAGGATTTTACCATCTACCAGCCATGTTTTAGCGTCGCCTTTGGTTTTATCGTTCTGCAATGCTGCGTCGATGTCCGCTTTGGCTTTTTCCAGGTCCTGCTTCTTCAGGTTCTCATCCGCACTGCTAACTTTTGCCCGTTGCGCCATTACCGATACACCGGCCGTGCAAAAGAGAAGAGATACCAATAATTTTTTCATGCTTTTGTTTTTTTTAGTTGCTGATTACAATAAGAGTATGGTGCTCTGATAATATATACAACCAGACACGGCGTTACCACTATAGCTTGGCCTATTTTTTTATCAGGAAAAAACAACAGCTCCTTTAGAGAGCTGTTGCCTGTATCGTTATCTTAATTATTCTGCTGATTCGCCGGTGGTATTTTCTGCTGCATCGTTGTTTTCTGCAGTAGTATCACTGTCGTTGGCGGCAGTGGAAGCATCGGCGCCTTCTATGCCTTCGGCTCCTTCTTCTGTTTCAGCCTCTTCCTGTTCGTCCAGGCGTGCTACCGCGGCAATTTCATCACTGTCATCCAAACGGATCAGGCGAACGCCCTGGGTAGCGCGGCCCGCTTCACGGATATCTGCTACCGCCATGCGGATGGTGATACCGGATTTGCAGGTGATCATCAGATCCTGCTTTTCTTCTACATCCAGGATAGCGATCAGGTTACCCGTTTTCTCAGTGATATTAATGGTCTTCACCCCTTTACCACCACGATTGGTAATACGGTATTCTTCAATATTGGTGCGCTTTCCGAACCCTTTTTCAGAAACTACCATGATGGTTTTCTGCTCGTCGTCTTTATTCACACAAACCATACCAACCACTTCGTCATTGTCGCTATCTACCTCAATTCCTCTTACACCAATGGCGCCGCGACCGGTGTCGCGTACGGTAGCTTCAGGGAACCGGATAGCGCGTCCGCTCTGGATAGCCATCATAATCTGGCTGTCGCCCGTAGTGAGACGGGCTTCCAGCAGCTGGTCGCCTTCATTTACTGTAATAGCGTTCACACCATTCTGACGGGGGCGGGAGAACTCTTCCACCATCGTTTTCTTGATGATACCCTTTTTGGTACAGAGAACGATATAATGATTGTTGATGAAGTCTTTGTCGCTCAGGTCTTTAATATCGATGATAGCGCGGATCTTATCATCTGCCGGCAGCTGGATCATGTTTTGGATCGCACGGCCTTTTCCGCTCTTCTCTCCATCCGGGATTTCATAGACCTTCAGCCAGTAGCAGCGGCCTTTTTCGGTGAAGAACAGCATCGTATGGTGGGTAGATGCCACAAAGAGGTGTTCAATATAATCCTCGTCGCGGGTTTTACCTCCAATGGCGCCGCGGCCACCGCGTTTCTGCTGACGGTAATCGTAGGCAGAAGTACGTTTAATATAACCCAGGTGAGAGATAGTGATCACCACATCTTCTTCTGCGATGATATCTTCAATTCTCATTTCGCTGGCCAGGTACTGGATTTCCGTTTTACGCTCGTCTCCGTATTTTTTCTTTACCTCTTCCAGTTCTTCCTTGATAATCTTCATACGCAGGGATTCATCGCCCAGTACTTCTTTCAGGTAAGCGATCAGCTTCATGATATCGTCGTACTCTGCGCGGATCTTATCGCGTTCCATACCGGTTAAACGTTGTAAACGCAGTTCCAGTATCGCTTTAGATTGTATTTCAGACAAGCCGAATTCAGACATCAGTCCGTCTTTCGCTATTTCAGGCGTAGCGGCAGCGCGGATGAGGGCAATTACCTGGTCCAGGTGATCCAGGGCAATCAGGTAACCGGCTAAGATATGTGCTTTTTCTTCTGCCTTGCGTAAGTCGAACTTAGTCCTTCTTACTACTACTTCATGACGGAAGTCGATGAACTCTGCGATCATATCTTTCAGGTTCAGGATACGTGGACGGCCTTTTACCAGCGCCACGTTATTGATACCGTAAGATGTTTGCAGTTCGGAATATTTAAATAACTGGTTGATGATCACGCTGGAAATGGCTTCCCTTTTCAGATCAATTACCAGGCGCATTCCTTCGCGGTCACTTTCGTCCCTTACGTCGGAGATGCCTTCAATGATTTTATCGTTTACCAGTTGCGCAATCTTCTGGTGAAGTACGGCTTTATTGATCTGGTAAGGCAGTTCATAGATCACCAGTTTTTCGCGGCCGTTTTTGGCTGTTTCCGAGGTGATCTTACCTCTAACTACTACCCTGCCTCTACCGGTTTCAAATCCTTGTTTTACGCCTTCAAAACCGTAAATAACACCTCCTGTCGGGAAGTCGGGTGCCTTTACATGTTTCACCAATTCATCGATCGTGATGTCTCTGTTGTCAACATAGGCAATGGCGCCATCTACTACCTCACCGAGATTGTGGGGCATAATGTTGGTGGCCATACCTACGGCGATACCGGAGGCACCGTTTACGAGCAGGTTAGGAATGCGGGTAGGTAGTACAGTAGGTTCTTCGAGGGTATCGTCGAAGTTGTTGGTGAAATCTACTGTTTCCTTGTCGATGTCTTCCAGCATAGCCTCCGCGATCTTCTGCAAACGGATTTCTGTATAACGCATCGCTGCGGGCATGTCGCCATCTACTGAACCGAAGTTACCCTGACCATCCACCATGGGATAGCGCATGCTCCAGGGTTGCGCCAGACGTACAATGGTGTCGTAAATGGAGGCATCACCATGCGGGTGATATTTACCCATTACTTCACCGACCACACGCGCTGATTTCTTGTAAGGCTTGTTACTGTGGTTGCCCAGTTCATTCATTCCGAATAAAACGCGGCGGTGTACAGGTTTCAAACCATCTCTCACATCGGGCAAGGCTCGGCCTACGATCACGGACATAGAATAATCTATGTAGGCCGTTTTCATTTGTTCCTCGATATTTATCTGGACAATTCTCCCTTCCTGCTGATTTTCCGTATGCTCTGTCATTTTGTGTGTTGATTTACAGTTTTTTCTGCTCAAAACAGATAAAGGCAAATATAGCCATTTCGGCCCTTATTTGAGCCTAAAAATCAAGAAATGTGAATAAAAAAGGCCATAGGGATTAGCGATTATATGGCAATATCGATATATAGCTAAATTGCCCCATGAATGACAACTATTTATAGCGCTTTTTTGTTATAAAGGAGAAGCGCAATTTTTAATTTATCTGCTATATGTTGAACCCGTTTAATATATGAGAATATAAATATTGGCAAAGTATTTGTCTTTAAGGCCCTGATAATCAACACATCGAATCAACGGAAAACATATATATAATAAGAATAAATCCGAATGGGCGTAAAAATTCGAACATTAGTATCAAAAGCACTGTTATTCCCCTGATTCTTAATCATTTTTCGACAAAAAATTATGAAGAACATACTGTTGTTTGGCGCCGGGAAATCGGCCACGAGTCTGATCGATTATCTCTTAACAAACGCACCCAGACAAAAATGGCATCTGACTGTTGCAGATCACGACCTGTCTCTTATCAAGTCTAAAACAGGAAAGTCATACTACGCTACGCCCGCAGCCCTGGATATCAACGACCAAGCCGCCAGATTACAACTCATCAGGGAAACCGATCTTGTTATCTCTTTATTGCCTGCCACCCTTCATATTTTAGTCGCCAGGGATTGCCTGGAAGCCAAAAAGAACTTACTGACCGCCTCCTATATAGATCCTGAAGTACGTAAACTGCAGGCTGATATTGAAAATGCGGGCTTATTGTTTATGTACGAAATGGGACTGGACCCGGGCATCGACCATATGTCGGCCATGAAACTCATTCACTCCATTGAGAAAAAAGGCGGCCAGATCTTTTCGTTTAAATCCTACTGCGGGGGACTGATATCGCCCGACAGTAATGATAATCCCTGGCAGTACAAAGTGTCCTGGAATGCACGCAACATCGTATTGGCGGGCAGCTCCGGCGCCACGTACAAAGAAAAGGGCAAGGTAAAGGAACTCTCCTACGAACAGCTGTTCGACCATACCAAAACAATCCACGTGCCCGGGTTGGGCAAACTGGCCTTTTATCCCAACCGCGACTCCCTTACCTACATGGAGGAATACAAGCTCACGGAGCTGGCTACCTTCATGCGGGCGACCCTCCGGTTTCCCGACTTCTGCGAAGGCTGGAATGCCCTGATAAAGCTGGGCCTTACCGAGGATAGTCATAAAATTGCAACAGATCAGCTTACTTATATTGACTGGGCTACCCGGCTCGTTCATGAACAATCCGGCAGCCATGAAGAGAACTTGGCGCAGTTCCTGGGCGTTAGCACCAAATCAAAAGTGATCCGTCAGCTAAAATTTCTCGGGTTATTAAGCCCAGATGTCATAAATTTAGGGGACAAAACGAGTGCGGAGATACTCCAGTTCCTGGTTGAGTTTAAACTCAAAATGGAACCAGCCGATAAAGACATGATTGTAATGATGCATGAAATTGAATTCGAGCGTCGCAATATGGCCACCAGGATGCACAGCTACATGATTGTTCAGGGTGAAGATAATATTCACACCGCCATGGCTAAAACAGTCGGGCTGCCACTGGGCATTATGGCCAAACTGTTGTTACAGGAAAAAATTACGCTGACAGGACTTCATATCCCGGTAATGCCGGAAATTTACAACCCCGTTCTGAAAGAATTAGAAGACTACAATATACGATTTGAGGAAAGCTTTGAATAGCAACATTATTGTTTTCCTATGATGGACTCTATTGGACACCCAAGGACTTGTGATACCTCCCCTTATACGGGGAGGTTTTTCATTTTATAAAATACCTAATAGCTCCAGCACTCCTTCTGTAGCCGGCTTTTCAATCCGGTGCAGGTTAGCCGCCACTTCTACAGCCGGTATTTTGCGGTCAATGATATACACCGGTACGTGCGGCATTACATAGTTCAGCAGGTTGGCCGCAGGATATACCTGCAGCGAAGTACCTATCACTACAAAAATATCGGCACGGCGTACTTCCATCAACGCTGGTTCTATCATTGGTACGGCCTCACCAAACCAGACGATGTGCGGGCGCAGCTGCCCGCCATCTTCCGCCACATCTCCCATTTGTATGTCATCGTAGATATCGTAGATCAACTCTTCGTTACTCACGCTGCGCATTTTGAAAATCTCTCCATGTAAATGCAGTACCCGCGTAGATCCGCCGCGTTCATGCAGGTCGTCGATGTTCTGGGTGATCACGCACACGTCATATTTTTCTTCCAGCTTTGCCAGGCCTGTATGCGCTGCATTGGGGAGTGCTGCTTTCACATCTTTCCGGCGACCATTGTAAAAGTCCTGTACCAGGGCGGGATTTTTTTGCCATCCTTTAGGAGAAGCTACTTCATACACATCATAGCCTTCCCATAATCCATCGGTATCTCTAAAGGTCCGGAGTCCACTTTCTGCGCTGATGCCGGCTCCGGTCAGCACCACTAATCTTGGTTTCATGTTTTTTCGTTTATTGGTTTACGTTATTGGGGTTAAAATAATTCTGTTGCTGTATAAATATAAGGAGAAAACCGTTACAGTGGGCTACAACGACCGCGGGTGTATCAATGTTTTGATACACCCGCGGCACTTTATTGCAGTAAAAAGATTATTTCTTCATGCCTCCCATCTCCATGATCACTTCAAACTCTTCAGGCTTCACATCACATACCGATAAGCGGCCCTGGCGGATCAGCGAGAAGTTCGCCAGTTTTTTCTCCGCTTTCATCTGTGCCAGTGTAACGAATTGTTTGAAAGGCTTCAGTGGCTTGAGGTCTACTACTACCCAGTTAGGATCCGGTGTGGTAGGGTCCTGGTAAGCTTCTTTTGCTACCGTTGCCAGGCCTACGATCTCCAATCCTTCATTACTGTGGTAGAACAATACCTGGTCGCCCTTTTTCATGCCTTTAAGGTTATTACGTGCCTGGTAGTTACGCACGCCGTCCCAGAAAGTAACCTTGTCTTTTACAAACTGTTCCCAGGAGTACTTAAACGGTTCTGACTTCACCAGCCAATAGTTCATATTGCATTCAGTTTTCAGGTTTGAGGATATGCCGGTTTACCAGCCACTGGCCAGTACATCAGCGATGTGCATCACTTTAATATTGGTGCCGTGTTTACGGATATAGCCATCCAGGTGCATCAGGCAGGATAGATCCGTAGAAATCAGGTAGTCAGCGCCGCTGTTCACCGCGTTGTTTACCTTCTGCTCTCCCATGCCCATGGAAATGGGTTCAAACTTCACAGCGAAGGTGCCTCCAAATCCGCAACAGGTCTCACAGTCGTTCATCTCTTTCAGTTCCAGTCCCCGTACTTTTTCCAAAAGTTTGCGGGGGCCTTCCTTGATACCGCATTCCCTCAGGGCGCCGCAGGCGTCATGATAGGTGCCTACGCCGTTAAGGGTAGCTCCCAGGTCGGTAACATGCAATACGTCGGTGAGGAATTCGGTGAACTCGTACAGATTTTTCTTCAGCAGCTTCACATCGTTGTGCGCAGCGGAATTGTCGAACAATTTACCATAGTAATTGCGCACAAACCCTGTACAGGAGCCACTTGGAGCAACAATGTAATCGAAGGTTTTGAAATCTTTTACAAACTTGGTAGCAACGGAGCGGCATTCGTCCTGGTAGCCCGCATTATAGGCTGGCTGGCCGCAACAGGTTTGCTCCGTGTTATACATTACGTTACAACCGAGTTTCTCCAACACTTTCACCATATTAAAGGCTGTTTCGGGAAACAACTGGTCTACAAAACACGGTATAAATAACTGTACATTCATCTTGTTAGTTTCAGCTTTTAGCCAATTTCCGTTGCAGGGCAATCATCTTCAGGGCGGTGATGGCTGCTTCTTCGCCTTTGTGACCGTGAGCGCCTCCCAGCCTGTCGAGTGCCTGCTGTTCATTATCCACTGTCAGAATTCCAAATATAACAGGAACAGGTAACTGAAGGTTCAATTGCAGGATACCTTCCGTTACGGCTTTACACACATAGTCGAAATGTGGCGTTTCGCCGCGGATCACGCAACCGAAAGCAATAATAGCGCCAGGCTGTTTACCGGTGCCTTTGGTGTTTTCCCAATATTGCTTACAGGCGTAAGGTAATTCAAATGCACCAGGTACAATGATCTTCTCTGATTTACTTACCTGATACTGGTCCAGGGCTTTTTCACAGCCGGCTACCAGTTCATTTACGATGGTATCATTCCATTCGGTATACACCATAACAACACTGGCATCCTCCAGGTTGAGAATGCCAGCGTCATTAAGTAAGCTCTTATTATGCTCAGACATATTTTTCCGCTTTAAAAACAGCTGGCTGTCAGTGAGGTACACCAACAGCCAGTTGTGATATTAGTTCTTTACGTCACCCAGTCTCGCCAGGTACTTATCCATTTCACGACCTTCGTTGGTCAGTGGGAACTTCTCTTTAATTTCTTTATAGATGGTGATGGCTTCCTGTGCCTTACCTGCTTTTTCCAGGGCCTGACCGGCGCGGAACAGGTAAACAGGAGAAGTCAGTTCATTATCATTGTAGTGAGCTGCTTTCTTGTAAGCTTCGATACCTTCTGCAGTTTTATTCATTTCCATGTAAGCATCTCCGATCAAACCGTAAGCAGTAGGCTGCAACAGTAAGTCGTTAGAGCTAAAGGAATTCAGCATGTCGATACCTTTCTGGAATTCACCCAGGTGGATATAACAAACGCCTGCACTGTATTTAGCGAGGTTACCTGCTTTCGTGCTGCCGTATTTTTCCGCTACCTGTAAAAAACCATAATTATTACCGTCACCATTCAGCGCCAGTTTGAAGGAATCCACGGCGAAATAGTTCTGCGCATGGAATACCATTTCCTGTGCTTTGGTTTCGTTTGGCTGTTTAACAAAACGGTTATAAGCGAAGAAACCGCCTACTACCACCACCACAGCCAATACTGCGATAGAAATAACGTTCTTGTTTTTAACGAAGAAATCTTCCGCCCGGTGCATGGATGCTTCCAGGTCAAAATCTTTAGTAGGTTGAGGCGTGGTGGCTTTATCTTTAGTTTCTGCCATTGTAAGGTGTAATTGTGATTTGCTAGATTATTTAATAGGTAAACGACCGGCTCTGTTGTTAGTGTTTCCTTTAGCCAATACAGCGAAGAGCATTATACATCCTCTTCGCCGTATTGGTTACCGGGCAAAATACTAACCCTAATATGCTTAGTCAACGATAAATGGATAGTCTTCCTGTACGTAAACGTCTTTCAGGAGCTCATCATCGCTTGGCCATGGTGACTCTTCTGCAAAAGTTACGCATTCTTCAACTTCAACTTTTACGCGTTCGTTGATCGCTTCAATTTCTGCTTCAGTAGCCCATTTATTTTTCTGGATAACTTTCAGTACTTCGTTGATCGGATCTTTCTCTTTGTACTCTTCCAGTTCTTCTTTGGTCCGATATTTAGCCGGATCACTCATAGAGTGGCCGCGGTAGCGGTAAGTCTTAATTTCGAGCAAGGTAGGTCCGCCATTTTCACGGGCGCGTTTTACCGCTCTTTCGATACCATCATGTACTGCTTCGCAACTCATACCATCGATAGAATCTGCCGGCATTTCGTAAGCATCTGCTAACTTATAGATGTCCAATACGTTAGAGGTACGTTCTACAGAAGTACCCATGGCGTACATGTTGTTTTCGCAAATAAAAATAACCGGGAGTTTCCAGGTCATCGCCATGTTGAATGTTTCATGGAGAATACCCTGACGGGCAGCGCCATCACCGAAGAAACACAACACTACGTTGTCTGTTCCGGTATATTGTTCTGCCAGGGCCAGACCTGCGCCTGTGCCTATCTGGGCTCCCACAATACCATGGCCGCCAAAGAACCCGTGCTCTTTCGAGAAAAAGTGCATACTGCCTCCCTTTCCTTTCGAACAACCGGTTGCTTTACCATACAGTTCTGCCATACAAGCCTTCGCTGAAATTCCCTTAGCAATTGCCAGCGCATGATCACGATAAGCAGTGATGAATTTATCTTCCGGCTTGGTAGCTGTAATCGCACCAGCAGCTATTGCTTCCTGTCCTATGTACAAATGACAAAACCCACGGATTTTTTGCATCCCGTACAATTGGCCTGTCTTTTCTTCAAAGCGGCGCAGCAAAAGCATCAATTCATACCAGTACAGATATGTCTCTTTGGTGAATTTCGTCTTCACGTCTGTTTTAGTTTGCACTCTTTCTAAATTTGTTCGCAAATATAACAGGAAAATCGTAAAATATAAATATCAATTCTAATTCCCATTAAATTATGCAAATTGATCAATTTCAAACAGTTTTGCATTTAATTGCACCTGAATCACATCGAAGTTCCCATTAGCGCGGTTTTTTATCACTTATAAAGTGGATTATTTTCGCATATTATTAATTACGCATAATTTTTTTCTTTGCTTTATATAAATAAAATATCACTCGTCCAGTTCAAAAACTACCAGCAGGCCAGCTTTTCGTTCCAACACCGCATTGTTGGCATTACGGGCAGGAATGGCGCCGGTAAAACCAACCTGCTGGATGCCATCTACTATCTTTGCTTCACCCGCAGCTATTTTACCAGCAGCGACACTCAGAATACCCGGTACCAGACCAATGGCTTCCGCCTGGAAGGACTCCTGGAAAAGAACGGACAGCCCGAAAAAATTGTATGTACAGTAAAAGATGGTAAAAAGGAAATTTCCCTCAACGATGATAAATACGACCGGTTTTCCCGGCACATCGGGCATTTCCCGGCCGTGATGATAGCCCCAGATGATGCCGACATCATCCTGGGCGGCAGCGAAGAAAGACGCAAATGGCTCGATAGCCTCCTGTCGCAGCTCTACCCCGACTACCTCGATCACCTGATCATTTATCAGAAAATATTATTACAGCGCAATACATTACTGAAAAATATGGCGGCCACCGGCCAGCAGCAAGACCACCTGCTCGATGTGTTCGACCTGCAGCTGGTTATGCACGGCGTACCCGTGTATGAAACCCGCCAGGCTTTCCTGCAAACATTTATTCCCAAAGTGCAGCAGCTGTACGACTACATTGCCGGCACCCATGAAGTGGTAAACATACAATACCAGTGTACGCTGCAGGAGGAGCCCTATGCGGCGCAGCTGCACAAGGCCAGGTACCGCGACATGCAATTGCAACGCACCAGCACCGGTATTCACCGCGACGACCTGCTCTTCCTGCTGGATGGCCACCTCATGAAAACCAGTGCCTCCCAGGGACAACGCAAAAGCTTTTTATTTGCGTTGAAGCTGGCTCAGTTTGAAATACTGCGGCAACATAAAAATTTTCCGCCGCTATTGCTATTGGATGATGTGTTTGAAAAACTGGACCAGGAAAGGGTACAGCGGTTAATTGCCCTGGTGGCAGGCGATCACTACGGACAGGTATTTATTACAGATACGCATGTGGAACGGCTACAGCAGGCATTTGCGGCTACCTCCGGGGAAATCCAGCTCATTACTATTTAACGTATATTCTTTGCAGTATGCCGCTCTAAAATTTACTACCTTTGCCCTATGCGTCATGGAACTACCAGTATAGGAGATGCACTCCGGGAATTTATGAATAAGAGCAGGATGAAACCCCGTCTTACGGAGGTGCGCATCCAGGAAAATTGGGAACAGATTATGGGGAAAACAATTGCCCGGTATACACAGAGCATTCAGCTGATAGACGGTAAATTGATTGTTACTACAACAGTGGCGCCACTAAAGCAGGAGTTAACTTACTCTAAAGATAAGATCATCAAGCTGGTGAATGAAATGCTTGGAGAAAGCATTGTTAAGGACGTGATGATCAGGTAAAGGGATCAGTTGGATGCAAACTGACGGATCAAAGTATTGATATCAGACATTTTCAGGGTTGTCTGCAGATTCACAATCACAAAGTCACTCTCATCCTGTATCAGCATTACCACCTTACCCAATTCGTCGTCGGTTCCCTTATTCAGGATATGTACCCGGCTGTTTTTGTCTCTTACATCCATCAGTTCATCGAAATGATCGTTGCGTAGCAGGTTGCTTTTCAGGTCAGCAATGTCCTGGCTGTTGACCGTATTACCGTTAACGTTAGTAATCGTGTATACCTTTGCCTTCTGTATCCCTCTCATTACCCCTTTCATGTCTTTGGAATCATCTGAAAACGAGAGACAGAAACCTGTCAGTCGCATTGCGAAGCCACCTATACTAATAGTATGTACCTCGGAGCAATGACGGTACTTGTTGCGGAACTCGCGCAGGGAGCGGTCCTGGGCTTTAACAGCTACCGCAGCTAATAAACAGCAGCCTGCAATAATGAATGCTTTCATGGGAAAATGTTTTAGTTACTTTTTCTTGATGTTTTTCAGTTTGTCCATGCCCTGTATATTAACAGACCCGGCAATCTGGGAAATCTCATTGAGGTCGATGTCACCTACCAGGCTCATGGCCAGGAATTCGGTAGAGCTACCTACGAGCATGACCAGCTCATTGATGTTACCTTTGGCGTTTTCCTTTACCATGAACTTCAGGTCGCTGTCCTTGTCGCGGAGCGTCATCAGTTCTTCGAAATCGCCTCCCAGGAAAGCTGCCGCTTCTTTATACAGGCGGGGACCATCTTTGGTACTTTCTTTCGCCAGGATACGCAGGCCTTTTAATTTCTGGATAACCCGCATCAGGTTTTTGGCATCCGGGTCGCCGGCATCTACCTTAGCGAACATGCTGAACATTTTGGGCGTAATACTGACCAGCGTAAAGTTGCGGTCGTTTTCATACCTCTGGAAAAAGCGGTCTATGGCGCTCCCCTGCTGGGCTGACCCATGGAAGCTGGCAAAGATCGCCATCAATAAAAACAGGAATCGTTTCATTTCTCAATATTTATATCAGGTTTTATAATAGCCGTTAATCAT
This sequence comes from Chitinophaga eiseniae, assembly GCF_012641265.1. Lineage (GTDB taxonomy): Bacteria > Bacteroidota > Bacteroidia > Chitinophagales > Chitinophagaceae > Chitinophaga > Chitinophaga eiseniae_A. The sequence continues at coordinate 806,331 of NZ_JABAHZ010000001.1, read as the reverse complement.
CCTTTCCCTCTACCAGCGAAGTGGCTTCATTGAAGTAGGCCAGCTTCTGCATTTTGGTGGTACCCTTATTCAGGTTCCTGGCCAGCAGTTGCAGTGCTTTCTTCGTTTCATCCAGGGCTTTCTGCGGGTCGTTCATTTCCTGCTGCCGCAGGGCAATGGCCGCATCCTGCTTACGTACCTGCTGCTGTTTCAGCGCATACCCGATACCTACCGCTACCAGGGCTACTGCTGCATACTTCATCCAGTGCCGTAGCGGCGACAGTTTTACCACCGGGGTGGTAACCGGCAGCGTAATCGGGGGAACATCCCATTCTTTTTCTGCTTCGCCTTTAAAATATTGGAATAGCGGCGCCGCCTCCAGTAATGCTTCAGGCAGGTTTGTGTGTGGTACGCTGAAAAAATCACGGAGCATCGCTTCCTCCTCCAGGGTAGTTTCTCCCTCCCAGTACTTATCCAGCAAATCGCTGATCCATTTATAATCCATATACCTGCAGATTTTGTAGTTTCTCCCGTACTGATTTACGGGCACGGTGCAAATTCACTTTTACGTCATTCATATCTATATCCAGTACATCGGCAATTTCCTGGTAAGAAAGACCATCAATATCTCTCAGTTGGAGAATAGTGCGGTATTTCTCGGGCAGGGCGTTGATGGCCACGTGTACTTTCCCCATTACGTCATTTTGTTCGGCCGCTGCATGCGGGCTTTGCTGGTGTATGGCAGGTACTTCCCCTGCCCTGTCCAGGTCGTCTGATAGGCGGTATTTCCGCGACTTGATTTTATCCAGCGCCAGGTTGCGGGTGATGCGCATGCACCAGGCTTCCATGTTTTGCAGCTCCGCCATCTTTTCCTGCATCCCCCATACCTTCATCAGCGCGTCCTGCGTAATATCCTGTGCGTCTTCCTCGTTGCCCAACAGGCGGAATGCAAAGCGGTAAAGCTTTTGCCGGACGGGGACCACCTGTGTGAGAAATCTTTCGAGTGACATGCAGAATAATGCGTTTGAGAAGAAGACGACTGTAAAAAAAAGATGTTACAGCAATTTGGAAAAAAATATCCGGAGCGATTATTTTTTTTCGTTATTCCTATCTATAAGATTGATAATGATGCTATTAACTGGCTAGTCCAGTTTTATTCTCGGATCTATCAGCGTGTATAGCAGATCGGCCAGGAGGTTCACGATGACGAAGATGCCTGCGGTAAACAGGATGGCGCCCATCACAACGGGGAAGTCGAATTTGTCGAGGGCATCTACCGTTACTTTCCCGATGCCTTTCCATCCAAAGATATATTCCACGAAAAAAGCGCCGGCCAGCAATTCCGCGAACCAGCCAGTGATGGCTGTGATCACAGGATTCAAGGCATTGGGCAGCGCATGGCGCCAGATAACGGCCCGTTTGGAAAGGCCCTTGGCATAAGCCGTGCGGATAAAGTCCTGGTGCAGTACATCCAGCATGGCGCTGCGGGTGAGCTGTACGATGATCGCCAAAGGGCGGATGCCCAATGTGATGGCGGGTAAAATAAGATTACGCAGGTTGAGTACCCTGCCTTTAAACGGATCTACATCGAACAGGCTGCCGGTCATATGCAGCCCGGTATAGTCGCTGAATACGAAGCCGAACAGGTAAGCCAGTACAATGCCGGCAAAAAATGAGGGGGCTGAAATCCCGGCTACGCTGGCAAATACCGCCCCGGTATCCATCCAGGTATTTTGTTTCACGGCAGATAGCACACCCAGGGCTAATCCTACCACGGTAGCAAACAACATGGCGGCTACTGCCAGCAGTAAGGTACCGGGTAAGGCTTCCAGCAAGATATCCCATACCTGCTTTTTTCCCTGGTACGACCGGCGCAGATAAGGCGTTTTGAGTACCAGGATCTTATCTTTTGATATATGCGCGACTGTTATATAATGTAGATTCTCCGCCGCTTCCGTAACGGTATGTACGCCTACGGGCAACAAATCATTCAGATAATACCCAAACTGCACCCCTACCGGCTGGTCGAGGTGCAGTTCTTTCCTTACATTTTCCAGGGAGGCCACGTCTGCCCGCTGTCCCAACGTAAGCCGTGCTGGGTCGCCGGGCAGTACGTTGAACAGGAAAAACACCAGCACCACTACGCCGAGTAGTACCAGTAATCCATAAGCTGTTTTGCGGAGCATGAAACGCAGCATCACTATTCAGTTTTTATCTCAGGGGATATCATTGTAATGCCATTTCCCTTTAATGGTGCCTTTATTGAGCAACATCAGGCAAGGATTACTCCTGCCCGCTGTTTTGATAGCCACACCATCCATTTGCACAAAAGGAAACTCCAGTCCATGCTGTTGTTTAAAGGCGGCTATTTCATCTTTGGTAGAAGCGGTGACACCATATATTAATATCTCCTGGTTCTTCCATTTGGCCTGCAGGGCTTTCATCTTAGCATCCCAACCGCTGCCTGCGTTCTGTACATTCTGTACCAGAAACAGGTATACAGGTTTGTCGGCCGACAATACTGCCTCCGTTTGATTAACGCCATCGAGGTCGGTGAGGATAAAATCTTTGATGGCAGGTTCTGCATTTCCTTTCTTCACCAGTTTATCCTTACGGTCTACAAACTTCCAGGTACTGTCGGACCAGGGATAGTTATCGGCCGTAAACTCTTTCTTCTGCCCGTCTTTTTCGTAGATGAACACCATTTCATATACGTCGGGCGTAGCGCCTGGCGGCAATTTCATCTTTTCGGGAATATTATTCCCTACTTTATAGGGCAGGCAATCGAATATAGGCAGGTGTTTTAACGTATACGCCTGTACGCCAAACGACAATAGTACCGAGAAGATAAATACCAGGGCTGCCCCTTTCACCGGCAGTATCTTTTTACGGTAAAAGAATATCACCAGGATCATCAGCAGCAGGATCACATCTTTCCAGAAGGTTTCTACCGGCGTTAATTTGATACAGTCGCCGAAGCAGCCACATTCCCGGATAGTACCACTGAATAGTGCAAAAGCAGTGAGGAAGGTAAAGAAGATAATCAGCAGCAGTAACAGTACAGAAAAGATGCGCATACGGTATCCCACCAGTACGGCCACGCCGGCAATGATTTCAAAGGCATTCATCACCACGGAAAATGCCAGTGAGTAAGGCGACAGGAAAGTCAGGTGTAATACTTCAAAGAATTCGTCCATCTTATAACTGAGGCCCAGTGGGTCATTCGCTTTAATAAGCCCCGAAAAGATGAACAGTACCCCTACGATGATGCGTAACAGGTTAAGGATAATCTTCATAAAATAGTTTAATGGTTAAGTAATGGTGAAGTTAAGGACTATCCCGATTTACCTGTATTAGAAAGTGATGAGCGTAACCCATGCAAATCTGTTGCTGAAATAAACATCGAAATCCCTAAATTCGAAAATGATTGATTTTCCTCCTTAGATTTGCAGGCAAAATAAAGAATTTCAGCTAAAAGGCTGGAACTATATGATAAACCGGAGGTAAAAACCTGCACGCTCACTATTCAATGCTATCACATGACACCGCACCATATCCATGCGCATCATTCACCGGTTATTAACTGCAGGGGACAACTATTGTCCCTGGCCACACCTGTAGTGATGGGTATTATTAATGTAACGGATGATTCCTTCTATGAAGGTAACCGTATGCATCAGTTGCACCAGGTAATGGAAAAGGTACAGCAGCACCTGGAAGAAGGCGCCGCCATACTGGACCTGGGGGCACAGAGTACACGTCCGGGCGCCACGGTAGTAGGCGCCGACGAAGAAATACTCCGCTTAATTCCCGCCATTCATGCTATATTGAACAGCTATCCGAAGGCCATTATATCTATAGATACCTGGTATGCTTCCGTAGCAGAAAAGGCCGTACTGGCAGGCGCTTCTATTATTAACGATGTGAGTGCCGGCGACCTGGATGCAGCCATGATCCCGACCGTTGGTAAATTACAAGTGCCATATATCGCCATGCATATGCAGGGGAAGCCAGCTACCATGCAACAGCACCCACAGTATGAAGATGTAGTGGTGGAGGTATTGGATTACCTGCAAGGGAAACTGGCAGCGTGCAGGGCAGCCGGGATCAAAGATTTTATTGCAGACCCGGGATTTGGTTTTGGGAAAACCCTTGATCACAATTATACCCTGCTGGGGCAATTACACCTTTTCCGGGATGTGCTGGGCGTACCGGTGCTGACGGGTATTTCGCGCAAGTCGATGATATATAAATTACTGGGCGTTACCCCGGTGGAAGCGCTCAATGGCACCACGGTGCTGAATACCATTGCGCTGCAGCAAGGTACACATATCCTGCGGGTACATGACGTAAAAGCGGCGGTAGAGGCAATAAAGATCACAGAGAAAATGAAGGGTCGTTAAATCTTATCTTACTATTTTTACAATTATGAAGGAAGTTATACAGTTTTATGGAGTTGAGTTTCGCTGGCTAAATGTTTTGGACCTGCTGATTGTTATTTTTTTAATTATTCAATTATACCGTTTACTAAAGGGCAGTCTTGCGTTTAATATTTTCGTAGGCCTGTTGATGGTATATGCCGCTTATTTCCTGGTCAGGGCTTTGTCGATGCCCATTCTGACCAGTATCCTGCAAAACTTTATTAATGTTGGGATTATCGCCATCATTATTATTTTCCAGCCAGAGATCCGGAAGTTCCTGCTGGTACTGGGTAAGAAGACACCTTTGAGCAAGGATAGTTTTTTCACCAAGTTATTCCTGCCTGATAAGTTTAAAAGCTATAAGGAAGAAGAAAATATCATTAATGAGGTCATTGTGGCGGTGAGCCGTATGCAAAGCACGTTTACCGGCGCATTGATGGTAATAGCGACCACCTACCGTGTAAAGTTCGATTCGGCATCCAGTATTCCGATTGATGGAAATGTAAGTGCCAAGCTGATAGAGAGCATTTTTGAAAAGCATAGTCCGCTGCACGACGGGGCATTGATTATAGTAGGCAACAAGATCCTGGCGGCCAAAGTAATATTGCCCGTATCGGAAAACCCGAATCTGCCTACCCGTATTGGATTAAGGCATCGTTCGGCGGTGGGTATTACCGAGCATAGTGATAACCTGGCGATTATTGTATCGGAAGAGCGGGGAACGGTTTCTTATGCGATGGATGGGGTGCTGACCCAGGATGTATCGCTGGAAGACCTGAAGGTAAAATTATACGAGGTATTGATAGATGGCTACGCCTGATAGGGGTAGCATTAATATATGATATAGAAGAAGGGCCCCCCGCTGATAGCGGGGGGCCCTTCTTTATTACGATCGGGTAATTTATTTTTTAACCGGAGCTGGCGCAGCGGGTGCTACAGGAGCAGCGGGTGCTGGTGCACCTGGTTTAATGTCTACCAACTGTACGTCGAATACGAGGATAGAGTTGCTAGGAATTACCGGAGGACTTCCCTGCAGGCCATAAGCCAGTACAGAAGGAATAACCAGGGTAGCTTTGGATCCTTTTTTCAGACCGCTTAAACCTGCATCCCATCCTTTGATAACGAAACCACGGCCGATAGGGAATTTAATTGGCTCTAACGGCATGCCTGGACGCATGGTTGAGTCCTGGCTGGAATCAAATACTTTACCGGTGGTGAGTTTACCAGTGTAATGTACGTAAACGGTATCTCCTGGATTAGGGGTGCCGCCGGTACCTTCCTGGGTAACTGCTACGTATACGCCTTCTGCGTTTTTAGTAGCGTTGATTTTGTTTTTCTCCAGGTACTCTTTAATGAGTTTTTCGTCTTTCTCTTTCTGAGCTGCTGCTGAATATTTTCCTTCAACCGCGAAAGTGATTTTCAGCTTATCACCTTTCTTACCAAATGGAGGACGTTCCTGCGCTGGTAATGAATCCCATGGAATAACGAAAGTAGCGCTATCGCCTTCATGGAGGAGGGCAATACCTTCCATCAGGTCGTACTTGTTCTGTGCTTTAGCCACGAGTACGGGGATGGGTGCGCCTACCATTTTACGGGAATCTCCCAGCAGGGAATCATTGATACGCTGGGTAACGTTCAACAGGGCGGTATCGCCCAATTTCAGTTGTGCTCCGCTGCCGGATTTGTGAACGATATACTCAATACCGCCCGGTGTTTTTTTAACACCTGTACCGCAACTGGCTACGAATAAGCCGAGTGCTGCGGTTGCAACTAATAACTGATTGTGTTTTTTCATTTGATTGTATTAGTAGGTTGAAATACTTTAATTCATTTATTGTAACAGCGCTTCGTTTTGCTCTATGGCTTTTATAAACCGGTCTACCGTTTTTTCGAGTGAATCGGTGCTACGGCCGCCGGATGCGTTGAAATGCCCTCCCCCGTCAAAATATTTCCGGGCGAAAGTATTTACATCGAAATCACCTTTGGACCGGAAAGACAATTTCACTTCTGAGTGGCGGTCGATGATCAATGCCGCCATTTTGATTCCCTGTATTGACAGCAGGAAATTAACCAGGCCTTCCGTATCTCCGGTTTGCAGATCAAACCTTTTCAGGTCTGTATAAGGAATGGCCAGCATAGCGGTATTATATTCATAGAATACTTCCATACGGTTCAGGAGGCTATGCCCGAGGAACCGGAGGCGGTTTTCCAGGAAGTTATCATAGATCGCCTGGTGAATCACTTCGTGGCGCAGCCCTCTTTCCATCAGGTCGGCTACCATGCGGTGAACGGCCGCCGAGGTAGACGCAAAACGGAAGGAGCCGGTATCCGTAACGGTACCTGCGTAAATGCATTGCGCAATTTCGAGGTTAATATACTGCTCATCTCCCAATTTATATATAGTTTCATAAACTAATTGGGCGGTGGAGCTGGCTTTTGTATCACTTATACCATAGTCAAAACTGGGTTGAGGCTCCAGGTGATGGTCAATTAGGATCTTGATACAATCTAATTTCTCGAGGTGTGGCGCCAGGTTTTTGGTGCGGTACAACGCATTAAAATCCAGGCAAAACAGCAGATCGGTCCCTTCCAATGCCTGTATAGCTCTGTCCATAGAGGATTCAAAATCAATGACCGTATCTGCACCTGGCATCCATTTCAGGAAATCCGGAAAGTTAGTGGGTGAGATTACAGTTACCTGGTGTCCTTTCTGTAACAGGTAGTGGTACATAGCCAACGAAGATCCCATGGCATCAGCATCTGGTTTCTGATGCATTGTTACGACCACTTTCTTAGGGCTCTCCAGCAAAGGCTTAATTTCCTCGATCGGCTTCATTAAAAAACTGTAATGTTAAGAGTTGATTTCCAATCACAACAAGTGGTTGAAACAGAAAACGAAGTGCGAAGTTCTTTATTTGAGCCAGAATTTCAAAATTTTTTACCACTAAAGAAAATGTAATTACTTTTGCGGCCTAATCTGTAATTCGGAATTAAACATTATATGAGCAACAGAACATTTACTATGATCAAGCCTGATGCAGTAGCAAACGGGCACATTGGCGGCATCTTAAACATGATCAACGCTGCAGGTTTCCGCATCGTAGCCATGAAAATGACGCAGTTATCTACTGCAAAAGCAGGTGAGTTTTATGCAGTACACAAAGAAAGACCTTTTTACGGTGAACTGGTAGAATTCATGAGCAGCGGCCATATCGTAGCAGCTATCCTGGAAAAAGACAACGCCGTAGAAGATTTTCGTAAACTGATCGGTGCCACCAACCCAGCTAATGCAGAGGAAGGTACCATCCGTAAAAAATATGCTGAGTCTATCGGCCGTAACGCCGTTCACGGTTCTGACTCCGACGAAAACGCTGTGATCGAAGGTAACTTCTTCTTCAGCGGACTCGAAAAATTCTAATACTGTTACTTACGTCAGTGCAAAAAGCCGGTTTTAATAACCGGCTTTTTTGTTGCTATTATCAACTAATTTATTTTAATTTAATTAATTGATTTATATTCATTTACAATGATTATATAAATCATCGCTTTAAATAACAAGCAGAAACTGACAAAACGTCGTAATTACATGATTTTTAATAGAAATATGATAGCGGAAAAGGTCATTAAAACTACGGTTTTGCCAATATAAAGAGCAAAAATAAATACCTTTCAAATAACTGGTTTTCAATAATATAATAACCTATTCATCAGGTAATACTTCAAACAAAACCCTTCTCTCCCATTTTCCACCCAATATTACCCCATTTTAGCGCTTTTTCGGATAGCCATCACCGTTGTTTTATAAAAAGCATTTAACTTGCTTCCATGTGGGAATCGTTCCGAAAATTATTTAAAGGCTACCTGCGCTTAGAGCGATCGATGTCGGATCATTCGGTAGAAGCCTACCTCCGTGACGTAGAAAAACTGGAGCAATACCTGATGGCCAACGGAAAAGAAAAACTCCGGCCCCAGGATGTTACACCCGAAGATTTGCAAGGCTGTATACAATGGATTGCTCAATTGGGTATGACCGCCACCTCCCAGGCCCGGACCATTTCCGGCCTGAAGGCTTTTTACAAATTCCTGCTGCTGGAAGACATGGCGCAGGAAGATCCTACCCAGCTACTGGAAGCGCCCAAGGTGTTGCGTAAACTGCCCGATGTGCTCACCTTCGAGGAAATTGAAAAGATCATTTCCCAGATATCGCTGGATACGGCTGAAGGCCACCGTAATAAAGCCATCCTGGAAACGATGTATAGTTGCGGACTCCGGGTGAGCGAGGTGATTAATTTACAGATTACCCAGCTGCACCTGGATGTTGGGTTTATCCGCGTGATCGGGAAAGGCAATAAAGAACGTATGGTACCTATTGGCAAAGATGCCATGCGGCAGATAGATATTTACCGGAGAAATGTACGTGTAATGCTACCTGTTAAATATGGAGAAGAAGATACGCTGTTTCTTAACCGCCGGGGCGGCGCCCTGAGCCGGGTAATGATCTTCCTGGTGATCAAGGAGCTGACACAAAAAGCAGGCATCCAGAAGAACGTATCGCCGCACACCTTCCGGCACTCCTTTGCTACCCACCTGGTAGAAGGCGGCGCGGATCTCCGGGCCGTGCAGGAAATGCTGGGACATGAAAGTATTACCACCACAGAAATCTATACCCACCTGGACCGCGAATACCTCCGGGATACCCTGATGCGGTTTCATCCCCGGTTTTAGAATATTATAAAAAGGCAACAGCTACCTGCGAAAGGTAGCTGTTCTTTTTTGCCATTTGCAATAAGGGGGAATTTACAAACACCGGATGTTCAAACATCCAGACAACTTTTACAGTAAGCTATATTGGGTTATCAAACGGAATTTATCACTCTTGCTTTTTCGTGCACCCTTAAGGGTAATTATTTCTGAGAACCAGCTACCTATCTGGTCCGAAGCTCGTTTCACTTTTGAAGACTTATAAATAAGATTGATGTTACTACAGGGGGCGATATCTCTTCTTTCCCGGCTTAGTCCCATCCGCTCATCTTCTGCCCATAGTAAGTGGTTATTGCGATATACTTTAAAATACACATCCGGGCCCAGGTTTTTACGACCGGGAATGATGGCTTGCGGACGCCCGGTACCTACCTGGTCCCGGGAGAAGTGCAAAAAGTACCGGCCTGATTCATCGGTATGGGCAATGCCCAACAGCCGTCCGGAGAGCGCGTTGTAGGCTTCCACTTTCAGGTGGGGCTGCCCGGGTGCACTAAAATAAGGTTTTACCACGCCGGTAATAAGCCAGGCGCCGGCGCCGGAATAAATGTTCTGCCAGAGCGCTGCCGGTATCACATAGGCATAGGCGCCTACATAGCCGGTACTGTTTCTTTTCCAGGGCAGCACCAGCCGGCTAAGGTGATAGTTGCGGGGATGGCGGTTACCATTTTTTCCCGGCAGCTGATCGAGGCACAGGTCCAGTTCCAATGTTTCGGTAAACAGGTGTACTTCGCTCCAGGACAAGCTGAAGCCACCTTTTTCGTCGAGGGTGGTCTCCGCCAGGAGCCTGTCGGCTTTCATCAGCACTTCCCGTGCCGACAAAGGCTGCATATCATTAAAGATACCATTTGGCTGCGGGGTTGCCGGGGCGTGTGTCGCCGGCAAATAAACCCGGATGCGTGCATTAGCCAATGGCTCAATACAATCATTACAAATAAGTGCAGAGATGTTTCCGATTAATAGGTAACTCATAATTTTATTTTTTTTAAGAAACAAAAGGGGTTAACGAGCATCACCTGATGAACTGTTTCTGCATATACTAATCAAACAAGGTAGAAAGGCCCAAATACACGGAGGTATTTTCTAAATACAACTGATACTTAAGCGGTTGATGTTACAAAGATTGTGAAGTTTATCAGAGCAGTCAAGCGTTGAACAACTGAAAAAAAGGATTACGTATAAGTACGCAGATCCTGATAAGAACCACGTAACAGCCTGCTGCCGGTATGCAGGCAGTTCACATGATAAAACGTGCCGGGTATGTCCCAGCCGAAGCAAGTGAACGGAATCAGGTATTTGCCATTGGAATACACCTTCAACACCTGGAAAGGCATGCGTATAAGTACGTATTCTATGGAGACGGCTACTGATTTTCCCATCTCCCCAAATAAGCCAAAACATGTACCCACAAAGCATTTGAGAACACTACGCAAGACAAAACAGCTTACTTACCTGTGTAATTCCCCCGTTGATTATGTAAGAAATTATGATATTTTTGACGCAAACTAAAACTTCCCCTATATGAGCAACCTACCTAACAGACCCATTCCGTCAGACGCGGGCGGGTTCATTTCTTTAGAAGAAATGTTGGAGTTAACAAAAAATCATGATGACGATCACGCGAATCAGAAGTCTTTCGACAGTCATGTAAAGGCAATGTGCTTTGGTAAAGACAAAGTGCTGGAATTGCTGGACCAGCCAGGTGCTGTTGCACTGAGAATTTATTATGGTATCAAGTTAAATGGCGATAGTCAGCGGGAAAGGAAGATGATCCTGGTAGCCGTAGACGAAAACGGTAACGATATCCTTCCTAAATCCGCTGCAGAAATGGCCGCTGCCCAGGCTTCCGGCATTGTTGCCAAAGATACACCTCCTGTTATCCTGGATCAGGGTGTACCATGCCCACAATATTGTTCCGGTACAAAACCTTAACTATAAAGGAATCTCGTGGATAAATTATTCTGGTACAGTTATTACGCCATGATGGGGATCGAATTGCTTATTCTGATCCCCTTCATCCTAAACTATAAACTGTTTGACCGCCCTTCCCTCTGGATATTTTATTATATCGTTAGCAGCATTGTTTTCGCTGTTGGTTCCGATGTTATCGGATACCTGTTCCACAATAACATGTGGTTCTTTAATTTCATGAACCTCGTTCAGTTTGTTATTATTTCCCTGGTTTACCTTAGTTGCATTAAAAACAAGGTGATTAAACGGGTGATCCTGTTTATGCCCATCGTTGTTGCCCTTGTTTTTGGCCTCGACATCTTTGTGATTGAAGGATTCTATCACTACAACTCTATCTCTGCCGGTATCAAATCGATTGTCATTCTCATATACGGGGTTATATTTTTCTGGCAGATGTTGAACGACAAAGAGCTGATAGAAAAATCGATCTATATTGACACCATGCCCTCCTTCTGGTACAATTCAGGGATCTTTCTCTTTTACTGTACAGTATTCCTGTTTAATATCAGTTATAATGTACTGCAACAGGTGTTCAGGCCTGATCCCAGGGGAAAAGTGATTTCCGGGATTCTGACCATCAATAATTTCGTTGGCATAGTTTCTATGATTCTGCTGTATATTGGGCTCTCAAAACTTAAAAAATTGAGATATGCAGACAGTTGATATTATTGTAATTGGAACTACAGTAATGTTAATGCTTGGTGTTATTGTGATCATTTTAGTGATGTTACAGCAGAAGCAGGTTATCCAGCACAAGCTGCTGATCCGCGATAAAGACCTGCAACTCCAGCGGGAACGTCTCGTAGCTGTTTTACAGGGCCAGGAGCAGGAACGTAAGCGCATTGCGGAAGATCTGCATGACGAGGTAGGCGCACAACTGTCGGTGTTAAAATTAAATATCGGTGGCCTGCAGGCCCTGCTGAAGACAGGTAACGGCGAAACAGAGCGGCTTAAAGAAACCAAAGAATTTACAGATACCATTATACAGCAACTGCGATTCATCTCTCAAAGCCTCCATCCCCAGGCACTGGAAAACCTTGGTTTAGCCCATGCACTCGATTCTTTCTGTAACCTGATGAATAAAAACAAACAGGTAAAGATCAGTTTCAATGCCGCCGGTAGCGGGCAAACGGTAGACCGGGAAAAAGCCCTGAATGTATACCGCGTAGTACAGGAACTGATTAACAACATTCTGAAACACGCCGGCGCTACTGAAATAAAAATCAGTTACCAAACCACCCCGTCCCTGCTCACGATAGATGTAGCAGACAATGGTAATGGCGCCCTCCTCACTACGTTGGGGGATGCCCGTAAGAAAACAGGTAGCCTGGGCCTTAAAAATATTGAGAGCCGCCTCAATATTATCGGCGGAAATATTACCTTCACAGCCGGAACACCACAAGGTACAATTGCGTCGATTAGTGTAGAGAATTACCAGTCATCCTCACAGAATAGTTGATACTTATCTTGTTTTATTATTAAATTGCCATCCGGTTGTGTTAAACCCGTATAATAGCATGACTAATAGTAATTTATTCACAATAAAATAATAGCAAATCTTCTAACTGTCCACCTATGGCACACATAAAAGTGGCCATTGCGGATGATCATAAAATCTTCCGCAGTGGAGTCATCAACACACTGATTCCTTACGAAAATATCCGCTTTATTTTCGAGGCGGATGATGGACTGCATTTGTTGCAGACCATGGAAACACAACAGCCGGATGTTATACTGATGGACCTGAAAATGCCCAATATGGATGGCATTGAAGCCACTATCAAGGTAAAGGAAAAATACCCGGATGTAAAAGTCATCATACTCACCATGTATGAAGACGACAACTTTATTGTCCATCTGGTAGAAAACGGCGCCAATGCCTACTTACTGAAAAATGCGGAACCTGAAGAGATCTACGAAGCCATCTGTACTACTTTCGAAAAAGGATTTTACTTCAATGAAAATGTAAACCTGGCCCTGCTGAAAAAGGTATTACATAAAAACAAGCAACAATTTAAGCCGACACTTAAAAACGAAATACAACTCAACGACCGGGAGCAAGAAGTACTGAAGCTGATTTGTAATGAACTGACTACCCAGGAAATCTCTGAACAGATTTTCCTGAGTCCCCGCACCGTTGAAGGTATCCGCCAGAAGTTACTGGAAAAGATCAACGTTAAAAACAGCGTTGGACTGGTACTGTACGCATTCCGCAATGGGATTATCGAATAGCATTTAAATACCCACCTAAATATGAGAACTATCAGAACCTTCGCCGCAACAGCTGGTGCCATGCTTTTGCTGTATGCGGGCACCACCCTCGCCCAGGGCATTAAGATGCCTGCGCCAAGTCCTACTCAGACTATCAAACAGGACTTTGCCTTATCTAATATAGAGCTGAGCTACTCCCGTCCACAGAAGAATGGCCGTGTGATCATGGGCGACCTGGTTCCATACGACAAAGTATGGAGAACCGGCGCCAACAGTGCTACCACCATTACTTTTGGAGAAGACATCACCTTCGGCGGTATACCTGTTAAAGCGGGTAAATACGGTTTATTATCTATCCCGGGTGCTAAATCCTGGACCGTAATCCTGACCAGCAGCCTGGACGTTACCAGCCCTGCGGCCTACAAGCCTGAAAACGATATCGCCCGCGTGAAAGTATCGCCTGTTGCAATGCCTTTTTCGCAGGAAAACTTTACCATCGAGTTTGAGAACGTACGTTCCAATAGCGTTATCCTTGCCCTCAGCTGGGATAAAACCAAAGTACCAGTAGTCATTAAAGCCGATATCGATGGTAAAATCACCAGCCAGATCGAAGAAGCCATGAAGGGTGACAAGAAGCCTTATTTCCAGGCAGCCGTGTACTACTTCGAAACCGGTAAAGACCTCAACAAGGCAGTAGAATGGATTGATGCCGCCGCTGCTCAAAGCCCTGAAGCTTTCTGGGTTTGGTACCAAAAAGCACGCATCAACGCAAAAGCTAAAAAAGTAGCAGTAGCGAAAGAAGCTGCACAGAAGTCTATCGAACTGGCCACTGCCGCTAAAAACGATGACTATGTAACGCTGAATAAAAAGTTACTGGCAACCTTGAAATAAGCAGAAAGCAGAAAGCTTAAAGCAGAAAGCTATTGTGGAGGATGATTATGCGAATATTTAATATTCGCTAAAGTCTTCTCCACAATAGCTTTCTGCTTTAAGCTTTATGCTTTCTGCTCAAAAAACTGGTGAAATACCCACGCCAGTAATAATACCAGCAAACAACCAATGGCGTTGAGCCATAGGAAGGATACGGCGCCGATCCAATACACTACCAGTACTACGATTTCAGCAATGATGGCTGCCCAGAAGGTGGCCGTCCCTCCCACCTTTTTCAGGTAAAAGGCTACCAGGAAAATTCCCAGCGTAACCCCGTAGAACCACGACCCCAACACGTTTACCACCTCAATGAGACTACCCAGGCTACCGGCAAACTGCGCCACCACGATACAAAAAATTCCCCAGATCAATGTCCAGAGCCGGGAAATCATGAGATAATGACCGGGTGATGCATTGGCGTTATACAGGCGCTGGTATACATCTACCACCGTAGTAGAGGCCAGCGAATTCAATGCAGCCGCAATACTTCCCCAGGCGGCCAGGAAAATAATGGCAATCAGCAAGCCCACCAGGCCTTTGGGCAAACTATTCACGACGAAATGCAGGAAAATATAATTGGTGTCACCGGTGTCGGCCGTAGGATCTGATGCTTTGATGAGCGACAAGGCTTCCGTTCTGATGGCGGCCGACCTGATGTCTGTTTGCTGTAACTCTTTTTTTGCGATGTCAGCTTGCGCATTGTTATCCGCTTCCAGGGCAGCGGCGAGTTGTTTTACCTGCTGTTGTTTTACTTTACCTAATTCGGTGTATTGATCTTCCAATTTCAATAACGCAGGTCCCTGTTCTGTTTTATGCGCCCTGGCCAGCTGGGCTTCATTGAAGAAAATAGGCGCCCTGAAATACAGGTAAAATACAAATACCATGGCTCCTATCAGCAGGATCAGGAATTGCATGGGTACTTTCACCAGGCCATTCATCAACAGACCCAGGCGACTTTCCTTCACCGATTTAGCCGTCAGGTAGCGGCCTACCTGTGACTGGTCTGTTCCAAAATAAGATAGGGCCAGGAAAAAGCCACCGATGATACCACTCCAGATATTGTATTTGTCTTTCCAGTCGAACTTCGTTACGATCACATTCAGCTTATCCATCTTACCGGATACCTGCAAGGCCTGTTTAAACCCTACATCCGGAGGCAATAAGTGCACGACCATCCATCCTGCGAGAAACATGCCGCTGAAAATGATGATGAGCTGAAACGTTTGTGTATAGGCTACTGCACGGGTACCGCCTACTACGGTGTAGATGATGAGCAATCCGCCCATGATCATATTGGTCCAGTATAGGTTCCATCCCAGTAGTGACGACAATATAATAGACGGCGCGCAGATACTGATACCGGTAGAGAGTCCACGTTGGATCAAAAACAGCATAGACGCCAGTGTACGCGTTTTAAGATCAAACCGCTGCTCCAGGTATTCGTAGGCGGTGTATACTTTAAGTTTGTGAAAAATGGGGACAAAAGTGATACAAAGTACCACCATGGCCAATGGCAGACCGAAGTAATACTGAACGAAACGCATCCCGTCAGTATAGGCCTGACCGGGTGCTGAAATAAAGGTGATGGCGCTGGCCTGGGTACCGATAATAGACAACAGGATGATATACCAGGGCATAGATTGGTTGTCCAGGAAATAGCTATCCAGGTTTTGCTGGCCGCGGCTTTTCCAGACACCGTACAGAATAATAGTGGTGAGCGTACCGATAAGTACCATCCAATCTAAAGGGCTCATGAAAATGTTTTGGTGAATAAGTAGAAGAGCACTATCAGTAACAGCAACCAGGCTATTACCAATGCATACCAGTATCTCCATGTGGGGAATAAAGGTGGTTTCTCTTCCGGCTGTTGATCCAACGCCATATTAATCGTTTGAATTACTTTTACTCCACATACTTCCTGATAAGAGGCCCAGCGCAATTCCTATAATCAATCCCACCTGCACGCGCTTGATACTGAATCCTATCAGCAACCCCAGGATAATACAAAAGCCGGCAGCTATTCTTAGCCGGGGGCGGTTCTGTTCGTGTTTCTTACTCATTTTCGTTCAATCCCTATTTAACAGAAATCAGGTTTACAAACAGGCGATACGCACCTGGTACGCCTGCCGGCAGCTGCCGGAAAAATGACAGCCCTGTATACACATAAACACCTTTACCATAATGCGTTACCAGCGTAGAACCATCCAGTGGCGATTCTCCCTGGTCATGCATGGTAAAGAGTTTATCGTAAGCTTTATCGGCATTAGCAGTATAGTATAATCCCCGCTCCTGTACCCAGCCGTTGAAATCAGCCGCTGTAATTTCATTGGGATAATGAAATACCGGATCTTTTGGATTGATGAAATCCACTTCCGCGTTTTCATCTGTTACCCGGTCGCGGGAAAGGCTGAACGGATATGGCCCGAGGTTGTTGGTCACCAGGGGGCTGTTTACGTTGTACTGCACAATGAGTTTACCGCCATTGTTTACATAGTCCATCAACCTGGGCTGCCAGTATTTCATACGTGCGTTCACGTTATAGGCGCGTACCCCGGCAATGATGGCATCGTATTGTTGCAGGTTACCGCTCATGATGTCCTTTTCGGTCAGCTCCGTCACATCATAGCCTACCTGGCGCAGTGAAGCAGCTACCATATCGCCGGCGCCGGGAATATATCCCAGGCGGTTGCCGTTATGTTTCAGGTTCACGGATACCAACCTGGCTGCAGCCGGTGGGAATAAGGTAATGAGCGGGATATGATCATAGCGGATCTGCTGTAAACTCTGCGTGTATTCCTTTCCGTTAGTTTGCATCACTACCGTAAAAGTATCTGCATGGTTATCGGTAATATTCTTTACCGGGTGGATGTTAAACCGCACCTCTACCTCATCGCCTTTCTGCGCCAGGTTAAAAGGCAGGCTGCTTTCGGTAGCAACAAAGCCGGCGGGCAATTGCAGTTTCACCGTTCCCTGTGCCTGGTCGGCCATGGCCTTAATTTTCACCGGTACCGCCTGCGGTTTGGTATCTGTAAAGATATATACCTGGCTGTTCAGATCTGCTACCACTGGTGGCGCGATCACCAGCGGCTGGTATATCTCTCCTTTTACAGGGTCCGTATATTTATATTGCAGGGGACGGGCAATGTTGAATTCCTGGTCGCCAATGCGGAACCGGATCTTAGCCTGCAGTGGTGGAATATTTTCCGGGTTACCCACCAGTAAAGGATCATTTATAACATACATGCCTACCCGGTGTGCTGCTGCCAGCCAATAGGGCTGTGACTCCGGGGTGCTGGCAGGTACTGCCAGGGTTTGCGAAATGCTGGTAAACTTATTATAGGCCAGTTCCTGCTGCCCGGCGGCATTGGGCTTTCCCGGAAGGTCGATCTGCTCCAGGGTTACCTTCACGTTTCCGCGATTGATCAGCTGTACAGTGGCTTCCATATTGGTTCCGGGTACTACGGTAGGAGAAGTACTATAGGCTTCTGCCCAGAGACCGGCACAGGCGTAGATGAGTTGCTCTGTTTCTGCAAGTTTCAGATTACGCCAGTAGCCATCGGGCAAGGCCTGAATGGCCCGGTGTATTTCCAGCAAAGCCGGAACGGAAGCAGACGGATCATCCATATTATACGCGGCGAGTGCGGCATCTACCAGGCGTCCTACTTTTTCGCCACCTGCTACCCTTGACCAGCTGGTATTGACATCGTCGAGTAAATCTTTTTTCGGCGTATTGCCTTTGATGGTCAGGAAATATTCCAGTGAGCTCCCCCTGGAAGCCGGTACCCCGAAGCCCTGACTTTTGTGCTGGGAGCGACTTTCCGCGGCAATCTCTCCAAATCCCTTACCCAGTAATGGATTAAAGGCGCCTACATCTATTTTAAACTGGTCATCGGCTGTAGTATTGATGCTGCCAAAGCTGAAGGTATTCCACAGGATGCGTTTGGCCTGCCAGGGTTTTACAAGCTTCAGCTGTTCAGGGTATCGTTTGGGATCAGCGGCAGCAGTAAATGCTTCTGCCGCCAGCATGGCGGAGGCGGTATGGTGCCCATGCCCGGCGCGACTATCCGCCGGAAAACGACAGATGATCACGTCTGGTTGAAATTTGCGGATCATGTATACTACATCTCCTAAAATCTTTTCACGATCCCATATGGTAAATGTTTCCTGTGGATTTTTAGAGAACCCGAAGTCCTGGGCACGGGTAAAGAACTGTTCTGCCCCATCGATGCGGCGGGCGGCCAGCAATTCCTGCGTACGAATCAATCCAAGCAATTCGGATTGTTCATTGCCTACGAGATTTTGTCCGCCATCGCCACGGGTGAGCGACAAGTATCCCGTTCTGTACAGCTTTTCCTTGGCCAGGTAGCCCAACAGCCGGGTGTTTTCGTCGTCGGGATGGGCGGCTACGTATAATACGCTTCCCAGCGTATCGAGTTTTTTCAATTGCAGTCTGATATCAGCAGCATTCCATGCCGGAGATGGCTGTGCCATAGCGGGTAAACCGATAGCTGCTAATAAAATGATAACCAAAGCGGTAGAACGTCTTATAAACATTTGGCGATACGTGAATTTACAGATTGTCAAAAGTAATAATTAATTAGTGGGAGTTGAAGAGAAATTGGTTGAATGGCGGAATAGGGCTATAAAAACAAAAATCCCCCCGCTTTTGGCGAGGGGACTTCTTTTCTTCATAAGCAAATAACCAACCAGCTTGTAAGCAAAAACCAATTATTAACAAAGGCGGTTTAGATTTAATTGTATCCTTCGTTCTGCTGGTTGCGTATGTTGGGGTTAGCATCCAGTTCTCTCTGTGGGATGGGCAGTATTACTTTGGTACTGGGCCAGGCCACTGGTATCGTTTTATCACCCGCCAGGTATTTGGTGAATGAATGTTTTGTTCTGTTTAAGTCGAACAGGCGGTGTCCTTCAAACGCCAGTTCTTTTCGTCTTTCCAGCAGGATCGCTTCCAGCAATGCAGGGCCGGTAACAGTTACCGGCGCCGCGGCCGGATCTGCGCGCTGCACCACCATGTTCAGATCAGCCAGTGCTTCCGTTGTTCTTCCAAGGTGGGCTAATGCTTCCGCACGGATCAGGTATAATTCCGCCAGCCGCATCACCTTAATACTTTCGGAGAAAGTAGTTACATCATTGTATTTCGTAATGATGTTGGCCGGGTTCTCTCCTCCACTACCAGCGCGTTTACCCTTCTTTAAAAAATTGCGCCGTACATCCGTGCTGGTATAAATGTTATATATATCGTTTGTTGCCAGCACATCTCCGTAGCCATCCTGGCTGAAGATGTAGGCCAATCCGTCCGTTCCCTGGTTATCAACCGGGGTATTGATTACTTCAAAGATCGTTTCACCGTTGCCGGTATTTTTAAAATCGCTCACCAGTTTGTCGGTGGCCAGCAGCTGGTATTTATGGGCGTTGATAACATCGCTGGCGTAAGCTGCCGCTCCAGCCCAATCTTCTTTATACAATAATACCCTTGCCAGCAGTGCCTTTGCGGCATACACATTCAAATGTCCGGATGAAAAGGCCGTGCTCCCGCTTTCTTCGAATCGGCGGATGGCGGTGGTAAAGTCGCTGATCACCTGTGTGTAGGTATCCCTGATGTTGCCACGGGAAGGCGACTGTACCGAATCTATATTCGTTACCGTTACAATGGGTATTCCCATATTTGTACCGGTGGGTGTATAATTATAAGGTTGCGCGTACAGGCGTGCGATATCAAAAAATACCAGGCCTCTCACGCCATAAGCCTCTGCTATCATCGCCCTGGCTGAAATCGTGTCTGTTGCAGCAGGCAACAGGGTTATTGACGGGCCTTTCATGATCACCATATTGGCGTTGGCCACTACGCTGTATAACTTATTCCAGGTATCGGTAACGGATACATCGTTGGCAGTAACAATATACTGGTCATGGTTACGATAGCGGTTAGAGTTGATCACGCTGATAAACGCGTTGTCCGCCCGCAAATCGGGCAGCAAAGGCATCGTACGGCCGTAATAGTTAGCGTCCTGCAAGAGGGAGTATACACCGCTGACGGCAGCTTGTAATCCCGGCAGGTCTCTGATGGTTTTACCGGTTTCGGCCGACTGGTCTGGTTTCAACTCAAGGAAGTCCCTGCTACAGGCTCCCAGCAAGCCTGCCACTATGATGATGATGCTGAATGAGTATCTCTTTTGCATGGCTTCCTTAAAAATTTACATCCATACCTACCAAAAACGTTTTAAATACCGGCGGGCGTTGATCGTAATCCCCTGTTACCGGTACTTCCGGGTCCATCGTGAGCCGTTTATCTTTTACGTATGTCCATAAGTTGTTGCCGCGCACATAAATTTTCACTTCCCCGATATTGGCTTTTTTCAGCCAGGTAGCGGGCAGCGCATAGGCCAGCATTACATCTCTCAACCGGATAAAGCTGCCATCGTACAAGAACCTGGAAGAGAGTTGATTGCTCAGGCCCGACTGGGTGTTGCCGAACACGACTTTCGGTACGCTGGTGATATCACCGGGATGTTGCCAGCGGTTTTCGTAAGTGAGTCGCGACATCTTTGCGCTGCTTCCAAATCCGCCGCTGCCGTCGGATTCCGTGAAGGCGCCCCAGTTGTCGTATACCTTGTTGCCCCAGTTAAAGAAGAACTGAAAGTTCAGCTCAAATCCTTTATACCTGAAATAATTACTGATACCGCCATAAAATTTAGGGAGCGCACTGCCCTGGTTAAAACGTTGCGCTTCGCCGTAAACCTTGGTGGTAGTAGTTTTCGTAGCATCTTTATACCAAAGGGCCTCTCCTGTTTGTGGATCGGCGCCGGCAAATCCGGCCAGGTAGAACTGGTAAAAATCGGTGCCCAGCTC
The DNA here is from genome assembly GCF_012641265.1 of Chitinophaga eiseniae. Taxonomy (GTDB): domain Bacteria; phylum Bacteroidota; class Bacteroidia; order Chitinophagales; family Chitinophagaceae; genus Chitinophaga; species Chitinophaga eiseniae_A. The sequence goes on along the minus strand of NZ_JABAHZ010000001.1, from coordinate 785,194 downwards.
TCTCCTGTAGATCAGGCTGGTGATGGGATTGTCCAGTTTTGTAATCGTATTTGTCAGCGTAGAGAAATTAGCATCTGTACGCCACGAGAAGTCATTTTCATTGGTGGCAATGATATTGCGGGAGGAAAGGGATATTTCTATGCCCTTATTTTTCATCTCTCCGTTATTCCTGAAAATGGTGGTGATACCATTTGCCGATGATACCGGTACATTGAGCAGCAGCCGGGAGGTGGTTCTGTTATAGTATTCCACCGTACCGGATAACCTGTTGTTTAGTACCGCAAAATCGAGTCCCACGTTAAACGGTTTGTTCTGTTCCCAGGTGAGGAAAGGATTGGGGTATTGTGTCAGCACATACCCCGGCTTTCCATCGTAATCATTTCCCGGACTGTACAGCGACAATGAGGCATAATTATCAATAGCCTGGTTTCCGTTGCTGCCGTAGCTAGCTCTTAATTTCAATTCATTGATGCCGGTTACCTGCTGGAGGAATGGTTCGCGGTAGATATTCCAGGCGGTTCCCATCGACCAGAAGGCGGCACTTCTTTTACGGCTGCCAAATCGGGAAGAGGCGTCTCTCCTGATGGAAGCCGAGAGATAATATTTTTGTTTGTAGTCATAACTGTTGTTCAAAAACAGTCCGGTTAATGAGTTGGCGCTGGATACCGAGGTCACTGATTCAGGTTTGGAAGCATCTGCCAGCAGCTGCAGGTTGGGCAGCAGGTTAGATGCCTGTGTGGTATTGCCGCTGTTGGTTGTTTTTTGTGCTTCGTATCCTATAAAAGTGTTGATACCATGATATCCCCAGCGCTGGTTAAAGCGCAGGATATTTGTAGATACCCAGTTGTTCCAGAGATTGTTGTTGACCGATATCCAACCATTCGTATTTCTTCCGTCGCCAAAGCCGGGCGATAAGAACAGGTTGCTGCGGGCATAGTTCAGATCGAGGCTGATTTTGGTTTCGAAGGAAAGGTAGTTGGTAAAGGCGTATTTAGCGGCAGCTCCTCCGAGGAGGCCATAGGTAGTACCGGTGCGGCTGTTGCCGTTAAGTACCGCTACAGGATTAAAGGTATTATTATAGCTGAAATCATAGCTGCCGTCGTTGTTGTAAACCTTCAGCCAGGGCTGTAAGCGCACGAGTGCGCGCACTGGGTTGGCCATGAGTCCCACATCTCCTACTGCGTTGGCGCGCTGGTAGGCCAGGGAGAGATTTACGTCGAATGACAGGCGGCTGGTGGCCTGATTGCTCAGGTTGATCCTGCTGGTCATGCGTTTATAATCTACTCCTTTGAGGGCGGATTTAGAGTCGTACAGGCCGCCGGACACATAAAATTTAGTTTTATTACTTCCGCCGGCGGCAGATAAATTAGCCTGTGTGTAGTTACCATGGCGGGTGAGGACATCGATCCAGTTGGTATTTACTGTGGTATCGACTCCCCTGGCGCGGAGTTCCTGCTGAAATCCGGCTTCGCCGGTACCGTCTGCCTTATGAACCCATCCTTCGCGTAGCAGTTCCATCATTTCTTTGGTACTGAGTGGATAGTTAGCGCGGGGAATGGTGAGCTGGTTGCTTCCGGTTTGTACCGAAGCATTGAGCCGGGTACGGCCCTGGGTACCGGTTTTGGTCGTAATAAGAATTACGCCGTTGGCGGCCCTGGAGCCATAGATCGAGGCAGCGGCGGCATCCTTTAAAACGGAAATCGAGGCGATATCAGCACTGTTGATTCCCGCAAGGGTATTTACGTTATAATCCGTGAGATTGTCGGTCACCACTGGTACACCGTCCACCACATATAGCGGGGAGCTGCCGGCGGTGATAGAACCGATGCCGCGGATATAAACGCTGGGTACGGAGCCGGGTTGACCGGAGCCGTTGGTAGATTGTAAACCGGGTACATTGCCTTGTAAGCTTTCCTGGAAGCTGCTACGGGGCGCCTTATCATACAAAGAGGCGTTGACCATAGTAGCTGATCCTGTCAAAGAACTTTTTGTTTGCACGCCATAGGCTACCACCACTACTTCATTCAATCCTCTGGCATCGTCTTTCAGCGTGATGTTAAAGTGGGCGGTATTATTGACCGGCACTTTCTGCTCTTCATAACCGATGAAAGAACAGATCAATACTGCTGTGGGCGGCGCCTCCATCTTGAACTGTCCTTTTTCGCCGGTCGTTGTTCCTTTATTGGCGCCTGCAATCCGAATACTTACACCGGGCAACGGATGTCCGTAAACATCTGTGACCACGCCACTGATACTTAGTCCGGTACTGGCTTTCTCCTCTGGAGCAATGGCAACCAGGTTAGCAGAAAGTTGCTTAAAAGTCAGGCCAGTGTTCTTCAGTATCTTCCGCAACACATCTTCTGTCCATGCATTCTCCATGTCCACTGATACTTTGCTGTTAGCTGGCAGCTGATCGTTGCGATATACAAAGCGGTAGCCGCTTTTCTTTTCAATCAGCTTCAGCAACCGGGTCAATGGCAATGAATCTGCTTTTACGGAAATGCGCCGGTCTTGCTGACCGTAAGCATTTCCTGCTATTTGCAAACAGGTAATAAGAATAATAAAGGACACCAGTTTCATTATCAATACAACTTTTCCCAATGTTTTTATACGCAAAAGGATTGCATAATGTATGAATTTTTTCCATACATTTAGGTTGTAAAAGGTCATAAAACTACGACAGCACTACATTGCCAAGTGAAGCTAACTGCCGTTTGATCTCAACAAGGGGGTAAATGTTAGCAGCATTTACCCTTTTTATATGAGAGGTATCGATTTCTGTTTTCTTCCAACCCCTATTGGGTAATAAATATTTCGTTGCCGGTGATCCGGAAGCGAAATGATGTTGTAACCTTCAGCGCTTCCAGTACTTCCGGAAACGATTCATTTTTAAACGTGGCGGTAAAGCGGTATTGTTTCAGTTTTTCTCCGTTGAGATGTATTTTGATACCATACCAACGCTCCATTTTACGCGCAATATCTTCAAAGCTGTCATTGTCAAATACCAGGTAATTATTGTACCAGGCAGTTTCTGCCACGAGGCTATCCTGCTGATTATAGCGGATATTTTCTACCCGGTATCCATCTACCTGTCCTGCTGGTTTGGACGATGCGAATTCATTGTTGTGTTGTAAAACGATTTTCTGATTGGGCAACAACCTGATGGTACGTTCTACTCCATCATTGAGGGTTACTTCCACGGCGCCGGTAATCAGTGTAGCTTCAGTGGTTTCATCCTGCGTATAGGCTTTCACGTTAAAGGAAGTCCCCAATACCTGGATATTCATTTTGGTGGTATGGATGGAGAAGGGTTTCGCTGCATTTTTTGCTACATCAAAAAAGGCTTCGCCTTCCAGTGTTACCTCCCGGCTATCCAGGTTGTTCATATCAGGATGATAGGTTAAACGGCTGCCGCCATTGAGCCAGACTTCCGTCCCGTCGGGCAATTGTGCCCGAGAGCGCGAGCCATCTCTTGTGAAGATGGCTGCGACACTGGCTTTGTTCCCCATTAAAGGGGTATTTCTCATAAGCAGATATACGCAATAAGATCCCAGCATCAGTACCAGTACCGATAGTATGGCGGTGAGCTTGCGGATGTTCCGGCCTGTTCTTTTCACGGGCAGTTCTTCCATGGGGAATTCCGCCTCCATTCTTAACAGGTGCTTTTCGAGGGCACTTTCTGTTTTTTGTTCCCAGGCATTATCGTTGCCTGCCGGAGGCCAGTTACTTAATACAGACAGCTTGTATCTCATATCGGGGTCTTTCTGCATCAGCTCTTCCAGCTCACGCAGCTCCCCCATCGTGGCTTCGCCCGATACCTTTCTTCCCATCAAAAGCCATATTCTTTCCTGTTCCATGTGTATGATACAAAAGCATGATTATATAGAAGGACAAGTAAATATTCCCAATCTACTACTCCGACTAAAAAAAAAATTTTAAATTATTTTGTCCTGGTAAAAGAGAGGTTGATCACCTCGCTGATTTTTTTGAGGGCCTGGGCCATGTGTACGTCAATGGTATTGACAGAAATATCGAGGATTTGGGCTACCTCTTTGTATTTCAGGCCATCTTCCCGGATGAGCTTAAAGATCATTTTCCGTTTGGGGGGCAGGGCATTTACGGCGGCCTCGATCCTTTTTACCATTTCCCCGGAGATGAAGATCTGTTCCGGGGTGGCATAACTTACTGTAAAATCGACCGCCAATTCATCCAGGCTGAAATGCTGGGTACGTGCCGCCTTATTGAGGTAGTTGAGGGCTATGTTTTTGGCAGATACATAAAGATATACTCTCAGATTATCGACCTGTAGTAGTCGTTCCCGGTGTTTCCATACATTCACAAAAACATCAGACGCTATTTCCTCGGCCGATTCCCAGGATTTGATGATAGAATAGGCAAACTGGCTCAATGGTTTATAAAACAACCTGAATAATGCCTTGTATGCCTGCTCATCTCCCAGTGATGCCACCCGTTCCGCCAGTAACTGTATATTAGCGTCTTCCCTCAATGCAATGTTTTTTGGTTGAAAAGTGAATCCCTAAAGATAATACAGATTAATTTTTAATTTAACATTGGATTATATCTTTTTTTATATAATACATTATATTGTTAATATATTTCTTTTCCGGGTCATTTCTTAAACATGAAATATACGGCGCCGATAAGGAAAACAAACGACACCAGGTAATTCCAGCGAAGCGGTTCTTTCAGGAAAGTAACGGCGAAAATGCTGAACACAGTGAGCGTAATGACTTCCTGGATGGTTTTTAGCTGAAAGCCACTGAACCCTTCCTGGGCGCCATATCGGTTGGCCGGCACCATAAAGCAGTATTCAAAGAAGGCGATGCCCCAGCTGATAAGGATTACCTTCCAGAGGGCTACATCCTGGTGTTTGAGATGCCCATACCAGGCAACGGTCATAAAGGTATTGGAAACGGTGAGTAGAAGAATGGTGCGCATGCGCTGTAATTGAATTTTTAAAGATTGGACGCAATTTACAGCGTATTTATGAAAAAGCCGACGGGCTATAAACCCGGTCGGCTCGTCATTTTAAAAAAAACAGGCAGCATCTTTTATGGTTCTCCTGCTGAAAAAACAAAAAAGAGGGACCGGTGAAGGTCCCCCTGCATCAAACCAAAATGGGGCTTCCATTGTGGATGATCTTGTGTTGTTGGTTGCTATTTCATTATAAGAAAACTACTATTGTTCCAGCTTAATCTCGCCCAGGTCGGTAGCTTTACCTTCTTCCACCTTCACATCTTTTAATACGGCATTTTTGTAAGGGCTTTTACCAAAAATGGTGATGGTATAAGTACCAGCTTTAGCAGCAGGGATGGTGAATGCACCCTGGGAAACGGCGCCTTTCAGTTTATCTGCACCATTTACGGCTTCTACTTCAGCAGCACCATCTGCGGGGCTGATTTTACCAGTGATAGCACCCCCTTCTACAGCTACACTTTTCAGCGAATCAGTAGTTTGCAACGAGTCCATACGTTGTAAAGAATCCCTTCCGCTCAGGGAATCCAGGCGTTGTAAAGAGTCAACACCAGTCAGTGAATCCAGACGCAGACTTTGTAAAGAGTCTACTCCATACACTTTCATTGAATCTAAGCGAACAAGGGAGTCTACACTACGCAGAGAATCTACCCCAGCGATTGAATCCACCATTGTGGCGGTGCTGTCTGCGGACTTCACTGCGGTGGCGCCGGCATTTTTAAATGCGGACATTCCTACGACCATTGTTGCTAAAGCGAGCATTCCTACAATTGATTTTTTCATGGCTTCAATATTTACATGGTTAATATTTAATAAGACTTTTATCCGTGCTATGATGAAAGTGCATGGTTTTTGTTATATGCCCTCATCGTTGGCTGCCGTATAGTAACAATACATTCGACAATGGTGATACCATTAGTCAAAGAAATGTTAAAGTGAAAAAAAGAATCATTGCAGCATTAACAGGCAAGCATTCTTAATTAGTACTTTTAAAAATTATCTTTGCCGTACGGAAAGAAATACAAAAGACGAAACGCATGTTGCAATTGAGTAATGACGAAATAGTAAAAGGTATCCGGAGCAGGAATAAAGATGTCTTTGAGGCTGTTTTTAAACAGTTCGCCCCTTCTATGTATAATATCGCCGTACGCTATGTAAAGAACGAGGATGATGCGAATGATATGGTGCAGGACGTATTCCTCAACTTGTGGAAAGGTGCGGAAAACCTGGATGAAAGAGCCCCTATTAATCATTACCTGGCCCGGGCCACTGTTAACACCTGTTTAAATCGTATAAAAAAAGAACAACGGCAGGAAGTATATACCCGGGAACAAATGCTTCAACCTGTACCTACCGCCAACAGTCATTCACAGCTGGAACATAAGGAGCTGGAGGCCCAATACCGTCACGCCCTGGAAAAATTACCGGATCAATGCCGTCGTGTATTTGAGATGAGCCGCCTGAAAGGTTTGTCGCCGGCCGAAATCGCTGATCAGTTGAATATCTCTATTAATACCGTGTACGCGCATCTTACCACAGCGTTGAAACGATTGCGGGTAGACCTGATCAACAAGCCTTAGCCTGACCAAAATTTTTTTTTAACATCGCTTAATGGTATAACGTTATCCGGTTGTATTACTAATAAGTAGCCATGAATAATCAAACTGACATAGATATAGTAGTCCGTTACCTGGAGGATCCGGAAAATGAGCTGTTAAAGCAACAGCTTAATGAATGGATTCAACAGGATCCTGGCCATCTCGACATATTCCTGGATATGAAAGCTATGTGGCAGGGCGATCCACTCCCCGCTCCTTCCGCTTTCGATACTGCCGGAAAATGGGAAGAGCTGAACGCCAGGCTGGATAAGGCTGCTGTGCCTGCTGCTACGGCGCAAGCTAACACCCGTGTCATTAAAATGAACCGCCGGTATTGGTGGGCTGCTGCCGCTGTGCTGGTCATTGCCGGCACCTGGACCCTGATAGGGCCTGGCGGCTACAAAACCTTCGCTACGGCTCAAACACAGGATAGCCTGCGTTTACCGGATGGCTCCATGCTTTACCTGAATGCCAATACCAGCGTACGCTATGCCCGTAGTTTCGGAAAAGATAACAGGATCGTAAAAATAGATAAAGGCGAAGCCTTCTTTGACGTAAAGCCAAATGAAACCCTTCCCTTCATTGTAAATGCACCGGAAGTAGAAGTACAGGTACTAGGTACCGCCTTCAATGTAAAAGCTGCCAATACCGGCGTAAAAGTGTTTGTACAGTCCGGAAAGGTAAGCGCCGCCTACAGGGGCACTGAAAAGAAAGTGATCCTGACCCCTGATATGGAAGCCTCGCTGAAATTGCATGGCAGCACCATAGATACACACGTACATAAAAAGAATAATAATATACTGGCCTGGAAAACCAGAACCCTCACATTTGATGAAGCGCCGCTGAACGAAGTAGCAGAAGCGCTGGAAGATTTTTATCATGTACAGGTGCATATCAGCAGCCCACAACTGGCGGATCAAAAGCTGTTGGCTACCTTCCCCAATATGGCATTGGACGAAGTACTGGACATTATGAGAAAAACCCTCCGCATCAATATCACGCATAAAAACGACCTGGTAGACATCTACTGATTCGCGCCCTGACCACTTGCTTATGCAGCAATTTTTGCTACAGGCGCGATGCTCCAATACCAGGTTTGGAAGCGTGCCTGCCTTTATTTTCGTTGTTATCCTGGTATTGGCGACTGCCCTGGCAGTGGCCCAAAATCCTATTGCCCCACCCAAACGTATTTCACTGCAATTCAGCAATGCGCGACTGAAAACCGTTATCCGGGAGATAGAACGGCAGACCCAGTATACTTTCGCCATTTCTTCCCAGGAGCTGGAAACCCGCCACGGCGTTAGCTTACATGTACATAACGCCACTTTACAGGAAGTACTTCCCAGTATCTTTCCCCCTTCCCGTTATAAGGTAGAAATCAGAGATGGACAGATCATCGTGATCCCTATCAATGCTGCGACTACCGACACGACGCCTCCTATTCCCCTTCCGGCCGACTCCACCAAGTGGCTGGTGGCCGGTAATGTATCGGATGGAGAACAACCGCTCAGCGGCGTATCTATCCGTGAAAAAGGCACGACTAACGGTACCGCCACTACGGAGAATGGCAGCTTTAAACTCAACGCCGCCAGTGGGCAGGCCATTTTACAAATATCCCTGATCGGCTATGAAACAAAAGAAGTGTCCATCCGGGAACGGAGAAATATCAACGTATTACTGCAACCCGATCTTCGTAAGCTGAATGAACTGGTGGTACTGGGCTATGGCCTGCAAAAACGCGCTAATATCACCGGCGCTATCTCACAGGTAGACGGCGTACGCCTCCGCAGCAGGCCTGTAGCCAATGCTATGGCAGCCCTACAGGGCACTGCCACCGGCCTGGTAGTAACCCGCAGTAATGGCCAGCCCGGGCGTGAAGGCTTCAACATACAGGTACGGGGCGTTAGCTCCGCCTCCGGCAGCAACACGCCTATCATTGTAGACGGCGTTCCCGGCTCCCTGGCAGTGCTCAACCCCGATGATATTGAATCGGTATCTATCCTGAAAGATGCTTCCGCTGCAGCCATCTATGGCGCCCGGGGAGCAGGCGGCGTGGTACTGGTAACCACCCGTACCGGCAAACCCGGTAAACTGAAAGTGGACTTTAGTACCCTCGGTGGATTTGAAACGCCCATACGGCTGCCCAATCGCGTACCTTCCTGGATAGCCGCCACCATGCAGAACGAAGCGGCCCAAAATGCCGGTCAGCCGATCCCCTGGCAACCCACAGAAATTGCCCTGATGCAATCCGGTAATCACTATGCCATTGATTACCTGCACCCTGACTATTATAAATACTACTATAACCTGGATCAGCTACACCTGCTCACCAAAAGCAAAACAGGGGTAGAAAATTATAACGTGTCTGTAAAAGGCGGCGACAGCGCCAACCAGTTTTCCGCCTCGCTGGGATACTTCGGGCGACAGGGACTCTTCGCGGCAGGCCCCGACAGAACACGCCGGATGAATGCCAGGGTGAACATGAATAACCGGCTCAATAAACATTTTAGCCTGGAAACAAGATTGTCTTACGCCCAAACCAATACCTTTTCTCCCGCGCAACCGGTAGAAGGACCCAATGGCTTGCTGGCCGGACTTTACCGCGGCCCCGGCAATGTGCCCGTTTATGTGCCGGGCACCCAGCACTTTGCCGATGGCGGCGCCCCGGTATATGCCATTCTACAAGACGGTGGCAGGCGGGATGAAAAAAACAACTATATCGATGGGGTATTTACCCTGCGGGCCGACAGCCTGGCGAAGGGACTCACCTTACGATTGATTTACAGCCCCCAGCGTCATATACTGCAGGATAACCTGGGCAGAAATACCATTGCCGGCTGGAACAGGGTAGACACCACCACGCTGGTACAACCTGGTAACCTGGTACAGCAAAGCCGGCTGGAATCCAAAGGCGGCAACCTTCAAGCACTGGCGGATTATGATCTGAAAACCGCCAAACATACCATTCATCTGCTGGGAGGCTTTACACAGGAAACCTACAATACCACCCAAAATACGGTGGCAGCGTATGATACCGGTAACCCTGACCGCTTTGATAACGCGCGCGACTATACGCAGTTGCTGGCGGCTTCCGGTTCTTTACAGTCGCTCTTCGGGAAAATAAATTATAACTACGATAATCGCTACCTCGTAGAGGCCAATCTCATTGCGGCCCACCTGGTGCAATACAGCACCCTGTTTAATGGCGGATCACAATGGCAGGCCTTCCCTTCTTTTTCAGCAGGGTGGCGACTGAACAACGAAAGCTGGTTTAGCAATGCGCTTCCTTTCTTCAACGAGTTTAAACTGCGCTGGTCGTGGGGACGTCTGGGCAACGTGAACAGCTGGAACAGCATTCCTAACGATGAGCAACTGCAGACCTTTACCTTCCATCCAGGCTGGCGTTCCCTGTTGCCATTTGTATATAAGAATCCTGTACTACAGGCCAATGGTTGGGAAAATATCGCCACCAATAACTATGGCTGGGATGCTACCTTGTTCAGGGGACAGCTTAGCTTGTCGGCCGATTACTTTACCCGGCGCAATAAAGACATGCAAATGCCGGAGCTGATGGCCTCCACACAGGGCGCCTGGCCCATTGCATTTCAAAGAGGCGTACTCAAAACCTGGGGCTGGGAAATCAATGCCGGCTGGAAACATGACCGGGGGCCGTTTACCTGGTATATCAATGCCAACCTGTTTAACAGCCGCAATGAGGTATTGCAACATGAGCATATTATGCCTAAGCCCGGCTGGAACCAAGGCATAGCAGGCCACCCGTATTCCTCGCTGTTTGGCTACCAGGCAGACGGGTACTTTCAAACGGCAGCAGAAGTAAATCAGCACGCCTACCAGGGCCCAAACACTGCTCCGGGCGATATTCGTTACCGGGACATCAATGGCGATGGAAAAATAGATGAGGCAGACCTGGTTTACCTGGGCAGTCCCGATCCCCGGTTGTCTTATGGCATAGATGCCGGCTTTGCCTGGAAAGGCTTTGATTTTTCGGTTTTCTTTCAGGGGGTGGCTCAGCGTGAGGTAATGCCTGATCCCCGTTATAATATGCCTTTTATCAGCTCCTGGCAGCAGCCCTGGGATATCAACCAGGACTATTGGACGCCGGAGCGCCCGAATGCACTGTTTCAAAGGCTTTATCTTAATGATCAGCAAAACAGTGTACCATCTTCCCACTGGGTAATGAATGGTTCCTATATCCGGCTCAAAAACCTGCAATTGGGTTACACCTTTCCCAGGAACTGGCTGAAGCGGATATGGTTGAGTAACCTGCGGATATACTTCTCCGGGCAGGATCTGTGGGAGACGACTAAAATGAAAATAAAATATTACGATCCTGAACAGGCAGGTGGATATAACGGGTACGCCTATCCGTTCTTTAGGTCTTATACCCTGGGACTTACCGTAGGATTTTAATCTCTCCCCTGCTTAAAATAATAATGCCCTTCACCGTTGGCGAAGGGCATTATTATTTTAAGTATATGAAACCTGGCAGGTTATTCTGTTACTTTCTTTCCAGCCAGCAGGTACAGTGCGGCCATACGGACGGCCACCCCGTTTTCTACCTGGTCGAGAATAATAGATTGGCCGGAATCTGCTACATCAGAATTGATTTCCACACCGCGGTTGATGGGGCCGGGGTGCATGATCACCACTTCTTTCTTCAGACTGTCCAGCAGCTCGCGGTTTACCCCGTAGGCCAGGGAATACTCCCGGAGAGAGGAAAACAGCGGTGTATTTTGTCTTTCCAGCTGAATGCGGAGCACGTTGGCCACATCGCACCATTCCAGCGCCTCACGGATATTGTAACTTACGTTAACACCGAGGGCAGCGGCCATATATTTCGGGATCAGGGTGGGCGGGCCTACTACGGTTACTTCTGCTCCCAGTTTCTTCAGGCAGTAGATATTGGAAAGTGCCACGCGTGAATGCATGATATCCCCACAGATGGCTATTTTTTTGCCTTCCACGCTGCCTAATCTTTCCCGGATAGAGAAGGCATCGAGCAGTGCCTGTGTGGGGTGTTCATTGATACCGTCTCCGGCATTAAGGATAGGCACATTGATGTGCTTAGCCAGGAAATGCGGGGCGCCGCTGGCAGAGTGCCGCATCACTACCATATCTACTTTCATAGACAGGATATTGTTAACGGTATCTATCAGCGTTTCTCCTTTGGAAACAGAGGAGCCTGAAGCAGAGAAATTGATTGTATCTGCTCCCAGCCTTTTCTCCGCCAGCTCAAAAGAGATGCGGGTACGGGTGGAGTTCTCAAAAAATAAATTGACAATAGTTGTATCGCGGAGCGTAGGAACCTTTTTTATAGGTCTTTGTAAAACCTCCTTAAACTGGTCGGCGGTTTGAAAAATAAGCTCTATATCCTGGCGCTGCAGATCGCGAATTCCGAGTAAGTGTTTTACAGAAAGTGACATTAATGTGCAAATATAAAGGGTGAAATCTGAATTCTGAAATCCGGACTCATTTTAGTCAATCAGAATTACTTCGTCTTTACCATCCCGTTCGTTCCAAAGCACCCTTACCTTCTGGGAGATGAGGGCGTCGATGGTACGACCGGTATAGTCGGGCTGGATAGGCAGTTGCCTGCTAAAACGCCGGTCTATCAGCGTGAGCAGCTCTACCGAAGCCGGCCGGCCGAAATCCAGCATTGCATCCAGTGCCGATCGGATGGTGCGGCCTGTGTACAATACGTCATCTATTAACACTACCTTTTTATTTTCTATCGAAAAATCAATACTGGTTTCATTGGGAACATGCAGCGTTTTACTCTGGTTAAAATCATCCCGGTAAAAGGTGATATCCAGTTTACCATAATCAATATGCGCCCCCGGCACTAATTTTAATAAGGTTTGATGCATCCTGCCGGATAAATAAATACCCCTGGGCTGTAATCCAATCAGCACGGTTTGCTCGAACTGTAAATGATTTTCTATTAACTGATGACAAAGCCTGTCTATCGTAATAGCCATTTGTTTGCCGGTTAGTATGGTTTTCAAAACACAACGTTTTAGGGGCCAAAAATAATGATTAAAGCGGAAAGCAGAAAAGCAAAGCGCATTGTTTGTCATTTATTATATTATCATAAAAACGTCTTGTTTTAATCCCGGGCGGCTCTTTTTAGGGTTTACATGAGTGGGATTCGTAATTTAGCAGTACAATGCCCGATCATGAAACTATTAAAGACAATCATCGCTATGGCCGCCTTTTTGCAATTATGGGGTTCCACTGCCCAGGGACAGATAAAGACCGGAGACAAGATACCTGCATTTTCTTTGCAGGACCAGGATGGAAAGACATTTAACATCACCAGTGTATTGGGGAAACAACCATTGGTCATCTATTTTTACCCGAAAGATGAAACCAGTGTATGTACCAAAGAAGCCTGTTCATTCCGGGACTCCTATCACGACTTCCAACAATATGGTGCAATGGTGATCGGCATCAGTGCCGATAACGTAGCTTCACACAAGAGCTTTGCCAATCATCATCAATTGCCATTTACCCTGCTGAGTGATCCAAAAAACGAGGTGCGTAAATTATTTGGCGTACCCAAAACTTTCGTTATTCCGGGCCGCGTTACCTATATCGTCGATAAAAAAGGCGTAGTAGTACATGAATTCAATTCACTCCGGGATGGAGAGAAACATGTAACAGAAGCCCTGGCGGCGTTGAAGAAAATGCAGTAGTTATCTTTTGATTTCTTTCTGTTTGATCATTTTACCTTCCGGAGAAAAAGCCCAGGTAGTAATGGTAGAATCTGCGGGCGCCATGTCATCGTCTAGATCGGCAGCCGTATAAGCGGTTTCCGTAATGACCAGTACCGAATCATTGGCCAGTTCATAACTCAGCTCATTGGCATTGCGCCCATAGTCAATATCGCATTCATTCCTCACCAAACGGCTATCTGTAGCCACCAGCGTGGCTTTATCAATCAATACCAGGTATTGGTTCAGACACACCTCCTGGTCGTCTTCCGTCAAAATAGCGATGGCATATGGCTTATCGGACGGAAACCTAACCGTACTTCCGGCAAACGAACTTTCGGAGGCCAGGTTAGGAATATGACGCTGCATTTGAGTGGGTGTAAGCTCCATGCCTGCTTCCAGGCTGTCGAAGAAATTACGGGGCGCGATATCAGATGCCGGCACGGAAAGCGAATCCCGGGTAAGCGGATTTTCCTGTGCGGGGCCCAGGTAGCCGCAACTACAACAAAGTGTGACAATGACAGCAGGGAATAGCAAAAGCTTCATTAAGTATACTTAAGGTTCGTTTAACACCGACACGTGTACCAGTATTTGCTGGTCATCCCCATCTATGATCTCCCCATTCGCATCCAGCGGATCAACAGTAATATATTTCAATTTTCCCGTATTACCATCAGGCGTAAAATAAAAATTGCCCAGGTCTTTCCAGGTAAAGAATATCCTTGCCATATAGGGCTGCCGGTCGAGGTTAACTAAAATACCGGTGCCTATTTCACGGAATTTGCCGGTGGCGCAATCGGCGCTGGCAATCAGCAGCAGGTAATGATATTGGGCGGATTTAAACGTGTAGGCGTCCCCGATAGTCGTGGCATCCAGTTCTTCACCATTGACGGTATCTCCATTTTCTGTGAAGTATTTGATTATCTCTTTTCCATTGATTTTTATTTTCCCTTTGCAATCGAATGGATCTCCCCCGGTACTGCTGATACTAACAATGTTAAAGCTATCGCCCTTTAAGGTAGTAGTGGTGATGAGCGCATTTCCTGCTCCCCGGCTTTCTTCCTGCTCCCTGCCAAGAGGCACATACTTTTCAAAAGCAGTATCCCATTGTTGGCGGGCCAGGTAACCAAACAAGGCATTGGACGCCATAGAAATCCCTTTACTGCTATCGGTGGTAATGTTCTTATCAACAACCGGGGAAGATGCTGTCCCGCTATTATCCGCCGGCACAATAGAATCGCTAAGAGCAGCAGTGGTGGTTGGCTTGCTATGGAAATCACAGGAGGCCAGGGAGAGAACAATCAGCAGATATGCATATTTCATGGGAGATATCCGGTTTACTTATGAACAGCCAATTTACTTTTTCCCCGGAGGAAAATGAAATTATCACAGATCCTGATAAGTAAACGAAGTCGGGGGAATAGTATCCGCGGGCAGATTATAAATTCCTCATGTCTTTGAAAGTATTAATCTCTTCTTTCAGGGCAAACAACTGTACTCCCCATATCAGGCCGCGCACCAGCGCAAAGGCCACCAGGGCGAGGGAAAGGGATACCTGCATGAAGCTACCTTCTTCACGGTTGGTAAGGGTAATAATTTTAATGAGGAAGATCAGGCCTATGCCAAAGAAAATAGCCGCCCTGATGCCTTTTGTGCGGAGCTGTTTTTTGAAATAGGCGTCAAATCCGCTGGCAGCGACGCGACTGGCGTCAGCCTTTTCTGTGCCCCCGGCTATAAGGCGTTGTTCAAGATCTGCTACCCTGAGTTGTTTGTGACGTTCTGAAAAATAAGTGGTGACGATGTCTTCCTGCATAATGGCCGCTGTTCTGAATGAGACTGCAAGGTACAAAAAAGGCGATGGATATACATCCACCGCCTTCATATAAATCATGAACATTTACTAAGCTTCTTTCAGGAACGGGTACCTGTAATCGGTAGCCGGCACAAAAGTTTCCTTGATACTTCTGGCGCTTAACCAGCGGTACAGGTTCAGCATAGAACCAGCCTTGTCATTGGTTCCAGAGGCACGGGCACCGCCAAAAGGCTGTTGCCCCACCACCGCACCGGTTGGTTTATCGTTGATGTAGAAGTTACCGGCACTGTTTACCAGTTTGCGGGTAGCCAGTTCTACAGCGTAACGGTCCTGCGCAATTACGGCGCCGGTTAGCGCATATTCTGAAGTGGTATCCACGGTGTGGATGATGTCTTCAAACTTATCGGCCTCATATACGTAGATCGTCAGCACCGGGCCAAAGATCTCTTCGCACATGGTTACGTAGTTAGGATCGGTAGTTTCAATAACAGTAGGTTCAATGAAGTAACCTTCAGATTTATTGTAGTTACCACCGGCGATGATCTTCGCGGCAGGATTGTTCTTCGCATTGTCGATGTACTGTGCAATTTTGTCGAAAGAACGTTCATCGATCACGGCGTTGATAAAGTTGCTGAAATCTTCTGTAGTTCCCATTTTCATGGTTTTCAGTTCAGCTACCAATTTTGATTTTATATCGGCAGCAAGATTGTTTGGTATGTATGCGCGGGAGGCGGCAGAGCATTTCTGTCCCTGGTATTCGAAGGCGCCGCGGGCTAATGCGGTAACAGCAATATCTATGTCGGCAGATTTGTGTACCAGCACGAAGTCTTTACCACCGGTTTCACCAACGATACGCGGGTAGGTTTTGTATTTGTGAATATTTTCACCGATGGTTTTCCACATCGTCTGGAATACGCCGGTAGAGCCGGTGAAGTGGATACCTGCGAAGTGAGGATCCGCAAAGCAAATGTCGCCGATAAGCGGACCACCTGCATATACCAGGTTGATTACGCCGGCTGGTAATCCTGCTTCGATCAGCACTTTCATGATGATCTGGGCGGCAAATACCTGGGTGTTGGCGGGTTTCCATACTACAACATTACCGCACATGGCTGCGGAGGTAGGCAGGTTACCGGCAATAGCGGTGAAGTTGAATGGTGTAACGGCCAGTACAAATCCTTCCAGTGGGCGGTATTCTACCCTGTTGTGGATACCGGGCGCGCAAACGGGCTGCTGACGGTAAATTTCGCTGAGGAAGTGTACATTATAGCGTAAGAAGTCGATCAGTTCACATGCGCTGTCTATTTCAGCCTGGAAAGCATTTTTGCTTTGTCCCAGCATAGTAGCGGCATTGATATGATAACGGTATTTGGTGGCCAGGAGTTCTGCGGCGCGGAGGAAGATGCCGGCGCGTTGTTCCCAATCCATATTCGCCCATTTTTCGCGGGCTTCCAATGCGGCTGCGATGGCGGCTTTCACGTGGGAGGCATCTCCCACATGGAAATGACCCAGCTTGTGTTTGATTTCGTGGGGAGGGCGCAGATCTACGGTATTACCGGTGCGTACTTCTTTACCACCGATATACATGGGTACATCTGCAACTTCTGCCTTAAAAGCGGCTAATTGTTTCTTTAGTGCAATTCTTTCTGCAGAACCGGGTGCATAAGATAACACAGGCTCGTTAGCAGGCGCTGCGTACTCAAAGTATCCTGTATTCATTGTAACCTGAATTTAATATTTATTTATTTGATTATTTGTTCACCGATACGACAATATCTGATAAACAAATAACCAAATAAACAAACGACAACGTGATTTGTTTCCGCTGCAAAATTAATGGTTACAACGCCGGAACGCTTATTAATTATTAGTCGATACTTATTAATTATTGTCCTCTTCCTTCTGCATCATGAGGTATGCCTTGATAAATCCGTTTAGTTCGCCATCCATTACAGGTCCTACGTTTCCAACCTCGTAGTCGGTACGGTGGTCTTTGATCATTTTATACGGATGGAATACGTATGATCTGATCTGGGATCCCCATTCGATTTTACGCTTGTTGGCGTTGGCTGCATTTTTCAGCTCTTCTCTTTTGCGGATTTCCTCTTCATACAGGCGTGATTTCAGCATGGTGAGGGCTTTTTCCCGGTTCTCCCCTTGTGTACGTGCCTGTTGACATTCGATAATAATGCCTGATGGGACGTGTTTCAAACGTACGGCGGTTTCCACCTTGTTTACGTTTTGCCCGCCTTTACCACCAGAACGATAGAATTCCCATTCCAGGTCGGCCGGGTTAACAGCGATCTCGATGGTATTGTCTACTAACGGGTACACGTATACGGAAGCGAAAGAGGTATGCCGGCGGGCGTTGGAGTCAAACGGGGAAATGCGTACCAGGCGGTGTACTCCGCTTTCTGCTTTCAGGTGGCCATAGGCAAAGTCGCCATCAAACTCCAGGGTAGCGGATTTGATGCCGGCGCCGTCACCGTATTGGGTATCAATTTCTGATACTTTCCAGCCTTGTTTTTCTCCATACATGCGGTACATACGCAGCAGCATTTCGGCCCAATCCTGGCTTTCCGTGCCGCCTGCACCGGAGTTGATGGTGAGCACTGCGGGCATTTCGTCTTCCGGCTGGTTTAAGGTAGACTTAAATTCCAGGTCGTCCAACGCTGTTAATGCGTCGCTGTATGCTTGTTCCACTTCTTCTTCGGATGCTTCTCCTTCTTTGAAAAAATCATTTAGCACAGCACTATCATCGATAGCTGCGTTTACGTGATCATAAAGGTCAACCCAATATTTGTTTACCTTAATTTCCTTCAGAATCGAAGTCGCTCTGACGTTGTCGTCCCAGAAACCGGGCGCCAGGCTTAGTTGTTTGTCGTTTTCTATTTTTGCTAATCGGTCAGGTACGTTAAAGAAAACCTCCCAGGACATATAAACGGTCCCTCATAGCTTTTAGTTGCTCAGCTGTCATAGCTGGCAAATGTATGTAAAAATAGAGATATAAGCTAATGTCGGAATAGTTTGTTTTGATTCTCCAGTTTAGCATAATATTTGTGTTGCAACACGGTAGCCATATCGCTAATATTATAAAAAGTGATTATTCATTATGGTGCGCCATGAAACCCTTCACTTCAAGAACAGGTCTATATTCAACACGCTTGGTTACATTATCATGATCACAGTCAATGTGCTGGCGATGTTACTTCCAATTAACGGCAATACCACCGGGCAGGTTTCAGCAGCATATCCCAGCCTGTTTGTGCCGGCGCATATTACGTTTTTCATATGGGGAATTATTTACCTGTCATTGCTGGGCTTCATCATTTATCAATTGTGGCTGGCTTTTTCCAATAAACATCCGGAAGGCTTATCGCATTTAATGCGACGCATGAAGGACTGGTTCCTGATTTCTTCGGTGTGTAATGCCTGCTGGCTCTTTGCCTGGCACTATCAACTGATACCGGTGAGCGTAGTGATTATGTTGATATTATTGTTATCGCTGGCGGTCATACACTTCAATTTTGGCATCGCCACTGCCCCTGCTTCCTTCGCAGAGCGGGTATTCATTCACATTCCGTTTAGTCTTTACCTGGGCTGGATCGTTATTGCCACCATTGCCAATATCGCCGCTTTCCTGTCCTATGCCGGCCTGGAAGGCAGTTTGCATACGCAGGTAGTCCGCACCATTGTGATGATAGCCGTCGGTACCCTGGTGACTATCGCCATGGTCCTGTTTCGCAACAATATCGTATATGCGCTTGTTAGTGTTTGGGCATTTTATGGTATCCTGTTAAAAGGAAGAACGGTGGATATCATGGAGGAAAACGCCATCATACACGCCTGTATTATTGCCATAGGCGTTATTGCGGTCACAATTTCCTGGCAATTATACAGGAAGCAGAAATCCTGATATGAAAAGATTATTTTTGATGCGCATTTAATAAACAAGATTATGTTTCCATCTACCAATCCAACTACCACCAAGTCGTGGGAGGCACTAAAAAAACACGCTGAAGACATGAAGCAGGTACATATGCGTACCTTGTTTATGGAAGACAAAGAACGCTTCAGTACATTTTCGCTACAGTTTGAAGACCTCCTTTTCGACTATTCGAAAAATATTATAACGGAAGATACCCGTAACCTGTTGTTAAGCCTGGCGGCAGAATGCAAAGTACCGGATGCTATCAAGGCTATGTTCAGTGCGGAAAAGATCAACGTAACGGAAAACCGTGCGGTGCTACATACAGCACTGCGTAATACATCCGACAAACCGGTTTTGCTGGATGGCCGCGATGTAATGCCCGATGTGAAAGCCGTATTAAATAAGATGGATCATATCTGCCGGCAAATACATTCCGGTGAATGGAAAGGATATACCGGCAAGCCTATACGCTATATCGTTAACATTGGTATCGGCGGCTCTGACCTGGGCCCGGTAATGGTAACAGAGGCGCTGAAGCCTTACTGGAGACCTGGCATACAGCCGTATTTCGTGTCTAACGTAGACGGAACACATATTGCCGAAACGCTGAAAAAAATTACGCCCGATGAAACCCTGTTCCTCATCGCGTCTAAAACGTTTACCACACAGGAAACCATGACCAACGCCCACACGGCGCGCGCCTGGTTCCTGGAGCATGCAAAGGACGAGAAATTTGTGGCCAAACATTTTGCGGCGTTATCTACCAATGAAAAAGCAGTGACTGCTTTTGGCATCGATCCCAATAATATGTTTGAGTTCTGGGATTGGGTAGGCGGTCGCTACTCCTTATGGTCTGCTATTGGCTTGTCTATAGCGCTGACCATCGGTTTTGAAAACTTCACCGAACTGCTCGATGGCGCGCATGCGGTAGATAATCATTTCACCCAAACGCCACTGGAAAAAAATATCCCGGTGATCATGGCGCTGATTGGTTTATGGTACGGCAACTTCTTCGGCAGCGCTACAGAAGCCATTCTCCCTTATGATCAATATATGCACCGCTTCGCGGCGTATTTCCAGCAGGGCAATATGGAGAGTAATGGTAAGACAGCCGATCGTACAGGCGATAACGTTAGTTACCAAACCGGCCCTATTGTTTGGGGTGAGCCAGGTACCAACGGACAGCATGCCTTCTATCAACTCATTCACCAGGGTACGAAGATGATTCCCTGCGATTTTATCGCACCAGCGATCAGTCATAACCCTATCGGCGACCATCATGTGAAATTGCTGTCTAACTTCTTTGCCCAAACGGAGGCGCTGATGAATGGTAAAACGGAAGCAGAAGTACGCGCTGAGCTGGAGAAAGCAGGCGCCTCTGCTGAAGAGATAGCCAAAATATTACCTTCGAAGATATTCAGTGGTAACCGCCCTACCAACTCTTTCCTGTTGAAGAAGATAACGCCTCGTTCCCTGGGCTCACTGACAGCCCTATACGAACATAAGATCTTTGTACAGGGAGTGATCTGGAATATCTACAGCTTCGATCAGTGGGGCGTGGAACTGGGTAAACAATTAGCCAGCAAGATATTGCCGGAACTGGAAAACAATGATACGATACTGAATCACGATGCCAGCACCAATGGACTGATCAACGCCTGGAAACAGATAAAAGGTTAATCGCAAAGACGCAAAGTATTAAAGGCGCAAAGGAGTTTGATAATATCTGCTCCTTTGCGCCTTTAATACTTTGCGTCTTTGCGATAAAAAAACCCCCGGAGAAATCCGGGGGTTGACAATTATTTTAAGTAAAAAATCTTACCATTTGTCTACCTCATCTGAGCTATGTGAAGCCGGGGCAGCAACAGACGCCTCAACAGGTGCCGCTACAGCTTCCACTGAAGTACGCACTTCAGCTCCTTCTGTTTCTGCTTCGTCCTGTTCTTCCTGCACATAATCATGGTTGTAGGCATCAAAGTCGAAATCAGGCATCAACTCAGTTTTTACATAGTTGATGGTTTCGGTCAATGCATTCAGGAACTTGTTAAAGTCCTCCTTGTACAGGAATACTTTATGCCTGTCATAACCATTGTCATTAAAACGTTTCTTACTTTCTGTGATAGTAAGAAAATAGTCGTTTCCCCGAGTGGTCTTTACATCAAAGAAGTACGTTCTTCTTTTGCCCGCTTTCAATCGTTTAGAAAAGATGCTATCATTGTTTCTTTCCTGTTGATTGTTGTTGTCGTACGCCACAGTTGATAGATTTAAGTGTTAACGAATCAAATCCTGTTACAATAAGAGACAAATATACTATTGTTTTACAAATATCAAAATATTTTTAAATGATTTTGAAAAATCATAAAACCGGCTTGTAACCGGCTTCCACAAAGGGTATACAAGCTCATGATTGTTATTCAGTTACGTTTTCCTCCTCTCCTGTTTGCTGACGAGTATACAATTCTGCGTAGTATCCATTCAATGATAATAAATCATCATGCGTCCCTTCTTCTACAATTTTTCCTTCGTCCAATACGATGATTTTATCGAACTCAAACAACGCAAAAATGCGGTGGGTAATGATAATAGCCGTTTTATGCTGCAGATAGGCGTACAGGTTACCAATGATTTCTTTCTCAGTGCGGGCGTCTACTGCCGACAGGCAGTCGTCGAAGATGAGGATATTAGGATCTTTGATGAGCGCCCGGGCGATGGAAATACGTTGTTTTTGCCCGCCGCTGAGGGTAACGCCCCGCTCCCCTATTTCTGTTTCAAAACCTTCATTAAAACCGAGGATGTCTTTTTCTACAGAAGCTTGCCGGGCGGCCGTCTTCACCGTTTCCAGGGAGGCGGTAGGATCTCCAAAACGAATGTTATTGGCTACTGTATCTGAAAACAGGAATACGTCCTGTGGTACATAACTGATCTGCCCCCGCAAGCTACCCAGCTGAATGGTACGAATGTCCTGTTGATCCAATAGTACCTTTCCCAGCTGGGGATCGTACATGCGGATCAGCAATTGCGCCAGCGTACTCTTGCCAGCACCCGTTCTACCGATGATGGCTACCTTCTGACCGGGTTTAATATGCAGGTTAAAGTCCTTCAGGGCAGTAATGCCGGTATGCGGATAGGTAAAGGATACATTTTCCAGCCGCACCTCTCCTTTCAGCGTAGCCGGCTGCGCGCCCGGTGCATCGTTAATAACCGGCGTAATCTGCAGGAATTCGTTTATACGTTGTTGTGATGCCGCCGCGCGCTGTATCATAGACGCTACCATGCCAATAGAGAAGAAAGGAAACATCAGCATGTTTACATAAATTACAAACTCCGCGAGATTACCTACAGTAATATTTCCATCGATCACCTGTATACCGCCGATAAAGATGGTCAATATCACGCTCAGTCCTATCATGAGCGCCATGGTGGGCTGAAACAGGGCATCTGTTTTGGCCAGGCTGATAGAGCTGTTTTTATACGCCTCGCTGGCTTCTTCAAAATGTTGTGCGCTGGCATCTTCCTGGATATAGGATTTGATAACCCGTATACCGGAGTAAGACTCCTGTGCAATAGAGGTGATATTAGACAACTGCGCCTGTATTTTTTCACTTTTACGATGGATAATCCGGTTCACATAGTAAATAGTTAATGCCAGCAAAGGCAATGGCGACAAGGTATACAGCGTTAGCAGCGGGTTTACCTGGAGCATCAGGTACACAATAATGACAATGAGAAACAGGGTACGTGAAGCGTACATAATAGCTGGTCCTACGTACATACGTACCCGTGATACGTCTTCTGTAATACGACTCATCAGGTCGCCAGTCCTATGCATCTTGAAGAAGTTCAGGTCCAGGCGCTGGTAATGCTGATAGATTTCATTTTTGAGGTCATATTCAATATGTCGGCTCATCACAATGAGTGTTTGCCGCTGCAGGAAGAGAAAGAAGCCGCTGAGCAGGGCAAAAATCAGGATGCTTATGCCATAAAAAGCCAGTACATGTGTAAAATCGGACCGGAAAAAGCTTTTCAGCGAGGTATCGCTCAGGAGGCGGTATTCATCGATATTATGCGACAGCAAATCAAAAATCTGCCGGACCATGATCGGCTGAAAAATACTGAACACGATGGAGATAGCGGTAAACAATAATCCAAGGATCAGGCGCCATTTATTGGAAAGAAAATATTTATTAAGTGCTGCCAGGTGTTTCAATGGTGAATGATTTGGAAGTAAAAGTACTACAAAGAGCCGAAAGCAGAAAGCATAAAGCAAAAAGCTATTATGAAGGATATCTTAGCGAATATTTAAAATCGCTTTGATCATTCTCCATAATAGCTTTTTGCTTTATGCTTTCTGCTTTCAGCTACTTTGCATTAAACGACGTCAGTATTTCCTCCAGGGCGGGCGTATACTTTTCCATTTCGTTTGCAAGCGTAGTGAGTGTAATAGCGTAGGCGATATTATTTTTTACGAGTATCGTTACCTGTCCATTGAGCATTGTACCGGATTCGCGGTGGGCATACTGGCATTTCATCCATTTGGCCGCTACATCAGTAACAGTACGTTCGCCTTCCGCCAGCTTTTTATAGTCGCCGAAAAACGTTTCCATTTCCTTTTGCGTGGTGGTCATGTATTTGTCGAGCGTAAAACCAGCTTTCAATTCCTGGGAAACGATGTTAACGTTAGCCTGGAAATCATTGCCTGGCTCCAGGGGCGCCATCATGAAAGTATATTCAATGCGGCTCATCACCGTATCTTTGGTAGACCAGCCCGCGGGAGCTTTCACGGTATACTTTCCATTGCCCGCATTCATACCGGGCGCCTTTCCTGCTATTTCCAGCACTTCAGCGCTGCTTAATTCTTTAGGGGATTTGGAAGCGTGGTTACATGCGGTAAAACTTAACAAACAAACTGCCGCAGAGAGTAATTGTATTTTCATGTGCACAAGGATAAGTAATCGCTCCGGCAGCTACCGGAGCGATTATCATGATTATAAACTTTTCAGTGCAGCTATGATAGTGGATTCTGCATCCGCAGCCGCAACGTCTTCTTTCACAAATTTCTGACCGGTAATATTTTCAAACAGCTCAATGTAACGCTCACTAACGCTAGTTACGAATTCATCTGTCATTTCCGGTACCTGTTGACCATCTTTACCCTGGAAACCATTTGCCATCAGCCATTCACGTACAAACTCCTTGCTGAGTTGTTTTTGCTGAGCACCGTTTTTCTGGTTTTCTTCATAGCCTTCTGCATAGAAATAGCGGGAAGAATCAGGCGTATGAATTTCGTCGATCACATAGATGGTATCGCCGATTTTACCGAATTCGTATTTGGTATCTACCAGGATCAGTCCGCGTTTAGCCGCCATTTCCTTACCTCTTTCAAATAAGGCGAGGGTATACTTTTCCAGTTGTTCGTAGTCCTCTTTACTTACCAGGCCCTGTGCAATAATCTCTTCGCGGGAAATATCTTCGTCGTGGCCTTCATGTGCTTTGGTAGTAGGCGTGATAATGGGTGTGGGGAAGAAATCATTTTCCTTCAGCCCTTCCGGCATGGTAACACCGCAGAGTGTACGCTGACCGGTTTTGTAAGTTCTCCAGGCATGGCCGGTAAGGTTACCGCGCACAACCATTTCCACAGGGAAAGTTTCGCATTTCAAACCAATCGTTACACTTGGTAACGGAGAGGATTTTACCCAGTTGGGAACGATGTCTTTGGTTGCATCCAGCATAATAGCCGCTACCTGGTTCAATACTTGACCCTTGTAAGGAATCGGACGAGGTAATACCACATCAAATGCAGAGATACGATCACTCACCACCATTACCATCAGCCTGTCTTCAATCGTGTAAACATCACGTACTTTTCCTTTGTAAAAGGCAGTTTGACCTGGCAATTTGAAACTTGACTCTAACATGAATAAAAAAATTAAATATGAAATCTGTGATTAGGAGCTGCAAAAGTAATCACGAATCACTTTATTTTTCGCTATTGCGCTTTTTTTTTCTTGGAGTCGCGGAAAACAGGTATTTATGCTTACTTACGAGGTGGCGAGTTGCCGGCTATTACTGGCGTACGGCCGTAGCAGCCCAATGATGACTTCATTTTCCGCATAGGGCGTCAGGTAGGTTCTGAACTGTTCCACGTCAGACAGGTCTACTTCTGCGGGTATATAGCCCATTCCATAAAACCGTCCCCGTTCCATCAGGATACAGCTCTTTTCGCTACTGTTGCGTCCCTTATCGATGATAGTGACCGAAGGTTGCTGCTCCTGCAGAAAAGCGATGGCTGCCTTCATCCGTTCATTGTAAGCTTCCGGCGTTTCCGCTTTTTCGCAGGCCCCTTTGCAGGTGGCGGCAGTAATCCCGGCACAGGTACCGTTGCCTTTCTGGAGAAAACATAATTTGGGGCATAACCCGAACTCCTTTATCAGCGAGCGTAGCAGCCGATGTCCATCTATCAGTAAATTAAAGCTGTGTACCGGGTGGGTATATTTCCGTTTCTTTTCTATGACCAACCGTAGGTAACCGTGTTGGTCTTCAAACAGGTAAAAGCCATAGCGGAACTCCACACGCTTCTGGGCGGAGTTATAAATGGGCCAAAGCCGTTTTATCTCGACCGACTCCAGGATGCAGGCCATCAAGTCTGTAGCGGTTTCCTGGTGGGTAATGCTATAAATGGTGCGGAGGAAGTTTTGCCGCTGGCGACTGGTACTATGCCCTGTAAAGTGGCTGTTGACACGCTTTTTCAGGTCTTTTGCCTTGCCTACATATACCACTTTCCCTTTCTGGTCGTGGAAATAATATACACCAGGGCGGTCGGGCAACGACTTTACCTGTTCTGGTGGCAGATTTGGCGGCAGGAACTGTTCTTTTGAACCCACCTTCAGGGCGGCGGCAATCACTTTATCCTTATCATTGGCCAGCAACAGGCCAAATAGTTTGGTCGTGGCCTCCGCATCGCCACCCGCGCGGTGACGGCCATGAATCGGGATACTGAAATGCCGGCAGATATTCCCTAGGCTATAGGAAGCCAGGCCGGGGAAGATCTTGCGTCCCAGCCGAACCGTACACAGTTTTTTCGCTTGCAGGTCAAAACCGGCGGTGTTCAGCTGGTGTTTAATAAAAGAATAGTCGAAGTTGACGTTGTGCGCCACAAAGATCCGGTCTTTTAATAAATCGAACAGCAGCGGCGCAATTGCTTCAAAGGGAGGCGCTTCCGCTATCATTTCATTGGTGATCCCTGTCAGGGACTCAATATAATAAGGAATGGGTATACCGGGGTTTACCAGGGTTTGGTAATGCTGCGTAATTTCCTTGCCATCAAACAGGAATACAGCTATTTCCGTAATTCCATTGGCACTGGCATGGCCACCTGTGGTTTCAATATCTACAATTGCGTACATCCGTTGGCAAAGATATGGATTGTTGTTACTAAATTTTCACGAATAAGGTTTGAAGTATTTGAAAAAAATTATACATTATTTGATAATAAAGGAGTTATGGTTAAAATCACTACCTTTAGCAGCTATGATAAATAGTACATCATTTACTGTATTTGATCCATTTGCTCCCTGAGAATATCACCCGATATTTGTGTTATAAAAAATTGAACAATAATTTTCAGTTCTTGTTAAAATATAGTCCTGCAGCGGTTTTCGCAGTTAAAACAACATTGATTCATTATAAAACTACATTTACTTATGGCAAAGCAACAATGGACCTTAGATCTTACCCACAGTGAACTCGGATTTAAAATCCGTCACCTGATGATTACCAATATCAATGGTAAGTTTCACGATTTCTCGGTAGATGCCGAAACAGAGGGCGAAGACTTTATGACAGCAAAAGTAACGGTGAAGGTAGATGTAGACTCCATCACTACTGGCAGCGATGACCGGGACAAGCACCTCCGTTCTCCCGACTTCTTTGATGTAAATACTTACCGGGATATTACGTTTGTGACCACGAAATACGAAAACGTGGACAATGATGGCTCCTACGAGTTATGGGGCGATCTGACCATCCGCAACGTAACGAAGAATGTAAAGCTGGCCGTTGAATTCGGCGGCGTGGTAAAAGACCCCTGGGGCAATACCAAAGCAGGATTTACCATTAACGGTAAAATCAACCGTAAAGATTTCGGTCTTACCTGGAATGCAGCCACAGAAACCGGCGGCGTGCTGGTAGGCGACGATGTGAAGCTCTACGGAGAAGTGCAATTAATTAAAAAATAAGGCGAAGTGGTTAGCTACAGGTAGTAGCTATCTGTAGTTAACCACTCCTGCTTAAAAGGAGGTGTTATGAACGAACAAGCTATCACTGGGTTACACCATATTACCGCCATATCCGGCAATGCTAAAAAGAACTATGATTTTTACACCCGTGTCATGGGGTTGCGATTTGTAAAAAAGACGGTAAACTTTGACGACCCACATACCTACCATTTTTACTACGGGGATGAAACCGGCACTCCGGGCACCATACTCACCTTTTTCCCCTGGGAAGATATTATGGCCGGCCGCAGAGGCACGCATATGGCTACCGAAATAGGTTACTCCATCCCGGAAGGCAGTATTGACTTCTGGTTAAAGCGATTCGAAAAAGAGAATATTATTTATAATAAACCTTCGTCCAAATTCGGGGAAATATACCTGACTTTCCTGGATCCCGATGGGCTGAAGGTAGAACTAACGGTACCAGACCTACCCGATTCCCGCGTGCCCTGGGTTACACCGGAAGTGCCCGAAGAACACGCTACGCGTGGATTTCACCATGTAACGCTGACACTTGAGGACATACAGGCGACCTCCGATATACTGGTATCCGTTTTTGGTTACCAGTTGGTGAAGCATCATGCCAACCGCTATCGTTTTGCCAGTCCTGCCGGCGATACTGCCAACTTTATAGACCTGGTAGAAGCCAAGGGCGAATCCCGTGGCCATGTAGCCGGGGGCAGTATACACCACATCGCGTTCCGGATGAAAGACGATGCCATGCAGTTACGTTACCGGCAGCTGCTGGAAGACCGTGGCCTGCATCCAACGGAGCAGCTGGATCGCAAATACTTCCGCTCCGTTTATTTCCGGGAGCCTGGAGGCGTGCTGTTTGAACTGGCTACCGACACCCCGGGATTTGCGGTGGATGAGCCGATAGCCGAACTGGGTACGCACCTGATGTTACCGGATCAATTTGAACCGCAGCGGGAAGAGATTGTACAAAAACTGATTAAACTGGGATAGCATAAAATATGGATCAGGAAGTTAGTGTAAGTTTATCCGGACAGCCTTACCAGGTGACCATCGATACCCGGGGCCACCGCTGGTTGGGAGATGAACCTGAAGACGTGGGAGGCGGCGATACCGGCCCACAGCCCGGGGAATTATTATTGAGCAGTTTGGGCGCCTGTACCGCTATTACTTTAAAGATGTATGCCAACAGGAAAAAATGGCCCGTAGAACATATCGCCGTGGAACTGCGCTACAACAGTGCAGCAAAGCCTAATCCGCTTACCACCGTTATTGATATGGAAATTCATTTTACAGGAGACCTCAGCGAGGAACAGCATGCCCGCCTGCTGCAGATAGCACACTCCTGCCCTGTTCACAAAGTGCTGAGCAATCCTATTGTTATTAATACAAAAGCAGTTTAAAGAGATGAAAGATATCACCAAACATTACACCAATGGGGAGGTAACCATCGTATGGAAACCGAATGTTTGTATACATTCGGAGATCTGTTTTCATGGGCTGCCTGGCGTATTTAATCCGCATCAAAAGCCCTGGATCAATGCGGAAGGCGCTTCCACGGAAAAGATTGTATCGCAGGTGAAACAATGTCCTTCCGGCGCCCTCACCTTTTATATGAATGCCGACGTGGCGGCGGAGGGAGGTACTGCCCCCGACATCACTGCCGAAAGTATTGTAGAACCTATGCCTAATGGTCCGCTGCTGGTATACGGCAATATCGTGGTAAAGGACGCCAGCGGCAAAGAAACGCATAAAAATAAGGTCACTGCTTTCTGTCGCTGTGGCGGCTCTTCCAATAAGCCTTATTGCGACGGTACGCATACCAAAATTAATTTCTCTGATAAACCTTGATGATAGTATGGAACTCACGATTACCAATAATACAGCGAAACAACAGTTTGAAACCGTAGTGGATGGTCATACGGCATTGATTGCCTATAAGCTGTTTCCAGGCGGCATTGCCTACATACATACAGAAGTGCCACAGGAACTGGAAGGCCGTGGCATAGCGGGCCAGATGGCGAAGTATGTACTGGAATATGCCCGGGAGCATCACCTGAAAGTGAAGCCGCTATGCCCTTACGTAAACGCCTATATGAAAAGACACCCGGAATACAACGACCTGTTGTAACAGCTGTCTGGTTAATATCTAACAAATACCTGTTATGCAACTATTAAAGTTTATTCAGCAGCCCTGGCACTGGTCGGTGTCGGGGTTGCTGATCGGGCTTACGGTACCGGCACTATTGATATTGGGAAACAAAGTTTTTGGCATCTCTTCTTCACTGCGGCATATCTGCGCTGCCTGTTTTCCTGCCAATATTACCTTCTTTAAATACGACTGGAAGAAGGAGTCATGGAACCTTTTCTTTGCAGCAGGCATCCTGCTGGGGGCATTTATTGCCGGGCATTACCTGCAGGATGGGCAAAACGTCGAGGTAGCAGCCGCTACCCGGGAGCGTTTGGCGGGTTATGGAATACACGACTACCGCGCGTTATTGCCGTCCGAAATATTCAGCTGGCAGCAGCTGTTTACCTGGAAGGGACTTATTTTCTTCGTGATAGGCGGCTTCATGATAGGCTTTGGTACCCGGTATGCCGGGGGGTGTACCTCGGGGCATTCTATTATGGGATTGTCCAACCTGCAATGGCCTTCGCTGGTGGCCACGATCTGTTTTATGGCTGGCGGATTTGCCAGTGCGAACCTTTTTATTCCCCTTATTTTTAAATGGCTTCACTAAGATGAAAAATATTAAGTACCTGTTGGCGGGCGTTTTCTTCGGTATTGTACTGGTAAAAGCCCAGGTGATCAGCTGGTTCCGGATACAGGAAATGTTTCAGCTCACGTCTTTCCATATGTATGGGGTGATTGGCACGGCGGTGGTGACCGGCATCATTTCCCTGCAGTTGATTAAACGCTTTCATATCAAAACGCTCTCGGGCGATCCCATTGTAGTGGCGCCCAAAAAATTCAGCAAGGGACAGATATACGGGGGATTGATCTTCGGGCTGGGATGGGCCATCACCGGCGCCTGCCCCGGGCCGCTCTTCGCGCAGATAGGTATGGGGTTTAGCGTAGTGGCAGTTACGTTAGTGAGTGCCATTGCCGGCACCTGGATATATGGTGCTATCCAGGCTAAGCTGCCTCAATAAAAAGCAAGCTCCAGGGAACGGATCCCTGAAGCTCTTTTTGCTATTCTCTGGACTCACAACTAGCTTATTGATTATTTGATTGTTTTCTGGATGACCCTGGCGGAATCCTGGTGCACTTTCAAGGTAGGCAAAGTACTTGTTGCCCATGTTTTAAGATCCGGATCTGTCAGATCGCCGGAAGCTTTTTCAAACTCTTTTACATCCTTGTCGTGGTCATCTACCATCATATCGATGTAAGATTTATCAAAATCTTTCCCGCTCTTTTTACTCAGCTCATCCAGGTGATTTTTTTCCTGGGTAGATAGTTCAGCCGGTAACGCAATATTTTTCTTTCCTGCCAGCTCTTTCAGCTGATCTCCTGCCCTGGTATGGTCGGTTACCATCATAGCGCCAAACGCTTTCACTCTTGCATTAGATGCTTTTTCCTGTGCCAGCTTTCCCATGGCTACTTCCATCATACCGCCATTAGCAGCATCCACTGCAAACTTTGAAGAAATTTCATCTACCGGTTTAACAATTTCATTGAGGTCTTTGGCGCTGTCGACCGGTTTTTCCGATTGCGGATTCCTATTGCTGTTGTTGCCACAAGACTGCATCATCCATGCAGCCAGGGCTATAGTTGATGCTAACATTAGTTTCTTCATGACGTAATATTTTGGGTTCGTAATAGGTGTGCCTGTATAACATTGATTTTACAAAAACGGGACCCGGATTGCACCCTTTCTCTCCATACGTGCTATGACAAAGAGTTTCCCGGCGTCAGCGAGCTGCGGGGCATGTGATAGTATTTGTAGATTGTTTTCCCCAGAGCGCGAAAAAAATGGTGTTTCCCTTACTGCTGCGTTCTCTATTAACAGCGGTAAGGAAAACACCATCTACCAGTGGTGCTGGTATTAATTATTTCGATTGACTGACAAAATAGATAGTAGCAATGATGACAATGATCAGCAGGATAAGTCCCACAATCTTGATCCAGCTATAGGGTCTGTCGCCTGTTACTTCTCCGGTACATGCATTTACCACGAAATGATAAAGCTTTCCGTTGTAGCGGTATGCACTGATCCAGACAGGCAGCAACAGGTATTTAATTCCCAGGTTATTATAATCTACATCGTAGCGGTCGATGCTTTGTTCATCACCGCCGATGTCGCTGCAAATTTCGTCTTGTATTACCGGGTCCATTCTCTTCTTAGCAACCACCAGGGCCTGTTCGGCATTGGTTTGATATATTTCTGCGCGAAATCCGCTCAGGTACCGCCCATCGTATTGCTTCAACTGATCGAGCAGCCAGGGCTCCAGTATCTGCGCCATTTTAAGTGGCAGTGAAGGACTGGCAGATACCAGTACATCCCGGAAATCGTTGCTCACCCTGCCGGAAGCAGGGTACCAGGCGGTATGACGCACCTGCCGGGTACGGGTTTCCGTTTTACCGTTTACCTCTTCTGTGTAAGTTTCGGTGGTATAATAGTACTCTCCTCTTTGTCCTATGTAATCGGTAACAGTATCAGTATCGTAGCTCCAGTGCGGGATGTACACGCCTTTCAGTTGCTGAGAAGAGCCATCTTTCACTTTCCTCACCAGGTCGGAAGGGGCAAACCAGAGCTTACCCATCCAGGTGCGGAAGTGTTGCAGGGCTTCATTATCTTTTACCACGAAGGGCAGTACATAATGTGGCTGGAGAATGGCTGTTGTCTGCGCCGTATCTACCACCAGCGGAGAGGCGCAAAACGGGCAGGCATCGGCAGTTACATTGGGAAGCATGGTGGTAGAAGCTCCACAGCTTTTACATTTTACGACCACCGCTTGCTGGGTAGTTTCGGTATGATTTTGCTGTTCCGCGATAAAGGTAGCGTAGTCTATTGCATGAACGGCGGTAGTAATGGTTTCCTGTTCAATTTTATTTACAGTGCCGCAGTATTCACATACCAGGCTGTTGGTACCGGGAGCATAATGCAAGATGGCTCCACAGTTCTGGCATTTCAGCGAGTTGACTGTTTCACTTGTTTTTTCCTCGAAAGACATAGGAATATTTTGGGTAACGGCTGATGAGTCGATGCAGGAATCAACAGCCGTTACCAATGATTGTTAGGGTAATGGTGGCGGAATGGTAGCTAATACCGGCGCCAGTTCAGGCACAGTAGCTGCGGCCGACCAGGCAGCCATACCGGTTTTCCATACCAGGGTTTGGGCATTCAGGTTGCCGGCAGCTGCCAGCTGGCGGAGTTGTTCCACATCAAAAGGGCCGCTTTGTTTTCCTTCAATGGCTACGTAGAAAGGAGTAGCACCGGGCAATGGCGGAGGCGTACCCGCGCCGGTATTGGCAGGTTGGTTGTTGTTTTGGAAGACATTCCCTACTTGTCCCATCATGGCTGCACCCATACCGGCGCCCAGTCCTGCTGCTGCAAGCCCGCCGCCATTAGGATTTTCCGCTGCTTTCTCCATGGCGTTGGCTGCCTGGAACTGCGCATAGGCGCCCAGGTTGCCTACAATGCCCATGCTGCTGCGTTTGTCGAGCGCGGTTTCTACTTCTGGTGGCAGGGAAATATTTTCGATGAGGAACTTGGTTAATTCCAGGCCCAGCTCATTGAATTCAGTACCGATTTTACTGGTGATCTGCGAAGATACTTCTTCATAGTTGGCCGCCAGGTCAAGTACGGGGATCTTTGCTTCCGCGATGGCTTCCATTCCGCGGGATACCGCCAGGTTGCGCAGTTGTTCGTTGATGCCTTCTACGGTGAACTCCGGGTTGGTAGCCGCTACCTCTTTCAGGAAAGCGCCGGCATCTTTTACCCGGAAAGCGTAGCTACCAAAAGCACGGAGTCTTACCGGTCCGAATTCCGCATCGCGGAGCATCACCGGGTTTTTAGTACCCCATTTCTGGTTGGTAAACTGCCTCGTGCTCACAAAGAACACGTCTGCCTTAAACGGGCTATTAAAGCCATACTTCCATCCCTGCAAGGTGGTGAGTATGGGCATATTTTGTGTAGTCAGTGTGTACATGCCGGGTTGAAATACGTCGGCAATTTTACCTTCATTCATAAAAACGGCCACCTGTGATTCGCGCACGGTGAGCTTCGCGTTCATTTTTATTTCATTCTGGTAGCGGGGAAACTTCCACACAATGGTGTCTGTGGACGGGTCTGTCCACTCAATAATGTCAATAAATTCATTCCTGAGTTTATCAAAAATTCCCATAGTAACAGGTTTTAGCGTCGGTCAAATGTAGAGAATTATTTACTCCCAATATCAGTCCTGCCTCGTTATAATTATTTCACAGTTGTTTTCAGCCATTGTTCCAGGAGTGCGGGCCAGGCGTCTGCTGCGGGATTACCGCTGCGCAATCCATATCCATGACCACCTTTGGCATAAAAGTGCAATTCCACGGGCACTTTTGCATCCCGGAGGGCGCCGGCCATCACCAGGGCGCTGTTCCCGTAGGGATCATCGGCAGTAGCAAAGAGAAACATAGGGGGCGTTTGCTCAGTCAGGGTCAGTTCGGGCGTAAGCGTTCTGTTAGCACCCTGATCAAGATAAGCTGGGTATACCAGGATACCAAATGCCGGCCGGGCAGACAGGCTGTCGGCCTTGTCAACGGCCGTATAGGTGTTCACGTTATACCGGGTAGCTGCGCGGGCGGTGAGGCTACCACCGGCAGAGAAGCCCATCATGCCTATTTTATCGGGCTGCAGGCCCCATTCAGCAGCGCGGCTGCGTACCAGGCGAATAGCCCGTTGCGCGTCCTGCAAGGCGCCGGCTTCTTTCTTAGGTACCCTGTATTGCAATACAAACGCTGTATAACCCAGCTTGTTAAGCCAGGCTGCAATTTCATATCCTTCCAGGTCGATAGCCAGTATGTTATAGCCGCCACCGGGATTGACAATTACCCCCACGTCATTGCTATTGCCTGTCGGAGCCGGAAACACTTCCAATACCGGGTCGGTGACATCTGTCAGCCGTTTAACGTTATTACTGCCGTCGGGCGTTACCATTGCTGCATGCTTTGCAGCGGTTTCGCCGGGAACTTTCCCTGGCCATAGATGAATAGTTTGCTGCTGAGCGCTGATCGTCATGTTCAATCCTAACATTATTGTTAATAAAATACCTGTTTGTTTCATAAGTGGAAATTCATGTGATGAAACAAATGTAATAAATGTAAAGGGCAGATAAAAGAGCGGCCTCCCAAAAGGGAAGCCGCGTGGTCCAATCTAACCGACAGGATATATGCAGATCCTGAAAGGTATCATCCTTGCTTATTGAATCAGGTATTGTATTAAATAGCTTTGTAGACGATAACAACCGATCTTACGACATTTTCTCCATCGATCTTTCCTACTGCTGTAAGGGTGAACCCGTGGTCATTTTTAACTACACTGGTATGCCCTTCAAAATTATCCAGCATTTCACCGCTAAATGTGCCATCTGCGGTCATGCTCCAGTTGAAGCTGCGGGTTTGGTCTGAATCCGGGCACTTGTCTCCTCCCTCATCTTCCGTACCTGTACCATTTTCTTTCAGCACGATAAAATTATCCCGGAAGCAGGCCGGCATTACAGCCAGCAAATCTGTTACAGGCCCTTGCCCCATGTCTATGCCAGGTGTTACCGTAGCCGCCGCAATATTCCATTTTTTATTGATGAGATAGGACTTGTCGATACCGCCGGGCTGATCATCTTTCTTCCTGCATTGAGAAAAAAAGAGCACCATTAAGATGGCAACAGCAAATAATGTTACATCAGCCAGGCGGGCACGAAATGATTTTTTCATGATTAAATGTTAATAGTGAACAATATGGGGTTAATGGGTGCAAAGCTAGTTTGCACCCCGTTGTCACTATTCAGTAGAAGTACTTAATCTTAAAAATCAGGGAAGAAGGAAACTGTTACTTTATACATTGCAGCCAGGCTTCCGCCATCAGCTGAGCACCCGCAACGGAGGGATGTACCCCATCCCCTGTCCAGTAAGCGCCGGGAGCCGATTGCAGGGCTTTATCGAAAATGGCCTGGTAGGGAATAAAAATGGCCTGATGCTTATCGGCTATTTCCTTCGCTGCAGCGCGGTATTCATCGAAAGCCGGGTACCATTTGTCGTCTACGGCGCTGACGCCTTTCACGGCAAAAGGCTCGCCGATGATCAGTTGTACGTCGGGCAGCTGCTGCCTGGTACGCTCCAGTAGCTTATTGTAATCGTCGCGATAGGTTTGAACTGTACCCTTATAATTATTGTTGAGCGTATGCCAATAATCGTTCACTCCTACGAGGATACTGAGCACATCGGGTTTTATTGCGAAACAGTCGCTATCCCAGCGTTCCGCCAGCTGGAAAACCTTATTTCCGCTGATGCCCTTATTATAAATTTTCAGGTTCTTGTCGGCGTTCTTGCGCAACAGCCCTGATGCTGCCATGAGGGCGTATCCGCTTCCTAATGCAGCGCTGTTGTTGGGTTCATTTTTATCTCTTTTTCGGCCGGCATCTGTGATAGAATCGCCCTGG
Source organism: Chitinophaga eiseniae (assembly GCF_012641265.1). GTDB lineage: Bacteria > Bacteroidota > Bacteroidia > Chitinophagales > Chitinophagaceae > Chitinophaga > Chitinophaga eiseniae_A. The sequence continues at coordinate 749,237 of NZ_JABAHZ010000001.1, read as the reverse complement.
AAAAGGATGATGCCTTCCTTTTTCAGCCCGATCTTTTTACTTTTTTCAACAGCAACGGCAGCGGTAACAATGTTGGGAATGCTAATAGTAGCCATACTTCCCAGCGAAACATTCCGGAGGAAGTTGCGGCGGTTAAATAAATTCATAATAGCAGTTCATTGAGTGAATAACGTGGTTTGTGGCGTTAAACTATAAAAAAGAATTCATATTTTATACGAATGCACTGGAGCCAGTAATCGCCCTTCCTACGATGAGGGAATTGATTTCCTTAGTACCCTCATAGGAATAAATAGCTTCCGCATCGGCTACAAAGCGGGCCACATTGTATTCCAGGAGAATGCCATTCCCTCCCATCACTTCACGGGCACGGCTTACTACATCACGGGTGCGGAGGGTACAGAACACCTTTGCCAGGGAAGCATGTTCATCCCGTAACTGGCCTGCATCCTGTATTTCAGAGAGACGGTACACCATGGTTTGCATGGCGGTGAGGTTAGACAACATTTCTACCAGGTGTCCCTGTATCAGTTGAAAAGCGGCGATGGGTTTTCCAAACTGTTTACGGGTACGGGTATACGCCAATGCGTTTTCATAGGCGCCGCGGGCGCAGCCCACTGCCTCCCAGGCCACGCCGGCGCGGGTCATTTGCAGTACTTTGGCGGTGTCTTTGAAAGAATTGGCCAGCTGGAGCCGGTCGGTCTCGGCCACCTGGCAATCTTTCAGCGTTATCAGCCCGTTCTGTACAATACGTAGCGCCATTTTATCATGTATTTTCTCTACGCTGAAACCGGGCGTATCTTTTCTCAACAAAAAACCTTTCACCTGGTTATCATCTACATCCCGGGCCCAGATAACGATTACGTCTGCAAAGGTGGCGTTGCCGATCCATTTTTTTTGCCCGTTCAGTACCCAGGTGTCCCCGCTCCGTTTAGCCGTTGTAGTGAGCCCTCCGGCGGCGGCGGAACCAACTTCCGGTTCAGTTAAACCGAAAGCGCCAATGATATTCAGCTGCTGCATGCCCGGCAGCCATTCCTGTTTCTGCGCTTCGGAACCCAGCATATAAATAGATCCCATAGCCAGCCCGCTCTGAACACCGAAGAAGGTAGCGATCGACGCATCTACGCGGGCCATTTCCATGGCAATGATACCCTCCATCAGGAAAGAGCGGTTCGGGCAGCCATAACCATTATAGGTAACACCACAGATATTCAGCTCACGGAATTTGGGAATGATTTCAAAAGGGAATTCGGCCTTCAGCCAGTATTCATTAACGATTGGCTGAATTTCCTTCTCCATGAATGCCCTTACTTTCAGCTGTAATGCCCGGTCTTCTTCATTCAGTCTGCCGGCGAGGTTGTAGAAGTCGCCGTCGATGGGCGGGAGTTCTTTCTTCTTACCGCTGCCGCCAAGTATTTTCATCAGGCCCTGTAACTGCTGATCGTTCATATGGGCTACCGATTCCATTACTTTGGGCAGGTCAACTTTTTCCGACAAGCGGGCCAGCATACCCAGGTCGATATGCTTCAACAGCAGGTAGGCATTTTTCAGTTTGGAGAAGGTTCCGGACATAGTACATGGTTTTGTATAAAAATACAAAATGTGCCGGGGACTAATTTACAAGTCCGTGCAATGGATTGCAAAAAATTTCAAAACAGCATCAGGAGAAGATAATATTATACAGGGAGAAGATAAAAAAGGGCTGCATAAGCGCCTATGCAACCCTGGTTTTAAAACACAACTAAAAAAAATTTCCTACAGACATATAGGCATAGGTGTTAGCTATACAACGCAGATAGAAGTAATTCCCTCTATCTCCGATTAAAAAAAAGTGCATTAAAAATCAGGGGAGCAAATATGTTTGTTTTCGAAAAGATAGTTACTTTCGCAGCGATCATTCACGCATATAAAATATCTGAAGGTTAAATGCTTACATCACCTTCTTACCAGGCTTACAAAGCGTTATTCGATTCACAATATAATGACTTATGTAACTACGCATTTAGTTTTCTGAAAGATGATGCTGCAGCAGAAGATGTAGTACAGGAGACATTTATCAGGCTTTGGGAAAAACATCGTGAGCTGATAAATATACCTAACATAAAGGCATACTTATTCCGGGCTGTCCGCAATAATTCTATTTCTGTACTACGCAGGCAAACCACAGAAGAAGCGGGCAACAAGGGATTTGAATGGATAATGGAGCACGCAGAAGATCCGGATGCCAGGGAGGTAGAAAATTCCAGGCCGTACTACGAACAACTGATATACGAAGCTATTGCCAATCTCCCACCACAATGTAAAGAGGTATTTACTTGTTGCCGGCTCCAGGGGATGACTCATCAGCAAACGGCCACTAAGCTGGGACTTTCCGCCAAAACTGTAGAAAATTATATGGGGCGGGCACTCAAATTACTAAGAAAATACCTGCAGCAATACGGATTACCGGCTGCCATTTTCTTTTTGTTAAAATTATTTTAACCTTTATAGAGGGATCGTCACACCCGAGCGTTATTTAAGTAGAGCACACCGTAACTATGGAGCATTTAGATACTTACCTACATGAACTTATAGCTAAGAAGTTATCCGGTCAATGTACTGAGGCAGAATCTGCAACTTTACAGGAATGGCTGGATAAGTCCCCCGAAAACCGGGCAGAATACGAAATTCTCGCCAAAATCTGGGGTGACAGCCCATCCGCTGCCATACCACCCCGTCAATATAATACTGCAGCTGCCTGGGAAAAGACCAACCAGGTTATTCAATCCAATACATCCAAAGTAAAATACCTGTATACTAAATATGCTGCTGCGGCCGCTATTTTAATTTTGCTCACTGTAGGGGCCTGGTGGCTGGAAAGCCGGTCTGGCTTGAAAAAACATGAGCTGGCCGCCAACGACGGCAGGATAAAAAGCCTGGAGTTACCTGATAAATCTACGGTTACCCTCCGCCAGGGCGCCCGCATCCGTTATATTAATGGCTATCATAATAATCAGCGGATCGTGGAACTGGAAGGAGAAGCTTTTTTTGAAATAGCCAGCGATCCATCCCACCCCTTCCTGGTAAAAACGCCTAACCAATCGGTGGTGGAGGTACTGGGTACTTCCTTTACCGTACAAACCGGGAAGGACAGCACAACGGTGGTAGTAGCATCCGGTAATGTAAAGCTGGGCGTGGAAGGTGATACCGCGTCCCTGGTGCTGGCCAGCGGCCAAAAAGGGACCTGGGGAAATGGACAATTATATGCCCGCAACAACAACAATCCCAACTTTATTGCCTGGAAAACAGGGATTTTGCAATTTAATGATCAGTCACTTCTTGAAATATTGCCACAATTAGCCGATTTTTACGCAAAAGATATCAGGATTGATGAAAAATACAGGGAAACGGCCGCGCAGCAAAAAGCTACGATAACGTTCCAGCATCAGTCCTGTGATGATGTTTTGCATGAATTACAACTATTGCTTGGGTTTAAATACCAACAGGAAGGCGACACTATCGTCATCAGCCAGTAGCTTATTAAACCAGTTTTTATATCTATGTTGTGCCGCTCTGCTGTTGCTGCCCGCCAGTCAATTGCGGGCGCAGACCGGAGGAAGTGATATTCTCGCGCGTCCCTATATCCCGCCATCCAAACAGGGCACCATCCTTTTTTATATACAGGATATCCAGAAAAGTACGGGGGTTAGTGTATCCTATAGTTCCAGCTTTCTTCATCTAAATAAAAAAGTTCAGTTGGCAGGAACCGAACGTACCACTGGCGCGGTATTAACAACCATCCTGCAGGGAACGGGCATACAGGCGGCCGCCCTGAACGGCAAAATATTCCTGCTCAGGGAAAGTTCCCAAACCCAGTACTACACCATCAGCGGCTTCGTAAAAGAAACGAATAGTAATGAGGCCATCATCGGCGCCTCTGTGTACGATCCGGTTACCAAAAAAGGTACGGAAACCAACTCTTATGGCTTTTACAGCCTGCAGGTACCGGATACCTGCCAGGGGGTGGTATTCTCACATATCAGTTACAAGCCCATATTTCAGCACCTGCCCCCTCCCGACGAGGGACAGCTGGACGTTCACCTGGAAACCAGGGGCATGCTGCAAACAGTGGTGGTTAACGGGGAAAAAGAGGAAGTCAACTCCCAGCCCGGGTTTATTAACATGCCCGTGGGCTATGTGTCCAATTTCCCGGCGTTACTGGGCGAAAAAGATGTGCTCAAGTCACTGCAGCTATACCCCGGCGCCAGCAGCTCCCTGGAAAGTAGCAGTAACCTGCTGATCAGGGGTGGCGCAGCAGATCAGAACCTGTACCTGCTCGACGGCGTGCCCCTCTATCATACCGGCCACCTGTTTGGCCTCTTTTCTATTTTCAATGGCGATGCGGTAAAAGACGTATCTCTTTACAAAGATGCTTTCCCGGCACGATATGGCGGGCGCCTGTCTTCCGTGGTAGATATCCGCACCAAGGATGGTAATATGAAAGAGTGGCATGGCAGTGTTACCGCCAGCCCCGTTTCCGCCAGCGCCTTACTGGAAGGACCTATTGTAAAAGATAAAAGCTCTGTATTACTGTCTGTCAGAAGATCCCTGGTAGATGCGTTGTACGGACAAACCTATCTCAAAGACTATGGCAAATATTATCTGTATGATGTCAACTTTAAACTCAACCAGGTCATCAACAATAAAAACCGGTTGTATGTGAGCTTTTATAAGGGACAGGATAAGATGTTTATCCAGAGTACCAACCCGGTGATACAGCTATTTGACGATTACAATTTTGACTGGAGCAATATTACGGCGGCCGTAAAATGGACCCGGGTAGTAAATCCCAGGGTGTTCTCCAATACCACCGCTACCTATAGCCGGTTTTACAACCTCTTTACCCAAAACTCTATTATTCCGCTTACGATCAACGACTCCCTGTTTGTAAAGGGTAAGGGCGTTTCGCGGATCCGGGATATTGCCGTGAGAAATGAAACAGAATATAATGTCAGCAACCGGCAACATATTTCGCTGGGAGGAGGTTATACATATCACAACTTTGCACCTACGGCCTATCATACCAATATTTCGGCAGGAGAAGCCGCAGTGCGGAAGGCGCCCATTTACTATATGTCGGAGGTAACGGCCTATGCAGAAGATGAGCTCAGCTTATTTAATGATAAGCTGATTGTGCGGCCTGGCCTGCATTTCGGGGCATTGATACAATCCTCGTCGTTTTATGCCAGCGCCCAGCCCCGGATCATGGTACGCTGGCAGCTGCCCCAGTCGCAATTCCTGCAGCTATCATTTGCTAAAATGACGCAGTTCGTGCATCAACTGACCACGCCTGTGATTAACCTGCCTACCGACCTGTGGGTACCCAGCACCGACAATATTAAACCAGAGCATGCTTTTTCCTATAGCCTCTCTTACCAACGGCAATGGAGCCATGACTGGCGGTTTAATGTAAACCTATACTATAAGCAACTGAAAGATATCGTTACCACCAACACCGTATTGAATATATTTGACAACTCTGATCTGTGGGAAAAGAAAGTGATTGCGGGTAATGGCTATAATTACGGGAGCGAAATTTTGCTGGAAAAAACACAGGGAAAACTCACCGGCGTATTTTCCTATACCCTTTCCTGGGCATGGCGGCAATTCGACCGCCTGAACGGAGGCAAAATGTTTCCCTACAAAGAAGATCGCCGGCACAATCTTTCCCTGGCGGTTAAATACCGGATCAATGAGAAATGGAACCTTTCCGCATCCTGGAAGTTTGCCAGTGGCGCGCCTTTCACGCTGCCAACGCAAATATTCCCGGACTTCGACTGGGCACGCAATATACAGGGATACCTGGATGAACGCTACTCTCCTTTTTCTACCTTCCAGGTCAACTACCTGCCTTACATAGCGCGATTAAATAACTATCGCCTCAACTCAGTACATCATCTCGACCTGGGCGCCAATCTTTTCCTGGGCAGTAAGCGGCGGTTCAAACATGTGATTTCAGGCGGTATTTACAATATCTACAACCGCAGCAATCCATTTATTGTGAGCTTTGATCAATTTTCTTACTTCGCATATGATAACGTGTACCCGTTACAGTTATATCAATATAGCCTGTTCAGGACGTTACCTTATCTGAGTTATACTTTCAAATTTTAATCATGAGATATCTCTTCTTCATATTACCCATGGCAGCCTGGTTGTTATTGACCGGATGCGAACGGCAGTTACCCCTGCCAGATAACCATGCCGCGCCGCGGGCGGTGGTATACAGTGAGCTGGTAGCCGGAGAGGTACCACAGGTGCTGGTAGGCAAAAGCAAGCCCGTAGCACCGGGTGTAGACAATGGATTTATACTGGTAAACAATGCTAAGGTAACGCTCATGGACAAAGGCGGACAAGTACTGGAGGAGTTGCCTTATGTGCCTGATACCACGCGTCCTATGAGTCTTTACCAGGGCAAGACGAAGCTGCTGGGCGGCAAAACGTATACCATGAAGGTAGAGGTTCCGGGACTACGACCTATTACTGTGCAGCCCCCTCCCACCATTCCTCCTCCGTTTAAGCTGGAGTTACTGGATACGGTGCGGACTTTGCTGAACGGGCGGCCCGTATTACGTTTTCATTTCACCGTTTATCCTTTGCCTGGCGTAAAGCAATACCTGGTAATGGAGGCGCTGAAACAAAGTGTAACGCTGGATACATCCTTTACCTGGCAGGGCGTGAGATACCGGAAAAGCGAAAATGAGGCGCTCTATAACCAGGTAAAAGATAAGCCAGGCATTAATATGAAAAAAGACAGCATCTTCCTGAATGACTTTCTGCGCATTCCCTGCTATACCCAGGATGAAAATGCAGACAATAACCAGGTTGGCGGATTGAATGAAAACTATAACAGCATCTTATTTACACAATCGGGGAAACCACTGACCACTTATTTTTATATCAATGCTACCGCGCTGAGTTCCAGCCCGGCAGAAGCCATTGCACCGGTGGGCCGGGTACAGGTATATGTAAAATCTGTTTCGAAAGAATACTATGATTTTCTGCTGACCTACGAAAAAGTAAAACGCAATCCCGGGTTAAACAGCCTTATTCAGGCCATACAACTCCGCAGTAATACGCAGGGAGGCCTTGGCATAGTGGGAGGCGTGAATCAGAAGCTCTACTCCCTGTATTATGATACGTTGTAAAAGATAGCTTATCAACGGCAAGGGGCCATGGTGTTGAAACCATGGCCCCTTGCCGTTGATGAATTATTTCAGCTCATACACGTTATCTGCTTTATTGATATCCGCTATCCAGGTACTTCCCAGGGTTACTTTTTTTATTTTTTTGGGAGAAGAAAATGTCAACGAAACTGTTTTGTTCCCCTTTTCCCAACAGGCAATGCTCCGGTGCAGCTTCAGGGTACTATTGTCTTCCAGCAGCACTGTCACATCTACCGGCACAGGTTTGGTGCCTTTCGATACTATCTCCACTACACCTTGTTTCCCTTTTTGCAACACTTTACCGATGGCCAGGTCGGGGTATCCATTATCAAAGAACCAGCTTTTCCAAAACCAGTTCATATTTCTGCCAGCGCCAGTGTTCATGCAATTAAAGAAGTCGTACGGCTGCGGATGTTTTCCGTGCCATTGTTCAATATAATAATGCAGTGCTTTCAGGAAAAGGCTATCACCCAGCATATCCTTCACATACAGGTATCCCAGTGCCGGCTTGGGATAGGAATTGGTTACATAAGCTTCCGTAAGTTGATTAGAAGGCGTGATAATGGGCAGATCAGCCGCTTTACCGGCAACGTAGTTATACGGCGCCATCCCATAATCGTCGATAATGGTGCTGTCGATGCAGGGTGAAATGATCCACTCCCCGATGGTAGCCCATCCTTCATCCATCCAGGCATACAGCGTTTCGTTGGTACCCATATAGAAAGGGAACATAGTATGAAATACTTCGTGGTCGGTCAGTTCAATGGCCTGCGCCTTATCGGTGAGCGGATTATCGTTTACCATCATGGGATATTCCATCTGATCGAGTCCATTAAACACCGTTTCATGGTTGTAAGGGAAAGGCCATTGGGGAAAGTAATGGCTCATTTTATCGACCGTTATGCGGGCATAGCGCACTACATCGAAGAAATCGGCGTGATTGGGATTAAACGCCACATCAACGCGGGTACGTCGTTTGGTTTGGTCATCTACCTGAACGCTGGTAGCATTCCAGCAATAGTGGTTACTGAGGGCAAACGCAAAATCAGGCACATTGGTAGCTTCGAAGCGCCAGGTGTTGGTATTGCGTTTAGGGCTGATATTGCCCACGCGGATATCGCTGGTATCTATCACCGCTACAATATCATTGCTCTTTTCGGCGGCAGCAATACGTTGCACATATTTATCAGCATATACTTCGCTGGGATTTTTGAGATCGCCGGTAGCCCACACCTGGTAGGCGCCGGGAACGGTAATGGCTACACGGAAATCGCTGAAGTCGTTATAAAACTCCAGCATGCCCATATAACTGATCATATCCCAGCCATTGATATCATCGTATACGGCTACACGTGGAAAGAAATAGGCAATAAAATAGGCGCCGGTATCGATGGAACCTGTGCGGATATGGGTATTTTCGTTCAGGATATAAGAGAAATCAAGATCAAATTTCACCGACTGCCCGGGATACAGTGCCGGGATATTCACGGGCATGTTAGTCCCTTTGGTGGGCGTTATCACGGGATTATCCTTTCCATTGATCTTCATATTTTTAATCACCACGCCATCCATCAGGTCATCTGCCGACACGGGCATATTTCTCACAGCTCCTTTCTGGAAGAGGTTGGGAAACAATTTAAAATTAGCGGAGTAAAGCGTATCCGGGCTGTTGTTGGTATATTGGATTGTTTCGGTGCCGGCTACCCGGTTGGTAGCTGGGTCGAAGTTGACCTGTATATCGTACCCCGCTTTATTCTGCCAGTATTTACTTCCGGGGGCGCCGCTATGACTGCGGGTTTGCCGGTCGTACGCCTTTTTGAATCCAAGTGGCATGTACAATGGGGTTTGCGCTATCACCTGGCTGGTGGCGGCCAGGAGTAAAAAAATGAAAACTTTCCTCATAAACAATTTAAAGCAGTAGCACCAAATGTAGGGAATAAACAGGAAACTGAGCCGCTGCCCCGGATCAATTTATATGGCCCGGCTGCCCGTGATGGGCAGTATCGGTGGGTAATGCAGGTGCCTGGGTAGAGTCGGCCCGAAGCGGTGCAGCCGTACTGTCCTTTATTGCGCTGGTGCTGTCTTTTCCGTGTCCGCCTTCACCCGGCAACGGAATGGTAGGGGCTGAACTCCTGCGCTTAGACGAGTACCCTGATGCCGTTCCTCGTTGTTGCATATCCTTCATTGTTTTTTTATCAAAGAGGTAACGGGGATGTTTTTCCGGCCGGAGCCCCCGGTCGAACTGCGCCTCTGCCCCTACTGCCGGCGCCTGGTAGATTTTTTGCGAGGAGTGACAGGAAAGTAATAACAAGACGGGCAACCATAGCAGCAGTTTCATATCAGCAGATTTGTGTAGTGGTAACCTTAGCTATCACTGCATTTTAATACAGTATACAGGTATGGGATGGGGACAGCTTAAAAACGTTGAAAAGCCGGGTTTTAGTATCCATTGATGCACGGAATGATACTGTCATCAGTACATACGAAATCTACGGGTATTTTGAAATTCGGAGATGCTGTATTAAATTTATCGTAAATTCACTGGTTGTCACCCCCTTATCCTAATATTTTATATCTTTAATTACTATTTCAATCCCGATGAAAACCCTCCTGCGGGAGAGTCACGGCCACAACGTTATTAACAAAGTACTATGAAAGTATCAACAACCAGCTTCCCAAGCGTTTTTGAGACCGCATTTGGAAACACCGAAAACTCAAGTAAAGACTTACTCAACGGATTAAAAATTAAAAAAGATGAAGCCTGGTACCTGGTAGGCAATCTCGCGAAGAGAGGCGGTATCAATCCGGGCAGGGTGACCAATGCCTCTCCTACGGAAGAAGATTACGAAATATTGTTTAAAGCGGCGTTGTTGAATACTATCGATAAGGTACAGCAGCCAATAGCCCTGACTCTTGGTTTTCCGTTTTCTACCTACAATATCTACAAAAATGCGGCGGAGCAGTTTTTAAGTAAAAGACATTTCCTGATCGACTACGATACCCAAACTTACAATACCAAGGGCTCATTTAAGAAAGCGATGTTTGATATTGAGAAGTATGAAGTCATCCCTGAAATTGTGGGTGGTATTATTGGTTTGAAGAAAACCATTAATGAACCACAGCTCGATAACTTCATCGCAGTGAGTTTTGGGTTTGGTACCATTGAAGGTGGTATGGCCACGGGCGATGGGCTGATTCACCGTACCTGCTTCAGTTCTCACGGTATCCGTTATGCGATCAACAATCTTACCCGTGAGCTCAACCAGAAACATTACCTGGAAATGAAGAATGAGCACCAGGTGGATGATGCCTTTATGAAAGGTTCTATCTTCACCAACCGCAAGCGCATAGATCTGCGCGATATGCGTAAGGGCGTGCTCACACAATATTATAAAGAAGTAGTATCGCCATTGATGCGCAGTTACTTTACCGACCTGGATTTTGAAACCTGTGAGAAAATTTATCTCATGGGCGGCGGCGCCCATTACCGGGAACTGACTGATGCTTTTGTAGAAGAGTTCCGTGACTTTATTCCTGTAGAAGTTGCGCCTGAACCAGAAAAACTCATGAGTATTGGTTATCTTTATAATTCATTAAGAATTTCAGATAACAAACCACAACGGAGTGTGGGCCTGGATCTCGGTAACTCCAGTTCTATTATTTCAACTTTTGAGGACCAGCTACAGCATACTCCTACTATAACACCTAATCCCATCACCCTCTAATTTGTACGTGTGATCAGTGTCAGACATCTATTCCGAAATATAATTGTCCCCGGAGCTTTTCGTATTCCTAAAACCGTGTCCGTCAACGGCAGCATTGACGCTTCTGTTTCGGGCCGAATCGACGGTAATGTGAGGGGCGATGTAAAAACCACCGGTAAGCTGGTGGTAAGTGAAACGGCAAGCATTCGTGGCCATATATATGCTACCGACCTGGTAGTACAAGGAAAAGTGTATGGCGATGTTTACATCAGCAACAAAGCACATATCAGCAATAAAGCCCTGGTAAAGGGCGACGTAAATGCCATGGTGCTGGAAATAGAAGAAGGTGCTGTGGTAGAAGGCGCCATCCGCAAAAATGTAATGCCGGCTCCTAAAGCTGTTTCTGAGCTGCCTGCAGAGGCAGCCGTGGCGCAAACTGTCACTGCTCCTGCTGATGCAGCCGGACCAGTAGAAGAGGAAGAACAAAATACCAGTTGGTTCTGATATCTCTCCAATCATATTTTATTAAAAACGGCTGTTTCTCATTGGAAACAGCCGTTTTGCTTATATCGTAAGTCTGTAGACGTCTACCCTATCTTTTGTTCTTCAACGGGTCCAACAAAGCGGAAAGCCCGTTCATTTTAATAACCAGCATTGTTTCCAGCAGCATGCCCAGTTTGCCCTGGGGAAAGCCCTTTCGCTGAAACCATTCCAGGTAGCTAACGGGGAGGTCGCAAAGCACTACGTCTTTATATTTCCCGAAAGGCATCTTCATCACGACAAGTTGTTTCAGCAGCTCCGGGTTGGGTGTGGTCATTTCCATACAGGCCAGTTTATCATTAATGCGACAAATGTAAATTATAAATCCGTTTTCACCAGCTTCCGTTGCGCGCAATCATACCTGCTACGATAATAGTCGCTGATTATCTTTTCAGCAACCCGGCATTCTCCAGGGCAGTAGATACCTGTGTGGCATACGATTTCGCGAAAGATTCGAGGCTATTGGGATTGTATGTTTCAGACTGGCCAGACCATACCAGCTTGCCGTCCTGGGTTAGATCATACAGGTTGCTTTCCAGGAAATAGGTTTTATCGGTAGTATAATATCCGGGAGAATAAGCGCTGCCCCACATATAACCATAATAGCCCCAGAAACGGCCATAGTAGCCAAATGCAGGATAAGGTGCATAGCCCATAGAACCCGGTACATATCTTCTTTCAGACTCTTTATTCACCAATGATACCGTAAGTACGGAAGTATAGCCAGCGGCTCTCATTCGTTCTCCGGCGGCTGTTTTATCGGCTTCACGGGTAGGATCAAATTTAGGCGGAAAAATGTCGGCGCCCCGTCCGGCCACGATTCCGCGTTTCTGCAGCGCTTCTGCCAACCTTGATTCAACCATTTGCTGGGCAGCCATGTTGGAAGTGAGCGCTGCTACCACCATGTTATGAAACCCGGAAGAGGGCGCCTCCGGCGCTTTCCAGGTACCGGTCATATGCACCGTAGTACCACAGGCTCCTAACAGTAATATTGCAGCAAGCATCGCTGACAAAAGGATTGATTTCATAGCTGTAATGTTTTAGTGGAACCTAATGGGTTACATAATGACAACACTTACCGGCCTGAAAAGTTTAACCGGCCGGTGAATGCATATGTTCCGGGAGCTTTCATCTTTTACCGGCGATAATCCTGCTTTTGCCGTAAAATGGTGGTAGCCCGCCAGTAGCGTATTTCCTGGCTTTTATGTGTGGGATACATTTGTATAAAAATCGCTGCAAATGCTGGCCACTGCTACCTTCCAGGTTCTTCTCCATCTGCTCACAACGGGTTTCCCGATGTTGTTGCTACACCTCATTTATCATCATGCGACCAGTGCGCCTAGCTTATTTCCTTTTAACCAGGTCCGGCATATGGGTTTACAGGAGCGGCTGGCGGATATCGTAATAGCAGCTGTATTGTTGTTGCTCCCACTGCCGGCGATACTGGCGCATAGCCGGTTATGGCAGTATACCTGTTATTGTTTGCGAAGCTTTACGCTGGTAGAAGAATGGCATACCTGGAGGGAGCTGTATCAATGGAATTCTGAAAAAGCCTGGATGGCCACTGCCACTTTAACTGTAAAAGGTAGCTGTAGGCCGGCTTTCCTGCTTACGCCCGGGAGCCAATAAATTTCCGCCCAGATGATTTTTGCGATTATTTCAAAAAAATACCTATTTTTAGAAAAAAATCTAAATCGCGTTGCAAAAATGAGTCACCCGTTAAATATTGACAAATTAGACCTGCAAATCATTTCAGAAATGTCAACCGATGCCAGTATTTCCTACGCTGAATTAGGAAAGAAGCTCTTTGTATCTGGCGGTACTATTCATGTGCGCATTAAGAAGTTACATGAAATGGGGGTCATTAAAGGAACGCGTTTACAGGTAAACCTGCGTGCTATTGGCTATGATGTATTGGCCTTTATAGGTATTTACCTGGAGAAAAGTTCGCTGTATGAAACCGTAGCCAAACAGCTATTAAAGATTCCGCAGATCGTAAGGCTGAACTATACTACCGGCTCCTACAGTATGTTTGCGGAAATCATCTGCAAGGACAGCGGTGAATTGCGCAAAATTTTACAGGATGATCTCCAGCACATCAAGGGGATAGAGCGTACAGAAACCATTATATCCCTGGAAGAAAGTTTTTCCAGGCCTATTAATGTGAGTGAAGCTATTTAAGACGGAAACATTTGTAGATATGCGCTGCCGTAAAAGGCAGCGCTTTTTTATATTGCATTTATATAGTAAGGATTACTAATCATTCTTATCTTCCACCAGCTTCCTGGCATCACGGGTACCGGCGTATAGTTCATATTCCAGCAGGCGGCAGTCGATTTTACTATTATAAAATTCGATTCTTCTTTTGGCTTTCAGGCCTATTTTCTTGGCCAGTTCCAGGTTGCCGGTAAACACGTAGCCGTGGTAACCGCCACAACGTTGTTTCATGAAATCGCCGATGCGGCCATAGGTTTCTTCCAGGGCTTCGATTTCGCCGAGGCGCAGGCCATATTCCGGGTTCATGTATACGACGCCGGCCGCATTGGCAGGCACTTCTGTAGCAGCAAAATCGCACACCCTGAATTCAATCATATCTTGCACACCAGCGGCTTTTGCATTCTTGCGTGCATTCACAATAGCCATATCGCTAAGATCGGTGGCAATAATGCGTAAGCCGGGCACTTCTACAATTTGTTTTTCCAGGACGCCCCGCTCTTCCAGGTATACGTCTTCGTTATAGCCTTGCAGGTGCATAAAAGCATAGTTGTCGCGGAACAGACCGGGACGGCTATTAGTGGCTATCAGTGCGGCTTCTATGGCCACGGTACCGGAGCCACACATCGGGTTGATGAAGGGGCTCTTGCGATCCCATTTCGTAGCAAGGATAGTGGATGCTGCAAGGGCTTCCAACATAGGCGCGCGCCCGGGGATTTTGCGGTAACCATGGCGGGCCAGTGAATCGCCGCTGGTATCTACAAACACTTCCGCCTTTTCATTTTTCCAGAACAGGTGAATTACGGCACCACTCAGCTCTGCGCCGGTAGACGGGCGTTTCCCTGTTTTAGCGCGCAGACGGTCTACCACCGCGTCTTTTACACGGAGATTGGCAAACATGCTGTTATTGATGGTATCATTCTGTACGTTGCTGGTGATAGAAAAATAACCATCTGCCGGAAGAATCGTTTCCCAGGGATAGCTGTGCAACGCCTGGTAGATATCGTCTGCATCGGTGGCCTCAAATTGTTTCAGGCTATAAAGTACCTGGCTGCCGCAGCGCAGCTGCAGGTTTAAACGGATACACTCATTGACAGAAGCCTGTAACCGCACGCCGGTCACAAATGTTTCGTCTATCGTAAATCCCAGTTCTTTTACTTCCTGTTCCAGGAAGGGTGTCAGGCGTTTGTTACAGGTAACCGTAACCGTTCCCGTGGTAGTGTATAATGACATAAGGCGGCAAATTTACCAATCTTTATGATAATCGCCGTTCATTCCTTAATTTAACCGCCTCATTAGATCCTGTATAATATGCGATATTGTTTTACGCTGTTGTTGCTGGCGGTATTTAATTTCCCGGCACAAGCGCAGCTGAAAGCCACATTAGTGCGTAATAAGCTGATTATGGAAAAGCCAGTCACTCCTTCCAGTCATGCGTCTACTATCACCGCCCTTCCCGGCGGGCAGTTACTGGCGGCCTGGTTTGGCGGTAAGGAAGAAGGCAGTAAAGATGTGGTGATATGGGCTTCTCTGTATAAAAACAACCAATGGCAGCGGCCCGTACAGCTGGCAGATGGTATTATCAGTGATACACTACGGTACCCTTGCTGGAACCCGGTGCTGTTCCGTACCCGGGCGGGGCTGCTTTGCCTGTTTTACAAGATAGGCCCGAATCCGCGGGAATGGTGGGGCATGGCCCGTTACAGCCATGACAACGGCGTTAGCTGGTCATCTCCGGAAAAACTACCCGACGGTATATTGGGACCTATTAAAAATAAATGTATACAGCTACCTGATGGGCATTTGCTGCATCCCTCCAGTACAGAGAGTGTGAAAGGCAATGTATGGATATCGCATATGGAAATCAGCGATAGCACGGGGCATCAGTGGCAGAAAATAAACATCAACTGCGACACTTTCGGCGTCATACAACCTACCCTGCTGTCTTATAAAGACGGGAAGATACAGGCGCTGTTCCGTAGCAGGCAAAATGTGGTGGCCAGCAGCTGGTCGGCCGATAACGGGGCTTCCTGGAGTGCGGTGAGTGGCCTGTCTCTCCTCAATCCCAACTCAGGCATTGATGCAGTAACCACGCCTGATGGATGGCAGGTGTTGGTATATAATCCCGCTAAATCCGGGAAAGATTGGTCTAATGGCCGTAACGAGTTGAGAGTAGCCGTGTCGAAAGATGGGCTGCAATGGAAAGATGTATATACGCTGGAGAAACATGCAGGTGGCGAATATAGCTATCCTGCTATTATCGCCACCGCAGGTGGTTTGGTGCATATTACATATACGAGCGACCGTAAGAATATCCGGGTAGTGACTTTATCGCTGCAATAGGGATTAGTTCCAGATTTCGTTGGCGGCAGTCAATATAATAGGCGCCTGATCGGTTATCACAATAGTATGTTCGTGCTGAGCTACAAATCCGCCTTTGTTGCCGATGAGCGTCCAACCATCGTTGCTTTGATTGGCAAAAGAGGATTTGGTAGAAATAAATGTTTCAATAGCGACCACCCCATTTCTTTTAAACCGGGTTTTATTGAAACCAACATAACAATTGAGGATATCGTCTGGCGCTTCGTGGAGACTGCGGCCTACGCCGTGTCCGGCCAGGTTTCTGATTACCGTGAAACCGGATTTTCCCGCTTCAGTTTCAATAAACTTTCCCAGGTCGGCTACGCGGGAGCCTGTTTTGATGCGGTGAATAGCCTTATAGAGAATAGATTTTGACGCATCTACCAAGGCCTGGTGATGATGAATATCTTCTCCCAATACAAAAGAGCCGCCGTTGTCGGACCAGTAACCATCCAGCTCTGCAGATACATCTATATTTACCAGGTCGCCTTCCTGCAATACTTTTCTTTCGGAAGGAATACCATGTGCAATTTCATTATTGACGCTGATGCAGGTCCAGCCAGGAAAGCCATAAGTAAGTCTGGGTGCGGATTTTGCTCCTAAAGCATTTAATATCTCTCCACCAAAATCATCGATTTCCCGGGCAGTCATACCCGGTTTGGCATAGTTCCTCATTTCTTTCAGGGTAACGGCTACTGCGTTGCTGACCCTTTTCATGCCATTGAGTTCTGCTTCGGAATTGATCGACATGTTTTTTATTTAAAAGTACTGATTAATTAAATAACAAAGTCTCTCCTGTAACAAGAGAGACTTTGCCAAGACAATTTCAATATATCGCTAAATCCCTGGCATGGTGACGAAGCGGCATTATTGAATGTATTTCGGTGGTACTTCATCCGTGAGCCATACCCCATTGGCCGACAGGTAAAATACCCAACCATCGCGATGCATTTGCCCACTGTGTATAGTGAGGATAAGCGGCATACCTCTCCTGCTGCCTACTTTCTGGGCCGTGCCCAGGTCATCCGACAAGTGCACATGTTGACGGCTGATTTTCTGTATACCGGTGCTCCTGATCTGCTGCACGAATTTACCGACTGTGCCATGATAGAGGTATTCCGGTGGGGCAGCAGGAGGCAGATCCAGCGAGATATTCAGCGAAAGTGAATGTCCCTGGCTGGCCCTGATCCTGGTTTTATCTTCGTTGAATGCGAAGCGTTGTTTATCATTTTCAGCCACCATCGATTCCAGTTCGGTGCGTGAGAAATGGAATCCATGTGCTTTACATTGTTGCAGTAAGGTAACTACGTCGGCCCAACCGTGGGCATCAAGTGGTAGTTGTACTTTGTCCGGGTTATGCCGGAGAATAAGGCTCAGCAATTTGCTGATAGCTTTTGGTGTCATGTTTATTTCAATTGATCCCTTACCGTCATGAGCGCGTAACCTAGCAGGTTTTCACCGCGCCACAGGGTGGGATTTTCCGCATGTTCGTGGGTTTCCGCCATGCCTATTCCCCAGATACGATCCATGGGGCTGGCTTCTACCAATATACGTTCCTGCGTGTTAAGTAAAAATTTTTTCAGTGCGGGGTCCTGTGAAAACTTATGATAGTTGCCGGTGGCCACAATATCAAATTTGTGGGCGTTCCAGGTAGCCTGGTCAAAATTTTTCACTTGCTGCCCCAATTTTTTGACCTCCGCGGGTGCAGTAGCCTGCAATATCTTTTCCATTGTAACGGGATCGTTAAAGAGACGGGCTTTACCCGCCATCATCCAATGTTCCGCCGTTTTATAGGTAATACCGGCTACGGCAAAATTGCTTTTCCACCACTGTCCAAGGCAGGAGGCGGTAATTTGTCCGTTTGGTGCCACGAGTGGCTTCCAGAAGAAGACAAACTTTAATCGCTCTTTCGCTTCGTACCTGGCTAACAGCCATTCGTTATTATACAGCATGGTGTTGAAATTCGTTGTTAAATGCGTTACGGTTATGTTGTTTTTCCGAAGTATCATACACGGCAAATACAATGTTTGTAAAGGCGTGTTGGAATACTTCGTTGTGGCAAATATGATGTGCCAACCAACGGGCGATATCTGCCGGGTTGTTCCTGAAAACGCCACAGCCCCAGGCACCCAATACCAGGGTGGTTTGTTTGTTGGCTACCGCCACGGACAATAATTTTTCGATCCTTGCCAGCATCACGGCTTCCATATCTTTCAGGCGACCAGGCTCATTGTTGCTGATGGCGCCCGCATTCACAGCCGGGGCGGTGATGATCGATACAAGATAGGCGTCGTCCAGCAATTCATCGCGATCGTTCCTGAACACCGGTACCAGCGGGGAATAGATCATGTTATCGGTGTACAGACAGGTATGGGTTAGCCTGTTGGCCGTATACATTTGCGGTTTGGATTTGAGGCTGGCGTACAGGCCGCTGGCCCTGGACAAGGCTTCTTCCTGTGCTTGCGCGCCACCAAGAAAACCTCCGCCGGGATTCTTCGCCGATGCAAAGTTCAGGCAGCATACGTCGGTGATGCCTTCCTTTACTACCAGTCGATATGCGGCGGCAAAAGTGGTTTCACCGGTAACGGCTATACGAAGTGGTCCTGCCGGGTGCCCTTTCAACTGCTGATCTCTTTGTATAAATACGGTTTCAAAATCTCCGGGTTTATAATGTATCGTGTTGGCCACGCTGTGTTGCAGCGCTGCGCTGATATCAATGGTGTGGTTATGTTGATTCTGATAACAGCCCTTTTCCATTATCTCCAGCGTTTCGTAAGCTGTGGCTGTTCTTTTGCTCTTGTTCATGTTGTTTTAGTTTTTCAGCAGGGTTGTTGGAATAATGGTGGGGTTAACATAATTCCATAGTACAGCTGAGGGTGCAATTATTTGTTTACGTCATTATGACGCAAAGTAAAAGAATATTTATGATTTCACCATAATTTTTTTTTGGGGGAGGGTAACCGGGAAGTGTATTTTTCTCGCCAAGGGCGCAAAGAAACAAAGCAGCAGAGATTGAAGCGGATTTTAAGCCCGCAAAGCGGGTAGATTATGTAATGTTCTTCTATGTTACATAATCTACCCGCTTTGCGGGCTTAAAATTCGCTCTCTTCCTGTTATAAATTCTTTGCTCCTTTGTTTCTTTGCGCCTTGGCGAGAAAAAATATACTTTTTGGTCCGATCCAACTCTCCCGGGCATTTATTTGTTAATTATAACAGGCAGCCATAAAATTAATTTGGAATTAAATTGTGTACAATTTAATTTTACACAATAAATTAAAATTTTATGGCCACATTTGAAAGTATATACACAGCACACGCCACCGTAACAGGCGGCAGGAATGGACATGTAACCTCTTCCGACGGGGTATTGGACCTGGGTATCCGCATGCCTAAGGAAATGGGTGGCAGCGGCGGCGCTTACACTAATCCCGAGCAATTATTTGCCGCCGGTTATGCCGCTTGTTTCGATAGTGCGCTTAACCTGGTGATCAGAACAGAAAAGGTGCGTACCGGTACTACCCAGGTAACTGCGGCAGTTAGTTTAGGAAAGAATGAAGGGGGAAGTTATGGCCTGGCTGTAAAACTGCAAGTAGCCATTCCGGATACAGACCGTGAGCTGGCTCAGTCGTTGATGGAAAAGGCGCACCAGGTATGCCCTTACTCCCAGGCTACCCATGGTAATATAAACGTTGAATTAGCTTTGATATAAACCAGATCATATGCAGGTACTTATTGTATTGACCTCGCACAGCGAGTTAGGCAATACCGGTCATAAAACCGGTTTCTGGATAGAGGAGTTTGCCGCCCCCTACTACGTGCTGGCAGATGCGGGGGTAGAAATCACCCTGGCTTCTCCGAAAGGTGGTCAACCGCCGATAGATCCGAAGAGTGAGCTGGCCGAATTTCAAACCGCTGCCACCGAGCGTTTTAAGCGGGACCCTGCCTTGCAGGAAAAGCTGGCGCATACTGTGAAGCTGAATGAAGTGGATGCCGCCGATTATGACGCCGTATTCTATCCTGGTGGTCACGGCCCATTATGGGACCTGGCCAATGATCCCAGCTCTATTTCGCTGATAGAAACCTTCTATCGTCAAAATAAGCCAGTGGCCTTTGTTTGCCATGCTCCCGGAGCGCTGGTAAAGGTAAAAGGCCCGAATGGCGAGCCGTTGGTAAAAGGCAAGGAAGTGACCGGCTTCAGTAATGCAGAAGAAGATGCCGTACAACTCACCACCATAGTGCCGTTCCTGTTGGAAGATGAATTGAAAAAGTTAGGTGGATTTTACAGCAATGGCCCCAACTGGCACCCTTATGCCCTGAAAGACGGCTTATTAATCACCGGGCAAAACCCGGCATCGTCTGAAGAAGTGGCTAAAATATTAATTGAAACATTAGCGTAGCTTTGTGTTGTTAAATCAAGTCAATTGAAACAACTGAAATTATCCAATCAGCTTTGCTTTTCATTTTACGCATTATCAAGGCTGGTAACCTCGCATTACCAGCCTTTTTTAAATGCGATAGACCTTACGTATCCCCAATACCTGGTGATGTTGTCGCTATGGGAACATGAAACGTTATCGATGAAAGCGTTGGGAAAATTGCTGATGCTGGATTCCGGGACACTCACCCCGTTGTTAAAGCGACTGGAAAGCAAAAAGCTGATTAAACGGGCGCGCAGCAAAACGGATGAGCGTATCGTGAATATTCAGTTAACCGCCGCCGGAACGGAGCTGAAAGCCCGGGCAGCAGATATCCCTGAAAAAATCAGTTGCAGTATGGGATTTACCCCGGAAGAATATCAGACCCTGAAGCCTATGATCAGCGACATCCTGCAACGGAACCAGGAAGCCTAATCTTTTTTTTGCATAGCTGGCATTTTTTCGCATAATCTATTATCTTTCTTACGGAACCTTATTTTGTACGCGAAAGAATGCTTTACCCACTTTTAATTATTTCCACGCTATGCACCATTTTAACATCAATCGCCGTCGTTTTTTAAAAGGAGCCACGGCTACCCTCGCACTTTCTGCCATAGGCGCCAGCGCACTCGATTTCATTTATCCTGATAAGCCTTTGCGGGTGGCCCTGATTGGCACCGGTTGGTATGGTAAAAGCGACCTATTCCGCCTGATACAGGTAGCGCCAGTGAAAGTGATTGCATTATGCGACGTTGACAAAAACATGCTGCAGGCGGCTGCCGATATGGTACGCCAGCGTCAGGCCTCCCATGAAACGCCACGCCTCTATACCGACTACCGCAAGCTGTTGTCTGAAAATGAACTGGACATTGTACTGATAGGAACGCCTGATCACTGGCATGCCATGCAAACCATTGCTGCGCTGGAAGCCGGGGCCAATGTATATGTACAGAAACCGATCAGCGTAGACGTGATCGAAGGCGAAGCCATGGTAGCCGCTGCCCGCAAATACGGCAAGGTGGTACAGGTAGGTACCCAACGGAAAAGCACGCCCCACCTGATTGATGCAAAAAAGAATATCGTAGATGCCGGCCTGCTGGGGAAAGTATCCCATGTAGAAATGTGCTGTTACTATCATATGCGCAACAACGGTAACCCGCCGGTGCAGGCGGTGCCTGACTATTTTGACTATGAGATGTGGACAGGTCCTGCGCCCCTGCGGCCTTACGACGGCCTCCCTCACATCCGCTGGTGGCGTACTTTTATGGAATACGGCAATGGCATTATGGGCGATATGTGTATTCATATGTTTGACACCGTACGCTGGATGCTGCAGCTGGGCTGGCCTAAGCGTATCAGTTCTACCGGTGGCATATATGTACAGAAAGAAGGAAAATCAAACATCGCCGATACCCAGTCAGCCATCTTTGAATATGAAGGGTTAAACTGCGTATGGCAGCACCGCACCTGGGGCACGCCGGCTGATCCAAAATACCCGTGGGCATTTAAATTATATGGAGAAAAAGGAACGCTGGCCGCCAGCACCCTATCTTACGATTTCATACCTGCCGACAATGGTACGCCTATTCATAAAGACGTAGTCTATGAAAAGGAAAAATACCCGGAAGACCTGACCGAACCAGCCATTGAATTAAATGCGGCTCCTGCCACACGCCTGCATATGCTCAACTTCCTGGGCGCCATTAAAAATGGCGGACGCCCCGTGGCAGATATCGAAGAAGGGCATATTTCCACGGCCAGCTGTATTCTCGCCAATATATCCATGCAACTGGGACGCCCGGTCGTATACAACCCGCAGCAACGGATTATTACCGGCGATCCGGCCGCCACGGCCTTGTTACAGCGCCCCTACCGGTCCCCCTGGCAACACCCCTTAGTCTAAAAAAACAGCCATAAAATTATCATGATAAAATATGTTTTATTATTATAAGTATACTTATTATATTTGCACTTATAAATAATTACTCACGTCAAAAACATTACTATCATGTGGTCACAATCTCATACTATCGTTACCAAAGCCGCTACCAAAGAACAAATGTGGAAACTTTTTGCCGACGTTAACAACTGGCATACCTGGGATGACGGCATCGAATATGCCCGGCTGGATGGAAAATTTGAGAAGGGCAACCATTTCCTGCTCAAACCCAGGAACGGTCCAAAAGTGAAAATTGAGTTGTTTGACATCGTTCCCAATAAGAAATTTGTAGACCTCACCCGCTTTCCGCTGGCTAAAATGTACGGTGAGCATACCTTTGAAGAAACGCCGGAGGGTCTGAAGATCACCACTACCATGACGGTATCCGGCGCCCTGGGATTTTTATGGAAGAAGATAGTAGCACAAGATATTGTGAACGGTTTACCTACCGATATGGAAAATCAAATCCAGGTAGCGAGCAAACTATAATTACTTTTGCAAAAAAATGGGCGATGAAGAAAGAAGACAATCCTTTTAGCGTAGCGGAGGCGGAAGAGAGTCCGGGGTTTCTACTGTGGCAGGTAACCAGCTTATGGCAGCGGGAAATCCGCAAGGCACTGGAGAAGTATGACCTTACGCATTCGCAGTTTGTACTGCTGGCCAGTACGATGTGGCTTACCCGGCAAAATGAGCCAGTGACGCAGATCCTGCTCTCTGCTCATTCCAAGATAGATCCGATGACCACGTCCACGGTGCTGCGTACCCTGCAAGCCAAAGGCTTGCTGGAGAGAAGGGAGCATGCCACAGATACCAGGGCTAAAACCGTAGCGTTGACGGCCAACGGCGAAAAGATCACCCGGCAGGCTATTAAAGTGGTAGAGCAGTTTGATGCCGATTTCTTTGCGCCCCTGGGTAATAAGATCAGCGAGTTTAACAAAAAGCTGCGGTTGCTGCTGCAACAGTAATTTCAAAGTATACGTTGATGTTAGTAACCGGAAGTAAAGCGGTTCCGGGTATCCCGGAGCCGCTGAAAGACCCAATTCCCTGCTATTCGCGAATAATTTTCACCTGGGCAGGCGCTTTAATATCTGACTGAATTTTTCCATTTGCCAGGCGTGTATGCTTTACCGTTACCACGCCGTAGGGTGTTGGAAAAGTACCTTCTGCAAACGTAAGATCTCCCAGGTGAGGCGCCACCCTGATCACCCGGCAACCGGGTTCCACTACAGAAATGCCCAATACATGCTCCGTTAACCAGGGCGTAGGCCCGGAAGCCCAGCCATGGCATAAACTATGACGGAATCCCTTGTAGCAGTAAGCGCCATAATCGCCGTGAATATCTTTCTGACCGGGCTGCACCAGGGTATCGATGCGCGCAGCCCCGGGCAGCCAGTCCATATTAAAATCTTCCCAGAAAGTGGTAGCGCCCAACTTAAGCATAGCGCCCCAGTAAGTGCGGATATCGTTTAGCCCTCCCTGGTAGTCGCCCGCTTTGGCTTTTGCCTGGAGCATATAATAGCCGTAAAACGTGGAGTAATCTTTTACGCCTCCTACGGATAAAATCTCCCGGTTAATTTTTTCTGCTGGCACCAAATCTGCCAATGCCAGTAAAGCGGCTGCCTGCTTGGAGCCATTGGCATCCGGCACATTTTTTTTCAGGCGTGCCACGGCCGCTTCGCATTGCTGTACCGTAGCCTCATCTTTCAACACTTTGCTAAGATCAGCCCCGGCTTTGAGCGTCATGATCATCATGGCTTGCAAACCCGCGTGTATGCCAGGCTTATTTTCGCTGGAGGGCCAGTCGAGGAACCTCGTGCCATCGTTCAGGTCTTCACTGTTGCTGGCATCAATCTTCTTGCATAAATGATCCAGCAGCCCTTTCAGGTACGCGGCCTGTTGCTGCAGGTACGTCCTGTTGCCAGTATGCTGATACCAGTCGCGCTGGATTAGCACCCACCACATGGAATAAGATACCATTCCGTTCATGTATTGCGGTATGGGCGTAATATCCCTCGACAAATCGAGGCTGTGGGGCACCACTTCATTATATCCAAATACTGCGCTGATGGTAGATATTTCGGGGTGCATATCGCCTATCCATACCAGGCGGTCGCGCTTAATGCCGTCCCACAGGTAGTCCTGCATATTGAGGTGCACCGTATAGGCGCCGGTCAGCCATATTTTGTTGAGCAGCTCGTCGCTGCATTTGAATGAACCCAGGTAAGGCAGATCGCGGTATACGAAGATGGCCCGCACCTCTTTGAGTTGCAGTGCTGCATTGTCATCGAGCAAATCTATGCGTACAAAGCGAAAGCCGGTATTGCCTACTTCGAGTTTTCCCAACCAGGGCACGTCTACCACCATGTCCCGTACCGCATGATCGTTGGTGGCATTTTTCGATGGTTCTATGTCACTCATCGCTTCACTGACCGATTCGCCGAAGCGCACCCGTAGTTTTACAGGTTTCCCGCTTTTATACATGCCGGTTACCAGCTGCAGGCCGCCATGGAGTTCCGTTCCAAAATCAAACAGGATGGCCGGATGGGCGGTGGCGCTACTTTTCAGCACGCACATATTTTGGTTGGCCAGGTCGGCCTGACCATTGCCCGGCAAGAGGAAACGGGCGGCATTGGCAATGCTGGCACCACTGGCATTTGGTGTTTGCCAGGTAATTTTTTCCGGAGACAGATAACGCCGTACGGTAGCAGTGTTTTGTACCGAAGCCATGCGGCTACTGTCGAATACCGGCGGCAATTGCGCGCTGGCAGTACTTACCAGTCCCAGCAGGCCAATAGTTATCATTGTTCTTTTATAGAGAAAGTAATTCATAGTGGAATACGTTTATACGTTACCGTGATAACAACACCGAATAGTTATCCATACCGGTGATTGCACCGGTACACCAGGTTATTTCCCAAAATAGAAAAGAGATTTAGTATAACTGTCCTGTACCTCCCTGTAGCAGGGGATTACCGGGATTGAGCATACCGGTACGACCCAGCCATTTCATGATGATCTGCATCCAGCCTTCCACAGGCAGCTTCAGTACAAACCCGTGATCGCCTTCGGGATAGATATGCATTTCAGCGGGAACATGCTGGTGGCGCAAGGCCTGGTAAAAAGTGAGGGTATTGTCTACGTCCACCACTTTATCATCGCCGGTATGAAACAGCAGGGTTGGCGGCGTATGCCGGGTTACCTGCCGGTCGTTGGAGTAGTATTTAATATTGGTTTCATCAGGGTGCTCACCCAGCAGGTATTTACGTGATCCGGCATGGGTAAGGTCTTTTTCCATACTGATCACCGGGTATACCAGTACCATAAAATCGGGGCGAAGGTTAAGCCCGGCGTTGGCGGCTAATACCGGCCGGTCGAAATGGGTGCCTAATGTGGAGGCGAGATGACCGCCGGCAGAAAAGCCCATCACACCTACCCTGGCGGTATCGATATTCCATTCCGCCGCACGTGCCCTGATTATTTTTATGGCTTCCTGGGCATCCTGCAAGGGGCCACTGCTTTTATCCTGCATGATTTTATCGGAGGGCAGGCGGTATTTGAGTACAAAAGCCGCGATACCTTGTTTTGCAAAATACTCCGCGATGTTTATGCCTTCTTTCTGTAGCACTACTACATGATAACCACCGCCGGGTATGATCAGCACGGCCGCGCCGGTGGCGTTGTCCTTTGCAGGCAGATAGCTGGTCAGCGTGGGTATGCTGGTCAAAAAACGGTTATTGTCTTTATCCTTCGTTTCTTCATCCGGGCTGGCAATACCTCCCGGAGGAAGGCTTTGATATAAAGGGAACGTCGTTTGTGCGTTGGCGATAGCCGCCAGCAGGCAGCAGCAAAAAGTTAACAGGGCGCGCATAATTGTTGATATTGAGCGTAGTGATAATCAAATCTTCATAAAGATACATCGTGCGTCAGTGAATAGTACTTCAGTTCTATCAAATCGTTGGGCAGTGGCTTACTGTTCCAGGCGCCATGTATAGCCAGCGCGGCTCCCATGGCGGTGGCCTGCGCCATTGATGCAGCAAAGATTTCTATCTCCGGAAAAAAAGCTGCCAGCAGGTTCATGTAAATCGCATTTTTACTGAAACCACCGTCAACGAATATACGTTTTACTTTGTCGCCACTCAATACCCTTTTTGTAGCCATATATTGCTGATAGGCGATATCCAGCATTAACTGGTGATAGGCTTCGATATCGGAGGTGAAGGTATCCAAGTCCCGCTGCTCAAATTCAGAGGACTGCAATACTTTTTTCTCTGCTGTTTGTATTGGTGTTTCCTGTTGATTACGTGCCTTCAACCGGCGAATGATATCGCTGTCGAAGTCGATGTTGCGGTACCTGCCGGTATGCTGATTGAAATGCGCCGCAATGCGTTTTACCTGTTGCTCGTGCTCATAGCCGGCAAAGAGGCGGGAAGCTTTAACGGGCTTGCCCTGGAAGGTCATATAGCAAAGGCAATCAGCCTCGAGTTCTGCTGCGGTAAGCGGCGTATCGTTAAAGGGATTGAGACTGATACACCAGGTGCCGGTGGAAATTAATACAAATGGTTCCTGGAAGTTGACCAGGTAAGGAATCAGTGCGGCGGAGCTATCGTGCAAGCCGGTACCCACCAGGTAATTACTGCCTGGAAAGGCCGCCGGTATCACTTCCCCGGAAGAAAAAAGAGGCGCCAGCTTATCCAGCACCCCTTCTTCTGTTACCCACGTATGATAATTATTTCGCTGAAAATCCCAGAGGTTGGTGTGACAGCCAATACTGGTAATGTCTGCACAGGCCACACCGGTTAAGAGATAGCTCATATATTGCGGCAAATGCAATGCATACTTCACCTGCCGGTAAATATCCGGTTGTTCGTACTTGAGCCGGTATAGCTGCATGCCGGAATTAAGGCTTCCCAATACCGGGGAGGCCGACTGCACCGAAAATGCAGTGGCTCCCCCATATTGGTGATAAAATTGTTCACTGAGCGCGGCAGGATACGCTTTCAGGTAATTGTACAGCGGAGTAAGTGGGCGCCCTTCTTCATCTATGTATACCAGGCTGGCGCCATAGGTAGAAAAATTAATGGCTTTAATCTGCCATTCTTTTTTCCGGAACACTTCTCTCAGTGAGTCAAACACGGAGAGGCGAAGGCTTTCCAGGTTCTCACAGGGCGCGCCATCTTCATCCACGGTTTCCGTGAAACGGGCTGTCCGCTCAAAAACGATCCGATACTGTTCATCAAAGAGGAACAGCTTTTTGTTGGTTTTACCAACGTCAAAAATTGCTATAACGGGAATTTCGCTCATGATACCATTTAAAGTTACAAACCGGTGGCCATCGTTTTCGCGCCTCTCTCAAGGATCAGCGCTTCTCTTACCTTTTCAGTACGATAGAGTGCCAGCGGGTTCAGCGCGCCTCCTGCCTGCAGACGGGCAGCAGCTA
The DNA here is from genome assembly GCF_012641265.1 of Chitinophaga eiseniae. Classification (GTDB taxonomy): domain Bacteria; phylum Bacteroidota; class Bacteroidia; order Chitinophagales; family Chitinophagaceae; genus Chitinophaga; species Chitinophaga eiseniae_A. Next base: position 721,425 of record NZ_JABAHZ010000001.1, on the reverse strand, counting down.
CCAGCGCCCGTACATCCGTACGGAAAGCCTGTTGCAATACCTCCTGTGCGGTAACCACATCGTTTTGCTGTTGCGCTGCCAGCAGTTTTTTACGGTCCACCAGCAAGGCCTGTGCGTAGCTGATCATGATGGCTTCTACCGACTGTAGCAGGTCTTCCAGTGGATCTTTCACATTATGGGAAGCATCGATCATCCATCCCAGGTCGGTAGCGTGGTTCATGCCCCGGGCATCCATGCCTTCCACCAGTTCGTTGAAGATGAGAAACAGCTGGTAAGGCTTAATGCTGCCTACCGTCAGATCATCATCTCCATACTTGGAATCGTTGAAATGAAAACCGCCGAGCTTTCCTTCCATCAGCAACAGCGCTACAATTTGTTCAATATTGGCATTCGGTAGGTGATGGCCCAAATCTACCAGGGAATAGGCTTTCGGACCCAGTTTGCTGGAAAAGAGATACGATTGTCCCCAGTCGCCCACCGTGGTAGAATAGAAGTTGGGCTCTGCCGCCTTGTATTCTACAAACATTTTCCAATTATCGGGCAGGGCAGCGTAAATTTCCCGGAGCCCTTCCAGTGTACGCTGGAATGCCTGCCGGAAATTGAGCTGGCCGGGAAAGCAGGAGCCATCCGACAACCATACAGTGAGAGAGTTGGACCCTACGGCTATCCCCTGCCGGACGACTTCAATATTATGGTCAATGGCCTGCTGCCGTACCGCTTTATCAACATGTTGCAGGGAACCGAATTTATAGCTATGTGTTTGCCCGGGTTGATCCTGGAAGGTGTTGGAGTTCACGGCATCGAAGCGGAGCCCGTTTTGGGCCGCTACGGCCTTAATCTGCGCAGGATTATCGGCCATGTCCCAGGGAATATGCAGGGAGATAGCGCCGCTGGATTGGTTCAGCTGGTGCAATAATCCCACATCTTCAATTTTCTCTTCCAGGCTGCGGGGCTCGCCACCACCGGGGAAGCGGCCAAACCGGGTGCCGCCGGTACCCAGCGCCCAGCTGGGAATACCTACCTGGAAAGCTACCAGCTGTTGAATGATGTCCTGTACGTGGTCAATTTCCCCCGAAAGATACTCAAATGTACGCTGATGGGCCGCCATCAACGCCTGGTTATGATCATCTATTTTATAGGACGCTATACGCATTATTGTTATTTTAAGGAACTTATAAAATACAGCTTTTATCTTACAAAAGCCATGGCTACACCTCCATCTACGTTGAGTACATTACCGGTGGCCTTGTTGAGCAATCCGCCTACAAAAGCATAGCAGGCGTTGGCAATATCTTCCGGCACAATAATTTCGTTGAGGAGTGTGCGTTTGGCATAGAACGCAGGCAGTTCTTCCACTTTCACCCCATAGGCTTTAGCCCTGCCTTCCGCCCAGGCGCCAGCCCATATTTTACTATCGGAAATAACCGCATCCGGGTTTACAACGTTCACGCGTATACGATCTTTTCCCAGTTCGGCGGCATTGAGCCGGCTCAGGTGCAGCTGGGCCGCCTTAGCGGAGCCATATGCCGCATTGTTAGGACCGGAAACCAACGCGTTTTTACTGACAATATTCAACACATCGCCGCCAGTACCTTGTTTACGCATAATATCTACGCCGGTTTGGGTAACGAGGAATTGTCCTTTTACCAGTACATCGTAGAGAAGATCCCAATCTTTCTCCGTATGATCTTCCAATGGTTTGGAAATCGACAGACCGGCGCAATTGACGATGATATCCACGCCGCCAAAGGCCAGTACAGCGGTGTTATAGGTTTTATGTACAGAAGCAGCATCCGTGACATCCAGCAGGTCGGCCGCAAATACATCTTTGCCATAGAGCCGGTTGAACTCTTCCCGGGCGCTTTCCAATCGCTGCGCATCGTTGTCGTTGATCACTACTACAGCCCCTTCTTCGGCAAACTTTTTAGCGATGGCTTTACCAATACCGCCGGCGCTGCCGGTTACCAGGGCTACTCTGCCGGTGAGTGCTTTGGGTTTAGGCATGCGTTGCAATTTAGCTTCCTCCAGCAACCAGTACTCGATGTTGAATGCTTCCTGGCGTGGCAGCGAAGTATATTCCGATACCGCTTCGGCCCCTTTCATGACGTTGATAGCATTGATATAGAATTCGGCTGCTACCCGGGCGGTTTGTTTATCCTTTGCAAAGGTAAACATACCTACGCCGGGGTACAGGATCACCACCGGGTTGGGGTCGCGCATAACGGGACTATTCGGATGTTTACAGGTATTGTAATAGTCGGTATACATTTGCCGGTAGGCATCAAACAGCGGCTCCAGTGCTGCTTTTACAGCAGGTACATCGCTGAGGTCGGCCCCGGGCGCCAGGTTGAGTACCAGCGGACTAATCTTCGTACGAAGGAAGTGGTCGGGGCAGCTGGTGCCGAGAGGCGCCAGCCGGTGCAGGTCGTTGGAATTAATGAATTCCAATACCCGGCCGTCGTCGGTAAAGTGTCCTACCATTTTCTGTTGAGAAGAGCAATAGCCCCTCAATACAGGCGCTAATGCAGCTGCCTGGGAGCGGCGTTGCGCATCTTCCAGGGAGGCGATCGCCTGCCCGCCAAAAACGGGTTTATGACGTCCCATGTTGGCCTCCAGGTATTCTGCGCAACGCTCTATTACTTCCAGGGTATTGATATAGCTTTCGTAGGCGGTATCTCCCCAGGTAAAGAGTCCGTGAGAGCCCAGCATAATCCCGCGTATGCCGGGGTTTTCATCCAGACATTGCTTCAATTGTAAGCCCAGGTCGAAGCCCGGCTTTTGCCAGGGTACCCAGCCAATGGTACCGTTGAACAACTCCTGTGTGATGCGTTTTCCATCTTTCGCGGCAGCGATAGCGATGGCCGCATCGGGATGCAGGTGATCAATATGTTTGAATGGAAGGAAACCATGCAGCGGGGTATCAATAGATGGCGCTTTGGAGCTGAGATCGTAGATGCAATGGTTAAACAGTTCCACCATTTCATCTTCATGCGCAATGCCTTTATAAATATGTTGCAGGCTGTGGAGCCGGTCTACGTATAATGCGGCGAGCCCGCTCCTGCGGAGTGTGCCCAGGTCGCCACCGGAACCTTTTACCCACATCACTTCTACCGGTTCGCCGGTGAGCGGATCTTTGGCCATTGCTTTACAGGAAGTATTTCCTCCTCCATAGTTGGTGAGTCGCAGATCCGCGCCGAGCAAATTGGAACGATAGATCAGCAAGGCAACTTCATCACCCGCCATGGTGGCGGCTGTTGCTTCATCCCATAAATAACTTACATGCCTGAATTGCGTAGTGGTTCCATTTATAGACATACTATATAATTTTAACGTTTTTAATTGCGGTAATACTGCGGGCTAATAATCAAGTGAATTGCCATATCCTACGAGTACAACAGACAGGATGATGGTGAATATACCAAGTGAAATAGTGACAAACGTTTTTCTGCTGGCGTTCTTCCATTCTTTCAGCACAAATCCCCACATGCCGGAGATCAGGATAATAAAGGCCATGTGCAATATCCACGAGCTGGCGTCGTTGCCCAGCTTGCTTTCGCCCATGCCGTAGAAGAAGAACTGCAAAAACCAGGTAGTACCAGCAATGGCGGCGAATAAATAGTTCTTTACCAACGGGGTTTCCTTATTGGTATAGTCACCGAAGGAGCGGTTGCGGCTATTGAGGATCATACACCAGATAAAATTGGTAGTTAACCCACCTAACATAATAATAACAAAGATAACATTGTTCTTAAACAGGGGATTAGCGTTGTTGGCTACCGCAGCCTTTCCCATACTGTTGCCGGCGCTGATAGCGAAGCTCATACAGGCGCTCAGGATGCCGGAAATAATGGCTACCACCAACCCTTTACGGAGATTGAACTCTTGTATACTGGCTGTTTTCTGTTCTTCCGACAGCTCCTTTTCCTTCATCATCCCTGCCCGGCCGCAGATGGCAATACCTACCAGGCATACTGCTACGCCCGATAACACATAAATGCCCCTGCTGGTATGGAACATGGCGCTCAGGGTATTGGAATCGCTGGTAAACAACTGCCGGTAAATGGGAGGAATGAGCGCTCCAAACGCAGAGCAAAAACCCAGTGCTACCGCCATCCCCAGCGACATGCCCAGGTAGCGCATCGACAGCCCGAAAGTTAAACCGCCGATACCCCATAAAACGCCCAGGAACCAGGTCCAGAAAAGCACGGGACCTTCAGTGCCGCCAATGATATCGAGGAAACCCGGTACTGTTAGCCAGGCGGCGAACAACGGCACTACCAGCCAGGAAAAAATGCCTCCCACTATCCAATAACTCTCCCAGCTCCACCCCTTCACTTTCTTGTAAGGGATATAAAAACTGCCGGATGCAAAACCACCTATAAAGTGGAATAAAACTCCCAATAAAGCCTGCATAATGATGTACTAATTTGTAACGTGGAAACTAATATTTCATAAAAATAAAGCTTGTATATTTTTAAACTGTCATGTACTGTCATGCTTCCCGCACCGGCTACCATTTATAGAATTAAATCACTATCATTGTCCCGAAAAGCTGATCACTGATTCCACGGAAAGATTAATAACTGACAGATCATGAAGCAACATCCGATTTTTAAATACCTGTTTATAGATGACTTCTCCGCCACTCCTAAATACTATCAGCTGGCTAATTCCATTATCAAAGCCATTGTAGATCAGAAAGTACAACAGGATGATATACTGCCTTCTATCAACGAGGTTAGCTATGCCTTCGAGATATCGCGGGATACCGCTGAAAAGGCCTATAAATACCTGAAGAGCCTGGGCATCCTGGGGTCGGTACCTGGTAAGGGGTATTATGTACAACAAACCAACCTGGATCAACAATATAAAATATTACTGCTGTTCAACAAACTGAGTGAGCACAAAAAGATCATCTATGATTCTTTTGCGGATAAGTTAGGCGAACAGGCCAATATCGACTTCTATATTTACAACAGCGACTTCAGTTTGTTTAAAAAATTGCTGTCGCAGAACATCAATGAATATACCCATATCGTAATACTCCCCCACTTCAGGGAACGTTGGGAGCATGTAGACGAGGTGATTAATACCATCCCTAAAGAGAAACTGATATTACTCGATAAAAAGCTGAAAGGCGTTACTGGCGAATATGGCGCTGTGTATGAGAACTTCCAGGAAGACATCTATGGAGCGCTGGAACAGGCCAGGGATAAGCTGCAGCAGTATCACACCCTGAAAATTATTTACCCGGAAAATACCTACTACCCGGAAGAAATTTATGAAGGGTTTGTACAGTTTTGCCAGAACTATGCTTTTAACAGTAAAAAAGTAAATGACATTTCGGAAGAAGATATACAGCCGGGCGACGTATACATCAATCTCCGCGAGAATGACCTTGTCTCGCTCATTGAACGGATTCTTTCCCTGAACCTGCAGATAGGGAAAGATGTGGGGATGATTTCCTATAACGAAACACCGTTGAAGAAATATATCCTGAATGGTATTACCACTATTTCCACTGATTTCCGGTGTATGGGAGAAATGGCTGCACAACTGATACAGGATCACTCAAGGGCGCAGATCGAGGTACCGTTTTATGTTACCATGCGGGCATCGCTGTAATGTCCGGAATCGGACATCCTATATTGCAATTACGGACACATTCCAATAATTACAATACATAACTCAGCTAAAAATATAGTCCCGGAATCCTGGTCTTAAAATAGTGGTGGAATGGGCCTATACATAAAACCCACTACATGTTCCGTAGCTACCTGAAAACCGCCGCCAGAGCTATCAGCCATAATCTACGTTATACGTTCCTGAATGCCTTTGGCCTGGCATTGAGTATAGCGGCCTGCCTGATTATATTCCTGATTGTGAGGAACGAGCTTAGTTACGACAGCTTCCACCAGAAAGCAGACCGCACTTACCGGGTAACCTTCAACGAGCTGGATTATAATCCCAGCGTGTCTATGGCTGTAACGCCGGCTATGCAGAATGACTTTCCGGAGTTGCCGCTGGTATCGCAATATTGGTATCGGGAAAAAGGGTTGATGAAGGTGGGTAACACCCGGTATAATCAGAAAGGCTATGCCTTTGCCGATGGGGCTTTCTTCCGGGTATTTGACTTCAGCTGGTTGTCCGGTGATCCACGTAATGCTCTCTCAGGGCCTAATGAAGTAGTACTGACCAGGACTATTGCACAGAAATATTTCGGAGATAAAGATCCGGTTGGGCAGCTCATTAACCTCGATAATAAGTTTGATCTGAAGGTTACTGGCGTGATTAAAGACGTACCCCCGAATTCCAGCCTGGCATTTTCGATGCTGGTATCGTTTGAAACTGTAAAGAAGCTCGTGTTAACCGACAACGCATTCTTCCGCATTATGGGGGGCAATACCTTTGTGGTGCTGCCTGAAAACTACACTATTGAACAGTTACAACGCAGGATGCCTGATTTCATTACTAAAAACTGGGGGGCTGATATCAGTAAGACCACGAAGTTGATACTACAGCCATTAAAAGATATCCATTTCGACCAACGCTATATTTCCAGCCCTGGTAACACCACTACCAGCAAAACCACGTATTGGGGATTGGCGGCTATTGCCTTGTTTATAATCATCACCGCCTGTATCAATTTCATCAATATGGCTACGGTACAAGCCATCCGCCGGGCCCGGGAAACCGGTGTGCGCAAGGTGCTGGGCGCTTATCGCGGGCAGCTGGTATTGCAGTTCCTGTCGGAAACGGCGGTACTTGTGCTGATATCGGTAATACTGGGTTTTGTATCGGCGTTGCTGCTCCTCCCCCTGGTTGCCACCTGGATGGATTTAAGCATACCGGTATCCCAGCTGTTGCAACCGGTGGTACTGGGGGTGCTGGCAGCTATAACGGTAACGGTTATACTATTAGCGGGGCTGTATCCCGCCTTTGTACAAGCTGCCTTCAATCCTACCAATGCCTTAAAAGCCAATACCAATATCAGCTTCAAAGGTTTAGGACTTCGTAAAGTGCTAGTATCCGCCCAATTTGGCATTTCCCAGGTACTCATTGCCGGAACACTGATTGTGGGCTACCAGATGGATTTCCTGAAAAACAAAGACCTGGGCTTCAATAAAGAAGCAGTTATTTCCATCCCCTTACCGGATGAAACAAAATGGGAGGTGGTACGTGAACAACTGGCGGCGAATCCCGGCATCAAACAACTAAGCTTCGGCTCCGGCGACCCGGTGGCCAACAATGCCTTTGCTCCCTTTACCTGTCCTGATGCCGGTATCACCAAAAATGATGTTACAGAAATTAAATTCATCGACGAGCAATATCTTCCCATGTTTGATATGAAAATACTGGCAGGAGAAAATGTTCACAGGCAGCGGGAAAGTGATACCGTGCGACAAGTGATCGTGAATGAAACCCTGATGCATAAAATACATATACAAGACCCACAACAGGCTATAGGAAAGCGTTTCAACTTAAATGGCCATACCTGTCTCATCACCGGCGTAGTACATGATTTCCAGAGTGAATCGCGGTACAAGCAACGAAGGCCCTGTGTGCTGATCAATGAACCGGGAGAATTCAGCGCTATCAATGCCAGGATTCAGCCTACAGATATGGGCCAAACCATTGCGGCCATCGATAAAGTGTGGTCGGCTATTTTTACAGATAACCAGTTTGCCTACCGTTTTCTCGATGACCGGATAGCCGACATGTACAAGCAGGAACAAAAAATATATACCGCCTTCCGGATTTTCTCTTTCCTGGCTATCCTGATTGGGTGCTTTGGCCTTTATGGACTGGTAGCTTATGCGGCGGTACAACGTACCAAAGAAATGAGTATCCGAAAAGTATTAGGCGCTACGGTATGGAGTATTGTGGGCTTATTTGCAAAAGAATTTATCGTACTGATCATCGTTGCCTTCTGTATCGCCGGCCCTCTTACTTATTATATCATGCAACACTGGCTGGAGAACTTTGCCTACCAGGTGCATATCGGCGGCGGTATTTTCCTGGTAGCCATTATTTTATCGATCGTTATTGCCGCTATCACCATTGCTTACCAGGCGATTAAAGCCGGGCTGGTCAGCCCGGCCAAAAACCTGCGATAAGGCGGTTACCACTTTATTTTAAGCCCTAATTCTTTTTTCATGGTCAGCAGGGCTTCTGCGTTTCCCCGGGCATCATCTACGGGATGATGTGTATGCGCGGTTTTACGCAGATGTTTGAAGGTTTTAAACGTATCCTTCATCAGGCCCTTGTACATGCTGCCGAGATTCTGGGAGCTATGTCCGAAGGGATTTTCACCCAGGAAATGATGAAAGTACCAACAGATAAACATCCAGTCGAAACCGTTGTTATCGCTGATAAAAATGGGGCGGTCGTTACTGACCTCCTTTATCCAATCCCGGAAATGCGTCATCACGGTTACCGGGTCGCCGAAGGTCAGGGTTTCTTCGCGGGTAATGTTGGATACGGCCAATGCTTCGGGAATAAACTTGTCAGATATAGGTTTTAGTTGTCCGTAAAAGGTTTCGTCCAGCGTATCATTTACCAGTACGGCACCGAATGAAATCATGGAGTAGTCGCCAGGGATAGGCCCATCGCATTCTACATCCACCATAATAAAAGCCATGTTACTTAAATTTTAGTTTTGGGTTTAACGATTCATTATTCATCTCACAAAAATATAAAATATAATATTACGGCGGGGGCCGTAATAGAAAAAGGCATCCCGGCGATGCCAGGATGCCTTTAACGCCAAAGCGTTAACAGTGCTCAAATGGAGCCCCCTTTGGTTAAACTAAATCAACCGCAGGTGTCCATGAATATACTGTAGATAACATGAATACCTCCTTTTCTTTGGTGAGTAATGAAGTTAGCGGAAAATGTCCGGATTAAAAAACACGTTGAGAAAATTTTAACAAATTATCGCGGTGGCGTAATTTTCCTTTGCCATACTAACCAAACCCGGCATCTATTTCTTTTTGAGCGCAGTAGCAATTGCCTTTTCCACCAGCGGTTCCATCACCAGGTAACCCGCTTTATTCGGATGTACCCCATCGTAGGTCAACTCTGCTTTCAGGCCCTTTTTATCATCTTCCATAGCGGAAAAATAATCGAGATATACGCAGCTATTTTTAGCGGCATATTCTTTCAGACGCTGGTTGAGATCTGCTATTTTCCCCACGGCATCGATGCCCATTCCCTTACGCCATGGATATTCATATACTGGCAATACCGTTGACAGCACCACTTTAATACCGTTGGCCTTTGCCAGTTCAGTCATAGATACGATGTTGCCAAAGATAGTTTCCACCGGCGTATAGCCTGTGTTGCCGGCGATATCGTTGGTACCTGCTAAAATTACCACCACTTTGGGTTTCAGGTTAATCACATCAGGCCGGAAGCGGACCAACATTTGTGAGGTGGTTTGACCACTGATACCGCGGTTGATATAGGGTTTCCCTTCAAAGAACTCCGGGTGGGCATTCTTCCAGCCAATCGTGATGGAGTTACCCATGAATACGATCCGCTGTTCTCCTGCCTTTGGCGGCGCCACTTTAGTATTTTCTTCCTGGAAACATTTCAGGCAGGCCCAATCCTGCTTCATCAGCTCTTCAAACTGTTTTCTTTGTTTGGCCGTGTCTATTGTTTGTTGCTGGGCAAAAGTGTTAGTACTTAACAGGGCAAATAATGCCACTAGTGGTAAACGCAATTTTTTCATTCTCATGGATCGGATTTTATAAGCGATATACTTCCGGTTTGCAATGCTTAACATCGGATAAGTGAAGCGAAAATTAAATCTTTTTTTGTGCTTTTCATACCCTATTCATCCGAAAGCCCCTAAAAATGGGGGATTGATACAGGACAGTACAGGACAGTACAGGACACAACAGGACAGGAATGTATTATTCTTCGACTAAATTGGATTCCGTAAATCATTGCCGTTTCATCACCACAAATTCCACTTGTTATGATTAAAGCACTCAGTCTTTATCGTAAACGACCACTTATTCTCGTACCTTTTGGCACCACGTTCTCGTTATTTATGTTTTGCTGTGCGTACAACAGTTATGCCCAGAAAAGCAATATCAGCGGACAGGTCACCGATGTAGGTACCAATTCCCCGCTTCCCAGCGTAACTATTGGCGTAAAAGGAAGCAGTCAGGGAACTTTCAGCGATGCCAATGGCCGATACACCATTGCCGCTGCCAGCACAGATTCGCTCGTATTCAGTATCATCGGGTACCTCTCCAAAACGGTAGCGGTGGGAAGCCGCACTAAAATCAGCCTCCAACTGGAGCCCAGCAACAAAGTGCTCAACCAGGTAGTGGTAGTTGGTTATGGTACCCAACAGAAAAAGGACGTTACCGGATCCGTAGGCATCGTGTCTATGAAAAACGTAAAAGACATGCCGGTAGCAGGTCCTGACCAGGCTTTATCCGGACAGATTGCCGGTATACAGGTCAGTACCTCCAATGGTATTCCCGGTGGTGGCCCGCAGGTACAGGTACGCGGTATCGGTGCGGTGGGCGCCGGTAGCCAGCCATTGTACGTAGTGGATGGCTACCCGCTGGCTTCCTCTTCCGACCAGGTATCGGACCCTATGAATGCGATTAATCCCCAGGACATCGAGTCCATGGCGGTATTGAAAGATGCATCTGCTACTGCTATCTACGGTTCCAGGGGAGCGAATGGCGTGGTATTGATCACCACTAAAAGAGGCAGCTCCGGTATCCCAACGGTGCAGCTTTCCGCCAACTACGGCTCCCAACGGATTCCCCAGAAGGGACGTCCCAACCTGATGAACGGACAAGAGTTCGCGCAATTCAGGAAAGAATCTATCGAAGATAATATACGCTTTACCGAACACCGCGAACCTACCGATGCCGACATTCCGGAAATTTATCGCCATCCCGAACTGATTGGTGAAGGCACCAACTGGTTTGATGCCATTACACGCGTAGCGCCTATGCAAGACATCAACCTGAGCGTAAGCGGCGGTACCGATAAAATAAGAACCTATGTATCTGCCGGTTACTTCAACCAGGACGGTGTGATCATTAATTCCGGCTACCAGCGCTATTCTGTCAGAGCCAATGTAGACGCCAGCCTCTCCGACCGTTTTAAGATTGGGTTTAATGTGGCGCCCTCCTACACTACCCGCAAAGGCGGCACCAACGGCGAAGGCCGCGACGGCGTATTCGGCATTGCCAGTCCCATAGAACCTATCTATAATAAAGACGGCAGCTATAACGCCTTCATACAAAGTCCGGGTACCTTCGGTTTACCCAACCCCGTAATGATGCTCAATGAAGTTGTAAACCGGTCTAAAAGCACCCGCATACTGTTCAACACGTATGGCGAATATGAAATTATAAAGAACCTGAAATTTAAATCCACCTTCAACGTCGACTACCAGGAAGGTAGTGCAGAGTACTTCCGGCCTTCCACCATTGGCAACACCAACGCGGCGCCTCCCAGCATCCCCAGTGGTAACTACTCCAGTGGTAACTACCTGAACTGGCTGAATGAAAACACACTTACTTACCAGTACAATACCAGCAATGGACATGCCTTTACCGGTCTGTTGGGATATACCGTACAATCACAGAAAGAAAATTATGCCGGCTTTAACGGCGCCAACTACCCGGATGATGATATCAAAACATTAAACGCCGCCGCTACCATTACCGGCGGGACCGACAAAACAGAATGGGCCCTGCTGTCGTATCTTGCGAGGGTTAACTATGCCTACAAGGATAAATACCTGGTGACAGCTACTGTCAGATCAGATGGTTCTTCCCGGTTCGGCGCCAACAACCGCTGGGGTACCTTTCCTTCTGTAGCCCTCGGCTGGCGCTTATCACAGGAAGAATTCATGAAGTCGTCACGCCTGATCAGCGATCTGAAAGTAAGGGCCTCTTATGGATTTACCGGTAACTTTAATATTGGCAACTACTCTTACATGAGCAACATCGGCACCAGCGACTATGTGCTGGGTGGAGCACTGGCCGGCGGTCGCGTGATGAATTCCCTCGGCAACCCGAACCTGGGCTGGGAAAAAATGAAAGAATTAAATATAGGCGTTGACGTTGGTTTACTGAAAGACCGCCTATACCTCACCATCGATGCCTATAAAAGAAATACCCAGGAACTGTTGCTGAATGTGGAAATCCCGCAGTCCAGCGGCTTTGGCAACGTAACAGAAAACAAAGGCGATATGGAAAACAGGGGTCTGGAAATTGGCATCAGCTCCCGGAACATAGAAACCAAATCGCTTACCTGGAGCACCAACTTCAACATCGCCTTTAACCGCAACAAAGTGCTGGCACTGGGTAAAGACAATGCACCTATCTACTCCGGCAACAGCAGCGAGGGCAATCCTACCAACGTCAGCATGGTAGGCAAACCGCTGGCCATGCTGTATGGATATGTATTTGACGGCATTTATCAAAACCAGGCCGAAGTAGATAAAGGCCCTGCCTTCCCCGGCGCTATCCCGGGTAATATCCGGTTTAAAGACATCAACGGCAACGGGGTGATTAATCCACGGGAAGATTTCGCTATCATCGGCAATCCATATCCCGACTTTAACTGGGGTATGACCAACACCTTCTCCTATAAAAAATGGGACCTGCGGGTACTGATAGTGGGCTCTATGGGCGCCGACCGCCTGCATGCCACCAACGATTACAATGGTAATATAGATGGCGTATTCAACGTGAGAAAAGATGTAGCTAACCGCTGGAGATCAGAATCCAATCCCGGCAACGGCAAAGTGCCCACCACCAATGGTTCCGGACGTGGCCGCGTAATGTACCGCGATGTAAGCTCCCTGACCGTAGAAAAGAACAACTACGCCTGGATAAAAAACATTACGCTGGGATACAGCTTCCCAAAATTCGGATTTGTGCAAAGCGCCCGCTTGTATGTGAGTGTGCAAAATGCCATCCTGTTTACGAAATACAGCGGCAATCCGGAAGTGACCAACTACCTGGGTAAGGGCGGAAGTGGCGCGCTGGTACCGGGTATAGACTATTCCAACTACCCGGTTCCAAGAATTTACTCACTCGGCGCCAACCTCTCTTTTTAATTCAGCCTCTAAAAGCATAGCAACATGAAAACTAAAATATCTTTAATCGCGCTCCTGGCGATTGCCATGAATGGCTGCAACAGCATGCTCGATGTGAAGCCAAACTCTTTCTCCAGCGGCTCCAACTATTATACTTCAGAGGCACAGGTATTACGTGCAGTAAATGGCTGTTATGGCGTGCTGCAGGACCTGTACAAGAGCGATTACTGGGCCATGGCAGAAATGCGGTCAGACAATACCAACTATCAATACGATGAAAGCGATCGTGGTGCGCAGCAAAGGGAAGAGATAGACGAATTCCTGATCACCGCCAGCAATAACTATGTGAATAACACCTGGGCACAATTATACAGAAACATACAGCAATCCAACGTAATCATTAGTCGTATTGATAACGTAAAATTTGCCAATGACGCAACTAAACAACAGTACCTCGGCGAAGCCAAATTCCTCCGGGCGCTCTATTACTTTCACCTGGTACGTCTTTTCGGAGCAGTGCCCTTGCTGGTGAAAGAAGTAGCCAGCCCGGAAGAGGCTTCCACTCCCAAGCGGGCCAGCGTAGAAGAAGTATATACGCAGATCATGGCCGATGCTACCGATGCTGCCGCAGGACTGCCGGCCAGCTATGCCTCCAGCGAAACCGGGAGAGCAACCAAGGGCGCTGCCCTGACGCTGTTAGGCGATGTATATCTCACCAGGAAAGAGTATGCTAAAGCAGTAACCACCCTGCAACAGGTGCTTACTTTGAATTATTCGCTGGTAGATAATTATGCAGATAATTTTGATCCTGCTAAAAAGAATAACTCAGAATCCATTTTTGCGGTGCAGTATAATGCGGGACTGGAAACAGAAAGCAGCAACTTCATTTTCACTTTCGGGCCACGCAACGGGAAGAAAGATCTCACCGGCTTTAACGGTAACCTGGGCGGCAACAACATTCCTACGCCCAGCATCGTAAATGCCTATGAGGCCAAAGACAAAAGAAAGGATGCTTCCATCTATATGTACGACAGTCCCACCAACGCTGCATTTGCTGAGTCAGTGGCTTTCGGCGGTAAGTTGCCGCTGATCAAAAAATTTTATCACCCGCCTTATGCATTAGATGGGCGTTCCAACGAAAACTGGCCAGTGTACCGCTATTCACAGGTATTGCTGATGCTGGCAGAAGCAGTGAATGAAACCGGCAGCGGCGATCCGTTGCAGTATATCAATCCCGTACGCAAACGCGTCGGGCTGGACCCGCTTCCTGCCCTGAGCCAGGCGGCCTTCCGCGATACCGTTTTCCACGAACAACGGGTAGAGCTGGCGTTTGAAGATCAACGCTGGTACCAGCTGCTGCGCACCGGCAAAGCCATTGCTGTAATGACCGCGCATGGTGTTGAAGAAAAGAAACGGTTGTCCAGGCTGAGCCCTGCTTCCTATAACATACAGCCGTTCCAGTTACTGTATCCGATTCCTGAAAGAGAAGTACGACTGAATAAATTTGATCAGAATCAGGGTTGGTAAAAAAAACTAGAAAAAGGCAGAAACGTTTACTATATTACTACAGCTATAGTCAACGGAAGACCCATACAGGCAGTATCAACTCAGGAACATATTCAAGTATATATTTATGACCACGTTACGCAAAAGACCATTCAGGCTACTGGCGCTTATTTCCACCGTTGTGATAACAGCTGTGGCCTGCAATAACGGCAACGACTCAACGTCAAAAAACAAGGAAACCGGCAACCGGAAAATCGATGCATTGAAATTACCTGATAATTTTAAAGCAGAACGGCTGTATAGCCCGGGCGATAACAAGCAGGGATCCTGGGTATCCATGACCTTCGACGACAAGGGCCGTATGATCGTATCGGATCAATACGGCTACCTGTACCGGCTGCAGTTGCCCGCCGTGGGAGAAGATTCGGCCAAACTGAAAATTGAAAAGCTCATTATCGGCGGCGACACCTCTACCCAAAAGGTAGCGATGGGGTATGCACAGGGCCTGCTATACGCTTTCAACAGCCTGTACGTAATGGTGAACCACAACAGTGACGACCGCTTCAATAAAGGCAGCGGTTTGTATCGCCTGCAGGATACCGATGGCGACGACCAGTTCGACAAGATCACACTCCTGAAAGCACTGGAAGGAGAAGGAGAACATGGTCCGCACAGCATTGTCCTTTCTCCCGATAAAAAATCCATTTATGTGATCGCCGGTAATTTCACCAAAATCCCGGAGATGAATAATTATAAGGTGCCCCCTTCCTGGAATATCGACAACGTACTTCCTTTTATCAAGGATCCTAACGGTCACGATAATACGGTAAATACGCATGGAGGATGGATTGCGCATCTCGACTCCACCGGCACCAACTGGGAGCTGATCAGCTCCGGTTACCGCAACCCTTTCGATCTTACGTTCAATGATAATGGGGATATGTTCACCTATGATTCTGATATGGAATGGGATTTTGGAACACCCTGGTATCGACCGACCCGTATTTGCCACGTTACCAGTGGTAGCGAATACGGCTGGCGTCCGGGTACTGAAAAGTGGTCGCCTGCCTACCCGGATAACCTGCCTCCATTGCTGAATATCGGCCAGGGCTCTCCTACCAACCTGATTTACGGTGGTAAAGCACGTTTCCCGGAGAAGTACCGCAAATCGTTGTTTGCGTTTGACTGGAGCTTCGGCATCATCTATGCTATCCAGCTGCAGCCCGATGGCGCCTCCTATAAAGCCAGTGCAGAAGAATTCCTGTCCGGTTCCCCGCTACCACTCACCGATGGCGCTATTGGCCCGGATGGCGCGCTGTACTTCCTTACCGGTGGACGCAAGCTGGAATCAGACCTGTATCGCGTATACTACAAAGACAACAAAGAAAGCAATGATCCGTTGCCAGTAGCTGCCCCTACCGCCGGCGCCAACATACGTAAACAGCTGGAAGCCTTCCATGGCGGCCCCAAAGACGGTGCAGTAGATTTTGCCTGGCCTTACCTGAAAGACAACGATCGCTTTATTCGTTTTGCCGCCAGGATTGCCATAGAAAATCAACCCGTTAGTCAGTGGCAAAATAAAGTACTGCAGGAAAAAGATCCGGAAACCCTTATCCAGGGAAGCATTGCGCTGGCCCGCCAGGGTAAGGAAGATGTAAAGAAAATACTGCTGCCACAACTGATGTCGATCAACTATGCGCAGTTGTCGCCCTCCCAGCAGATTGACTTACTCCGGGCATTTGAGCTTATTTTCGTGCGCATGGGTAAACCTGGTGCGGCGCTAGCCGGACAGGTAGCCGCCTACCTCGATCCGCAGTATCCCGCCGGCAACAATGACCTGAACCGCTCGCTGAGCAAGGTGCTGGTGTACCTGGATGCACCTAAATCAGTAGAAAAAACTATGGCATTGCTGGCAGTAGCGAAAGATGATACCGCTGCGCAAAAAACCGCCATGCAATCGGCCGACCTGATCCTGCGTAACCCGCAGTATGGGCTCGACATTGCCGGCATGCTTTCTAAAATGCCTCCCTTACAACAAACCTGGTATGCTACCGTATTAAGCCAGGCTAAAAACGGCTGGACACCTGCCTTACGCGAACAATACTTCCAGTGGTTCTACCACGCCTTCACGTTTAAAGGAGGCCATAGCTTCATTGGATTTATCAATAATGCCAGGAAAAATGCGCTGGACAACCTTCCGAAAAGTGAGTATGCGCACTTCAACCAGGTATCCGGCGATTCACTGGTCAACAGCAATGGCAACCTGGCCCAGGGCTTCCCGCAGCCTAAAGGACCGGGCAGACGCTGGACCGTAGAAGAAGCCGTGAAAGTGGTCGACAGCGGCTTAACGAATCGCAACTTCGAACAGGGCCGTGCCATGTTTGCCACCGCCTTGTGCAGCTCCTGCCATGGCATGCGTGGAGAAGGTGGTGTAGCCGGTCCGGACCTGACCCAGCTTGGCACCCGCTTTTCTACCAAGGATATTCTCGAAGCGATCATCGATCCAAGCAAAACCATTTCCGATCAATATGCTGCTACCGTATTTTCCCTGAAAAATGGCGGTTCTGTATTAGGGCGGCTGGTGAGCCAGGATAAAGACAACTACGTTATTTCCCAGAATCCTTTTGCGCCACAGGAAGTACGGGAACTGCCGAAGAAAGAGGTGGCCGGCACCAAAGCATCTGCCGTATCGGTGATGTTGCCGGGGTTAATTAACCGCCTGAATGAAGAGGAATTGAGGGATCTCATTGCCTACCTCAAAGCAGGTGGCAATAAATCTGATTCTATCTTTCTAGTCACAAAACACCCGGTAGCACTTTCGAAAAAATAAATCATGCGCGGATGACCTCATCACCTCAACCATGGCTTCATAAAATATCCCACCATTTACAGTTGGGTGGTATTGAAACGGCGGTATTGGACAATGGTCCCGGCAGGGGCACCCGTATCGCCTGGATCAATACCGGTACCGGCTTGCGTTATAAAGTGGTGCTGGACCGGGCCATGGATATAGCAGATGCCTTTTACCAACAGCATAGCCTCGCCTGGCTGAGCCATGGCGGGGTGATACCGCCGCAAAGATTAACAGACAAAGGTTTGGACTGGCTCCAAACCTTTGGTGGTGGATTGATGACCACCTGTGGCCTGATGCATGTAGGCGGACCAGAAAACGATGAATATGGCGAACGTGGTCTGCATGGTCCTATCAGCAATACGCCGGCGGAAATCATTTCCATTATACAACCCGACCCGGTAGCCGGTAATTTCGATATGAGCATTACCGGTATTATAGCACAGGTACAGGCATTAGGTCCCCAGTTATGGCTGAAGCGAACGATTTCCGGTACATTGGGCGTTGCGGGCATCCGCATACAGGACGAAGTGATTAATCGCGGGAATACTACCGCACCGCATATGTTATTGTATCACTTCAACTTTGGCTGGCCGCTGGTAGATGAAGGCGCCGATATCCTGTGGAAGGGCAGCTGGACTTCCAGGGCAGGTAATCCTGATCACATTTTCAATAACACGCATAATTATAAAAAAGGGATGGCGCCATTGGAGAGTCACGCTGGTGGCGGAGAAGAAGCTGCTATCATCGACCCGGAAGCAGATGCTCAGGGCTGGTGTACCTGCGGCGTACATAATGCCCGCCTGCCATTGGCGATATCCCTCCGTTTCAAAAAAGCACAGTTGCCCGTGCTTACCAACTGGCAGCACTGGGGTAAGGGCGAATATGTGATGGGGCTGGAACCTGGCACCCATCCTCCTACCGGCCAGGCCAAAGCCCGCCGGGAAGGGATCCTGTTATTTCTCGAACCCGGCGAAAGCCGGCGGTATGAACTGGAACTGGATGTATGGCATACCGAAGCAACGATAAAACAATTTCTCACTGATCTTTAAATCACGACACATGATTGAAGCAAAGGAAAAAATAAGTTTCGCTGAAAAAGCGCTTGAACAGGGACAAGGTATTCTTCGCTTAGCGCCTACCTGGGTGCCCCGGTCGTTTTGTGTACCCGGCCGCCGGATTAAATTGCACCCCGACGACTATTACGTGCTGGGAGGCGAACGTGGCGGCATCGATGAGCGTTGGCTGTCATCTACCACCCCCGCCAAGAACGGCCCGTTAACCGGCGAAAATGAAGGTTTAAGCATGGTGGTGTGGCAGGATGGTCAAAATACCCGGCAGTTTCTCCTGAAAGATGCCATCAGCGAGTTAAAAGATCTGCTGATCGGAAAACGGTTATGGAATGAATATGGCGCCTGGCCTATGTATTCCAAGTTCTTCGATAATATGGGACCACTGCCCCATCACATCCATCACAACGATGAAAAAGCAGCACTGATAGGCCAGGCCGGCAAACCCGAAGCCTACTATTTTCCGCCGCAACTGAATAATCACGGGGGCGACTTCCCATATACATTCATGGGTATTGCTCCCGGCACCAGCCGGGAACAGATCAAGGAATGCCTGATGAACTTCACCAAAGGCGATAACAAAATCACCAACTACTCACAGGCGTATCGCCTGGAACCTGGTACCGGCTGGGATGTGCCGCCGGGACTATTACATGCGCCCGGTAGTTTATGTACCTACGAACCACAAAAAGCGTCCGACGTATTTGCCATGTACCAGTCGCTCGTCAGTGAAGCAATTGTGCCCGAAGTATTACTTTGGAACGGCACCCCGCAGGAAAGCATAGGCGACTATGATGCACTCATGGACGTGATTGACTGGGAACTGAATGTAGATCCCAATCAATTCCAAAACCGTTTTATGCCACCCAAACTGGCAGCTAACGGGGAAGGTTATACGGAAAACTGGGTATGTTACAAATCAGCTGCTTTCAGCGCCAAAGAGCTGACCATAGCGCCTGGCGCCACCGTAGTGATCAAAGACAACGCGGCCTACGGCATGATCATGATGCAGGGACATGGCAAGATGGGCGTATGGGATATTGAAACCCCTTCCCTGATCCGCTATGGACAACTGACCCATGATGAGTATTTCATCAGCGAGGCAGCAGCGATGGCCGGGGTGAAAATTGTGAATACCTCCGCCACCGATCCTATTGTAATGCTGAAACATTTTGGTCCGGGTAATCCTGACCTGGTGCTGTAACTCACCCATTAAACACCCACGTGATGAAAAATAACAACTTTCCAAAGCTCCACAATGCCACCTGGCCGGGCATTGTAGGCAAAGGAGATCGATCTGAACCCATCATCTCATTTGATACACTGCTGGAAATGACGGCTGCCGCGGAAGTAGACGGTATCAAATTCGATGGCATCGACATCGGTTTATTTGATCCGCATGTACCGGTGGATAGCAGTGATGATGACCTGAAGCGACTGCGCGACAAAGTAGCGGCTTATGGATTGGATATAGGTAGCCTGGTAGCGCCTATCTGGCCTCCCAGCGGGGGATCTGCCATGGGCAGCAAAGAAGACCGGGCCCGTTTTGTGGAGCAGGTCCGTAAAGCCTGCCGCGTTGGTCAACGCCTGCGGGAACTGGGTATCCGTCCGCATGGCATCGTACGCATCGATTCCGCCACTTCTCCGGAGAGCTGGGCCAAAGACCCTGCTGCCAACACTCAATTGATTGCTTCCACGTTCCGGGAAGCCTGTGATGTAGCGGCGGATTATGGCGAAAGGTTGGCAGCAGAAGGCGAAATCTGCTGGGGTGGTATGCATAGCTGGAGAGCCATGGCAGATACTTTAGCAGCCGTAAATCGCCCTAATATTGGCTTCCAGGCAGACATGTCGCATACCTTCCTATATTTACTGGGATATAATAGTCCGGAAGACAGGATCCTGCCTGCGGATTTCGACTGGAAAGACCGGGAAGCGCTGACTGCCGGCCTCCGGCAATTGACCCAGGCATTACGCCCGTGGACCGTTGACTTCCATGTAGCACAAAATGACGGTACTGTTCATGGCGCCGGTTCCCACGATAAAACCGGCCGGCATTGCCTAGCCACTGATCCTAACGGCAAGCTGAACATCCCGGTGGATGCCGGCAACTGGCTGCGCGATGAACAGGGACAGCTGACCAAAGCCTTTCGTCATATCTGCTGGGATGGCTGCATGTTTCCCAATGCCGTAATGACCCAGGCAAAAACCTGGAATGATATACTGGCGGCCATGATCGCTGTAAGAGCGCAACATGGCTGGCAGGAATAGCTTTTCAATCACCTAACGAGAGATAACTATGACAACAAAGAAAGCACTGAGGATAGGATTAATAGGATGCGGTTTTATGGGCCGGACACATTCCAACGGTTACCTGCGGGTTAAAAACTTCTTCCCGGAACTGGCTTACCAGCCGGTACTGAAAGCCGTGTGTTCCCGCACCGAAAGCAAGGCCAGGGCCTTCGCCGAACAATGGGGGTATGAGTCGGTGGAAACAGACTGGAAAGCGCTCATTGCCCGGGACGATATCGATGCAGTGGATATCTGTACGCCCAATGACAAGCATGCAGAAATTGCCATTGCCGCAGCAGCTGCCGGTAAAATGATCCTTTGTGAGAAGCCGTTGGCTCGTACCCTCCGGGAATCGGCCGATATGGTAGCCGCGATAGAAAAAGCGAAAGTTCCCAACACCGTATGGTACAACTATCGCCGGTTGCCCGCGGTAACACTGGCTAAACAGATCATCGACTCGGGCAAGCTGGGCCGCATCTTTCACTACCGCGCCAACTTTTTACAGGATTGGACGATCAACGCCAATCTTCCCCAGGGAGGCGAAGGGCTCTGGCGCATGGACGCAGATGTAGCCGGTTCGGGCGTACTGGGCGACCTGCTCTCCCATTGCATCGATACTGCCTTATGGCTCAATGGTAGTATCACTACGGTGTCGGCCGTGACAGAAACCTTCGTCAAAGAACGCATGCACCAGCTTACCGGTAAGGTGGAAAAAGTAAATATCGATGACGCGTGTTCCTTCATGTGCCGCTTCAGTAACGGTTCTTTAGGACTATTTGAATCAACACGTTACGCACGCGGACATAAAGCTTTATATACGTTTGAAATCAATGGCGAACATGCTTCCATCCGCTGGGACCTGCATGACCTGAACCGCCTGGAATTCTTCGATAACGCCGACGCCTCTACGCTGAAAGGATGGAGGTCTATCCATGTAACAGATGGAGATCAGCCCTATATGAATAAATGGTGGGTGCCCGGACTTGGTATCGGCTACGAACATTCTTTTGTTCACCAGGTAGCCGACTTCCTCAAAAGCCTGGAAGATGGCAGCTCCTGCCCGCCGACCTTCCGCGAAGCATTTGAAACACAGAAAGTCTGCCAGGCCGTACAGGACTCCGCCGCTACCGGTACGTGGAAAGACACCCATGCGGCGTGACTAACGGTGCCGGACAAACGAAATATATCTCCAAAGGATATACGAAAAACAAACTCTTAAAATATCAACTATGCTGAAAAGATACAGCACATTGTTTATGCCATTGGCCGCGGTAGTGCTGCTATGCTCCGCCAGCAGCTGTCAAACCGGCAACAGCATGGGCAACGACAGCGGTTTTGTTTCCATCTTCGATGGCAAAACATTACAAGGCTGGGACGGCGACTCCATCCACTGGCGCGCAGAAAACGGCTGCCTGGTAGGAGAAGTAACTCCGCAAACCCTGCTCAAAACCAATACTTTCCTGGTATGGAAAGGTGGACAACCGGCTAACTTTGAACTCACCGGCGAGTTCCGGATTACCGGCGGCGGCAACAGCGGTATCAACTACCGCAGCGTATGGGTCGATAATGTGCCTCACGCCCTCAAAGGCTACCAGGCAGATATAGACGGAGCTAACCGGTATACCGGGCAAAACTATGAAGAACGGGGACGCACTACCCTGGCCTATCGCGGGCAGATAACCACGATCCCCAGGCCTACCGCTTCTTTAGCCGATGGCATAAAAAATAATGCCTGGACCGCCGCTATTGTGACCGGCTCCCTGGGTAGCAGCGATTCGCTGCAAACCCTTATCAAACATGAAGATTGGAACAGCTGTCACCTTGTTATAAAAGGCAATCGCCTCCAACATTACATCAACGGCGTGTTAATGAGCGATGTGACCGACAACGATAAAGTAAACGGCAAAACCAAAGGATTGCTGGGCGTACAGGTGCATGTAGGCCCGCCGATGAAAGTAGAATACCGGAAAATTATGTTGAAGCGATTGTAGAGGAGCGGAAAGCTAAAAGCAGAAAGCAAAAAGCTATTGTGCAGAAGAACTTAGCGAGTATTTAATGTTCGCTTCGATTATTCCCGACAATAGCTTTTTGCTTTCTGCTTTTAGCTTTCTGCTCCTTTTATTATATTAGCTCCATAAATCTGGAAACGATGCAGCTATCTATTGCCATAGACATGGACGAAACCATTGCCGATCCTATTAAAAAAGCCAGGGAATGGTATTACAGGGATTACGGAAGAACATTCACGCCTGAAGAATTACACGGCAAAACATTCACCGAAGCAGTACCACCTGAACACAAAGACAAGATCAAGGAATACCTGAATACCCCAGGCTTCTTCCGCGACCTGGATGTATTCCCTGATGCGAAGGAAGTATTGAAAGAACTCAACCAGAAATACAAGCTCTATATCGTATCCGCTGCCATGGAGTTTCCCGATTCCTTACGGGACAAATACGATTGGCTACAGGAACATTTCCCTTTCCTCACCTGGAAACAATTCTGTCTTTGTGGCGATAAGTCTATCGTACAAACGGATATCATGATCGATGACCTGATCCGTAACTTTACTTACTTTAAGGGGAAACCTTACCTCTATCATGGGCACCACAATGTGCATGTAGAAGGCTATGAGCGGATACTGAATTGGGAAGATGCTGCTAAAAAGCTATTGTAGCAATTAATGCCGGATCACGCGTCCGTCTTCCATTTCGATAATGCGGTTGGTATTTTCAGCAAACTCCGGATCGTGTGTAACGATCAACAGCGTTTGATGATAGTGGGTAGCCAGTTCTTTAAAGATATCGAATACAATCTGCCCGTTTTTCTTATCCAGGTTACCAGTAGGTTCATCTCCCATGATGATCGCCGGATCGTTGATCAGGGCACGGGCTATCGCTACCCGCTGTTTTTGTCCGCCAGATAACTGGTTGGCGCCCTTCAGTGCCAGGTCGTCGATATACAGCATTTTAAGCCGTTCCATGGCCCGGTGCTCTATTTCTTCGGCGGAATATTTATTAAGCTTAAGTCCTGGCAACATCACATTCTTCAGTACGCTGAATTCATTGAGCAGGTAGTGAAACTGGAATACGAAACCGATTTTCTCATTGCGTATACGCGCCAGCTGCTTCTCTTTCTGACCTGTTACGCGCTCCTGTTCTATCCATAATTCTCCCTCATAATCCGTATCCATCGTTGAAAGTACATACAGCAGCGTGGATTTGCCACAGCCTGACTTACCCACTACCGATACAAATTCTCCCTTATTCACGGACAAGCTAAGGTCGTTCAGCACCGGTACAGTTACCGGGTCATGAAAGTACTTTTTGATATGTGTTGCCTGTAAAATAACTTCGCTCATCTTATTTACCTCTTATAATCACCACCGGATCTACCCTGCTGGCTTTTCTTGCGGGAAAGAACCCTGCCAGGTAGGTAGTAACCAGTGAAAATACCGTTGCTATTACATAAAATACCGGGTTATAATTCACCGGAAACGTTGAGATGGTGGGCAATGCGGCCGTTTTAAACGGAATATGATTGATCACCACCGACAGGATATAGCCCAGTATCAGTCCTACAGATCCCCCTGCCAGTCCTATGCTCAGGGCAATCACGATAAAGATCCGGTTTACATCGGTGCCGGAAAAGCCTGTCGCCTTCATGATAGCAATCGCATCCATCTTTTCGTAGATCATCATGTTCAGGATGTTGTAAATCCCAAAGCCCGCTACAATCAACAGCGTAATACCTACCGAATAAGAAATCAGGGTACGGATAAAGCTCCCGGTTTCAAACTGCGAGTTAGCGGTTTGGATATCTTCGGTATCGGCCTGGAACAGGCCGCCATACTCCCTGGCCACGGCCGGCGCCCCATTCAGGTCATGCAGTTTTATCTGTATATCGGTAAGATAATTATTGGGTTTGCCTAATAGTTTCTGGGCAGTATTGATAGAGGTATAGCACTGTACTTTGTCAAAGTCCTGTAGCCCCGACTGAAAATAACCCACTACTTTCAAGGGCATCATCTCTCCCTGGGAAGTAGTTACCTGTACTACATCTCCCAATTCTGCCAGTAGTTTTTCCGCTACCCCTTTTCCCAAAATGATGCTGTTGGGTACATTCTTCAGGTCGAGGGCATTTCCGGCTACGATATAGTCGTTGAAGTGAAACAAGCTGCTCTCCGCCTGTACATCAATACCATTCACTACGCCGGTGATGTCGATGGTACCGGCATTAAAAAAAACGGGGGCTATAATTTTGGGCGCTACGCCCAGTACGCGGCCGTCGTGATGCAACAGGTCGAGGATGGCGGCGCTGTTGTATATTTCCAGGCGTCCGCTGGCGGATTTAACGGAGTGAATAAAGTTATGAGCAGCTTTGTTTCCCGGTACCAATGTCACCGGCTGATGTTTGGCAGGTTTGATGTCGTTGTAGATACGCACATGCGACGTTCGGTTGAGGATCAGGCTATCCAGCAGGCCATTGAGCCCGGTCATGAAACTGAGCAGCGCAATAAACATGGTGATGCTGAAGGTAACGCCTATGGCAGCCACCAGTGTTTGCCTCCAGCGGGCTTTCAGCAATGAAATGGCGATATTGACAATTAACCTGTAGTTCATGGCACCGGCTTAATGATTACATCGTTGGCGGTGAGCCCACTCACAATTTCTACCTGCTGGTAATCTTTCACGCCTGTTACCACTTTCTTCCTTTCTTTATTTTCCAGCATTACTTCATCCTCTGCCAGTAAATAATTTCGGGGGATGGTTAACGCATGTTCTTTCGTTTGTATTTCGATATTGGCCTCGAGGGTGAGATTGGGATATACTACCGGCGGCGCGGTGGTGAAGTGGGCGTCTACGGTAAAAGACCTGGATTTTTCGTTCATCATCGGGTAGATCTTTTCTACCACGGCCTCAAACACCCGTCCACGGTAGCTATCCAGTGTTACATATACTTTTTGTCCCAGGCGGATGCGGGCAATATCGTATTCATCGGCTTGTAATTCCAGGTAATAATTCCCGGCATCTCCAATCACGGCAATGGGGCTTTGGGTAGTTACCATCTCCCCATTTTTTGGGGCGATGCTGTACACCTTTCCATCAATATCGCTTTTGATGGTATAATCATCGTTCTGGGTATGGCTGATCTCCAGGTTTTTGCCCGACTGTTTCGCTGCAAAATTAAGTTGCTTTTGCAGGTCGTTGTATTTGAATACAGCTACATCATAAGCTGTCAGGGAATTTTTATAGGCCAGTTCCGCCTGTTCCAGTTGCTGCTGGCTGCCAATACGTTGTTCCCATAACCTGCGCTGGCGGCTTTGGGTGAGGGAATCGTTGTTGAGCTTTATCCGGGCCAGGTCTATATTTACGCGGAGTTCATTTAATTTATCGGCGTTGGCTTTTATCGAATTGTAGTCGGCTGCGATGGCAGCGTTTTCAGTGTTGAGCTTTGCGGTTTCATTGCGGATGATGATGATGGGGTCGCCTTTCCTGACGGTATCTCCTTCCGTGACAGGAATGCGGATGATCAGTCCATTTACCCTGGAGAACACCTGGTACTGGTGCCGGGCTTTGATGATGCCAGAAGCGTATACCGATTCCGTGATTTTTCCTACTGTTGGTTGCGTCTTTTCCCATTTGCCTTTACAGGAAGCCAGGAGGAAAAGCACCGTCAATAATTGAATCATCCTCATGTAACATATTTTTCCTGCCGGAAAATAACGGGCAGTGCTTCATTTGTACTTTGTACGGTATCAAATGTACGGCTTTCCGGGCGATGGCGGGGGCTAAAAATTTGTATCTTTAATGATCTTAACCTCCACTGCTATGGGAAAATTTTTTGATGATATCAAGCCGCAGCACCAGGCATTCATTTCAGCCCAGAAGATGTTTTTTGTAGCCACTGCGCCACTCAGCCAGGAAGGGCATGTAAATCAATCCCCTAAAGGGCTGGACAGCTTCCGGGTGTTGTCGCCTTCCCGGGTGGCCTACCTGGATATTGTAGGCAGCGGCAATGAAACTTCCGCTCACCTGGTTGAAAATGGCCGCATCACTTTTATGTTCTGTGCCTTTGACGGTCCTCCTAATATACTGCGTTTATACGGCCACGGCTATACGGTATTGCCTGGCGACCCGGAATGGCCGGAACTGTCGGCTCACTTTTCCCTGCTGCCAGCTACCCGGCAAATCATTGTGGCCGACATTTATAAAGTGCAAACCTCCTGTGGTTTCGGGGTACCGCTGTATACGTACACAGGGGAAAGGGACCATGCTGCTAAATGGGCGGCCAGCAAAGGCCCCGAGGGACTGGAACTTTATAAAGCTGAAAAGAACCGCATCAGTCTCGATGGGTTACCCACCGCATTAGGAAAATAGGGAAATACTTTCCCTTAAACGATGAAATAGGTATCCATTGATACCCCTGTTCTCCCCTGCCTGATTACCGATTATTTTATGGGTGGTTAAAATAAATTTTGATATATGTAGTCAGCTACGTAGTTTTATACTATAATTACGAAAACATGAGTACAGTACCAATCATCAAGATGATCGATAATCATTTCAGTCAACAGGCCATTGATCTTATCCTGCCTATCCAGCAGCAGGAGTTTAATATCCCCGTTACCCTGGAAGATCAGCCGGACTTACTGGATATTGACACCTGCTATCATCGTACCGGCGGCGGATTCTGGGGAGCTATGCAGGGTGAAGCATTGATAGGTACCATTGCACTTATCGCGATTGGTCACCAGGCCGGGGCAATCCGCAAGATGTTTGTTAAAAAGGAATTCCGGGGGAAAGAATTGGGCATTGCTCAACGTTTACTGGAAGGCTTGATGGTATATAGCCGGCAACAGGACATCCGGGACCTTTACCTGGGCACTGTCAATAAACTGGAAGCCGCCATGCGCTTCTATGAGCGCAATCATTTCAAGAGGATTCCTAAAACGGATTTGCCTTCGTACTTTCCGGTGATGCCTGCGGATAACGTATTCTATCACTTACACCTGGATAAAGAAAGTTAATGAGCAATTTAATAGAAGCATCCGGCATATTGGCGATTGCCACACGGTTACAGCGACTCAGCGACCAGCTGCGCAAAGAGGGGCAACTGATTTATAAGGCCCATGGGATTGATTTTGAGCCGAAGTGGTTTCCGGTGGTGTATACCCTACACCAAAAGCCGGTATTGAGCGTAGTAGAAATAGCAGCAGAAATAGGCTATTCTCATCCATCTACTATCAGCTTACTAAAAGAACTGGAAAAGCAAAAGCTGGTCCGCTCTAAAAAAGACAAGACCGATGAGCGGAAACGGCTCATCCTGCTTACAGAAAAGGGGAAAGAGCTGGTGATCCAAATGCAGCCGGTGTGGGGAAAGATGTCGGCCGCCCTGGCATCCCTCACAGACACTCCTAATAACCTCATGAAGGCCATCGAAGAAGTAGAAGCCAATATAAAAGTGCGGAGTTTTTTTGAAAGGGAACAGCAACAGTAGGCTATTCCAATAATCCCTTTACCAGGGCTTTCCACTGGAGCTTTGAAATGCCGATAGCGCCGGTAGCACCTACCACGGCATTCCTTATCCGGTCGCCCAGGTCGGCGCTCTGGGTGTTAGGCACCTCATTACGACCATATACCGCCGCTGTAACGGAAGGACCATTCCTCATCAATACAAAAGAACTGCTGGCCTCTTTACGCAGGAAATGTGCGATCCCGGCGCTTTTTTGTATAGGATGTTCAGAAGGCCTGGCACGGATAAAGAATACTTCCTGGTGCTCATTCAACATAATATGTTCCTTCTGCTCAATTTTCACCCAGTCAAACCCCTTCCCTGCGTGGGTACCCGGCCCCGGGATATCGATGCGTATATACATGCCTGTTTCCGCCGGCCCTGATGCAGGCTTTCCGGCCAGGTCGGTGAGCTGAAAGCCCGACGACATGCTACCACTCAGCGATTCCCAGTTATTAACGTCTGCCAGGCGGAGCACTGCGTTTTTAAAAAAGGCTGAGGCTGCCTCTTCATTCAATAAATCTTTGGTTTCGGAGGTAGTAGTGGCTTCTCCCACATACTGCGCCGGTAGAAACGGCGCCGCAATATTATCTCCCATGATCAACTTTTTATGGATAAAACAATGCTACATCCCACCTTCACAATTTCCATTCCTTCTTATACCGGCGATCTTTGTATTTTTGCGCTATAAACACGACAAAACAACAGGATAGAGAGCACGTATACCACTATGAATATCATCCATCCAACAGAAGAATCAAGTTTCACGGGCATCACATTTTATGACACTAAAGATACAACTTATGAATAGTATTTATACCCTCCTACTTCTCTCCATCATCCATATCAGTTGCAGCAATGTCCCTCCCAGCCAGAGCAATGGCAGAATAATCGGCAAATGGCTGCCAGTAAAATCTGTCATGAGCGGCAGCGAAAACGGGAAGAAAATGTTCGAGAAAACCGACAGCAGTTTCAGCGAGATGGACGTCATGGATTTTAAAGAGGACGGCCACCTGGAAGATGGGGGCCAACGGTACGACTCCTATATCCTTTATCCCGACTCAAAAGAATTAACCTTGCTGGAACCTACCGGTGATGCGGTCACTTTTAAAGTTCATACCCTCAATCCCAAACAACTGATCCTGGTGCGGGAAGATGACGAAGACTATCGTAACAACCGCCGGCATATGCGGCTGGAAATCCATTTTAAAAGGCTCTGATCATTTCAGCACAGGCAATACAATACCGGAAGGATGCGTGGGATCATGATAAATACGAACAGTAGCCTTGATAAAGTCTTTTTCATCGGCTTCATAAATATTCACGAACTGCTGGGGGTTGCGATCCGCCAGGGGAAACCAGCTGCTCTGCACCTGTACCATGAGCCGATGCCCTTTCTTAAAAGTATGGGCTACATCGGGTAGGTGAAAGGTCACCTGTTCAATTTTACCGGGAACAAAGGCTGCCGGCCGCTCAAAGCTATGGCGGAAGCGGCCCCGGAAAATATCGCCCCTTACCAGCATCTGGTAACCACCCAACGGATAAGGACCACCCGCATCGCGGGTTTTGTTGGGCGGCGGCGTATTCGGGTACCGGAAGTCGTCCGGGAAAACATCGACCACCTTTACCACAAAATCGGCATCGCTGCCGGTTACGCTTACATGCAGATCGGCTGTAATAGTACCGCCTATGGTCAGATCTTCCTGCAGTAGCGCTGTTTCAAAAGTCAACACATCCGCCCGCCGGGCTGCAAAACGCTGGTCATCGGTCATATAATCCCTCGTACGGATGTAGTGCACATCCCCGGTATAAGGCACCGGGTGTGCCGGATCACTTACATATTCGCTGAAGCCCGTCGCTGTTGGCTGCCACAGCAGTAGCCCATTTTCCGCCAGGAAAATTTCCTTTTCCTGCGCTGCGGGTGGCCAGGCGGCATATTGGCGCCACTTATTTTCCCCGGTAAAAAATACATTAGCTTCTGCAATGGCGGACAGGTCCCCTTTTCCCTGGAGATAATAATTGAAAAAAGGGACTTCTATATGTTCCTGGTACCAGGCGGCTGTATTATCGCCGAACCAGATATTACCCAGGTGCGTCCCGTCGTTGGATGCCCATTGACCATGATACCAGGGCCCCATTACCAGGCGGTTGAAATGCGTGGCCGGGTTGCTCTTTTCTATGGCTTTATATAAGTTCCATGCGCCATAACAATCTTCCGCGTCAAAGAGGCCCCCTACTACCAGCACCGCCGGTTGCAGGTTACTTACATGATAACGCGGATCCCGTGCTTTCCACCAATCGTCGTACTGCGGATGGGCAATGATCTCCCTCCAGAAAGCGAGACTGTCGCCCGTTAGCCGGGTAAAATTTTTAATCGTACCAATTTGCAGGAAGGTCTGATAGTTATCGTTACAGGGCAATTGTAACGCCTGCACCGGCGCTACCGACACCGGCCCGGGATGCAGATAGCCAAAGCCTTTGGTATAAAATCCAAAACAATCCATCAGGAAAAAAGCGCCGTTGTGGTGGAAGTCGTCCCCATGAAACCAGTCTGTTACCGGCGCCTGCGGACTTACAGCCTTCAACGCCGGATGTCCGCTCAAAGCAGCCATGGTGGTATAAAACCCTGGATATGAAATACCGAAAACGCCTACATGTCCGTTGTTGCCGGGAATATTTTTCACTAACCAGTCTATCGTATCATAAGTATCGCTGGCTTCATCGATCTCCTTTCCTTTCTTCTGTGGATTGAAAGGGCGTATATCCATAAACGTTCCTTCGCTCATCCAGCGGCCCCGCACATCCTGTACCACGATGATATAATGTTCGCGTGCATACCGGTTCCAGTAAGTATTCCAGAGGTTGGGCGATAGTTGTCCTGCACCGTAGGGTGCAGCGGAATAGGGCGTGCGGGTCAATAATACCGGGTGTTGGGCACTGCTGTTCCTGGGCAGATACACGGTAGTAAATAAACTAACGCCATCGCGCATACGAATCCGTTGCTCCTGCTTATAATAATTTTCGTGTACCCATATCGAATCCAGGGCATGCTGCGCCCGTGCCGGGAGCATGTACCATGCTGCCAGCAATAAAAAAACCAATCGTTTCATACTGCACGCTTTATATCAAACCACCTGCCGTCAAGGATTCTGCGGGAAATTGGTGGGATCGTTGTGAATATCTATTTCGCTTTGAGGAATATAAAATAATAAGCGGGAAGGCGTGAGCACCGGCGCAGTGAGATTGTACTCATTTTTCAGGTGCGCCTGCATAATGGCCAGTCCCTTGCTATACCTGATAAGGTCGAACCAGCGGTTGTTTTCAAAAGCCAGTTCTATCCTTCTTTCTGCAAATACAGCATCACGGAAACTGGCCTGGTCGGGCAGGTCAGCAGCCGTTCTGGCTTTGAGCCCGGCTCTTTGCCGTACCTGGTTGAGGTAACCGAAAGCGGTACCTGCACCGGTGGCCGCACTATACGCCTGCTCGTTCAGCGCCTCGGCCTGCAGCAACAGGATGTCGGCGTAACGTAATACCGGGAAACTGCTGCCGCCGTCGCCGGTAGCGCCGGGCGGATCCAGGAACTTCTTCACATAGTTGCCCGACTGTTTGGTGGTAGCATTGCTATAAGACACCGTATCGAGGGAAGCCGCAAAACGCAGATCACCCGGCTCATACGCCGCTACGATATCGTGTGTGGGACGGTTGTTATTAGATCCTCCGTAAGCCACGCCGTTATAAAAGAAGGAAAAAGGCACCATGTCGGAAAAGAATGTATTCCCTTCGGACGGACTTAATCCCTTTTTAAAACGGATGGTAAACAATACTTCGCTGTTCACCGCATTGGCAGGTGTAAACAATGCCGCATAATCGTTCAGTAACGTATAACCATTTACGTTTTTTAAGACATTTGCAGCTGCCGGCCACTTCTTTTCTGTAACATATACCTTACCCAGCAAGCCATTAGCGCTGCCGGCCGTTGCCCGGCCATAATCGTTGGGGTTGGTATACACGGCAGGCAGCAAGGTGGCGGCCTGTTGCAGGTCTTTTTCTATCTGCGCATATACTTCCGTTACGTCATTCCGCTTATCATTCTGCGCTTCTGAAGTGGTTTCTGTTTTGATCACCAGGGGTACTTTGCCATACAACCTCACCAGGTCGAAATATACAAATGCCCGCAGGAACAAGGCTTCTCCCTTGAATTGTTTTTTAGATGAATCGGGTATGGCGGCAGCATCTACCTGGTCCAGCACGGAGTTGGCCCGGGAAATCACGATATACGAGCCGGCATATACATCTGTGAGAAAAGGATTGGTAGTGGTTTCTCCAAAAAGATCGATCTGGGAGGCCACTCCCGCCAATGCGCCACGGTCCAGGATATCGGTATTGTCGCTTCGTACTTCCATCAGGTAATAGCTGGATTTACCATAGGTGCGCGTACTCTGTAACCCATCGTAAATACCATTTACCCCCTGCTGAAAATCACTGGCCGTTTTGAAAAAGGTAGCGGTAGTTTGATTGGATACCGGGGGCCGGTTAATAAAATCTTTGCTGCAGGAAGATATAATCGTTACCAGCGACAAGCCTGCTATTGCTATAGTGATATTTAACTTCATATACTCCTGTTTTTAAAATAAAAGATTGATACCTGCGGTGAATGTTTTCGGCAAAGGATAGGTACCATAGTCCTCTCCCTGCGACAATGGGTTGTCGGGCCGGGCGTTCACTTCCGGGTTGTAGCCGGTGTATTTGGTCCAGGTATAGATATTCTGCCCGGAGAGATATACCCGCAGCTGCTGTACTTTGTTATGCAACAGGCGTTGATTAAAACTGTAGCCAATGGTTACATTACGTAAACGCACATACGAACCGTCTTCTACGAAAAAGGAACTGGGCTGTGTGCTATTCCCGGTAGCTACGCGGTTAGGACGCATGGTGTTGCCATCGCCCGGATCGGCAGCTGATTTCCAATACCCCAGCTCTTCTACCATCTGGTTGGCATTGCCTTCGCTGTTGTAAAGGAAGCGGCGTTGCAGGTTCATAATTTTGTTGCCGTGTACCGCCTGCAGGGCGATGTTCAGGTCAAATCCCTTATAACGGAATTCATTGCTGAGGCCCCAGATAAACTTGGGAAAGTAGCTGCCTATATCGGTTCTGTCGCTCGCATCAATTTTCTTATCGTTATTAAAATCTATAAACTTACGATCTCCCGGCTTTGTACTGCTGTAATGAGGATAGGCATCAATTTCCGCCTGGTTTTTAAATACGCCACCGTTGATATAACCATAATAGCTACCTATTGGCGATCCTACTTTGGTGATGTATAACTGGGAGATGGTGCCGTTGCCGCCATCAGAAATGATGGGGGCATTGTTGGCGCCCAGTTGCAATACTTCATTTTTATTGGAGGCAATATTAAAGCTGGTATTCCATATGAAGGCGCCGGTGAGATTGCGGGTATTCAGTCCAAATTCCACCCCGCTGTTACGCACCTTGCCAATATTTTTCAAGGCGGTACCGAATCCTGAACTCAGGGCTACCGGTACATTCAATAGCAGGTTGGAAGTGGTAGCGCGATAGTAGTCGGCACTGAGGTAAATCCTGTTGGTAAACAGGCCTATATCCAGACCTGCATTCAGTTGCAGCGTTTTTTCCCAGGTCAGGTCCGGGTTAGCAGGCTGTGATAATCCCGCGCCATTCGCGGCGTTACCTGTACCTGGCCCCAGCACATATCCGTTGGATGACAACAGGTCATAAGCTGCATAGTTGGCAATCTGGAAGTTACCGGAAGTACCGTAGCTCACCCTTGCTTTTAACTCAGAAACCGGTTTTACTTTAAAGAAGGATTCATTGCTGATCAGCCAGCCGCCGGAAACGGCCGGGAAATAGCCCCATTTGTTGTTGGCCCCGAAGCGGGAGGATCCATCACTACGAATGCTGGCCGACACAAAGTATTTATCGTCGTAGTTATAGTTGACCCTGCCCAGGTAAGAGATCAGCGACCATTGCGATTCCGTGGAAGTACCGCTGGTAATGGTAGCGGCATTCAGCGTTTGTACGGCATCGTTAGGAAAGCCGGTACCATCGGTTTCGCTGGCTTTGGTCACATTCTTCTGAGAGGTATAACCAGCCAGGACATCGAGCTTATGTTTATCGTGTATGTTAAACTGGTAGGTCAGTGTATTTTCCCAGAGCCAGTTGGTAGACAAAGCCGTTTGCGCAGATCCTTTGGGAATCGTGGGTGCACCTTGTTGTATAGGCTTATAGGTACCCAACGTGGAAGGCCGGAAATAGTTGCGGCTGAAATGGTTAATATCTGCGCCAAAGAAGGTTTTAAACTTCAATCCCCTGATAATTTCATATTCTCCCCACGCGCTTCCCAGGTTGCGGATATGATCCATTTTATCCTTGATCTGGGTGGCCAGTGCGACGGGGTTTTCTCCTCCTGAATAGCCAAACGCCCATATATTCTGGCGATTGGTGGCCAGCGAGCCATCCGCATTATACACCGGGAAAATGGGAGAAGCCTTCAGGGCATTACTCAGTACCCCGTCAAATGTCCAGGGTCCCTCGCTGTTGATCAGGTCGTAGTGATCAAATGTAGGGTTGAGGCTAACGCCTACCCTTAAACGTGAGGTGAGGTCGGCAGTGAGATTAGCCCGCACACCATATCTTTTATACCCTGATCCCAGGATGATACCTGTTTGATCAAGATAATTACCGGAGATATAGTACTGGAATTTGTCACTGCCGCCGGAAGCGGACAAGGTATGGTTTTGAATCGGCGCTGTTCTGAACAGGGCATTCTGCCAGTCGGTATTCACCAGCCCCTGCTGCCCTGCCAGGTAAGGCAGTGTTTCCGGTGCTATCTGGTAGTTGGAGCTGCCCCGGGTAGCGTTGTCGTCGGTGATTTTACCGGAGGGCCTGAAATCGAGATAAGCGTTGTTTTTAGCATCGTAGCTATATTTGGCCCACTCGTAGGCATCCATCAGTTTTATTTTCCTGCTTACCTGCTGAAAGCCTGCATACATGCTGTAGCCGAATACAGGCGGGCCTGCCGGCTTTCCTTTCCTGGTGGTAATCAATACCACGCCGTTAGATGCCCGGGAGCCATAGATAGCTGCGGAAGATGCATCTTTCAGTATATCGATGGAGGCAATATCATCGCTGTTCAAGGTGCTGAGCGGGTCTGGCGATTTCTGGAAAGAGGCCTGCCCGGCAATGTTTACAACATCAGTGGAGCCCTGCAGGTTTTTAAGATCGTTGGAAAGCGGGATACCATCTACTACATAGAGTGGGTCGATGCCGGCTGAGATGGAGTTGAGCCCGCGGATACGCACGCTCATGCTGCCTCCGGGCGCGCCGGTATTCTGCAACACCTGTACACCGGCTACCTTGCCGGCAATGGCTTGCTCGAAGGTGGTTACCGGTTGATCTTTCAGATCGGCTGACCGTACAGAAGCTACGGCGCCTGTGATTTCTTTGCGGCGTTGTACCCCATACCCCACTACTACGACCTGGTTGAGCGAGGAGGTGGA
Organism: Chitinophaga eiseniae; assembly: GCF_012641265.1. Classification (GTDB taxonomy): domain Bacteria; phylum Bacteroidota; class Bacteroidia; order Chitinophagales; family Chitinophagaceae; genus Chitinophaga; species Chitinophaga eiseniae_A. The sequence continues at coordinate 685,575 of NZ_JABAHZ010000001.1, read as the reverse complement.
CTCTTTCAGCACAATCGTCAGTTGCCGGGTGGCCCCTTCTGTTAATGTAATGCCACTTTGCAGCGTAGGCTCGTAGCCGATAGAACTGAATTGCACGGTGTAAGGACCGCCAGCAGCCAGGATTGGAAAGCTAAATACGCCACTGGCATTGGTTTGCGTAGATGCAATGCCGCCATTGACTGCATTTTTTATCGTCACAGATACGCCGGGAATAGCTTCCTGCCGTTCATTGCGGACAATACCGGTAACGCCTGTACGTTTTTCCTGCGCCAGCAGGAACAAGGGAGCCAATAAAATAACGAGCAATAGTAAGCTCCTCCATCTCCCTGGGAAAGACTGATAGTAAAAAGAGTCCATAGGTAACATTTTGGGCCCCCTGCAGGCTGTTGCCGTAGCCGCAGCTGGTAAAGCGTTTGCTCACCAATGTTTAAGGCCAATTTTTAAAAAAACTGTTTATATTGATTCGGGTTGCGTTAAGCGATCTTTAGATTTTTATCAAGGTTAAAAGTACCAACAAGTTTTTAGTCTACCAAATCAATAGACTAATACGAAGAAAATTTTTGTGGTAGATAAATTTACTTTTCTGTTTATAAACAGTTGGTATCAATTACATAACCGGTAAAAAGAACTGGGTGCCTGATATGTTCAGAAATGAACATCCTGTCATAAAAACGGACAACCTGAGAGATATATACGGTATATTACCTATTGATAATCAATTCATACAAGCCTGGCACTTCCTTCGCCTTCCTGTTTTCACAAGTTGTACTGCCATGATCAGAAGTCAATTAAAAATTGCGTTCAGAAATTTTCGCAAAAACATTACCCATAGCTTATTAAATCTCGTTGGTTTAACGCTTGGGTTGACCGCCTGTTTTTTCATTGCCATTTATGTGCGGGATGAATATAGTTACGACCGCTGGATACCGCAAGAGGAGCAGGTATACAGGATAGGGATGGATGTGAAAACCCAAACGAACGATAATATCCGGTTTGCCGCTACCTCCGGCAACCTCGCTAAGGCGCTGATGGAATACCCACAGGTAAACAATACGGTACGGATATTTAATTATGGCAACAACGGGGTAATAAGTACTTCTCTCCAAAAACAAATACCAGAACAAGGCATTTTTTTTGCCGACAGTTCTTTCTTCGAAGTACTCCCCTACCCGCTCCTGGCTGGTGACAGCCGCACCGCGCTAAACGACGCAGACGGTATTTTACTGACGGCAGAAAAAGCCACCAAATATTTCGGACATCAAAGCAATGCCAGCAACTGGCTAAATCAATCGCTCAACATCAATGGTACCCATTACAGGGTAACGGGCGTGTTGAAAGATATCCCGTTTAACACGTACTTCCGGCCCGACTTCATTATCTCTACCGTTTCGGTAGAGCACCAACAGTGGTTCCAACAGAATACCGATAACTGGCACGGCACGATGGTGCAGACTTTCGTCCGGTTGAAGCCCAATGTATCTGTGGCTGCTTTTGAACCACAGATCCGGTTTATCGCCTACAAGTATGTAGGTGATGAAATCAAAGCTAACGGGCAGGTATATACGCATTTCATGCAACCACTGGCTTCGATTCATCTTCATTCCAATTTGCGCTATGAGCTCAGTAAAAACAGGGATGCGCTTTACATACGCATTCTTTCTTTCATTGCCTTGTTTATCCTGTTAATAGCCGGGATCAACTTTGTGAACCTCGCTACCGCAAGGGCTACTACCCGGGCTAAAGAAGTGGGTGTACGGAAGGTAATTGGAGCACAGCGTGCGCAACTGATCTTCCAATTTATGCTGGAATCCTGCATGATGAGCAGCCTGGCGTTCATCGCCTCCCTGTTCCTGATGCTATTATTGTTACCCGCCTTCAATCATGTTGCTGACAAAAATTTTACGTTTGCTACCCTACTGGCACCGGGTATTATTAGTGCCGGGCTGGGTATTAGCCTGTTAATCGGCTTATTATCGGGCATCTATCCTGCCATTGTACTTTCAGGGTTCAGTCCATCGCGGATTATACAACGCTATGCCTGGCAGCGAAAAACCAATGTACTTAGGAACTCGCTGGTGGTCACCCAGTTTTCCATATCCATACTGCTGATCATTGCCACCATTGTGGTGTATAAACAGTTGCAGTTTATGAAACACCAGGATCTCGGCTTTAACCAGTCGCAGGTATTGGTAATCCCTACTGCCGGAAATGAAGCCAGGAAACAATTACCGCTGTTGGCAGAAAAACTGCGGGGACAGGCGGATGTATTATCGGTAAGTGCCTCCAGCAGTATTCCCGGCCGGGATTTTGGCAACAACCTGTTGCAATTGAAAAACGACCACACTAAAAAAACAGATGCCCGTTTGCTGACTGCCGATGACCAATTTTTCCGTACTTATGATATTAAATTATTGGCGGGACGCCTATGTAACATGGTGGTAGATACCACCGGTCATCCGGATATTATGATCAATGAATCCGCGCTTCCCTTCTTCGGATGGAAGAAGCCAGAAGAGGCACTGGGGCAGGAGTTTGACTGGGGTTGGGGAAGGATATGCGGGGTATACAAAGATTTTCATTTTAGCTCGTTGCAGCAGGGTGTAACGCCCATGGCTATATTTTACAGGCCCTGGTCGCTGGCCTATATCAGCGTAAAAATGAATACGGGCAATGCAGCCACTACCATCGCGGGCATTGAAAAGACCTGGCATACTTTGATACCAGGCGCTATGTTCAGTTACTTCTTCCTGGATGAAGATTATAACAAGCAATACCTGGCGGAACAGCGGCTGGGCGAGTTGTTTATGATATTTTCTATTCTGGCCATCGTAATTGCCTCGCTGGGATTGTTTGGATTGGCCTCTTTTACCATAGAACAGCGTACCAAGGAAATCGGTATCCGGAAAGTGCTGGGCGCCAGTATCAGTGGTATTGTGCGGTTGATGTCGACCGACTTCCTGCGGCTTGTCATCATTGCCGCGGCGATAGCGTTCCCGCTGGCCTGGTGGGCCATGAAAAGCTGGCTACAGGATTTTGCCTACCGCGTGCCGCTCAATGCCTGGATCTTTATTATAGCCGGCACCGGCGCCTTGCTGATAGCTGCGGTGATTGTTAGTGCCCAGGCAGTTAAAGCAGCTTTAGATAACCCTGTGAATAGTTTACGCGCTGAATAAACAGCGAAACGCCCATCGTAGATCCACTACGATGGGCGTTTATATCTTCTCCCCATTTATTATTTTGTAAACAGGGTAATATCTTCTCCTCCGGGCTCACAGTCTGCTAACTCCTCTTCCCAATTGGATGATAGCTTGAAAATATTATGCAAACCTCCTACCAGTTCCAGCCAGCCACTCATTTCGTCCGACACCTCCAGGATTTCGCCATCCGATGTTTCGAAGGCCAGGAAGGTCAGCTCTCCCGGGTATGCATATACTTTGTAACCTGATATGCGTATCACATCCTCCCAGGCCAGGGTATCATCAATGTCTTCATCATATTTTACAGCCAGCGACTGTTCATCAAATGCTATATCCATGACGCAAAGATATTTGATTTTGGCTTATCGGGTTTACAGTTTACCAGACAATACCCGCTTGATGGCCTTTGCCCACAAAATGCCCAGCTCTTCTGCTCCTTTTTCATTGGGATGCAGCTGAAAGGTGCCGGCTTTACCATGTTCCTGAACATACCATTCGGGATGTTTTTTAAAATAGTCAAAACCACTGGTATTGCCGATGAATACCTGCTTAGGATGAGTAATATGGTATTCGGCGGCAATAGTATTTAACACCGGGAAATAAGATTGCAGCCTGGCGAGTCCTGCTGCCAGGTAGCGGGAACTATTCTGGGTAGTGGGGCTATACCAGATCGGATGATGGAGGATAACGATACAACCGGGATAGTCGGCCAGGAGCCGGTCTACAATTGTTTTCACATTGGCTTTATAGTTAGCCGGCGATACCGGAGAGCCATTGGGGCCTTCTTCTGCGCTGTCGTTTGTGCCCAATACCATGGAAAATACCAGGGTAGCATCCTTATCCGCCTTAAAAGCATCGGCAACCTTTACCACGTTATTGAATAAACGATTAGTGGCGGGCAGGAAATCAACTGTCGTAGAACCACTAACGCCCTGGTTGCTGATATGCACTGCGGCGGCAGGCATTATTTTCTGCAGCCACTCCAGGGCTTTTACGGGCGGAGCTTCTTTATCGGCATGCGGTAACCCGGCGCCCTGGGTAATGCTGTTACCAATAAAAACGATGTTCACTTTTTTAGATTGCGCGATGGCCGAAAAGCCCAGCAGCAGCGCCAGGAGGCAAAGAAGCGTGGAATGTTTGTATAGCATGTCATTTACTGTTGAATGGCGTAAAATAATACCTTCCCCTGATAATCCGGTATTTTTCATCTACTGCTTCTCTAAAAAAATTTTTATGTAACCATTCGGTTCCCTATATTTGTAACCGAATGGTTACACAATAAAAACAGATTCCTTGAGACGAGATGTATTTCAGGCAATAGCAGATCCAACCCGTAGGCAGATCATTGGCTTGCTGGCCAACACTACGTTGAATCTGAATGCCATCGCCGACAACTTTGATATCAGCCGGCCTGCAATTTCCAAACATATCCGGATCTTAACAGAATGCGGGTTGGTTACTATCCGCCAGGATGGCCGGGAGCGTTATTGCAGCGCCGATTTGCGGCAATTGAAAGCGGTGGCGGACTGGACGGCGCAATACCACGCTTTCTGGACACAAAAACTGGATGCCCTGGAAAACTTCCTGGCGGCCACGGAAAAGCCTTCCCGTAAGAAAAAGTAACTACCTCATTTTTCATCTATTTAAACAAGTCACCATGAGTAACACACCTTTAGTCATTGAGCGTATCCTGGATGCACCTGTAAATGCTGTATGGGAAGCCATTACAGACAAAGACAAAATGAAACAATGGTATTTCGATCTCTCCGCTTTCAGTCCCACCGTAGGCTTTGAATTCAGCTTCAGCGGCGGCAGCGAAACGAAACAATACCTGCATCATTGTAAAATCACGGAGGTAATACCTGGTAAGAAACTCAGTTATACCTGGAGGTATGAAGGGTACCCTGGCAATTCAGAAGTTACCTGGGAACTGACGGCAGAAGGAAAAAAAACAAAGCTCACTTTGACGCATACTGGTTTACATACTTTCCCTTCCGGAGAGGATTCCAACTTCGGGGTGGCCAGTTTCACGCAAGGCTGGACTTATATTATCGGTACCAGTTTGCCGGAATACCTGGCAAAACAAGCCGTTGCACAATAGGGTGCACGCAAAGACACAAAGGAGCAAAGCAGCAAAGATTTTTACACTTTCTTATGCTGCTTTGCTCCTTTGTGTCTTTGCGTGATATCTTATTTGCTGGCCACTGTGATTAACAGTGGTGAATTGAACATACTGACGGGAGAGATAATTTTTTCATCCAGGGGAATATGTCCCCGGTAAATTTGTTCCATCTGCTGTTTTACCGCAGTACTGTGCAGATCAAAATCCTTTAAGGCCTGTAATGTTCCTATCTCCAGCCCGGTAGCGCCTTTATAGATTTTCCAGACAAGTTCGGAACAATACATTCTTTCATCCGACCAGGCAAAATAGATGTCATAATCCTTTCCATCATACTGCGATCCTATTGCTTTCATTTTACCGACTACGCCGGGAGTCAGCAGTGTGGCGGCATCTTTGAGGCGTTTTTGAACAAAGTGTTTTCCTTTCCCCCTGGCGATCCATTCCTGTAATGGCGTATATCTCACTGGTTGTAAAGCTTCGTACACATACCAGGCATCTCCTCTTTTAAAAATTATCCCGCAATGACTATATTTGGAATGTGTAGCCAACTGGATAGCCGTACTCAGATCTGATTGGGATACCTGGAAAATAATATCCCCTTCCTGTATATCTGTGTTAACAGGTGCTACTTTTTGAGCCAGTGTGCCGGTAGCGAGTACCAGTATCAATATCGTTGTAAATGCTTTTCGTATCATTGCCATAAGTCACAAATTAACCAACAATATATTCTATTATTATAACCCAGCAAAAATGAAAGAAATCCTTATTGTACCTGCTATCACCGCGGAGGTGGAATTATTGCAACAGGTAGCCCGGCAAACGTTCCTGGAAAGTTTTGCCGATGTAAATACGGCTGAAAATATGGCGCAGTATCTCCGGGAAAACATGAACCTCCCCAAACTAACGACTGAAATGAGCCACCCTGATTCCGAATTTTATTTTGCTATGCTGAACAATAACCCACTCGGCTATATGAAAATTAACTACCGGACGGCGCAATCTGAATTATTTAACAGCCGCGCGGTGGAACTAGAACGGATATACGTACTTAAGTCGCATCAGGGCCAGCGGATTGGCCAGCTGTTACTGAACCGTGCCCTGGAACTGGCAGACGCAGTAAAAGCCCCTTTTCTCTGGCTGGGCGTTTGGGAGCATAATACCAATGCTATCGGTTTCTACGACAAACACGGATTTGCGCCGTTCGACAAACACAAATTTATGCTGGGCAGCGAGGAACAAACTGATATCCTCATGCGGCTCGATTTGCCTGTACGCCGCTAACATTGGTTTGTCATCGGTAAATCCATAGCAGGATACGACGATTGGCCCGATCGATGTAAGGCCCGAGCGACGCTAAATAGGCAGGATTTAACATGGGGCAGCCGTCGCTGCGACAAATGCCCTGCTCCTGCTCTACTGCGGGCACAGCGCGGTAACTGTGCAATACCACAAACCTGTTGAATGCATTACTGTTTGTACTGTCCAGTCCATGGAGCTTATATGCCGTACCAAATTGCCCACTATACCTGGCGCCTATACGATATTTACCCAAAGAAGAACAGCGACTTCCCGGCACATTGGAAAACACCACTTTCTCTGCCCGGAAGTCAGGACCCTGTCCATGGGATACCAGCGCGGAACTGAGTACCCGCTGGTGTTCCAGGTCGTAGCAAATAAATCGTTTGCTGCCGGAGAAAACACTGAAATCGACCAGGAAAGCCAGTTTCGTATTATAGCCGTGGGTTTGCGCGTATTGCCGCAGCAACCGGGCCTGCTTCCGTAGCTTAACAGTATCGGGCGACAGTAAATAGGGCGGTGGAGATAATGTAATGACACCGCCTTTAGATGAGGTATGCTTTTCTTTACAAGCTGCTATGCCTATTATCAGCCATAGCAGCAACAGATGGTGTATATGTGGATATTTACGGGGCATGTGGTAGAGATGCAACACCGGGAAATTTCCATAAGCATACCCGGCTTATTCCCAGATATCTTTAATATGGATCAGGATAGAATAGCGTCCGTTGGGTGGGTATTGGTCAATATTGAGACGGGCTTCGTCAAAAGGCTGGGGCAATTTATCAGCATATTGCAGGTATAGCTCCTGTACTACTGCAATCGCCTCCGCCTTGCTTTCCACCACCCAGGATTTGGCGGTGCGGTTATTGTCGAAGAGTTGATTGAATGCTTTCCTGGCATCGGTAGTCTGCTCAAAGGGCACCACTTTCAGTGTCCATACTTCTCCTATCTTTTCCGGTTGTTCCGGCTTATCGAGGTTGATTTTAAACCGTTCCAATCCCGCGGGGTCCAATGCTCGCATAATGTCCATCGCCACTGACATAAATAGTAATTTTAGTTTCAGCCGCAATATTACAATTTCCGGGAGAATAAACCCCGACTATTCCCCTCCTATCACTTTCATGCGTAATTTATAAAATCCGGCACCGGCGGTAATAAATAGTACATTTTTATTTTTTCCACCGAAACAGGCGTTGGCTGTCCAGTCTTCCGGCACGGTAATCACCCCTATTTCCTTTCCTTCTTTGTCTATTACGGTGATGCCGTTTCCGCACATGTATACATTTCCATGGGCATCTATTGCAAATCCATCGACAGTTTTACCGGATACCAGTGTTTGATTAGACAGGCTCCCGTTTTTTTCAATATGGTAACGATACACCTTACTGGCACCAATATCGGCGATATATAAAGTTTTGCCGTCGTGGGTGCCGATCACGCCATTGGGCTTTGTAACATTGGTCTGCAACGCCACCGGCTTTTTAGCGCCGGGCGCCAGGTAGTATACCCTTTCCTCCTTTATATCCGGTTGGGTGCGGGTCCAGTAGTCGCGCTGATAATAGGGATCTGTAAAGTAAATCCCGCCATTAGGCGCTATCCAAACGTCGTTGGGGCCATTGAGCCGATGTCCTTCAAAATCGCTGACCAATACCGTTACTTTTCCCTGGGGAGAAATGGACCAGAGTTGGTTTTTCTCGTCGGCGCAGGTAACCAGGTTGCCCTGCCGGTCGAAATACATGCCATTGGAACGCCCGCAGGGGCCCATAAAAATGGATAGGTTGCCGGCAGTATCATATTTCCATATTGTATTATCCGGCTGGTCGGTAAAATAAACATTGCCTTTTCTATCAGCTGCCGGACCTTCTGTAAACGCAAATTGCCTGGATACCAGCTCCAGTCCTGTATTATCGGCCACCGTGGCGGGGATAGAATCGACGGTATTGGCGGTTACGGACATGGTATAGCAAACACAGAACAATCCTGCAGGAAAAAACTTGCCTAACATAATGGCCTATCAATTTTTGCAAGTGTAATAATTATCGGTGATATTTTCTGCTAAAAGTAGAATATATACTTATGGATAGACGCCTTTTGACATCTATCCATAAGTATATAAGCCATGAAATGCGGCCATGGATGTGGGTAGCACATACAGGGATAAATAAATAACTTACCCGGGTAAAGCTGTAGAAAATTTGGTTGATAAGCTGGTAAACATTTTACAGTACAGCATACAGTGTAGGTAATACCAGTGCTTTTCACCTTGGTCGCCGGCTGGCTGCCAATACCAGCAGGTAAACCGGTTGGATAAGGTTTGGGGCAACCTACTATGGATGATGCTTCTACCCGATTTTAGAATGGCGTTCCTTTTTCAGGTGCAGATGGTATGTTAACACAATTTTTAAGACTGTTTTAAGACAACATGATCCCTCTCCATTTCTTTCAAATGAATATCTTTCTGGCATGGTACTCCTGCAAACATAGCCGCTGTTTGCTGTAAGGTAGCTGGCGAAGACAAGTCATGTACTGATTACGGCTACAAAATTATCGTGAGAAGCAGCCTCTTCATAGTACAAAAACGACATTTTCGCTTTTACTTCATGATGGTATGTAATCGAATAGTGGTTTGAAGTTCTTCTTCATTGATAAAAGAGGGCGTAATGCCAGCAAATTTTTTAAAGTCCCTGATAAAGTGCATCTGGTCGTAGTAACCACTTTTATACGCTATTTCCGTCCATGTTTTGTCGGGGAACATTTCTTTCAGCTGGTAGGCCTTACAGAACCGTATCAGGCGGGAATACTGTTTAGGCGGCATGCCCAGGCGTTCCGTACATTTTCGTTCGAACTGGCGCAGGCTAAGGCAGGCTTCCGATGCCAGCTTATCCATAGACAGGGCGCCGCCGCTGCTTACCAGGGCTTCCATGGCCAAATCTACCGGTAACAGGGGTTTCAGTTTTTCCACCTTTCTCAGGAGATAAAACTCGATAATACTGATCATGTGATCCCAGTCATCGGCCTCTTTCAACCTTTCTGTAATCTCCCCGATCTCATTTCCCAATAAGAGGCTGGTATCGAAATCCTGTTCGTACATCTCGGACATGGGGATTTTCAACAGCCGGTGCAAACCGCCGGGTTGAAAGGCTACACAAAGGGCCAGGTGTTTTTGTCCCATGTCGAGGGTAACGGCCTGCTCCTGCGGACCGATGGTAACGCAGGCGGCTTTGGCCACGAATCCCTCGTTACCGGGTTTTAATACCTTGATAGGATCTTCCAGGTAAAAAATAATATAACGTTGATAAGCAGGGACAAACCGGTAAGTGTTGGTTAAGGAGGTGCTTTCAGTAAAATCCACCTCGTAAATACTAATACAATTCACCAGGGCCTGCAACGCCGGATGTGGCTTATAAGCTTTTGATTTCATGGATTCTTCGGCTATAGGAGCTCAGTACATTCTCAATTCCAAACAAATATATACAAATTGTCATTGCTATCAATTTCGCTTATCTTTTACAGGTGAATTATATTTTTACAAGATGAGAATTGCGATCACAGGCGCATCCGGATACATCGGCTCGGCATTGATCCCCCTATTACGTTCCCGCAACCATACCCTGCGGTTACTCACCCGTAAACCTCCCACGGCGTCGGCTGATCCGGGCATCACCTTCGTACATGGACATCTGTTAGATGACGCGGCGATCAACCAATTGGTTGCCGGCGTCGACGCTGTGATACACCTGGCTGCCATGATATCGGTCGATGACCAGCCCGATGAAACACTGGTTCATACCAATACGGAGGGCACCCGCCTGCTGGCGGCTGCTGCCCGGGCTGCGGGCGTAAAGCGTTTTATTCACCTTAGTTCCGTTACCGCCTTTCAACAGGCTCCCTACAACGAGCCCATGAATGAGCAGCGCGGCGCTACCACTGCCCGGCATGGCTACGACTATTCCAAGGCCCTGTCGCAAGCCATTGCCCTGGAACATCATGGCCGGGACATGGAAGTAACGGTGCTGGCGCCTACGGCAGTAATGGGCCCCTACGACCGGCAGCCCTCCCTGATTGGCAAGGCCGTTGTTAATATGTACCGGGGCAGGATCCCGGCGTTGTTTCCCGGCGGGGTGGACTTTGTGGACGTACGCGATGTTGCCGGTGCTGTTGTCAATGCCCTTACCATGGGCGCTACCGGCAGGGTGTACCTGTTGAGCGGACAATGGGTATCGTTGGTAACCCTGCAACAGGAAACCTCCCGGATCAGGGGCCGTTCCATTTCCCGGCCGGTATTGCCGCTATGGCTGATATTCGGCATGCTGCCGCTGGTGCGCCTGCTGGCTACCATCAGTGGTGGACCGCCTTTTTATACGCGGCAGTCGGTCTACAATCTCATTTACAGTAACCGGAAGATTGATCATGCGGCGGCCACTGCGGAGCTGCAATTTACGCCCCGCGCATTTATTACTACTTTACAAGACACAATTGATTGGTTCAAACAAACCGGTATACTCCCATGATAGACTACTTATCATTCCATTACTACCAGCTATTTATCCTTTGCTGGGCTATCACCGGGATTGGCTCGGGCCTGTACCTGCTGCGCCGGGAGGCGCCCTATGGCCGGTATAGTAATGAACAATGGGGCCCGATGATCGACAATAAAACCGGCTGGATGCTGATGGAGGCAACGGTATTGGTATCTTTCCTGGCCTGGCTTCCCTACGGTACTCTCCACTGGCGTAGTCCCGCCGGTGTAATGGTGGGGCTGTTCCTGCTGCATTACCTGCATCGCAGTTTCGTATATCCGTTGATGATACGTACCCGCGGGAAAAAAATGCCGGTCATTATTATGCTGTCAGCCATGCTGTTTAATGCGATCAACGGCTCTCTGTTAGGCATCTGGTTTGCGGCGTTTGGACATTATGCGGACAGCTGGTACAGCAGCCCCGCATTTATTGCAGGGTTGATATTATTCTTCACCGGGATGTTTATCAACTGGCGATCAGACTATTACCTGATTCACCTGCGGCAAAAGTACGACACCGGCTATAAGCTGCCACAGGTAGGGCTTTTCAAATATATTTCTTCGCCTAACCTGGCAGGTGAAATCCTGGAATGGGGTGGTTATGCCCTGCTCACCTGGAGTTTGCCGGGGTTGGCATTTTTTACCTGGACGCTGGCCAACCTGGTGCCCCGGGCGCTGTCGAACCATCGCTGGTACCAGGCACAGTTTCCTGGTTATCCGGCTAACCGCAAAGCTTTATTACCTTTTATCTGGTAAACTCGTGTATGTCTAAAAAATATAGTCAGTTAAAAGCGGCGCTGGTACTGTCCAGGGCCAGTTTGATCGCCACCTTGCGCAGCCCTACCTCTGTAGTGTTTGCCCTGTTATTCCCTATCATTTTCGTGACAGTATTCGGCGCCATGGTCGACAATACAGCGGTAAAAGTGAAGATAGTATTGTCGCCACACAGCGATACCAGCAATCCCATGTATACCGCCATCCGGCAGGTAAAAATATTTGACCTCAGCCAGGGAAAAGACTCCGCTGCCATGCTGGCGGATTTAAAAAAGGGAAGGATCGCCGGCATTTTATACCTGCATCCACCGGTGGTCATAAACGGCGCTCCCCAGTTTCATACCGACCTGCTGGGAAGCAGCGCTGTGGCCGACAAACTGCCGCTGGTACAGGCAGCCCTACAGGAAGTGGCGACCCGGGTAAACCGTGAAACGTTACCGGATCAGCCGGTAGCTGCCAGCGTACGTATGGTACATGTTCCGGGAAGGGTGTACCGGCAGATCGATTTTATTTTGCCCGGACAACTCGGCTTCTCGCTATTGATGGCCGGTGTGTTTGGATCGGCCTTCCTGCTATTTAATTTACGGCACACATTGGTGCTAAAACGTATTTATGTGACCCCTATCAAAGGTTCTTTTTTACTGTTGGGAGAGATGATCAGCCGCCTGTTGTTCCAGGTGATCTGTTTTATTATTATCACTGCCCTGGGATATTTCGCTTTTCACTTTACCCTGGTAAATGGCATTTTTACGTTCCTGGAAATGTTGTTGTTGTCGGTATTTGGACTTGTGATCTTTATGGGCATTGGTTTTATGATCAGTGGGCTGATCCGCAATGAGAGCTCTATAGCGCCGGTAGCCAATACGCTGACTGTACCGCAAATATTGTTGTGCGGATTATTTTTCCCTATTGATAACTACCCCGTTTGGTTGCGGTCTTTTTGCGAAATGCTGCCCTTAACTTTTTTTGTAGACGGGTTACGCAAAATTGCCTTCGAAGGATTGCATATCTGGCAAATACCGGTACAGTTGGCCGGCTTGCTCGTATGGGCTATTATTATCGCGGTGCTTTCGGTGAAGCTGTTTAAATGGGAATAAACGGATGTCGCAATTTGCCCCTGTAAATGTCTTGCCGGCCCTCCCCGTAATGCGGGAATACAGGTATCTTTACGCGGTCGGTTAGGGTCGTCCAGTATCCTAACCTTTTTACAACGTATACGGATATATCAGCCATCTATTTTTCTCTTCTCTCCCACTACCCTTCCCACTTTAACAGTGTTTAACGGTTGGTACAATAAACTCCCCCTGGTTACGCCGGTCTAACTAACTCCAGTTTTGCGACAGAAAGCCGTTACATTTTTGTACTGGAAAGCAGGTGACCAATGCTGCCATCGCCGTATAACGAATAATTATTGATTGTTTTTGAACAATACGATAAAACAGATAGTTACTCTTAATACCTGTCGGGTGTCTGTATTGCCGGATACTTTCCCGGTAGCCGGTCCTCACTGTCGCTGTAAAATATAAACGAATGGATTTCATTAAACGAACCGTCATGCGTAAGTCTGTAACCGCCTTCATTCTCCTCCTGATATTAGGCGCCTGTAAAAACAACAAAGGTGGCAGTAAAAATGCGGTCATCAAGCCCTACCCGGTCATTACCCTAGCACCGCAAAATGCGGTCATCAACTCCGATTACCCGGCTACCATTATGGGGATACAGAATATTGAAATCCGGCCGAAAATAGATGGATACGTAGAGGCTATTTATATTGATGAAGGAGCTACCGTTAAAAAGGGACAGCTCTTATTTAAAATCAATGCACCCCAGTATGAACAAAACGTGAATACAGCCGAAGCGAATATCAAAATAGCGGTGGCCGACGTAAACGCTGCCCAGATGCAGGTTAACAAGGTAAAGCCGCTGGTGGAAAAAGATATTGTGAGTGCGTATGAACTGGAATCCGCCGCCTATACCCTCCAATCCAAACAGGCCGCACTGGCCCAGGCCCAGGCGGCGCTCAACAACGCGAAAACCAATTTAAGCTATACCCTGATCACCAGTCCCGCCGATGGCGTAGTAGGTTTATTGCCTTATAAAATAGGAAGCCTGGTAAGCAGCACCACGGCCAACCCGCTGACGACTGTTTCCGATATCACCCAGATCTACGCTTATTTTTCCATCAATGAAAGACAGGGACTCGACTTCTTCCTGGCTTCCAAAGGGGCCACCATGCAGGAAAAGCTGGCTACCCTGCCACCGGTGACCCTGGTGCTGGCCAACGGCATTATACTCCCCCGTAAGGGCCGGGTAGAAACTGCCAGCGGCTTAATTAACCCGCAAACCGGCGCCATCAATATGAGGGCCACTTTTGATAATCCCGATGGACTGGTACGCAGTGGTAGCAGCGCCATTGTACGGGTACCGCGCACCATAGATACCGCCTTGCTGGTACCGCAAAAAGCCACCTACCAGATACAGGGTAAATTATTTGTATATGTGGTAGATGCAGACAACAAAGTCAGATCGGTTGACATAGGATCCAATGCCAGCGCTGCCGGGCAATCCTTTGTGGTACAACAGGGCGTAAAAGCCGGCGATAAAATAGTGGTAGATGGTATCAGCAACCTCCGGGAAGACCTGGTGATCCAACCACGGATGGTAAATGCAGACAGCCTGTATAAGAGCTTGTGAGTGCCCTGATTGATCCATTAAAACAATGTCATGTTAAGAAGATTTATAGAACGGCCGGTATTATCCACTGTGGTATCCATTATCATTGTCACTCTCGGTATCCTGGGATTGGTATCGCTGCCTATTTCCCAGTACCCTGATATTGCGCCACCTACCATACAGGTGCAAACGAGCTATAGTGGCGCCAATGCAGATGTAGTACTTAAAAGTGTGGTAGTACCGCTGGAACAACAGATCAATGGCGTAGAGAATATGGACTATATCACGTCTACCGCCGGGAATGATGGTTCCGCCAATATAACCGTTAGTTTCAAAATAGGCAGCGACCCCAACATGGCCGCAGTGAACGTACAGAATGCGGTGGCCCGCGCCACGCCGTTGCTGCCACAGGAGGTGACCCGTGCCGGCGTTACCGTACAGAAAAAACAAACCAGTAACCTGCTCATCTTCTCGGTATATAGTACCAACCCTTCGTTTGACCAGACCTTCCTGCAAAATTATGTCGACATCAACATTGTGCCGGTTATCAAACGTATCCAGGGAGTGGGCGATGCGTCTGCCTCCGGTTCTATGGACTATTCCATGCGTATCTGGCTCAACACCCAGGCCATGGCTTCTTACGGACTGGTGCCGGCCGACATCACAGCCGCGCTGGCGGAACAAAATATCCAGGCAGCGCCCGGGCAGTTCGGGGAGCGCGGTGGCCAGGCGTTCCAGTATGTTATCAAATATCCCGGTACCCTGGTAGATACCACCCAGTTTGGTAACATCGTGTTGCGGTCTAACCTGCGCAGCCGCTTACTACGGCTAAAAGACGTGGCCCGCATTGAGCTGGGCGCGCTTAGTTATTTCAACAGCACCCGTACCAACGGCTATCCCGCCGTGTCTATCAGCGTAGCGCAGGTAGCCGGTTCCAACGCCCGTGATGTGATCGAACAAACGCTGAAAGTGATGGACGACGCCTCTAAATCATTCCCGAAAGGCGTTAAATATGTGGTGCTGCAAAACGTAGACGACTTTTTAACGGCATCGATCGACAAAGTGATCCATACGCTGTTTGAAGCGTTTATACTGGTATTCCTCGTCGTTTTTCTTTTCCTCCAGGATTTCCGTTCCACGCTGATACCCGCTATCTCCGTACCGGTAGCCATTGTAGGCACCTTCTTTTTTCTCAAACTGTTTGGTTTCACCATTAACCTGTTAACCCTTTTTGCCCTGATCCTGGCGATCGGTATCGTGGTAGATGACGCCATTGTAATTGTAGAAGCCGTACATGCCAGGCTGGACACGGGTTATAAATCGGCCCGCAAAGCCAGTATCGACGCACTCAACGAAATATCCGGCGCTATCATTTCCATTACCCTGGTAATGTCTGCCGTATTTATCCCGGTGAGCTTCATCGGCGGCTCGTCCGGTGTTTTCTACCGGCAGTTCGGGCTTACGCTGGCTATCGCTATCGTGTTGTCGGCTATCAACGCATTGACGCTGAGCCCTGTGTTATGTGCGCTGTTTCTGCGTCCTCACCACGACGCCCCTACGAAATTGAATTTCCTGCAACGGTTTTACCGGTCATTCAACGTGGCCTTTGAGAAAATGACCAACCGCTATACGCATATCCTGCGCTTCTTTGGCAAGCGTATCTGGATCCCTATGTCGGTGCTGGCATTGTTTTGCGTAGGCTTATTTGTGATTGCCAGTGTAACGCCTACGTCTTTTGTACCGGAGGAAGACCTGGGTACTATCAATTGTAATATTACCCTGCCGCCGGATGCATCGCTGCAACGTACCGACGTGGTAGCCCGGAAGGTGGAGAAACTGGCCGGCACCATCCCGGAAATCAATAATGTGCTGGCGGTGACCGGCCGCGGTCAGCTATCCGGCAGTGGCAGCAACTATGCGATGGTGGTTATGCGGCTAATTCCCTGGAGTCAACGCACCCGCACCATACAGCAGATCATCAAAGAGTTGAATCGTAAGTCGACCGATATTACGGAAGCGGAAGTGAAATACTTTGCGCCCGCCACCATACAGGGCTTTGGCGCCTCCAGCGGTTTTACTTTCCAGTTGCAGGATAAAACAGGCGGTGATATTGCCCACTTCTATAAAGTGAGCCAGGACTTCCTGAGCGTACTCACACAGCGCCCGGAAATACAGTTTGCCACCACCTCCTTCAATCCTAACTTCCCGCAATACCTGATGAATGTGAACGTGCCCAAGATAAAGGATGCAGGGCTCAATGTAACCGACATCACCAATGCCATGCAAGGGTATTTCGGAGGTGTGTATGCGTCTAATTTCAATGAATTTGGGCAGCAATACCGGGTGATGGTGCAGGCTTCACCAGAATACCGTATGACGCCGGAGAGCTTAAATGCCGTGTTTGTGCGCACACCGGATGGCGCGATGGTGCCGGTCACCGAGTTTGTAACACTGACGCAAACCTACGGTCCGCAGGCGATTACCCGTTTCAACCTTTTCAACTCTATCAGCATCACGGGCACGCCCAATATTGGTTACAGCTCAGGGCAGGCTATTGCGGCGGTAGACCAGTCAGCCGCAGAAACACTGCCGCCCGGCTTTGGTTTCGAGTTTTCCGGTATTACGCGGGAGGAACTTGCCAGCGGCAGTCAAACGATTTACATCTTTTTACTGTCGCTCATATTCGTGTACCTGTTGCTGAGTGCCCAGTATGAAAGTTACCTGTTGCCTTTTGCGATCCTGCTGGCCGTACCGGTGGGTAT
Organism: Chitinophaga eiseniae; assembly: GCF_012641265.1. Taxonomy (GTDB): domain Bacteria; phylum Bacteroidota; class Bacteroidia; order Chitinophagales; family Chitinophagaceae; genus Chitinophaga; species Chitinophaga eiseniae_A. Next base: position 668,229 of record NZ_JABAHZ010000001.1, on the reverse strand, counting down.
TTTCGGGGCTTTCCTGTTTGCCTACCTCTTTGGTATCAGTAATAATATTTACGTGCAGATCACGCTGATTATGCTGATTGGGTTGCTGGCCAAAAATGCGATCCTGATCGTGGAATATGCCGTTGAACGAAGGCGTCAGGGGATGAGCATTGCCGAAGCTGCTGCAGATGGGGCCAAAGCACGGCTACGCCCCATCCTGATGACCTCTTTTGCCTTCATCCTGGGCCTGGTGCCCCTGATGGTGGCCAGCGGTGCGGGCGCCAATGGCAACCGCTCCATTGGAACGGGCGCTGTAGGCGGGATGCTGGTCGGTACCCTGTTCGGGGTATTTATTACCCCCGCTTTGTTTATCATCTTCCAAACCTTACAGGAAAAGGTAAAACGTGCGCCCAAAGAAGATGAGGGCGCCCTGGGAGAATAGTTCTTTTAACATTATGCCCGCTGTATGCGGATCAAAATATCAGCTCATGAATTGGCGTGTCAGACAAATTATTATTATCATCAGCTTATTGGCCGGAGGACTGGCCTCCTGTCATATTACCAAACCTTACCGGTCGCCGGGTATCAATGATACCCAGCTATACCGCGATATAAATACCACCGATACCAACACCATTGCGACGCTGCATTGGAAAGAGATTTTTACCGATACCCTGTTACAGCAACTGCTGGAAGAAGGCATTCAACACAACCTGGACTTACAGGTAGCCTGGTCGCGGGTACGCCAGGCGCAGGCCAGTTATTCGCAAAGCCGGCAGGCGCTCTATCCTGCCATAAATGGCGATGCCAGCGCTATACTGGCGGGAGCTTCCAATCAAGCCAATACTGGTAGAAGTGTAATCCCCAGGCAGCTGGGCGCTGAGCTCACCGCCAACTGGGAAGCTGATATCTGGGGCAAATTGCGCAGTACCAAACGTGCTTACCTCGCATCGTGGTTACAGGCCAACGCCAATGCGCAGGCGGTGCAAACAGCCCTGATAGCAAATATTGCCAACAACTACTACAACCTGCTGGCACTGGATCAGCAACTCCATATTACCCAGCAAACCGTTGTCAACTGGCAGGCCACCGTGGAAGTGATGAAGGAACTGAAAAAAGCAGATGTGGTAACGGGAGCAGCAGTGGTGCAAAGTGAGGCCAGTCGCTATGCTGCTGAGGTGACCATCCCAGATTTGAAACAATCTATCCGGCAAACCGAAAACGAGATTAACTTGTTGCTGGGCCGTATATCTGGTCCTATTGCCCGCAGTACCCTTGATGCACAGCAACCCATTATGCTGCTGAAAACAGGAGTACCAACGCAATTGCTGGCCAACCGCCCGGATGTACAGGCGGCCGAATATAACCTGCGGTATTACTTTGAACAAACCAATGTTGCCCGGACCTATTTTTACCCGGCACTCAATATCTCCGCATCGGGTGGATATACCACCTATCTTTCGCTGACCGGACCAGGGTCCTGGCTCAGCAACCTGACGGCCGGACTTACCCAGCCCATTTTTAACCGAGGACTCAATAAAGCGAGGTTGAAGATAGCGCAGGAGCAACAGGAACAGGCCGTACTAGGATTCCGCACAGCGGTACTCGGCGCCGGCCAGGAAGTATCCAATGCGCTTTACTCCTACCAGACCGCCCAGGAAAAATCAAATTCCCGCCGGCTGCAGCTCCAGAACCTGCAGTTGTCGGTAGAATATACGCAGGAACTGGTAAGGTATGGCTTTGCCAACTATACAGAAGTGTTAAATGCCCAGCAAAGCCTGCTGGGGGCACAATTAGGTAAAATCAATGACCACCTGCAGCAGTTGCAGGCCATCGTATTTCTATACCGGGCTTTGGGAGGCGGCTGGAAATAGCTAGTGTACCATCACCAGTACCACGCGGAACCCATCGGGGTCAATGATAGTAATACCATGTTTATTCCAGTAGGGGTTTTTGGCTTTCACTTCCTCCGCCCCTGCTTTCCTGGCCTTGCTCAGCATTTTGGTAAAAACCTCTTTGCTTTCGGGGTACAACACCAGCAGGTCGTCTTCATCGGGATGGTGCTGGGGATGATCGGGAGATACGGTAAATTCCAGGTGCCAGTTTTCGCCCGGAAGTCCCAGGAATACGCCATTATAGGAGCTATGGTCCTGGAAGGCGCCCAGTTGCCGGAAACCCAGTACATCCTGGTAAAAAGCAATCATTTTATTTAAATCAGTCGTATGCCTGGCTACTCTTAGTCTCATAACAATACGGATCTTTAGTTGCTGCGTATAATAATTCAATGGTAGTTTCCACTATTGAATTTACTAAATCTCCGGCATTCATGCTAGCCAGGATACAGGAAGATAACAGTAACCCCGGTTTTACTCATCTCCGATGAATAAAACCGGGGTTACTGTTATCTCTTAAACTGTTAACGGGAAGGTATATACGCTATGGGGTGCGACCTGCATGGCGGGCTGGTGGTGCATAGCAGGTGTTTTATATACTAGTGTCTGTAAACCGGTAAAAATCACCCTAAAATTTAAGATTTTTTTTTACCTTTGCGTTCTCATGTGATCATAACCCACATACACACACCAGGTTTCACCTGTTAACATGCCATCCGGCGTGTTCTTTTTGTTTCCATTTATTTATCGATTTAGACATACGGCATGTACCCACATGCGCTGCATTTTTTCACTAAAATTTACTGACATGAAACTTCAACATTTTCCGCAGCATTGCTACGCTGCCTGGCCACAGGACATTTATTTTACCGACCTATTCAACATGACTACTTCACATGCTTATCCACGCACAAAATATCAGCTATACACTGCCTACGGGCCAACCCTTATTCCAGGACATTCACTTTTCACTGCATAAAAACGAAAAGGCAGCGATTGTTGGGAATAATGGCGCAGGGAAATCGACTTTACTACGCATTATTGCCGGGCAGGAAACCGCCTACAGCGGCACTATCCATGTTAGTAAGCGCCTGTATTATGTACCGCAGCATTTTGGTCACTTCGATCATCTGTCTGTAGCGGCTGCCTGTGGCATTGCCCCTCTACTGGAAGCATTGCAGGCCATTGAAAATGGCGATACCCGCCAGGAGCTGTATGATTTATTGGAAAACGACTGGGACATTGTAGCCCGCTATCAAACAGCTTTTGAGAAATGGGGCATTGGGGCGCTCAGTCCCGATCAGCTGCTGTCAACCTTGAGCGGGGGACAGAAAACGCGACTGTTTCTTTCGGGCATTGATATCTTTCAACCGCAGGTGGTGTTGCTGGATGAGCCTACTAACCACCTGGACCGTGCCGCCCGGGAACAACTGTACGACTGGGTTAGCACCACCAATTGCACCCTGTTGCTGGTGAGCCACGACCGGGAACTGCTGCGCTTATGTAATCCTATCTGGGAGCTGCAAGTCAGTGGTATTAACGTATATGGCGGCAACTATGATTTTTACGCCGAACAAAAGGCCATCGCAGCCGCCGCCAAAGAGCAGCAGCTGGCACACCAGGAAAAGACGCTGAAAGAAGCAAAGAAGCAACAGCAGATTGCCCTGGAACGCAAGCAACATGCCGATGCCCGCGCCCGGAAAAACAGCCAACAGGGAGGTTTACCGAAAATATTGCTGAATGCCCGGAGAAATGCCGGCGAAACCTCCGCCGCCAAATTGCAGCAAGTACATGCCGAAAAAGTGAGCGAGCTGCATGATGCCAGGAAAGAGGCTGCAGCACTGCTACAGGTACAACGGATGCTGAAAGGATACTTCGAAAATTCCTCGCTGCATCGCGGGAAAGTACTGCTGACCGCCACCTCGCTCAACTATGCCTGGGCGCCGGATAAAATGCTCTGGCAGCCGCCGCTTAGTTTCACTATCAGAAGCGGCGAGCGATGGTCCATTACCGGGCCTAATGGCAGCGGTAAGTCCACGCTAATGCGGCTGTTACTAGGGCATCTCGTTGTTCCAGCAACACAGCTGTACAGGGCAGATACCAGGAGCCTGCTGCTGGACCAGGACTATTCCCTGGTAGATCGTAGTAAAAGCCTGCTGGACCAGGCGCTTGCTTTCAATGAGCGCAAGCTGGACACACCCGTGGTCAAAGCTACGCTGGTCAACTTCCTGTTTGGCCCGGATACCTGGGATAAATCCTGCGCTGTACTGAGTGGAGGTGAAATGTTGCGGTTATCGCTCTGTTGTATGACACTGCAAAACCGCGCTCCAGACCTGATTATGCTGGATGAGCCCACCAACAACCTGGATCTTAATAATATCCAGGTGTTGACGCAAATTTTTGCGGATTACAAGGGTACATTGATCGTGATATCACATGATAACATGTTCATCAAAGAAACCGGTATGACGCATCACCTGGAACTACGGGCTTCGGGGGAATGGGCGATGGTCTGAATTAACCGGCTGGCATGGCTTCCATGATCACCCGGTAAACGGCGCTTTCAACGAAAATACCTGCCAGCATTTTCCACAGACACCGTAATATGCCGCAAGTCCGCTGCCCGGAGGCATCGGAGATTTGCGGCATATTATTATCAAGTAGACATTTTATTCTTCCGGTATCAAAGCGCCGGTATACCGTACGCAGAATCCGCTTCAAATGGAATCACTTCTTTTATTATCAAAGGCAGGAAGGTGCCATCGGCCAGCAGGTACCGGTAGGTATCTCCTTTACGGCATAACAGGGGACCATCGTAGGTAATAGCGGTAGCTGTATATGCCATGGTGGGGTCTATCATGACGTCATCAAAAGTTTGGATAGTGACTGGCTGGGCGTGGGCATTTAATACCGTAAACTGGCGATTGACCTCCACCAGGAATCCCCGGCCGTTTTCTTCCCTTAATATGCGGTCGTAGATAGCTGGCAGCACTTCCCTTCCCTGGAAATCGACCAGGCCAAACCTCATTTGTCCATCTTCCTTTCCCCGTTTAGTGATGGGGAGATACAATGAATCTTCCACCCCGGGATAGCCTCCGCCATAATACGCATACACCGGCGGTACAATGATCTTACCGGTACTGTCAGCATAACCATACGCCATGGTCTGATCCTCACCCACTGTTTGGAGGTTGAAGACCTGGTTCTTCAGGTAAAGAATGTCTTCATAGTTGGCTGGCAGTATTACCTGGCCGGTGGCATGAATCAGTCCTTTTTTGTTCCCCTTCGTCACAATCAGTAGGTCCTGCTGACCTGTTATGTCTACATCATCATAGGCCAGTGGTGTTTGCTGCAGCGTACGGCTGTTGAATATCGCATAACTCCTTTTGTTATTGGCGTCGCTGACCAACAGGTATAAGTTCTTGCCTGTTTCCGTGATGCTGGAGTACCGCAACGGCAATACTACCTGGCCCTTCCCGTTGTATAATCCTTTCGAATATACGTCGCGTTTGGTGGCCAATAGCAGGGTGCTATCTCCCGGCAACAGATCTACGTTATAGAAGGTGGCTGGTACCAGTTCCCGTTGCTGCATGACATCCCAGATACCTACGCCGGACGATTTTTGCACAGTCCACCACCTGGATGTTAAGGCGTTTAGAGATTGATAAACCATAGGGATCAACATCCGCCCATCGGCGCTATATACGCCTTTCTTCTCCTGGTAAGATACTGTGAGGCAGCCCTGCCACGGCGCATCATCGATCTCGAAAAATGCTGGTGGTACCAGCTTGCGGAGAGCCGGGTTATAAAATCCATATACGGCTTTCTGCTTTAACTTAAAAAGCTGTTCCCGGGAAGGATTTTCGAAGTCTGTAATTTCATTGTAATTAACAGCCAGCAATTTCTTACCGGTAGTATCCAGGAGGTTATAATCGCCATTCACCGGTGCTACGAAGTAATTACCGTAACAAATGATATCACCATCATATATCAGCGGTAATACTGGCTGACCATTTTCCCTGATGATACCTGACTTTTTATTTTTTGTTACCTGGAGATAAGGACCATTGTTCCATTCGGGGTAAGGACTGGAAATATCGTCGTAGTTAAAATCGGCTACAACATTGCCTTCCGGGTTGATGAGCCCATAGTGTCCATTCTTTTCTGCCTTCAGCATGCCGTTGCCGATAACATCCATTTGTGTGTACTCCGGAGCGGCATATTCCTTTTTGGTAGCGAGGTTAAGTACTACCTCCTGCCGGTTCTTTTTGAAACACAATACCCAGTTGTCGCTGCGCATCATATAATGGTCATGCTCGTATTGGAAGGGCGCCAGCACCTCATTTTTTAAATTAAGCACTCCCCATTTACCATTCTTTTCGGCAAAAACGTAATCACTTTTACTGCCACAACCGCCACAGTAATCGAAGGCGTCGTATGTTGCCGGGATGACGAGCTGCTTTTCGGCTACGCCGTACACGCCCCATTTACCCTTTTCCTTCACATCGAAGTGATGATCATCGAGAATGCCTACAGAGTCAAAGGCCATGGGTAGCAATAGCTTTCCACGGGTATCGGCATAGGTCATTTTACCATCTTTATAAAGGCCAAGGTAGACTTTCCACTCCAACGCTATTGTGTCATATACCGGCGGCAGCAGCCATTCGCCCTGGTCTGTTACGGCGCCGGTTTTTCCATTCTGCCGTACCAGCAACATTTGTTCTTTTTCATTGGTTTGCAGGTTTCCTTCTGCTGTAACGCTTACCGGGTGCCAATACCCGATGATCTCATCAAAGGCTTTTGCGCCTTTGCGATCGATATACCAGGTTTTATTGTTGTCGGTAACGCGGGCAAAACCATGCTGGAAAATAGAAGCCTGTTGTGCCCTGGCCTGACAGGTGAGCAGCAGGCAGCTAATCAACCATAGATTAATCTTCATATCACTGTCTCTTTAATGATTTATAACGAAAAGCCTGTCCATTTGCATCGAGGTAGAAATACCATTTCCCTTCTTTTACCAGGATAGGAAACAGGCTATCATCGCCCCGGCGGTTGGTGTATAGCTCATCATACTTAGCGGGAATGCGCATTTTGCCACTGGTGTCCGCGACACCTTTCTTGCCATCTTTAGATACCTCCAACAAGCCGGTTCTCTCCCGGTAACTGATATAATCAAATACGGGCGGCAGTATCACCTTACCGTTGGCATCTACCAGGCCTTCTTTTTCTTTGCTGGTTACTTTAAACAATGGTTCCTGGTAAATGGCGCTGATGGTTTCGTAGACCGACGGTAAAAAGGTACTGCCATCTTTCCGGATCAGGCCTACCTGCTTGCCTTTGGTAACTATCAGCAGGCTGTCGTTAAAAGCAGCCATATCATCTAACGTCATCGGGTAAACGATTTCCCGGTTCCGGTTAATAATGCCGAACAGCTCCTGGTCTGGCGTCCCCTCTCTTCCCGCCAGCGCCAGGCCATTGTGAAAATCGCCCACGAAACTGTAACCTTCAAACACCACTTCTTTTCCGTTGGTATCTACAAAGAGATTTTTACGGGAAGCGTTCCATATTTTCAGCAGACCACTATCAAAATGCGGATGATCGCTTTTGGCGTTGACCGGCATTAGTAGCCGGGTAACCTGGTCATCTCTAAATTCCCAATAGGTGTTGGTATACAAGACATTCCCGGCCATATCGGTGAGTACGGAGACTGATTCATTGTTGTCGTAACGCCTTTCCACAATGCGGTTGGTATCTACTGCAGTAAAGAAGCCATACTGCCTGCCACCGCGGATAATGGCGCCGTTGCGGGTAGCCAGTGAAGCTGTGTCGCCATTTCTCAGGGACATCAGCTGGCTGTTTTGCCATTCTATCCCTTCATATTTGGGCGGCAATATTTCCTTGCGGGTAGCGATATTAAATAAACCAATACGTCCATCGTTCGCCACGGGCAGGAAATCATCCTTATCGGTTCCTGCATTGGCGTCGTTGTAGAGATAGGTAGTGGTGGACAACACCGGTATATCTTCATAAGCCACAGGTATCACAGTCTGGCCCCTGCTGTCCAGTAAGCCTGTTTTACCCGCTTGTTGCACAGCAATGTAGGCCTGGTTATGATAAATAACTACATTGATATCGGTGTAGGCAACCGGTAATATTTGTTTACCCTTGCTGTCAAACAAGCCCATTGTTGTGCCCCTGGTAACAGCAAAGTATGGCGCCATACCGTGGTCATTATACGCATTTCTCACTGGTCCAACACCGGCAATCAATCCACCTCCATCAAAAGATTTAATGTCGTCATATTGCGCAGGAATAATTTCCTGGCCGGCGGCGTTCACCACTCCCTTTTTATTTCCCATTGTTACCTTCACAAAATTGCCCAGCGATTCAACATTGGTATATTGCAGGGGAAGCAGGAGTTTGCCGGCCGCATTCACAAAGCCGGTTTTATCCTGTTGGGTAACGGCAAAAATATCCGGACCAGGGCCATGGCTGCATTTATCATAGATAGCCGGGATTACCGGTGTTCCATTTTTGTGCATGATACCGGTTTTCCCCTGTTTCGTATAGCCGAAGAAGGGACTTCCTTCGTAGCCCAGGTAATCGAAGCCTTCATATTCCAGTGGTACAATGATAGGGCCATCAGCGGCCGCCAGTCCTACTTTGCGGCCTTTGCTGATTTGTACGGCGCCCTCCAGCACGTAACTTTGATCCACCTCGTCGTATTGCGGCGCCTGTAGTACTTGCCCGGTTTTCATGTCTGCCCAGCCCCATAACCCGTCTTTTTTTATTTTCAGGAGATGGGGGTCCAGTACAGCGATCTCGTTATATACAGTCGGACAAATCACTTTTCCCAGGGAGTCTACTGCCCCATATCTACCATGGTCCCGGACAATCACCACGGCGTAGTTTTGCTGTGGGTAGGCGTTGTCTTCTTCCGCCTCCAGGTTCACTTCATCGTATCTGAAAGGGGCGATCACTTTGCCGGCATCATTGAAAGCGCCGTAGGCATTATTTTTCACGCCGGCCACTAACCGGTAAAAACCGAAGTTTACCATTTTGTCTGTTACTACGGCGCCGGAGCTGTGCAGGTACTGTTTTTTGTGCTGGATCATGATGGGCGCTTCCTGGCCCTCAAACTCGCCGAGGTAATCGGCGATGACAGGCGCTTGCTGTGCATAGGCGTTGATGCCGTTCATACAGAGCGCCAGGGTTAACATTCCATAATTTCTCATTTCGTATCAGGCTTTTTTATCACTAACAAAGCTCCTTCCCGGTTGACCGCCACGGCCCTACCTTCGCTGAAAGGAGTTACATCTTCATATTGAGGCGCTATTACCATTTTCCCGGTAGCATCCATAAATCCCCATCCGGAAATCACGCCACCCCTTTTTACGGCGATCAGTCCATCCGAAAACGCTACATGTGAATCGTAGATACAGCTACCATTATTATCGCAGAGCGGTACTTTGGCCCGGATGGTACCGGTGGTATCGAGTATATACAGGTGTCCGTCACTGTTATCCCTGGCGGTACCATTTACCTGTACTGCGGACAGGCCACCGGAAAAGCGGTAGGGCTTTTCGTGGAACTGTGGCATGAATACTGGTCTGCCGGTTTTATTCATCAGGCCCCAGGCGCCATTTTTATAAAAAGGGGCCAGGCCATCTGCATAGTCGCCTACCTCTTCTGCATCGATGCTGAAAACGACCTTACCCAAAAGGTCTATCACCGACCAGTTCAGGTTCGGCGTTCCTTCCGGCAGGCTGTTATATAAAGCGGATAACTCATCATTGCCTTTCATGCTATCCCGGGGAGGGGCTGCGGTTGCCACCAGGGCTACACCATCGGAAAAGTCCCTCGCAGCAAGGTATACAGGAGGGATCACCCAAACGCCGCTGGTATCTGCATATCCAAACAAGCTGTCTTTCCTGACCAGCAAACGCCCGTTGTGAAAAGAGCGGGGATCAGCTACTACCCGGTCAAAAGCGCCATTGTAGGCCTGGTCGATAACGGTATCCATTCTCACAAACTCCTGGCCCAACGTCATCTTACCAGATGGGTCAATGTAATACCAGGTATTATCCTTTCTCACCGCGGCGCGGTTGCCGGAGAAATCTTTTGCCTCGTCGAACTGGTAAGGTACCTGGAGCTGGCCGGCACGATTGATATAGCCATACAGGATAGTGTCATTCGTTGTTTTACCTACAATTGCCAGGCCATCGTGAAAGCTTTCTGCTTCATCGAACTGTAGAGGAATAGCCAGTTTCCCAGTGGTGTCAATAAATCCGTACAGCTGATTGGCGTCGGTACGTACCCGGGCCAGGCCGCCGGAGAAATTGGCAATATTCGAATACTGCTGGTCTGAAACAAAGGCCAGCACCGGTTCCTGTGCCTGAGCGCCCAGGGGCAGGAACAACACCAGGAGACGTAAAATGGAGTTTCTCAGCATATGGGCTGTTTACGATGGATATGGTAAGTTTCCATTAGCAAAGATCAGATACTTTCCCCTCATTCCCCAATTTAAGCTGCCTACAAGCTATCTACGCCAGCATCTACAAAACAACTACAGCGACTGCAAGCCCGTTCCCAATATATCTTTTCAGCAACCTGCCCCGGATAGCGGAACTACCACTCCTCCCTAAAGTCCTGTACTTTACTATTTTTTTATTACGTTTGCCGATTCCCGTTTTGGGGCGTGAACCTAAAAAATGAAAAAATCAGTACTATGAATGGAATGACAAAAACAGTGGCTACTGTTGTCCTGGGCGCCTTCACTGCGTTACAGGGATTAACAGCCGTAGCGCAAGTCAATGAAAAGCCCAAGTTGATTGTAGGTATTGTAGTGGACCAAATGCGTTGGGATTATTTATACCGGTATTACGACCGTTACGAGGCCGGTGGTTTCAAACGTATGTTGGGCGAAGGTTTTTCCTGCGAGAACACATTTATCAGTCACCTTCCATCTTATACGGCCGTAGGGCACAGTACTGTATATACCGGTAGTGTTCCCGCCATCCATGGTATTACAGGCAATGACTGGCCTGATCAGTTGACCGGCAAAACCTGGTATTGCACCGAAGATACCATCGTAACAGGCGTAGGCAGCAACGGCAATGCCGGCAAAATGTCGCCGCGTAACCTGCTGGCCTCCACGATTACCGATGAACTGCGATTTGCCACCAACTTCCGCTCCAAGGTAGTAGGCGTATCCCTGAAAGACCGTGCCTCTATCCTGCCTGCGGGGCATACGCCCACCGGCGCCTTCTGGCTCGACGACAGCAATGGCAGCTTTATTACCAGCACCTATTATATGAACGAACTTCCGTCCTGGGTAAAGCGTTTCAACGACCGCAAAGAGCCACAGGACCTGATGTCTAAACCATGGAAGCCGCTCTATCCCATCAATACTTACGTACAAAGTTCAGCAGACGACGTTGCCTGGGAAGGAACTTTTCCGGGAGAAAAAGCGCCGGTATTTCCACACAGCCTGAAAGACGCCTACAAGGCAGATCCGGGTACCCTGAGATCCACTCCTTTCGGTAACACGCTTACCCTGGATTTCGCTAAGGCAGCCGTAGATGGATACGACCTGGGCAATGGGGAGGCGACCGACTTCCTGGCCATCAACTGCGCTTCTACCGACTACGTAGGCCATAAATATGGTCCCAACGCCATCGAGGTAGAAGATACTTACCTGCGCCTGGATAAAGACCTGTCGGCCTTCTTCAGTTATCTCGACAAAAAAGTCGGCAAAGGTAACTACCTGGTATTCCTCACCGCCGACCATGGCGCTGCACATGCTATTAAGTTTATGCAGGAGCACAACCTGCCCGCAGGACAAGTAGAGGAACCTAAACTACTGACCGGCCTGGATAGTGCGCTGACACAGCGTTTCGGCATCGGCAAACTGGCTACTTCCTTCATGAACTACCATGTGAGCTATGACAAAGTCAAGATCGCTGCCAACAAACTGGATTACAACGCCATCAAACAGGCTACCATTCAATATTTCGAAGCGCAGCCGGGTATCCAGTTTGCAGCCGACCTGGATAACGCCGGCGTAAACCCGTTGCCAGAGCCTATTCAATCTATGGCTATCAACGGTTATAACCGTAAACGTACCGGTCCCGTGATCGTAATCCCTGAGCCAGGATGGTTTGAAGGCTCGCTGAAAGGCACTACCCATGGTAACTGGAACCCTTTTGATATCCATATTCCGCTTGTATTTATGGGCTGGCATGTAAAACATGGCGCTACCAACGAAACGGTGCATATGACAGATATTGCCGCTACCCTGGCTGCCATGCTGCATATACAGATGCCCAGCGGATGCGTGGGTAAACCGGTGAAAGAAGTGTTGCAGTAAGCAGAGGATATTTTTCTCGCAGAGGCGCAAAGCAGCATGGTGCTTTGTGCCTCTGCGAGAATCTACCTATTATCTCTATTCACGTTTTCTGAAGCGTTCCGGTGGGATGCCGGTATTTTTTTTAAAGAAGGTGGCGAAGTAAGAAGCGCTCTCAAACCCCAGCGTATCCGCAATTTCAGCCACCGACAATCCAGTATGGTATAGCAATCGCTGCGCTTCTATTGTTACTCTTTTGCGTATCAGTTCTCCGCTGGAAGTATGTTTGCACTGCTGACATAATTTATTCAGGTAGTTGGTAGTGATATGTAATTGTGAAGCATAAAATGAAGGCGTTTTATGTACTTTATAATGTGCTTCCAGCAGCTGCTCAAACACCCTGATCTTTTCATCGCGGCTATTATTCTTCTCAGCAGGTGCCTCCGTACTGCAACATTGATCCAGCATACAGAGTAGAATATTCAGGTAAGAACGAAGTACCCTGTCGGCCCCTTTATACCGCGAATGAAATTCCTGTTGCATCAACCCCGTGAGCTGCTGCCATTTGGCCAGTGTTAGCCTATCCAGCGGAATAAAGCTACCCGGTTCTTTAGCCAGGAAAGAAAACTGGTACAATACATTGCTGTTATACCGCAGGGAGAAAAAGTCTTCCGTAAAACAGATCACGCTCCCGCTGTGCACGTGTATACTGGCCACACTATTGGGCTTGATACAAATAATGCCGGACTGGTCCAGGTGTACCTGGCTATTATCGATGGTAACCAGCCCTCCTGCCGGATCGGCACATAGTAACAGGTAGCACCCCAGCCGTTGCGGCTCCAGTGCCAGTGGATACAAGGCATGGAATGCGGCGGCATTGCCGGTCCAGAAAAAATGATTATCATTAATTATCAGCGTGGGGAGTCCATCCGTTTTCATATGCAGCATACTCAGAACAAATAAGTAAGGTGTACCATGGCCCGGCTACCTGCTTTTACGCGCAGGTCGGCCAGCTGTTGGGATATTACCGGCTGAAAGTTTATGCCGGCGGATATTTTCCCGACAGTGGCTTCCATACCGGCGGTGGCCAGCAACGAATATCCCCCGGACATATCTACCGTAAATTTCCCCGCTTCCTTATCTTTCGCAGCTGTTTCATACAGGATACCAGCATTGGGCGCCAGGCTCACCTTACCGGCTACACGAATTTTATAGTATGCCAGCACGTTGGCTGTAAACTTATTACCATAGCGGTAGTCGTACTTATTAGCTGTATTCAGCTTATAACTCACATTGGTATTGATGCCAATGTCCATCAGGCGGATATCATATGCGGCATTGAGCGTAAAATCGGTGCTGGCGGTACCCAGTTGAAAGTTGTTAGGCGCATCTTCATTTTCTTTGCGCTCTGCCGGCTCATAGCGGCCGGTAGGCAGCTTCACGCCTCCGCCTATCCAAAGCGATTGTACCAGCAGTTGCCCCTTGCCCGTGGTGTGCTGCTTATCCAGCAACTGGTAGTAACCTACAGCTGCCACATCGCCCCAACCAGACTTGCTGGTGGCAATGCCCTGATTTTCGCGGCTGTTGATGTTTACCGGTACAAATCCCAACACGCGGAAGCGACGGCCTATATTCCAGCCGCCCCATAATTCTGCCGTCTGGTAGGTTTCCTGTGTAGTAAGATAAGAAGTAGTGCCACCCGGCCCCAGGTGGGAGCGCATGGTTTTATGCTGGTAGCGCAGCCCGATAAAACGTTGTTTAAAATCGGGCAGCAATCCAATATAATAGCTGCCTACACCGCAGCCACAGATATCGCAGGCGTTGGCGGTATAGTAACTGACTAATATTATTATACAGAGTATACTGATCTTTTTCATGGTGTCATTATTTATGGCGCCTCTTCAGCAAATCGGGTATCATTCACAAATTTCTTATCGTTCAGGGTTTGGAGAAAGGCCAGCAATTGTTCCTGCTCCGTAGCGGTCAGTGAAAACCCGGTATGCCCACCTTGCTTCAGCAAAGGATCCAGGGTGGGCATGTCCTGTACTTCGGAGGTATAGTGGCGCAACACCGCCGGCAGCGTATAAAAGCGGCCATCGTGCATGTAAGGGGCCGTATAGGCCAGGTTACGCAAACTGGGCACTTTGAACTTGTATTGATCATCCGGGTTCAGGGTTACGTTGTAGCGCCCCCGATCGTTATTGGGACCTGCGCCCAGGCCGTTGTTACGGAAAGACTGATCTGTAAACAACGGTTCCTGGTGACAGCTGCTGCAATGACGACGATAAATGGCGTATCCCTGTTGCTCGGCATCGGTAAAAGTGACCCCTTGTTTGCGCATAACACTATCGTATTTGGACTGGTCGCTCACCAGCATCACCATAAACTGCGACAATGCCTTCATCATGCGGGCGGTGGTAATATCTGTACTGCCAAATGCCCGCTGGAACAGCGCCGGGTAAGGAGGCGTGTTGCGTAACTTTTGTAATACGTTTTCCATGGTTTCATCCATTTCCACCGGGTTGGTGATGGGAGCTATTGGTTGCAGGTCCAGGTCAAATACTCCTCCATCCCACATCAACGCGGTATTCCAGGCCAGGTTCATAATAGGCGGGGAATTGCGGCTGCCCAGGCGATCATCGATCCCGTGGCTCACATCATGCCCGTGATGGGTAAACGCAGACGCCTGGAGATGGCAAAAGCCACAGGAAATGGTATTATTCCGGGAGAGCCGCGGCTCATAAAATAGTTTCCTGCCCAGCTCAAATCCTTCTTTGGTAACCGGGTTATTGGCCAGCTTATAGGCCGGCGCCGGGAATCCCGCCGGCTGACGGAAACCTTGAAAGATGGCCACCAGCTGTTCACTTTTACTACAGGCAAAAAGAAATAACACGATGCCGGTTATCATCATCCATTGCAACTTACTCATACCAGTTAGTTTTCCGTATGATCGTGATGAAACAGTTGCGTATAGTTATTGGCGACCTGGGTGCTGAAATCGCTGAACATCACCGTAGGGTTGGCAGCGATGCTGATAGTCCGGGTACCGTTAAACACCTTCAGGATATCGGCCATGAGGTGCACATTGGCTTCGCGCCCTTGTCTTACTTTGGCGATGCCACCTGCGCGCAGATCTATCGTAATCCGTTTAATATTATTCAGCGTAGGCGCGCTATAGCCGCCAAATCCACCAATATGATACCGGAACTTATGCTGGCCGCTGGGATCTGCCGGCGCGGCGGCGGACTCTCCTTCCATTTTAAAGAAGATATAGCCACTGTTCCAGCCCCAGTACATGCCATCGCCCATGCCGCCGGAAGGATCCAGTACGCCTGTTCTGCGACTGATGTCCATGGTGCTCCGGAGGCTGTCTACCCCCAGCACAAAGGATAGGGTTTGATAGTCGCCTTCCGGCACTTTTACTTTTACAAACTGGGAAGCCACATTGGCTTCAGATACCAGGAAATAGCTGCTGTCGGCAGGTACGGTAAACTCCTGTCCACTGTTATTGGTGACTTTGATGTTGCTGACAAAATACTGTAACAGGGAGATGCTGAAGCTTTCGCCGGCAGCATTGGTATAGGCGCCGGTATTGAGTTGCAGGTTCCGGTCGCCCGCAATATTATCGAACTGTATCGACAAAACGGCTTTGGCTCCCGCGGGTGTTTCCGGCTTAACATCGTCTTTTTTACAGGCAGCAAAGCTAAGCAGCACCACGAGGGCGCTGTATATAGTATGTTTAAATGAATGCATAACAGGTTATTGCAGCAATAAGATTGCTGTGATGAATAAACAATAGGATGCCGCTTCCCGTACGTATACGCGAAGGATAAAGGCAATAACAATCAAGTTGGTACGGGTGTACCAGTTAAATTAAAGGATTAATAATAGTTGGATAATTATGTGGCGGGTGGATGGAATATAGTATCGGGCTGGTCAATAGGTGTGCCGATGCAATAGGGATGCGGATAGTGAGCGATGTTAGCGGTTACAGCGGCTGTCAGCGAAGCAGGTTCCAGCCAGGCCGCGTAAAAGATTTCGCTGCGAT
The DNA here is from genome assembly GCF_012641265.1 of Chitinophaga eiseniae. Lineage (GTDB taxonomy): Bacteria > Bacteroidota > Bacteroidia > Chitinophagales > Chitinophagaceae > Chitinophaga > Chitinophaga eiseniae_A. The sequence goes on along the minus strand of NZ_JABAHZ010000001.1, from coordinate 651,965 downwards.
GATCTTTGCGCTCGGGATTATCCTGGTCGCGTTTATCTTCTTCCTTTAACTTTTTACTGAGATGACATTTACCATTACAATGCATAGCAGGCTTATTGCGGTTAACGCATAGGTTCTTTGCAATATATTCCTGGTTAAGGTAAAAGTCGAGCATCACAAAATAACGGCCGGAGAGCTGGCAAAGCCAGATCAGCATTAAAAAGACCGTTATGAGTTGTTTCCGCATGCTACGAGTAAATGAGTTAAAGTCAGCGCAAAGGTATTACTAAAATCCATTGCTGCGCAAAATTACATTTTGTGCGAGTGATGTACCTGCGATAAACGGGACAAATATTTAGATTATCAGGCTATTGTTTTCAGCGAGCGCCATTCATGTTCAATACCTGTCATGAGAAGCGCGTTATCGAAATGCACCGTTCCTTTTGGGAACATGGCTGTATTGTCGAAAAAGCTGGATGCTACTTGTTGTAACTGCAACGGTTTTACTTCCCATCGATACGCCTGCAAACAGAGGCCATCCAGTGTTTGGGAACGGCCGGGAGAATAGCCCATGCTGCCTTTTTCAAAAAAAGCCGATGCATTTTCCAGCGTATCAAATGTGGAGCTAGCAGGAAATTGCCCACAGAGACTGGCATCTATTGAGATGTACGTATTATCATCGCTGGTAAAGCCTACCTGGTAACGGCCGTTCCCTTCGACTACCCGGAACTTCGCCAGGTGATGCTTTCCGGGGAATATCCGACCGCCGGCCAGTGCATTCCATCGGGAAGAGGTATCCCTGCGGGGAATGTATACGCCTTCTTTTGTGATGCCGTCTTCGTCCCATTCCACGGCGATCCGGTGCGCGGCATTCTCAGATCTGATACCGATGGTATCGGGCCATCCTTTGGGCTTAATATGGGCAAGTCTTATCAGACAGATACCAGCTATTGCCTGGTCTTTATATAGTTTAGGCCGAAAAGGAGCCGGCAGTAAAGGTGTTAAGGTATGTGGCGCTACCGTAAAATTAATCAGTATGCGGCGATCGATGTAACCATGTATGACGGGGAGCTGCATGGGATAAAATATGAGAATTTTTATATCGAAATTATACTATTCTTTGCACATCTTTTATCTAATAATTGTGGTTATTTTTCGGTTGGCTTACATTTACTAGCTTTACTTTAACAATCGATTTTTCTGGGATAAAAAAATCATCTTATAAAAATGACTGATACTCCATCTCACATAAAGAAGCTGCAGCTAAAAATCTGGCTTTCCAAATCTCCAGCGGAAAGGCTAAAACAGATGATGGAAGATAATACTGCATTAAACCAATTTTGGGCAACTGCAAAAAGAACCAATAATAAAATACTAAATCGTGAGGTACAGCCCCGCACGTCAGAGGGAGAATAAATTAACCCGCCGTTGGCGCCTTCCCAAATTTTTTCTTAAACGAATGCGAGAAATGAGAGAGGCTTTCAAATCCCAGGTCGAGATAAATAGCCGATGGCTTTTTATTCTTTTTCTCAATAAGATGCCTGGCTTCTGCCAGTCTTTTTTCCAATAACCACTGCCGGGGCGGCATTCCAAATATTTTCTGAAAGTCGCGCTTAAAGCCGGCAAGGCTTCTCCCGGTAAGGTGGGCAAACTTCTCCACGGGGATGTTGTAGTGAAAGTTGCTCACCATGAATTTCTCCAGGTCTATCTTATAAGGCTCCGAAAAATCGAATAAGAACGCTTTGAGCGCTGGCATGGTATTTAGCAGGAGATATACTGCCTCTTTCACTTTTAACATGCCCACCGCATGGGTTATTTTTTCTCCCGGATGCTGCACATATGGCAGCAGTGATTGAAAGAAGGCTTCTAAAAACACGTTTCCGGGAATATGAATATTGGGAGCGCCAGTGTACTTCTCGTCTATTTCGATTTGCTCTTCCAGGGCGATCTTCCTGAGCAGGTCTTCCTGCAGGCGAATAACAATGGTTTGATATGGCTTTCCTTCGAGCGGAGTCTTAATAATTTCTCCCAATTGATTTTTTTGAATCAGCAGCATGCCCCCGCCTTCCATAGAAATGCTCTGGTGGGCAGTTTCCAATGTAAAACGCCCCGACACCTGCATCACCAGGGTTTTATGTTCCAGGAAGGCCACCTTTTCCTTTCTCTCGGCAGAGAGATAAGAGAAAAAGATGACTCCCGGAACGATATCAACTGGATTTATCATTACATAAAGATATAAAACAGCGCAGATTTATGAGCAGTCATTACCGCTGCAGGTAGGTACCACCCAGGATGGCGCCCTGCGAAAAGTGGATACTGAGTAGGTCCATCTCCTCTGGCGTAAATGTGATCTCCATCGCCTGTATATTCTCCGGCAACCTCGATCTCCTGCTCATGCTCACCAGCGGCATAATATGATCGCCCTGGGCATTTACCCAGGCGATGGCCAGTTGTGTAGGTGTATATCCTTTCTCGCTGGCCATTTGCCTTAACATTTCTACCTTTTCGAGGTTCTTTACCAGGTTCTCTCCCTGGAAACGGGAGAAATGAAGGTGGTAATCATTTGCCGGAAGCGGTGCTTTCATTTCTCCTGTCAATAACCCTTCGGCCGTATTGGCAAACGCTACCACACCTATGCCCAGTTCTTTGGCTGTGGGAAGCAGGTCGCTTTCAATCTGCCGGTCTGCCAGGGAATAACCTATTTCCAATGCTGATACCGGGTAAATACTGTTCGCCTGGCGCAGTTGATCCGACGTTATTTCAGAAACACCGAGATAGCGCACCTTCCCTTCTTTAATAAGGTCAGCCACCGTTCCTATCAGGTCTTCTATGGGAACGCTGCCATCAAGCCGGCAGGGCTGATAAAGATCAATGGTGTCTACTCCCAAACGTACCAGGGAGTAATTGATAAAATTCTTAATGGCTACCGGACGCAGGTCCAGGCCCAGTAATTTGCCCCCATAAAAGATGGCGCCAAACTTAACACTTATAAAAGCGTCGTCCCTTCTACCTTTGATGGCTTTGCCCACCAATAGTTCATTGTGACCGCTGCCATAAAAGTCGCCCGTATTTAAAAAATTAATACCGCTATCTAAGGCCATTTGAATAGTGGCAATGCTTTCGTTTTCATCATTTGTTGCGCCGCCCCAAATGGAGGACATCCGCATACAGCCTAATCCAAGTTTGGATACCAGCGGTCCATTGTTACCTAACGCTATGGTTGTCATCATCGTTATTTTATTGATTAATAATACAAAGGTGCGCTTTTGTAGCGGATGGCCACTTTCGTTGATGGCTCAATTTATTTGTCTCTACGGCTCACTTTTAAAAAATTGAACAACTTTTCAAAAAAGTTGTTCAATTTTGTATCTTTGGTAAACAAATACCGGATTATGCCCGTAAAAGAAAAGAAGGAAAAAATGGACGCCTCCACAGAAGACCGGATCAAGGCCGCTGCCAGGACGGTGTTTACCCGCAAAGGTTATCATGCCACCAAAATAAGGGACATCGCCGCAGAAGCCGATATCAACCTGTCGCTCGTCAATTATTACTTCCGGAGCAAAGAGAAATTGTTCCAGTTTGTAATGGCAGAAGTAATCGATAAGCTCCTCAACACCGTGGCCGGCGTATTAAACAATGAGCAGTTATCGCTGCAACAACAAGTAGAGCAAGTGGCGGATCAATATATTACGATGCTGTTAGCCAACCCTGATTTCCCGTTATTTATGGTCAACGAAATTTTTTCCGGCAGCGATGAGCTGTTAAAAGGCGAGCGGAAAAACGCCATCTTCCACTCCCACTTTTTCAAACAGCTGGCTGCATTACAAAAACAGGGTAAATTATCCATACAACCGCTGCACCTGCTCATGAATATCATCGGGTTTGTGGTAATGCCCTTCCTGGCCAGGCCACTGCTGGAAAGGCAGAAGATCGTGAAAGGCGGGGAGTTTAAAATCCTGATGGAAGAAAGGAAAAAGCTGATTCCTATCTGGATAAAGGGCATGATTAAATAAAATTTTTTGCCCTGAAATTGAACAACTTTTCAAAACAATTATTCAAACTGGATATAGCACCATGAACGTCTTTAAAACTCTCTGCTGCTGCCTTGTATTCGGTATCACTATGGTGAGTGGGAAAGCCCAAAGCAATACCCTTACCCTGGAGGAATGTTTTATAAGGGCCCGGCAAAACTATCCGCTGATCCGGCAATATGACCTGATCCGGCGAAGCAGCCGATATTCCATAGAAAACGCCGGTAAGTTATACCTGCCACAACTCACCATAAGCGGGCAGGCCAGCTACCAATCGCAAACCATCGATTTCTCGGAGGTACTTCCGGCTATTCCCGGCGTACATCCGCCTGAACTCAGCAAAGACCAATACAAAATACAAGCGGAAATCAGTCAGCAAATTTATGACGGCGGTGTCAGCAAATGGCAAAAGGAAAGCAGTAAAGCCAATGAGGCCGTTCAGCAACAACAGCTGGAGGTAAATCTGTACGCGGTCAGAGAACGGGTAACCCAGCTCTATTTTGGCATCCTGCTCATGGAGGCCCAGCTGCAACAAAACCGGCTGAAGAAAGCCAACCTCCAAACAGCAGCCGACAAAGCCAGTGCCGCCCTCGCCAATGGCACCGCCTACCGGAGCAATGTAGATGAACTGAAAGCCGAAATTGTGAATGCCGACATGACCGACACCGAATTCAGAGCTAACTGGAAAGCCTATATGAATATGCTGGGCGTGTTTATCCAGCAGCCCCTGGGCGACAGCTCTACGCTTAGCTGGCCCGCGCCTATGGCTTCTCCCGAAAATATTAACCGCCCGGAACTGGCTTACTACGATTTGCAAAAGAAAGCATTCGACATACAGGAAAAACAATTGTCCACCAACTACCTGCCCCGGCTCAACGCCTTCCTGCAAGGCGCTTACGGCCGCCCTACGCTCAATATTGTAGACAATAAATTCGGTCCCTGGTGGATAGGCGGCGTACGTCTCAGCTGGTCGCTCGGCAGCCTGTACTCCCTGAAGAATAACCGGCAGCTGCTGGACATCAACCGCCAAAACCTCGACGTCAGCAAGGCCACGTTCTTATTCAATACACAGCTCACGCTGCAACAACAAAACCAGGATATCAGCAAATACGCCGACCTCCTGCAACAAGACGATAAAGCCATTGCCCTTCGAACAGCGGTACTGCAATCCGCGCAGGCCCAGCTCGATAATGGCGTGATCACGGTACACGAATATATTACCCAGCTCAATTCGGAGCATCTCGCTAAACAGGCGCGCATTCTCCATAGCATTCAATTACTACAGGCTCAATACAATTATAAAAACACTTCGGGAAACTGATCAACTATTGCATTATGAAACTTCACATCCTACCAGGACTGGCGCTGCTACTTCTTCTGAATGCCTGCAACCCCAACAAAAATAATTTTGATGCAGCGGGCAATTTTGAAGCAGATGAAGTGATTGTATCGGCCCAGCAAAACGGCGTGATCCAGCAATACTCCCTGCGCGAAGGTGACCACCTCAGCGCGGGACAAGCCGTGGGGCAAATTGACGTGAGCATCCCTACCCTGCAAAAAGAACAAGTGCAGGCGTCGATAGATGCGTTGCATGACAAAACGTATAACACGCAGCCGCAAACGGAGCTGGTAAAACGTCAGCTGCTGGTACAGGAAGCCCAACTACAACAGCAATACCGCGAAAGAACCCGCACGGAGAACCTCGTAAGAAGTGATGCTGCCACCCGTAAACAACTGGATGATATTAACGCCGGGATTGAACAACTGGAACGGCAAATCAACGTCACCAAACAGCAACTGGCATTAAATAACGCCAACACGGCTACGCAAAACCGCAGCATCCTCAGCGAGAAAGCGCCTTTGGAAAAATCATTGGCACAGTATGCCGAGCAAATACACCGGGGACAAATTATCAGCCCCATTACCGGCATGGTACTTTCCAACTATACGCTGAAAGGAGAAATGGCTACCATAGGTAAACCCTTATTTAAAATTGCTAATACCGACACGCTTTACCTGAAGGCCTATGTTACCGGCACCCTCCTTTCTGATATCAAACTGGGGCAAACCGTGCAAACACGCATTGATCAAGGAAAAAATGATTATAAATATTACCCGGGGCAAATCACCTGGATATCAGATAAATCAGAGTTTACGCCCAAAACTATCCAGACAAAAAACGAGCGGGCCAACCTCGTATATGCCATTAAGATCAGTGTCAGGAATGATGGCTATCTGAAAATAGGCATGTATGGAGAAATGTTGATTAACAAGCCGAAGTCATGAGTACCGTAGTACTGGATCATATCACCAAACATTACGACCAGGGAAAAGTACTGGCCGTTAATGATGTGTCTCTGCAGGTAGGCGCCGGTGAATTATTTGGGCTGATTGGCCCCGACGGCGCCGGGAAAACCTCCCTGTTCCGTATCCTTACCACCTTGCTGTTGCCCGACAAAGGCCAGGCCAGCGTACTGGGTTACGACTGTGTGAAAGACTACCGGCAAATCCGTAACAGAATAGGGTATATGCCGGGGAAATTCTCCCTGTACCAGGATCTTACGGTAAAAGAAAACCTGGATTTCTTTGCCACCCTGTTCGGCAGCAGTATCAACGAAAACTATGCCCTCATCAAAGATATTTACGAACAGATCAAGCCTTTTAATGACCGGCGCGCCGGGAAATTGTCGGGCGGCATGAAACAAAAGCTGGCACTTTGCTGCGCCCTCATTCATAAGCCCGAAGTACTATTTCTCGACGAGCCGACTACCGGCGTAGATGTGGTGTCGCGGAAAGAATTCTGGCAGATGCTGAAAAACCTGAAGCAGCAGGGCATCACCATCCTGGTATCTACGCCTTATATGGACGAAGCCGTGCTTTGCGAAAAAATAGCGCTGATACAGGGCGGCAATATTTTATCGGTCGATACACCCGATGGCATCCGGTCAAAATTCCCGGTACCGTTGTACGCCATCCGGTCCGATAACATCTACCAGCTACTGACCGCGCTCAGGAAGGAACCGGGAGTTGACAGCAGTTATGCTTTCGGCGAAAGCATTCATATTACGCTGAATGAACAGCAAACCAATATGGCGGCCATTCAGCAAAGCATGGTGGCCAAAGGGCATACACAACTTAGCATGGAACAAATTCAACCGGGTATAGAAGATAGTTTTATCCGCCTGATGAACCAGGCACAACCAGCTATAGCATGGCAGAGAAAGTAATAGTATGTAAGGAGCTGACCAAGCGTTTTGGCGACTTTTATGCCGTCAACAAAATTTCCTTTGCCGTAAATAAGGGAGAGATATTTGGTTTCCTGGGCGCCAATGGCGCAGGCAAAACCACGGCCATGCGGATTTTATGCGGGTTATCCCATCCCAGTTCCGGGGAGGCGCAGGTGGCGGGATACGACGTATACCGGCAAGCCGAGTCCATCAAAAAAAATATCGGCTACATGAGCCAGAAATTTTCGCTCTACGAAAACCTGACAGTAGCCGAAAACATAGAATTCTTCGGAGGCGTGTACCGGGTGCCTGCCGCGGAGATACAGAAGCGCAGCGATGCCTTATTACAAAAACTGGGACTTACCGGCGAAGCTAAAAAGCTCGTAGGGGCTTTGCCGTTAGGCTGGAAACAAAAGCTCGCTTTTTCCGTGGCCATCTTTCACCGGCCCCGGATTGTATTTCTCGATGAGCCTACCGGTGGCGTGGACCCGGTTACCCGGCGACAGTTCTGGGATATGATCTATGAAGCCGCTGCATCAGGCATTACGGTATTTGTTACTACGCACTATATGGACGAAGCCGAGTACTGCGACCGGGTAACCATTATGGTAGATGGCAAAGTGGAAGCACTGGATGCCCCATCGCGGCTGAAAGCGCAATTCAACGCCAACAATATGGATGAAGTATTTTATCAGCTGGCCCGCGGCGCCAAAAGATCCGGCGATTAAAAAATCAGGTATGAAACAGTTTTTTGCATTCATCCGGAAAGAATTTTTCCATGTATTCCGCGACAGGCGCACCTTGCTGATCATGTTTGGCTTGCCGGTAGCGCAGATTGTGCTGTTTGGCTTTGCCCTCACCAGCGAGGTAAAGGATATTACGCTGACTGTGATTGATCAATCGCATGACGTGAATTCCCAACAGCTGGTCAGCAAAATAAAATCCTCTTCCTATTTCGTAGTCTCGGAGGCAGCTCCCGGCTTCAACGATATTGCCGGCGCGTTTAAAAATGGTACGGCCAAATGTGCGCTCATTTTCCCGGCTAATTTTGGCAGCGATCTGCAACACCGTGGCCGTGCGCCTTTGCAGATCATTACCGACGGTTCCGATCCCAATACCGCCAAAACGGTGGTCAACTATCTTACGGCCATCACTACTGCTTACCAACAGGAAATCAATCCCGGCAAGCCCCTGCCCTACCTGATTATACCGGAGCCGCGGATGCTGTATAATGAGGAAGGCAATGGCTCCCTGAATTTCATTCCCGGTGTGATGGCCCTGGTGCTCATGATCGTGTGCACGGCGCTTACCTCCGTTTCCGTTGTCAGGGAAAAAGAGCTGGGTACCATGGAAATATTGCTGGTATCGCCTTTCCGGCCGCTGATGGTGCTGATTGCCAAGGCAATTCCCTACCTTATCTTATCGCTGCTCAACTTTATCCTCATCCTGGTGCTGGCGGTGTTTGTGCTGAACGTAGGGATCAAAGGCAGTATCGTACTGCTTTTCCTGGAAAGCATGCTGTTTATTATTACCTGTCTTTCGTTTGGGTTAATGATCTCCAATACCACCAATTCCCAGCAAACAGCGTTGCTGCTGTCGATGATGGGGATGATGATTCCGACGATGATCTTTACAGGGTTTATGTTCCCGCTGGAAAATATGCCCGGGGTGTTCCAGGTCATTGCTAACCTGGTGCCGTCGCACTGGTATTTCCTCATTATAAAAGCGGTGATGCTGAAGGGGCTGGGATTTAAGTACATCTGGAAAGAAACGCTGGTGCTACTGGGGATGACCCTGTTGCTGCTCACTATTGCCCTCAAAAACTTTAAAACCCGGTTATCATGAGCGTACTGCGTTATTTACTGAAGAAGGAGTTCCGCCAGATTTTCAGGGATAAAACGATCCTGGCCATGATGTTTGCCATGCCTACCGTGCAGCTGATCATCCTGCCGCTGGCTATGAACTTTGATGTAAAACAGGTAAACCTGGCCGTGGTGGACAATGACCATAGCAGTTACTCCAGGCAAATGGTCAATACCATCGGGGCTTCCGGCTACTTCCGGATGGTGGCTGCCGCCCCATCCTTTCCGGCGGCGTTGCAGTATATAGAGCGGGAAAAGGCCGACCTGGTACTGGAAATCCCTGCGGGTTTCGAGCGAAACCTGGTCAGGGAAGGCCAACAAAAAGTAGGGATTTCCATCGATGCCATTAACGGCACCAAGGCCGCTATTGGCGGCAACTACCTGCTTACCGCCATCACCGATTTCAATAAAGACCTGCCGGTCAATACCGCTGCCAGGCTGTCGCCTGCTGCAGGGGGTATAGATCTTACCTGGTCAAACTGGTACAACCCGCTGGCTATCTACAAGTTTTACGTGGTACCGGCTGTACTGGTATTGCTGCTCACATTGATCGGTGGATTTATGTCGGCGCTCAATATTGTTCGGGAAAAGGAAGTGGGCACTATAGAGCAGATCAATGTAACGCCTATACGAAAGTGGGAATTTATCCTGGGCAAGCTGATACCCTTCTGGCTGATGGGGTTGATTGTATTTACGCTGGGTTTATTGGTAGCCTGGGGAGTGTATGGCATTTGGCCGGTGGGCAGTTTTGCTTTGCTTTACCTGTTTGCCGCCATTTACCTGGTAGCGTTGCTGGGATTTGGTTTGCTGGTATCTACCTATACCAGCAACCAGTTGCAGGCCATGTTTGTGGCATTTTTCTTTATGATGATCTTTATGCTGATGAGTGGCCTCTTTACGTCGGTAGACAGTATGCCGCCCTGGGCCCGGCTTATTGCTCACCTAACCCCTATTACCCATTTTATCAAAGTAATGCGGATGATTGTACTCAAAGGCAGCGGCTTCGCGGATGTGCAGCGGGAGTTTGGGTACCTGGTCGTGTTTGCACTGATTTTAAACGGTTGGGCGATTCTTAACTACCGGAAAACCAGTTAAGCTGGTGGTGTTAAAAATAATCTGCATAAAAAATTTTTATATTGAACTTTTATCTATCTTCACGTACGAAAATATTCGTAGACAGGTAAAAGGCTTTTCTGACGGACCTTACAAACATTTTATCTATACTCCCCAGCACAATGAAAAAAGTTCGTGTATTCATTCCCGTATCATTATTTTTAATCTTGCTGGCCTGTGGCCATTCAGCTCAACCCCCTTCTTCCGCTACAACTCCCGTTACACAACTGGATAATGTAAATGTAGGGGGTGCGGTGACATCCTTCATCAGGGATTCGGCTGACTTTAACCGGGAGTTCGGCAAAGAGGTGGCGTTTTGCCAGTTTAATTTCACCGGTGCCAATCATTCCGGTAAAGACATGGCCAAAGCGACGGCGGCTTCTCCCAATATTGTTGACATGATCGCCAATGTAGAAAAGCATGACATTCGTTTTACAATACTAACCACGCCGGTTATCACTGATTCAACCCAACTTCATGGCGTTGCAGACCGATTTATTGCCTATGTAAAAAGGGATCCGCTGTTTACCGGCTTTAAAAAATACGAGGTGAACATAGGTATCGATGGCGCCCCAGTGCAACATTTCAATTATTAAGCATTCCGATATCACTTTAAATAGCGGATAAGGTATACCATTAGCCTGTGAATCAGCTGTTTTGCAGGAACACGCTATAAAAAAGAGGGAGCGGTGCTCCCTCTTTTTTTCTTTCCAACTATTTTTTCCAGAATTTACAATTATCTGACTATCAACAAAATATAGGACAGAACGGGCTCAAGCGCCCGTTCACAGCCGTTATTTGTCGCTTTTTATGGGCAATCCTTAGAAAAAACATTGAAATAAAACAGATTTTATGAATAAATTTGAACAATCAAGTAGCTACTTTTAAAATTTTAAAAAATGAGCAATAAACCCGCTACCTTATTTGACAAAGTATGGGATTCACATGTTGTGAGGAAAATTGAAGATGGTCCGGATGTATTTTTTATCGACCGCCACTTTATTCATGAAGTAACCAGTCCGGTGGCTTTCCTGGGAATGGAAGGCCGGGGTTTAAAGGTAATGTTTCCTGAAAAGACCTTTGCTACAGCTGATCACAATACGCCAACGATCAACCAGCATTTGCCGGTTCAGGATCCGCTTTCTGCCAACCAGCTGAAGGCATTGGAAACCAATTCCAATAAATATGGTATTTCCCACTGGGGCCTGGGTAATCCCAAGAACGGTATTGTGCACGTAGTAGGCCCGGAAAACGGGATCACCTTACCGGGTATGACCATCGTTTGCGGTGATTCTCACACCTCCACCCATGGCGCTTTTGGCGCAATTGCCTTTGGTATTGGTACCTCTGAAGTAGAGATGGTATTATCTTCCCAATGCATTATGCAGCCGAAGCCTAAAAAAATGCGTATCAACGTAACAGGTAAGCTGGGTAAGGGTATTACTCCTAAAGATGTTACACTCTATATTATATCTAAACTCACTGCAGCCGGTGCTACCGGTTACTTTGTAGAATATGCCGGTGAAGTATTCGAAAACATGAGCATGGAAGGCCGTATGACCGTGTGCAACATGAGTATTGAAATGGGCGCCCGTGGTGGTATGATTGCACCGGACGAAACCACTTTCAACTACATCAAAGGCCGTGAAAAAGCGCCACAGGGGGCCGCCTGGGACAAAGCCCTGGCTTACTGGAAAACGCTGAAAACAGATGAAGGCGCCACCTTCGATGTAGAGCATACTTATGCCGCTGCTGATATTGAACCCATGATCACTTATGGTACCAACCCGGGTATGGGTATGGGGATCACACATCATATTCCTTCCGCACTGGCAGGCGACAGCAAAGCCAGCTACGAGAAGTCGCTGCAGTACATGGGCTTCCATGAAGAAGACGCCATGCTGGGCAAAAAAGTGGACTATGTATTTATAGGTAGCTGTACCAATGGCCGTATTGAAGATTTCCGTGCCTTTGCCTCTATCGTAAAAGGAAGAAAGAAAGCGGAGCATGTTACCGCCTGGATCGTACCGGGTTCTCATATCGTAGAACAACAGATCAAAGACGAAGGTATCCTGGACATCCTCACCGAAGCTGGCTTCCAGCTGCGTCAGCCCGGATGCTCCGCGTGCCTTGCCATGAACGATGATAAGGTACCTGCCGGCAAATATGCCGTGAGCACCAGTAACCGGAACTTTGAAGGCAGACAGGGACCCGGCTCCCGCACGATGCTGGCCAGCCCACTGGTAGCAGCAGCTGCTGCTGTAACCGGCGTAGTCACCGACCCGAGAGAGCTGATGGCTTAATGATGCCGGCACCTTTTTTCCAATCATTCAACAAACGACAACTTAACAATGGCTTACGATAAATTCACTATACTGAAAAGTTCTGCAGTACCCATGCCTATTGAAAATGTGGACACTGACCAGATCATTCCTGCACGTTTCTTAAAAGCCACCGAGCGCAAAGGCTTTGGTGACAACCTGTTTCGCGACTGGCGCTATGAAACAGACGGCACCCCTAAAAAGGATTTCGTTTTAAACAATCCTATCTACTCCGGTAAGATACTGGTGGCCGGCAAAAACTTCGGTAGCGGTAGTAGCCGCGAGCACGCTGCCTGGGCGATCTACGACTATGGATTCCGTTGCGTAGTGTCCAGCTTCTTTGCCGATATCTTCAAAAACAACTCCCTCAACATCGGCATATTACCGGTACAGGTAAGTCCCGAATTCCTGGATAAGATATTTACCGCCATCGAGGCTGATCCCAAAGCGGAAATAGCAGTAGACCTCGCCACACAAACCATCACCATTGCAGCCACCGGCGCCAGCGAGTCTTTTGCCATCAACGGTTATAAAAAACATAACATGATGAACGGCTTCGATGATATTGATTACTTACAGGCCATGAAAGAAGATATCAAAGTCTTCACAGAAAAGAGCCTGTACTAAAACATTGCAAAACGATGATGCCAGCGAAACAGCGCCATGTTGAAATAATGGATACTACCCTGCGTGATGGGGAACAAACCAATGGCGTATCTTTTTCACCCTCGGAGAAGTTAACCATTGCACAGCTTTTACTGACAGAAGTAAAGGTAGACCGGATTGAAATTGCTTCGGCCCGTGTTTCCGAAGGCGAATTTGCAGCCGTAAAAGCCATTACCAAATGGGCAAAGGCAAACGGCTTCATTCAGAAAGTAGAAGTATTAACTTTTGTTGACGGCGATGTATCGGTAGAATGGATGCTAAAAGCCGGCGCCAAAGTCATGAACCTGCTCACCAAAGGTTCCCTGAATCATTTAACGCACCAGTTAAAGAAAAAACCAGCGGAACACTTTGCAGAAGTAGCCGCTGTAATTGCACTCGCCAGGAAAAAAGGATTGGATTGCAATATCTATCTCGAAGACTGGAGCAATGGCATGCGTAATTCGCGGGAGTACGTTTTTCAATACCTCGACTTCTTACAAAAGCAGCCGGTAAAGCGAATCATGCTACCCGACACCCTTGGCGTACTGACGCCCGATGAAGTGAAGGAGTTTATAACGGCTATCGTTACACGCTACCCGGATATTCATTTCGATTTTCATGCGCACAACGATTACGACCTGGGTACCGCCAACGTACTCGAAGGCGTAAAAGCAGGCGCCCATGGTATCCACCTAACTATCAACGGTATGGGGGAAAGAGCGGGAAATGCTTCGCTGGCCAGCGCCATCGCCGTGTTGCATGACTTCCTACCGGAAGTAAAAACCAGCGTAGCCGAAACATCGCTTTATACCGTCAGTAAGCTGGTGGAAACATTTTCCGGCTTCCGCATACCGGTCAACAAACCGATTGTGGGCGAAAATGTGTTTACCCAAACAGCCGGTATTCATGCCGACGGTGATAAAAAGAATAAGCTCTACTTCAGCGACCTGATGCCCGAACGTTTTGGTCGTCAGCGTAAATACGCCCTGGGTAAGACCAGCGGCAAAGCCAATATCGAAAACAACCTCCAGCAACTGGGCATCAAGCTGTCGGATCCCGATCTGAAAAAAGTAACACAGCGTATCATTGAGCTGGGCGACCGCAAGGAGATGCTGACACAGGCCGACCTGCCCTACATCATTTCGGATGTACTGGACAGCAACCGGATACAGGAAAAGGTGAATATAGAAAGCTATGTACTCACCCATGCGAAGAACCTCAACCCTTCTGCCACCGTGAAAATATCCATACAGGGAGAAGTATTTGAAGAACATGCGCAGGGTGACGGACAATACGATGCCTTTATGAATGCCCTTAAAAAGGTATACAAAAAGCTGAAGCTGGAACTCCCTACCCTGGCCGACTACGCCGTACGTATCCCTCCCGGCGGGAAAACAGATGCGCTCTGTGAAACCGTAATTACCTGGAGCCACCGTAACAAAGAATTCAAAACACGGGGACTGGACAGCGACCAGACGGTATCCGCTATTAAAGCGACCCAGAAAATGCTGAACTTAATTTAAACTTTCAATAACAACTGAATGGCAACCAAGCATATTTTAATTGTTCCTGGTGATGGAATCGGACAGGAAGTAACTGCAGTCGGAAAAAAAGTATTGGATAAAATCGCCGCAAAGTTCGGGCATACCTTTACTTATGATGAAGCGCTGATAGGCCATGTGGCGATAGAAGCTACCGGCAACCCGTTGCCGGATGAATCGCTGGAGAAGATGAGGAAATCAGACGCCGTATTATTCGGTGCGGTGGGTCACCCGAAATACGACAACGATCCATCTGCCAAAGTAAGACCTGAGCAGGGTTTGCTGAAGATGCGCAAGGAACTTGGATTATATGCCAACCTCCGTCCTATTAAGCTGTTTGATGAGCTGCTGGGCGCTTCCAGTATCAAGCCTGAAATATTAAAGGGTGCCGATATCCTGTTTTTCCGTGAACTCACCGGTGATATATATTTTGGGGAGAAGGGAAGAAAAAATGATGGTGATACTGCTTACGACATTGCCGAATACAGTCGCTATGAAGTAGAACGTATTGCCCGTAAGGCTTTTGAAGCTGCCCGTACCCGTCGTAAAAAGCTCTGCTCCGTAGATAAAGCCAACGTTATTGAAACCTCCCGCCTGTGGAGAGAAGTGATCCAGAAGATTGCGCCTGAATATCCTGACGTAGAAGTAGAACACCAGTTTGTAGATGCCACGGCGATGCTGCTGATCAAAGATCCGCGCCGCTTTGACGTGGTAGTTACCGCCAACCTGTTTGGCGACATCCTCACCGATGAAGCTTCCCAGATAGCAGGTTCTATGGGCATGCTGGCTTCCGCCTCCGTAGGTGATGGCACCGGCGTATACGAACCTATTCACGGTTCCGCGCACGACATCACCGGTAAAGGCGTGGCTAATCCGCTGGCCTCTATCTTATCGGCCGCCTTGCTGCTCGATATTTCTTTTGGAATGAAAGCAGAATCCGAGGCAGTGATCAACGCGGTTGACCAGGTGCTGAAAGCAGGTTTCCGTACCCGGGATATTGCAGATCAGCAAATCCCGGCCGACAAAATACTGGGCACCGAAGCCATTGGCGCGGAAGTACTGAAACATCTCTAAGCAATACTGACATATGCGCAAAAGCCCTTCGCCTTCAGCGAGGGGCTTTTGTTATTTTACAGTTGACGCAATTACCCCTATAAATGTCTTAATCGCACCTCTCGCATGTAACTTTTCCGGAGTAAGTTTGTTTTGTCGTAATAGCCATCCTTACCAAAGGATTGACGGCAGATGATAAACAATTGGAAACATGGTTAAAAAAAGCCAGTAAATCACTCTAAAAAACAAGTATATGAGAAAGATAGTTTCTTTCATGCACATCACCCTGGATGGCCTTATCGCTGGTCCTAACGGAGAAATGGACTGGATCCGCGTGGACAATGAAATATTCGATTATGCAGGAGATCGTACCAACAACTCCGACACTGCCCTATACGGCCGGGTTACCTACGATATGATGGAAGCCTACTGGCCTACCGCTGCTGATAAGCCTAATCCCAGCAAACATGATGTTGAACACAGTACCTGGTACAAGCAGGTGAACAAAGTGGTGCTATCGCGTACCATGAATGGTCAGCAACGGGATAAAACCACCATCATTCACGACGATGTTGAAAAACAGATCCAGGCCATTAAAGAAAAACCCGGAAAAGAAATCATCATATTCGGTAGTCCCCGCGCTACGCAAACTTTGATGCAATATGGCCTGGTAGATGAATTCTGGCTCTTTGTAAACCCTGTCCTACTGGGTAAAGGAATTGCACTGTTCAAAGATGTCCCGGAAAAAGTATCATTAAAATTGCTGAACAGCCACGCATTTTCTTCCGGCGTGGTATGCCTTCACTACGAAACTGTAAAATAAAAAAAGGCGGCAATTTTTCTTGCCGCCTTTTTTATTTTATATCTGCAATGTCTGTACTTCCCTTATATATATATATCTTAACCGGTCGTGCACTTTTCCGGGCATGTTTCAAAAAACTCATGTACATATTACTGGATACCCGTGCCAGGATGAATTTAAACATCCCCTTGCAATTCTTGAAACTGATAACAACCACATTCTCTTTTTCCAGCGCGATCGTATCTGGTACAAAGCTACCCAGGAAAATCACTTCCCTCGTTTCCTTGGCCGGTGCCGGATCATTCTTTTTCCTGCATGACACACCGAGTAATATCATTACTGATAACAATGACCATAGCCACAGGTGGATGTGTAATTTTTTCATCGTCAGTATATAGGTAATAATTGACAGTACCTGGTTCGATTTAGCCAACCTGACTGACTAACTAAGTCAGCCACCGTCTACCAATTATTAAAAATATATAAAACCTTTGTAAAATGAGGAAAAAGTTTGTGGTGACAAAACGGGAAACAAAACGAGGGTTTAACAAAAGAAACAGAGCGGTTTATAATAGCTTCCGAAGTAACAGGGGGACTTATTTAGGCCGTTCACTCTTTATTAACCTGTTCAGCTCAGCCATAAAAGCGGCCGCCTCTTCTTCGTTTCTGATACCCAGCATCAAGCCTTCAGCGCCGTATCTATAGGTACTGGGAGGATCTTGCTTACCACTCTTAGCAGATTGTTCTGCAATCCGGGTCATTTCATCTAATTTTTCTCGTACTTCTTTTTCCATAGAACAAAATTATGTTTTTTTTGAATAATCGATTATGACAACCGAAACAGATAATATTGATACAAATCTCTTATGGGCCTTTGACAATCAATAAATTCTGGCTTGGGCTTAAAAAACGGTAACCCATGCTGATCACGCTCAAAATCACCTTGTCTTAATAACCGTACAAACCAATCTACACCATATGTCGTAAAATATCCCTCAAGGTATTGTTTATTTGTTAGAAACATCCTGTGATAGAGATAGGCTCTTGCATCATCAGCCCCATTAATACCTATTGCTGTTGACGGATACTTCTCTAAAAACCATAATCCGAATAGCATGATTGTTGAAAATACCTTATCGCTCTCCGCATGGTCCAATTTTACATCATGATCAACATTTTCATCTCCTCTCTGGGGGCCAAAAGCAAGATTAAAAACATTTGGCAGCAACGGATTTTTGAGTGGTTCAATTTTTACTTTCAATAAGATATTTTCATTATTCCTTAACCTGGAATAGAATTTCATGTATCTCAAATCGGAGGAAAGATCAACCGGTTTAATCGTCTTTTTAAAGTTTATTTTAATCATAGATAACAGTCTTTTATTCAAAAATCATCTGTCAATACAAAAATACCTTTACTACATCAATCAAGTGTTTAACGAATGTTAACAACGAAATCACTTATCTCCCCTACCATTCCTCTGACAAAAAATACTCCGTAAGTAATAACATTTGCCGTACATGTAAATACCAGTACAAATTCATGTCACATGGCACAAACAGGCTAATTTTACTATTATAAAGACTCCAAAATGAAAAAGACACACGCCTATTTCTTTGTGCTTTTAATTTTAGTAACTACTTACATAAATAAAAGCTACTCACAGGCAAAATCTACGACTTCCGCCATTCATGGCCGCATTCTATCAACAGATAACGCACCCGTAAAAGATGTACTGGTACAACTTCGCCAGGCCACAGATAAAAAGTTGCTGAAGATGGAATACACAGACAGCACCGGGAACTTCCGGTTTGATAAGATTCCCGATGGCAATTACCAGCTGACTACACAAAGCATGCTGTTTATCCCGTATGAATCGGCCACCTTCCGTCATGAAGGCATTACCCGGCTGGCAGCTATTTCACTGCAGTTGCAATCCAAGCAACTCAAAGAGGCAACGGTAACAGCCAACAAACCGTTTGTACAACAGCAATATGATAAAACGGTTATCAATGTAGCCAGCTCCATATCAGCGGCTGGCAGTACGGCACTGGAAGTCCTGGAAAAATCGCCGGGCATTACCATCGATCAGAATGATAATATAGCCATGCGTGGACGCCAGGGTGTGCTGGTGATGATAGACGGTAAACAAGTACCCATGTCAGGGCAAGAGCTGGCGACGATGTTACGGAGCATGTCGGCCAATCAAATCGAAACCATTGACCTGATTACTAATCCCTCTTCAAAATATGACGCAGCCGGCAACGCTGGTATTATTGATATCCGATTGAAGAAAGGCAATAAATCCGGTACCAATGGGAATATATCATTGAGCTACGGACAGGGAAAATATCCTAAGGTGAACCCTGCCCTCACCTTCAATAGTAAATATCATCGCCTGAATATTTTTGGCGCCTATAACTACAATTATCGGCAGGAACTGAATGCGTTAACTATCTATCGCCAGTTTTATAACGCCGACAACCAGTATACCGGCGGCACCAACTACGACAACCGGTTCCGGTTTAACGCCGGCAGCCACAACGCCAGGATTGGAGCCGACTATAACATCAGCAAAAACATCGTGGCCGGGTTTGTGGTCAATGGTATTTTTAATAACATGCGCATCTTTACCAACAGCCCCGCACAATCGCTCGATGCAGCCGGACAGCCCGCCGGCACCTTTATTACTACCGGTACCAATACACCGCGCCGTAATAATCGCAGTATTAATTTCAACTATAAACAAACCCTCGATACCAGCGGCCGGCAACTTACCGCCGACCTCGACTATGCACGCTTTAATGCCAGCCAGGCACAGTATTATACCACCCGTTTTTTTGATAATCACCAGCTTGAAAGTAAAAATCCCTACGAACTTTTTGGTGATCTGCAGGGCGACCTGAGCATACGCTCCCTGAAAGCAGATTATACCCAGCCATTAAAAGCCCTGGGGGCCCGGCTGGACGCCGGCGTTAAAAGCAGCTGGGTAAAAACAGACAACGACGTCCGGTTCTTCGACAGGAGTAATGGTGGTAACGTATTAGATAAAGGCAAGAGTAACCAGTTTATCTACAAGGAAAATATTAATGCCGCCTATATCAATGTTGCCAAAAAATGGAAACGCTGGGATACGCAACTGGGGCTAAGAGTGGAAAACACCAATGCCGATGGCCTGCAGGTAACAGACAGCACGGCCTTTACCCGCCATTATACACAACTGTTTCCCAGTGGTTATCTCGGTTATGCCATTAATGCCGACAACGACCTGGGCATCACGGTGAGCCGGCGCATTGAGCGCCCCTCCTACCGCCAGCTGAATCCTTTTAAGATATTCCTGGACCCATATACGTACGAAGCCGGTAATCCCTACCTATTACCAGAGCTCACCACTTCTACAGAGCTAACATATACTTTCAAACAACAGTATACCGCCAAAATCGGTTACAGTCGCACGAAAGACAATATCATTGAGGTATTGTCGCCCGACACGGTAGTTGGTTCCGTTATCCAAACGGGCCGTAACCTGGCAGTATATGACTATTACAATATGAGTGTTAGTTTCCCCGTCAACATTGCCAAATGGCTTAGCAGTACCAACACGGTACTGGTATTCTATGGCCGGTATAAAGGCAACCTGGTGAATACCCACCTGGATGTTAGCCGGGTGGCGGTAGAACTTAATTCAGTGAATACCGTGACTATCAACCCATTGACCAGCCTGGAAATTACGGGTAGTTACAACAGCCGCTCCTATTACGGGTTCCTGGATGTGAAAGGCTATTGGTTTATGAATATTGGCGCACAGCGGCAGCTGTGGAACCGAAAGGCATCTGTCAAATTAAATGTCAGCGATATTTTCCTGACCAACCAAACCAACGCTGTAACACGGCTGACGGGTTATGGTGAAAGCTTTCGTCAACGGCGGGATACACGGGTAATGACCCTCACGTTCAATTATCGTTTTGGTGGTAACGGCGGAAATAATAACGCCAGGAAAACCGGTGGTGCGGAAGAAGAAAAGCGAAGGGCCGGATAAAAATTTATACATTTAGCGCATGAATTTAGTTAATGAACTGGAGGAACTGGCGCTGGCTACCCGCTTAAAGCGGTTGGGAGAACGTTTATCCGCAGACGTTAGCCAGATATATAAGGAGTCGGCGCTCGACTTCGAAGCCAGGTGGTACCTGGTACTGGAGTTGCTCAGCCGTCAAAAGCAGCTGGGAATTACAGAAATTGCTGCCATGCTGCAACTCAGCCATCCGGCGGTAGTGCAGTTTGTAGACCAGATGACAGAAAATGGATTAATTAAAACCGCGCCGGATCGCAAAGATGCCCGGAGACGGTTGGTGTCGCTAACGCCGGCAGGTAAACAGATGCATAAAAAGATGGCGCCGTTGCTGGAAGTGATTAAGGAGGAAAACAGGAAATGGCTGGCAGCTGCCAGTGCCGACCTGTTGCAAGTGCTGACTGAGCTGGAGCAGTCGCTGGATGAAAGAAGTATGTACAAACGGATCAAGGTGAGCCTGATAGAAAATTCCTGATGGCGAGCCCTGATCCGTTTGCGGATATGACCTAAATGCCCAGGTGGTTCATTACCTTGTTCACGATGCGGTCGCAACGGATCAAATGGAATGGGAATACCAGGTCATTTTTATAATACTCAGAAATTTTACCACGCAGGATCAATTTTGCCCTTAGTAGTCTCACCTTAACATTTACCGGCGAAATCTCCAGGACTTGCGCGGTTTCGGCGTTACTGAGCTGTTCAATTTCCCTCATAACAAATACCACCCTGTATTTCTCGGGTACTTGCATCAGGGCATGTTCCAGCGCCTCGCCTAGTTCTTTATCAATTACTTTCGCCACCGGGGATTCTTTTGTTTCGGTCATACCGGCCGAATGGTGTTCATCAATTACAGATATATCTTCCCTGACCCCACGTTTTCTTTTTTTCAATTGCTGATTACATTCATTAATCATGATTCGTTTCAGCCAGGTGCCAAAGGCAGCCTCCTGCCGGAAAGAGCTAAGATGCTGATATGCATTGATATAAGCTGTCTGCATGACATCTTCTACGTCTGCATCGTTGTTGAGGATAGTCATTCCTATCCGGAACATGCTCGGATTATGCCGGCGCATCAGCTGTTCAAATAGCTTTTTTTCTCCTGCCAGGATCTTATTGATTATTTCATTATCAATTTCCCTGTCTGTTAATGAGATTGTGGTCATTATATCTTATTGGATGATGAAAGTTGAGAAAAGTTACAAAATTTTTTTCCTCTTTTTTGTAACCCTGGAAACAATTTGCACTCTAATTAACAGGAGCCGGCCTTAAACCGGCCAGAATGCGAACCTAAAAACCGAAGTCATGGCAACTGTTAATCAACTCCAGCGCACGCTACAGGCTACTTATGGGATTGTTCCCATTGTTGCAGGGTTGGATAAATTCACCAATATCCTCACTGACTGGTCTGCTTACTTATCGCCTGCCGTAAAAGGTATGCTTCCATTTGATGCCCTGGTTTTCATGAAAATAGTAGGTGTTATTGAAATTGTAGCCGGTTTACTGGTATTCTTCCGTCCTCTTTTTGGCGCCTGGTTAGTGATGATATGGCTGATTTGTATTGCCCTGGAATTAATTACCACCGGGCACTACTTTGACGTAGCTGTCCGGGACCTGGTAATGGCCATAGGAGCCTATACCCTGGCGCAATTGACTAAAAATAAAAGTTTAGCATAGTACTTTATAACCCGTATCCGTTTACTATTATTAACCGTTTAAGCGACTCAGCCAATGCATAAGAGCAAAATATTTAACCTGCAGGGTATCAAAATGCCAGCGTTAACACACGAGCGTATCCAGGAACTGAAACTAACACCCAAAGGCAAGATGATCCTTAATACCAACATGGAAGCATTCCCATCTTTACTTAAAATGATGGAAACGTCCCTGATTGAGCAACTCGCCCAGTACGAATTGATGATCCGTAACAGCCAGGACGCTATTAAGCGTAAAATGAAACTACTGGAAATGCTGGATGACCACCTGTATTGGGAGTTCGCCTACCATATGATGTTCATCAAATGGCGGGAACAACAATTACCTAAAGCTTCCTGAGGCCAGGAAGGTCTGCCTTTCCGGACCTTTCTAGCCCGGCCAGTTGGCCAACAATATCTTAAAAGGGCCGTCTGCCTGTAAAGGCTCTGCCAATGCTATGATCACACAATAAATATTACCATTTCGATCTTTCAACTGTTCCCATTTGTGCTTCCGGAAAGTGTATAATGTTATCTTGTAGACGATTTCATTGGAGCTTTCCAGCAGTTCCCTTTTTACACCATTATCTTTAGCGATCACCTTGTTAATATCATCGTCAGAGAGCCCACAATGGATGTCTATAAAATCGAGATGTCCATCATGGTTGATATCGGCATAATGGAGCCCGGTAATACTGAAATTATGTTCAAACACCTGTAATACCGTGTCCTGGTTGGTGATGGCAATTACCGGGTACCGGTAATACGTACAACTGCTTCCATTACAATTGATGGTCGGCTCCGCCTCCATCGCGATAAAGCCCGTCCCGCCGTAACGTATTTCTCCGTGGGGAGTGTACCTATAGTGGTAGTATCCCCTGATCGTATCTTCAAATCGTTTGTTGTATATACCCAAAAAATCCGGATAGTCGACATACTTCGGTAAACGTTTGTCTATCCAGGTATAATATTTCACCACTCCCAGGCTTCTTCTAGCCCAGTATCCGCCTGCGGCAAACAAGGTATCGCGTTTACCCTTTCCCTTATTGATATTAATATCAACTACTTTTACATTGACAGCGCGAAAAACGCTGTCAATGAACCGGGTGAAGGAAGGATATTCTTTTTGTTGGGCCAATGCCGGGGTGGAGAAAAGCAGGAGTCCCCATATCAGGATTCGTTTCACGATGGCAGCCTTAAAAATTATTTTTGCAGTAATTTAATCTGTGCTTGTTGCTCATCTACTCTTTTATTCAACTGGATGATATACAAGGTAAGTTCTTCTACCTTTTTCAGTAATAGCCGGTTCATTTCACCTAAGTCCTGTCCATTTTCCACTACCTCTTTTGCAGAAGGAATTTCCGGGAGATGCTGGTGAGTAGCCACATATTGCTCCAGGGCCGCTATAGACGGCAATGAATAATCAGTAGCAAAAACATAGTCGGGCCAGTTAGTATATGCCTTCACCACTACCCTGGTAAACACACCTGCACCATTTACCGCCAGCTTATAACCTTTGGTATCGGGTGCGCCTATGCCTATATTACCATTGGCTTTTATTACAAAAAGGTTGTCGGTGTTATTGTTGACGGTGAATACGTTATTATTCAGGAGTTTCCGCTGTTGCGCATTTTTGGATAAGCCGGTTATCGTTACCGCACCTATATTGGGCTGATCGACCAGTGGTACAATATCTTCTGATTCGCCCAGCATATATAATCCGTAGCCACGGCCACGGGACCAGGCACGGCCACGCAGGGTGGGAATATAGTCGGTGTCGGCCCCCGCAGCATTGTATATCACCATTTCTCCATCTCCCCCGGTATTATCTACCTGGGTATATTTCGCTAACACAATGCCATAGGGCGCCGCTACATGGAACCTGGCAGCCGGTTTTTGGACGCCTACGCTGACATGACCACCGGAAGTGATCCGCATCCTTTCCAGTGGCCCGGCTACAGAACCAGTGGTATGAAAAGTCAGATCCATTCCCTGTACCAGTGCGGCATTTGCCTGGTAAATATTTATTCTTTCCGCCCGGATCCGTGCGCCGATGAGGCCAGGCGTCACATCTCTCCATCCGTGAAAATCGATATTATAAGCACCGCCGGTAGGCGCCCACAATGGGACGTTCTGGTTGCCGGGATCTCCGCTCCGGCCTATATCCAGCACGGGGATACTACTATCCATCGCCAACTTGGTGAATTGTGCATTGTAACGTTTAATGGAGTCTTGCGCAAAGCTTACCTGCGCCATTAACAAACAGGCCATTACAGCCAGATACATCATAGGCTGATCCATAAAGATCAGGGATACTTTTTTCATACGTTATATTATTATATCAACAGAATACCAGGTAATAGAAGAGGGTTTGTCAACAAACAATTCTTTTCTTTACAATGATAAATATAAATTCCCACCCCACAAATATCTATCTAAAAAAACCTACCTTATATCTTTGCAGTAAATCATATCATGGAACTCTACAGCATTGTTATCTTTATATTGGCTATTATGATCATCTTATCGGCGATGGCAGATAAGATTAAGTTGCCTTACCCGGTATTGCTCATCAGTGCTGGTATTGGCATTGGCTTTATACCGGCGTTGCCCAATATTTCGTTGAACCCTGATGTGGTGTTCCTTATCTTTCTGCCACCCTTGCTGTACGATGCCGCCTTTAATATTTCGCCACAGGAATTCAAAACCAATTTTAATACGATTGGTACCCTCGCCATCGGGCTTGTTTTTTTAACGGCAGCAGCTATCGCGGTGGTGGCGCATTACCTGATTCCCGGAATGACCTGGCCCCTGGCCTTTGTGTTAGGTGCTATCCTCTCTGCTACCGATGCCGTAGCTGCTATGAGCATCACCAAAGGACTAGGCCTTTCCCATAAAACCATTACCATTCTTGAAGGTGAAAGCCTGATCAACGACGCCTCTGCCCTGGTGACCTACCGTTTTGCCATTGCGGCAGCCATGGGTACGGCCTTCGTGTTCTGGAAAGCATCGCTGGAATTTATTGTGTTGATGGCGGGCGGCGTATTGGTGGGACTTGCCATCGGTAAGCTATTGCATATCATCCTGAAAGTGGTACATAAAAACGACCTGGTAACCATCAGTTTTATGCTCCTGATGCCCTTTGTTACCTACCTGCTGGCGGAAGAGCTCCATGTGTCGGGCGTGATTGCCGTAGTAGTGCTGGGCCTCATGACCGCCAGGATCAGCAACCGGGCCTTCCCTGAAAAGTTAAAGCAACAGTCAAGGGCTATCTGGGACATTATTATTTTCCTGCTCAACGGGCTCATTTTTATATTGATAGGATTACAGTTTCCTTATATCATTAAAGACATCCCTGCCGATATGATATTTCCCTACATCGGCTATGGTATTATCATTACCCTGGTAGCGCTGGTGCTACGCATGGCCCGTATCTTCACACAGCAACTCAACCTGGAACAGGCCTTTAAGAAAGGTAAGGGCAGGATCACAGAAAATGCATTACTGGATTTTAAGAACAGCCTGATTATCGGCTGGTCGGGCATGCGGGGCATTGTTTCCCTGGCCATCGCCATCGGGCTACCGATGACATTGGGAGATAATAAATCATTCCCGGAAAGAAATGCTATCTTATTTATTTCCGTGGTCGTAGTGCTGTTTACCCTGATCGTACAAGGTATTTCCCTGCCTTGGATTGTGAAGGCGGTGAAGCTACCAGGTACACATCCAAAGAAAGTACATAGTGCATAAAAAGGAGCGCATGTTTTTTACATTGTGGTGCTAAAAACATAATTACCGGCTGGCAATTCATATGCTACCTCTCCATTTTGCCTGCGCTGCTTTTTAAGTGGCGCCTGGCCAGCATTGAGGCCGGCAGCTTCCTGTTCCGTTAATTCCAGTGTGGCCGAGCAGTTAGGTGGCACCGACAGTTGTAACGTTAACTGGCCGTTTTCTTTTTTCCAGGCCGTTTTTATGATTCCTGCAGAAGATCCGAAACTGGTATTAGCCCAGGTCACTTGAGGACTATTGAAAGATGGCAGCCGTATAATAAAATGCTGAAATCCTTTCGTAGAAGCGGGATCGCGCCGTATACCAGAGACACCGTTGATATACCAGGCGCCCGGGTAAAGAAAGGAACTATGCAAAAGAGAATGTCCCGGTAAATCTTTCTCCCACATTTCCCAGATAGTGGTGGCATCGTTGGCCTTCATATAACCCCAACCAGGGTACGAAGTTTGGGAGGTCATGCTATACAGGAGGTCATCGCGGCTTTCATCGCGGAGCAACCGGAACAACATGGCGCCACCTGTAATCCCCACATTGATATGTCCTCTGCGTGCTACCAGGATTTCATTTTCCAGCCGTTTCATCACTGCGGCACGCTGATCAGGCGCGGGGACTTCAGCCAGCAGGGCGGCGGCCATGTTGGCCATGGAGCTATCGGAATAGCTATGGTCTGCGGCGTTATAAAACCGGGCGTTGATAGCGCGACTGGACAGCTCCGCCTGTTGCAGCCATTCAGCCGCTTCTTTAGTTTTGCCCAGCACTTTCGCTATTTTAACGGCGGTGCGCAGGTTAAATACGCGGTAACAATTGTTCAGGCAAAGCGTTTGTGGTTTATCGTTATTCATCCCTTCAGCGGTAGCGCCTGGCCAGAGCCAGTCTCCCAGGAAATCCCAGTTGCCGCCAAATCGCTGTAAGAGATGATCTTTGGTTTGGGTATCCAGGAAAGCCAGCCAATTTTTTATCATCTCAAAATTTCTTTCCAGTACCCGCCGGTCACCTTCCTGCTGGTAAATGAACCAGGGCAGGGATACGCAGATGCCGCCCCAGGGCGGACCACCCCCACCCATATACGTAGGTGCGGAATGAGGTTGTATGCCTTTATGCAGGTGACGGCCGCTCATCAGTCCCTTGTGTGCCCAGGCTGTATCGTACATGTTGCCTACAACGGCTTCCGATCCCTGTACATCGCGCCAGTCTTCCATCCACTTGGTATAAAAGGCGCCGAGGTGATAATTATACATCCCCGTTTCACAGGTGGCGTGTGCATCACCGCCGTAGCCCAGTCGCTCCCGTTGCGGGCAATCTACAATATACCCCCCGAGCGACAGGTTTTCGTAAGTCCATCGTACCCGGTCGTAAATCCAGTTTTGGAGGGAGTCGGAGCAGGTAAAAGTGCTGGCAGCAGTATATCCTGTTCGTACCAGCCACCCATGGATATCGGTAAGTGCAGGCGTGTATTTTAATCCCTGGATGGTGATCCAGCGCCCGGAGCTGTAATTAAAGCGATTGTGAAAAGTGGCGGTACCATCATTACCGATCACCACTGCACTGTGCAGCGCGAAAGTCATAGGTACCTGCGCTCTTTCTGAAAACAGGAACCGGATAGTATCGCCGGGATGACCATGCACCTGAATGGCTGTCCATCCGGCAAAGTTGACGCCCATGTCTGCTACATAGCTGCCATCGGGCGCTGTTGTGACAGATACGGGGTTTATTTCATTCATTACCAGGTTAGGTTCCACCATCTGGGCCGACAGCAACAGGCGTGGATGATACACCACCACTGATTGCCAGTTGCTTTCATCGCATCCGGCTGTATTCCAGTCGTTCATCTCTTTGCGTGCATCCCAGATCTCTCCGCCCATTTTATGGAAGTCCCAGGTGCCCAACAGCCTGTTGGGGCTGGGATGTGTGCGCCAGGAAGCATCTGTTTTAATGAGCATGAAAGGCGTAGTGGCGTTCCCGTTATAAAGTGCTGCCTGCGCAATTACAATAGGTGTATTGGGCTTACCCGGTGTAATGTATGGCCCGAATATAGACCAGGAAGTGCCCAGCCAAAGAGCAATTACATTCTTTCCGGGCTTTAGTTCCTTTGCAATATCGTAGGCTATATAGCGGGCTCTTTTAGTGTGATTACTTACCGCCGGGGCCATCACGCCATCACCGATTTTTTTCCCGTTGACATACAATTCGTGATATCCTACTGAAGCCACAAACATGTTGGCTTTGCGTGGCACCTCCGTTAAGTCAATTGTTTTTCTAAGCCAGGGGTCGTTGATATTACAATCGCGTTGACGCGGATCAAATACTTCTGCGGTGCCTATCCAGGAAGCTTGCCATTCGCCGGGCTGAAATAACCCGGTAGTCCACTGTGCCGTTTCACTCCAGGGCGAGATACGCCCCTGTTCGTCCTTTACACTTACTTTCCAATAATACAACCGATCCGACTGCAAGGGTTTGCCTTTGTATTCAATCTGCTGCATGTCGCTGGAATTGATCCATCCGGACGACCACCATGAACCTTTGTTGTCGTTTAATTCTTCCGGCGTGGCTGCCACCAGGATGCGATAGGCGGTTTGCCGTTGCCCGAAGGCCCTGGGATCGGTGGCTTCAAATGTCCAGCCCAGTCGTGGATGCGGTTCATCTATGCCGCTGGGATTTACCAGGTATTCACAACGAAGATGAGCGGGTAACAGGGAGCTTCCCCCGTTAGCCAGCGTGGGGGCAGCCCATAGTAACAATAGCCAGCCCAGGAATAAAACCCTTTTCATAGTTGTCAATGCAGCTCTTTTATATTAATAGATAGTACGCGGCCCATTTGTTTGCCGTTGCGGTATGTCACTACTTGAGCATTGTCTTGCTAAACAGATAAGACCAGGCTAACAAGGAATGCTGCAAATTTTCATTGTTCAGGGAGCAGCGGTTATCCAATATTACAGGTAAAATCTGATGCGGGCATCCTGTCCCATCCTGCCTCTACGTGTAAGGGATACGGTTATACCAACTAAAACCTGGCGATCAGGTCTTCCATAGTGATCTCCTCCGTGCTGAGCTGCCGGGGGCTTCCATATTTTTTCAGGTACTTCCATTTATGTGCTGCGGCAATTGAGAGCGGCATAATCTGTTCGCTGAGGGTGTATACCTGGTGGCCGGTAAGCCGGGTAAATTCTTCCGGGTAGATATCAAAATTCAGGCAGGGCAGTCGTTTGCTTAACTGGTAATTGTTGTCCCATAAATAAAGGACGGCATCTTGTTTATAGGCTACCAGGTATAAATCGCCTTCATCTTCATACTCCGCTGCCAGTGCTATCTGCAGGGCATTTACCCGGGTGACGGTAAGCCCGTTCTGCATCAGCAGCGAGTTGGCGGCCGACCATTTACGCTTTATGCGCCTGTTGTTCTGGTATCTCTCAAAAGGGGCAAATAAGACAACAAAAAAACAAAGTCCTGCCAGCGTACCAAATACCGCCACGCCCATTCCGGATTTGATCATGGTGGCCATATCCGCAAAGGCAATACCTGTGATAAAAATCAACAGGAGGTCATATACCTTCAGACGTGATACGGCCTTCTGGCTGTATTTCAGTTTCAGCTTATTCAACAGGCGGATTTCATCCGGGAAAAAGGGTCTATTGATTAGTTTCATATTAATTGACAGGTATAGGAGCAGGTAATAAAAATAGCCTGGGATACCGCTACACCACTGCACTCCCCTCTTCTTCCGCCAACTGCCGCTGCAGGTCTTTACTGGTTTGCGACTGTCCATCATGGCTCCATCCCGGCGCATAAAACAGGTATTTCAGTTTATCTGCCGGTGAATCGGCTTTTTTCATGTCCTGCCACAGGGCAATAAATTCATGAAAAATGATGTTCACGGGGCCACGGTTTTCCAATTCTTTTACCAGTCCGTACTTCACCTTATCTTCCGGCAGTTCTTCCTGGAAGGTGCCAAACAGACGGTCCCAGAGGATCAGGAGCATGCCCATGTTTTTGTCCAGGTACCGGTAATTGCTGGCATGATGTACGCGGTGATGAGAGGGCGTCACAAATATATACTCAATTACCGGGTGCAGTTTCCCGATAGCCTGGGTATGGACCAGGTTGCCGTAGATCTGTGTAATGTAGTAGGCAAACAGGATATCCAGGGCGCTAAAGCCCAGCAGGCTCAATGGCACGAAGAAGAATAACCGGTACATGGGTTCAAATACACTGGAACGGAACCCGGTGGTAAGGTTAAACTGTTCGGACGAATGATGGGTAACATGCACGGCCCAAAACAGCCTGATATAGTGCCCGGTGGCGTGCAGCAGCCAGTACAGGAAATCCTGTAGCAGGATCAGTACCGTCCAGTAAAGGAACACATTGGGAATGATAAAAAAGCGGTAGCGCCGATAACAGAAATCCAGTAAAAGGTAAGTACCGGATTTCATAACCACGTTTACGAGGAAGTTAACGCTCATCAGGTAAATGGTGGTCAGGGTGTCTTTGGAATCATAGTATTTCTTATCGTGTTTGTAGCTGAAATAAGATTCCAGGAGGCTTAAAATAATAATAGTTCCGAACAAATAAACAATAGCCGAACTCAAAGTTGATTCTGTCATAGGTAATACATTTCCGGGGGATTTCTCCCATTACAGGTTTCCCTTGCAAATTTAGACGAGTGCCGGGAAAAAAACCCCTATACTACCACTAAAAATTATTTTTTGCAAGGAAAAGGCGATCAGCGGTCGTGTATTGGCGATGAACGTTCTTATTTTACCGGCAGGAACCGGAAAGGATATTTTTCCCGCCAAGCTGCAAAGCAGGAAAGAATTTAAGATGAAAAGAGCGAATTTCAAGCCCGCAAAGCGGGTTTAAAATTCGCTTCAATCTCCACTCCTTTATTACTTTGCGTCCTGGCGAGAAACAGTGAAGTGCAATTTATTTCCTGGCAGGCGCCGGGGTCAAATCCATGATCTCAATATGCCTGAAGTCCACTGGTTGCCCTTCGCTCTGCAAGGCAATGTAGCCTTCCGACAAGAGCTTCCCATCGATCTTGATGGCCGGATTATAGTCATGCACTACGCCCCCGCCAATCTGCGGCTTGGAATATTGTAATACTGTATCGCCGTTGATAATATGCGTGATCAGGGAGTCGCCCAATACGATCAGCTCCCCGCGTACCCATTGTTCTCCTTCATAAGTATGGGAAGACGATTCGATGCAATGCGTTTCATCCAGCTTTCCTTTGTATACCACGTTGGTACCCGGGGAACACATGTTGCCCGTGGGCCGGCGCTGACCATTCCCTAAGCCCGCCAGCAGCTGCATTTCTATAGAAATAGGCCAGTCCTGCTCTTTAGGCATGGTACGCGGATCCTGTGAATGAAACATGACGCCACTGTTGAGCAACGTATATTCCGGCGCGGTAGGGCACCACTTCCCTACAAAGCGGTACTCGAACTTCAGGTGATAATGCGAAAAAGGCTGTTTATAATACAAGTGGCCAAACTGGTCATTAAAGTCGCCATACTGGTCATAGCGCACTTTAATAATGCTGTCCTCTACCCGGAAGGTATTGCCGAAGTTGTCGCCCACCTCATGGTGATGAATTTTGACTATCCAGTCATTGATATCCTTTCCATTAAAAAGAGGGATCCATTTAGGCGGGGTATCTTTTTTCACTGTTCCTGCACAAGAGATAAAACCGGCAAACAAGGCCATGGCCAGCGTCCGGGAAAAACGATGCTTTATCATAACGTTAGAATTATTCGACCGGCAAAATAGCTTTTTAAAACAAAGAATAAAAGTGTTTATTCCTATATTTGGCCCTTTGCCAAAACCCGGATAGCGGAATGAATAAGTTGATACTACTGGTAGCGCTTTGTTTGTTAGCCACCAATGCTCTAGCACAGGAATTACATGAAAACATTACCAAACAGGATATTTCCATCCTGCTATTGCCCAATAGGGAAAAGGGGTTGCTGAGAGGACCTGTAAAATCGTACCTGCAATGTATCACCAATTACGATGGGAAGGGTACGCCCAGCAATGCTTTAACTTATCAAGCGTTTGAGTTTACGTTATCAGGTTGGCCGTCGAAGCTGATGAGCTATACCAGCACCGATAAAAGTATCCCTACAGTATATTATTACACCGGTAACCGGATAGACAGCAGTGATGGACCCGGGAGGAAAATATACCTGTACAACGACGACAACAGCATCCGCCAGATAGATACCTATGGCTACATGGAGGGCGACAGGTATACCCTTCAGCAGTCCGTGCAGCTTTTCTACGACAAGCGTCGCCTGGTAAACAAAAGTATTACTACGCAACGGGATCAGCCGGAAACTACCACTACGTATACTTACAATAAAGCGGGGAAGTTAACCGGATCACATACGACCAGCACCAACCAAGATATGGAATGGAGCCGCGAGTTTGAGGAAAAGGCGCAACTGTTGCGGTTTAAGACCAGCTATAAAAATACGCCGGCCAACAATTTCATGACCACCATGGAGTTGAATAAACAAGGAGATATATCAGCTACCACCTATAGCGGTAACGGGAAAGTATATATTAATACCTACCAATATGAGTACGATGCCAAGGGGAACTGGATTAAACAAACCCGGTTAATGAATGGACAAATGGATTATGTGGCACGTCGCTCCTACCAGTACTACCCAGAAGGCAACGGGCAAACCGGGCTTGCCACAACTGCCCCCGACATGCCGGCCCTTCCAAACCTGTTGCTGGCAGCGGAAGTAGTAGACTCCTTTACCGCTGCACTGAACCAGCGCCAATATACGCATGCCTGGCAATACTGTACCGGTAAGCGCTGGGGCACTGCGGCACAGTTTTCCAGTGTAAAAATGTATGGTGGCATCACCGCAGCAAGGCTGCTAAAGCCGCTTTACCAGTCTATTCCCGGAGCTGAGCGTACTATCAACATCACAGCAACCGTGGCGGTCGACGACCCGGTAAACGGCAACGGCATCTTTGAGCAGGAATACCAATTGCAACGTGGCGATAATGGCTGGAAAATAGCAGGGATACGGTTGATCAGCAGCAGCCGGGCCAGCGACAACTGGAGCCTGCAGGTGGCACCCGTGCCGGACTTCAACGCAGACCAGGTGATGCACCTGTCCAAGGCGGTGTATGATACGGTATCCTTGTTGGCCGATGTAGGCGATCACGACAGCATCGTCAGATCCCTGGATACCCTGCGCTTCTTTAAAACAGATAAAAAACTATATGCGCTGGCAGTATTTACTAACCAGGGACCCCAATACGGCGCCGCCACTGGTTGGTGCGACATCCTGCTGTTTAGCAAAAACGCTGATAAATGGCGGCTGCAAACCTTTCTCCTGAATGCCGGTGGCGGTGGCATGTACGGCTATTCCGGCCGCTTCCTCAAACTATTGCGTACCGGCGATGAACAACTCGGTATTGTACTGGAAGGCGGACTTACCCACATGGGAGAAAATGTATCCTGGGTAGATGTTGTTGGATTACAGCGCGATCAGTTGTCGCCGCTTACGCACCTGGTTACTTCTTATGAATATGATAACGGTAGTGATAGCCGCCGGTGTTACGACAACAAATTCCGCTTTGAGAAAAACGGTCGCCCGGGATATGATCTGATCGTAGAAACCGCTTCTTCCTGCGGTGTGGCGCCGCGGAGATATATTATACCCTATAGCGACGGGTATAAGTTACCCAAGGCACTGGAACAGGAATTATAAATCATTTTCTGTAAAATAATGCCCCCGCTTCTGGCGGGGGCATCTTAATTTTATAACTGGAACGCTATCTGTGTATCCGTCATATAGTACACCTTACTGCCGGTATCGTATGAAAGAGGGAAAATGGAAATGCCGTTGATGAGACCGGCCGCCGCCTGGGCGTTGCTATCATCATTAATAAAGTTATAGGCAGAATTTTCGGGGGCACCAAAATCACGGGTATATTCTGCATTGGGGTCTACACCGTTTGCGGCGTCACGAATAACAATGACGTAGAGGTTCCTGGTGCCATCGGCTGATTTTACGGGCAGTACTACTTTCTCAGACATGCCTCCTAATGGTATATTTTTAAGGATAGTAACGGAATCTGCGGGATTTGCCGTATAGTCTTTACTGTTGTTGCGGAAGATCGTTACATTGATTTTTCCGGAACCGAAATTGGTAAACTTATTAATAAGAATAAATGCAATGCTGTCGGTAGAAGGATGTTCAAAATCGCTGCCTTTCACAAACTGGTTAAATCCTAATGCAGGATCGTAGGCATAGGACAATGACAGACTGTTGGTGGTGACATTCACGGTAGTATCTTTCAATACCGTGGCGCTGCCTTTTTTCCGTATGCTGAGCTGTAATTGACTTTTCTGTTTTAACAACACGCTAACGCTGTGGCCTTTAATATTTTCAGCGGTCCTTTCCAGGCGTCCATCCACAAATACATCCAGTGTATCCGTGGTGGTTAGTACAAAGGGAACTGACAATTCCATGAACTTCTCTCCTTCCAGCAGTGTGCCTTTTTTACAGGAAAACAATCCTATTCCTGCCAACAGGCAACATAAGAATCTTACAATAGAATACCTCATTTGATAATACATTGATTAAAAAGTGACCGATCCCCCGGAGGGGACCAGTCACGCCATAAAAACTGATTAGTAATTGAATTTAGTCCATCCGGTAGCCCAGTTGTTGGCAGCTACACCATCGAATGCACCTCTGTAGGTAGTACCTACTAAACCAGCAGGTAAGCCGGTAGTTAAACCACCTGTCAGCGCAGGAGAAGCTACCGCAGGAGCGCCTGTTCTTGGCAGATAGAAGTCAACAGGAACCCTGTTGAACGGATCTTTCAATCTGATAGCCAGGTTAGCATCTGTTGCATTAGCATAGCCGGTGTTGTTATCAGCCGGGTCAGCATAAGGCTTGGTAGCGCTGTAAGGATAAGCAGGATTGCTGTGGAAAGGCACATTGAATGCGTGTACCAGGTTATTTTTAATCTTAGATACACCATCTCTGTACTTTTCCTGAGTAGTCTGATCTGCTGCAGTACCACCGGTAGGAACAGTGTTATCCAGGAAGATACCGTTGTTGAAGCCCAGGAATACTGAGTTGTACACTTCAAACTGGCTGCTTCTTCTCCATTGTGCAGCTACACCATATTTGCCGGTACCAGAAGGGGCAAAGTTGGTTTTAGTAGCCAGCGCCTGGTTAGGCTGACCAATGATAGTGAGGTTAGCAATCAATGGTTTGGTTACCGGGGAACGAGGGTTACCAGTAGCGTTGTTGTCGGACTCGATACCGTTAGAACCGCTCTTATCAGCACGGG
This sequence comes from Chitinophaga eiseniae, assembly GCF_012641265.1. Lineage (GTDB taxonomy): Bacteria > Bacteroidota > Bacteroidia > Chitinophagales > Chitinophagaceae > Chitinophaga > Chitinophaga eiseniae_A. The sequence continues at coordinate 616,518 of NZ_JABAHZ010000001.1, read as the reverse complement.
TAGTATCTTCTACTACTAACGCGTACTGAATACGGCCACGGAAGCCATTGTCGAAATCCAGACCATCATCCAGCGGGTTTACTACTACCACGTGTGTAGCATTTACAGTACCGCCAAAGAATTCGATACCATCATCAGCAGCTTTGTACACTTCTACGTAGTCGATAGTAGTACCACTACCAACACCGCCGAGGGTTAAACCGTTGATTTCATTGTCGGGTGACAATTCAAAACCAGCATACTCAATACGTACGTATTTCAGGATACCGGAGTTGTCGGTGTCAACAGAACCGCCATAGTAAGGAATCAATGGAGGTACACCGCCAATACCTTCGATACGGGCAGTATCACCCAGGTTGGTGGTAGCACGGCCCAGAATGATGATACCGGAAGTTTGGCCGGATGCAGGGCTGGCGCTGTTGGTAGTGAAAACAACGGGAGCGCTGGAAGTACCGTTGGCTTCAATTTTAGCACCACGGGTAATTACCAGACCACCACCTGGAACGCCGGCAGCGCCTGGGATTCCTTTGATAGTAGAACCGGCATCGATCTGGATTACATCCAGGGTGTCTACGTATACCAGGCCACTCAACAGGTAAGTACCGCCTGTGAGGTGAATGGTATCACGTACCGCTTTGCCGGTACCCAGTACACCGCTGAGGGTAGCACCATTAGGTGGTACAATCTGGGTAGCACTTACCGGGCGATCTGCTTGCTGATGTGCGTCTTTCTTACAAGAAACTGTGAGTACACTGGCAGCCAGGATAGTTGCAGCTGCAGCGTAGAGGTTAAACCTGGTCATCAATCAAAGATTTAAAATTAGAAAATAGGAAACTAAAAACTGTATATACCGGTAATACATTCATTTACTAACGCTGTGACGGGGTTTCCTTAAAAACTGTATCCCAGCGTAAAACTGTACGTTCTGCCTGGCGTGAGGCGATGCTGAACAAAGTCCTTATCCTTTTGATACATTAATTGCTTCGCGGTACGTTGCTCTCCGGATGTTTCTTCTCCATCGCCGTGGTTAATATAGATCAGTGAATAACTGTTTAACAGGTTGCTCACGTTGGCGCGAAAAATCATTTTATCTTTCAGTAGGCGAATGGCGACCTGTCCGTCCAGCGACTCCAGGGGGCGTTCATACTGTGAAATATAAAAGTTCTGGCTCGGTACAAACAGGCGGTTAGTCACATAATTATACATCAGGCTCACAGATACGGGCTTGATATCATAGTAGGCTCCTGCATTGACCATCCAGTTGCTGGCGCCCTGCTGCGGTCTGTTTTCCCACTCTCCTATGCTTTGTACCAGCACCATTTTATTGGAGCCCGGAGGGTCTTCCTTATACGTTATACTGGAAGCCTTTTTTACCCTGGCAAACAACCGGGTGCCGTTGGCGTATAAAGTAAGATTTCGGATGACTGGCACCCGTGTAAAAGCCAGTGATTTGCGTATTTCCACCTCTATTCCCCGGTTCTCCGCCACATGACTGTTACGCAGCGTGTAGAAGCCACCGTTGAAGTCCTTAAAGATCTCCATGGGGTTATCTATTTTTTTATAGAAAAGGGATAAAGACAAGATCTCTCCTGGTCCGGGATAATATTCGTAGCGGAGGTCCAAGTGTTTGATGCGTGTAGATACGATCGGGTCATTGCTCATGTATTCATCTCCCAATTCAAAATCATATTCCTTGAAAAAGGTCAGTTCGCGTAAATCAGGACGGATAATACTCTGGGCGTAGGAACCTCTAACATTCATTTTATTAGTAGGGCTGTAAGTCAGGCTGGCGGAGGGAAACAGGTTCCAGTTCTTTTCCCGGTTATACAGGGAGCTCAAGTCATACTTATTGGCATTGCCAATACTACCAATCACTTTTTCCAGCACTTCATTTACCTTATTCAGGTTATAATACTCTGCTCTCAGGCCCCATACCAATCTTAATTTACCCGCTAGCTTCTGGTCAAACATACCATACACAGCATGCAACGTAGCGAAGCGATGGAAGTCATCTCCAAAATTATCAAAGGCAAACTTGTAATCAGAGTTGGCGGGGTCAAAGAACGAAGGCACCGGCAGCGGTATTTTTGAAACCGGACCTGCTGTAGAAGCACGTGCTACGTAAAAAGAACGGTCTTTATACCAGCCTGCATACCCTGCTTTAAACGCGTTGGTTAATACGGTATTGCCTATATTAAAACGGAAAGGTATCTGCGTATTTACATCCCAGTTAAAGTCCGACTCATAGGCTCGTGTCCACCAGCGCATAGCCCCATCAATCCCCCTGGCCTCGGGCGGTCCCACCATCAGGTAGGGATCAGTAGTGATGCTATCATCCGGCGCCGCCGCATTCATGTGGTGATTGTCGGGACGTTGCCGGTCTAGTTGAACGTACGTGCCAAGCCATTGTATCTTAATGCCTTTTCCACCAATACTGTGTTCCCCTTTCAACTGGGTTTGCCACAAGCGGGTCCATTGCACGTTATCGTAATACCCTACTTTCTGTCCGATGATACCACCTCCCATATCACTTAATCCCTTCCCAAGGATCAACTGCTGATCCAGTGTATTAACGTATAACGATTGAAGACTGATCTTATGCTTGTTAGTGGTATACCCCACGCCTGCCAGGAATCCCATATTGGTGGTGAAGCCATATTGGTTTCCCCGGAAGATGATAGAATCATCGCCATTGATTTTGCTAGGTTCGTAGCTAAAACCATCCCGTTGTGATTCTACGCGTTGGGTTTGCAGCGTATTGCGATAGCTCACCGCAGCCAGCAGTCCCAGCTGACGGCTATTACTAAGGTTATTAACATGCCCCCATGCCAGCTGGTAATTTTGTGAGGGATGAGCTTTCATATTATAGAGTCCCCAGTTGTTATTCATCACCTGTCCTTTCTTCAGGGGATATTCATAGTTACCGGTTCCCGGCTGAGGGGTAAGGCCAGCGGTTTCCGCCCGGATAGAAGAAAGATTGGGCCAGCTAAGCTTTCCGAAAAGTTCCCGGTGCTCCGACGGGCGTCCCAGGTATTCTTTGTCCAGCTTCAGGCTGAGAAATTGTTTGCCGGTGGTATTGTCGTTTATGCTTCCTCCCACGCTGACAGTAAAGAAATTCTGTGTAGGAATGGCTTTCGTTTCCACGTTCACCAGCCCTCCGCCAAACTCAGCGCTCATATCCGGCGTAATGGTTTTATATACCGTGATATTATCGATGATATTAGAGGGGATGATATCGAAACTGAAATTCTTCCGGTTCAATTCTGTGCTGGGCATCAGCTGACCATTGAGCATGGCGCCGTTGTATCTTTCGCTCATACCGCGTACCACCACATATTTATTATCTACCGTCGCTACGCCGCTTACGCGTTTTAATACTTCTCCCACATTCTTATCTGGAGTACGGGCTATTTGTTCCGCGCTGATACCATCGGTTAAAGCGGCGGCATTTTTCTGTCGGTTATACAATGAAGCAATGGATTCTCTTTTAGCGGTAGCATTGACCGTTACGCCTTTCAGGTTGGAAGCAGTGGCTGCCAGCATCACGTCTTTTATGGTTGCCTGGCCAGCTTTCACCGCGATGTTAGCCACACGGGTATTGGTAAATGCCAGGTGGCTGAATTGTACTTCGTATATGCCTTCGGGTAAGGGAATAGTATAAGTGCCATCAACCCGGGAGGTAGTTACTTTAGTGCCTTTATTAACAGAGATGGTAACGCCTGGTACCGACTCATTCTGGTCATTAAAGATCCGGCCCTGTAGACTACCCATGGCGGATTTTCCGGCGCCTTCGTTTTTATTGCTTTTACTACGGATAGCAATGATATTTTCTTTCAGTTCCACCTCCAGTGGCAATTGTTCATCTACCAGCTGTAAGAGCGCAGATAAAGGCATCGGGCTTTTAGGAATATTCAGGCGCAGGGAAGCTATTTGTGCAGGGTCGTACAGGTACCTGTAATTTCCCTGCTGTTGTTGCAGCGAGGTTAGTATAGCGGCTACCGGCTGTTTGCCAACCGGTAATTTCACCAACTGCTGTAAGCCTTCCTGGTGCTGGGCATACAGCGTTGTTAAAGGTAGGAAAGAAACAAGACACATGATCAAAACGATACTTCGTACAAATGACCTCATTGATAGTATAGCTTTTATTTGTTTTTAAAAATGATCCGTATGGGCAATAGTATAGCTGCTCAGCATATTGCTATGCTGTAGTACATTACTTGTTGTATCAAAAATTTACTCTTTGCTGATCTTACACCCCGATGGTGTATAGGTCACCTGTAGCTGATGTACAAAGGTGATGGCTGCTACAATGGTTTTGAAATCGTCTGATGTATTGAATGTACCTGAAATACGCTGCTGGCCTGCCGTTTCCGTTGCTGTCAATTGCTGGTTATACTGGTACGATAACCGGCGGCATACTTCTTTCAGGGTAGTATTATTAAAATAGATCTTATCTTTTATCCATCCGGTAGATTGTTTTACCAGGCTATCCTGCATAGGTTCCATCAGCTGGTTATCTTCAAAATCCACTTTCATACCGGGTGTGAGTATACGGTCGCCGGCGCCGGCGGTGGTAACAGCCACCTTGCCTTCCAGCAGACTTACGCGGATAGCGGTATCCCGTATGGTAAAGGCGCTGATATTAAACGCGGTTCCGAGTGCCGTAGTGGTAATGCCGGCCGTGTGTACGCGAAATGGTTTGCTTTTATCGGGCGCCACTTCGAAGTACGCTTCTCCCAACAGTTCCACTTCCCTGGCAGCTTCATTATAATTATCCGGATAACGGAGCACCGCATTTTTGTTGAGCCATATTTTGGTGCCATCGCCCATTATTACCGAGCGGATCGCGCTGCCGCGGTTGTCCAGTTCCTTCCACTCCTGCCGGGCTACCTGGCTGACTGCCGCTTTCTTTTTACCGGCAGTCAGGGCGTAAAAGATGGCTGTTGACAAAACAAGTAAACCCGTACATACCGCTGCATACCTGGCCCAGCTGGCCCGTAGTATGCGGATCTTAGCCTGGCGGGGTAGCGTAATAGGCGGTGGTGTTATAGTAGCAGAAGGATTTTCAATGGCATCCTTCCATGTCGATTGTAAAAATCCATCCAAAAGGGCATGATCACCGGCATCCAGGTAGGCCTCCACCAGGACGCGTTCTTCGGCCGTGCATTGTTGTTTAAAATAACGTTCTAATAGTTGTTGTGTGATCACCTCTTAATATTTGAATGAATTATACAAACAGAACGAATGGCGATAAAAAAATGAGGAGGAGAAAAAGGTGAATTCACATTTTGGTAACATTGGAGATGAAATCAGGGATGGGTAACCATTACCGGGTAGGCCATGGCCCCAGGCGTAATGTGCTGCCGGGGGGCATTTGCGCTGGCAGGGGCTATACGGCCACCAGGAGCGCCTATCAACTGCAATGCCCTGGCCAGCAATGGATCGCTGGTATTGCCGAGTGGCTGCAGCGGCAGGCTGGCCAGTTCATCTACCGGGTAAGCAGGCACCAGGCCCTGGTGGTAGCCACCAGCGCCGGTAGCATTCAGCAGTTTATAGGTAATGGGCATGAGCACCCAGGGAATTCGTTTAGGGTTACGGGTATCCGTAATAGTGATCATGCCTTCATCTTTGCCGAGGGTGGTGCCGCCTACCTGGATCACTGTAACATAGGGTTTCAGACTGTTAACCACCATTTCTGCTGCAGAGGCGGTATGTGGCCCTGTTAATATATATACTTTATTTAAAGGTAGCTGCAGCGCCTTTACCTGTTCAAAGCTCACAGGAGTGCCTTGTTCCGGTAACGCCATCGCCCGTTCAAAAGTGATGCTACGGTTACCCAGCCGGCTATTACCGTTATATTGGGCAAAGATATCCGTGGATTTAATATTGTTGCTCACCAGGGCGCACAGTACCGCCGCCATGGCCACACTTCCGCCGGGACTATAGCGCAGGTCGATCACCAGGTGCTGAATGCTTTGCTGATGATAGGTATTGAATGCCTGGAGCAGCGCGGCTGATTGCAGGTCGTCGAAATAATTAAAGCAGAGATAAGCCACGGGTTGAGGCGTACGGGTAAGGATAAGAGACTGCTGCACTGCTGGTTCTTCTGTGATGCCCCCTCCGGTCACAGGTTGTTCGGTGGTTTCTGTTACCTTCCCGTCGGCAGCCTTGTCGGCCATCCTGAGCTGGCCTTTGCGGTCTTTGACCAATGCCGACAACAGCGTGGGAGCATTGCCTACGCTGAGCGTCTGGCCGTTGATACGGGTAAATAACTGGCCCCGCGTGAGTCCTTTGGACGCAGCGGGCGAGCCGGGTTGTACGAGCTGTATAATTCCCAGCGCACCACCTGGCGCTTTATCATCGCTCACCACCGTCACTTCCATACCATAAACGCTTCTTAAACTGGCGGGGTAAGTATTCCAAACCGCAGGATCATATAAAAAAGAAAAACGGTCGGCCGCATTTTTTAACGAGTTAAAATAGGCAGGCGCTTCGCTGGAACCATCGGGACTGCCCGGTAGTCCATCTTTCCAGTAGTAGAACCATTGCATGCTATCCAATATCCAGCGGTTTACTTCCGCTGTGGTAACCGGACCGGTGGGAGTAGATGGCCCATCATTTCCCTTGCGGCAAGACCATAATACCAAAGCACCCACCAATATCACGGTGGTGTTGCCAATTCTTTTGCGGATAAAATGAGTGGCGGTTTTAAGGTGGGTACGTACTGTTGTTACAGAGATGTTGAGCATAGCGGCTATTTCTTTATGTGAATACCCCGAATCGCGGAATTCGTATACGGTGCGGGGCTTGTCGGGCAACAGTTGCAGGATATTACTCAACCGGTGTTTCAATTGTTTGTAATCGATATTGGTAACGGTTTCGTCGACACTGCCGGTGGAGGTATGCAGTATATCCTTATATGCCTGGGCGCTGGTGGTCGCCCTTCGGCTCTCATCGATGACTACCCGTTTGGCAATAACAAATAACAAGGGAAATATATCTTCCTGATTACTATCAATGGTATCTATTTTTTCCCAGAGGCGGAGAAAACATTGCTGGGTAATATCTTTCGCCCGGTGTGGGTCGCCACAGAGCTTATAGGAGAAGTCATAGACCTTCTGATAGTTAACATTATACAACTTGATAAAAAATACCGCTGCAGACATTAGGTTGAAATATGATAACCAAAATAAGCTGTTACTATTAACGCAATGTTAATGGCGGCGGTTTTTTTTCAAGTCGCGTATTTATAGTTGGATTACAATTGTTTAAAAACTATTATTTGTTTCACGCAAAGGAGCTAAGGAGCAAAGACGCAAAGAAATACTAAGGATATCAGTAAAATTCCTCTGCATCTTTGCTCCTTAGCTCCTTTGCGTGACTATTCGAGCACTTTGAGGTAGCGCGCCATCCAGTAGGGCAACAGGAACTCGTCGCCGGCCAGCTCTGAATCGCCGTTATGACCGCCATCGAGGGTAAAAGCATTGGCATTGTGCCGGTGCACGGGCAGTTCATCGAGTGGCAGCAAGGTCGCCGTGGTCTGGTTGCGGAAATTAGCCGGCAGCAGCGTAATATCCTGACGGTGACTATTCGTGATGGTCCAGGTGATCAGATCCATGGGGAAGGTTTGCAACCACCAGGTGGTAGCTGTTGCATCAAAATCTCCGGCAGTAGCCATTGTAATGAGGTTCCACAATGCATTCTTTTCTGGCCGTTCCATTTCCCAATGATTGCGGATAGCTGTTTTATATTGTTCTTTCAGTTCCGGCGTAAAGGCATAACGGTATAACACCCAATAGGTAAGAAATGCCATTTCATCATCGGAGTGGTTCCAGCCGCCGTTACCCATATCGATGCCCATATGCAGGTAACCCGGCGTAGGCTTGATGGTACGGTAGTCGATGAGTATATTTTTCAGGTAACCATGTTTTTTGATCAGATCATAGGCAGCTGTTTTGTAGCGTTCTTTACCTGTGAGGGCATAGGCCAGTTGCAGCCCTGCCATGATGGTAGTGCTTCCCAGGCGGCGATCGCCGATGGTGGTGGGATACCAGTTGATGTACTCCGGTCCCCAGCGGCCCCAGAGCGTAGGCTTATTATCGATATCCGTGAGGGTATATTTATGGTCGAGGATATGCGTCATGATCTTATCAATGAAAGCAGTGACCCGTTGTTGCTCTTCCGGTGTTTCGGCCACCATTTCATGTAGTACGGCCGCAATCCATATATAGGCCACAAATTCGTCGCTGCTGGTATGCCCTTTCCATTCCCATTCGGGGTCTGGTGAATCTCTCCATCGTTCCGGATCTGAATTTTTGTATCCTTTTCTTTCGAAGGTACGGGAAGGAAAACCGGTCAACTGGTTAACAGACAGTATTCTTTCAAAGGCTTCAAAGGCTTCCCAGGCATAGCGTTTGGCTGCCGGCTCTTTGGTAGTGGCGTACCGGAATGCCTGGCTGCCCAGGTAGAAGCTGGACCACAGGCCGTCATTGTCGGTATCGGCCATTTGGGCGGTACTTTCATCCCCGGGGGGATCCAGCTGGAGATTCGCGATGAATCCATAGCGGATATGTTTTTCGCGGATCTTGCGCTGGAAATAAGCTGCTTTCTGTGCCAGCGTTTGCCGGTTGAAAGTGATTTTATTGAGACCTGTACCGGTTAAAACATACACATCGCCGTTACTATCCACGGTCATGCCTTTTACGCTGTCCTGGTCCAGCCAGCGGCGGGAGGCAAAATACCGGCAGGCGTTGTCGCCTTTCAGGAATGCGCCTTGTGGGGTACCGGCCCATACCTGTCCATTTACGATGAGTAACTGCTCAATATCGGTAACGGGTATACTCAGTTGTAACGATAAGCTGGTATCCCCGCTATGGCGATTTACGGCGTAATACCCGTGATGGGTGCCCAGCACAATATCCTGCCCGCTGAAAGCCATGGCGGTGGCGTTGTTTACGCGGTGTACGGGAATAAACTGATTATCTTTCAGCTGGTATACTGCTTTGGACGTTAGTATGAAAAATTCGCCCCCATTCGCTTCCATTGAAGTAACACCTTCCCGGATATCAGGCAGTGATGTTAGCTTTCCATTGTCGGCAATAGCCATCGCCTGAGCGCCTGCCAGCAACATACGACCATTCACGTCGACGGCTACACGCTTAAACTTTCCGGATGGGAGATTAATGTAAGGAATACCGGCATAGCCGTTGGTCAGGCATTTATCGGCATACAGGTAGTATAAATGTCCGCTGCCCTCGCGGATAGTAACATCCACGGGAATCTTTTGTGCCAGGGGACGAAAGCGCAGGTCCCTGACCAGCTCCTGCCCGCTCAGGCGATAAAAGCCTTCTTTGGTAAGCACCTGCACGTTATCATTGTAATCGGTGACTACCTTTACCATATGTAAGCCTTGTGGCACGGTGTATTTTACAGACACCGCCTGCGTAAAGGGATCATCGGGCGTAGCCCAGGCGGAGCATGACAGCAGCAGGCCCGTGGCCAGGTAAATAACTTTCTTCATCCGTATGCATTTATAATTTAATCAGCCACACTTCGGTGACCCTTGAATGTTGGCGCCAGTTCAGATGTTCTTCGTCGATGTTGTCCCAGGTGAGCAGCAGCGTACCGGTTTTAGTCAGGTCTGCCGGTACCGGAAATTCCTTTAGTTCGCCGATGCCTTTGCCATACAGACCGGGCGTGAGTCGCACGCCATTGGCTTTCAGCAGGCTTTCCCCATAGCCGGTTACCCTCACTACATACCGTGCGGTGGTGTCGAGGTGATCGTAACGCAATGCCGACGGCCAGCGCAGGCTCACCATCCACGACAGGCGTTTGCGGCTGTAGCCGCTCTCCCACCAGTCGAAGCCCGGCGTATCGCTGCGGCGTACGAGCGGATCGGTATGTAAATCTTCCGACCGGAGTACATGGGGAGATTTGGAAATATTGGCTACCGCGTCGTAAAAACTGCCCGGGCCGGGGTTTTCCCAGTGCGCCAGCGTATCCAGCGCTTTACGTTGTGCCGTTGCCGGTAGTGTGCGGATATATTTGAATTTATCTTCCAGCCACCAACGATTATTCAAAGGCCTGTCGAGGAAGTCGAGCACCGCTCCCCTTTCCGGGCCTGCGGCTTTGTATTTGGCGACGCTGGTTTGCAGCGCAACAGATTGATACAGTGCCTCGCATAAATCGACAATGCGCTGGCGCCATACTGGCGCTACTACCGTATCCGCCTGTTGTAATATTTTTTCTGCGCGGGATATTACATCGCCGCTATCCAGCAGTACCTGGTTCACGGCTGTTTCCAGCGCAGCGTCGCGAATGGCACGCTGCCGCGTATAGGCGTCGTAGTAAGCCCTGAGCAAGCACATTTGCCAACGCCAGTTGGTGCTGAGTTCCGGGTGCTGCTGTTCCAGCTGCTGCCACCATCCGAGGGTGGCAGCAATACCGGCGTTGCTGGCAATAGGCCCTTCCCAGTTTTTTTCCAGCGCCAGGATTCCTTCTGCGGCAGCATCCCTGGCGGTAGAACCAAAGAAGAAATTGGCGTATTGCTGTATAATTTCCCGGACATCTGCCTGGCTATTCCAGCCGAGCATACTCCAGGTCATTTTATTAATGTCATCATGGGCGCCATCAGAGTAACTGATAAATCCATCCATCACAGGCGCTATAAACCGGTAGATATTAGCGTAGTACTGCGGTTGCGGATTCACCGGTTCCCGGCCCAGGGTAAACGCAAAGGCCGGATCCCACCATACCACGGGGTAGTCGCATCGTACGGTGTGGGTAATATCAGGATAGTGGCGAATCTTATACCGGGCCGGCAATGCTGCCCGTGTATCTTCCAGCGAGGGGCTGGAGGGACCTACCACGATCCCTCCCAGCCACCGCGGCTGGTGTTGGGTGATATAGGAATAAACGAACGTACAGGCATCGGGGTTAAAGCCCTGGAGCGATAACCAGATCAATGCTTTCGGGTGATATTTTTTTAGCCGGGGCGCCAGCTCTTCGAGGAAGGGCAGCACCGACTGTGGGGTATTGTCGCCCGGATCGCCGCCCGGGAAGAATACGGCATCCAACCGGGGCGACTCCCGGAAGAGGGAATCGAATTGTAGGAGGAAATGATTTCTTTTGGCGGTATCCTGCAAATCAAAGGTGGCGGGCGTCCACACGGAAAAGTCCAGGTCGTATTTTTTACAGTATTCGCTGATGCGAAGATTCATGTCGTGGGAAGGAAGATGGAAATGCGGCGATGGCGGCATAAAGGGAATAGCCTCAATGCTGTTAGCCCCAAAGATGGCCAGTTCGCGGATATAGCGTTCGTATTGTTCCGGCGTCCATCCGTCGTAGGAGTTAGCGAGATTGCGGTAACCGATCTGGTGGCCGCGGATCGCCTTTTCCGGGGTAGCCGTCACATTGATCCCGTCTGCCAGCTGTACTTGCTGCGGCAGGTAGGTCATAGTACGGAGCAAGTACCCTACTCCATACAGCAAACCACGTGTATCCGGCGCCGTTACCCGGATCTGCCGGTGGCCAGCAGCCGGAATGTATTCAACATGATAAGATTCGGGGGCTCCAGGCGCTAATATTAACAGCATCACATCGCCGGTTGGTGGCATCCTGGTGGCAATAGGCCAGGAAAGACCGGTACGGCGCTGTACTTCTTCCTGCAATACCTGTGCAGCAATCTGTTTGTCTTTACAAACGATGGTAACCTCCTTCCATACAGCAGCAGTGCATAGCAGTGGAATTAATAGCAATAAAGTAAGGAATCCTTTCATTATTTCACCCAGGAAAATTTAACAGGAATAAAGTATAAGGAATAGCAGGACAGGTACAGCCCCCACCTCAGTGAGGGCTGTGTGTAATAATATTATTTCAGGTACCACATCAGGGTAGTCTGTTTATCCGGACCAAACTGCGTTAACGCCTTCAGGTATTCGTCGTTGTTCGTATCACGCTCACCGGTGGGATAGATGTAGCGCTTGGGCAAGCTGGTGGAGGCAGACAGCGGACCTAGTACGAACTTAGGAAAGCCGGTACGGCGGTTATCGAACCAGGCTTCTGCTCCTTTCAGGAACCCGGCAATCCACTTCTGACCTATCAGCTGTTCCAGCGTACCGTTATATTTAACAGACGGCTGATCGTAGAAGTGGGCATCGATGGCCACCTGGTCTACGCCGTAGTATTTCATACTGGCGCCAATACCATCGTAGTAGAGACTTTCCGCAGTTTTACCTGCTACGGTTATTTTACCAGCCTGTACACATTCTGCCAGGATGAAACATACTTCCGCATAAGTCATCATGGAAGCTTTCACCATAGGATGACTATTACTTTTGAACATAGCTGACAAGCGGGAAATATGATCTGCTCCGCCGTTGTAATCATATGGTGCAGGAATGGCATTGGGTACGCCCACGTATGGATTGTTATCAACAGTACCACCCGTCAGCACATCTACTTTGGCGATCCAAACACCGAGACGGGGATCGTTGCGTTGTTGTAGCGCATCAACGATTTCCTTACTGGGCTTACGTTTATCAAACTCTGAAAAAGAATTGGCCAGGAGCCCACCCGGCCAGCTGTTGGCGCCCACATCTCCCAGGTACTTTATTTCTGCGTTGTCTGCATTACTTTCAAAGATGGGATACTTTACCTTATCATTGATAATGGCCTGCATATCGGTAAATGCGGGCGCATAACTCTTTGATATGCGCAGCAGCATTCTTAACCGGAGCGAGTTGGCAAACTTACGCCACAGCAAAGGATCCCCGCCATACATCGCGTCTGCGGTAGCATCTACTCTATTGGTAATCGTAGCCAACTGGTCGTTGGCTTCTTTAAGTGACTGAAGCAAAGCAGGGTATACTACCTGTTGCTGATCATATTTAGGATGCAGGATCCGGTCCTCTTTCAGGCGCAACGCCTCACTATATGGGATATCGCCAAACAGGTCGGACAGATAGGCAAAGTTAAATGCCTCCAATACTTTTCCTACGGCTATATATTGCGGTACGTTCTGCTTTTTAGCCTGGTCCATCATTTCATAGTTGACCGAGAGTTTGGAATAGTTACCATCCCAACTCTGAGGGCCCCAATCGAACTTATCATTACCTTCGTTACGTACCATCGTAATGTAACGCCCAGCAGATGCGGGTTCATTGAAGTAGGCATCTTCCTGGTAATCATAAGCGGTATTGATCAACGAGGTAGACAGCAGGAATTCAGGGTTGATCACCTGCGATTTGTTCGGATTTACATTGATGTCTTCCAACCCCTTCTTACAAGCGGAGGAAAGTATCACCAGGCAAAACAGTAGATATATAACAGGTATGCGTTGCATAACCAACTATTTATTAGTTTAAAAATTGAATCCCAGTTTTACGCCATAGGAACGGGTATATGGTAAGCCCCAGCTGGTAACACCTGGTGAAAAACTGCCGTTGGCAATGGTCATGGCCGTTTCCGGATCATACCCTTGTTCAGCGGCGGTCCAGGTAAACAGGTTCCTGGCGATAAATGCGATGGAGAGATTGCTGATGGGCGCTCTGCCTAACACTTTCTTCGAAAAGTTGTATGTCAGGGAAGCTTCTCTCAGCTTCACATAGCTGGCATCGAAAGTAGAGCGACTATTGAAACTCCAGTAGTATTCCCCGTAGTAATTTTCCGGATCCGTCACGATATCATTGAGTTTATATTTACCTGGACTTTCTTCCACATATCCAAACAGGATCATTCCATCGGTACGGTTGTAAGTACCATCGTTCCAGGCCAGTCCGCCGGTTTGCGGATCGCGGCCATGGATGGTTGTTTGCGTACGTCCATCACTCAGGAGATTTTTAGCAACATAAGAGAAGAACTTTCCTCCCTGGCGCCAGTCGATCAGCAGATTCAGCGTAAACCCTTTGTAGGTAAAGGTATTAGTGATACCCACCATAAAATCGGGATTGTAGTTACCAATTTTAACGTAATCATTTACTTTCTGATAACTCCCGTCGTTGGCCAGCAAAGGCTGTCCTTTAAATTCTCCGTCTGGCACCGTAGCCCAGTTCTGGGCATACATATCACCCATTTCTGTTCCCTCGGCCACCAGGAATCGGATGCCTTCTGCCCCGCCTACGAGGTAGTTGGTAATGCCCGGCATCAGCTCAATGATCTTATTGCGATTCTTGGTGTAATTAACCTGTAAATCCCAGCGGAAGGCGCCTTTAACCGGGGTGGCATTCAACCCGATTTCAATGCCTTTATTTCCTACTTTACCTGCATTTGTCAACAAGTTGCTATACCCGGTAGCCATTGTTACCGGAATCCGTAGAATCTGGTTTTTGTTGATGGTATTATAGTAGGTGACATCAATTCCCAGTCTTCCATCCAGGAAACGAACGTCGGCCCCGAACTCATGGGAGGTAGCAATCAGGGGTTTCAATTTATTATTCAGCAAGGCATTGTCAATGGTGGCGCGCTTCACATTTCCCCAATCCTGCCCGAATCCAAAGGTGTTATATAAGCTATAAGGGTCCGTATCTCCCCCAACTTGCGCCCAGTTAGCCCTTACCTTCGCAAAAGAAAGTATGTTCGATTTGATATTCAACATATCCGTCAATACTACGCTGAGGGAAGCAGAAGGATAGAAATACGAGTTGTTTTCAGGAGGCAATGTACTTGACCAGTCGTTGCGGGCAGTGAGATCCAGGAAGGCGTAGTTACGGAAAGCCACCTGTCCCATGCCGTATACGCTGTTAATACGTTTTGTAAAACGATAAGAATCATTGAAGACTGTGCCTGCCTTGGCATTTGAAATACTGTATACGCCGGGCATTACCAGGCTTTCTGTTTTTTGCGTAGTACCGGCGCCGGACTGGTTCATCCGGTTAGCGCCACCAGATACAGAGAAAAAGAAATCCTTATTAAGTTGCTTCTTATAGCTCAACAGGAAATCTGTATTCTGTTCCCGAAAAGTTTCCGTTTCGATGCCATAGCCACCATTGGGATTCTTAATAGCGCTGAAGGCACGCTTACTTTCCCGGTATTCAGAATAGTAGTCCATACCGCTACGGGCCATCAGTGTCAGGTCCTTTGTGATATCTATATTCAATTCCACATTTCCCATGATACGATCACGGTTATATCCATTGGTCAGCTCATACGCTACGAAGTAGGGATTGTCAGTAGACCCCGGTACATGTGAGAACTGCTGCAGTCCTTCTTTTCCAGGAATCCAGTAGTTGCGGAGCTTCCTGATATCTACGTTTGGCGTGGTAGTATATACAATGCTGGATACACTTCCACGGTTGTAGGTAGGCCTGTTGTCGCTGGTGTTTTTCGTATAGCCAATATTGGTACTCACGCGTACTTTCGGATGCAGCGCATACCCGGCGGATAGATTAATGGTATTTCTTTTCAGATCGGTGTTAGGGGTAATACCTTCATTGGCAAGATTAGTATAAGACAGACGGAAATTACCATCTTTATTATTACCGGTTACGGCTATATTGTTGGTTAAAGTAGAGCCGGTACGGAAGAAATCTTTATGGCGGTTAGGATAAGATACCCAATCGGTGGGGATAGGGTTACCGTTAGCATCCAGGGGGCTGTCCCATTGTATATGTTTGGTACCTACATCGAGGCGGGGTCCCCAGGTGGCATCTGAAATAGTTTCATCGGACCCGGTACGATCCCCTGCACCAAATTCGTTCTGGAATTTTGGGAACAGGGTAGCACGGTCGAACAGGGCACTGGAATTAACGGAAACGCCTAAACCTTTTTTGGCGCCGCTTCCTGACTTCGTGGTAATCAGGATTACCCCATTGAGCGCACGGGAGCCGTACAGCGCAGATGCGCTGGCTCCTTTCAGTACAGTCATGCTGGCAATATCATCCGGGTTGATATCAGAAATGGTGCTGCCATAATCCACCACCACCTGTCCTACCGGTTGTTTGGGCGCGCGTACAGCAGGTGCAATGGGCACACCATCTACCACATACAGCGGTTGATTATATCCGTCCAGCTTACTTTGTCCACGGATCACTACCAGTGAAGTGGCGCCGGGATCAGAGCTGGTGCTGCGTACATTCACCCCAGCTACTTTACCCGACAAAGCATTGGCAACGTTTACATCCTTTACCGTATTTACCTGGTCGCTTTTTAAGGTGGCAATAGAATAACCGAGCGCTTTTTCCTGGCGTTTAATACCGAGGGCGGTCACTACCACATCGTCCAGGCTGCGTACTTCAGGGCTCAACTGTACCTGCAAAAGGCCGCTGCCTGCTACCAGTTCCTTCGCCTGGTAGCCTACATAATGAAATACCAGGATGGCGTTTGCGCCGGCAACCTTCAAAGAAAAGTTGCCATCCGCATCGGTAGCGGTACCATTGTTGGTGCCTTTTTCACGTATGCTTACGCCGGGAACAGGATTACCTTTTTCATCGGTCACCTTTCCTTTTACAATTTGCTCTGCTGCTTTGGTGTTGATGGCAGGCGCGGCATCGGCGCTGCGAATAGCATAGTCATGCTCACTTAATTTTACCGCCTGCAAACCCAGCGGCAGCAATGTTTTGCGGAGTTGTCCTTCGAGGTCGGCCTCTTTTCCGCGGGTAGTCCTGGTGGCTACAAATTTGCCGGCTACCTGTACGGGGGCATAGTTAAAGCTGACACCATAGCGTGTTTCCAGGTTGGCCAGCATTTGCTGTAAAGGAACTGATCCTGCTTCCCGGGAGGTGCTACCACTGCTGACCATCAATTGCTGCGCACCGGCGCTGGTGGCCCAAAGCAATAATAGCAGCATGACGCTCCAGGGAGCATAAAGCTTCGTAAAGCTCTTTTGCATAACTGTAAATTTTAAAAACTTTATTCAAAAATGATGACTGAATTGTTTTGTTTCATTTTCAGCTGATGCACCGTGGCGACCGCCTGCAATAATATTCCCGGGTTGCCTGCGGGTGCAGAACCGGTGAATAACAGGCTTTCCATTCTTTTATCCCTGAATTGAATACGATATCCGTAAAGATCTTCCAGTTGTTGTGCTACCTCAGATAAGGAGGTATTGTTGAACACCAGGCGATGTTGCTTCCAGGCTGTTAGCTGTGCCGGATCTGCGTGTAGCCGTTGAGAGGAGTGTTCTCTGAATTGCATCATGTCGCCCGGCAACATTTTCAGGCTATCATTGACAACGATTTTCCCTTCTTCCAGCAACACATTAATAGTATGGCGGCGGTTATATACATTAAAGGCAGTGCCTTTTACTTCTATGGTGACATCCGGCAGCAGTACACGAAATTTAGGATGCAATCCCGCAGGCGCCTTAGATACATTGAAATAGGCCTCCCCTTCCAGGCTCACGGTCCTTACCTGTTCTTTCGTCCATTGCGCAGGATAGCTTACCGCGGAATTGGCATTGAGTTGTACCACAGAACCATCAGGTAAATGGATGGTTTTAGTTTCGCCAAAACCGGTATGTACAAAAATTTTCTCCGGATGACGATCTTCCTGGTAATACCAAACTGCGACAAACATCAACAGTACAGCTGCTACTGCACTAACGGCATACCCTATACGCCTGATCCAAAGTCCGTTATTTTTTTTAACGGATTCGTCCAGCAATTGATCTATCTGCTGTTTTATATCGTCCATTTCATGAGGGCGTACTTCGTTGGTACGAAACCGGAGCGCCAGTACCATAGCTCGGGCTTCCTGTAACAAGGCTTCTTTTTCGGGATGAGCCGCCTGCCAGCTTTCCCAGAAAGCCCGGTCAGTACCGCCTTCCAGCACCCATTCCCGAAATGAAACATCTGCCGCAAAATCAGCAGCGTCATACACATTGTAATCCATAAAAATACCTTGTACTATTAAGAAGAGTCAAAAAACGGGCGGATGCCCTCAGGAAAAAGAAAGAATTTTTAAACTTTTTTTTAGCGCAGCATCAGGGCGGATTCATTGACCGCCAGCAACTCCTTTAATTCGGCGATAGCCCTATATATTAAAGTACGGGCGTACTTTACTTCCTTTAATACCATAATCTCTGCAATGGCTTCATAACTCAGGTTTTCGTAGAAACGAAGATAGATAGCTTCTTTTTGCCGCAGGGTGAGTGCCTGCAACTGCTGCCGCAGCAGGCGGGCAGCTTGTTCGTCGTGTTGCCGGTTAATCAGGATACTCTCCGGCGACAACTCCAGCTCAAAACCGGAAAGCGTACCCTCTTCCAATATCCCTGGCTGCCGGGTTGATTTTTCCAGGTAACGGAATAGCTTCCTGCGGGCCGACACCATCAGGTAGCTCTTGATATGTACCTCCCGCGCAAGACCAGCGCGTTGCAGGAACAACTGTGAGAAGAAGTCCTGCAACACATCCTTCACCAGTCCGCGATCGGCGGTAAACCGGATACAATAACGGAACAGCAGCGGAAAATACCGCCGGTATATCTCTCCGAAGGCTTCCCGGTCTCCATCACAAAGCCGGCTCCAGAAGAGCTTTTCGTCGTGCTGCGGATTGTAAGTGCTGGTGGACATCAAATTATGTGAATTAGGAATAAGGATCTTTCTCTAAACTACACATTAACCGCATGCAATCATCATTGCTACCCTAAATATAACAACGAATTAATGTGATGTCAAGGGGGCGCTTACCACTTCCCGGATTTGCAGCCGCTCGCACCATCCTTTAAAGTCGCGGTAAATCTGCTGCAATACCAATTTCTGTTCAGGCGTCAGTTCCAGCGCGTGTGCACGACTAATGGTGCGTACCGGCATGCCTCTCAGCTGCATAAAATATTTGGCGCTGAGGGGATAAGCCACATGAATCAACGGG
The DNA here is from genome assembly GCF_012641265.1 of Chitinophaga eiseniae. Classification (GTDB taxonomy): domain Bacteria; phylum Bacteroidota; class Bacteroidia; order Chitinophagales; family Chitinophagaceae; genus Chitinophaga; species Chitinophaga eiseniae_A. The sequence continues at coordinate 597,717 of NZ_JABAHZ010000001.1, read as the reverse complement.
TCTACCCTGCGCAATTCCTCCTGTATCCATTTTACGTCCTCCTGGCGGCTTTCGTCGTTCACATGGTTACAGAGCCAGACCAATATCTCCGGGTAAAAATTACCGGAAATAGACGACATACCCGCCGCGCCCATCTGCATGGAGCTTACCCCATTGGGTGTATGCGCATCATAGAATTCCAGGCGGCTTCCTTCCACTACGGCCAGCTTGGCCTTTACCTGGTCTACATTGCAGGAGGTATCCTTGTGGTAAATCAGGCGGTTGGTATCAAGTAGAGTGCGTAATATCTCTGGTGTAATGACCCGCTTATAAGGCGCCGGGCATTCATACAATCCCAGCGGGATATTGCCGGTTAATGAAAACATCTGTTCAAAGCGCTGCAGCAATACTTCGTCTGGCTCATCTACATTGGCAAAGTGCCCCGTGATCATAATTACAGAATCTACGCCGGTATCATACAACTTTTCGGTAAACAGGGCCTTATCAGGGATGGTAAGGCCAAATGAACCGGTGGCCACTACCGGCACCCGGCCATTAACATAGCGTACTACATGGCGGGTCAGGTCTAGTCGCTCATCTTCACTGATACTATACATTTCAGATGACAAACAATTGGCGAAAAAACCTTTTACCCCGGCTTCCAGGTAAAAGTCTACCAGGTATTCCACCATGCCCATATCAATCTGCGCTTTCAAATTAAACGGGGTGATCATCACCGGTACAAATTTCTTTTGCATATCACTAAGAGGTTTTAGACGAAGAAGATGGCTGTGCCTGCAGTCGCGAGAGCAGCATGCCCACCAGGAAAATAGACAGGGTGCCCACCACGATAATCATATGCACATGCAAAGGGCTGCGCAGATGCTGCCAGGTGGCCGGCAGGTATTTCGACAGCGACATCCAGATAATAATCAGCATCCCAATAATCGTTGCTGTCAACGCCGCCGCGTTCTTTGTTTTTGATATCATACCCAGGAGAAACAAGCCCAGCATACCACCGGCAAAAATGCCCGACAACTCCCACCACATGTCCAGGATACTCTTTACCCCTATCATAGCGATACCAAAAATGATAGCCAGCATACCACTCACGGTAGTGGCTATATATAATACCCGCATATCTTTCCGGGGAGTGGATACCGGGGAGATATACCGCTGGTAAATATCTTTCAGGAAAACAGTTGCCGTACTGTTCATACCACTACTCACCGTACTCATAGCGGCCGAAAGAATAGCCGCCACAATCAACCCCAGTAAGCCTTTCGGCACTTTCATCACCATAAACAACGGTAATACTTTATCGCCATAATCGGCGGGCGACAACGACTCCGGCGCTACCTGCCTTTCCGTGGCTACCTGTTGTTTTATCATCGCCAGCATATCGGGGTGCTGTTGTACATAGGCGTATAATGCCGTGCCGATAAAGAAAAACACCAGGCTTACCGGTACATACCACCATACGCATACCCAGATACTGCGGGAGGCTTCCTCCGCAGAGCGGGCTGTATGATAACGCTGCACATAGTTCTGGTCCATCCCGAAATTATTCAGGTTAATAAAGAACCCATATAAAAATACCACCCAAAAAGTAGAGCTGCCCAGATCCAGTATATTAAAGCTTCCCAATGAAAACTTCCCATCGGCCACGCCTATATGAAAAATGTCCGTTACGCCATGTTGCATGCCACTGATCACCAGCCCCAGTATAATCAACGCCCCGGCTGTTTTGATAATTCCCTGCAATACTTCCGTCCAGATCACTGCTTCCATTCCTCCCAGCACTGTATACACAATGATACAGCTGCCGGTAACGGTCATAATGGTACGCATTTCCAGCCCTGTGAGCGCCTGCAGTGCCAGTGCCACCCCAAAAAAAATAGTCCCCATCCTGGCCAGCTGCGTTAGTATAAAGCAGATCATGGCGTATGTCCGGGCCCAGGGACCGAAGCGCCGCTCCAGGTGCGTATACGCACTTACCTCCCCGCTGTGGCGGTAGAATGGTACAAAATAACGCGCGGCAATAAACGCTGCTGCCGGCATCGACAAACTGAAGACAAACGCGTTCCAGTTGCTGCCAAACGACTTCCCCGGCACTCCCAGGAAAGTATTACTACTTAAAAAAGTGGCGTACAGCGATAATCCCAACGCCCAGCCTGGAATATTTCCGGATGCTGTTGTAAATTGAGCTGCATTCTTATTTTTCCTGGAAAACCATACGCCTACCAGGATCATACAAAGCAGGTAAATCGCAATAACAGCCAGATCTATTAAAGGCAAATGATGCATATCAGTTTTTCTATTTATTGCTTACGTGGAAAACAGGAATATAACGCATTTCGGTTGATACCACTAAGGTTGATAATTTTTACGGTTCAAACAATGTTGAATGTTATGAAAAGAATGGCTTAAATTACTATCACCATGAGTCACACTGCCGCCAACATGCCGGGTACCTGGACGCTGCCAGCCCAGCTGCAACGCAAGCTGGAAAAGCACCCGCTGGGAAAAAATCTTTTCATTACTGCTATCGGGCATTACCCCGAACATACTGCCGGCGCCATCCGCGAATCAAATGGCACGCTGGTGTATACCCTGTTGTATGTACTGCAGGGCAAAGGTACGGTGGCCATCGGCAGGCGCAGCACTGCGCTGAAAGCTAACCAATACCTCCTGGTTCCCAAAGGCACTGCTTTCCAGGCCGATCCAGACACCGACCTTTCCTGGCGGATTTATACCCTGCAATTTGCCGGGCAACTGGCCGATGATATTTATGGATACCTGGGCACTAACCTGCAACCACGTACCATTCCCCCGCTGGTAGGCCGCAATGCACAGTTTGATGATATCCTGCACCACCTCGATCTCATGAATAATATTGAGAACCTGCTGTACGCCAACTTCCGCTGTTACAGCTTCCTGGGCACTTTCCGGCTCAGCGTTTTCAATTATATGAAAAAGGGCGCCGACAATATCATCGAGCAATGTATACAGCTCATGAAACAACGGCTGGACCAGCACCTGACGCTGTCCGGTCTATCCCGGGAAATGGGGATCTCCGCTTCTTATCTCTCTGCACTGTTTAAAGAAAAGACCCGCTATGCTCCGATACAGCTGTTCACCTCCCTGCGCATGCAGAAAGCCTGTCAGCTACTAAAAGAAACGCCCTGGAGTGTCAAAGAAATTGCAGCGGAAATGGGTTACCCCGACCCCTATACATTTTCCCGGTCATTTAAACTGGTGATGGGCGTAGCACCAAAAACTTTCCGGGACAAACGAGGCAACTAAGGGTCTATAATAAATGATGCCGTACCCGACGGGTACGGCATCATTTATTATAGAAATAGTTAACGGTTATAGCATCACCACTTTACCGGTACGTACCGATTCATCGCAGGCGAAGGCGATACGCAGGCTGTTGATGGCATCCTGCACATGATCGGTGAGATCGGTGTCCTGCTGGATAGCATGCAGAAAATAGCGCTGTTCACGGTTGCAGAGCTCCTGGTGATCCGGCTCTTCTTCCGTATTAATCCAGCTATCGGCTTCTACAAATTGCCCATTGGCATCCAGGGCGGCATGGTGGAAACGCAGGGACTCTGTTTTCGTATGTGCGGCCACGTTATCGGAGTTGCCACTGCGTTCCGCTTCTTTTGCCACAATAGAAACGGCGCCTTTAGGCCCGATCACATCCTTCACAAAGAAGGCGGTCTGGCTCATCATGGGCCCCCAGCCGGCTTCATACCAGCCTACGGAGCCGTCTTCGAAACGTATCTGCAACTGGCCGTAGTTATAGTTGCCATCTGCCACCTCGTTTGACAGGCGGGCGCCGATAGCGCTTACCTGCAATGGCTTAGAGCGGGTCATCTGGCACATTACATCGATGTAATGTACACCGCAATCCACGATGGGGCTCAGGCTTTTGAGGAGGTTGCGGTGTACCTGCCACATGTTACCATGACTTTGCTGGTTGAGATTCATCCGCATTACCAGGGGCTTGCCCAGCTGGTGTGAGAGTTCCACAAATTTTTCCCAGGAAGGATGGTGCCGTAAGATATAGCCTACCACCAGTTTTTTGCCTGCCTTGCGGGCGGCGGCCGCTACGCGTTCTGCACCTTCCACGGTATCAGCCAGTGGTTTTTCGATGAATACATGACAACCATTTTCAAAAGCGGTGATCGCAAAGTTTTCATGTGTGTCCGGGTAAGTGGATATGCAAACAGCATCCGGGCGGGTAGCTGCCAGCGCTGCTTCATAGTCGTTGAACAAAGCATAGCCTCCACCCAGGCTGTTGTTCAGTACTTCTTTACTTGTTCCGGTAGAGACAAGACCGCAGATGTCAAAGCCATCCAACGTATGATAGGCCGTTGCATGGGATGCGCCCATGTTACCACAGCCAACTACTAACACGCGTAAACGTTTTGCTGTTTCAGACATAATTTCCTTAGTTTTTCATTATCCAGATTCGTAAGATACAGTGCCGGCAATAGAATTGCAAGTGCCGGCAGCGCTAATTCTTTCAACAAACTGTATATTTACGTTTTAACCTACTGTATGAATCGAGCAAAAATAGTTGTTGTTGCCGGCGCAGCTGCGATGATAGTAGCCTGCGGACAAAGCCAGCATAATACTAAAGAAAAAGACCATGTTGATACGACGGCTGTTGTAAAAAGCAACGGCGCCTTTCCTTCAGCCAGCGTACCAGTAGAAGATATCGACCCAACTCCCGATCAACAGGCCCGGCGCAGCGCTTCCGAAAAGATCTGCGCTGCTCATGGCATCCCTATTTATAAAAACCCACGTGCATTGTTCACCATGCCGGAAAACGAAGTCACCCTCCGCAGCAAAGACGAAGTGGTAGACCGGGCCATTGCACTATGTTTCATGGAATTGAAAAGTGAGCAACCCGCTAAAGAAGTGCTGGATGAATATAGCAACCATTACCGGGTGATGGAAAAACTGAGCGATAAAGAAACCGCGTTTGTAACATCAACGAATCCTACCAGCCAGGATATGACGGATGCCAACTGGAGGGCAGAAGGCGCGCATGTGATGCTCTGGGCATTGGGGTATATCGACAGTTTGTCGTATCCTTCTGCACCTTGTAATGTGGCGGAAGATGTACATCATATTATCAGTACATCTGAAGCGGATTTCCGGAGTAAAGCAAAGCTGCGCAGCAGGAAAGAAATCCTGCAGCAGGCGGACCTGATTTTGAGATATGAGTGGGCCTGTGTAGATGCGCGTTTAAATAATGCACCAATGCCCGGAGGCCTGATCAGTGATGTAGTGACAGAACGGCACTATGCCCTGAACTGGTTGATCCGCTACCTGAACCAGGATTGGGACAATGTCAGCACGGATTCCTGAGAAAAGACACAGGTGACGGGGATGGGGAAAATCCGCATATTACCAATCCTTTAATTCACAAAAAAATCGCGCGGAATGCAGGATTATATGCTATATTAGACAAGTGGGACTAACGATCGGCAGGCTTTTTGATAATAAGCGACCAACTATACTTAGTTCAAAACGATGAAAACAGGCTTACAAGAGAGCCCAAATAATAACATGATGCCACGGGTTAACCCTGAAATTGTAGAAGCATGGGGCAACACCAGATCATAAAGCTGGAAAAATACATGAATCAATACCAACATTATTCTTTTGACCTCTGGTTAACACTCATCAAATCCAATCCTTTATTCAAACAGGAGCGGACGCGTTTTTTTTATACCCACTTCAACCCGCTGCAGAAGCCGGAAGCTGAGGTGGGCCGGATTTTCCGGAAGGTGGACCTGATGTGTAATGCTATCAACGAAAAAACGGGTGGCAATATCGATGCAGAGGAAATGTACCTGATGGTCATCAATGAGATCAGCGATTTCAGTCATTCGTTCGACAACATTGATCTGCCGGCACTTTACCAGGAAATGGAAAGCCTGGTGCTGCGGTACTTGCCCGTGGTTTATTGTTCGCAAACCATGAAGGTGCTGCAGCAGCTAAAACAAAACCCGGATACGACGGTGAGCCTGTTGAGCAATACGGCTTTCATCAAGGGGAGTACGCTGCGTAAAGTATTGCAACAGCTGGAACTGTCGCCCTATCTCGATTTCCAGCTGTATTCCGATGAAGTGGGCATGTCTAAGCCCAATGCGGCATTGTTCCGGCTCATGCTGGATACCGTGGCCGCCAACAGGCAGCAACCGGCTGCCTTAGCGGATATCATTCATATTGGCGACAACAAAAGAGCGGATATACTAGGCGCGGATGCCATGGGCATTGCTACGCTGCTGATCAATTCTAATCACCAATGTATTTCAACCCTGCTTAACTGATGACGACTACTTATTCATTGCACAAAATTACCGATACCGGCAATTTCGGATTTTGCCCTGATGACTACAGCCGTTTCAAGTTTGGAGACGATGAAGTGGCAGAACGCTTTGGCATTGGCCTGGCAGAAGGGTTTATCAAGGCATACCTGGAAAATGGCCCGGTACCCCAGCTGGTAGTGGTATCCAGCCCCTACTCTTTTATTCCTACCGCCACCTTTGCCATGAAAAACCATTTCGTTTTTCGGCTCAATCGCTGGCTGGCGATACATGGACACCCGGTGTTACAGGAAACCAAAGTACACCGCACCATTACCTATAAAGAGGATTATGGGGAGCTGGATGCGGCACAACGACTGAAACTGATCGGCAACGATAGTTTTCATATCGACAAAGCATTCCTGGAAGGGAAAAAAATCCTTTTCCTCGATGATATCAGGATTACCGGTGGACATGAGAAAATGATCCTCAAAATGGTGGATACCTACGATCTGCAGAATGACATCTACCTGCTGTATTATGCCGAATTGCAGAATAAGAACATCCATCCCAATATTGAGAACTATCTCAATTATCATTTCGTGAAGTCGATTTTCCACCTGGAAAAAATCATCCAGCAAGAACAATTCTTTATCAACACCCGCCTGGTGAAGTACATATTGAACTATGACTATGAATCTTTTTGTATTTTCCTGCAAAATCAATCGGATAAATTCATAAATCTTTTGTATAATATGGCACTGGGTAATGGCTATCACACCATTGAAGCCTACCAGAAAAACCTTAACTTTATCAGTAATTACTTATTCAACAGTAAACATAAAAGCGTACAACATGGCAATTAATTTGCAAAAGGGACAGCGGCAGGCGATCAATGCGCCTAAATTCACCATAGGATTAGGATGGGATGCCAACGCATCTACTACTGGCACCAGCTTCGACCTCGATGCCTCCATCTTTATCATGGGAGAGAACAGAAAATTATTGTCTGATCAGCACTTTGTTTTTTATAATAACCTGGTTTCCCCCGATGGCGGTGTAGAACATACCGGCGACAACCTTACCGGTGAAGGCGCCGGCGATGATGAGCAGATCAAAATTGACCTTTCCAAAATGGATCCCCGGGTAACAGAAGTATGCGTGGTAGTAACCATTCATGAAGCGGAAAGCCGTCGCCAGAACTTCGGACAGGTAAGGAATTCCTATGTACGTGTGTTTGACCCCGTAACTAACGAGGTGATCCTGAAATATGAGCTGGAAGAAGACTTTTCTATTGAAACAGCCGTAGAATTTGGCCGCATTTATAAACGTAACGATGAATGGAAGTTTGAAGCCGTAGGCGTAGGCATGAAAGGCGGACTCCAGGATTATCTCAACAAATACAATTAATCTATTTTTAAATTATTATATCCTTATGGCAATCAATCTTCAGAAAGGCCAGCGTATTAATCTCGAAAAAAGCAATGGCGCCAAACTGCAACACATTTGTGTAGGCATTAACTGGGGCGCTATCGAAAAGAAAGGCCTCTTTGGTTTATCCAAAACCAAGGAAGCGGTAGACCTGGATGGTAGCTGCGCCCTGTTCAACGAACAGAAACAACTGCTGGAAGTAGTATACTTCGGTAACCTCCGCTCAAAAGATAATTCCATTATGCATAGCGGCGATGACCTCACCGGTGATATGAACGGCAACGACGGATTGGATAATGAAGTGATTACCGTTGATTTCTCCCGCCTGAATGCCAGCACCAACTATGTGGCGTTTGTGCTCAACAGCTTCCGTGGCCACGATTTTGGCACCATTCCATTTGCCTCTATCCGCATTTATGAAGGCACGCCTTCCCGGGTAAACGAAGTATTTGCTACCTATGATATTGCCAGCGGTCCGGGCTTTGCCGGCCACGTATCCATGGTGATGGGCGTGTTTTACAAAAAGAACGGCGAATGGAAATTCAATGCTATCGGCGAACCTACCAGGGATAAGAAGCTCCAGGAAACGGTGAACACCGTAGCCATGAACTACCTGTAGTCCCTGTATTTTTCTGATCACTTATTGTAAAGTCATCATCACTATATAATCAGATACCTTATGGAAGTAAACCCAAATGTTACAGACCAGACCTTACCCGCAGTGCGGTTGGATAAAGACGGCAACGCCGACTTATCCCAGATTACGCCGCAGGATGCTCAAAAATATTCAGATCTGAATAAGTCGCTGGTCATTACGGATGTCAACTCCATCCTGAATTATGGTACCGAGGTACAAAATTCAATGGAAAGGTACAGCAACGAGTTTCTCACCTCTGTACGTACCTACAATTCCGGCGAAGTAGGCGGTTTGATTAACGACCTGCTCTCGGAATTAAACTATATTGACGTTGATGAACTGAACCAGGGCGCCTTTAAAAGCTTCTTGTCTAAGGTGCCTTTCCTGAAAAAGATTGTGTTCGACGCACAAAAGCTTTTCCAGAAATATGATACCGTTATTGCCAATATCGACAAGATCACCAACAAAATAAAAGCGGGTCGTATCAACTCCCTGAAAGATAACAGTTCCCTGCAAACGATGTTCGACAGCAACGTGAACTATATCAAACAGATGGAAGACCTGATCATTTCCGGTCAGCTGAAATTCAATGAGCTGAATGAGAAGCTGGCACAGATGGAAGTGAATGCTGCCAACTATAACGACTATGAAATTGCCGACCTGCGGGAATTCATCAGCCGTTTGGACAAGCGCCTGGCCGATATGAAAGTAGTACGTTTTATCATGCTGCAATCGCTGGCACAGATCAGGCTGGTACAAAACAATAATACGTCGATCGCTGAAAAAGCACAGTCTATTATTTCCACCACCATCCCGGTATGGAAAAACCAGCTGACCATTGCGGTGGCCCTGCAAAGACAGAAAGCCAACGTAGAAATGCAGCGCAAGATTTCTGATACGACCAACACCATTTTGCAAAAGAATGCCGACCTGCTGAAACAAAACAGCATTGAGGTAGCGAAAGAAAATGAAAAGACCGTTGTATCGATCGACACCCTGAAACGCACTACCCAGTCGTTGATAGAAACACTGCATGAAGTGAAAAGAATTCATGACCAGGGCGCTGAAAACCGCAAAGTGCTGAATGGCGAACTGCAAAACCTGGAAACAGAACTGAAGAAAAACGTAACTAACGTTAGCTAATTGAGATAAAGTGATGGAGGATAACCTGGCAAGAATATTAAATGACTCAAATAAAACCATCAGCAAACTACAATTGCTGTCCGCTTTTTTTGAAGAGGAGATTATTTACAAAATATACCTCCGAAGCCAGGTTGTCCATAAATTATTTGAAACCAACCCGGAACTGGATATCAATAAGCTGGAACTGTTTCACCTGCAATACACCGCCACCGCCATTGAATTGCTGAAGAAAATAAAAAACAGCAACGAACGGAATGTGAGCCTGATCTTCGACGAAATACAGATCAATAAAGAGTTGATCGACAAAATCAATGACTCCGTTTTTTCAGAAAAGAATTTTAACCTGGACAAACAAAAGCAGGCACTTAAAATTAACCTGTCTCTCCGGAAATTATACCAGGTACTCTCCGATGGCTCCGAAGACTATCCTTTCTCCAAAAACATCAATGCCTTTAGCGCACGCTTTTCCCAGGATTTTTATTTTGATATTTCCCCGGAAACACTGCAGGCATTGACGAGCTTTAACCCGGAAGAAGTTTACCGGAACAACTATGCCATTATCCAGAAAAAGCTGATGGGATGGCTTTGTAAGACGGATTTCCGCAACGAGTTCTTCTACGGACTGAAAGCAGGGAACGTAGTGGTGGAGATTTATAAATTCACTACAGAGGATAAATTCTTCATTTATTATCCTTCCAAAAATCTCTTTCTCTTTTGTGATCCTTCCCAGGTAAAAGATATCGACTGGACCAATACCCTTTCTAAAAAGGCAAAACTGATACAGGAGTTAACCGATAAAAACGATCAATTGATGAGCCGGGCCAATATCCTGAAAGTGGCCATACCGGACAATGTAAAAGGGGTACTGGAGGAGTATTGCGAAAAAATCGGGGATGTAAATTTCCTGCAGAATATAGGCAACTTCGATGTGCAGACGAATATTTTAAGGACGATGCTGAATACCGACGCTATCTGATAAAAGAATTGCACCAATCCGGAGACTGGTGCAAATCCTGTTTTATTTCTTTTCCAGCTCAGTGGAAGTATTGCGCTTAGGCACGTTCAGCAGGGCTGAGGTAATAATCGGTACGATAAAAATACCCACTGTTAAGATAGAGGTCATAATATCTGCCTGGGAACTTTCCAGGAAGTGTGTCAGTCCTGACTCCGGGAAGAAGTGCTCGTAGATAGACAAGGTCAGTTTTACACCCAGGATGCCGATCACAATAAAGGCGGCTGCTTCCAGGAACGCAAATTTCGTCATCAGTTTTACAAAGGCCTGCGCTACAAAACGCATGGCCAGGATACCAATAAATACACCGAGGCACACCAGGATGATATTGTCGGTAAAGGCTACCGCCGCAAAAATATTATCGATGGAAAAGGCCATATCCATGAGCTCTACCAGGGCCACAGTGGCCCAGAAAGGCCCTATGGCGCCCACAGTTACCTTATATAGCCATTTTTCAGATTTATCAATACTTTCTTCCTCTTCTTCGCCATTGGAAGCCTCTTTTGCTTTTTTGTCTCTCCACCAGCCATATACCAGGTATAACAGGTACAGACCGCCCAATGGTTTCAGCCACCAGATTTTAATGAGGAAGGAAGCGAACAGCATCGCTAAACCGCGGAACAGGTAAGCGCCCAAAATACCATATTTCAGGGCTCTGTCACGTTGTTTCTCCGGCAAATCCATTACCATAGTAGCTAATACGGCTGCATTATCTACTGACAACAGGCTTTCGATGATCACAAGGTTCCCTACTATGATCAGGGAAGGTATGGGATTGTCAATAATGTGTTGGATTAATTCATTCATCGCTGTTTGTTTTTTATATAGGTTTTATTGATTGGCCATTGTAATAATTACGACTCGTCCTCCCTCCTCCCGGGACAACAACAGTTTTTTCCCGTCTGTTAATTCCACCATGTTGCCAACAGGGATCTCCTTGTCTTCCGTGAGGTCTTTCAGTGTTGGTAATTGCTGGTTTACCAGTACCCATTTGCCGTGGTAAAAAGTAAAGTAGCCCACCGGCACCTTTTGTTCCGCGCTGAGCCGCTCATTGCGCACCACATTGCGGTTCACATGCCATTGAAACAGGTATTGGTTATGGTATACCATCAACCGGTGATTTTCGGGCCTCCACACCGTAGGTTTAAACTCGTAATAGAGATCCAATACTGGCAGGGTGCCTTTATGCGGCGTACCGCAGAACGGGCATTTGGGAGAAACCGTATTGTCGAACACGTACCATTGTTGTTCGCAGACCGGGTTGCTGCAAGGCTGCATCAGGTCGGTCGTTTTCAGTAGCGCCTGTTCCCACATATCGGCGGGTGGCCGCTGCGCGGGATCATGTAATCCTGTCACGAATGCCTGGTGAAACAGCTCTTTCAGGTAAGGGCCTGTAATGGTATATGGTATTTTAGTGACATCTGCCCAGGGCAGTTCTTTGGGATTAAGGTGCTGCACTTTGGGCCGGTTAGACGCATCTGCCGGGTGTTCTATAAACAACGCCTTTTCTCCCATCGACAACAGGTCATCTTTTTCTGTATCCAGGTCGTGTACTTTTCCACCTTTGAGGGGATGGCGGTACAGGAGGTACATATAAATCATCACTGCCAGCGCATGCAGGTCGGTAGTGCGATTGGGCAGCTTCCTGCCCGGGTCTTTCACATCCAGGTGTTTGGTAGCCAATACTTCCGGCGCAATGAAATCGGCGGTACCGATAACATCCGGCGGATACAGGCCAGGTACCACCAGTCCGTCGATATCAATAATGGCGGCAGATTTGCTAACGGGGTCTACCAGCACATTTTTATAGGAGAGATCTGAATGCGCGAGGCCTGCGGCATGCAAGCGCTTTACGCCACGGACTATATTTACGCATACCTGGTAATAGCTGAGCCAGTTACCCAGTTCTGTTTCATCGAGCCGTAGGGCAAATTGCTTATTGCGGAATTTGGGAGAAGCAAACCACTTCCCTTCTTTCTCTTTCCCTTTGATAAGATCGTTGGCGGCATATCCCTTCTTAAAGAAAAAATGGCCGGGATAGCAGGGAACAATGAGTCCTACCTGCTTATCGGTAGCGATCATGTCGGTAGGCCAGCAGTACAGGTCCTTATAATAGTTGCCGCCTTCGCGGTTAAAAAAGCTGGTGTGATAGTCGGTCACAATTTTTTTCAGCCTTTCTTTGGCGTTATAATCGGGCATATCCCGGTAAAAAGCCACTACATAGGATTTATCCGGGCTGAAGTATACGTCTTTCATCCCGCCGCGCATAGGTTGCCCGTTATCAACGTATTGATAAGTTTTCCCTGTATGAATGACGGAGGTGACTGTTTTTGTGTTCATATAGCTTGCATTACCGGCCCATGTAGGTTAACTGATAATCATTAAAGTCCGGTCGTCGTGATTACCGGGACTCCAGAAGTCCATCCAGTCAGATAGCTGTTGCGCTATGGCCGGAGGATACGTATCCAGTTCTACGATGGCATTCTCTTTATTATCTCCGCCCAGGTCGGCCAGCAGTGCATTCCAGGCACTGACTTTCTCCAGGTTGGCTTCTACTTCAAACTTAGGATCGTAAATACCGTCTGTCATGAGCATCAGGTAGGAAAAGTCTGGCACCAGCTTAAAACCGAAGCGGGTAGCAAATGTATCACTTTTAAAGATTTCCGGCATCGTGATAAACCTGGTTCCTCCTCCAAACTCCCCTACATCCAGGCGGTTCATCAGGGTGATGGCCGACAAATCCTTATTTAACAAGCCAATGGGGCAGTCGCCCACCCCAAAACTCATGATAACATAGCCACAAGGATACTTTTTCAGTAGTGCAAATATAAGGGTCGCATGAAAATCTTTAACAGGAACTTGTTGGTTATGCGCAAATTCCGCGATTTTTTTATGAGTGGTAAAGGCAGCTTTTCCCAGCTGGTCGTATACGAAGCGGGTGAGTTGCTTTTCCGTTTTTTCGCTGGGATTGGCGGCATGTTCTGCCAGGAGGGCATCGAACGGCGCCAGTGCCGCATTGGTAAAATGCTGTTCAAAGTATTCCACGATATGGGCGCAGGCCATGTGGGCACCTTCCCGGGCCAGTGCCGCGCTGCCGGCGCCATCAGACACCGCCAGCACCGTCCAGCCGGTATCGGGGAAATGCCGGAATGCGAAATCATCGTCCCGGAACCCACCGGTATTGGCGTGAGAACGCCCCCGCCGCGAGGCCACCACCAGTCGTTTATCGCCCAATACCGCCGATTCCGCCGCATTGTCCTCTCGCCAGAACGGCGCGGTGCTATCGCTACTGATATTCTTCCACAGCGACCTGGGGTCGGGATTCACAATAAGCGCCACCAGTTTTTCGTGCAGTGGCGTTTCCTCCGGCTCGCCCTGGAGGCGGTAACTGAACGTTATCCGCCAGTCGCCATTTTGGGTGGGTGTGCCGCTGATCACCGAGGCGATGCTATCGAACTGTAAACCCACGGCTTCCAGTCCTGTTATGGAAAAGGTGGTGAAATCCGTCCAGTTGAGTTGTTGGAAATCAAGCCTGGCTTCATATACTTTACCCACGGTGGCATTGGGAATCACAACGGTTTGTTGCTGAATATCCGCCAGCCTGCTTTTTAACTGCCATGTGTCCATAAGGAACTGTTGATTTTCCAATATTTGTTTTACCCGGTGCAGGTTTTCTTCCTCTTGTACAAAGGTCTCAAATAATTGCTCCCGGTTACTGATATCGATCTGTTGTGCGCGGAAGAGCGCCCGGATAAATGATTTTTCCATACAACGCTTATATTAGCCCTGGGCCCGGTTTACATCAAACCCGCCATCGCTGATGCCGTAGGTGTTGCGGCTACCACAACCCGGGCAGCTGCTCACCGTTTCCGTGCCGATACAATGAATCTGACCACAACCGCACATAGCGAAAGCGGTTTGATTGCCGCAACAGGGACAGGTGGGATTACCGATCAGCTCATCGCTATTGATGCGTACCGGGCCACCGCTGTGATCCGACAGCTCATCGTACGATGCATCTAACGGAAACGCTCCTACGAGACGGTACGACAACCGATCCAGGCTCAGGCCATAAATTTCGGCTTCTTCTACCGATCTGCGGTACTTCATCAAATAAGCGCGGCCGGTATTTTGACATTTGCCGGCTACCACGGCATAATTGCTGTCCACTCCCTGCATAGATGGCAGGGATTGGGTAGTATCTACTTTGGTGAGCGTATCATCTTCCAGTATACGGGCCAGCTCAAACCCCGAGGCGTTGTTTTCCACGCTCTGGCTACTGGTTTTAACGGAATCTGTTACCCATTTAAAGAATTCTTGATAAGCTGCGGCGCTGGTATTTTTGAAATGCAATACATTTTCGGTCAACTCCTTCAATAAACTCAGGTCGGCCTCATTACCGAAAGACACCGCCACCATATTGGCGGCGCGTTGCCAGTTTTGTTTCCACTCGGCAATAGCCGGGCGGGTATCATCGGTAGGTACCCCATCAGTAAATAAAAAGACGATTGGCTTCCAGTCGCCTTTTTTCTCGTAGGTAGTTTTCACCTGGTTTTTCCGGAGCTCCATCATCAGTTGTCCCAGCCCCCTGCTCAGGGAAGTGCCGCCGCCTACCGGAAAGCGGGGCGGATAAAATTGGATGATCTCCTGTAAAGGCACCAGCGTTTTCGCTTGCCCGGCAAACACCAGGATAGATACCCACACCGTTTCAATGGCATAGGGATCTGCTTTCAATGCCTGGATGACGGTCGACAATCCCTCTTCCACCTGCTGGATGGGTTCTCCCACCATGGATTCAGAAACATCTATCAAAAAGTAAATTGGTAGTCTTCTCATTATCCAAAATTTACAGAAGTGACGTAAACGGTGCCGGGGCCGGTGATCTTCAACATGGTAAGTCCCTCTCCTCCCAACATATTATTTCCTGAAAAGTGCGACGACATCCGGTTTTGCATGTCTGCATGCATGCAGATGAAACTTTTTTCATCTACAAACACCGTTTGTCCTGCCGCCAGATCCAGCGTGATAGGGGTTCCTATCACGTCTATAAACACCGTACAAAAGCCGGTCAACTTTTGCATGATCAAACCGGTACCGCCGATGAGGGAAGTCAGGTTCATTTTCACATCAATATCTACTTTATCGGACGAGGCTACATATACACCGGCGCGGCAGATAATGCCTCCCGACAATTGTTTCAGGTTAATGGGCAACAGCCCTACTTTGCCGGCTACCACGAGCTTTCTTGGCTGTGGATGGGCGTTATTGAGCGCTACCTGGAAAATGCTTTCGCCGGTTAACTTTCTCTTGATTAGTCCGGCTACTCCTTTATCAAATACATTGATGGTAGATTGGATACCTTCCTCATAATAAATCAATGCACCTTTTTCGCAATAGAATTTCTCCTGTGGGTCTAACTCTACCTGCAGGCACTTAAAGTCGTGCCCTATCAATTTTACGTTCATGCCTGGGGGTTATCAGATAATTAAATTCACTTCCTGGGGAGGTGGTGGCAGTACTACCTGTGAGGTAGTGCCCATACTTTTGTTGCCTTGCTCTATGGTGTCGGATACCCATTTAAAAAACTGTTTCAGGGTGGCGCTGTCGGCTGTGTCCAGGTGTACAACGGTATCTGCCAGTTCGCGCAGCATCTCATTGTCGGCTGCTTTGCCGGCGGCACAACCTACGATAGCAGCGAAGTTCAGTTCCTTTACCTTTGGAATCATGCTGCGATATAGCTGCAGATCGGAAGGCTTACCATCGGTAAAAATAAACAGCAACGGGCGCCAGTCGCCTTTCTGCGTGGGCGTTCCTTTACGCACGTCGGCGCTTACGCGGGCATGCAGGAATTCAAGGCCGCTGCCCGTGTGGGTAGGGCCGCTTTGCGGACAGGTGATTTCGGGCAACTGGAAGCTGACTAATTCAGTGAGTGGCATGAGCTCTTTTACATCCCGGTCGAACGTGATGATACTGAGCCACAGGGAGTCCAGTGCCTGTGCATCCATGCGGAGGGTATTTACCATGCCGCTCAGTGCATTGTTAAGTGCCTGAATGGGTTCTCCAAACATAGAACCCGAGGTATCCAATAAAAAATATACGGGTAGTCTTCGCATGGTTAAATTTTAATGCTTATACCACAATGTTCAATTCAGCCGGAGGGGGTGGTAGTTCGTCCAGGCCGGTGAGTTCTTTGCCGGAGTGTTCTATTTTCGTAGAGCTGACCCCGATAGAGGCGGTTACCCAGGCAAAAAATTTAGAGATGCTGTGACTGTCGGCGGTATCGAGCCTTACCACGTTGTCGGTTACCTGTTTCAGCACCGCGGAATCGGCGCCGTTGCCGGCAGCACAGGCCACGGTATATGCTGTTTTACGTTGCTTATAGGCAGCCAGGCCGCTTTGCCAGTTGTCGGTAGGGATTCCGTCTGTCATGATAAATACCAGCGGCTTCCAGTCACCTTTCCGCTCGGTGGTAGTTTGGGCCACTTCCCGGTCTATGCAGCTGGCCAGCAGTTGCAGCGCCTCTCCCATAGCCGTAGTACCGGACGCGCGGATATCGGGTACCTGGAAGGAAGATAAGTCGGTAAGTGGTACCGCCTGCCGGGCGGTACTATCAAAAGTGATGACACTGATAAATGCGGTTTCGATAGCCTGCGGGTTTTGCCGCAATGAACTGATCATTACCTGCACCCCATTTTTCACGGCTTCTATAGGCTCTCCGCTCATAGAACCGGAGGTATCCAGCAAAAGATACACGGGTAGTCTTCTCATACAATACAGAATTAAGTGTTGCTACAGAAAGGGGTTAACGGTTTAACATCAGGAATAGGTCAACTTCTTCAGTTCATCAATAAAACTATCAGATTGATGTGGCGTACCAATGGCCCTGAATTTCCAGGCGCCGTCTTTGCGATAGATCTCTGCAAAGGTCATAGAGCACATCCCGTTATAGGTGCTGTCGCCCGACAGGCTGAACTTCGCAATCTCCTTCCCCTTTTTGTCTACCGCGCGGATAAAGGCGTTCTCTATCATGCCAAAGTGCTGATTATTCTGACGGCCCTGGTAGATGGTGACCATGAATAATATTTTCTGATACCGGTTATCCAGTTCATTGAGCTTGATGATAATCTGCTCATCGTCGCCATCGCCGGCGCCGGTACGGTTATCACCGGTGAGCCAGATATGACCGGATGGATGTTTCATAGAATTGAAGAACACCACGTCTCCTTCAAAAAGGCCCATGCTTCTGCCATCGCGGGTTTGCACGGTGCGGCCCAGGTTCGCTACTTTGCCATTATTGTCGAGCAGCAAGGCTACTGCATCCAGGTCGTATTCTTCTTCTTTCTGCGCACCGCCAAACAGTTTGCCGAAAAAGCCATCATCCTTTTTTTTCTGTCTTACATCCCAGCCCAACCCGATAGTAACGGTAGAT
Organism: Chitinophaga eiseniae; assembly: GCF_012641265.1. Classification (GTDB taxonomy): domain Bacteria; phylum Bacteroidota; class Bacteroidia; order Chitinophagales; family Chitinophagaceae; genus Chitinophaga; species Chitinophaga eiseniae_A. The sequence continues at coordinate 579,754 of NZ_JABAHZ010000001.1, read as the reverse complement.
AGATCAAACTCTTCTCCGGAGTCGTTTTTACGAAGGTCTATCGTTTGACCTTTCACTAAATTAATAGCCATATGTGAGGTTTATTTAATGATCTGACCTTTAAAATATTTGGAGAGGAAGAACGCCAGGTCTTCTTTATAACCTTTGCCGGAAGCTTCAAATTTCCACTTACCATCTTTCACGTACAGTCGGCCGAATTCAACGCCTGTTTCAATCGAGAAATCTTCTCCCAGTTCATATTTGGCGATTTCCTGCCCGTTGGCATCGTCTACGATACGGATATAGGAATCGCGCACCTGTCCGTAGTTTTGCTTGCGGTTAAATGCGTCATGGATTGTTACTACAAACAGGATTTCTTTTACCTTAGGATTTACTTTGGAGAGATCTACCTGGATCACTTCATCATCTCCCACAGCGCTATTACCACCGGTAGGGTCATCGCCGGTATGGTGCAAAGCGCCATCGGGTGAGTCGGTATTACCATAGAAAACAAAGTATTCTTCCTGGAGAATTAATCTGTTTTCATCAATCATAAAAGCAGATGCATCGAGGTCAAAAGCTTCCCCGGTGCCTTCGTTGGGATGCCAGCCTAAACCCACACTGATACGGGAAAGGCCTATATCAATTCGTTGTCCTTTTTGTAAGTTAATCGCCATTGTTCTGAATTTTATCTCAGGAAAGGTAAACTATATAATCTTATCAGAAAAGAGACAGGGTATACCAGCTACCTGACACACCCTGATTTGTAATTATTTTAACAACTACTTCGCCGGTATTTCCCGGAGGATATGCAACAAATAATTATAGAACCGGCCTACAGAAGATATCTGTACCCTTTCATCCGGGGAATGCGCCCCGCGGATGGTAGGGCCAAAAGATATCATGTCGAGCTTGCCCTTGAAATGCGCACCTAAAATACCGCATTCCAGTCCTGCATGGCAGGCGCCCACTTTAGGCATATGTTCAAAATGATCTTTATACAAATCGAGTAAGAGGCGCAATATGGCGGAATCGGCATCTGGCCGCCAGCCGGGATATTCTCCGTCCTGTACTACTTCTGCATGGATATTTTCGAATGCTGCACGCACCGCAAAGGCCACATCTTCCTTGGTGCTGGCTACGCTGCTGCGCTGCAGCGACTGCGTAACAAAAACTCCATTCTTAGCGATGACCCTGGCCAGGTTGGAAGAGGCTTCCACCAGGTCGGCGATATCGGGACTCATCCGGAATACGCCGTTGTGGGTAGCGTATATAGCCCGCAGTAATTGCATAAAATAGGCCGGATCCATTATCACAGGCGGCGCCGCCACTGGCGTTAACTCCACTGCCAGCCCAGGTTCTATCGCCTTGTATTCTTCTTTGAGCGTTGCTGTAAAATCCTCTACGAATGCGGTGAACGAACGGCTATCCGCTTCCGGCAATACGATGGTAGCGGTGGATTCACGGGGAATAGCATTGCGCAGGCTACCTCCATCCAGGCTGGCCAGCTGTATATCGAACAGCTGTTTGGCTTTATACAACAGGCGATTCATCAGCTTATTGGCATTGCCTCTTCCTTTATGAATGTCCATGCCGGAGTGACCACCCAGTAAGCCTTTGATGGTGATGTCGAAACCCTCGGCACGGGCAGGTACAGGCACTTCCTGGTAAAGCCCTTTGGTATTGGTATCGAGTCCACCGGCGCAACCAATCGTGAGTTCATCTTCCTCCTCAGTATCCAGGTTTAGTAAAATGGTGCCGGAGAAATTGGAGGGGTCGAGTTGCTTGGCACCCGTCATCCCGGTTTCTTCATCGATGGTGAACATGGCTTCCAGTACGGGATGCGCAATGGTTTTATCGGCCAGCACCGACATAATCGCAGCCACGCCGATGCCGTTATCAGCGCCGAGCGTAGTGCCACGGGCTTTCACCCAGTCGCCGTCTACATACATATCGATGCCCTGGGTATCGAAATTGAATACGGTATCGTTATTTTTCTGGTGTACCATATCCAGGTGCGACTGTAGTATCATCGTTTGCCGGTTTTCCATCCCCGGAGTAGCTGGTTTGCGGATCACCACATTACCTGTGGCATCTCTCCGGGTATCGAGGCCCAGGCTTTTACCAAAATCTTCGATGAAGGCGATGACCCGCTCTTCCTTTTTAGAAGCCCTGGGCACGGCATTGAGGTCGGCAAAATATTTCCACAAAGGTTGTGGCGACAAATCTTTTAGTTCCATGCTGTTTATTGTTAGGCGCAAACCAGTGGCAGATAATTGCCGGCCAATCTGCGCCGGGGCAATGTATACAAATCCTTCCAATCCATCAAAAAAGCGTTACAGGTCCTGCCGCTTCAGGGCTTTCACGGCATAATCGGCAGCTCTTGCCGTGATAGCCATATAAGTAAGGGAAGGATTCTGGCAGGCGGAAGAAGTCATACAGGCGCCGTCTGTGACAAACACGTTTTTCACAGCGTGTACCTGGTTCCATTCATTCAGCACAGAAGTACGGGGATCCTTTCCCATACGGGCCGTGCCCATTTCATGGATGGCCATACCGGGATAGGAATCGCGGTTGAATGGTTGCACATTTTTCAATCCTGCGGCTTCCAGCATGGCTACCGCTTCCTGGTCCATGTCTTTGCGCATTTTTCGTTCATTGTCTTTGAATTCGCAATTGAACTTCAGTACCGGTTGTCCCCAGGCGTCTTTGATGCTGTGATCGAGGGTTACCTGGTTTTCTTCATAGGGCAGGCATTCGCCAAAGCCCATCAGTCCCATTTGCCAGGGGCCGGGTTCCGATAAATAGTCTTTGAAGGTATTACCGATGCCCAGTTCTGCAATGCCCCTCGCCCATCCACTGCGACTGCTATAGCCGGTGTAACCAAAGCCACGGAGATAAGCACGTTTATCGGCGCCTACATTTGCGAAACGGGGAATATAAAATCCGGCAGGACGTTGCCCGAAATAATATTTATCGGCAAAATCATCAGAGGTACCGCTGGCGCCTGCGTGAAAATGATGGTCCATCAGGTAGTGCCCCAATACCCCACTATCGTTGCCCAATCCATTGGGGAAACGGCTGGATACGGAGTTCATCAGCAGGAAGGTGCTACCCAGTGTAGAGGCATTGAGAAAGAGAATACGGGCGTAATATTCCGTCATCTCTTTGGTATGTTTATCGATCACCCGTACCCCGGTTGCTTTTCCTTTTGCGTCATCGTAGATGATACTGTTTACAATAGCGTCGGTATGTAAGGTGAGGTTACCCGTTTTCATGGCAGCAGGCAACGTGGAAGATTGTGTGCTGAAATAGGCGCCAAACGGACATCCGCGGCTACAGCGATCCCGGTACTGGCATTTTCCACGGTCGCCGATAGGTTGCGTGAGATTGGCCGTACGAAAAATGGTCATATGCCTTCCCGGAAACGAGGCTTCTATCCTGCCCTTCACCTGCTTTTCAAAGCAATTCATTTCCATAGGTGGTTGAAATACGCCATCCGGTAAATGCGGTATGCCTTCTTTTTGCCCGCTGATACCTGCAAAGGCTTCCACATGGTCATACCAGGGCGCCAGGTCTTTGTAACGTATGGGCCAGTCGATACCGATACCATCTTTGGCGTTGGCTTCAAAATCGAGATCGCTGAGCCGCAGCGATCCACGGCCCCACATGATGGAGCGACCGCCAACAATGTCGGGGCGCATCCAGTCGAAACGTTTTTCTTCTTTGTAGGGACTGTCACTGTCTTTCAGCCAGTAGTCGGCATTGAACTCGGTATACAGGCGGTCGCGCACCTGGTAAGGATGGTCTTTTTCCTTGTCCAGCGGCATTTTGCCGCGGTGCATAACTTCCCACGGCGCTTTGGTAGCGGTGGTATAATCTTTAATGTGTTCCAGTTGTTTTCCTCTTTCAAGCAGCAATACCTTCAGCCCTTTCTCACATAATTCTTTTGCTGCCCATCCGCCCGAAATACCCGATCCTACTACAATAGCATCATAGGTATTTAGTTCCTTTGCTTTTCCATTGACATTGATCATAACGTACAGATATGAATTGGTTGTCGGGAAAATAGTGAAATAATAGGAAAAGCAAAACAGAATTGGTACGGATGGAAAATGACGCTCCGCCCCCGCAGGCGCGGGGACGGCAGCCTGTCGTTTCAGTTGTTAATACATGACGTCTGTCAGCACGGTGTTACCCACTACCCGGGCAAACAGCTCTTCATTCAGCAGGTCTTTAATTGACCTGATAATGAAATCTGGAGAATAACCAAAATGCGTAAGGTCTTCTTCTTTGGTTACGCCTGAAAGCGTAAGAATGGTGGTAAAGCCCATGGATCCTGCACCTAAAATGTCGGTGCCCATGGTATCGCCTATCATCACCGTTTCGTCGGTGGTAAGTTGTAATGCTTTCCGGGCCATGCGCATCATCACCGGGCTGGGCTTGCCTACGCTGAAAGCTTTGATGCCACTGGCCGTTTCCAGCATGGCTACCATGGCGCCACATCCTGCGCGGTATTTGCCATCACCCATGGGGCAGTTGGGATCGAGGTTGGTAGCTATCAGCTTAGCGCCTTTCATAATCATATTGAGCGCTTTGTCTACCGACTCCAGCATGATCGTTCTGCCTTCCCCGATAATTACATAGTCGGGCTGATCATCTACAATAGAATAACCCGCATTATATAATTCGGTGAGCAGTCCTCCTTCCCCGATAACATAGGCGGTGCCATTTTCCTTCTTGGAAGCGAGGTAGCGCGCAGTAGCCATGGCACAGGTAAAGATGTCGGCATCCGTTACCCGGAATCCCATCTTATTCAGCTTGTAACAAACATCGCGGCTGGTCTTTTGACTGTTGTTTGTCAGGAACAGGAAAGGCAGGCCTTGATCTCTCAGACCATTAATAAATTCTACGGCACCTGGAATGGGTTCACTGCCCTTGTAGATAACGCCGTCCATGTCGATAAGAAATCCTTTTTTTTTCATAGCATTCAGATGTTGATTATTGTATAATGGTCAATAAAAACGATCATAAAAACTATGGAACGGATAAAGGCTGGAAGCTGTGTAGATACAGCGGTGTATGATGAAGCGGTGTATGAAGTGCAGATACCGGAGTACCAGATATCTGCACTAAAGATAAGGATAAATTCCAGGAAAGCAACAACTTTTTAAAAAAATTAATTAACCAGCACCTGGTAGATATATCGCACTACTTTCTTCTCTCCCGCCTTCAGTGCCAGCTGCCAGTTCATTTCAGAATAAGGATTTTTATCTCCCTGTTGTGTTTTACGTTTTACTACATTACCACCGTCGCTCAACGGGTCTACGGTACCATTCACGCATTTCTTTACATTCACGGTAACCTCCTTCTGTTGAAAATTATTAATTGTCACGGTACCGGTTACTGTCACTTTTCCATATACGGCTTTACCTACCTTTTTGAAATTATCCACGCGGCCGGTTTCTTCCTCTTTGTTCTGTAAAGTGATATCGATGGCTTTGGATATCTGTATAGCATTATCGGCGCCTACCGGCGTGTATTTCAACTGGTTTTGCGCGAGGAAGTTGCCTTGTTGATCCATGAGCATAATGGGCGCCGTGGTAAATGGTTTGTTTAGTGTATTTTTAATTTCGTACGCATGGTATACGTCTGCAAATCCGCCGCCCTCAGTACTTTCATCACCGCCCGACTGGTAAGTACCTACGTTGTCGGGGATCGTACAGCTATATTTTTCTTTGCAGGCAATGGTACCGGTGAAGATGGGAAAAGTAGCCGTAGCCTGTTTAGGCAGCGATATTTTGCCTAATTTGTAAATATAGAAATCGCCCTGCTTTTCGCCGTCCCGGGAGAAGTCATCCGGGGCTGCAGCTTCATCGACTGCGCCACGGGCTTCTGTCATCACGATGTTATTGCTCAACTGCGACATATGAAACTTCGCGGTCGCAACATCCACTCCCATTTGCATAAAATCGAAACTCATCGGATCGCGTTGTGCGCCGAAATACAATACCGGCGAACCCACTACCAGTTCAGTTTCCACATCGGTCATACGTTTACCGGGGTTGGTAAGGGTGGCCTTCATTTCCAGGTAAGCAGTTTTATCATCTGTTATTTTCAACAGATAGGAAGGAGTCCAGTTCAAACCATCCCGCATGTAGAGCTCTTTCAATGCAGTTTCCCTGACGCTGTTTTCCAGTTCCACGACGACCATCCGTGCAATGCTGTCTTTTGCGAAAGCCAGCGGGCTATTGTCCATATCTACCTGGTAAATGGACGATGTTTGCAGGGCCGTTACTTTGTTGTCGTCTTTTTTAAGCTGCACCAGGTTGGCCGCAGGACTTACCGACAGGATAGTACCTGTGATGGAGCGGTCGCCCCGTTCGCCTGCCATGTAAGACAGTGTTACCTTTTTGCCGGTGTTGGCCATCAGCATCTGGGGAATAGTACCAATGGCGCCCTGTACTTTCAGGGTATCTGTTTTTACATCTACTCTTTTGACGGTGTTACCTTTGGGGGCGCCTATCCAGTAGGTTCCCAGCAACACGGCGCCGGGATCGGGTAAGGTGGCCAGTTTTCCGTTTACCGGCACCGTGCCTTCGTTAACAATCAATGCGGTGCCATTTTTAAACACGGTTACTTTCTTTGGGGGAACTCCCTGCTGGGCCATGGCAGTATGCAGCACTAACAAACTGGCTGCGGTAAATGCTATCTTGTACATCTTTATAAGAAAAATTTTCGGTGAATATAGGTAAAATCCAATGGTCACGGCCTTTGCCAAGTAATCGAGTCCAGGAGTTTTTATGTATAGCGACGACAAACAACTTTCAAATGGGCGACAAACAGCACTTTATTTATTGTTCCCGAAGTACGATATTTGAGGAGTCCTGAAGAGCACAAGATGAGCAAAAAGATCCTGTCCCTTTTACTATACAGCTGCCTGCTGATAGTAGGGGGTAACGCCAACGCACAATTGAAAGACAATAGTTATTTATTCCGGCTGTACGACGATAACGACGGCATCAATATTACCGGCAATGGTACCGATGAAGCGTACACGAATGGTACCCGTTTCGACCTGTTTTATATGCCCCGGAAACTACCCCGGACTATACCTGACCGCTGGATGCCCCGGGCCGGCCAGGAGAGCGTGAATACCTATGGCTGGGGATTTATGCAGGCGATGTTTACTCCCCGGATCATTAAGCGGGAAGTACCGCCTCCTGGCGACTATGCCTATTCGGCCGGACTATTTATCATACGCAGCCTGCATTCGGCTAATCCCGTACGCAAATACAATCTTCAAACTTCCTGGGTAGCCGGCGTTATGGGCCCCTGGGCGCTTGGCAAAGAAACACAAACAACGGTGCACCGCCTGCTCGGCTTCCAGACGCCCAGAGGCTGGAGCAGCCAGCTCAAAAACGATGTACTGCTCAATTTAAATATCGCTGCAGAGAAGCAGTTGTTCGGCTATAAACGATTCATAGAAGTAATAGGCGGCACGGAGTTATGTGCCGGCACTATGCTCAATACCCTGTCGGCTTACTCGCTGATCAGGATCGGTAAAATGCAGCCTTATTTCAATGGCTATCTCTCCCAATACGCCACTAATACCGGGGATGCCCAACACTGGCAGTTGTACTTTACCGTGCAGCCCAGCGCCCGGCTGATGCTGACCAACGCGCTGATAGAAGGCGGTATGTTTTCGAACCGCGAGTCGGCCCACCGCACAATGGCCGATGGTCATTCCACCTTTGCTATGCATAAGCTGCTGGGAGGTATCGACTACGGCGTAGTAGCCGTTTATCGCCAGGTAGGTTTCTCGTTGTCGCAGAAAAGTGTTTCTTCTATGATTAAGGGACTACCGAGTGTGGAGACGGGCAATATTTCTCTGTATATTGCATGGTGACAACAACCGACTTTCTGACCAATTTTACCGACTTCTAAACCTTTGACGGCAACGCAGATCGGCTGAACTTCGCAACATGCTGACACCAGTAGCATCGGGAAAAGTAGACCGGGAAATTATTACTCCAGGAAATGGCACATAAAAAAGAGCGGGAACATATTTATAAACATGCCGCCTTCATGCAGGAAAACGGCCTGCCTGATATGGCAGGAAATATCGGTCTTTCCGTGTATACCGATATTAACCTGGCTGAATTTGATGCCGTAAAAACTGATTTCAGATCCGACTTCTTCACCATCCTGCTGGTACAAAAAGGTATCTTCAGGGGGCATATAAACAGGCAGGAACTCATGTTGGATGCCGACAGCCTGTTGGTAATTGCGCCTAAAATGATCAAGAGAATGGTGTCGGTAGAAAAAGACTGTGTTATTTCCGCCATGAGCTTTACGATGGACTTAATATCGGAAATAGGCATTCCTCCCGGCAAATGGGAACTGTACGATTATTTCACCACCAAGTACTCTCCCCTCTGGCATTTGAACAAAGCAGATGCGCAACTGGTATACCAGCATTTTAAGCAGCTGGTTTTCCGCTGTGAGCAACTGGTCAAAAGGGCGCCTTTTGCCAAAGAGCTGTTGCACCACACCTTTTTTCTCCTGCTCTACGAACTGTCGGCCATGGGTACACGGTACCTGGAGCAGAAAGGACAGACCACCGTTTCCCGGAAAGAAAGCCTGGTAATGAACTTTACCAGCCTGGTACAATCGCAGTTCCGGGAACACCGGCACCTGCAGTTCTATGCTGAGCAGCTGTACGTAACGCCTAAATACCTGACGGAAACGGTGAAGGAACTCACGGGGAAAAATGCGGGAGAAGTGATTGACGATTTTGTTACGCTGGAAGCCAAGCTATTATTGGATGATCCGCAGCTTAGCATTTCACAGATAGCAGAAATACTGCATTTCAGTGATCAATCCTTCTTCGGAAAATTCTTTAAAAGACATACCGGATTCTCTCCACGGGAATTCAGAAATCTTCATCTATAAAATATTAAAATAATTGTTACGAATCGTGTAACAGTTGTAGGTTTTATCAACAGGCCGGCGCACTCCTGCACCGGCCTTATATTTTCGTATATCCATTAACGTAACCACACTATAACAAACCGACTTTCTGACCAGGTTCCCCGATATATCAACCTTTTTCACCGCTTCCACCGCCCCTAATTTTGCGTTACATTTTTTGCATTCAATCATTGTTATAAAATCTGATTATGTCGACGACATTCCAATCTGCTGCATTTTTTATGGTGGCAGCGCTGCTTACCAGTTGTGGCCACCAGGAAGAAAAGAAAGCACCTCCGGCGCCTGTTAAAGTAAGTATACTTAAAGTACAGCAAAATAATATTCCGCAGGAGCTCACCTACTCAGGCACCATAGAGCCCGACAACACAGCGGAGGTAGGGTTTGCCGTACCTGGTGTAGTGAACAACATTGCAGTAGAAGAAGGACAACCCGTAAAGCAGGGCGCCTTGATGGCATCACTGGATGCCACCGAATACAGCAATGCGCTGGCCATTGCTAATGCAGGATTAGACCAGGCAGAAGATTTGTATAACCGTTTGAATGAACTGTATCAGAAAAACAGTTTACCCGCCAAAGATTACATCGATATTAAGACCAAGCTGGCACAGGCCAGGGCCAATAAATTGATCAGCGCCAAGCGCATTGCCGACAGCCGCCTGTATGCTCCCATTACAGGCATTATTACTGCCCGCAAGATAGAACGCGGCAGCGCGGCAGCTCCCGGTGTACCAGCTTTTACTATTGTAAAAACGGATATGGTTTATGCCAGGATATCCGTTCCTGAAAGTGAAGTCGGCGCACTGAAACAGGGCACTATCGCCCAGGTCTTTATTCCAACGCTGCACGACAGCATACCGGGTAAAATTACCATCATCAATCCCCAGGCCGATGCCACGTCCAGGACATACAGCGTAAAAATAAAACTCAATAATACCGGCGGACAGCTGCTGCCAGGTATGCTGGCAGATATACGGCTGCATACCGGCGCCAGTACCGCCGCTATCACCATCCCCGCCACCGCCGTGGTGAGAGATGCTGATGACCTGATCTATGTATTTGTAGCCAATGCGCAAAGCAAAGCGGTACGTAAACGCATCAGTGTAGGCGCGCTGACCGGAAAAAATGAAGTGGTAGTCACTTCCGGGTTAACAGATGGCGAACAGGTGATCGTTGCCGGGCAAACCCAGCTGAAAGATGGCGCCAGCGTGAGCCTGTAGCCACAACCCGCTATGCCGCAAAAATTTTATTTAGTCTGACAACCTTGGAAGAATGAAAAAAAGAAAGATAAGCTTCATTGAGGCCGCGATGAAGTACAAACAGGTCACGATTGTAGTCACCATATTACTACTCCTGTTGGGCACTTACTCGCTACGCAATATGCCCAGGTCGGAAAACCCGAAAATAGATATGCCGGTAGCCATGATATATGCGTTCTATCCCGGGGCCAACGAAGTACAGATGGAGCAGCAGGTTACCAATAAAATAGAACAATACCTGTTTTCCTTTGAAGAAGTAAACAAAGAGAAAACCAAGTCACAAACGAAAGACGGGCAGGTGTTTATCACCGTGGAATTATATACCACCATTAAAGACCGCAAAAAGTTCTGGAGCACCCTGCAACACGGGCTCAACAGCATGGCGGCACAAAACCTGCCCAAAGGCGTGGTGGGTCCTGTGGTGAACAGCAACTTCGGTGATGTAACCGCACAGATTATTACGGTGTCCTCTGCCCGGCGTAATTATGCCGAAATAGAAAAATACCTTGACAAAATAGAAGACGGGCTCAAAACCATCCCGGAAGTATCGAAAATAAACCGGTCAGGAGGCCAGAAGCAACAACTATATGTTACCATCGATGATCAGAAGATGCAGCAATATGGTTTTGACCTGTCGACTATTGTACGTACCCTGCAAATGCAGCATGTAACCGGCTACTCCGGTGAAATGACCATCAGCTCCAATACCTTTCCCGTTTTCACCAACAGCCAGTATAAAACGGAGGCCGACCTGGCCTCGCAGATTGTTTATACCACGCCTACGGGAACGGTAGTACGACTGAAAGATGTAGCGACTATTGAGCGGCGGTTTGAAGAGCCCACTTCGTTTATCCGTATAGGTGACGACAAAGTAATGATGCTGGCCATAGAAATGCAGCCGGGTAATAATATCGTACAGTTTGGGCATATTGTAGAAGAGCGGCTGAAAGCCATACAGCAGGATTTTCCGGAAGATATAAAGATCAACACGATCGTAAATCAGCCGGAAGTAGTGGACGAAAGTATTCGTCACTTTATGAAGGAATTCGGATTGGCCATTGCGTCTGTGATCGTGGTAGTGATGCTGTTGTTGCCCGTGCGCGTGGCCGCCGTTTCCTCATTGGCAGCGCCTATCTCCATCCTCATCACCTTTGGATTGATCAATATCATGGGTATAGAACTGCACCAGGTAACGCTGGCGGCCCTTATCATTGTATTGGGGATGGTGGTAGATAATGCCATTGTGGTGGTAGACAACTACATCGAAAAGCTGGATGAAGACATTACGCCCTGGACGGCGGCCTGGCAGGCAGCCCAACAATTGTCGCTCCCCATCTTCACCGCCACGCTGGCTATCATCTTTGCGTTTGCACCGCTGGCCATCTTTATGAACGGTATTTCCAAAGACTTTCTCGCCGCACTGCCGGTTACCATAGCGGTGGCGTTAATTACCTCTATGGCGGTGGCTTTGCTGCTAACACCTTATACCTGCTATGTATTTATTAAAAAGGGACTGAAGCACCGCGTCAGCACCACTAAAAAACACAAGAGCCTGCTCGACCGGCTGCAAAACACCTTCAACAAGGGAATAGAGGCGGCTTTTCGTTTCCCTAAAATAACCATAGGCGTTGCCTTTACTGCCGTGATGCTGGCGGTAATATTGGCGGGAAAAGTAAAGCAGGAATTCTTTCCCCTCAGCGAAAGCAAACAGTTTAACGCAGAAATATGGATGGCCAATGGTACCTCCCTGGAAGAAACCGAGCGGGTAGTGAAACTGGTAGAGGCAAGCCTGCAAAAAGACAAGCGGGTGCTGAGTACTGCCAGCTTTGTAGGTACCAGCTCTCCCCGTTTTAATGTGACCTATGCACCGGAAATGCCCCGGAGAAACTTCGCCCAGGTATTTATCACCACTTCCGGCAGCGATGCCACCAACGACCTGGTAAAGGAGTATCTGCCTAAGTTTGAAGGCTTTGTGCCCAATGGCTATGTGCGGCTGCGGCAACTAAGCATGCAGGAAGGCTCTCCGCTGGCGGTACGTATTATTGGCGACAACCTCGCGGATCAGAAAAAGGTAGCCGAACAGGTAAAAACCATTTTGCAACATACGCCGGGCACCAACTGGGTGCGTTCCGACTATGAAGATGATTACCTCGGCGTAAGCCTGAAGATAAAAGAAGATGCTGCCGCGAGGCTGGGCGTATCCAACCAGGCGATTACACAAACCATTGGCGCCGGGTTGAAAGGATTTGCCGTATCCCAACTATGGGAGGGCGATAAGCCGGTAGACATTTTTCTTCGCCTGGATGCCGGCAGCAGAAAGGATTTCAATGACCTGGGCCATCTTCATATCAACAACCTGTATGGCAGCAAAATAGCGTTGAAGGAAATCGCTGAGCTAACGCCCTCCTGGCATACCGGCGTAATTGCGCACCGCAATGGTATCCGTACCCTCACCGTATTGTCGGAAGCCCAGATGGGTATCATGGCGTCGGAAGTATTAAAAAATGCGCAACCGGAGATAGATAAATTATCGCTCCCTCCGGGCATCAGTATTAAATATGGCGGAGATGCCGAATCTTCCGCAGAAAATGCACCCGGCATGGCTACTGCGCTTGGCACCAGCCTGATCCTGATCCTGCTGACCCTCCTGTTCCAGTTTAAAACTTTTGGAAAAACGCTGATCATCCTTGCCACGTTCCCACTGAGCTTACTGGGTGCTTTCCTGGGATTGTATGTTACCGGTAACCCGATGGGTATGACGGCATTCATGGGCATTATCAGTCTCATTGGCATTGTAGTACGCAACGGTATCATCCTGGTAGACTACGCCGATGAACTGATTCACGATCACGGCTATACGGTTAAAGCGGCGGCACTGGCGGCAGCCAAGCGCCGTATGCGCCCCATCTTCCTGACCTCTGCGGCAGCAGCTATCGGCGTAGTGCCTATGATTATCGGGAAATCGCCCCTCTGGGCACCATTGGGCAGCGTGCTGGCATCGGGCTTAATCGTATCCATGATCCTCACCCTATTTGTGGTGCCGGTGTTGTACTATCTCTTTGTACGCCCCGTGCCGGAGCCTGTGGATGCACCGGATGCCACTACGGAAATCATGTATAAACCTGCGCATTAATAGATCTGTGTCCCCTGTGGTAGTATGCTGCCGGCGGGGGATTAAAAACAACGCGAATGAATATCAAGTCCATATTTACGATTGCGATGCTGCTGGCCGGCCACCAGGCCCTGGCGCAATCGCCCGTACTCACTATCGAAGCATGCCAGCGCCTGGCGCTGGAGCAAAATAAAAAAATCAAGGCAGCCCAATATAATATCGAAGCATCGCAGGCTGCCCTGCAATCGGCCGAAGCCAATGCCTACCCTTCGTTCGACGGGTCTGTTATGGGTGCTTACCTGGGTAAGCCTATCGGCGGTGCGCTGAATGGCGCCATTCCCCAATATTTCGGAAGCGCCATGGTGACCGCTACACAACCCATTTATGCCGGCGGAAAAATTCGCACCGGGAAAGCAGCGGCGCAAAAAGGCGTGAGTATACAAACAGCGCAAAAAGCACTGACCAGCGCAGAAGTATTACTACAGGTACATAAAGCCTATTGGCAGGTAGTACAGGTAAAAGAAAAGACTGTGCTGGCACAACAGTACCACCGTATGCTGGAGACCCTGCAACAGGAGTTGAAAAACACCTATGATGCGGGACTTATCTATAAAAATGACCTGCTGCGGGTAGAAGTAAATTTAAATGAAGCGGCGCTCAATATCCATCAGGCAAACGATGGACTGGTACTGGCTAAACTGAACCTGGCACAGGTGACCGGTATGCCGGGCAATACGGATTTCAACGTAGCCGATTCAGTAGTGGGCGATTTCCGGGAACTGTCGGAGCAAGCCTTGCTGAATGCCGCCGATAGCCGTCCGGAAATCAGACTACTGAAAAATGTACTGGAGGCGGAAACCTTACAGCAAAAGCTGCTGAAAGGCGACTTACTGCCTACCATTGGCGTTAGCGCAGCGGGTTTGGCTACCGGTGGAAAAGGAGTGAACATCAGCAATGGCAAGGACTTCATGGCATCGTATTATGGTCTTGCCAGTATCAGCATCCCCATTTTCGACTGGGGCAAAAAGGCTAATAAAGTAAAAGAACAATCGCTTAAAATAGCTGCACGACAGCAGCAACTGGAAGAGACCCGGGAGTTGGTGAATATAGAAGTGCAGCAATGCTACCTGGCGCTGAACCAGTCGGTGAAAAAAATAAATGCATCCCGCCTGTCACTCGCCCAGGCAGAAGAAAATCTCAAGCTGGCCAACGACCGGTTCAAAGCCGGTACTATTACCGGTAAAGATGTACAGGAGGCGCAAGCGATCTGGCAGCAGGCCTATAGCGGTAGCATCGACAGTAAAGTGGAATATAAAATCAATGAAGCCGCCTATAAAAAAGCGATTGGCGAGCTTCATTAAAATATAGGCAACATGAAAAAAGAACAGAAACAGATTCTTGCCGCAGCGGTGGCACTCTTTGCCCATAAAGGGATCAAGGGGGTTAGTGTAGATGAAATTGTGCGGAGTTGCGATCTGCCTAAGCGAAGTTTCTATGTGTATTTCGACGGCAAGGAAAGCCTGGTTCATACTATCATCTGCCATTGGATAGAGAAATCAGAAAAATACCTGTCGCTCAATAGCTATGTTGCCTCCAACGCGATTTCCGAACTGAATAACTTTTTCCAGTCGATGGAAAGCATCGCACATTATATCCAGCCTGTATTTTTCCAGGAGCTGAGAAAATATTACACTACCAGCTGGGAGTACCTGGAAAGCTTCCGGGAAGCATCGCTGATTCCATTCCTGGTGTTGAATATCAACCGTGGACTTAAGGAAGAAATATATCGTCACAATACGAATAGCCTGTTGGCTGCAAAAATATATTTTGCTCACCTGGAAATGGTGCTGGATGAGGGATGTATGCCTGGGGTGACACCCGATAAAATACTGCACGAAATAAATACTTTCCTGTTGCATGGACTGGTGAACCTGAGAGGGATGAAACTGATTTATGAGAAGACCATGACGTAGCGGGTCACGCAAAGGCGCAAAGCAGCAGAGATTGAAGCGAATTTTAAGCCCGCAGAGCGGGAAGATCATATAGTGTACTGCTATGTTATATGATCTTCCCGCTCTGCGGGCTTAAAATTCGCTGCTTTATTTTCTTAAATTCTTTGCTGCTTTTGCGCCTTCGCGAGAAAAATTCCCTACTTAACGCCGCCGCCCGCTAAAAAAATCACAAAAAACTTTGCGCAACCAATTAGTTTCATATATTTACAACTGAACGGTTGCTCGTTTTATTTTGGTCACATGAGAAGGGATGTATTTCAGGCAATAGCAGACCCAACCCGCCGGGCTATCCTTTTGCTGATAGCCACAAAGCCCATGACGCCGGGTGCTATTGCGGAGCACTTTGAAATATCGCGACAGGCCGTATCCAGGCACCTGCGCATCCTTACGGCATGCCAGTTGCTGCAACAAACGCAAACCGGCAGGGAGATATATTACCGGTTAGATGGAACGAAATTAACGGCCATCGCAGAGTGGCTGGAGAAATGCCGGACTACCTGGGAGAAAAAATTTGGTACCCTTGATATTGTATTGTCCACCATAAAAACGCAAAAAAAATGAACGCGAATTTAGCATTTGATTTCTCTGTGGATAAAGAGAAGAAAGCCATTACGGTAAAGCGCGAATTCGATGCCGCCTTACCGTTGGTATGGGACGCCTATACGAAAAAAGATCTACTGGATCAGTGGTGGGCGCCCAAACCCTGGAAGGCTAAAACAAAATCCATGGACTTCCGCGAAGGCGGACAATGGCTATACGCCATGGTTGGCCCGGAGGGCGAAGTACACTGGTCATTTGCCAATTACCAGGAAATTATCAACCAGCAGAAATTTATAGGGCTGGACGGGTTTTCAGACGAACATGGCAACGTAAATGCCGGTCTCCCTCAATCGCGCTGGGAAGTATCCTTCCAGTCTAAAGGCGATAAAACATTGGTAACCTGCCATATTACCTACAATAAACTGGAAGACCTGGAAAACATTATTAAGATGGGCTTCCAAGAAGGATTTACCATGGCATTGGGCAACCTGGACGAAGTACTGGCAACGCTCAGATAGTCACAGCAACGGCTCACAGCAACGGCAAGTTGGTTACGGGCACCAGCTTGCCGTTTTATTTTCCTGCTCCCGCTGGTTTCCCGTTGAAAAAGCGCTTTACCACACAACATTTTCCTATCTTCCAGTCCTGAAGTAAGGAGCATGCATATGAACAAAGTATACCGCACCGGCGCCGTGGGCGCCCTGCTGGACGAATATGAAAATGTGATCAAAGCGCTGCAGGAGGTCATTGCCGACGTGAGCGATCCGGCCTTAGCCGCCATAACCGACACGGCCACGACCGATCCTAATTGCCGCTCCATTCAATCCGTGCTGGCACATGTAATCAGTTCCGCCTACAGCTACGCCGTATACATACAACGCGGCAGCCGGGACAGTGTACCCGGTGTTGCTGATACCTTACGCACTACCGCAAAAGCATATATACAAAGCCTGACAGATGCCTTTGTTTTTACAGTAAATGTTTTCAGTAAGATCCCTGACAACGAACTCGAAGAATTTGATCCCGCAAAGAAAATAGCTACCCGCTGGGGGCAAGTATACGACATCGAACAACTCATGGAACATGCCATTGTGCATGTAATGCGGCACCGGCGACAAATAGAAAAATTTAAGCTTGTACTGGCTACGAGATAAGAATCAGCGTTTTTTCGCTATTAAGATCAGGTCGTCTGTAGGCCATCCATGTTGGTTAGCTGCGGGAATCCGCTGTACTGCCAGGAGACCAAAATCGTTTTGGTTCAATGCTGCAACGAGGTGGGCGGCCTGGTGGTAATGAATATATATTTCATCGCCAGACGAGGAGGAGTAATATCCCGACAGGTGCTCCTCTCCTTCCATGGTACTCAGGTAAAGCACGCCCCCGGGCGCCAGCAGATCATATGCATCGGCGATTAACTGTTCACTTTCTGTTTTGGAGAGATAGGGTAACCCGAACGCACATACGATAGCGTCAAACTGTTGGCCGATAGTGCGGATAGCCCGCGCATCCTTCAGCTCAAAAGTAGCGCCTGGATTGTTCTTCCGGGCCAGCTCAATCATATTGGGAGCCAGATCAATTCCCAGGATACGGAACCCCGACCGTTTCTGTAGCAAATACGCGGTTACATTGCCCGGACCACAGGCAATATCCAGCAAGGCAGCATCGTCTTTGGGAATGTAGTTGCAAAACAGATCAAACGTATCATGGTACATGGAAACATCCATGTATTTATCCTGGTATACTTTGGCCTGCTTGTTGAAAACTTCCACGGCCATCAGGGATCTGCTGTTGAGCTGATTCATTCGGGGACCGGTTTTAATAAAATCCGGTGCTACAATTTACATAATTTCTATTTACTTCCCCAAGCCTTGCGAAACAGCTTCCAATAAACGGAAGGTACCTTCAAAAGTATCCGGCGTTGCCTCCAGGGGTGATTTCCCCTGCTGTACGGCCTCTACAAAACAAGCAACTTCCTGATAGTAGCCATGTTGCCAGATACTATTGTTGGCGGCCACGGGCACGGCACCGGTAGCATTACTTACCTGCGCACGCCCCGTTCGTTTTAAAATTTTATCTACCGGGATACCACCGGGGCGATAGCCCAGCTCCTGTACCACGAACGTCCCCGGATAGTCGATAGCGACATGCCGTGCCGGCGTTACACATTGCAGCTGATCTGCAAAAGACGACCAGGCGTAACAAGTCGATAGCTCCATCGTACCGGTTACCCTGGCATGCTGGAGTAATAACTGCACCTGTACCCCGCCGTTGACCTGCTGCACCGTAAAATAATATTCCTTCACGGGTCCGAAGAGCTGCAATACATTATCTACCGGGTGGCAAAACAGTTCCATCACAGCATTGCCTTCCGGGTAAGGCCCTGTAACATACCGTGCCTGGTAACTGAACGCCTTATTGAAATCCTTTTGGAACTGTGCATTCACCGGGTTGAACCGTTTGTTAAAGGCAATCATACAGCGGTTGGCGTGGCGATGCGCCGTCAATTCCTCCCAGCCTGCATAGTTGGTCACTCCCGGCTTCTCCACGAAAACATATTTTCCCTGTTCCAGGCAAGTTTTCACCAGGGGTAGCTGGTATTCATTTTTGGTGCAAATGAATACGCCTTTGATGGTATCATCCTGTAAAATGGCCGACAGGTCGTTTACCCCCGTGCAAGCGGGAAACAACCGGGCGGCTTGCTGTGCCAGCGGTAGCTGCCGGGAGTAAATATATCTCACTGGTACGCCTAAACGTAATAATACCGGGTACAGGTTATCCAGGCTATGCTGCCCTATTCCTATAAATGCAAAATTGCATCCCGGCAATGGTGCTACCAGGGCGTCCATCACCTTTTTTCTTCGCCAGTTTTTATACCGCGCTGCCAGGGACCCTATCATATTTCGATATCACTGTTTTAAAACGTTCCCGTTGTTCATTCCATTGGTAATGGCCCAATACCGCCGCGGTGATGCTGGCACCGGCCAGTTGCTCCGCCTGGCGGAACAGGGTAACATCGTATTTCCGGTGAAAATTGATCCAGCAGCCATTACAATCACGGCAATGCTTTTTCTGGAGAGCAATAGTGGCGGCCTCATTGTAGATGGTATCCAGGCTTTTTTCATGGATGTTGCCCAGCTTCAGATCCAGGTTCTGGCAAATGGGCACATCGCCATTAGGGAGTACTACCACACTGTCGAAGATAGAATAACAAGGAAGTTTCAGCTCGCCCCGTTGCCAGTATTTATAAAGCAACAGGAAGTCCAGGTTCTCTTCAAAATTTCCCAGCTGTTGAATAATTTCCGGCGGAATTTCATAGCCGGCTGCTGCTGCCGACAACGCACCTTGTTCATGGGCTTTTTCCACTGTGTCGAAATAAGAGATATTGTTGTAAATCCCTACCCGTAAATCAATTCCATAGCGGGTACATACGTCCATCACATGTTGCAGGTCATCGAAGCTGTTATAAGGAGAAAGGGTAAACATCACAGAGATATTACAAGTACTGTGCAGGGCTTCTATAACCGTCAATACCTTGTCGTATCCATCTTTTCCCCGCATATATTTATATGATTCACGGGTACCGTCCAACGAAATAAATAAACGTTTGGGTGGAAACTGTTGCACTGCCCGGATCACTTTTTCTGGTTGCAGGCAATTGGACAACAAGTCGAAATTTGGATGGTGCTGATGAAACCATTCCAGTATTTCAAAGGCTTCGGGATGTAGCAGGAATTCACCGCCCTCCAGTCCTACCGTGGTAGCGGCGCTGATACAACTGCTCTGCATGATGTCTATAATTTTTTCTTTGGAGAGATAGGCCACGGGACGTTTGGCCCATATCAGGCAGTGTTTGCAACGGGAGTTACAAAGATCCGTAGCGTATATCATCAGCGTAGACAGCACCTTTCGGGAAGGGTACAACTGGTTACGCACAAAGCGGCTCCCCCTGGAGAGATAATCAGAAGTTTTATACATGGTCCGGCGTTATAATAAAATGATCAGTAGAATAATGGCGATGGAAATGAAGCCCAATGCGGGCAAAATCAGGTAGGCCAGCAGCCTGGCCAGCTGCTGGTGCATTTCGTCTTCTTCATATTGCATGTACGATAATTTGGAACTAATACACGCCACTGAAAAAATACCCTTATGTGCGGGGAAAATATTTTTTGGGGAAGGTAGTGATGCGCTATTAATTAGCCGCAACTATCGATAATTGCCAGGCTTTCGTTTTACGGTACGTGAATTTGATACAATACCAGATATTGGTTGCCTGCTCCATATCTACCACCAGCGCTTTCCGGGGTAGCTGGCGCAGGTTGGGCAGGCGTTCTTCTTGTCCCTGGAGCTCCCGGAGCCGGTGCAGGGCCAGGCTACCAAATGAGCAGATGCCCATGACACCCGACAGGAAATCCTGCCGCCTGGAGGTGTCATAAGGCAGCATCGCGATCGCTTTTTCTATGGCAGTAACTTCCCCCATAAAGTAATCCGAGAACTCGTAAGCGCTCTCCATCCGGTTGGGTAAAGTAACCGATCCCTGTTCCAGGTCTTTATAAATATCGAACAAATCATTTGTTAACTGGATAATGCCGCCAAGGCGATACCAGCAAGCCTGTTCTATAGCACAGGCCGGGGAGTCAAAATAAAAATGGCAAAGCAGCACAGAGTAGCCGCCTTTGCCCAGGGTGATGCGCGTTAATTCTTCCTGGCTGATAGCCGGATCAAATTGCTTGTCTGAGTCCACCTGTACCCGGAATAACTCCCTGGTGATTTCTTCATACAGGGATTGGTCAGCAACAAAGCCCTTCAATGCGAGGTGAGCATGCAGGAAAAGGCGCTCCTCCACACGGGTGGGCTGGTATTGCTCTGATTCATAAGATATCCGGTAGAGCAGCTCACGCGATAACTCTTTCCTGTCGCAAAAATCGTCAAATATGGTACTGCATATAAAGTACAATAACATCCGCTCTTTCTCCTGGGCAGAGGTTTTCCTCCCCCGGAGTCCCATAAAGGCATCACAGATCATGGGGATATAAATGCTATAGCTGTTGACAATTTTACGAAAAGAAGCCGGATCAAGCTGGCCGCCAAAGGAGCTTTCCAGGCGTCTGAGATAGTTAGTGGCCCATTTTTCTTCCTGCCTGCGGGCAGACATAATTTGATACAACTGGTAACAGATGCTTGCCCCGAACCTGACAAAATACATAATAGAATAAAAAAGGAATAGTTAGTGTAACGATAATGGTTGTAGGTAAAACTATATTTCCAAATATAATATAAAAGCGAATTATTTTCTCACGCAAAGAAACAAAGAGGCAAAGAAAATAAGAGGATTAGCGCCCCCCGGCGCTGATCTCTTTCCTGCTTTGCTCCTTGGCGTCTTTGCGGGCATCCGTTAGAAAATCATTTTATCCTTCTTCGTAAAACTATCCATCAACTGCATAGAAAGGATAGCTTCTTCAGCGGAACAGGGATTAGGACCTTTATCTAAAAAGAAGGCAGTTACCTGTTCTATCATAGGCTGCTGTACATGTTGCAGGGCATCAAATGCAAACACTTGCTCAGCTCCGTTTATGCTGAGGGTAAACGAATGCCCGAATACCGGGAACCTTATTTTTCCCAGGGAACCGGTGATCTCACAGACATCGGCTTTGTCGGCCGCGCCCACTGAAAAGCACCAGATGCCGTTGAATACGATCCCGTTTTCGAATAAAATATTGCCTGATACCAGGTCATCGGCCCGGTACATTTTGGCCTGGTTCCTGGCAATCCCGGTAGCGCTTCTGGCTCTTCCAAAAAACCAGGTCATGAGATCCAGCTGGTGGGGAGCCAGGTCATGAAAGAGCCCTCCCCCGGATACAGCGGGATCTACCCGCCAGTTGGCTTCCGGCGACACGGGTGGCTGTAGCATTTGCAGGGATACAAAACGAATATCACCAATGGCTTTTTCCTCCAGCAACGCTTTTATCTTCCGGAACATGGGCTGCGCCCTTCTGTAATGGGCCACTGTTAATTTTACGTTATGCCGTATGGCTGCCTCCTGCATACGGTAAGCCGATTCCGTATTCAGCGTCATTGGTTTTTCTACATACACCGGTTTACCTGCCTGAATGCATTGCAGGGTATACTCCTCGTGTTGTAAAGGAGGTGTAGCGATGTACACCGCATTTACTTCCGGGTCGTTGATGAGTGCTGCTGCGTTGTCATACCACCTAGGTACGCCATGCCTGCGGGCATAGTCTTCCGCCTTGGCGGCGTCCCGGCGCATGACCGCTACCAGGGATGAATTGGGTACTTTGTTAAATGCCGGTCCGCTTTTTACCTCTGTTACATCTCCGCACCCGATAATTCCCCATTTGATGTTGTCCATATTTTATTCGTCAGATTTTAATGATCCGGTCTGAAATGCAGGATACGGTGGGATAGCCGGTTAGCTGTCTGCCTTTTATTTCCCTCGTTCCATAGGTATAATATCAGAAAGATATATAATTTATTATAATAATTTCTTTCTTTTTGATTATTCCCGGTAGCAGCGGTCGATATTCCCGGTTGCCGTAAAGCTGATAAAATAGCGTTCCCGGCTGCCGCTGATGGAGCGGGGATACCAGGTGATACTATCTCCCCTGATAATGGCATAGATATGTGTGAGCGGGGCCACACCTTCGATACTATCGGCCTTCAGCCGGTAGTTATTATAGACGTTAGCCACATTGATAAAATGTACTTTATCCAGGTTTACCAGGCCTGCCTTGATATCGTCGTGTACAGATAACTGTACGGGTGCTGGCTCTTCCCAGCTACCCTTATTGAAACGATAGGCATCGATATAATCGGGCCTGGTGGGATGTTGCAGCTCCAGGTTAATTCTTCCGTCGTCATAAAAATGAATGGCTTCATACACAGCGATTTGCTTACCGGCAAATGCCGGTAAATTTCGCAGGGCACTCTCGGCCGCAGCCAGGGCGGCGGCGTTGCGCAGGAAATTGCCGCCGGACGAGCTGTGTACCTGGTGGGTGCTGCTATTCACAATAATAGTCGTACTACTGTGTTGCTCCACCCGGGTGGTATTGTCGCTGGTTGGCCCCTTCGCGGGACTCCCATACAGGGTATCGTGAATAGACTGGCGAAGTGGCTTACAGGACATGCTTCCCATGATCAATGCTGCCGCCAGGATATATCGCATATTCATCTCCATAAAAATAATTTTAGTCTTCCAGGTCACTGGCAAAAGCAATTTTTTCAGGGTGATCTTTCTGGTAAAAAATGGGGACAGACGGTTGTTTGGTAATCCCCAGGTCCAACAGGGAAATTACTTTCTTCAGGGTAGCGGTATGCGTGCGGCCACTGCTATCCTGGAAGCGCAATTCAAAGCGGATCTGCGGCTGTTCGTTGATATAAGTACCGGTTTGATTGGCAGATACAATTTCCGCATCCGTGCGAATACCGTAGTACTTAGTGCGCAACAGGCCGGAGGGCTTCCCTCCTATGAATTGCAACAGCTTAGTGAAAAAGAAGATTTCTGCCAGTAGTATCAGCGGGCATAATACCAGGGGATGATAGAAGCGCAGGAAACGCCAGCCAGCGCCCCCGTTTTCCAGCACATAAGAAAATTGATAATAGAAGATGACTGCTGCCGTAATGATACACCAGCTAATACCAAGCCACAGCATACGGGATATTTTGACGCCTACTTTCATGTCTTCCAGGCAAATGACGGGGATGGAGCGAAGGGTATCATCTATCAGCAGTGTTATTGTTTTCCCATTTTCATATCTTCTCAGCGCCGGCTGTGTATCGGTCAGCTCCATTTCTTCTGTAATGGTGGTACCTGCAAAATTGGTAAAGGAAAACGTGATCTTCCGCGCTTCAGCACCGCCGCTGTTTGTTCTTAATACTTTACTTTCCAGTATGCGGCCTTCTTTCCGCACGCCAGCTTTAGCCAGGCGGGCAAAATTCTTTTTCACAACAAAGGTTTGTATGATCCATCTGCTTGCTAACCGGCCCAGCACCAATCCCCATAACACCACTGATAACGCCAGCCAGGCAAGGGCCAGCCAGGGCGCCGTATCCGGTGATTCCTTTCCATAAGTGGAGGCGTAATAAATAATCATCGGAAACGGCACCGCAAAGAAAAGCATGTAGAGCATCCAGAAATAACGCCAAAATCCTGTCATATACTCGTTTTGTGATCAAAGATAATGGAAGGATAGCTGACTAATCTAATTTACCGTATGATAGATCTGTTATTTTTTGGGTGCATGCGTTACATAGTCCATCACTTCCTGGAAGGTGGCCACCCACACGTCCTGGCTATGAGCTGCCAGCCAGGCCAGTAGCTGCTCATGTGCTTCCCCGGGAGTGATGATATAATCGCCGCCTACGCCATGAAACATAAAAATACCGAGACCGTTTTCCTCCAGCGTACGGGTGGCAAAGTCTATCAATCTTTCCCCGGTGGGCTGATAGTTTACCGGCCAGCTGGGTATTTTGTATAGCTGAAGCGTATCGAAACGGATGATGATAGCGGTGCTGTCACCACCGCTGCGGGCGTATTTTATCAGGCCTGATTGCTGCAATGCCGGGGTATAGTCAACCCCGCCCACAAGCGACTGGCTGCAGGGAAAAGCGTAGGTGCGTTGCCGTTTGCCATCAATTCCGAAAAGCAGTTTGTTCATCATCCCCACTTCTTTTATCATGGTGTTGACGTCGTAGTTTTCGCTGTAGTATTGCCGGTTATTGGGATATACCCGTTCGCTGCAGGGATGATACAAACTATGGTTGGCCAGCTCCATCCCGTCGTCGGCAGCCTTGCGCCATTGCAGCATCTGGCCTTCCGTGATGTTGCCGGTAAGGAAGAAGGTACCCGTTAATTTAAACTTCCGGAGCTGGGGAATAGCCACGTCTAATTGTGAAGCCAGGGCATCATCATAAGTCAGCACGATCGCCGCTTTTTTTCCACCGGGCCATTTCATAGGCTGTTGTGCATGCGCTGTAAATGAGGTTGTTGCCGCTAATAACGCCAGCAGGGATTGACAGATCCATTTCATATAGTAACGTTCATATTACGCTCAATATAAGTATAAATCATCTTCCCTGTATGCCCCGTCCTGGTCACTTCATTGCCCGCTACTCTCCCACCACTACGGTTACATCGGCCGTGAGCGGATAGCTCTGACACAGCAATATCATGCCATCGGCAATATCGGAAGGCCGCAATGCATAGTTTTGCCTCATGGTAACTTTGCCGGAGGTGAGTTTAGCCGAACAGATACCGCAGGTACCTCCCTGGCAGGAAAAAGGAAGCGGAATCAGGTCGTCGAGGGCCGCCTGTAGAATGGTTTGCCCGGCATCTACATCCAGCAGGTTGGTTTGTTCAAAGAAATGCAGCAATACCTCCTGTGTTTCGTTAGGGAGTACTGTGTCATTATTGGTTACTCCGGGGGCGAACCATTCCATGAAAATATTATCTGGCGCCAC
The DNA here is from genome assembly GCF_012641265.1 of Chitinophaga eiseniae. Classification (GTDB taxonomy): domain Bacteria; phylum Bacteroidota; class Bacteroidia; order Chitinophagales; family Chitinophagaceae; genus Chitinophaga; species Chitinophaga eiseniae_A. The sequence continues at coordinate 554,387 of NZ_JABAHZ010000001.1, read as the reverse complement.
TTGTAGGGCCGTCAGCATTTCCTGGTGCATGGTCATTAGTCCTTCCGGTCCACAAATAAAATAGTGTACCTGGTCGTGTGGGTTGGTCACTGCCTGCTGAATCAGTTTACGGGTAACCAGTTTACTAAGCCGTCCTTTCAGGTGGCCCGGTGTATTGACTTCCGTGGCAGCAGACAAAGCATGAAATACGTATAGCCGTTGGGGGTAGCGTGCCTGTAATGCGTCCAGCTCCTTGCTGAAAATGATTTCATCCGTGCTACGGCTGGCATATATGATGGTGATACGGGTATCCGGCGCTTCTGTCAACAAGGAACAGGCAATGGTATACAGCGGAGTGATACCGCTTCCACCGGCCAGGAGCACTACATGCCTGGCCTGGTAAGTAGCTGCTGTGGGGGTAAAGGTGCCATGCGGACCGGCTACCTGCCATTGCCGGATCTGGCTGGCATGATCAAGGATATAATTACTCATTACACCATCGGGCACCCGCTTTACGGTAATGGCAGGATGCCCACCAGGCACGGCGCTTAGCGAGTATGAACGGGTAACCGGCGCACCATTGATCGTTAAGGTTAGCTGGATAAATTGTCCCGGTTTATAGGAGAACGATTCTCCCTGCGTGTCAAATATAATGGTGATCGTGTTTGCCGTTTGCTGGATTACCTGTGCTGTCTGCCAAATCATATGTTGTAAATTTTCCTTGCCTGAAGCCCATTTACGCAGGAATTCAGTGGAACAAAGCTACTCCGGTACAACAGCGCTGCGTTGCACTATTCACCCGAAGTTGTATATAATTTTAAGATGATTGTTCTCCCGGATGGGTAAGTGATTGTTTCATTTTCCGTATTTCTTTGAAATGCGAGGTGTTAAGTCCTGTTTGGGCTTTAAACTGCCGGGAAAGATGCGGGGCGCTGCTGTAACCCAGCTTAAAGGCAATATCCGCCAGGGTTTCATCTGTATATACCAACAGCTCCTTTACCTTTTCGGTCCTGTATTCCATGATATACTTTTCCAGGGTAACGCCTTCCAGCTCAGAGAAGATGGCGCTCACCACGGGATAAGGCTGGTGTACTGCGCGGTTGACTACATCGGAAAACTTAAAATTATCGGAGAAATCATATGTGCCTGAATATACTTTTTCTACCAGCGATTTTACCTGCTTAATCAACCGGGTACGTTTATCTTCCAGTAAGGTAAAACCCAGTGCCGCCAGCTTTTCTTTCACCACTTTCATATCCGGATCCGACAGTGCTGCAATGGTAGTAACCTCCCCCAGTGTAATGCCGGTAATCGGTACATGCAGGTCGGCAAATATCTCCTTCACCGCCAGGATGCAACGTTCACAAACCATTCCTTTAATAAAAATCTTGTGGCTACTTAGCATGTATACAATATTTGGCAGCCACAAAGGTCGGCTATCCGCAGGAATAGCCATTATAAAATTCGGGAAAAGGTTTATATAATATCAGTACACGCCGGATTATATCGTATATGCGTTCCCGTGTTACACCTTGAACAGATAACACAAACGTGTTATCTTCAATAACAAACAGAATTATATATTTGTGTAATTATTACACTAATTATTGGATATTGGGAGGTAAATGATCAATATCACAGCCGTACACCATATGAATCAACGTTTTACAGCCATCGTGGGATGGCTTTTATCACCATTGTTGACCCGGGCCCAGGACAGCCTGCCAACTAAAAAAGACAGTACCCGGCGCTTACAGGAAGTAGTGGTGGCCTACCAGGCGGGTAGAAACACCCCGGTTACATATTATAACATGGATATGAAAGTATTGGGAGAGAAGAACACCGGCCAGGAACCTTCTTTTCTGCTATCCGAAACACCGGCAGTAACCGTTTACTCAGATGCCGGTAACCAGCAGGGTTATTCGTACTACCGTATCCGTGGGATGGATCAAACCCGCATCAATACCATCCTGGATGGCATGCCACTGAATGAGCCGGAAGACCAGGGCGCTTACTTTTCCAACTACCCCGATATCCTTAATGCTGTGAGTCAGTTACAGCTACAACGGGGCGTAGGCATGTCTAAAAATGGCGCGGCAAGCTATGCCGGCAGTATACAATTGTCGTCGCCCAACCTGCATGATACCGCCCGCACCACACTGGGTATCGGCTATGGATCCTATAACAGCTTCCGCGCTTTTGGCGCCTGGAACAGCGGCATCAAAAACCATAAAGCCCTGTACGTACGGGCTTCCCAGGTGTATACCGATGGTTATAAATACCATGCTTTCAATAATGCCCAATCTGTTTTTGTCAGCGGAGGATTGTTCTATGACAAGAGCACCTGGAAAATAAATATCATGGCCGGCAACCAACGAAACGGTATGGCATGGCTGCCGGTAGCCGACTCGCTGATTCAAAAAGACCGCCGCACCAACGCCAATACGCACGATGAAAAAGACCATTTTACCCAGGCATTGGTACAGCTGCAAAACACCTGGCAAACAGGCGCCCACTCCAGCCTCAGCTCCAGCATTTACTATACCTATCTGAAAGGCGGATACGATTTTGACGTCAATAATTTCAGCGGTCTGCCGGCCAATGGCGACCTGTTTAACTACGGCTTCCGGTCCCATTTCACGGGCTTTTTCAGCCACTATACACTGAGCGGTCAACACCTGAAATGGACCAACGGCGTACACGGCAACCTGTATCAACGCCGGCATACGGGCACGGATACACGTGAAGGAGAATTGTACCGTAACACCGGCTACAAAAATGAGATCAGCGCCTTTAGCAAAATAGAATATTACCTGCACCAGTTTACCTTCTATGCCGATCTGCAATACCGCTACGCCGCCTTCCACTACAATGGCAGCGTACCATTACAGCCCTTGCACTGGCAGTTTCTCAATCCCCGCGCAGGCGTCAACTTTGCCGTCAATGAACATACCAGCATCTACTACAGCCTGGGCCGCACCGGGCGCGAACCTACCCGCAACGACATCTTCGGCGGCAACGACGACCTCCCGGCCGACAGCACCGGCAAGCCCCTGCTGTATAACCACGATCCCGAATACGTGACCGATCACGAACTGGGCATACGGATCAACAGGCAACGCCTCCAGGTACAGCTGAATGGTTACTATATGAACTTCAGTAACGAAATAGTACTCAACGGACAACTGGGCCCCAATGGCTTACTACTCACCAACAGCGTAAAACGCAGCTACAGAACCGGGGTAGAGCTATCAACCAGTTATCGGTTAAACAAAACTTTCAGTTTCACCAACAACAGCTCCTTTAATTACAGCCGTATAAAAGAACAGTCCACCACTTTCAGCCCGGTACTCACCCCGGCGCTGATCATTAACCAGGAAGTAGCCTATCAGCACCGGCACCTGTTGCTGGCGCTGTCTGGCAGGTACCAGGGCCGCTCCTATATCGACTTTGCCAACACGGCTACCATTAAAGCATACGTGCTGCTCAACGCCCGGGTACAGTATAGCCTTGACCGTTATATTGTGTCGCTCTATCTTAACAACATCTCCGGAACAAAATACTATAACAACGGTAGTGTAGACGCCGCAGGTACCCTGAAATATTTTGTTCAGGCCCCGGCGAATGTATACCTTGCCTTTAAATATAGTTTCTGATACGCATAGCCATGCAGGAAAAAAAGATCACCAAAGCATTTGTATTCGGTAAGTTCATGCCCTTTCACAAAGGGCATGAAGCGATGATAAATTTTGCGTTGTTGCACTGCGACTTTTTATCCGTACTTATTTGCTGCAGCGAGGAAGAAACGTTGCCCTGCGATCTGCGGAAATCATGGATGGAGGCTACTTTCCTGGACAACCCGCGCATTGACATCCGCACTTTTCAATACGATGAAAAAGTATTGCCCAATACGTCGGTGTCCTCAGCATCCGTATCCGCTACCTGGTCGGAACGGTTTAAGCAGCTGTTTCCCGATTATTCGCTGGTGATAACCTCAGAGCCTTATGGCGATATGGTGGCGGGTTACATGGGCATACAACATATCCCTTTTGATATCAGCAAAAACCTGTACCCTGTATCGGCAACGCATATACGGGCCGACCTGTTTAAGTCCTGGGAATATTTGCCGGATAGTGTAAAAGCGTCGCTGGTGACCAAAGTGGTGCTGCTAGGAACAGAATCTACCGGCAAAACCACGCTTACGGAAAAGCTATCAGCATACTTTAACAGCAGCGCCGTCATGGAAGCTGGCCGGGATCTGATCCCGGATTCCCATCACTTCAGTGTAGCCGACCTGTACCTGGTTGCCCTGGAGCATGCAGCCCGTATTCAGCAAATGGAAACCGGTCCTTCTCCCCTGGTGATCATCGACACTGATATTCATATTACGGCCTCCTATGGCGTATATGCGTTTGGGGAAACGCTGGCCGTGGATCCTGCTATCTATGCCGCTAACAAGGCAGATCTCTATCTTTACCTGAATAATGATGTGCCTTATGTACAGGATGGTACGCGACTCAGCGAAGCCGAAAGGGATTTGCTGGATCAATCGCACCGGCAGGTACTGAAGCAGTACGATATTGCCTGTGAGGAAATTACCGGCGACTGGGAAGCCCGCTTCCAACAGGCCGTGGCACTGATTACGCACTTGCTGCAGCGCAAGATAACTGCCTGGCATAGATCATCTCTTTAAAAAGCAAACGCTCCGTCCCGGAATATCCGGGACGGAGCGTTTGCTTTTATCTGTAGTGACTTAATTTTTTGCGTATTTCCTTCTTACCCGGTTAACCCTGAAAATGATAAAGACCAGGTTATATACAATTTCAATAAAATTCAACATGCTGTCAGTTTTGTGCCGGAACAAGTCCCGGCGGGTACTTAACTTTCTTTAAGGTAATGTTTTCCGGTGATACTGCCAACACAGTTATTCCGGACTAGAAAAGCGTCATTTGTGGCTGAGATCGCGCTAATCCAAACAGGGCCTGTACTTCCTCGTAAAATCCTGCTTCATATTTACCGTCGTGTACATGCAGAAAAAAGTAAGTCTCCTCGAGCCCCCGGGCATTCCAGTCGTCCAGGCGGGTTTTCCAGTCCCGTAAGCGAATGCTGTCGAGCCGATGTCCTCCCTGAGTTACAAACCGCAGCATCAGCTTCGGAATGGTAAGTCCCATGTGGAGACAATCGCGGCGCCCCGGCGTATCGGTGATCACGGCGCCGATACCCAGGTTTTTCAATGTACGGAAAAGCTCCTCCCGTTCCGATGGATTTCCAAACCAATCGGGATGCCTTACTTCGACGAAAAAAGTCAGCTGCCGGGGCAGGGACTCGAGGTATTTGTACAGGTTGATTTTACGGACTGGTGAAAAGTATTCGCTCAATTGCAAAAAGATGGGGCCCAGGCGGTCTTCAAAAGCGGCAATGCCTTCCAGGAAAGCAGCTGTTTCCACACCGGCATTCAATAACGTGCTGTGGTGACTGATAGACTGTGGTACTTTGGGACAAAACTTAAAATCGCGGGATCCTGTTTTTTCCACCCATTTGCGCACTGCCTCCGGCGCATATATTTTGTAATGGGTAGCATTGAGCTCTACGCAATTAAACAAGCGGCTATATTCCGTCAGCAGTCCCATTTCTTTAGTACCCCTGGGATAGAGCGTACCCATATACTCCTTCCTGCTCCAGCCGGAAGTACCTATCCGGAGCGGATGTGGTACAGCCGTGCCAGTAAGTGTTTCGCTGGTCACCCATTCATCCGGAGGTAACGGGAGATACAGTTGATCGTATTGTTGCCAGTTGGCGCCAAAGTCCATACAGAGTATTATTGTCGTTCACGGTCTGCAAGATAGGTTAAACAATCCTGTTTGGTTATCTTTGCGTTTTCGTTTAAAAAAATTGTTTGTTTGTACACATGGATATCACACCCATCTTTAGCCGGAAAGCCTGGAATCAGCTCACACACGACGAGGCAGCCTATTTGTTGCAATACCTGGTAGCTACCCGGCTGCCCGGATTTACGATCCTGCGCTTTGAGCAATTCGATAAATTCGAGCAAAGCACTTATACGGCAGTGATGGCGTATGAAGGCTGCGAATTTGTTTTTGTACCAGGAGATACCGTTACCCTGGGCCTGGATCCTCTTGTAATTCCTGACACAACCCGGCAGCAGCTGGCTGAACTGATGGACGGCAATATGGACGAAACAAATACGTACCTGCAGGAACGACTGTCGCCCCTCCGTACTGCTACCATTGCCCCGATGATCGTAGAGCGGCAGGTGCGGGAAACCGGTTATTTCCCGGTAGCGTTAGACAATGAAAGACTGATAGCGGATGATTATTTTGAAAAGACGATGGCGGAAGTGAGCGCTTCTTCGCGGGAGCATTGGACCTACACCGTCAACGATAGTTTCCGGCTGGTAAAGAATGGCGCCCACATACAAGCCTTTCTCTATGAACCGGCCAGTTACCCGGCACTGTTACAGGAGATTTCGGCCACCGGTTTCAGTCTGCCTACAGAAGATGAATGGGAGTATTTATGCGGCGGCGGCAGCCACAGCTTATATCCCTGGGGTAATAGCGTAGACCGGTTGGAGAAATACCACCACTTTGCCGCCGGCACAGACGATGCTGAGCCTTATATACTGGATATACCCAATCATTTTGGATTAGTGATTGCCAACAATCCTTATCGGTATGAAGTAACCAGCAGCGAATGGTTTCTTAAATCGGGCGATGGTGGTTGCAATATATGCGGCGGCGCCAGTATGGAGCTTGGTTATCTGCCCGTGAGCAGCTATTACCGCGACCCCTATATTTTTGACGAGGAGATGAATTATAAAGGGGAGATCACCGGCGACTATACCTTTACCCGGCGCATTAAACATCTGCACAGGGCACTTTAAAAAAAGCGCGTAATACTGGTTGTATTACGCGCTGTATTCCGAACATTCCTTTCTCCTTATACTTTGAGAAATACTTTCTTCTTATACATAAAATATAAAAATAGCCATTTCACGAACACAAAAGACAGGGCCAGCGCCACAGCGCCGTAAGGCTCTCCTACCAACTGCCCCAGCCATTTAAACAATGCGTTATTGGAGTAATTCCAGTCCACAAAATGACCCGAGATGTAGATAAGAATAGAGTTCATACCGATTACGCGGAAGAAGAACGCCCACTTCTGATACCCCGCAATATCTATCACATAATAAAATAATGCCAGCAGCAGCAGGCTGATACCTCCTACCTGCAGTACGAAGGAGCTGGTCCAGAGGTTTTTGTTGATCGGAAAATCGAGGTTCCACAGTTGTGCCAGTACCAGGAATATCACCCCGGTGATGCTCATCAACGCTACTTTTCTCATCGGCGCCGTATGATTGCTGCGCAGCAGGTTGCCGGTCAGGATACCCAACAGGGCGGTGCTGATAGCGGGGAAAGTGGAGGCAACACCTTCCGGATCATGAATACCGAGATATAATTTACCGGGAACAATACACCGGTCCAGGTAAGACGCAAAATTACCCTGCATGGTCAGGTCGCCCGGGGGAAAGCCCGGAGCAGCTGTAAACTTCAGCAGCAGCCAGTATACAATCGGGATGGCCACAAACCAGATCATCTGGCCTCTTTCTTTTGTATAGAGGTAGATGATGTTAGCAAACATATAAGCCAGTCCGATTCTACCCAGGACGCTGCAAAAACGTATTTCAGATATAGGATGTAGTTGCAGACCATTGTTGTAGATGATCCCCAGCAGCACCAGGGTGAGACCCCGCTTTACTACCCGCCACAAGAGCTGGCTGCGGCGTTTTCCCTTCTCCAGTTCCCTTCCCACAGAATATGGGGTAGATACACCGGCCATAAACAGGAAGAGCGGGAAAATAAGATCATAAAAATGGAAGCCGTTCCAGTCCGGGTGTTCCAGCTGTTCTGATATGGTATGCCAGAAAGGAGCTCCTGTGGCCTTTTCCAGCGCGTGAAAAATGCCTGCGCCGCCCATAATCCAGAACATATCAAAGCCGCGAAGGGCATCCAGCGAATACAGCCGGCCTTTTTTTTCGTTGTCACCAGCGGCCGGTACGGATACCTCTTCTACCTGTACAGGGCTTGTTGTTAAAGTACTCATGAATGGTGTGATATTGAAGCGTTCAAACGATACATTATCATGCAGATTTTGGTTGCATATAGCCTACAAGCTACTAAAAATGAAATTAAATTTTTTTAAAAATAAATGAAGGAAAATTTACCGCGATGGAGATGGGGAAAAATGAATAAACTAACTATCAGGATAGAAGTACGTTAAAACGGGCTGCCGGTTCCCCGACAGCCCGTTGTTGATTAACTGATCTTTTCCAGACGCAGATCTATGCGCTTTTCTTTCTTAAAATACTCCAGGATCATCACGGAACCTGGCTTCGCAGGAAATACTTTTAACTTGCTGGCCTTCGATTTCAACTGTATCTTATCCTGTGTGAATTTACTCCCGTTGAAGTGGATAGTATTAAAAGTTTGCCCTTTGTAATCTTCTTCTCTTACATAATCGCTATAGCAAATGGAGAAATTGTCACTATCTTCTTCTCCAGTAGTAAATTCGTAGTCAAAAGCTCCCGTACCTTTTAGAAAAGCAGCCAAGAGGTGTTGACTTGCAAAATCTACCAATGGATTGCTCATTGCTGTATTATCTGTTTTTTCGTAAATTTTGGCATCCGTAACATGGTAATCTCCATCAAAAGACATAACAACGAGATCTGTAATTACCAGCTTTGTGACACCTGCGCTGCCAAAACTTCCTGCTGCTGCGGCGGCGGCTGTCAATGCAATACCAGCGGCATTCGCCTTTTTCTTATAGCCTTCTCCCACCACATACAACTGTCCATTAGTGCTCTGGATCATTTTATGGATATAGAGGTATCCTACATCCTCGATCTTTCCTTTACCAGTTGTTTTGATATATTTGGAAAAATCCTTATCCCAGCTATTATATGACTGGGATAAAATCTTCCCTTTGCTATTCATAGTATAAAACGCCAGGCCTTTGCTGGCATCCTTCATAACACTGGCCCCTTTATCGTAATAAGTACCCGCAATGATAAAGTTACCTGTATTCTTTTGCCGGACAACGCTTGCCGGGGAGAATAAAAAGTCCTGGTCCTCGTAATCCAGGTCGAATACTTTTCGCTTAGTAACAAAATTGATACCTACCAGGTGTCCCGATACATTGTTGCCAATCAGGTGTTTCCTCTTAAATACCTGTAAAATAACCAAGCTATCCGTATTACCCAGGTATTCCGCCATGGCGAAACGGCCTTCATCATCATTGGGGGTATACTTCCAGTAACCTTTCTTTTCTGAGCCATAGAAATCAACTTCATAAGTACGGTCTTTCCCATCCCTCAACGGCATCACTGAAACAAATCCCTTATGTCCTACATCAAATACATTCTGATTGGTACCATCATCAGTGTGCAGCGAAACATACTGCTTCATCAACTCTTCTGTTTGACGGGTATACTCATTGAGGTAGGTATATTTTAGTTTTCCGTCCATGGAATATACTTTCATTGTCAATTTCCTCTCCTTTTCATCCTGAAAGAAGAAAGAGATACTGTTGCCGTTGTAGGCCGCTTCCAGCAGGTTAACTGATTTACTATCCTGTAATTTGATGTCTTTTACTTTGTTTAGATTTTCATCGAGTATCTGTAGGGTATACTCGTTTGTTCTCCTGTCAATTTTATCGCTTTGATAAAAGAAAAAATAACCTTTTATCTGGCCATTTTCCGTGATAGTACCACTATTACGCAAGTAAGTGGAATAAACATTATCAACAGATAATTTATTTTGAGCATACAGCTGCTGTAGGCATAAACAGCAACACAATAGTGGGGCAAATATTTTTTTTATCATCTTATTTATTTTTGGCGGATTATTGATTTGTTTGTTTGGCTCTGTTGAATTCTTTTACAAAGGGGTCATATGCCTGCAGCCTACGATAAAACGGCGCGAGGTAATAAAAACTAATGCCAGGAAAATCTTCCAGATATAGGTTCTGGATCATCTGCAGCAGTACATTATAGTTAGTTCCATTCCCGGGCGATGGCAGTTCGATCAGCTTCCCCAGGGTATGCGATTTCTGAGCATCATAGCAACTATTGAGTACCTTACCCATATGCGTTACCAGGAAAGGATCATCCGGCGTATCCCGGAGCATACCGATCGTATAGTACAGGCTACGGGTATAATTATCATTCTCGAATGCATAGATAATGGTTTCGTATCCGAATGATTTTTTCAGGGAGTCGAAGGCCATTTTATCCAACCCGTTCAGCTGGCGGTTAGCCTGATGATCTGCGTTTACATAGGGTTGTAATAAACGCATCCTCAGCTTACAGTCAGGGTGTGTTTTAAGAGAATCGCTCAACGCAGTGTCTTTTTCCAGTACTGCATGGCCGCCTAATAATCCTTCTCTTTGGGCAATCCATCTTTTCTTGAAGGGATAGGCAGGCGCATTGAAGAGGTGTTGTAATTGAGCTGACATATCCACCGTATCTACGTCAATTTTGTCCAGCAGGTCCAGGGTAGTAAGGGCGCCCTGCAAACTGAAGCGCGTATGTTGCAGGAATACCAGCCCCATAGAATCGGCTTCAGACTCGTGGTCCCGGCTATGCCGGCGGCTATCAAAAGAAACATGCTGCACCAGGTTCTCCAGCCTTTCCCGCTTATTATACTCTGTTGCCTTTATTTTCCGCAGTTCCTGTTGTACCTCTTTCCCATTCATGGTAGCAACATACCGGCTGATACTTTGCTCGCTATGTTGCAGATAGTAGTGCGCCAACTCATGGCATAATACAAAGGCCACCTGGCTTTCGTTGTCCAGCGATTTAAACAATCCCATATTAAAAAGGATAACGCCCTGACCAATATAACTGGCGTTAGGAACACCCGAACGGGAAAAGCATACCTGCAATGGACGTGATTTTAGTACCGGGTTGGCATCTATAATTGTCTTTGTTAATTTATCAAGATACGCCTGCGCATAGGCCGTTTTATATATTTCCCTCTTATCGAATTTAGCTTTTATACTCTCCCACTGTTCATTATACACGGATAGATAGGCTTTCTTATTGTCGTTGGGTAATTGATCTAAAAAGGCTTTATAATTTGCCTCCAGCTGTTCTTCCATATGCTTTAACGGCTGCATGGGAGGCGAAGTATATGCAGCGACTTGTGCATGCACGGAAGGTAGCAACAGGCAACAGCTTACAGTGGTAACCAAACAGGCCCAGGCGATACTATACAGCCGGGGAAAATATAATTTCATGACGGTTATAGGTTATATACTTACGAAGCTAATATAATTACTTTAAATAGTGTGCTGCATAATAGTTGTAGGAAAGATACCATCATTAAATCCCTGTTTTTTTACAACAACTGCGCAACGGCCCAGGACTGTATCGCCGTCAACACCGGCTTCAACGACTCCCCTTTTTCCGTAAGCGAATATTCTACTGTTGGCGGCACGGTGGCATAGGCTTTTCTTTTCACGATCTTCTTTGCCTCCAGTTGTTTCAACTCCTTTACCAGCATCCGTGTATTGATACCGACTACGTGGCGCTCCAGTTCTTTGAACCGCATGGTGCCGCTCATCAACACATTTACAATAGACATGGTCCATTTGCCGGCAATTAAATCCATGGCTTCCTGGAAGGGACATTCCCCCGATTGTTTTGCTTTTTTCTTTGATTGTAATGCCATAACTGTAGCCAATACTTTACTTTAGTACACTATATGCCAAAAAGGTAACTACTTGCAAATGTAAAGCAGGCAGCCGACATTTGCCACAGATCCAATAAACTGTAGTATATGTCACTCACTGCCGTAGAACAATACCTGGGTACGCTGCCAGCCATCACTACCTCCGAGCATTTCGGGTATAAATTTTTCTTTTACGGAGCGGAGCAGGTGCTTCCGTTTGTCACCATTGCCCTGGCCGATAACGAACATGACCAGGTATCCCGGCTGGACCGCGACGGGATATTCCGCCTGAATATTGGCGTATCAAGGGCTACCTTTCAACAGCTGTTTCCTGACGAGACTACTGCGTGGGACTATACAGCCCTCAACAGTTTCATGCCGCATCCGCACTACGCCGCCCAGCATTTCATTTGTATCCTGAACCCGGAAGGGCCCCACCTGGCAGCTGCTACCGGTTATATAGCCGAGGCCTACGGCATAGCGAAAAAACGTTTTGACAAAAAGCACACCGCTGATCATTAAAGGAAAATGGTCACCCTCCGGAAAAGAGTGACCAATTTTTTCCTGCTTTCCTTGAAAAGTTTAACTTTATACAAGGACGATCATATGCAGTTTTTACCTTCCGCCGGCTTAGCGCCCTACATAAAGAATTATACCGTTGTTACGGTCCATAAACATCTCGACAACGAAGTATTTTACCCAAGCGGTTATGTAGACCTGGTGATCAATATCTCAGGTGGTATGGCGGCCACTATTATCAATGGTAAGCGAAAAGATACGCCGGCTATAGAGCTGCTGGGACATCTCACCCTTCCCACCCGGCTCACGGTAGCGCAAGGCACGTCAGTGTTGATTGCACGGATTTACCCCCATGCCAGTACCCTGTTCTTCGCAGATCCCCTGTCGGAATTCACCAACTACGCCACAGATATGTATGATGTGACGCTGCACGAAAGCCGGGAATTATACGACCGTATCATGCAGGTCGAAGGACTGGCACAAAAAATCGGGGTCTTAGAAACCTACTTTCTTCAACAACTGAAAAAAAATGAAACACGGTTAAAGAAAGTATCGATGGTACAGACACTCAGCCAACAGCTTTTCGTGGAACATCAGTCCCTCGATTTACCTGCCCTGGCCCGGCATTCAGGGCTATCCGGGCGATATATCCAGAAACTTTACCTGGCGAATATCGGTATCAGTCCGGCGGCCTTTACGGCCGTAGTGCGGTTCAACAGGAGCCTGGACCAGGTGTTGCATACCTCCGCCTCATTGACCGCCATTGCGTACGATTGCGGGTATTACGACCAGGCGCACTTCATTAAAGAGTTCAGGAAATTTACTGGTATCACGCCTTCTGCTGCCAGGCAATCGCTAATAAAAAATGGGGCGGATTTTCAGCAGGCCGTCAACATCGGCTTCTAGCGCTATTTTGCGGGATGGTTGCTGCTAAACATATCCCGGTACATCTTCCAGCCGTCCCTGGTATTTTTCCAGATAACGATTACTTTTCCATCATCCAGCTTTTTCCCCTCCAGGTCGGTCATCTCGTAAAAACTTTCCTCTGTCACAAATGTTTTACCATCTCCGTACAGGTGCTGGATCGTAAAAGTAACGTGTACTTTAGGGCCACCATTAAAGAAGACGGCCATTTGGTCAGGACCGCATACCGGCGCGGCATTGGGAGGAAAGAGACAGGCATCGTCCGTGTACCTGGTAAGGATAGATCCGTCGCCTTTGTTGGCAAGATCGGCATAAATCGCGTTGCTGGCTTCTATCGCCTTCCTGGCAGCCTTCAGTTCCGGGGCTTCCGTTTGGGCATTACACCAACAGGCCCATATTAACAACCCGCTTAAAACAAACATTCTTTTCATTTTGTATTTTTTATACAAAATAAGTTATTCCCGCCGGCAAGAAATTGTAAAATAGCGAACAACTTTTATTTTCAGTATCTTAGATAAAACCCTGCTCATGTCTACCACCACACTTGCCCATCCTGGCCAGCCCGTGAAGACTACGTCGCTGGAAAATTTCTTCCCTGGTTACTTTGCCCTGGTAATGGCCACTGGTATTGTGTCCATTGGCATGTTCCTGTGGGGGTATCGTTTGCCTGCGGAAATTTTCCTGGGGCTGAACATTTTTTTCTACACTCTTTTATGGGGTATCCTGATTGTGCGGATCATCAGGTATCCATTGGTAGTGTGGAATGATTTGCATCATTCTGCCAGGGGTGTTACCTTCCTTACCCTGGTAGCGGGCAATAATGTGCTGGGCAGCCAGGTGGCCCTTATCACCGGTCGCACGGATATAGCGCTGATACTATGGATAGCGGGGGTTGTGTTGTGGATATTGCTCCTGTATACTTTCTTCCTGGTAAATATTATGAAAGAGCCCAAGCCGACGCTCTCACAGAGTATTAGCGGGGCCTGGCTGCTGATAGTGGTGGCTACCGAATCGGTAGCTGTACTGGGCGCCATCATTGCCAACAGCAGTGCGCTGCACTGGCTGATCGCGTTTATTTCCCTTTGCACGTATATGATTGGTGGTATGTTTTATTTTGTGTTGATTGGATTGATCCTTTACCGCTGGCTTTTTTTCAGTATGAAAGCCGAAACGCTAACGCCTCCCTACTGGATTAATATGGGGGCCGTAGCCATCATTACGCTCGCAGGTTCCCGGCTGGTGATGTATGCACGTGTCCATGAAACACTCATGGTATGGGCCGGCTTTCTACAGGCGTTCACCATGTTTTTCTGGGCTTTTGCCAGCTGGTGGATTCCCCTGCTGTTCCTGATGTTTGCGTACCGGCATTTTATTGCCCGGGTTCCATTGCAATATGACCCGCAATATTGGTCCATGGTATTCCCGCTGGGCATGTACGGCGTGTGTACGTTCACGTATGCTGCCATTACCGGCTTCAGTTTTCTTAAACCCATTTCGGCTTTATTTGTTATATTAGCTTTAGGCACCTGGGTGATTGTATTGATAGGCTTGTTTATTGAAATGTTTTCAACAGGAAAGAAACAATAACCGCGTGTCCTCTTCCGGAAAACCTTAAACTGATCGCCATGCAATTTTCTCTCAATAAAAAAGCAGCGCTGATTTCATTGGTGGTAACGGTGGTTTGTGTGGTCGTTTCTTTTTACGGATCGCGAAAGCTGCAAAATTTTGACCCCGCCTTAATTGCTTATTTATTCGGTACGCTCTTCGCGCTCTTTGGTGGCATTTACCGCTACTGTGTATGGCTGCAGCGGCCTCCTACCTGGTTGTATTTCAAGCGTACCTGGCAACTGGTATTCACCGGCCAATTCTTTGTCCATGGCTGGACCTTAATTATTGATGCGATAAAAAACCTGCTGTTCCAACAGTTTATTTACCCTAGGGGAAAAAAACGCTGGATCGCGCATTTTATGCTGGCCTCCGGCTGTATGGCGGCTTTTGCCATTACCATCCCACTTACCCTGGGCTGGATCAACTTCACCCTGGATCCGGCTACCGCGTTGGACCCGGGCATGATCAAACGCTATAACGCCAATTTCTTCGGCTTCAAAGTGATGAGCTTTCAGCTGGGGTCTGCGCTGGCATTCTTTATTTTCCATGCGCTCACCTGGTGCTCATGGCTGGTGATTGCCGGAGCAGTAATATTTCTCGTGAGAAGGTTAACCAATGCGGGACTGATTGCTTCGCAAACATTTGAAGGGGACTTACTGCCACTGATACTACTGATCATCATTTCAGTGACCGGCCTGGGGTTGAATTTCAGCTATGCCTTTATGAAAGGTATTGCATACGACTTTATGTCTGTTACGCATGCTATATCGGTGATACTCTTCCTGGTATGGATTCCTTTCGGTAAGTTCTTTCATATCATCCAACGGCCCGCTCAAATCGGTGCACATATCTACCGCCGGGAAGGGGAGAAAAAAGGCATGGCTGTTTGTCCGCATACCGGCAAGGAATTTACCTCGCAACTGCATGTCGATGACCTGAAAACCGTGACCAAAGAACTAGGATTTGACTTCACACTGGAAGACGGCAGCTCACACCTGGACTATAGCCCTGAAGGGAAGCGTTCCCTGTTGGCAAAAGCGCACCTGAAAGCCAGGCAGGAAAACGGAAAATTATTTGGATAATCAACGTCCGCCTACCGGCGTATAAAATACGATCAGCATGGCTAAATTACCTGTATCCCCGGAAAAAATTATCACGCATTTTGGTCCGCATCTCAACTTCGCGCCGCAGGAAGGTTATCCCGGCAGAGATGAGCCCGATGCCACCGTGAAAACGCACTGCTGTTTTTGCGGTATGCAATGCGGTATCCAGTTGCTGGTAAAAAACAACAAGGTAGTAGGCTTTGAGCCCTGGATGGAATTTCCTTTCAACGAAGGCAGGTTATGCCCCAAGGGGGTTCAACGATACCTGCAGGACAATCACCCCGACCGCCTGCTGGAACCGCTGCAAAGAGTGGAAGGAGAAGGTTTCAAACCTATCGCCTGGGAGGAGGCGCTCAACCGCGTAACTACCGCCATCAGGCAGATACAGGCTACCCACGGGAAAGATGCCTTTTCTATTTTATCGGGCGTTTCCCTCACCAACGAAAAAAGCTATTTGATGGGCAAGTTTGCCCGCGTAGCAGTGAAGACGGCCAACCTCGATTACAACGGCCGCCTGTGCATGGTGAGCGCCGGCGCAGGCAACAAAAAAGCATTTGGGCTCGACAGAGGTTCCAACAACTACGCCGACCTGGAACATGCAGAGGTGATTATCGTTACCGGCGCCAATGTGAGCGAAACCTTTCCTACCCTCACCCACTGGCTTTGGCGTGCCAGGGATAATGGCGCCAAACTGATCGTAATAGATCCGCGGGTAATTCCGCTGGCGCGTACGGCCGACATACACCTCGCCATTAAACCAGGCACCGACTCCGCCCTCTACGGCGCTATGCTCAAGTACCTGGTGGATCATGACCTGCTTGACCACGATTTTATCCGTGACCATACCACCGGCTTTGCCGACACCATTGCCGCCGTACAAGACTATACGCTGGAATGGGCCGAAGCAGTAACCGGCATAGAAAAAGAGAAAATACGCCAGGCGGCCGACTTATGGGGCAGAGCCGGCACCAGCTTCCTGTTGCATGCCCGTGGCATTGAACACCATTCCAAAGGCGTGGAAAACGTATTGGGATGTATTAACCTGGTACTGGCCACCGGGCGCATTGGTCGCCCTTACTGCGGCTATGCTACCATCACTGGCCAGGGCAACGGCCAGGGAGGCCGGGAACATGGCCATAAATGCGATCAGCTACCCGGCAACCGCGACATCACCAATCCCGAACACCGGAAATATATCGCCGGCGTGTGGGGCATCCCGGAGCCAGAACTGCCAGGAAAAGGCCTCACCGCCTGGGAACTGATAGAAGCCATCCACCGGGGAGAAGTAAAAGGATTGCTATCTATCTGCTTTAATCCGCTGGTGTCGCTGCCTAACAATAACTATGTGAGAGAAGCACTGGAAAAGCTGGAGTTTTATGTTTGCATCGACTTTTTCCTCAGCGAAACCGCCCGGCATGCCGACATTGTGCTGGCAGGCTCCTTACATGAAGAGGAAGAAGGCACCGTAACCACCGCCGAAGGCAGGGTAGTTCGTATACGCAGGGCCGTTACCCCTCCGGGAAATGCCCGCACCGATACGTCTATTATACTGGACCTGGCGGCCAGGCTGGGAGCAGCTGATAAGTTCACCTACGCCAACACTGAAGCTATTTTTAATGAACTGCGGATAGCCTCCAAAGGCGGTACCGCCGATTATTACGGCATCACTTATAAAAAAATTGAAGATAATATGGGCATCTTCTGGCCTTGTCCTTCAGAAGATCATCCTGGCACGCCGCGGCTTTGGGAAGACAAAAAGTTTGCTACGCCTGATGGCAAAGCACATTTTAATCCCGTGCAATTCCGCGAGCCCAGTGAAGTAACGGATAGCGAATTCCCCGTAGTACTCACTACCGGCCGAGTGGTATCGCAGTATCTCAGCGGCACCCAAACCAGGCGTATCGGTAAACTGGTAGGCCTTATCCCCGAGCCGTTGCTGGAGATACACCCTGAGCTGGCGCAACGCTATAATATCCGGCAGCGCGAAACAGTGAGGGTCACCACCCGCCGCGGCAGTGCTGAATTTCCAGCCAACATTGTAGAAACGATACGGAAAGATACCGTATTCATTCCCTACCACTGGCCCGGAAAAAAATCGGCCAACCAGCTGACGATCGGCACCCTGGACCCGGTATCCAAAATCCCGGAATTCAAGGTATGCGCCTGCCAGCTGGAGCCATTGGGCGTTTTCACACAACCCGGCGAAACGAACGCCTTTGACAGTATCTGATTTGACGCTAAACAATATAACCATATGGAAGTTACCGCCTATAAAACCGATATGGAGTTTTTCGTGGACATGCAGCGCTGCATTGGCTGTAAAGCCTGCGAAATGGCCTGCGCAGAATGCGAAACCAACGGTCATGAAAGCATGATCCATGTAAACTATGTAGAGCGCGCCGTTACCATTCAAACTACGGTGCAGGTGTGTATGCATTGCGACAACCCCGTTTGCGCGCGGGTATGCCCCGCAGATGCCATTTCCAAAGATGATTTTGGCGTAGTACATACCGCCAACACCGCCCGCTGTATTGGCTGCTCCAATTGCGTAATGGCCTGTCCCTTTGGTGTGCCGATCAAAGAAGAGAAATACGATATGATGATGAAATGCAACATGTGCTATGATCGTACCAGCGCAGGCAAAAAACCGATGTGCGCCACCGTTTGTCCCAGCCAGGCCCTGTTCTACGGCACCCGGGAAGAAATCAGCCGTATGCGTCCCAACAGCACGCCGGTGAACACCTTCCTTTTCGGCGCGGAAACCGTGACCACAAAAGTGAATATTATGATGCCCAAAGGCAGTACTCATTTGAGAATACATTAAACTGGATCATATGTCCGATAAACCTATTACGGAACCGCACTGGAAACAGGACTTTCCCATTGAAAGAACCGAAGCGACTAAAATCAGTCGCCGCGATTTTGCCCGGTTCCTGTGCCTGGTATCCGGGGGACTTGCAGCAGGTAGCGCCTACGTAGCCGTGAAAGCCAATTTCTTTCCACCGGAAGAAGTAAAAGGAGAACATTTTATTTGCAAAGCCGACAGCGTACCTACCGGCGGCACCCGTTCCTTTACCATCGCGGGAAGCAACATCCCGTATATACTCATCCGGCTCGAAAACGACAGCTGGAGAGCTTATGAGCAAAAATGCACCCACCTCTCCTGCGCGGTATATTATAAACCTGGCAGCGGACAAATCGTATGCCCCTGCCATGAAGGTTTCTTTGATGCCATGACCGGCGAAGTACTCGCAGGACCGCCACCCAGGTCTTTACCAGCCCTGGAAGTAGTGCTGAAAGGAGAAGATGTATATGTGAAAGCGGTTAGCGGTGAATTAACTAAAAATGAGTCGTTATGAGTAACTTCAAAGATGCGCAAAACAAAGCGCATCCCAATAAAACCAATACCCTAATATCTGCGCTGATTATTATTCTTATTTTGAATATCGGCCTGCAGATATGGTTGTTGTATACCGGCCTTAACAATGCGCTGGGAGATAACCGGGATATTGCGCTGCCAGCCTTTATTGCATCATTGGTATTATTCCTGATCGGGTTCTTTTGGTTATATTTTTTACCGATGGGGTATAAGAAGGGTAAGAAGGAATTTCCCTGAACCGCTCGTAGCCATAAAAAGCATGCCACCTCAAATGCTGAGGTGGCATGCTTTTTATTGATAGGATATTAATAAGTCGTTAGTCCCCACATGACCAATACCAACAATAATATTTCTTCGTCGCCCAGCTGCAGGCGCAGCAAACGCAGTGCTTTACCCACGTGTTTTTCTACGGTGTTGACAGATATTTTCAGACGGGTGGCAATCGCTTTATAGGAAAGCCCGTCATAGCGGCTGAGGATAAATACCTCCCGGCACTTATCAGGTAACAGGTTAATGCATTGTTGCAGGCGAAGCGCCAGTTCCTTTCGTTCCAGCCGGTCTTCCAGGTAACAGGCTCCTTCCTGCTGCTGACGCAGCTGCTGATGATGGGAAGCATGCAAGAGGTCGACCCGGAAAATATCGAGGATACGGTGACGCAGCACGGTATGTAGATACCCTCCCAGGTTACCGGCATATTTGATCTCATTTTTTTTCAAAAAGAGGCTGATAAATACTTCCTGTACTACTTCTTTCGCTTCTTCTTCAGAGCGCAAACGCCTGAATGCGGCGTTTAGTAACGGGACCGCATATACGTTATATATGGCTTCGAACGCCTCCTCCTTTCCATCCAGTAGCATACGGAAAAGCAGGGCTTCGTCATATGGTTGATCCTGTTTGATATAGATTGATTTAATGCAACTAATGTACCCCTTTCCCCTGCGTCCAACAAATAGTATATTCTCGCAAACCAATATGATATTGTTTTTTTAAACGGAATGGCGGTAATGCCTGTTTCATTCGTTAGTTATGAAAAGGCACCCTATGGATAAAGACTCTTTGCTGATCCTGATTGAAAAATACCTGAATGAAGAAGTCACGCTGGCCGAGAAAAAATGGGTAGAAAACTGGTATGCAGGTTTTGATGCAGGAGCCGACTGGCTCGAAGCTGGCAGCGAGCGAGCCGGCCAGGTACGGGAGGAATTACGGCAATCATTACTAAACAAACTAAATGGGCTGCAACAGTTGCAGGCAGTAGAACAGCAGGTTTTTTCCATACGCAGAAAACAGCGTTGGTTCCGGGCGGCAGCCATTTTGCTGTTATTGGGAGGAAGCATGCTTTTTTATTTTCTATACCACGGTCGTCGTGCCAGTGAACAAATGCTGGTGATGGAAGCCACCAACGTGCCCCTTACCACTACCCTACCTGATAGTTCCGTAGTATGGCTGCAACCCCATAGTCGCCTTCATTACCC
Source organism: Chitinophaga eiseniae (assembly GCF_012641265.1). GTDB lineage: Bacteria > Bacteroidota > Bacteroidia > Chitinophagales > Chitinophagaceae > Chitinophaga > Chitinophaga eiseniae_A. The sequence goes on along the minus strand of NZ_JABAHZ010000001.1, from coordinate 533,656 downwards.
GGCTGATTTCAGCAGCCACCAAAGAACGGTGGTATTGGAAGGTACTGCGCTTTTTGAGGTAATGGCCCGGCCGCAACCTTTTGTTGTTAATAGCGGACGGCTTAGCACCCATGTTTTGGGGACTACATTCAGCGTGCAGTCTGGTCAGGCCGATAGTATAGCTATTACGGTACTGGAAGGCAAGGTAGCCGTAAGCCGGGACCGCGATGCCCTGGGGACCCTGGAAGCTTCCGACCGCCTCATATACCATTCCCACTCGGGCACCTGTACAATAGGCAAAGCAAACCGCCTTCAATTACAACAGATGCAACCCCAGGAAGTATTATTTGATAACCAGGCATTGCGGGAGGTGACCGTGATACTGACCCAATGGTATGGGTATACCTTCCAGGTGCAGGACTCCAGTATCATGGACGAGCGTTATACCGGCAGCGTCAATCGCCGCGATCACCTGGATGACCTGTTGAATATGATTCGCGATGTCAACCATATAAACTACCATATAGACCACCCGAACAAGCGGGTAACATTGAATTGGAAATAATAAAAAGTACCTCTTAAAACACGTTTATCGAAAAAAACTGAAATCAACAACGCAAAAAAAGGCCGCCTTGTGTTCGAGACAAGACGGCCGGTTAAGAGTTCTATTACGTAACACAAAACCTTGTACAAATCTATGCAATTTCATGTAATTGAAAAGGCACGGGCATTTTTTCGCCCATGGGCAAGAAAATGCCGTGTCATCAACCAAAATTTAATTCCGCTCATGCGTATCTCATCACTCCTACTCGCTCTTTTAACAGCCAGCGTGACCAGTCTGAGGGCGGACGATGCTTCCGCGCAGCGACTGAAGACGATGAAACTCACCATGCAGGTGAAAAACGAACCACTGTTGCAGGTTTTGCGCAGGATTGAACAATCCACCCCGTTACGTTTTGCGTACAACGCCGCACAAGTAAATGGCGCAGGGCTGGTGACCACTTCCTTCCAGGATATTTCTGTTGAAGAAATCCTGAACAACCTATTGGCTCCCCAGCATTACCAATGGAAAGAAAGGGGAAACAATATTCTAATCACACCAACGGTATTGGCGGCCAATGCAGATACCCTGTTGCTGCGGGGCCGCGTGCTGAACCAGGCGGAACCACCCGTTCCGATTCCTGGCGCCACGGTTACTGTAAAGGGAACTACCCGGGGCGTAGTAACCGATGCCGATGGTTTCTTTGAATTAAAAACCCAGGCCGATGAAATCCTGGTATTCAGTTTCATCGGGTATAAGCCAAAAGAGTATATCGTAAAAGGTAGCCAACGAAACGTGACCGTTTCCCTGGAGGAGAATGTAAACAGCCTGAATACACTGGTGGTAACAGGTTTCTCTGAACAAAAAGTGAAACACCTGGCCTCCTCTGTCAGCAGCCTGAATATGGCCAATGTCAATAATAAACCCATTACACAGTTGTCGCAGGCACTACAGGGCGGCGTAACCGGCATTAATGTCAGCCAGTCATCAGGGCTGCCTGGAGGTGATGCGGCTGCCGTCAAAATCCGGGGCGTCAGCTCTTTCCTGGGTTCTGATCCCCTGGTGCTGGTAGATGGCGTTCCTTTCGATATGAACAAACTCGATCCCAATACCATTGAAAATATTACCGTACTGAAAGATGCGGCTGCTGCCTCTATGTATGGAGCCAGGGCAGGTAATGGAGTAATCATCATTACCACCAAGAGAGGTGCGCCTGGTGTGGTAAATGTGCAATACAACGGCTACACGGGATTCCAGTCACCCACTTTCACTCCGCACTTTGTAGATGCAGCTACGTATATGCGTATGAGTAATGAAGCATTGCGAAACAACGGAGGAGATCCTTTATACACAGACGACGTGATTAAACAGACGGCCGACCACAGTGATCCGGTGAAATATCCCGATACCCACTGGCGGGAAGAAGTGATGCGCCAGCAGTCGTCCATACAGCAACATTCCCTGTCGGTGTCCGGTGGCAACAGCGCGGCCCGTTTTGCCCTTACAGCCAACTACCTGAGTCAACAGGGCATGATCCAGAACTCGTCGTTCAATCGCGGTACTGTGAGAGCAAATACCAGTGTAGATCTCCGGAAAAACTTTGTGGTGTTCATGGATCTCTTCGCTGCGCGTGATCAGCAACAGGAACCTTATGCCTGGGGAAGGAGTACCAGCGGTATTCTTAGCTGGGTGTACACCGCTCCTCCCAACATTGCCTCCAAATATCCCGATAAGCCGGAAAGACCCGGCTATACTTACTACGGCACCTATGGCGAAAGCTGGAATCCGGTAGCCAATGTAGAAAGAGGCGGCACCATCAACCGTATCCGGGATGAAGTGCTGATCAATCTGCGTCCAAAATGGGAAATACTGCCAGGCCTGAGCCTGAAGGGACAATTCAGCTATCGCGTATCTACCGGCGCCAACAAAACCAACCGCGACGCCTATATCTTCTTTGACTATTTCACCAATCAGAAAACAGGACGCGATTTCACAGATATGAAGGATGCAGGGCCCACCAACCGGTCCAGTTACTACTATACCGGCGGTAACCTCGATTATACCAAAACCTTTGGGCAACACCGTATCAATGCACTGGCAGGATATTCCAGGGAATTAAACAATACTGATACCTGGACAGAAATCGCGCTCAACTCCTATTTCGGTAAAGTATACTATAGCTATGCTGATAAATACCTGCTGGAACTGGGACTGCGCCGGGATGGCTCTTCCCTCTTTGCCCCTAACCGGAAATGGGGCAATTTCCCCTCTATAGCAGCCGGCTGGAACCTGGGCAGCGAATCATTCATGCAATCGCTCACTTTCCTGGATGAATTAAAACTGCGTGGCTCCTATGGTAAACTGGGCAATAATAATATCAGTCCTTACAGCTACCAATCTACCATCAATACCTATAATGGTACCGAAGCCAGTTTCGGGAATCCCAACATCACCTGGGAAAAAGTATCGATACTGGATCTGGGCGCCGATATTAGCCTGTTTAAAAACAAACTGGATCTCACATTTGACTGGTATGATAAAAAAACAACAGACCTCATCCTTTCGCCACAACCTACGCTTACCTCTGCCATCAATAAAACACCTGTCAACATTGGCAGTATGAAAAATGTGGGCTGGGAAATAAAAGCCTCCTACAATGCGCAGTTATCAAAAAATTTCTCCCTTACCCTCAATGCCGGGTATTCCCGCAACCGCTCCACTTTGCTGAAACTGGCGCAGGAGCGGCCTATTATTGAAGGTAATATTATCCGCCAGGTAGGCGGTCCATTAGCGGAATACTATGGGTTCAAGAGCCTGGGATTGATACAGCAAAGCGATATAGCCAAAGGTATTCCTATGTTGCCCGGGCAGGCAGCAGGCGATATCCGCTATGCAGATATCGATCACAACGGCGTAATAGATGATAATGACCGGGTACCCCTGGGCGCTACCGAACCCTATAACAACTACTTCGGCAGCATCTCCCTTAAATGGAAAAACCTGGATTTTGAAACGATGATTACCGCCGTGGGTAAGGTAGTGGCGATGTATAGCGGACGTATAGCCCTTCCGTTTAACGCGGCAGGAGAAGGTGGTACCCCGCTTACCTGGCATCTTGACTACTGGACACCTGAGCACACCGACGCCAGGTTCCCCCGCTTGTTGCCATCGCCGGGTGGTAACGAAAAAAGTTCTGATTTCTGGGCCTATAATGGCGCATTTACCCGGGTAAGATACATACAGCTAGGGTATAATTTTAAGTTGGAGAGAAAAATCAAAATAAAGACAGTGCGGGTATATGTCAATGCCCAGAATCCTTTTACCATTTCCCAGATAAAAGCGGGTGATCCGGAAAGCCGGGGAGACCAGACCACCTACCCGATTATGAAAGTGTATACTGCCGGCCTGAATGTAACATTCTGATCTCTTAACATCTCTGATTATGCAAAAAAGAAAATACAGCAAACAAATATATATCCTGGCAGCCTGCCTGCTACTGGGCATCACTGCGTGTAAAAAAGATTTCCTGGTACGCGACAACCCTACTGCCACCACGGATCCAAAATGGTGGAATCTTGAAATAGATCTGCAAAATGCGCTGGAACAGATATATGGTGGGTTGCCCTGTGGCACCCTGGGGGACTACGAGTACATCTCCAACTCCCGTATACACTTGTCAGGTACAACAGATGAAGCAGTGTTCCGCGGCAACTATGGCGATTGGCAGGTATACCCGGTAGGCCTGGCTACCAGTCAAACCGGCTCAGTACAGGCAATATACCAGAAGAGCTACTCTTATATCCGTAATGCCAGCCGTTTTCTCGAAAACTATCGTAAAGCTTATGTAGAGGATACTGCGCGCAAAGCCCGCTATGCTGCGGAAGCCCGTGCCCTGCGCGCCTGGTATCATCTCGACCTGTTCCTGCTCTATGGCCCTATTCCCATTGTGAACCAGTCGCTGCTGCCGGCAGGCCAATTTGTGAAACGGAACTCCAGGGAAGAAGTCGTGAATTTCCTCGTTGCTGAGCTGGATACAGCCGCTGCCAGCTTACCTGCTACCTATACCGAAAGCGATGCTTATCGAATGAGCAAAGGCACCTGCTATGCCTTACAGACCATCCTGTATATTAACGTAGGCGACTATACGAAATGTATAGCAGCTGCGAGGAAACTGATCGCGCTGAATGCCTATGAGCTATATCACAGTTCCGATCCTGCCATCAACAGCTATAGCGGGTTATTCTCCTATAGTGGAATCATCAACAAAGAACGTATCTTGTTCCGCCGCGGAGCACAAACAGAATCATTTTTCCGGAACGCGCCCAAAAGCCTGGGAGGCCAGGCCACTACCAACCCTACCGCGGCTATCGTTAACACCTACGAAACACTGCAGGGCAAAACGCTGAGTGAATTGGGAGCAGATAGTATGGCGATTTACAAACGCCAGCCGGAATACAAGCAAAACCGGGATCCAAGGCTGGCAGCCAGTGTTATGGTACCAGGAGAAACTTTCGTTAACCGCAAGCTGGATCCATTCACACCCGGAGGCCCCGATTTGATTGGTCAGACACAATCGACCCAAACCGGTTACTGGATTAAAAAGTATGTGGATCCGAGAGATGCCGGCACCCCCTGGGCGGGTTCTCTTAATTTCATGATTATCCGTTATGCCGAGATATTGCTGGATTACGTGGAAGCGCTGGTAGAAACCGGCGACTGGCAAAATCCTGATGTCGTAAAATACCTCAATATGATCCGCAACCGGGCGGGAATGCCGAATGTAGATATTAACCAGTATAATACCCAGGCGAAGATGCGGGAATTGATACGCCGGGAGAGACAGGTGGAACTGGCATTTGAAGGACAACGCCTATACGATATCCGCCGTTGGAAAACCGCCGAAATTGTACTCAATCAGGCGGCGGAAGGTGCTGTAGATCCTTCCACAGGCAAGGCCGTTGTAGTAGAGCAGCGCAAATTCAACCCTGCCCGCGATTACGTTTGGCCTATTCCGCTGGTAGAAATCAATGCCAATCCAAATATGCAACAAAACCCGAACTGGTAATCAACGCTATTAAAAAAGCAGGCCGTCTCCAGATAAGAGCCGGCCTGCTTTTTCAACCAGATAACTTTGTGATCAGTGCTTTCTGCTCAGTTTATATCCCTCCCGCATCATGTTCAATCCGTAAGTAAGGGTAGCCAAAGCGGTACCCAGTCCCACCAGTACTACCACTGATTCCTGGCTGGCCTGGCGAAAGGTAAGCCAGATTCCGGCCAATGCTACCAGGCAGGTCCAGGTAGCGGTGTAGTAGTCGAGCTTACGCTTAAACACCCAGCCCATTGGGTAAAAGTGCAGTCCCACTATCAATGCAATGGCAGGGATAACATATTGCTGAAGCCCCAGGCTGGAGAGCACAGTACAGGTGAGGAAAATAGCTACCCCTTCTCCCCCGAAAATAATACCAAACCATTTTCCTGTTCTCTTTTCCTCTGCTTTATCTTCTTCGCTGGTTACTTTGGGAAAAGCTGCCGCAATTTTATACAGGTAAATGGCGAAACCAAGTAACAGTACGCCAAACAGGATGGCTATTGCCAATAAAACATTTCCATAAGCAGCAGGTAATCCAAGGGAGGCTAAACGCAGCCAGAAAAAGGTAAATGCCGCCATTAGCAGCAGGCCGCCGGCAACGCCTCTCAGCGCTTTCCCGGGAACTAAAGGGTTTTCATTCATATCAATAATAAAAATTTACGCGGGAAAATACGAAGCTTCCCGCTATTTCGCCCAGGGCTAACATTAAAATCAACTTAAATATATCCTGCATCAATCGCCATCAGAAGAAAAAGCGTCCAGCATATCCAAGGTTGGCACAAAAAATAAACTGCCTGTTTGGGCAGTACTGAAATCCAGCAAGCGGTCGTAATTCCCTGCCGGCTCTCCTATAAACATGTTTTGCAACATCTTCTTTACCGTGCTGAAAGTGCTGGCATAGGCGATAAAGTAGGTGCCCATTTCATTGGTAGACATATTCCCGAAAGGCATATTATCGCGGATAATTTTGAAGTCATCACCGATATTCGCCACGGCCGTATGCGCATTTTTAGGCTTCACCTCATCAGGCATTTCGATATCGGTAGATTTATAACGGCCAAATACCTTCTCCTGCTCTGTTACCGGCAAATGATTAAAGGCTTTGAGGTCATGTATATATTTCTGTACAAATAAATAGCTGCCTCCTTTATACGCAGGATCGGCATCGCCAATGAGGCCAAAGTAAGCGCGGTCTTCTCCATGCGGGTTTTCTGTACCATCTACAAAGCCCAGGATAGAACGGCCATCCCAGTAACGGAAACCGTGTACCTCTTCTGCGGCAACGGCTACCGGCGCCAGTATATCAGTGATGGCGGCCGCCATGTCGTAGCAAATGCTGCTATTCGTTCCCCGCAGGTGAAAATGTAAATCGCCTCTCGTAGCCACCGCGGTATGCTGCTGGCCGGCGATAGGAGCAAAATTTTCCAGCTCTTTCGGAAGCGGCGCTGGCAGCTGCAATTTATTCCAGGCGTCATAACCAATACCCATTACACAACTGACGCCACCAGTGGGGAAACGGGTATAGGCAGAATGATTCAGGTTGACAACCAGCGCACAGATATCTTTAAAAATATTGCCAACGGCTATCTCGTCTTTGAAGTTCCACACCATGAATATGGTGTTGATACCACCATCATCTAATACGTTTTGCGGTTTAGGATTCATATCTGCATTTATTGTGCTAATGTATAATTTTCTTTGAATTGCTTATTCAATCGAAAATACAAACATCGTATATTGTTGAATAAAATTTGCTATCGCTATGTTGAACTCCTACATCTTCGATGGAAACCTTGAAATGGTCAAACGCCATTTTCACACCACTATCGTTAACACACCAGCAGAAGAAGGTGGCATGCACCCTATCCAGGTGGCCATTGAAGGCGGGCACCCCGATGTAGTAGATTTCCTGATCCGGATTGGCGCGGATGTAAATTTGGAAGTTTACGCGGGCTGGACACCTCTACATCATGCACTTGATCTGGCAATTGATGGTATGATACAATGCAACCTGGATCGACCTACACCGGAAATAATGAAAATAATCGACCTTTTAATTCAGGCAGGTGCAGACCCGGTAAAACAGGTTTCAGGCGGCGAAACAGCACTTGAATTACTAAACTCATATAGCGCCAACCAAGAAGGATTTGATGAATTGTTGGGCTTCTTCAGAGAAGTCGTACCTGGAATAGATAGTAAAATCCAGTTTCGAAAGGGGGAGAGATGACTATTTACAAAAATATCATGCGTAGTTAACAGGCACTTGAATATTATTATAACGTTTTCATTGCATAAAGCACCAATTAAACATATGAGCTTCCTGAAAAATAAAACCACCTGGACAAATGCAGAATTTATTCCTTTCAAACTATGCGTGGCAAGTATTTACGTTATCGTGGGTGCGTACTTTCATGACTTCTTCCGTCAGTACTATATACCGCTGGCGATCCTTTTTGGTATTACGGTAATATGGACAGTATGGCTTTGGGTAAAGAAAACAAAGGCGACCAAATAAAAAAGCCCTCCAGGCTACCTGAAGGGCTATACGTTATTTAAAATAAACGGGCCGGTCGAGGTCGGCCATGAGCGTAGGATGTGCAGGCTGCCACCCCAGCTGTTCCCGGGTTAGTTTACCCGAGGCCGGTACATCCAGCGAAAAGAAACGGGCCATCCAGCCGAAATGATCCGGCGCAGCCTCCGGCGACGTAGATTCCGCGGGTAACTGTAGCCCCTTCCCTATCATAGCCGCAATATCGCGGGTAGGGATACCTTCTTCCGCCACTGCATGATATCTCGCGCCGGCAGCGCCTTTTTCCAGTACGAGCCGGAATACCCGCGCCGCATCAAAGCGATGCACGGCAGGCCAGCGATTACTGCCATCGCCGATAAACGCCGCCACGCCTTTTTCCCGCGCAATGTTGATGAGTGCAGGTACAAAACCATGATCGCCCTCACCATGTACCGTTGGGGGCAGCCGTACAATGGAGGCACGCACACCACGTGCAACAAGGGAAAGTGCCAACTCCTCCGAAGCAGCCCGTGGAATAGTGCGCGGGGAGGCCGCCGATACATCATTTTCTGTAGCGATATCGCCAGTATGCACCAGCGATGTTCCGGACGTTATCAGCAATGGCCGGTGACTGCCTTCCAGCGCAGCTCCCAGGGCGCTGATAGCGCCGCGATCGGCTTCACAACTGGCTTCAAAGTTGGCAAAATCATGAATAAAGGCCAGATGGATGACCCCATCCGCCGCGGCAGCACCGCTTTGCAGGCTATCCCTATCGTTAATATCACCGCGGTGTACCGCCGCTCCTGCTGCTTCCAACAACCGGGCAGCGGCATCCGAACGCGCCAGCCCGGTTACCTCGTGACCAGCCTGCAATAACTCCTGTACTACAGCAGTACCAATAAACCCCGTAGCTCCTGTAACAAAAACACGCATAAATGTAATTTTGATCAACTACAAATTTGCAGCGGAAGACCACGCCATTACAAGGACATTTGACACAATTTTTCAAGGTCATTTGCCCTACCTTTGTACCGGTCAACCATATAAAACCGTTACCCATGTCTGACATTTTCGAAAACTACCTCCGATCTGTGATGCCGCTTACCCAAGAGGAGCTGCAACAAATATTATCGTTATCTGTTACGAAAAAAGTGCGCCGCAGACAGCTGCTGCTGGAAGAAGGAGAAGTATGCCTCTACAAAATATTTATTACAAAAGGCCTGCTGAAATCTTACCTGCTGAAATCCGATGGCTCGGAACATATTATGCGCTTTGCACCAGAGCAAACCTGGCTTACCGATCATGAAAGCTATATGCATCAAACGCCGTCGAAATATTACATAGAAGCCATTGAGGATACCCAAGTACTGTTATGGACACGCGATAATTTCAATAAGCTGATGGACAACATTCCTGCTTTAAAAGCTTATTCTATCCGTATTGTTTCCAATAGCCTCAATGCCAGCCAGGAAAGGATACGCATGCATATCAGCGCTACCTCTGAAGAAAAATACCAGGAATTTGTCGCTACCTTTCCACAGCTGGCCAACCGTCTCCCATTACACCTGATCGCCTCCTACCTGGGCGTTTCCCGGGAAACACTCAGCCGGATCAGGCATGCGCAACGCATGGTGAAGTCATCGTAAAGCAGATCATTGCGTTGCTTTAGCGCAACACTTTTTTCATCATGAGATCTGTTTGTTCATCATTTCCTACTTTAAAAATATGTTTGTCGAAAACGACAAATCCATTTTTTTCATAAAAGCGGATGGCCCTGGGATTCTCCTCCCATACACCCAGCCAGAGATAAGACTTTCCCTGTAGCTTCGCTATTTCCAACGCTTTGTCATATAATAATTGTCCTACCTTCTTTCCATGGTACGCGCTTTTCACATAGATGCGTTCTATCTCCATCCCTTCTTTCTCCCGCAATTCCGTTTGCGCCTGGCCGGTGTTCAACTTCAGGTAGCCCACCACTTCGGTCCCTTCTCTGGCAATAAAAAAAAGTGATTCCGGGTGATTCAATTCGGCCGTAATTTTAGCCTCACTAAAATGATCTTCCAGGTATTTATTCATATCTTCCCCGGTATTGCCCTGGGCAAAGGTTTCAAAGAAAGTTTGCCGCCCGATCCCCTGTATCGTAGCCATGTCTTCCAACGAAGCTTTGTGTATCATTATCTGTTCCATACTGTCACTAAGATTTGTACAAAGCTACCCCCGCAGAAGATTACATCGGTGGGCCAATTGTAATAAAATGGGTAGTCCAATCCCCCGTCGCAGGCCAATATTTCCGCCGGGTAATTGGCCCATATGCGCCATTCAATTATTATATTTATATTAAAGAGAAAACACCAGATAGATGCTTACTGTTCCAGGTGACATTGTAACACCGCGATTAATATTACGACTGCTCGGCACAGCAGCTACCCAGGCCTGCCTTGCGCATGATCCGGCAACTGCCGGGCAGTTACTGGGCGTTCCTGTTTCGCCCGAACTGCTGGATACACCCAGTGCTTTGGAACATGACCAGCGCCAGCTGCAACAAGATGCTGCCTACACGCCCTGGGCATCCCGGGCTATTATCCTGAAAGCGGAAATGAAAATGATTGGCCTGATACGATTTCACAGCAGACCCTCGTCGCCTGCGGACAAATTTTACCGGGAAAACGCCGCAGAGATGGGATATGAGATTTATGCTGACTACCAACGCCGGGGATACGCACGGGAAGCCATTACCAGCCTTATGCATTGGGCCCTGGAGACCTCCGGCATACATCGTTTTATTGCGTCGGTAGCGCCGGAAAATATAGCGTCGTTAACCCTGGTTCAGGGATTAGGCTTTATGAAAGTAGATGAAGTGATAGATGAAACCGATGGACTGGAATACGTCTTCCTGCTGGATACCAACGCCAATACAGGAGCCGGATAGCCTTCTTATTAAGGTATCCGGCTCCTGCGTTATCAATGATGGAGTTGGGCCACCGGCCGGCGAAGTGCTGCTAATAGAGAGACGCCCAGTATACAAAGCACACTTTCAATCACGAGCCATTGCGTTCCGAACGCGCCCAGCGGGCCTTCCATTGAAATGGTGATGAGCCTTGATATCGCGTAAAGTCCCCATAGTACACTTGCAAAAGTAACGCCCTGTTGCACGTCCTTCAATGCCCAACGTACCAGCGCCAGGGCAATGGTGAGTCCCACGCCGCCATATACGCCTCGTATAGAGCTGAATGCATCGTTATTAGGTAGCTTTACCTGCACCAGGTCCATTACCGACTGGGGATTAGAAAAGGCCATCAGGCTCACCATCAGGAGGCTTGCGGCAGAAAAAAAGAGGTAAATGCGGGACAGGATAATGCTTGCACGAGTATGTTTCATTGCTTGTTGTTTTTGATACTGCAAATGTGGGTGGATGCCGGTAGATAAATCTTGATATGGACAAAGATTTATGTCAGAAAAAAGGCGCTCCCCAGGTATGAAGTATCAAACAACGCCTTATGCTTATACTGCCGGTACATAAGTAATTTCAACTACCCCCTTGTCCAGTTCCTTTACCTGCTTGCATTGCAGGCTGGTGGACATGTCATCTGTAAAAAAGCGTAAGCCATTGCCCATGATATGTGGCTGTATCATTACTTTTAATTCATCCAGCAGCCCGGCGGCCAGCAAGCTACGCACCAAAGTACCGCTGCCCTGTACCAGTATATTTCCTTCGTCAGATGCTTTCAACGCTTTCAGTGTTTCGATAATGTCTTCATTGATAATGGTGGAGTTTTCCCAGGCGGCTTCCTCCATAGTACCCGACACCACATACTTAGGGGTTTTGTTGAGCTTATCGGCTACGCCCATTTCATTGTTTTTAAAGGCCGACCAGTACGGATACAACATCTGGTAGGTATTCCGTCCGTACAGCATCGCGGAACAATTATGAATGTTTTCGCTGATGAGCGCAGCGCGGCTGTCGCTGTGATAAGGGTTGAACCATTCGGCCATCAGGGTAGCGTCGAAGATGCCATCCAGGGACATCCATTCAGTAGCAATTATCTTTCTCATTGTTTTAAGTTTTAACCAAAATTAGCCCGGGTGGCGAGGTTAAAATAGAATGGACCCGACAAAATCATTCTTCGGCCGTGTAACCAGTGCGTAATGCCAGGTAGTCTTTAGGGCTCATACCGGTAAATTCTTTAAATACCCGGATAAAATGGCTCTGATCGGAAAAGCCATTGCGATAGGCGATATCGCTTAGCTTAGTAAAATCAAAATGATTAAGCTGTTGAAAGGCCATATGGAACTGGCAGATCCTTTTATAGAGCTTAGGAGAAATGCCCACCTGGTCTTCGAATAACCGTTGCACCGATCTTTCGGTACTAAACAGCTGATCCCTCAGTTTGCCTAACGCTTCTGCACTTGCATCTTTTTGCAGGGTAGCGGTAGCAAAAGCGATACGACTATAGTCGATACAGTCGTTGGCTATGCGCTGCAACAGGAAGGCATTGATGAGTTTTAATTGTTCTGCAATAGAAGACGCATTGAGCAATTGTTCCTGCAGGCTGATAGCCCTTGCCGGCTTCAGATCGTTCACATCTGCCAGTGTATTGGTCAATTCACTTGCGGTGACACCCAGTATGGCTTTAATGGCATAAGGATGGAGGAAGTAGGCAATGAGTACAAAACGTTCCCGGATAAAAAGATTGGTGGGCGCCACTGCCTGTCCATACACGCTGATATGTCCTACCTGGCTACCGTTGCGCTGGCCCCGGGTGCTTTGAAACACCAGCGTTGGCGTGCCATTGGCATACAATGGCAATACAAAACCGGTCCGGTCCTGCGGATGTTCAATGACCATGATACTTCTTACATAAGAAGACAGCGCTGCGGGTGGTAACAAGGATTGTATATTCACTGCCGTACAAGTTTGCGGTTACAACCTGTCAGAAAGATAAGCATTACCCTGCGCTAAAACAAACTCCCCTGTATCACTGCCGGCGGCATGGTAGGATGAAATAGCCCTACAATGGTAAATGGTTGCTTCAGGCTGGCATGCGCATTTTGGGTAGTGCCCAGGAAAAAATGCAGGTCTGTATTTCGTGCATACTCCTGCAGGTATTTCTTTCTTACCTGGTTGATAGCTTTCTGCTCCTTGTCCACTCCACCGGATGCTTTCAGGCTTTTCCAGTACAGGGACGCCAGTTGCCAGTCCTCTACCGGCAAGGTAATTTCCTCATTTTTATCATCTGTAAAACGGAAGGAAAATTTGTAGGGCAACTTAGGCATCACTGTAAAAGGATCTTCCGGTTGTTCAGTCACCTGCCCGCTTTCTTTCTCATCCGCCAACCTTTGCAATTGTTGCCGGTCCCAGTCCCGGCCTGTTTCTTCTACCAGGAAACCCAATATGCGGGTGGGTTTAAACACTGCCAGCGAAGTATAGAATGCTTCATGTTTGGCTTCCATCAGTAAGGTAGACAGGTTGTGATAAACAGTTTTTAATACCACTGCTCTTCTTTCGCTCCAGTGATCTTCTATTCCCAGGTGTCCAATTTTCTTTACCGGTGCTTCTGCTGAAGCCGGCCTGAAACTCTCCATTCTGAAATCCCTAGGATGCCGCACCAGGTCCATCTCTATCCAATCGTACAACTGGTATTGCTCTTCGTATAATTTTTTTGAAAACGGGATAGGATATATCCTGATGAAGATCCCATCTGGCGTGAAACCGGCAATGCTTACCTGCTCATCGTAATGGGAAGATATAGTGGGGTAACTTTTTACAGTGATTAAAACTTTTATCAAAGGCATGCGCACAATCTTTTTAAACCATCCGCAAAACTAAGGTAAATCATTGAAAATAAAAAAGTTACAACCAGCAAGATATTCCATAACCGATACTGTGTGCTGTAAGATCAACCCAGGACATCTACCTGTTCCTGGCAAGCATCACCCGAAAAATTTATTTTATTTATATTTTTTATTTTTTGTAACTTCAGCGAGGATGATATAAATCCTATTCACCGATACCTAAACTTTAACTCCAATTAACACTGCTGCTGTAGAGCAAAGTGCAACATTTACGGAGGTGCTGGCAGCATTCAATTATTCCCTATAAATTAAACGTTACCTCAATAACAGCAAATCATGTAGCGTTATGAAATAAATGGCTTCGCACGTAAGTATTTAAGTATTTCCCAAAACCTAAGTATCACTTCAATCTTCCCCGACAATGACCAATACCTATCTTAAAAGTATTTTCCTGCTGCTCTGTATTTTCTCTTTCGGAAAAATATATGGGCAACAGGTAGTATACGACTTCGACCGTCCCGAAGCACTGGATGGAAAAGTACCATTCGACAGGGCCTTCCAGCTAAAGCTGGTACATATTAGGCCGGAGGTAACCGCTATTTCCGCTACTATCTACCCGGTAGGCGTTACCAATTACCGGAAGCTAATAAAGGAAGCGGGCTTAACTAAGAAAGGAAAAGGAGTAAATGGAAAAAGAATTTTCCTTTCCAATGATGTGCTGCTGGACAACACCCTGACGCCTATCCTGGTGGACTCTGTTACCCGGAACGTTAACTTCGCCGATACCGGCACCCAGGTAATAATACCCCATCTGATCACACTTAAGCCCAGTACAGATTATTTCATACAAATAAACACTTACAGCAAGAAAGCATTGACGGATGCAGAATCGGCTGCTGTATTGGCCGCGCTGGTAAGCAATGATGCCATCCCTGCATTGCTGAACAATTTTGCCAAAGTCAATGTGGCTAATCCTCACATTCCTTTTGACCAAACATTCTCTAACTTTGTAAGAGCGATAAGAGAAAATGCACTCAGCACCGCCCGAAAAATTAACAAGGACTATACCCTCGAACTATCAGATAAGGATATCATCAGCCAATTACACGGCTATGCAGAAATGTATAATAACATTGCCACTGCAGCTATCCGGATTGAGGAGATAAGCAGAGATGCCCTTCTGAATGACTCTCTTAAAAAAGTTGCCAAGAATAATTTTGTTGCGCAGGCTACCAATAGCATGATGCAGGTTAACTGGTCAGCTATTAAAGAACCAGATATCCCAGCCATTATGGCGCAGCTTTATCACGTCATTCCTAAAGACAGCAGTTTATCTGTGAGCGGGACCTATGGGCTCATAGCGAAAAATCTCAAAGCCGCAATTGAATCCCGCGATGCAGCCAACAGGTATTTAACTTACAGCTTAATCGCCAGTTCCATCAAACTACAGGGCGTGCTGGCCTGTACCTACCCCGAAGAATTTGTGAAGCAGGCGAGCCAATTTATCGCTTCCGACTTAGGCCTCGCTTATGTTTGGGGCATTGGCCGGGTAAATCCATATATAGGTGTACAGGTAGCATTATCTCCATTGGATGATTCCATCCCGTTGCGGGAATATAGAGGCTTTGGACCTATAGTTCGCTCCAGGCTTTCTTTCCTTATCGGCATTTCTGTAGATGCTGTTGCCAAAGACAGTGTAAGAAGAGGGCTTATCGGTGGCCAGGCACTGATATTGGGCACAGGCATAAAATTATGGCCATGGCTCAAAGTCAATAGCGGCTTTTACCTGTATTACCGCGAACCAATAAATCCTACCACTGCAAAGGATAACCTCAGATTCCACGGATCTCCATTCGTGTCGCTATCTATTGATGTAAGGGTACAATCACTCCTGAACGGCGTGGGAAGTGCCATTTTCAGAACCCGTCAAAATATGTAACAATGGTACAACAACCAGTTCTTTTGCTCGACAACGTTAAAATACTGGCTTCAGATGGAAGCTCCAATGTAAAAAACGGACGCGATGTGTGTACCGTCTTCTATGATGCCGTAGTAACCAGCCCCGAACAGAACCCCGTACAGGTAGTGAGCTTTGTGCTTTCCGACCTGAAAGTAGCCATAGATCCCGCCAGCTGGCAAAAAACGATGCTGATCAGCGACGATTTCCTTACCTATACACAGATTGTTGAGATCCACTCCGACGTACAATCGGCAGATCCAATAGAGATAAGGGTAAGTCTTACGATCCAGGACCGGCTTAACAACCGGAGAGAACAAATTACCAGCTTCACACTAATTCCCTGAGCAATGATGAAAGCCAAATTAACCGTCCTGATAAATATCCTGCTACTTGCTCTCCTGCCCGCCTGCGACCGGGAAGATGATCTCTATTCCCTGGGTAATACATCCGGACCTAAACTGAGGGATATCATCACATTCCAGGAACTTTCTGTCACCTCGCTGGATGCTGACAGCGCCTCCAGCTGCCATATCAAGGTAAAAATCAACCCCGAAGCAAGCGCCGATAAGCGTACCGTAACCTTCGTGGCCAAGAGCGGTGCATTTCCCAACAATGACACCATCCTGGTTGTAAAGGCCAACGATGAGGGCATTGCTACCACCACCCTAGTTAGCAAGCAACCGGGTAAATGCATGATCAAGGCCACTACCGATATCTATACGATCGATACATTCATTACAGTGAACACCGCACTGCCAGATGATATACTACTTACCAGCGATCCCTACACCGGCGATACCAGTACAGCTTTCTCTATCTCCGCCGAATTGGTCCGTAATCCAGGCCGGGGTATGGTCACTGATCCCGTCAAAGTGTTTTTTGTGATCACGCCGCTGGATACCAGCATCAATCTCATTTATCCATCCTTCTCATTTTCCAGTATGCATCTCGCTACCATCAATGTTACCAATCCTTACAAGGTATCCGGAAAATTTAAAGTAGTGTCGAAAGTCTTGTCTCCACAAGGAGATACGCTCAGAAGAGATATTATGCTGCACATTAATAAATAGCGATATCTCTGACGAGACCTATAGTGGATGTGGCGTTCCCGTTGGCAACAACTGCTTGTTCGATGCCAACGGGAAACCGGTTAAAAGTAAAAAAGGAAGAAGGCCTTTTAACGGGTAGTATAACCTCCGTTGGCAAAAATGGTTTGCCCGGTAATCCACCAACCGTCTGTTACCAGGAACTCCACGAGGGGTGCAATGTCTTTGATATTGGTCAATCCGCCGAGAGCTGATGCAGATTTATGATAAGCCACCGCATCCGGTGTTTCTACTTTTTCCCTGAAATGCCCGGGTGTTTGCCCAGTTTTTTTTTAAAAAAACTTGGAGAAGTTGGAAGGATCGTAGGTCAGTATATTGGCAATTTCCTCGATGGGCTTATCTGTTTCGGCCAGCATTTTCTTCGCGGCGTCGATAATTTTCCCATCATAAAAATGACAGGGATGATGCCCCATTGTTTGCTGGATAGTGGCGGTGAGGTGTGCGACTGCCAAAGACGGTTATAATTTATCCATCACATCTTTATACCCTCTTCCTATCGGAATGGCCATTCCAGCCATTTCAATCGTTTCTGCCGTGTAAGATTCAATCTTATTCACCGCCACGATAAAGGACCTGTGCACGCGCTTGAAATTTTCCGGCGGTAACAGCGTTTCTATTTCATGCGTGCTCATTTTGGATATATGCTCCCCCTTGGCGGTAACGATTTTGATATATTCCCGCTGGCTTTCGATATATAATATTTCTGAGAGGAGAATGCGTACTTTACGCTTCTGCACCATTACAAAAATAAAGTCCCTGGCCGCTGTCGTGGTTTTCGTTTGCGCTACACGGACTTTATTTACTGCCGTTAAAAACCGCTCAAATTCAATGGGCTTCAGCAGGTAATCGGTTACATTCAGGTTAAATCCCTCTACCGCATACTGGTGATAAGCCGTGGTAATAATCACTGCCGGCGGATTGGCCAATGTTTTCAGGAAATCCATGCCTTTCAGTTTAGGTAAATGGATATCCAAAAACAGCAGGTCAGTTTCATCGCGCAACAGGAACTCGGCTGCCAGTATCGCGTCTTTAAATACGCCTTGCAGCTCCAGGAAGGGAACTTCTGATATATAGTCTTTCAGCACTTTTGCCGCAAGCGGCTCATCTTCTATGATGATGCACTTTATCCTGGACATGCGTATCGAGATTTATTTTTAAGATAGCGGTGAAAACGAATGCTTCCTGTTTTACCTCCAGCTGGTAATCCGTATACTGTAATTCCAGCTGCCGGCGCAGGTTAGAGAGCCCGATATTCTCCCGGACATCGGGATAGCTGGCTTCATCGCCGGTGGAATTTTTGACGATAAAAAACAGCCGCCTGTTTTTTATCGAAAGATGAATATCTATAAAAGGGTGCTCCCGGCTTTCCGACACCCCGTGTTTAAAAGCATTTTCTACCAATGGCATCAACAATAAAGGTGGTAACGACTGCTTCCTGTCTTCCAGGTCATGGTTAAAATTGATGCGGAGGGAATCGTCGTAGCGCAGCTCCTCCAGGGCTATATAATCTTCTATAATTTTAAGATCCTGTTCCACGGCAATATAGGGGCCACTGGTTTCGTACAGCATATACCTCAGCATCTTCGACAGGCGCAGGATGGATTCTGGCGCCAGGTCTGATTTATCCCTTGCCAGTGAATAAATATTATTCAGGGTATTAAATAAAAAATGTGGGTTGGTCTGGGATTTCAGGAAATTCAGTTCTGCCTGTTGACGCTCAATCAGCAGTTGCTGGGCAGTTTGCTTCAGTTTTATGTGGTTAAAGATATGCCGCACGATCGCAAAAAAACATGCCGAGCCGATCCCCAAACCGGTCAGCGCACCAATTCTTTTCCCGGTTGGAACGGCGGGGCCCAATGAAGTAAAAATATGCAGCGTTGCCCCCAGGGTACGCCACCCATAAAAGCCGAATGAATAAATACCCAGGTATAGTAGCACCCAGAAGATACCAGCAACCGGCTTCTTCCAGCTAAATTGGGGAAGCGTGCATTCCAGCAGGTAGTAGTTGACCACCGATAAATAGATGGTCAGCCAGGCTACATTGACACCCCGCAGTACCAGGAAATCATCCGCGCCATTTAATGTATCTGTCAACAGTTTCAACAGCAGGAATGCGGGCACCAGCCATACATACAATTGAAACCGCCTTATATCAGATAGTTTCTTCATTACGGTATTTAATGGGATAAATGTCGATAAATATTTCTCCATCTCCTAATTGTTCCCCGTGCTTGACGCTATTCCGTTGTTCGTTGGTCCCGACCCGTTGTTTGTTGACGGGGCACTCCTGTGGCAGCTCCTTTCTCCTAATTTTATATCAGGCAAACAAACGCCTCACTATTACACGTAACAATCCACCAACATGAACAACTTTATACAATTTGGCGAAAAAGTAACGGGCTATGATATTCCTGTGCTCAATGAACGGGAGATCAGGGCCGCCGCGGGCATCCTCTTCCTGGCCACCTATACTTCCCTGATGTTTATTGCTTTTGATGGTAACTTTATATTGATAAAGTATGTGATCCCCACTTTTTTACTCGACCTGCTGATGCGGGTATTCATCAATCCCCGGTATGCGCCTTCGATGATCCTGGGGCGGTTAATGGTTCGCCGCCAGGTGCCGGAATATGTGGGCGCCCCCCAGAAACGGTTTGCCTGGAGCATCGGCATTGTGCTATCTGCTACTATGTTTTATCTTTTCCTGGTAGAAAATGCCTACAGCCCTATTACCGGCATTATTTGCCTGGTATGCCTGCTATTCCTCTTCTTTGAAGCTGCATTTGGGATCTGCCTGGGCTGCCTGGCGTATCCGCTTTTCTTTAAGAAACCAATACAGCATTGTCCCGGTGAAGTGTGCGACACCAACACCCGGCAGCCGGTACAAAAAGTATCAGCTGCGCAACTGGCGATACTGGGTGTATTCGCCGCATTGCTTTTCCTGGCTTACGCTTTTCTGCATCCGCAACTGAGCAAGCCTCCGCATGCGCTGTTTAAATCTTCCACCACGGCTCAATCAAAATAGTCATGATCCAGCTATCAACACCCAGCCTGGAAAGCCATTTTTCAGTTTACCGCCGGCATGTTATCGGTCAGCAACAGTATTTCGATGGTCCCTTTGGGCGCCGGCAGCTCCTCTACGCCGACTGGACAGCCAGCGGCCGCGCCTATGGCCCGATTGAAAAGCGTATCCGGCAAGAAATACTACCTTTTGTGGGGAATACCCATACCGGTACCACGATAACCGGAACACTCATGTCGGAGGCCTATACCGAAGCGAAAAAAATAATAAAAGCACATGTTCATGCCAATGAAGAAGACGTATTATTGTTTTGCGGGAGTGGCATGACCAGCGCCGTCAACAAGCTACAACGATTAATGGGCCTGCGCATGCCGGAACATGCACGGTTATTGCCACTTGAAGAAGCAGCCCGGCCGGTGGTTTTTGTAACGCATATGGAACATCACAGCAATCATCTTAGCTGGCTGGAAACCGTTGCCACCGTGGAAATTATTGCGCGTAACAATAACGGGAATACAGACCTTATGCATCTCAACGCCTTACTGGAGCGATATAGACACCGGCCGCTTAAAATTGCCGCCATCACTGCGTGCTCCAATGTAACGGGCATCCAAACGCCCTATCACCAGGTTGCGCAGCTGATGCATCAACATGACGGCTTATGCTTCGTTGACTTTGCCTGTTCCGCACCGTACGTCGATATGAACATGCATCCGGAGGTGCCCGGCGCTCACCTGGATGCTATTTATTTCTCTGGGCATAAATTCCTGGGGGGTCCGGGTACGCCGGGGATATTGGTTTTCAACCGGCAGCTTTACCGCAATACCATCCCCGACCACCCCGGCGGCGGCACGGTGCATTACAGCAATCCCTGGAAAGTGCATGCCTACCTTACAGATATTGAGCAGCGGGAAGATGGCGGCACGCCCCCGTTTCTGGCCGGCATTAAGGCCGCCCTTTGCATACGGCTGAAAGAAGCGATGGGCACGCCTTATATCCTGGCGCGGGAGGCCGCCTTACTCCGCATTATTTTTCACCGGCTGGCCCGCATCCCACAGGTGCAGGTGCTGGAGCCGGATGTAAAAGATCGGCTGGGCGTAGTGGCGTTCCTGGTAACTGGTACACATTATAACCTGGTAGTCCGGTTGCTGAATGACCACTTTGGGATACAGCTACGGGGAGGCTGTTCCTGTGCAGGCACTTACGGGCACCTGCTGCTCGATGTGCCAGCATCCCGGTCGTACGCCATACTAAAGGCGATCCAATCGGACGATCTATCTGCGAAGCCAGGCTGGATCCGCCTGTCCATACATCCTACTATGACGGATGAAGAAATCCACTTCATCATGGATGCCCTTGAAACTATGGTATCTAATATATGCGAATGGGAGCAGGCCTACCATTACGATCCGCATTCCAATGAGTATTACCATAAAGCGGGAAACGCCCGGGAACGGCAACAGGTATTGCGGTGGTTTGATAGTAAACAATGGAATGATGACTGTTGACCCCGCTTTCGTCATTTTGGCTACAATCATCTTCATTATGGTTACGTAACATCCCTCCCACTGGTGGAATTTTGTGGTATAAATAGCACAAAACATGAAAACAATTTTTATTACCGGTGCTTCTACCGGGTTAGGAAAAGCCACCGCAGAATTATTCCAGCAGCAGGGATGGAAAGTGATTGCCACTATGCGTCAACCGGAAGGGTCGTCGCTGGCGCAACTCGACAATGTAACCGTATTGCCATTAGACGTCACCAATCCCGCACAAATTCGCTCCACCGTAGATCAGGCTATACAACTAGGTGTAGATGTAGTATTCAACAACGCCGGCTATGGACTGATGGGACCTATGGAAGGCTTCAATGATGAACAACTGACCCGGCAGCTGGACACCAACCTGCTGGGTGTATTGCGGGTAACCCAGGCCTTTATCCCGTATTTCAGGGAGAAAAAAAGCGGCTTGTTTATTACCACCACCTCCATGGGCGGCTTCCTTACTTTCCCACTTAGCTCCGTATACCATGCCACCAAGTTTGCCCTCGAAGGCTGGAGTGAAAGCCTGGCTTATGAGCTGTCGCTCTTTAACATTGGCGTAAAAACCGTTGCACCGGGTGGTATTGTTACCGATTTTGCCGGCCGTTCTCTTGATATGCTCTCCCACCCTGCCTATGATGACACCAGCAAAAAGGTATGGGCACTTTTCGACGTCAACAACTTTTCCAGCGCTGCACAGATAGCCGCCGTGGTATATGAAGCCGCCACCGACGGCAAAGACCAGGTACGCTATGTAGCCGGCAAGGATGCGCAGTCGCTGTACGCCCGCCGCCTCGAAATTGGCGCCGAAGCGTTCAGGAAAGAATTGGGTAAAAGCATACTAGGCGTATAATCCGTAAATTAGCCATATGAAAAGAGCTACGCCGGTTCCTTACAAGATTGATGACATCACTACGCTGCACCGGTTGCTGGGCTTACCCAGCCCGATGCATCCACTGGTGAGTCTTATCGACAACACCAAAATTGCAGCAGCGGTAGAAGAGTTACCCAAATCCTTCCTGCTCAATTTCTACAAGATATCTTATAAAAAGTTGCCGAAAGGCAGAATTGGCTACGGACAAGGTTATTATGACTTTGATGAGGGCGGCCTGGTGTTTACCGCCCCTCATCAAATCATTTCCATCATGGAAAATGAAACCGAATTATACGGCGTCACCCTGCTCATTCATCCCGACTTTATCCGCAACCATGCACTGGGTAAAGACATTAAAAAGTATGGCTTCTTTGCCTATGAAGCCAATGAAGCGCTTCACCTGTCGGAAAAAGAAAGAACCACCATCCTGGAAGTGCTGGAACACATCAACCGGGAGCTCAACAACCCGATAGATGATTTCAGCCAGGACGTGTTGCTGTCTTACATCGAGGTATTGCTTAACTTCAGCAACCGGTTTTATAAACGACAATTCATTACCAGGAAAGCAGTAAACAACGACCTGCTATCGGCCATGGAACAGCTGCTGAACAACTACTTCGATGATGAGAAAGCCCTGCACCAGGGCCTCCCCACGGTAGAATACCTGGCAGCACAGCTGCACCTCTCCCCCCGCTATCTCAGCGACATGTTACGCTCCCTTACCGGGCAAAATGCCCAGCAGCACATCCATGAAAAGCTGATAGAAAAAGCGAAAGAGAAGCTATCTACCAGTGATTTATCTGTTAGTGAGATTGCGTATGAGCTGGGGTTTGAGCATCCGCAGTCGTTTAGTAAATTGTTTAAGATAAAAACGAAGCAGTCGCCGCTGGAGTTCAGGCAGGGGTTTAATTGAGATTTTCGTAATGGACCATACGCCTTATTTAACGTCTGCACAAATAGATATTATTTTATAGCCAAGCATGAAATTTCAAGTACCTTCTTTCCGCTATTATTGATAATTACAACGGTGTTTTCTCCTGCTGCTTTAAATATTGAGTCTCCAACATTTACATTTGTCCATACTTCTCTTTGTGTCACCCCATTGCAAGTAGGTAAGTATTTTAGGGTATCGAATCGCCCTTGTGCCTTGACAATGATTTCACCAAAACAGTCTCTGTTAACCATTTTCTTCTTTTCCACCACCCAACCTGCCACTTTTCCAGGTTTTATGTGTTCACGCTGAAATTCCTCACAGCTAAAAGGGAATCCACAACCGACTATTAGCATTGCAAAAAACAAAAAAAATACCGTCTTCATAATTATTATTGTAAGTAACTAAAGAAATAATAGCCTTTATTCTATCCAAGTCTTATTTTACTGCAACATATCTCTGCTCCTTACCCAATCGCTAATACACATCATCCACTACTTCTTTCTTTGACCGCTCCTTTACCCCGTTAAACTCGTTCAACCCCGTATCAGTTTCAATGATATTGAGCCTGGGCCGGCCCACAAATGCCCCCATACCAATGGCGCATCGCACAAAATAAGCCCTCCCTGGATGGATGTCGATAGTTACTTCATCGTGGGATTCCGTCCGCGCAGATATTTTGGTTAAACCTGTTTGGTATATTTTAATGATCTTTTTGGAGCCATTTCTCATGCGACAGGCAACGGAATCATTTAAGGATACATTATAGGAAATAGCAGCGCCAATAGCAGATTCCACGCGATACACATAGAGCAGTGCATAGGACGCAGTATCCGGCAGCAGGGTTTGCATAATGGTATCGAACAATTTGAGCCGGTTGGCCATTAACCCGGACATATCGGGATGGTAATAAATTTCGCCGAACAGGCGGTAACAGGAACTAAACATATCCGGTGATTTCAACTCACGGATTTTCACAATATTACCACCTGCCTTGATAGCTTTAGCTTTGGCCTCTTCCAGCGTATGGTCGTATCCGCAGTTAACTTTGAAGCCACCATCGGTCACTTTTACATCGCCCACTTTCGTGGCGCCTTCGGGTACTGTTCCGTCTTTCTGGATAATTAATACCGTGGTGGTATCTGAGAAGTTAGTCGCATCGGCTTGCAGGTAAATACAACTAAAGCATATGAATGCGAGGACAGCTTTGGAATATAGTTTCATGTATACAGGGATTGTAAACGGGTAAACACGGTTTGACCGACCGTGCAATATTAGGGAATTATCACTAATAAAAAGGTTCCTTAAACCACCATTTTCTGGATTCATTGTTGATGGTTTCTTTCAAAAACCCGGGTTATGAAGAAGGAAACACCACATACCACCCGCAACCAAAAAAAGACCGGCAGAAAATGGTCGGCGCATGTTATGGCAACCAGCGATGCCCTGGATCTCAAACAGGGTATTTTCAAATCTGATGATCCACAGGAAATTGCGGAGTCGCTCAAACGCTCATCGCGTAAAAGCCACCGCAGAAAAGGCACTCCTTATCAGTCGGCGATGTCTATGTTGAACTTCTATATCAACCGGGCAGGTAAAAATCTCCCGGAAAAACAAAAGCAAACACTGGAAAAAGCCAAGGAGAAACTAAGAGTTGTTTTTGGAAGGGATAAATAATCTGCGCTTCAGGTGATGTCTTTTTCACCCGGCATTGGCGGGATCGTTTGCGGTATAAACTCCTCTCCATTTTTTCCATAGTCATAGGCCCAGCGATACACGACGGGAATTTCACCGGGCCAGTTGCCGTGCTCCGGATGAATGGGCGTTGTCCACTCCAGCGTATTGGCCTTCCAGGGGTTTAGGGTGGTTAATTTCCGTCCTTTGAAAATGCTATAGAAAAAGTTAAGCACGAACAGCAGCTGCGCTGCAAACACCACTATGGCTGCCAAACTTATGACTTCGTTTAATGTGCCAAATTGTTTAAACGATTGCCAATTGCTGAAATCATAGTACCGTCTTGGCATACCGGCCAGACCTTCGTAATGCATGGGCCAGAAAATCACATACGCCCCCATCAGCGTAATCCAAAAATGAATATAGCCCAATGTATTGTTCAGGAACCGGCCATATATTTTAGGAAACCAGTGATAAACGCCTGCAAACATACCCAGTATAGCTGATACACCCATAACCAGGTGGAAGTGTGCGATAACAAAATAGGTATCGTGCAGGTAAACATCTATCGTAGAATTACCCAGCCAGATACCTGTTAGTCCACCAGAAATAAAAGTGCTGACGAAACCAATGGCAAACAAAGCAGCCGGGTTGAAATGCAGCTGTCCCCGCCAGATCGTAGTCAGCCAGTTGAACACTTTTACTGCGGAAGGCACGGCGATCAATAACGTGAGCAACACAAAGAATGATCCCAATAAGGGGTTGACCCCAGCCACGAACATATGATGCGCCCACACCAGGAAAGACAACATAGTGATGGCAAAGAGAGAGAGTACCATCGCCGTGTATCCAAACACCGGCTTCCTGGAATGTACCGCCAGCACTTCTGATACGATTCCCATCGCCGGAAGTACTACTATGTATACCTCGGGATGCCCGAGAAACCAGAACAGGTGCTGGTACAAGATAGCGCTGCCTCCTTCATTCGGCAATATCCTGCCTCCAATAAATATCTCGCTCAGGTAAAAGCTGGTACCCGCATGCCGGTCCATGAGCAACAGGATAAAACCAGCCAGCAATACCGGGAACGATAGTACACCCAGGATAGCCGTGAAGAAGAACGCCCACATGGTTAATGGCAGCCTGTTCATTTGCATGCCCCTGGTGCGCATATTGAGTATCGTAGTAATATAGTTGATGCCGGCGAGTAGTTGCGATACCACGAAAAGCGCCATGCTGGCCAGCCATAAGTCCATCCCTATCTTAGAGCCAATGGAAGCATCTCCCAACGCGCTCAGCGGAGGATAGGACGTCCAGCCTCCGGATGCCGGCCCTGTTTGTACAAACAGGGAACTCATCATCACCATGCTGGAGAGAAAGAAGAACCAATAACTTAACATGTTTAAAAAAGGAGAAGCCATATCACGGGCCCCTACCTGTAAAGGAATCAATAAGTTGGAGAACGTACCGCTCAAGCCGGCAGTCAATACAAAAAAGATGAGAATGGTGCCATGCATGGTGATCATGGCGTAAAAGGCCTCTGCTGAAATGCGGCCCCCTTTGGCCCAATGCCCCAGTATGCTCTCTAACCAGGGAAAAGAAGCATCCGGGTACCCCAACTGCAGGCGAAACAATACAGAGAACAACCCGCCAATGATAGCCCATATCATACCTGTTACCAGGTACTGCCTGGCAATCATTTTATGGTCAGTACTGAAGATGTAGGTAGATAGAAAACTTTTTTTGTGTCCGTGATCCCCCGCCGGGGATACGGGATGTATAGTGTGCGCTTCTTCTGCTCTCAAACCAGTGTTGCCTGGCGTTGTGTTGCCGCTCATAGTGAAAGACCTTTAGAGAACCAATATGCCTCATTTACTATGCCAGGAAAGCCCATAGATGAGCTTTCCGGACAGCCTGAATGCTGGCTATCTATAAAAGTCTCCCACATATGCTGCTTCGTTCCGTTTGCAGAGTGGAAAATATATGCACAATCTGTATCGCAAATGTATCGCCTGTGGAAATCCTTCCTGCCTTTGGATGCCTGGAAATATTCTCTCTCCCTGGTAACAAGTGAATTAGGGTAATGGCACGATTTTTCCGCTGCTTATAGCGGAAGTTTCCCGAAAAGGGGTGGTCTCGTAAAACAGACCTGAGAACATACCCTCGGACCTGATCTGGATAATACCAGCGTAGGAAAAGAAAGAAACAACCATGGCTCCGGTCTTAGGACCAGAGCCATTTTTTATTTACTTCCCTGCTATATTGAAGGAAAAGGGTACATGTTTGGCTGGCAGGCACTGGTGATCATCACAGGCCATGAACTTCACCGTTCCATTCACCCTGGTGGCTGCCTTACCTTTCACGGTTACTTTTTGTACAAAATCTACCTGGTTTTCGTAGTACCTCATTTCTGAATTGAAGTTTTGGTCAAATGATTTCTTCAGCTTCCCTGTTTCCATTACCTTACCCACTTGCACTACAAGGGGATTTTTGGCCAGCGTGAAGGAAGTGGGCGTAGGTCCTTCTCCTGTATCCTGCGCATACACATGCCAGCCCGCATCTATCGTGGCGGTCATATGCAACTCATAAGTACTGCTGTTAATCTTCTTTGCGGCAAAGTTCCACTTAGCAGGATTTAAAATCTGGGCGCTGACCAATACAGGCAGACCAAACAGCAATAATGCGGTGAGCAATTTTTTCATACATACATTTTTAATGGTGGTTTATATATATGCTCCAGGTTGATATACAGGCTTCCCGGACTTTTACGAATTTACTGTAATGATCTAAAATCAAGGAGCCATTGACGGATAGTTACATCCGTTCATCCGGTTTGGGTCAATAATGATCTGGTTGGATTTAATGATCACCTGCAAAATTCCTGGTAAAGTCCCAATATCCCAATGAGCAAAACAATATAAAAAATCCGATGCTATACCATTCGTGCTCCGGCAATGGACCCCACGTATATTCATGAAAAAAGTAAGGCGTGGCAATCGATAAATAGTGATAGGCATAGGGAAAATATTTGATTTCCATTGCCGCTCCCTGGAAAAGCGCCACCATCACAATGGAACCGAAAACAGCCACGGCAATCGGGATAATCATATTCTTAAACCGTATACTCAGCCAAATATGGATGCCAATAATGCTCAGTGAGGAAATCAGGGAGTGACAACAATTCCTGAACAGCAGGGCATAATCCGGCGCATGGCTGGTAAAGTGCAGCGGAGGCTTAACAGCTCCCAGCAAATACCCCATAGCCACCCAAAATGGGATAAACAGCATATAATAGCAAACTACAAACACCGTCATCGAAAGCACTTTATTCAGGTATACTTGTCCTTTCCCTATGGGGAGTGTGAAAATATGTTTCCAGGTGTTATTTTTATATTCTATATTAAAGTACAGGCAGGTTAACAACACGATGAAAAAGACAGAATAAAAGAAAGACATCCCCTTCCAGGACATCTCAGCAAATAAACTCCAGGGATTATTTCCCGCCTCACGGGCTATATGTTCCCATTTGGTAAGCACAACAAAAGCCACAAATGTGGGCATAATAAACCCACCCAGTAATATTAGCCACCGGGCAAATGAATGCCGGATTTTTATAAATTCCGTTAATAAGGAAGGCCAGAACTTCGCCATTATTAGTTACTTGTTAATTTCATAAATATATTTTCCAGGTCGTGATGGTCTGTTTTTACTTCATATAGACGAAAGCCTGCCAGTACCATCTTTTGGCATAAATCGCCAATGGTTTCTTTATCCCCGTAAGGGATATGCAGCCTGTCGGCCACCAACGAGATCGCCGGATAGTCCTGTTTCAGCAATTGTAAACAACCGTGATTATTATCCGTATCGATCATCACCGTGGATTGGTGCTGTTGTATAGCGTCGAGTTCAGCAGCACTTCCCTGAAATATCAATTCGCCCTTCCGTAAAATGCCGATATGTGTCACCAGCTTCTCCAGTTCTGACAAAAGATGACTGGAAAGAAATATGGTAGTACCATATTCTCTGTTGAGATGAATCAATAACTCCCTGATCTCAACTATTCCCAAAGGATCGAGCCCATTTACCGGTTCATCGAGTATCAATAGTTCTGGTTGTGGAAGCAGGGCTATGGCGAGGCCCAGCCGTTGTTTCATCCCCAGTGAATAGGCGTCTACCCGCTTACTGGCAGCATCAGTGAGGCCCGTCATCTGTAACACCCTATCGATGCTGTCTTTTTGAAGTCCCCTGATCATGCAGGTAATGTTGAGATTGTCCCTGCCTGTTAGGTTTTCATATAGCGAGGGCTGCTCTACAAGACAACCTGTTTTCGATAAAATCTCTAACCTGTTGGCCTTTAAAGGCTTTCCAAATAACATGATCTCACCTGTATGATGCGGTAGTAAACCCAACAACAGCCTTATCAGGGTAGTTTTTCCTGCCCCATTGGGTCCCATAAAACCATAAATCGCAGCGGTTTCCACCCTGAGATTAATTTTATCAAATACGGCCGTTCGTTTGCTATAGCCAAAGGTCAGATTGTTGGTTTCTATAACCCATTTCCCCATAATAATCCTGGTTTAGCTCAAAGAAATACGAATGGCAGAGATCCGGAGGGTATTTGTGGCAGGCACTCAATAATTTGGGATGAAACAGGTAATTCCTGGGATTAAATTTTATTCTTCTCTAATATTTCCAATGGTGGGTTGGAGGTCACACGCTTCATTTTGACAGCCTCAACGCGCGATACCACTTTTTTCTATTAAATTGAATTTCAACTAAATACTACTTCCAGTTGTCAAATAACAACTACAAGTAGCGTCCATACAACTAAGGGTGGCGGTTGTTTTTAGGTGGCCCGGTATACATCGAAATACCTTTGTGGAGTCGACACAAAAAACAAAAAAACACATTTATGGAAACTAAAATGATCGGTAATAAAATTGCCCAGGCTAGAAAAAAAATAAATATCTCACAGGCACAGCTGGCACAACAGCTATTTATCAGCCCGCAGGCGGTAGGAAAATGGGAACGGGGAGAATCTATCCCGGATATCATTACACTTAACCAACTTGCGGAAATCCTGGGAGTTGACCTGAATTATTTCTCAGAAAAATTCACTTCCTCCCCCGAAAGCGCATCCATAGTTGTTTTGGATGAACAGCCCGTAAAGCAACCGCTCAACTGGGATATGTCGCTCGGGAATTGGGTAGATGCCGACTTCTCCGGGTTGAAAAACCTGCACGAGAAGTTCAGCTCGTCCAACATGCAGCGTTGCAAATTTATCGGGGCTGAAATGTCGGGGCTTTTACTGAAAAACAATATGATTACTGCCTGCGATTTCTCCGGATCCAACCTGGATAACAGCCACATAGGAAATTCCCATTTGGTAGATAATCATTTTAATGATTGCACCCTGAAAGCAGCTCAATTTTCAGGAAGTCACATTAAAAACTGCGACTTCTCCGGCGCCGATTTGACCGGGGCTACCTTTACATCTTGTGCCATGGAGAAAAATACCCTGGTAAATGTGCGGCTGCACCGCACGGTGTTTAATGCTACCCATTTAGCCAACCTCGTATTCGAAGGTACGCTGGAGGATTGTTATTTTGAAAATGCATCCTTTTCCAGGGTGACTTTCCAGCATTCGACGCTCACCAACACTTTCTTCAAATGCAGGAGCCTGAAACATATCCGGTTTACCGACTGCCAGGCAGACCGGATGACCTTCGAATTCCTGAAAAACGGGAAAGCAGATATGAGTGGCATCACATTGTTAACCGCATAAGTACGTATGTATATGTTATCAAATGAAATCGCTATCGCAGTAAAAGGACTGGAAAAATCCTATAAAAATATGCCGGTGTTGAAGGGCGTGGACTTCCAGGTAAAAAAAGGGAGCATTTTCGCATTGCTTGGCCCCAACGGCTCAGGCAAGACTACCATGGTTAAAATCCTTGCCACGCTGTTGAAACAAGACGGCGGGCAAGCCATTGTAAATGGATTCGATGTATCGTTGCAGTCCGAACAAGTGCGGCAGTCGATCAGTCTCACCGGGCAATTTGCAGCGGTGGATGAAGTATTGACCGGCCGGGAAAATCTTATCATGATGGCCAGGTTGCGGCATCTTCCCCATGCCAGGCAGGTGGCGGATGATTTACTGGAGCGCTTCGGTTTGACCGACGCCTCCCACCGGAAGGCCGCTATTTATTCGGGTGGTATGCGCCGGCGGCTGGATATCGCCATGAGCCTGGTCGGAAACCCGTCCCTCATTTTCCTTGATGAGCCCTCCACCGGGCTTGATCCGGAAGCGCGCATAGTCGTATGGGAGATCGTCAAAGAACTGGCCCGCAGCGGTACTACGGTCTTCCTGACCACTCAATACCTGGAAGAAGCTGAGCAGCTCGCAGATACCATCGCCATTTTGCATAACGGTAAAATTATCGCCAGTGGCACCCTGGAAGCGCTGAAGCAGCTGTTCCCGCCTGCACAAGTTGAATACATTGAAAAACAACCAACGCTGGAAGAGATATTTCTCGCCATTGTCGGTAAAAAAACTATCTACTAATGGAAACGATCAAAAACTATTTCTTTATAGACCTCGGCGTGATGCTGGGACGCTCTATGCGTCATGTTTCCCGCAGCATGGATACCATCATCACCGTTACCATCATGCCGATTGCCATGATGCTGTTGTTCGTGTATGTGTTAGGTGGCGCCATCCAAACCGGCACCGACAACTATGTAAATTACCTATTGCCGGGTATCCTGCTGATTGCCATCGCCAACAGCGTAGGTTACACCTCCTTCCGCCTGTTTACCGATGTACAGCGGGGTATTTTCGAGCGCTTCCACTCTATGCCGATTGCACGCTCCGCGGCATTATGGGGACATGTACTCACCTCGTTGGTATCCAACGTCATTTCGCTGACCGTCATAATTCTTGTGGCGCTCCTGATGGGCTTTCGCTCGCCCGCAGGCTTAATGTCCTGGCTGGCTATAGCTGGCATCCTGGCTATGTTTACCCTGGCACTGACCTGGATCGCAGTCATTCCCGGGCTCACCGCCAAAACGATCGATGGTGCCAGCGCTATCGCCTATCCCATTCACTTTCTACCATTGATCAGCTCGGCGTTTGTGCCCACGAAGTCAATGCCATCAGGCGTTCGTGCTTTTGCGGAGCATCAGCCGGTGACATCGATTGTAGAAGCGATCCGTGCATTGCTCTATCATCAGCCCGTAGGCAATGGAATATGGGTGGCATTGGGATGGTGCGGGGGCATTACATTGCTGGCTTACTTTTTTGCGATGAGGGTGTATAAGAGGCGGGGATAATTTGTAATGGGAGCGCCACTCAATGAGTGGCGCTGTTGTTAGAAGCAACATAATGTAGCATCTGATAAATGCCCTTGTAAGGATCTCCTTTTTCTACGCTTACCAAATACCGGTTTCCATTTTGATCCAACAACGCCAATCGCGTAAAGTATTTCAAATTAGCGACGCCGTTCCTCGCCTCTTCATGCAATGCCAGATCTATTCTTATCAGTTCTGAAAAAGGGATAATAATTTTTACGCCGGCTTGTGCTGTTAATACTCGTTCGTTGGTCAACAATAACCAGTTTAGTTCATTCTCTTTAAAACACAACAAAGGCTTTTCGTTCATCTCCAATAACGTCAATTGTTGGAGATAATCGGCTTTATTTTCATCCGTAATGATCTTAGTCAATAACCCTTCTCCTCCTTTCCTCTTAAAAATTGACAATAAGATGGATGCCTTTCCTGTGATACGTTCCATATGTGAGAAGTGGTTATTTTCTGTAAATCTACATAAACAGATTCATCTAACGAGGTTCTGAAATCGCGAATATCCCTTTAGAATTTATGTAAAACATAGGGAGCGCCAACATGTTCATTTTTTCATTTGAAGTGGATTGGCAGAAAGCTCATTAAACACTGACCAGCAGATATCATTCCGCAACCGCTGATCATCGAGCACCAGCTCCCTGATTTTTTCGGGGAGCTGGTCCCGTTGCCACTGGCATTCCTGTTGCCGGGCCAGTTCCTTTTTATCATCTGGCGCTGCAGCTATGGCGGCCCTGATGGCATAGGCCGCCGCGCCCAATTCATGTGCAGCCACATGTGCTACTGCCACTGCCTGCCCTGCCGACAATGCCGCAAATCTCGCGGCACCAGCTACATCTCTTGCGGCGGCATTGGCTATAAATGCCGTCATATGGGCCTGTTTCATAGTAATTTCTCCCTTTACCCACGCATCCGTTAATACAATGGCTCGCCGCGGACGATCATCATTGGGCTGCGCTGCTTCAAAGTAATGCAACACATGCTGCGCACATTCTGCCGCCCAAATGGCCAGTAGATGATGGTCTTCATCTGATAGCGTGCCGCCGCGGCGAACGGTGATCAATCTTTTGTCACGGATCTTAGGTAGTATCATATTACGTGGGTTGTTGTTTTTTAATGTCGCAAATGAAATAGCCTGATACACAAAGGAGCCAACCCAATCGACACCCCGATAAAAATAGCGACCCGCAGGTAGTTGAGTGTTTTCCAAAGCATAGTCTTATTTACCAGGTCGTTTACCAAAGCATTGGTTTCGGCTATCTTCTGAAAGTTGATGATGTTAGGCGCAAAAAAGGCCAGGGTCCATACTCTCACAGCAAAATGAATGGCAAATAAAATCAATAACCAGTTCCTGGCAAAATCAATTTTCCAGCAAAATACGATAGCTAGCAGGAACGTCACCTCATGCAGGGAATGAAAAACGATCCAGAAATTTTTCAGGCTTGCGCCATGTCCGTCCAATAACAATTTGAAGTTGGCCGGTGGCGTATCGGTCCACTTAGGCACAAATACCAGGGTCTCAAATACCTGCGCCCCGTTCATCAGGAAATAAATAAGCGTTGTAATGTATAACCATATCTCGGCCCTGGTCAGGTAGCCTGTTGTTAAATTATCCATCTTAAAAATATTTAATCGTTTTCGTTTTACTTTATATTTAAAAACATCTGTTTCGATGTAAAAATAGCTATAAAAACGATCCAACCAATATATCCGCCTGTTTTTTACTATATTTACATCGAATTCGATATAAATCATGAGTGAACTTGTGAAACTAATTAGCGCCTGGGAGACCTATACAAAGCAGCATCCGGGCACTTCCGCCACGGAATTCTGCATGTATTTCCTGGCTAAAGAAAGCAACAGCCAGCTATTCAGCGGCCTTACTCCTCCTGACCTGGATACCGTATTTGCCAAGCTGATAGGGCGACTCGCAGGTATGCAAACTGCCTATTCAAAAATGGCCCTGCAGGAGATACCGGAGTTTGAACTGGATTGGTTCTATTTTCTCAACTCCATCTACCACCTGAAAGAAGTAAAGAAAACACAGATCATTCAATACAACTTCACCGAACAAACGACTGGTATAGATATCCTTAACCGGTTGAAAAAACAGGGGTATATAACGGAAAGAACGGACCCGGAAGATAAACGGGCAAAGCTGGTGAGCCTGACAAAAGCCGGTGAAAAAATCCTGTTTAAATTATACCAGCTGCTCCACAAACCCACGCTGCTCATGTATAGCGACCTGGATGATAAAGACAAACAAGTGGTGATTAACCTCCTGAAAGACACGGAACAAAAACACCAGGAAGTATTGTCTAATGCTAAAAACAAAACAATAGATGAGCTGCTGACAGCAGCATTAGGAACAGAAAAGATGGCGCAGATAACACTGGAACAGCAAAAGAAAATTGCAGCGTTTTCAGGATCGAAACGTCATGACAAGCACGCTTAACACAAAAAAACCTACGCAATGCGTAGGTTTAAAGGCCATTGGTACCCGTGGAATTTCAGTTTATTATTTCAATGGGGTAAACCGGATCGCTTCCCCTCCTGACGCTAATAGATGCGCATCAAGTATACTGGAAGCGTCTACCTCCACTTGTTTTATGGATACTTTAGTGCGCACCGGAGACGCCGGGTCATCGTAGTAAATCTCTGCCTTATACCGCTTCCCACGGGTCAGAAAAGAGCAATTGATTTTAATATCCCGGGCGTCGTTATTAGTGATGGCCCCCACATACCAATCCGTTCCGCTTCTCCTGGCAACGGTAATGTACTCCCCGATGACTCCATCTACTACCCTGGTATCATCCCAGACCGTAGGAACGGCATCAAAAAATTTCAGCTCAGGCTCGTCCTGCGAGTCTTCCGGTTTATCGTACCAATACAGAAATTGCAGTGGACTATAATACACGACCGACAACGCCATTTGATGCATGGAGGTGGTTTTCAGTACACGTGCATTTTGCGTTTCCGCAAGGCGGCGTTTCAGCTCCGGCCGGTGATAGTAGCAGATCGTATAATCAGCGGCCCCACATAGGAACCGGGTAAATGGCAACACGGTGTTATGGGTAGCATCGGGCATTTCTTCATTTCCCTTTATCCCCTCCTGTGTAAGTAAGTTGGGGTAAGTCCGGCTAAAGCCCGTAGGGCGATACTCATCATGGATATCCACCATTAAGTGATAACGGGCGCATTTCTTTACCGCCTCATGCAGCCACACGGTCCATTTGTAGGAACCTACATTTACAAATCCAAACTTTATTCCTGCCACTCCCCATTTTTCATACAACGGCAACAAGCTATCCAGCTGCTTTGCCAACGCAATTTGATTTACGTATAAGAAAACGCCGATGCCATGTTGTTTGGCGTAGCTGATCACTGCTGGCAAACTCAAGTCATTCTTCGGATTACGGCGGGGATCCACCTGTACATGCGATGCATCTGAAGCAGTATCGTATTCATAACCATACCAGCCTGCATCAAAGTGGATGTATTGCAAATGTCGCTTCACGGCAAAGTCTACCTGCTTCATTGCCCCATCGGTAGATAAGGTCATTTCACGCATTACTTTACCAGGCTTTATCCAGGCGGTATTTTTAATGGCGCAAGGTAAATTCAGGTTCAGTAACAGGTCATTATGTTGTAATAACTGCGTAGGTTTTTCTGCTATCATGATTACCCGCCACGGCGTGGAAAATGGTTTTGACAACTCCACCGGTTCATACATAGCACAAGCTATGGTATTGGCTTTGGTGGAGTCTAATGCAAAATAGGTACGGCAGTAGTCTACTACTTCTGCTTCGGCCAGGGCAGCGTATAGCCCGTTCTTTAGCTGTAAGGTCAATGGTCTTTCGGCGCCTGATGGCCATTTCTCCAATGGCAACAAGCGGTAACTTCCCTGGGCATGATTGGTAAACCAGGCCATTGTGCCCGCCGGTAGCGTGAATGCAGACAGGTCTTTTTGAATACGTACTTTATTGCCAGCCCCTCCCGGAAAACAATAACGAAAAGCTACGCCTTCGTTATAGACCCGGACCTCTATTTGCAGCTGTTGTTTTTCATTTCCTTCGAATGTAAACATGCCGGCATGGTACTGGTCAAGCACTACGCTTCTCTCTCCATACACCGGCTTCCAGGAAGCGTCTTTTTCGCTCTGCCGAACGGTCATCAAATGCAAATGATCACTCCAGCCCTCCAGTCCCAGAGGGGAGCGTTCAATCACTTCCTGCTGCTGGTAAAAAATATCATACCCGATTTTACCTCCCTCGTCTACAAACAGCCGGAACCGGGTTTTCCCATCGGGGGCTTCTAACTGCACAGTCTTTTGTGCTGTTGCACAAAAGATAGATAAGGAAAAACAACAACTCAATAAAAGCAAGCGTTTCTTGCACCTGGAAAACATCATCAGACTTTTGTTTTTAATAAAATATCGTAGGAGGATGGCTTTCCCATCCTCCTTAAAACTAATATTATTCTCAATAACCCGGATTCTGCGCTAATGGAGCGCCGGTATTGGCCTGGATAACAGGGTTAGGAACAGGCATTTTGTTGACTTTAGGGTCCGGTGTATACCCTGTTTCCCTTACATCCCCGTTATATTTACTTAAATATTCGGTCAATTTTCCCAGGCGCATCAGGGTATTTAACCTGAACTCTTCCATGTATAGTTCCCTTGCACGTTCATCCAGGATTAAATCGATCGTAATATCTGCACCGGTCACCGGCGTAGCATGGGCTCTTGTTCTTATGACATTAATATCACTGGCAGCACCGCCCAGGTCGCCCTGCCGCATTTTAGCTTCCGCTCTTAAAAGGTAGGTTTCCGGCAAACGCATAATGTACCAATCCTTGTACGTTCTTCCGTTGTCGTGCCATTGTTTGCTTGTGGGGTCCTGGAATTTTTTATAATGCACACAGGAAACCGCCTTCACAAAAGTAGGCGCACATCCTGCCCTGAATAAGGAAGGATCCTTCATAGTCGCGCGGGTAATGGGCTGACCATAGTAGGCACTCGCCGGGTTCGTCCAGTAATGGGTACGGATAATATTGTATTTGGAGTTCCGGATATCGTTATTCCAATCTCCCTTATACTGCCAGATCAGGCTGTCGGCATATTTCGTAGCAGTGAGGGCGCCGTTGGGTCTTCCCATTAAAGTGTCCTGCAGGAAATTTGGTTTGCCATCGAGGTCCACCAATCCCCAGGGTTTGGGACACCACCATCTCTCCATTACGAAGAAACCGCCCGAAGCATTTACATCGGTATTGTTGCCGCCTATTACCGTTGAGCTTTGTTCAATATTCCAGAGGGCTTCCTGGTTACCTTCCTTGAAATTGAAATTGCCATCCTGGAACAGGTCAAAATAAATATCGCCCCATGGCTGGTAGGCGCCCTGGTACATCGGTGCATTCGACGAAAAAGCGGTCCATTTACCGAAGCGGGAAGTCATCAGATGGCAGTTCCCGCCAAGGATAACGGAATCGGCCGCTTTTACAGCGCCGGCGTAGTCTTTCAGGCAGATACTGATTTCACTCAACAGGCTAAATGCGGCTTCTCGTGGCGCTCTCCCGGAAATTTGATTATTGATACCCGTCATCCATTGGGTGGCAAATACTAAATCTGCTTTACACTGCTGATAAACTTCATCCTGGCTCGCTCTTGTATAATCAAATTTAGGCGATGTGGTTTCATTGACTACCAATGGTACCCCTCCCCACATATTGGCGAGAAAATGATAGGCAAAAGCCCTGAGAAAACGGGCTTCTCCTACAATGGCGTTCTTTTCGGCTTCCGATCCCCATTTCGCAGCGGGCAGTTCTGCCCGGCTAATAATTGTATTCGACTCAGCAATAATTTTATAGAGCTGCCCCCACCATTTATTGGCAAAGCCATTATCTGCATTGATAGTGTTCCACCTGAAATAAGGCACCACTGAATTAGTGAACGACAGGTTATCCGCAAAATCTGCGTCATAACCCAGCATATCATAATTACTCGCCGCATCAGTAGCAGCGTAGAAATAAGTGCGCACTTTAAGATAAATATCTGCCAGCGCGGACTCAAACTGCGCTTTATTGTTATAGGAATTTTCGGGGCTGTAAAAGTCCAGGGGGACTTCTGTCAGGGACTTTTTACAAGCTACAAATCCCGAAAGAATAACCAGTATGAAGAAGAATTTTATTACTCTCATAATAATGCTATCTAGAAGTTAAAAGTAAATACCGCCATAATCGTTCTGAGCGTGGGAATGGAGCCGTCGGTTAAACCACTATTGGTTTCCGGATCAAGCCCAATCCAATGCGGGGCGTAGGTAAACAGGTTATCGGCGCTAAGAGAGCAGCTCATATCGTTGATCCCATAACGTTTTGCCAGTGTTGACAGATTGTATGTCAATGCAATTTTCTGCACCTTGATAAAGCTCCGGTCAAAATATTTCACCCCTTTGTAAGCGGCGGCTGTCGGGTAATTGAGGCGGGGAAACACGGCGCTGCTATTTGCGGGTGTCCAGTAATCGTATACGATATGATTGATAGACGGATTGTTGGCATATCCATCGTTGTAAGGAGTATTGCTGCCAGATAGAAAATGGCCGCCACCGCCCCACATAGAATACACATATACCATCAGGGAAAGGTCCTTATAGCGGAAAGTGTTTGTAAAGCCCCAGGTAAATGCCGGTTTGGTATCTCCCAGGAAAACACGGTCCTTATCTGATGTAATCTTTCCATCGTTGTTAACGTCCAGCAACATGTAGGTTCCCGGTACCATCCCGGTCATGATCCCTCCATTATCCTTGTCGGCCTGTTGCCACATGCCGGTTACCCGGTAATCATAAATTGTTCCCAGCGTTTTCCCGATAAACAAATTATCTGAAGGGCGGTCGGGCTCTACGCCTGTTTTCGGATCCGGTCCATATGCGGTGATCAATTTGTTCCAGTTACGTGCAAATGCGATGTTGGAGCTCCAGGTAAATGTTTTCGATTTTACATTAACGGTATTCAGGTTTATTTCTATTCCCTTATTCCCTATCTTTCCCAAGTTGGTACTAATTGTTGTAAATCCTGATGTGGAAGGAATAGAGAGCGGGAAGATGAGGTTGCGCGTGGTTTTATCGTACCAGTCGATAGCGCCGGATATACGATTTCCGAGGACAGCAAAATCAATCCCCAGGTTCATTCCCTGGGTATACTCCCATTTCAGGTCGCTGTTACCCAGGTTGTTTACAAAAGAGGTAGTGACAAACGAGGTCCCATTATAAAAATAAAAGGAATTACCCATTCTCGCCAACGTACCATAGGGTGATATAGATTGATTACCATTGGTACCGTAAGATGCCCTTACCGCCAGGTTATCTATAAAGGTGGTATGCTGCATAAACCGCTCCTGCGACAATTGCCAGTTAGCCCCGGCAGAAGAGAACACGCCATATTTATGGTTTTCACTAAAGGCGGAATAGCCATCCCGTCTAACCGTACCTGTTAGGGAGTATTTGTTTTTAAAGCTATAGGTCAACCGGGCCATTTCGCCCACTGCGGCGCTTTTGGTGCCGCCGGTATTCACCGTTTGCGTCTGCCCGGTACTTAAACCGTAAATACCTAATGTAGGATCCGCAAAATTCTCTCCATGGGAACTTTGGGAAAATAATTTATAATCTTCGGTTGAATACAACAAGGTGGCATCAAAGCTATGGTCGCCGATGGTTTTATTATATTTTACCAGCTGATCAATCAACACATAAGTATTCCTGTCGTAGTAAACATCTCCACTTCCATTCTTAGGCAATCCTGTTACCGTACGCGGTCCATAAAAGGAGCCTCTTTCGTTCCAGTTCTGGGTGATGGAGGTAGTTAAATTATAAGATAATCCTTCCACCCAAGGCACTTTTACGGTAGCCGTTACAATGCCATTCAGGTTATTCTGCCTGTTATATACCTGGTCAGGGATTTGCCAATAGGGGCTGTTAAAGGAGGTAGTGGTTTGCGGGAACTGCAGGTACTTACCGTCCGGGCCGGTGAGAGAAGCATAGGGACTGAACTGATACGGGCTGCTGGCGCTACCGCCACCACTAACACCATAAATAGTTGCGCCAGGATAATCCTTCAGGCTGTAATATGCATTAACACCCAGTCTAAACCAGTTCGTCAGATCGCTGGAAAGTTTTACCCTCAATGAATAATGGTTGTACAGGTCATTTTTAATTACCCCTTTCTGTTTGATCACATTTCCGGAGATATAGTATTCCGTTTTATCGGTTTTGTTGGAAACGCTGGCAGTCGCGTTCAGCGATTGCCCTGTTTGCCTGAACAGGTTGTAAGGATCTTTCAAGGTGGCCTGGTGATCAGGCGTAGCGTTATAATTTGTCGCTTCAATCGGTTGCAGATATGCTGCTATATTATTCGGATCGGCTGTCAGTCCGTTAGCATCGCGGTAGTCAAGCACCCGCTGCAGGTATCCTTTTTCATCGTATACCCGTAAACGTTGCTGTTCATTCACAGCGCCGTAACCAACGTTCATATTGAATTTAGGCTTGCCATTGATACCGGCGCCTCTTTTTGTTTCAATCAAAATAACACCGTTGGCCGAGCGGGAGCCATACACCGCTGCGGCGCTGGCATCTTTCAGTACCGTAAAACTTTCTACATCGGTGGGTGGTATATCATTCAGTGATCCCCTGAAAATAGCACCATCTACTACAATCAACGGGGCAGTGCCGGACCTCATGGTGTTTTCGCCTCTGACAGAAATCGAAGCCACTTCGCCGGCCTTGCTGATACCACCGATATTTAAGCCTGGAACAATGCCTTTGGCGGTTTCCAGTATATTGTTAACCGGCACATTTTGGTACAGCTTCAGATTGGCGGAGGCAACAGACCCGGTGATGGCCTGTTTCTTTTGCGTGCCATACCCCACTACTACTATTTCCTGCTTTTCCATCACGTTCCGGGCCAATACAATTCTCAATTCTTTTTCTCCTGTAAAAGGTACTTCCCGGGTAACCATCCCCAAGTAGGAAACCACCAGGATGCCGCTGGCAGATGATGCCTGCAGAGAGAAATGTCCGGTTTTATCGGTATTGGTCCCCCTGGCAGTTCCTTTCAGCCCTACAGCAGCGCCCTCCAATGGACTACCACTTTCATCTACCACCACACCGCTGATATTGAGTACAGGCGGTGCTACATACTGATCGCCCCGCTCCTGCTTCCCGGCGTCATTTATAATAATTGTTTTGTCGATAATCGTATAGGAAAAAGGCTGACCTGCCAAACAGCGATTTAGCGCATCCCTGATGGATGCCCGGTGTACATCCAGGTTTACCTTTTTAGCCCCCTGCAATGTTTTGCTTTCATACCAGAAATAGAAGCCAGTTTGCTGTTCTATTTTTTGAAATACCGCTTCCAGCGGGGCGTTCCGCTCGGTAAGGGTAACATTTTGAGAGAATCCAGTGGCGCTTACCTGCATGGCGCCTGCGATCATCAATACGACGGCGAGCTTCATAATACAAAGCATTTTTGTAGCAATACCCCTCTCCTTTTTCCTTAGAGAGCGACTACAAAGAGTAATAAATTTCATAGATTTGTTTGTCCCGGTGCCCCCGGGACAAGGTTTGTGTTAAATAATCAATAGTCTGCACGACTGTGTTCATTATTTAGCCTAACACTTTGCCGGGTTCCGCGGGAACGGAACCTGGCTTTTCATGAACGTGGCCAGTTGGAATTTTTCTCGTTGTTTTTACCGCATATTATTATTCTTTTGGTTGATACTTTTTGGTTCATCAGGGCGTAACGACGATTCCCTGCGGGGTTACCCTGAAATGAATTTTACTTTGCTCCAGGATTTTAAGCACATTGGATATATTGGTGTTGCGACTGATTTTCCCGGAGAATGTTCTTTCCGGGATCTCTCCTTCGTAACTTACTTCAATATTATACCAACGGCCTAATTCCCGCATAATGGTTTTTATATCTGCATTTTTAAAATAAAATAAGTTGCTTTTCCAGGCGATTTCGCTCTCGGTATCTACGTCTGTTAGTACCGAAATGTTATTACCGGCCGGGGTTATCCTGGCCTGCTGCCCGGGATCGAGTAAGCGGAAATCATGCCCCTGATGAATGGACACCGCTACTTTTCCTTCCAGCAGCGTAATTTTAGCATATCCTTCTTCCGGGTAACTATTTATATTAAAGTGAGTGCCCAATACCTTTATTTCCGTTGCTCCATTCTTCACGATAAATGGAGCGGAGGTTTGTTTAGCTACCTCCAGGTAGGCTTCTCCTGTTATTTCCACTACCCGCTGGTTACCGGAAAAAGCGGTTGGAAAGTGTATAGAAGAGGCGGCATTCAGCCACACTTTAGTACCATCGGAAAGGGTTACCTCGTAATGCCCTCCCCGCGGAACGGTAATGGTGTTATACAGTATTTGGGCTCGCGTTCCGTTGGCCGAATACACCAATTGGCCGCTGTCTGGCTTGCTGATGCTCACAGATCCCTGCTTTGTAAGTGCTCCGATGCCGGCGCTATCCAATCCCACCACATCACCATTAGCCAACGTCAGCGTAGCTTTTGCGCTGCCGGGTGCAAAGTCTTTGGTGGATATGGACTTAGATGCGGCAATAGGGGTGTTGTTTTTCCTGTTAAAGAAAAACCAGTAACCAATCCCTATTAAAAAGACCACCAATGACGCTATGGCCAGCCGCTTCCATAGTAGGCGCACCTGCTTCGGCTTTAACTCCTGGCCGATACGCCTTTCAATATGATGATACACCTCCTGGATTTCTACCGCGTAATCCTGGTCATCCAAACCTGCTTCCAGCTGCCTGTGCAGGATGTCATTAAAGGTCGCGGCATCTTCCCCTGATGCAAAGGCCTCCATCAGTTGTGCTACCTCTTCTTCTGTACATTCATTATTCAGAAAGCGAATAAATAATTCTCTGGCATTTTCCATTGTTGACAAGCATTCCTATAAAGAATACAACTGAGGGAAAATTTCCCTCTGCTCCCCTAAAATATTTTTTCAATTTTTTCTGAGAAAAGAAAGTTGGCTTATTTAAGCAGTAAATCACCCGTTCTAAGTGATAACAGCGCCAGGATGATGATCAGTTCCCTGTTTTTGCAGGCGTATTCCTTCAGGAAACGGTTGGCTTTTACAATATGGTCACTAATGGTAGAAAGGGAAATGCCCAGTAGTTCACTTACTTCATGATAACTTTTGCCCTCTATTTTGCATAATTCAAATACCTGTTTCCGTTGCGGTGGAAGCTGGCCGATCGCCATCTGTAGAAATAGATGTTCTTCGCGTGAAATAACCCCTTCTTCAATATGTAAATATCCATTGGCAGAACCACCCGCCAGCATTTGCAGTAACGCCCTGTCCCTGGATGCTTTCACGTAAAAGTTAGACACCATATTCCGTGCGATAGTAAACAGATAAGATGAAAATGACTTATCTGTATCAATAGTAGCGCGGTGCTCCCATATTTTTATAAATACTTCCTGGAGAATTTCCTGTGCCACTGTGCGTGATTTGACAAGTTTCAGGATATTTCCGTACAACCTGCCACTATATAAAAAGTAAATTTCCTTAAACGCGACGTCACTACCGGCAGCCATTTGCTCCAATAACTCATTTTCATTATGCCCGGTAGCAATCATTTTAATGAATTTGATTCCGCAATTATTGATCAATGCTGGAATGTTTCCAACTCTTTCAAAAGTAACATATCTCTTAAAACTTTTTAGAGAATGTTTAGAGATTTTAGTTCCCCGGCATTTGTATAATGCCACAAAAACGATTTTATAGCAGGCAGTATTGAATAAACTAAAAAGCCGGCAACGCATACGCTGCCGGCTCGCAAGACAGGGCAATAATGTCAGTACCTCTTATGCCAATGTAAGTAACAACACATTTTCTGGCTGTGCCAGTCTGTATCAATCCTGGGTAGCTCCGCTAACAAACTCCTTTATTAAAAGCGGCGGAGTTTGCGGCTTTGAAATATTCAATCTGGCGGCCTTAACGCCTATTGCTCCTGATAAGAAATGGGTTTATACAGCGAATACTGATGGGCCGCTAACTGGAAAGAAATTTCATCGCTGTAATATTCATAAAAAAGCGTGATACATCCCAAAGGAATGTATCACGTTTCGCGATCTTCAAATGAACATACGCTGTAATTAATTATTCTGCTTTTGCTGCCTTTTTGGCCTTAGGCTTAGGTGCAGGCTTGGCTTTAGGCTTAGGCGTAGATTTGGGCTTAGACTCAGTCTGGGAGCTCGATTTAGCCGCTTGCTTAAAGTACCAATCCTGCCACGCATCCGTCGTTTTCAGACCATGATAGGCATCTGCCAGGGATGGACTGCTCTGCAGGATATATCTCCACCGGTAATGGTCGTATACGTCCATTACGTGTACGACATAAGCGTTTGCCAGCTCTTTGTTGCCTTTGATGATCAGCAGGTTTTCATCATTGGCGTAGGATGCCTTGTAGCCTAAATTGTGGCTGCCGGTAATCACTACCGGGTTGTCACCGTAAGCATCGATCACCACAATTTTATCGTGAATGATAGCATGTGCAAAATTGGAGGACTTCAGCAATTCCTGTTC
Source organism: Chitinophaga eiseniae (assembly GCF_012641265.1). Lineage (GTDB taxonomy): Bacteria > Bacteroidota > Bacteroidia > Chitinophagales > Chitinophagaceae > Chitinophaga > Chitinophaga eiseniae_A. The sequence continues at coordinate 488,676 of NZ_JABAHZ010000001.1, read as the reverse complement.
CCAGTAAGCAAACTGGTCTTTTATATTTGACGCTGCCACCACGGTATCTATCTTATTTGATTCGTTGGCGAGCAAACTGGTATTATAGTCGCTGACAGCCTTGGCATCGGTAGCGGCGCCGCGAATATATAACTTAGGATTAGCCTGTTGAATTTCCAACGCTTTGGTTAATATGCTGGGCGAGCCGGGTTGGAAGGCGAGGAATTGAATTGATTTTTGCGCTTTTTCCATCAGCTCAAACACCTCCGCCATATCACCAGGTGCCGCCGGGTTGCTGGCAGGCTTTGTTTTCTTGGTGGTATTAGGAGAAAACCAGAGGTCAATTTTTGTAGGAGCGATGTTAACAGGATGTGCTTCGTCATTGTTTGTCCGGAAGTCAGCACCTTGTTCGGCATCGTCTGCCTTCAGTGCTTTCCAGTAGTCCAGGTAGCTTTTAGCTAATTCCGGAGAGGTAATGAGAATAGCATTGTTAGTTTGCGCGCACATGCCGGTATATGTCCAGTTGGTACTTCCGGACAATACTCTTTCTGCTTTCCCCTGGCTATTTACATACACGAGGAATTTATTATGGCCGATATGTCCGTTGCCCAATATCCTGTCGGTAATATCGATACCTGCGTCGTGCAATCTTCTACGGGAAGACCTTTGATCTTCCGGAAGTTTATCTTCATTTGCATTGGGATCATCGTCGCCATTAGCGCCGGCATTCGACAGGATGATGTGTAATTTCTTTCCAAGGCTTAATAAGCCATCTATGAGCTCCGGATCATTCAGTTCATACAACGCCGCATAGCACTCCCCTCCTTTTGTTTTCACTTCCTGGATGATTTCCATCAGGGCGTCTTTAATCTGCCCCATCAGGCGTTCTCTCAGCTCATTACCCGGTGTTTGAATGCTGGTCATCAACTTAGGACTGCTGGGTGTATGATTAGGTCCCTCAATGGCATGCGACACCGATTGGGTGGAAATAATCCCCCTGTTGAAATAAGCTTTGATGTTGCCACTGCCGGGCGACAGGGTCACTTCATTGGTATGCAGATGTAGCGATTTATCTGTTATTTGTTTCAGGTTTCCGGGAGTGCCAACCATGGGAATAACGTTGTAGCTGTAAGTCTTTCCCCTGGTAGCTGTAAAATCACGCCAGTTGAATTTCTGAACAGGCCAGATACTTGTATCCCGGGCCTTCCACTGTTCGTTTTTCTGGTTTTCAAAACCCACCCAGGCAGGAAGTATGGTGGCTACTCCGGTAGCTTTGTCGATCCGTTCCAGGCAAAAACCCAGGCATTGGGGAATTTTCTGATCATAGGACCATCTGATAAACGCCAGGTCGTTGTTGGCGTAAGCTTGTGCGTACATAAAAGAGATTTTAAGGAGTTAATAAATCGAATGATGATCATCAGGACATGACATACGAATCACGGACAGGTATTTCCTATCAGTTTAGGTATAATGCTTAGTAAGCTCAGGATTGCATTGGGGTACTTATGTAGACTGGTTTTTTGAGGTGATGACTGCTTGTTCCTTTCAGTGGTGCTATATTTCATCCGTTTTACGACAAATCCGTACCTATGGTATAGAAGATGGATACTGGCACCAATTTATAACTAATTGGTGAAATGGCACATTAATTTTTAAGGGAGGGGCAATGAAGATGACTAAACCCTTCTCTTTATTAAAGAGACTGATATTCAATAATATCGGCCATAAATTTTATTTTTTTCCATAAAAAAATCTTACCTTAGAATGCAATATTGAGCCCCATCCTTCACCCTGCCAGTCGTCGTCTTTGACTTGATCTATTATTTATTATTATAAAAACAATTTTTATGAGAACGATGTATCTTTTCGTATCGATTGCTTTTTTAGTAGCCTGTACCTCCAGCCCTAACAAATCAGAAACGGAAGCTGTAAAGACACCCGGTTCTGAATCGGCGAAACAGGAAATGCTGAAATATCCGTACATGGCGGCTTATTCTTCAGATTTTGAGATCGGTCCTGCCAAAAATTCACTAACACTGCTTGAATTGTACCAAAACTGGGACAACAACACCCTCGACAATTCAAGGAATTCCTTTGCGGAAAATGACACCATGTTTTTTGCAGATGGTAATATGTTTGCGGGTAGCCGGGACAGTCTCTTTGTTATTGCCAAAAAGATGAGAGGACAAATGGGTACTGTGGTTGATTCTATTCATGCCTGGGTACCTCTCAGAAGCAATGACAAAAAGGAAAACTGGGTAGTCATATGGACCCGGGAGATTTCAACAGACGCCCAGGGCAAAAAGATGGCCAGGGAACTACAAGAAACATGGCGATTTGATGAAAATGGGAAAGTGAATCTGATGTATCAATACGCGCAGCTTCCACCCAAAATGCCGCCAATGATGAAGAAATAAGAGGTGGTGGCTTACCATATAAGCACCTGGCCCGGCAAAACACTTTGCCGGGCTTTTATATGCCTTTCTATGAACCAAAGTTCATTTAACATTGTTATTCCAACATCTTAAATCAAATACAACAGATTATTACCCTTATCCCCCAAAAGGCATTTCCTCAAAAGTATTTCAATATACCACTCAACATCATCAAACCTCAAAATGACATCTTATGAAAGCAACACGGCGCCTCGCCATGGTAGTTAGCTATCCTACCCGACTACTCATCCCGCTGTTAATAGCGGCTTTTTTCTCTCTCTTACGGCTCCCTTGTATGGGCCAGGAGCGTAAATTAACAGGCCACGTGCCGCTGATTGTTTCACATTTAAAGCCTGTGGGCAGCCCGGCCGCGTCAAAAGACATAGAACTGGTCATCTCTTTGCCGTTGCGCAACCAGCCGGAATTAAATACCCTGCTGCACGACCTCTACGATCCATTCGGTAAGTCCTACCGGCATTTCCTGACGCCGGAGCAGTTCAATGAACAATTTGCGCCTACAGAAGCAGATTATCAGCGGGTACTTTCTTATGCAAAATCCTGCAAATTTTCTGTCGTCAATACGCAACCCAACCGAACGCTGGTAAGGGTATCGGCTTCTGTTGCCAATATTGAAAAGGCACTGCGGGTAAAATTACAAACCTATAAACACCCCACGGAAAACAGGAGCTTTTATGCCACCAACACCGAACCATCTATTGATAGCTCGCTGCCGATTTTGCATATAAGCGGACTTGATGATTATGCACAACCCCGCATTACATTGAGAAGTACGCCTATTTTAAATGAAAAGGATATGAAAACGAATGGCCCCTCTGCACCCGATGGAGAAGCTGGCCGGGGTCCGGGAGGCGCCTTTAGCGGCAACGATTTCAGGACGGCCTATGCACCGGGCATAACCCTGAATGGAGCCGGACAGGTAGTGGGCCTATTGTCCCTGGACGGTTACTATCCCAGCGATATCAGCAACTATGAAACAATCTCCGGTTTCCCGGCGGTGCCCATACAAAATGTTTACCTGAATGGCTTTACCGGTACGCCCAGCACTACCGGGTTTGGCAACCTGGAAACCTCCATGGATATGGAACTGGCTATTGCGATGGCGCCGGGTATGTCTACGCTCAATATATATGGCATCCGGTACAGCTCCCCCAACATAGATGAAGTACTTAACGAGATGGCCAACCCTACAAAAGGGGAACAACTCCCTCATCAAATCAGTACCTCCTATTCCGTGGTCTATGATCCCAGTGTTTACCAGTCGTTTCAGCAGATGGCGGCACAAGGGCAAACGTTTTTCGGGTATTCGGGCGACCAGGGCGCTTATACCACCTATACTCCCGGCTCTAAAACGGATATACTCCCCTTTCCCCCGGGAGACTATAGCTACGTGACCAGCGTAGGAGGTACACAGCTAACCACGGCGAGTCTCGATGGTACCTGGTCATCTGAAACCACCTGGTTTGGGAGTGGTGGTGGCCCCAGCCCATGGTTTACGATCCCCTCCTGGCAGCAGGGCATGGATGTTTCCTCCAACCTCGGTTCTACCACTATGCGCAATTGCCCTGATGTATCGATGGTGGCCACCAATATCCTCGTCATCTGCAATAATGGGAAGATGGTCAACGCCTCCGGTACCAGCGCATCTACCCCATTATGGGCCGGCTTTACCGCCCTGGTAAATCAACAGGCGGCCATCAATCATCTAGCCCCTGTAGGATTTATTAACCCCGCGCTTTATGCGATAGGCCGCCGACCGTATTACAGTAGCTGCTTCCACGATATTACTACCGGTAGCAATGCATCACGCAACCCCAGCCTATACCGCGCCGTACCGGGCTATGATCTCTGTACAGGCTGGGGCACTCCTAACGGCATCAACCTGATAAACGCACTGGCAATTGGGATCCCATTCAATACCGACGTGCCCACCGCAGCTACGTCTCTCAACAATTTTGTTTTCGATTATGCGAGAGACATGGATGGCCGTATCTACTTTAACCAAGCAAAGTATGGAGAGGCCTTTCGGGGCTGGTCTGAACTGGCCGGTCAGGGAAGAACCAATACAGCACCTGGCTGCGCCAGCATACTATCCAGTCTATTTGTATTCATCCGGGGCCTTGACAACCGGATCTATCTGAACCAGGCAGCGTTTGGGCACGACTACAGCGGGTGGTTTGAAGTACAGGGCCATGGCACTACAGACGCGGCGCCTGCCGCAGCCTCTATCGACAATGTGGTGTATGTATTTATAAAGGGAATGGACGGCAAAGTATATAAAAATCAAGCCACTTTCGGATATGGCTTTGGCGACTGGTTCCCGGTACCGGGCACCATACAAACCAATACGGCTCCGGCGGTAGTCACTCATGGGAAAACCATATACGTGTTTATCCGTGGACTCGATGGAAGAATATACAAGAATGAAGCTGACAAAGGGCATTCATTCGGCGACTGGTTCCCGGTGCCGGGCACTGTCCTGACGGATGCCGCACCCGCAGTAGCTACGATCAATAATACGCTATATGTGATTGTCAAAGGACTTGATGGGAAAATTTATAAAAATGAGGCCGACTTTGGTCATTCCTTTGGCGATTGGTTCGAATTGCAGGGTGGCGGCACCACCGATGCGGCGCCTACGGCCACTTCAATAGGACAAAGCCTGTTCGTTTTTATGAAAGGACACGATGGGAAAGTATATCTCAACCAGGCAGCTTACCGCCACGCCTTTTCAGGTTGGTTTGATGTGGGAGGCCGGTATTACTAATCCTCTGTAAACCGCTACCACCAGATCTTCCCGGGTAAAACCGGATAGATTTGGTGGTGGCTAGCCCGGTGGCTAAGTTTGGGCTCAAATGGTAAGATCCCCTGTCACCACTTCCCCCACGCGTTTGTAGCTGGCTATGATCACTCCTTTTGAGGTGACCAGGCTTTCTGTTAATGCAAATGCCGCCGGGATCGCGCCATTGCCGAACAGCTTCTTTCCTTCGCCAAGCACCAACGGGTAAATTTTCAGCCGGAGTTCATCTACCAGGTCATGTTTCAACAACAGCTGAATGAGCTGACTGCTGCCCCACACCTGGATGTCCGCGCCGTCTGACTGTTTCAGCTTTTCGATATCTGCCGGATTTTTGAGGACCACGGTATTTTTCCAGTCTGATTTCCCGATGGTCTGCGACAGGACGTATTTGGTGCCTTCATTGATGCCAGGCCAAAAGTCGGCATGGTGAGGCCAGTAGCCTGCAAAAATATCAAACGTTTTTCTACCCAACAGATAATCCGTTTGCTTCAACTCCTCCATCATCACTTTACCAAAATCTTCATCACCATAAGGTGCAGTCCAGCCGCCATATTTGAAGCAGCCTGACATATCTTCCTGGGGGCCGCCGGGTGCTTGCATAACACCATCCAGCGTAATCATCGATAATACAATTATTTTTCTCATGTTATTCGCTTTTTCTAATTAAGATAAAAGTTATTATGCGATACAGTTTATTTCAGAAAATCGTTCAGGTAGTTCAGAATGGTGGTTGTCTGCATCATTAAGGTAACATGGCTTTGTGCAGGAACAATGGCCAATTGCGATGCGGGCATTTTGCCCATATCGGCAGCAACAGCGCCTCCCAATAATTGATATGTTTTTATCAGCTCCATTTTATCCAGTCCGTCATTGTCGCCGGATATGATTAACACCGGTGCAGCAATTTTCGAAATATTGGCGTCGCCGAAGTCAAATGGCACAGCCGCGGAAGCAATCATCTGCTCTAAGAACTTTGTCCATTTTGTTTTATCGGGAGCTACTTCATCGTATGCGGTTTGCATAGGCGTGTTTGCAAAAAGTTCAGGCTTCATTTGCTTAAACGCACTGTTTATTTCGGGAAGCCAACCGCTGCTTTTATAAGTAGCAGAAATGATGACTAATTTTCTTAACCGTTTAGGACTTCGTATCGCAAACTTGTATGCTACTGCGCCGCCAAAGCTATATCCTGCTACATCCGCGCTGTCAATCTTCAGGTAATCCATTACGCCTTCCACATCACTGGCCAAAGTAGCAGGCGATAATTTTCTTTCTGAAAACGGTGTATGCCCATGTCCCTGCAATTCGATGGCAATTACCTTCCTGTTTTTTGACAGCTCAGGGATCAGTTGGCCCCAGTTGGTACCAATAGTCATAAAAGCGCCGTGTAGTAAAATGAGTGGCCTGCCTTCGCCATATACTTCATAATAAACTTTGAGACCATTAACAGGTGCATAGCCACTTTGAGAAGGTTTGATTTGTCCGTTCGATTGCGATGCTGTAAACATAATGGTGGCAATTAATAATATTGATTTAAGAGGATTGAATAGTTTTTTCATGACGTTATTTAAATTTTAGTTTGAATTTCTTTGACAACACAAAGATGAAACTCATTTCAGAATTTGACCCGGTGCAAAAGCGTCAACTTGAGGGGTGAATTCCGTCAAAAATCTCTGGGATTTTGTATATTTATTTAACCGGTCACTTATTCCATATACTATCTATGTTACAGGAAAGTAAAAACCCTCAGTCCACACCTGCTTCCCCAGCTGCAGCACCTACGCGGAATCGGATGGGAGTGGCCATACCTGCGGTTCAGCCGCTTCAGAAAAAACGGGATAGCCACCAGGAGGATGAACCCGCTCAGATGAAAGTCCGCTCAGATGAGCCTGCCAGGGCAAGTGCAAAACCATTTCAATTAAAGGCAAATAATTCGGGGCTCCCTGATCAGTTAAAAACCGGAATTGAAAATCTTTCTGGTTTTTCGATGGACGATGTAAAGGTGCACTACAACTCTGATAAACCAGCGCAGTTACAGGCTTTCGCTTATGCACAGGGCAATGATATACATATTGGACCGGGACAGGAAAAGCATTTGCCGCATGAGGCCTGGCATGTGGTGCAGCAAAAGCAAGGAAGGGTATCCGCCAATTTACAGATGAAAGGCGCTATGATCAATGATGACCCCTCGCTTGAAAGTGAAGCGGATATTATGGGAGAAAAGGCAGTTGCACTAAATGACGCCGGCACCCCACTATCGATGAAGCAGCAAACTACCGGCAGCAGCGTTATCCAGGCCAAAAAAGAAATTAAAGGGGCGCACAACTTCCCCAAAAAAGGAAAGCTATCGATCCACTTTGAAGAAATGCGCAAAGGCTCGTCAGTTGGTATGTATGGCTATATCTCTTTTTACCCATTATCGGGCGGGTACACAGCATACAAAATTGAACTGGTGCAGATTGCCTCTTTGAGAACGAATGATAACGAGCAAGCCAAATACATGGAAAGACTTATGCCTAAGAGCGACGAAGGAAAAGAAAAAAAGGAGGAAGCTTCTCCGGAAATAAAGGAAACCAACCTGGAGACGGAAGGCGAAAATCCGGTAAAAAATATGGTACGGAATGCATCGCCTCAGCAACATTTTATTGACCTTCTCTATACACATACTAAACCCAGGGAACAAGCCGGCGAACCCAATGTAGAAATGGCTTACAACGCAGAAAGACGGGGTAAGTGGGATGATCCCCTGGACACCATCCAGATGGGCAAAACAGATACCGTCAGGAATTTCTACAATTTGCTGCATCAAAAACCTGGTGCCGATGCCGAAGTCATTAAAATAGACCAGTTCCCGGGATATAATGATGGTCCTGAAGAGATAAAGGAAACAGCCTTACATGACTTCCCCGTAAGTGGTAAGCCATCGGTGTTTTCTTTCCAGACCTCCGTGGATGTTGATCCCGATAAAGCCGGCAAGTACCCCAAGGAGTACTGGGGCGTGGTAAAATGGGGATTCACTACTTTAGTGAATCCTTTCGAGGAAGAAGCATTTATTGACCAGGTAGCGCCTGTAGAATTTACAGAAGGCAATACGCCAGAATTAAAAGCCAGCAGGGAGAATTTTGCATCTATTTTTGCCAACAGCTCCGCCTGGACTTCACCCGAAGGCATTGCCGATATAGATAAGCTACTGAAAGCCGGTTCTCCAAAGGGCATAGATTACCTGGAAAATGCCGCGAAGGATTTCAACTTTGTTTTAGGCAGAATCCTGGATGAAAGCAAAAGTGACCCGGACGTATTAAAACGTATAGCAGGTCCACATCAAAAGAATGTATCATGGATACTGTTGAAACTAAAAGAAAAAGGACTTGATAAAAAAGAGTTTTCGGTTAGTTTAAGTGACCGGTATAAGCAACTTTACGCATAATTTTTTTACAATTTGTGCTATTATTTAGCGTCAAGTATGCTAAATTTCTTTATTTAAATGCTAGAAAATTATGTGGTCGCACCTTTACTGGTACTACGAGATACGGGGCAACGAAACTTATAGCCGCAGATTATTAACCAGCGATGTGCTCGACGTTTTGGAAAACACAGGAAAATTGCGCCGGACAGGACATCAGCAATTCGGTAACCTGGAAAATTTCCCATGGATTAACATCGTTGCCGTCAATTCAAAGGATGGTAATTATGGTAGAGACGAGGATTTTAACAGCGAGTGGATTAATTTAATTGCTATAGCTGGATCAAAATCCAATCCGGAAAACGAATCCGCGTATGTCACCCTGCTAACCAGGATTGCTGAAAACATAAATTGGGAATTAATACTGGAAGAAGATGACGACCACAATGAAAATGTTGTTCTGAGAAAGCAATCACTATAGTATGATACATTCTTTTGAATGGTATCACACTTTATGAAGGATCCTCCCATGCATAACCTACTTTTTGGCGTCGATGTTCTTTTGGCCCAACAGCCGCCCTGGAAAAGCAAACGCATTGCCCTGGTGACCAATCATGCGGCTACTACCCGGCAGTTTACCCCATCACGAGCGGCTTTACTGCAACAGGGATTTAATATCGTGGAACTGTTCTCACCGGAACATGGCCTCGATACAACAGGCGCCGATGGACATGCAATAGATAATGTAACAGATCCTCTAACCAGCCTGCCGGTAACCAGTTTGTATGGCGATAAACTGGCGCCGTCGCAATCGGACCTGGCTGATATCGACCTGGTATTATTTGACATTCCGGATATCGGCAGCCGGTTTTATACTTACTTGTGGACCCTGTCTCATGTGCTGGAAGCCTGTGTAGCCTTTAATATCCCTTTTATCATAGCCGACAGGCCCAACCCTTGGTCAGGGAATTTAACCCTGGCAGAAGGTCCCCTTCTCGATGAAGCACATTGCAGTAGCTTTATTGGCCGTTGGTCGATACCGGTAAGGCACAGTTGTACGCTGGGAGAGCTGGCCCGTTATTTCAACAGCTCACGGGGCATTAACTGCCAGCTGGAGGTGATACCCTGCGTTAACTGGCAGCGGAACCTATATTATACTGACTGGAGCCATTCGTTCGTGCCATTATCGCCTGCCATACCTACCTTTGAATCGGCCTTGCTATATTCGGGGCTTTGCTTCCTGGAAGCTACGAACTGCAGTGAAGGCAGAGGAACAACCATTCCCTTTCGCGTAGCCGGTGCCCCCTGGCTGCTGGCCGATGATACTGCCCGGCTATTTAATGACATGATACCGGCCCTTTCAGACAACGTATATGCCCGCCCGATAGTGTTTACACCGGTGGAAGGCAAATATGCCGGGAAACCATGTAATGGTGTGATGTTGCATATCACAGATCCTGCCTCCTTTCTTCCTGTAGCAACCGGCTGGTTGCTGATTAAAATTATAAAAACGCTACACCCTACAAATTTCCAATGGGCTCCCTACCCTACCCACGTAAATCCCACGGGCACAAAGCATCTTGATTTATTATCGGGCATATCGAATACTGAAATGCTTTTTGAAACGGCCTTACCTGACTTTATTAATGTGATAAAGCAGCAGGTGATGCCCAGTGATTGGCCGATGCGCATACAGCCATATCTGATGTATGCTTAAAGCTATCGAGGCCAAAAACAAGCCGATACCCTAAATAAAACAGTATCCCTCATTAAAATATTAGGCTGGTTAGTATAATGAACTAACCAGCCTATCTTATCCTTATCAACGTTCATAAATAGTAGTACCTTATTTTCCCTTACTATCCGGTTATTGTTTTACATGCACCATCTTATACGTTTTGGTGAAATTATCCATCTTCAACTGAAGGATGTAAATACCTGCCGGCAGATCCGGAGCTTGCCAGTTAACAGTCTGTATACCAGGTTGCATTACTTTATCCAGCAAACGTGCCACCATTCTGCCATTTGCATCATAAACAGTTAACTGAACCCTATGCTGCTCTTTCAATCCAAATGAAATGATGGTGTAGCTGCTGAATGGATTAGGATAATTTCCATTGAAGCTGAAGTCGATTAATTCCTTATCGCTATTCTCTTCCAGATTACCCAGCTCATCATTATTGTTTTCTCTCCACCATTTCGGATGATGATCCTGCATTGATTTAAGTTGATCAATAATCTTTTGAGCAGCAAGAATCAGTGCTTTCCTGTCAGCATCTGTAAGATGCGATCTATTTGTAGCGTTTTTCACCAATATGATGAATACCTTGAGCACGGCAATGGCAGGCTGTATCTTCCCCCTGGATTCCTGTCTTAATGAGAGTTCCAGGAGTCCCTTCAACACTTTGCCTTCCTGAGGAGTCAGTTTGCCGCTGTTTACCAATGCTGTTACCTGTTGTATAAGTAGTCTGTACTGTTCTGCTATATCAGGTTGTTGAACTACCTGGATGGTAACGCTGCTCTGATCATCTTCTGTAGCAACACCGTTGCCGGGGGTCGAATCCGGATCGGGTACGCCGCTTGCCGTAACTTCCGCTGTATTGGTAATAGTTCCGGGCTGCGTAACGGTGCCGGTAATCGTCAGTGTAGCCTGCTGGCCACTGTCTAAAGCACTAACGGACCATTTACCGGTAATGTTATCATAACTGCCCACAGATGCTATTACCTGGCCGAAAGTAATACCCGCCGGTAATACATCAGTTACCACAATTCCAGGTGCAGTACCTGGTCCTTTATTGATTAAATGGATAGTAAATGTTACCTGATCCCCAACGGAGTACTGCGTTTTATCGGCCTGTTTCGTTAATTCCAGGTCGGCTGTTTGTACAAGCACCTGTATGGTAACGCTACTTTGGTCATCTTCTGTAGGAACACCATTACCTGGAGATGAATCCGGATCAGGTACATCGCTTGCCGTAACTTCGGCGGTATTGGTAATAGTTCCGGGCTGTGTAACGGTACCGGTAATCGTCAAACTATCCTGCTGACCACTGTTTAAAGCACTGACTGACCATTTACCTGTAGTGTGATCATAGGTGCCCGCTGATGGGATTGCCTGGCCGAAAGTTATGCCGGCCGGCAATACATCTGTCACTACAATGCCCGTTGCAGTGGCAGGTCCTTTATTAATTAAATGGATAGTAAATGTTACCTGATCACCAACGGTGTACTGCGTTTTATCAGCTTGTTTCGTTAATTCCAGGTCGGCAGTTTGTATGTTTCCTGTTGGCAAACAAGCACTAAACTCGCTTGTATTGTGATTGGGATCGGTGGCGGTAGCTGTAATGACAGCACCTGCAGGAAACGTTTTACCTGGTAATATAGCCGTAAAAGCGGCATTACCGGCTCCATCTGTAGTAACCTTAAAAGAATCGAGGAAAGCTTGTCCTTCCCCAAAGCCCGAAGGGTTACATGCATCATTGGAGAAGAAGTCCAGCCGGAATGTAGTATTGGGAGTGCTGTTTAATGTACCTTGTATACTGGCGTTTCCACCTGTGTTACCCGCCGCCGTTAATACAGGGAAATTCTGAAGGTTGTTTGGGCCGGTATCTGCATCACCGGGATCATTGGGAGTAGGGCCGTCGTTGCCCAGATCGATACCAGGGCCAGTGTTCTTAAAAATGGAATTAGCAGTCAACTCACTTCCCGTTCCGGTTCCGCCCAATGCAACCCCTTTTCCATTAGCGGTAATAGTATTACCGATGATGCCGGCTGTTGCAGCGTCGTTCGTTAGTATACCAATACTATTACCGGAGATAATATTCCCTTCAATATGTGCTATAGTGTTACCATCCACTAATACGCCAGGGCCTCCGTTATTGGTAATCGTATCATTGAGGATACTCTTCCCGGTGAAGAAGCTGGTGACTTCGATACCACCGAGCGTATTTTTATCAAATAAATCCCTCTCAATAAAAGCGCGGACGGTAATAAGGTTTTTTCCATCGCTGATCCAGCGGAGTCCAATACCAGCGTTAACGGCAAATTTATTGTCCGTTGACATGAATGTAGCAATCGCATTGGCATCCGTAAACACATCTAACCGGTCCCCATCTTTCCCGTTATTAACCGCAGATGAGCCGGAGAGTGCATAGCTAAATTCTGTTCCACCCTTCAGCACTACCTTCCCTTTTCTCCCCTCGGCTCCATTGGCACTGTATGCCTCTCCACTTGCCTTTAAGGCTACCTGTGCACCTGGGCTAATATCTGCCACGTAATTAAAGGCAACACCTGCATTGGCATTGTATACGCCGTTCGTGAAATTTTTATTGCCCGAGCAGTGGAAGATAAAGTTAGCACCTACCTGTCCCAGCTTCATAGTATCTCCAAGAACGAGCCAGTCGATTTTGCCACTAACCGATTCTTCCACATCTATAGCCATGCCGTTATTGGTGTGCAAATTATTTTCATACACTATTTGAACAGTTCTGCCTTCTGAGAACCGCAGTTTGGCGCCAACTTTCATATCGCCTTCAATGCTATTTTTACGCACATTATAACTGCCATCTCCTTTTACAAACAAGTCAACACCTACGCCCACAATATCGGTGATAACATTACCTTCAATGGTAATTGGCTTTGCACTGGCGGCGATGCCTATTGCGAATTTGGCCCCCGTTTTATTTTCCCCGATAAAATTGCCTAGTATTTTAATGCCATCCGTCAGACTACCCGTGACCGTGACCCCGTTAGTGGTGCTATCGCCCGCCATTTTGTTTCCCTCATTTGCACCGGTTCCCCCGATGGTATTGGTGGGGGCATTATTAAGAATAACGCCCCCCTTTTTATTGGGTAGTGCATTGTTGCCCGATATATCAAGACCGATGAGATTACCTATTGCCAGGTTGTTCGATGCACCCTGGGTACCAAATTGAGATGAATCCAGTCCCTGGATATTAATGCCATAGCCACTGTTGCCGGAAATGATATTTCTCGACAGGCCCGTACCGCCAATGGTGTTTCCACCGGTATTATCAATGAATATCCCGTCTCCCCCGTTCCCTTTGGCAACGGCGCCTGTGGCGTCTGTACCTATATAATTGCTTTCGATGTGGTGACTGCCTTCCCCCGGAGGAGGAGTACCTGAAATAAAGATACCATGGGAGGAAAAGTTGTTGATGATAAAGAATGAAATCTGGCAGCTACCACCGAGTAGGCGCAGGCCGATTGCATTGGTTCCGGCTGAAGTGCCATCCAGTTCAATGCGCCTTCCGTCGCTGTTTTGGGCAAGGATAACTACCGATCCGAGGATTGGGGGCAATGGCCCTAATCCGGTGCTTCCTATTTTGATGACGATACTACCGGAACCTGGTGCGTTGGGTATATCAAACTTTATTTCGTTCTGACCCAGGTTACGATTACCATTTTGATTCTCAATAGCAGCGCGAAATGTACACTGATCACCCGGTGTATTGGGGTCTACATCACATGCTCCATCATCCCCAATTTGACCGGCATTGGGATCGCTTTCATCACCTACTGTATTTACAACAAAAGTTTTGGTGGCCTGGGCCAGCATCTTTGCCGGCATAAATAGTGAGAGCAGGAAGATGAAGAAAAAGCTCAATACTGGAAAAGTACAGAAATGCTTTGATCGTGCGCTGTTTAAATTAAGTGGTAAATTTTGCTCATTTAGATTTAGGTTTAGTTTCATGTTTTTGTACTTTAGGAGATGAATAATACACTCCTCATCAGGGAATGCAAATGACTCCTGATAATGCCGATCTATTGCATTATTCACATGCACGGGGCGGTTGAGTTACCCCATAAAAAATTTTCCCAAAGCGTTGAATTATTCCATTGGAGTAAATTTGAGAGAAAGTAACGGCGATATAAAACCTGGATATCGAGAACTGGTCACAGGTCCGGAGAGAGGGAAAACCATTTAGTTGATTTCAGCCATACTGACGAAAATATGCGCAAATTTTACGAAAAATTATTGAGAAATAAAAATAATATATAGATATACCTGTTACGCATATACGAAATTTCGTTGCATGTTGGATATGACATTTAAATCACTATAATTGGACAGCTAGTTACTTTTTTGATGAATAATCAGATCTTTATAAATATCATTTCTGATTAAAGGAATAGAAATAATTATGTTTCCTGAGATATTTACTACGGCAACCTGGCGGCAAGCCTTTCGGGCAAATACTTTAATACCTGGTGAATAAACTTCCATTTAATTCCGGGTACAATCGCGAAACTTCCACCGGCATTGACGATTGCACGGGCAATAAACGAAGGCTCCATTAATAAAGACTCCGGGAGGTCAAGCCCGGCGGTCATCTTACTACGGATATATCCTGCTACAATCACATTGACAATAACTTTCCTGGCAAACAGATACTGTCGCAGCCCTGCCAGGTACTGTGTAAATGCCGCTTTGGTACTGCCGTAAACAAAGTTGCTTTTACGCCCCCGCACGCCCGAAAGGGAAGATAGCCCAATAATCCGCTCCAGGTGATTATTGCCGCTATCCTTTATAATGAGATTAATAATAGACACCGCGCCGGCATAGTGCACCTGCATCATGCGATAACTCCCCTCCCAGTCAACGAGTGCCTGTTCATTTGTTACCTGGAAGCCCGCTGCATATACAACGATATGGGGCTTAGCAGGTAACGTGGCGTAGAATTTACCATGATCGTCAAAAGCAGTAGCATCAAAATAGCAGATGGTGAGCCGGTTGCCGGGAACTTTTCTTGCTTCCATAAACGCTGCTATCTCCGCTGTACTGCGGGAAGCCGCTATTACATCGTACCCCTTTTCGAGATACAATATGATGGCTTCTTTTGCTACATCGGAGTTGGCGCCGAGTACAAGGACGGTCTTGGATGTATTTAGCGTCATAGAGGGCAAAAATAGTGAATAGAACTATAAGCATTCCGTGATTCTTTTTGGACGATAGTATAAAATGCTTCTATATTTGCTCAATAGTTGAATTGCTCAGACTATTACTATTTAAATGCTTGTCCCTATGTCATTGAATTATTCAAACATATTTCCAGCTGATCGTACAGCTACCATAACTACTGCTCTTGAAAACACATTTGGCAACGCGGTTATCAGTGAAGCAACATTGCTGACCGGTGGGTTATCCGCCGCCTCTGTATATAAGATCGTTGCAGATAACCGTCCTTATGTGATGAAACTCGATATACCGCACGCCTATACCAGTGCAGATCCATTTGAGAAAATAGCCCGGGCATCGGCAGCAGGCATTGCTCCGCCCCTGCATTACAAAAATGAGGAAGCAGGCATCATCATCAGTGAGTTCGTCGAAAATAAGCCCATCAGAAGTATCTTCAGCGGCGAAACACTGGCCGTGAAGCTGGCGGAGGCGGTAAAGAAGATACACACGATACCTTACGCTGTACCCGGCGGCGATTTGCAGGAAACAATCGACCATTTGCTGGCGGGATTCCACCATAATAATATCCTGTCTGGCCCCGTACCGGATGAATGCCTGAAGCAGTATGAAAAGATAAAAACGTCTTATCCATGGCACGATACCGACAAGGTATTCAGTCATAATGACCTGAACCCTTCCAATATTTTGTGCGACGGAAAAGTTGTCTGGATCATTGACTGGGACACTGCGTTTGTAAATGACCGGTATTTAGACCTGGCCAGCGTAGCCAACTTTTTCATTTATAGTCCCGACCAGGAAGCTGCTTTCCTGAAAACATATTTTAGCGAAGTAAATGATTATCATATTTCCCGCTTCTATGTGATGCGCCAGATCAGCCGGATCATTTATGCGGTAATGATGCTACAACTGGCTGCCCAGGCTAAGCCCGCAGACTATGCACATGACCAACAAATGGAAGGCGTGTTTTTAAAGGATGTGGGTCCATTACTTGGCTCCGGCGCCCTGTCGCTTGCTACTTACGAAGGACAGTTCATGTATGGTAAAGCGCTGATGAATGAGGCGGTGCAACAGATGTGTACGGGGAGGTTTGAGGATGCCCTGGTGTTACTTCGCCATCGTAATTAAATAGCATATTGCCACGCCTGCCAGCCTCCTTTAGTTATCTACTGATCTAAAGCACCAAATACATTATAAAAATATATTCATCAAACAATTAGCAATCATCGGGTGTAAAAGATAAGAACCAATAGGTACCCAGGCAGGCTGATGGGCAGATTATCTAAAATACCCAGGAAATGGTTAATGCTGATTTACGGTGGCATCGGGATACTCGCTATACTGATTATCGCCAACATCCTCGTAAACCGGATCATCCAGCATACAGTCGGTGAGAAGCTGCAGCATCTTTCACCCCAACTAAAAATTAGTTATTCCTCTATCAAAAGTAATCTATTCACGTCATCGCTTGCATTGAGCAATCTTACTATAGTTTATACGCCGGATAACAGTAAACATCAGCATTCCGTTCATTTCCCGGCCGTAAAACTCAGTGGTATTAACCTGCTGACAATGTTGTTTCACCGAACATTATCTATCAATAATTTGAAACTGAGTAATGGAGAAATAAACCTGGACCGGTACTTAATGAATAGAAAAGATACGGCGCCAATGCAGCTGTTGGCACAAGTGCCCTTTAAAAGCATTGCTGTCAACCATCTTCAGTTAAGCACTTTCCAGGTACTGGAGGACCATCAACTATTGCTAAGAGGAAACCTTGGTATAGATGACATCAATATCAACGATCTAAAGGATGCATTCACCACCGGCAATTTTCACTTCGGTGTTGTCAAAAGCAATCTATCCGACATCAATTATGCCCTACCGAATGCTTATCACACGCTGATGGTGAAACAGCTAACAATAGACAGCCGCCAGGGACTATTGGAGATAGATTCCTTACAACTACTACCACAATATAGCAAAGCCGACTTCTTCAGGAAAACCGGTAACCAGCCTTTATTTGTGGAATCAAGTGTGGCGGGCATCTCCATACACAATTTTGATATCCGGCAACTGTTTGATAAAAAACTGGTGGCGGGAAAAATAGTTTTAAGCTATCCTGTTTTGAATATCTATAGTGAAGCTACCCCCGTCAAACAGTCATCTCTTTTTATTGACTTTAGAAAAATGCTTGCTGCGATACGAACAGATTCATTGAGGATGCGCCGCTCTTCCATTGCTTACGAAACCACCTCGGGCGCTCAATTGGCGCTACATAACGATATGGAGATGAATAAACTGGATATCCGGATAACAGATAGTCTTCCTCGTATTCATTTCAAGACACTCACCTGCGCGTTGACAGATATTCATGCTACCCTCCCCGGCTCTCGCCAAAACCTCCTGATAAAACAGCTGAATATTGATCGTGAAGGCACTTTGCAGGCTACTTCCTTGAGAATTACTCCGCAATACAACAAGATGGAAATGGGGCAAAAATCCGGCCACCAGGTAGATGTTGTGGATGCGACTATTTCTGGCATCACCATCAGCAAACTGGATGTTAGCCAATGTCTTCAGCAAAAACTGGTAGCTGAACAAATATGGATCAAGGAAAGCAACTTTTATATTTTCCGGGACAGGAGATTACCTCGCCTATCCCGGTATAAACCACTACCGGTTGCAGCCCTGAAGGATATTCCAATTGATATCCGGGTACAACATTTCAAGTTATCTACCTCAACACTGTTGTATGAAGAATTCCCGAAAGACAAGTTGCAAACAGGTGTACTGCGGTTTGAAAAATTGCAGCTTTCCCTGGCTCCGTTTATCAATCACCCTACCCCATCCGATCCTGATCATATGGAACTGACTATGGAAGGCGCTATCATGGGATCCGGCTCTATCAAGGCAGCTATTTATATGCCGTTCGCCCCGGGTAAAGATTACAATGTGAATGGAACAATTGACAACTTAGACGTAACCAGCTTGAATCCATCCGCAGAAAACCTGGGCAATTTTCATGTTGAATCCGGTCTGCTGAATCATTTAGCGTTTCAATTTAGTTTCAATGATGAAAAAGCCAGCGGTAAGGTAGTTGGGGAATATCACAACCTGGTATTAGACAAACTAAAAGGACAACAAAAGAAAATAGCCAAATTCCCGTCGTTTATGCTCAAACATGTTATCATTCCCAAAAACAAGGATAAATCACTGCCAGTGGACCATCGCACGGGTATAATAGACTATAAGTTTGATCATACACGCGCGTTGTCGTTTTACCTGTTGAAATCATTGCTATCGGGTATTGAGGCCAGTTTTACGTTTGGGTTTCTGCTGCCGAAGTGATAGTCTATCAGCAAATCGGCAGCAGATCAGATAGCATCCAGGGTTAAAAAATGAATGAAGGCCGGCTATTCAATGGCGAAACTGACTGACAGATAGATATATTGTTCTGCCATTGGTTTAAAGTAATAACTCTCTTCCATCGTGGTTTCCTGTTGGGTAAGATCCATCACCGCGAGCACCGGTCCCAGCTTTTTATTGACTGCTTTTGCGATCATGGCGGCTTTCTCTTTACTATTGAGGAATGCCGCTTCGTAGCCTTTTTCATCTTTCACCAGAGGCTTGAACTTTACCCGGGTACCTGTGATATTGATGATGCTGCCGTTGGCCAGTTTGGCAGCTTTCAGTAGTTCGTCGCGGGAACGGGTTTGGAACGTGTATAAACTGCCTTCCCTGAAAAGCTGCAATGCCTGGTACCCCATTTTATCCTCTTTAAACTGGTTTTCATCCAGACCAGCTTCCTTCATCTTTGCAAAAAAGTTCTTTTTAAGGTCTTCGAAAGACTTCTTGCCTTCCGTGTCTCCATATTCCGCTGCTATGGAAAAATCGATCAGGTAAGCTTCCACTTCACGGTTTACTTTGGCGGCGCCCCCCACCTGGATAGCGTGGTTTTGCTGTTCCTGGGCATGGCCCTTCCATGCCGACACCAATATGATGGCGGCCAGTATAATTTTTTTCATCGGTTGAAAATTAAGTGGTAAAAGAATACTGCTAGGCAATGGTAAAGAGGAAGGATGCAACGATCATCCATATGCCTACGATGATGCCCAGTATGCCCAGGCTACCTTGTTTGGGCGCTACCTGTGCGCGGATACGCGCCGCCTTTTCCCTGGCCTTTTCGTTGTTGGAGAGGAAGAATTTATTGATGAGGGGAAATCCGAGCAGGAAACCAAGGCATGCTTCTACCAAGTTGCCTGCGGTTAACGTGATCCACCAAATAGGCGCCGAAGTGAGCCAACCCACGTTTAAAATGGCCATTACAAGCCCCCATATACCCCAGCCACAGAAAATAATCCCTATCCAGCCCTGGTAGGGCTCCACTTTTTCCAACAATTCCTTTGCATTGGGTTTTCTGGATAAAATCAGGGAGGGAACGGCAATGATGCTCAGCAGGATTAATGTTATTCCGTAGATCATAATGTTGCATTTTTTAGTTTCGAGATGGTTTCTTTTGTTATGCAACAAAGGTAGCCAGGCACGACGGGGACAGCAACATCGTATTCAGTGAAATTCACCCCCCTGTTTTCAGGGGGTTAGCTGAGAAGACCCAATTTGACGGCGTACCTGGTGAGGCCTGCCAGGTTGCGTACTTTCAGCTTCAGAATGAGGGTTTTGCGGTAACTTTCAATCGTATGTTTGCTGAGAAAGAGTTTATCAGCGATTTCCTGGGTGGTGTATTCTTCCGCAATCAGCTTCAGCACATCCTTTTCGCGGGAAGTGAGCATTTCAAGGGTTTCCTTTTCCTTGTTGAACACGCTCTTGAGATATTCCTGTTTTACCGCCTCTGAAAAGTATTTCCCGCCTTTGAGGATCGTTTTGACCGCCTCCAGCAACTCCTCTGAATCCGCATTCTTCGATAAAAAGCCATCGACATTATTCTGGATAAGCGCATCGATGATATTACTGTCGGTGTGCATACTTACCACCAGCGTGCTGATCTCCGGTCTTTTTTCCTTGATATAGTTATTCAGTGTAATGCCGTCTATATCCGGCATACTGATATCGGTAATAACGAGATCGACCTGCTCATCCGGATGCTGATCAAGATAATTCATGACCAGTTGGCCATTATGCGCATAATACAGTACATGCAGGTCTTTTTCCTGTGCTATCAACCTGATAAGACCTTCCAGGAACAGTTTATGATCGTCGGCAAGGATAATATTATGCTTCATAACATTCCGGGTTTAAAGGTATTTCAATGTCAATTACGGTGCCTTTCGAGGGGAAAGAGTCGATGGAAAATACGCCATCGAATAATTTCAACCGCTCCCGGATATTCTGAAATCCGATGCCATATTTCACTGTTTCCAAGGAAAATCCCTGGCCATCATCTTCAAACAGCAACTTCAGCGTACCATCCAGCCGGGTCAATTGTATTTCTACTTTCGAGGCCTGGCTGTGTTTCTGGGCGTTGGTGATCAGTTCCTGGATGATCTTATAAATCTCCGCTTTCAGGGAAGTTCCGATCCGTTCAATTTCATCGCCGGGAAACGCCTGGAAGGTGATAATGGCATTACCAGGCATGTTGAATTGCCGGATATAGCCGGCAATGAGTTCGGTAAAGCCGGTATGACCAAATTTCAGCGGCACCAGGTCATGGGAAAGGTCACGTACCTGGCGGTAGGTATCGTCGACCTGCCGGATCAGCGCATCCAACCTATTTACGGCAGTTTGATTGGAGAGCTGGAGTTTGATAGCAGCGAGGTTGCCACCGATACTATCGTGCAGTTCGCCCGCAATCCGCTTCCGCTCTTTTTCCTGGCCGCTAACGGAGGCCTTAAGCAATTCCAGTTCCTTATCTTTCAGCAGCGCCGCGATTTTCTGCCGGTTCATTTCCTCCATCGTAGCATTTAGTTTGCTCTGTGCCTGCAGTTTTTGGTAATACATATACAGCAAGCCTATGATGGGTAGCAGGATAGCAAGAAAACCGATCAGCAGGCTGTATTTTATTGTTTTCTGATGGTTTAACTCGTTCTCTTTGTTCAATATTTCTTTTTCCTTCTGGGCGGTTTGGTATTTTATTTCGAGTTCGTTGATCTCTTTTTTATTCTGCCGGTTCAATACCTCCTGGGAAATGCCCAGGTACTGAGTCATGAGTGCATAGGCGTTTTTATAATCACCTGTTACCGCGTGCACGTTACGCAGGCTGTTCAGTACTTTCAGCTGTGTTTTCAGGTCGTTCCATTGCAGCGCGTTAGCGTATACCAGCGACAGCAAGGCTTTTGCATTGTCATAGTCCTTGTGGGCAATGAGCAGGTCGCCCATCCTTTGTCCTGCGTTGATGTACAAGTCAAAAAACTGGTGCTGCTGCGCCTTGTTTTCTACTTCATTGTAAATCGTGTATGCCTCCTCTGTTTGCTGGCTAAACTCCGCGATGATGCCCAGCGTTAGTTTCGCCTGTAGTGCCTTCTTTTCCTCGTGTTGCGCCTGGAAATAAGCCAGTGCTTTCTCGGTATATAGCTTCGCCTGGGGCAGGTTTTTCTGTTCAAGAAAAATGATGCCCAGCCGCTCATACACCCAATGTTTCAGTTTTTCGTCCTGGCCGGTATGTTGTAGCAGGTCCTGGTAGGCTGCTATGGCTTTGTCGTGTTCCTTACGGGCAGCATATACGTTGGCTATGCCCAGTTTGTTGTCATTAACGGCGACCTGGTTGTTGAGGGACGCTGCGATCGGGACGCCCTGCAGGTAAAAACGTAAAGCTTCGTCGTACAGGCCTTCCTCACTGTAGGCATTGGCCAGCATAAAATAAAGGAAAACCTGGCTGGAAAGTTTATCAGCAGACGGGAGGTCACTTTGATTAAGACCGCCAATCAGCTGTTGCGCATAAAAAATCACAGAGTCCGTAGTGCCATGGGCTGCATGAAAGGCCAACAGGGGCTGCACTTCCGCTATCTTCGCTTTAATATCGGTAGCCAAATGTATTTTCCGCAAAAGGGAATCGGGGGTTTTTACCGGTACCTCTCCGTAAGCCGTGAAACCTGTCTCATTTTGGGCCAGGCAGGGACGGGAAAGCGCCATCAGGACTACAAAAAACAGGACTGGTACTTTGTTTAGCCAGGTTTGGGTTAATATGGTAATTTCCACGATCAAGAAAAATATTTCCGTTTAGACGTTGAAGGTAATAATTAAATACATTTGTATCCTACCAATTTGTTAGCTAACCCATGGTCATTATTAAAAGAATACAGACAACCTATAACACCGTACTCCGTGCTAAAATGTACTTCTTTTTCAGAAAAAGCCTTTGGATGTACTTGCTGGGCATGTTGATGCTGGGCTATGCTTTTCCACTGGAAAATGCCGGGGTGGGTCCTTCCGCACTCATTTACTTTTTCATTTTCGCGTTGGTTATTTTAGTACCGGTTTATCATTTCAGCACTCAGGCGATGGTTCGGAAAGCTCCTTTAGATGCTAATATTGAATTTAATGAGCAATCTATTATTATAAGACATATCGACAGTAATAGTATCGAAACCAAAAGCTGGGACTGGATTAAACGAATTGACGTGACCCGAAAAGATATCCTGCTTATAGTGGATCATCCTACCCGTTTCCTTATTGCGCTGGAGAAGAGCAAATTGACAACGCCTGAAATCCAGTTTTTCCTGTCGAAAAAGAAAGGATAAGCGACGATTACAATAGCACATCTATACACTAAACACGCTTTTGACACGGCTCACACCTCCTATCTTTTTTTAAAAACTACCCCACTATTGCTATACAATTGAACACTTTTTTTGTACTTTTAAGTACAACAAGATTGTCATACACTGCTTATCAATCAATAACAAACCGGAGTACGAGCTCCGCAAAACATGCCACAGCAATTTGATCCGGCCAACGAAAAAATGTATATCCGCCTTGTCAAACAGGGCGATGCAGCTGCTTTTCATGCGATATACCAATATTACAGTCCCCGTGTTTACGGCAAACTACTCCGCGTGCTGAAATCGGAAGACCTGGCCGCTGATATTCTGCAAGACCTTTTTTCCATCATCTGGCAGAAGAGGGCTGAGATTGATCCGGAAAAATCATTTGGCGCATTCCTGTTCAAAATATCCGACAATCTCGTATTGGATTTGTTCCGGAAAGCCAAACGCAATCAGCAACTGATAGAACAGCTTGCCCAGGCGGGCGCCGAAGAATGGGAAAGTACGGAAGAGTGGCTGTTTAAAAAAGAGAACGAAACCTGGCTGGCCAGGGCTATAGAAAGCCTGCCGCCTCAACGCAGGCTGGTATTTCAGCTGTGTAAACTAGAAAACCGCTCACATGACGAAGTGAGTCAGTTACTGCATATTTCCCGTGCCACAGTGAATAATCACCTCGTTAAAGCCACGCAGAACCTGAAAGCATTGGCTACCGGTAAATCGGGGATGGCAGGATTGCTACTGATATGGCTATTCAGATAGTAGTTATTTTCCTTCATGATGACCGTTAAATTTTTTTTTAAGGAAGGATAGTTATTTTCCCCCGGAGCTACGTATTATATATATGACACCTGTTCAAAAAGAGGAAGCGCTGCGCCGGCTCTTTGATCAATGGATTAAAGGAGGCAACGACCGGCAAACGTTACAAGAGCTGGTAAGCTATGCGGATGACCCGGCATTGGCCGGCGCCTGGCAGGCATTGCTGGAAGAGGTTCCTGTGCCGGTTCCTGTCGATGATACGCATGCGGTAGTGATAGAAAAGGTGTATCAAAGATTAACAACGACCATACCTGCGTTGCAGCAACGTAAAGTGCTCCGGCGCCTGCCTGCGTGGACAAAGTACGCAGCCGCTGCTGCTATCCTGTTCCTTGCCGGCGGACTGGGTTATTATATTTTAACCAACCATATGCCGCACGGTAGTACGGCCATCACCAGTGCTCCTGGCGCCAACAACGTAATGCCGTTGCATAACCGCCAGGCATCCCTTACGCTGGCAAACGGCGCCAGCATAGCACTGGACAGCATTACAACGGGAACACTGGCGCATCAGAATGGGGCTGTTGTCCTTAAATCCAGCCAGGGACACCTGGCGTATCACCAAACAGCACCGGAAAATACATCCACTTCCCCATCGGCCTATAATACATTACGAACGCCCAATGGGAGCGATTATCAGCTGGCACTTTCCGATGGTACCAATGTGTGGCTGAATGCTGCGTCTTCCATTACATTCCCTGTTGCATTTACCGGCAATACCCGGGAAGTAGTTATCACCGGGGAGGCTTATTTCGAAGTATCGGGGAATGCTGCCATGCCCTTTCGCGTAAAAGTAAATGATGCGGTTATAGAAGTATTGGGGACGCATTTTAATATCAGCGCGTATACCGAAGACCATACCATAAAGGCTACCCTGCTGGAAGGCGCGGTAAGGGTGGTGAAAGGAGACAACAAATTATTGCTGCATCCCGGCCAACAGGCGTTGTTCAGCAACGGCAACGACGCCATCAGGCTGATACCGCATGCAGATGGAGAAGCGGCCGTGGCCTGGAAAAACGGCGTTTTCGATTTCCGGGACCAGGATATCGAAACCGTGATGAACCAAATCGGGAGATGGTATAACATGGAAATTATTTATGAAGGAGCAAAGCCACAGGCGCCTATCATAGGCATGATGAGCCGTAGCACAGATCTGGCCACGGCGCTGAAAAGCCTGGAGCTCACCAGTGGAATTCATTTCAGGATAGAGGCAGGACAACACAATGAAACGGGGAAGATCATAGTACAACCATAGCCCGCAGCAGACTACACCGGGTGTTCATTTATCAACCTATCTAAACAACCAGGATCAATGCAATTAACAGTACGACGCTCCCGTCGTTCAGGGAAGCTATTGCTCATTTTTATCGCTTTCATCTTATTCATGAATGTACGGGGATGGGCCCAAACAGTCAGCATCTCCGCGCAACATGTATCTATTGATGCTATTCTGAAAGATGTACGCCGGCAAACAGGCTACAACTTCTTCTGTAAAGCCGAATGGGCCCGGAAAATAGGCCCGCTTACGCTGGAAGTAAAAGATGTGCCGGTGACAGAAGTGCTGGAAAGATGCCTGCAGGGGAGCCCTTTCTCTTACAGTATCCTGAACCGGACTATTGCTATCTTCCCGATGATCGCCCCCAATGCAGGCACCTATATCGTAACAGGCACGGTAACGGATACACGCAATAAGCCATTGGAAGGCGCCAGCGTGGTGGTGCAACGTTCGCGCCAGGGTACTATCACTGACGCCAAAGGGCATTTCACGTTGAAGAACATACGCCCTTCCGATACACTCAAAGTTAGCTTCATTGGCTATAACGCCAGGCAGGTACCAGTAAACGGGCAAACGGAAATAAGTATTGTACTCAAAGACGCCAGCAGCCTGTTAGACGAAGTAGTTACCCAGGCTTACAGCAAAAGCAGCCCCCGGCTGATGACCGGAAATATCACCAAAATAACCGCTGCTGAAATAGAAAAGCAACCGGTGATGAATCCACTGGCGGCGCTCGAAGGCAGAGTACCCGGCATGGTGATAAGCTATACCAACGGTTTTGCCAGTTCGCCGGTAAGCGTGCAGATACGGGGCATTAACTCCCTGAACGCCGGCGTGCCAGCCGACCCGTTGTATGTGATAGACGGCGTTCCGCTTAATGTGCTGTCGCTGGGTAATTCATACAATCATATATCCAGCGGCTTTATCCAAAACGTCAACTACAATTATCCAAGCGGTACTACTACCAATGGCCAAAGCCCGCTTTTCAGTATTAACCCGGATGATATTGAAAGTATTGATGTGCTGAAAGATGCAGATGCCACCGCTGTTTACGGCGCCAATGGCAGCAATGGGGTTATACTGATCACCACCAAGCGGGGTAAGCCCGGTAAAACCAGGTTTGATTTCAATGTGGACCCGCCCATGCTCAGCTGGGGCCGCACCACCCGGCTTTTTAAATACGCCAATACCCAGGACTACCTGCAAATGCGCCGGGAGGCACTCAAAAATTCAGGCATTACCCCCAACCTGCAAAACGCTGCCGACCTGCTGCTCTGGGATACTACCCGGTATACCGACTGGGGAAAGCAGATGCTCGGTGCACGCGCTGTAGACCTCAATGTAACAGCAGGCATATCCGGGGGCTCGGAGCAAACCAGTTTCCGGATCAACGCCAACTATAACCGCCTTACCAATACCACCAGCATATCAGGCGCCACACAGCGCATTACTTTTGCCAGCAATGTAAACCATACCACGCCCGATCAGAAATTGTCTGTTAACCTCTCTGCTAATTTTTCCTACGGCTATGTGAATGTAGTACCACCTGTGATCGACCCGGGATGGGCGCCCAATGCCCCGCCGGTGTTCGATAAAAAAGGTAATCCCAACTGGGCCGAATGGGATGCTAACGGGCTGCTGAGCATCTACCCCTTTGGCGCTTACCTCAACCCTTCCAATCCGCAGGCCACTACTACCCTCACCAGCAGCCTGCGCCTGGATTACAAGCCTTTCCGGGGCTTTACCTTCAGCACCATATTGGGATATAACTTTGCTTATAACAGCACCAATGCTTTTATGACCATCGCTTCCCAGGGGCCTTATGCAAGTTATGCCACGGGCAGCGCCAATTTCAGCATTACACAGAATGCCGGCTGGACGATCAACCCACAGGTGACTTATAATACCCGCCTGGGAAAAGGCCATCTACAGCTAAGCGTTATAGGCAATGAAGTGGCCACCTCCACCAGGGGCAGCAACCAGTATGGCTTTGGATATGATAACGATATCCTGTTGGGTTCTATCGCCAACGCCCCCTCCATTCTTACGTCAGCAGCCTATAGCCAGGCAAAAACCGCCGCCTTTATAGGCGATGTTTCCTATAACTGGGATGACCGATACATCCTGCATCTGAACGGTACCAAACAAGGCTCTTCCAAGTTTGGCCCCCAGGCGCAATATGGCAGCTTTGGTTCTATAGGGCTGGCATGGATAGCTTCCGGGGAAAAATGGCTGCGCGAAAAACTACCCGCCGCAATCAGCTTTCTGAAATTCAGGGGCAGCTATGGCCTCACCGGCGACGATGGAGGACTCGATTACCAATACCTGGCCCTGTGGCAGGTACAAACCTATTCGTCTTTTGTGGGTGGCGGATATAACGGGCAAAGTGCACTCACCCCTTCCATCCGGCCTAACCAGCGCTACAAATGGCAGGAAAACCGCAAGCTGGAAACAGCCCTGCAGCTTGGCCTGTTTAAAGATAAAGTATCATTGGACGTCAGCTGGTACCGTAACCGCGTGTCCGATCAGATATCAGCGTCCCCCACTCCCGGGTTCATCAACTCGGTCAACATTAATTCCCTTACCACCAATGTACCGCTTGTTATACAAAACAGCGGCTGGGAAGGGAGCATATCCGCTCAGCTCATCGCTAAAAAAGATTTTTCCCTGTCTGCCAGGTTCAATATAGGCCTTAACAGGAACATATTGCTTTCTTTCCCTAACCTTGATAACACGCCTTATGCAGGGCTATATCGTGTGGGTCAGTCAATCAACACACAGTATGTTTTTCACTTCATTGGCGTAGATCCGCTCACCGGAAAAGCGGCTTTCCAGGATTATAATCATGACGGCATCATTAATGGAGCCGGTGGCGTTGCACCAGCTCCCGGCCTGGATGACAGAGGGCTGGCTTATGACCTGCAACCGAAGTTTGACGGTGGCTTTGGTATGGACGCTTCTTACAAGCGATTCCGGTTCAGCATTTTTTTCCGGTTTAAAAAACAGACCGGCATGAATATGCTCCAGAATATCGCTTACACGCCCGGCACTTTCAACCAGAACGTACCTGAGTTCATTGCCCGTTCCTCGCACTGGCAAAAACCCGGCGACGTAGTACCTTATCCCGCGTTTAACACCCTGCCGGTAGACAACAGCTGGTCACAGCTACGCTGGTCGAACCTCACCTTCACAGATGCCTCTTATATCCGGTTGAACAATGCCAGCATTTACTATACCCTGCCATCTAACTGGAGCAAAAAGGCAGGCATGAAAGAACTAACACTGAGCCTGCATGCGCAAAACGTACTCACACTGACCCGTTATGCCGGGGGAGACCCCGAAACGCCCGGTAATGTGATGCCGCTGGCCGGTCTTTATACGGCAAAGATTAACTGGCATTTTTAAACGTAAGAATATGAAACACGATACCGATATGAAAAATAAATGGTTTATCCTGTTGCTTCCCATGGTGCTGTTGTGTGCCTGTAACAAACTGGTATCTATTTCCGAGCCAACAGACCGGATCAGCAACACGGCCGTTTTCAGCTCCGACGCGCTGGCCAATTCCGCTATGAATGGCGTTTACAACAGTCTCCTGGCAGATGCCGCCTTTTCCAAATCTATCGCATCCCTGTATGGTAGCCTTTCTGCCGATGAAATGCTGACATTCAATAGCGTTAACAGTACTTACTATCCTATCAACACTAATCACATTACTGTAATGGGCATCGGTAACGCCCGTACGACGCCCACTGATAATATCTGGACGTCGGCCTACAGCACTATTTATAATACCAATGCCGTGATAGAAGGAATTGCTGCTTCCACCTCCCATGAACTTCACGATAGTGCGCGCCAGCAGCTTACAGCAGAAGCAAAGTGCCTGCGGGCCTTCTGCTATTTCTACCTGGTAAATTTTTATGGAGATGTGCCATTGATACTCACTATTAACTACAATGCCGTAGCAACTATTGCCCGCAGCCCGCAAGATGCCGTATATCAACAGATCATCACCGATTTGCAGCAGGCACGGAATAACCTGGCAGACAACTATAGTGCCGGCAAAGGGAAAAGAGTACGGGTAAATAAATGGGCAGCCACCGCGCTGCTGGCCAGGGTATACCTCTTCAAAAAAGATTATGCCAGTGCCACCGCCATGGCTACGGAACTCATCAACCAGCAGTCGTTGTTTGCCCTGGAACCCAGCCTTGGCAACGTGTTCCTGAATAGCAGCCGGGAAGCCATCTGGCAGCTCAATCCTAAAACTAAAGTCACCGATAATGATAATACCCCTGACGGTGTAACCTTCCTTCCCGGACTTTATATCCGCACGCCGGGAGATACAACCGGTATATTCCAATACGTATTGTCTTCCCAACTGTTGAACGCCTTTGAGCAGGGCGATAAGCGGCGAAGCGAGTGGGTAGATTCACTGCCTATTTACAGTTCACCCCTTACCGGTTATTACATGAAAAAGTACAAGATAGGCAACTTCAATTATACCCAGGGCGCCGACCCGGTTGAATATCCTACGGTACTGAGGCTGGCAGAGCTATACCTGGTAAGGGCGGAAGCACAGGCCAATGGAACGGGCGGCAACATCGCCGGTGCTATCGCAGATCTCAATACCGTTCGTGCCCGGGCGGGCCTGCCGGCGCTAATAGGTAACCTGTCGCCGGCCGACTTGCAAGCGGCCATCGCGCATGAATGGCAGGTGGAATTTTTCTGCGAATGGGCGCACCGGTGGTTCTACTTGAAACGAACCGGGCAAGCCACTAAAGTATTGTCGCAAATAGCGCTGAAACAACCATGGGCAGGCGACTACCAGTTGCTCTATCCCCTGCCTCCGTCTGATCTCAACAAAGATCTTCACCTGGTACAAAATCCAGGGTATTAAACCTTAAAATAAATACCATGCTATCAATATTTCATAAATACCTGGTCTATCTCGTATTACTGCTGGTAATAACCGCCTGCCGGAAAGAACGCAATACGCCACCCGGCACGGCATCGCTCACCGTGATTAATGCCGTACCCGGCACCGACGCCCTCGTTGTCAACTTCAGCGATGCGGATACCCTGCCGAATTACTATTTAAACACCCAGCGGATCCGGTATGCCACATTCCTCACCGACTATCAATTCAGCGCATACAGCGGAACGCAAACACTGCACTTATACAACTATCCGGATACTCTGCCCAAAAGTAAACCACTGGCGATGGTTACACTCCACCTGCCTGTAGGCTCCATCAATACCCTGTTTGTAACAGGTACACTGAGCCAGCCAGATACCCTGCTGAGCGTTGACCAACCGCCATACCGGGCAATAACAGACAGCACCACCGGCATACGTTTCGTGAACCTCTCACCGGGTAGCGCACCAATAAGTATCAACCTGCAGGGACAGCCAGCCGGCAGCGAAGTAAAACTGTTATCCTATAAAGGGATCACTGGTTTTAAAAGTTATGCCGCCCGGTCAACCGACAGCGTATATACGTTCGAGTTTCACGATGCCGGTAGCGGTCAGCTGCTCTGCACCTTTACCGCTACCGGTATCAACAACAGTTCATCCGATCCTAATAACCCCGCCAACACCTGGCGCTTCCGCAACCGTACCCTGGCGGTGACAGGACTTCCTGACAACGGATCTGGTAACAGTCCGCAAAATGTGCTGTTGATCAATAACTACTAAACCCGTAAGCTGCCCATGGCCGATAAGTTTGAATATATGCAACAAGAAATGTTCATCACAATGAAGACAACATCCGTTCACCTGTTTGCGCATAAACGGGAAACGAGCCGGGATCATGTCTTCCTGGAAAATAAAAATACTTTTGACAGGATTGTGCAAACCTATTCTCCCAGCCTGTTCCATGCTGCTCTCCGTATTACGCACGACACACCGGCAGCGGAAGACATTGTACAGGAAGCCTTCCTCCGCCTGTGGCAGCAACGCAACAGATTAACGCCCGACAACCTGGGCGGATGGCTATACCGGGTAGTCATTCGTCTCGCCTATAAACAACTGCAAAGAGAACAGCGGCAATCGCGTTTGGTGGAACATCTGCAAGCGGGGAAACAAGTACATTGCACCAATACAGAAAAACAACTGATTCAAAAAGAACAAACAGCATTGTTCCATGCCATATTAGACAAGCTGCCGGAAAAACAACGGCTGGTATATTACCTGAGCCGGGAACAGGGGCTGCGCCGGCAGGAAATTGCCAGCTACCTGAAAGTGTCGCCCAATACAGTAAAGGTGCACCTGCTGCGGGCTATGCAGTTTGTAAAAGAACATATGGTGAGCCTCTCCTTCTTCTTTCTCTTTTTTGTGCTCAACCAGATTTTTTTCAAAACAAGTAATACAATTGTTCCGCTCAGGGATTTATATAAAGTAAAGGAAACAATTAAAAAGCATTTACCCAACGCGCAATGCAGCAGCACCCAATTAGTGGTGCAGGTACATTCTTAAACATATCAATATCCTACTTCACCAGGCAATGACCCATCTTGGCCACGCGCTTTAATAGCGCGTGGCACAGGGGAAACATTTGCCGATAAAAAAGAAAACATGATCTTAAAAACAACGTCGCTCTCCCACAAATATACCAGCAACTGGGCTATACGGGATATCAACATTGAGATCGGGCAAACAGGCGTAATCGGATTACTGGGATCTAATGGCGCCGGAAAATCCACTACCATGAACATTATCTGCGGCGCATTACACCAAACGAGCGGCAAAGTATTCATCAATGGTATCGACCTGGAAAAAGAACCGGAAGCGGCCAAAAAAGAGATTGGCTTCCTGCCACAAACACCGCCTCTTTATACGGACCTCACGATCGATGAATACCTTACCTACTGCGCCCAACTGCGGCTAATGGATAAGCGCAAGATCAAGCCGGCCATGGACGAAGCCAAAGAACGTTGCGGCATTACGCATTTCAGTTCCAGGCTCATAAAAAATCTTTCAGGCGGATACCGGCAGCGCGTAGGGATTGCACAGGCCATCATTCATAAACCCAAACTGGTAGTGATGGACGAACCCACCAACGGCCTCGATCCCAATCAACTGATTGAAGCCAGGAAACTAATACGGGAAATAGCCCAGGAGCACACCGTGCTGCTGTCTTCCCATATCCTGTCTGAAATCAGCCTGCTCTGTAAGGAGATCATCATGATAGAAGCCGGAAGGATCGTATTCTCAGACAGTATGGATGCTTTCAACAACTATGCACAGGCCAGTACGGTACTGATGCAGATGGAAAATCCTCCCTCAAGGGAAGAACTCCTGCTCGTTAAGGGCGTTACCCGCGTGGAATTCCTCAGCAGTAAACAGGTGCGCATCTATTTCGACGGCGACCCCGACATTACAGAAAGACTGATAGCCGCCAGCATGCAACACGACTGGCGCCTGCGGGAGATCAGCTTCGATAAAGGATTGCTGGATGACATCTTTAAACAATTATCCGCCCGGTCGTACTAAAAGCCATATAAAGGAGCGCTTATGCAAACAACGTTCAAAATAGCGAAAAACGAGTTCCGTAACCTATTTTACTCACCAATAGCCTGGTTTCTTTCCATCATCTTCCTGGTGATGTGCAGTTTCTTTTATACCGGTATCCTCTATTCCTGGGCCAAGGCCAGTTACCTGGTATACAGTAATAAACCTTACGCCGACCTTTGGGTAACAGAATCCGTCACCGGGTCCATCTTCTCTAACCCGACCGGCAGCTTTTTCTTTAGTATTCTCCAGAATATCTATCTCTTCGTTCCACTGCTTACCATGAGCGTGATTAACCGGGAATTCAACAACGGTACCGCCAGGCTGCTTTATTCCTCCCCGGTGAAACTGCGCGAAATTGTAGTGGGGAAATACCTGGGAATACTTGCCTATAACGTCCTGTTGATATTGATCATTTGCATTTTTATTATATCCGGTTTCTTTGATATCCGGCATCTCGACTTTGGATTGCTTTTATCGGCCGTATTCGGTTTCTATTTGCTTCTAAGCGCATTGACTGCCATCGGCTTTTTTATGTCGAGTCTTACCCTTTACCAGGTAATCGCCGCCATTGCCAGCTTCACGGTACTCTTTATGCTGAATAGCGTTGGGCACTTATGGCAGCAATACGATTTTATCCGGGATCTCACTTATTTCCTTTCCATTGCAGGCCGCACAGAAAAAATGCTGATCGGGCTTATCTCTACCAAGGATGTACTCTATTACCTGCTGATTATTTACCTATTTGTCAGCTTTACACTGATACGCTTAAGGAGCGGACAGGAAAACCGGCCCTGGTATGTGAAAGCCTCCCGTTACCTGCTGGTGACCGTATCGGTATTAGTGATCGGGTATATCAGTTCCCGTCCACGGTTTACCGGCTACCTGGATACTACCGCGCGGCATGAGAATACCCTGCACCCGCGCACACAGGAAATTATAAAGCAACTGGGCGACAGTACGCTGGAAGTAACCCTCTATTGCAATTTATTTGATCAGAATGTGAACCATGGCCTGCCTGCAGCGCGAAATAGCTACTTATCAGATTTTTGGGAAAAGTACCTGCGCTTTAAACCAGGCATACAATTCAGGTACTGTTACTACTACGCGGTTCCTCCGGGCGACAGCTCCATCTATAAAACTTACCCGGGAAAAAGTCTGCAGCAGATTGCCGGGCTGATTGCGCGTGGGTTCCAGGTAGATTCATCGCTTTTCAAATCACCGGAAGAAATGCGCCGGATCATAGACCTGGCGCCGGAAAACTACCGACTCGTTATGCAGCTCAAATACCGGGGCCGCACTACCTTCCTCCGCCTGGGGCTTGAGGATATGCTGTGGCCGGAAGAAACTAATGTGAATGCCGCCCTCAGACGCTTGCTGCAAGCTCCCATCCCCAAAGTATACTTTGTAACCGGCCAGCTGGAACGCAACATTTATAAAACAGGAGAAAGGGAATATGCTGCACATGCTACCAGTAAAAGGAAAGGCCATGCATTGCTGCAAATCGGTTTCGACCTTGATACACTCAACCTGGCAGCACAGGACATTCCCGCGGATGCCCGGATACTGGTGCTCGCCGACCCACGCATGGAGCTGCCCGTTATTGTGCAACAAAAGATCAGGAATTATATTAATCAAGGCGGTAACCTGCTGGTGCTGGCAGAACCTGGCAAGCAACATATACTGGCTCCGCTGCTTGCCCCGTTAGGCGTTGAGCTGATGAAAGGGCAACTGGTACAACCCACTGCCAACGAAACACCGGATAAGGTATGGGTTTACTATACCTATGATGCGTTTAGCCGGGTGGAAGAGCCCTATTTCCGGCAATTTAAACGGGTATGGGACCATAAAATATATACCGACAGCATCAAGAACATATTTGCGGGCGTTACCGGTATTGCCTATACGAACGATAACGGCTTTACAGTACAGCCATGGGTAATGACGCTGCCGGAATCTGCCTGGCAGAAAGCCGGTAAGCTGGTAACGGATTCCACAGCTCCTGTTTATAACCCAAAAGAAGGCGATACTGCGCCCTCCAGTTTCCCGGCGGTCATCGCATTATCCAGGCAGCTAAAAGGGAAGGAACAACACGTTATCGTGTGCGGTGATGCCGACTGTATCAGCAACTTCCGGTTGGCCGATGATCTCTCTCACGCTTTCTACAGCTGGTTATGCAATGGCGAATACCCGGTATATACGCCCCAACCTTTTCCTCAGGACAACAGGGTGGTGCTTAGTCCTGAAGGAGCAGCCAGGCAAAAAATAATATACATCTACCTCCTGCCCGGATTGTTACTGCTGGCCGGTACTATGGTGTTGGTAAGAAGGAAAAGGAAATAGAGAGATAGCAGATGACGTATACCCGGCGCCGTTAGCATGTATTTAAACAGTTAAAAAAATCACAATGAAGATCATATTTAAGATAGCCAAAAATGAGTTTCGTTTCCTGTTCTACTCTCCCATAGCATGGTTTGTCATGATCGTGTTCCTGGTGCAATGCGCTATCTTCTACACGCCTGCTATATTTGGCATCGCCAACTGGCAGGAGGTGATGATAAAACTTACACCGAACTTTGAGGGATTTGGCAATTCGCTGACCACGAGCATATTTCTCAAAAGTGGCATATTCATAAATGTAGTACGCAACCTGTACCTGTTTGTTCCGATACTGACGATGGGACTTATCAGCCGGGAAGTCAACACCGGCGCTATAGCCTTACTTTACTCCTCTCCTGTCCGCCTGCGTAATATTATATTGGGGAAGTACCTGGGCATTATGCTATACAACCTGCTACTGGTAGGCATTGTAGCGCTATTTATGGTATCCGGTTTTTTCAGCATCCGGCATGCCGATTACGGCATATTTTTTTCTGCCGCCCTGGGGTTTTACCTGCTGGTATGCGCTTATTCCGCCATCGGCTTACTGATGTCGAGCCTGAGCGCTTACCAGGTGGTATCCGCCATCTGTACGTTTGCCATTATCTTCACCCTTAGCTATATAGGCGGCTTGTGGCAACGATACGACCTGGTGAGGGATCTTACCTATTTCCTGTCTCTCCAAAACCGAACCGGGAAAATGTTGACGGGGCTTATTACCACTAAAGATGTCATCTACTTCATCGTGATCTCCGCTATGTTCGTGTGCTTTACCTTGCTGAAGCTGCAAAACGATCGCCGGAGCAGCCCCTGGTATGTAAAAGCAGGCAGGTACCTGGCAGTAATGGCAGCGGCACTGCTGATAGGCTATATCAGTTCCAGGCCATCGCTGACAGGCTATTGGGATGTTACGGCCACTAACATCAATACACTTCACCCACGCACGCAGCAAGCCCTTAAACAGTTGGGCGACAGCACGCTGGAAGTAACGCTCTACACCAATTTATTAGGTGCAGGGATAGACCGGGGGATGCCGGAAATGCGCAATGAAGACTACCTGGCCACTTTATGGGAGCGTTACCTGCGCTTCAGACCGGATATCCGCTTCCGGTATGTTTACTATTACGATAATGATTCCATCGCCGACAATCGCTCGTTGTACCAGCAATACCCCGGTAAAACCCTGAAAGAAATTGCTGTGGAAAATGCAGACGCACGCGACATCAGCATCACCGCCTTCAAGACGCCCGAAGAAATGCACCGGCAAATAGATCTGCGTCCTGAGAGCTACCGGCTGGTGATGCAACTGAAATACAAAGGTAAAAGCGTCTTTCTCCGCACCTTCGATGACCCGATATTCTGGCCCGATGAAACCAATGTAAACGCAGCCTTACAAAAGTTACTGCAACCCGCCTTACCCAAAGTAACAGCGGTAACCGGCGACCTGGAACGCAGTGTTTACAAAACGGGCGAGCGCGGATACGCCTTCCACTCCGCCTACAAAGGAGGCCGGGGAACGCTGGTAAATACCGGTTTTGAAGTAGATACCGTAAACCTAAATACCCATAATATCCCCGCGGATGTAACTACCTTACTGCTGGCAGATCCTAAAACAGCCCTCTCTCCAGAGGTATCAGATAAGTTAAATAGCTATATCAGCAACGGAGGCAATATGCTCATCATGAGCGAGCCTGGCAAACAGGCTTTACTACGTCCTCTTCTCTCCCAGTTAGGCGTACAGCTATCGGAAGGGCAACTGGTGCGCCCTACCTATAACGAAACGCCGGATAAAGTGATCAGCTACCTGCTGCCTGCCTGCCATCATTTATCAGAAGGATTGGATTCCGTGATGGGGTACGATCCCGACGACACGCTGAAAATACTGATGCCGGGAACAACCACTTTATCTGCCGATAGCAACCCCCTCTTTACCATCACGCCGCTGGTCAGCACACTACCAGACCAAACCTGGCTCAAAGCCGGCACCCTGGTAACTGATTCCACGCTGCCTCCGTTCAACTACCAGGAAGGCGACCGGAAAAGCAGCACTTACTATACTATTCTCCAACTATCACGGGAGGTAAAAGGCAAAGCACAACGGATCATTGTTTGCGGGGATGCTGATTTTGCGAGCAATGTAAGGCTGGCCAGCAATGTTACCCTGCTGATGCCGGCGTATAGCTGGCTGGCCTACAACCGCTCTCCCGTATATACGCCAAGGCCCCGCCCTAAGGACGATATCATGGCCATTGGCACTTCCGGCGCGGAAGCACAACGGATCGCCTACCTATGGGTACTTCCCGGCCTGTTGCTGCTCAGCAGTACGATTTTATTAATCCGTAGAAAAAGGAAATAAGATGATCACCTATTTACAAACAGATGAACAAACCATAGAAGACCTGGGGCTGTTCGGGAAACGCGACAAAGGCGGGATCTACGACCTCTACAACCAGCTGCATACCCGGGGTGGAGAAGCGCTGCTGGAAGAGATGTTCCGTTCTCCTCTATCCGACGAGGGCGCTATCAACCAGCGCAGCAGCATCATCCGGCAGTTTGCCAGCCTGGGGCTCGGGTTTCCTTATGACGCAGCGCTTTTTGATATGGCAGAAAAATATCTCTCCAATCATCCCCGGCCGGGACAACATGGCCAGGAACATGTGCTGGGTGAAAAAGAGATACAGAACGGCGTCATGGCTGTCATCTCCCTGATCCACCTCACCAAAACCTTCATGGAAAAACAGGAGGTGGCGA
The DNA here is from genome assembly GCF_012641265.1 of Chitinophaga eiseniae. Lineage (GTDB taxonomy): Bacteria > Bacteroidota > Bacteroidia > Chitinophagales > Chitinophagaceae > Chitinophaga > Chitinophaga eiseniae_A. Next base: position 450,658 of record NZ_JABAHZ010000001.1, on the reverse strand, counting down.
CCATAGCCGGCTATGCACCGGAAAGAACGGTGATCAATACCTTGCTGACAGAACCTGCCCTGGCGCCGGCGCTCAAAGAAATGCCCGGGAAAGGACATAAACTGCCCTATGCCGCCATTACTGCGTATGATGCACTTTTCCGGGTGAGCGAAAACGATAAGATCATCCGGCTGCTGCGCCACATTTATATGCTGGATGTATATCTCTCTGTTGCCCGCACCGCTGCCGAACGGAAATTCGTATTCCCGGCAGCGTTAGAGAAAGGTACCTGTACCCTGAAAGTAACGGGCGTGTACCACCCCTCGCTCAAAGCGCCGGTGGGCAACAATATAGAGATGTACATGCAACGCAACATCATTTTCCTTACAGGCGCCAATATGGCCGGCAAATCCACCTTTCTCCGATCCCTGAGCACTGCGCTATACCTGGCGCACATGGGCTTTCCGGTGGCGGCTACGTCGATGGAATTTTCTGTTATGGATGGACTGTATACTACCATCAATCTCCCGGACAACCTGGGCATAGGCGCCAGCCACTTCTATGCAGAAGTACTGCGGGTGAAGAAAATTGCCAAAGAACTGAGCGCGGGCAAATTGCTGTTTGTGCTGTTCGACGAATTGTTCCGCGGCACCAATGTGAAAGATGCCCAGGAAGCCACCATCGCTATTATAAAGGGATTTGCCAAACAGACACGCAGCCTTTTCCTCGTTTCCTCACATATCGTAGAAGCAGGAGAAGCGCTCCGGCAAGAAGCGCCTATTGGCTTCTTTTTTCTTCCCACCCGCATGGAAGGCCATACGCCTGCCTATACGTATACACTGGAAGAAGGTATTACCGACGACCGGCATGGTATGATTATCATTCGTAATGAAGGCATCCTTGACATCCTGCAAAAGGGAAAGCAACAAACCGACAACCACCCAAATAATTATGAGCTTCAGCACCGACAAACAGACATTGGATGAGTTGAACCTGCTGGGAAAGTTCCGGCAGGATTCTGTATATCACCTGTTTAACCAGGTAAAAACAAGAGGCGGCGGGCATTTATTGGACCAGATGTTTCGCCAGCCCCTGACAGCCGCTGCTGCCATCAATGAGCGCAGCCAGGTATTTCGCTTCTTCCAGGAGGCCAACCGGCCATTTGCATTTGATGTACAACAGCTGCAGCTGATGCAGGAATACCTCGATGTGCAGGTATCCGGTAACCCCGTGCTGGTGCTGGCAGGCACTATCGTCCACAAATGGCTGGCCGCGCTCACCCGCGATGAGCGCTACAAAAAAAAGGTACAGGGCTTACAGGCCACCATCATTACCCTGATGCATTGTTATAACTTTGTACACTCCTTCCCTGCTAATGCCGGTCCCTTTACCGCGCGCTTAGCCGATATCAGGAACCTCTTATCTGACAAACGACTGGAACGTTTGCGGGAGATAGACATCTATACGGCGCTGCCATTACGTACCCTCGCCTATTTTGAGCATTTGCTCAAAGGGAAACTACACGGGGAAATGCAAACCATCCTGACTTTTATTTATGAAGTAGATGTAAACATAGCTGTCAGCAATGTTGCCCGTAACAAGGGTTTTAATTATGCCACGGCCGTCGACGCCAATAAAAATGTGTTGTCCGCTACCGGCCTACGCCATCCATGTATTGATAAGGCCATCGGCAACCACCTGTTGTTAAACGGACAAACCAACCTGCTATTTCTCACCGGCGCTAACATGGCTGGTAAATCTACCCTGATGAAAGCTGTGGGAATCGGGTTGTACATGGCCCATATGGGATTTCCGGTAGCGGCCGGAGAGATGGAATTTTCCGTCAGGGAAGGACTGTACTCCTCTATCAATGTAGCGGATAATATAGGTCTCGGCTACAGCCATTTCTATGCAGAAGTAGTGCGCGTGAAACAGGCCGCAGAAGCGGCCGCCAGCGGCAAAAAGCTATTACTGCTGTTCGACGAGTTATTTAAAGGCACCAATGTAAAAGATGCCTATGATGGTACATTGGCCGTTACACAAGGTTTTGCTGATTACGGCAACTGTCTGTTCATCATCTCCACCCATATTATTGAAGTAGGCGAAGCATTGAAACAACGCGCCAACATCCATTTTGCCTATATGCCCACCGTAATGGATGGGAAGCGTCCCACCTACCCCTACGTGCTAAAAGAAGGTATTACGTCGGACCGGCAGGGTATGATGATCATACGCAACGAAGGCATCCTCGAATTACTCGACCAACCCCGTTAATCATGAAAACAAGCTACTTAATACTGATCGGCACTTTCTTGCTGTTGTGGCATACCAGCGCCCGCGGGCAGGCGGTAGCCAACAATAACAGGTACATCGATTACCAGCAATTCTTCAGTCATCTTCATTTAGATACACTTCGCGGCAAAGCCCTTATTTCGCTGAAAACATTGCAAGATAGCGCGGCCCTGCTGGCAGATGAAGCGCCGCCTAAAGGAGCTGCCATCACCACCCTTCGTGCCGGCAGAAAACCGCTGGACGGCGCCTCCATTTATGCGCGGCGAAAACAAAGTGTATTCATTATCGGTAAACTGCAGAAAGCACAGGCGGCGGGCGCCATGAATTTCGACCTGATAGGCACCGCCTTTGCCATCAGCACCAACGGCATTTGCGTGACTAACTACCATGTATTGAAAGATATCCTGCAAAAACCACTGCCGGGAAACGATAACGACAGCCTTTATTTTATCATTGCCCCCGATGGGCATGTACACTTTATTGACAGGATATTGGCTTACTCGCAGAACAATGACATCGCCGTATTCCATATCAATACCCAAAGCATGCCACTGGTTCCGCTGCCGCTGGGAAGGCCCGCCGAAACAGGCGATCCGGTATACTGCCTCTCCCATCCATTGGGGTATTTCTACTACTTCAGCCATGGCATTGTAGCCAGGAATGTAACCATTGATAAGCAGGCCGCGGCAGCAGGCTATAACCCGCTTGGCAAGCCTCCTGTTCGCATGGAAATTACCGCAGACTATGCCATCGGTTCAAGCGGCGGCCCGGTATTGGATAAATGTGGTAATCTGATAGGCATTGTGTCGTCTACTGCACCGATCTCAACAGACCAGGGGAAAGGCGCTATGACGACCGGCGTACATCAACAGCTGGTGGTGAAAGATACTGCGCCGGTGGCGGCGCTGCTGGAGTTGTTGGGGAGGTGAGCTGTAAAATGTCCATCGCCCAACTGAAGTGAAACTTCGGCTGGGCGATGAACAATATGAGTTTTGCAGATGATTTTAGAAGAAGAATCTTACTCCTAACTGCACCTGGTAAGGATCTCCACCCGGGTTGGCAATTCCGCTGGTATTAACGGAATAGTTGTACGAGCGGGTATCTTTGCTGAATGCAGAAGCACGGTATAACGAGGTATTGCCAAAGTTATGGCTGGCGCCCCATTTCTTGTTGAGCATATTGGCGAAGTTGAAAACATCTACAGAAAGCTCAAAACCGCTCTTCTTGGACACTTTAAGTGTTTTAGCCAGTCTTAAATCGAACGTGCCATAGAAACCATTGACACCCCCATTTCTTTCTGCAATCTTACCTTCCGATTTTTCAATATATTTTTTGAAACTACCACCGGCGCCTGAACTCAACAATTTATTCAAACCGTCTCTAACAGCCGCGGATGTTGCCGGATCATTGGGGTTAAATACATAAGCCAGGTCGTTGGTACCACTTACAAAATCCTGGTTGCTGTTTACACCAGCCAGCAGGCTGTAACGGGTGCCTCCGATACCGGAGAAGCGTACGCTGAACACAAATCCTGCAACGGTGGGCGATGTACCATAGAATACTACCTTATGACGGAATTGTGCATCCGAATAACTCATCTTACTCAAATTACGTGGATCATCTGCCACCGGTAAACTTAAGGTAGCAGTATTGGCAACGTTACCGTTGTAGGAGGTATTATCTTTGGAATCGTTCCAGGTATAGCTGGCGGTGATGCTACCATCTTTATAATAACGGTAGTTAACGTCATATACAAAAGTATAGGTATTGTTTTTACCCTTGCTGGTTAATTCCAGTACCCTACCGAACGCATTATTGATTCTGCCATCTAAGTAGTTACCACTGCCACCGCTGGTATTCATCTTATCTAAAGGAATATATACTCCCCTGTTGGCCTCGTTAGGCATCGTGAAATATGGGGTTTCCACCATATTCCTATCTATATAGAAATAGTTGTTACGGCCGTAGGTCAGGTAAGCAGAAACGCCCATTCTCAGGCGGCTGGTAATATATTTGGTATAATTGATATTAGCCTTGTAAACGACAGGTATTTTAGCGTCGGGACCTGTGTAGTTGATGAGTGGCAACTGGTATTGTGCAAAATTTGGTACGGTAGAAAGATCTTTCCTGAATGCCGCGAAATCAGGAGAAGGTATACTTACAGAACTCGCGTTCAGGTTAGCTGTTCCGAAATGCCGGCCATCAAATGTGAGGTTGTTGATGAGCATATAGTTATTAATATCGGAGCTAAATACACCTGCACCCACTTTGATATAATCGGTGTGCTTTTGGTTAACATCCCATGTGAACTGGATCCTTGGCTGTGGCACAAAAGACTTAATGCTGTTGTTGGTTCTTAAGCCCAGTGCCTTATACAGATCTTCGTTGAATGGCGCCTGGGGATAAGTAGCCATATCGAAACGTAAACCGGCCGTGAGGCTTACCCCTTTACCCAGGTCGGTTTGCAACTGACCATAGATACCGCCATTGAAAATACCGGAAGTTACGCTTGGATCGGCTACCAATGGCACTTCGCGATAAAAGGCATAGGGCGTATTATTACGGAAAGCATCCAGACCTCTGTACACATAGCGACCATTTACTTCGCTACCATACAGTGATTTGGCGTGCGTATACATGAGATCGATACCAAAGGTATAGTTTACTTTTTGGGTGTTGTAATACAGGTTATCCGTGAGCTGGAAAACGTTGTTGGTAAATCCTTCCTGACCAAAGCGGTGGCCACCGATCTGGACATTGGTAGACTTGGTAGATCCATCAGACAACACAGAAGTGACGTTTTCTACGATCGCTCTTGGAAGCGCACCTGGCAGCTCATCATTTTGCCTGCTGGCTTGCCAGGTATATAAATGCTGCGCCTTTAACTCGTTGGTCACTTTAGTGCTGATGGTAGACCTCAGCGTCAGCAACAGGCTGTTATCTTTGTTGAAGTCGTTACCGGTTGACTCATACAGGTCAATGGCCGTATTATCAATCAAACCCAGCTTGTTGATATCATTGGTATAGTTGTCCCTGATGGTCAACAGGTTTCTATCGTTAATCTGCCAATCCAGGCGCAGGAAGCCGGCATCGGACTTACGTGTCTTTCCAAAAGAGCCATATTGTGCATGGTTGGAAACGCCATACTTTGTTCTGGCAATATCTACAAATGTATCCAGTACATTCCTGGTGATATTATATACCAGTTGATCGGAATTAGATTGTACATCTGCGATTACCAGGGAACGGTTGTCGGTTTGATGGTCCCAGGCAAAGAAGTAATGCAATTTATCTTTGATGATGGGTCCGCCGATAGAACCTCCGAACTGGTAAGTGGAATAGTCGTTATTTCTTTTGTTGCCACGGATATCATAAGGGCTGGATAACCAGTTGGCACGACCATAGCCGAATACCGACCCGGATACCGTGTTGGTACCGGATTTGGTAACAGCGCTCACGGTACCGCCACCGGACCTGCCGAGCGTAACATCATATTGGTTGGTAACCACTTTAAACTCACGAACCGCTTCGATAGAGATAGAATACGGCGCACCGCTCCTGGACGTGGTAGGACCAGCAGAAGTAGGATTTTTCGCCGTCATACCATCGATCGTATAGTTGGTACCAGATCCCAGCTGACCACTGATACTGTTACCATTACCGGTAAGCGGTGACAATGCCGCTAGGTTAGCGAAGTTTCTTCCGTTGACAGGCAACCTGTTCATATCTGTGGGGGTAATGGTAGTAGCAGCGCCCGCATTTACAATGGCTTTCCTGTTGGAAGTAGATACGATGGTAACGGCATCTAGGTTTGAAACAGCTTGTTCCAGGTCAAAGCTCACCTGGAGCACATCTCCCTGGTTAAGGTTATAGTCCTGCTTTTTCTGCGCACCGAAACCCACTGCCGATACGGTAATCGTGTAAGGACCACCGAGTGGCAATTGTTTAAAAGTGTAAAGGCCTTTGTTATTTGACTGGGTTCTGTTGGTGAAACCAGTGGATTCATTTCTTACAGTAACAGATGCTCCAGGAATCAGGGTACCATCCTTGGCTTTGACCTGACCATTCAAATCGGCCAGCGTAGATTGGGCAAATACATAGGAAGACGCTAGCATACCTAACGTAATAAAGAACAGACAGAGTGATCGCTTCATCGATTTAGATGGTTTAAATTCAGTTCGCGAAATTATCTACGTGATGTTTATAGAATATTAACATGATGTTAACAAAATATTATATCTGGGTTTTCGTGTAGGCGTTACAGATAAGACAGGTTTAAATAAGGTCACGTTTTTATTGCGCTGCATATCGGTACAATTTATAACAGGAGACCGCATATTATATACTACATCGACAATCCGTCAGTACCACCATCTCCTCCCCTGCTACGCACCACCACAGGAAACCAATGTACAATTAATAGTCGTGCATTCATAGTTACATGGAAAAATCTTTTTCCAGCTATTTCTTGAATAATGTTTGGTGGTTATTAGAATTTTACTACTTTCGCGGTCCCAACAAAGAAAAATGGTATTGCCAGTGGGTGAAAAATGGTAATATTATAAACATCAGGTTTCATGGATGAGTGGTTAGGCAGGTCCCTGCAAAGCTCGTACAGCGGTTCGAATCCGCTAAAACCTCGAAACGAAAGCCGCTGGTGAAGCGGCTTTTTTGTTTTAAGCCGGTGCTGCAAAGATGTAGAAAAACACTTTCTTATTATCACCGTTTTTTATATCACTAGAAAAGAAAGACATTCATTTTGTATATTTACCGCGCAGTAACTAATAGCGCCAACCAAGGTAAATCAGCGGACAGTGAGTACAATTAACTACCAGTTACACCAGGACATAGCATTGCTGGAGCGCATCGCAGAGGGCGATGAGCAGGCATTCTCTTTGCTGTTCCGTGAACTGGCTCCTGTGGTGCGCACGCATATCCGCTGCATTATACAAGAGGATGAAGAAGCGCTGGAAGTGCTGCAGGAAACATTTATCCGCGTGTGGTTACAGCGTGATAAACTTCCGCAAATAGAACATCTTACAGCCTATATCAAGCAGATTGCAGCCAGGCAATGTTTTACGCTGCTACACAACAATGCAGTGAGAAAAAAGCGGCTGGGAGAACATCAGCCGGAAGCTATAGTGAATAATGAAGCAGAAAGTCTTCTCTCCTACAAGGAAGCACAGGAAGTATTGTCTGAAGCGGTGGCATCGCTCCCCGCACAGCGCAAACAGATTTACCTGCTGAGCAGATCGCAGGGACTGACTTCCGCGGAAATTGCGGCGCAGCTTAACCTATCGCACAGCTATGTACGCAATGCATTGAGTACCGCGCAACAATTCATCAGGGAACGGCTCCGCCAGGCGGGCAAGCATCTCCCCATCCTGTTCCTGATGCTATAAAAATTTTTTTTTGCCGGATGAGTACATTCATTCCTTTACGCTGGTTTAGTAAGTAAGGGCGTTTATCAGATTATGGAGCAGCAACGTATAAGGTATTTATTGGAAAGGTTGGCTAAGCACCAGCTGACACAGGAAGAACGGCAGGAGTTCGACTCCATGCTGTATAACCCTGCGAATGAAGAACTGTTTGTAGCGGCTGCTGCTGCTATGGAAATAGCGCCTGAAGATATTGCGCCATACGATGCCAGGCTGGAAGAAGTACTACAGGCAACACTGGCATACGACCGGCCAGCGAGTACCCGCCACCGCATCAGGCCCATGTTCCGCTGGGCTGCCGCCGCAGCGGTAGCCATAGTGATCATCTCCGCGGGAGGATACCTGCTCCGCCATCAGCAGCAAAAACAGCACATTGCTGCTGTACCACAACAAACTATCCCACCGGGAAAAGATGGCGCTGTTCTTACGCTGGACGATGGCAGCCAGGTTGTGCTGGACAGCATCGGCAATGGATGGCTAATATCTAAATCCGGTGAAAAAGTGCAAATGTCAAATGGAACACTGCAATATAAAAACGACAGCAGCCCGGGTAAAATCGCTTATAACACCATGCAAACGCCCAGGGGCCGCCAGTTTGCAGTGGTATTACCTGATGGCACCAAAGTGTGGCTCAATTCCGCCAGCAGTCTGCGTTATCCTACCTGCTTCCATAGCAGCCGCCGCGAAGTACAGTTGAGCGGGGAAGCATACTTTGAAGTAGCCCACAACGCGCGTCAACCTTTCATCGTAAATATCAGCGACCAGTCGAAAGTAGAAGTACTGGGTACAGATTTTAATATAAAAGCTTACAGCAACGAAAAAAATATAGAAGCAACGCTCCTGAGTGGAGCCGTACGCGTGGCAAAAGGCAATGAACATACTATATTGAAACCCGGACAGCAAGCCAGTATCAGGCAGTCCGGCATAACAGTCAATGAGCACGCAGACATAGAAAGAATTACAGCATGGAAAAATGGATTATTCTACTTTGATGGCGTGCAGCTGGAAGACGCTATGCGCCAGCTTGAGCGCTGGTACGACATTGAGGTACAATACGAAAACGGTGTACCGGATATCCGGTTTGGCGGAAAGATGAACCGCAATATCACACTGAACGAACTGTTGCGCATCCTTGCACGCGCTGATCTTAAATGCAGGCTGGAAGGAAATAAACTAATTATTATGCGCTGAGCTACCATACCAGGAGCACAGTACCATCATTAATCAGGCTTTACGAAAAATTCAATGGCTATCCATTGAGAGGGAAAGTATTGTCAGTAATATAAAACAAAAAATCAGATCCGGAAAAAACAAAGCCGCTTCAGGGTGAGAGCTGAAACGGCGGCGTTCGGGTCAATTTGGCCAGATATAGCTTTTATTAACCAAAACTGTAACAAATCTATGAAATTATGGCAAAGGGCGATGCGGTCTCCCGGAGTTAATCTTCTGTCGCGTAAAAATTTACTCATCATGAGATTCATAGCCTACTTTCTACTTGCAGGATGCCTGCAGGTACATGCAAGAGGCCTGGCGCAAACCGTAACACTGTCGTGCTCCGGTATGCCGATGAAAAAGGTATTCGAAAAGGTAGAAGCGCAGACCGGGTTGGTAATGTTCTACAACCAGGATGTACTGAAAGGTAGTAAGCCGGTGAGCGTACAGGTAAAAGACATGCCGGTGAACAGCTTCCTGGCGCTGATTTTTCAAAAAGAGCCGATCAATTACGAGATCATAGGCCAAACCGTATCGTTGTCCAAAAGGCCGGCCAGCAAGCTGGCGAACCTGGCTGCTGATACCGTTAAGCCGGCCATTGGCCAGGTGGTGGACCAGGATGGTCAGCCAATTCCTGCGGTAACCATCCGTCACAAGGTAACCGGTAAAACAGCATTCAGTGATCAGTATGGACGTTTTAGCGTAGAGGATGCCGGAGATATGCCGGTATACATCTTTTCCTCTATTGGTTATCAGCCTGCCCAACAGCGACTGCATCCCGGCAGAGAAACGAGGATAGTGATGCAGAAAACGGTGAATGAGCTGACTACGGTAGCAGTGGTGTCCACCGGTTACCAGACGATCCTGAAAGAGCGCGCTGCGGGCTCTTTCTCCACTATAAGCGCCAGCGATATGAGCGGTAAACTGCAAACCAATATCATGGACAGGCTGGAAGGGATGGCTGCCGGTCTTACTTCCTATCGCGGTAACACGCAGATTCGCGGCGTATCTACCATTAATGCATACAGCGCTCCGCTCATTGTGGTAGATGGTATTCCGTATGAAGGCGATATCCAGGCATTGAATCCATATGAAGTAGAAAGCATCAACGTGCTGAAAGATGCAAGTGCCGCCTCTATATACGGCGCGCGCGCTGCAAATGGCGTAGTGGTAATTACCACGCGCGGTGGTAAACCTGGCCCAGCAACGGTTACCTATAATGTGGGCGTAAAAGTAACGCCACTGCCCAGCAGGAGTTATGCCAACCGTATGAGCAGCGCCGAGCTGGTGAACTTCCAGCAGGATATGTTCAACTACAATTCCGGTGATCCCGCTGCGCTGGACCCGCGCAAAGCCATGAACGATGTATACGCACTGCTGTACCAGCACAAAGCCGGCAAAATCACCGATGCCCAGCTGCAGCAACAGCTGGACGTATACCGCAACCGCGATCGCTACGACCAGATGCTGGATGAACTGGTCAGGAAAACCTCCGTTACACAACAACACAACCTCACCGTTTCAGGTGGCGCTGATAAGTACCGGTACAATTTTTCCGGTAACTACACCGGCAACACACCGTTCGAAAAAACAAGCAGCCCTACCTCCCGATTCGGCTACAACCTGAAGAATGCATTTACCATGACCCAATGGTTCAAAATGGACGTTAACCTGCTGGGTAGCTATACCAAAGAGGATAACGACAATGGGTTCGCCACCATGAGCAACCTCAACGGCGGTAAAGCATCTTACTATATGTTGCGCGATGAAAATGGACATCCTGCTCAATGGCTGAATGGTAAATCACAGTATGAAATGGACCGCCTGAACGGTTTGGGATTGCAGGACGAAACCTACAGGCCTGTTACAGAGATGAGCCGCGCTCATAAACTGGCGACCTCTAAATACAATAACCTCAACATTGGCGCTAACTTTAAGCTGATACCAGGGCTGACACTCGACGTTCGTTACCAGACAGAGAGAACAGAAGGGTATACCAAACAACTGTATAGCAAAAACTCCTATACCGTAAATACACAAATCAACGACGCTACCGTGATCGACAATACCGGCAAAGTGATCAATTACATTCCAAAAGGAGGGCAGATCCGCGAAAACCGCTATGATGCCAATTCCTACACCTTGCGCGGACAACTGAACTACCAGGCTAATTTTCAGCATAAACACCAGGTGAATGTAATTGCCGGTGCGGAAAGAAGGAAAATTGTAAACACAGGTACAGATGTTTACAAGTATGGATACGATGACTACAACCTCAACTATAAACCCATTGATGAACTGGCGCTAAGCAATTATATCTATAACACCCAGGCGCTGTTCAAACAATTCCGTCTTTCCAGGGCTGAAAACGGTTTCCTGGTGAAAGACAACCGCTTTGTATCCTTCTATGGTAACGGTTCCTACACTTTCAACAACCGTATCACCGCCACCGGTAGTATCCGTATGGATCAGTCCAACCTCTTTGGTACCGATCCAAAATACCAATACAAGCCGCTGTGGTCAGCAGGTTTGCTATATGTGATGGCAGAAGATAAATACGACTGGCTGGATAGGCTGGCAGTACGCGCTACCTACGGTATCAATGGTAACGTGCAGAAAGATGCTGGTCCTTACCTGATCACGAAAGATGATACTTATACCAACTACTGGACTAACGACTTTCAGTCGTCTGTGTCCAGCCCGCCAAACTCTGGCCTGCGTTGGGAGAAAACACGCGTAACGAACCTGGGTATTGATTTCAGTCTCTTTAAGAGGCGTCTCTCCGGTACTATTGATGTATACAACAAGAAAACTGACGACCTGCTCGGCAACATGAACTCCGACCCCACTATCGGCTGGGATGCAGTAACGGTAAACTACGGCAGCATGTATAACAGGGGTGTGGAGTTGTCGCTCACCAGCAAGAATTTCGAAACCAAAGACCTGTTCTGGAACACCACCCTGAATTTCAGCTATAATAAGAACCAGCTTACCCGCCTGGAAAACGCCGGCAACTCTGTATACTACTATTATTACCAGGCACAGAACCGCGTAGGTAAACCTATGGGAGCATTGTATAGTATCCGTTATGCAGGCCTGGACGATACCGGTCACCCCCTCGCCTACACGGCAGACGGAAAAACTGTAAAAACTACGCAGCAGCTGACGGTGAACGACCTCGTGTATTCCGGAACTTCCGTACCACCTTATGCTTCCTCTTTACTGAACACGATTGGCTATAAAGGCATTGAACTGTTTTTTATGTTCACCTATTACGGCGGGCATGTGCTGAGAGATGTGAAATCGCCTTACCTCACCAAATTCCCGGAACTGAACTATAATTCCAACATAGAGCGCAATGTGCTGAAATACTGGAAACAGAAAGGCGACGAACTGGAGCCGGGTATGGCGCCCGCATACGGACAGGCAACCAGCGGCATTATCACCGATATCTGGGATGCGGCAGACACCTATGTTCGTAAAGCTGATTACATTAAGCTGCGCGATGTAACGCTGAGTTACCGCGTACCAGCAAAACTTATCCGTAGGGCTTACCTGAAGAATCTGAAAGTATCACTCCAGGTACAAAACCTCTGGAGGTGGAGCGCCAACCCGCAAAAACTGGATCCGGAAGTATGGAATGGTACAACGCTGGCGCCAAGCCGCGGCGCCCTTCCGGCCACTACCTATACTTTTGGTTTAAATGCAAATCTCTAAATTGAATCGAAAATGAAAAGATTAGTAGTATTCTTATTTACTGCTTCCACCATAACAACGTTCTTATCTTCCTGCAGCAAGTTCCTGGACGTGAAGCCCAAAGGCTATACTATCCCGCAGTTCTATGAGGATTACGCCAAGCTGATGAATAGTCAGGACCTGATCAGGGTGTCGGCCGCCTACCCGAACTATCTGACAGACGATGTACAGGTGGGAGAGCCGAATGATGTCATCAAACAGGCGAGTTATACCGGTTTGTCAGACTACAAGAAAAACCTGTATGGTTTTGCCCATAACGGCGTTTTTGTGCCAGGCACATCAGATCCCCTGTGGGAGGGTGCTTACAGCCACATCTATACTTACAATATCATTGTAAACAACATCATGAATGTGCCCGATGCTTCCGAGCTGGAGAAAAAGCAGCTGAAGGCAGAGGCATTGTTTGGCAGAGCGTTCGAATACCTCACCCTGGTGAATGCCTATTCCAAACAATATAACGCGGCCACAGCAGGGAGCGATTACGGTGTGCCGGTAATTCTTACAGAAGACATCAACGCTCCCTATAAACGCAATACGGTAGCGGAAGTATACGATCGTATCAAAGCTGACCTGGAAGCTGCTGTGCAGGACCTGCCCACAAAAAGCAAGAATGTGTTCCACCCCACCAAAAGCGTGGGATATTCTTTCCTCAGCCGCATGTACCTGTACATGGGTAAATACCCTGAGGCGCTGAGCAATGCAAAATCGGCGCTAGCCATCAACAGTAACCTGATCGACTATACGTTATACAGAACCATCAAGGGGGTAACTTTTGGTCGCGTATGCCTGATTTCCGATACTGCACAACGTTTCCCGGATGCGAACCTCAGCAGCGAAAGCGTGTGGGTGCGCTTTGCCAACGGCTCCTCCTCTTCCGTGAATGCCGAAGTGTATGTAAGTAACGACCTGCTTTCTGTATTCGGTAAAGACCTGCCGGCAGACGCCGTGGACCAGCGCAGAAACTTGTTCTTTTGTAATGGAGAGGCAACGTTTGGTGTGAAAACAGTGTACTTCCCCGGGAGGTCGTTGTATGCACCGTATATCGACTTTAACCTGGGCCTCAGCACTGCGGAAATCATGCTGATTGCAGCAGAGTGCGAAGCACGTGTAGGCAGTAAAGACGAAGCGCTGAAACTGGTGAATGCACTGCGTGATAAACGCATCAAAAATAACCAGGCGCTTACCGCTGCCACCAATGAAGATGCGCTAAAACTGGTGCTGGACGAGCGCCGCAGGGAGTTCTGCCTGATAGCCACCTATCGCCTGGTGGACCTGAAGCGTCTGAATACAGATCCGCGTTTTGCAAAAACAATTACCCATACCCAGGGCGCCAATAGCACTACGCTGCCTGCAAACGATAACCGATATATACTGCCTGTACCGCCAAAAGTGCTGGAATTCAGCAGCGGTATACCTCAGTATGAAAGGTAATTTCACCTCTAAAACGAACAAAATGAAGAGAAGATTATTAATGATACCCTTGCTGCTGGCGTGCCTGTTGTTTGCTGCCGCTACTTTTGCGCAGGAAGGCATCCGCTTCCGCAGCAACAGCCTGGCAGCATTGAAGCAACAGGCGATTGCAGAAAAGAAACTGATATTTATTGACTGCTATACCTCCTGGTGCGCGCCCTGCAAATGGATGGACCACAATGTATTTACATTGCCGGCGGTTGCTGAACAGTACAACCGGAATTTCATCAATGCGCGGTTTGACATGGAGAAAGGAGAAGGTATGGAGATACGGAAACAATATACCGTAAGTTCTTTCCCGACATACCTGTTCGTTGACGCCAATGGCAAGCTGGTATACCGCTCCGGCTCGCGGATGAGTGCTGAAGAATTCATGACCGTTGGTGAGAATGCGAACGATCCTGCCAAAGGCCTTGCTTCCCTGCAACAACAGTACGACAACGGCAAAAGGGATATGCAGTTTATGCTGGACTTCTACAGCGTATTACATCACTACGACAGGAACAAGCAAGAACGGATCGGAGAAGAAATTGTTAGCAACTTCCCGGAAGAGCAGCTGAATTCAGCGCTTGGCTGGAAAGCGATCCGCCTCCTCGCCAGAACGGACGAAGATCGCCTGGGTGGATGGTTCATGAAACATCAGGCCGACTTCAAGCCATTTGCAAGACAGGGAGAGATAGATACTATGGCCAACAGGCTGACTACTTCGCTGCTGTTTGGTTACATGCGCGATAATAAAGATGAGCTGTTCTGGAAGCGGATTGACTTCTTCCGTAAATCGACTATGCCTGCACGTAAAAAAGAAGGTCTGATGATGGAAGCAGAATTCTACCTGGCTCGTAAAGACTTCGATAATTATATCCGCGTAGCCAATGCAGGGTTGAAAGGTGTACTCAACGATGATCCGGATAAATTGAGTTTCCTGGCGCGCCGCTCTGGTTCCCGAGGTGTTGTGGAGCCCAAAACCTTGCCAGTATCTTACGCTATGGCGAAACGCGCGGTAGTGCTGGACCCGAAAGAATACAGTACACAGAGCACACTAGCGCAGATCTGCCTGGAAATGAAACGCAAGGAAGAAGGCCTGGAAGCAGCTAAGAAAGCTTACGCGCTGGCCGAAACTTCTAAAATTGAAAAGATTGTGCAACAGCTGATTGATCAATTGAATGCGCTGTAAATAATTATCAGTAACAGCTGAAATCTATTAAACCAACCTACCGGCAGGGCCACCGTTTATGCGGTGGCCTTTGCTTTTTAAGCAACAAGGCTCCTTTGTTGGCATTTCTTCCCTGCCCAAAGCTATTTATTTCTTTCTTCAAGTGCCTGCAATCTCACCTGGATATCCAACAGCAGCTTTTTATTAGCAGCATTTTCCTGGCTGAGCTTCAAATTCTCATTCCGGAGGGCGGTTATTTCTCTCGACAGCTCCTGTATTCCACTGATGCCCAGCGAAAATATCTGCTGGTAATCTACCGTACGAAAATCGCTCACTTGTTTACCATACACAAATAGCTCATTGACTGGTCCATTCCAGTTCTCCACTGTAAAAGTGTTGGCATCGGTTACGGCCACAACAGCATCCTGCGCACTAGTACCATTTACAATCAGTCTAACCTTGTCGCCTCCTGATAAATGATGTGGCATTTTTAAACTGACGTTCAGCGTCTTGTTAACAACGGTTACTTTTACTGCTTTTGCAAAAATATCCGGTAAAAAATCTGCATGTCTGCTAACAGCTTCCGGGAATACCTGTTCTACTTCCTGTGCAATAAATCCCTTGTAAACACTAGTCCCGTGAGCAATTTGATCTTTATACTGATAATCTGAGACCTTCAGTTTATTAATCCGTACCAGATCATTTACAGCATTGGACAAGACGATATTCGTCTTAACCCTGGCATCGGAAAAAGCGTAGAATGTTCTTCCCATAATACCGCCGGTGGCATAAATGGAAAGATCAAACATCCCCGAATTACCACTGCGGTCGGTCAGGTTTAAAACAACGTCGTTGCCCTTTTCAGGATTCCATTGATAGCCTAACTGGGTTACCTGGTCTTGTATGAAATAGTTCCTGAAAGTAGCATTACCTATCGTCAGCGGCGCATTGGAAGCGGATGGCGATCTGTTTAAGGACAACTGACCATTCACATTCAAACTACCATCCATCTGGCTGTTACCAATCACATTCAGGCGTCCCTCCAACTGGCTATTGCCAATTGTATGCAACCTGGTTAACGGTTTATTGGTGCCTATCCCTACGTTCCCATTAGGATCAATATACAATGGCGTTTGCGCCACACTGGCATTACCCAGCAAGCAAATAAATACCAGCATTAAAACTGCCAGATCGGGCTTAAGCCGTAAAGGACATGTAATGGAGTTATACATAAATAAAGATTGGAATTGTTAATGTTATAATGACTGGTGATACTCACCTGTTTTAATCCGGCATCAAAAATTTCCGGCTCATTTAAACCCTGGTTGAAAAGATAATTTTGCGCCGGGCTCAACAGTAAAGCCGTTTTGAAAGCCAATACCACCACCACTACTGATAACAGCGTTGACAGTATTCATCACGGTGCCGCTTACATTGACCTGGTTATTGGCCCGGTAAAGCGTATTATTTTTTATCGCTGTCAGATCCAGCGTATCTGTGTTTACTTTAGTAGTTTTAACAGCGATGAGCCAGTTGTTATTTGCACTGTACAATGTGCCATCAGGGGCCAGCACAATATTTTTCCTGAAGTTGAGTGAAGCACCGGAAGCCGGAGTAGTTACAAAGGTATTCCGCATGTACTGATTGCCCGTACTGAACCCGGCAACAAGGTTATTAACCGCATCCAATGCAAAAACCTGCAACGAATCGTTCACTACCAACAGGGAAGCATTATCTAATTTTTGTCCGCTGGCCTCATAAAACCTTGACCGGTCTGCAGGACGGTAATGCAGCAGGTAATTGTTAAAAACGAAATAGGCATTGCCCCGCGTATCTGCGACTGGTTGTGAGATGCCCGTATTCACTGTTTTTCCTGAAGTAATATTGTCCCAAAGCGATAATCTGCCTTTATCTGCGGCCCACTTGAAACAAAACAACGTATTACTGTTATCAAAACCATTCAGCACCAGAACACTGGAATCATCTGCTATCACCGGTGCAGGTATATAGTTTGTGTATTCATCATAAACATACGTGCTCAAATGATTTTGTGAAGAGGAATCCAGGGAAGTGCCGTCTGAATTGTCCAGTGCAATCAGCTGGCCATAATTTTTGTTTACTTTTATAAAGAAAGCATTGCGCTCACTGCTATTCAGTGATACAGGACCAGCTATTTCATTGTCTTTATCTATAGGGTAGCGCCAGAGGGTTTTGAGTTGGGGGAAAGGTGTAAGTGCTACTACTGCTGCACTGGCAGGCAGGTAAAGCATACCATCATATCCCAGTGTAGGCGTATTGATCACACCTCCCACATCATCACCCAATAGGCTGGACAGGGGCACATCCAACAGTTTGTTGCCTGTGTTATTCAGATCAAAAATAATTAGCCGGTTAGCGGTAATACAGTACATCCGGCCTTTTGTATCGATAAGCGGGCAAAATTTATTCATTTCTCTCATGGGTACACTCCATAACGTATTGCCGGCGCCATTTAACTGAACAACACGAATCGGTTCATCACTGGTTGAATCGCGCACAAATACAATAGGATTAGCGTTGTAGATCAGCATAGCACCTACGGGATCAGCTCCGGCAATATATCCCCTAGCCGGACGATAAAGTGTATCGATCGCTACGGCAGTAGTAAATGCATTCGACATCCAGCCGGTGTAGCCTGTATGCTGCCCGTTATTACGCAATTGCGACCAGTCAGACAGCTTAGGGTAAATATTCATCGCATATTGAACAATCAGCTTAGGCTTCTTCGAATACTGCACACCTAAACTCTGCGCTTTGTCGGAATAGAAAAAATTATCCTGGCTCTGCTGCGGGGAGCGGGCTGCCAGCGATAAACTGGTATCGGCTGTTTTCAGAAAATCGGTCACTCCTTCGGAACGGGCCGGTATAGCCAGCTTAATATTGACAATATCTGTCGAAGACACGATAGGGAACATACCAATCTTTTTGGTAAGATCAAAAACCGGGTTGTTCCAGCTGGCCGTTCCTATTTCCCAATAGGGCGTATAACTCTGCAATAATGTGACGGTTTGATGTGAGGCGCTTAGCAGATCTGTTTTCCGCTGCACATACAACCGTAGGTGTAGGTTACTTATCCGGGCATTATCAGGCAGAATGCCCAATCCAAATTTAAATAATGACCGTACCGTTTCCTGGCCACTGGCATTCGCTTTTATTTCCAAATGTACATCCCCCCTGCCGTCACCTGTACTATGAACATTCACAGCAATATCCGGCAGGATGGTGGTGTATTTCTGTGCATTTGCGCATGTAGATAGTGCCAGGGCGACTATCCCCATTCCTGTTCTTATAAAATCAAAATTTATAATAGCCATATGATAATTTTTAAAAATCATACTACAATTACTGTATGTCCAGCGGTATCTTATCTGTTTGTATAACAATGGAGCCCGGCTTTGCTATATACCAGCTGAGCACGCCCGTGTACTCAATGCCGTCATCTCCCTGATAAGCCATCGCCATAAACCACAGGCAGTTTTTATAATAAAATGAAAGTATTTTATTGAAGGATACGCTGTTCAAATCGTCAAACGGTACTAGCCTGTCGCGGGAAAGATACCTGTCGCTCACATCTACATCAATAGCTTTGAAAAAAGGCGCCATTCCCGCCGTAGCAGCAACACCCATATAGTTGATTCCCGTAGTTTTCCTGGTATCTTTTCCAAGAAATACCAGGGCAGTATTTATATAAGGCTGCGGAAAGAGCAGCGGCGTTTCATTTGATTGCAGCACAGGTTCCCAGCTTTGATCCTCCAGTTTCCAGATATCACCCAGCCCCGCCCCACCATCTTCTGTAAATCCACCACCAATCCATAAGGCTTTTTTAGCTTTGGTTCCCTGTTCACGCTCTACCGCTGCCCCAAAAAAACACCTGGATTTCCACGGCATTGCCACAGGGTCAGGCAGGGTGCTGACCATTCCTGATGTATCGAGATTATCCCAATGAATGCCGTCAGACGAGGACCACATATCCTGCAGGGCATTACCATATTCATCCAGCCCTCCTATCAGGCAAATCCTGTCTTCTCCACCAGGATTAAATACAATGCAGCTATGCCCCATACGCGCCGGCCAGTTGCAATCCTGTATGCTAACCAAACCGGTATCCAGATCTGCAACGGCTGTACGGGCCGACATCTGCGTAATTACAGCATAGCTTCCACCGCAGAAAACCAGCTGCCCGAAAGTATCTCCCACCCCTCTCAGGTGAACAACCGGCGACGTAGCAAAGGCGGTGAGTTTAGCCAGTTCTCCCGGCAGCAACGTTATCTCCGTCCACTCATCAGAAAAACCATCAACTGTATAATAAATGGCGCCAACACCGTTCCCTTGCGCCGAATCATTCAGCACCGTCAATCCAAACAACATACTTTCATCCTTAGATACACACACATTGCACAATGTTTCTTCTTCAAAATTGGGCCCGTTGATATAGCCGGAGGTTTGTGCGCTCAAAGCGCGTACGAGTAACGATTTTGTTTGGCTGATGCCGTTCTGCTTTACGGTAAGCCGGAACATATGATCGCCTATACCTACGCGCGTTGAAAAGGAAGTAGTATCCCCGTCTACTAAAATATCTTTCGTATTGCCTACATCAAATATGGAGAAAGTACTATCGGCAGGATCAATTGTTTCATCTGCAAAAGCCCAGCTGAATGTAGTAGAGGTACCGCCTGCCACTACCTGCGGATCGGCACGGAAAATAACTTCAGGCAAAGCCTGGTCCTGTACCGTAACAGGTATGGTAACCACTTTAGCATCGGGGTTTACAGCAGGATTATCATAGTAGCTAACCTGTAAAGCATAAGCAGGCAGGGTTTGGGCAGGATAACAAACTGCGTTTTGTATTTTCAGGATTAATACATTCAATGAGAAAACAACTTTCCTGTTGAGCAGGTGCATTATTTTACCCGGGCTGCTGCCTACATCAAAAGAGGCGACCGGAATCTGACTTGAGGTATCTTTTCCAGGCACCAGCCCATAGAGGTCCACTTTTAAAGATGACCAGTCACTGTTGCTGATAATGGTTGAAAGACCATCTATTTCAATTGCTCCGGATAATTGAATGGTTTTACCTGCAGGAGCAAATATCTGGATCTCAATATCTACCGGTTTATTTTTTGTAATAAATACAACCGGCTGGTCTGTACTTACCGGATTACTTCTTACTTGCATCTCAGGCATAAATAAAAGTTTAGCAGATAAAGTCTTTTTGCCGGCAGTAGGTTTAAACTTCAGCCATCCTTCATATGCCTGCAGGGGAACAAACCTTGAAGGCTGCTCTTTTGAGGCCTGGGCTGTTGATTCCGGCTCCCAAGTAGAAACTCCTGTTTTATGTACCCATTTCCAATCAGCACCAATGGCAGCAGGCACCGGGATACCAGGCTGCACTTTTTCAGCGAGAAAGGGCGCTGCCATAAAGCTTGTATTCAGCTTCGACAAAATCTCGTTGATTTTGTAGGGATGTAGCTCCTGATACAGTACAGGCAATATTCCGGAACTGACAAAGATCCCAGCAGAAGGGTCCAGCAATAAAGTCATAGCCTTCAATGGCTGATTTAAAGATACTCCTACTGCTGTATCATGGCTATAGTAAGGATCGGAACTGTTTATAAAATCGGGGGCATTACTGCTGGTCCTGAAGCAGGGAGCGCTATCTCCATCGAGCACATAGCCCAGCAGCCCGTCTTTATCCCGGCAAAAATCTCCCATATATAAAGAAAAGGTAACACTGTCAATATCGCCTGTATCAGTAACACCTTCTTTTCCCCATCCCTGGTCATTAAAAGGGAAACCCATAGACTCGATGCCAACACCGCATCTGGCCAGGGCAAGTGGCGGTCCTGTTATAAGGGAACTGGCATTATTTTGTAATGCTGCCGTTCCTGAAACTTTCAGGTTGACTTTTATTGCCAGGTCAATTAGCCCTGCTACTGCAATCGGGGTGCTAATCGAATTTATAAAATCGGATAATTGTTTTTTATCTCCCAAAGCAGGTATCACATCATTTCCCGGAAAAGGTTTTTTGACCAACCCTCTGCCACCTTTGTTTTTAGGATCGGTGGTCAGCTGTAACAGCAATACTTCATTACCATCCTGGTCGTACACCATCAGGTTATTGTCGAACTGATTGGGAATGACCCATCCAAATATGGGACTAACGTCACTATGACTTCCTGCATAAATCACTTCGTCCTGGGCATCCAGCCAGTTGAACACGATGCGGGAAGGCTGTACAATCCTTGGGCAAAGCGATATGAAATTAGGTGCTTGTTTTACATCAGCAACCGGGGAAAGCTGGCTGGAAGTAATGGCAACGGGATTATCCGCATCACCGCTGATCAATACATTTTTTACCTGCCCGAATACATCGATAATACGGAGGTCAAGTAACGCCATTTCTCCGGCACGTAAAGGAAAAAAGCTACCGGGAGAGGCCTGCCCGGATACTGGCAGTGGTCCGGGATTGATGCCAAGCCGGTATCCTCCGGTACCCATTATCGTCAACTCATCCTGGTCAATATGGTAGTCGGAATCAAAATTGTATATTTTATCCGGACGGTATTTTAACGGTGGAAACTGAAGATCCGGCTGCTGCATTAACAGGTATTTATTAAAACCACTCAGCGATTGTGCTACCAAATGTGCTTCGTCATACCTTTTTACCCCTGGCGCCAGTCTTTTGAAATTGGTGAGTACAGCATTGGAAAAAGGTGTAATGGAATTAAAAGTATAAGAAGGTCCTCCTGGTATTACTGCTTTATCCGTTTTATAAAACAAGTGATCCTGCAATGTCCAGTCAGGATGATTGATAAGATTGAGAGACCTGATACCCGGGAGTGTTGGATAATAGGCCACCTTCCAGGAAAGGAATAGTGGATGCCATGCCTGTTGCCATTTCACGATGGCAAATGCTGGCGGTGAAAATACCCGTTCCGTACCCGGGGGCTGGTTCAATAAACAATCTGCCTGTAAGGCCGCTATGGTTTTTCCCAGCTCCACAATACCGCTGTCGTTTTTATCTTTTCCTTTTCCGATACCCGCAATATTATAGGCTACTAGTGCCAAGTCAGTGGCAAAGGACTGATCAAAAAGCATGGTTTCGTAGCAGACGGCCTGTATTGCTGCTACCGGGATGTCGCCGGAGAGACTGTTCAATAATGCCATATTAAAAGTTTCCTTACCAGAAGGGACCGTTACCTTGACGGTTATGGCATCGTTGATTGTAACATCCAGCGCCGCTGGAATTTGTTCAATGGTGCGGCAACTGATGGTTGTTTCCTGCGTAGCAAGTTGATACCTGTCTGCCTCTCCTACTCCGTCACCCCAAAACAGGAGTACCGGATCATTGGCTTCCCAAAAAGCAGGCGCCTCCCGTTGCTTTAGTTCAAAGGTGGCCGGATTGGCATGGAAAGGAGGTAAATCATTTATTTTTTGCCGGGCTGCGGCAACCGTGGTAGTAAGTTGTACAATAGTTGCTTTTGCCGTTGTTATCTGGGCAAGTAATTGCGCTTTATTGGCATTGAAAGCAATGTCCCCGTTAAAATTCTCAACGGTAATGAGCGCCTGTTTGTACCATAAGGCATAATATTCCTGCTGCCAGCGCAGCAAGGTGCGTTGTTGCTGGTCAAGCTGGCTTTGACTTTTATTTAATGCCTGCAGCAGTTCACTGATACCTGGAATATCGGGGAATTGCACTGCTGCCGGGTCATTTTCTCCCAACTCATGATCAAACTCACACCTGCAGATCTCCCAGAGCGTTCCTCCTTTTTGGGGGTGAAAACCGCGGGTATGGATTTCCTCTTTTATTCTTTCTACAGAAACAGGGGTGTGATCATCTTCCAGTAACTGGTATTGCAGCGCATTCAGCAGATCTTCCATCAGTGCGCCTGATGCGGGATCATTCTTTAGTATACTGGCGCTGAATGCTTCGGCAGCCGTATTGCCCACTGCAATACTGACAGGGCCTGCAGGAACGCCCGCAGGAGTATTGGGCGACCACACAACGCTATGAACAGCCGCATGAAAAAAAGATCTGCCGGGATCATTTGCGCCGGTATATTCCCATTTTGTTTTAAACCAGTCGTGCCTTTTCTGTTGCATTTCCTGCTCATGGCTTACCGCATCTGTAAAAGACAAAGGAAATAAAGGGTCTGTTGCAGGATTATCGTACCAACCGGTAATCACATATGTAAAGGTTCCCCCTGTAATCGGTATCCCGGCTTCATCTTTCATATCATCATAGCAACCGAATACATTCCGGCAGCCAGGATAAAAAGAAGAAAAAAATGGGTTCCCGGCAGTAACGGCAGTAAGATACGGAACGGCGACAGGCGTATTTTTATATCCCGGCGTATATACCAGGCAGCGGCCTATTTTCTGAACTCCCAGCTGTTGGTTGTTTAACGATAGAAAATTAGGATCAACCTGGCTCAGATCCTGGTTATCGATGTTGTTAACGTAGTCGCTTTCAATCATCCAGGCTTTTGCCGGAATGGCATCCAGGCCATTATCTGTATTATACCGTATCACCATCCACCTGTTTGGCGCATAGGGGAAGTCTATATTAATATCTGTCTGCTCATCTATAAAAGCATGTTTCAGGGCTTTGGGCAGGTTCCAGTGGATATGGATACCATAGTCCGGTGGCGGCAAAGGCCTGCCATCCGCCTGGATACTGTCGCCTAATATGCTCTGGTCGAAGAAGGCCAGCCTGGGCCTTACATCTGCATAACTTATTTTTTGCCGCTCCAATGTCTGCTCATCCATAGACACTACCAGCGCCTCGGCAAACATGGGTACAAAAAGGGTATCATTGGTACTCATTAATTGTTTGTTTATCAGGCTTGCTTAATCGTGAATGTTTTTCTTACAGGGCTGTCTACCATCTGAAATGCAAACTCCGCGGAGGTAAAGATATCGGCAGCTAAATGCTGTTGCATAGCTATGGATAAACCACCCACATCAATAATCCTTTTTGTATTAATCAGTTGTTTCAGCGCATCATTTACATTCATGGAATTGTTGATCACTATGTCCCCTTTGCTGTCAGTTGATTTGAGGTCTTTTTCCCATTGACCATTATCTATTTTAACGCCGAAATGAAGCCCTTCATAAGGTTGCGTAATAACAACCCTTGCCACATTACCGTTGAATATTCCCAGGAAAATATCTTCATCGATGCGCTCAAAACGAAAAGCCGGTAACAGTTGGTCCTGGTTATCATATGCTGCTATTTCGATGCCCCTCCAACCCGAAACAAGATTGGACCGTAGCAGGAATCCGGTAACGTTTAGCACAAAGAAATCCTCCTCCTGTACCTGCACTTTTTGCTGAACATCATAAGCCGCCGGTAAAAAGTTGCCGGCCATCGCCTGGTCTATGATCAGCTGCGATCTGTTACTACGCCCTATACTCAGTGCACCATCCATTAAAGCAGCCATCCAGTTGGCATCTACATAAAAGAAAGCGAGGGATTCCTTTTCCAGGTATTTTTCATCCGGAACCAGGTACTTGAACGGAATGCCTTTGAGACAGAACAACTGGCCTAAAAAATCCTGTACTTCTCCGGGAATCCCCATTTCTGCGCCGATACCAGGCAGGGTCTCACCAGTTGAAACGGCTGTATTATTTCCATCCAGGTAGCTAATAACTTTTTCCCTGATAGTATCTCCGGGATATGCGCCCATCAACTTACTGACGGTATCTGATTTATTTTTCCTGATTTGTGCCTGTTTTACGGCAATGCGCCATGCCTGTACAGCCTTCGCAAATCCCTGCCGTTCCAGGCCCAGCATTCTTCCTAATTGCCATGCCGCTGCAAAAGAAATATCCATCATACCGGTAGTGGTATCATAACGCAGTGCTGCATCCGAAGAAGAAAAAGAAACCGCTGTGGCAGGCTGGTAGCTGAGTTGAGGCACCAGTGGACCATGATACCAGGAAGCGATACTGGCACCGGCTCTTGTGAGATGTTGTATGGCTGTATATCCTGTATCGAGGTATTTAGACAAAACTGCATCAACATTGGTGTTGCCGATCACCAATGGTTTCAGGGAGAGATCATTGATAAGCGTTGTAAAAGAAGTGTCCCCGGAATTGTGAAAACTCCAGCTGGCAAGGGCGGCCATCCTCACAATCTGCTGATCCGGTGATATTGTTTTCAATGCAGCGCCGCCCTTATTGGTAGCAATATAATCCTGGAAACCTTCCAGGGATACCAATACAGCGGTATTCATCTGGTTGCTGCCAGGTAGCCTGTTACCAACTATTGTTGAAAACAGGGCTGTGTCCTGATCATCCAGGTCCACAATTCCATTTCTGTCTTTATGAACGATCCTTACTTTTTTGGAATGTGCCAGCAAAGCTGCGGCACTCAATGCTGGTATGTATTCCAGGAATTGTGCGGCTGTAATATCAATACAGTTACAACTATCTGCGGCATCTTCCCAGGGCATGAGCTGTAGTCCATTAGCCGTTGTATTTTCCTTTCCTGCAATAGCAGGGCCTATAATACCCGGCCCCGGAGTAATCAGCTCTGCCAATTTACGGCTGGTCAGTGCAGGCGCCTCCGTTTCTTCAAAAAGCAGTAACGCCATCCAGGGCACCGGCGGGCTTTTTATTGGATCCCGCGGCACTCCGCGCGGCTCCTCTTCCGGTGCGCGCTGAAATACCGGCGGCTTTCCGTCTATCGTTCTTTCCCAGGGAAGTGTGCGTCTCGAAAAGACAATATGTGGCAGCGATTCGGAAAAATAGCCACCCTGGCCTTCCGGTGGATATACTGAATAAATATCTGCCGGGTTAAGTACAAACCTGGCAGCATCAATATCAAAAGCCAGGGATGCCTGTGCAACAGGTCCCGGCGGCGGCAGATATTTGCCATCAACAGGTTTTGCTGCGGTAATGGTTTGCGCAACGGTAACATCATACCTTCCAGCCACCATGGAAGGCGTAAAACACTGTATCAGCTGCGTTTTTTCAGAAATGTCTTCAATAGGCATACCGGCAAATAGTTTTTATTGTGTATCAGTTGGATATTGGGGTATTTGACCAGTCAGACAAAGTACCGGCGGAGCTGTAAAATAGTCTGCCGGAGATGCCATCATGCTGCTCATATCTGTCTCATCTGTTGTCAGGGCTGCGCCTGTAGCCTTGTTAAACAAATCCAGCAAGCGATTTCTTTCACTGACAACATCAGCGCTATCAAAGCTTGTACTGATCGTATCAAATACATCATAGGCATGATAGGCCTTTCCTGTTTCGGCCAGCTCCTGCTTCCAGGTAAACAGTGTTTCTGATCTGTCAAACAATTGGGAAAAATCCAGTTCACGGATACTGGAAACATGCTGTAAGGCCGGCGGACAGATCGTTAAACCGGACAATACGTTTTCCACCACCTTTGCCGTACCGGGATCCTGGTTGTTTGTGGTGCTCACCTCGCTCCCCCAAAGCGCATCTGCTACCCCTTTGGCAATGCAGGCGATAGTCATTTCCTGCTCTATATCACCTAGTCTGACAGTTACGTTCATACCAAACGCGAGGTGATCATCACTATTCAGTCCACAAGGCCTGATCCCTAACGCTTTCTCCCTCGCTCCATAAGTATTATTTACGGCAACATTATCCCTGGTGATAACGGTACCTGTACCCGATTGCATAGGAATAGTATCCTGCAGTTCCACGCCGTTGATGAATAAATTATTAACCGGGATAATAGTGTTAATATCCAGTCGCAGCTCGTGCGGATTAATAGTCGTATATTTTACCTGCTGGTTATCCCCCGGGTCTTTTATCTGTTTGATAATACCCCTGCTAATAACTATATTGATCGGGGCAGGCGGAAGATAAGTACCTGAAAACTGTTTCCATTCCAAAGGCGCCGGCGCTGTTTTATCCGAGGCGCCAAAAGGTATGGTAAATGAAAATATCGTCCAGTCTACATACGCTTCCCCGGCAAAAGGCGGCCCCCATATATGAAGTGTTGCATCCATTTCCAGGCTGAAATGGACACTGACAAAGAAGATAGTGATATGCGCATCTATTTTAACGCAAACGCCTATATCCAGGGAATATTGGAAGGGCGCCCACGATATCAGCATATTGGCCCATACCGTAAGCGAAGCACTGAGTACAGATATCTGGAAAAGGACTTCCATCCTTCCCCCGGCCATAATAGCGGTAGGGGTAAGTGCGTAATACATTTCCCCGGTGATGGAGAGCAGGCTGCCTATTTTCCATACATAGCCCAATCTCGGCACGACAGGGTAATGACCTGGTTTTTTAAATTTAGGATGATACCCTCCCAGCGTAATAACAAAATCACCTTCATGTTCACCAGCCACCCAGCTATGGCAGGCAAAGCCACCCGTTAAGATACAACTTCTCGAAAGCAGGTAAGAGTTGGGTGTGAGAATACCTTCTATGGCAATTACTTCGCTACCTGGTCCAAAATGGGCCAGCACCGCAAGTTCTACGTATACGATCGGGGATGGGAGAATACTCTTCTCCGGCCATGTCAACCTGGACAATCCAAGTATTGCAAATTCAACATCATGTCCGAAGTTTACTGTCAGCAACACAAAGGACTCTACAATTTTGAAAGAAGTGAATTTGATACCTGCTGCCAGCCAGTATTCACCAGTGGCTATTTCTATCGGAAGATTCCCATTACTGTCTCTCGTTTCCAGGCTGCTGAGTACTTCAGCAATCCCTTTGGATGCATCAGGCTGCATCGCCATTGCCACCAGCGGGAACTGATGAACCTCGTTAACAGCAGGAATATTTACCTTTCTATTATACCCAAAACCAACGGCAATTCCTGTTACAAAAAAGAAAACGGGTCCTCCGATATTGCCTTCATACAAACCGAAAATAAAAAGGGATGCATCATTACCTGTTTTAGCATAGGAGCCAATACCGGTGATCATGCATTCCTCCATTTTTAAAATAACGCCCCCATTATACACATCCACATCTACGTTGTTTATTTTTTGAGTAGAGCGTGTAAACGCGGCGCTAATCTCAACAGGTCCCTTCTCAAACGTTAGCCCCAGGCCGGATAACTGGAAAGACAGGGAATCCACTTTACCGTGAAACAGATCCGTGGGAAGAATACTTATTCCCATCCCTTGCAGCGCCAGGTCCAGTCCTCCGGCTGCAAGATCCCCATCAATGAGCAATGCTATTTTCTTACTGTTACCCAGGTTGTAGGCAAATCCTAGTTTGTTTACCGTAACTGGTCCCAGTTTTTGTCCTAACTGAAACCATTTTACCATAGCGCCTGTTTCGGCGGTATCAGCCGGGGTTTGTACAGAAGCTGATGCAGCAGGAAGACTCAGACCACCTGGTGGAAGCGACAGGAAAAAAGATCCATAACCGGGTATATCAATTTCACCGATAAGATTAAAGCCTTTACTGAAGCTCTTACTGGTGGCTGATAGCACCAGTTTCCCGTCGGATGCTGATGTAGTGTCTGAAAACGCAGCAACAATTTGTGGGAGGAAAAAATCTCCTGCGCCGGAAGTATATACAAACCCAGTTCCATTAAGACTCACCTCTTTTAATTCGCCTCCAACGAGCGGTAAATCTCCAAGGCCGGCCATATCTGCTGTTATACCAAATGCATAACCACCATTCGGAAGAGTATTGCTTTTAGACTGGCGCTGGAAAAATATTTTTATCACTTTACCTCCGGCAGTAATAAGCGCCGCTACATTTGTTTGCTTTGCTTTACCATCATAGGTAATGTATATATCCTGTATTACAATATCCGGGATAAAAGCAACGGGAATAAAGGTTTTATAATCCGGGCAAAGGGCTTGCAACAAGTCGTCCAGCACGTCTGTAACGGATAAATTGAGATGGCTGGTACTACCACTGAACTGCTTATCAGCAACTTTCACACCTGCATCTTCATTATCAGTAGCACTGGCTTTCAGATCAATACTAACGCCCTTTATAGTAAAGACAAGCGTTAACTCCATCGAAGAAACGGAAATATCTTTTACCGATTCCAGCAGGAAGTGCAGCCCACTGCTTTTATCATCCGGATCGGATAGCCAGGTAAAGTTACCTTCATAGTGCGCTTTATCACCCGCCTGGTCAACGGTCAATTGTAACTGTACTGTCTGATCTTCAATAACAATCGTACCGCTGCCGTTATATTTCGTTATCCCGGTGGCGCTGTCGTAGGAAAAACTGACGCCTGAGAAAATGAGATCATTTAAAATTCCCGGAACAGCAGTTCCGTTGAAACCAAAAGACACCGCCATATCTGCCAGGCTGGTCCGGGTATCTATAGCAGCATTAATTTTCTGCGTATACGATTGATCCGTGGCATGCACCATACGGATATCCAGGGAGATCACCGGCGTACTATCGCCCACTTTCATTGTTCCTTTAATAGCGAAAGCATAATCCCGGGTGGCCGTATTATAAACGATATTCAGCATGCTGACAGTGATGCCGGAAAGAAACCCAGGCAAGCTGACACCGGTAAACTTTGCGAATATGTCATCCACTAATCTCCCAGCCGGCAGTAAGGTGTTTACAGGCAAGCCGCCGGAAAAAATTAAGTCCTCATCTTTTTTCTCCGTATTCAGAAAGATGTCTACTCCGCCAACAGTGAGGTTTACAAGGCAATTACCGGTTAATACAGTATCTGTAACCGTTACCTGGTTAATGATTTTATTTATGGACAAGCATGGAAAATGCAATACGTTATCCAGCTCCGTAAATACCGAAAGTGTGCCCTGACCAATACTATACACTATTAAAAGGCTCTGTACTGTCATGTCGCCCACCAGCTGCTTCACGCTATCCATCATCGCCGCAGGCTTTGCCGACTGAAACGTTTGTATCACTTCCGGTAGCAGTGTGCTGATCGCTAACTGTTCATCAGGCGCCAGCCCTCCGGAGATGACCCATCCGTTCTCTTTACTATAGTCGCCACTAATAGCCATATCCAGACTGAATAATTCCAGTCTTCCATATATAGCGCATTCCGTTACCTCCTTATTAGCATAGGAAAGCGACAGCTCTACTTCTTCTATGGCAAAGGCAGCGCCGCCCAACTGCAAGTCCCAGTCGGAAAGGACGTCCAGCGAAATATCAAGGCTTTGATCATTTACCGAAGCATCAAACTCAAAATCTACGATCTCCAGCCCGGCAGGAATTACTTCTTTTCCAAACACCTTATCTGTAAGCGCACCAACGTCTAATGTTTGCCCCTGGCGCAAAGCGCCTGAGACCTGGTAATCTGTTTTTCCGTCTGCTGTTGTTTGTGTTAGGACAACCAGGTCAAAGAAAGAAGTACCTAATTCCCATGCTCCATCGATACGAATATCAATGTCACGGTTGTCATCATTAAAAGGTTCCCATACATCGAAGGTAAAATAAGGAGAGAGTGTGACTACATTATCTATTAGCGGAATAGCTTTTTCAGTGGTCAACTGAAAACCAACCTGGTTCACATGTCCATCGTCCAGCGAGATAACCGCCTGCATTAAAGCCACATAAAATACACCGTACGCTGTCACTGAACCAGGTAGCAGGTCGGTGAGGTCTGTTAATGCTGCTCCTGCAAATTTACCGGCAAAAGTATCCAAGGCATTCATCGCAATATGGATGTCTTCTACCTGGAAACTCAGCTCATGGCTAATAATATC
Organism: Chitinophaga eiseniae; assembly: GCF_012641265.1. Taxonomy (GTDB): domain Bacteria; phylum Bacteroidota; class Bacteroidia; order Chitinophagales; family Chitinophagaceae; genus Chitinophaga; species Chitinophaga eiseniae_A. Next base: position 419,654 of record NZ_JABAHZ010000001.1, on the reverse strand, counting down.
GATATAAGCACTGAGATCAGCTACGCCGATACCGAAGTCCAGGTGTGCAGACAACCCAAAAGCCGGGAGGGAAAGCCCGGGTGAGGCGAGGTTAACACCGATGTCCAGGCTTTTCAGTGAGAAAGAAAAAGGGCCGAAAGTTTTGGTAATATTTAAAGAATATACCAGCGACAGCACGCCAGTATCGCCATCAATCGCTCCTTCCAGGATAAAGGTACCGGGGATCGATAAAACGTTCAGCGCTGCTGCTGTTTCCACGTCCAACGCTGCGGACAGGTTACAATAAGTTCCTTTTTCAACGTCTTTCCAGGGCTTTATTGCTTCAAAGGCGGAGGGATATTCCGTAAAATCCCGGATGCTGTCTGTGGAAGAAAAAAACAACACCGGCGCATCTTTATCACTAAAACTCAGCTCCAGTATGGCGCTGTCGGCTGAAGCATCTTCGATTACCTCCTGCCCTATGGCAAAATGCCGGAACAGGCTATCTGGCAAAAAGGTGGCCGGAAAATACAGGAACAGTAACAGTTTTCGGATGCTTTCATCGTCTGCCGCCGTTGTTGCGTCTATATCAAAAAGCAAAATTTTAGCCCTGACATCCGTGCAGGATAGCAAACTTTTGATGGTAGCTGAAAAAAGCAGATGTGACGTTCCGGCTTCCAGTACAGTGCAATTGGATAGCACGCAGGATTCAGGCGTAATTTCCTTGCGGAACCGGTCAACAGCTGTTTGCCCAACCAGGTTACCGTCCAACGGGATATCGCGTTGGGCAGCTATCTCCTGGACAACTGTTGAAAATAGGGTCAATGTTTCAATATCAGGCATCTGATAATTTTTTACTTCGTAGCTACAGGGTTCATGGATTGATACAAGCCTTTATAGAAAGCTTCCTTATTTAGCAAATACAACAATGTAGCTGAAATAATACGAAACTGGTTAATATCAAAAAACTCGCTTTGCCCTTCAAACGCGTAGTCAAATACCTTTTGAAAAGGTTGATTTACATTAGCACGTAAAAAAATCTTGTATCTTATAAAACCGGCTACAGGGGCGTTTGTCACCGTTTTCTGCATTTCCGCCTCCGTTTTTGGTTTATCCTTGATGGCCAGGTTGGTATAAGCCTTTCGAATAACAGATTGAAGTGATGTGCCCAGATAGGTTTTACCGCCGGCTTTTACTTCCATGGAAGAATCTGACAATAAATAAGCGGTTGTTTTCAGCATAAACAGGTTCTTGTAAGCGCCATTGTGGGTGGTCATTCTTTGCCCGGTTTCAATAGATAACTGTTCGCTATTACAATCCCTGCTACCGGAAACAAAATTTCCCACCCGCTCATCTCCGCCATCGCCATGTCCCAGCAAATGGCACCATTCCTGCGTGATCTCTCCCGGTTCATCTGTGTCTCTAACGGATTTAATAAGCTGCCAGGAATTAACAGCTTCAGTACTATATTCAGTTACGCTGTTAAAAAAAGTTGTTGCGCTAAGATTGTTATTGGAAAGAGCTACACTATTCTTATAGAATGGATAGATACTTGCCATTACCGCCCCTGCTGCTGCTCGCATTTTTTTATTGGCCTTTAAATAATTGCCTTTATTCTTAATGGTATTGCTTTTTTTCTTGAAAGCAACAAATGCTGCATATACAGCAGGCATCTGAAGGGGCACCGGCAAACTTACATTTTCAAATCCGCCATCACTACTCTTCACTATTTTATAGTATTCAGATCCCGGGTCTTCGCCGGCAGGAAGCATTGCCCTTCTGTAGTAAAAAAATTGAAAGTTGGTAAGCCGGTCACTATTCACCACATTAACTGTTCTTCCCGCAACCGGTACATAAGGCATGTTACAAAGGTAATAGCGGAAAACTGATTTATTAGGGAGCGTCAAATTGAAATATCTGCCATTGGCAGTTGGTTTAAGCCCACGGCACCATCTCTCCAGGGAATTGCCCGGTAAAGCGGTCCCTTTTTTTTCAATACCTATATAAGTAGCCAGATGGAAATCGTTGAATGTAAATGCTGCGTTCTGGAGCACCACTCTTGCTTCTGTGATAAGCTTATTTATGTTACCGGCAAAATACCACAAATAATTTTCCTTTGCTGGCTGTTCACATCTGCCGATAGATCCGCCCCCGCCCGTTTCCACGGGATTAATCAAGTGTGTTACCAGGGTTTTGTCCGTATCATTATAAACATAAAAAGGCTGATAGGTTCTTTGAAAATTAATGATCATCCCAATACCCTCTCTTCCCATTTGGGTATTGGTGCGGAACTGGGAATACATCCATAATTTTAATTGCATGTATCCGACGTCTTTCCCCGTTTCCAGCCCGGTGTAGGTGACCTGATTATTTACACCAAATAATTGTGGGAATGCAGGCGAATCGAAAGGAATAACATTCTTATCTGCACCATATAAATATATATTATCCTGCGTATTATAAAACGAGATTTTATCGCTCCCCTGTTCATTAAGCGGAATGTCTATTGTATTATCCTGGCAATACATGTAATCGTCGCCCGGAAAATTAGCCCCCGTCACTTTTCCCACATATGTTTTCAGCCCAAAGAAAGAATACAGGTTAAAAACATAGTTGGTATTTTGGTTATTTTTGGTATAAACACACTCCACGCTGATGCTATCCAACATTGTAGCCAGTAACTCATAAAGCACGCTAATATTTGCTTTCGTTTCTTCCGCAACAAAGGTATTAAAGTTATCCATGGATATTCTCGACAGCTTGTTGTAATACGTACTGTCGAAAACAACTTGCTGGAAATCATCAACTGCCGGTATGATAACTTCTGATATTTTGTCTAAAAAATAAAGATCCTTGTTAGTGAACAGATCTGCCGGTATTGTTCCCTGACCGGCATTCGGACATGCCATTGCTATCAATTTTTCCTTGACTTCCCCGAGATTTTCCGTATAGGTTTTAAAATAGCTTTCTTTAGGCCTGGCCAATAATCCTATTTTAAGCCGCAATTTATCAATACGGGCTTTGTCATTACGTCTCTTTTTAGCACGCCCCATCATCCGGTCCATAAGACATCCTATAAAGCCCAGCTTAAGTCCCTTATTTATGTTGGCCGCGTTTAAAAAAACTGGAAGCACATCTCTGATAGCGTCGTCCCTTAACCTAAACAGACTCATAAAATTACCAGCAGGGACATATAGTTTTCTAAGTGTGTCAGCCACTGCAATCACAGAAGCGGGCGTAGGCAAAGGCAAGTCTTTACCTGCCAGTCCGATCACCAGCCGCTCGAAATTATCTCCTCCAAAAACGGAGGTAATGATCACCTTTGTAGCCGGCTTCTTAAGGAAAATAAGAAAATCGTCGAGTACCGTCTTTTTACCATCAATCCACCTTAGTTTGGCCTGCTCAGTAAGGGCAAAATTTATTGATTTACAAGGTATTGTACCTACTATCTTCAAGTCGCCTATCTCAGTATCTATAAACTCATAATTCGCGGCATTCTTAATCAAAAAATCACAAATCAACAGGTACAATTGATAGCTGGAGTTGAAAGGATGCTGACGCAGGTATGTTTCCAGATCAGCCCTGGGATTTTTACCGGCTGTTACATCGGCACCAAAGTCCATGTCTATTTTGAAGGTCAGTTTGCAGCTCATTGGGGATGTAGCTTTATTTAGATTTTAAGCGAGTGTATAGGATTATCTGTTACGTTAAAATAGGTATGTTATCTGGAAGACTAAACCCGGCGATTCTCTTCACTTCTAATTTTGGATTGAGATAATTGTCATTCACAACAATCTTCGGTGTATATTGTTCATGGAATACTGCGTATCTAACATCTTCACATAACGGATATCTTACTTTTCACAATAGGGACAAACTTACTTGGGCAGATATACAGATGAACGATCAACCTGGATTTTCGCTGTTAACTATATTAAAGACTTACTTTTCTGCAAAATACAAACAATGCCTACAATTCTTAACACGTAAGTATACTCATTTTTTGCGTATATCTACGTTAATGGAGTTCTTGCTACCATATCCCATCCTGGATGGTTTATTAAGGGTATAATTAGAAAATAAAGTGGAAACTCAGCTTGGGTTGCTACTATCCGGTACATAGAAAAGTAAAAGCAAAGCTACAAACTACTTAACGTATTCTGCGGCTTTGCTCTTCTACTCTCTTAACAGATAAAGATAGTCGACGTTTTAAAACATCAAACTATTAGTATCTGGGTCTAAATCCAGGCCTTGGGCCGGATCTGGAGAAACGATTATTTTCTGGTCTTTCAGGTTTTGGACGAGCCTCATACACTACTATTGTCTGGCCACCAACTACTGAATTATTCAATTCCTTAATTGCCTGTACTGCATTGGAATCGTCTGGCATTTCAACGAATGCAAAGCCTTTAGAACGGCCACTGTACTTATCATACGCCACATTAATACTATATACAACTCCAAATGGGTCAAATAAAGACCATATCTCATCTTCGGTTGTTCTGTCACTTATGTTACCTACAAAAATATTCACAAATATAATTTTAATTAAATATGCATACTCCTGAAAAACAAGGACTAAGGAAGAAAAAGAAGCCCAAACTAAATCAGAAGAAGCTAAATGCAATCGTGCTAAAGGTAGCGCAAAAAATTGGGTATTACAGGAATTAATTTATGGGGATATTACAAGTGCGCTAAAAGTTAGCTCCTGCAACGCTAACGCTCTGTAAACTAAAAATGGTTGTTGGCCATTAGCTAACAACCATTTTTAGTTTATATGCAGAGAATAAAAGAGTGCGGTTTAAATATTTTCACCAACTCTCCATATCCCTTAATATATGAGTATCCGGAACTTCTTCAAGAATAGAGCTACCAACGCTGCCGCTGAATCATTTAATGCGAAGATAAAGTCCTTTAGAAACGCTCTTCGGGGCGTACGGGACGTGGAATTTTTTCTTATTAGATTATATAACTAATCCACCAAGTTTTAAACTTGATCCATCCTTTGCCTTGCCAGTAAAGGATCTGGAAGGACCCAAAAAAGGAAAAGATCGGAAGAAATTCCGATCTTTCCTTTTAGTGCCCAGAACTGGATTCGAACCAGCACACCCTTGCAGGCGCTGCGACCTGAACACAGTGCGTCTACCAATTTCGCCATCTGGGCAACTGATATCGTGTCAGGGGTTGCAAAGATAAGCAGCGATTTCTTTTTTCCAAAAATTTCCGGTGAAATATTTTTTCAGTCACGCGGTACTATAAACAATCTATGGCAGGAGTTGTTAATCCAGGTAATAACTATGCTGATTATGATTTCCATCCTTATCATATGATTACGTATATTAATGACCGTATGAACCGGGGAAAAAATAACGGAAACGGTTAAACGTAGTATCCGCCGCACCCTTCCGGTAGTCAGCGAAAGAGATGTGTTAGGCGCGCTGGGTGCAAAGGAATTTTCACTGTACCCCGGGAAACTGCTGTCGGAACTGATAGCGCCTGTCTCCTACGCAAACGCTTGCGCAATAAAACCGTAGTATTTTCGCCACCCACAGCTTATCTTGACGCAAAAACACGTTATAATGAGAGCTGCTTTCTTTTTTGTTGCTACGCTGCTGTATAGCCTGGCAACGACAGCCCAATCGCGGCGTCAGCCCAATATCATCTTCATTTATGCGGACGACCTGGGTTACGCGGAAACAGGCCCCTACGGGCAGCAAAAAATAAAAACACCTCACCTCGATCGTTTATCAGCCGAAGGCATCCACTTCAACCAGTTTTATACCAGCACACCGGTATGCGCACCAGCGCGGTGTATGCTGCTCACCGGCCGCCATGGCGGGCATTCCTACATACGCGGCAACTATGAAATGGGCGGTTTTGCCGACTCACTCGAAGGGGGACAAATGCCGCTGCCGGAAGGTACCATTACCATTGGCCATATGCTCCAACAAGCCGGCTACACCACCGCCGCTATCGGCAAATGGGGCCTCGGTATGCCCTTTACCACCGGCGATCCGAATAAACAGGGCTTTAATTATTTCTATGGATACCTCGACCAGAAACAGGCCCATAACTACTACCCTACCCATCTCTGGGAAAACGGGAAAGCCGACAGCCTGCATAATACCTTTATCGACGTACACCGGCATGTAGACCCACAAACCGCTACCGACCAGGATTTCGACTACTTTAAAGGAAAAGATTATGCGGTAGATGAGATGATGAAAAAAGCCACACAGTTTATCAGCAGTCATCGCAACGGGCCTTTTTTCCTGTATCTGCCCTACACCATCCCGCATGTGTCGCTACAGGTGCCCGATAGCGCCGTACAACACTATATCGGGCAGTTCGATGAAAAGCCTTACTATGGCCAGCAGGGATATGCGGCACATAAATATCCCCTATCGGCCTATGCAGCCATGATCACTTATCTCGATACGCAGGTGGGTATCATTATGCAGCTGGTAGCCAAATTGGGGCTGGACAACAATACCATCATCCTGTTTTCCAGCGATAATGGCACCACGTTTAATGGTGGGGTAAATCCGCAGTTTTTTAACAGCACCGGCGGTCTCAGGGGACTAAAAATGGACCTCTATGAAGGAGGTATCCGCGAACCACTCATTGCCCGTTGGCCTGGTAAAATACCGGCTGGCAAAACTTCCGGGCTGCCGGGTGTGCAATACGATATGATGGCTACCCTGGCGGAAATTGCCGGCGTTAAGGCGCCTGCAAATGATGGCATCTCCCTGTTACCGGAAATGACGGGAAAACATACCCGGCAAGCCAACAGGAAATATATCTACTTCGAATACCCGGAAAAAGGCGGGGCTATTGCTATTCGCATGGGTCCGTGGAAAGGCATTAAAAATGGCCTGAAGAAAAATCCCGGCGCCAATTGGGAACTGTACGACCTCAGTAAAGATAAAGCAGAAGAACACGATGTGGCCGGCGCTCACGCCGATCTGATAAAAGAATTTGACGCCATCGTGAAAAAAGAGCACCGGAATACCCACCTCAATGAATGGGAATTTATCAACTCGAAAATGAACGCAGCCAAATAATCATTGTATTTCATGGGGAGATGGATAAATACCCATCTCCCCGTAAAATAGGATCCTCGTTACTTACTCTCCCACTTAAACCACTTCACACCCAATACAATAAATACGGCAGCATATCCTGCCGATGCCAGCAACGCATAAGTGTTTTCTATTGTCCAGGTAGCCGGCGCCAGGCTGGAAGCCAATACCCTCCTCACCACACCATAGGGCGACCATACCACTACCTTTCCCAATATCTCGCCCAGCATACCAAACTCGCCAAACATACCGATCATGATAAACACGAAATATACCAGGCGGGTGGTAGAATTAACCGTATCCGGATTTTTAATACGTCCTACAATAGCCTGTCCCATGCCGAGGTACACGGCTCCTCCCAACATGGCCAGCAGCAATCCGGCTACATACCCGGCAGGGGACAGTTGTATATGATCTACGAAATAACCACCAATAAATATCAATATCGTCATGAGCAGGATCATGGCCACTTGTACCAGCAAGCGACTGGTCATAATAGTCCATGCCGATACCGGGCCTACCCTTAACCGCTGGAAAACGCCCCGGTCACGGTCCCGCGCAATGGAGTTGGTATAGCCCATCAGCCCTATACTGGTAAGACCAATAGTGATACAGGAAGAAAGTACAAATACGCCGCCCAGCTTATCTACCAGGCCTTTCCAGGAAAACAGGATAATCAGCGGCAGCAGTAATACCAACCGCAAAGAACGACGGTTGCGCCAAAGGATGGTAAAATCGGCTCTCAGCAAAGCTGCCAGCACCGCGCTATTTTTAGGTATGCTTGTTTCCAACATAACAGGTATATTTTTAAGAACGTACAGCCGTTCCCGTTAAGCCAATAAAAACATCTTCCAGGGTTACTTTCCCTTTCCTCACCGCTTTCAACACTTCCGGATCGTGCCGGTGCTTGTCTATCAGCGCTTCCGGCGTATCGATGGCAATAATCCGCCCGTGATCAATGATAGCGATCCGGTCGCAAACGGCTTCGGCTTCTTCCATGGAATGGGTAGTGAGTAATACGGCATGCCCGTTGTTGCGGAAGTGTTCCATCCGCTCCCATAGCTGCCGCCGCGACTGCGGGTCGAGCCCTGTGGTGGGTTCATCCAGCAGCACCAGCTGGGGATTATGTATGGTGGAAATGATCAGGGATACCCGTTGTTGTTGTCCGCCCGATAGCTCGGCTATCTTCTTGCCGGCGGCAGCTTCCAGGTCGATCGCGGCCAGCTTTTCCTTTACAGCCGCGTCATCCAGGTTAACGCCGTAGATGCTGGCAAAGAGGCGGATAATTTCTGCGATGGTTAGCTCCGGCTGAAAACTGGTAGCCTGTAATTGCACCCCCATGTTAGCGCGGGCATGCAAGGGCTTTTGCCGGGTGTCATAGCCGGCCACGGTAATGGTGCCTGTATCGGGTTTTAGCAGGCCTTCCACCGCACTGAGGGTGCTGGTTTTACCGGCGCCGTTGGGCCCCAGTAAGCCGAAAATTTCGCCGCCATATACGCTGAAAGATACCTCTCTTACCGCCTGGAAAGCGCCATAGCTGACATTGAGGTGCTGCACATCCAGGATAGGCGATGCGCTAGCGGGTGATTGTTCATTCATTGGAAGCGGGTTTAAACGCCCATCGAAAGTACAACAATCACCTTTTTGCCAAGGGCTAAAAAGGCAAAGACCGCCGAAATACCGGTAAATGGCGGCATCACGGCGGTGAAAACTGTCACGCAAAGGGACAAAGAAGCAAAGTAGCAAAGAGGTAAGGAAATACAAGGTCTTTGCTCCTTTGCTTCTCTGCTGCTTTGCGAGCACTTACAACGACACCAGTTGCCGGCGCAGCGCTTCCAGCACCATGCCGGTACGGCTTTGCACATTCAGTTTATTGAACAATATTTCCCGGTATCCATCTACCGTCCTTTCGGTAACGTTCATTTTAGCGGCAATCGCTTTATAGGTAAGATCGCTACAGGCCAGGGTCAGGAACTCATGTTCCCGCTCAGTGAGGGTTTGCTTTTGTTCGGATTGGAGCAGCAGCCGGCGGTAGTTTACGTTGGCCGCATCATTGTAATAGGTGCCGGTGCTGTATATTTCCCGTAGCGCTTTTTCCAGTTCCGTGGGATGGATATCTTTCAGGAGATAAGCACAGCAACCTGCTTTCAGCATTTCAACAATGGTAGCGTCGTTATCTTTCATGGACAGGGCAATCACCTTTACGCCGGGGTATAGCTTTAAAACGGCTTCTGTGGTTTTAGCACCATCCATTACCGGCATATTTACATCCAGTAACAGCATATCAGGAGGGGTGGGCAATAATTGTAATTTGTCCAGCATTTCTTTTCCGTTCATTGCTTCCGCTACAATCTGGAAGCCTTCAAAACCACCAATTAGTAAACTAAGTGATTTGAGGAAGAGTTGGTGGTCATCTGCAATGCCAATATGGATCTTCATAGATTAAAATTATTCTAACGGTAATGTAATTAAAACAGCCGTGCCTCCGGATGTAGTCACTTCCCAACGGATATCCCCGCCCAGCAGCCTGGTACGGTGCTGCATATTACGGATCCCCATGCCGATGGAAGCCATGCCGGCCTTATCAAACCCGGCGCCATCATCAGCAATAATAACGATCAGCTCACTGGCATCTTTCCGGATACTGATATCAATCACCTGTGGTCGGGCATGTTTGATACAGTTTTGAATAGCTTCCTGGATAATACGAAACAGGATGATCTGTGGTTCCGCCTGTAGCGGTAATACCATCACTTCATGGGTAAACTTTACTGCAATGGCCCTGCTGGAATTAATCCGGTCTACTTCTGCTTTCAGGTTATCTATCATACTGAACTGGTCGAGCCATTGGCGGCTGAATGATTTTGACAGCGCCCGAAGATGCTGAATGGCTAACACCAATGTATCTTCCGCTGCCTGCAAAGTATCGGGAATAGCCTCCATACTCCGTTGGGTTACATTAATCAGGAGTTTGGTGCTGCTCAGTAACTGGCCTATATCATCATGCAGTTCCTGCCCCAGGTGGGCAAAAGCTTCTTCCTGCATTTCAATCTGGGACCACATAAGCTGTTTGTCGTAATCTTCTTTCATAAGCTTCAGCTGGTGTAAATAAGCATCCTGCTTTTTCTTATAACTAATCACTGCAGATACTACCACCAGTCCCATGATGGTAACCAACAATGAAATAAAAACCACTGCTACAAAGAGATCCTGTTTGACCGGAAGCATACGATGCCTTTTATCAGCATAATATACAACAGGTAATTGGATAATGAGTTCAAAACCGCGAAAAAGTGCCGGGCCCTGTTGGTGTCATTCTCCAGCAAAAGGTTATAGAAAGCATTTACACTTACCGAAGCGGCGAAGTAAATAAAAAAAGCAAGGGTTAACCAAAAAATCGGGTGCTGAAATATAGACGCTTCACTATCCGGGGTTATTGAAAAAAAGGATAAAAGGCACCAGCAGATGACCAAAAAGCTTTCTATCGTGATGTTAATGCCGGGAAAGGCTTGCCATCCTCCCAATACAAAGCTGTAAAACAGGGAAACTATACTGAATACAAAAATAGACACACCCATTAATAGTCTCCAGCGATAGTCCCTGATCCCTGATCGAAGAATAATTGTTATCAGACTATATTCCAGCACCACAAAGAAATGGTATACTATAAAAAAGCCTAACCCCTTTGTACCAATCAACTCCACGATCACTTCCGTGATAATGGATACTGCCAGCAATACTGTCAATATCTTTACTTCCCGGTATTCCAGGTGAAACAAACTGATAATAAAACAGGCTACCAGCAGTACATAATAAGCATATACCCATCCGTTCATTGGCACAAAGGTTTAGATTCAATGTTGATATTAAAGTATCGTACCCAGGTCAACTGTCGCAAGTGGGGACCCTTGCGCCCTGAGTAAATCGAACAACTCTTTCAACGGTGGCGGATAGGGCGCGCCGTTGCCTCTTTCTTCAATCTTAGGATCAATGGCATCATGCACCATCGTATTAGTCGTGGCTTTTGCCAGCAATTGCGCATATCCCACCTGGTCCTGGCTCAGCGTAAGCCCCTCTGCTACCAGGCTGATCTTGTTGTTAGCTTCCGGAATAGCAAAATGGAAACGGACAAACTCGCAACCTTCCTGGCTCAGGATACGCAGCAACGATGCTTTACTGAAATCTACGAAGAAAGTACCGTTAAAAAATTGAAGTAACTCAGGATGTGCTATCAACTGCTTGTAGAAGTTGTTCAGCATCCCGAAATAAGCCGCTACGGTTATTGGCATTCCAAAGGTTTGTACCGCATCGGTAAATGGCATCCGGTAATCCAGTTGCTCGGTAGTGGGATTCAGGTGGCCCTGGTCATCACAACCATAGCCTGCAAAGGACATTTGATCACTCATAGTAGGTCAGTTTAATGGAAACAAATATTTAACTTTTCAGCCATGCTTAATACCGGGAAAATACCCGGTAAGCTAAAAATCAGTCGTTTCCACCAACCGCCTATAATTTTAACAGCCCTACCCGGTGCAATCCGTTCACCGGCTTATTATCCCAGAACAGCTCAAAATCCTCCAGTCCCGCCGCTTCATAGCTGTCCTTCACTTCCTGGAGGGTATGCGTTTTTGGATTAGATACCGCCAGCTGTTGCAGCATGCCCGCTAACCAGGTCCCTTGCTCTGGTTGCACGCTGATATTTATCTTCTCCCTTTTACCCTGGAAGGTAAAGGAAGACATCTCCCAGGTACTTCCCTTCTTTGATTTGGTAATGATTTCCATAGCCGGCTGCTTGCCAAGGTATACCACTTTCGAAGTAGGCTTGATCACCCCTGCCTCCTCTTCCAATAAGGCTTTCACGATAAAATCGGGCGCCACGGAGGTCTTGGGCACTTTAAACTCAAACCATTTCGACAAAGGATAGTCCAGGCAGGCCCCATGCATATAATTCAATAACGACTTCTTCAGGCCATAGCTGAAGCTTTCATGGTCGGCACCTGTAGGGTCGATATGCAGGATATCGTTGTTGGCAAAGGCTCCTATAGCGTTTGTTTCTTTTTCCACCTTAAATTTTGCAGGCTCCAGTCCTACCGGGCTATGGGCCGTCATGGTAAACTGGTGCCAGAAGGCCGATTGTAGTATACCTGCGGCAAACATCTGCCGCACCATTTCCAGGGCATCAATGGTTTCCTGGGCGGTTTGTGTGGGAAAACCATACATCAGGTAAGCATGCACCATGATGCCGGCTTCGGTGAAATGGCGGTTTACACGGGCCACCTGGGCTACGGTAATGCCTTTCTGTATGAGTCCCAGCAAACGGTCGGAGGCCACCTCCAACCCACCGGAAACGGCAATACAACCGGATGCTTTTAATAGCAGGCACAGGTCGCGGGTAAAGCTCTTCTCAAATCGGATATTGGTCCACCAACTCACGGTGAGCTTACGGCGGATGATTTCCAGCGCCAGCGCCCGCATCAGTGCCGGTGGCGCAGCTTCATCTACAAAGTGGAAGCCATTCTGCCCGGTTTGTGCAATGATTTCTTCCATACGGTCGCACAGCAGCGACGCCGTAATGGGCTCATAAATTTTTATATAGTCCAGCGAAATATCGCAGAACGTACACTTTCCCCAGTAGCAGCCATGCGCCATAGTGAGCTTATTCCAGCGCCCATCGCTCCAGAGACTGTGCATGGGGTTCACCACTTCGATAGCAGAAATATATTGATCCAGCAGCAGGTCGGTATAATCCGGGGTACCCAGCTGCGATTGCTTGTAGTCATGCGTCGCCTTATCGTTTACATAAGTCACCTGGTTATTGGCCAGTAGGAAGGTACGTTTCAGTTCCGCGGCGGTTTTCTGCCCTTCCAGGAACTGCAGGAGGTTTTCCAGCGGAGCCTCTCCATCATCCAGGGTGATGAAATCCACAAATTCAAATACCCGGGCATCTGCCAGTGAACGCAGTTCTGTATTGGGAAAACCGCCTCCCATGGCTACTTTCACGTCCGGGTAATGTTGTTTAATCCATTGCCCGCAGCGCAACCCGGCATAGAGGTTCCCGGGAAAAGGCACAGAAATAGCCACCATGACCGGTTGTACCCGCTCCATATGCGCAGCGAATATTGCTGTTAAAACCTGGTCGATATAGGTATACTCCGCCTGTAGGGCATCGTAGAGTTCATCAAAGCTGTTGGCAGAGCGGCTTAAGCGTTCTGCATAACGACTAAATCCGAAATGCGGGTCTACACATTCCATGATCAGGTCCGACAAATCTTCCAGGTACATGGTGGCCAGGTGCTTGGCCCGGTCTTGCGTGCCCATGGAACCAAACGCCCAGTTCAGGTCATCCAGCTGTGCAAAGCGGGACGCCTCCGGCAAATAATCCCGTTTACAGATGAGATGTGCCAACGTAGGATTCTTTCCCTGTAAGAATAAAATTACCGCATCTACTGTGTCTATATAATCTTCCTGTAATACCAGTATCCGGGCGATGTTCTCCGTTATTTCCTGCGGCGGATGCGCGGCAATATGCGCAAACAGCTGCTGCAATCCCTCTTTGGAGAATAAACGCAAGGTTACCTCAATACCCAGGTCAGCCTGGAAGGATGCAATATTTTTGGTATTCAAAAATCCTTTCAGGTAAGCAGTGGCCGGATATGGCGTGTTCAACTGGGTAAATGGCGGCGTTATTAAAAAAACAGTACTACTCAAGTCGGGAATTGTTTAAGGCGCAAAAATACCTTTTTTTGGGCAGAAAGCTTTATCCTTTGAGCTTTTCATAATAGTCTACCAAATTAATAGACTTTTATTTGGAAATAACAAAAGTCCCTTTTATCTTTGCTTTACCACCACTGATAAAAGCCACCACTCCATCAGTTTTATTTACATCAACATTTAATCACCTTATTCTTTTTACTGCTGGATCGCCCCACCAGGACCGGCATCGGCATGTATTACTCAACCAACAATTATACAACCATGAAAACGCATCGGCAATTATTTTTCACCGGCCTGATGGTGGCAGGATTATTCGGCGGTTCTTCCTTCGCCGCTCCCAAAAAACCATTTGTAAAAGAAGGTATCTGGAGAGGCGTATTTACCCTCAGCGAATCACAGGTACCATTCAACTTTGAACTGAAAGGCAAAGATCCTGAACACGCTACCTTTTCACTGATCAACGGCAGCCGCCGCGACCATTTCCATGTAGAACGCCTGGGCAACGATTCCCTGTTCATTAAAATGAACACCTACGACGCTGCACTGGTAGCCCATATTGAATCCGACGGCAAAATCTCCGGCGAATACAGAAGCCTGGTACCCAACTTCCGGGGCAACGCCCTCCCCTTCACCGCCGAATACGGCCAGGAATACCGCTTTGCCAAACCAGGCACAGAAGCGGCGCCCAGCTTCGATATCAGCGGTAAATGGGACCTGAAAATATATAGCAAGGAACCTACCCCCAACCGTATTGGCCTGCTCAAACAAAATGGTAATAAACTCACCGGCGTAGTAATGTCGGTAGTAGGCGACAGCCGGGAACTGGAAGGCACCGTGCACGGCAACGAATTTGAACTGTCGGGCTTTACAGGTCCAAGTCCCATTTACATCAAAGGCACTATCAACGACGATAAATCGCTGACCGGTGAAATCAGCCTGGGCATCTATAACAACATCAAATTTGATGGAGAAAAAAATGCCGCCGCAGAACTGCCAGATCCCTACAAACTGACCTACCTGAAGGAAGGCTATAAAAAATTAGACTTTACCCTCCCCGATCTGCAGGGCCACAACGTATCCCTGAGCGATGAAAAGTATAAAGGCAAAGTGGTGATCGTGGAAATTATCGGCACCTGGTGTCCCAACTGTACCGACCAGACCTCTTTCTTATCTCCCTGGTTTAATAAAAATAAAGACCGCGGCGTAGAAGCCATCGCTATTGGCTTTGAACAGAAAGACGACCTGGAATATGCGAAGTACACCCTGGGTAAATTAAAAGAAAAATACAACATACAATATGATATTCTTTTTGGTGGCATTGCTGATAAGAAAGTGGCGTCAGAGAAGCTTCCGGCGCTCAACCGCATGATGGCATTCCCTACCACCATCATCATCGACCGTAAAGGCGAAGTAAGACAAATACATACCGGCTATACCGGCGAAGTTACCGGACAGTATTACCAGGACTACGTGGCCAAATGGAATCGTGACCTGGATGACCTGATCGCAGAAAAATAATTTTAACATTATTTTCCGGATCTCGTAACCGCTAATCCGTCTGTCCCGCTTAAATTGCACCAAACTAAACACACACTATATGCAACGATTAGCATCTCTGTTCTTTATTGGAGGATCCGTTTTCCTCATGTCCTTCACTACACCTGCTACTGTCAACAAAGGAGAAAAACCAACCAAAACTGCTACCGCCAGGAAGGCCGTTGTTTTCCAGGTAGACAGTAAAGAGAGTAAATTGAACTGGACAGGTAAAAAAGTGACCGGTCAACACCAGGGTACTATCAACATCGCAGATGGTAAACTGGACGTTGAAAATAATGTCCTGAAAGGAGGTAGTTTTTCACTGGATACCCGCAGCATTGCCGTAACCGACATCAAAGATGAAGGCAGCAACGCCAAACTGCTGGGACATCTGAAAAGCGAAGATTTCTTCTCTGTAGAAAAATTCCCTTCAGCCAGCTTCACCACCACCAGCGTTACTGCTAAAGGTGGCGGTAATTACGAAGTAAGCGGTAAGTTAACCATTAAAGGCATTACCAACCCGATCACCTTCCCCGCTACGGTAACCGTAGATGGCGGCAAGCTGACGGCCAAAGCAGCCATCAAAGTGGATCGTACCAAATACAACATTAAATACGGCTCTAAAAGCTTCTTTGAAGGCATCGGGGATAAAGCCATCTATGATGACTTCGACCTGGATGTAGTACTGGTAGCTAACGCCAAATAACGCATTCATTTTTTACTACCCCATTCAATAATTCCTGGGGAGCAGGAGCAATATCGCACCTGCTCCCGGGAATGCCAATCACCACCGCCCTTTTTACAGCCTCTTTACAGCCCGCAACATTTTTTTAATCAACCAGTTATTTCCGGCAACCTCCGTTGCTGACAGGCATTGCATGCCATCCTTAATTTTTACCACCATGAAGCTGAGAAAAATGATATTCATTTTAACGGGTATATCGTGCGCTGCCATCATCATGGCAGGATTCAATACCAGCACTCCCAGCGCCGATCCGCCCACCCGGGCGCAACTGGGCGAAAAATTATTCTTTGAAACACTGTTGTCGAAAGACCGCACCATCAGCTGCGCCTCATGCCATATCCCGCAATTTGGTTTTGCAGATACCATCGCCTTCAGCCATGGTATTCATCATACGCCCACCAAAAGGAATACGCCGGGCCTGACCAACCTCTCCGGCCGGCCCAATTTCTTCTGGGATGGCAGAGCCGCCACCCTGGAAGACCAGGCCCTGCAACCGATTATTAATCCCGATGAAATGGGATTGCCCATTGCAGAAGCTGTACAGCGGCTCAACGACAACGAAACCTACCTGCACTACTTCCAACAGGTATTTAACAGTGCGCCCAACAGTAAAAATATACTACAGGCATTAGCCGCCTTCGAACGTACGCTGGAAACGGCCAATAGTCCCTACGACCGCTATATTGCCGGGGATGACAACGCCCTAACGGCGCCGGCTATACGTGGTCGCCTTTTATTTATTGGCAAAGCCAACTGCAATAATTGTCATTCGGGAGAAGATTTTACGGCCGACCGCTTCAAAAACATCGGTCTCTATAACGGGACTACCCTCACCGATGCCGGCCGCTATGAAGTAACGAAAGACAGCAGCCATATGGGTTTCTTCAAAGTGCCCAGTCTGCGCAACGTAGCCGTTACCGCTCCGTATATGCATAACGGTATGTTCAAAACCCTGCGGGAAGTGATTGCCTATTACAACACGCCCAACGCAGTAGTCCCCGGCGGTATTCACCGCGACTTATCGCTCAACAAACCGCTGAACCTGACGCCCGAGGAAATGGACGACCTGGAAGCCTTCCTGGAAGCGCTCACAGACGATCGCTTTCGTATTGCCAGGCACTAACCATAAAAATCAACCATCGGATGAAAAAAAATATACTATCCATCGTATCACCGCTGCTGCTCTTAACGCAAGCCCTGGCGGCGCAGGATAAACACCTTACCGACACCACGCGGCAGCTGGGCGAAATACAGATTGTGGGCTCCCGTAGCGCCAACCGCACCCGGCTTAACTCGCCCGTACCGGTAGACATTATTGATATTAAATCGTTGCAGGAAGCGGCGCCACAAACCAGCATCACTCAACTGCTCCAATATATTTCGCCCTCGTTTCACTCGGTGAATGGCAGCAATGCCGGCGATGCCGGGTCGGCGCTGAGCCTTGCGCAACTGAAAGGCCTGGGCGTAGACCAGCTACTGGTATTGGTAAATGGTAAACGCCGTCATAAAAGCTCCAATGTTAACTGGGGCGGCCTGGGCAACGGCGCTACCGGGTACGACCTCAACTCCATCCCTACCGGTGCTATCGAACGTATTGAAATATTGCGGGATGGCGCCGCGGCACAATATGGCTCCGATGCCATTGCAGGAGTAATCAATATCGTATTGAAGAAACAGGCCTCTAATGTGCTGGTGAGCAGCACCGGCAGCGTGCGGCGCCGCGGCGATGGCGCTACTACCCGTTCCAACCTCAACTACGGCGTTAAGATAGGCAACCGCGGCGGCTTCCTCAATGCCACCGCCGAATTTGCTACCCAGGCCATTGCGCTGCCTCCCGGCCGCGATGACGCTGGTTTGTACAACGGTCCTATTTACGGCGGCGGCGCCAACACCCGCGGCTACGACAACATCTACACAAAAGATATGGATGACGCCATACTGAAAAGCCGCGGCATCGACCGGCACTACTTCGACCAACGCGGCGGCGGATCCAACAAAGCGAAAGACGCCCTGCTGTTTTTTAATACAGCCATTCCCGTTAGCGACCATGCCGAAGTATACGCCTTCGGAGGTATCAGTCACCGCAACTCCCAGTTTACTGCCGTATACCGGCTCCCGGGCTGGACAGAGCGCAACAACACTACGCTCTATCCTGATGGATTTCTGCCGGCGATGGACAACAGCATTACCGACAAGTCCATTGCCATAGGCCTGAAAACACACACGCACAACTGGAATATAGATCTCTCCAATGTATACGGGAAAAATGATTTCGGCAACGTGATCAGCAACTCCCTCAATGCCAGTATGGGCGTTAAAAGCCCTACTACCTTCGATGCGGGGAAATACAATGCTTCCCAAAACACCGCCAGCCTGGATATCAGCCGCTATTTCAATACCGTATTACAAGGCCTCAATGTAGCCGTAGGCGGGCAATACCGCACAGAAACCTACCAGATCATTGCCGGCGAAGAAGCATCGTACAGTAAAGCGGACCTCCGCCCGGTATATGATATAGATACCAGCGTTAACAGCGTTCCTTACCTGACCGACGGAGGGCTGATTGCACTGAACGGGTTGTCGCCCGGATCACAGATCCATGCTGGCTTCCGGCCTTCCAATGAAGTGAATGTGAGTCGCGCTATCGTAGCGGGATATATAGACCTGGAGCTGAACCTTACCCGGCAATGGCTGCTATCCGGTGCGCTGCGGGCGGAGAACTTCTCCGACTTTGGCAACGTTACCACCGGCAAAATAGCCACCCGCTATAGCTTCGCTCCCTGGCTCAGCATCCGCGGATCGGCCAACAGCGGCTTCCGGGCGCCCGACCTGGCCCAGTTTTACTACACCGAAACGTCTACCAGCTTTCAGCAGGGACGCGCCGTAGACCAGGTGACGGCCTCCAATAAAAATGCCGCCACCCGTGCCCTCGGCATTCCTTCGCTCACCCCGGAAAGATCTACCGGCTATACGGCGGGCATTACCTCACAGCCTATTCCCAATATAGAACTCAGCATAGACGGCTATGCTATTGATATCAAAAACCGGGTAGGTAATACCGGTAATTTCTCCGCCACAGACACCAACCTGCCGGCAGATGTGCGCGCACTGTTGCTGCAAACCGGTACCACCCAGGCTAAATTCTTTTACAACGCGTTCAGCACCCGCACCCGGGGGATTGAATTTACCGGCAGCTACAAAATACCGTTTCAGCGAAACAACCTGCAACTCCTGGCTGGCGGCAACTTTGTAAAGAACGAGGTAACGTCTGTAAATACGCCCAAAGGATTGGAACAGTACAAGTATGTCATCTTCAGTGAAGCTGAAAAAGCGAGGGTGACCACCAATATTCCGCAAACCAAAATAACGTTACAGGCGATACTGAATACGCCCCGGTTTACTTTCCTGTTGCGTACGTTGTACTTCGGTTCCGTGACCACCGCCAGTGCACAGAATGCCAATTTCCCCCGCCCGGATTACTACTTCCAGGAACTCAAACCTATCTGGGTAACGGACGTATCGGCCGGCTACCGGCTTAGCAAGGCGATCCAGGTAACGGTGGGCGTCAACAATGTATTCAATGTGTTGGGCGACTATACCGCTGCCGCCATATCCGGCTTACGCAACCCCGGCATTGTTGGCATACAGAACGGTAGCGCAGGCATACAGCCCTTTGCCCGCCTGTATGCGAAGTTCTAATGTATAAAAATAAGTATCATGAAAAATTATCTACGTCTGGCCGGCGCCCTCTCTTTACTCAGTTTGAGCGCCTGCAAAAAAACGGATTATCTCGATGTCAATGCCGGCGATCGTCTTCCCCTGTCGGCTAATATACGCTTTGTGAATGCCCGGCAACAAAGCGCCGGCATCCAGTTCTGGACCTTTACTACTAAAATTACTACCGACGCCCTGCTGCCGGGCGCCGCTTCTCCCTATTTGCCGACTACCTATGGCAATGTGCAAATAAATTTTACCGAAGGTAACAGCGCCACTTACAAAGCCTCCCGACAGTTTGGCAACAGCGCCAGCTACAGCGCTACGGGCGGTCCTAACGGTCCTGTTGCCGGATACTACCATACTGTGTTTGCCGCGCCTGCCAGTAGCAATGCCACAAAAGACACCCTGATTCTCTTTTATGACGATTTATCCGCACCTCCGGCCGGTAAGGCCAAACTCCGCCTGGTGCACCTGGCATACGGCGTGGCGCCCATTAATGTTACCCTGCAGCAAGGCAGCAACAGCAGTACGCTTTATACCGCTATCCCCTATGGAAGCGCCGGCGGCAGCAACTTGCAGGGCGCTGCGTACGACAGCGCGCCGTTTACTAACGTAAATGCGGGTACGGTTTCACTCGTATTGCGCACCGGAGAAGGAGCTGCACCACTGGCAGTAAGTCAGCAGGCGCTGACCAATATTACCCTGGATGCAGGCGTTATTTACACCTTGTTCATATGGAGCGATAACAAAGGAACTATTTATGCTTCCAACATAAAAGCCAGGGCTAACTAATAGTTTTTCTCGCTGAAGCGTAAGGTTTCTCGCGAAGGCGCAAAGCAGCAAAGAATTTAAGAAAAGGATAGAAGCGAATTTTTAAGCCCGCAAAGTGGGGAGATAATGTAGTATAGAATTACATTACATTATCTCCCCACTTTGCGGGCTTAAAAATTCGCTTCAGTCTCCGCTTCTTTGCTGCTTTGCGTCTTCGCGAGAAACCTTATCAATTAGAATCTGTATCCGCCTCCCAGGGTGATCCATCTGCCAGGCATCGGCACTGCAGCCGCTTCAATGTAAGTAACGTCCAACAGGTTGTTGGCATCCACATACACCTGGTAACGGGAACGCTTATACGCTACACGGGCATCAATAACCGTATAGTCCTTGTAGTTGATACGCATATTATAACGCGCGGCGGCGGAGATATTGAAATACTGGCACACGGTGGTTTGTACATTGGCGCTGAACTGGTGACGAAGGCTTTCAATGACATACCGTGATATTTTAGTAGAGAGTGCCTCGCCTTGGAAAGAAGGCGAAAGGTAGTTATAACCAGCGTTGATGCCCAGACTGTTGAATACGCCATGGGCCTGCAATGTAGTGTTATAGCCGGCATTTAACCGGAATCCTTTCATATCCGCCCGCTGGAAGTTCTGCGGCTGCCAGTTGAGGATAGCCGGATTGCTCACGCCTGCAGTATCTTTTACATAGTCGATGAAGTTACTAACCTGGCGGTAAAATGCGGAAGCGCCATAAGAGAACTTGCCGGTAAACTTACGCAGCCCAAGCTCTGCATATTTGGCTTTTTCCGGTCCCAGGTTTTCGTTACCGATAATACCTTTCCCTTTGTAATAAAGATCAGTATAAGTAGGCAGTCGCTGGGCAGTACCCGCATTAGCATAAAGCTTCAGTGTTGGCGTTACATTAAATCCAACATCTGCGCCCGGGAAAAACTGCCAGCCATAGAAGGAATTATAGTTCAGGTATCCCCCGATGGTAAACGTAAAACGGCGGTCGGCAATGGATTTATATTCTCCAAACAGCCCCAGGTTGGTTCTGTCGTGGTTACCGAGACTTGTACTCTTAATATGTTCATAGCGTCCTTCCACCCCGGCTCCGAAGGTACCTATATGGGTGTTGAAAGTATTATTCAGCTCTGCGTCTACCACATGGGTATTATGGAGATTGCGGTACTGGTCGGGCTTAATGTAGACATAATCGTCTTTCGTATACCGGTAGCTGACGCGGGGCGTCATCACCCAGTTGGGATTGATCCGGGAAGTGTTGCTAACGGCGGCCAGCACGGTTTTTACCGTTTCCTTGGAGTTGAGGTCGCCCGGAGCAGCATAGAAAGCGTTAGCGCCGTAATCGTTGCTCACAAATCCCGCCATGACGTTGTATTTGTGGAGGGAGTCATTCTCAAACGCCGCCTGGTAAAAGGCCCGGTAGTTATCGAAATCGGTGTTATAGCGGTACCCATTGCCCTGGTTACGGCTAAAGGACAACGACTGGCTATTGCCTTTCTTTACCAGGGCGCCGTTGGC
The DNA here is from genome assembly GCF_012641265.1 of Chitinophaga eiseniae. Classification (GTDB taxonomy): domain Bacteria; phylum Bacteroidota; class Bacteroidia; order Chitinophagales; family Chitinophagaceae; genus Chitinophaga; species Chitinophaga eiseniae_A. The sequence goes on along the minus strand of NZ_JABAHZ010000001.1, from coordinate 397,560 downwards.
GCCGTATCCTACAGCCCCATACAAATTATTTTTCTCGTTCTTTTTAAAGCTGCTGCCCAGGCTCGCGTTTATCCCTATACCGCTTTCTGTGGCTTTGCGTGTCACGATATTGATGGCGCCATTCAGTGCGTTGATGCCATAAATACGGGCAGCGGCGCCTTTCAACACCTCGATATGATCTACATCGTTTAAAGATACCGGGAGGTTCATCACATTGTGTCCGGTTTGCGGGTCGGTAATTTTCACCCCATTGATCAGGATCAGGGTCTGGTCAAAAGTGCCACCATCAATGCCTATATCGGCCTGGATTCCGGCCGGACCGCGCTGTCTTACATCGAGTCCCGGTACATAGGTCAGCACTTCCGTGATGGAAGTAACCGGCATGGCCTCAATTTGCTTACGGGTAATAATGGTAATATTCCGGTTGATCGCCTTTACTGGCGCTGCCAGCCTGTTTTCCTGGACAATCACCTCATCGAGGTGGTAAGCAGGCAGGGAAGAATCTGTCCGTTGCTGTGCCGTGGTGCTGCCACAGAGGCCCAGGAACAGGGACAGCAGTAATTTGTTATTCGGTATTGCTACGCGCATTTGTTGAAATCGTTGCTAAAAGAGCGCAAAAGTACGCATTTAATCATTGTTTCCAAGGTAGATGCACACTATGCTGAAAACACCCGGTAACAGGACCTTACCCCGGAAAGCAACTTACTGCAGCGCATATACGTTGCCATCGGTACTGCCGAAATACAGGGTACCGGCTTCCAGCCAGGGGGTAGACAGGATGCTGCCCATGTCGAGAAAATCGTGGTACATCCTGATATAATCGCCTTTGTAGCGTTCCATCAGATCCGGTAGCAACTTTTTGGTAGCGGGGTCGTAAAAACGGTGCGCTTCCGCCTTACTGGCCGCCGTTTGAAACAGGGCAACACTTTCCCCGGTTTCCAGGTTTATTTTATGCACTTTACCATCCAGGCAGCCCATGTAACCATAGTGGGCGGAAGTGGTAATGCTGCCAAATACATTCAGGCCCACGGGGCTATTCCATTGAAGGCGACCGCTACTGGCATTAAAAGCCAATGCGCGGTGTGTGTCGGAGGTAGATACCAGCAGGCGTTTACCCGCCAGGCTGGGAACGCTGGTCCAGCTACCGCCTTCATGGAATACCCATAGTCCTTTGCCCGTGCGTAGATGCAGGGCATATACGTTATAATCGCGGGAGCAGAAATATACGCTGCTGTCGGCTACCACAGCATGAAATTGTACTTCTCCCAACGGGAAATATCTTTCTCCCATGGTATCAAATTTCCATCGCAGGGAACCGTTGCTGTTGAGCGCATAAAACCAGCCATCGAAGCTGCCGGCCAGGATAATATCTTCGGCAATGGTGGGCGCGGCATGTACGGCGCCACCCGTGCGGAACTTCCAGCGTAGCTTCCCGTTGCGGGCATCCAACGCGTAGATATGACCATCGGTACTGCCTACATATATTACACCTTTATGCAAGGCGGCGGATGACAGGTAGTAGTCCCACGGATCAGTGGCATGTTCACCATTTGTTTTAAACGTCCATAACCGCCGTCCCTTCAACTTATCCAGGGCGTAAAAATACCCGTCGCCGCTCATAAAGAATACAGCGTTGCTGTCGCAGGCCACCGTAGCGGTGAGCGGGCCATTGGTCCGGTATTTCCACAAGGGCGCTCCGTTACTTTTATCGATCGCATACAGGCAGGAATCGGCTGAGCCGATAAACAATATATGGCCGCTTACGACCGGGGAGCCTACTACGGCGCCGCCGGTTTTAAACTGCCATTTTACTGCAGGTTGATCGGGAAGATCAGCAGCAGTGGTGTTGTTGGTCCGGCTGACCGAACCGCCCAGCTGCTGCGCGTGTAGAGATAGCGAAAGGAGTATTGGCAGGGCCAGAAAACAAAACAGCGATTTCATAAGTAGGATTTAATAGTACGTTCAAGATACATTTTCTCTATTCAAAAAAACTGTAATTTTGATATACTATGAAAACCGATAACACCAGGAAAGCAAAAATTATCAAATGGATAAAAAGAGTGGGCTTCTGGGGCTTTCTTTTTTTCCTGCTGAAAGGGCTACTATGGCTTGCTTTGGGCTACTGGGTATTTAAATAGATCCAGCTGCTTATAGGTTGGCGAATGACCCCTGTTCTACGATTTTCCCGATCACATTTTTCAAGCAGTTATTTGCTGCGCGGTAAGCGCTGCCTCCCATACTGATTCTTTTGACGCCCGCTCCCTGTAAGGCATCGAAAGACGGTAACCCCTGCATAGATAATACATTTACCGGCAACGTAGTGGCGGCAGTTACCTCGCGTATTTCGGTCAGGTTGTATATGAAGGGGACAAAGATACCGTCGGCGCCCGCGTTTTCAATGGCTTTCATCCGCAACAACGTTTCCTGCAACCGGTTGGGCACATTCAGTAAATAGGTATCTGTCCGGGCATTGATAAACAGGTCGATATTTTTCCGGGAAAGCTCGTTCCGGATAAACTCCAGTCTGCGGCAAAATACGTCCAGTGGCTCCAACACACGGCTATCACCGACTACTGAGTCTTCCAGGTTAATACCCACTACGCCGATATCATGCAGCCGTTCGAGATGCTTCACCACCTGCACCTGGTCGGCACTGTAGCCCCGTTCTATGTCGGCCGACAATGGCACACGCACGTGGCGGGATATTTTCTCTATGACAAAAAATAACTCATCGAAGGATATCTGTTCCCCGTCTTCATATCCCAGCGTATCCGCAATCGCAGAGCTCGAGGTTCCAATGGCTGTAATACCGCTGTCCTGTAAAACACGGGCGCTGGATACATTCCAGGCATTACCGAGTAACAGCGGGGCGTCCTGCTTGTGCAGCGACTTAAATAATGCATACTGATTCATGATATGGAAATTATAGATTCATCAAATGCTGAACTGGCCTTTCATCACGGTAATGGCTTCCCCCTTCAACAGCACCCGGTCGCCCCGGAGTGTTACTTTCAGCTCGCCGCCCCGCTTCGAAGCCTGCCAGGCAAGGAATTCATTCTTATGCAGCCGCTCAGCCCAATAAGGTGCCAGGCAGCAATGGGCCGATCCGGTGACAGGGTCTTCATCCACCCCTATAGGTCCGGCAAAATAGCGGGAAATAAAATCATAGGGAGCTTCCACATCCGCCTTGCCGGTAATGATGCAGCGGTAGGGCCGCAAGATGGTGGCATCCGGCACAAAGGCCGCTACGGCCTCTCCAGAGGGCAATTCTATAATATAACGGTCAATACTATACGTTACCTGCACCACCTCTTTAAACAAAGGTTTTAAGGCATCAGGCAAGGTAGCCGGCTCGTGGCTCGCGGCAGGGAAATCAAGCACAATCCATCCGTCTTCCTGGTATGCCGTGAGCGTACCACTCAACGTATAAAACGAAATCGGCGCTCCAGCCGGCACCAGTCCATTTTCCCAGAGCGTATGTGCGCTGGCCAGCGTGGCATGCCCGCAGAGCCGGATTTCCACCAGCGGAGAAAACCAGCGTAGCCGGTAGCCCGCTCCTTCCGGCAACAGGAAAGCGGTTTCCGACAGGTTATTTTCTGCGGCAATAGCCATTAGCAACGTATCGTCCGGCATGGTTTCCAGCAGGCAGACACCGGCGGGATTTCCTTTGAAAGGCACACGGGTGAAAGCATCCACCTGGAAATAAGGTATGTTCATATTCTTCTGTAAATGTGAGGTACAAAAGTGCAATTAATTATGGTACAAAAACAGGTACAATTCTGTCAATTTAGACCATATCAGATGGAGCCGCGGGAAATAAAAAGGCACCATATCACGGTAGATATGATGCCCCTGGAAATGATTCGTTACTATTGTTTTTTAGGAGGAAGCGCAAAAGCTACGGCTTCATGCTCAAAATGTCCTTTATGCGAACCATCGCAGAAAGGCTTGTTGGCAGAGCGTCCGCAGCGGCAGATGCTCACCACTTCGCGACCTCCCAGGTCATACGCATTGCCGTCTTTATCTACAATCTGAAAATCTCCCTCTACTTTCAGGGAGCCGTTGTTGTTAACCGTAATCTTGGTAGCCATAAATATTTTCCTTATTTAGCCGGCAAAAATAGGAAAAACTATTTTCCTTCTACTACAGAAAGTATATTACCTGCAGGATCGGCAAACCAGGCCACTGTAGGCCCTTCCCCTTCAGCACGATGAATCCCTTTGGCATCGGTGGCGATGGGACCGGTATACTGTAAAAATTTTATCCCCTTCGCCGACAACTTATCTACTACCTCTTCTACATTACTTACCTGGAAGTTGAGGATCGTAAAGGTAGCCGGCACATGATTCGGTTTAGCATACACCAGGATCGGCGTACCTCCTGCCAATTTGAGGGTGAACATATGTTCATCCAGCCCTTCTGTTTCCAGTCCCAGCTGCTCCTGATAAAACGCCCTGGCTTTTTCCAGGTCGTTCACAGAAAAACCGCTGAATGCTTTTGTGCTACTGAACATAATACAAGATTTTACTGGTGAAGTAATGACCCGAAATTACAGCAATTATTTTATTAGTCAGGCATACTAACAACATTCATCAATGGCTTACGCCGCTATGGCAGGAACGCTTTTACCGCTTCTCCCAGATCGTATACGGCAACTTTATCCTGCAGGGCAGCAGCAACAATACTGCTGGCCGCCGCACTCCGGTAGCCGCCGGCACAATGCACTACAATAGGTTTATCGACAGGGATGTCAGCAATACGTTCCCGTAGCTGATCCAGCGGCAGCACCAGGGCATTGCTGAAAACGGGGAAAGTAGCTGCCTCACCAGCCATCCGTACATCCACGATGGTATATTGATCGGGGTGTGCGGTAAAATCCGCCAGCGGCGCCCGTTCCAGTATTACTGTTCCCTTGTTATACACGATGGCAGCTTTGATATTTACCTCGTATCCGATCTTAGCCGCTTTGCGGATCACCTGTTGTAACTGTTCTGCGCCGGCTGCCAGCAGGTAATAGGATTCTCCGGGCGCTACGATGCTGCCCAGCCAGGTTTCAAATTTTCCGCCGTCCTGCAGGTTGAGCGCCAGCGGGGCATGCCCCTGTTTAAATTCCGCCTCGGGACGGGTATCGATGATCAATACGCCGGGTTCAAAAACCGGTTCCCCGAATGTGATCACCGGCACCTTATTTAGTTGCGACTGCAATGCCGGCGCCCCACTCCTGTTCAGCGTTACGTCATACGGGAAATATTTTGGAATGAAAGGCTGTTGTGACAACAGCTCTTTTACAAATTCCGTTTCGGTATAATCTCCCAGGCTCCAGTTGCTCACCTTTTCGGCCGCAATGGTGCTGCTATCGGCATCGCTGAGCGATTTACCGCAGAGCGTACCTGCGCCATGCGCCGGGTATACCAGCACATCGTCTGCCAGCACCATTAATTTTTCCCGGAGAGAATGATACATCTGCTTTGCCAGTTGCTCTCTGCCAGCCGTAATGTTGCCGGCATTTTCGCGTAGATCGGGGCGACCACAGTCACCGATAAATAAAGTATCTCCCGTAAAAACAGCACTGTCCTGCCCCTTATAGGCCAATACGATGCTGATGCTGTCTGGCGAGTGACCGGGCGTATTCAGCGCCCGGAGGGTGATATCTCCCAACGAGATTTCGTCTCCTTCATCAAAACCGGTATACGGGTATGCCGCGCCTACCAGGCGGGAACAATAAATGGCCGCGCCGGTAGTTTCCTGCAACTCCAGGTGACTGCTCACAAAATCAGCATGAGGATGCGTTTCAATCACCCCCACAATCGTCGCCTGTTGCTGAGCCGCGTAATCGAGGTAGGGCGTTATATCCCTGGCCGGATCTATCAATACGATTTCACTTGTCTGATCACTGTAAATAGCATAAGAATAGTGCGCCAGTCCTTTATCTTCAAATTGTTGAATATCCATGTCTATACAATTTAATGAGGTAATTTTTCCCGAAACTTTCCATATACCCAGGTACCTGCGATAGCGCTCAGCAAGGTGATAACGATCACCGTAGCACCGGTACCAATCTGTGCGAACAATGGGCCCGGGCAAGCGCCCGTGATAGCCCAGCCCAAGCCAAATATAAGTCCCCCGTAGATCTGTCCCCGGTTAAACTTTTTAGGCTGAAAGGTAACGGTTTCTCCCTGGATGGTTTTGATGTTAAACTTCTTTATCAGCCATACCGACAACATGCCTACCAGCACAGCGCTACCAATTACGCCGTACATGTGGAACGACTGCAGCCGGAACATTTCCTGGATGCGGAACCAGCTGATCACTTCCGCTTTTACGAATATGACACCGAATACCAGGCCGGCCAATAAATATTTTAACTGACTTAACGATTTATACATAAAACGGTTCATTAGAAATTAAAGTGCAAGTATCCAGGGCAGGAAAACATTGGCCATCACAAATCCACCTATCATAAAGCAAATAGTGGCTACCAGGGAAGGCCATTGCAGGGTAGACAACCCCATGATGGCATGCCCGCTGGTACAGCCGCCGGCATAGCGGGTCCCAAAACCCACCAGGAATCCGCCACCCACCATCATCAGGAGGCCCCGCGCGGTGAACAGCGCCTGCCAGTTAAACAATTCTGCAGGCACCAGGGATTGGTAATTGGTAATCCCATACCCGGCCAGTTCTTTCGCCAGTGCAGGGTGTACGGTCATTGCCGCCGGGTTGGACAACCACGCTCCTGCAATAAGGCCCCCTAACAGGATCCCCGCTACGAAAAGCAGATTCCAGCTTTCGCTTTTCCAGTTGTACTGGAAGAAAGGGATTTTCGCGGGTACACAAGCCGCACAGATATGCCTGAGCGAGGCGCTGATACCAAAAGATTTGTTGCCGATTAATAATAATACCGGTACCGTAAGTCCGATTAACGGTCCCGCCACATACCAGGGCCAGGGCTGTTTTACAAAGTTGAGTATGTCCATTGCTATTGTGTATTTGCTCCTACAAAGTTGCGAAGTTCCTTTTAGTTAGTTGGTGACTTTGGTTACAGAGTGTCTTTATTTCAGCACTGTTTCCAACAAGATCACATAAACGCCCATGGCCAGTACAAACCACCCAAAGGCAGTTTTCAGCTGATGACTGCCTATCCGGGTGGCCAGCTTCCCTCCGAGAATAATACCCGCTACTGCTATAGCCGTAATAACCAGTAGCAAAGACCAATGAATGTCTGCTAATGCCGTATCACCCATAAAACCGATGCCCGTGCTCAGGGTCATAATCAGTAAAGAGGTGCCTACGGCTTTTTTCATAGGCAGCCCGGCGAGTAATATCAGCGCGGGGATGATGAGGAATCCGCCACCGGCGCCCAGTAGTCCCGTTACCAGGCCTATACCAATACCATACCCGGCCAATGCTGCTTGCTGACCGCCAGTCATTGGCGCAGCGGGTGTTTCAACCGCTGGTTGACGTCCGCGGATCATGAACAGGGAGGCTGCCAGCATTAATGCGGCAAAAAGCAACATGGTAGCCAGTTCCCTCGTAACAGGAACATCATTAATATAAAATAAATTTAAAGGGAGTGCGGGAATGAGCAGGCGACGGGTAATGAACACGGTGGCAATCGCCGGAATTCCCAATAACAGGGCCACCCGTACATCCACCTGTTTACGTTTGAAACTGCCTGCCGCACCAATCAGGCTGGTGGCGCCTACAATAAACAGGGAATAACTGGTGGCCAGGCCCGGCGGGATACCAAAGAGATATACCAACACCGGTAACGTAAGAATAGATCCTCCTCCTCCAATTAAACCGAGCGAAATGCCAATGAAGGCAGCCGCTATATAACCTATCGTTTCCATACCGCAATATTACGGTGGGCGTCTGCCAAAGTTGGTGACTTTGGTTACACAGTCAACACGGCAATATAATTCCGGTATAGTTTTACCATGCCTTTCTGTTCCATTTTCTTCAGCAGGCGGGAAATTACTTCCCGGGAGGAGTTAAGGTCGCTGGCAATTTCCTGGTGGGTTAACTTCAACTCACGGGTTTGCAGCTGCCTGGATTGCTCGCGGATATAGTTGAGCAGCCGCTCATCCATACTTTTAAAAACGGTGCTGTCCAGTACCATCAGTAACTCTTCGAAACGCCGGCGGTAAGATTCTATCACAAACTGGTACCAGCTCTTATAATCTTTCATCAGGGCTTCCATATGTTGTACCGGTATCATCAGCACTACCGCATCCTCTATTGCTTTGGCCATTACCTCGCTGGATTTACCGGAGGCGATACAAACCATGGAAATAGCACAGGCATCGCCCGGCTCCAGGTAATACATAAAGAATTCACCCGCATCCTCTCCTTCCCGGTATAACTTGATACGACCTTCGAGCACCAGCATGGTGTATTTGATATACTGTCCCTGCTTCATGAGCACCGTGCCGGCGGCTACTTCTTTCAACAGGCCTACGGCCGACAGGTGTTCCTGCAAATGTGTGTCCAGCATAGGAAAGTGCCGGGTAAGATAACGGAGAATCGCTGCTTTCTGATCCATATGGCCTGTAAGTTACAAATATACTGGGTCATTGAACTTTTGCGCGAACAGCTTGTTTGAGAAAGTATTTAACCCACAAATAGGTCTTATGAAACCCAACAAACAACTTTCTCTACTCTTTTTATTGCTGTTAACCCTCATTCACGGCGAGTAAACCATTTAAATTCCTTGGATTAAATAACTAGCGCTACGCCCTTGTTATAAGCCCTCGCCTATCCGGCGGAGGCCTGTTTTTACCCATTCAGATTTATCCCTATCTTTGCCACCCAGTACCAGCTTTATTGTTACATAAACTCAATTTCTGAATGAAACCAATGGTTAACCGGTTTGTCATGGCCCTGGCGCTTAGCAGCGCTATGTCAGCAGTATTTGGTCAAAGTAAAGACGTCGCAGACAATGCGTTAACCCAGCTGACCGAAGGAAATTTTAAACAGGCAAAAACACTGGCTACAGCGGCCATGAATGCAAATCCTTACAGCAGCCTGGCATATGCCATTCACGGCCGGGCGCTGGCCGCCGAAAACGACCTGGCAGGTGCGCAAACCGACCTGGAAAAAGCGATCAAAATGAGTCCCAACAACGGTGTGTTCTATGCCTTTGAAGGCGCCAACCTGAAGAATCAGCACCAGGATGCAGCAGCCGGCAAAGCGTATGACAAAGCACTAAAATTGCTGACCGCTCCAGCATCGGCCCTGGAATATTATGCCCGTGGCTGCATATATGAAGCGCAAAAGAAAGAAGAAGCTGCCCTGGCCGACTATACGAAAGCGCTGGAACTCAATTCCCGCTTTGCCCTGTGCTATACAAAACGGGGCCGTATCTACGAAAACCGGAAACAGGCAGATGCTGCCCTCACCGAATATGGCAAGGCCATTGGCATCAACCCGGCTTACGCAAGTCCCTATTTTCTGCGGGGAAATATCTACTACGGGCAACAACAATACGACGCCGCTATCGCCGACTTTTCCAAGGCGGTGGAACTGGATCCGAAAGACGTAGATGCCTTGTTTAACCGCGGGGTGATGTATAAGAAAAAAGGCAACTACGACCAGGCACTGGCAGATTATGCCAAAGTACTTACCCTAACGCCCAATGACGCCTCAGTATACGGCAACCGCGGAAATGTATACCTGATGCAGGACAAAGCCAGCCTCGCTTTCAGCGATTATACCCAGGCTATTAAGCTCGATCCCAACAAAGCACCGTACCGCGTGAGCAGAGGCAATATCTACCAACGCTGGGAGCAGGTGGATTCCGCCTTCAACGAGTATAACCGCGCCATCGCGCTGGACCCTCAATATGCCGATGCCTACCTGGAACGGGGGAATATTTACCTGAATAAACAACAATACGACCCTGCCCTGGCAGACTTCAATAAAGTGATCGCGATCGATCCCCACTCCTCCAACGGCTATTTGAACCGGGGCGTGGTACATCACGACAGGCAACAATATGCGGAGGCTATCGACGACTATACCAAAGCCATTGAAGCCGATCCGAAAAACATGCTGGCCTACCTGAACCGCGCCGATGCCTATGAAGCAACGGGCAATAACAAGCTGGCCAATGCAGATCGTAAGAAATACGCCGACCTCGGAGGTAAGTTATCGGCTACAGCAGCCAATACACGAAAGGAAATATACCCCCCAGGCACCTTCGACCCCAAACTGGCCGAAGCAGCGCTGGGAAGGGGTTTATCAAAGATCGTAGGACGTGCCTGCACGAAAAAAGACGGGCTGATATTCAGCGCTGCCGGGGTAAAAGTGGTGCTGCTTCCCGTAACACCCTACCTGGAAGAGTGGTACGAATTACGTGAAAAGAAAGAAGGTAAAAATACTAGTGTATTCATGTCGAAAGAAGCCAACCAATACGCCATTACCGCTATCAGCGGCAGCGATGGCCGCTTTGCCTTCGAAGGCCTGAAACCCGGCAAATATTTTATACAGCTGGTTCACAGCTTTAACCAACGGAAAACCGCCAGGATATACACCGGTTCCGACTCCTGGCAAAATGGCCCTGTAAGGGAGATCACCAATTACTACTATGACCAGGACTACCTCGTAGCCCGCTCCCAGCGGTTAGAGAAATTTGTAGAGATAAAAGAAGATGGAGAAACGAAAAAAATTACACTGGCGAATGGGTTGATTAAAACATGTGATTTTTAAGAAGCTGAAAGCGGAAAGCAAAAAGCTATTGTGGAGAATGATTAAAGCGAATTTTAAATACTCGCTAAGTTCTACTCCACAATAGCTTTTTGCTTTCCGCTTTATGCCTTCTGCTTTTCTAAAATAAACGTCACAATGACTATTCATCAAAGAATATGTAATACCCCATCTGTCAGCTGGTACCTGACATCTGTTGTTTTAGAGAGGTTATCCATAAATTCCATCAGCCCGTCCTTCTTCACCAGTACGCCGGTAATGCTGACATTTTCTGCACCAGGCGTATTAAATACTACGTTGGTATCAAAGAGGCGTTTGATCACGGCCGCAATTTCTTTCAGGGAACTGTTTTTGAAATAATATTTTCCTTCCATCCAGGAGAGGGTGTTCCGGGGATTGAACTCACCGACCTGAAATCCTTTACCGGAGGGGATATTCAGGATGGCCTCATAACCGGGAGTTAGCTGCACCGTTTCCCTGCTGGCCGTATTTTGCAACGACACCTTGCCACTGGCCAATGAAATTTTAGGATGCGTATTCGTATAGGTGTTTACGTTAAATGTTGTGCCCAGCACATTAACGGATACCTGCCCGGTATGCACAATAAAAGGCCGGTTCGATTCTTTCTTCACCGTAAAATAAGCTTCCCCGCTCACAAACACTTCCCTGCTGCGGCTATTGAATGCCACGGGAAAACGGATTTCAGACATGGCATTTAACCATACTTCGGTACTGTCTGACAAGGTGAGTTTATAGTCCCTCCCGGCGGGCACCTGCAACCGGTTCATCGCCGTGCTGGTGTCGCTGGCCCTCGCCTCGTATTGCATGCCCTGGGCCGACAGATGCATCTGTGCGGCGCCTACATGTAATAGGGACGCCTGGGTGGTATCAGAAAGGTCGATGGTTTCACCACTGGCCAGTTGCAACATAATACGGGGCTCCACAGCGGGTGGGTTATTTTTGGCCTCCGGCATGGCGGAACGATCCGGGTAGAAAAGATAGCCCAACACGCTGCCTGATAGCAATATTAAAGTTACGGCGGCGGCACGGTATAGCCACTGGCGGCGGATAGGTCGCACCGGCGTTTGCTGAAACAGGTGCCTGCGCGCTTCCCACAACTGTGCTTCATCCAGGTTATCCAGGTATTGCCGGGCATCCGGATGATGCAGCTGCTGTTCCAGACCGTGAAAACGGCTGGCCACCACGGGGTATTTTTCCATTAATTGCAGGAGCAGGTGGTCATCTTCCGGGGTAATATCTCCGGACAATTTCTCCAGCATTAACTGCTCTATATATTCCTGGTCGGGTATCATTGGTTTGAAAAGCTTGAAAGATAAATGGGTAACGGTGATAAAAACGTTTACTCAACAATAGGCGGAAACAGCTTATTACGCAGCGTTTTCACCGCAATCTTCAGATGGGTTTTGAGCGAATTAACGCTGATACCCATATTATCTGCTACTTCATGATATTTTTTCTGCTGCATGTATACCAGGGTAAATGCCCGCTGGCGTTGGGTAGGTAACTCTTCCAGCAGCTCGTGCAACTGCCGGTGCAGCTGTTCCTGTGCCCTCCACCGGTCTTCCGGATCTGGTTCTCTCGACTCGAAAACACAGTCCTGGTCTACCAACTCCGCATATCGCTCTATTCTTTTAAGAGCCCGCTGCTTCACTTTGTGGTAGTCGTTTACCTGGTTGCGCACAGATATCAGCAGGTAACTCTTTAAACTGCCATTAATATTATGGTACAATGCCCGCTCCCAGATACTGCTCAGTACAGATTGTACCAGGTCGTCTGCGTCGGTGGCATCACCCGTGCCCAGGTAAGCCTTCGTCCACATTAACCGGTAGTATTTCTTAAAAATAAATTCAAACGCATCACCGGTATTCCCAGTCTTCAATAACGCAAGTATAGCTTCATCTCCCGGATATTCAGGCATAAAAATACTTTTTTTGGCTGCTTAATTATATAACGTGGCTAATCTGTTGGGATACAGTGGTTAAATATAAGGAGTTTGTTTTATAAAATGTTAATTTGACAATTATTATTTTTTTTGCCCCATTTTTCTTCACCCGGTTTCAAATTGTGTCGTCTTATCATAGTGCCGCACAAATTCAGGCATGTAGTCATTACCACGTTACAATTTACTGTCAACCAAACCAGGAAAATGAAAAGAAGTATCCCGTTACTGAAAACTACCAGGCGATGTCTTGCCGGCAGGAGTTACTTTATGCTCACTTTTTTGCTCTTTCTTTCTGTCCTGACACAGGGTCAGCAACCAGTTCCTCCCGTTCCCACTGTGACCATCAAGGGGAGTAACATGACCCTGGAAAGTATTTTCCAGGCCATTGAAAAGCAAACAGATTTCACCTTTTTTTATAGTGATGAGCTGTTGAAACGCGAAGTGGTGGCGGGCCCGATCGATTATACCCGGGCCAGGGTGACCACCGTACTGAGCGACATCCTGAAAGAAAAAAACTTATCGTATGAGCTGAAAAAGAAAGTGATCTTAATTAAGCGGGTGGAAAAAACGGTCCCTGAAAGCAAGGCGGCCGACGTAAAACTGCGTGGAGCACCCACCGAACACCTGGTATCCGGGGTGGTACTGTCGGATGATAAGTCACCGCTGCCTATGGCTACCGTGATGCTGAAAGGCACCACCACCGGGACTAAAACAGACCAGGACGGTCACTTTACCTTAAAGCTGTCGAACGACAACAGCGTATTGGTCGTGCAATATGTGGGTTACATTTCCAGGGAAATCCCCGTAAAAAACGGGATCAATACCTACGAAATATCTTTGTCGGCCAAAGACAACACCATCAAGGACGTAGTAGTGGTAGCCTATGGTACCCAGAAAAAAATCAGCATGGTCAGCTCCATCACGTCGATTGAGCCGAAAGAGCTCAAGGGGCCTACCGGCAACCTCACCACTATGATGGCCGGTAGAATCCCCGGCGTGATCTCCTACCAGCGCAGTGGAGAGCCGGGCGCCGATAATGCCCAGTTCTTTGTCAGGGGCGTAGGTACCTTCGGAGCCGGAAAAGTAGATCCGCTGATCCTGATCGATAACATCGAATCTTCCTCCCGGGACCTCGCCCGCCTGCAACCCGATGATATTGCCGGTTTTTCGGTATTGAAAGATGCTACCGCTTCCTCCCTCTATGGCGCCAGGGGCGCCAACGGCGTGATACTGGTGACTACCAAAACAGGGAACCTGGGAAAAATGCGGTTCAACTTCCGCGCAGAAAGCTCCAACTCTGCCAACACCCAGAACTTCAAACTGGCCGATAACATCACCTATATGAAATTGGCCAACGAAGCCGTATTGACCCGCAATCCGCTGGGCGTACTTCCCTATTCCCAAAATAAAATTGACCACACCGCCGCTGGCGATGATCCGCTCCAGTATCCTAACAACAACTGGATACAACAGCTCATTAAAGACAACACCAACAACCAACGATATAACATCAATGCCAGCGGAGGCTCCGAACGGGCCAAATACTACCTGGCCATGACCTATAATATTGATAATGGTATACTGAAAGAAAATCCGCTCAATAATTTCAGCAATAACATTAAACTACGCTCCTATTCTATCCTGTCTAACGTTACCTTAAACCTTACCAAATCTACCGAAGCGCTGGTAAGCCTTAAAGGTCAGTTCGACGATTATAATGGTCCCATTGGCGGCGGCGCACGCACCTTTTACAATGCCATCTGGAGTAACCCGGTGGCGTTTCCGGCGGTATACCCCGCGGAACTCATGCCCTATGCCAAACATCCGTTGTTTGGTAACGCCCTCATTCCGGGGGGTGGTGGACTGTATGTAAATCCTTATGCCCAGTCCATTTCCGGCTTCCAGGCCTCCAACAACAGTACCCTCACGGCGCAACTGAGCCTGAGGCAAAACCTGGAATCCCTCACCCCTGGCCTTTCTGCCAGGATGATGGCCTATACCACACGCTATGCCGACTTTGCAGTATCCCGTCAATACAGTCCTTACTATTATCAAACCAATGCGATAGATGGTAAATTCACCGGCTTAAGCCTGATCAATGATGGCGCTGTAGGTAGTGTGGGCCCTACCCCCACCGAATACCTCACCTATTCGCCCGGCGATAAAAATGTAAATACCACTACTTATGTAGAAGCGGCGGTGAACTATTCCAGGATATTCAATGAAAAACATGCCGTGGGCGGTATGCTGATCGGTACTCTCCGCAATTTCCTTACCGGCAACGCATCTTCCCTGCAGCTATCGCTGCCTGCCAGGAACCAGGGCGTATCCGGAAGGTTTACCTATGGCTATGACAATCGTTACCTGTTCGAATTCAACTTTGGCTATAATGGATCAGAAAGATTTGCCGCCAATCACCGGTTTGGCTTCTTCCCATCTATAGGGGGTGGATGGATCGTATCGAATGAAAAATTCTTTCAACCACTGGCTAAAACTATTGACCAGCTGAAGTTCCGCTTTACTTATGGCCTGGTGGGTAACGACCAGATTGGTAATGCCAACGACCGCTTCTTCTATCTGTCGAATGTAAAACTGGATGCCGCCAACGCCGGATATTTCGGTACCAACTTTAATTATAGCCGGCCTACCGTGGGTATCAGCCGGTATGAAAACAGGAATATTACCTGGGAGATGTCTAAACAAACCAACATCGGTATGGACTTAACCATCTTCAAAAACCTCACCATAACGGTAGATGCCTATGAACAACAACGTAGCAATATCCTGATGGTAAGAAGTACGGTGCCAACCTCCATGGGATTGAGGGCCGACATTTCTTCCAATGCGGGCAAGGCTTCCAGCAAAGGAGTAGACCTGATACTCGACTATCGTAAAACATTCAACAACTCCCTGTGGATACAGGGTCGCGGTACCTTCACCTATGCCAAAAGCAAGCTGCTGGTGAATGAAGAACCGCAGTACGCCGACAATAACCGCAACTTGTCGAAAGTGGGCAACTCACTGGGACAGATATACGGATTGATTGCAGAGAAACTGTTTATAGACCAGGCGGAAGTGAACAACTCTCCTATGCAATATGGAAATATTATGGCGGGAGATATTAAATACCGGGACATTAACGGAGACGGGAAAATTACCAATGCCGATTACGTACCTATCGGTCACCCCTATACGCCGGAAATCATTTATGGTTTCGGCTTCTCCATCGGGTATAAAAACTTCGACATCAGCACCTTCTTCCAGGGCTCTGCGCGGTCTTCTTTCATTATCAATTCCGCCAATACAACGCCGTTTTACCTGAATGGCGGTAACCAGAACGGCTTGCTGCAGGCCATTGCCGACAGTCACTGGTCAGAAGATAACCGCAACTCCTATGCGTTCTGGCCCCGGTTGAACACCATCATCTCGGAAAATAATAGCCAAACCTCCACCTGGTGGCTGAGAGATGGTTCTTTCCTCCGTATGAAATCGGCCGAAATCGGTTATAACCTCACCGGCAACCTGCTGAAAAAATTACGCCTCACCAGTGGCCGTATCTATGCGAACGGGCTGAATCTCTTTAAGCTCAGCGCCTTCAACTTATGGGACCCCGAAATGGGCGACTCCGGCCTGGGATATCCTGTTCAGAAGGTATATAACCTGGGAGTAATGGTAGGTTTCTAACATTCAAAACAAAGACTGACGCACATGAACACGCATATCAACTTACATAGCACCGGCAAATATCTCCTCCTTTGCTCGCTGGGCGCCCTGCTATCGGTAACGTCCTGCAAAAAAGCATTCCTGGATGTGGTACCCGACAACATCGCTACCATCGACAATGCCTTTACTTCTAAAGCAGAAGCAGAAAAATATCTGTTTACCTGCTATTCCTATATGCCCGTAAACTACGATCCCACCTATAACGTAGGCCTTTCCGCCAGCGATGAGGTGTTTGTACTGGATCCGACGAATAATATCCGTTCTACCAACGTATTGCGGTTGGATTATGGAGATCAGAATACTTCAGATCCTATCGCCAACTACATGACCGGCAACAGGGACGGCGTGGCCTGCTACCAGGCCATCAGGGATTGTAATATCTTCCTGGAAAATGTAGGCAACCCGGGCAAGGTGGCAGACCTCGACATAGATACCCGCACCCGCTGGATCGCAGAGGCTAAATTTCTCAAAGCCTATTATCATTTCCTGATGTTCCGCGCTTACGGGCCTATTCCCATCATCGATAAAAACCTGCCTATCAGCACGCCGATCAACGATATGTATATCAAGCGCCAGCCGGTAGATTCTGTAGTGAGCTATATCAGCCACCTGCTTGATAATGCGGCCACCGACCTGCCGGTAAGCATCGCTAATATTTCATCGGAGCTGGGACGTATTACCAAACCTGTTGCGTTGAGCCTGAAAGCCAAATTACTGGTAACCGCCGCCAGCCCGCTGTTTAACGGCAACTCCGATTTTGGATCACTCAAAAGCAAAGATGGCATACCGCTGTTCAACACCGCCTTCAGCGCCGCCAAATGGCAGCTGGCTGCCGATGCCTGTAAAGCCGCTATCGACCTGAGTGAGGCACAGGGCATTAAGCTTTACGTATTCCCCCAACAAAACGTACCGCTCAGCCCCACTACGATGACGCAAATGAGTATACGCAATTCCATGAGCGAGCCATGGAACAGTGAACTGGTATGGGGTTCTACCAGCGGCGTTAGCTGGGGCTGCACTTTCCTGCAACGTTGCGGCATCGGCCAGTTCGACTTTGCTAACGCGGTAGCCTCCAAAACCGGTGGCCATCCATTGCTGGGGCCCACCATCAAAATGGCTAAACTGTTTTATACCAGCAACGGCGTACCGATTGATGAAGATAAAACCCTCGACTTCTCCAACATCGCGGCATTGCGCGTAGCCTCCCATGCAGAAAGATTCAATATCCGCGAAGGAGAAACGACCGCCCGCCTGAACTTCGACCGGGAGCCGCGCTACTATGCCGACCTGGGATTTGACCGCGGCGTATGGTACATGGCCAACAGCCCCTCTAAAAGCGATGAAAATACCTTCTGGCTGATGGCCCGTGGTAGTGAATTGAGTCAATCTTCTCCCGTACCCATTGCCGGATTCTATATGAAAAAAGTAGTGAACTGGCATATGGACTGGAACACCGTTACCTATCCGCCCTACCCTTTTCCGGAAATACGGCTGGCGGATCTCTACCTGCTTTATGCCGAAGCACTCAACGAAGTACAGGGCCCCGGCGGAGAAGTATATGATTACATCAACAGGATCAGGACCCGGGCCGGATTGCAAAGCGTGCAAACATCCTGGACCACCTATAGCCGCAATCCTACCAAATACACCACCAAAGAAGGTATGCGCGCCATCATTCAGCGGGAAAGAGCCATTGAACTTTGCTTTGAAGGGCACCGTTACTGGGACCTGCTCCGCTGGAAAACAGCCGCACAGGAGCTAAGCGGCAACATCACCGGGTGGGTGGTGAGTGGCAGAACCGCAGACTTGTATTACCGGGAAGTATCCTTTCTATCCAGGCACTTTGTGGCGCCCCGCGATTATCTCTGGCCTATCAAAGAAAGCGACCTGTTAGCTAATCCTAACCTGGTACAAAATCCCAACTGGTAATGATGGATGGAGGATGTATTTAACACTAAAAAATTAAGTCGTGAAAACAAGAAAATTAGTCGCCCTGCAATATATCACCTGCTCCTTGTTCCTGCTATTGGCCTGTAACCGGGAGGAGCTGAATAAACCTGTTACCACCAACACACATGCACCAGGCTTGGTAACCGGTATCAGCGTGAACAATCAAAATGGGAAATCGGTGATCACCTATTCGCTGCCATCAGATGTAGACCTTTCGTATATCAAAGCCGTGTATGAGACGTCCCCGGGACATCCGGCAGAAGCCAAAGCTTCCCACTACGTAAATTCCATCACGGTAGAGGGTTTCGGGGATACGCTGGCACATACCATTAAACTCTACTCCGTTAATGCCAGCGAAGTAGTGTCCGAACCGGTTGCCGTTACGGTGAATCCTTTAACGCCTGCGATCAATCTCGCTTTCAGATCGCTGTCGGTACAGGCTACCTTTGGTGGTTTCAATCTCGTCTGTAATAATCCTACCCTGGAAAACCTGGCCATCATTCCGCTGGTAGACAGTGCCGGCAATGGCAAATGGGTGCAGACCGCAGGTATGGACAATGTATACAGCAACGATCCGGTTATTAAAAACGCTGTACGGCAACAGCCAGCTGTCACCAGGCAATACGCCTTTGTGGTACGGGACCGGTGGATGAATTTCTCCGATACAATGCGTGTTTCGCTTACGCCTTTGTTTGAGCAGATGCTGCCTAAATCTGAATGGAGTAACTACGTGCTGCCCCAGGACGCAGGCATCCTCAACAATGGCGGGCGTACCGACGTGCCTTACATCTACGATGGCGACTTCCACCCCGGATGGCCACGCTGCCTCTTTACACTGGAACAAGCCGGCAGCCCGCAAACCGTTACGCTGGATCTGGGCAAAGCGCATATCCTGAGCCGCATGCAGGTAAATCCTTATAAGGAAGTGGGCAACAACTACTATGTGCGCGGCAACGTAAAAGATTTTGAGATCTGGGCATCCAACAGCCCTAACCTGAATGGTAACCTGGATGGCAGCTGGACCAAGCTCACCACCTGCCATGTGGTAAAGCCTTCCGGGTCGCCCTATGCCACAGAAACCGCGGCAGATCAGAAACTGGCGTACGATGGCTGGCAGTTCGACTTTCCGGCGGGGCAAACCGCTTATCGCTATCTGCGCATCAGGAGCTTATCGAACTGGCAGGGATCTTACTTCATCAACATCGCTGAGTTTACCCTGTGGGGCAATTAGTCATACAAACCTTACGTACATGAAACAACATACCTACATATGGATATTACTGGTACTGGTTGTCAGTGCCTGCACCAAAATGGATGCCTACCGGGATAAATACATGGCAGGCGGTGCGATTACCTATCCCGGCAAAATGGACTCTGTACAGGCTTTTTCCGGGAAGAGCCGGGTCCTGATTACCGGGTTATTTACTTCCGATCCTAAAATCACCAAATACCGCGTGTTCTGGAACAGCCGCCAGGACTCTACCGAAATTGCGGTAAAAAGAACGCCCGGTGTAGACACCGCCCGGGTTATTATTCCCGGCTTACCAGAAGGGCTCATGAATTTTGAAATACGGACTTACGATACGCTGGGGAATGTATCTATCCCCGTAAATACAGCTGCCAGCGTATATGGCGACCTGTATGCTTCTGCGCTGATCAACCGGGGTATTACCAATACCGCCATACAAAACGACGGTTCCGCACTCATTAGCTGGGTAGATGTAAATGCCGACGCGGGCATCGTAAATGTGCAGATCAGGTATACCGATAATGCCGGGGTGCCGCATGATACGATTATACCTTCCGTGCAAACAAACTTCTCTACAGTATTACCCAACTTTAAACCGGGTAACGGCATCAGCTACCGTACCGCCTATTTGCCCAATCCTACTGCGATTGATACCTTTTACACCGCCTTTAGCAGCCATGCAGTAAGGGCCGATGTAACCAGTTTATACCTGGGCAATTACGGACCATTTGTGCGCGCTAATTTCGACGGGGGCAGATGGGGCACCCTGGCGGCGCCCTGGATCACTACGCCTAATGTGATCAATCACTCCGGGTACGGCGGATATGCGTCTGATGCCGGCGGCGTGCTGGTAATGGAATCCGGCTGGAGTGGTACTGCCAATATTATCAACGGGAAAATATACCAGACCGTCACCTTGCCTGCAGGCAATTATATTTTCGTTGTCAATACCTATACAGAGGCGCTCGACCCGGTATACGTGGTAGCGGCTACCGGCAGTACCTTACCTGATATCGCCAATCTGGCGAGTGCAGCCGGGGTAGCGGCTTTTCCTACCTCCCGGAATGTAACCGCCACGATTGAATGTCCGTTCAGCATCAGTCAAACCTCCCAGGTATCGATGGGGTTCCTGGCCACGATGACCTCCGGCAATCAATACTGGCGGGTGCCTTCCGTGAAGCTGATTAAAAACTAGTCCAGCCCTATAGTTAACAAAGCAAAGCTGTCTCGAAAATAATTTTGAGACAGCTTTGTTCATCATATGCAGTGTACAAAAGCGGACAGTTTTCTGTATCGAAAACGGACAAATACCTTTACCCCATCTGGCTATCCCCCCGCCCATGCCGCCTATTTTTATCTGGCACCATCTTGGCGCCCCCCTTCGGCAATAATTACCCGCTATGATCAGGAATTTTTTCAAGGTGGCTTACCGCAGCCTGCTCCGCAACAAGGGCTTCTCCTTCATCAATATAACAGGACTAGCTATCGGTATGGCTGCCGCGATACTCATCCTGCTCTGGATACAGCACGAGCTGAGCTACGACCAGTTTCACACCAAAAAAGACCGGATATATGAAGTGTGGAACCGGGTGCCCCTCGATGGTAAAGTGCGATGCTGGAACAGTACTTCTACCCTGCTGGGGCCTATCCTGGAAAAAGACCTGCCCGAAGTAGAACGGGTAGCCAGGGCCAGTTATAATGGCGACTATCTGTTTTCTATCGGCGACCGGAAAATGATGAAGACAGGCAGCATAGTGGATTCGGGCTTCCTGCAAATATTCAGCTTTCCGATGGTGGAAGGAAATCCTGCTACCGCCCTTACTGATCCACATTCGGTTGTGTTGACGGAAACAACCGCTAAAAGCCTGTTTGGTAATGAACCCGCCATGGGCAAAGTGGTAAAAATCGGTAATAAGGACAACTTCACGGTAACGGGTATCCTGAAAGACTTACCCGGTAATTCAAGATTCGATTTCGAATGCCTGCTCCCCTGGGAATATTTAAAGACAAATAGTGACCGGCAGGATTTCGGCTGGGGTGATAACAGCACCCCTACCTATGTGCTGCTCAAACCCCATACAAACTTCGCCGCCGTAGCCAATAAAATAAAAGACCTGAAGCAACATTACCACGACGAGTCCAAAACGCTCCATTGGGAGCTCTTTATGTACCCACTGGATCGCTGGCGTCTGTATTCCAGTTTCACCAATGGCCAGGAAGACAGTGGCGGCCGCAGCACCTTTGTAAAACTCTTCAGCATTATTGCAGGATTTATCCTGTTGATTGCCTGTATCAATTTCATGAACCTGAGTACCGCCCGCAGTGAAAAACGCGCCCGTGAGGTGGGTATCCGGAAAGTAGTAGGCGCCCAGAAAATGTCGCTCATTGGGCAGTTTATCGGTGAATCTGTATTTCTCGCATTCCTTGCAGGGATAGTGGCATTGTTCATTGTGCAGTTAAGTCTGCCAGCCTATAATCAATTTACGGCAAAGAAATTATTCATAGATACCGGTAACGCCTATACGTTGGTGGCCTTCTTCGGCTTTATCCTGTTCACCGGCTTACTGGCAGGGAGTTACCCCGCTTTCTTCCTCTCCTCTTTTCAGCCGGTAAAGGTGTTAAAGGGCACTTTTAAAAGAACGCATGCGCTGGTAACGCCCCGGAAAATACTGGTGGTACTGCAATTTTCTTTTGCCATCGTGCTGATTATCTGCACCATTGTAGTAAAGCAACAAATTGACTATGCCCGTGAGCGGGAAACCGGTTATAACCGTGATCGCCTGGTCTATCATTCCCTGAATGGTGACATCACAAAAAATTATGCGTCCATCAGGGAAGAGCTGCTGAGTGCCGGCATTGCCACCTCCGTCACTAAAACCAGCTCTCCGCTCACTGACAGATGGAGCGATGGCTGGGGCCAGAACTGGGAGGGTAAAGATCCCAATGATCGTACCGACTTCGACCGGTTTATGGCCGATGATGGCCTTGGCGCCACCGCCGGGCTGCAATTTGTACAGGGCCGCGACTTCGACCTCAAAAAGTTTCCGACCGACTCCACAGGATTAATCATCAATGAGTCGTCGCTGAAAGTAATGAAGTTTAAAGACCCTATCGGCAAGATAGTATCTGACCTGGGTACCAACTATCATATTGTAGGCGTGATCAGGGATTTCATTCTTACCAGTCCCTATGAACCTACACGGCCCATATTAATCTGTGGCGCAAAAAGCAGTTTCTTAACGTTTAATGTGATGCAGATAAAGCTGAATGGCCAGCATAGCACTACTGCCAACCTCGAAAAAGCAGCCGGTATTTTCAAAAAATATAACCCGGATTTTGTTTTTGAGCCGAAGTTTGTGGATGCTGAATATGCCCGGAAATTTGAGAGTGAACAGCAACAAGGTACGCTCGCTGGTTTGTTTGCGGGCCTGACCGTATTTATTTCCTGCCTGGGTTTATTTGGCCTAACCACCTATATGGCGGAAACCAGGGTGAAAGAAATCGGGGTGCGGAAAATCATGGGGGCTTCGGTAGCCAATATCACTACCTTGTTGTCCAAAGACTTCGTAAAGCTGGTCATTATTTCTTTCTTTATAGCAGCGCCTTTGGCCTGGTGGGGAATGCACAAATGGCTGGAGAGTTATGCCTACCGCGTAGACATTGCCTGGTGGGTATTTGCGGTAGCAGGCATCTTATCTGTGTTCATTACTTTACTCACGGTCAGCTACCAGTCGATCAGGGCGGCCATCGCTAATCCCGTAAAAAGCCTGAGAACAGAGTAAACTAAATACCTGGTACAAGTGGCAGACATCCGGTCAGCCACTTTAGGAAAATAGATTTACGCGAAACGGAAAAAGCGAAGTCGTATTATAGCAATTGTTGCGCTGCGGCCATCCGGATAAGTGCAGCGGTGTTGCCGGCTTCAAATTTCTGCATCAGGTTACGCCGGTGTGTTTCCACCGTAAACTGGCTCACACACAGCTCTTCCGCAATGCTGGCGGAGGTTCTGCCGGCAGCGATCATGCCCAGCACCTGTTTCTCCCGCTTGGTAAGATGCGGCGCCGCTTTGGGTTCATTTTGCAGGGGGCGGGTCATGATCGTCATCACTTCTGCGCTGAATGCTACTTTTCCATCCAGCACATCATGAACGCAACGTACCAGTTCTTCGGAGGAGGCATTCTTCAGCAGGTATCCGCTGGCGCCCTGTTGCAGCATTTGCAGTATAATACTGCGTTCACTGTGGTTACTGATAATGAGTACTTTTGTTTCCGGAGATATTTTTTTGATCTGTTTACACACCTCTACGCCATTGATATCCGGGAGTGTAATATCCAGCAGCACGATATCTATAAAACCGGCGCCGGGCAAAAAAGATAAAAAGGCCTGGCCGGTAGTAAAGGTAGCTGCCACCTCCAGGGCTTTATCGGCCTGTAATAAAGCCGACAGTCCTTCTATTACAATAGGATGATCATCTACAATAACGATGTTATTCATTGACATTAAGTTCTATGTTGATAGTGGTTCCCTCACCTGCCACTGAATCGATTTCAATTTTTCCCTTGAGGAAGTCGATACGGTTGCGGATATTGTCCAGTCCCATTCCCTTCTTCGCGGTAGCGGGATTAAAGCCTTTGCCGTTATCTTCGATTGAGAGATAAAAGATATGCTGGTTCTGGCTGCATTGCAACATGATCTTGTCGGCCTGCGCATGTTTGATGGCATTGGCCAGCAGTTCCTGTGCAATGCGATAAATCAGGATCTGTGTTTTCTCCGGCAGGTCAGGTTGTACGCCCAGCGATTGGAAATCGATCGATAGACCCGACGCCATATTCAGCTCACACATATCTTTCAACGCGGTTTCCAGGCCAAAGTTCAATAGCGATTCCGGCATCATATTACGCGCTATCCTTCTTAGTTCGCTCACCGAATTATCGAGTTGCCCGATGATCTGGAACAGCTTTTCATCCTGGAGCGCACTGGCGGTGCCGGAAAGGTTCATTTTTACTCCAGCCAGCATACCTCCCAGCCCATCGTGCAGATCGCGGGCCAGTCGCCTGCGCTCGCCCTCTTCTCCTTCCAGCATGGCTTTGGTGACGTCCAGCTCTTTCTGCTGTACGATCTCCTGCATTTTCCGGGCTGCCAGCTTTTTCTGGCTCCGGTAATAAGACAGCGCCCATATCCCGAGCACCAGCAACAACAGGAATGCGGACGCCACTAACCCGGTAATCAGCCAGGCATTTTTGGTAGATAAGGCAGCCTTTTCATTCTTTGCTTTCAGCGTAATGATTTCCTGCTGGTTTTCTGCATTCCTGAATTTGATTTCCAGGGCATTGATATCCCGTTGTGTCCGGGTCTTATACAGGCTATCACTCAAACGGCTATACGTTTCCAGGTAATGATAGGCCTGGGGAAAATTCCCCAACCCCACGTACGCGGAAGTCAGCTTCTTCAACACCTTCACCCGGTTATAATCGAGGCTTGTCAGGCTTTCATCTTCTACCAACCGTAACAGGAGATCCCGGGCAGCAGTATAATTTTTCATCTCCAGCAGGGTTTCTGCTTTCATCATTTCCAGTTCGTCCACCCTGCTTGCTGCGTTTATCCCGCTGGAAGCCGCAATACCCTTATCAAAGCTGGCCAGTGCAGCTGCATATGCTTTCATCTTGTGATGGTAAAGGCCCTCCACCATGTAATAGCCGGTATATAAACCCGTTTCGGGATACGGCGCCAGCAATACTTTCATGGTATCCAGTATATCCCTGGCCGCTGCATACTTTCCCAGGTTGATATAATTTTCTCCCGCCCGGTAAAGCGCCACCAGCAACCTGCTGGGCTCTTTGGCTGCAGGTTTCAGAATAGCGATGGCATCATTGAAGTATGCTTCCGCCTTTTCATATTGTTCGGTATTGGTAAATGCCAGGGCTACGTTAGTATATTCAGAACCCAACAGGGAGCTGTCGCCCGACAAGACCGCCAGGGGAATCGCTTTATTCAGTATCAGGTCAATAAAAGTAGCATCATCATCTTTTCCCTGTTGCTGTACAGCATAATTCTGCCAGGCATTGGAACGAAGCAGGTAAGCATTTTTAGAGGTATCATTGCGCAGCAGGGAATCTACTTTCATATAGCAGGCTTCACTCCGGGGCACATCTTCATTAAAATACAGGTATCCTTCATGCGCAAAAGTCTGCGCCCACATCAAGGGATAATTTTTGGCCAGGCGCCGTGCTTCCATCAGGTATTGAGCGGCCCTGGCCTTATCGGTGTTCATCCAGCAAAATACCAATAAGGTATTGAGTTTGGCCTTTACGCTATCGTTGGTGGCTTTCTGTAGCAACAATGCTACACTGTCGGCATACCCTTTCTGATGTAAAGGCAGTTGGGCTACAGATGCTACAGACAGGTATATAAAAAAACAAAAAACTAGTAGAAACCGGGTCATGTAAACAAAGTAATTAACAATTACTGATATAAACGAAATAAATCAAAATATACTGGAAAACCAGTAGAAAAGAAATACAGGTTATCAGGATTGACTGGTAGTGCGCCCTGGCGCTACCTTTACATCCGCAGAAAAACCGAACTGCAAGGATGCATAAACATTAAAATCTCAATTATGAAACTATCACAGAAACTACTGCTATTATCTACATTGTTATTGGCCCTGGTTTTTACCGCCTGTAAAGGAAAGAAAGACGATCCAGCTCCATCAGGACACAAAGTTAAATTCAAAGCGATAGCCACCGCCGGCTCCAAAATTACCAATACACAATTCGGTGCATCCGGCGGCGAAGTTACCAGCGCTTCCAACCTGAATGTTACCACCTGGGAAAGTCCGGAAGTAACCTATCCCGGCAACGTAGTAAGCGTGTACATGGGTGTGGGCGGCGACGGCAAAGACGCTAATGCGGTACTGAAAGCGCAGATCTATGTAGACGGTGTGCTGAAAAAAGAAAGTGTAACTACCGGTACTGTATTTATTGCTAACGTTATTTATACCTTTTAACCCTCATCACCCATCGGCTCCCCTGGCCATGACCGGGGAGCCAGGTTGGGGTTGTGCCGTATCTTCTCTCCCGAAAAAATTATACTTTCTTTACATCCCGCATATGCTCACTTGCCCATTCGGCCAGCCGGTATAAATGCGGTAACAGGCTTTTTCCACGGGCCGTTAACGTATACTCCACCCGCGGTGGAATTTCAGGATACAGCTGCCGGGATATCAACCCATCTTCCTGCAAACGTTTCAAGGTAGCCGTGAGCATCTTCTGCGAAACATCGCCGATCCTTTCCTGCAACTCATGATAACGCAGGGGACTTTCCCCCTGGTCCAGTGTGATCATCACTAATACCGTCCATTTATCGCCAATACGGTCAAATACATCCCTTACCGGGCAAAAGTCGACGCTACTGTCATTTTTAAAAAAAACTTTCATGTTAATGGCTTGATTTTCATCATTACATACCTCCGGGTGCGTAAGATACCTATACGTGCCTTATTTGTTGATATACAACTAGTTAATAGCTTCGCACCGACACAAGCCCGCACGGGCCACAATAATCATCAAATATAAAACCATCAACGCACATCACGAAACTAACGTACCGCATTTCCACTATTCTCTTTTTATTACTAATGTTCGTCACCGCCATCACCGATATTATGCGGATGGACGCTGTACTGAAAACCGTACTGCACCTGGGATACCCGGCCTATCTCCCGGTAATGATTGGCAGCGGGAAATTAGCAGGCATCCTGTTATTGTCCCTGCCCCGTTATACCCGTTGGAAAGAATGGGGGTATGCCGGTTTTACAGTATTATTTCTCAGCGCTGCTATCTCTCATGGGGTATCAGGAGATGGTGTGGGGAAAGTGTTGTTTCCATTGGCGATGGAAGCATTATTGCTGGTATCCTATATCAGTATGCGGCGAGAGATAAACAAATGAAATGATATATAATTCATCGATATTTAGCATAGAATCAAACATTAGTTTATTTTATGTGTTATTATAGTAAAATGAAAAAGTAACGCCATATATGCTATCGATGAAAAGTAAGCTGCCCTTCCTGCTCCTGCCATTTATCAGCTGTTGTTACTATGCTAAAGCCCAGACTGCGCCCGGCTTTAAGGAGTTGCTCGACAGCGCTATGGTTCGGGATGCGGATCTCAAAACCCAACTTACCAAAAATAAATTGACCGGTCTTGATCAGCATAAACTGAAAGATGCGTACCTGCCTACGCTGGAGCTGAGTGGCATGGCAGGATATCTTAATGCCACCGCACATGTGATTTCCCCGGAACTAAACCTGCAACCTTTTCTCAATATTCCCGAAGGGAAGTACAACAATAATATCAATGTGTCCGGCTTTTCCGGCCTGGCAAAGGCCGACGCCAAAATGTTGCTCTATGCCGGCGGAAAGGTAAAAGCACTTGGTAAAGCTTTGGAAGAAAAGAAGCTGTCGGAAAATATTTTAGTGGAGAAAACAACCGACGACGTGGTAGTCGTTATTTCCCGGGCTTACGACCAGCTGGCACTGGTACACCAGTCGGGCAAAGTACTGGATGAAGGCAGGAAGCGGCTGGCTGCCAACCGCAAAACGGCCGATAAAGCCCTGGGCTATGGATTGATCACGCCTTATGATCATAAAAAAATAGAGCTGGCGCAAGCCACCTTAGATGCCAAGGTAGCAGAATATGAAGGAAAGAAGGTGCTCTTGCTCACGCAATTGGAAGTACTGACCGGCATCAGCCAGGATAGGCTACGCCTCATAGAACCCGCACTGGCAGCGGTAGTACCGGCTACGCCGCAAAAAACAATTCACGAACGCGCCGAAATCCGTGCCCTCGATCACGGCATCAACGCCTCCGGTTATAAAATCAAAGCCGAGCGAACCTGGTGGATCCCGAAAGTACAGGCTATGGCCTCTACCTTTTACCTGGGCCTGTATGGCAGCAGGGTTAAGTCTTCCGACAATATTATCCCGCCCATTCCCGCCATTGGTTACCCCGGCCACAAGCTCGACTGGCGCCCCACCAACCTCAACATTTTCCCGATAGTAATGGCCGGCGTGGGCTTTAAATGGGAAATTTTTGATGGCCGGGAAGGTAAACACGCCATCGAAGTAGCGCGCATCGACCGGGAGCTGCTGCAAAACCAGAAATATGATGCCCTGCGCAAGCTTACCTTAAACCAGGCCAACAACCAGTCTGAATACAACATCGCCAATGCACAGATAGCGCTGAAGAAAAAACAGAAAGAAGTAGCCGCCGACGCATTGGTACAGGCAGAAAAGGAATTCCGGTATGGTATGAGTAAATCCACCCAGCTGATAGATGCGGAAAATGACCTGGAGATGGCGGAGCTGGAATACCAGAATGCCATTTTCAATCAACGCCGCGCGGCTATTGAATTGATGCGCTCTACCCAGGAGCTGGACGTCAGCAAATTATACTAACTTATATTCCACCGGTCATTACTTACTAATATTAATTGCTATACAATGAGAATCTATACGGGCCTATTATTAATCAGTTTGCTGCCACTCTCCGCCTGTGGCCCCAAAAAGCGCGGTGCTGATGATTTTGAAGGGAAAGCCAAAAAAGAGGTGATCTCTTTTGCCCCGAAGGTGACTGGCAGAATACTGAAAATTTATGCGTCGGAAGGACAAACCGTGAAAAAAGGCGATACCCTCGCCCTGCTGGATGTACCGGAAGTGTCAGCAAAAATTGCCCAGGCCGAAGGCGCTGTCAACGCTGCCACCGCACAGGAACAGATGGCACGCAACGGCGCCACCGCCGACCAGATGAAGCAACTCCAGGCCAAGTACAAAGGACTGAAAGAACAATATGATTTTGCGCAGAAATCGTATAACCGGGCCACCAATATGTTCAACGACAGCCTGATGTCGCCCCAGGCCTACGATGAAATATACGCGAAGATGCAAGGCGCCAAAGCCCAATTCGATGCCGTAGTAGCAGAACTCGACGATGTAAAAAAAGGCACCCGCATTGAAAAAGTGAAAATGGCTGCCGGCCAGGCTTCCCAGGCCAAAGGCGCCCTACAGGAAGCCAACGTGGCCTACTCAGAAAGATATATCATTGCCACCAACGACATGGAAATTGAAACCATCAGCCTGAACCCCGGGGAACTGGCCACCGCCGGATTCGCCCTGTTCAATGGCTATATCCCGGGCAGCACCTACTTCCGCTTTACCGTGCCAGAGAGCAAGATCAGCAGATACAAAAAAGGCCAGGACGTAACCCTGCAGGTAGTATACAACAAAGAAGAACTGGCAGGCACCATTGCCTATATCAAACAACTCACCCGCTATGCGGATATCACCACGGCCTATCCCGACTACCAGATACAGGATGCCGTATACGAGATTAAAGTATTGCCGAAAGATACGGGCAAGACGAAAGAGATCCTGGTAAATGCAAATGTTATTCTGAAATAAGCAGGCATGAAAGAATTTATCCGATTGTTGAAACGTGAGTTTAAGCTGTTCCTCGGCAACTCCACCCTGCGCTCTGTATTCTTCCTGGCGCCGGTGCTGTACGCCACCCTGCTGGGATTTGTATACAAAAGCGGGAAGGTGGAAAATACTCCCGTCATCGTTATCGACAAAGACAATACTCCCCTCTCGAACCAACTGCTCGAAATGCTGGGCGATAATAAAAGCATCAAAGTGTTTAAATATCTCCGGGAGCCTGGTAATCTCAATGACGAAGTGATCAGAAGAGGAGCTGCCGCCCTGGTGATGATTCCCTCCCGATTTGAGGCCGACATCCTCCAGAAGAAATACCCCGAAGTAAATGTATACGTTAATACCGGCAACGTATTAACCGCCAACTTTGCCTCTAAAGCATTGCAATTGACTATTGGCACTTTCTCCGCCGGCGTATCTATCAAAGGGCTGCAAAAGATGGGCATGCCCGCGCCCAGGGCCGTTACCCAATACGAACCATTTAAAACCAACTATATTACCTTATTCAATACCACCAGCAATTACCTCATATTCATGTGGCCCGCTATGCTTGCCGTGGTATTGCAACAGGTGATCCTGCTGGCCATGGCAGTGAGCTTCGCAGCAGAATTCCAGCGCGGGTCATTTGTAAATGAATACCGTCACCTACGCCGCTGGGCCTTCCCTATCATGCTGATAAAAGTAATTCCTGTATGGGTATTCTCTATTCTGATTGTATCGATCTACTACCTGATGCACATTCTTTTTTATGTACCCCTGCCTCATGGTATCATCAATTTCATGTGGCTCACCGCCTTCTTTGTTGGATCAGCCTCTTTCATGGGCGTGTTTGTCAGTATCCTGATTCCCGATGCGCTGAAAGCTACACAGGTACTGATGGTGATTGCCTCTCCTGCCTTCATTATCAGCGGCTTTACCTGGCCGCTCAATGCCATGCCCGTGTTCGTGCAGGCGCTGGCCAACATCATCCCGCTCACACCCTTCCTGCAGGCTTTTAAAATACTGCTGATACAAAAAGGATCGGTAACGCTCACCTATCCATATATTCAGCATCTCGGTATTTTATTACTGGCCTATGCTTTCCTCGGCTGGCTGGCCCTGAAAATAAAGCTGAGAGGCCTGTTTAAGGCAGTGACCAACCAGTAACGCTTGTAGGCTAAAAACCTGGTTGTTGTAAGAAACAGCTAAAATAGTATTGAAGAAAGTCAACATGGTTCTTGTTTGTTCCGGCAGGCTGACAGACATTTGACACATGTGTAACAAGTACTTTTTTCTCCTCCTGGCAGCCTGTTTGAGCATGACTACCCTGCAGGCCCAGGACCGGCAGCAGCTGGCCCGCAAGATACTCGCCGACAAACAGCTGGATACCGTTCAGGCCATGGCAGCACGGCTGCTGGCCAAGGGTTTCAACGCCGGCGATGGATACCCCCAGGTGTGGATTCGCGATATGAATACCTTTATCGAAACCTCCTGTAAGGTATATAACATAGATACCATCCGCAAAAATCTGCTGACCTTCTATGCCCTGCAACAACCCAACGGCGAAATCGTAGACGGGTACGTACTCAAAGGGCATGTGACCTGGAATGATCCTAATATTTATACGTCGGACATGGAGCCGGCACATGTGGGCTTTAAAAATACTGTAGAAACAGACCAGGAAACCTCCCTGATACAGGCCTTTGCCAAATACATCCGGCTGACCGGCGACAGCGCCATTCTCCAGGAAGTAATTGGTGGAAAAACTGTTTTACAACGAATGGCCCTGTCGGTACAATATCTCCTGGAAAACCGCTACAGCAATAAATATAAATTGCTGACCGGCGCCACTACGCAGGATTGGGGCGATGTACAGGTAGAAGGCGGCGCCGTCGTAGATGTAGATGAACACACACACTGGTCAATAGATGTATACGACAATGCCATGTTTGTGATAGCACTCAAAAACCTGGGCAGCTTCTCTAAAACGGATGCCGATAAGCAACACTGGGCAAAGCTGGAAAGATTAACGGCCACCCATATCCGCAAATACCTCTGGGATGAACAACACCAAAAGTTCATTCCGCATATATATGTTAAAGACTCCCCTTTTCCACCGGACTTTAACGAAAACAAGATTCACTTTCACGGCGGCACAGCGGTAGCGATTGAGGCAGGATTGCTTTCTAAAAAAGAAATCGCACATGTCAATCAGCAAATGCTGGAAAATGTAAAACTATCGGGAGCCCCGTCCATCGGCCTCACGCTTTATCCGCCCTATCCGGAAGGCATCTGCAAAAATTCCAATGCCTCCAAACCTTATATCTACCAGGATGGCGGCGACTGGACCTGGTTTGGCGGCCGCATGATACAGCAACTTGTTGCCAACGGTTTCGTTGGGGAAGCCTATAGCGAAGTGCAGCCCATGATTAACCGGGTGATTAAAAACGGGAAGTTCTACGAATGGTATGGTATTGATGGGAAGCCAGCCGGCAGCGCCGATTTCAAAGGAAGCGCCGGCGTGTTGTCCAAGGCGATAGACATGCTGAAGAGTTGGGCAGCAGCAAACAAATAACTTTTTTTATTAAACGCGAAGAAGTGGGTAGTCACCCACTTCTTCGCGTTTTTACAATGATTATAACGACCAAACAGCCAGTTCATAGCCGTCCGGATCCGTGAAATGAAACCGACGGCCACCGGGAAAACTGAAAATATCTTTCACGATAGTGCCTCCTGCTGCTATCACCTTCTCCTGCGTAGCTTCCAGGTTGTCTGAATAAAGAATGATTAAAACCGTTCCCCGTACCGGTTTGCCGATGGTAAAACCACCATCCACATAATCGCCTTCAAATGCAGTATACTCCGGACCGTAGTCCGTAAATTTCCAGCCAAAACTTTTGCTATAAAATTTTTTCGCTTTAGATAGGTCTTTCGACAGGAACTCAATATACTGTACCTGTTCGTGTTTCAATTTGCGCTTAGGTTGCGTATCTGCCATGGTGCGGGTGTTTTATGTAAAGATATAGCATCGGGTGTTTTTCACGTTTGTAAAAAAACGACAATGTAAAGAGAATTGACAGTTTGATGGCTGCCCTAACAGGCAGCCGGCTATTTGCTGAGTATCCCTTAAATCAGACGCTTTACCTTAAATACGCCATCAATCTGGTGTTCTCTATATACAATATGATCACCTTCAGGTTTCTGTGAACTGGCACGATCCATACGGAACTTACCAGTGATATACCCTCCTACCGGACCAACACTGTAAACAGTCAAATACCCGGGACTGGGGAGCGATGTTTGTCCTACTACATAATAACTCAGGAAAACCTGGCTGCCTGGCAACTGCATCTGGTAATAGGTTTCTACGGACCAACCACGACTGCCCTCCGGTGTGCCCAGCCAGGTAACGCTACATTCAGGATAAGAACCTTCCCAGGGTAAGCCACCCACACGGTTTACTCCATTGCTGCTGCTGCCCGTAGCAGCTCCCATCAGTTGCCAGTCGCCTCCATCAATTTTCACCGCAATACCTTCCGGCATCACATATATCCGGGCCCATATCAGTCCTAGCGCACCGTCTTTTAATTTGAGCCGTATACTCACCGTAGCGGGATTGGTGGCGGGTATGTTAGCTGGCGCTTCATAGGTGGCATGGCTGCCATCCTGTGTTAACTTGCCGGCCCCTGACAACTCCCATTTGTCGATGTATTTCAACGGCAGATCGTTTTTAGGGCTGTTGATATAAGTCTCTACTCCTTCTTTCGTTAGCGGCGCTAGTAAGTCTTCCATATTAGCATTGAAATAACTTTTCACCGACAATTTCGTGGTGCTGCCTGGATCTACCACCGCTTCTCCGGGCTCTATAAATACGGCTTCAAAGAAGCTCCAGTCGCTGAAATGCGTAGTTTTCACGCTGACAGATTTCATTTCCTTATTCAGCGTTACGCCGCCTACCGCCTTCCATTTTCCATAATCGTCCTGGTAAGCAACGCCTAATGCTTCCGGAAAGGTTCTCAACAACTCATTCTCCCGGTAATGAAAAGTAACAGTGGCCGGTTTACTGAGCGCTTGATGTGGCGTAATACGAAAGGCCTTTCCCAGCCCTGCAATATTGGTATTGGTAATGGGCTGTATCGTAAACACCGTGGCGCTGTTGACCGCGCCAGCAGGGATATCTATGGATATATGGGCATCTGCCGTGGCAATAGTACCTCCTGCAGGGCCAATAGTTTTAGTGACTGGGGTACCATCTACCACACCTGCCGGCACTTTTAGGCCACCACTGGTATCTGTAACCGGATCAGGAGTTGGCTCGGGTACTACGTCATTATTTTTCTGGCAGGCGGCCAGGAGTACAGCCAGCAAAGTGGCTTTCCAAAAATGCTTTATTTGTTGCATATAATGTCGGGGGTTATTTGTCCTGGCACAAAATTACCCTACGGCAGTGTAGTCCAACTCAGTAGTACTACGGAGAAATAAAATTACGTTGTGATCATTGGCCCTGAACAGCGCCAAATGCAAAAAAAGCGCCCCGCATTAGCGAAGCGCTTGAAAATCTGGAGCGGAAGACGGGACTCGAACCCGCTACCTACAGCTTGGGAAGCTGTCGCTCTACCAGGTGAGCTACTTCCGCAGGATGACTAAAGATAAAAAATTTAATCATTCAAATGGCTGATTTCTCTTCAAGATAAAGATTAAGGTAAAACCGTAAATAAACAACAGAGGCAAGCTAAAATTTGCAACATGGTTATGATAATAATTGTTTATCACTATGTAAAATGCCCTATTTTTGTTTACGTGAGATATTTTGCTATCATATTAAGCATGGTCCTTCTGGCGCTGAGCACTGTAACGTGCAGCGATGAACTGCCATTGTCTGTAGCAAAAAGCAGCAGTTACCAGGTGAATAATGCCGACACCCATCAGCATGCTCATAAAGATTTCTGCTCGCCCTTCTGTGCATGCAGTTGCTGCGCAGCGCCGGTCATTCTTTCCATGACCTATTTCACAACAGTTCCTGCTACGCATACTACTTTTATTTATAGCGAAACACCTGTTGGTGTTATTTCCGACCTTCCCCAAACTGTTTGGCAGCCTCCCCGGGCCTGACCAATGCCTTATTTTTCTCATGGTTGCTGATGCAGCCAACAGCCTTATCGTAAACTTCCGTATCATTTTCTGCTACCGCGAAAAGGGAATCTTATGCTTGTTGGCATAAGGAGCGCACTTTCGTTACCAGGAAAGGATGATTAGCGCACTCCTGCCATTGCCCGCATTTGTTGCGCTATGGGGTACAATATATCATTAGCTATGCTTAACAAAATCATTCATTTTAGTATAAAGAACAAATTGATCATCGGCCTGTTCACGTTAGCGCTGATCGTGTGGGGCGTCTGGAGCGCCCTGCGTCTGCCCGTAGACGCGGTTCCGGATATCACGAACAACCAGGTACAGATCATTACCCAAACGCCTACCCTGGCAGCCCAGGAAACGGAGCAACTCGTCACCTATCCCATTGAACAGAGCCTGGCCAACCTGCCAGATCTCGTTGAAATGCGCTCTATCTCCAGGTTTGGCCTTTCTGTGATTACCGTGGTGTTTGAAGATGAAGTAGACATTTATTTTGCCCGCCAGCTGATCGGTGAAAAGCTCAAAGAGGCAGAGCAAAAAATCCCCAAAGGCATCGGCACACCCGAGCTGGCGCCGGTGAGTACCGGCCTCGGCGAGGTGTATCAATATATTCTCCATCCTAAGAAAGGGTCGGAGAACAAGTACACGGCGATGGACCTCCGCACCATGCAGGACTGGATTGTAGCCCGTCAACTGTATGGCACCAAAGGTATTGCAGAGGTAAACAGCTTCGGTGGATTGCTGAAACAATATGAGGTAGCTGTTAACCCGGCCAAACTCAAAGGCATGAATATTACCATGACCGAAATTTTCAATGCACTTTCCAAAAATAATGAAAATACCGGCGGCGCCTACATCGATAAAAAACCAAATGCTTACTTTATCCGCGGCATTGGCCTGGTAGGCAATATGGAGGATATCCGCAACATTGCCGTCAAATCAGTGAATGGTATTCCTGTACTGGTGCGGGATGTGGCAGACGTACAGCTGGGCAGCGCTATCCGTTATGGCTCAGTAACCTACAACGGAGAAAAAGAAGTGGTAGGCGGTATCGTGATGATGCTGAAAGGCGCCAACAGCGCTGCTGTAGTAACACGGGTAAAAGAAAAGCTCAACACCATCCAGAAATCTCTTCCGGAAGATGTGGTCATTGAAGCTTACCTCGACCGCACAGACCTGGTAAACAGGGCTATCAATACGGTAAAAACCAATCTCGTTGAAGGCGCTCTGATCGTTATTTTCGTGCTGGTATTGTTCCTCGGTAATTTTCGTGCAGGGCTGATCGTTGCTTCTGCCATTCCGCTGTCCCTGCTTTTTGCACTGGGCATGATGAATGCCTTCGGGGTAAGCGCCAACCTGATGAGTTTGGGCGCCATCGACTTTGGATTGATTGTAGACGGTGCAGTGATTATCGTGGAAGCCACCTTACATCATTTGTCGCTACGCAGCTCCACGCAAAAACTTACCCAGGCTGAAATGGATGAGGAGGTATATGTTTCCGCCTCTAAGATACGCAACAGTGCCGCTTTCGGGGAGATCATCATCATGATCGTGTATATCCCTATCCTGACGCTGGTTGGCATCGAAGGCAAAATGTTCAAGCCCATGGCGCAGACTGTGGCCTTCGCCATACTGGGCGCCCTTTTGCTCTCGCTTACCTATATTCCCATGGTGAGCGCGCTGGTACTACCCAAAAAAGTATCGCATAAAAAGAATTTATCCGACAAGATCATGGATTTCTTTCACCGGCTATATGCGCCGGTACTGAACTGGGCCATCCGCTTTAAAGTGGCCGTGGTGGGTGTTACCGTCGCCATCTTTGGTATAGCCGTATTGTTGTTTGGCCGCATGGGCGGCGAGTTTATCCCGCAGCTGGAAGAAGGCGATTTCGCTTTTCACTGCATTCTCCCGCAGGGAACGTCTTTGTCGCAGAGCATTGAAACCTCTATGCAGGCGAGCCGTATTATACGCACCTTCCCGGAAGTAAAGATGGTGGTAGGCAAAACCGGTAGCGCGGAAGTGCCCACAGACCCTATGCCACCAGAGGCTACCGACCTGATGGTACTGCTGAAACCGAAATCGGAATGGACTACCGCCAGGACTTACAACGAACTGGCAGATGCTATCATGGAAAAACTGGAAGTGATACCCGGTGTTTTCTTTGAAGCCAACCAGCCGATACAGATGCGTTTCAACGAGCTGATGACCGGCGTACGACAGGATGTAGCCATTAAGATTTTTGGTGAAAATATAGATACACTGGCATCGCTGGCCCCCAGGGTGGCAGCGGTGGTACAGTCGGTAAAAGGGGCTACAGAACCACAGATCGAAAGAACTACCGGGCTGCCTCAAATCACCGTACAATACGATCGTGCCAAGATAGCTGCTTACGGTATGAACATAGAAGACATCAACCGCACGGTAAGGACGGCATTCGCTGGCGAGGCCGCCGGCGTTGTGTTTGAAAACGAACGCAAATTTGATATGGTGGTCAGGCTCGACAGCGCCAGCCGCTCCTCTATCGATGATGTGCGCGACCTGTTTGTGGCCTTATCCGATGGTAACCAGATCCCGCTTTCCCAGCTGGCTGATATCTCCTTCCGGGAAGGACCTGCACAGATAAGTCGTGAAGATGGCCGTCGCCGCATTGTAGTTGGTTTTAACGTTAAAAACAGGGATGTACAGAGTGTGGTAAAGGACATACAGCAAAAACTCACCGCTGCCAGGTTGCTGCCATCCGGCTATTACTACACCTATGGCGGTACTTTTGAGAACCTGCAGCAGGCGTCTGCACGATTAATGATCGCCGTACCGGTAGCGTTGGCGTTGATATTCCTGCTGTTGTACTTTACCTTCCGCTCCATTAAAGAGTCGGTGCTTATCTTTACCGCTATCCCTATGAGCGCCATTGGCGGCGTTTTCGCCTTGCTGCTGAGAGGCATGCCTTTCAGTATATCCGCGGGCGTAGGCTTCATCGCCTTGTTTGGCGTAGCCGTATTAAACGGGATTGTGCTGATCAGCACCTTCAATCAGCTGGAAAAAGATGGCATCGGCGATCTCATAAAACGTGTCATCGAAGGTACGAAGATCAGGCTACGCCCTGTGCTGATGACAGCCACCGTAGCGTCTT
The DNA here is from genome assembly GCF_012641265.1 of Chitinophaga eiseniae. GTDB lineage: Bacteria > Bacteroidota > Bacteroidia > Chitinophagales > Chitinophagaceae > Chitinophaga > Chitinophaga eiseniae_A. The sequence goes on along the minus strand of NZ_JABAHZ010000001.1, from coordinate 359,239 downwards.
TCGGCTTCCTGCCCATGGCCTTGTCGAGAGGCGCCGGTGCAGAAGTGCAACGGCCACTGGCCACCGTGGTAATCGGGGGACTGATCACCGCCACCTTCCTGACGCTGGTAGTGCTGCCGTTGTTGTATATCCTCTTCAATACTGATTTTAAGCGGAAATTCCCGCCCGCAGCCGCCGCAGTAGCATTACTTGGGTGCCTCTTATTCCCCCGGGCCGTAGTGGCACAGGAAGTTCCGGAAAAACGTATGGGCGTTAACGATGTATTATCCATGGCGCAACAGAATCTCCAATACAACATCAACAAGGCGCAGGAAAAAAGAACCAATATACAGATCCATTCAGCCGGCATGTTACCGAAGACCGGTGTATTTGCAGAAAACGAAGACCTCCGTCCCAGCGATCACACCGGCATCTTAAAAGTGGGTCTTTCCCAAGCCGTGGCTTGGCCCGGGCTCTACAAGGCGCAGAAGAAACTTTATACAGAACAGGCCAGGTATTACCAGGTGAATAGTACCATGCTAAATGTATCCATTAAGAAAGATATCCGGCAGGTTTACTACCAGCTCTGGTACCTCGATGATAAAGCCAGTCTCTATCGGCAGCTCGATAGCATCTACCAGTCTTTAACGGCAGCTGCAGTGTTGCGGGTAAAGGCAGGCGAAAATCCGGGGCTCGACAGCATCTCCGCCCAGGCCAGGCAAAGGGAACTGCGGGCACAACTGGAACAGCTGAAAGATGACATCACCATCCAGCAGCAGTCATTAAAACAGTTATTGAATACGAGAGATGCTATCCTGCCATTGGGTGCACCGCTGGAAAAACTCGGGTTTACTTTTACCGGTCCTGCTACCGATAGCCTGCATCCCGCACTGGCCCTGCAACAACAGAACGTGAACATTGCTTCGGCAAACGTGTCGGTGATCAAAAATGAGAACCGGCCTGAATTTTCCGGCAGGTTCTTTAGCCAGCGGCTATATGGCGCCACAGACCCTTACAGCGGTTTTTCCGTAACCGCGTCCGTTCCTTTGTTTGGTCTCGGCGCATATCGCAATAAGGTAAAAGCCGCCCGGGCGGAAGCAGATGTGCAACAGCAACAACTGGAATATAATAAACAGGTATTTAGCACGCAGCAATCGCAAATGACGAAAGAGGTGGAAAAGAATAACCGCATGCTTCAGTTTTATGAAAGCTCCGGCCTCAAACAGGCACAGGAGATCATCAAAGCGGCTACACTGGCCTATCGCTCCGGCGAGATCAGTTTCGCGGAGCTGTCGCAATTCCTGACACAAGCCATCACCATCCGGCAAAACTACCTGGACGTGCTGAATGCATATAACCAGGCCGTTATTCAACATAACTATTTCAACAATCTATAAATTATTTAAGCCTTGTATAAAATGAGCAGGAAAATTATCATCACTACCTTATGTGCAGGCGCCCTCTGGCTAACCGCATGCTCCGGATCCGGCCCCGGCAAAGGCACTGCCGGAGAGGAAGCCACAGCCAATGGTGAAGGCGGCCATAAAGAGGAACATGAAAATCCCAATACGGTTACGTTTTCTCCGGAGCAAATCAAAAGTATTGGCATCAGTACCGGCGCAATAGAAACAAAGCAGCTTAGCTTCTCTCTCAAAACCAATGGTACATTACGTGTTCCCAATCAGAATAAAGCAACCATCAATTCGCTTTACAGCGGCGTAATCCGTACACTGCTGATCCAACCGGGTAACACCGTAAAAAAGGGACAAGTGATTGCTACCATCAGCAACCCTTCTTTTGTACAATCCCAAAGTGAGTACCTGGCCGTAATGACCCGGCTAAAGCTCGCTGAACAGGAAGTGACGCGGCAGCGGGAACTGACCGCAGGCAACGCCGGCGCCCTGAAAAACCTCCAGGCCGCAGAAACGGAATATAAAACGCTGCAAACACAAAGGTCTACCCTCGGCCAGCAAATCAGGATGATGGGTATTAACCCGGATCAACTATCCAACGGCAGGCTCATCGCAGACATATCTGTTCGCAGTCCTATCAATGGTGTAGTCAGTAATGTAGCCGTGCAGATAGGTAGTTATGTGGACCTGACCTCCCCTATCGCAGATATCGTAGACAACAGCCAGCTGCACCTGGATTTATTTGTGTATGAAAAAGACCTTTCTAAATTGAAAGAAGGACAGACCATCCATTTTACCCTTACCAATAATCCCGGGAAGGAGTATGATGCAGAGATCTTTTCGCTGGGATCCACCTTCGAAGGCGAATCCAAAGCAGTAACCGTTCATGCAAAAGTAAAAGGCGACAAAACTGGTCTGATAGATGGTATGAATATCACGGCCATCATCAGTCTGCAGAAAGCAACGGTAAAGGCTATTCCAACGGAAGCCATCGTGAACTATCAGGGCAGGGATTATGTTTTCATGGCGACCGATGAGCATGCCGAAGCAGAGCATCACCAGGAGAGTGAAGCCGGCCACGACCACAGCGCCGGGGAGCCACATGATCATAAAGAAAAAGAGTCCCCAGCTGCGAGTCAGGGTACGGGCGTTACCTTTGAAAAAGTGCCGGTAGTGAAAGGTACTACCGATGTCGGGTATACGGAGATTACTTTACTGAAGGAAATACCTGCCGCTTCAAAAATTGTGGTAAAAGGTGCCTTTTTTGTATTAGCAAAAATGACAAATGCCGGGGAAAGCCATGAACACTAAGTTCATGGCCATCCGGACGTTCTAACTATAAATAAACTTTCTATGAGTACTACAACGTCTGCTTCCAAAACAGCGCCGGTGCGGTTGCCGGAAACCACCAATCATAATGATCATGATGATCATACGGAGACAGAAACCACACATGCTCATGGAGGGCTGTTGGGCAAACACGCAGAGCTCATCTTCAGTTTACTCTGTGGCGCATTGCTGGGTATTGGGTTTGGCTTGTCTTACCTGGAACTGGTGCCATCCACTGTTTCCCTGGTACTTTATATAGCGGCCTATTTCTTTGGCGGATTTTACACCGCCAGAGAGGCGGTGCAAACAATTGCGAAGGGAAAATTTGAGATCGATTTTCTCATGCTGGTAGCTGCTGCCGGCGCCGGTATTCTTGGTAGCTGGGCAGAAGGCGCCTTGTTATTATTCCTGTTCAGTCTTGGTCATGCGCTGGAACATTTTGCCATGGAGCGCGCTAAGAAATCTATCGCGGCCTTGTCGGAACTGGCGCCTCGTACCGCCTTCCGGAAAGAGAACGGCAGCACCCGGGAAGTACCCATCACGGATCTCATTCCCGGAGATGTGATCGTAATAAAACCCAATACTAAAATTTCGGCGGATGGCATTGTGGTGAAAGGTAATAGTAGCGTGAACCAGGCGCCTATTACCGGCGAAAGTATGCCGGTAGACAAGAAAGCAGTAGATGACCCCGAAATAGCGGTGGACAAAGCTGCATCGCTCGATGCCGCCTACAAGGTATTTGCCGGCACTATCAACGGAAATGAGTTGCTGGAAGTAAAGGTAACGAAGGCCGCGAACGACTCCACCTTATCCAGGTTGATTAAGCTGGTGAATGAAACACAGTCGCAGAAATCGCCTACCCAACTCTTTACTGACCGGTTTGAAAAATACTTTGTGCCGGCGGTCATCCTCATCGTTACGCTATTATGCTTTGCCTTCCTGGTAATAGACGAACCATTCAGCAAAAGTTTCTACCGCGCGATGTCGGTACTCGTAGCCGCCAGCCCTTGCGCACTGGCTATTTCCACTCCCAGTGCCGTATTGAGCGGCGTGGCGCGGGCCGCCAGAGCCGGTGTACTGATCAAAGGCGGCGGACCGCTGGAAGATCTGGGGGCACTGGAAGTATTAGCATTCGACAAAACCGGTACGCTGACAGAAGGCAGGCCAAAGCTCACCAAAATCATCCCGCTCGCAGGCATGACAGAGAACGAGCTGTTGAAGATCGTAGTAGCGGTAGAGTCGCTGAGCGACCACCCGCTGGCCAAAGCTATTTCAAAAGGTGGCCGGGAGCGATTAAAAAATGAATCCATTCCCGCTGCGCATGATATGGAAGCCGTGCTGGGCAAAGGCATCAAAGCTGCCCTGGGAGCCGATGATATCTATATGGGTAACATGGCCCTTTTCAAATCGCTCGACCATGCGCAGCCTGATGATGACATTGCTGCACAGGTAACCACTTCAGAGAAAGAAGGAAATACCACCATGCTCGTACGCAGAAACCAGGAGTACATTGGTATCATTGCCGTGATGGATACGCCGCGGGCAGAAGCCAAACAGGCATTAGCTGAGCTGAAGGCGGCTGGTATCCGCCGCATGGCCATGCTCACCGGCGATAATGAAGAAGTAGCCAAAGCGGTAGCCGCGGAAGTGGGCGTAACAGATGTATATGCCGGTCTCCTTCCCGAGCAGAAAGTAGCCGTTATCCAACAGCTCACCAAAGATGAAAGCAAGATTGCCATGGTAGGCGATGGTGTAAACGATGCACCTGCAATGGCCAAAAGCACGGTAGGCATAGCTATGGGCGCCGCCGGAAGCGATGTAGCATTGGAAACAGCCGATATTGCCCTGATGGGTGATAAGCTGTCGCTGCTGCCATTTGCCATAGGATTGAGCCGGAAAGCACGGAAGATCATTCGCCAGAACCTCGTGATTAGCCTGGGCGTAGTAGCTATTTTGATACCGCTCACAATTTTGGGTATTGCTTCTATCGGCCCCGCCGTGATAGCGCATGAAGGGTCTACGCTCGTGGTGGTATTTAATGCTTTACGTTTGCTGGCCTATAAATGGGGACAAAAATAGATGTTTATCGCTATAACAAATAAGGCTTGTAAGTAAACCTTACCGGCCTTGTTTACTTTTAGTGCCCAGGTAACTTCTCCCCGCTGCCAGGTGATTAATAGTATCGGCCATGCGTTGTATCCTCGCTTCCGGCACGGTTACCTCCATCATCCATTGCAGGCATTTTTCCTGTTCCTCCGGTGAGGAAGCCCGGAAATTGCGCAAGGCTTCAGGTTCGTCCTGCAGGCACTCGAGAAAATCGGCCGGTATAACTTCTTTTGTTTGTTGGCCTACAGGAAATAATATCAATCGCACCTGTTCGCCCGCTTCTTTCCTGATCTGCTTGCGGATGGCAGCTTTTACAGGCAACATCATCACGCCCTTTTTGAGGGGCATCAGGTTGCTGACCGGCAATTCATATTGATCAATGAACCCGCGGACTTTACGCATGCCGAAATAGCCCTGGCCTTTGGGCAGGTCCGGCAGGCGTATAAATGTCCAACCGCCTTTGCCGTCGAAACGTTCGAGTGGTAATACTTTATCGATGAGTGGTGTATCCATGACTGATGATAAAGTTATCATAAATGAGATGAATAAAAAAAACGGCCGCAGGTCCTGGATGATTACAACCAATTTCTGATACCAGGGTGATTCCGTTTCCCCGGAAATGTAAAAGGGGACGTCTCAAAATAATGGAGGCGTCCTTTTATGCTTTAGTCAGTTATCTGTTAAATTCAGGATGAAACCCACCCAATACAAGAAGTAAAACCCAACTATCAGTCACCCATTTCATTTTTGTGATATAAAACATATTCTATGCGACTGATCCTGTTATTGTTCCTCACCTGCTTTATTCGTTGCTATACCTTTGCCCAGGGGGCATTTACGCTGCAAGGTGAGACAGACACCATTTTCAACGGTTCCTATATTCATATCTATGGCGTGGACTGGTCGGGATTGAACCCGAAAATATCCGATTCAACACGGGTTGTTGATGGTCATTTTACTTTTAAAGGCCAACTGAATACGCCAGGCCTTCTATTTTCCGTATTTACGTCTGGTGAACCACGTGCAATGACCCAGGTTTATCTCGAGGGACATCATATGAAGCTGACGCTTAAGGGGAAGCGTTGGCACGATAAAGGGAATGCGGTACTAACCAACTCGCAGAGTAACGCAGATTGGCAGGAATTGCGAATTCTGACAGGCAGTGCCGAGCGCACACTTTTTGCCTGGTATCGCTACAGAGACAGCCTTACCGCTCTTCACCCGGACAGCACATTTGCTGCCATCAGTGATACGCTCAAAAGACTGCAACGCCAGGTAGTTGAGATTGAAAAGAACTGGGTAACACTTCATCCGCGCGCATATATATCCCTGGTAAAACTTTCCTACTCCCTATTCAATGACCTTACCCTGGAAAATCTGCAGGCGATGTATACCGGGCTCTCACCAAAGCTGCAAACCAGTGCTGAAGGTAAAGCATTATACAAGCGCATTAACAGCAGGGAAGCGATACATCCGGGAGCTATAGCGCCAGAACTGACGGCAAGGGATACGTCAGGAAAAATAATAGCACTGAAGGACTGCCGTGGCCGTTATGTGTTGCTGGACTTCTGGGCTTCCTGGTGTGGTCCCTGTCTGCAACAGATACCCCTCGTAAAAAAGTTCCGTGATACCAACCAGTCCAAAAATCTTACTATTATTGGTGTTTCGCTTGACGATGACATTGAAAACTGGAAAAAAGCGATCTTACAACATGGGCTGAACTGGAAACATGTGTCTGACCTGGTGGGATGGAAAGGTGAAACAGGGATAAACTACAATATCCAGTTTATTCCGCAGAATGTGCTAATTGGGCCGGATGGGCGCATAATTGCACTGAACATCAATCTCGATAAATATACATTATAATTTTCTCCGGAAAGAAATTTAATTTCCAACAATGCAATTGCTTTTGAAAACACTACGGGTGTTATTACCGTTGTTACTGACAACCGGCATTACTTGTGCACAGCAAGGCTTGCAGACGAACAACATCATTTACAATGATTCTACTGTTATTTATATTGCCAACAATTTTGTTTTCAATACGGAAGTGAACTACCAGCCATTCGACATACATCTGCCATTCAGGGACCTGCATTATGTGGTATATGGAAAGCAGCTGGAAGTAGCAATATTCCGAATGAAGGAGTTATTGGATAATGGCGGATATATTACCGGGGGATCACTCCGTGACACATGTTCCAGCGATACTTTCGTTTTTAATACCGCCAATATGTATTTCCAGGTAACTAAGAACGGAAAGCTAATTACTGATTGGACCCCCGTGACACATACAGGCGTTTACACAGATACTTTCAGAGCGACGCTGGAAAAGCCGACTAAAATTTTTGTGCGCAAAGGCTTGTTCCTGGTGGCTGATAGCTTATCTGAAGGCGACAGCATCCAAATAAGATTCCGTCAACATCAGGAAGCCCCATTCCTGGCTATCTACTTTCTGAAAAAAGACCCACTGAGTACACCTCCCTGCCTGATGGTATCAACGGATAATCATGACCCTGATCTAACGTTGGAAAATTTTATTCGCGATTTTTACACCAGAGGATATCCGGACAAGTGGTTAACGGCGGATTTTGAAAATTTTTATGCCGACATGCCTGGTCGCTCAGACAGGAAGAATACAAAGGGTTCACAGCTCACCAGGTATACAAAAACAGCATACGTATTCCGTTCCAGGAAAGATATTCCGAATGATTCCGCTTTTGAGTACCGGTTGGTGGTAAATGGTTCCACCAATGAAAAATGGCACAAATCCGGGCCTGTGATCTTCGTTGCGGGATTAGCATCCGGGAAGAGATATCAGCTGGAGGTAAGATATGCAGACAAACCGACCCAGGTGTTTGTAAAGAGGTTTTACGTTCCTCCCACCTGGTACCAGCAGCCATGGGTGATCATACTGGCAGCGGTGATTATACTGGCACTAATCACGCTCCTGTGGCTGTTCTTCCGGCAGCGGTGGAAGAAACGGCAGCTGGAGGCACAACGCGCCCGCGTTACGGCATTATATACACAGCTGAATCCTCATTTTTTATTCAATGCTTTGGGCTCCATCCAGGGATTGTTGAATGAAGGTCATGTGGAGAAAGCCAATCAATATCTTTCTGGTTTTGGCAGCCTGCTGCGAAATACACTCAACAACGGAGAGCGGGACTTTGTAACATTGGAGCAGGACTTACAGCACATGCAGCGCTATGTTAGCCTGGAGCAACTCCGGCGACCCTTCCTTTACCTGGTAGAGGTTGGACCAGGAATTACCCTGTCAGATATTGATATATTGCCGATGCTGTTTCAACCTGTTATAGAAAATGCATTGAAACATGGGTACAAGGGCCGGCCCCTGACCCTGGGCATCCATCTGCAAAAACTGGGAAACGACCTGCTGATAAAGATCCAGGACGATGGAAAAGGATTTGACGTAAAACAGCAACCTCCCGGGAAAGGTCTTCAGTTAATAGCAGAACGCGTAGCCATCTTCAACCGCTTCGAAAAAGCGAAGCGCATTTATTGGCGGGTGGAAAGCAGCCATACAGGAACTTTGGTTTACTTTACATTCAAAAACTGGCTGGATGATTAAAGCACTTATTATAGAAGATGAAGAACACAACCAGCACAACCTCCGGCAGCTATTAAGCAAATATTGCAGCCAGGTACAGGTAGTGGGAATGGCCGCTGATGCTACTGAAGCCAGGCAGCTCATTGCAACGCTGCAACCGAAGCTTTTATTCCTGGATGTGCAATTGTCCGGCACAAACGCTTTTACCTTACTCCAGGAGCTGGGCAGCTACGACTTTGAAGTAATATTTGTGACAGCCTTCAGCGAATATGGCATCAAAGCAATCCGCTTTTCCGCAATCGATTATCTCATGAAGCCCCTGGATATCCAGGAGCTGGTGAATGCCGTCAATAAAGCAGTGGAAAGGATTACGCAAAAGCAGGAAAATCTCCATCTGCGTAACCTATTACACTACCTGCAACACGCGCAAAATAAACAGGAACACCGGATTGCTATTTCTTCCCTGAAAGAAATGAGGCTCGTAGCGGTGCAGGACATTCTTCGCTGTCAGAGCGAAAACTCCTATACCTTTTTCTATTTATCCAATGGAGAGAAGATACTCTCTACCATTCCCATCTCCGACTATGAAGAATTATTGCTGAATTATGGTTTCATTCGCTGCCATCAATCACACCTGGTAAACCGCAAGTATGTCCGGAGCCTGCTGCGCAACGATGGATATATGCTGCAGATGACCGATAATACGACAGTGCCGGTTTCCCGGCAAAAGAAAGATATGGTAAAGGAGGCCTTGCTGAGAAATTAACAGCATTTACTGTAAAAGCCCGTCACGCGGAACACGTGACGGGCTTCCTCTCTCTAAAAAATATAACCGGCCGCCTACCTGGCAATAAACAACAATGCATCGGCTACCACGACTCCATCGGCCCCCACGTTACTGACTTCCACATAGGCTTTTTCTCCTGCCGGTAACCGGAAAGTACCCAAAGATACCCATTCGCCGGAGGTCTGGCCTTCCACCTTAATGGCATCTGCCGCCACTTTCACCGGCGTCAGTTTTTTCCCGTCAAACACTTGTACCTGGGTAACAGTCGCCATACTGGCCTGTTTCGGTACATAGCTGTAAATATGATATTCGCCCGCACGCTGAATGCCTGGCGTAAAACGGACCCACTTCTGCGTACTACCTTTACTGTCATCTACGTACAGGGAAGGACCATACCCTCCCCTTGTCTCTTTCTTCCAATCGCCCTGCAGCTTCACATGTGCGACATCGTCATTGTCTACCAGGATTTCCGGCGTGCTGTTATCTGCCAGCGGATTGGCGGCCAGCAATTGCTGTACCTTTTTTACTGGCACGTCCTGTACAGGCACGCGGCTGTCGATAGCCACCACTGCAGCGGTAGCCGCTGATTGCGCCAATGCCATAAATACCGGCTCCATCCGGATGGAACCATAGGCAATGTGGGAAGCCGACAAACAAACCGGTACCAGCAAGTTGGCACATTCGCCTGCTTTGGGGATCAATGCACGATAAGAAACAGGATACGGGCCGAAACCTCCCACCTGCACATCGCCCTCGTTCTTTACCATACCATTGACTACCAGGCGCTGACAATTATGCGAATCCATCGTATATGCTGCCATGCCTACACCGTCGTTCACGGTAGCACGACCTTCACAATTGGCCTGCGTCATCACGTAAGCGCCTACCATGCGGCGCACTTCCCGCACATATAGCTGGGGCGACCAATGCCCGTTGTTTGTATATTCATCTTTAGGATATCCCCATTTTAACATCTCACGGCGTAAGTGCTCCGGCATCCGCGGATCGTGACCAATGAAATACAACAGCCCCTTGTTGTATTGCTCATGTTCACGGATAATCTGCTGACGGGTGGCCGCATCTGCCTCGGGATAGTTGTAATTCATCCCTATCATATCGGTAGAAAACGCACCATTGTTGTTGATATCTGTTTTACCATTAGGCATCTCATCAAACTTCAGAAAACTCCCCAGGCCTTTGGCTGGCGCCTTTTCCAGCACACGCAGTAAGAGCTCATACCGGGAAGCATCATATCCTTCCGGTTGCGTAATGGGGATCATGTTGTTGGCCTGGTTGGTGAGACAGATACGGAAATTATACGCCTGTACACTTTTATCGCCCGTACCTTTTGCCAGCAAGGATACAGGGCTGATTCCCCATAACAAGCCGCTTTCCGGCTTACCCGGCGTCTTATAGGGATCTATTCCATCGGGGAACTGGTGCTTATCCCTCAGCTGCACACCATTATAGGTTTCCTGGTAAACGCTATTGTCCTCACGGCCTACGGTATACGAAACGCCGGCTTTTGCCATCAGGTCGCCCTCATAGGAACAATCGATAAACACGCGCGCTTTTACTACGATGGGAGATGTTCCCTGCACCGTAATTTCACGGATGTAGCCATTTTCCTTATGCACGGCTGTGAGTGGATGTTCCCTCCACACTTCCACGTTAGCGCTTTTCAGATAGCCATCAAATGTTTGCGACGCCACACCCGGCTCAAATATCCATTGTTCAAACTTGCCATAGTGCTGGCCGATACGCCGGTAAAAATCGCGGGCAAGGCCGGTGATCGCATATTTATTACCGATGTCGGTATAGCCCAGGCCGCCGGTAGTAAGCCCGCCCAGGTGTTTACCAGGCTCTATCAGCAATACGGATTTATGCAATTTTTTGGCGGTATACGCCGCCATGATACCGGCGGAGGTACCACCATACACGCAGATGTCCACTTCTTTGGGCGTACCGGCCTGTAATGCAGCCGGCATGGTTAACAGGCAACAAATAGCCAGTATCCATAATCTGATTGATTTTATCATGATCGTCATTTTTTTAATAGCCAGGGTTTTGGTCTTTGACCGGGTCAATCGCTTTATTATAGTTGTATTCAGTAGTGGGAATAGGCCACAGCAGGTGCTTATCGGCTACCGTAATTCCTTTCACCGCCTTAATCACTTCTTTCACAATACCCAACCGCTTCAGGTCCAGCCAGTGTTTGCCTTCGCCGCAATCTTCATAGGCACGCTCCTTTACTACCTGGTCTATAAATGCCTGCAGGCTCCCATAGTCCGCCAGTTTAAAATCAACCGTAGCATCTGCCACCAGTGGGTTCTTACCATATCCCCGCCGGTGTACCATGTTCAGCTTTTCCAATGCATCGGTAGTGGGACCACTATTGACACGGCTGTCGCATTCGGCATAAAACAACAGCAGATCCGCATAACGGTACATCGGGTAATCGTTGCCCGCCGCTGTGGTGGTAGTTTTGTCGCTGAATTTTTTATTCAGGATAGTACTCGGCCCCAGGCCAAACGTTTGTACGTACCAGTTAAAGTCATATCTCAGGTCTTTTTTGTCCCAGTCGCGTACAAAAGTATTGTTCACCGCATCGCTGTATAAGGTATAATACCCTCCGGGAGGATAGTATCCCGCTCCGGGATAATGGGCATACATCGGATACTGAAACCCTTGCCCGTTGGGTTGCCGGGAAAATTTCATGTAGAAGATTTCTTCCGGCGTAGTAATAATATCCGGACCAAACAGTTTATCAAAATCGGCCGATACGGTTACATTTACCAGGGAAAATTTATTGGACCCGATTACCGCCAGCGCTTTGTCGCGCGCTTTCTGGTAGTCGCCAAGATTCATATATACGTCGGTGAGTACGGTTGCTGCCGCCCATTTGGAAGGGGCGCCTACCAGGCGGCCAGCATCCGGCAGATTAGCTTCTGCAAACAGCAGATCGTCCGTGATCAGCTGGTACACGGCTGCTTTGGAGCTTCTTGGCACATTCAGGGAATCCATATTGGTTTCCGTACGAATAGGCACGCCTGCCCAGTTGCGCACCAGGTAAAAATACAGTAAGGCCCGCATAAACCTCGCCTCAGCAAGAAACTTGCTTTTGTCTGCATCCGGGAGATTTTTGCCGGCAGGCGTCCGTTGGATCACGATATTGGCATTACGGATCGCTTCATAAAATGCCGCCCACATATCGTTGGTACGGGTGATGTTATTATTATCCAGTCCCACGTAATCATTCAACGGCGCATGGCTGCCACGGCCATACATGTACTCTGTATAGATTTCCTGCTGCACCTGGTAAAGCGCTCCCAGCGAGCCTCCTACACGTATAGGCGTATAAATGGCATTCAAACCGGCCTGTACTTCGGCCGCATTATTGTAAAATTGTTCTGCAGCGATCGATTGTGGTTTTTCTTCCAGCAACTTGGCACAGGAAGCAAACAACAGCACTGACAATATAGCGAGGATATTATATTTCATAACAAGAATTGAAAGGTTGGAAAATCAAAAACCACACCTGATACCAAACGTTACCGACTTATTGGTGGGATAGGTAGCATAGTCAATACCCTGGTTGACAGAACTGAGAGCGCCGGGCGCTGTGAGCGATCCATAGGCGTTGATTTCCGGATCATACCACGAATAGCGTGTGATCGTGATCAGGTTTTGTCCACTCACATACACCTGCGCTTTCTTAAACCATTTCACATGCATTTTCTCCAGCGGAATGTTATAAGCCAGTTGTATGTTTTTAAACCGCAGGTAAGAGCCGTCTTCCACAAAGCGCGTAGATACATTTCCGGCCAGCGTACGGGTGATCTTTGGATATTTAGTGTGTGTATTTTCCGGTGTCCAGTGGTCGTAAGCCACATCTTCCGGCAGGTTCAGTCCCATTCCCAGATCCAGTGTGGCAGCCTTGTTCAGGTTAAAAATATCATTGCCCTTGGAGCCCTGGATAAACACAGACAGTTCAAATCCCTTGTAGCTGGTCACTGAATTGAACCCGTAGGTAAAGTCGGGGTTCGGATTGCCAATGTAGGTTTTATCGGCGGCGCTGATTTTCCCGTCTTTATTAAGATCGGCGTATTGAAGGTTCCCCTTGTCAGTGTAACCTGTTTCTTCGTAGCCGTAGAAGATACCAAATGGCTGGCCTTCCCGCAGCAGGTTGACATAATCATTCAGCGAACCGGTATAGAATGTATTGCCGAAGATATCCTGTCCGTTGTACAATTTCACAATCTTGTTACGGTTAAAGGAGATATTGGCGTTTACATTCCAGGTAACGGCCTTCTGCAGGATGTTTACATCGGCAGAAAATTCCATGCCCTTGTTTTCCATTTCGCCTACATTCTGGAACGTCATGCGGTAACCCATAGAAGCGGGCAACTGCACGGTATTCAACAGGTTCTTTGTTCTTTTATGATAGAAATCGGCCGTAAAGTGCACCAGGTCATGAAACAGCGCTACGTCTGCACCGAAATCTGCCTGGTAGGTAGTTTCCCATTTCAGATTCCCGGGCATCACCGTACCGGGGGCAAAAGCGGTGTATAATGCATCTCCAAAAATAGTGTTGCCCGGCGTCAGCTGGTTCATGGTTTGATAGGGGCTGATCGCTGCGCTGCCGGTGGCACCGTAGCTGGCTCTCACTTTCAGGTCAGATATAACATTTGAATTTTTCAGGAAGGGCTCATCACCGGCTCTCCAGGCGATAGCTGCGGAAGGGAAATTGCTCCATTTATTACCCGATGAATAACGGGAAGACCCATCCCGGCGCACGCTCACGGTAAAGAGGTATTTGTCCATCACCGTGTAGTTCAACCTGGCCAGGTAAGAGAGCAATACCCATTTTTCATAGCTGCTGGTCGGAATTCCCGGTGTGCCAGCACTGCCGAGCGAGCCGGTTTGCGTAACATCGCTGAGGAAACCGATGCCGGAGCCATTCATGGTGGTACGCACAAAATCCTGGTAAGTGAAACCGGCTATGGCATTGATGCTATGTATCCCGAACTTCTTGTTGTAGGTCAACACATTTTCATTGAGCAGGCTGGTCGATTGCGTCGTCTTAACCGTTGCCGATCCTACAGAGTTGGTAGAAGGTTCAATGTTTGCATAGTAATCAGACCTGTCGTTGAGGTTGTCGATTCCACCCGAGATGCGGAGCGACAGATCTGCCCAGGGTTTGATGGTCAGCGCTGCATTGGAAAATACGCGGTCTCCTTTGAGGCGGTCGGAAATCTCGTTGAGCGGTATCATGGGGTTGATGATCGCATTGGAGATAAAAGGATACGCCGTATTGAGCCGGCGGTAGCTGCCATTGGGCAGGTAAGGCGTGAGGGTGGGCGGCGCCATAAGCATAGCAGAAATGAGGTCGCTGCCACGGTTACCGAGACTCGAATTCTGGCTACGTGTATTCATGCGCGTTAACGTAGCATTGTAGGACACGTTGAAAATCTTACTGATGTCGTGATCTATGCTCCCGCGAACGGAATACCGTTTATAGTCGCTGTTGCGTACAATACCATCCTGCAGGAACATACCGGCGGAGAGAGAAAACCGGGTTTTGTCTGAACCGCCACTAACGGTAGCGCTGGTATTATAGATAGGCGCATGGTGCATGATGAGGTCCTGCCAGTTGGTGCCGGGATTCAGACCGAACGTGTCGATTTGTCCTTTCGTAAAATAAGGCGCCAGGCCATCGTTTGCCGCCTGTTCGTTATACAGGGTGGCATATTGTTGTGCATTCATCAGTTTCATTTTCCGGGAAACAGACTGAATGGTATAACCGGCTGTTACTTCCACATTGGTAGGTTCTTTTCTCCGCCCGGTTTTGGTGGTAATGATCACGATGCCGTTGGCGCCACGGGAGCCATAGATCGCTGTGGAAGAAGCATCTTTGAGGATCTCCATCGATGCAATATCGGAAGGCTGTAAGAAAGTGGGATTGCCATTATAAGGGAATCCGTCGATGACGTACAGCGGATCGTTTCCACCCATGATAGAATTGATTCCCCGGATGCGCACACTGATAGCGCTGCCGGGAGCGCCATTGTTCTGGATCACACGAACGCCTGGTGCACGACCGCTGAGCGCCTGCATCACATTGGTATTAGGTTGTGCGGTAATGTCGGCAGATTTTATTTGTGATACAGATCCGGTGAGGTCACTCTTTTTGGCGGTGCCGTAGCCGATCACCACTACCTCCGTAGCGTTGTTAACGTCGGATTCCAGGCGAATTTGCAGCGGCTGTTTTGCAGCGGCCGGCACTTCCTGGGGCTTATAGCCGATATAGGATATAACGAGAACGGCTGTACGGGGGGCAGTTAATTTAAAGTAGCCGTCAGCGTTAGTTTGCGTGCCTACCTTGCTGCCTTTCACCACCACGGTGGCGCCGGGCAAAGGTTCTCCGGTGGTACCCACCACACGCCCGCTTACCTCCTGCTGCTCCTGGGGCGGCGCGGTAGGTTGGTTGCTGCGCGTGGCCTCCGCCGGTTCTATGACGATGTTTTGTCCTACGATACTCCAGGCAAGCGATTGTTGGCGGAGACACAGCTCCAGTACTTTTTCCAGGGGCGCCGATTTCACGTCAACTGTCACCAGGCTGGCGTTGTCGAGCAGGCGATGATCAAAGAAAAAGACGTACCCGGTTTGCTTTTCAATGGCACGGAAAATTTTTTCAAGTGGCGCATTCCTTTCAGACAGGGATACATTCTGGGAATAGCCCCTGGCGCTTACCTGTAAACAGGCGCATAGTAAGATGACGGCGGACAATTTCATGGCCAGAAACATTTTGGCGATACCGTTTGGTTGATGGACCGGTCGCCTGCAAATAGAATTAAATTGCATACTTTTGAATTGTTTGGGTAATAAAAGCCCTGTCCCGGTATAAAAACCAGGGAGAGAGAGTCGTGGAACGATTTTCATGGGTTACCCAAACGCCTGCCGGGAGTGCTCCAACACTTCCGGTTTCTTTTTGAGCCCCGCGATGTTAATTACTCATTTTTCATAACGTTTGTTTTCATGGTATTACAATGATCTTCTTGTTTTCTATCCTAAAATGAACTTTACTTAACGCGAGTATTTTCAGTACGTCTTCTATGCTGCTGTTCCGGGAAATTTTACCACCGAATTCGCGGTCAGGAATACCGCCGTCGTAGGCAATGTCTACATCATACCAGCGGGAGATTTGCCGTAATACACCCGGTAGTTTTTCATGATAAAACTGGAAGTACCCGTTCTTCCAGGCAATGATTTCATCTATATCTACATGGTCAATAAGAGCCAGCTGCCCTTGCTGGTCCATCCGCAGTTGCTGACCAGGGCGTAGCATGGTTTGCTTACCGCCGGCATTCACTTTCACGGCACCTTCCAGCAGCGTGGTTTTGATGGCTGCTTCTTCCGTATAGGCCATCACGTTAAAGTGGGTGCCGAGCACCTGTATATCCATGTTGTTCACCTTTACATGGAAAGGTTTTCCCGGCATGGCCGCCACTTCAAAATAAGCTTCACCGGTGAGTTGTACGGTACGGTCAGACCCGGTGAAGGCCGTTGGATAACTCAGGCTGGATGCGGCGTTGATCCAAACCCTGGTACCATCCGGTAAAATGATGCGGAACTGCCCTCCACGTGGAATGGAAAGGGTATTGTATTGCTGGCTCCCGGAGGTATTGCTGCCATTGGCTTTATAAGCCAGTTGTCCGCTATCTACCTGTACAATCTGTACATTGCCCTGCTGGGCAAGCGCGCCATTGCCAGTACTGTCGAGCGTAATGTTGCTGCCATCTGCCAGCGTAAGCATAGCCTTGTTACTGCCGGGCAGTACGCCATGCGACGGCGACGGCGTGTAAACGGCTATTGGCTGTTGTGGACTTCGGATGTGGCGGAACGCTGCTGTCATGCCAACTATCAACAGTAAGATAGCAGCGGCGGCAGCCGGGTATATCCAGCGGCGCCGTGTCACGGGTACGATGGGTGTTTCAGCCGGCCGGATGGCTGCATATATTTGTTCCATCCGCTCCGGGTCGGCATAACCATGCCGGGTTTTATCCTGCAACAGGGCCAGCAGGGCCTCCTGCCATGCTTCTTGTTCATGGCCTTCCCGCAGGGATTCCCAGAGTTGGAGGGTTTCTTCCCCACTCAGTTCCTCGTTGAGGTACCGTGTGATCAGGGTTGATAAAGGTGTTGATTCCATAGCCGGTATACGACGTTATATAGTAAAGACGCCCGGATGGAAAAGAAGGAGGTGCCCGTTGGAAAAATTTTTTTTACCCGCCAACCACAGGTTGCAGCGCCCAGTATAACAGCAGCGGCACACCGGGATAATGTGCGAGGAATTTACGGAGAGAGGCTAACGCCTGTACAATATAACTCTTGATAGTAATGCGGGATACGCCCATGGCCTGCGCAATTTCTTCATGCCCTTTACCTTCAAAGCGGCTCATCCGGAAAGCTTTCTGTTGCTGGGGTGGCAAACGGCGGATAGCGCTATGGATGGCGCCCTCCAGCTCTTTGAACTCCGCCCTGGCTTCTGCCCCCGAATGGGCCACTTCCTGGTGATAGTCGAGCAGGTACCGCCGGTAAGCATCCTGGGAGGATAATTTACGCAAGCGGCTATAAAGCTGGTTGCGGGCCATCACAAAAAAATAAGATTCCAGCTTCTCTACCTGCACCAGTTGTGCACGTTTTTCCCAGAGTGTTACAAACACCTCCTGGGCAATATCTTCTGCTATATCGGGAGAACGGGAAAGCAGTAACGCGGAGGAATACACGGCATCCCAATGACGTACGAACAGTTCACGATACGCCGTGGCGTCGCCCTCAGCCAACCGCTTCAGTAGTTCATTTTCACTTGGTGGAATTGCTTGCATCGTTGGTAATGCCGGTTATCGCTGTTATTCCCGGTGTTTCAAAAATAATAAAACTTATCTATTGTCCGACATGACTTCCCATTATCAGATGGTCCACTCCCCTTTTAACTTCCTCATCAATAACTGATCAGCTTCTTTGTCGTTTAAAAAGTTCTCCATTGCAGGATCCCACTTTAGCGGGCGTTTCAGCTCATAGGCAATATTACCCAACGCACAAACGGAAGAAGTCCGGTGCCCGGTTTCCGCATCTGCTACCACCGGTTTCGACCGGTCGCGCATGGCCGACAAAAAGTCTGTGTAATGATTATCGCTGAAGTGTACCCGTTGCTGCCCGTCGCTGATAACAGTATCCCGGAGCGCCGACGGATTCGTTTCCAGCTTACCGCGTTCAATAACAATATTTCCTTTGGTACCGATGAATTCAATATTCTTCTTACCGGTGTCATGCTGCGTCATCACCACACCGTTCTGGTAAACATAAGTCAGGTAAGGATGTTCCTGGCCATCCGGCGGATAGATCTCTACCGGTCCTGAATGATCCATGTTCAGTCCCCATTGCGCAATATCATACATATGCGCGCCCCAATCGGCCTGAAAACCGCCGCCAAGGCCTTTGTAATAACGCCATTCCGCCCACAGTGAAGCACTGGGATAAGGATTCAGTTTGTTATTATAGGGGACATACTCGTTTGGACCAAGCCACATCTCCCAGTTGAGATCAGCCGGCAACGTTTCCGCTGCCAGGTCAAACGGCCGTGGACCATCACCCACGCTGATTTTGATCTCTTTAATATCACCAATGTAGCCATTGCGCACCAGTTCTACTCCCTGCCTGAACTCACGCGCGGAGCGCTGCATACTACCGGTTTGGAATACACGACCATATTTTTTTGCAGCATCGGCCATTGCCCGGCTTTCTTTTACCGACAGTGCCAGCGGCTTCTCACAGTAAATATCCTTGCCCGCGGCAGCTGCCTTCACCGCCATCACAGCATGCCAGTGGTCGGGTGTTGCGATCACCACCCCATCGATATCCTTCCGCTGTAATATCTCCCTGAAATCACCATATCCTTTACAGGCCTTACCCCGCTTCTCTCCCAACGCCTTAATGAATTCATCCACCTTGCGCTGATATACATCCGCTACCGCCAATATCTCCACCTGGTCTGTTGCTGTAAAGCGGTCCCGTAACCCTATCGCCTGGTGACCGGCGCCAATAAAGCCAATGTTGATCCTGTCGCTCGGCGCCAGGAATCCTTTTCCGCCCAGTACATGCCGCGGCAGGATAAAAAAGGTGGATAATGCAGCGGCGTTCTGCAAAAACTTTCTTCTGGAAGTTATTTTTTTGCTCATTGGCTGAATAAGGTTTTAACGAAAAGAGGGGAAATAAATTCGGCACTTAAGCTAATACATTAAAAATCGATATGCAATAGTTTGTTCCAACCATCTCCTTCGTAACAGACGCACATTTTCTCTGCGCTGTTCATAATTTTACGAAATAACGTAAAAATTAAATTCATCAAAATACACATAATTAATTGACAATCAAATAAATACAAATAGGCACCTGAATTGCCTTAGCGGGAGCAAATTTTTAAAATGAAACCATCTACCCACTTATTGTCTCCCGACAATCATGCACTTATCCTGATCGATTTTGAAGGCCAAATGGGCTTTGCTACCAAAAGCATTGCTTTAAGCGAGTTAAGAACCAATACAGCCATTATTGCCGGTGCATCCAGGATATTTAATGTTGCCACCGTGGTGACCACTGTAGCAGAGCAATCTTTCTCTGGTCCTGTATTTCCGGAAATCGAAGAATGCTACCCACAGGCTACCTCCGGCTATATCGACCGCACTTCCATGAATACCTGGGAAGATGAAGCCGCTTACAAAGCCATTGTCGGAAAAGGAAAAAAGAAACTGGTGATGGCCGGTCTGTGGACAGGCGTTTGCATTGTAGGCCCGGCCTTATCTGCACTGGATGAAGGCTATGATGTATATGTTATCACCGACGCCTGTGGCGATGTAAGCACCGAAGCCCATGAACGTGCCGTTCAGAGAATGGTGCATGCCGGCGTGAAACCGATGACTTCCATCCAATACCTGTTGGAACTACAGCGTGACTGGGCCCGCCAGGAAACCTATCAAGCGGTTACTGATCTCATGAAAAAATATGGCGGTGCCTATGGCATCGGTATCCATTACGCCCACCATATGCTGAAACACTAACTATCCGTTAAAACCGTTCCAATTGCCTGTAAAAAGCCTCCTCCGTCTCGTTCGTATAACCGTATTGGTTATAGTTTGTCTGTCGCCTGTTACCCGGGCAGCAGGACAAAGTTTCAAACTGATGCGCTTTGACGAAGACTATTCCTTCCTCAAAGACTCTACCGGTAATTTCTACCGGAAAATAAAATATAATCGCCTATCCAAAGATGGCAGCGCCTACGTTTCATTCGGAGGGTCCGCCAGGATGGAATATGTCGACTTTAACAACGAAGACTGGGGCAGGCTGGGCATTGGGCATAATCGCTTTCTCCTGCAACGTTACGACCTTCACGCAGACATCCACCTGCATGAGCGGTTCAGGGTTTTTGCACAAATCAGGAGCGCCTGGGAAACCGGGAGAAAAAATGGTCCCCGTCCTATCGACGAAGATCATTTGAACATCCAAAATTTGTTCGTTGACGCCGCAATCATTAAAAGGAAAGATCAACAGCTCATACTCCGCGCCGGCAGACAGGAACTCGATTATGGAAGCGGCAGGCTCATTTCTGTAAGAGAAGGACCCAACCTCCGGTTGTATTTCGATGGAGCCAAACTGATGTACACCACCCGCCGCTGGAGTATCGACGGATTTGCCATGATGGCCGATACCATCAGGACAGGCGCTTTTGATAATACATCCAGCAAAGCAATAAATCTCTGGGGATTATACAGTAAGATCATTATTCCCGCTTTTCCCAATATTGACTTGTATTACATCGGCATTCAGCGTGACCAGTCCTTGTTTGAAGAAGGCCTCCACCGCGAGTTGCGTCATACCATGGGCACCAGGATATGGCGATACGGCGGGGGATTTATTTACAACCTCGAAGCCGCCTGGCAATTCGGCTCCTTTGGAAATGGCCACATCAACGCCTGGACTGCCTCCGTTGAAGCAGGCTACCTGTTTGAGAACATTCCCGGGAAACCTGCTATCAGTCTGCGTAACGACTATATCTCAGGAGACCGGCGTAAAGGAGACGGGAACCTCCAGTCTTTCAACCCGCTTTATCCCAAAGGCGGCTATTTTGGATTCAGTCCGCAAATCGGTCCGGTAAACCTTATCGATCTACACCCCTATGCCACTATCAATATTGGTAAAAAAATAATGGCGCAGGCGGATGTAGTATTCAACTGGCGATACTCGCTCCAGGATGGTATCTACAGGCCCAGTGGAGGATTTAATCTTCCCGGGGTCACGTCTGCGGAAAGGCATATCGGCACCGCCTATCTCGCCAGCATTGTATACAACGTAAACAAGTTTATCTCATTCAACTCGGGCATTCAATATTTCCAGGCCGGCGCCTTTATCCGGGATATGACACCCAATTCAAAGGATGGCCTGTTCATCAACACCCGGCTCAGTGTCAAATTTTAGCATATAAAAAACGATAAACCATGAACAAAACATTCATTACCCGTTATCACAAAGCACTCATCACCTTTATGAGTGCTTCCTTTCTCCTGCTGCAGGCCGTTTCATTGGTGGGTCAGCAGGCTACAACTACTCCCATTGGCACCGCCAAAGTATGGGGCAAAGCGGAAGGGATATCCATCATAGGACTGGTACAAGGCCCTGGCGCCGCTGTTGCGCCCTTGCTGGTAGCCTGCGTGTTTGAATATACGGAGGGAGATATTTTCAATCCCCCGGCTTTGCCGGCAGCACTCAACGGGATGGTACATCTCGACCAGGCGCTGAAAGGACAGATCACCGAACTGAGAAAAAGTGGAAAGTTCGAAGGCCATTACCTGGAAACATTGCTGATCACTCCTCCTAAAGGCGCTTTGAAAGCACCCCGGCTGCTGCTGATTGGCCTGGGCGACCGCCATCAGTTCAATGCAGACATGATGATCAGCGTAGGCGCAGTAGCACTTCGGGAAGCCAGCCATATAGGTGTCACCAGTTTTGTCTTTGCCAGTGATATCAAAGATGCAGGCATCGACTCACCTACGGCATTAGTAGCAGGCAATGTCACCAAAGGCATCATCAACGCCTGTCGCACACAACGCTACCTGCAACAACATCACCTTGCCCCTGCAAAACCAGTCATAAAAGCCACCCTGCTGGCCGGACCCGCCTTTTTTGAAATTGCCGGAGAAGGCATCCAGGCAGCCATTGCATCCTTCCATCCTTTAACACCCACTCATGAGTAAAGCAGCAGCCATCGTTTTATACAATGGAAAGATACATACCGTAGATCCATCCCAACCACGGGCTACCGCCGTTGCCATCAGCGATGGTCAGTTCGTTGCCGTAGGCGATGATAAAACCATTCTTCAGCAATACGGTGTGAACGGAACCGTACAAATAGACCTTAAAGGAAAACGGGTTATCCCGGGATTGAACGACTCTCACACCCACCTCATTCGCGGTGGTCTGAACTATAACCTGGAGCTCAGGTGGGACGGCGTTCCTTCCCTGTCCGATGCTTTAGCGATGCTGAAAAAACAGGTAGCCATCACTCCTTCCCCCCAGTGGGTAAGGGTGGTAGGCGGATGGACCGAGCACCAGTTTGCAGAAAAAAGGATGCCCACACTGGAAGAAATCAATGCGATCGCACCGGATACACCTGTTTTCATTATGCACCTGTACGACCGTGCCTTCCTCAATCGTGCAGCCCTGCGGGCAGTGGGCTTTACCAGGGATACCCCGACCCCTCCCGGCGGCGTGATTGAAAAAAATAGCCACGGCGAACCTACCGGGTTAATGCTGGCCAGTCCCAATGCCATGATCCTCTATTCCACCCTGGCAAAGGGGCCGAAATTGTCTTTCGAATACCAGGTCAACTCCACCCGCCATTTTATGACGGAACTGAACAGGTTTGGCATCACCAGCGTAATTGATGCTGGCGGCGGATTTCAGAACTACCCCGATGATTACCGGGTGATCAGCGAGCTTCATGAAAAACAACAGCTCACCGTTCGCATTGCCTATAACCTCTTTACACAAAGGCCTAAGCAAGAACTGGAAGATTTCCGTAACTGGACCAGCACCGTGAAACTCCACCAGGGAGATAACATGTACCGGCACAATGGCGCCGGTGAAATGCTGGTATTTTCCGCGGCCGATTTTGAAAACTTCCTGCAACCGCGGCCCGACCTGCCGGAAACTATGGAAGCAGACCTGGAAAAAGTGGTGCGCCACCTCGTGGAAAACCGCTGGCCCTTCCGCCTGCACGCCACTTACAATGAAAGCATCACCCGCTTTCTGAATGTTTTCGAAAAAGTGAACAGGGATATTCCCTTCAACGGTCTTCACTGGATATTTGATCATGCCGAAACCATCGATGAAAAGAACATTGACCGTGTAAAAGCGCTGGGGGGCGGTATTGCCGTTCAAAGCAGGATGGCCTTCCAGGGAGAATATTTCACTGACCGGTATGGCAAAGCCGCCGCTGCACACACGCCACCGGTAAAACGGATGCTACAGGCGGGCGTGCCGGTGGGCGGAGGAACAGATGCCACCCGCGTAAGCAGTTACAATCCATGGGTGGCGCTGTACTGGCTATCTGCCGGAAAAACAGTGGGAGGCCAGCAGCTGTACGATGATACCACTAAACTAAGCCGGGAAACCGCCCTTGAATTATACACCCGGGGAAGCGCCTGGTTCTCCAGGGAGCAGGACAGTAAGGGTTGCATCAAAGCCGGGCAGCTCGCGGACCTGGCCGTACTCGATGCCGACTTTTTTGAAGTACCGGAAGAAGCCATCAAACACATCGAATCTGTATTGACCATCGTAGGTGGGAAGATTGTATTCAGCCGTGGTGAATTTTCCCGGTTCTCCCCCGCTCCCATTCCGGTGCTGCCAGACTGGTCGCCGGTGAAGGAGTTCGGCGGCTATTATGCCGGTGCAAAAATCAATGTTGCGCCAACAGCCGCTGTTACCAGCCAGGTACATTGCTGTGCTGGCAGCTGCGACGTTCATGGACACGAGCACAATACAGCGCGACTAAGCAATATTCCTGTTAATAATTACAGTGCATTCTGGGGCGTATTTGGTTGTTCCTGTTTTGCTTTCTAAACTTTCTTTTATGAACGAAATCGTCCACCATATACTGTATTCAGATGCCGGCAGCACCGTCAACAACTATGCTTTGCTGGCCTTCCGGGTGTTGCTCGCGGTTGAGTTGTTCCGGGTACATGGTATGAAAAAATTCCGCCTGGAAAATGGCCAACGGGAACATGTTCCCAATCCATTGCACCTGCCGGACCAGCTAAACGGGCTGGTAGCTACTTTTTCTGACACGGTCGTTCCGTTCCTGCTGGCGCTGGGATTGTTTACCCGGCTCGCCATTCTGCCTACCATCGGGGTAACAGCCATCGGTTATTTTGTCGTACACCGGAACGACAATCTTGAAATACGGGATGTGCCCTATATGTACACCCTGTCGCTTCTACTGCTGCTGGTACTGGGGCCCGGCCGCTATTCTATCGACGTACAACTTTTATATCACCTTTTCTAAATTTTCAACATGCAAGTCAACATTGGCATTAAACAAGCACATCTCGCAGCTGTATCTCATTCTCTCGGTAAAATACTGGCAGATGAATTTATTTTGTATACCAAAACGCGTAAAGCCCATTGGTGTGTAACCGGGCCTGATTTTCATAACAAGCACCTGTTTTTTGAAAACCAGTACCAGCAACTGGAAGAGATCATAGATGACATGGCAGAACGGATCCGCACCCTGGGCCACTTTCCACCGGCTACGCTAAAAGAATTCCTGTCGCTTACGCATCTCACAGAAATGAGCCGTGAAAAAAATGATGGTATCGGGTTTATCAAAGACCTGCTGCATGACCATGAAAGTATCCTGATACACCTGCGGGAAAACATTAATGATTATGCCACTGCCTTCCATGATGCAGGCAGCAGCGATTATATCACAGGGCTGATGGAAACGCACGAAAAAATGGCCTGGATGCTGAGAGCACACCTGGAATAAATTATCTATATAAACAAATCACCGGCATGACAGAACAAAAACATAGTATCAACTGGGTCACCTTCCTGCTGGCATGGGTGGCTGGCTATTGCGATACCGCCACCTTTGTATCCGGCGATTCCATTTTCTCTGCCCATGTTACCGGCAACTTCATTGTATTTGCCGCGCAGGTATCATCTGGAAATACCAGTGCTGCCGCATGGATAAAGCTGATCACCTTCCCCGTATTTGTCATCGCTGTGATGACAGGCGGCTGGCTGGCAGAAAGATCTCCTAAAAAATACCGGATTTTGCTGGTAGAAGGCTTAATTTTGCTGGCTTGCGGATTAGCAGCGTTCCTGCTGCCTCTTTTAACCACATGGGAAGACAAGCTGGTGACATACGTCATCGTGATGGCGACGGTGCTGGGAATGGGCTTGCAGAATGCATTCGGAAAACTTTTTGCCAAAGAAACACATGGTCCTACCACCATGATGACCGGCAATGTTACACAGGCTGCGCTGGACCTGGGAAATATCATCCGGAAAGGCATTTCCGGGAATGAGTTGTCCTTGTCCAGCCTGCAAAAGCAGGCTGTTACCATTGGCGGTTTCCTGGCCGGTTGTATCATTGGCGCCCTTCTCTCCCGTTGGGTGGGATTAAGCGCGATGATGTTACCCGGTGTGGCCATCGTAGTATGCTACCTGCAGGGACAAAAATCGGAAGGATAAACCTATGCTACAATTCATGATCAACTCCCGGTGGAAGGTATTATTCATATGCCTGCTGCTGCCGGCTTATGTACAAGCCCAGTCGGATACAGACGTTAAAAAAGCGAATGAACTGCTCCGGAATGACCAGGCGGATACCGCCACCATTGGGCGGATGTTGCGCGTAGGCGAAGCATTCCTTGATAAACCGGAATCCAGGGAAGAAGACATGAACATGGCCTTTCGTATGGCGGATCAGATGGAAGCCAGGAGCCGGCAAATTAATTACACCAGGGGTCTTGGCCTGAGCAAATTGCTGCGGGCCAAGGCCTTTCGTGAATCAGGACATGCAGACCTGGGAAGATCGAGTAGTAAAGATGCCTTGCTGTTACTGACCCAATACGGTACGATAATAGAAAAAGCGCAGGCCCTCCTTGAGCTGGGTGGCACTTATTCCAACAATACCAATGACCTTCCCCGTAAAATAGAGCTGTATCAGGAGGGAGCAGATATCTACCTGAAAAACGGGGATGAGTTATCGGGAGCTAAGTTAAAAGAATTCGTCGGAGACCTCCTGCAGCTAAACGAAGATTATCCCCATGCGCAGAAAGTACTTGAAGAAGCCCTATCCATCTACAAAAAGAAAGGATACCCAAGATTACAGGGCCTGTATTCTATTCTGGGAAAAGTATATCAAGGATCCAACAACTTTGTGC
This sequence comes from Chitinophaga eiseniae, assembly GCF_012641265.1. Taxonomy (GTDB): domain Bacteria; phylum Bacteroidota; class Bacteroidia; order Chitinophagales; family Chitinophagaceae; genus Chitinophaga; species Chitinophaga eiseniae_A. Next base: position 332,551 of record NZ_JABAHZ010000001.1, on the reverse strand, counting down.
AATCCCTCCGTTACAACCTGCTTGCAGTCGAAACTGCCGAAAAATTGGATGAACAGGGACCGCTGATGTCCGCCATCTACAACCGGGTGGGATTGAACTACTATAGCGTGCAATACTATGACCAGGCGCTCGATTACTTTGACAAAGCGCTGGCCCATGCAAAAGGCCTTCATGATACAGGTACAGTGAGGTCTATGCTGTTAAATATATCAGACGCGTTGCGGCTTGGGGGAGAATATCGCCGTAGCCTGGATACACTACGCGTTGTCGAAAACCTGGGCATAGCCGGTGAAACGGAAACCGTGCAAACGGAGATAAGTTACCTGAAAGATTACCTCGCACTTCATCTATTGCAAAAAGCCACTCCTCATTACGAAAAACTAAAAGCACTTCTTGAAAAAGAAATCACTACCAAAATACTCATTCAGGCGGCGCGGCTGGCAATAGTATTCTATCTGCAGGAAACAGGCCGCTTCCAGGATGCCGCCCAATATCTCACCGCATATCAGCGAGATATCAAAGATTCACCCGCCGGACTGGTACGACAGGCAGAAGCAGCCTATCTCGCATTCCGTACCGACTCCGCTCTGGGCAACCTTTCCGCGGCCCTCGCCCACTTTCAGCGTTATAAACAACTGTCCGATTCCGTAACCAGCACCAACCAAAGCAAACAACTGGATGTGCTCCGGCTGCAATTCGAAACAGAAAGAAAAGATAAAGACATTCAGTTACTGACCCAGAAAAGTGCCTTGCAGGAAGTGTCTTTACAAAAAGGAAGGGTATTCCGCAACGTGATCATGGGAAGTATCTGTATGCTGCTGCTCATCCTCGCGCTGTTGTACAACCGGTACCGGCTGAAGAAGAAAACCACCTTCCGGCTGGAAAAGCAGCAGGAATCCATCAATACACAAAATGAACTGCTGCAAAAACTGGTGGATGAAAAAGAATGGCTGCTAAAAGAAATACATCACCGTGTAAAAAATAATCTCCAGATTATCATCAGCTTGTTAAATACCCAATCGCTGTACCTCGACAACGCCGATGCTATCGCCGCCATCAAAAACAGCCAGCACCGCATGTATGCCATGTCGCTGATCCATCAGCGGTTGTATCATACCGACAACCTCGGCGCCATCGATATGAACTGGTATATCCGGGAACTGGCCGGCTTTATGCAGGAAAGCTTCGATAATGGCTCCAGGATATCTTTCTCCATCAATAGTGATGTGATGCTACTGGATGTAGTGCAGGCCGTTCCACTCGGATTGATCCTGAATGAAGCCGTTAGCAATGCTATCAAATATGCCTTTCCCGGCAACCGGAAAGGCGCTGTGTCCATCACCTGCAAAAAAGATGAAACGCAATATTGCTCGCTTACCATTGCAGATAATGGTGTAGGGCTACCTAAGCATTTTGTTCCGGAAGAATCACGATCGTTGGGCATGAGCCTCATGAAAGGGCTGGCAGAACAACTGGAAGGATCGTTCAATATCCAAAGCAGTCCGACAGGCGTTTCTATACAGGTGCTGTTTTTAGCAAGATCAATTAACCAGGTAAACTAAAAGTATGGCTGACAAAGAAAAAATACTAATCGTAGAAGATGAGTTCATCGTGGGGAATGATCTGAAAATGATGCTGATGAAGGGCGGTTACGACGTTTGCGGTATCGCAGCATCCGTAGAGCAGGCCCGGGTATTGATTACGGAGAAAAAGCCCGACTGGGTGCTGCTGGACATCATCCTGAAAACGCCTACCAACGGTATTGAACTGGCAAAAGAATTGTTGCTGCTGCATATCCCTTTTCTTTACATTTCTGCCAACACCAACCAACAGACACTGGAAGCCGCCAAAGCCACCCAGCCCTATGGTTTTTTGGTGAAACCGTTCCGTGAGCGGGATCTTTTCGTAATGCTGGACATTGCCCGTTACCGCTATGGCGTTGAAACCGGCATGATCAGGACAGCGCCTCCGACGCCCGTAGCAACCACGTTTGATCCGGACATTATCGGCAACAGCAATGCCATGAAAAAAGTGCAGGACCAGGCGAGAATTGTGGCCACCACCAATACCTCTGTATTGCTGCTCGGCGAAAGCGGCACTGGTAAAGAACGTTTTGCCCGTGCCATTCATAAAAATTCACTCAGGAAAAATAAACCATTTATCACCGTCAACTGTGCAGCGCTGCCCATTACCTTGTTGGAATCGGAACTGTTTGGTCATGAAAAAGGCGCATTCACAGGAGCCGTTCAAAAACGTACCGGTAAATTTGAGCAAGCGCATGGCGGCACACTTTTCCTCGATGAAATCGGGGAACTTCCGCTGGATGCGCAGGTAAAGCTGCTCCGCACACTCCAGGAAAGAGAGATAGAAAGGCTGGGCGGCGGTCCGCTGATTAAGGTAGACGTACGCGTGATTGCAGCCACCAACAGGAACCTGGAAAAAGAAGTAGCGGAAGGAAAATTCCGGCTGGATCTATACTACCGGCTCAATGTATTTCCCATTGCATTGCCACCGCTACGCGAACATAAGGAAGATATTCACCCGCTGGCACTTTATTTCCTTCAAAAATTTTCAGACAAAGCCGGCAAAAAAATGCCCGGTCTCAGCGAGGAGGCCTGGCAAACGCTCCGGCAATACGACTGGCCCGGCAATATCCGGGAGCTGGAACACGTGTTAGAGCGACAGTTTATCCTGGCAGCCGGCGAACAAATCGATGCCATAGAAATCCCTGTTACGCAAATGCCGCTCCTGCAAACAACTGAAAAGCTGGAAACAATGGAAGAAATAGAAAGAGCGCATATCATGAAAGTCCTGAAAGCCTGCAATGGCCGGGTGTCGGGGAGTATGGGTGCTGCTGATATTCTCAACATATCTGCACAAACACTGTATTCAAAAATGAAAAAACTGGGTATAAAAACCACCTATAAATGACCCATTAAATGGAAAAAGAAACGGCGAGAATAGAAGGGTTCAGCGACGGCGTATTTGCAATCGCCATTACCCTGTTGGTATTGGAACTACGCATTCCTGCTGCTGAAAGCAACAATAACCCGCAAGCGCTGATAAACAGCCTGTTGGCACAGTGGCCTTCCTTCCTTGCGTTCAGCCTGTCTTTTTTCAGTATTTTCATTATGTGGGTCAACCATCACAAGATGTTTAAACAGATCTACCGGCGCAATAGTACGCTGATGTTTGCCAATGGACTTATCCTGTTTCTGGCGACCTGTGTCTCCTATCCCACGGCATTGCTGGCCAGGTATTATGGCACGCCGTCAGTAACGGTGGCGGTAGCTGTTTACACCGGCCTGTTCGTGTTGATTAACCTCGCGTTTAATTTACTATGGGGCATTGCCAGCCGGAACCGAACGTTGCTGCGACCGGAAATCAGCGAGGTAGCTATTAAAAAAATCAGGAGAAATTATCAATATGGTATACCTGTGCATCTATCCGCATTTTTACTTTCCTTTTGCTGGCCTGGCGGCGCATTAATACTATGCGCTGGGCTTTGGACGTATTGGGCGTTTACTTCCCGCAAGCTGGATCTGTCTGCCAATCTCGCTAAACGGTCTTAGTCGTGCTCTTTCCCGGTATCAATAAAATGTTCTTTCCTGATACCCAGCTTCTGCATCTTTGAGATGAGGGTGGTAGAAGGTAATTGCAATTTGGCGGCTGCACCATTAGGTCCGGATATCTTTCCTTTCGACAGCTTCACCATTTTCAGGATATGTTCCCGCTCCACGTCTGCCAATGGACGGACCTGCGTTTCAGGGTCCCGTGAGGCAAACAATATTTTATTCCTGGTAGGCAGGCTCACCTCCGTGATGGCGCCAGTAGCCGTTAGCAGCACCGTTCTTTCGATCAAATGCTCCAGTTCGCGGATATTTCCCGGCCAGGAATAAGCCTTTAATTTCTCCAGTGCTTTTGGGGCAATGCCAGTTATCTTTCTACCACTGCTGACCGCATATCTTTCGATAAAAAAGGAAACCAGTTCAGGTATGTCTTCCCTCCGTTCCCGCAATGGTGGTAACGAAATTGGAAACACGCAGAGGCGATAGTATAGATCGCTCCGGAAACGGCCAGCCACAATTTCCGCCTCCAGGTTTTTGTTGGTAGCGGCGATAATGCGCACGTTCACTTTTATCACCGATTTTCCACCAATTCTTTCAATCTCTTTTTCCTGCAACGCTCTCAATAATTTCGCCTGCATTTCCTGTGGCAGCTCCCCGATCTCATCCAGGAAAAGCGTGCTGTTATTGGCCAGTTCAAACTTGCCGATTCTCTTCTCCAGTGCGCCCGTGTAACTACCCTTCTCATGGCCAAACAATTCACTTTCCAACAGGTTGGCCGGAATGGCAGCACAGTTTACCTTGATCATCAGTTTGTCGTGCCGCGGAGAGGCGTCATGTACCTGGTGCGCGATCAATTCCTTCCCGGTCCCCGTTTCTCCCAGGATTAATACCGTAGCCTCCGAAGGCGCCACCTTTGAAACGAGATCGTATATCTTCCGCATGGCAGCAGACTTGCCAATAGCCTTGCCGGTGAGCTGTTTATCCTTCCTTCGCTCTTCTTTCAGATAACTGTTCTCCTCTTCCAGCTGGGTCTTGTACTTCCGGATTTCTTCCAGTTGTAGTTCAACTTTTTCATTGGCAAGTATGTTGGATATCCCTGTTCCTAACTGATCGGCAATACCTTTAAAAAAGCTGAACCGGCTTTGCAGGAAAACGCCCGTCTTCAATGCATATAAATACAGCACGCCTTTGGGTTCCTTCCCATTACAAATCCTTACCAACATGATTTCTTTCACGCCAGCATTGTACCAGTGAATGATATAGGTAGGAATTCCTTTCCGTCGTACCAGGCTTTGCATATTGAACACCACCGGCTCTTCCTCTCCAATGGCTTTGTCAAATATCCCGTCGTGAATGGGATGTTGCTGGAGCATCACCGGGTTTTCGCCGGTAACGGTCCTTATTTTATTTTTCGGGCTGTATAGAAATGGTGAGTGAGTAACGGCATCTTCGTTGATCAGGCAAAGCGTATAATAGCTGGCGCCAATATTTTCCAGCAATTGTTCATTGACGATTTCCCAAAGATCCGAGCGGTGCCGGGCAGCAGCTACTGCATTGGAAAAACAAAGCAGTGTTTCAAATTCATCTTTTTTAGCACGGGTGTCTGTGTTCATCATACAATAATACAAAAGCTTTCATAAAATTACGATATATCGTAAAACGATATTTTCAACAAACCATCATTAACAATTCATAATCAACTAGTTACATTCAGGTATATGGTTTGACTATAGGGTGTCGCGTATTTACCGGGAAACGGCGAAGCGTACAAGTACTAATAAACCTATCTTTAACAGACTATGTTTGAACAGATTGATCAATTCGTGGACCGTATCATATCGTTGACGCCGGAGGAGCGGCAGCTCTTTCATTCCCTGCTCAAGTTCAGGCGGGTAAGAAAACGTACTTATCTTTTGCAGGATGGCGAGATCTGCGACTTTGAAGCGTATATCGTAAAAGGTTGCATCCGCACCTACTATCTGAGTGATGATGGCACAGAAACAATACTTTCCTTCGCCATAGAAGACTGGTGGGTAAGTGATCCCTACAGTTTTACGGAGCAAACGCCCTCCAATATGTTCATCGAATCGCTGGAAGATTGTGAACTGCTGGTCATAGACTATAAGAGCAAAGCGGCGCTGTACGAAAAAATACCCAAGTTTGAGACCTTGTTCCGGCTGCTGATACAGCGATCGCTCTTTGCATTGCAAAGGCGCTTTCACAGCCTTGTTTCACAAACCGCAGAACAGCGGTACATCGCTTTTCTGGAAAAATACCCCCAGGTGGTGCAACGTGTACCACAGAACCAGATAGCCCGTTACCTGGGGGTATCGCCGGAATTTTTGAGCAAAGTGAGAAGTACCATGCACAAAAAGAAATAGCGGCTAACTAAATATCAGTTCATTGGCCTGCCTGATCTCATCTTCGATGATCGTATGTCCCATATTATCATAGATCTTTTCCGTTACGCTGGCGCCCATCTTTTGTAAGACGGCGGTGGATTCATGTACCCTTTGTACCGGTACATGGAAATCGGGATTGGAACTACCGATGAAGACAGGCATGCCATCAAATGTTCCGTTATAATTTTCGGGGTATACCCGGTCTCCAATCAGCCCGCCGGTGAAAGCAACTGCGCCGCCATATCGTGTCGCGTTTCTGGCAATGAATTCAAGCGTAAGACAGGCGCCCTGGGAAAAGCCGAGGAAGTAAATATGCTCCGGTGCAATGTCCTGCTGCTGCAAGTTATCTGTCATATTTTTCAGCAGGCTTAGCGCAGAAGAAAGCCAGGGCTCATTCTCCGCCGGCGGCGCCAGGAACGACTGCGGATACCAGGTATGGTTGGTGGCCTGTGGCGCCAGCAGCGCATAGTCGCCAACAGGAAACCATTTGGCGAGCGACAGGATATCTTCCGCCGACGCGCCTCTGCCATGCAGCATGATCAATGCTTTGGAAGCTGCTGTCACCGGTTTTCCGGCCGTGATGATATTTTCTTTATGCATGTCAGAATTATTTTAATACTGGTAATACCTTTTCAATCTCTCCCCTGGATGGCTCATACTGTTTTGGAAGCTTGAGACTGGTGCCCAGTTTGTCGAGCGGCTCGTCTACCGTAAAGCCGGGGTTGTCTGTCGCAATTTCAAACAATACGCCACCCGGTTCTCTGAAATATAACGAGAAAAAATAATCCCGGTCAATTTGAGGTGTGATTTGTAGCCCTTTGCTTAACACCTTTTCCTGGTATTCCATCTGAATAGTGTCGTTAGCTACCCTGAAAGCCACGTGGTGATTGATACCAGCGCCACTTAATCCACGTTGTCCTTCCGGCAATGCCAGCAAATCGATGATGCCTGCCTGTTGTACCGTGTCGGTGATAAAGCGGTAACGGTTTCCTTCCTGGGCCAGCAGGCGATAACCGAATATGTCTGTGAGCACGCTGGCGGTGGCGTCTATTTCCTTCAATGACAAAGTAGTACTATGAAAACCCCTGGTGGCCATATCTGCTTTTACCTGGTCTGTTTCCCAGGGCGTCCTGGTATCCGGTGTTTTGGGCACCATCAGGTTGATGTTAAGTCCATCGGGATCTGTGAAAGCAAGATAGGGTTCGCCGAAGTGTTCTTTTATTTCGGAGAAAGGCACATTGAAGCGTGACAGCCGTTCTTTCCATACGTCCAGGCTGCCTTCCGGCACGGCATAAGTTATTTCAGTTGCCATACCCGTTCCCGCGCGTCCGGAAGCAATATTTCCCCATGGGAAGAAAGTAAGGATGGTACCTGGGGTGCCATGCTCATTCCCATAGTAAAAGTGATAAGTACCCGGATCATCGAAGTTGACGGTCTTCTTCACCATTCTGAGTCCAAGTACGCCGGTATAAAAATCATAGTTGCGTTGGGCATCACCCGCAATAGCGGTAATATGGTGAAGACCCAGTATTTGTTTTTCCATAGTTTTATTTTTATTGTTGATGATCGAGTGCGGCACGCAGTTCATTTTCCAGCAGTCCACTGCCGCCCCCGTAATGTCTTATAATGATGGTTGACAGATGATGGTTGTTGACCACCCTGTGAAACGCTTCCTCATCGTCGGCGCTTACGCCTACGCAAAGCAACAGGGCGTCGTAGTTTTCTTCGAGCAATTTTTCCAGCCCCTCTTCCCTGGTAAGCGCAATAACGCCATTCCAGCCGGCGTGGCTATTTAGCAGTCGCCCTACCACCTGCATGATAGCAGGATCGTATCCAACAGCGAGCAGTTTTAAGTGATTGTCCATAGCAATAAATTATTGCGGGTTAATGATCATGGGTACCTCCATTATCAACAGGCGTGCATCCTCACTTAGTCCTTTTATTTCGATATGCTCAGAGTCCCATATGCCCAGTCCATCCCTCGCAGAAAGTTCCTTCCCATCGATGTAGAAACGGCCATCTATTACAAAAGCATACACGCCATTACCCGGCTGGTGTACCGCATAAGTAAAAGAAGCGCCGTAATCGAAATGCCCGGTGCTGAACCATACATCTTTGCGAACAGCAATACCCTTGGGAGTATCAGGCCCGATAAACGTATGCAGTTGGTTTCTTTCCGTATGAGGTGGTAGTTCTCCCAGCGTATATCGCGGTGGCGTATTCAGGTCTTCGGGATACACCCAGATCTGAAGAAACTCGGCTACCTCGTCACTGCTGTTATTGTATTCACTATGAAACAGGCCGCTACCCGCGTGCATTACCTGGATGGTTCCGGCCGCTGCGATGGCCTTGTTCCCGGCCGAATCCTCATGTCTGAGGCTTCCTTTCAACGGAATACTGATAATTTCCATATTATCGTGCGGATGCTGCCCAAATCCTTTGCCGCCAGGCAGTGTGTCGTCATTCAGCACCCTCAGTACGCCAAAACCCATTCTCCTGGGATTATAATAATCGCCAAAACTGAATGTTTTCCGGCTGTCCAGCCAGTCGTGATGATCATGCCCGCGGGTGTCTGCTTTATGAAAAATATACTGTGCCATCGCCTTTATATTTATAAAACAAAGTTCCGTTATATGGACCCTTTTGCCTATGAACCAGGTTAAGAAACCGGGTTAATCTATATTAAGATTTCGGCCCCCCTCAAAAAACCAATGGCCTGGAGTAACTCCCGGCCATTGGTTGTAAATGATCACCTTCATTGCTATTCTTTAATGAAAGCCAGCAGGTCGGCATTGATGGTAGCCGCTTCTGTAGTAGGCATTCCATGCGGGAAACCAGGATAAGAAATCAAACGGCCATTCTTCAGGAGTTGAGCAGCCTTCACACCGGTAGTAGCGATGGGTACAATCTGGTCGTCTTCTCCATGCATGACCAATACAGGAATATCAACGCTTTTAAGGTCTTCTGTAAAGTCTGTTTCTGAGAAAGCCTTAATACAGTCATAATGTGCCTTGATGGCTCCCATCATTCCCTGACGCCACCAATTGTCCATGATACCTTGTGACTTCTTAGCGCCTTCCCGGTTGTAACCGTAAAACGGAACCGTAAAGTCCTGGAAAAACTGTTGGCGGTGGGCAGCGGTATTAACGCGTATTTCATCGAATACAGACATTGGCACACCGTCAGGGTTGTTTTCATTCTTTACCATGATCGGCGTAACGGCGCTTACCAGCACAGCTTTAGCCACGCGGCCCTTGCCGTGTTTTGCTACATAACGGATCACTTCACCTCCACCGGTGGAATGCCCGATATGTACCGCATTTTTTAAATCAAGTGCTTTTACCAGCTCCGCTACATCTGATGCATAGGTATCCATATCATGCCCGATAGCAGTCTGGCTGGACCGTCCATGGCCTCTGCGATCAAAAGCGATGACCCTGAAGCCCTGGTTCAGGAAAAAAATCATTTGAGCGTCCCAATCATCGCTGGATAATGGCCAGCCATGATGGAAAACAATGGGCTGACCAGTTCCCCAATCTTTGTAATAAATTTCGGTGCCGTCTTTAACAGTGATCTTGTTCATGTTTTTCGAGTTTAGGTGATAGTTAATTTTAGTATGGTTCTCCGTTTAACGAATGAATAAAAGGCCCACTCGTAGTCATTCTTTACCAGTGGTGTTGAATGATGACACAAAACTCCTGCTTTAAGCAACTATCGCCAATAACCTATATTAAGAACTGGGATTAATCTAGTTTAATAACCGGGAGTCACAACAAACCTCCCTTATATTTGGGCATATAGATATTATGATACTATTAGCATTTTGATAAAAAAAGGATGCTTATCTTTATCGCTATGTTACGGACCATTCTTTTTGCCGCTTTTTTAATGTCAGGTGTGGCTGCAAAGGCACAAACAGATCCATCTTTTGGTGCTATGCCCTCCTCCTTTAAACAGCCTCAACAGACAAATGATACCAACCATATTTATAAGAAATGGTTTGTAACGAAGTATGCGGGCGTTTCCACCGGTTTCGTAGCATTTAAAGGAGGGAGCGGCTCTTTTTTGTCCGTGCCGCTGGCATGGCAGCTTAACCGTCAGCTGACCAATAACCTGTTCGCCTTTGGGGGCGTATCGGTGACACCTTCTATCTTCCGTTACAACAACATCCCTTATCAGCCTATGGTTAACAAAAACAGTAGCCTGATGCAACCTAACCACTTTGCAGCCTACCCCGAGGCAAAAATTGGCGTCATGTATATCAGCAACGACAGGACATTTTCTATTTCTGGTAGCGTTGGTGTAAGCAGGGGCAGTTACTATGGTTATTCTCCTTTTTATGGCCCTGCGTATGCTCCTATGCAGGGGAACATGCAGCGGTAGGGATTTATATGGACCGGATGTTTAGCTTTTTGTTATTAACCGTTGATCTCTTAGTTTTTCCCTGATCTAGCCTTGGCATCCGCAAAAGCCTGCAACAAAATCATAAATTGTGAGGAGGGGAATCCCTTTCGGCTATCTACGTAAAATTTGTCCTTCCCATGCTCGATGATATGTAGCCAATCATATTTGTAGATGGGGCCAGTTGGCCATTTTCCATTATGACGCAATTCATCGTATCTTCTTATCTCTAATACGGTATCGGCTATATTAAAATGGGCTGTGCACCGGCGAAAGACTTTCACATAATCTACCTCCAGCTGATTTCCCTGAATGCGTAATGTTGTCACAAACCGGCTACCCAAACCGAAAATTATCGAGCAAATCAAGGCTGGAACAGCAAACACGATACCAGCTTCTCCCATGCTACATAAAACAAGAGGTATAAGGAGATAAACAGCGTTAGAAAGCAAATGATCACTCATTGTTTGGGTACATACAATCTCCATAGGTTCACTTTTTCATAAAATGTAAAGGGACATACGCAAATATACCTAAATCCCGATAATGACAAATGGGAGTTCATTTGCTCACAGATACATGAAACACTTCATTAATTTTATGAGTCCCTTCTTTAATCGAAACCTTACTCCCATTATCCCCCATTTTAAAATCAATCAGGTATTTATTAATCTTGGACAGCATATTAAATTCAATTTCAAACTCATTAGCAGTTTTCCAATACCCTCTTAACGCATATAGATGGCCAGAACCAGCGTCCTGATAAAATTTATAGGCAGTACCCGTCCCTAAAGGATAGGTAACGGCTTGCTCCCCTGTTTGCTTTAGCATAAGGGATAGATTCCCTTCTTTCGATATAATTTCTGCGCTTTCAATAGCTAAACTGTTTGCAGGAAAAATAATCGTTTTATTAAACAACTTCTCTTTTTCAGCAGTATTAGAAATGTACTTTGGCGAATCAGTCACTGTTTTTGCCGCCAGCAGCTCCAGTTTTTTAAGGCTATTAAAGGCAACCGGATCACGAGGCAATTTTTTATCCGGGTGAAACGAATTACCAATAATATCACCAATCCGTTCTTTCTGATCGTCGTCAAGTCCTCCCGCCGTAACTACAACAATGGCGTTGTGTATGGAATCGATATGTAACCGCTGTGTACCTCTACCCTCCGCATTGTAGTTACGGTCCTTATCGATCCAAAAACCATAGCCGTAGCCATTTCCGTTTGGAAACAGGGTATTCATAGCTTTAGCTTTTTGTATCCAGTTTGCAGAAATAATGATTTTATTATGCCATTTGCCACCGTCTAACAATAGTTGGCCAATTTTGGCGAGATCAATTGGCTGCAGCGCGAGGTCTCCCCAACCGTAATTAATGCCATGCTTATTTTTCGACCAATAAACCGACTTTATTCCTAAATCATTAAAGAGATATTTCTTAGCAAAACCTTCTGGGGATAACCCGGTTGCCCGGTAAATAATTTCCGCCAGCAGGTAATAATTACAACTGCAATAGGAGAATTGCTGGCCGGGATTAGTTGCAAAAGGAACATTGAAAATAAATTTTGGCCAATTGCCGGATGGAAATAATTCATGGAACAGGCTATCTTCATTTGAAAAGCCGCAATCAAAACCCGATTTCATCGTGAGCAGGTCTTTGATGGATAACATTTCAAAGCCCTTACCCGTTAACCTGATTTCCGGGAAAAATGATGCTGCCAATTGATCCTCGCTTTTGATATAGCCCTTATCTATGGCTATTCCAATAAGCAGGGATGTCACCGATTTTGTGCAAGAGGCTACGTCATGCCGTAAACCTGGGCGGAAAGGATAAAAATAGGCATCCAGTACGATCTTCTTATTCCGTACGATTAAAAGGCTGTGAATATTTAATTTGTTTTCCTTCACATAAGTGAATATATCGCTTAAGCCTTTAGAGGAGAATCCTTCGTCTTCCGGCGCAGAAAAAGAAAATGTTTCGTTGGGGATCTTAGAAACCTTTGTTATTTGGGAAAAAGTCAGCGCTGTTTTAAACAGCAAGAGTAACCATAAAGTGATCTTTTTACAATGGAAGCTGTGCATATATAGAGATTCATTTAAGATAAAAAATTTCCCTGCGGCATGGTACTCCAGGAAATCTTAGGTTAGCACTTGATCGGTAAAATTGAATATAGCTCTTTTATTTGTAATATTGCGACAACAACCAAAAACAAGTGTAAATGTCTTCAACCCCAATAGTAGCACAAACTTTAGATGAAGTTTTGGCAAAGCTGGAAGATATCATCGGCAACGCCATCAAGACTGAAGATCGTAGCGGCTATTTCGCCGCCCTGTATTACAAAGTGACATTGAAAGTAAAGGAAGGCATTGCAGCAGGCCAGTTTGGCGATGGAAAAAATATTACCCGGCTGGATGTTCAGTTCGCGAACCGGTATTTTTATGCGTTTGATCAGTGGCAGCAGGGAAAGCCAGTCACCGGATCCTGGGAGGTGGCCTTCAATGCTATAAAGAAACGTTCCTATTTAATATTACAGCACCTGTTACTGGGAATGAATGCCCATATCAATCTCGACCTGGGCATTGCTGCCTGTGAAGTATCCAATGGCAACCTGGATAGTATGAGAACAGATTACAATAATATCAACCTGATCCTGGCTTCACTTACATATGGGGTCATCAATCAGCTGAACGTGTTGTCTCCTTTTATGTCGATACTTGGTTTCAGAGGTACCAAATCAAATTCGATGCTGGTGCAGTTCAGTCTTGGCAACGCCAGGGATGGATCCTGGTGCTTTGCGGAGGAACTGTCTTTGAAAAAAGGCAGTGCCTACGATGATTTTATTGCCCGGCGCGATAATGAAATCGCGGAGCTGGGAGGCAGTTTGATTAAGAACAGAGGGTTCCTGAAAATTGGCGTCTGGCTTATACATTTATTCGAATGTAAAAAAGTGAGCTATATTATTGATATGCTGAATGACTTTAAAAAGCCGTATAAGAAGGATTTGAAGGGGTTTAAGTTATAGTGCCTGTTGTGCTTTACAAGCCAAAAAGGCCTGTAAGCCTTAGCTTACAAGCCTTTCTATTGCCCAGAACTGGAGTACTATCTTTCTGGCTATTATTACTTAAAGTTCCTGAGTGTCAGATAAGTGTCGAAATTTTTAGAAAAACAGACCGTAATCCGTTTTACTGTTGAGCCGGGAATTTAGTAATGTCCATATAGAAAACTTCCCAGGTGTGTCCGTCTAAATCTTCAATGGTTCGCTGTTGCATGAAACCATAATCTCTTAGTTCATTTGGTTCAGTTCCGCCAGCTTTAAGTCCATTCGTTACTAAATTATTTACTTCGTCCAGGCTGTCTAACGATAATGAAAAAAGTCCGGCTAAATTTGATTTCGTGTCTGCTAATGGCTTAGTCGCAAAAGTTTTAAACTTTTCGTGTGTCATTATCATCACAAAAATGTTTTCGCTCCACACCATGCATTTTGCTGAGTCGTCTGAAAATTGAGGATTGTTGGAAAATCCTACTGCCGTGTAAAAGTCCAATGATTGCTGAAGGTCTTTTACGGGTAAATTGATAAATACTTGTTTTGCCATGATTTTATTTTTTTGGTGAATAAAGTTGATGATAATAAAAAGCGTTCTTTACTATACGTACAGCGCATTTATAATTCAGCCTTAGCTACGAATTTGGTATGTTCGTTGGGTCCATATAAACAATTTCCCATTGATGTCCATCAGGGTCTGCAAAGCTGTGCTGGTACATCCATCCATGATCTTGTGGTTCGGCATAAATGGAGCCACCAAGTTCGGTTGCTTTTGTAATGGTTTGCTGCACTTCTTCACGGGAGGCGGCATCGAGTGCCAGCAATACTTCAGTTGCCTGGTGTGCGTTGCTTATCTCTTTCCTGGTGAATGTTTTAAAATAACTTTCTACCAACATCATTACATAAATGTGTTCGTTGACTACCATGCAGGCTGCCCTGTCGTCAGTAAACTGCGGGTTAAAGCTGTAGCCAAGTCCGTTGAAAAATGCCATTGACCGTTCCAGGTCTTTAACTGGCAGGTTGATGAAAACTCTTGTTGCCATGATTTAAATTTTTGGGCTGTTTACTAAAGCAAAATTGCGGCAACCGTTTTTCCTAAAAATTTACATATGTTGAGAAACGCGAAAAATCTTTATTTATTCGCAAAAAATATCCGGCTTAGCTGTGTCGGCGTGATGCCGAGGTAGGCGGCAATATGCTGTTTCTTTAACCTTTTCACTAACCCAGGGTATTTGCGGAGAAAATTGTCGTAATTGGTTTTAGCTGATTCATACCGTAGCGAAACTTCATAGGGTTCCTTCTCTATTATCCAATGCTGCTCCATATAGCGGATATAAAAAGCGGCGATATCAGGATACATCGTCACAAGTTTTTTAAATTCCATGAAATTATATTCAAGCACAGCTGTATCCTCCAGGGCCTTTATGGTAAAATTACTCGGCGACTGCGTGAGCGCAGCTGTCATAGAACCGGCAATTCGGTTCTCGGGGAAGAAATATTTAATCACCATGTCGCCGTTGTCGGCGGCGTAATATTGATACATTAAGCCCCCTACAATAAAGGCCACTTTTTTAGGTGTTTGACCTTCGGTGATGAAATTATCGCCCTTTTTGTAGGTGTTTTCGCGAAGCAAAGCAGCCCACGCCGCTTCGGCTTGCGGTGAGAGGTCAACATACGTTTTTATTTTCTGAAAGAAAACATCGTGGCTCATTGTCTAAAGATAGTTGCAGGAAAATTAGTTGTGAGGTATTTGGATTACCACCGTAGCGTTTCCACAAAAAACGATCCGTTTGCCATCAACGCGTCGAAAAACACGGGTTTGGTCTCCAGTCTGTTCCAATCTCTTTGCAGTTCACAGGCGTACTGTGTAACGGAAGACAGCTGTACACCGGCTTGTTCTATTCTTCTCAGCGCTGTTTCATGGGCGATACCCGAGGTACCACCCACCGCATCCACAATGGTATATACCTCGTATCCCTCTTTAAGGAGATCCAGGGCGGGGAAGGACAAACACACTTCCGTCCACAACGCGCAGATGACGAGTTTCTTTTTCCCAAGCGCTTTTACCGCATCCTGAAATCCTTTGTCCTCCCACGAATTTACCGTCGTTCTATCTATTTCCTTTACATCCGGTAGCACCTCTTTAAGGTGTTTGATAGTCGGTTTATTGATGCCACTTTCTACATTCACCGTGGTTAGAATGATGGGCACATTAAACCCTTTGGCGACTTTGGTAACAATTACGATATTCCTGACCAGTTCCTCGTGGTCCATAGATTTTATAGAATTAACTTGTAATGGCTGATAGTCGATCAGGATAAGCGCGGAGTTTTCCGGAGAAATCAAATGATCTGTTTTAGGATCTCTGATGGGTGTAATGCTGCTCATTGTTGATACATTTTAAATCAGGAATGATATGATGTTTTTTCTCTATTCAATGATCTGGCGTTAAGAAACGATGCCTTCGTTTATCCCTTCGCCTGCCACTTCAAAACAAGCTGGACCAGTCAGCAACTAAACTTCTTCTACCCTACAATATCGGAAACCATCCAACAAGCGATCCGCTGCTGTACATCTAAGTTAAAAAATCAGCGCCATAAAACCCGGATTTTATATAGTTGATGAAGGTGCATTATGCCCTTTTGACGTTCCAATATAAATGGAACGTCACTAAAGCCGATTGAGAGACGATCTTTGAGATTTTTAACGCAATAGTACAAGAATGAAGCTGGCAAAAGCCAAACAATCAATTTCCTCACGCTGCTGCATTTGAAGTATAATTGACGACGCCATTACTCCAGCATCTTCTTGCATTCAATCCTTTCCTTAGCTTCAATAAATAGATGATGTATTTTTTTCTCCAGTTCTTTTTTAGACGGTAGTTCTGTCCAATATTCTGCTACAGATACCATCCTTGTGCATTTCCAACAGTTCTACTTGTTCTCGTCTACTTTCGGCACATAAGATTAAGCCAATCGGGGATTGTTCTCCTTCTTGCTTTTCGTATTTATCCAGCCACTTTAAATACAATTCCATTTGTCTCTTGTGCTGGGCTTCAAATTTTCCCAGTTTCAGCTCTACAGCAACCAGTCTTTATAAATTTCGGTGGTAGAACAAAAGATCCAGGTGAAAGTCTTCACCATCAATAATCATCCTTTTCTGGCGCTCTATGAAGGCAAACCCTTTGCCCAACTCCAATATGAATGACTCTAGTTCCCGACTCTTTAATTGTGTCGACACAATCTGTTTAGCATACTCCGCCCGCTTATTTTGAAGGATTTCATCGTTAATGCGTTGGCCAATCCGCCAGAAAAGCACCGTAAGAGTACTGTTAGCATACGAAAATACTTGCCGTTGACTTTGTTCGATCAGCTGAGAAAGCTCAATGAACAATGATTGTTCAATTAACGTTACGCTTTTCAATTAACACTTCATGAAAAAATAAAGCCGGAGATCATCTCCGGCTTTTATTGTAGGACGTTACCCCAATGCTTATCTTACCACTGTTGCTTCCAGTTCTACCGTCAGCGTAGCAAATAATTCTTTCACACCCAATAAAGTAGTGGCTTGCTGGATACTGTACTTTTGAATAAAAGGCACATACACATCCATGCAGGTTGTAAAAAAATCCTGTGTAGAGGTAGTATACACGTTCAGTCTTACAATGTTCTTGCACTCATAACCTGATTCGCTGATCAGCTGTTCCAGGTTCTGAATAGTTTGAATAAGCTGTGAACGCATGTCCGCACCGCTTGGTATCCCATTGGCATCTATCGCTACCTGCCCGGAACAATAGAGTGTTCCTGCTACATTTTTAACTTCTACTCCCTGTACTGAATTAGTATTTTTGCCCCATACCCAAGGGTCGAAAGTCTGTTTTTCCATTTTTGTTGACTATTAATTTGTTATTGATAGTGCAAACCTAAAACGGGGTCGCGACAGCCTTATGTCAGGGGTATAAATAAATTAGTAATATTTATCAAAATACTCCTGCAGCGTCATTTTATGCGGGGTGAAATTTTCGGAAAGAACTTCCAGTCTGGTAATCCTGTCCAGGCGGAAATACCTGAACGCTTTACGCATGCGGCACCAGGCTATCAGCAACCAGTTTTCATTGGTGCTGATCAGGGCAAAAGGCTCAAGGATCCTGTCTGAGACTTTATTTTGCTCGTTACTGTATTCCACTTTTATTAAGAGAAAATTAGTCAGCGCATTTTGTAGCTGCGATATATTATTACTGTTTCTTTCCCTGTTTATATTCTGCTCAAAACGGGTACGGTCAGCGAGCAAGTTGGCTTTGTCTTTTTCCGGCTGCCTTAGCACTGCTTTTATTTTATCGATAGCCTCGGTGTAATCTTTTACAAAAGAAGTGTCTTTATTTTTTAGCACCAATTGCTCCGCCAGAATAAGTGCATTGGCCTGGCTTTCAGAAAACATCACCGGCGGAATTTTATAGCCTTCCATCAGCGTATACCCTTTTCCCTCTTCTGTAAGAATAGGCACCCCGGCCTGTTCCAATGCCCTGATATCTCTGTAGATGGTTCTTACATTGACATTAAATTTTTCAGCAAGGCTGGTCGCTGTCAACAATCGCTTTGTCTGCAATTGTGTTAAGATAGCGGTTAGCCGTGAAAGTCGCTTGGTATCATTTTCATTCATTTTCAACTTGATCCGTTTTACAGAGGAAATAGTTGTTTTGGAATAGTGTTACTCCCGAAGTAATAGGGAAGCACAAACAAACTGAGTGTCATTGTGGGTGTCAATTGAATGTCGCAAATAGTGGGAGAAAGCACTAAAAAGCGTCGATCTTTGACACTCATAGAAATAAAAAAGGTTGCAGATCAGATATCTACAACCTTTTTTGTGCCCAGAACTGGATTCGAACCAGCACACCCTTGCAGGCGCTGCGACCTGAACACAGTGCGTCTACCAATTTCGCCATCTGGGCAACTGATATCGTGTCAGGGAGTGCAAATATAAGCAGTCATTTCTTTTCTCCAAAAAAATATCAACTTTTTTTCAAACTAACGTGAAAGGATATACTAATAATTATAAATAAACCCGAAGGAGGTAATACTAAAAGGCATCGCTCCCCGGGCCACCAGGTATAGGTCGTGCACCCCTTCGGCATGGCGCAGGTTACCGGTCAACTTCAACGCATAGGTGCTGTCACCTGTATAGGGAATCTCCAGGGTACCTATAATTTTCCCTTTGGGTTTGTCGATACGAAACTCTAAACGCGCATTGCTCTTCTTGTGCTCCGAGGCCACCTCCACCCGGAAACCTATTTCCCCCAGACTCAGGTTTACCTGCGCAAAACTCAGGTAGCTCCCCTCCTTCATCTGGAATTCCGTGGCCCTGTTCCCCTTCTTTGCCGCTGGCGCCGGCGCCGCCGTCTGTCCTGCGACAAACAATGGCACAAAAGCAAAAAGCAGCAATAACATCAGCCTCATAGGGATTGGATAGGTGTCTTCTCTTTATATACGTACCGGTATGATTACTACCAGGGCGATAAATTAATAATAAATATCATAAAATTAAGGAATTATGTAATATCATAGCAAAATAATAACAGTGTCCAGGTAAAATGAAAAGGCCGGCGCCCGCAACGCGGGTACCGGCCTTTATTTACTATCGTACTGAATACAACTATTTGATAAGCCCCATATCCTTCAGTTTAGCCGCCGCCTCTATCAACATCGCCCCGCTCAATTGCGTAGTGAGGTCACTGCTGGCCGCCTGGGAGGTCCAGTCTTTATTAAAGAGCACCTGCGGACGGGTAGTTCCCTTCAACCACAGCGTTTCTGCATTCAACTGCAGGAAGGCCGCAAACCTGGCCGCATCGGTACTGCTGATGCTGCCGTCGGTAATCAGCAACATCAGGTAACGTACCAACACCCCTTTAAATAAACCACCATCTCCGCCCCCTTCATCCTTCAGGATGTTGGCATTGGTAAATCCACCTCCTAAAGTATTGTTGGCGGTTTTCATGGCGTCGTTGAGGTAGATATTCTGACCAGTCAACTTGTACAACTCCACCCCGGCGCCTATAAACACGCCCTGGTTATAGGTAAAGTTCCAGTTCTTAGTCACCTGCCCGCTGCCGTCCTGGTTAATACCATCCCATACCAGGCCACTTGACGGATCTACCAGGGTGCTTTTCTCCCAGTCGTAGATCTTCTTTGCCCAGGCAATGTCATCGGGATTTTGTGTAACGGCATACATCCTGCAGGCAATGATACAGGCGGGCGCATTGGCCGGCGTATTTTTATAGTTCTTCGACTTGTCCTTATTCCAGTGAATACCACCGCCCCATACATCGTCCCAGCCGCCTTTGATATCATTCCAGAGCAGTACTGCTACGTCTTTGTAACGGGTATCGCCGGTAGCTTCAAAGGCGCGTAAACAGGCCAGCGTCATCCACTCCATATCATCATAGAAATAGTTGATATAAGTGCCGCCATTCTTCACCTTCATGCCCGCCAGCAAATCATCCATGCGTGATTTAATGGCCGGATCATTTTTACGTATATAGGCGTCCGTTAGCACGTCCAGTGCGTGCGCATTAGGCCAGTAGTTAAAAGTAGTACCTCCGCTGCTGTTCTGGTTAAAGTACTTTTCCTGGTTCCAGAAATTGCTGGTAAGCCCCTGTTGGGAGGAATCGGCTATCTGTGGCCAGTTGTAAACATACCGGGCCTTGCCCGCTCCCGGACCCGGACCATCATCTACCGGCTCTTTCAAACACGCGGCATAGGCAAAAGACAATAATAGCATTGAGTATCGTATAAGCTTCATAGTTACTTTTATTTAACGATCACTTCGTGGGTGTAATTCTTATCTGCCGTGAAGTATACATTAATATCACAGTTCTTCGTATCTGCTTCGGCGGCAAATTTGTAGCAATAGTTCCATTGGTCATTGTTGCTGATAGGCTTCAATTCCCAGAAACTCAGCGGCGTAGCACTGGTAGGGCGACTGTTATCTGCATTGGAACTACCTATCCATTCGTCGCCGGCATTGCCATCGCTATCTTTAACGGCTATACGGAATTTATAACGCTCATCGCGGCCCCACGATTCCTGCTTAAACGTGATCAGCTGGCTCTTGATGCTCCAGGTGCTGTTGCCGGCATAACTGATTTCAAACAAGAACTTGTTCAGCGGCGCAAACCAAAGACCAATAGAAGTGATCTCGGTAACGGTAGCAGCGGCATTGTTGAAGTCCAGGCGCAAACGGTATACTTTGGTGCCGGTAGTTTGCTCGCTTTCGCCCCCTTCTTTTACGGCCGTACCCATTACGGAATAAGTGCTCGGCGTACCGGTATTCCGGTTGGTAAAATGATATTTACCATTTTTGAGAGAGGTGTAAATTTCATATACCCCCGGCGCGGTAGACTTCAGCTTCAATGCTTTTGATAAATCGGCGCCCGCTTCTGTGGCTTCCCCGGTGAGATACACATCAGTAGGAATTTCCGCAAAACCATTAGGCCTTTCTACTTCTATCGTTTTCGACTCCGCCGCTTTCTGGATGTTATAGCCTTTGGAAGCCAGCACCGTCCATTTCAGTTTGCCGGTGGCCAGCGAAGCAATACCCGCTTTGCCCGCAATGCTGTTCAGGTCTTTATGCGACAAGGTCAACCTGTTTTGTACCCCGCCCCCATCTGATGAATATTTAGCCACAGGCGATGAAAAATCTCCGTCGGCTTTATCAAAAGCCACTTCGTACACCACCAGCGAACCGTCTTCCGCGCGGGCCTGGTCCCATTCAAAACTCACGGTAGCACTGGTAGTGGGTTGCAGCTTAATGTACTTGTTGTCCAACGGCGCTGTGAGCTTAGACACCGGCTGCAGGTTGGTATTGAGTGAATAATCATCTCTCTTACAGCTGAACAATAAAACACTCAGTATAATGATTAAATATTTTTGCATGTGATTACAGTTTTAGGTGGAAGGATTACCAGTCCTGGTTTTGTGAAAGATTTTTATTCTGATCGCGTTCTACCGTAGGCACCGGCCACAGGTAATGTTTAGGGTTGGTGAACAACCGATTTTCTACAATAATATATCCATTGGGATCTTTATTGAAAGCCCCGGAACTTACTTTAATCCCTCTCACCGCCTTGTTCATTACTACGTCGGCAGTTTTCCAGCGACGTATATCCAATATCCGCAAACCCTCAAACGCCAGCTCTGCTCTTCTTTCCCGGCGGATCACGGCGCGTTGCTGGTCCTGGCTCAGGGCCGCGTTAAATTGCGTAGCGCCGGCATCTGCGAAGCCTGCCCGCACTCTCAGCGGCTGAATGGTCTGGTTCCAGACAGTAGCATTCATTTGCCCCAACTCGTTCTTCGCTTCGGCATACATCAACAATACATCCGCATAGCGGATCAGGATCAGGTTTAAGCCCGACGAATAATTGGTGGCCGACCGGTCGTAGTACTTATAGAAATAATACCCGGTGGGAGAAGCACCCTGGTCATCTACCGTGTTGGTAGCCGGTACGGATCCCGGTTGCGTTAAAATGGTTTGTTGCACCCCGTTGAAGTCAGTTACTCTGGAGCCGTGATGCAGGATGGTGGCCTCAAAACGTGGATCCCTGTTTACATACGGGTTGTTTTCATCATAGCCCGAACCGGCTTCGGCAATAGCTTTGCCATTGGTCATGATATAATCATTCACCAGGTCCTGCGTAGGCACCAGCACACTCCTCAGCGCGGCAATAGTTTGTGGTAAAAACTGGCGTTGCTTATCATACGTGCGGCCACCGCCGTATTCCAGGTCCAGGATCACTTCAGGGTTGTATTCATTCGCTACGGTAAACAGGTTGCTGTAGCTGGAAAACAGGGAGTAAGTTCCGTTGCTGGTCTTACCGATCAGCTGCTCACAATCATTCACTACTCCCTGCCACTCGCCACGGAACAGGTGTACACGGGCACTCATAGCAATGGCAGCGCCACGGGTCACCCGGCCACGGTCGCCCTGCGCCTGGTCGGTGTTGGCGGGCAGGTCTTTTTGGATATCGGCCAACTCTGATAATACAAACTGCTGTACGGTGTTTTTGTCGGTACGGGCAATCACGCGCGACTGATCAATCGTAATCAGGTCTGTATAAAAAGGTACGTCCCCGAAAGATACGGTCAGCTGGAAGTAAGCATAGGCGCGGATAAAACGGGCCTCTGCTACTATACGGTGCTTCAGGGTGGCATCCATCGCCGGCACCCGGTCGATATTGGTGGTAACGGTATTGCACCGGCGAATAGTGGTATAGTAATAAGACCAGGTATCTGCTACGCGGCCATTGGCGCCATCATAACCGCCGTTGGCAATGGCATTTACATTCAGTAATCCTCCCCCATTGTTATAGGCATTGTCGCTCAGCGCCTCGTCTCCAAAGAAATAATCGTCCTTGGATAAATGCTCATAACAGGCAGCCAGGGCATCTAACGCATCCTGTGAGTTACGCCAGTAGGAGGTTTCGGTAAACTCCCGTGTAATCGGTTGATCCAGCTTACGACAGCTAAACAAACCCGCGGCAACTATTATCGATAAAATTAACTTCTTCATACATGTGATTGTTTAGGCATCAAAACTTTACATCTACACCAAAAGAAAACGTGGCCGCATTCGGGTAATTACGCCCGGCAATAGGGTTGTAATTAGACATGCTCAACTTATCATCGAATTGCGAAAACTCAGGATCCACTCCCAGTTGACGAAAACGTTTAGGCGTAATGGTTATCAGGTTCTGGCTGGTGAAGTATACCCGAACACCCTGCATGCCTGCTCTTCTCATCAGCGACGCAGGCAGACTGTAACCGATCTGCAGGTTCTTCAGGCGCAGGTATTTGGTGTCAAATAACCAGTAATCGGAATAAGCAAAGTTGTTGGCATCTGCCGACCCAATGGTTAAACGGGGATAGCTGGCATCGGGATTAGTGGGCGTCCAGCGATCCAGGTGCTGCACCATGGCATGATCTTCATTGTTGTGAAAGGCCTCTACGATATCGCCGCGCAGGAACTGCGAACGCTTACCCACTCCCTGCCAGAACATGGTAAAGTCGAAGTTTTTCCAGCTCACATTATAGGTAAACCCAAAAGTATAGCGGGGGAATGGGTTCCCAAAGATATAGCGGTCGTTTTCATCAATCACGCCATCCTTGTTACGGTCTATGTATTTGATATCTCCCGGCATCACCTGCTGGTTGTAGGCAAACGGTACTTTAGGCGCGTTCTTCAGATCGTCGAGGTTCTGGTATAAACCATTGGACTTATAACCATAGTAAGACGCAATCGGGTAGCCTTCTTTGATGATAAAGGTGACGTCCGAACCACGCACTGATTCCTGTCCAAATTTGATCACCTTGTTCAGGTTATCTGCCAGGTTAAACCCGAAGTTGTGATGAAAAGCTCCTGTAGTAGCGCGATAGTTTATGGTAAACTCCCAGCCTTTGTTATCTACCTTACCTACGTTTTCCAGCGGCGCAGATGTACCCGCGGTACCCGGTACGGTCTGGAACAGGTAAATACCCGTGGTCATCTTATCAAAATAATCGAAGGAAGCAGTTAACCGGCCATTGAAGAAATCGGCGTCCACACCATAGTTGCTCATGGTGGAAATTTCCCACTTCAACAGGTCGTTGTAAGTAGAAAAGGTATTACCAGGCGCGATAGAGTTATTAAAGGAATAGTTGGCGTTGTTGATACTTACACGCGACAAATAGTTGAAGCCACCAATATTGGAGTTACCCACCTGTCCCCAGGAATAACGCAGCTTAAAGTTACCGATACGGTTTTTCACTTCTTCCATGAAGGCTTCATCTGTCAGTCTCCATCCCAGTGAAAACGCGGGGAAGAACTGCCAGCGGTGACCCGGCGCCAGTTTGGAAGAACCGTCATACCGCCAGGTAAACTCTGCCAGGTACTTGTCGTTGTAAGCGTAGTTCAAACGGCCAAACAAGGAATTCAGCGCATATAAATTCGGATTACGTATATCGTTGTACGTGCCTATATCCCGGTAGTCGTAGGTACCATCTGGTTTAGGGATATAACCGCCACCGATAGACCAGTCGTTGTCAAGATTGGTGGTACCAAACCGGTCTGCTCTCAGGCCATAGCTTTCATTGATAGCATCACTGCGCGCGCCTACCTGTCCTTTCACATAGTGCTTACCAAAGGTATTTTCATACTCCGCTGTAGCATAGATGTTGGTGGTCAGGTCTTTGTATTCGTTCTGATGCAACTCGTTATACATGGGCGGTGTGGCCGTTGTATAATAAGGCGCATAGCTAAATTTGTTGGTACGGCTGGTATTATTCTCCATGTTATAATTACCGGAGGCATTCAGGTTAATCCTGAAATGATTCACCGGTGTGATCACCACATCGAGTCCTCCCATCAGGTTATCGACCGATTTCAGGTTATATCCCATATCGGCCAGCTGCGCAAATACGCTGTTGCTGGTGAGGGCCGGCACGACCCAGTTACCCAGGGTATCTTTTACCGGGTAAATGCGTGGTACGCGCATTGCATCGCGGATCAGCATACCAATATCGGCTACTTGTGTACGGAAATTGGAACGGGTATACGCCGCGTTACCACTCACTTTCACGTATTTACTGACGTCGACGGATACGTTTAAACGGGCATTATATCTTTTATAGAAGAAGTCCTGTGGCACATATTTATTTTGCAGCATGTTTCCCTGATCGAGGTATCCCAGGGAAAGCAGGTAGCTGCTGGTTTTGCCACCGCCGGTCAGGCTGATATTGTGATTTTGCTGCGGCGTATATTTCCGGATCATTTCGGAAAGCATACCAGGTTCGGAACCACGGTCGTGCCAGTACCTGATATCGGAAGGTGAAAACTGCGGTGTTTTACCGGAGTTCACCAGCGCTTCATTTTTCAGGGTCATATACTGCCAGGCTTCTACCTGCCGGGGCAGTGTAGTAGGCGTTTGCCAGCCGTACATGCCGTTATATTGTACGGAAGGGCGCTCATCTTTCTTACCTTTTTTCGTAGTAATATATACGACACCGTTAGCCGCCTGGGAACCATAAATAGCGGCCGATGCGGCATCTTTTAATACAGAGATGGTTTCTACATCATAAGGGTTCAGGTTTTGCAAGCCGCTGTTGCCGGCTTGTATACCATCAATGATTACCAGTGGTGCGTTACCGGTTAAGCTACCTACTCCACGGATGTTCATGGTCATAGCCGCTCCCGGTTCAGCGGTATTCTGCTGCATGATCAGGTTGGGCGCCTGTCCTTGTAAAGCCTGGAACATGTTCACAGAAGGCCTGCTGGTAATGTCTTTGGAAGATACGGTGCTGATGGCGGCGGTCACCTGCTTTTTCTGCTGTTGTCCGTAGGCGGTAACCACTACTTCTCCCAGGTCTTTTGAATCGGCGCTGAGTGTTACCATGATACTGGTTCTTCCGTTGATGGCGATTTCAGTGGCCGTATACCCGATAGAAGAAAATATCAGTACCCCGTTTGCCGCTACCGCCGGCACTTTCAGCGTATAGCTCCCTTCTGCGTTGGTAACAGTACCTATGCTTTGCCCTTTCAGGCGGATATTTACGCCGGGAATGGCTTGTCCCTTGTTATCCACTACCCGGCCGGTGATGATCAGTTCCTGTTGTTGTGTGCCGATAGTGCTGGCATCACCTCTTTTGAGGATAATTTTATTGGCGATGTATTCATAATGGATTTCCAGTGGTGGCAGGATCATCTGCAACACATCATCCAGCTTATTATCCTTTACGGTAAGGGATATTTTTTGCGCTGCTTTGATATCGTCGTTGGCATATACAAATACCAGGGAGGTTTGTGCTTCTATTTTTTCCAGTACTTGTGCCAGCGTGGCATTTTCTACCTGCAGGCTAACCAGGTAGTTGAGCGCTGGCGGTCTTTCCCGTTCCTTTGCCGGCTGATGCTGTACCTGCCGCCGCAGGCCTGCCGCATAGGCCACCTGTGCATGCAGGTCCAGCACACTCAGCAACGATAAACAAACAATCAGTGACAGGAAAGGCTGGCGAAAAGAAGGCTTGTATAGTTCCTTTCTCATAACGTAGTGGTGATTAAAATGAATAAATGTTTGACGTTGGCTTAGAGATACCTGTTATTCCCCGATAACAAGCGTTGAGTCAGTGATACGATAATGGAATGCTTTTGATCTGCTTAAGTAATACATAATATCTTCCAGCGAATTATTATGGAAGGAGCCGGTAAGGCGGCACTGCCTGGGTGCATTGTTTTCGAAGATGACCTGCCGGTTGAAATTGCGTTGCAAGCTCGCGCCTATTTCCTCGAGCGTTGCATTTTTGAAGATCAGCCGTCCTTCCGTCCAGGCCTTATCTTCGGCGCCGATGGTATTATTTTTCACCAGGGTACCGCTGCTGGCGGTGTAGGTAATCTTTACATCCGGTGTTACCAGGATGGTATCGCTGGCTTTCCGGGCATCTTCATACCGGGGGATGAAGGCAATTTTTCCCGTTACCACAGCGGTTTGTACCGGTTCGTTTTCGTACGCCCGGATGTTGAAGGAGGTACCCAATACTTTGATGGTACCGGTCTTCAGGTGCACAATAAACGGCCGTTTCGCATTGGTGGCGATATCGAAAAAGGCTTCTCCTTCCAGGTAAATTTCCCGGCTGTTGCCGTTGAATTGCTGCGGATAGGTGAGCATACTTTCTGCATTCAGCCATATCTTACTGCCATCTGCCAGCTCGATAAAGGAGCGGGTAGCCTGGCCATTTTTACGTTTCAGCCATTGTTGGGCAACGGGAGCGGTTACCTTTGCCGGCTGATTAAAAAAGTAAAGCATTCCCCCAAGCAAACAGGCGGCGGCAGCCACTGCTGCGGCCCATTTCCAGGTGGTCATGTGTTTTATTTTTACCGGCGCCGCCACGGGAGGCGATTTAATTTTAGCCCAGGTACGTTGCAGGGCCTGTTCTGTATCTTCCGCCGCCAGGTGCCGGGCATCATTAAAATAGTGGCACAGTTGGTTGTACCGCTCTTTTAATGCCGGATGTTGGACCAGCAGTTGTTCCAGCTCCGACAGCTCTGCCGGGCTGGCAGATCCTGCCAGCTTGCGCGTGACCAGTAATACAAAATGCGCTTCGTTTATCATCATATGGAATCTGTTCAGGAATAAGGACAGGTACCGAAGCAGGAATTACTTACAGGCCGGGAAAATATTTTTTTATTTTTTTCGGGAGAGATGATAATAAGCGGAGCAAAAAGACAAAACAATGGTCCAAAACGGTACTGTTGATATGGGTCAGCATATTCCCGGGAAAGAAAGCGCCAGCAATATCAGCAAGGGGGGCAACACATTCTTTGGTTTTCCCAGGGCGCCCAGGCCTTCATTCAAGCGGCGCATGGCCCGGAACAACTGGGTTTCTACGGTTCTCGGAGAAATACCCAGGATTTCGGCCACCTCTTTATATTTAAAGCCATCTTCTTTGATCAGCTGGAAAATACGCCGGCATTGAGCGGGTAGGGCGGCCACGATCTGGTCCATTTTGAAACGCATTTCCTTCCATTCCAGGTCCCGCTCCAGGTCTACACTATTGCACAAATCCGCTGTATCCGATCCTGATAGCGGTACAATACGTAAATGGGAATATTGCTCCAGGTAATTGAGCGAATGGTTTTTCACCGCCACGAAAAGATATACCTGTAAATTGGATACTTTCTCCAGCTCACTGCGGCGGTTCCAGAGCTTTACAAACACATCGGACACAATTTCTTCTGCCACTTCCCGTACGTGTACGTACCGGATACAAAACTGCAACAACCGCTCGTACTGGTGACGAAACAGCCTCGAAAAAGCCTGCTCATCATCATAACGTGCTATCTGCATCTGCCATTCACTGATTTCACCCATGCTCATGGTTGCGCTAAAACGTTTTTGCTAAATGGACAAAAAAAAAGAAAACGCTGTATTGATTTGGTTGCCTGGTAAGGGCTATATTTTGGTTGGCGCCCTTCCGGGAGCAATAATAAATAAAAGGAACAATAAAAACAACAACGTCCCCTGCCCTGTTTAAGTGTTAAAAATACGCTTTATTAAGCTCAGCAGCCTATACCCAACCTTCCTTCAGGGCTTTTACCACCATTTCGGCGGAAGAACGGATACCTGTTTTTTGCAGCATGTTCTTGCGGTGCTTGTCCACCGTTTGACGGCTGATATTTAACTCTTCCGCAATTTTCCGGCTCGGCATGCCCAGCAGCAACAACTCCAACACCTGTTTTTCCCGCCGGGTCAGCACTTCATGCGAGGGGCTAAACCCTTTCTTAATATCTATATTTAAATAAGACGGCTCTCCATCCATTCCCACAAAAGATAAGACCGGCGGCCCGGATGATTTCAGGTGGGTAATATCGATATGTACCCCGAAAGTACGCAATATGGCGCCATCTTCGCCATGCTGCAGCGGCGTGGTTTGGTGCAGCATCCGCAGGTACTGCCCGTCGGCCTTGCGCACGCGCAGATCGTAGCGCACTTTATATTTCAGTATTTTATCAATAGGCAACCATTCAAAAAAAGCTACCGCCTGCTGTTCAAAATCCAGGAACCGGCCAATATCTTCGGGATGTATATAACTCATTATTTTGGCCACGGTACATTCCTCTGCCTTATAGCCCAATATGTCAGCAATACCGGGATGTACATAATCAAACTCTCCCCTGGTGGCATTAAAAATAAAGTAATAACAGTCTCCTACCTGGAAAAAGGGAAGTATCTTTTTTTGTATATCCAATTCGGGTATCGACAGCGGTGGCGCCACGTTTTCCGCGACTACCTTCCATATTTTTCTGGCTGCTTCATACATAGGCATTTCAAATTTACTAACAGGAAAACCGTTACCTATCGTTGTTAACGGGTACAACCAATAGCCAGCTTTTTTAGCTCAGGATATTAAAAGATACAAAAACAATTGTAATACTCACACATATCAGTGCCACGAGGAACGTATAATCAGCTATTTGCTCCAGTCGTTCTCCACGTTTCTCCCGGCGCGTTTTCATCGATAAGAAGGATAGCAAACAACTCGCCATCAGCAATATGGCCGCAATCCCGGTACAATCGTCAATAATAGTGGCATTATTCAGCCGGGCCACCTTGATGGAAGTCAGCACAATCAGGCAAAATCCCAGGAGATTGGTAGAGGTATTGAGTATATGAGGCGATTTACTATGATTGGCCATACTTTTTTTGTTATTCCTGATTAACAAATAGATTCGAACACGAATTGAGCAAATTTTGTTAATAGTTTCGGATGCAGATAAGTATCTTATGAAAAAAATAACAATTTGCGCCTTATTGAGCTGGCCCATTTTTATGACCGCCCAGCCTGTAACCTACGTACTAAACGGAAAGTTTACCCGCCAGAATGGACCCGCCAAAGTATACCTGCATAAAATAATCAATGAAAAATTAGTGGTGGATTCTACGGAAGCCGTTAATGGAGCATTTCATTTTGAAGGAACGATAGACGGACCTGTACATGCCATGCTGGTGGTAGATCATCACAACGGATGTATGGATGCCAACCAACTTCCCCCCAACGCCGACCTGAAAATATTTGTGCTCGACCGGGGCGATACCAGGGTAACGGCCACCGATAGCATCAACGGTGCACGCATCAGTTCCCCCATTGTACTGGAACTAAAAAATTATAACAGCTACTTCAAAGCCGTCCGCAAACCCATGGAGCGACTTACAAAAAAATATAACCGTAGCGGCGCCACGCCTGCCGAACAGGCTAAAATCACCCAGGAATACCAGGTGGCCAACGAAGCCAAAAAATTGCTGCAACATAAATACATCGCCGAAAACCCCGATTCTTACTATAGCCTCGTAGCCCTGATAGAACTTGCCGGCATACAAATCAACCCCGATGAAATAGAACCCATCTTCAAAAAACTGTCGGAAAGAATACGCAGTACCCCCGCCGGTAAAGACTTTGGAGAGGAGATACAACGAGCCAGGAACCTTACCATCGGCTCCGATGCGCCGGATTTTATGGTACCCGATATCAACGGGAAGCCGGTACACCTCTCCGACTTTAAAGGAAAAGTAGTGCTGCTCGACTTCTGGGCCTCCTGGTGCGAACCCTGCCGCCGCGAACACCAATATATCCGGGATGCCTACAATGCCTTCAAAGACAAAAACTTTACGGTGATCAGCATCGCCCTCGATCCGCCGGTTGACCGGAAATATATGCTGGAAGCCATCCGGCAGGACAGCCTCACCTGGACGAACCTCTCCGACCCTGCGAGAGATAAAAACGATGCCGCTAAAACCTACAGCGTGAAAGCCCTTCCACAAAACTATCTCATCGATTCTACCGGTATGATCTTTAATAAAGACCTGCATGGCGAATCTATCAAACAACAACTCAGCAGCCTTTTACAACCGCAGAATCCGTAAAAAGCCCTACATTTGTCCTTATTAATTATAAATATAATTTATTATAAATATATAATACATGGACAAACAGCCCCTTTTCTGGGCCGCTAATCTAAAACTATTACGGACACGAAAGAAAATCTCACAACAACATCTCTCCGGTTTACTGGGACTCAACAGGAATAAAATCACCGCACAGGAAAGCGGTAAAACGCGCAACCCACGGATGGAAGACCTGGTATTGATTGCAGGATTCTTCCAGGTAGACATGGACCTGCTCATAAAAACAGACCTGTCGCTGCTCCCGGAGGCCCAGCTGGAAGAGCTGGAAGCTGGCAAAAAGATAGATCTCACGGGCAGGCATATACGCATTTTGCCTATTACCGTGGATGACCATAACGAAGAAAATATGGAGTATGTGCCCGCAAAAGCCAGAGCTGGCTACCGCAGCGGCTTTAGCGACCCGGCATTTATCGCGGCACTGCCTAAATTCACGCTACCGGAACTACCCAGGGGCAAAACCATCCGCATGTTTCCCATCAGCGGCGACTCTATGGAGCCCATCCCCGATGGCAGCCATATTATTGCCCAATACCTGGAAGACTGGTCACACCTGAAAAATAATACCGCCTGCGTACTGATATTGAAAGGTGGAGAGGAAGAAATCGTTTTCAAAGTAGTGGGTAATCACATTAAGCAAAACAGGACGCTGTCGCTTCATTCGCTCAACAGTGCCTACGATACTACTACTGTGCATATCGACGAAGTCTTTGAAATATGGACGTTCATAGGATATATCAGTAAACAACTGCCTGAGACAAAGGGCACGCAAAGGAGCTAAGGAGCTAAGCAGCAAAGAAAATAAGGGAAATAAGGACAGACTTATTCTCTCTTTATATTCTTTGCTGCTTAGCTCCTTAGCTCCTTTGCGTGCCCCGGTGGCAAATACTGCCAGTGTTCCAGCTCTTCCAAATCGCTGATATTTTTAAACACGCCATTGGTGACTAAAATAATACGATCGCTGGTGGCAATAATATTACGATAATCGTGATCAGTGATAATAAACCCTTTACTGGCACGGGCAGCCTGGATCAACGCTACCACCTTTTCTTTCATCAGCGGATCCAATCCATTAAACGGTTCGTCCAGTAATATGAATTGAACGGGAGAATTGACCAGCAACAATATCTCCAGGTAGCGGCATTCCCCTCCGGATAAGGCATCCACTTTATGACGGAGATAAGAAATGACCCAGGCATGTTGTAAAAGGCGCTCCCGCTCTTCCTTGCTATCTGCATACAAACGGATTACCTCTTCCACTGTCAGATTACCCGGTAAAAAATCATGCTGCGGCAAATAAGCCATCAGCCCTTTTGTTTTATACGGCGCATCATACTTTTTGCCATTTATGCTGACATACTTATGTTCAGCAGCCATGGCGCCAAAAATGATTTTCAGGAAAGTAGACTTGCCACAACCATTTCTCCCTAAAATACCTATTACCTCCCCGGTATAACAACGCACAAAACAATCTGTTAATATTTCCCAGCTACCAAAGCATTTATATACACTGTCGGCCAACAATTCATTTCTCACCATAGTCCTATATTTTTGATAAGCTGGTAAACACCCCACAGGCCTACATTTAAGAGATAGGATATGCCCACCAGCCGCGTTTTGGAATAACCTTTATTATAATAGAAATAATAACGGGATGCATATCTCAACTCATAAAAAAATACCGACAGCAGGAAACCGCCACTTAGCAGCGACAACAAGAAACCGGTCATATAACCACTAAAAGTATTGCCATTCATCGCACACCCAAATCCCCCCGCAAACAATGAAAAAGGAATATTAAAACTGCTGAGCGATTTATGATAATGAAGTAAAAGTTTCATGTAGTGCGTTTACACATTAAATATAACCTACAAAAACACAAAGCAGCAAAGCCACATAGAGGTAGATAAGTTCCCTGCGACTTTGCTGCTTTATTTCTTGCGTGCCCGCCCTATTTATAATTTTCCCGGAAGGCCTGCAACCCCTGCTCAAATCGTGCCTTCAGGCGTTCGCCATTCGGGCCGTCGCCAGGCATCGCAATATGAAAGAGGTTTATCTTATTGCTTTCTTTCAGTTCCCGGCTGCCTTTGTCGCTTTCAGTAATGTTTACCACCGCTCCTTCAAACTCCAGTCCTATATAATAATCATAGAATACGCTCTTTATGGCGCTGATAGGCGCGGTAAGGCGATATAGGGCAAAGCTGTTTTCTACCGGGTAACGGAAAGTAACCGATAAAGTACCGTCTTCACTGATCCGGAAAGCAGATTCAATTTTAGCCCCCTGCTCTGTCAGGTAAGACAAATGCGGCGGATAAGCCATAGCTGCTTCTTCCAGTATTTTGGTAAACTGGATGGCCGCCTTGGCCCGGCTGCCGGGATTGCTCACATTTTGCTGAGCCGACATGGAAAAGAAGGACCCCATCAATAGGATAAGGAATAATAAGTAGCGTTGTTTCATAGGTAGGTATTTCGCGTATGTGGTTTTTGACGATGTAAATATAAAAAATTTACATCATACATACATTTTATCTCTCGCGCATATCAAAAGCATACAACTGTTTTAGTTTCCACGGGCCCTTCTGGTATTGCCACAATCCTATCCCGGTGGCCTGTACAACAAAGGGCTGAAACGATGACTGCAACTTTTCATACAGCTGCTGGGCCTTGAAATCGGTTACCCCATTCATAATAGTAATATGCGGACGCAAAGGCTGGCGGTCGCGCGGAATAAGCCAGGGTTCCCAATGCTGTTGCAATGCCTGGTGCAGCGACAATAAAGTGTCGGCCGTGAGCGTATAGGCCAGGCCGTTAGGATAGCGTTGCAACCCACTCACCTGCAGCGAAAAAGGGGTATGGGCCGTAAAGGTGGACAAGGTAGCAGGAATGGCCGGCTCGTCGGGCAGGGAGTAGAATAAACTCAGGTGAGCATTTACCTGGTTGGCATGGGCGGGGTAATATTGCTGGCGCAGCTGGTTAAAGAAGTTGTTGGCTGCGGTATCCAGTTCCAGTGTAACGATCATCTTCATACCAGCGAAGATAAGGTTTCCCGCAAAGGCGCAAAGGAACAGAGCAGCAAAGGAACAAAAGTGCTTTGCTCCTTTGCTGCTTTGCGAGCTATTGTACGCCCCAGCTCTTATTGGGCTTGGGGCCCATAAACAACTCCAGGGTGCCGCCATCCACCAGCTGCTGGTGAGTAAACGTGGGCTTATTCAAAGGTTGCCCGTTGAACTTTGCCTGCTGGATATATTTATTTACGACAGAACTGTTATGCGCAATGACGGTAAATTGCTTTTTGTTGGGCAAAGCAATACTTACCTTTTCAAATACAGGACTACCGATGGTATATTCCGGGATACCCGGCGTTACCGGGTAAAATCCCATGGAAGAAAATACTACGAAAGCCGACATACCGCCACCGTCTTCATCGCCGGGAATGCCGAAGATATTGTCTTTAAACCAGGCATCGAGTAAAAACCGGATGCGCTGCTGCGTTTTCCAGGGGGCGCCGGCATAGTTATACAGGTAAGGAATATGGAAGCTGGGCTCATTTCCCATGGAATACTGCCCTACCAGGCCGGTGGCATCGGGAAACTTATTCCAGAAAGTATACCGCGACATGTCCAGCGGTTCGCGGAACAGCTGATCCAGCCGGTTAACGAAGGTCTGCTTCCCTCCCATTAACCCAATCAACCCGGGAATGTCTTGTTGTACCTGCCACAGGTAAGTCCACCCATTATTTTCATCATAATAATCGCGCCCACCCAGGCCACCATCATACTTTACATTGATATCGATCCACTCGCCTGTGTCATCTTTCGGAAGAAAAAATCCTTTATCGGCATTCCACAGGTTTTTATAATTTTTAGCCCTGGGTGCAAACAGACGCTGATCACCGGTTTTGCGCAGATCGCCCGCCAGTTCGGCCACGGCCCAATCGTCGTACGCGCCGCCCAGCGTCACCGCTACGGCCTGTCGTTTTTCAAAGCTATGTACTTCGGGCACCGTTTCTTTTTCCCCTTTGTGCAGGGCGGGGAAATATCCTTTCTCCCGGTATACATCGTCCAGCACCGTCTTTGGGCCATTACGCCAGGGCAGCATGGTAGCCTCCGTGGCATTTTTGCGCATACCTTCATACGCTTTCTCAATATCGAAGCGCTTCAGCCCTTTGCGCCAGGCATCCAGCATTACCACGGAAGAATGGAAGCCATTCATACAGGCATGGTCGCCAAACAATACGGGAAAAGTAGGCATCCAGCCGCTTTGCTTGTACATATGTACATACGATTCCAGCATGTCTTCCTCCCTGGCTGGGTTGAGGATCATTCGCAACGGATGCAGGGCCAGGTAGGTATCCCAGGACCAGTCATCTACATAAAACGGACGGCTGTCGCGGTGAACCTGTTTATCGAAACCGCTATAATATTGTCCATCTTCCGTAATATCCACCGCCCTTTCATAACAGCGGTATAAGGCAGTATAAAAAGACCGCTGCTGCGCCAGCGTACCTCCTTTCACCTGTACCTGCGACATCACCTCCGACCAGGCCTTTTTGCCATTGGCAGCTACGGCGTCAAAGTCTTTTTTGCTGATCTCTGTTTCATAGTTCTTTTTTGCCTGCTCGGCGCTGATATAGCTGATACCATATTTAAAGGTCACTTCTTTGGTGGCGGCCGGGAAAGTGATCCAGGCCTTGCTGCCTTTGCCGCTAACGCTGGTATGGTTCGTTAACTGGTCCTGTTCTACTACACCAGGCGTGCCGGTTTCGCTGAATACGCCGTACAGGTATATCCTGATATCGCCGTTATAGGTTTCCATGCCGGTAAGCACGTTGCCAGGTAAAAATTGAAAGGCCGATGCACCATCATTATATACATCGAGCAAGAGCGACTTGCTTTTGTTTTGCGGGAAACGAAAACGGTAATACCCTGTTTTCCTGCCGGCAGTAAACTCCACGTTGATCTCATCGTCGAGCAGCCAGGTAGCATAATACCAGGGCTTGTTCACTTCCAGGTTATGGTCATACGCCATCCTGGCTTGCCAGGCTTGCTTTGAAGGCGTCTGCAAAGTGGGTTTGAGCGCAAATACCTGCCCTAAGCGATGCGATACAATGGTTAATGGAAAGTTGTCGATCTGGTCGTCCATAAAATCTTTCCGCTGTGGCGTAAACCGTATTAGCTGGTTAGGCAACTGCACAGTGGGCCGGGTTGGTTCCAGCAGTTGTCCTACGTTGCCAATGGTAGGATCTATCAGGTCGATACTTTGCTTAGGTCCGGGAACAGAGTCGTGGCCGGCCGCAGTGGCGGCATAGCCCGGCAAGGATACAAAAGGTGTGAGCAATAAAAGGCTGCACAGCTTCCACATTACTTTATTCATTCACTATAGTTTATACGCCGAGAGAAATTGCTGTTGGCTGCACAACGAATTAACAAAATAGTTTAATCATGCACAAGGCATGATTAAACTATTACGGGTCAAATCAGGAAGCATCAGTAGCCAGGGTTCTGCGTCCAGCCGGGGCTGAGACTCAGATCACCAAATGGTATCGGGGCCAGGTACCGGGGCCCCGGGTTCGTCAGCGAATTGCTGTTGATCTTATTTTGTTCTGCCGTAGTGCTGCGGGCTGCCAACACTTTGGGTAACAGCTGCAATCGCACAATGTCAAACCAGCGTTGACCAAATTCGCCGGCAAACTCGTAGGCTCTTTCATATACCACCGAATCGCGGAAGGCGGCTGCCGGCAAGCCTGGTGTTAAAGGGGGTAATCCCGCCCGGTGCCTTACTTCATTTACGGCACTATACGCTTTAGCGGAAGGATTTCCCTCCGACATAGCGGCAGCTTCTGCGTAAGTGAGCAGCGTTTCGGCATAACGGATCACGTCTGTGGTTTTATTGGTGCTGGGCTTAATTTGTATAATGGTGTTGTCTGTTTCCTGTACCCCGTCTCCTACACCATAGCGGAACTTCTTATAATAAGGATGCCGGGCATTGGTGAGCGGGTTGTCCCAATTCACCAGCGTGTACGTTTTATTATCCGCATTCCGGAGTTTGATGGTGGTGTAAAACGTTTCATCGGTACGTTTACATTTGGGCGCATTCAGGTAAAAATTGACCTCGGGGTAAAAATCGTCCCAGCCGCCGGAACCGTCCAGTGCGGTTTCTTCCAATGGTACGCTGGTAGACCCGAAAGAGCGGTTAGGCGCATTACCACCTACATTAAACTGGATCCCGAAAATGCTTTCTGCGTTATTGTTGGTTCTGAATACCTGCAGGTAGTCGTCCATCAGCGTATATTGCTTTGCCTGGATCACCGCATCTGCTTCGGTGGCCGCCAATGCGTAATTGGCCGTTTGATTCAGGGGCCAGCCCGCCATGGTCAGGTATACGTTAGACAACAACGCCCTTGCCGCCAGGCTCGTAGCCCTTCCCACATCGGCTCCAGACGACCATTTGGCCGGTAACAATGTAGTGGCCTGTTTCAGGTCGTTCACAATGAATTCGTAAATGTGTGCTACGTCTGCTCTTGGCGGCACTACAGATATTTCTGCCTGCTTGTCTACAATAGGTACGGAGCCGAAAGTCCTTACCAGCATAAAATAACAGAGGCCGCGCAGGAAATAGGCCTGCCCGGCCGAATGGTTGCGGGCATCCACACTATTAGCATCAGTGGTAGGCACTTTCTGGTAGTTGAGCAATACATTGTTGGCCTGGTAAATGGCACTCCACGGGCCATTCCATTGCGCCTTCAGGCCTTCATTGGTACTGGTGCCTTCCAGCTTGTCAAACTCGCGGAAGTCCTGCTTGTTCAGCCCCTTATCGGTGGTGAGGTCATCTGCGCCGAAATAAGAAGTGCTTTTATTAGTAAAAGCCCAGGCGCCGTCTACGCTCAGCCGCTGGTAAATAGCGCTTACTGCTGCGTCCAGGTCTTTCTGGGTAGCGAAATAATTGGTAGTGGTTAAATTTCCTTTCGGGTCCTCTGTCAGCTTCACGCAGGAGCTGGTTCCCATCACCACCGCTGCCGCCAGGGGCATTAAATATCTGAAGTTCATAATCGTAGTTTTTAGAAAAATGTAATCCTTTGCTTTTCCTTCGCGGCTTATAAGCCTAGTCTTAATCCCACTGTATATGTTTTGGGGTTAGGAATAGTGCCTGTTTCCAACCCTTGTGTAATGGCGTTGGTAGCATTGGTCACTTCCGGGTCATACCCGGGGTAGTTGGTGATGGTCCAGATGTTCTGGGCGCTCACGTAAATATCCAGGCTGTTGACATGGATCCTGCTGAGTATCCTCTCCGGGAAAGTATAGGTAAGCGATATGTTTTTCAGCTTAATATAGCTGGCATCATATACCCAACGGCTGCTGGTCAGGAAGCTGTTGCTGGTATAGGTAGGCACGTTGGTTTGATTTTCCGGCGTCCACATGCGCAGTACTTCCGTAGACGTTGCATGGCGGGCATCTCCCAGTCCACCGAGGGTGTATGGGGTAGTGAAAGAATAGATCTGGTTGCCATGGGTGCCCTGGAACATCACATTCATGCTCCAGTTGCCATAGCTGAAATCATTGATAAACCCGAAACCAAACTTCGGGGTACCATTACCTACTACCTGCAGGTCGGCCGACGTATAGGAGTGGCTGTTATCCAGGTCTTCGTACCGGGCATCACCGGGTTTGGCATTATACAAGGCAGCTTCCGCGGCCTGCTCTGTTTTCCAGGTGCCCAGGAATTTATACCCGAAGAAAGAACCCAGCGGCTGACCCACTTTCAGGATGGCAGCGCCATTTTGTGCGGAGCCTATATTATTGACAATCACATTGTCAATACCCCCCAAGTTCAATACCTTATTGCGATTAAAGGAAATATTGAAGTTACTGGTCCATTTGAATTTATTACCAGCTACCGGCATCCCCCCGATACTGAACTCTAATCCCTTGTTTTCCAGGCTGCCCAGGTTCTTCTGGTAGTTGCCGCCACCATAATAACTGGCATTGGGAACGTTGTACAGCAGGTCGGTAATCTGGCGGTTATAGGCATCGGCGGTGAAGGTGAGGCGGCCGCGGAACAACTCCGCATCGATTCCTACATCATAGGTAGTATTCTTTTCCCATTGCAGGCTTTGTGATACTGGTGTTCCCAGCGGCGTAGATACGGCCGGTGTGGAGCCATCGAAATAATAAGCGGGACCGCCGCTGTTGATCTGGGCAATAGTAGCATACGCCGGAACGGCCTGATTGCCGGTTTGTCCGTAGCTGGCCCTCAGCTTCAAACCTGTCACTACGCGCGACTGCTCCATAAAGCCCTCTTTGTTGATCACCCAACCCAGGGCCACAGAGGGAAAGGTGGAATATTTCTGCGTGAGGTGGGACGATCCATCAGTACGAACGGCGGCGGTCAACAGGTATTTATCCTTATAGGCATAGTTCACCCTGCCCATATAAGAGATAAGTGCGTCTGCCCAGTATCCGCTGGTGGTAAGCTGTGTACCACCCAGGCCCAGGTTATAATAGCCGTTGTTGTAGCTGGATAGATTTTTTGCCTGTGCCTTTACGTTGGTGTTGGTTTTGGAGGCCTGCTCAAACAGGGCAGTTACCGTGAGCGCATGATCGCCAAACCGGTTGGTGTAAGTAAGGAAGTTACTGTTTTGCCAGCTCCGGTAACGATTGGTTTCTGCCTGTGCATAGTCGTTTTTCACGTTGCCTTCATTGGTTTCGAGGGGGAATACCGACTGGCTCAACTGCGATTGCAGCTCGTAGCTGTTGTTGGACGTGAAGGTGAGGTGATCGAGGATGCGATAGGTGAACACACCGGTAGCCGTAACGTTGGTGGTGTTTACATCTACCGACCGGTTCCTGGCATTGGCTACAGGATTATACTGGTTAGAAGCCCGGGGAGAACCAGGGGTATATTTCCCGCTGGCATCTTTTACCGGTACGGTAGGATCGTATTGATACGCCTGCGCAAACGGATCGGTGATATCGCCGGAGTAGTCGGTATTATGTGTTTGAGGTAATACGGCGGTGATGTTCACCTTCAGGTTCATCCGGTCGTTGAGCTGTGCATCCATATTGGCTCTCAGGGTATTTCTTTTATACCATTGATTGATGAGGATACCTGGCTGGTCGAGGTGATTGTAAGAGAAGAAATATTTCACATTGGCCGATCCGCCGGAAACGCTTACCTGGTAATTCTGAATCCAGGGTTGCTGAGTGATGGCATCCTGCCAGTCGGTGCCGGGATTGTTTTGAAAGCCTTTCAGATCGGCATCGCTGAAGGGAGGCGTAGCGCTGTTATCTTTTGCGAGGGTATATTTATTTACCTGTTCCGCAAATTGAAAGGCGTTCATCAAACTCAGTTTTTTGGGGATGCTGGCTTTGCTGAGCCAGGAGCTGAAGTTTACCCTGGGCTTCCCTTCTTTGCCTGACTGGGTGGTAACGAGCACTACGCCGTTAGAACCCCTGGAGCCATAGATGGCGGTGGCAGAGGCATCTTTCAGGATTTCAACGGAGGCAATGTCGGCGGGACTCACCGATTCAATATTGCCGCCAATGTAGCCGTCGATTACGTAAAGCGGGTCGTTACCGCCGCTCACGGAGCTGGCGCCGCGGATACGTACACTCAGTCCTTTTCCCGGTTGGCCACTGCCGCTTTGTACGGTTACGCCGGAGGTAGTGCCCTGCAAGGCCTGCTCTACCCTCACCAGCGGGCGTTTGGCAATGTCTACTGCCTTGATGGAGCTGGTAGCGCCGGTTACATCTCTTTTCTTTTGGGTACCATAACCTACTACTACCACGTCGTTTAAAGAGCGGGGATCAGTTTTCAGCTGCACCGATACCGCACCGTTCCCGGTAACCGGCGCTTCCGCGGTAATATATCCAATGTAGGAAATGATCAATACCGGGTTGGATGTTTCCGCGGTATTCACCTGGAATTCGCCCTGGGCATTCGTGGGGCTGGAGATGGTAGTCCCTTTTACCCGTACAGTGGCGCCGGGTAGCGGATGGCCGGTTTCATCCAGCACTTTACCCTTTGTCAACTGCTTTTGAGCATAGGTCTGTAGCAGACCTGATGCAAGGAGCATCAGCAATAGAACTCTTTTCATAACGCGATTGATATTTCGATTGATAAAAAATAATACCCTGCAAGTAAGCGCCAGGGGGCTAACAGCAGCGCTAATAATGAACTAACTGGAGCATTAATGGGGCATTTTCTTAAATTTTTTTTCCGGAGAAAAGACAAGAAGGCGGGCTATTTCGTTGGTCTTACACATCGTCCCGGGGAGGCGTACCCGGGACGACATTCTTATATATGACGGGCACGGCGCAGGTGCCTGTTCACTTAAAGTAAAATATTAAATACAATAAAAGCACCCTAACAAACAACGCCCACAACAAATTAATAATCAATAAATTGAAAAATATTCATTTCATATCACTTTAACTGATCAAACTATCCCGATTTCGTTCTTTTCGTAGGCGGGTTCAGGTGAGTACCCATAAAAAAAATGCTGGTGAACTACCTCACCAGCATGCTGTCATTCGTAATAAAAACGGCCTAAGTGCCCAAGACGTGGAATCTTGTCTTATTCATTTCTTACCTGCAAGGTAGCTGCCGGCCCTTAATGAAGGCACTAATAAAGCACTAACACCGGTATTAGAACCGTTAAAATATTTTTTATTTATCGCCGGAGAAGTCGGTAAACACCTGCGGGAATTCTTCTCCATACATATGGAGGTACTCTTTGGTGAATTTGTTGAACGCTGCTTTCGCCAGCGAATGACGGCCCAGGGAAATAAGACTGCTGCATTTGAGTCGCAACGCCTCTTCATTTACCAGGTCAAAGAGGAAAATACTATCGGCTATTTCGATCAGGAACTCGGCGTCGGCGGGAAACTGCTCCGCGGCATCGGTCAACATCGTCAGCGCAGCATTGGAAATCTCCGACTGAATGTCTTCCAGCCAGGTGTAATGGGCATCGGGCAGAAAAGCGCCCCGACGCAGGATGCCCAATAGCTCCCGTACCCGGTCCTTACTGAATGGGCGCGGCGCCTGCAACAGCTGTTGAAA
Organism: Chitinophaga eiseniae; assembly: GCF_012641265.1. Lineage (GTDB taxonomy): Bacteria > Bacteroidota > Bacteroidia > Chitinophagales > Chitinophagaceae > Chitinophaga > Chitinophaga eiseniae_A. Next base: position 290,604 of record NZ_JABAHZ010000001.1, on the reverse strand, counting down.
ATCGGCCAGGTCCATCCGGATATCAGATGGCGCATATTGTAAGCTCCAGCGGTCAGCCTCCTTCACAAATGCACAGGCGCCCAACTTATCCAGGATCGCTTTCAGCTTTACCATATTCACCGAACGGTTATTCTGCGCTTCCTTATTTGACTTATCGCGCCAAAGGGTGGCATACAGCCTTTCCGATGAAATACCTTTGCCGGTACGCAGGGTATGAATGCTGATCAGGAGGAACAATTCCTTCAGGAGCGGCGTAAAGAACCTGGTAACATCCTGCCCTTCTTTATCCTGTACTTCAAAAGGACCGAAGAAAAAGACATGTCCCCGTTTACCAGGTTCGGGTAATACTGCTATCTCCTGCTCCGGCATAGCTTCTGCCAAAACTTCCTTCTCTTCCGGTGCTACCGGCGCAGGCTGCACGGCTACCACCGTAACCGCCTGCGGGCGACGGCCTTTCCACCACCATACCAACAGTCCCAATACCGGTAGCACCAGTAAATAGTACCAACGGAATGGCGATGAAACCGGTAAAGCTGCATCGGCTGTCAACAGTTCCGGCGGAAACTCCAGCGTGTATACCTTCACGGTAGTCATGTTGTCTTTCGACGTATATAATGTTACAGCCACCAGTTGCTTACTGTCTTTACAATAATAGAGGTCGGCAAATGACTTGATGTCGTGAAAAGAATAGGGAATGGTACCCGCCAACGGGGTATAGCCCGGCGTTTCCAGCGAGCCGCGAATCAGCTGTAAAGCTGTATTGAATTTGTCGTCGGGGAAAATCAGCGCATACCAGGTTTTATGATCGGCATCAAGCACCAGGCTGTTGGCAAAGCAAAACTGTGCAGGCGGGTCGGGCAACTGGTATATTTTATGAAACGCCCGGTCCTTTACCACGTACCGCACCAGGTCGTAGTAATGGCGGGGGTTCACCACCTGGTTACCGCTATTGCTGCCGTATCCTCCCAGCACATACGCGGTATCGCCATTAGGCGTGGCGCCTACTGCCGCCAGGTAACGGGGCGTAATCCGCTCGCCGGTAGTGGCAATGGAATCCCATTGTTTATCGGCCAACCGGTACCGCTGTACTTTGTTCTTATATTGTAATTGTCCATACCCTAGTAGTACATACAGGGACGAGTCGGCCCTGGACACGAACTTATTGGCCTGCCAGAAAACCGTGAGCAGATCCGGCGCATAGCTCACATCCCATTTGCGGGCCACCGTATCGTAGACTCCTGCTTTCTGATGATCTATATAATAGTTATACAAGCGATGATTGAAAGGATTGAATACCGACTGGTTGCCGGGCATGAGGGAATCCAGCGGCTGTGATAATTTCCCGGCGTGTTTCAGCTCCTGCTTAAAAGAGATATCATACAGGGAGTCGCGCGACACCACATACAGCACTTCGTTGTCCCGGTCGAAAGCCACGCTGGGGTTACCGTTTATTTCCCAGCTTTGCAACAGGCGCCACTGGCGGTGTTTAGGCCCAATCCAGTCGGCATTCCGGATGGCGGCCTTTTTCCCGGCTATCACGTCCACGGCTATATGCCCATCGTTTTCCGACAGGGGCCACTTGTATTTAACCTGTCCTTCCTCACTGATCTGGATATCGCGTATGTTCATTGGCGGAATATCCACCGTTTGAAATCCTTCGTAGGTGTTGGTGCCAAAAAACACGTGCATACAGGTACCTGCCTGTAGTTTCACCGGGCCATGGGCAATGGTGCGGCCATTTACGGATACGGAAGCCTGGTGCCCGGTCACGTCAAATGCAATCCCTATGCGGGTCCATTGGCCAAACAGGGCAGCAGAATCTACCACGAAAGCGGTGGAGTAATTTTCACCGATCAGGAAGTTAAAGGTGCGTTCCTTTTGGTTATATACCAGGTCTATATTCTGGTGACTATCCGTAATAATGCGCACTACGTAGCCGAAGTAAGTTTCTTTATAAGGGAGAAAATTGAGGTTGAACGACAGCGAGGTATTCTTTTTAATACACAGTGAGCCGGCGGAGGTAAGATCCAGCGAGGTACGTTTTTCCTGTACTGCTTCATGGCTGGAAAAGCGAAGTCCATAAGACTGCGCATAATCAGCAGGTATAAAAAGAAGAACAGATAAGAACAGTAAAAGGATAAATTTCCACATACTCCGGTAAAGACTAAAATAACTAACGATTCAATAATAAACTGATCCGGGCTTCGTGGAATATACAAATAATTAGTGTTTTTCTATACACTAATAATCAATCACAAATGTAGAAAGTACCCGTAAAGTGTGTGAGATATTACTTTATAAAATGGTGAACCAGCAGCTCCCACTCTTCCTGCAGGGAACAGGCGGGACGTTTTTCTCCGGCCTGGCGATACCAATAGTCCGCGTTGCCAAGGTCGCCCTCTACCCGGTGTAAGTAGGCATGCACGCGGGCAGCAGTCGTTCCGGGCAAATCGTCGACCAGGTCGTGGGCCCTGGCCCAATCGCCTTTGCCATCGTACCATAATGATTCCAGGAACACAGAGATATGTTCCGGTGGACGCGCCTGTTGCAAGGATTGTTTAAACTGATTAAAATCCATCTTATAATTTTACCTGCCTGTGAATATCACCCTCAAATATACGGCAGTGAGATACAAATTGTCAACGCCGGGCTTGCTGCTAATATTAAATTAGCACTTAAGAAGACATATCGTTACTTTTATGCGTTTATCCTATATAATTTCTGCTCATCCGTTTTCCGGGATAAAATGTTTACGTATACCCATGGCGTAAAACGTACTATCGTTGGCGTTAGCCTGCCTTTTCTTCTCTCCCGCAAACAAAAAATGATGGCCCGGATATTTCTTTTCTTATTGAACTTACTTTTTGGTAAGTTGTTGATTTCGTCGTGCGACGATGGTAGCTTTATCATTTATTGTTAAACCAAGCAACATGGAAACGAATAAACAAGTCCCTTCGCTTTATGAATGGGCGGGCGGGATGCCGGTATTTGAAAAATTGATGGTGGCATTTTACGACAAGGTATTGAAGGACGACTTACTGGAACCAATCTTCAGGCATATGTCGCCCACCCACCAGGTGCATGTGGCGCATTTTTTTGCGGAGGTATTTGGAGGGCCTAAAATATATAGTAGTAACGAAGGGTCGCATGCAGCGATGGTAACGAAGCATCTGGGCCGGCATCTCACAGAGGAACACCGGAAAAGATGGGTACAACTGCTGGTGGCCACAGCCGATGAGCTGGAACTGCCGGCAGATCCGGAGTTCCGGTCGGCATTTGCAGCCTATATAGAATGGGGTACCAGGATAGCGGTCATCAACTCCCAGGATACCAACCTCACGATGAACCCTCATGAGCCCATGCCTAAGTGGGGCTGGGGAGAACCCGGCGGCCCCTATCAGCCCTGATAGCTACAATCAACGCAGCACCTGCGGGTTTACAATATGCGTAGGGGCGCCCTCGAGAAAGTTGATCACATTTTCAAAGGCTGCCCCGAAATATAATTCGTATCCATTCTTTTCTACATAGCCTATATGTGGTGTACATACTACGTTCGGCATTTTCAGTAGTTCGTCATGGGGGTTATATACCGGCTCTTCTTCATATACGTCGATACCGGCAAAACCGGGCCGTCCCTTTTTCAACGCATTCAGCAGCGCATCCGGCGCTATTAATTCCGCCCTGGCAGTATTAATCAATACCGCGGTGGGTTTCATCATATCCAGGTCAATTTCCTGGACAATGCCGGTGGTGGATTCATTCAGGCGCAGGTGCAGGGAGATCACATCGGCCTGGGAAAAAAACGCCGCCTTGCTGGCAGCTTTATCAAAACCATCCTCCAGCGCTTTTCCCCGGGAGTCCTCGCTCCCCCATACCAATACACGCGCGCCAAACACCTTCGCATAGTTGGCCACCATCTTACCGATTTTGCCGTATCCCCAGATGCCAATAGTTTTTCCATGTACCGATTGTCCCATATTCACCTGCCATTTCCCATGCTTCATCCCTTCAATGGCAGCGGGAATCTGGCGAAGTACATTCATGATCAGGGCCCAGGTCAGTTCCGCCGGCGCAATGGGAGAACCTACGCCTTCCGCCACGGCCACACCATGTTTGTTGCACGCGTCGAGGTCTATATGCCGGGAAATTTTACCGGTTTGGCTAATCAGTCTTAAATGAGGTAACCGGGACAACAAAGCTTCGTTGATATCTGTTCTTTCGCGGGTCAGCACCAGCACTTCTACGCCATCCAGGGCGGCGGCAAGGCGGGCCGGATCTTTTTCTGCGGTATGTAAAATAAGTACTTCCTCCTGCTCATCGAGCATATTGAAACATTCCAGCCCCTGGATAACGTGCTGGTAATCATCTAAAATGGCGATACTCATATAGCTCCTCCACTATTTTATGCAAGTTACCACCATTCGCGCGATTAACCAGATAAACCTGTCTTGTTTACAAGAGTCTTTACAAATGCAATATTTTTTTATATCTTAGTAGTAAAAAGGAAACTACCCCATGCGCCTCTTTCCTATCGTTGTTTGTATGCTATTGACAGCCACCGCTTGTAAATTTTCAGCTCACCGGAAAGGCATCCTCGCAGCTCCTGAACACCCAGCTCCCAACGATATCGTATTGCAGGAAAGCATTCCGGCAGATTTTTTAGATAGTACCGCCAACGACTATACGCCCAAACACCCGGCAGTACATGCTGCTACCTCCCCCACCCGCGATTCTTTTTCGGAAAGAGCCATGATAGATACCGTAGCAGAAGTGGAACCGGGTCAGGAATTAGTGCCGCAAGCAGTAATACTAGTGGAAGAAGACCGGTATCACGTGGTGGAAGAATAATGCAGGTATAGCTTATGGCCTCGACATATCGATTGCCTCCCATTTCGTTCTGACCTTCCATAGCATGATGGCGTAAGGTATTTCCAGCGCCAGGCTAATTACAGCGGTGCCAATGGTGGAAATCACAGGATTAAGATGATCTCCTGGCCACAAAAGAACGCTTCCGATATTAAAAAACTGCAGTAATATAGAAATGCCGGTAACGATCAATGCCAATAGGATGCCCGGTTTCTTTTCCCTCAAAATGAGTAAACTTGATAAGACCCACAAAACCAGGAATACCAGGATCAATGCTTGCCCAATTGCCTGTTCTTCCCGGTCAGGGTCACCGATAGCCCTATAAAGCTCCTTCATGGTGTGGAGCGCACCCAGGCTACAAAGTACCAGGAACCACCAGACATATCGCTTTAATGGCTTGGATAACAGGTGGCGACGTCGTATAGTCGTTTCCGTTAAAAACTCTTCGTCGAAAATGGAGGATGGTTCGTTTTCCATATCTTGAAAATTAAAACAGGGGGTATGCCTGTTCCCCCAATTATTATATAGGATGATTGCGGGAGATTTCTGATCTCCCGCATAAAAAGCTATGCTTCCTCGCCATTGGCATCGGCTGTTAGCGCCATGCTCATATAATCGAAGAAAGGCCGCATTCCCTGGAAGGTGCGGTTAGCCTCTGCCAGAAAAGATTCACTCAATACCTCTTTATCAGAAAAATTACGGATAAGAAGAAACTGCTTATACCTTAACAGGTCAATGGCTTCATGATCCGCATCAAAGCCTTTAGGGGCGGTTTTCAGCTGCTCCCCTTGTAAAGTGCCAAACAGGGAGGTAAATGCCCGGCTTTTCAATATTTTCCGTAGCGGCGCCGCGTCAAAGGCAATTTCATCCCTGATCTTTTTCAGGTCGTCGGCTACGGGGCCAAAAAAGCCACCGCCAATAAAGCTGTTGCCAGGTTCCAGCTGCATATAATATCCACCCCTCCGTTGCCTGGTAGCCCGTCTAAAAGCCAGGCTCCAATGGGATTTGTAAGGCGTTTTATCTTGTGAGAAACGGGTATCCCGGTAAATGCGGAACAGGCTCTTCTTGCCTGAGGGCGTTTCTATCAGGTCGTGGGTCGACAACTGCTCCAGCAGGGCATCTGCGAATGCCGCTACCGCATCTTGTTCCTGGATAAACGTTGTTTTATGTTCATTAAACCAGTCCCTGTTATTATTCGCCTTCAGCTGTTGTAAAAATTTAAAGGAAGACGGGTTGATCTGTGGTATTACTGTTGCACGTTTTGCCATATAGCGTCTGTCATTTTATTCCCTGCATATCACTGGTATGCGTATACGCCGGGCCGTTACAAAAGTCGATTTTTTTGGGGAGAGAAACCGCCTTCTCATCAAAGTATTTTTATCTTTACCGGCTATTATTGCATTCCTTATTCCTATTTGTACACATGAAGCGTGCTATTACAAGTAAAAATATGTACCGGCAGTTGCTGGCCGACCTGATTGGTAAAGATTCCTACCGGGGTGTTACCCTTACTTATTCCTGGCTGGCCAACCAGTTCGGTCATTTTTCCCTGGGCTTTATTCCTACTTTCCTGTTCTTTCTTTTCCTAAAAAAAAGGATGGCAGATACCAGCGCTGCTCTCTGGGCCGCTTCGGTGATAAGCGCTATATGGTTGCTTTTTGAAACCTTCAATTTCCTGGGACCTTTACTGCTCTCTAAACGTGGCGATGTAAAAAAGGCCTATGTATTTCAACCAGCCTGGGGCAATATTGCGTTCGATACCGTTACCGATCTGCTGTTCTTCTGGTTCGGCGCCTTCACGGCTTCGCTTTGCTGCGCTCCTACCGACACGGCGCTGATGATAGCCATTGTGCTGGCGATCGGCATGATATATCCCGCCTATTACTGGTATCTCACCAAAATGTACCTGCAAACACCGGCTTATCCCTTCCAGTTCCGCCTCAGCCAATGGAATACGGAAAAAATACCGGACACTGATGTGGCCATTGTACAACGTTTTTTGGATAACGAAGTACAGGGAATGCACCTGTTCCTGTTTGGCCCGAAGAGAAGCGGCAAGACCAGCCTCAGCGTGGCCATTGCCACCGAGTTATCTATCCGTCACCACGCAGCTGTATACACCTCTGCCATGAAATTGTATTGCATGTTCTTTGAACAGGACGAACACGCTACGGCCGACACCCTCTGGACCTGGCGCCGGGCTTCTATATTGGTGATCGATGATATTAATCCCGGTCACCCCATCAAAGAAGAGCTGATCAGCCCCGAGCGTTTTCTCAGCTTTGTAGATACCTTTTCTTCCAATGATATCAACCGCACGGTACTCAAACAAACCAACGTGATCTGGGTTTTGGGCGATGATGATGACGCCAGGAAATTATCTGAAAGATGGAAAAATATGCTGCACAGTATAGGCGTAGAAAAAGAGAAAATGCTCTCCCTTAACCTGGAATTAGCCGAAACACCTGTTTTCTAAGGCAGAATATGATTGGCAAAGGCAAAACTGATCAGGTGTGTCAGGCTTTTTACTTCAAACCTTTTATACATCGGGATAATCCTTTTTTCGATGGCTGACTGGGAAACACCGAAGCGGGCGGCTATCTCTTTAAACGAAAATCCTTCCGCTACCAGGGAGAGGGCTTCCTTCTCCTTCTCTGAAATGGCATAGTGCCGGAACAACTGCTTATTGAGCTCATCTTCGAACTCCGATTTTTCGGGGCCATAAGCGGCATAGCGCATCACGTTACCCAGTTTGATACTTTCATTCCGTTGCGAATGGCCAATAATGCTGGAAACGTGGCCCTGCTCTGCTTTAAACACACCCACTTTGGAAATCAACGGGATGTGTGTGCCATTTTTATGAATCTTTTTTAACTCGATCATAAAACTGTATTGCTCCAGGTCAGTGGTTTTGTTGTGCAGGAACATCAATGCCTTGTCGTTCAACTCATTGGAAAATGGGGCATACTCCGGCGCCGTGATATTCACAATCGTTAACATGGTAATTTCATCATCCCGGTACCCCAGTAAGTCCTCCCAACCATCGGCATATAACATGCGGTTTTCCTTAAACGAATAAATATAGATCGCCTCATCCGGGAAGCGCCGGATGGTTTTCTTAAATTCCTTTGCCTCCGGACTGTTGAGATCAGCCGGCACGTCTGTGATAAAAGTCTTTGAATAGTTCCCTAAGTCCAACCTGTCGGATTGCATGCTTTTTTGCCCTAAAAGTAACAAAGAAAATCAGAACCTGCGAATTTACGCAGTTGACCAGTCATGAATACTATGATACTTTTGCCGCTGTAATACAAGCTGTTAATAATAGCAGGACAAACGCTGAAAGGCCTTTTATCCGGTACCCCATAAACCATACTTCTTTATCAGCTGATGGTTTATCATTATAAAGTTGAGTTCGAAAAACCTTCTCCGTCATTCTTGTCATGTTCCCCAAACATAGCGCGGCTTTCACAGCAGCGCTATGTTATTTCCGAATACACCTGCTTTCATTTTATGCTGACAGTGCCGTCCGAGCCTATGACCTGAAATGGGGATGTCGCATCTGCCCCAGATACTGTCGCTTTTACACCGCCTTATTCCGGTAATCCGTATGTAAATTTGTTACAGGTCAAATTCTCATGCGCCATGAATAACGCCAATTTCGATTCCATCGATGCATACATTGCCACTTTTCCCGGGGCCATACAAACCATACTGGAAGAAATCCGGGTCACGATAAGAAAAGCTGCGCCGGATGCGGAAGAAGCTATCCGATATGGTATCCCCACATTCAGGCTACAGGGTAACCTGGTACATTTTGCTGCGTTTAAAAATCATATCGGCTTCTATCCTACTCCCAGCGGTACCGAAGCATTTAAAGAAGAAATAGCTCCCTACCGGGCGGGGAAAGGCACGATACAGTTTCCGCTGAATGCACCCATGCCGTTAGGCCTCATTACTAAAATCGTTAAGTTCCGGGTGAAGGAATCCCTGGCAGCTAAAACGGCTGTAAAGAAAAAATAAATGCGGCGGTGATATTTCGTATACTCCTTGACGGTATGATGCAGTGGATTAATGACAGGCCTCCTTTAATTGTTGAAATAGCGTTGCCATAACAGGATGTTGCGTAGCGGTAGCCGGATGTTCGGCAATCTGCTGCCGTACATAACGCACGCGGTGATCTGTGAGCGGATGTGTGCTGATAAACTCGGGGATATGATGCTGGTGATCCAGTTGCTGCAATACTTCCATCAGCGCCAGCATACCTTGTTGATTAATGTGGTTTTCCCGCAGGGTAGCCAGCCCGGTCAGGTCGGCCTGCTCTTCATATTTACGGGAATACCGCAGGCTATTGAGCGAGGCGGCATTGGAAAACAGCTGCCCGGTAAGCGTACCTCCCCCGCTGAAGATAAGGTTGATGAGCAGCATACTGCTCATATTGCTGCAGAGGGCGCGGATAGAATGACGGCGGGTAACGTGGGCCACTTCGTGTGATAATAATGCGGCCAGCTGCTCCGGCGTTTTCAGTTTTTTCAGCAAGCCGGTATACACCACAATATATCCACCCGGAAGGGCATACGCATTTTCTATATCCCGGCGGGATACAACAAAGGTGAGGGTATCACCGGTATCCCATTGTATTTGCCGGGCGAAGGCGGTAAGCAGGGCGCTGGCCGCCGTATCCACCGGTTCGGGGTTGCTGCTGCGCGCCATTTCTCCCAGCTGCCGGTCGAACGAGTGCGGCAACCGCTCTGCTGCGATGCCGGCGCACCAGGGTAATACCACGAAATTACCAACCAGCAAAAGGGCTATCATACCCAGCACAATACCCAGGCTCCATTTAAGACCGCCACGAACCACCAGCTGCTCAAGGCGGGTAATCCGTGACGGTTTATAATATTGCAGGAACGTTTTTACAAACGCCGGATCGCTTACTTCCAGCGTACCTGCATCCGCCCCCCGATGGGTAATGCGGATAAAGCTGCGGTCGGCCAGGTCGGTCTGCATATCGGTAAACAACCAATATACCGGCTGGACGACGCCTTCTTCTGCAGCAGGCACCTGTAGTAACAAACCCGCCTCTACTACCAGTACAGTAATAGTGGTAGATTTGGCCACCTGGTGATTGTAAAATTGTCCTGTAAACATTCGTGATTAAATAATGCTCAGATCCAGCATGTCTGCCAGGTCTTCGCCGGTTGCGTTCTTATATTCCTCTTCTGTTTGCGCCAACTCATCCAGTGCGATATTGCCTTCTATTTCCACGTTCTCCATCAGGAATTTGATGGTACGGGTTTGCACCCATGCATAACCGATGCCCAGCGTGAAAATCAACAACAACATATTCAAAATCAACAGCCCGGCAAAAGCGCCACCAGATGCGGTAGAACGGAAGTTAAACACTTTATCGCCGTGCAGCAAACGCATATGCTCAATATTATAGCGGAAAACATCTGCCTGCCACCAGAAGCCATAAATACCCAGGGTGATAATGGTCAGGAGATATCCTTTCAGGTTCATCTTGAAATATTCCCAGCCATCGCCTTCGTAGAAAAACTCACCGCTTCCAAAACGGATATTGCCAACAACATAGTTGCGGATATTCATAAACATCCAGGAGCCATAAAAGCCCAGTGTAACGATGGTCAGCAACATTTCTTTGATAAACAATTTTACAAACTCGTTCCGGTTGCCACGGTATCCGAAACGAATACCTCTCCAGGTAGTCCGGGACCAGTGATAACGGTTAGCGCCGTGAATGGCTACCGGCACCACAAAAACGATGGCCGCCAGGTATACCAGCAACCCCAGGAAAGGTACTTTCATCCAGGCAAAGAGGCCTACCAGCAGGGCGATAACCACGAGAATACCCAGCGCTTTCAGGAAGCCAATAAACATTTCCTTCCCCGTGCCATTCCAGGCAAAACGGGAACCTTCCATTTCCGTAGAGGAATAAAGAAAACGCAAACGTGCTGCCCGGGCCCAGGGATAATAAAATCCAAGTGTTACCATCGACAGCAACATGTTCATGATCAGGATACCAAAATAAGAAGATCCACTCCCCTTAAAACTTAAGGAAGGAGTGCCTGCTACAGTCCCCGAAGGGCTATACTGTTGTTCCATAGATAGGGATTAAAATGATATAGATTAATAAAGTAAAAATATAAATATTTTTCACAATACAAAATTACCTAATTAATATCGCCTCCCGCGACCATGATATTTCCTTACATTTGGCGACTGGACCAACAACTATGCAGGCACCTTTAAAAACTATCTTGTTCCAAAAAACGGAGTGCGGCGTCGACTTTCTCCTGAATGTGCTTAGCGGCAATCAACAGCAAAGGCGGTGGACCAATAACAACACCTATAACACCGACTTCTTCGAAATATCCTTCTTTAAGAACGCCAAAGGCCAGCTATTGCTGGATCAGCGACAGGTTGATATAGGCGATAATACCGTCATTTTCATTTCCCCCTTCCAGAAAAGGCAATGGCCCGCGGCCCTGGAAGATCCGGATTTTACCACGCTGATATTCCAGGAAGACTTCCTGAATGATTTTTTTGCCGACAAGCTGTTCACCTATCGCCTGCTTTACTTTTACCAGCTGGACTATCCGCTGAACATGACCATCCCTGCCGACGAAATGGACAGGGCCTGCCATATTTTGCAGGAAATAAAAACAGAACTTACTGCTACCAAACCGGATAGCGTACATATTATCCGGTCGCTACTGTATTACCTGTTACAAAAATTAAACAGGCAATATGCCCATCAACATCATCTTCCTATAGAAAAAACAGAAAACAACTATGCCTACCAGTTCAGGAAGCTGCTGGAAGTACATATCCATGAAAAGCAGCGCATCAGTGAATACGCTGCACTGATGGGTATTAGCCGGATTTCACTGAATAAAGCCGTGCAGGCCCAATTCAATGTAACCGCTACCCACCTGATGAAACACCGGTTACTGGCTGAAGTCCAAAATTACCTCCTGCACGAAAGGCTCACCGTGGCGGAAATTGCCGACAAGCTGCACTTCTCCGAGCCTCATCACCTTATGCGATTCTTCAAATCGCAAACGGGCCTTACTACCAGCGAGTTTATGGCCAGCTATCAAAACCCCGCTATATAAGCTTATCAAAATGGTAGCTTCGCGTGCTGTTTGGGTAGGCCGCAAGCCACCCGGAGCCTGTATCTTTGACGTATAAAATCATTTGATATGTCGAGCATACAGTTAATAAGAAACGCTACATTGGTGATCCATTACGCCGGGAAAAAGATATTGGTCGATCCTATGTTCGCGCCCAAATCAGGTTTGCGCTCTATCGCAGGAAAGGTGAAAAGTCCTACCGTAGAACTTCCGCTGCCCATCGCAGACATCATCCGCGACACCGACCTGGTATTGGTGACCCACACCCACCAGGACCATTTCGATGCAGCTGCCAGCGAAGCCTTAGATAAAGCCCTGCCGCTGATCAATCAGCCCGCAGATGAAGCTTACTTCCAGGACGCAAAATTCACCAACGCTATCACGATACACGATACCATCACCTGGGAAGGTATTACCATTCAAAGAACAGGTGGTGAACACGGCAGTGGCGAAGTACTCCTGAAAATGGGTACTGTGAGCGGGTTTGTATTAAGCGCTGCAGGCGAACCTACCATTTACATTGCCGGCGATACCATCTGGATCCCGGAAATAGCGGGGTACCTCCATACCTATCAGCCAGATTACGTGGTGATTAATTCCGGGGGCGCAGTCATGCCGGGCTATGAAGACACGCCCATTCTCATGGAAGAAAGCCAAACCATGGAGCTGATTAAAGGAAGCGGCCATGCTAAAATAATCGCGGTACACATGGAAGCCATTGACCACTGCCTGACTACCCGGGAATCCTTACGCCAGAAAGCAAACGCGTGGAACGTGCCGGAAGGGAAACTGACTATTCCGCAGGACGGAGCGGTGGTAACGCTGCAATAAGATCGGTCTAAACCAAAAGCATATACGAAAAAACGCTCTCCGCATATAATGGGGGGCGTTTTGCGTTTTTATAACTGTTATAGCGCTTTCGATTATATACCACGTGACAGCTACTCCTCAAAACAAAATTGGTTCTCTTTTTGGAAAACCAATTTTATTTATCCAACTTTGTCCAGTAAAAACAGCAGCATTGGAAAAACACAGGGAGAAGATCGAGCAACTGAGCGTTGCCATGGAAGGCCTGGGCCTTACACCGGTGGCAGCACGGACCTATATTTATCTCTTGCTGTGTAAAGACTCCCAGGCTACGTTTGAACAGATAGTGGAGTATTTCGGCGTGAGTAAAAGTGCTGTATCTAATGCCATCAAAATGCTGGAATCCACTAAGATGATCACGTCTAAAACCGTGGGCGGCCAGCGAAAACGCTACTTTTCAGCCAACCTGGCCGGTATCTTCAATGAGCAGACCATGACCGACAGGATCAGGGTGTTTTTCGGCATCCTGGATGAAATCAGGTCTATCCGCCACACCGATGACACATTGAACGAGGAATTGGAAGCAGTAGCCCTGCTCTATAAAATGATGTTGGTAGAATTACCGTTGATACTGGAACGATGGAAACGGACCGTCGCGCTCAATAAAGCCCACCCATAGCGGCTTTTTTTTGTCGCGCCTGGTTCTTTAAGTTCAGAACTAAAAGAATAATAACTACTTAAGATGAAAACAGGGATTATTTTTCTGTTGCTGGCTACCCAGATCCGGGTAGCGACAGGACAAACCATGCCGGAGAAAGACACGGGGCAACCTGCCACTACCCTCAGCTTACAGCAATGCCTTGACTATGCCAGCATCCATAACCAGGAACTGCTTGCCCAAGCGCAATCGGCCGATGCGGCGGCACAAGACCGGAAAGCGGCAGCAGCAGCGCTTCTCCCGGACATCACCGTTACCGCAGCTGTCAACAACTACTGGAAAATACCCGTACAGGTATTTCCCGGAGAACTGGTAAACCGGCCTCCCGGCACCTTTGTACCGGTACGCATGGGTACGCCCTGGATGGGCAACTACGGCGCAGAAGCCAGCCTGCCCCTGGTAGATGTAAAAACCTGGCAAAACATCCGCCTGGCCAAACTGCAGCAACAGGCCGCCAGCAGCGAGTACCACTCCTTACAACGGCTGCTGCGGAAGAATGTAAGTATGGCCTACTATAGCGCACAGCTGCAGCAAGACTACCTCGCGGTAACACAACAACTATATGGCAACTACCAGCAAATCCATGACCTGGTACAACTCCAGTTTAATAAGGGACTGACGGATAAAATTGCTTTCAATCAATCGGCTGTCCTGCTCAAAAACAGGCAACAAGCCGTGCAACAGGCCACTACATCATTGCAGGAAGCCAGGCTCGATCTGAAATTCTGGATGGGCTTTCCGCCCGACAGCCTGCTGCACACACAACCTACAGATCCTTTACCACCGCTGGACATCCATAATTATAACGCCACCCAGCTACCCGACTATGAGGCGGAGCAGCTGAAAGTATCCATCGCAGCGCAGCAATACCGCCATACACAAGCCACATTATATCCCAGCTTACACCTGAAAGGTTCTTATCAGCAACTGGGATTTGGCGACCAGATAAACTTCATCACCCGCTCGCCCTGGTTTACCGTTGGCTTCGCAGGCGTGGAATTACGTTTCCCGCTGTCGTGGTCTAATTTCTCCACCAAACCCCGCAGCATGAAAGCCCAATGGCGGGCAAGTTCCAGCCGGTTCAAACAATACGAAGCAGCACAGGAAAAGAAATACCGCCAGGAAAAACTACTGCTGGAAAAAGCAGCGGGCGACATACAGGTACTAAAAGAAAATATTGTGCTGGCGCAGGAAAACGAAGCCCTCAGCAAGCAGAAGATCAATAAAGGGATCATCGATATGATACAGTTGAAAGAAATACAACAGGACCTTTACGATGCCGAGGTAAAGCTCAACGACGCGCGTACCGACTTTTTCAAACACTATACAGAACTCAACTATTTGCAACATCAATAACGATCTGCATGAAAACATGGCTCACTATAACAGGAATGACGATACTGTTCATTGCCTGCAAACCGAAAACGGCTACCTATATGGTGCAAGCCCGCACCCTGAATGAGGCCGTATATGCTTCCGGAGAAATTATGCCTGAAGCCTACTATTTCCTGAAAGCCAATTCCGCCGACCTGTTGCTGAAAGTGTTGGTAAAAGAAGGCGACACCGTGCGGCAAAACCAGCTACTGGCAGTGTTAGGCACACCCGGTCAGCTGGAACAAATGAATATCCTGCAACGGCAGGTGGATCTGGCCGGCGCCAATACACAGGAAAATTCCGCTCCGCTAACGGAATTGACAAAGCGGATCGCGCTGGCCAAAACCCAGCAGGAACAAGATGCCTTTAACGCCAACCGCTATACGGAGCTGGCGCAAAGCAAGGCCGTTTCAGAGAAAGAGGCCGAACAAGCCAGGATACAGGCTGCTACCAGCGCTACACAATATAAAACCTTACAGGATCAGTACCATGCCATGCAAAGCGACCTTTCCGCCAAGCTGCTACAGGCCCGGCAACAGCTAACCGCCACCGCGCAAGACCGCGAAGGCAAAGTGCTGAAAAGCCCCGTGAGTGGACGCGTATACAAGGTATACCTGAAGCCCGGCGAGCTGGCACAGCTCAATGATCCCGTAGTAATGGTGGGACAGCCCGGCTCATTCAAGCTGGAGCTGCTGGTAGACGAACGGGACATCAGCAAAATACATAACAGCCAGCAAGTATATTTCGAAACCGATGTCTACAAAGACAAACAGTTTGCAGCGACTATCAATAAGATCATTCCGCTGCTGCAAAAGGAAAGTCGCAGCTTCCAGGTGGAAGCCGCTGTACAGGATACCGCTCTCTTTTACCCACAGTCATCCGTGGAAGCCAACATCGTTATACGGGAACACGTAACAGCGCTGGTAGTACCGGCCAATTATCTATTGAAAGGCGACAGCGTGTACCTGCAACAAGGCAAAGCAGTACAGAAAACCGCGATTGTTGCCGGTATCCGCAATGGCGACTGGGTAGAAGTTAAATCTGGTCTGAAAGCAGGTGATGTTATCGCCTTAAAAGAAGCACCATGAAACTAATTACTAATATCAAACTGGCAGCCACCATCGCATTCACCCATATGCGGGCCCGGCTGAAACAAACGCTGATCGCCACTGCCGGCGTCACTTTTGGGATTACCGTGTTCATTTTTATGGTCAGTTTCATACAAGGCTCCAATGATTTCGTACAGGCGGTAGCGTTTGAACAGTCGCCCCACCTGCGGCTATACAACGAAATACAAACGGCGCCGGCCAATATCATCGACAGAACCTATCCCGGTAATATCAACCTGGTCAGCCATGTTAAACCGAAAGACATCCTGCTCAACCTGAAAGATGGCCCCCAGGTGGTACAGGCACTACAACAGGATCCACGCGTAGCCGCTGTTTCCGGCGCTGTTAGTTCCCAGGTCTTTTATCGCCTGGGCTCCAGTAGCATTAATGGCACCATCAACGGTATTCGTTTCGAACAGGAAAATGCCCTGTTCAACCTGCAAGCCAAACTGGTAGAAGGCAGCTTCAAAGAGCTGGCTACCCTGCCCAACAGCCTGGTAGTGGGCATTGGCCTGGCCAGGCGGCTCAACGTTAAAACTGGCGACCGGTTGGAAGTGACGACCGACAAAGGCAACAACTTTTCGGTGAAAGTAGTGGGCATCTTTAAAACGGGACTCACCGACATCGACAAACAACAGAGCTATGCAAATTTGCATACCGTACAACGGTTCCTGGAAGTGCCGGTGTCCTATATCACCGACATCAAAATAAAACTGCATGACATGGAACTGGCCCCGGCCATGTTGCCGGAATTGCAGGCTAAATACGGCTTTCATGGTTCCGATTGGAAACAGGACAATTCTGCCCTGCTCGAAGGCGATGCCCTCCGTAAAATGATCGTATATGGCGTAGCCGTTACGATCCTATTGGTAGCCGGCTTTGGTATTTTCAACATCCTCACCATGATGATCTATGAAAAGATGAAAGACATCGCCATCCTGAAAGCCATGGGTTTTTCCGATACAGACATCCGCTGGATATTCCTCGTGCAGGCGCTGATAATTGGGATCACCGGTGCTTTAATGGGACTGGTATTTGGATTCCTGGCTGCGTATGGCATTTCCAAAATGCCTTATAAGAGCGATGTAATGATCACGCTGGACCATCTGCCGGTAAGTTTCAGCGCCGTGTATTATGTGACCGGCTTCACTTTTGGTATGCTTACTACTACCCTTGCCGGTTACCTGCCTTCCCGCAAGGCGGCCCGGGTAGATCCTATCACTATTTTAAGAGGATAACCATGAACCTGATAGAAGTTAGGAACATCAATAAATACTTTTACCAGCCCACCAAAATGCAGGTGCTGAATGACGTAGACCTGGACATTGAAAAGGGCCATTTTGTTTCCATCACCGGAAAATCGGGTAGCGGTAAATCTACCCTGCTATACCTGTTGTCTACCATGGATACCGATTTCGAAGGCAGTATCTGCATTAACGGCGAGGAAATGCAGGGCAAACGTAACCGGTGGCTGGCCGACTTCCGGAATCATCATATCGGGTTTGTGTTCCAGTTTCATTACCTGCTACCGGAATTCACGGCGCTCCGCAACGTGATGCTGCCCGCATTAAAACTGGCCCGTTATACGCCCGCTGAAATAGAGCACCGCGCCATGGACCTGCTGCAATTACTGGGAGTAGGTACACAAGCCAACAAACGCGCATCGCTGCTTTCCGGGGGACAGCAACAACGTGTAGCCATCGCCCGGGCACTGATCAATGAGCCGCTGATCATTATGGGTGATGAGCCTACCGGTAACCTCGACAGCCAGAATGCAGCCATTGTCTTTGATCTTTTCCGTGAGCTCTCTTCTGAACGGGGACAAACGATCCTCACCGTAACACATGACGATGACTTTGCCCGCCGTTCTGATAAGGTAATTCACCTGGTAGATGGAAGGATTGCGGATTAATACCTGCTTACGCCATGGTTTCCGCCTCCCGTACTTTCCTGGTGGTGCTGGTATGGCTATCGGGCAGTATCACCAGGAAACCAATCACGATGACCAACATTGCAATACTCAATATAGCGGCGGCGCGGTAAGCCGTAACATAATCCTGCAAGGAAGGATTATCTCCTGTGAAGCAAAAGAAAACGCCTCCTACAATACCGGCGCCCATGGCAATAGCTGATTGTTGTGCCGTGTAATAAGAGCCGGATGCTGCTCCTGCAAATTCATGCGGAATACCTTTGAGAGAGAAAGCCAGTAAAGAAGGGAGTACAGCGCCGCATCCAATGCCATATAGCAACAGGATGGCAACAAATGCGAATGGCCCCGCCTGCGGATTGTCCAGGAAAAGTATATGCAGCACGAAAGCGCAGATCATGATAACCACGCCAGCCACCAGTACTTTCTTGCCAAATAACGGGATCAGCTTTACCGATAAAATAGACGCCATCACATAACCGATTCCCTGGAATACAAAATAGCTACCGGTAGTATAAGAAGGAATACCCAGGCCATTTTGAAAGAATACCCCTGTGATCAGGAAATAGGATTCCTGTACCAGGAAATAAAACAGGGAGGCCCATAAGCCAATGCGGAAGTCTTTGTAATGAAACAGCCGCATATTAATTAACGGCTCTTTTCCCCCTACCAGTTTATTCCGCTGGTGAATGTAAAACAGGTAAAAAAGCGGTGCCGCCGCCAGGAGCATTGCCACGCTCCAGGCTGGCCAACCGAGTTCCCGGCCCTGTATCACCGGAAAAACCAGGCAGAACAATGCTGGGGTAAGCAGCAATACGCCCTGATAGTCGAATTTCAGCGAGGTGTTACGGGGCGTTTCTTTTAAGAAAAGTCCTGCGAAAATCACCGCAACGATGCCCACGGGCACGTTGATGAAGAATATCAATCGCCAGCCTTCCACGGCAAAGTGTGTATCTGGCAACAGTCCTCCGAGAAACTGCCCGATGACGGAGGCCGAGCCGGCGATGATACCATAAACGCCAATGGCCTTCATCCGTTCCTTTTCTTTGGGAAACAATACCTGTATATAGGACACGCCCTGGGGTGTCATGATAGCAGCTGTAATGCCCTGGAAAAAACGGGCAACGTTCAGTTGCCCCGTCGATTGTGCCAGTCCGCAAAAACAGGAGCTGACTGTGAAGAGCAACATGCCGGCAATGAAGACTTTCTTCCTGCCGTAGTAGTCTCCCAACCGGCCGCCGGTAATCAGCAAACAGGAATACCCCAACAGGTAAATGGCAATGACCAGTTGCAATTCACCATTGGTGCCGTGCAGCCCTTTCTGGATAGCCGGCAGTGCTACATTCACTACAAATATGTCGATTACCGCCAGGAAAATGGCGGACGATACGATAAGCATGGAAAGCCACCGGGACGTTTGTTGTTTCATAAAACAATTATATAGATAGATCTATCTATTTATAAATAAAAAAAATTTAAATAACGGAAACGGTGGTTGCTTCCAGGAACCGGCTGATCAGCTCGCCTATTGCATCAGGCGCATCTTCCAGGCTATAGTGCCCGGCATGTGGCAGTTCATACACCTCTCCTTCCCGGAACAGCGACTGGAATAGTGGAAGGAAGTATTTCCCATGCAGTGTGTGATCGGCGGTTCCCCAGATGGCAATTGCCGGCAAAGCGCTGATCTTTTCCAACGCGGCCGCGTTGGGATGCTCGAACTGGTGGGCGCCGGCAGCAAATCCTGCGGCCCATCCCAGTACGCCGGCGCAGTCGGCCGGAGTTGGAAAAGGAGCGCCATAGGCATCCAGCCAGGTGGGCGTAATGAGTTCGTTACGCTCAAATCCGTTCAGCTTCAGCGTGCTGAGAATATTGTAACCACTTTCATTGAGCACGCTTTTTAGTCGTTCCTCCTTCGCGGCCTGCAATATCCAGCGGAACCAGGGCGACTCCCGGGCATTGGCTTCCAAAGCAGCTTGCAAGCCGGGTTGCCCAAAAGCAACGGGGCCGTTTATGCTCACTACCCGGGATATACGACCGGGATGTCTTGCTGCCAGGCCCATTCCCGCAGGGCCGCCAAAATCATGCATCACCAGGGTAATATCCTGCAAATCGAGGTCCAGCACCAGCTTTTCCAGGTTATCGATGTGATCCTGCAGCCAGTACGTGCGGCCTGCCGGCGTTTCACTTTTTCCAAATCCCATATGGTCCGGAGCAATGACCCGGTGGGTATCAGATAGCTCCCGGATCAGGTGCCTGAATAAATAGCCCCAGGTAGGCTCTCCGTGCAAACAAAGCACTACCGGCCCTTTACCTTCATCCACATAATGCATATTAAAGCCGGGCGCCGCGCTGAAGTGAGGCGCAAAGGGATAGGTACCCTTAAAGGTTTCATCTCGAGGTATCATATTTATTAGTTTAGTAGATAGATATATCTATTTATTTTTGAAGTTTAAAAAAAGTCCCGGTGACGGGACTGATAAATCAGGAGATCATTTTCTTTATAAATTTTTTGACGCCTTCCAGTGGTTTGATGTTCCTGGAGATAGTGGCGTTTACCGTAGCCCCCTCTACCATTAAGAAGAAATTATCCGCCAGCAGTTTCTTATCTATCGGACCATCATAATCCAGTTGCTGGAAGAGCCCCTGCAACAGCATGCGTTGCCTGCTTTTATGCCCTTCTACCAACTGCTGTACCTGCTGGTCCTGCGTTCCTATCTCCGCAATGATTTTGATAAAAGGGCAACCGTAAAAGTCCGGTTGCTGCTGCGCAATCCGGTAGTCGATAAACTTCAGTATTTTTTCGCGGGGATGACTGCTACCCTGGGTGAATTTCTCCAGGCCCTCAAACCACTCCTCCTCCTGCTTCCTCAGGTAGGCCAGCAGCAAGTCGTTTTTAGAGGGGAAGTGATTATACAGGGAACCAATGGCGATGTTAGCCTCCGCAATGATCTGGTTAATTCCCGTTTGGTTAAATCCCTGGTGATAAAACAAATCGGTGGCCACGTTCAGGATCCGGTCCCTCACTTTTACTTTTTCCTTCATAACCTTGTTTGAGCAGCTAAGGTATAAAAGTTTTTTAAAAAATAGATAGATCTATCTATTTTTTAAAAATAGCTGGTTGGAATGATTTAATGAGTAAACAGCGGTAAATGCATTATGCCTTTAAATTCCGCTGGCATAGTCTTCCAGGTATTGAAAAGTGGGCGTCAGCCGGCCTTTATCAGCGATGGTAGCCTTCCGGATCATCTCATTATCTTCTTTCAGTAATTCTTCAAATACATATTTCATCAGCTGGTCGCCGAAATACTGCGAGGCATCCCGGGGTAGTTCATTGGGTAAATTGCTCACGCACATCATATCGACAGTGCCCGGAAGATAGGGTGCCGTTTGTTCCATAGTATCCCTGTTAACGCCGTATACCGGTTGGTCAATGGTACTATCGCCCAGGTTGCAGGGTATGGATCCGTTGGTATCATCCGTAATATCTGCGATCACCTGTATATGGAAATTATCTTTTTTCAGATCATCCGCCTGGAAGAGCGGAGGGATATTATGGTCCCAATAAATACCATTCATGAGAATGTCGCTCACGGTAACATAAGGCAGGAAACGACATTCATACTCCTCCGGATGGGCGTGAAAGTCGCTTCTACTATAGGTTTTATCCTTTTTACGCAGATACAGCTCCCCTGCTTTCAGCTGGGTATATACCGGGTAGCTATACTTGTTGATCAGATATTCTTCGGGTGGGATGTACTTGATACCGAGCAATCCCATAATTTCCAGGGCGCCCGCTGCTACCCGCCCGGAGCCGGTAATCACCATTTTCATAGGAGGCAGTTTGATCCCAAAATAATGGCCGATCAGCTCCTGGAAATCGTGACAGGTATGTACCCTTTTAAAATGAAATTGCCTGGTTTTCTCACCATAAGCCATCAGGCCATTGTGCGCACCTACTACGCCGGCAAAGAAGCCAAAGCCCAGGATACGCTGCCCATCAGGATGTACCAGGCATTCATAGTCGATGAGTGTTATATTCTTTTCCAGGATGGCCTGCAGCATATGCTGGTTATGCGGCTGTTTCTTTTTTGTGTGACTGAAGAACAGGTAAGTCTTTCCCCCGATTAATTTCTCTACCGGCACTTCTTTGATACCCATCAGAATGGAACAGTGGGAAAGGTCTTCCTGCAGGGTAATGCCAGCCATTTCATATTCTTCATCTTTGAAACAGCGCCAGAGCGATGGTTGTACGTATAGGCGTACCTGTGGGAAGTGATGTTGTATCCAAACACATTGCTTGGGTGTAAACGCCACCCTATTGTCGTGCGGCAGTTTTTCTTCCCTGATAAGTCCTATATGAATCGTGCTTTCCATACGCTGAATGTACGGTATTTTAGTGAACCGGGGAGGCGGTTGTAAAATTTTTATGCGACAAAATAAATTCAGCTCACATGCGATAAAATCCTTTACGGCAGACGGTTTACAGGATTTTATTTTTAGTACAAGAGAACAGTATTGAGAAAAATATCAGGCAAAATGAAAAAAAATATTGGAGATTAAAAAAGAGTTTCTATATTTGCATCCCGCAATTGACGCGGAGAGTTCTTATAAAATGATTGCCCAGATGGCGGAATTGGTAGACGCGCTAGACTCAAAATCTTGTTTCGGCAACGGAGTGCAGGTTCGATTCCTGTTCTGGGCACGGAAGTTATAGAAGTATAACTGAACTGCTTTTTACTACCTAATTAGGGTTACATCTAACGATGTAACCCTATTTTTTTTGCCTTAGACCCTCATAATTTAGAAGAACTAAAATAACCTTTTCGGTAACCTCTCTTTTTATTTTACTTTAAATACAGCAGCTAACTGTTCATTTCCATAGCCTACGGCCTTTGTATGTAAAAAGAACAACAAATTATTTTTGCCGTCACAGGAAGATGCTTGTTTCCCATCAGTTTCGTATCTTTAAATACCTCGATTTTTATACTTAACATTGGCCCTATAAAAATGGGAGGACCTCAAAACAAGTTAACACTGATTCTTACAGCCCAAGATTATAAAAATCCCATTATTACTATATAATATATTCTAACTATGAAAAAAGCATTCTCTGTTGCCCTGTTCATTCTATTGCTCATTGGTGAAAGTA
Organism: Chitinophaga eiseniae; assembly: GCF_012641265.1. Classification (GTDB taxonomy): domain Bacteria; phylum Bacteroidota; class Bacteroidia; order Chitinophagales; family Chitinophagaceae; genus Chitinophaga; species Chitinophaga eiseniae_A. The sequence continues at coordinate 267,503 of NZ_JABAHZ010000001.1, read as the reverse complement.
AAGGGCAGATAGCGACATTTAAATATGTTCATTATGATAGCCAGATATTTATAAAAGTTAGATTAAATGATGAAACTGATACCTTGAATTTTATATTTGATAGCGGCGCCGGCAACACGGTTATAGACTTAAATACTGCGAAAAAAATACCCTCTCTGTCTGTAGACACCGGTGCAGGTATCAGCGCCACCGGTGCGGGCGGGGCACAGAAGGTATTCCTGATATCAAACTACGCTATTATCCACTTAGGCAATATACAGCTTGGCTCAGTACCTATGATCGCTATGGATTTACTCCATTTATCAGAACAATTTGGGAGGAAAATAGATGGCATTATCGGCTATGACCTTTTGAAATCTTTTTTAACGGAAATGAATACAGATGATAGCACCATCTATCTCTATTCATTTAAAGACAAGATCAAAGCAAAATATAAAAGCCCTCTTTCCTTTAAGTTTTACAGTAACATTCCGATAGTTCAATGTGCCTTTAAGCTAAAAAATGGCGCTGAATATAGCGGACCATTCCTTTTTGATACCGGGGCTGGGATTACAGCTTTCATTAATACTCCTTACGTAAGAGCCAACGGCCTTCTTAAAAAGTCAGGATCAGCCATTATGCATACCACCGAAAATTTAACAACATCATCTACTTCTTATGATGTTAGAATCCGGGGATTTTCTATTCAGCACAACACTTTTAATGATTTGATTATTTCTTTAACAGATGTTAAAGAGGGAGTCAATGCGATGAAAGATATAACAGGGATTCTGGGAAATAAAATTATTCTTAGGTTTAACATCTTATTTGACTATAGCAACAGAAGAATATACCTATCCCCTGGCAGGCAGTATGAAACTCCTTTTGAGTCAATCTTCTCAGGCCTATCTTTTAGAATCAAAGATCAAAAAGTACTCATTAATTCAGTAGTTCCCCAAAGCGTCGAAGAAAGGCTAGGTATTATAGCCGGAGATGAATTGTTAAGCGTTAACGGTAACACAACAAAGGAAATGTATGCGATTAAGAAATACTTTAAAATACCAGGTGAGAAAAATATAGTGGTCGTCAGATCAAAAAGAAATAATGAAATTGCAACTTATAAAATTGAAAACAGAAAAATTCTCTAAACCTGCTTTTAAAAGTGACTCAGAAGAATACATTTTTAACGGTGGCGGTACAACGTTTTGAATTGTGTTTTTAATCCTTCAATGTGCTCTCAAAGCCCGATGAGCCTTTCAACACACTTAACTATGGAACAATAAAAAACGACCGCTCAACTGGCAATGCCGACTGATACTTTCCTGTAATACCGTATTGCCAGGCCACCACGGTAACTTTTAACGGTAGTTTTGCACGTGGTGGCACGCCTGTAAATACCAGTTTATTGTCTTTAATAAATGCGGGGCCTTCTTTTACATAATAATTTACGGGCAAACCAGATGTAGTTTGAGCCGTTAAAGATAGCTCCTTCACTCCCTTTTGCTGGTCTGGCAATGATTTGAAATATATTTGCTGCGCTTCGCCGGTAGTTTGCGGCAACGGTATTTTAATATTTAGTTGTTGCACGGCGCTCTTAAACACATCATCTCCCCTATTTTCAGCTACCAGCCAGATATCGTTGCTTCGCTTGGTATTATTGAAGCCCATACGATAGAAATCCAACCGGAAAGTGGTATCATTTATCTTCTTAACAGGACCGCATATACGATTAATCATTAGCGGCGTTGACGCATGTTCAGTAACCTGCCTGGTTCTGGTGGAATCCGCGAAAAATGCGCTGATATGAAAGGTGATACCGTCGGGTAGCAGCTGAACGTTTACGGCATATACCGCATGGGATTTGCCAGGCACCTGTATTTTACCGTCCCGGATAAATCCGATGAACTGCTGGCGTTTTCCTCTTGCGGTCTTGTAGTAATGTTCGGTGGCATTGGCCATTGAGCTATCGAATACCCATGAAGCAGATTGCCGGTTTCCGGTATATGCGTTAAAAGGCGCCGCGGGTGCAGTGGGTTGGCTATCCTTATGCCATTTGCCCATCAACCATCCGTCTTCCCGTTGCACCGGATGTAAGCCGTTTGCACGCCAGCGATATTTCATTGCCTTGCGTATAAACAGGGAGATATAATCCACCAGTGCATCTGATGCATCAAAATGGCCATGCCCCGCGTCTGCAAATAAAGAGATGACGCTATGCGGATGCATTTGTGTGTAAGAGATTGCCGGGAGCATCCGGTCTTCCCACCATTCATATTCCCCCATTATGAAGAGAGACGGCACACCATCTATGTTCCTGTTGCCCCAATCCGGGTTAGGAGCACCACTCCCGGTCAGTTTTGTAAGCGGCGCATCGCCATGAAGAGAAATCACCGCCAGTGTTCTTGCCGGATTCCATGCGGCAAAATTCCAGGGAAAACTGGCCTGGGCAGAATGACCGATAGGAATGACTGGAATTGTTTTTAGTGCGGTGTATCCGGATACCTCCGCCAGGCGATTCATCATTCGCTCAAAATCCGCCGGCGCATTTTTGGTAAAATCAAACATTTGCGTGATAGCCGGGGTAACCCATATCTCTCCTATCCCAAGTTCAGCCAACGTTTTACGGAATGCAGGATGTTCCAGTACAGTTGCTTCGGTCATGTTGTGTTGTCCCCATACTACCGCCTTCAGCTGCTTACAGTGCTCAGGTATCCAGAGAAATGCCTGGGGAGCGGCTTGCGTTTCGCCGGAAATAATACTGTCTACCGAAATGCGCCACTGCCAGACGGGTGCAGCTGCCTGGGAAACGGTGTTTTTTTTGTTGACTAACTGCAAGTGCTGTCCAAAAGCCCCGGATGTAACGAGCGCAAGGAATAAGATCATTGCAATTTTTGCTTTTGTTCTATGACATTTTATTGGATGCGTCATTTTTTTGGATTTAATGCAGGCGAATCCTCACCGTCGTTGTATTTGAAATATTGGATGCTACTGCCACACCAATCCATGCCGGGAGGCCGGCACTCCAATTTATGGATGCCAGCTGTATCCAATTCATACCGTCATAGGATCCAAATCCTGTTATTCTATGGCCAGACCGCTTTATTTTTAGCCAGTAAGCCCCTGTCAAACGACCGTAGGTTACAGCTGGCGCCGCCAATGGATGTGTCGCTATAACCGCCGTATTCATTCCGGCATCCCCTCTTTGCAGGAATTGCATCATCCACTTAGGGGCTTCTATTTCGGGTGTTTTTCCGGGGTACAACATCAACGCGGCAAAAGAAGCATCTGGCTGCAGCCCTGACTGAATCATCAGTCCAACCGTTGTAAACTGAGAACTGGGCTGCGGGCATACCTGGATAGCCATCTCATCATTCTTCAACACCTTCCTATAGGTGTAATTAAAACCGTACTGCAATGTATCTGTGAATACACCGCCGGCTTCTACCCTCAGCAGATGGCCGTCGTATTGTGCATAGCCTGCCTTTTCTGAATGTCCGATATCTTTATTACCCCATCCTTTTTGAAGTCCTCCACCAGCAACAGATACGGGAATTGAAGCGGCTGATTCTCTCCCATTTCTTACGCCGGCAACCGTGTAATAATACACAAGTCCTGTTCTGACGCTGGAATCACAAAAGAGATTTTCAGTAGTGGTTCCGATAGTCCGGAAAGGCCCTCCTCTTTTCTCTGCCCGTTTGATGATATAAGACGACGCTCCCACCAGGCTAACCCAGGTCAGCGTACTCGTATCAGGTCTTACAGTCAGTGTCAGTCCCGCAGGGCTTCCAGTCAAAAACTGCTGCGGAGTAGCATCTTCGGCTCCCGGGTTGATGGAGTAAAACAAGGTGCCATAACCGGGATGATCCGCTCCCGGGTTACCGGGGCCTTCAGGCCTTAGCTTATCAGCCGCCGCTTTTGTAAAGGGCGCCTGCATTCCCACCCTATGTACATAGTGATTATAAACCTGTTCAAATACTGCGCGAAGATTACCGCGTGCCACCTCCGAAGGATGGGTATGAAGGTATTTACCTGTGCGGTCGGGCAGCGGCGTATAGGGGATATCGTTATATCCAAGGTTGTACTTCGCGGTATATTCAAATCCTTTTAGTAAACGACTATCGGCATAGGAATAAAGGTTCAGTCCCTGGTGCCAGGCCATTTCGCAACATTCTGCCAGCATGCCAATGCCGAGCTGCGTATGGGCCTGATCTCTTCCTGTTTCCTGTACCTGGCCGGCATCATTAACAACATAGTGAGTAAGACTTCCGTTTCCCCATCCGTTTACATAATAGCGGATAGCTTTTTCAAAAATTTCACGGTCATTGCAGAAAATCCCTATAGCCATTACCGTTTTAAGCGCAGCAGCATCCCAATTACCATTTGCAAAAGGCGCAAACTCAGCGACGACAGGATAAATTACCTGGCGGAAATGTTTCTCTGTACGCTTTGCCGCTGCCTCTGGCCACCCTGCGTTACTGTACCGGATGATTTCTGCTGCATTCACCATCTTAAATGGTCCTAATCCGGCCATTAGTATAGCATCTTTGCCGGTAATCGATTTCAGCGTATCACTCCATGCGTCAATAATGCCAATGGCCGTTTGCGCATAACGTTTATCGCCGGTAATAGCCCACATCAGCGCATTCTGATAAGCCGCATTGGCATCACTGTCGTAATCAGACTGCCCTATGCCTGGATTTCTTCCCACTATAGGAAGTGGCCCCTTCATCCTGTAATCGTAGTGAGAAAAGGGGCTTCTTTTAAAAACGAGATACCCTTCATATATAGGCGCCGTTTGCGCTGCTACGCCAGTCTTCATGCGCTGTAAGTCACGTTGGCTATGCAGCAGGCCAGGGTGCAGAAATACATGCGACTGCGCGCTGGCGGCATGATGTAACAAAATTGTGTATGTCAGACAGGATGCGATGATCAATATCACATATTTCACACGACTCATTATCTTTTTAAGTATTTTATTTTTCCAGGTAAAATGACTGTAAAACCGGTTTTGCGGTCTGAACAGCTTGTGCACCGGTCCTTCCATATTGCCAGGCCACTACGGTAATTTTTACCGGATACTTTGCCGCTGGTGGCACTGGTGTTATAATTATTTTATCTCCTTTTATATAAGCGGGTCCTGATTCAATGTAATACCTTACCGGCAATCCACTGCTTGCCCTGGCTTTCAATATAATCCGCCGTGTATGGGAATCCTGGTTGCCGATGACCGGAAAAAATATCTCCTGGGATGTGCCTTCTGTGTTACATACGGGAAGCGTCAATTCTGCCTGTTGTACAAAAGGTTTATACTGTATATCTCCAGGATGTACTGCTGCCAGGTACAAGCTATACTGACTGGCAGTTCCATGAAATCCATTCCTCATTGAAAACTGAAAGGTGGTGTCATTGATTTTCGTAACGGGTCCTGTAATCGTTTCTATGTGCACCCGAATTTTTCCTTCCGCATGTCCCAGGGCTGAACCTGGAGGAAGGCCGGTTTGCATACGTGGTCGTTCACTTTCACCCGGCACAGTATCCAGGAATACTCCCTTTAGCCGGAAACTAATTCCATCTTTCTGTGGGATAAACGGTATATGTACCTGTAAATGTGTATTCCGTTGTGCAATAATGTGACCATCCTGTTGAACGCCGGTCAGCTGCGGCTTACGATGCCGCGGTACCTGCTGATACTGCTGTGTAGCCCTCACCAACTCCTCATCAAAAAACCAGAATGCCTGGGCTGTATCGCCCTTATATCGGGAAACCGGCGCAGGGCTTACCATTGGCAATTCATCCTGTTTCCATTTCTCCATCAGCCATCCGTTGTGTACCGGATCAATTGGGATCAATACTGCTGGCTTATCGGCGGTATAATTCGCTGGCATCCGATACTGCACAGCCTTACGAATGTACAGGGAGATATAACGTACTTTTTTGTCGGATGCAGCGAAATGTCCCTCTCCCGGACAAGCCAACATACTTAAGGGCATATACGGGTGCTCCTTCCGTTCTTTCAAACCTTCGGCGCTCCAGGTGGCAGCTGCTTCATATTCACCCATTGTTTCAAGGCAGGGCACATGATCGATATTCCTATTGCCCCAGATATCGGGAGCAAACCGGGGATCCCTGAACCAGGGCCATTGACCGCTAGTGGAAATAGCGCACAAGGTACGTTCCGGGTTCCAGGCGGCATAGTAATACGGCCAGCTTGCCGCGGCAGAATGCCCCATTACCACCAGGGGAACATATTCCAATTCCTTGTATCCTGAAGAATCTGCCAGCGCCCGGAGAAATGTATTGGATATTTCTCCCGCCCCTTCGTTAAAGCGGAAAAGATGATCAAATGACGGTGATACCCAAACAATGGCAAAAGACAGCAATTTCATCTCTTCCCGAAAAAGCGGATTCTCTAAAATGCTGATCTCCTCCATATTATGCTGCGCCAGTACAATGCCTTTGACTTTCCGGGCATTTTCCGGAATCCACAGATATGCGGTAGCATCTGCGTTACGGGCTCCCGCCACGGGAACGGACCACTGCCATACCTGGGCCGTTGCGGTCAGCCTACAGAAAAAAAACAACAGCAGAAAAAAGTATGGTCTATTCATGGGTTCCCGGTCTGAAAATGATTGCCTGACCGCCTTTGGCCGAAAGTTTCACCGGCAGTTTGTCGCTGCCGGTGAGCTTAACGGTTCTTTTATTGACGGATTGATTATCACCATCTTCATAAATAGTGGCAATATAGGTACTACCCCGCCGGAGAAAAGAGAGATCCAGCATAGTCTCCCAATCCTCCGGGCCAGCGGCACAACCAAGGTACCAGGTATCCCCTTTCCTTCTCGCCACGGCTATACCTTTTCCAATATCTCCCGCCAGGTAATGTGATTCATTCCAGGTAGTTGGCACATAGTCGTAGAATGCTATTTCCTCATCATTGGTATAGTCATTCGGCTGGCCATACCAGAATATCGCCTGCAGCGGGCTGTAATAAATCACGCTCAGCGCCAGCTGTTGCGCTTTAGAAACTTTTATATTTTTTGAAAAACTATTCTTTGCATTCGGAAAACAATAGGTGAAATCTGCCGCTCCTGCCAGAAAGCGCGTAAATGGGAGTGTAGTATTATGAAAAGCATCCGGGCTGTTTTCATCTCCTCTTATACCTTCCTGCGTTAACAATGCAGGATAAGTTCTGCTAAGGCCTGTAGGCTTATAGTTATCGTGTATATCCAGCACAAAACCATATTGCTGCACTTTTTGAATTGCCTGCGACAGCCAGCTAAGCCCTGCCTGGGTAAGGCCATCCACGAAACCGAATTTAAGGCCTGCCACCCCCCATTGCTTATAAAGCGGGAGAATGGTATCCAGTTTACTTTTCAACCCTACATAGTTCACATACAGGATAACACCGATATTTCTTTCCTTACCATATACTATCACCTTCGGCATGTCAATGGCCGGGATTACCTGACAGGGATCCGATGATGACCGGAACTCAGCACCATACCAGCCCGCATCAAACATGATATACTGGAAATGATGCTTTACTGCAAAATCAATACAATCCAACCCACTCCGGGTATTCAATTGTGCCCGGATAAGTTTGCCAGGCCTGATCCATGATAAGTCGCCAGGTACGGGAGGCTCCGCCAGTTTTAAATTCAATGTACGGCAATGCGCCAACGCAATAGGGGAACTAGCCACACTCAGGGTCCTCCACGGTGTTTCGATCATTTTACGAAACAGTACGACTGTATCACGTGGAAACGCCACCGCCAGCGTACTCCCATTAACTCCGCGGGCGAGCTCCGCTTTCGTGTAATTCAAATTCGCGGCCTCTCCAAGCTGACAATAACTTCCATTGGTCAGGAGTGTAACCGGCAAGTCGGTTATAGTACTGAAGGTATCCACCCGCATAGGTGTAAAGACAGACTCCTGGTTGTATTGATAGATGAGTGGAGAAGAAGGGAAAGAGAAGGTAGTCAACTCCCGGAGCCGATGTAACGCAGTATCAGTAACGGATACCGCATACCGGAACGCCACACAGCTATCCATCACCCTGACATCCAGCCTTACCTGGCTGCCATTATTGGTTTTCAAATACAATTTTGCCTGCCGGTAATTACTGTGCAGCGAGTCTTGCTCGCCTATCGGGCTCGCAAATGATTCATGATGTAATACAGGCTTATCATATCCAGTAACTTTTGCCGTACTTAACGACGTTCCGTCAACTGTAATATCAAGCACAGACCTATCCGTAATTTCTCTTCTCTTAAAAGAGAGCTGATAACTGAGCTTTCCGCCTTCAGCACGCAAAGTCAACACTGTTGTTCCTTCCGGCGATGTCACAGCGTATACTTTTTGTGCGGCCAGTTGCCCTTGCTGCAAAAAAAATATAAGCCCCAGCATTCCGAGTGCCTTCCACCCAAAAAAATTTCGATTCATTTCCCAATTTTTTGTCAATCTATAAATTAATGATGGCCTTCCCTGAAAAGGTTTGGCCCCGGCGGATATTTTTGCCGAAGCCAACTCCTTTCGAGCTGATCATGCCAGGTTATTACCTGCTAATTCCCTGTTATCACCACCGGCGCCACATTATTACCTATGCGAACCCAGTAGGTACCTGCTGGTAGCCCGGATGGAAGGTTTACCTTCACCTGGAGAGCACCAGCTGGCAATACCTGCGCTAATACCTGCTTCCCATGTACATCAACCAATGTCAGGAAAGAAGATTTATTATGCGGCAGGGAAAGCATTTTTGTATCAATATAAATATAGTTGCTGGCAGGATTAGGATATAATTTCAGATTTCCTGTTTTCGCTGCCGCAAATACAGCAGGCGATTTTGCCATTGTCAGGCTATGTTGCCCCTCTGATGGCTCCGTTCCATAAATGAGCGCTCCTTTCAGGTATACCGTCACATTCGGATTAGCCAGTAGGCCCGGCTGTTGCGGCATAGAAAAGTCGTTATTCTTATCAAAGGCAGACCAGTCGGACTTCGTTATCCGGAATTGAATATTTCCGCTGGATGATTGAGGATAAAACAACGCAGTACTATCAACAAATCCAAGTTCCAGGTAATGATCCGCATTTTGCAGACCTGCCGTTTCCGTGAATGCAGCGGATATCTTACCTGATCCCAGTACGGCAAAATCTATCCAGCTGTTTAAAGTACCACCACCATCTTTTGTGAACCAGTAGCGAATCTTCAAATCATTGTATTTAACGGGTGTGTTCCCGCTATGCTGCAGATTTAACTTTGTTGAAATAGTATTACTGCTGCTATTCAAACTTTCTGTGAGTGCAGTAACAGCAACGACCGGTTCAGTAGTAAGCGGTTCGTTACCGGCCACCAGTAACCCTTTCCTATACAGCGTAATGTTGGGATTACCTGTATAGCTGCTGGCAGTAAGATAAGAGTGATCATTCGTTTCATCCAACAGCCCCCACTGCATATTTGCCCATCTCGACTGAATATCTATAGCGTTACCCGTGCCTACATATCCGGCTTCCGGCAAGAATCTGTATTGAACGTATCCCCAGGCACGCTGGTAGGGTGTTGCTAACGGAACATACTGTGTGGTAATTTTCGTTGCGCCAATCGAAGCGTAATCAATCCACGTATTGATACCCGTATAATTCTCAGGTGTCAGCCAATATCTTATTTCCAGTTCATCCAGTGCAATACCTGAAGTATCTGAACTGCTGAGTTGCAGGAATGGCTTTGCCATGTTATTGAATGTTTGCCCGTTATCACCGTCTCTGTATTTAAGTGTGAGTCCCAGGCTTTTCACCTCCACAGATTGTGTTACTGCCACAGCGGCATAGTAACCATTGCCGGCCTGCGATGCTTTTACCTGCACAGCGCCAGCCTTTAACGGATAGAGCTTGCCGGCAATAATCCTGGCAGCAGTTGAGTCCACCAGGCTTAACTGCACTGACAATCCGGCGCTGGAGGAAGCCAGCATATATCCGGAAGTGTCGCCTAACAGTACTGGCTGAATATTTTCGAATGTAATTTGCTGCGTATCCGGCGCTGGTTCCAGGCGGAACGGAAAGCTGAACGGCATAGGATCGTTGGTATTACCACCCACTGCATTTATTTTCTGTGTGTTGATATACCAGTAGCCGTTGCCGGAACGGGCCGCACGTTGAATAGCGTAGCCGTTGCCATCAGCATAAATATTGAAGGTATGCCAGGTAGAGTCGTATACGTTAGTGCCAAACTGTGCATTTTCGTTGATATAATTCTGGTAGTTCTGAGGCGCGGAAAAGCAGATAATTTTATAGCGGCCATTTGTTTCTTTCGTAATACGCCAGCGTTGATTGCCAGTCAGTGCGCCGCCCTCAACGAAGTCGGGTGAATTGGTTGTACCAGCTGTCCACCGGCTGGTTCCAGCCAATGGTTGAATAGTATAGATGCCGTCATTGAGCGTATTGAGTAACACGTACATAGCTCTCCTGTACCTGTCTATTTCCGTTTGCAGCATTTTAACGTAGGCATATGATTGGGAGGAAACGGTGATAGATGAATAGGCCGACACGACACTATTTACAGAATCCTGTAAACGATTTTTTGCTGCAACAGGGTATTTCCCTGGTTCAGCCACACTGCTGGATACCGTACTATTCAATACTGCATTTGCTTCCCTTATCCTGGCATCCAGTACACTGTAAAGATCAGGCTTCAGTTCAAATGGAAAAGTAACAGGAATATTACTGTTATTGGCGCCTGTCTGGGAGGCGATTGTTTGTCCGCTCAGGTACCAGAAGCCATTACCAGCCTTTTCAGCGCGCTGCATCGCATAGGTGGTACCGTTGAAATAAAGATTAACGGTATTCCAGGTTGCATCGTAGTTATTGCGCCCAAACTGGGCATTCTCATTGAGATAATTCTGGTAGCCGGGCGGAGGCGTGCCTGTTGTCATTATCTTATATCTGCCGTTGGGCTCTTTAGTAATGCTGAACACTTGCAGGTATGCGCTATCCAATGGTATATCAAACCTGGGGGCATTCGTTTGATTAACCGTGAGTACAGAATCACGCAGCGGAATTTTTATATAGTACAAGCCATCGGCTAAGTCATTAAGACCATAATACTGTGCCTGCTTATACCGGAGGATGGACCGGTCCAGGAGGTTGATATAGCTAATAACCTGCGAATCAGTAGAGGTAGTACTATCGTATACGCTCCGAACATACAGAATAGAATCATTTAATAAGGCCTTTGCAGCTGGTGGATACCTGCCGGCAATGGGCTGCACGCTGGTAAGGGTAGAATCGCGGAGTGTTTCGGCTTCCTTGAGCTTCTGCTTTAATTCATCGTGTACCTTTCTCAGCTGAATAGTGAAAACGGCGGTATCGCTTTGTCCGCATGGGCCGGTGTAAATCAGCGTCAATAAGGTATCTTTCTGAATATTTGCTACCAACACCTCGCTGGTAGAGTCGCCGGTACTCCATTGGTACCTCCCTGCACCTGAGATCCCCCCTCCTTTCCCCTGAGGACCCAGTTTAATGGTAGCGCCACGTTCTACTACCGCCTGGTTAGTATTCTGCCATACGCCATTTATCTGGATATAGGGAATAATAAAAGCCGGTTGGCAGTCGCCCTCAATGGCCAATGCAAAAAGCTGTACTTTTTTAGCGCCGCAGGCGTTGGTCAAAGTTACCCGGTATACCCCTTTATGCTGGATATTGTTTAGCACCAGGTCCTGGCCGGATGCGCCGGTAGACCATGACCAGGAGCCGCCAGCATCGGATTCAGGATGCAAAGTAAGGTTGCTGCCCATTTTCACCTGTATGGTAGAAGTTTCCAACGTCTGTCCATTATATTGAATTTTCGCCCTGATCATAGACGGCGGACAGTTGGTTGTCATGGAATCCAGTGCGCTTGTAAGCGTACCAAAACCCAGGTGATCAAAACCGCCGCTGGTAGAGCCATAATCCCCACCACCACCTTCAGGCCTGGTGAGGGCCAGATATCGTTTGGAGTATGGTATAGAAATGCCCATACGGTTTTGATAGTGATTTACCAGGCGTTCCCAGATAGGCCGTATTCCTCCCCTGCCGGTTTCGCCGATATTCTGCTGGTTTGCGTTCTCGCAGTTATTGTAGGGGATATTGGGGACAGTATCTCCCAGGTTATATTTGGCTACATACTCAAAGCCAGCCAGTAACCTGCTATTATCATAACTATATAAATCTTCTCCCTGGTTCCAGGCCATTTCGCATACATCGGCAGCCAAACCTACTCCCAGCAGGGAATGGCCCTGATCGCGATTACTTTCCTGCCACTGTCCCAAAGTGGGCGTGTGAAGGTAGTACACCACATTTTTGATTGCCTCTGTATAGTTCCCGGATTTAAGATAGAACATCGCCTCGTTGAAAATATAAACATCGTCACAAAGAATACCAATGGCCATCATGGTCGACACATTGGACATTCCCCAATTGGCCCAGTAATGGCTGGGACAGGTCCCATTCCGCCGGTAAAGAAACCCTGAGGCATAGGAATAGAAAACATCCATCATGAATTTCTTGAAGCGTTCAAAATCTGCGGGAGCCCATCCGGAGTAATCGCGTACCAGTTCGGCAGCGTTGGCAAAAGCAAAACCCTGGAAGCCTACCGCCAGCGCGCCATTGGTGTCGCCCCCTACCCCTTTGCAGACTGCCGCCCAGGCATTGAGGATTTGTACCGCCTTAGCAGCATAATTTGGGTCGCCTGTTATTTTCCACCGCAGCGCACACTGGTATGCAGCCGCGGCGTCGTTCATAGCACTTACGTATGTTTGGGGAACAGAGCCGCCACGGTTAATGGCCTCCGAAGGATTGGGCGTATACCCCAGCTGCGCATGTGAGTTTGCGATCAGCTTATCCCAGCCGGATTTCCATGGCTGCGCGCCGGTTTGCAGTTTCAGCTTTATACGCTGAAAATCGGCATCGGTATGCAATATGCCCGGGTGAACAAAGGTTTGGCCCCTCGTTAGGTGGCTGGCCAATAGTAGTAAAAACAAAAAACAAATAGTGTAGAATTTCAATAGCGGTTTCATTGTGGAATTTTTATATTAGTAATAGGAAATACCGGTATATGAACCACGAACAACCCTCCATTCCGTACATTATTCTGTTTTCCTGAATACCAGGCTATCTACAAACTCACCCACAAACATCCGCGCCATATCTGCTGTTTTATACCATCCGGGCTTTCCGCTCATGTTATCGGAGATGAGTGTGCCATTAATTTTCAGGTTTTCGAATATAACGTTCCTGACCCTCCGGTCTTCACTGTAGCCCGTGATAATAGAAAGTTCCGGGCTATCGCCGTTGTAGGTTACATTTTTGAATAGTATATTTTCTATGCCCTCGCCAGGTGCTGTGCAATACTTCTTATTAAATGGGATCTGCAGATGCACTAACTGTCCACACCTGATATTCTCTACGCGGATATCTTCAAAGGATACATCTCTCACCAGGTTATTATCTCCCGCATTAATAGCCATACATCCCTGGTAATCCACCTGTTTCTCCTGGTGTTCCAGGATATCGATGTCGATATAGCGCACATGCTCGATCGTATCCGGATGCGGCGTATTCCCATGCAGCCCGATATGAATAGGATGAGCAACATCTGCCCAGAGCGTGGAATGCTGCATGACTATATTCCGGCACCCGCCAACAAAACCTTTCCTGGTGGCATATACCGTACTGCAATCGTCCGAGTTACGGCAGAATACACCATCATACAATACATTGTTGCTGGCAAATACATTCATGCCATCTCCCCATTTGTAAGAGCTGATACTTTTTATATTCCTGACTATCACGCTGTCTGAACTACCCACCGGGCATTGTGTGAGGATAATGCCCTCCAGCAATACATTTTTTGAATACGAAATCCTGACGCCTTCCTGCCCGGGAAAATCAATAATACCTCTGCCGGTTATTTTCACATTCCGTGCGCTATCCACCACAAAATGGCCCTTCACTACAGCGCCACCAGCGAGGTACACAGATTTTCCGGACGGAACCGGGAACACACCGCCTTTGATCTCGTGGAAACCCGGGCCGAAGAAAATCACATTTTCAGTAGTGGCATCCGGGGCCGAAACTTCAATGGGGTTAGCAAACAAATGGAGATTATGAAATTTGTCGCCATTAATTTCAATGGAAAGGTTTTTGGGCTGAAGCAGCCGGAAGTAAACCGTATTGTGCGTTACTTTATGCTCAATGCCATACGAAAGCGGCCGTATAACAGCCTGACGTATTTTCTGCCTGTTGCTGGTTACAGCGACTTCCACTTCACCTGAAAAATCGAAGGCCGCCATGGAAGCAATTTCCACATGATGATTAATTCCTCTTACCTCATCTACTTTTACGTTATACTCGTATAAGTCCAGCCACTTGCCGCCCGGTTGCCGCACCTTCACTGTAAAATCAGCATTATGCGCAGGGCTTCCTGCTTCCGGTGCGGGAAAGGGATAGGTCACCAATTGCTGTTGCTGTGCTGTACATACTATCGAAAACAACAAGTAAATAATAATACCAGTTAGCTTAGTCAATATCCGATCGAAATTCATCATTGTAAAATTGAAAACACTAATAAAACAGGACAGCTCCCGGAAGTGGAGGATCTGTCCATTTAAAGCATGGTTAAAGCCGGCAGGCGCGGCTGACTTATCATCAGCCGCGCATCAGCATTGCTAGCGGCTGCCGTAAAATTCAATTTCTGCTATGTTACAGAATCCAGCCGGAGAGTAATAATAGATATAGCGATAACTATTGGTCGTTGAAATCTGTGCGTCGGTATACACACCATTAGGCGGTGCTGCCGCAATGGTGTAAAGCACCACGTAGTCAGACAGTGAAGCATCATTGGCTGCTCTTATCTGTCCGCCCACCATCCTGCCGGCATTGCCGCTCCGGGGTGCGTAACGCACCGATTTCAGTAATGCTGATTTCCCTTCTCCCAGATCGTATCCGACATAACCGGTTGCGGTAGCTCCATCTATGTAGGTATTCAGGTTACCGTCTACAGCAGCGGGAATCATGGTGGCCGGGTTATTGGCCCAGGATCCTGAATGCCCGAACAGTGTACCTGTAAGTTTTTCCGCGTTGATCAGCAGGTATTGTCCAACCAGGTTCTGACCATCAACCACCAGTGTTACCGACCCGGGAAGCGCATCTGGAACCTTGAATTTCACCTGCTCTGATGCAACACCCGTCACTTCTGCTTCCTTTGTTCCCACAAACACATGAACGAGAGATTTATCTGTTCCGAAATTGTTTCCTGTCAGCGTAATTTCATCTCCCGCCTGCGCTTTGTTTGAACTCATGGATATCAGGCGGGCAGCGGGCTTTAAGGTAAAGACCTGCGGTATGGAATCCCGTTTGCCGAATATCTCGACGGTAACTGCACCGGCAACACCTTTTGCAGGCACCTGTACTACAATCTTGTTGTTGGTAACGCTTCTGACAGTATCTGCGCGAACACCTCCAAAATATACTTTTACGGCGCCCACTACTTCTCCGAAATCCTGACCATCGATCGTCACATTGCTCAATGCATATCCCTGCTTAGGGGAGAAGTCTTTTACCACGGGAGCGGGATAATTGAACTCCCTGTACTGTGCATCCTTCTCACAGGCGGAGAAGACTACGCCGGCAGCCAGTATTATTCCCGGCAGGACCAGGCTTCTGAAAATATTTCTAGTCATAATAAAATGCGCGGTTGATAATGAATTAAATGATATTAATATCCAGGATTCTGCAGCAGATTTTTATTTAAGATCATCTGCGAAGTGGGAACCGGGTACAGGTAGTGTTTCTTTGCCACGCTGTTATTCCGTGAACTGGCTACCACTATACATTTCAGCATACCGGCCGGCGTTGCCACCGCTTCCTCTCCAAATACATAAGTAGAAGCTTTATAGGCTGATGTAGGGTTACCTCCGGCATCTTTAAACGGTGTTGCATAAGAGGCATCCCCTACTACCCTGCCAAGCCTGGATGGATTCAACGATGCTTCCAGTATACCCCAGCGTTTCAGGTCATCAAAGCGTTTACCTTCACGATACAATTCCACGGTGCGTTCTCTCCTGATCTCCTCTTTCACATCCAGCGCGTTTGCAGCTATCATGGCATTGGTGAGATGTGCTACGCCCGCACGGTCACGCAGTTTATTGATAGATGCATCCAATTGTCCGTCTGAAATGTTTCCATTCAATTCCACCAGTGCCTCCGCATAGGTCAGGTATACTTCCGCCAGGCGGATAACAGGCCAGTTGGCGGATTCAGTACGGTCAATCCTCCGGCTGCCGTAACCGTATACGCCATATTTAGTGTTGCCATAGCCGCTTGACCCCAGGCTGCCATAGTCCAGCGTTGCTGTTGCAGGCGCCGTGGTGGAAGCATATAAGTAATTCAGCAAACGCAGGTCGCGGTTCTCAAACTCGGAGGAAGCGGTATGATAACCCTGGAACAGGGGCGACTTGGCCGGTGGCAAACCATCTGTACAAACGGCCATATCTACAAACTTGCGGCTGGGATATAGCTGGCCTACCGTCCAGGAGATGTTGATACCTGATTGTCTCAGCGTATAGTCGTATACGGTATAGAGAATAAATTCCTTATTGGATTGTTTATTGTAGCCGCCGGGATTACTGCCTTCGTCTTCAAGATTGAATAAATACCAGGAACTTGAGTTGGCCATTTTGGAATCGTTGTTCTTGTTCCACAACTCATAACCGCCGTTGTTCATAATCTGCTGACATAGATTTACCGCATCATTGAGGTATTTATTGCGATTGGCAGGATCATAGCCGGTAGTACCAGCCCCGCTGCTCTGCCCATCGCCATCTGGCGACTGTCCTACATACTTTTCCCAGGTAGCCTCATATAATTCTACCTGTGCCTTCAGGGCCATCGCCCCCCATTTGCTAATCCTTCCTTTATCGGCCGCACCGATATTCTGTTCAGTAGGCAATCCGGCAATGGCCAGGTCCAGGTCAGCCAATACCTGGGCTACTACCTCGTAGCGGCTGTTACGTTTGTTATAAAGTTCAGGCGACTCCACCCCCAATACCGTTGTCACAATTGGTACACCACCGAATGTCTTGAGAAGATTGAAGTAAGAGAATGCGCGAAAGAAATAGGCTTCTGATACATACTGGCTGATATCGCCCCCTCCTGTATAGGCAGTCGCCTTTGACAACAGGATATTGCAACTTCTTATACCGCTGTAATTCCAGTTGGTGCTACCCACCGCAATAGTACCGGTACCAATATCTGATCCATTGCCATTTGCATTGGCAGATAAGTCCGAGCCATTGTCCATTGAACCAAAACTCCATCCGGGTAGTTGGCCATAGAATCCTGTAGCAAAATCTTTGAAATCAGATGGCTTCTTAAAGTAAACTGCGTCCGTAAATTGTGCATTCGGATTCAGGTCAATAAAACTTTTCTGGCAGGCCACCATTCCCAAACAGAGGCTTCCTATGATGATATTATTAAGTAAAGATTTCATGAGTTCAGTTTTTATAAGTTCCGGGTAAGGAAAGATGAATAGCCTATAACCCCAGGTTTAAACCAAAAGACCAGGTCCTTCCGAAGGGATAACCACTGTTGATGGAAGCTTCTCCCATTTCAGGATCAAACCCGTCTTTAATGGAAGTCCATTCCCAAAGGTCATTACCGGAGAAGTATACGCGCACCCTGTTCAGTTTTGCTCTTTCCGTCCATCGCTGAGGGAGCGTATAACCGACAATGAGTGATTTCAAGCGGATATAACGATTATTTTGCAGCATGAAATCGTTATTGGCATAGTTCCAGCCGGCGCGGGTTGGATTAACAGTCAAACGCGGATACAGGGCTTCCGGGTTACTGGTTGTCCAGGTTTTGCCAAGGAATACCGGATTCTGGTTAGTGTATAGTGCGGAATACGGATAGGCCATATATCCGTTACGCATGATGTTTTGTTTCAACTGCCCCTGGAAAGTGGTGAAGAGATCGATACCTTTCCATGATGCGCCCAGGTTAAGACCAAAGGTGAGATGAGGGGTACCGTCGCCTGCATATACCAGTGAACTTTTTTCATTCCCGATGTTGGTAATATTTTTTGTATTGGCAACATCTACCCGCCTGGTATCACCAGGGCGCAATGCAACCGCCTGGTTGTTTTGTGGCATATTTGCCAATAAAGTACTGCCTCCATAGGTAGCATAATAAGCATCTACATCAGCCTGGTCCCTGAAATAGCCGTTTGTTTTGAAAACGAACCACGACTGATAAGGATAACCATTTACAATATCATTTCTCCCGGCGCCATAACTATCTTTCCCCTCTACGCCGGTAACCAGTGTATTGGTATTGCTGATATTAAAGGTGGCACTGTAACTGAAGTCTTTCTTTGAGTCTTTCCAGGAGAGGATAAATTCCCACCCTTTAGTTTTGAACCTTCCACTATTGGTTTTTGGGGCGGATCCACCCAACACGGAAGGATAGGTAACATCCACCAGCATGCCGATATTTTCTTTAACAAAGTAATCGACATTGGTAGAAAGCCTGTTAGACAGGAAATTCAGGTCCACCCCGATATTCTGCTGCTTTACTTTTTCCCAGGTCCTGTTATAGCTGATCAGGCCATTATTATTAAGGCCGGTTGATTGCTGCTGCGTTACAGGAGATCCCAGTGCCGTTGATCCGATATTGACGGTAGAAAGATAGTCGAATGCTCCCAACCCGGACGCCTCATTACCGGTAGTACCATAGGTAGCACGGATCTTACCAAAACTGAGAATAGTGTTTAATCTGTCCATGAAAGCTTCATTGGTAAATACCCAGCCCAACTGCACGGTACCAAAGTTTTTGAACTTATAGCCCTGGGCAAACCTGGAATTACCATCTCTTCTTCCCACTAACTCCACCAGGTATTTTTCCGCGTAGTTATAATTCAGACGGCCAAGATAAGAATAGCGGCCATTCAGACTTTTAGACCCGGCATTGGTTTGTGTGGTGGTAGACCCCAGACCAATGTCGTATACGCCCATATCGGCAAAGCCAATACGCTGGGCTGATACCCACTGTGTATTATTTTTTTCGGCATTGATACCCGCTATTGCCGCAATATTATGCTTCGATGCAAAGACCTTATTATAGCGGAGTAAGCCTGAATAGTATTGATACGTACCCTGCCAGGCATAGGTATAATAAATATTATTGGTTCCCCCTGTATTAAGACCAATACCCGTAGGTACGTTGTACCAGTTGTATAACTGTACCGGTAGTACGTAGCGCTCCTGGTTGAACCTTTCGTTCTGGAGAGAAGCCAGACCTTCCAGCGACAGGTCTTTTGTAATCTTGTAGGTGGCTTTCACATCCGCCCGGCCTGTCAGTGAATTCTTGTTGCTGCGTCCACCGGCCGCAGTCATAGCCGCTGCATTCCTATTGGCGCCGCCATCAATACCATTAAAAGTGGCAAACCAGTTGCCATAGGGATTTTTAGCTGGAAAGAACGGCATATCATATGCATAGAGCGTATTATCCAGCCCTACGGAAGGCTCGCTGGTTTTTGCGTCGATGAGGCTGATATTGGTTTCCAGTTTCAGGTTCTCTGTCAGATTGTAGTCGTAATTAAACCTGGCGTTGTATTGTTTCTGTCCATCGTAAGCGGTAGCGAGGTTCCCCTGGTTGTCGGCATAGCCGAAAGACAGGCGGTAGGACGACTTTTCCGTACTGTTGGAAAGGCTTAAATTATGTTGATAGGAATACCGGGGGGCAAACATTTCCTTAATCCTGTTGGCATTGTATATATAGAAATCGGTTCCGAACAGTTGGTAAGCACCTTCAACACCCTGCTGCATTTTTTTCAGGTTATCTTCGCCCCATACCCACCAGTTGGGAACCGTTTCCTCCTTGTTTGCTTCCAGCCACATGGTGGCATATTCCTGCATAGAAGGAGAGTAACCGGTGATGCCATTTGTAACGAAACGCATGTTACCGTTATAATCTACTTTAAGTTTTCCCTTGCCTCTTTTGGTGGTAACAAGTATAACCCCATTGGCTGCACGGGATCCGTATATGGCAGCAGATCCGTCTTTCAGCACAGAGATGCTTTCAATATCATCCGGGTTAAGATTCTGGAAAGAGTAATAATTGAGAATAGGCACACCATCTACTACAATAAGCGGATCGCTACCATTTACAGAGGAAGCGCCGCGGATACGCAGGGCAATTCCTTCGTTACCAGGGCGCGGGGAACTCCTGGTCACCACCAGGCCAGGTGTTTGTCCCTGGAGTGCCAGGGCGATGTTGGTTACTGCCCTGCTTTCAAATATTTTGCCAGACACCTGCTCTACTGCGCCAGTGAGGGTAGCCTTCTTTTGTTGGGCATAGCCCACCACCACTACTTCGTCCATATTACCCGCAGGCTTCAGCTTAATATTCAGCGACCCGTTTGTAATAATCACTTCCTGTTTTTCAAAACTCAGGTAACTCACCGTCAGTACGGAGGAGGAAGCAGATGCCGAGAGAGAAAACAATCCATTTCTATCAGCAGTTGTTCCCACCTTGGTTCCTTTCACCAAAATGGTAGCGCCAATTAATGGTTCCCCGGTTTCTGCATTAACAACCTTCCCGGAGACAATCTTTTCGCCGGTTTTAACCTGTACAAGCGTGGAACTGGCCTTCGACGTACCATACCCGGAAACAATCTTTTCACCGGTTTTAACCTGTGCCGGCAATAATTTTGCAAATAACAACAATAGCAATGTCCCGAAGAATCCGGCACATGTTGGTAATAGTCTGATTTTACGCATACCAGTTTTTTTAAGCGTGGTTGAACGTGGATAATAAATCTTGATAAAGTGTTTTACTTCTTATACTGACAAGAAATCAGGGATAAATGACTCTTCTGATAATTCATGAAACGTAGAATGATTGTCATAACGAGCAAATTCAATTTTGATTGATAAGTATCGCTGGCCAGCATGCAAAGTAAACGCATACTCCCCCCAACTATAAGGGGGAGTAGTCTCATAAAAAGGGGGGTGTATTGTGAAATTCAGGGATAATTTGCCCCTTGCCGGGGCATTTGCCGGGAAAGACGCTGCAGTTTAAGATACCCCGGGGGTCAGACTTGCTTCCGGGCGGCGCTCTTTTTTCTTACCTCTGTTTGTTCGAGGTTGTATTTATCTTCGAATACCTTCCGGTAACGTCTTATATATTCAGAAGGATTCATGCCAAACACCTTATTGAATTGTTTCCTGAAAAATTTAACGTCGTTAATACCGACCTGGAAACCTACCTCATTTACATTCAGGCTTGTATTTATCATGAGCTCAGCTGCCTTCCTTAGCCTTATAAAGCGGACGAACCCTCTCAGCGATTCTCCGGAAACCAGCCGGATTTTTTTATAAACCGAGGAATGGCTCATACCAATTTCCCTGGCTAACACCTTTATATTGAATTCGTCATTATCGAGGTTAGCCTCCACTATTGTAATACATTTTTCAACAAACTCCTTATACTGCCCTGAAACCTTGAAATCATTTTTGCGGAGTGTCACTTCATTGAGAAAATAATTGCGCAGATTATCTCTCGTTTGCAGCACACCCTGTACTGCCGCTGCCAGCAATTCTTTTTCAAATGGCTTTGTGATGTAATAATCGCTGCCAACTTCAGCACTTTCCAACTTTCCTTCTTCTGCTGAGGAGCCTGTGAGCAGGATTACCGGGATATGATTCAGCGCAGTACTCTGTTTGATCTCTTTACAGAGCTCCAGCCCCGACATCGTCTCCATCCTGATATCACTGACCACAATGTCTGGTAATATAGCAATTGCCTTTTCCAGTCCTTCTTTCCCGTTACTGGCCTCCTCTATGTTAAATGCCGACCGGAACATGCCTGAAATATATTGGCGTATCTGCGCGTCATCATCTACGATCAACATAGTTTGCCTGGCCGTTATCATCGTTCCGATCGCTTCTTCGTCTGACTGCGCAGGCTGTAGTCTTTCCAGCGCGTCATCTTCCATTGCAGTCAAAAAATTGGTTCTATCACCGGGAACGTCAGGCAGCGGCTCAGCAGGTGAAGTTGCATTACCCACGGGTAAAACAACTTTGAATACCGTCCCATTGCCCTCCCTGCTTTCAAAACTGACGTTACCACCGTGCAGCATTATAAATTGCTTTACCAGGTACAAGCCAATTCCGAATCCTGATTGCGGTGTATGACTGAGGCTCTCCGACCTGTAGAATTTCTCAAATATATGCCTGGCGCTGTCGGGCGCGATTCCATAACCCGTATCAGCAATTGTTATTTCCACCTGGCCGGCAGCAGAGGAAAGCTTCATTTCGATGCTGCCGCCGGCAGGCGTATATTTCAAAGCATTCGATAACAGGTTGAACAGCGCTATCTCCAGTTTCTCCCTGTCGCCGGATATCCATAATGCCTCCCTATCACAAACGAATGAATAGTGCTGATTGGCTGACTGGGCCTGTTGTTCAAAATATTGGAATACGTCCCAACATAATTCCGTGAAATTAAAACGGGCTGGTTTCAAGTGGTCAATATCGCTGTCTACCCTCCTGAACATCAGGAGCTGATCGAGCAAACGAAGCAGCCGGCGGGCATTCCTATATATCGTAACCAATTCACGATGATGCTTTCCATCTGGCTCTTGCCTGGTCATCAGATCCTTCACAGGATTAATAATGAGCGTGAGTGGCGTACGAAACTCATGTGATACGTTGGTAAAGAAGGCAATCTTTTTTTCATTGAGCTCTCTTTCTTTCTCTGTATTCATATTTGCCATGGCCACCTCGTACTTAAGCCGCCGCTGCTTAGTCTTATAGGTAATATAAATTGCAACAGCAGCCATCATCATAAACAGGTAAAACAGATATGCCCACCAGGACGCATACCAGGGAGGTAATACTATTATTTCCAGGCTTATTTCATTGGCGATCCACCGGCCTTCGGCGTTCGTGCTCTTTACCCGAAATGTGTAATGGCCTGCAGCAAGGTGCGTGTAGGTAGCTGTTCTTGTATTGCCGGCCTGGTTCCAGCTTTTATCCCAGCCAACCATATAATAGGCATAGGAGATCTTATCGGAAGTGGAATAATCCAGCGCCGTGAAATCGAAAGAAAAGACGGCATCGCGGTATGGTACCCGGATTTTCTGTATGTTATCTCCCTGCTGTTCCGTAATGTAGCCTGGTCGCTGCCCGATAGGCATATTATTAATATGAATATCGGTGAAAAGCATTTTGGGCTTTCCGCCCGATGCGGTGATATTGGATGGCTGGAAGATGTTCAACCCTTTAATTCCGCCAAACATCAATTCGCCGGACTTCAGCCGGAGAGCAGCATTATAGTTAAATTGGTTGCTGGAAAGCCCATCACCCTGGTAGAAATTGGTAAAATTCTTCCGGGTGGCATCAAACCGGGAAATGCCATAAAAAGTACTTATCCACAGATCGCCCTTGTCGTCTTCCAGGATATTGAGTACGGCATTGTTACAAAGCCCTTCGGCTGCCGTATAGCGTTCCAATACTTTCCCCTGAACGCGATCAAGCAAAATCAGGCCTCCTCCTTCTGTTCCAATCCAGAAACGCCCTTTACTGTCTTCATGAATGGCTCTTACCGGGTTGCCCAGCATATAGGATGTATGCTTTTTGTTTTGCGGATCAATCTTTATGAGGCTGCGGAGATTCCCTGCCCATAGTTGTCCGGACCGGTCTTCTTCCATAGTAAAAAGATCAGTAAGACTATCGTCAAATAGCCTGAAGGAGTCCTGCGATCTGTCATATTTATATAGCGCCCCCTTATACAAAGAGCCCCTGCCAAAGGTTCCCGCCCATAGCGTATTTTTGCTGTCTTTATGTAACAGGTAAACGGTTTTACTCTCTTTATTGCTATTATTATAGGTCAGCCTGTAATGCCGGAAGGTGTTTGTTTTTTTGTCAAACCTGTTAATACCTCCCCAGAAAGTAGACACCCAAATATGCTGTTCATTGTCGCATCGTATATTTGTTACGAAATTATCACTGAGAGAAACAGGTATCCCTGGCTGATGAACGAAATTGGTGAACTGTCCTGCTTTCCGCTGCCACCTGCTTAACCCGCCGCCATCGGTACCTACCCAGATGGTGCCGTCGTTTTCTTCGCAAAAGGCAAAAATGAAATTGCTTATAAGGCTATTGCTGTTCAACGGGTCATGGAGGAAAGACTGAAATCTATCTTTCTTCGGATCTATGATGTTGACCCCACCCCTTAGTGTCCCGATCCACTTTCTGCCATCCACATCTTCATAAATTGCGCTTACTGAGCTACTTGCAAGCGTATAATTGTTATTGCCGGAGGGAATATTTCCCGCCACGGTTCCGTTTCCCGTAAGAATAATATTTATGCCTCCACCATTAGTGGCAATCCACAGCCTGCCACTTTTATCGAGGAACAGGCCGGATACTTTATTATAAGAGAGTTTCCCATTTTCCTCCGTATAGGACTCCTGGTATTGATTGGAGGAAATAGCATACCTCTGCAGTCCGTTGGGCGTACCTATCCAAAGCATATCCCTGTCGGCTTTTATACAGTCGCCCGTTGGAAAGGTTCCGTTAACAAGAATGACCCGGGCAGTGTTTTTATCCATGCGGCACAGTCCCCGCCCCTGCACAAACAACCAAACATCACCATTGGGGGCTACCTCGATAGCTCCTGCGTCGTACGAAAAGAGGCGCTGACCGTCGGCCTCCAGCGGTATTGGCACGGCAGTATATGTTCCCGCAGGGCAAAACAGGAGGCCCAGCCCCTCTGTTCCAATCAACATATTCCCTTTCGCATCTTTTTTAATATCCCGTACAACTGCGGTGATCCGCTCATATCTTGTTGTACCGGTTAGCCGGTACCGTACACTGCTGAATTTTCCGGATACCTGGTCATATATATTCAGCCCCTGTCGCGTGCCTACCCAAAGTTTATACTGCAAATCCTCATTGATGGTGAATACCCAGTTATTTACCAGGGAGCTGCTGTCGTTGAACCTGTTCCGGAATACCTTGAATACATTACCGTCATACCTGTTCAGCCCATCATAGGTTCCAAACCACATAAATCCTTTATGATCCTGGAATACACAGCGTACCGCATTATTCGACAACCCCTGTTCTATGCCCAGGTATGATATAACATGGTGAGTATTATCGCCGGCCAGGGAACCAGGTGCGTGGAACGCTGCCACCATCAGCAGCAAACAGTACATTAAAAATTTTTTCATCCCGTGAAATTGAAACTAGTATAAAAGGATATCAGCAATGCCTGCTATCGCTCTATTATGACCTTGGTTGATTGGTTGGATTACGAATTTACCCCACGCCTCCTATCGCAATCTACAACATCATCAGCCGGCAAAAAGGGGGGGTATTCTCATAATTTGGGGTGTATTATAGTAATTTTTGTCTAAATGACAATTTTTAATTCATTAATCTTTATTTTGGGATGACGCCATCCGCCCGTCCGGGATACCAGGACAGCCGTAGTATTTCCTTTGGTGCTTTAAGACATCACCCAATTAATCATGACGATTATATCTCAGACTTCTCCGGTATTTTAATAATTAGCATAAAAAACTTAGATACTTCATGTTAAAAGTCAATTTGACATTAAAAAAATTTACATTCATTTTTTCTCCTTTGCTGGCAGGATTACTGTTAAATTCCGGGAAGGTTTCGGGCCAAAAGGAAAACCTGCAGCTATGGTATAGGTCGCCCGCAAAGGAATGGATTGAGGCATTGCCGGTGGGTAATGGTGCATTTGGCGCGATGGTATTTGGTGGTATCGGGAATGACCGGCTGCAGTTGAATGACATTACTATATGGTCCGGAGATCCACAACCGGATGCCGACAGAAAGGATGCCTACAAATTCCTGGATACCATCCGTGCGGCTATACGCCAGGAACGGTATAAGGAAGCACAGGAGCTCACCACCCGTTATATGACTTCTCCGGCCCCTTACTATTCTTCCTATCAAACCCTGGGGGATATTTTTCTTCATTATAAGACCCCTGCCACCGTTACCGACTCCTACAAACGCTGGCTGGATATTAAACAGGCGATCGCAGGGGAAGCGTTCAGCCAGCTGGGAACCACCTATCACCGCGAAACTTTTTCAAGTGCGCCGGACAGTGTGCTGGTACACCATTTAAAAGCAGATGGAAATAACCCGATTGAAGTCAGTATCCTGCTTAACCGGAAAGAAAAATCACAGACCCGCTTTGAAGCGCCCAATAAACTGGTAATGACGGGCAATACCGGGGCAACACTGGAATTTGAAGTACAACTGGCAGTGGTTACGGATGGTATTGTCACTGGTGGTGGCGATAGCCTTAACGTCAGGAACGCCAGGGAACTGACCATATACGTAACGGCCGGTACCTCGTATATACTGGATTATGACAAAGGCTTTAAGGGAGAACATCCTCACAGCAAAGTAACCCGGCGTCTGCAACAAGCCATAGGGAAAGGATATAACCGATTAAAAGCAGACCACATCGCCGATTACAAAAAATTCTTCAACAGGGTTCAGATCAACCTTGGTACCACAGCCGATTCGCTTCCCACAGATGAGCGACTTAAAGCATATGGCGATGGGAAAAGCGATCCGGGATTTGCCGCATTATTTTATCAATACGGTCGCTATCTCCTGATCTCTTCCAGCCGCCCGGGCAACCCGCTGCCGTCCAACTCTCAAGGTATATGGGGCGACGGGTTCGACCTGCCCTGGAAATGCGACTACAAATCCAATATCAATTACCAGATGAACTACTGGCCCGCAGAACCTACCAACCTGGCGGAATTGCATGAACCCATGATACGCCTGATTGCGGCACTTGTTGCGCCGGGCAGCAAAACAGCCCAAGCCTATTTCGGCCCGGATACACCTGGTTGGTATTATGGGTACACTACCAATGGCTGGGGATGGACAAGTCCGGGAGCAGCGCTGCCATGGGGGGTATTCGCAGGAGGTAGCGGCTGGGCGTGCCAGCACCTGTGGGAGCATTATGCCTTTGGACGCGATATAAATTACCTGAAACGCATATACCCTATATTAAAAGGCGCAGCCGAATTCTATCTTGCCACCATGGTCACTGATAACGAAGGCCACCTGGTTACCTCTCCTTCCACCTCTCCGGAAAATAATTTCATTACTGACAACAAACAGAAAAGTAATGTTACGGAAGGCGCCACTATGGAAAAGGCAATCATCTGGGACCTGTTCGACAATTTGGCGATGGCCAGCCGCATACTTCATACAGATGAGCCATTCAGAAAGAAAATAATTGCCGCCAGGGATAACATCAGTCCACTGAGGATAGGTAAAGGAGGGCAGCTGGAAGAATGGAATAAAGACTGGGACCTCAACTCTGATGATCCTCATCACAGGCATGTTTCGCATCTTTTTCCACTTCATCCTGGCCACCAGGTAACTGTTTTTAAAACCCCGGAACTCGCGGCTGCCGCAGGCCGTACGCTGGAATTAAGAGGCGACGACGGTACCGGCTGGTCCATTGCATGGAAAGAAAATTTCTGGGCCAGGTTACGTGATGGCGATCATGCCCATCACCTGCTATCCTACCAGCTCCGGCCTACTGCACAAAAGAGAACCGTCATGGCCGGTGCAGGCGGTACCTACTCCAATCTTTTCGATGCACATCCCCCTTTCCAGATTGATGGAAACTTCGGCGCCGTCAGCGGCATAACGGAAATGCTGCTGCAAAGTCATGAAACCTATACTACTAAAGACAGCACCTATGCTTATGTAATTGATATTCTTCCTGCACTGCCAGCTGCATGGCCTAATGGCGCTGTAAAAGGGTTGCGCGCCAGGGGTGGATTTGAGATAGACATCAACTGGCGCAACGGCCGGTTAACTGATTTCTCTATCAGATCTGCAAATGGAGAGCCCTGCAAAATACGTACGTCTGTTCCTGTGAGACTGAATAATAGCAGCAGCAGTGCATCTGTACAAGGCAGTTATATGTATGAGCTGTTTACACAAAAAGGGAAGGCTTACCGTGGGATGGCATCACCTGGAAGATAATTAAAAACCAGCGCAGGGAAATTTCCCTGCGCTGGTACCCATTTTTACTTTTAGGAATAATTAACCTGCATCCCATGGTTGGTTTGCCCGTTATTTAGGCTTGACTGGATATGTGCTTATTTCAATGAGAAAGTTAATGTTCCATAGCCCAGCTGGTCGTACCCCCCACTATTGGGGCCATAATTTCCACCACCACCCTCCGGGCGTACTTTCTGGGCGAACCGCGCACAATTAGGAGCAGCCAGTCCTTTGCGGTTTACATAATGATTATATACCAGTTCCCAAACGGGGCGGGTATTTCCCCGGCTGTTGCTGCTGATAACATCCTGTACAACGCCCACACAATTGGTATAGGGCTTAAAGGAAACCGAATCGCCCAGGTTATAGGCGGCCACATACTCTGCACCTTTTAAAAACCGGTTGTTGTCATAACCATACATATCATCGCCCTGATTCCAGGCCATCTCACAAAAGGTACCCATCAAACCGATGCCCAGCGTGGTATGTCCCTGATCGCGCCCACTTTCCTGCCATTGGCCCAGGCCATCCGGGTGAATAAAATAAATGGCATTGGCGATTGCGCCATTTCCTGCACCATGTTTAAAATAATTGATCGCTTCGTTATATATATTGCGGTCATCGCACAATACTCCCGTAGCCAGGATGGAGTTCATAACGCATAGGTCCCAGTTTGCATAGAAATGGCTCATACACCTTTCCTTTCTTACCAGGAAGGCATGATTCATGGGATAAAAAACGTTCAGCATCATTTTCTGGAATCTGGCAAAATCTGCAGGCGCCCAACCACTGTAAGTTCTCATGATTTCTGCGGCATTGGCGAACTGATATCCGTATATCCCTGCCGCCAGGTTGGCGTCGTTGTTGCCGCCGATACCTTTCAGCCTGGCCGACCACGCGTTCATGATTTGTACCGACTTATCAGCATATCGTTTGTCGCCCGATACTTTCCATCTTAATGCCGTGGCATAGGCCGCGGCAATATCATTATACAGCTGGCCGTAGTTCTCATGATGCCTCCCATCATTCCCCCGGTAAATTGTATCTGCCGGGTTGGGTTGCCAGCTAAGTGCACTGTGCGAATTATTGGTCAGCTGGTTCCATCCCGAAAGCCAGGGTTCTGCTCCTGCATCCACTTTGCTTTTCATGCGGTCGAAATCAGACTGTTTATGCAATAATCCCGGATGCACAAAAACAGTATCATGATTGTTTAATGCCAGTTTTTTCGCAGCAGTGGCCATTTCTTTTCCACATGATGTCACCACGAAAAATAAAAATATTCCTCCAATGGTCCCTCGATTCATTAATTTCACAGGTTTTTCAATTAAATAAATGTTAAAATGACAATATAAATAATATACGATAAATCATTAACGCAGGTTGCCCGGCAATATTTTCTCCGGACAAATACTTAACATTCATTTTCTTTGCATAGTCAAAGTATAGAAACGCTTATCCTTCGAATTTATCCGCTTTGGGGTCAGGGGTGAATCAAGAATGGGAGTGAAAGATTAAAGGTGGGATAACAAACTAACATAATGAGACCCAGCGCATCTAGCAGGAATTTATTTTGAATACCTATAATGGAAAAAATCGATATCAACAAAGCCGCATTCCTGCTCTAGATTAAAGTTAAAAATACCTACCCGGTCGCCACGATAGCTTCCCCAGACCAACTGGTTCTCCCCTCCGAATGGTAAAAACAATTTACCATCAAGACTATAGAAATACCTGTTAATCCCCTGGAAATCCCATGTAGACCTCAACCACACCGTATTATTTCTTACTGCTGGTCCCACGCTATCTCTATTATGGCTTATATAAGTAAAATACCGGGAGTTATTGACCTGCTTTATCCCAATGCAAGAGGTACCTGAGGTTGAAAAATGGGTCAGGCCTGCATACCCGCCATTGCACATACCTTTAATTTCCATCTTAATGGTCACTTCATTCGACGTGGTACGCAAACTTCTTTGGGTGATGGTATTGCCGGCTTTCAATAGCATATTGCCGCCTGTTGGATTTACCGGCGCATAAGCATGTAATCGTAAGAACCCTTTACGCTCGCTCAATGACCATTTATCGTTCCTTGGCTGGTAGTTCCATTCCCATTGCGGTTGTAAAACGGATGAATGAAAATCATCATTAGTTTGCATCCCTTTTTCAACATTCGGAATATTAATTGGCTTAGGAGCATTCCAAACCATTGAACCGATACCATCCTCTCCTGGTTCCCCGATAACCGGCCAGCCCTCCAGCCAGGTAACCGGCAGCAAGCTGGCAGCACGGCCTTCCCAATCGCCAGACCCATGATGTGTAAAAAAGTACCATTTCCCGTTAACCAACTGTATAAGTCCCCCCTGGTTAGGCTCTTTATCCGACGTCTTGTTTACGTGATTCAATTGCCTCATTTCCCAGGGTCCTACAATGTTTTTTGAACGCTTCATCATCAGTACCCGCCCCTCAGGCTTTACTTCGCTGAAGAGATGATAGTAATACCCGTTTATCCTGAACAACTTATTTGCTTCACTGCCCGGCGACTGGTGAATAATACGGTCCGACTCCATCAGTAAGTTTTTGCCATCAGACGTCATCCTGAAAAGATGTATATTATATTTCTTATTATTCTTCGGATCATTTTCGAAATTGGTGGCAATGAAATATAGTTGTCCGTCCTCATCGCAGAAAGAACAGCAATCATCCCATCCAGACACCTTCCACACCTGGTGAAGCGGGGTCCACGGACCTGCCGGGTTTGTAGCAGTACTCATAAAAAACCCATCGTCGGGTGTACCAAAATACACCCAAAACTTATGCTTGTAGTAACGTATGGACCCTGCCCAGACCCCTTTTCCGTAACTGTCCATTTTACTCCAGTTCAGATTTGGGCTAATTTGCGTCAGGTCGTTAACCACATGACTGATAATTTTCCAGTTGACAAGATCACGTGAATGCAAAACGGCCATACCCGGAGAATACTGCATGGTGGAGGATATGGCATAGAAATCATTCCCCACACGTATGGCATCAAGATCACTAAAATCAGCCGGAATGACGGGATTGATATAAGTCCCGTTTCCCTGGTCGCCCCACTTTTCTGTTTGCTGGCCAAATACGTTGAAGAACAGTAATGTAAAAACCAGCGATGGTATAAATATTTTAACATTCATCATTCCTGTCGCGTTTTAGTAAATACACCATTCCCAAATACCTTTTACTCCCTCAGCAATTCTGACACGGAGATAGCGGGTTTTGAGTCTGAGCACATCGGAATGCGGAGATTGTATGCGGACGTCGGGGTAGCCGCCGCAGGGGCTCCAATGTTTACCATCAACAGACGACTCCAATACATAGGAATGCCCTGCCGTTGGCCGAACAAAGTAAATGTCACTACGTTTTACCGGTACCACCCTGCCCAAATCAGCTATCATCCAGCACGCTGTATCCCCCTCCGACGCCATCCAACGGGAGCCATTAGCACCATCAACAGCAAAGGAAGGTGCAAAATATTCCACCCGCTGAAGAGAAGAATCTTTTGCGGGCTTGATTTTTACTTCAGCACGAAAGCTGGATGCAGTAACTTGTTTAATTTGTTTGGGAAGATCCGTTTTAAATTTACGTAGTGCCCCAACGCCAGACATGCTAAGATCAACGGGTTGGATAGTACCATCATCATTAAAACGAAGTTTATTTACATAAGTCTGCCGGTTCGTACTCCCCCTGCCGTATTCGAGATAAGCGAGATAATAATCATCTGTACCCTGCACGTTAAAAACACAGCCATGTCCAGGCCCGAATATCTGGCGTTTATAATTGGTAGTGGCAATAATATCGTTGCCTTTAGGCTTATCAAATGGGCCGAATGGCGACACACTACCTGAAACATAAGCATATTGGTACCTTTCATCTCCTCCCAGCGTATAAAGGAAGTAATAAATACCCTTCCGTTTAAAAAAGATAGGTCCTTCGGAATAACCGCTACGCGGCGTTTGAATTATTGCCACATTTGTGTCAACTGTTACCATATCTTCATGCAACCTGGCTGCATGCCTTAACTGCCAGAACAAATAAGTTTTTTTATCGTCGTCTGTAAAAATTTCAGCATCTATTCCAACAGGGTCATGAGACGATCGCGGCGTCAGTAAAGTATTAACTGAATACGGTTTTATAAACGTATCGGTTCCTTTAGCAAGACGGAAAGGGCCTTCCGGAGAATCGGAAACAGCTGCATACATGTATCCGTTAACTGTCGGGTAAAGATAATATTTTCCGTTGGCAGCGATAGCTTTACTAGGCGCCCAGTATACCTGCCCTGCTGCTGAAGGAAAACAAATCCCCGAAAAACTCCAATGCACAAAATCCTTTGATTTCCATACCACAGGCGGCCCTGAGGTGCTGAGTCCCCCGTCGTACCCATCGGTTGTAGCATAACAATAAAACGTGCCATTAATTTCCTGTATACTGGCATCTGCAATCATATCCGGGATAAGGGCATTCCCAAAAGGATTGGACTGTGCGGTAACAGGTATGGAACACAATAGTAGCCAAACTAGCATTCCATACCATTTGATAAATATGACGGTTCTTATATGCACGTTAATATATTTTGTTCGCCAAACTTCCGGAAAAAACATACTTCAAAATAATAACCA
The DNA here is from genome assembly GCF_012641265.1 of Chitinophaga eiseniae. Classification (GTDB taxonomy): domain Bacteria; phylum Bacteroidota; class Bacteroidia; order Chitinophagales; family Chitinophagaceae; genus Chitinophaga; species Chitinophaga eiseniae_A. The sequence goes on along the minus strand of NZ_JABAHZ010000001.1, from coordinate 234,763 downwards.
TTGCACATTCTCACGTACATCTATTCTTCTGTCCGGGGTAAATAAGGTGCAATTTTAAAAAACATAATTGTCATTTTTACATTTATTTTAATGATAAGAGATTTGCTGTGCCTCCACAAGGGTCATCTATCTTTGGATCATTCCCTTCCATTGGCCAGTCCTGAAAGGCACAACAGCCAAGCCTGCAGTGATTGCCGCTAAATACTTTAAGCAGGGATAACTGCCCCTAACAGCATGCTTGAGCTAATACCACCGTACTTTTATGCTCAACGCATCTTCTGATAAGCCAGTTGAAGATACCTAGGCACCCAATACAACGCAACTAATATCCCTATAATCTTTCTCCAAATCCCTGTTTCTTTTTACCAGTCACAAAACCGCAATAGATTTTATCTGCCTCTATTGCATTAGTTTTCCAGACACTTAAAGTTTAACAAGATTCAGAAAAAAAACATCATTTTCACGGATGTCAAGTTCTTTACCAAAACCCGCCTTGCCTTGTACCGTAATAATTTCCCTGGAAAGTGGGGATCCGTCGTTTTGTCTTTTAATCTGGGCTACCTGTTGCCTTGTGAGCTGCGCCGGTGTTCCCAGGGAGAGGTAAGTCGAATAGGCATCATTGGAACGATAGCCCACTTTGTATATTTCCAATGCATATTTCCCCTCAGGTACGTTTGCAATATTAATCTTCAGTTTTCCTTTGGATGTCGACGGAAGATCACGGATATAATATTGCTGATTATGTACAGAATCTCCAGGGTGAGTATTGGTGAAATCCCAGGCCAGCACCTGTATATTTCCCTGCCAATCCCTGCAGATCCAGGAAGAGGAATCATTATTCACCAATTCAATATTTCCAAGCCGGTTCATAAACTGGTATGCATAGAATACCGGTTTATTAATACCCTGGGTATTGAGCATACCGAAGCCCCCATGAAAAGGCGTAAAACGGGGACCGGCTTCTTCGAAAATGTCAGTAAAAACCCAATATGACATTGAATTGGCCGCGTTGCCCACTTGTTTTAGCTTTTGCAGCACATAAGCTGCTTCGTGATAACTATCATGGATAGGATCCGCCGGGGTATAGGAAGCGCTCCATTCGGTATAATGAAGCTCCAGATGAGGCATCGCAGAACCGTTAATCTCTTCCCGCGATTGAAGCACATCGCCGCTGATGCTCATGGGATTTTTATCGAGTACAGTACCCGAGTGGCCAAATTCATCGAGATATCCCTGTTTTACCCCATAAGCATGGGTACTTATAAAATCTACAGGCACCTGATGCTTATCGCAATATTCAATCATTTCAGGCTCCCAGGCAGCGCCGGCCGTACCCGGGCCACCAACACGATAAGATGTGTTAACACTTTTAATAGCCCTGGCACTGTAAGTATATAATTTGAAATACTCCTCCTGCGTCCCTGCCCAAAAACCATCCAGGTTAGGCTCATTCCACACTTCGAAATACCAGGTTTTCACTTCTTCAGCGCCATACCGCTCCGTAAAATGCCTGGTAAGATCCTTCACCAATGCCGCCCATTTTTCATAATCTTTGGGAGGAGTTACATTGCCCCGCCACCAAAAAATTGTTTTAGAACCGCTGGCCAGTGCAGAAGGCATAAATCCCAGTTCCACAAAAGGCTTCATTCCAATGCTTTGCAAAAAGTCAAATAAAACATCAATGTACATGTAGTTATACACCGGTTTACCTTTACTATCCTCCGTATATACGGCCATATCATCTGTTAAAAGGCCATGCATACGGATATATCTGAAGCCACATTCTTTTCTCACATATGCCAGCTGCTGCTGCCAATCTGCCCGGAGTCCTTCATTGGCGCGGCCAGCCCCTACACATTCATTAAACATGGTATTGAGTTTCCCGGCTGCTTTATTAAAGTCAATATTGATAATCCGTTCGGGGATAGCTGACTTGCTCTCTTTTATCTTTTGGGCTACCACTGTCTCTACCACGATACTAAACAGCAGCATCAAAAGAATGCCATTTCTCTTCATCTCTTAATGTATTTACCTTCTTACTACCTTTTAAAAATATGCTGGGAAAAGAGATACAGGTTACGATCCCACTCCGCGTTGTCATGCCCGTTAGTGTCTACATTCCAGATGTGGGGCATTCCTATTTCGTTAAGATACTGATGAGCCTTTTCATTAATGTTCAAAAGGCCATCTTTAGTACCACATCCTATCCATAGCAATTTTAATTGTTCCCGGGCAGCATTAATATCCGGGATAAATTTTACATCCGTATACATTCCGCCAAATTTATTCGTATTGGGGGCCGAAGAAAATCCGCCTACATAGGCAAAAGTTTCGAGATGATACAGCCCTATATTTAACGACTGTCCCCCACCCATTGATAAACCTGCTAATGCACGATGTTCGCGGTCATTGCTGGTGGAATAATGTGAATCGATGTAAGGAATGATATCTTTCAATAAATCATCTTCAAAAGGTTTTCTATATCCTCCAAAACCGTCTGCTCTCCCTGAACGGCTGGCTGCTGCTGTATCTGTTACTGTCAGCTTAGCATCGCCATTGGGGAAAACCATTATTAAAGGTTGTATTTTCCCGGCTGCAATCAGGTTATCTGCAATATTATCTGCCTGGCACCATTCCGTCCATTGACGATAGTCCGATCCCAGGCCATGCAACAGGTACAGCACCGGGTACTTCTTTTCAGGCGAATATCCCGGAGGGGTATATACACTCATTTCCCGGAGTTTACCAAGCGTTTTTGAGTTGTACTGAACAACTGTTAATTTTCCGTGAGGTACATTATCATGCTGAGCATTAAACCCGGCCGGCGGATCGGGAAACGTAGGTACCGAGTCCACTTTGGAAGAAACCTTTTCTGTTTGTGCCAGACAAATATGACTGGCCATCATAAATACGATTGAAATAAATAAATACCTGGTAGTCATTTTATTTTTTTTAAACGTTATTTTATTCGCTCCAAACCAATACTCCTGCTGGTTTCAATACTTGTTCCCCAATCAGTATATGGGACTGACCGGGTATTTTCATTTCATAATTATCAGAAGAATAATTCACCGCCACATAAAAGCCATCCCGCCAATAAACATATACCCCTGGCGGATAACGCTCAGTAGTAACACCTGCATCGTTGTAGATCTCCTGCAGTACATCTGATTCCAATTTCGAATCATCTGTATCCACCCCGATATACGTAACACTACCTTTGCCTGTCTTATGTTTTACCACTGCCGCTTTTCCACTATAGAACTGGTTGTCATATGTGGCAAGCGGCGTTGTATTTTTATCCGGCACCAGTAAGTCAGCCCAGTTATTCCAGCTATAGTGCGTTGATTTCATCAGGATATCCCCTTTAGCGCTATTTGAAAGCATATCAGTTGCTTTGACCCGGGCGCCTATCAGTCCGGACATAGGCTCCGCCCATCCTGTCTCCCAAAAGTGTCCCATACGATCCTTGGTGCCTGTACGGCAGGTAATGATCAAATGACCGCCTTTTGCTGCATACTCCTGCCATTTTTTAATCAAAGCACCATCTACCATTTCGTATGCAGGCACAATGACAAACTTATATTTCGACAGATCGGCACTTTCCGGGATGACATCTACCTGCGCGCCGAATGACTTGGCTATTTCCAGGAATTTAACCGGGTAATTCCAGGAATCCCATTGCCAGGTTTGCTTTTGCCGGTCTATTGTCCAGTAATTTTCGAGGTTCCAAACAATGGCTGTTGAGCGGGCCGCCACCTTTTCCGGCATGGCGATGCCTGGTTTGTATTCCTTTCTTAGTGCCTTTATTTCCTTCATAAATTGCATATACTCCTCACCACCAGGCGAAGGCGTTACGCCATCTGTTTGCATCACACCGGCATGATATTGCTCAGCGCTGTAGTTGATCTGGCGGAACCGGTAAGAGCTGGCCAATCGCCCTCCTGTGGCAAATGTGTGATAAAGCCACATACGCACGGTACCCGGAAGCAATAGCGGATTATAACTGCCCCAGTTGACAGGGCCCGGCTGAATTTCCATCACGCCAGAAATTCCGCCAACCGACTTATAATATTCAGCTGCAAAAAGAATTACTTTACTGTTTCCCAAACGGAAGCCCAAATCCCCGATATTGTTGGTTCCTCCATTGGGATAGGCCGTGTAGGTAGCGAAATCGAGTTTATTCGTCCGCCGGGGATCGGCTCCTGTAGAAACCGCGGTGTAATTGGTAGTGATATATTGGTCCTTTGAGATATTTTCCCGTAATAGGTCCGCCTGAAAATCGAGAAATGCGCCCTGTGCATCTGCGCAATACCTTTTAAAATCCAGCAGCGTATGGGGATTATTACCCCACCAGCCTACCAGGTTGGTATTTGGAATGATCACCTGGTCGAAATTATTGTACCATTGGCTCCAGAAGGCCGTTCCCCAGGCGGTATTCAATGCTTCAATGGTTTTGTATTTTTGTTGCAGCCATTGCCTGAAGGCTTCCTGGGAAGAAGGGCTGTAATCAGCTTTCGCGTCCGGTTCATTATCCAGTTGCCAACCCACCACATGCTTATTGGTGCCGTAACGTTTACCCATCTCCGTTACAATGTTCTTTACAAACTTCCGGTAGGCGGGATTAACGATCGATCCCAATCCGCGGGTGCCTTGTTCTCCGCGGATATAGTGTCCATCCATCACGAAGGTTTCCGGGTAGTTAGTCCTCATCCATGCCGGCGTGGTGGCAGAAGGAGTACACATGAGTACTTTTAGATTATATTTTGCGCAGAGGGTTACTACCTTGTCAAGCCATTCAAATTCAAATTTCCCCTCTGTGGGTTCCATTTTAAACCAGGCAAATTCAGCCAGGTGTACAAACTCAAAACCCATCTCAGAGATCTTCTTTATATCCCGCTCCCACTGGCTTTCATCCCAATGCTCGGGATAGTAATAGATACCGGTAGTAATAAGGTGCTTCGCAGGAAAAAACCGGCTGGCATCCTGTGACCTGGCCTTCCATCCCAACAGCAGCAGCATTAACAGGCTGGTGATCCCAAGTGCAAATCGTCTTGCTATTCTTTTCATTTCTATCAAATTTCTATTTCAATACGTTCTTTTATCAGGGTATGGGCTCGACTACTGCCACAAATCCACCACGACGAAGCACGGGAACGTCTATTGTGCTGGATCTGTCTACCACCAGGTACCTGGTAGTAAATGCTTTATCGTGTTTCCCATCACTAATTAATGTCAGCTTATATTTAATACCTTCTGGCAGAAAACTAAAACTTACCGCTTCCTTCTTTTCCTGCATTTCGGCGTTAATGCCACCGATAAACCAAACATTATTTTTGCGACGTGCCAGCACCACATCTTTACCCGGATACCCGGCCAGTAACCTGGTATCATCCCATGCAGCCGGCACTTCTTTCAGGAATGTTTTGGCGGCATCCGGTAGTTGGCGATAGCCTTCCGGGCGGTCTGCCAGGTGCTGAATGCCGGATTCAAAAACAATGCTCAATGCCAGCTCGTGCCCATACGAAGTAATATGCGGATATTGAGAATTGGTAAAGGTAACCGGTGTATAATCCATGGGGCCTACTACGTTACGGGTAAAGGGCAGAACAGTATTATGCGCCGGGGCAGCCATGGTGAAATCCGGGCCATTGTTGTACCATTCCGCCCCGCGTACCGCCTCATGCGTCATCAGGTTGGGATAGGTCCTTGTCCATCCCCGCGGCACCAGGCAACCGTGGAAATAAACCATCATTTCGAATTCGGCTGCATCTTTCAGAATATCAAGATAGTATTGGATCATATCCTGCTTCTCGCTCTCAAAGAAATCGACTTTTATACCTTTAACACCCAACTTTTTCAATTTTGTAAATTCTTCCACCCTCTTTTCATGCGTCAGCAACCTGTCGCGGGGTGTAGAACTAACATAAGTATGAGGACCACCAGAGTTATACCACATCAATGGCTTTACTCCTTTTGATTGAATGTACTGCAGTGCATCCTCCAGGTTTCCTCCATTACCCATGTTATCCCATTCCCAGTCGAGCAAGGTATAGGGCCAGTTCATTTCCGCTGCCAGGTCGGCAAACTCACAAACAATTTTATAATCCCGTGTGCCGTGGTTGCTGGACCAGTAATTCCAGGAAGCAATTCCAGGTTTAATCCAATCGGTATGCTTTACAACGGAAGGAGCCGACACATCATCCACCAGGGTAGATGCCACGATATCAGGCAGGGAACCTGCAATGATCACGCGCCACGGCGATTGCCACGGCAGCGTGATGGTAGGTTGTGATGCCCCCAGTCCTCTCCCATCTCCCGGATCTGGAAACGTCAATTTGTACACCGATTCATCATGGGTGTTACTGAGCTTAGTACCGCAATAGGTTCCTGTTACATCAGCTTCATGTAACAGGAACCAGCTGGAATTATCTTTTAACTTAAACAGCGCCGGGTAACACCATTGCTGCCTTTGAATACTACTATCGCTCATGGAAGTATAAAATCCTTCGTTGGCCGTATTCCATTTTTCCATCCATCGGTTTGTTTCTTTGGGGATGGTGTAAGCAGTCAGTTCATCCTTTACCACAAACGTTCCTTGATTCTCCGGAAACTCATAACGGAAAGCAATGCCATCGTTATAAGCCCTGATAACAAGGTTCATTTTTGCTTTGGAGGGATTCTCAAAAGAAACGATCACTTCATTCCCTTCATTGGTACAAATCGATCTTTTACCATGTAATGCAGTATACTGCTCATGGATCAGCCGGGGTTTACCCGCTTTAAGAAACTTCAGCTCCTTTGAAAATTCCTGATCGCTGCGTACCAGTCCAATATCAATACGTGGAATTACTTCCGCCATCTTTCCCTGGTTGTTGCAGGATGCTTTGATATACCATCCACTATCCTCCGTAGAAAATAAAGAAACACTTATCCGTTGATCCGGCGATTGCACCGTTACCTTTTGGGCAAACGATGTCATCACGTAAAAAGAAAAAAAGGAAACAACGCCAATCGCAAATTTCATATTTACCATGTTTGTGCTTAATTGTTAGTTACCACCCGCCCTTAGTGCATTCATAGTGCGTTGATCAAGCACCGTGTTATTCCGCCTGTCCAGCGCCGTGCCAATATCCCAATAGAAGGGTTTCGCACCGCTGGCAATTGCCTGTTTGGTAACATAGGTCAACCAATAATCTACTGCATCGTTGTGAGTAGCCAGGTCTTTTGGAACATACCTGCTGTTACCGCGTCGATAGGTGCCGTATTCACCCAATATTACAGGGATCTGTTTATCAATAAATTTCGTTTTTATCAGGCCGAAGGATTTATCCACTTCACTTTCTTCGCCCCAGGTAGCATTCCGGTCAGGCTCAATAGTAGAATGATGACCGGCGCCCCAGTAATAAAACATTTTACCCCAGGAGGCATCGCCGTCCATCAGTATACAGAACTGGGCGGGAGAATAATAGTGTACCTCTACCATCATACGGTCTTTCACCGCATCGGCAGGAAGTGTATTCATCAGGTCATTGCTTTTTTCAATATTGGTTGAGGGGCCCTGCACCACCAGTACCCGGTAGCTGTTACGGCCACCGGTGGACCGCACGGCATTGACAAAGGTTTGGTGGTAGCTGCTAAGAACGCTCATCTGTTCCGCATTATCCACTGCGGGTTCGTTGGCGCTGGCAAACATCAGGTGCTCATCAACATCACGCATTTTGGTGGCTATTTGTTCCCAGAATGCTTTTTGTTTCGCATTGACAGAATCCTGTTTAGCCTTGCTGATGTTATTCTCCAGCCAGCCGCCATCCCAGTGGATATTGAGCAAAACATACATATCGTTATTTACACAATACTGTACTACCTGTTTCACGCGGTTCAGCCATTCATCCTGGATCTTAGCGGTAGCTTTATCCGAATAGTGGTCCCATGAGCAAGGCAGGCGGATGGCATTAAATCCCTGCTGTTTTACAGCCTGGATATAACTTTCCGTAATCAATGGGTTTCCCCAGGCGGTTTCTCCCCCAATCGCTTCTAACGTATTTCCAATATTCCAGCCCAGTTTGAATTTCGCCGCCAGTTGTACCGCATTGCTTCCCATACCGCTGGCATCGGCTGGCGCCGGTGATGTATTGTAGCCAGGATATAAGCTGCTGGACTGTTTTATATTAACCCTGCGCACCTGGCTGTTTCCGGCACTAATCACCAATACCGCTGACCGGGTTGCACCGGTTGTATTGGGTGTAGTAGTGACCATTACAGCCGCCTTACCGCTATTTCCGGTTGCCTGGCTAACCTGTAGCCAGCCGGAAGCGGGATTGCTAATATTCCAGTCTACGTTGCTGGTAATAGATACGTCAGCGACGCCTCCATCGGGCTGAAAAACAATTTCCGACGAAGAAACTGACAGCTCTGGCGTAATAGGGCTCTTTTTGCTACAACACGTAGCCGTAACGGTAAAAAAGAGCAGGCTCACCATCGCATACCGTCTGTTGATTTTCATATTCATATAACTTGGTTAAAATTTGCTCATGCTATTTAATCTTTACCACCCGGATATTATCAATAGCCGCTTGTAAACCGGAAGCAGAAGGAGAACCGGAAAAGTTCTTTGTCTGGATATTTACAGCACCGGTGGCAGTGGCCCCTAACAAAGTGGTCAGGCTTGCAGCTGCTGTACCCTTGCCATCATTGGTCCTGAACAGGGATAAAGGTATCGTTACCGTACGCCAGCCTTTTGTAGTAAAGGGAGCAACAGTACCATCAGTTCCCTGCCATGGCTCGTACCTGGCCAGGTAGTCAAATGAAAGACCTTTTACCACATAAATAGAGGTGCCGGACCAGGCAGTACGAACATTGATCTCAAACTTAATGGCATAATCACCTACAGCAACGCCCAAACTATCGGTAGGCACCCACTTTACATCGCCGGTATTGATACTGCGCCCAAAACCCCACCAGGTACCATCTCCTGCCGGCAATACATCGTTTTTCAAAACGGCATAATAGCCCCTGTTTCCCGGATACGTGATACTGCTGTTATCGGTGCTCGTGCCCCAGCTAAACGTATTGACATTATCAAAATTGCAGAGCACACCCGTTTTGTCGTCATTCACATTAAACGGAGTGGTAGCCGTGCCGGATTTAGTGGTGATAACTACTGGCCCTGCCTGGGCCAGCGCCGGCAGTATAAATCCGACAGACGTACCATCGCCGGACTCGGCATAATGAGTAATCGCGGTACCGGCAAAGGTGAGTTGCTTTATAAAGAACAGATTGAGACCGGAAATATAAACGGAATCGCCTTCGTTGGCATTTTCGTTGGAAATTGCCGTGATAGATGGCGGCGGCGCAGCAATACTGAAGGAAAAGGTAGTCGTCCCCTGCCGGGTTACATAGCGAATAGTGTTCAGGGTTTCTGCAGGCACCGATGGAAACGGTATCACAGCAGGTACCTGCACCGTAGCACTGGTATCCGAAAACAGTACGCTGTTGATGGAAGCCGGCACCCCATTAAAAGAGATCTGTACCGCATCCTTTAAATTATGCCCGATCAGCACTACCCGCTGGCCAGTAGTGATCGTGTTGACGAGGGTATCTGCGGGAGACGCTGCGTAATTTCTAACGCTTGTTATTTCCGGTGCCCCGGCCGTCACATCCTTCTTACAGGCAGATGGCATACTAATAAAAATCACTGCAAGCACGAAAAGCGGCCAGCTTTTATATATGTGGTGGAATGTTGCTTTATTCACGGTATAATAATTTTGAGTTTTTTTTTAATAATATGATACCGGAGGTTCCTGTAGTTTCGGATTGGCAGTCACCTCAAAAGAAGGTATAGGGAAAGTAAAGCTCTGGATAGTGGGCGGAGTAATTACCCCATATGGACTGGCTGGTGTTAAAACACCGCCTGATATCGTAAAGGTTACCCTTGTTTCACCTTTTAACATATTGATGGCCTTTGCCGGGTTATAATAAGATAATCTTACGAGGTCTGTCCAGTATTGGCCCTCTGCTGCCAGTTCAATTCTTCTTTCAAGCAACACGCTATCGGCGTCTATTTTTGGTGCGGGAAGCATTCCTGCCCTGGCGCGCACTTTGTTAAAATATAAAAGCGCGTCGGCGTCGTTCGTGGAGGCATTGTTGCCCAGTACCGCTTCTGCATACAGGAGATAAACATCTGCCAGCCTTAACAAGGCATTATGCTCTGTAGAAGTTGTTTGCGTCATGGTAGGCGCATTATTATCCTTGGCGGTGCCGATAACGTGTTTTTTCAATGCACACGATCCGGTAAATTTAAATCCACCGCCGGCAGCATTCAGCTCGGGATAATAGTCGCCGTTGATCATAAAAGTAGCTTTACGCCTTATTGAATCCCTGGTAGCGTATAACTTGTACATATCTACCGTTGGCCCTATCCCAAACCAGCCAGCCGATCCGTTGGCAGATATTTCTGCACTGGTGGAGTAGATCTGCAACATATTACCTTCCAGCCAGGAGCCGCTTGGCGCCCATTGTAAGGCAAACAGTGACTCAGGATTATCATTAAACTGGGTTTTAAAAAGATCAGCATAATTGGCAGACAATGCCAGCCCGCTGTTCTTACATACATTTCCTGCATATTTTGCTGCGCTATCCAGGAATTGCTGATTCCTGGTGCCTTGCCGGTTCAATCCGGCAGCGGTTAAATAAACCTTCGCCAGCATACCCTGTGCCGACCAGGTGGTCACTCTTCCTGCCACATCAGCAGCGGGAAGATTCCCGGCTGCAAATGTGAGATCGTTGATCGCAAATTTGTATACGTCTTCCGTTTTTATCCGGTTAATCAAGGGAGAGATAATCAACTTGCTGTTATCTTCAATAACAGGAACAGCGCCCCAGTGCACAGCCAGGTTGTAATAGGCATATCCGCGTATAAACCGGGCCTCCGCAATCGCGGCATTTTTGTTCCGGCCAGCTATGGAATCAGGCGCTTTCTGCTGGATAGCATTAATGGTAACATTACAATGCGCGATGACTTTATACATCGACTTCCAGTTGGCAATCATAATCCCATTCAGGCCGGTAACGGTAAACGTATTCAGCTGCACGGCATCACCCCAGTAACCCACCGCCATATTTCCACTCAGTACATCGCCCACAGGTAAATAACAGTTGTAGTTCCAGTCGCCCCAGGGGCTACCGGCATAAAGCGCAGCTGTAGCCAGCCTTAAATCATTGGTACTTTGATAAAAATTATCGGCACTTATTTGTGATAACGGCGGACGATCCAAAAAACTTTTGGAGCATCCTGCCATCACCATCATTATTATTATGAACAGGAATGCAGTTATTTTATCCAATATTGATCTCATAATGATTGATATTAACAGATGAATATTTTATTTGGTCAATTTAATGTTAGCACCAATGGTAAATACCCGGGGCTGTGGATAATAACCATTATCTATACCGGCGCTCAACGGATCCCATGATCCGATTTCAGGATCCATTCCCTTATAGTTGGTAATGATGAAAGCATTTGAAACGTTGAAGTAAATTCTCAGGTACTTAATACTGGCCCTGGAAATCAGGCTTTCAGGGAGCGTATACCCTAAAGAAATATTCTTACATCTCAAAAAAGTTCCGTTTTCCACGAACTTATCAGAGTTCCGGTTATTATCATTGGTGTTATCATTCCTGATGCCCACAATCCTGGTATCGGGATTCGTCACCTTTATATTATCAATATCAGTGGCACTTCCATTTGGATCAATCAAAGTAAGTTTTGCATAGTTGCTCAGCGCCTTCAGGTATCCATAACTGGTACCCGGATACTCGCCATTTATACGTAACTGGTTATATACTTTATTGCCGACATTGGCGGCGAAAAATATATTCAGGTCAAAATTTTTATAGGAGAAGGTATTGTTAAACCCAAGCTGGTATTTAGGTATGGGGGAACCCAGAAACGTTTGATCATGTTCATCAATCACACCATCCCCATTAAAATCTTTGAATTTCAGATCACCGTACCAGATGCTTCCACCGGCAGCTCCTACAGGTAATGGCACCCCATTTTTTGTAGGTAATGCATGGGTCTTAAAATCTTCTCTCGTTGCAAATACGCCTCCATCAATCACGTACCCGTAAAACTCGCCAATAGACCTGCCCACAACGGTTTTGCTATATTGTCTGTCCAGCGAAGCGCCATCTGTATTCAGCTTCAACACCTCGTTAATATTACGCGAAACCGTTAAGTCTGTTTTCCAGGTGAAATTTTTCCTTTTGATGTTGGTGGAACTGATTCTAAAATCAAAGCCCTTGTTATTAACGGTACCTACATTGACATAGGGAGCATCCAGTGTTCCCGGCGAATAGCCAATAGCCGTTCCGGAATACAGTGGTAAAGGAATCTGCAGCACCAATCCATCTGTTTTACGGTTATAAAAGTCCACAGAGAAATTGATCCTCCAGTTAAAGAGCGTACCGTCCAGTCCTATATTTGCATACTTTGTTTTTTCCCATTGCACATATGGATTACCCACATTTTGGGTAAGTTGTGCGATGCCCGTCAACCCCGTAGCCACAGTGGCCAACGTAGATGTATAGGCATAATCCCGGATATTCTGGTTGTTCGTTAAACCATATCCCAGCCGCAGCTTCAACTCGTTGAGCGCTTTCACCTGCTTCAGGAATTCTTCATTATTTAATTTCCAGGCAAAGGCGCCTGAGTAGGTAGTTACCCAGCGGTTATCGGGTGCAAACTTTGAAGAACCATCTGCGCGGACGTTGGCGGTAAACAGGTATTTATCATCAAGGCCAAAGTTGATACGGCCAAAGTAAGATTCCTGGGCACTTTGTCCTTTGGTTCCGGCATTGGTGGCCGTGGTAGGATCTCCGCTGCTGATGACCTGCACATTATTGGAAGGGAAATTACTTCTGCCTTCAGCCGAGCTTTCATTCGTGCTCAACTGTGCTTCATGTCCCAGCAACACATTTACATTGTACTTATTTTTAAACAAATGCGCATAAGTCAGAAAATTTCTGAGTGTGGTAAATGAGTTTTGCGAAGTGCTATAAGATGCGCTGTTAAGGTTGTTTTTTACCAGCCCAAATGTATAGGAAGGGTTGAACCGGTCTTCTGTAGCCATTGAAAAGCTTCCTGTTACTTCATTCCGAAGGGTCAGGTCCCTGGTAAATGCAATTTCTGCATATAAATTACCAAAAAGCTGGTTTCTCTTTGCCTCATCTTTATTAATAAGGGCGATGGCATAAGGGTTTACGGTACTATTCACCCATCCATTGGGATTATAGGCGCCTCCCCAGCTACCATCCTCATTTTTCACCGCTATATCGGGTGTCTGGCTTAATGCTGTATTAATAACATTGGAGCTGGTAGCGTTTACGTTTTCTTTAATATTAACCAACTGCAGACTGGTACCGATCTTCAGCCAATTGGTTGTTTTATTGTCGAGATTCAATCTTACTGACATCCTGCGAAACTTAGACCCGAGTGCAATACCTTCCTGGTTGAAATAGGAACCGGACAACAGGTATTGTGTCCTTGTATCGCCCCCGCTAATGGTGAGGGTATGGCTCGACATCGGGGCATTCCTGAAGAGTTCTTTCTGCCAGTTGGTGCCGTTGCCAAGGTACTTGGGATTCGCAAATTCCGGCCGGGTATCAAACCCCCATCCTAGTCCGGTGTTTCTGTCATTTATAAAAGCGGCATATTCCCTTAAGTTCATCAGGGGCAGCCTTTTCGGTATTTGCTGGTAGCCTGTGTACATATCATAGGTAATGCTGGGCGGAGCCACCTGTCCCCGTTTGGTTGTTATCACGATTACCCCGTTGGTAGCCTGGGAACCATAAATAGCCGTTGCAGAGGCATCTTTCAATACGTCAACAGATTCGATGTCAGACGGATTGATGCCTGCCAATGGGTTCACACCGGCGCCCAATGTGGCGGTGCCACCAATAATAATCCCATCGATAACGTACATAGGTGAACCGCCTCCAAAAGAAGACAGGCCACGGATCTGTACAGATACCGCCCCTCCTGGTTGACCTGATATTTGCTGGGCCACTAAGCCGGGAACTTTCCCCTGTAGCGCCTGATCAAAGGTTACCGGTTGTGTTTTACGGAGTTCATCACCGGAAACAGACGATATGGCGCCGGTTACATCAGGGCGTCTTACTTTACCATAGCCAATCACTACTACATCTCCCAGTTGTGAGACATTTTCAGTCAGCGCTACCTCGATAGCCGCAGTTTTGTTTATAACCACTTCTTTTTTCTGGTAACCTACTATGGTAATTACCAGGGTATTCCCTATGGACGCATCAATGGTAAATTTTCCCGCGTCATCAGTAATGGCGAAGCGATTGGTGTTTTTTAAGCTAACAGTTGCCCCGGGGATAGCAGCGGAGTTACTTTTATTGATCACCTTACCGGTTACCTTTATCGTTTGTGCAAAGAGGGATGTGCTGGAAAGGAATCCCAAAAGGACACCCAATAGCGGTAGCATTCGCGCGCGAATCATTTTGGTTGATTTCATTTTAATTTTTTTACATAAGTGGACGATTATCTCCCATCGACGGAGATGATATTTCATTAGGTCATAACATTCGTGACAGGACCAGGCTATTAAAATGGTAGTGCGTTCAGGCATCAAACCTATTATCCATTTATAAAATATGACCTGGTACCTTTAAGTGGATGTGTTTGAGGTGAACGAAGTAGTAAAGCATCATCATGGTAAAAGGGAGGCCCCGGCCTGTCCCGGGATAGCCTGCCAGCGCTTCCCCAAGGTGAGTATCAGCCGGCATGTAAAGCGGTAGTAGTTGTAGTTTCATATACGTGGATTGAATGTTGTAAAGCTAATGCTACACAACAAAAAGCTGGGGACTCAAATGATTCAACAACAGGATTCAAATGTTACAAATAACTGAATCTCATCGATTGCATACTAATAAGCGGGGAATTAAAGGCTTTTCTTTTTAAGATTCGCCGCATACTCTGAAGGCGTTATCCCAAATTCTTCCTTGAAAAGCTTACTGAATACTTTCGGATTATTAAACCCTACCTGGTAGGCTACTTCTGCAATAGACATTCCGCTTTTATTTAATAACTGCGCGGCTCTTTTCATACGCATAGACCGGATAAACTCTAGTGGCGACCTGCCGGTAAGGGAGTTAATCTTTCTATACAAGGTCACCCTGCTCATGAACATCTCCCTGCTGAATTCATCCACAGAAAAGTTCGGGTTATCTATTTGGTTCTCAATTATGTCCATTGCCTGCTTCAGGAATTTTTCGTCTACCGGTGTTATTGTCACCTCTTCCGGGTTAACCTCTATCTGCTTCATGAATCTTTTTTTCAATAATTGCTGTTGCGCCAGCAGGTTATTAATGCGGGAGGCCAGGATCTCGAAGGTGAAAGGTTTTGTAATGTAATCATTAGCGCCGGCCTTCAGGCCCTCCAATTGTTTCTCCTCGCTGCCCATGGCAGTAAGTAAAATAACGGGGATATGTGCAGTGAGCATTTCCGACTTAATTTTCCCGGTCAATTCAACCCCATCCATTAAAGGCATCATAATATCGCTTACCACCAAATCGGGATTTAACCGTTTTACCTTCTCCCAGCCTTCACTTCCGTTAGTAGCCTCCTCTACATGATACCGCTCTTTCAGATTATCCTTCAGATAAAAGCGCAGATCCTCGTTATCTTCTATTATCATGATGGTCTTTTTCCGGGTCTGCTTCTTCCCTTCTTCCATTATTACATATTCTACCTCATCTACAGGTACCGGAGGAGTTACAGCAAGGGGTGAAACATACATCTTCCTTGCAGGAAGCAATACCGTAAAACAAGTACCCTGATCCGGCTCACTTTCAACAGTAATGATACCGTTATGCAATTTCACAAACTCTTTTGTGATAGCTAAGCCGATCCCGGTACCCTGGTTCACCATACTATCCGGTACTTCTGTCTGAAAAAAGCGCTCAAATATCTTTTCGTGCTGACCGGCAGGAATACCAATGCCAGAATCTTTTATGCTGATGGCGAGCGTTCCGTCGGCGTCACCCGCAACAGGCACGTTATATGTCAATTTGACACTCACATTTCCATTATCATAGGTATATTTAAAAGCGTTGGAAAGCAGGTTAAATAAAATCTTCTCTATCTTATCCTTGTCAAAATAAATTTCGAGGTGGTCGATATTGCTCAGGAACGAAAATTGGATTTTCTTCTTTTCTGCGATATCGGTGAAAGAGTGGCTGGTTTCCCGGCAAAAACTGATGATATCACCTACTGCGGGATGCAGTTTTGTCTCCTGTACTTCCATCTTTCTGAAATCAAGCAACTGGTTTACCAGGTTCAAAAGCCGTTTTGCATTCCGTTGCACCAGGTTCAGTTGGGCCACCTGCTCCTGGTCAGTAGCCTGTTTAATGATTTTATCCAATGGTGCAATGATAAGACTTAAGGGCGTACGGAATTCATGGCTCACATTGGTAAAAAACTTTGTCTTTAACTGCTCCAGGGCGTGGGCCCTTTCCGCTTCTCTCCGCTGCTGCCTCACTTCAAAGCGCATGTGTATCCGGTCTAATGTAATGCGCCGGATAAGCAAAAACAAACCGGCAGCGATCAGTAAATACACCAGGTAAGCAATGGGTGTTCTCCATAATGGCGGCTCAATATTGATCTGTAAAGCCTTTATATCACTCCATAATCCTGTTCTGTCCAGCACTTTTACCTTAAAAGTATACCGACCAGGACTAAGGTTGGTATAAGTGGCTCTTCGCTGGTTATCATCCGTCAACAGCCAGTCGGTGTTAAATCCCTCCAGCATGTATGCGTATTTGTCATTGCGGTTATGTGAGAAATCGAGCGACGCAAAGTCTATGGAGAACACATTTTCCTTATATTTCAGATCAATACTTTGTAGCCGCGACAAAGCACGGCTCAACAACACCCGGTTATTGACGGTTTCGCCGGGCTCAATATTTTTATCTGCTATCTGGAAACCGGTGAAAACTATTGCCGGATGCCCAACAGGCTTTTTTATGGAAGCAGGGCTGATGATATTAAATCCCGATGGTCCTCCAAAGATCAATTCCCCGTTCCTTGTTCTCAATGCGGCATTCTCATTGAATTCCCGGTCCTGAAGGTTGTTAGTTGCATCGTAACTAATTACAGAAAAGGTAATAGCGCCATTATTCTGCCCGGGAATAACATTGCATAACCCATTAGGTGTGGAAATCCATAATGTTTGATGACTATCTTCCAGGATATTTAATATCATATTGTCTGGAAGCCCATCTGATACAGTGAATGCCTGGAATTCGCCCGTTTGCCTGTTAAACAAATTGAGCCCCTCTCTCGTTCCTACCCAAATGCGTCCCTTGCTGTCTTCCAACAAGGAGAAAATACCATCATCGCTTAGACTGTTTTTCTTGTTCGTATGTTTATAAAGCGTAGCAAGCGCTTTATTCTTCCCCAAAACAGTAATACCTCCACTTGTTCCAATCCACAAATCGCCTTTTTTCTCCTGCATGATAGCAGAAACATAGTTCGCTCCTCCCCCGCTTTTATAATGGATGAACCGGTTTGCTGTTCTGTCAAAACGATCCAGCCCACCGCCTAAAGTGCCTATCCACAGCCGCTGCTCCCTGTCTTCAAATATCTCCCAAACTATGTCATCTGCCAAACTGGAGGAGTCATTATCATTATGCCGGTAGTGTGTAAACTTCCGGCCGTCGAAACTATTAAGGCCTCCCAGGTAAGTACCCACCCACAGCGTATTGTCGTGGTCTATCCACAAGCTCACAATAACGTTATTGCTCAGGCTATTGCTATTATTGGGTTCATGCAGGTATTGTTTGAACGTATTATTCTTCCTGTCAAAACAGATCAGCCCACCGCCGTTTGTACCTATCCAGATATTGCCAGACCTGTCTTCAACAAAACGGTTTACATCATCAAACTGTAAGCTCTTTGGATTTGACTCCAGGTGATGATACCAGGGAAACTGTACAATGTTGCCATTATAATAACTTACACCTTGCTTGTAAGTGCCCACCCATATAATTCCCTGATCATCTTTATACATGGAGGTGATACTGTTTTGGCTAACACTCTTGGGGTCATTTGGATTATTTACCAGGAAACTGGTGTTGAACCCGTTCTTTTTATCGATTAAAGTGATGCCCCCATGATCGGTTCCTACCCAGATCAAACCATTATTATCCTGGACAACCTGGCTTACCAATTCCGAATTCAGCCTCGCCGGAAAAGTATTCTTTCCCATCCGTATGAGGGTGTTATCTTCCGGATGTAAAAAAAAGAGCCCATTATTATAAGACCAGCACCAAACATCTCCATCTTTGTCAATAAAAAGACTAAAAGGTCTGTCTCCTTTATGCTGCTTTTGTAACGCAGCACTGGAAAAAACCTCCTTTCCCGTCTGTACGTCATACTCCTGCAAAAAGCCGGTTTCATATACCAACCATAACTTTCCATCTTCCGTTTCCTTTACTGAAGCAATCTTTTCTGCAGGCTGGATGCCCCTCTCCGGGCTAAACGGTTTTACACTTCTGCTACTGGCTGAATATAAATATAATAAGCCCCTGTCTACGTAGAGGAACCAGTAGCGCCCCTCCTTTCCTTTTACTATATTGGAAATTGAACCGGGAGGTAAGCCCATAGAAGATAAATACCTGTTATAATCTCCATCAAATTTCTCTGTATCGGGGTTATAAATACAGGGGCCTCCCATGGTCGATATCCATATTTTCCTATCGGGAAGCTCATAAAAACCTATGACATTATTGTTCTTCAGCGAAGCGCTATCGTTGTGATCTTTACGGAAAATTTTGCAGGCATAACCATCATAACGATTCAGTCCATAGGTAGTCCCAAACCACAAAAATCCGTCCTGGTCCTTTAGCACTGCGTTTACCTGGTTGTGAGACAGACCATTATAAGTATTAATTTTTGAAAAATTATAATGCTCACTTTGTGATAAAACAATAAGGGATTGGAGTAACAATACCATCCCAAAGAGGTAACGCATTGTGATAAATTTTAAGTATAAATAATACTGCACCAGCCCCGCATCCATGCACTTCCCCACTGGTGTTGTTTTCCGGTTCACATTGCCGGGAGAGAAATTTTTTCAGGATGTTGTAACATTCTATACCCTAATCCGAAATATTTGACTCCCCTTGTTACGGACCGGACTAACTAACTTTATAACATTCTTCCACGTCATCAATCTGCCTCGTTATGAAAATATCGTTACTGTTTCCTGTTACCCGGCCCACCCGCCATTGTGATGCCTGTTTAAAATCCCCGTCATTACTAAGCACCATATTTAAGCGTCAATTAGACACATAAAATCTACTGCAACAAATTACCTGACAACCGGCTGCGCCGGTTGTACTTCATGCTTTTATAAATGATGCTGATTGGCTGTTAAAAGGGCTGCTGCAATGTCATTGGTTATTCCATCTGAATTCCTGGTAACTGTAGTATTCGCAGGTAATCTGCGATTATAATTTATCGCCCAACAAAAAGCAAAAGGTCCTTCATTGCTGTGTGACAGACCCTATTTCACAAATATAGCTTTCCTCTCCCAGACATACTACAATCAGTCAATAAAAATATAGATAACAATCACCTTCAACCTAATCTAAAAAGATTAACACCATGAAACACTTCCTATTTTTATCAGCACTGTTAAAATCCAAATGTAAACTGCTGTTAGCAGCGGCCGGCATTTTTCTATCTATTCCTGCCTGGGGCCAGCTGCCCACCGCACAACAGGTGGCCAGCCAGATGAAAGTCGGCTGGAACCTCGGCAATACGCTGGACGCCATTTGTGGCGAAAATGCCTGGGGTAACCCCACTACCAGCCAGGCGCTTATCAACGCTGTAAAGGCAGCCGGCTTCAATACAGTTCGGATCCCCTGCGCCTGGGATTGCCATACCAGCAATGGCGTAATTGATGCCGCGTGGATTGCCCGCGTAAAAACAGTAGTAGATTACTGTATCAATAATAACATGTACGTTATTATAAACATCCACTGGGATGGAGGCTGGCTGGAGAACAACTGTACCACCAGCGCACAAAACGCGGTAAATGCCAAACAACAAAATTACTGGACCCAGATTGCCAATTATTTTAAAAACTATAACGAACGATTACTTTTTGCCAGTGCCAATGAACCGGCTGTCAGCGATGCAACAGGGATGTCGGTTTTATTATCCTATCATCAAACTTTCATAAATGCTGTTCGTGCAACCGGTGGCAATAACAGTTCCCGTAGTCTTATCATACAAGGGCCATCAACAAGCATTGACAATACCTATAACCTGATGAATACGATGCCCACCGACCAGATTTCCAACCGGTTGATGATGGAAGTCCACTACTACGCACCCTGGCAATTTTGCGGTTTGACGGCAGATGCCTCCTGGGGAACCATGTTTTACTACTGGGGAAATGGCTACCATTCTACCACCCAAACAGACCGCAATAGCACCTGGGGAGAAGAGAGTGAAGTAGAACGCGCTTTAGGATTGATGAAAACAAAGTTCGTAGACAATGGTATCCCGGTAATCATCGGTGAATTTGGCGCCATCAAAAGAACTAATCCATCAGACCTTTCACTGCACCTGGCATCCAGGGAGTACTTTAATAAGTATGTTACCAGCGCTGCTAAAAATAAAGGCATGGTGCCGGTGTATTGGGATAATGGCGCCTCCGATTTTGGCCTGTTTAACCGCAGCACGGCAGCCGTAAATGACCAGGGTGTCATCAACGCCATTATGCAGGGCGCCGGCGGTTCTTCGGCTGGCTATATTACACTGGCTAATCGCACCACGGGCCTATTGATGGATGGAATGGGCGCTACAGCCAACGGATCCAACTGTTCGCAATGGAGCAATAGTGGAAGCTATAACCAGCAATGGGCTTTAGAAACAACAGGAAGTTATGTAAAGCTAAAAAACCGTGCTACCGGATTATATTTAGATGGAATGGGAAGAACTTCCAATGGGTCAATTGCCGGACAATGGGCCAGCAGTAGCAGTAACAACCAGCAATGGACCATGGAAAACACAGGTGGTTTTGTGAAATTTAAGAACAGGGCCACCGGTTTATACCTCGACGGACTTGGCCAAACCGGCAATGGTTCCGACCTGGCGCAGTGGACTACAAGTTCCAGTTACAATCAGCAGTGGACTTCTTCTGCCACCACCAATGCCCGAACCGCTGCACAACCGGTGTTTGTCAGCAATTCCACTATTGACAAACAAACGTCGCAGGTTACGGTATATCCTAATCCGTCATCAACAAGTTTTAACCTGGTAGTTGGCAACAATGAAAAGATAATGCTTATTGAAATAGTTGATATCACCGGCAGGGTAGTTGAATCTATAAAACCAGTGGCAATTAAAAACCGGTTAGAATTTGGCGCCTCGCTCAAACCCAATACCTATATTATAAAAGTTACAGGAAATACATGGACAAAATCATTCAAGGTCATAAAACAATAGCAGCATTATAACATCTTTTCCTATAGGACTATATCCCCATAACGGCAATAATCATTGCAGTGATTATTGCCGTTATTTTTTCCGGAAGCCGCCGTTGCTTTAGCAGAGAAACCCCGCTATCAATCCAGCTCTATCATTGCTTTAATAACTCCATTGGAAGGATCAAGCAAACTTTCAAATTCCGCTGCAACTTTTTCAAACGCTATACGATGGCTGATATAATTGGCCGGTTGTACCCAACCTTTTTTCATAGCTGCTATAACGTGATCAAAATCTTCCCGTGTTGCATTACGACTACTCATCAGGGTAGCTTCCCGCTTATGGAACTCCGGATGACTGAAACTGATATCTTCTTTCTGCAACCCCACCAGGATATACCTGCCGCCATGAGCAATGTATTGAAAGCTGTTATTTATTGCCTTTAAATTACCGGTGGCATCTATCACTACAGCCGGCATATCTCCGTTGGTGATAATAGCCAGTTGCTCCACAACGTTTTCACGGGAGGCATCAATAACACGATCAACTTTCAATTTTTCTTTACAAAATGCTAATCTTTGGGCATTAATATCTACAACAATTACTTTACCACCGGCAATGCGGGCAAATTCCATAACACCCAATCCAATGGGGCCGGCGCCAATAACCAGCACAAATTCACCGGGTTTTACATCCGCCCTCCGGATACTATGCGCACCGATGGCCAAAGGTTCTACCAGGGCCAGGTCGTCATAACCCAGGCCATCACCATGTACCAGCGCATAAGCAGGTACGTTCAGGTATTCCGTCATTCCCCCGTCAACATGCACACCACAAACATTCATCTTAACGCAGCAATTGGGCTTTCCTGACCTGCAGGCAATACAAACGCCACAATTAAAGTAGGGGATAAAAGTTACAATCTCTCCGTTTGAAAACCCCGCTGCACCATTTGATTCCACTAAATCACCCGAAAGCTCATGTCCCAAGACACGCGGATAATTAAAATAAGGTTGCGTTCCTTCAAATGCATGCAGATCTGTACCACAAACGCCAACCCTGCGGATCCTGATCTGGACATACCCTTCTCCTGGCGCCGGCCTTTGGGTATCCTGAAGTGTTAATCTTCCCGGCTCCCCACAAACTATTGTTCGCATACTATTCTTTTAAAGTTGAAAGATCTGTTCCATCTTCACCCATTTCTCCCCTTCTTTTGCCCAGGGTAACGGTTGTTGGAATTTCCACATTAATTGCTCCCACTCCTGCACTTTAGGATTGGCTGCATCTGACGCATTTTTCGACGCTTCATCATACCGCTCATTAGTTTCCATAATCATCATTAATCGATTACCCGTTCTATAAATCTCCATTGCTGCAATTCCTGCATCAAGGATGCTCCTTCTTATTTCCGGCCAACCATTTTCCGCTTTATGCCAATATTCATATTCTGCAATCAGTTGCGGATCATCCTTCAAATCAAGGGCTAAACAGTATCTTTTCATAGTCGTTTAACATTTACAAATATCTGGAAGCATACGCCGGGTCAATCAACCCCTCATTTTCCATTTCCTGCCAAAATCCCTTTGGGATCATTGATTGGGGTAATGAAATATTCTCTTTAACCCTTTCTGCCTGTGTGGTATTTAAAGCGATACTCCTGACACCGGGTGCATTCATACCAAAAATTACGCACGCAGCTACTGGTTTTATGCTATAGCGGAGACATAACTGGTAAAATTGTTCCCGCCAATCGTATAATGCTTTATCTTTTACCGGGTCTGTTAACTGATAATTATAATAAGCAGATCCCGTTAAGAAGCCGCCATTAAAAACGGACGAGTTTATAACGGTAATATCCTCCTGCTCCAACCTCAACATAAAATCCACCAACGCCGCAGGATGACTATGAACCGTCATACTATTTGCAATCATTACCCAATCCAGCTTTACATCTCCGGCTATCTTGGCTATTATCTTCCAATCCTTTGCCCCTACGCCAATCGCTTTAACTTTACCAGCAGCCTTTAATTCGTGTAAAGCCCGGTAAGCATCCAGTATATCCTGGTAACGCTGTTGCTGTTCCTGTTCATTCTTCGAGGCCGCGAGGTATTCATCCGGATCATGCACAGATACCAGCGCAGCATGATAATCACCCAATAATTTATTGCCCTGTTCATAGCATTCCAGGATGCCATGGTAGCTTATTCTCTGAACGGCATCATGTTCCAGGTTCTTCCATACGCCTGGTTCAAAAGTGGGTTCTGTTGTTTTTAATTCGGTACGCAGCCATCCCAGCTTATTGCTAATCAGCACATCCGACGGGGCGACCTCCAATTGTTTCAAACTGCGGCCCAAAGCCTCCAGGGCCAGCCCGGCGCCGTATTTACCAGCAGAATCAAATACCACCGGACCGGGCGAACACTTTATGCATTCGTTAACAATGGATACTTTCACCTCATCCGGGAGCGCTACATATAAATTTCCTAATCCACTGGTACCAAAAATTACTTCCGGCAATGTGATTTTATTCATATCAGAGACCACTAATTTTAAACAATAGTTGAAACAATTAATTTCTCCTGTTTCGCCTTTATGCGATGACCTTTGAATCCAAAAAAGGCCACCGCTACGAAACAGATCAACGGCACCACGTAACCATATTGGATATTTCCCGTTACATCACTGATGTAGCCAAATGCCCGTGGTAAAATTGCTCCCCCAACAATAGACATAATGATTAAACTACTTCCAAACTCAGTGTCGCCGCGTAGTTCCTTAATACCCAGCGCAAAAATGGTGGGAAACATAATAGACATAAAAAAGCAAATACCTATCACGGTATAAATTGTGATCATACCAGATCCGCAGATCGCCATGATGCAAAGAAAAATATTGATGACGGCATATACTGCCAGTAACCTGGCCGAACTGAAATATTGCATTAAATAAGTACCAACAAATCTTCCTGTTAAAAATGCCAGTCCGCATAAACCCAGGTAGTCAGCAGCCTTTACTTCTGTTATACCGGCAGCTTTTGTTGCATAAAGAATAAACAGGCTAAATACGCATACCTGGGCGCCTACATAAAAAAATTGTGCTACAACGCTCCAGGTCAGGTGATGGTGCTTAAAGGCATGAAAAATATGCCTGCTGGCGGTATGCCCTTCGTTTGCCTGGATAGCCGGTAACCGGGTAAAGGCGAAAATGATGGCTATCAATACCAGTACGCTTCCCAAAATAAAATAAGGCATTTTTACAGTGGCTGCTTCCGCAGCAAGCGCGAGGTGACGGCCTTCTTCCGTCATTGTACTCAATTGTGCAACGGTATAACCTTTTGTAAGGATCACCCGTGCGCCGACCACGGGGGCAAGCGTGGCTGCCAGCCCATTAAACGACTGCGCAAGATTGAGCCGTTGTGTAGAGGACGCCGGATCCCCAAGTGATGATGCGTAAGGATTAGCCGCCGTTTCCAGAATCGTCAGGCCACAGGCAATAATAAACAACGCGATAAGAAAAAACGTGTACTGCTGTGTATTGGCTGCAGGAATAAATAAAAAAGAGCCCAATGCAAAAACCAGCAACCCGGCGATAATGCCTGCTTTATAGCCATACTTTTTCATAATAAACCCCGCGGGTAAAGCCATGACAAAATAAGCGACAAACACGGCAGAATCAACCAGGGTAGCCTGAACGGTAGTCAACGTAAATGATTTCTGCAAATGCGGTATTAATATGGGATCAAGGTTATGTGCAAAACCCCATAAAAAAAACAGGCTTGTAATCAATATAAACGGGAATAATGTATGGTTCTTTGCCATATAAATCTTGAATTTTACGCGGATAGATTCCCCGGCATATATGCCACCGGTCTATTCCGGAATCAGATAACGGATATATCTTCTAGTCCCGGTAATCAGGCGATCGCTCCTTCAATTTTCAATACAAAAGCTTCTTTACAAGGAGGATTTTCCGGCAACTGTACCTTCAGACCTTCAGCAGTTTGCCGGAAGTTGAGCCTGTCGTTTCCCAACAGGCTTACCTGGCTCACTTTTCCTGCCTGGTCGTTTGCAGCCAGGGCTTTCACTGATATTTCATTATTTGCCGGCCAGCCCAACATTACTGCATACAGGGTTTTACCCTTAGTAGTAAAACGAATGTCTTCTGCTACAAATGGTTGGCCCTTTCCTTCGTTAAAACCCTGGGCATTCAGCGCAGCTACGGATTCCATGGCAGGCCCCTCTCCAAATACTTTCCAGGGACGTGTACTGTAGATCGCTTCACTGTTGACCTGCATCCAGGCCGCAACTTGTTCTACAACTGCGCGCTCTTCACTGTCGATAGTACCATCACCACGTACAGGAATATTAAGTAAAAGATTACCATTTTTACTTACTACATCCACCAGCGTGTGCACTACTGTTTTGGCGCTTTTATAGCCCTTATTGTCGAACAGGCGACGATCGTAATGCCAGCCCCCAATACAGGTATCTGTTTGCCAGGGCAGCGGTTCTATTTGATTGCTTTGTCCACGCTCAATATCCCAGATCATACATTTGCGTTGCTGTTCATTCAGCCTTTTTCCAAACAGGGCGGCCTGTAATTTTCCGTGTTTTTTGATACTGGTGTTATAAAGGTGAGCGGCTATTTTTAACCCTGCATCGCTTATTGGCCAGAGTGGCAGCGCATTATCATCAAAATAAACGAGCTCGGGTCCATACTTATCAATGAGATCAATGGTCCGGTTTAAAAACTTGCCGCAGTAGGCTTTATCCGGCACATTTGCACCATTCCCCCAGTCCCAGTAAGCGCCCATATCTCCCTTCAGACTATCCTTACTCAACGCATGATTTTGAGCATACAGTTCCTGGGGATCATACCCTTTCCACCATTTATTGTGACCGTCGGCTTTAGTCAGTTTGCCATCATACGGTACTCCTGCATAGGGTCCCCTTTTGTCGGCACGCTGTGCTACCTCGTACCAGGTCCAGGCATGGGAAGCGTGGATGCTAACTCCGAAGGGTAGCCCTTGCTCCCTGGCCGCTTTTGCCCAACCTCCGATGAGATCTTTCTTTGGTCCCAGCTTCGTAGTATTCCATCGGTGGTATTGGCTATCGTACAAGTCAAGATTATCATGGTGATTGGCCATCGCCATAAAATATTTGGCGCCGGCCTTTTTATATAAGGCGACCAACTCTTCCGGATGCCAGTTCTCCGCCTTCCAGTCGTTTATTACATCCTTAAAGCCAAACTTTGAAGGATGACCATATTTTTGAAGATGATATTTATAATGATCACTTCCCTCCTCGTACATACCGCGGGCGTACCAATCGCCATGTTCCGGCTGGCACTGCGGTCCCCAATGCGCCCAGATGCCAAACTTTGCATCACGAAACCAGTCTGGTACCTGGTATTGTCCGAGAGAATCCCAGGTAGATTGAAATGGACCTGGCGCCATACGTGGAACAGACCGAGTATTTAACAAACTGTGTGCATAAAGATCTGATAGATACAGAGAGGATAGGCCTGTGGCCAGACCTTTTATCAGCGTTCTTCTTTTCATGGAATTTAATTTTATCACCAACAGCTATATGACGGGAATCACCTGTTTTTACTGGCAATTCCCGGCTTATAACAGCAACTTGTAATTAACAAATCAAACTTACTCCGAAATACTTACCCAATATTTGGCCTAATTAGACTTTTTTTTATACAAATCCGACTATTTGACTATCATTGCTACGGCAAAACCGTAACATGGGAATAATATGGTCACCCTAAAAGCAGGCAACAGTACACCCGATCGGGTGTTTGAGCCGGTAATTATATTATATGATTAAGAGAACGCTAAAACAAACATTCACGTTATTGAACGTTGACCATGTAAAGCTTGATTCCAAATGGAATTACAAAAATGTGATCAGCCCATATTTCAGGATATATTATATTGATGCCGGAGCTGGGGAAATCTGGGACGCGTCGGCTAAGGTCCGCCTTGAGCCCGGCTTTCTATATATCATACCAAGCTTTACACTATGTAACCTGGTATGCCCTGATTATCTAAGCCAATACTTCGTCCAGTTTTTTGAAGAGTCGTCGGATGGTATTTCCCTGTTTGAAAATAACAGGTCCATTGCCAGGGTAAAAGCGACTGAAATTGATACCCTGAACTTCAAGCGGCTATTGGAAATAAATCCAGGGCGAGGCATTAATCGTTCTGATAATCCCAGGGTATATGAAAAGAATATTTTCTACAAAGAGTACCAGGAGCTTAATAACCGTCAAAGCATGTCAACATTCACGGAAACGCATGGTATTCTCCTCCAGATGGTTTCCCGCTTTCTGACACAAGAGACCTTTAAATATATGGACGCAGGACATGTACCGGCTAAGATCCTGAATGTAATCAGTTATATTCAGCTGAACCTGCAACGTGATTTATCGGTAGCCTATCTGGCGAAAAAAGTGAACCTGCATACCGATTATTTTTCGCGCCTTTTTCATCAACACACTGGCGAAAGGCCTGTTAAATATGTACATGAAAAAAGAATCGAGCGGGCTCAATATCTAATGTTAACCACCCAGATGACCTTTGCTGAAATTGCTCTGCAAACAGGTTTTGACAATGTATTTTACTTCTCTAAAATCTTTAAGAAAATAACAGGAATGTCGCCCGGGAACTACAAAAAACAGATGGATACAGGCGGATTTTAGATCGTCGTCTGCACCTTAAAACTTAACAACCGCCCAAAATGCTTTCTTGGGTTGCAGCTCCTTATCAAATAACAATGGATAGTCCTTCCGGCCGCGCACAGGAAAATTGTCAAGCCAGCTATACCGATCGGAGATGTTCCAAAACGTTACACCTGTTAAAACATCGCGATACTTGCGGAAAGATTCGAAACACCGGCGGAATTGTTCGAGCTGTTGCTGCTCCTTTACCGCGGTAAATTCCATGGCACTGTCGCCCGCTTCCCGGCTCCTCATCTCATGTTCCTTGCGGTAAACGGAAACATCAAATTCAGTAATTTGTATTTTCAGCCCCAGTTTCGCAAAATCTGCCATCGTTTTATCCAGTTGCTCTGCCGATGGCTCATTTACTGCCCAGTGCGCCTGCAACCCTACCCCATGAACAGGCACTCCTTTGCTGACCAGGTTATTGAGCATACGGATCATTTTTTCCCGCTTCACCGTATTAATCTCATTGTAATCATTGTAAAACAATAAGGCATCAGGGTCGGCTTCATGTGCCCACTGAAATGCTTTCTCTATGTATTCTTCACCGCAGATCTGGTACCACAAAGAATTCCGGTAGAACTCATCCTTACGGTCGCTGATCACTTCGTTGGCTACATCCCAGGCATATACGATTCCTTTATATCTCTTTACCACCGTCATAATATGCTCTTTCAAACGTTGTAATAATACATCTTTGGATACCTGCTGCCCATTGGCATCTTTAAAGATCCATTTGGGAGCCTGATTATGCCAAACCAGGGTATGTCCCCTGAGCTTCATCCCATTCCGGCGGGCAAAAGCCGCTATGGAATCAGCATCCCTCCAGTTATATTGCTGTTCACCAGGATGGATCACGCTCATTTTCATGGCATTTTCCGGGGTAATGCTGTTAAATTGCCGGGTCACCAGCCCCGCTTCATCTGTATGCAGCGCATACCCTGAAACGGCTACGCCTATAGGAAAATAATCCCTGTAATAGTCTTTTAGACCCGGCGCTTCCGGCGAAGCAGGATGATGAGCGCGATAAGCTACGCAGGACATACTGATGGCTGCGGCCAGCAAAATAATAACAAGGTGGCTGAGATACTTCATATATATCTTGATTCATTAATTGTTTAGGAAAGGTATTACGGGCATTCACCTGAATGCGCTCAACGTTTGAATAGTGCCATCACTATTATACTTCAACTCCATTACCTTGATGTTTCTAAGGTGTGTTTTGCCCGACAACTGCGTATCATGATAAAACAAATACCATTTATGCCCGATTTCAATAATTGAATGATGGTTGGTCCAGCCTTCAACCGGTTTCAGTATAACACCCTGGTAGGTAAAGGGGCCATAGGGACTGTCTCCAATCGCATATACAATATTGTGTGTATCACCTGTTGAGTACGAGAAGTAGTATTTGCCATGGTATTTGTGCATCCAGGCCGCTTCAAAAAAGCGTTTGTCGTTCTCCTGCTCGTTGTATAGGCGGCCGGTACGATCTGTTATTTTTATGGTCAACGGCGCGTTTTCCAGGCTTTTCATATCCCCGGAAAGCTTGGCCACCCGGGGAAGAATGGCCGGTTCATTCTTTTCACGCAGATGGGCAGTGGCATCATAGCGGTTATCGTTCCAGTTTTGTAACTGTCCTCCCCAGATGCCTCCAAAGTACAAATAAAAGGAACCGTCGTCGTCCCTGAACACACAGGGATCGATGCTATAACTTCCGGTAATGGGTTCCTTTTCCGCTACAAACGGGCCTGTTGGCTGTTTGGAAGAAGCTACCCCTATTCTGAATACCCCCTGTTTATCCTTCGCAGGAAAATATAAATAATATATCCCTTTTGAAAACGCTGCATCCGGCGCCCACAGCTGTTTAGCAGCCCATGGCACGTCCTGCACCCGAAGCGCGGCCCCGTGGTCTGTTACCCTGCCTCCGATGGAATCCATGGAGAAGATATGGTAGTCGGCCATCTGGAAATGATCACCATTATCGCTTTCTTTCGTTTGGACTGCTGTATCATGTGAGGGGTAGATATATATTTTCCCGTTAAAGAGATGCGCCGACGGATCGGCGGTATAGATATGTGAAACCAGTGGGGACGAGATATATGCCTGCTGGTTACTATCTGCAAAAGTAAACCAGTTAAAACGTGCCGCAGATGGTATGTTTCCCGTAAATGCAAATGTCAGCCGGTGTCTGCCAGTAAGTGGCTTCACAGGTACACTTATGGTCATATATTTCAGCGAAGGTTGTTCCGGCACCGCTACGGCCGCATAGGGGTTTAAGGTATCTTTATCAAGATATACATTGATATGCCCTCCCCGGGGAGCTACCCGTAGTAACAGGTATTTATATTCCCCGTCAAAATCCACCTGGTTAAACCGGATCCATGCCCCAGCTGTCAAATGGCTTATTTCCTGCTCTCCCGGCCCATTGCCATCTTTTCCGGGCACCACACGGGCGCCGTAAATGTCATCATACCTGTCTGCCGCAATTCGCGCGGAAGCCTTAAAGAGATTGGGAGGCCCCTTCCGGGTATCCAGGTGGAACCAATCCACATCAACATGACCACCACTTTGAACGGTGGCATAATTAAATAACGTAAACCGGTTACCTGTAAACATCTTCAGGTCAAACCTCATATTCAGCGTATCACCCAGGGGGATGAATGTTTTATTATCGAAGCTATAGCAGAAATAAGCCTGGTTTGTCACGGTGTTAGCGGAAGCCTTAAAGAATACCCTGGACTCCTTCCCTATTACAACACTATCTACCCTCTTGCCGGCATGCTCCATCACGATCAACTTTGCAGCACCTGTTGCATGGATACCAATGAAGGCATAGGGTAGCTGTAGAACAGCAAGTCCCGCTACATCGCCCTTTTTCATTCCGCTGATATCAAATACCGTGGTGGCGTCAGAAAACGGGCCGAATATGCGTTGCGTGAGCGAATTTCGTGCATGGAGCAAATCGGCGGCAACACCGGTGGTGGTGAGCCGCAATTGTCCCTTCCGTTCACTTAAAGACCAGGCACTGTCGTCAGGATTATGATTCCAGGCCCATTGCATGCCCAGCTTATCGCCGTTAAACTCATCACTGCCGGGAAGTACCTCTACCGGAGCAACGGTCTCTGTACGGGGTTTAACATGTGTAACTACAGCTCTTCCATCTTTCCCTACTACAGGCCAGCCATCCACCCACTGCACCGGCTGCAGGGTGGGTACTCTTCCGACTCCGTCCCTATCCTGGAAGATGACACTCCACCATTCTCCTCTGGGTGTTTCAATCAATGCTCCCTGGTGAACACCTTTGCCATAGAGATTCATATCGTCTTTCAGTACCACTTTTTCCTCATAGGGACCGTAGATACTTTTTGACCGGAGGCAAACCTGGTAGCCGTCTCCCCCGCCGTAGGTGGCATAAATGTAATAATACCCATCTTTCTTATACACATGCGAGCCTTCCAGGCCGGGCCGCTGCACTTTGTCAAATATAACGCTGTCGCGGCTGAGGGGAGCCAGGTTAGCATCCACTTCCGTCACAGACAGTTTAGAATATCCGTGAG
Organism: Chitinophaga eiseniae; assembly: GCF_012641265.1. Lineage (GTDB taxonomy): Bacteria > Bacteroidota > Bacteroidia > Chitinophagales > Chitinophagaceae > Chitinophaga > Chitinophaga eiseniae_A. The sequence continues at coordinate 202,945 of NZ_JABAHZ010000001.1, read as the reverse complement.
CAATATAGATGCGGCCATCGTCATCAAAAAACAACCCCGCGTCATAGTACGGTCTTACGAGCTTTTTAATGTCCCACGGACCTTCTGCTTTTGACGCGGTACACAAAAAGCCGCCCTCATCCAGGGTCAGGAAAAGTATGTAGAACTTTCCCTGGTGGTAGCGAATACTGCTGGCCCACTGCCCTTTTCCATACCTGTTCCCTCCTTTTAAATCATAAAAGGGATGCTGTTTAAACCGCTGCACCGCATTGGCAGCATAAGTCCAGTTCACCAGGTCTTTCGACTGCAACAAGGGTACACCTGGAAAAAAGTACATAGAGGTAGCTACCATGTAATAGGTATCTCCAACGCGGATCACGTCATTGTCAGGGAAGTCGGCCCAAATGATTGGATTGGTATAGGTGCCATCTTCATTGTCCGACTGCTGCGCATGAAGTGATATACTAAAAACGGACATGAGTACTATAACGAGGAATTTCTTATACATCTTTAAAAACGTTATTCAGTCATTTTGGTTCTTTATTGCGGCCTGCATGAAAACAAAAATAGAGAGATGGTTACTTTCCCGTTAGTTCATTTGTTGAAATTGATAGAAAAAATGTCTTTTAGACAATAATCATGGCTCAACAACAGGTTATTAGGGCAATTTAGTATCATAATGATGATAAATTTCATTACAATACTTAAATTGGGTGCAAAGAACCACGTTCGTATCACACAACCAACATCTTGTTTTTTTTAATGACCGCCCAATATGCTTAGACATACATTCACGTTCCTGTGTTGTTTATTATCCCTGGCTAAAACCGGTTGGACGCAATCCGGTCATATCAACTTCACTTCACTTACCTCTAAAGACGGATTAGTATCTAACGGTGTGAATGCCATTACGAAAGATCACTACGGCCTGATGTGGTTTGCCACTGACGACGGCTTAAATAAATTTGACGGCACTCACTTCACCGTTTACCGGCATCGCCAGGGCGACTCTTCCAGCCTGAGAGCCAATGAGGTATTGGCGCTGCATGAAGACAAATCCGGTAACCTCTGGATAGGTACCAGCGGGGGCGGTATTAGCCTGTACGACCGTAAAAAAGATGCCTTTGTTCACTTCCCCCTCCACGCGGATGCGCCGCAACTCCCTCCCAACGCAGTGATACTGGATATTTCCAGCGATACGGCCGGCAACATATGGATAGCGCAGTTCGAGCACTTATTTATGCTTGTTCCCCGTACCCACCATATTTCCAAAATCAACCTGGTGCCGGGAGAAGAGGGACCGGAAGCGAAGGCCAGTCCACACTGCGTTTTCGTGGACCGTAAACAACAAGTCTGGATTGGTACTGGCCATGGCCTCTACCGGTACGTTTCTTCCACGGGGACTGCAAAATTGATCACCAACAACAAAGCCGGGTTTACCACCCAGGATAATGAAATCAGGACAATTACCGGCGACAGCGACGGGCAAATCTGGGTTGGCACTGCTACAGGTTTATATACGCTGCAGCCCGATGGCGCCAGCATCTCCCCCTATCCTGCTTCTTCATTTCTGGACAATAAGTTAATTAACTGCATCAAACCGGATAAAGATCATCAGCTATGGATTGGCACAGAAGAAGGGTTGATTGTACTTAATACCCGGACCAATACAGCTGATCATTATCTTCCTGCCGACGAAAACATTTATAGCCTTACCAACAAATCGATAAAATGTATTTATAACGACGGGCAGGGTATCTATTGGCTGGGCACCTTTCGGGGCGGCGTTAACAAATATGATAAAAATCTACATCTTTTTAATTTCAAACCAGGTACTGCCTTCCATGAAAATAACCGCCAGTCCTCAATTGTTACCGCACTGGCCGAAAACGGCGAAGGCAATGCTTATGTAGCTACCGATGGCGGCGGTATGTTTGAATTTAACCGCAAAACCGGGAAAGTTCGCCCTATCGACATTCCACTTCCGGTAAAAGGGAATAAGGTGTCCATTATGGCACTCAGTTATACCCATGACAAAAAATTATACATTGGCACTTATGCGTTGGGATTATTTATCATGAATAGCGCCACCGGCAGTTATAAATATATTGCCAAAGGCACCGGCGCCAACCATCTTGGCTCCAATGATATTTTTTGCATAAAGGAAGACAGCAAAGGCAATGTTTGGATAGGGACCAATGGAGAAGGCCTGGACGTTCTCAAAAATGAACAGGTGGTTGCCAGGTACACGCCTCATCCAGATCCTGCGCTGTCTAATGAAAAAAAACTGCCGTTTAACGGCTATATCAGGGCTATCGAGGAAGATGCAGAAGGGAATATCTGGGTTGGCTCCCATGGAGGAGGCATTGGTGTTTATCATCCCGGCACCGGGCAATGGGACATCTACACGCAAAGCAACAGCCTGTTACCCAACGATAAAGTACAAACACTGCTGCGCGACAGTAAAGGCCGCATGTGGATAGGCACTTTTGGGGGCCTGAGTCTTTTTGACAAAACGCAGCAACGGTTTATCAATTTCTCTGAAAAAGACGGACTACAAAATGTGACCATCTACCAAATCCTCGAAGACAAAAGCGGTACTATCTGGCTAAGTACCAACATGGGTATCAGCAGTTTCCAGGTTGAATCAAAAAAATTCAGGAACTATACCCACTACAATGGCGTGCAAAATAATAACTTCGTCCATAACTCCGGGATACGTTTGTCTGACGGCGATCTGATGTTCGGTGGGCTGGAAGGTATTAATTACTTTACCCCTTCTGATCTGGCGGTCAATAAACATGCGCCGGTGGTACTGCTAACTGATTTAAAAGTATCCAATAAATCGATACTCCCCGATGAAAACGGTCCTATTAAAGCACATATTTCTATAGCCGACGAGATACGCCTGACCTACAAACAAAACTTTGTGATCAGCTTTGTTGCGCTCAACTATACGCTTCCCACCGAAAATTACTACGCCTACAAACTAGAGGGATTTGATAAAGACTGGAACTATACCGGTACAACAAACAGCGCCGCCTATACGAACCTGGATCCGGGAGAATACACCTTTCATGTAAAAGCCGGCAACAATGACGGCATCTGGAGCAACCAGGACACCAGGATAAAGATCTATGTGCGCCCACCTTTCTGGCGTACTATCTATGCATACATCTTTTATTTCTGTACCATTTGCCTGTTACTGCTGTATAGCCGGTACCGGGGGATCAAGCGGATCAGAAAAAAATTCCTCCTGGAGCAGGAAAGGCTGGAAGTAAAAAGATTGCAGGATATAGACCGGCTTAAAATTAAATTTCTCACCAACCTCAGTCATGATTTCAGAACGCCTATTTCCCTGATCATGGGCCCGGTGGAACAGCTCATTAGCGGGGAAACAACCGGTCCCCGCCTCGACAAACTAAACATGATCAAAAGAAACTCCCGGCGGCTACTCAACCTGGTCAACCAATTACTGGATTTCAGGAAAATGGAAGAGCATGAGTTAAAATTACAGCTTGCTACGGGAGACCTGGTATCTTTTATCAAAGAAGTAACAGATTCCTTCCGCGACTTTGCCGAGCGAAAAGACATCCAATTTACCTTCCTCAGTGTACCGGATACATTGCCTGCTGTATTTGACCATGATAAAATAGAACGCATTCTTTTCAATTTGCTTTCCAATGCATTCAAGTTTACACCGGAAAAAGGTGTGGTTACGGTAGCGCTAAAGCTGCTGAATAAAAATGAAACGACCGGCCAGCAATGGATTCAGATAATAGTAAAAGATACCGGCATGGGCATCCCCAAAGACAAAAGAGAAAAGATATTTGAACATTTCTTCCAGACAGATACTGCTTCCGCCATATTAAACCAGGGAACAGGTATTGGATTGTCTATTACGAAGGAATTTATAAAAATACACAGCGGAACCATTGAAGTAGAAAGTGAGCCTGGAGAAGGCGCCACATTCTCCATACAACTTCCTTTAAAAGCAGCCGTAGAGGCCCCGGTGCAGGAAACGCCCGCTATAACGCCGCTGCTGCCGCCTGCCGAAGCAATGCTGCAAGCGCAGGAAGTAATAACATCCCAGCAGGGAGAAGAATTACCGGACAGTTCGAAAACATCTGTGATATTGCTCGTAGAAGATAATGAAGACTTCAGGGATTATCTTAAAGATCATCTTCGCAGGAACTACAAAGTAATAGAAGCTACCAATGGGAAAGAGGGCTGGCAAAAAGCGTTGTTATTACATCCACATTTGATTGTTAGCGATATCACCATGCCGGAAATGGATGGTATCAGCCTGCTGCAGAAATTGAAACTGGATAAAAGAACCAGCCATATACCCGTGATATTGCTTACCGCACTTACCAATGAAGAACAACAGATTGCGGGGCTGGCTACAGGCGCCAACGATTATATCACCAAGCCCTTTAATTTCGAAATACTTCACGCGAAAATCAGGAACCTGCTGCATCTTAACGACACCCTGAAAAATACCTATACCAAACAAATAAAATTACTGGCGCCTGAAATAGAAAAAGTATCGTCGGAAGAAAAACTGATGGCGCGGATCGCAAGCCACCTGGAGGCCAACCTGACAGACTCCCAGCTCTCTGTGGAAAGCCTGAGTAAAGAAGTGGGAATGAGCCGGAGCTCTCTCTACAATAAATTACTGGAATTAACCGGTCAAACCCCGGTAGAATACATCCGGTCTTACCGGCTGGAAAAAGCAGCGATGCTGATGAAAAGAAGTGACCTGACCATTGCTGAAATTGCTTACCAGGTAGGATTCTCCACACCTAATTACTTCGCCAAGTCATTTAAGATAAAATACAATATGCTGCCCTCCGAATTTATAGCCAGGGTGCAAAAAGACAAGGCCCTGGAGTAATGATACAGCAACAAAAAGCCCCCTTATAGTAAGGGGGCCGTTATCCGTTTTTTTGTCGTTATACCTGTTATTTCGCATTGGCTTCAAGCGCCTTAGCGACTGCGGAATAAGCCAGCTTGCGCACATAACCTTCCGTCCATAGTCCTACAGGTTCTCCCGGGCGCCAGCCGGAACCAACGGGGCTATCAAGAGGGCTCCAAATTGTAATGCCATAGCGTTGTTTAGCAGGGATAAGTTCAAAATATTTATCAATGACATACTTGTACATATCCGCCTGGGCTTTATAATGTTCGGCCGTAGCAGCGGTGGTTTTCACCCCAACGCCCATATCCAGTTCGGAAACCTTTATCATTTTCCCGGTAGCCGCCAGCAGTTTAAACATCGCTGCGATGTTATCTTTATTGGCATTAATGTCAATATGCATCTGGGTGCCAATACCATCTACTTTAGCGCCCTGGCTTTCAATATAATTGACATAAGCAATCAGGCCACGGCATTTATCCAGGTTAAATTCGAGGTTATAATCATTTATAAAATGAATATCCGTGGCATTACCGTATTGACGGGCCATTTTGAAGGCCGTTACTGCATAGTCCTTACCCAGGTAATCCTGCCAGTAAAATTCATCGGATGCCATGTTCGTTTTGCCCACGCCTGTTTTTAACTCATAGGGGCTGCCATCATTCATCGGTTCATTTACCACATCCCAGGCTTTCACCACGGATTTACCAGCGCCTACCATGCCACTCATCCATTTATCCAGTGCTTCCGTGAGAATATATTTTTTTTCTGCGGCCGTTTTTTCTACCACCGTCGTACTTCCGCCCGTTGCCTTGGCATTTTTCAATACTACATCATCGATATAAACGGTGCCCGCAAATTCACCATAACTGTAAACGAGCCGCGATCTGTCACTTGCAGTGGCAGTAGTGGAAATCGTTACCAACTGCCAGTCTGTAGTCACCTGCACCTGCCCAAACCCATTAGACGAATAATTGGCGCTCTGCAATTCCGGGCGGATAATTCCCGGTGCGGTACCCTTCACCCAAAAACTCAATTCGTACGTGGCACCATTTTCCAGGGGTGCCGCAAAATCATAGCTGGTTTGTACATCCCAGTAATTAGCCGATTTAGCCGGATTCGTAACATAAAAGGCTTTGCCTTTATTTCCTACGCCCATGCCATCGGCGGTTACACCACGGGAAGAGTTACCCCCCCAACCACCCCAGCCACCACCGGATTCAAAATTGCCATTCGCCACCAGGTTGTTGATCACCGGTGCACCTTGCGTATCGTATACATACAAATTATTGATATCGATATAATACGATACTCCCGCTTTATTTTTCAAATCAAAATGCAACTTAATATTATCAGCAGCGAAATCGTTGATAGTAAAGCGGATTTCTTTCCATGAAATGCCGGTAGTGAAGGTAGCTGTAGGCGTTCCGGACTTTGTCCAGTCTACCAATGGTGTATTATTATTCAGCCCTTCGAAAGAGATCCTTCCCTCTCCCACCCCATTTGACCGGACATACATTACCACCTCATACTTATGTGCCCTGTTAATGGCTATTCCCGGACTAACGAGTTGCAAATCCGTGGCGCCGCCGTTAGCATTTAGCTCCACCGCATTATTGCCCGTTCCCATACCCGTTCCGGCTACCACTGAAATACTGTTACCGCCGTTGAGTTTTGTCCAGTTAGCAAAACTATTGTCCTTTAATCCGGCGGAATTCAGGTCATTGGGATATGCCGGAGCCGTTACCAGCAAAGGCGAGATCAGTCCTTTCAGGTAACTGGCATTCTGATTGGCATGCCACATCAGGGTATGGCCATATACCTGCATACCTGCTTCTCCTGCTGTTTGCAACAACGACTTTACCTTTGCCAGGTCCAGGCTTCCATCCGCCTGCACCACAGCGCCATGTTTCATTTCATAGCCCAAAACAATTTCATCGAAGTTCCGGTTGGCCAGCCGGTACTTCACACCTTTATCAAGGTATTCCTGCAAACCGAGCGCTACTCCCCATCTGAATACCGGCTGCGAAACGCGGTTAATATAGCTTTTAAGTGCCGGGTAGGCATCTATTTCCTCCTGGGTAGCCACGCTTTCCGGCTTATCTACGTTGAATTCCAGCTTCTGATATTTATTGCAGGAAGTTATCACAACAAATGCAAGGAAACCGGCAGCTATTTTATGAAGTTGATTCATACCAATTACTTTAATGTCGGGTAAAAAATTATTTACTCACGGGGGTAAATGTTTCCATGGTGACAGACCGGTCTCTCATTACCAATGTGTCTGATGTGGATACCTGCATGTTGGGAAACGTGATCTGGTATTGCAGATAAAGCGCATCCCTGTCTTTGCTTCCCCAGCTGTTCTTTTCTCCCCTTTTCACAAACTGGCCTTCTCCGGTAGCGCTGATATTGGCCGTAGCTGAAGAGATGGCACATTTTTCACCATCATGGAAGGTGAGCAGCAATGTGCAGTTTATATTATTACCATCTTTGTCTTTATATACTACGGGAAATTCCAACTCTTTCATAGACCTGGTGCTTAATTTATTCACCTCATCTTTTTCCACGTACTCCGCATGCCGCACTAAGGTTTGATTTACACTTCCTGTCACTACATCTTTTCCTCTCCGCAGGTAGTTACCATGCCACTCATTCACATATTTAATGGCATAGAGGATAAAATCCTTTCCGCTCAGAATGGAATCCGCGCCCGACTTGTCGGTGATACGCAAAGGAATCACATAGGTGTTTTTGATAGCCTTGGGATCATTAAAAAACGCGTCGGTCAGTTGCACTTCTACGCCGCCTGCCAGGCTACCCTGGGGGATGATAATCTTATTGTCTGCCAGTGAATAATAATTGGCGGGCATGGGCAGGATTTGATCTTTACCGGCACCAAACAGTAAACCACTTCCCAAGAGGGTATTATCTACTGCGATGCCGATATTCAGGGTCTTTTTACTGGAATAGACACCGCCCGTTGTAGCCATTATTTTGCATTTGCGCTGGTTATCCAGCTCTGTACTGAAGATATCTTCTCCAAAAGTAATGGTACGTACAGGATATTGATAGGCGAAATATACCGTTTGATAGGGATAATCCGGAAACGTTACATTCTTGTTACATGCTGCAAGTAGCAGTAATACCATGGGCATTAAAAACTTTTTCATCTTTGCTGTTTTCAAAAAATCAATTAAAAATGATCTCCAAACCTGTTTTTTACTACCGCCAGCCTTTGTTTTGCTCCAAAGCGCCGAACTTCAGTATTTCTCCATAAGGGATAGGGCCATAGGCCATGAATGGCTGGAACTGGCGGGTTTCCACATTCATAACAGCAGGAACATTATTTTTTATACTCACCCCTCTGGCCGTTTCACCAAGATTAACCTTCCAGCGGCGCAGATCCCAGAAGCGAAATCCTTCAAAGCATAATTCTATTCTCCGCTCATTCCTGATCAGGTCTCTCATCTGGTCTTTATTGCCTTTTGCTTCTTCCAGGTAGGCGTCGCCGTTAGTAGTGCCCACACCAGCTCTCTTGCGAATAGCTTTGATCACGTCATAAGCAGAAATTCCATATTTGCCGGCGCCTAGTGGTCCCCAGGCTTCATTCGCCGCCTCAGCGTAGTTGAGAAAAATTTCTGTATACCGGATATGAGGCTTGTAATGCCGTTGATTATTGGTAGAATTAGGGTTCAGGTTCACATCCTGGCGCAGCAGCTTGCGCAAATAGTACCCGGTTCGGGTAGATGTTCCTACTATGTTAAGTCCATCATTGGTACCACCATCTGCAGCTGTATTGATAACCGTATTATTCGGCCCGGCTGTTCCGCCGTTCACCAGGATAAACATGCGTAACCGGGGATCTCTGCCTGTATAAGGATTGGTGGCATCATAGCCGCTTCCCGCGCTGCCAATGGGCATTCCGTTGGCCATAGGAAAAGCATCTACCAGGTTTTGGGTGGGATTGATTCGTCCGTTACCAAACAATCCTGGTGGATAATTGGCTTGCTCCAGGTCGCGGTTGTCGCCGTAATTATTCCGCCAAAGTATCTCGGTGGGGTTGGCACCATCGGCCAGTCCGGCAATTTCAGCGGCATTAGCATACCAGGTGAGACCATTGGAAGCCAATGCACTTACACCTCCTTTGAGAGAAAGCACTTCCCCGGCATAATCGGCGGCATCGGCCCAGGTAGTGGTATTACCGGTGCTAAAGGCCGGGCTGGCGGCCAGCAATGCGGCTTTGGACCGGATAGCCTTTGCAATACGCCCGGTAAGGAATCCACGGAAAGCAGCGCCAAAGGCCCGGTTATACTGTTCAAGGCTAACAGCACCATATTTCGCAGGAATGAGCGCGGCGTTTACAATATTTTCATAGTCCAGTGGAAGCAGTTGATCTGCCGTTGACAGATCACTGTATATTTGCTTCATACAAGCTTCAAAAGTAGCCCGGGGCTTGTTGAAATCAGTATTGGAACCCTGTACTTCCGTGATAATCGGCACCCCCAGCACGGCACCGCTTTCAGACATTCCAGCGTGTGCCTGCAATAAGTGATAATAGAAAAGAGCGCGTAAACCAGCGGCTTCTCCCTTTATCCGCATCGCAAACAATTTACTTACCACAGGGTCCGACACCCAGTGTACGGTATCCACATCACGTAATATGATGTTAAGGTACTGAATGGCTGCATATGCGTTGGTCCATTGGCTCAACGGGTTGTTATTTGCCGTCCACTGTCCGTTTGCCATTTTCAGGAAACCATTACTCTGGTCATTCGTCACCGCATCGTCTGTGGCTACATCATTAAATGACCAGGAATTAGTAGGTATCCGGTTATAGCCGTTCAGCAATATGCCAAATGGCAGCGCGGCATCGTTGGCAGGATAGTTACCTGAATTCAGGTTCCGGTTATTCTCAATTTCCGGCACCATCAGATCTTTACAACCGGCCAATAGCGAAAGGCAGACCAGCAAAAAGATAATATTTCTTTTCATAAAACGGGAACTTAGTTATGCGAATGAAATAGATTAAAACAATCCCTTTATACCAAGGTTATATAAGCGTGTTTGCGGAGCGCTAGCCACATTCATTTCCATTGTTTTGCGTTCGGCCGACACCGTTAGTAAATTAAAACCGCTGACGTATACCCCCATTTCTTTCAATACCTTTTTCCTGCCCAACAAGCTGCTCATATCATAAGAGATCTGGACTTTCGCCAGGTCTATGCGGTCGGTCTTGTACAACCAGAAATCTGAATTGCGGAAATTGTTATCGCTCGCAAACGTAGTCAGGCGGGGATATTTGGCAGTTTGCGCTGTTTCAGGCGTCCAGCGGTCTCTTACCACAGCAGAATATTTATCTTCTCCATCTACCCAAAACCAGGAACTGTTCTTCATACCATACGCACCAAAACGTCCTACACCCAGCGCAAAAAAGGAGAAGTTTCTCCATTTGGCACTCAGGTTAAGTCCCAATGTAAGCGGCGAACCAGCCCAGCCGGCACGTCCCAGGTATACTTCATCGCGGGCATCAATAATGCCGTCTCCATTTTGATCTTTATACTTGATATCACCTGGTTTTACCTGGCCAAAAGCCTGGGCCGGAGAATTTTTAATATCATCCGCATCCCGGAAAAATCCCTGACTCTGTAATCCCCAGATAGCGTCCAAAGGCTTGCCCTGACGATATTGATAGTTGTCAGCGTACAACTCAGCACGCTTCGTAGCCGTCGTTTTATAGTAGCTGCCTACCAATCCTATCGTATAACTCACCTCCCGCAACTTGTTGTGGAAGCTAATACTGAAATCGGCGCCCACCCGTTTATCATCGTTATAATTGATGTAGGGAATAAAAGAGGATGATGGGAACCCGGTGGTGAAATAAGATGGGTAAAGCACATCTGGTTGAATAATGTTGCCGGTAATTTTATTGACAAAGAAATTACCTTCCAATTTTATTAACTGATGAAAGAAAGAACCATCCAGGCCAATGCTGATTTCTTCCCTTTTGGGAAAACGCATACCAGGATTGGCACCCCGGCGCGATTCTGTAGCCTGCACACCCGTACCATCTTTCCAGCCAAACCAGCTTCCCTGTGTGGTATATACACCCTCGTACAAATAATACGAGGCTATATCCAGGTCGGTATGCAACACTCCGGCAGAAGCAGTTAAACGCAGGTCATCAATGGCCGATATTGCCCGCAGGAAAGGTGCATTACTAATTCGCCAACCCAGCGACACTGTTGGAGAAAAAGCATTTCTATTCCCTTCCGGCAACTTCGCGCTATGAATCATGGCACTGCTAAAATCTACATAATAGGTATTTTTAAAATTATAGCCCAGCTGTAAACCCAGGTTAGCATTGCCGGTGCGGTGATATACCGCCGACTCTGATTGCTGGAAACCATTCACCAGTAAAACAGCAGAGAGATGATGCTTATCACGGATGGTATTCAGGTAATTAAACTGGCCAGTAGCTGCAATAGTCTGACGATACCAGCTATTGCTAACATTCTGCACACCGGAAGTAGCATCCTGCCCATATTGTGTAAGGCTACTGATTAAGTCCTTACCAGAATAGGTATTCCAGGTGGGTGCATACACAGCATAATTATTATTGTAAGCCAGGTTGTAAGATGTATTATAATCTACTGCAAACGTAGCGCGGAAAGTAAGTCCTTTCAGCAAATTTTTCAAGTCCGCATTCACACCAGTATTAAACAGGAACTGCCGGCTTACATAACGGTTGTTACCGCCGGCGTAGATGGCAGCAAAAGGGTTTGTCTGATCCAGTTGTGTACCTCCCAGCAAATATTTCCCATCAATAATGTGGTTACTGTTTTTCACGAGTACATTGGATGCTTCATCATCTCCTTCTATTCTGTCTAAAGGAATAAGCGGCGCAAAACGATAAGGGCGTAAAGTAGCAGCACTTCCCCAGTAATCCGTATTTACTCCCCTGCCGGTATAAAAAATAGCACCGGCATCTACATTACAGGAAATATAATCGCTCAGGTTAACGTCTACGTTACCACGCAGGTTGAGGCGATCAGACTTTCCATTTTGCCGGGCCTCTCCAAAATTGAGCAACGATCCGGAAGCCTGATAGCCGATATTCGTATAATAACGCGCCTTATTATTTCCACCGGATATCTCTGCCGTCACATCATAGCGACTGAAGAATTTTTTAAGGTATTCATCTGAATAATAATCTACGTTGGGATACCTGTATTTATTTTTACCGGAAGCATACTGATAAATAGTCTCAGGGCTATATAGTTCTGTGAGTCCATCATTGCGGCGAGCCTCATTATAGAGCGTCATATATTCTGCCGATCCCAGGTATGCGGGATATGCTTTGGGAACGTTAATCCCACCATTGGCCCTTACATCAATCCGCTGGTTACCGGCTTTTCCTCTTTTGGTAGTAATATAGACCACGCCCTTGGCTGCCCGGCTACCGTACAATGCCACTGCATTTACCCCTTTGAGAAAAGAGATTTGTTCTATTTCAGTGGGCAATACGTTGGTAGCATCCCGGGGCACACCGTCAATGACAAGCAGGTAGCTGCCCATTCCCCACATACTGTTACCATTAAAGCCACTGGCCCAGCTCTCCATATTTTCAAGGCTGTAGTTCATATAGTTTTGTGTCATTTGTGGCGACACGTCTACTACTGAGATACCGCCCAACAGGTCTTTTTTGTTTAGCTTGCGGAATGCCACCTGCACCGTGTTATTGTCAGGAACATTTGATATGGCAATGCCCGTAGTATCTTGTGCCTGCACTACCGGCATGAGGCCTGTCAGCGCTATAGCGGCTATTAATGCTTTCATCTGATTCATGAATTTTTGAAATTAGCGTAAACGATACAAGTAGGAACTGTACGTTTTACCAACCAGGGTTCTGTTTAAACTCCAGGTACATATTGGCATCGGCATTTTTCAGCGGCAACCAATAGTGTTTCTCGGAATACTTGCGTTCCAGGATTACCGCTTCACGTAAGTTGAGTACCTTATTATTCGTAGGGTCGGTAGTACTGAATGCTGGCGACCGGTCAAACTCAACAGATTTTTTCAGGGTATACGGGCTCTGTATCAGCAACATCCACCTTCTCAAATCATTAAAGCGATGACCTTCAAAGGAGAGTTCCACCGCCCGTTCGCGCCGGACTTCGCTCATAAATTCATCCAGTGCCCCGGTATAGCGTGCGGCCACATGTCCCGCGCCGGCCCGGTCGCGGATTACGTTTATGGCGTCTAATGCGGTTTTGGTATAATTACCAGATTTGCCGGCAGGAGTACCATAACCTTCTGCAGCTGCTTCGGCATACATCAGGTACACATCTGCCAGACGCATGTAAGGCAGGTGGATATTAAGTGCCTTATCGTAACTCCAGCCGTTATCAAATCTATTGGCAGTCATTGGTACAAACTTGTGGAGCAAATAACCGGTGCGGCTGGCGCTACTAATATCGCGGTAACTACCACCGGTGTAGAGATTTGCGTAGCGGTTCTTTTCATCCGTGGTGGCGCCTTGCACACATTTCATACCATCGAAAATGATATCATTATAAAAACGGGGGTCCCTTCCTTTCCAGGGGTATGCCGGATCGTAACCCGATTCCGGATCTGCCTGCGTAATATCTTTGATGGGTAGCCCATTAGCCATGCCATAGTAATCTACATAGTTAGCAGTTGGCGCAAAAGTGATGGTTTCCCCTGTCAGCAAAGCGGAGCCATACTGTTTTGCGGTGCCATAGGTAGAACCATGTGCGCCGTAGTAAGGGCCGCGAAAAATGGCTTCCGTGCTTCCTGGCATTAGCCAGTTTTGGCCGGCGCTATAGAAATTAGTATAGTATTTTGAAAAATCTACGAGGCTATAAGGTGCGTCGCCTGACTCGCAGCGTTGCAACAGTTCACCGAAGGCTTCCGCTGCTTTCTGGCAGTAGGTGGTGTTGTAGGTTTTGCTACCGGTAGATACATAATTCATCAACGGACTTCCTGCCCACAGGTAATTTTTTCCGAGATACCCCAGTGCCATGATCTTATTAATGCGTAACTGATTTTTTCCCAGCGTTCTTTTTCCGGCAGTAGTATTATCCCAGTTCACCGGCAGCAGTTTTGCCGCTTCACTGAAATCGGCAGCTGCTTTATCTGCGCATTCGCTATACTTCAGCCGGGGCAATGTTAGCTTCTGATCGCCCGGAAGTACTTTATCGATATAAGGCAGGCCGCCGAAATACTGAATGAACATAAAATGAAACCATCCTCTGAAAAACAACAGCTGACCTTTGATCAGGTCTTTTTCTTCCTGGGTGGCATCGGTGAGCTTATTGAGGTTTTCGAGGCCCATATTGGCTTTACGAATGCCATACCAGCCCAGTTTCCACAATGATTTTGCCATCCGGTCGTCGTTGGTGCTGGTATTATTCCGGTCCATCCAACCTGCCTGCCAGCCATCGAATTGTGATTGCCAGCCCCAGAAATCACCATTATCTATTTTTATGATGAAATGAAAATCACGTGCGGTGGATTGAATTTCATCTTCACCCCAATTCCAGGAATTCGTCCAGTAAGCATTGGTAAAATCCGGGATACAATGATAGAGTTCTTCGGTATACCCCTGAAAACTAATGAAGGTTTTAAAGGCATTATCTGCCGATACAATAGATTGTGGTTCCCTGTCGAGAAATTTTGTACAGGATGACAGGCCATGAATGGCGGTTATGCCAAAGGTTGCCAATAACAGCTTTATGTATTTATTCATAACGGTCATGTTTAGAAATTGAAATTGGCGCCGAGATTATAGCGCTTTACAGTAGGATAGGCCCCCTGCGATGCCCAACCAGTGCCGGCAAAGTTTGATTCGCGGTCATCCGGCATCTTGCTCCAGGCGGCCAGGTTATTACCGTTGAGATATACTCTCAGCGATTCAAGTCCCACACGCTTTATAAATCCTGTATTAAATGTATAGGCAATTTCTGCGTTCTTTAATCGCAGGTAGGAACCATCGTACATATATTGCGTACCCCGGTAATAATCTGCGGGTGTTGACAACCAGCGGGGCATGGGCACATTTGCATTGGTGTTGTTCTTTGACCAGTAACTACCTTCATCATAAACGGTGTGGCCCTGAGATCCCAAACTATTAAAAACCACCTGGCGGGTAACGTTGTTAGCGGCATAGAATTGTACAAAAACACTGAGTCCTCTCCAGTCTACGCCCAAAGTGGCATTGTAGGTATTAGTAGGCCAACCACTATGTCCATAAGGGATATTATCCCGCGCATCAATCACACCATCGCCGTTGTAATCCACGAGGTAATAGTTGCCCGGTAACTTCTGATTGTCGTTGGTATTATGTATTGTACTACCATACAGCTCATCCCAGGTGTTATAGTATCCCTGACTCACGTAGGAATAAGCCTGACCAATTTGCATGCCTTCCGATTTTTGATAAGCCGGCAGCAATGCGGGGTTATCAGCCTCGATGACTTTATTTTTTGTATGGGTCATATTCAGATCGGCCCAGACCCGGGTTTGTTTAGATGCGGGGTAGTTGAAGTGCAGCTCCAGTTCATAACCCTGGGAATTTACCCTGCCCAGGTTAGCCACCGGTGGCGTGGTACCATAATAAGAAGGTACGGAAGACCGGTTAGCCAGTAATATTTTAGAGCGCCTATCCTGGAAGAAATCCGCCTTACCTTTTATGAATCCTTTGAATAATTCAAAGTCGGTCCCCACGTTGAATTTCTCTGCCTGCTCCCACTGCACATTGGGATTACCTACAGTAGCTTCGCGGTACCAGTTATATGGACTTTGCTCGGCGCCTTCACCGGTCGTCCCCAGTCGTGCCTGTCCGCCATATGCCCAGTCAGTGAGGTATAAAAAGCGGCCCGCCACGTTATCAAAACCCGTTTGTCCGTATGAAGCACGGAACTTTAACAGATCCAGGAACCTGATATTCTTCATGAACTTTTCATTGGATACAATCCAGTTCACCCCACCTGAAGAAAAGAAGGCAAACCTGTATTTGGGGGCAAATTTTTCGGAACCGTTATAAGCGCCATTATACTCGAACGTATACTTATCATTGTAGGTATAGGTGGTACGAAACACCCAGTCTTCCCGGTACGAGGGTATCATGCTGCCGTAAGCGGTAACATTGCGATTTAGCAGTCCCATGGCGGTTACGGCGTGTTTATCCGCAATTGTTTTGGCATAATTCAGCTGCAACTGGTAGAATAACCTACGCTGGTTATCCGTTACCGCTCCTCCTGCCGGGGCCCATTTTACGCCTTCCTGGAAATCGAAATTGGTAACGCCGTCAAACGCGCTTTTGTAAAATACATTTCCTGTGGCAGGATCAATCCATTTGCGTTGTACATCATTGTAAAGATCATTGACTCCCCTGTTACTTTCCACGAAAGTATTGTCCATGGAAAGCGTGCCATTAAACTTTAGTCCTTTAAGGAGCATATCCAGGTTTTGTTCAACGGTAAAGTCGGTGGTGATACGGGTAGTGGTCTGATATTGGATACCGCCTACTGCCAGGTTTCTGGCCGAATTTTCTGCCCGTCCTTCATTAGGTGCATAATACCCCCAGGAACCATCGGCATATACCGGAAGAAATACATCAGGTGCAGTGGTATAAGCATCAATCCAGGATCCGTACTGGTTGCCTGAAAAGCCCCATGGACTTTTCCGTACACCATACGACCCGGCAAGGTTTACCTTAAAAAGTGTGGAAGGCGTTAATTGGAAATCCAGGTTAGACCGGGCATTTAGCCGGTTAAAGCCGAAACCCGGTTTATATCCGCGTTTATTATCATAAATTTTGAAAAGATCTGCTTCATGCAGAAAGTCTACGCTGGTAAAATATTTAACAAAATGAGTTCCCCCGCTGATATTGACGTTGGCATTTTGCGACATCGCATAATCCTTGAATAAGGTTTTTGCCCAGTCTACATTTGGATAGCGTTCGGCTTCTTCCTGGTTAGCCGGATGCCGGTATTTATCTAAAATAGCCTGAGGATAATAATTATTCCAGCTTTCAGGCTTTAATGCCAGCTCGTACTCGATAGCTTCGTTAACGGTGCGAAGCGCATCATATGAATCTGCTTTGCCCGGTAATTTAGAAGGCGCTTTCATAATGGTATTTACGGTAGCGCGAATAGATGCCCTACCTGCTTTTCCTCTTTTGGTGGTAATGAGGATAACGCCGTTAGCGCCGCGTGAGCCAAATACGGCTGTTGCCGAAGCATCTTTTAAAACGGTTACGGTTTCTACAGAACCGATATCTACACTGCTCATAGGACGCTCCACCCCATCCACCAGGATCAGGGGATTACTGTTATTCCAGGTGCTAAGACCACGGATAAGCAGCTGGGGATCTTCCTCACCAGGCAAGCCTGTACTTTGCGCAGTAATCAACCCAGGTACATTTCCGGTGAGTGCAGCGCCAATATTTGATACGCCCCCCGCCCGTTCCAGTACCTTGCCGGTGGTTTGTGAAACAGCAGCCACCACGCTTGCCTGTTTCTGCCGGCCATAACCCACTACTATCACATCTTCCAAACCAACCACCTTGCCTTTCATGGTAACCGATATATCCGATCGGTTTTGAATATTTACTTCCTGGGATACTTTTCCGATATAACTAAAAACAAGTACCTGTTTACCGGAAGGAACACGAATGAGAAATCTACCATCTGCATCGGTACTGGTACTGACCTTTGTTTCTTTTACCAGTACTGTTGTACCCGGGATGGGCGCCTTTTTTTCATCCAGCACTACTCCGCGGACCACACCTGCGTCCTGGGCCTGTAACGGTGAATAGCCGGATGCAGCCGACAGCATTAACGCCATCACAACCAGCCATTTCCATGACATCTGCGAAAGAATCATTTTAAACATGGAATTCAAAAAATTTAATGTTAGGGCAATAAGGGTTCTGACAGCCTGTAAATAGCCATCACGCCGGGAGGCCGGCAGGAACAATCACAATGCGATAAAAGACAGCATCGTTATAGAGATGCAGATACTACCTGGTTAAGGATGAAACTGAAATTGGTTGAAGCGGGACGTGGTAACCCGGGCGCATTGAAACTTCATAAGTAATCATTTAGCGTTTAAGTAGAGAATTTTTTCATAACGTAAAAATTGAAGATCGGTCAGAAGACACAACAACTAAAAACAATCATCGAATCTACAATAGGGATGTATATATCAAGGGCACAAATCTCCAAAAGGGTAGCAATAATGTCTAAATAACCTGTACAGCATTTATTTAAAAAGCTGTTGTGCAAAATTGAACAGGTTATTTCTCCATACCGGCCAGGTATGGCCACCCGGGTATTCGCTGTAAGTATGTCTGATATTCAGCTCATCTAATTTTGCCAGCATCAACTGACAGTTCTTATAGGCAATATCTTCTTTTCCACCCATTGAAATCCACAGCACTTTCAGATGGTTGTTAATGCTGGCGGCATTAGCTTTCATAAAATCATACTGCGCTGCTGCAGTACTCCCCTGCCGGGGTTGCATCCATCCTGAGCTGAATACTCCCAGGTAGGAAAATAGATCCGTATTTTTAATGCCGGTATAAAGCGTATGGATGCCTCCCATGGATAAACCAGCCAATGCCCTTTTTCCCGCACTGGTTTCGACATGGAAATTTTTTTCTACCAGGGGAATAATAACGTCCTTTAGCTCCGACTCAAATGTTTTCAAGCCGGATTCATCGAAAGCAGCCCCGCCCACATTAGCGTCTGGCATCACGATCAGCATTGGCTCAGCTTTTTTTGAAGCAATCAGGTTATCCATGATTAAATCGGTTTTGCCCTGCGTAGCCCAGCCGGTTTCGTCTTCCCCACCACCGTGTAAAATATAGAGCACCGGGTATTTTCCGTTTGTATTTGTATCATAGCCTGGCGGGGCGTAGATATATAACTGTCGCCAGGAACCGGTCACCTTTGAAAAATATCTCCTGATGCGGATATCTCCATGCGGTACCTCTTTTAATGCATAATAGTTGTCGCCGGTAAAGGGTATTTCAATACCACTGGCCATTCTTCCCATGCCATAAAAAGTTGCGCTGGCCGGATCTGCAACTGCTACACCATCTATCAACAGTGAGTAGTAATGGAATCCTTCGCCTAAAGAATCTGTTGTTATGGTCCATAAGCCGCCGGTGTCTTTCATCATATCATACCTGCGACCGAGGTCTACCTGTACCTTCTGCGCTTCCGGTGCCTTAACGCGGAAGATCACGCGGTGGTCGGCCGATATCTGCGGATACTTCGCATTGCGTACGTTGGTTTCCGCGGGGGTACCCTCCTCCAGGTATTTGGAGAAGGTGGTAGTATCTACTGGTTTAAAGATCAGCTGGGAGAACATATACAATCCATTCTTCCACACCTTAAAGTCGTGTACGCCGGGTTCAATGTAATAGATGTGCGGAACACTGTTCTTTTGCAGGTATTCGTGTGTACGTTTACTGAAAGTAATTAGTCCGTCGCTGGCGCCGCAGGAGATCCAGAGCAGCTTTATTTGCCGTTTTGCAGCCACAGGATCCGGTACCAGCTGGTCTGGTGTCTTTGTATTGGGGGCGGAGGAGAAACCACCTATCCATGCAAACTTATCCAGGTTGCCGAGACCAAAATTCAGTGACTGCCCACCTCCCATCGACAAACCGGCAATGGCCCGATGATCCTTGTCGGTGTAAACCGGGTAATTCTTTTGTACATACGGAATAAGATCGTTTATCAAATCTTTTTCAAAAGTGGCAAACGCCTGTACCTTGTCGGGCGCCATTATGTTACCGGTGGCCCGGTCGTCTTTCATGGCCCTGCCGTTAGGCATGACTACAATCATCGGCTTAATTTTCCCCTCAGCGTAGAGGTTATCCAGGATTACCTGGGGCGAACCGCCGTTTAACCATTCCTTTTCGTCACCGCCAATACCATGCAGCAGGTAGAGTACCGGGTATTTTTGTTGCCGGGAAAATCCGGGGGGAGTATAAATCAATGCTTTTCGCGGATTGCCCACCGTTACCGAGTGATAGCTGATGGTATCAATCCTGCCGTGAGGTATAGCCGCACGCGGGGCATCAAAACCGGGCGCAGCGTGTTCAACAACGTTTTGTGTAAAAGCTGGTATGGTAAATAACAGCGCAATGGAAAGGTTAAATAATGCTTTTTTCATATCGTGGGATTTTTTGTTAACTTTTATTAAATTTCTTTAACCCGATGTTCCGGCAAACAGCTTTCTGGTCATTCCTTTTTTAACAGCCGTATATAATAAATGGCGCTGGTCCTGCCCTGCTGTAATGACTGAAACTTTATGCGGACATGATCTTTATCTTTTATCATTGAATCAGGAACAGCATAGATTACGTTAAAGAACCCAGGGTGTCTCCAACGCGCCGTATTATCTTCTGAAACAAGTTTTTCTCCGTCAACATAAATGTCAAATTTCCTGTCGCCCTGCTCCGCGCCCTGGTAACGTACCATTAATTCAATACTGGTTTCTTTGTTAGTAGTCAGGTTGTAGCTAAAATATCCCCCGTTGGCTGCCTCTCTCCAAAATTCGTCTGCAGAAGATCCAGTCCTGGATTGATCGCTCCGGATACTGTGATCGGCTTCGGGCTGCTGCTCTCCTGGTGCAACAAAATCGACTGTGCGCTGCTGTAAAGCAAGTCTGTCCTTTTCTGTAGCTGCCAGTGAATCGAGATAAGTTTGATATTGCGTACCACTCAATACCATCCAGTACATCATATACCTGGCATCGTGGATTTGATAGAACGGCTCCAACACCAGCTTCGCCGGGTTGATCATTTTCAATGCGGGGAAGGTAAAGCACAGGGGCTTGTCTTTCACCGGGATCAGGCCATTGGCCATAGCAAGCAGGTTGTCTTCAACAATAACCGGCGCCTTGTCGACTGGTAATTTTTTTCCGGCGGCAATATGGCCCCAGCGGCTATCATTGGCAACCAGACCAGTTAGCTGTTCTGTACCTGTTTTCGCTGCCAGCAAAACAGGGCCATGCATGATGGCGATATAAGCTGGTACGTTGGGCAGATGCTCAATAGTGTTATGCATAGGCAACTGAATGTCTACCACGTCGTTCTTTTTCCATGTCCTTTGCAGGGCTATATAGGAAGAAGGGCCACTGGTATAGCTTACCGGATGGCCATTCACCCATATCTTCAATGCGCCTTCTTCTACCCAGGCGGGGTAACGTACCATCAATACAAACCGTGAAGTACCACCGGTTACTATCAGCCTGGTTTTCTCTGTATAGGGGAATTGTGTCTCCTGCCTGATGGTAACACCTTTTGCTTTCCAGTTGAGTTCCGATGCTATAAAGAGATTGAGCGACAGCGAATCGTTTCTATGCGTATAGATCAACCGGTTGTATTGTCCATGGTTTTCCATACCGGTGCCTACACAGCACCACATGGCCTCATTGGGTGCGGAATATACCTTGTAATGGCGTGGGCGTAACGGGGTAAAATATACATATCCCCCGTGAACAGGGTGTTGGGTAGACAATATATGATTATAGAGTGTTCTTTCGTAATAGTCCATATATTTTGCCTGCGGATCAGACCTGAAAAGATCTTCTGTTAGCTTTAACATATTATTGGAGTTACACGATTCCGGCCCCTCCACATCATTGATAAAATCCATGCAGGCAGTTGCGCCGGGAAAAAACTCCCTTCTGCTGTTTCCTCCAAACGCCACGCTGCGGCTGGTGGTAACAGTTTCCCAAAAAAAGCGGCCGGCTTTGAAGTATTGCAGATCATGGGACAGTTCACCTATTCTCTCAAATCCAATGGCTTTTGGCACCTGTGTGTTCGCGTGTTGGTTGTCGAGATTATCAGTTCCCGCGGCCATAGGTTTTAGCAACATGTTATGTGAGAATTTCCTGGCGGCGTCCAGGTATTTATGGTCGCCCGTGATCTGATAAGCGTCTGCGAAAATCTCGTTCATTCCTCCATGCTCTGTATCCAGCATAGATTGTACCTGGCTATCTGTTAATGCGGCAACAATATTTATTCCCCAATCGCAGAACTGCAGGAATAGCGTTTTAGCCTGCTGGTTGCCGGTGTACAACCAGGCATCCCGCAGGCCAGCGTACATTTTATGCACATTATACCAGGGAACCCAGGCAGCATGATAAGCGGTAAAGTCCCCCTTCTTTAATGATGACCATATCACTTTACTATTGGGAACTCCTCCTGCATATCCAATCCCCCATTCCGGGTTATTAACAGCATTGGCATCCATGCAGGACTTTAGCTCACTCAGCATGTATTCCATCCTGCTACGGCATGCTGCATTATGAGTGGCGGCGACATTAATGGCTAATGCCGACAGATAGTGGCCACCGATATGACCACTTAAACCGTCCCAGTTGGAATATCCTTTTGCTTTTGCAGGCAGCCCGGCTTCTTTGCGGTACGGAGCCAGCAATCTATCCGCATCATATTTCAAAAGGGTTTGAATATTGAGATCCCGGGCATGTTTGAAAGGGCCCTCCAGTAATTTAACATCTGAGAGCGGAAATGCATTGTTGTACAGGCTGTCCTGGGCGTGGAGATTACTATTCGTCAAAAGGGTGCACAGCATCATTCCAAGCAAACCTTGCGCAATTCTCATATTTACTGCTTTTTAAAGATAAATACTTCTATTATTTTTAAAAATAATAATTGTCTTTCAAACAATTAATATAATAAATAGTATCATGCAACAAAGAAATTAGCAGCGGTTTTTTATTTCCCTGCTCTTAACAATCGGATGCTTTGTATAATGATATCTTCGGAAGATCCTTCGGGGAACCGGATAAAAAGATCGTGTTGACCTGACACCCGTTGCGACCCACCGGTATGTTCATACATGCCCGGCCTGACAGGTACCACTGCGAATGGCTGGCTGTTTTTAAGGTCATCGATCAACAGCTCCAGTTTACCACCTTTGATCGCGTTGCCTGTTATTTCAACAGCCTTTGCTTCACCGGCAACACCAAAATCCACCCCCGATATCATCAACCAGCCACCATGCCCGGAAGTATTAGTCACGCCTACATTCTCCCCCCGTTTTACTTTGCTGATCCCGTAATAATTACTGTTTCCTACTGCACGTAATTGGGAGAACCCGTCTTTACAAATAAAAAACTGGAAGTCAGCAGGACCTCTTTCCGCGAACAGCCCAATACTGGTACCTACCCAACTATTAAAATCAGGTTGCGCTTTATCGATGGGCACTGCGCTCACCGGTGCGCCTATCTGTTGCCAGGCTTTGCCATCGGTACTAAAGAAGCCGGTTAACTGATGTTCAATCCTCTCCAGTTTAAGCCAGATATCTTTCCCTTTGGTACAAGGCAGTTCTCTCAACGCAGTATCTAATTGGAATACAACACGTGGGTTAACACCGGAGGCATAATAAAGACGGGCAAACACACTTTGTTTTCCATTTGTAAGATAAATACCACCATGCGCTTCGTGAATATCGCTGTCAACATTTACGCGGGTAACGGCCGAATAATAATGATCCGTTTCTTTTTGCACCAGGTGTGTTCGTCCACTATCCGGTAATAAACGGATCCACCCCTTGCGTTGTGTCAGCGAATACCGGGTAGCTGCGGGTTTGGTTAAAAAATGCCACCAGGGGCCAAGGCTGTCGGTATCAAAACGATCTGTATGTACACTGCGCCAGGGGGTGTTATTATTATCCAGTGCAGGCTTTACTATAGGCCCACTGACCGGCGCTTCTCCCCAGGGACGGTCTCCTTCCCACACTACCCGGTAAAGTGACGTCTGCCGCCCCATACCGGACCAATCGTCATTGCCGCGCTTTTCATAACTCTGACCTATGGTCCACCAGGTGCCATCTGCCAGTTGTACAGGCGCTGCAATATGGTTAGGGCGCGGGAAGGTATTATTGGCATCCGTAATGGGTTTGAAAAAATCGCCCAGCCGTTCCCATTTGGAGGAATCGGCCGTTAATTCCTTTGTCCGTAAAACATACTGGCCGCCCGAAACATCACCGGCGGGGAAATAATAATAGTAGCCATTCCGCTTGCACATTACCGGACCTTCTGCCCAGCTGTACTGGAGTTTCGCGTTCATCCAATCCAGGTTGATCACCGAGTCCATGAGCTGGCCATCCTGTCCGAGTGCCTGGAGCCTGTTCACCTTCTGGCCATTTTTTATCACCATATAAGGCTTACCATCATCATCCACAAAAATGGAGTTATCATAGCCCAGCGGCCCCGTTTGAGCATTTTCCTTTACCCTCACCGGTGCAGACCATGGCCCCGCCGGTGATGATGCCTTCGAAAACCATTGCCCCTGCGAAGAAAAATAAATCCACCAGGACCCATAAAAATAGGTGATGGCGCCCTGCCATACGCCGGCACCGGGGCGGTCTGTTATTATATTGGTATTTGCCGGCGACAGCACACGGCTAATCACTTTCCAGTGTACCAGGTCTTTAGATTGATAAATGGGGAGATAGGGATTAAAATGAAAAGAAGAACCACAGTGATAAAAGTCGTCCCCTACCTTCAACAAGGTAGGATCAGGATGGTCGCCGGGCAAAACCGGGTTCACATAGGTATGTTCCTCCGAGTAAAAATGTGCGGCATCTGCTTCCGGTACCGGCTGCGGATCAGAGAACCGGGGAGAAGCACTCTGCTGGGCAAGCCCATTTTGAATCGTCAGCATTAAACATATAAAGACAAAAGCAATTGATCTAAATAACATTTGGCGAGCGAATTTTTGCGAAGGCAAGATAAGCCTGTACCCCACCAGCGGGCTGCCACAAATGTTGAAATGATGAGTAAAAATGTTTTATTGGACAGGTACGCCAGCTTTTTTGAGTGGTGTAGATAAGCGCTCACCCGGGAAAATCCATCCGGGCAACGCAGTTTGATCAGCTGCTGATGTAGCATTATATATCCAGGAACATCAGATTAAAAAACAGGGGCTGGCAAATAACGCCAGCCCCTGTTTTTCTGAGTAAAAATGTTCTACCGGAGAATAAAAACTCCGCTGGTTAAATACCGGCGGAGTTTTATGCCCGGACTACCTGTCAAATTTCGCCTCCACGGTTACAAATCCCATAGCAGGCACCAGTATTTCCTCCGGCTGTTTGTTATCCATTGCTGGGTTATCACTCAATAATGTTACAGACGCAGGTTTGCGGCTCAACCAATTCAATTTTACACTTTCATTCTTGTCAGATACCGAACGAAGTCTTATTTGAACAACATTACCGGTATTGTCAGTTTTAAGAATAGATATCACTACTTTTTTATCTCCCTGGAGGGAAAGGAGCGGTACAGTTTCTTTATTATCTTTCACCGGACTAACCATCAGCGGCTGCAGCTGTTCAAGTCCGAAGCGATTAGACAGTCCTGCATCATAACCGGTATTGTGAGGCAGGAGACGGTAACGGAAGGCGATTTTTCCTTCCTGGCTCAATGGAAAATTCGTATGCCAATGATTATTCAGCGCCCAGGAATAAATAGTGGCGCTTGGATCTATTCTCTTAATCCATTTTTCTGAGTTGGTGGCGCCCCCTATAATATTTGCCGTCATATTGCCCACTTCAAAAACCGGTGCATCCAGCGAACACCAGGTAACTCCCATATCCGGACCTGAAACGTCGACCCATCTCTGAAATCCTATCCAGTTACGGTTTGCCCCTGTGAGCTGATCATCGTCTATTTTTACAATTCCCCATGGAATATCCATATGGGTGGTAGGACTGTTGACCTTAAATGCAAATCCAAAGTGAATACCCTCCTTCTTAAGGACTGGTTGTTTGTCAACAATATTCTTTATGTCAACATATGGCTGCCCTGCAATAACAGTGATTTCCCGGATTAAACTATTGCATCCTTCCGCAGATGATTCCACCATAATAGTAGCCATCAGTGGACCGTTCTCTTTAACGGAGATCTTAACATCTGAAGTTCCGCTGGCCTTCTCCGGGCTGTCATCTCCATGCAGATACCTATAGCTATTTAACTTTGCAGGGGACGCGCTATCGGCAAATTCTTTTGCGCCACTTGTTAAGCTGGAGATATCGCCCGTTTGCGGGTTAATCACCACCCGAACCAAACCATTATCCAGGATATTGTCATGTACTAATATCCGGGAGTTGTTGTGCTTCTCTTTTCTGAGGAAATAATTGCGCTGACCTAACGCAGGGATATCCTTCGCAATAAACACCAATTCTCCTGTTGAAAGGCGCTGCGATAACACAGGTTTACCTTTGTTATCACTAATACTGCTGAATTTTTCGCTTTGTTCTTTGGAAAGACTCACTAGTCCTGAGCGTTCCCACGAAAGGGTATTGAAAACGGCTACCGTTGATTGACCGTTTTGAGTAACAGAAGACAGTGCCAGGGCTCTTAAGGAATCACTTATATCTGCCCCATGCTGGAAATAACCAAACTTAACCTGTAATATATCGTTGGTAATAGGTTGTTTGGAAGGGTCGAAATAACACCAGGTATGCTCGGTACCCATGCTTACATTTCTCCAGGCCTCCTTTATTTCTGAGCGCGGTGCTGGTTTTCCCGGATGCAGCATTGTCCAGAGCGTTTCATCTTGTATCAATTTCTCTTTCGTAGCACGGTTCATGCTGGTTTGCTTAGCTGCCGAGCCAAGACCATCTGTCCAGTATTCAGTAAAATCACCAGATAATACCGGCAATTGATCTCCGTATTTTTTTTCAAATGCCTGCATAATTTCCGTTCCACCCGAAATAACAAGGTGTGGAAAGGCATAATCCTCATTCCAGCTTTTAACGGCATCAGGTAAATCTGCATCAACGGGAGTATTATCCGCCATCGCCCATGACATCGCGAATATGTCATAAGGATAATACCCGGATTTTTCCAGTTCCGGTAATTTTTCAGCAAGATACTTGTCAACAAACTGCTGGCGGGGATGATCCGTTTTCACAATTTGCAATAATTTGGAAGTATCCGTTTGGCCCAGCATTTTTGGCCAATAATCATGACCTTTTGCTCTTTCTCCGGGGGTATAGCTACCGGGTTGCAGGAAAAGAACTTTTGATTTACCATCAGGCCCCTTCCACCAAAATGGCTTAAAACTCAGCTCTGTGGAACGGCCTACTCTGTCGGAACCATTGTTGAACGCTAAAACATACTTAATGCCGAGTTTGGCAGCTACCGGAACTATTCCCCAGGACATTCCGGGAACATCCACCTGAACATAGGTCTTAATTTTCGTTCCGGTTAAATCCTCAAGATCTTTGCCGTGACCAATGAATTCAAAAAGCTCCTCATCAGCAGCAGCACTGGTGTTTGTGTTTACGTAACTGGCGTCCAAATTTAGATATCCCCTTTTTACAGCGTCTATAATATACTGTCTTTGCTGGGGACTTGCCGTTTTTAAATATCTTTCTACTGGCCATAATACTTCTGAGTTCCAGGAATACCGGGCACCTTCAGGATAATTGGCCGTTTTTTTTGCCAATTCAATCCCATTAATAAGATTCCTGGTGTGGATAACCTGCACATTTTCCTGCGTGTTTGTATAGCCGATATCCACGTGCGAATGCGGATAAATATATGCTGTCCACTGGCGAAGCGCCGGTACCCGGATCACTTTCGTTAATTCTTTTTTTCCACTGCGGAAAGTCAGCGTTGCTTCACCCGCTGATTTTACACCGGCGCCATCAGGCAGTAAAACAGCCAGGCTGTCGATCCCGTTGTTTGCAGTAACCGGTACCACTTCTTTCTGCCCTTCCCATACTATATCAACCATTCCTTTTCCAGTGAATGCAACACCTTTGAAGTACAGCATCACTTCTCTCCCTGGTTTTCCATCCGGACGGTGGCGATAAAATGACTGTACTTTATAATCTATCGCTTCAGGAAATTTCTGCCCCGCACCCAGCATCCCAGCAGGAGCCTTCTGCTTACCTTGTGCCATTAAAGAAGCATTGCCTGACCAGCCAAGAAAAAGCAAGCATGAAATAAGGGGAAGATTTTTTTTGTTGATCATATATCTAATATGTTAAGCAAATCCACTTGTTCAGTATATCTCAGTGCGGAAAACAAGTGTAAATATGTTCAAACATATGACTATTTAAACAAAAAAGCAACTTTTTTCCTTGGCTGGCGACGACAATAAAAGATTCCTAATACCGGTAAGCCATATAATAAAAAACCATACTAATAAAGGATTACATCGAAATAAAAGAGTTTTTAGAAAGGTCAATTGTAGACTTTAGTATGATTTTTTTGATCAAAACTATGTTCATACATATAAATATATCTGAAACCCTTTCTTTTCTGTTTGCCCACAAAAACTGTTCAGGTAATTTCACAATAGTGCACACAAATATCTTTTCGTCTGTCTTTACTTATCGTGTGTATAAAATGTAAATTCTTCCATGGTCATAAACCCACTATTGCCCCAGTTGGTCAGCAACTTAAACCGGTAATACCTGAATGGCGCAATATCAGCCGGTACGCCAAATACTTCTCCTGCTTCCGCGTAGGTGACATCGTTATCCGAATTTTGTCCGACAGGCAGACCAGATGGTTTGATCGATGCGTAAGAGCCGATTTTCGTCCAGCTGCCCCAACTGCCATCTGCTGCGGGACTATTACTGCCATATAATTCAAAAGTCTTTACGCTCTCCTTTTTATATAGCCGGTCGTTGGCCTGCCATACTTTAAAGCGACTTAGCCTCGCTGCCTTACCACAATCAATCGTAAACCAGCAAGGGATGATGGATTGGGTGGCAAAACCAGGCGGGTTGTAATTTTCATCCCAGAGGTAGTTGATCAGCCAGCCATAGCCGCCGTCCTTTACATCAGTAGGTAGTTCAAGTACACTAAAGCCGGCTTTGGGCAGCTCTCTTTCAAACGCGGGTAATGTAACCGTGCCTGCTTTCGGATAGAAGTATTCAAATGCTGTGGAGTCGGGCTTATATTTTGAATTGTAGGTCAGTGATGAAAGCGCTTTATAATCCGGCAACACAGTGCGGGTTTCAGTAGCAGGTACTGTTATTGTACGCGCTGTTCCATCGGCGGCAGTATAGTTCACATCAATGCCTTGTTCGCCCGCAGCCGGTGCGCCCCAGTTCAATATCACCTGGTTGCCGTCGGCAGATTGCAACACAGATTGCAAAGTACGGTTAATGAGGGCACCAACGTAGTTTTGGCCTTTGGCTGTTCCGAAAGCATTTACCATTACCGAGCGGTGATTCTCCTTATCATAGGTATAAATGGTAAAATTATAATCGCCTTCGTTCAGGCCAGCTACAAGTACGGTAACGGTATCTACTCCGGTAGTCCGCTTCACGGGGAGCTCCAGGGAGTCGGTGTTATTATTCCAGAACACCTTTAACCGGGTTACCAATGGATCGCTTCCTAAAATAACAGACAGCTGGATGCGGTTGAGGCCTGAGCGGGCCAATACCGTATCAGCTCTTCCAGGATAGGTGATTTCGCCGCCTTCCATGTACCTTCTGTAAGCATCTCCCCTGGTTTTAGTGCAGGATACGATAAAACCAGTGATGATGAGTATCCATAAAAAAGTGAAAAGCCTGATATCTTTCATATTGTTTATTTCTTGGTTGACAGATGATTTATTTTGTATCTCCCCAGGTCATGATTTCATAGAAGTTGACATAAGTACCGTTAGACCAGTTCTTCAGCGTTTTAAACCGGATATAGCGCACTTTGGGCGTATTCAACGGGAAGGTGACTGTCCAGCCGGCTAATGCGGCATCTATATCCGCTTGCGAAAGCTGCCCCTCAGGTAAACCGGATGGCTTCACCTGGGTAGTGGTGGTCAACAATGTCCAGCTATCGTCAAAACTCCCGTTGGGGTTGGGTTTATTTGATCCCCAGATTTCTACCACCCGGGGATTATGCAGGGAGTAATAGAAACCCGGTCTCATGAACCATACCAGCCGGCTTAATTTGGCGGTTACGCCCATATCGTAGGTAAACCATTGGGGCATACTGGCGGCATCGCTAGAGTGATAATAACCACTGGTGGTACTACCGTCAAAAAGGCCTGCTACATTCCCGCCATAGCCCAGCGGTGCATCACCGGGCAATACTACTTCTTTCATTTTACTCCGGTCCAGCAGCTCTTCAAACAATGGCGTCAGTTTCACCAGTAGGGTATCAGAAATATTCCCCCACCGGTCCCTTACATATACGCCGAACTGTGTTTGTACATCTTTCATATTCCGGGTAGAGAAACTTCCTTCTTTCAGGTTAGTATACTGTGTCGTTACCGCGGAAAACTGCCCCAGGGAATCATTAGCCAGCACTACCAGCGCCAGGTCATTTTCTCCCGTATTAGTAAATTTTACGTTTACCCCACCAAAATCAGGGGCTACTGATAATGATCTTCTCACTATCCAGATCACTGGCTCCAGCGGATGTACCGTTACTTCCACGGCAGGGGAAACATTTTCACTTTTATCTACCACGTACAACGATACCTTGTAGGTACTGGTATCCCCAAATCCTTCCACTGTCAGGTTGTTGTTGTAACGACTTACCCTTGTTTCACTTTTTACCCCCTTCGTGGTTTGATACAGGGCTTTTACATACAACAGATCTGAATCTCCCGGTAGCGCAAAGCTTATTCTCGCGGCGCCATTGAGATTAGTGACGGCTACATTGGTCACTGCTCCCGGGGGAGTGCTGTCTTGTTTAACTGGCCTGGGCTCCTCTCTTTTGCAGGAACAGAAAGCCAACAGGGAAATTAAAATGCTATTGAGATAAATTCGTTTGTTCATATCAGTGCTTTTACGCAGGTATAAATATTTTAACAGGATAATCAGCTATTACCAGCCGGGATTTTGCTGCAGGTTGGGGTTGATCTGAAGATTATCTTCCCTGATTGGCCAGAAATAATCGCGGGGCGCAATAAACTGCATGTTGTATAAAAACACCTTGCGATTATAATCTTCATAAGTGGATTGGAGGATATCCCATCCGTAAATGGGGCTATTCAGTACCTGTGGTGCGGTTTTCCACCGGCGCAGATCCCAGAAGCGACTGCCTTCAAATGCCATTTCTATACTACGCTCCTGCCTGATGATATCACGGAGTCCACTTACAGACGCATACTTCGTTGGGTTGCTGGAATAAGTACTCCATGAAGTTTCGACCGACTGTAAACCGGCTCTTTCGCGGATCTGGTTCAGGTAGGTTAATGCCTCCGTGGAACCTCCGGTTTCATTGAGTGCTTCCGCATACAGGAGATAAAGGTCCGACAGGCGCATCACCGGCCATGGATATGACTCTGTTTGTAAAGAGGAGGTTGTAAAATTCAGGTTCCAGCTCACAATTTTCTTGGTATAATAGCCGGTGATAGAATATAAGCGAGTTTGCTTTTTCCCCGAATATTGTTCCAGCTTACTTTGAATGTTATAGTTTTTGTTTTTCATAAACCATTTGGATCCATCAAATGCCATATCAGCATAGAACCTTGGCTCTCTTTCAAAATGCAGCCCTACCGTGCTGTATCCTTCCTGCATACCGGTATCTTTTGCGGTAACATTACGCAGCTTGTAGCGATTGGCATAGTCCCAGGTTTTATCTTCCTCGATAGGCACACCATGCTGTGTGTAAAACATCTCCGCTATTTTCAAAGGAGGCGCAAGTTTCGCTTTCAGGCTAAGATTAATCGCATTAGGATCCAATTGCGGGCAGGCATAGGTTTGCAACCAGTAGGTAGGATCTCCGTCTGATGTTAATCCCCATATCAGTTCACTGTTCCATTTCTCACACACTGCATTGCGGATATTCATCTCTATCTGCGTAGCATGATCCACCTGGAAGATGGAAGGGCTGAAATGATATAATCTCACGCCAGCTGCATTGGCAAGGTCAATGGCTTTCTTACAGGCTTCCCTGGCCTTCGTCCACTTGGAGGCATCGTATTGGGGATTAAAGAGCACCTGTCCGTTTTTATTTTTCATACCGGTAAAATCACTGTTGCCATTAAACAAAGGACTGGCAGCTGTTACCAGTACCCGGGCTTTAATGGCCAGTGCAGCCACTTTAGTGACACGTCCGAGTTCTGTAGTAGAACTGGTGATAGACAGCGGCAGCCCGGTGTTTTCACCCGCTGCGGATTCATCCAACAGGCTGGTGATATAATTCACCACAGAATCGACCGGTTGCCTGAATACTCTTACTTCATCCGGTGATGCTGTAATGGGGAGATTTTTATCTACTATAGGAATGGGGCCGTACATCCTGAATAAATACCAGTGAAAGTATGCCTTCAGAAATTTTACTTCCGCGATCCAACGGTCTCTTTCATAAGGTTGCAAGTCTATTACTTTGCGGACATTCTCCAGGAAGATATTACATGCCCGGATTCCCTGCCATAACGATTTCCCATCATATCCGTCCCAATAGTTCATATTGGGATTGGCGCTATTTTGATAGCCCCGGGCAATATTGTACGGATCGAGGTAAAAATAGTCTTCAATCATAGGCCAGTAAGTCCACGCTTCGTCGCCGCCACTGAATCCGGGGTTCTTATCCGGGTGGCCTTCTTTTGGGAGATAAGCATAGCAGGTAAATAAATATTTCTCTGCTTCCACGCGGTTGGCGAAAGCATAATCGATCGTAGGCACATTATCTGGTACGATATCCAGGTATCCTTTTTTACAGGAAGTAAAAAGTGCTGCTGCCATACATAGTAGTCCAATCGTAAAATGCCTGCTGCGCATAGATTTCATTGACGCTGAATAAGTATATAATGATTGCATGGTAATAGATTTTGGCTGGTGCTATAAACTAACGTTGACACCCAGGTTAAATACACGCTGAACGGGATACCCCAATGCGTTGCCACCTTGTTCCGGATCCCACAGTTTAAAGGCGCTGATCAGGAATAGGTTGGTACCATTGGCATAGATCCTCAGCCCGGCGATATGATATCTTCTCATTCCCTTTTCTCCGATGTTATAGCCGATTTCGGCGCTCTTCATCCGGAGGAAAGCGCCGTTTCGCATCCACCAGTTGGAAGGCTGGTTGTTGTTGCTACTTTGTGTAGTACCCAGCCTTGGCCAGAACGAATACAGGTTACGGTTGTCTTCTGACCAGTGATCCTGGGCAATCACGTTGAGCAATCCATGTTGGTTAGCCCCATCCATTACGAAAGGGGAAATGGACGCAGGATCTATAAAGAAAGAAGATCGGGCAGAGCCCTGGAAGAAGGTACTGATATCAAAATTCTGGTAGCCGAAAGAGAACCCGAATCCATAAATAATCTCTGGTGTGGTAGGATAGCCCAGTCCATTCACCATATCCAGTTTAGTAATTTGGCCATCGCCGTTCATATCGCGGTATTTGATATCTCCGCCCTTCACTTCTCCGAAATTTTGCCGGGGGGAGTTCTTTACATCCTCTTCATCTACAAACAATCTTTCAGCAACCAATCCGTATACCTGGCCCAGGGAATAGCCTACACGGGAAAGGTATTGCATATTGTCGGGGTATTGCGGTTCTTCGTTTACCAGCAATTTGCTGGCAGCGTACGTAAATGTTCCCCGCATCTGCAACCAGGTGTTCGTAAATTTTTTATTGTAATCCATGGATACATCCACACCACGACCTTCCGCAACACCCACGTTAGCGCTGATGGGAGCAGTGAGCCCCATAGTGGACGGGATATAAGCCCTTGACATCAGGATACTGCTGCGACGTTCTTTATAGGCGTCAACCGTTACCGTGAGCGCATTCCAAAGTCCGAGATCCACCCCGATATTGGTCTTCTGGGATTTTTCCCAGGTAATATCGTTATTCGGATAGCGGGAAACGGAAACACCGGGTTTTGAATAGCCGTAATTTTCGCCAAAGTATGAGGCGAAGTTATTGTCATTCAGGCTTACGTTCGAGAGATAGAAAAAACGGTCCTCGGGCTTGCCGATCTGGTCATTACCTACCAGTCCGTAGGTAGCGCGGAATTTCAGTTGTGAAATGACATATGTCATTCCTTCCAGGAATTTTTCATTGCCTGCATTCCAGGCTACGCCTATAGATGGAAAGAATCCATACCGGTTATTTTTCGCAAAGCGTTCCGACCCGTTGTAACCAAAGTTTCCCTCCAGCAAATAGCGGTTATCATATCCGTAGGTGAATCTCCCGGAAACGCCCTGGTTACGGAAAGGAAGGGAGCGTTGCAGGTCGTCTGCATTGCCATTCAGGTAGTTGCGGCGAATGCCGATCAATAAGCCGCTGATATTATGCACTTTGTTGAACGTTCGGTTGTAGTTCACCGCCGCTTCCATATAGGTGGTGGTATTCACCAGCTTATTACCGGGAGTATAATTCAGGTATTCGGTGGCTGTTTTTTCATTTAAGAGCGACAGCGTGTACTGATCCGGGTCTTTAACAGTAGGATTGGCGGCATAAAAGAAGGGATTATACTGCCTGCTCAGGTCGAATCTGGAATAGCGTTTTGTATAGGCCATGACCCTGGCAGAGAGGCCGGGTATAATAAAGTTGAGATCTTGTTTTATCTCCAGTTGTACATTCAGTGTAGAGGTACTATACTGTTGGAACCCGGATACCATGGATGCGTAAGGATTGTTATATACCTCGCCATTGACGCCGCGGGAAGCATTCCCGAATAAGGGATGTTTCACATTGGGTAGATCACTGGCGGGGAAGATTGCCGGAAATTGCACGGGGTTAGCATTCAGCGCGCTTTGGAAGATAGCCGCGCCGCCGCCAACGGGGCCATTATAATCATCAAAATCGCCGGTGGTTCTGATAATAGCTTCCGTCGTGGAAGTTAATTTCAGGTTTACATTGGAGCGGATTTCATAGCTTCTCAACTTAATGTTATTATTGAAGTTATTCCCGCTTTGGGTTTTCAGGATACCGTTATCCTGGTTCATGGTAGCACCTACATAGTACTGCGCCTTCTGACCGCCGCCGGAGAGGTTGATATTCAGGCGTTGGTTGTTCGTATGTTTTTTGATCAACGTTCCGAGCCAGTCGTTGCTGGGGTATAAGTAAGGATTGTCGCCTGCTTTGGTATGATCGATCTTGTTTTGGCTGTAAGGCAACGGCGCCAGCCTGTCGCGGGTGATGGCTGCTTCGTTGGCCAGTTGCATGTACGAGATGTTATCTGCCAGGGCAATGTTGCGGGTATTGGAGGACATAGAGTTTTCAAATCGTACATTCATTTTCGTTACGCCGGATTTACCAGTTTTGGTGGTAACGAGTATTACGCCGTTTGCGCCACGTGCACCATATAATGATGCAGCTGCGGCATCCTTCAGTACGGAAAAACCGGCAATGTCATCTGGTTGCAGACGGGCCAGTTCGGTGGAAGTAGATTCCATTCCATCAATTAATATCAACGGGTCCAGTTTACCCGAGCCAAATGAAGTAATGCCCCGGATAAAGAATGACGCGTTATCCGCGCCGGGTTCACCACTTCGTTGGTAGGATACGAGCCCGGATATACGTCCTGCCAGCATGGTGGTGAGGTTGCTGGTGGGCCCTTTGATCTCCTTCGGATTTACGGTGGTAATGGAGCTGACCATGCTTTGTTTCTTTTGCTGTCCGTAGGCGACCACCACCACGTCGTTGATATTCTTTTGATCTTCCTGCAGGGTAATATTAAGTGTAGTAGTTGTGGTAACCGTTACCTCATACACCTTATAACCTATATAAGAGAATACCAGTACATCTCCTTCAAAACACTTCAGGGAATAATTACCTTTTGTGTCAGCTACTGCAAAACGGTCCTGGTGGCCTTTAACATAAACACTGGCTCCCGGTAACGCATTGCCCGAAGCACTTGCTATTTTACCAGAAATAACAATCGGCACATTTACTGTCTCCACTACAGATGTGTTCTTTTCAACAGGAATGGCCTTACGAATCAGTACAATGTTGTTACCATCAATCCGGTAGTTTAATGGCTGTTCTCCAAACACCTGGTCCAGGAAGGGTTTTAGCGGTGTATTCGTTGCATTCACCGTCACAGCCCGGGTATCTTTCAGCAATGCTTTATTGTAGAAAACCACATAACCGGTTTGCTTCTCTATTTCAGAGAAAATTACTTTTAATCCTGCACCTTTGGCAGAAATAGTCACTGATTGAGAATACGAACTTGCATATACATGCATCAGCGAAAAGCACATTATTAAAGCAGTTAGCTTCATAACCTGGAAGTAATGTTTTAGGGCACCGTTATGGCGTAGCCTGCGCAGTAGCTTTGGCCACAGAACCGGACAACGGTTTGCGGATTTTTGCATAATTTTGGTTGGATTTTAATTTTTAAATGTTGTTGTATACGACGGTTTTCCAATTGGAATCTATGCCGGAAGCGAGGGTCCAAGTTCTCTTCCGGCTTTATTATTCCAGGCAGGTTAGTTTACAGGTAAAGGCATGCCGCTGCCATACCGAATAGATCCGATAGTCATTATTCCATGTTTATTAATTACATTAATTATTTAGGATAAACTACTTGACTTATATTTTAACACTAATAACAGATAGCCATCTTATAGTTATTTGCTATGGCAGAATGGTTAATTGGCGACCATCCATCCGGAAATGGACCTCTGCATCTTTCAGGGCATGTAGTACCCCATCCAGACTTATATCCATACTTAGTTTGCCGCCGAAATCGATGTCGGGCGGTGTTCCTTCATATATCACGTCAATATCGTACCACCTGGACAGCTGTTTCATAACATCTTTAATATTGGAGCCTTCGAAATTGAATAGTCGGTTTTTCCAGGCCATTACTTTGGTAAGGTCCGGGCTGGTATTAATTGCCATTTTGCTGCCATTTTCGCCGGTCAGGGCTTGCTGTCCGGGTTTCAGCGATATTTTTTCACTCGCTGTTGTTACATTTATTGCCCCTGTCAGCAACGTAGTGGTTATATTTTTATCGTCGCTATATGCACTTACATTAAAACTTGTGCCCAATACCTCAATGGTTGTTCGGTCGGGAAGTGAAACAAAAAATGGATGATTGGCCCGCTGCGCGACTTCAATATATATTTCACCACTTGCTTCGATACGTCTTTCGCTACCGGCAAAGCTTACCGGGAATTTCACAGAGCTGGAAGAATTTAACCATAGTACAGAACCATCGGGTAATACCATGGTAAATTGCCTGGCTTTAGGGGTTGTAATCGTATTTGTTGCTATATTGCCGCTTTCATTTTTTAATACATCGTATTTCAGTTTACCTGAATCCATGAGGAGATTAGTTCCCTGCTGCGCAGTGAGGATGCCATTTCCAAGACTGTCCAGCAATACCTGTTGCCCGTTAGCCAATGTTAGCATGGCCCCCTGGCGGCCAGGTTGAATTTTTGCCGCTACCCGGAAGTTGTCAATACCAGGTTGTTTGGTTTTGTGGTATAACCATGTTGCCCCGGCAACCAGGATTACGGCAGCAGCTGCCGCTGCCCAATACCGGCGGCCAAACGCAACTTCACGTCCCCCCTCTCTACGTTCTGCATCATCCAATAACGATTCTATCGCTTGCTTCCTGTGATAAAGTAATTGTCCTTCGGAAAAAGTACGCCCGGGAAATGCCTCTCGCAACATTTCATTAAATGCTTCAAGAGAGGCACTGTTACACCATTTTTCCCAGGAAAGGCGCTCCTGCTCTGTGATGGTGCCTGCATCATATTTTCTGGCCAGCACAATTACTGCTTGTTTCTTCATAAGTTCTCAATAAATAGACGTAAGCAAAAAAGAGAATGGACACCTTTTTCAAAAAAAAATTTTAACGGGAGGAATTCCAGATGTACAGTACTGCTAATGAAATCCAGTCACTGTTTTTGACCAGGGCGGTTTTCATTTGTTCCAATGCGGTATATAAATGTTTTTTAACAGCAGACCTGCTAATCCCCTCACGCTGGGCAATTTCCTGCAACGTGAGCCCTTCCTGTGTGCGGAGCAGGAAGATAGATTTTTTCTTCCCACGGAGCTGCTGTATGGCTTCCCAGGCAGTTTCATAATATTGCTTATACAGATAGATATCATCTGATAACAGTTCGAATTCAGGCCGGTGCTCCTGGTAGACCAGTTCTGCAGTAGCACGGGTGCTGCGGCTTCTTATTTTATCGATACGAAGATTCCTCGCAACCATGAAGATATAGTCACCAAATGACCTGACCAGCATCAGCGTTTCACGGCTGATCCAGGCCTTTACAAAAGCTTCCTGAATGAGTTCTTCCGCCTCCGTTTCTGATTTTACCAGGAAACAAAGAGAATGATACAGGGAATCGTAATAACGGGCATATAAATTACCATAGGCCTCCCTATTTCCTTCAGCAGCCATATGCAGTAACTCTTTCTCTTCCGGGACTATTCTGGTTGACAATATGATTTCTGTTTATCCATTACTCAGATATAACGCATTTACCGGCATTGATCTAACAACTGAATTTCTGTCTTTGATTTGGGAATAAACTTTACGCTGCACTGGTTCAAAAATAGGGTTGAGAATAAAGTTGCTTTGTTTTGTACAAACATATATACATTTGACGTTTTTTACAATAAAATTTATATGATTTTAAAAACCGAAGATAATATTCATAAAATTTATAATAAATAAACATAAAATCATTCTGGTAATTCAGAGGCCTCAAGGTCAAAGATGCTATTTTTATCCCCTATAACGGTTTGGAAGAATATTCAACACATATGTTTGAACATATAAAAAGCTATTATTTTCATGCAGAATAATACCGGACCTGAAACAGCGATCAGGCATATACCTACCGGCCAGGAAGGCAAACCACTTTTTAATGTGCATAATTCTGATGGCTTCTGGGGTATGGATATTGGCTTTCTTTAGCTTTATCATTTTTAGTCCCTGGAAAAATACCGCTGATAAATAAAGATCAAAATTCCTTTCTACAAAAATCCGAAAAGCGACTACCTTTTTGAGTTGCTGCACGATGACGCGTTTCAGTAATATAAATACGAAAGAACTGTAGTAATTATACTACACATTTTGTAAATCGTCTGCCGAAATCCGGCCGGCGCTTTACTTCCGGCAGATAATAACAAAAAAACACTACGCTTCGATAACCTATCTTATTCCAAAAAATTTGCGCTTCAGCAAATACTACTTATCTTGTACCGTCAGTGAATTTATACAATATATAGTAAACCCATTTTGAAAACCCATATCAACAAGCCTTCTTAAAAAGCCCTCATATAACGTTCTCATAATAAACCATACAGAAAACCGCGATTTATCAATTTAATCACTATGCTATGACGCTCCGTAACCTTTATGGAAACCCACCCTGCGTGGCTGATAACTATCAGCTCATTGTAGACACCCTTACCGATTGGGGTATCACTTTATACACCGGCGTTACCGGCGGCGGTGTTATTCACCTGCTAAAGCACCTCAAACCTTTTGACGACCTGCCCTCCAATGAACCTGCTTTTCTAACGCTGGGCGAATACAGCGCTGGCTTTGTTCCTCTGGGCTATTATCTGGCAAGCGGTAAAATAGCTGCCGCTGTGGCCACTACCGGTGCTGCCACCAGGTTGATCACCTGCGGACTCAGTGACGCCAAGTTACACGACATACCCGCAGTTTTTATTGTGCCCGTTTCCGGTAGTAATACCATAGGCTTCTCTCCATTACAGGACACTTCCGTATATGGCAGCAATACCGTAGCACAGCTATGTGCAGAATTGGGAGAAGCTGTTTTTGTACTGAATGATCCGTTTTCATTAACGGCTCAACTGGCGCAGGCGAAAGCAATGCTGGACCGCTCCAAACCGGTGGTATTGGTATTGGACAATGAAGCCGTGGGAAGTCCTTTAATAGAGTATACTATGCCGATGCCCGAACAAGAAAGATCGGTAGAAGACGACTTCCTGGATGCATTTGTGTCTACGTTCCGGAAAACGGTGGATGATAAACGGGTAGTGGTGCTGGTAGGAGAAGAAATGGCACGTTATCGCAATGCTAAACAACTCACCACGCAACTATGCGAACAATTACAGGCAGCCGCCATCTGGAGCATCAACGGCGCCAACGCCGTGAGCCAGGATAACCCTTACGGTTACGGCTATATTTCCTTTGGGGGAAATGACAAAGCAATGTCTTTATTTAATTCGCTTGGTGCACAGGACGTACTGGTAGTACTGGGCGCCTGCCCCGATGAGTACACCATTAATTTCAACGGTTTTAATGCCGCTCATACCTTCTTCCTGGGGAATATTTTCGAGGCATATGGACTGGTGGAAAATAGTCTGCGCCACGTGGCCACAGGCGGGTATGACCATGTGTACGGACCGCTGGATGTTTTGTTAGGCGCATTGATAGGCGCCAGTCAACGCTATCCTTTTACCAACAGACCAGTGGCAAAGGCGCCGGCAGATCTGAACGACCGACCGTTTGCCACGCCAAGGGAAGGATATGTGAATATGGCTACTTTATATCAGCGCCTCAATAAGTGGTGGCCAACGCATTCGCTGGGGATAGACGATGTTTGCCTGGCTTATAAAGACCGGCAATATGTAACCCAAAGGCCTAATGATAATATCGACTTCTACTCCCTCTATCGTGGTTCCGCTATGGGCGGTGCTTTTGGCGCAGCGGTCGGCGCTAAACTATCAGACCCTGATCGTCCCGTTTTCTTGTTCACCGGCGATGGATGCTTCCGCCTGTTCTCAGGTGCTTTAGGAGAAGTGAGCCAGCTGGGCATCGTCATTTTCCTGCTGAACAATGAGTCGCTGTC
This sequence comes from Chitinophaga eiseniae, assembly GCF_012641265.1. Classification (GTDB taxonomy): domain Bacteria; phylum Bacteroidota; class Bacteroidia; order Chitinophagales; family Chitinophagaceae; genus Chitinophaga; species Chitinophaga eiseniae_A. The sequence continues at coordinate 162,262 of NZ_JABAHZ010000001.1, read as the reverse complement.
TATCGTTGAACAGGGACTGGAAAAAGTACTGCCTGATATCGCCGCGCCGAATTATCATGCCCGTGTAACAGCGATTGATTATTGCGCTATCGCGAGGGCCTGTGGATGGGAAGCCGCACGATTGCAGCCTGATCTGAGTAATCTCGGGGAACTGCTGCATCGTATCGAAATGGAAGGGCAACGTTCCCTGCTCATTGAAATACCCGTAGATCACCAGCAGGAGCTGGGCAAAAATCCCCGTCTTAAAAATTTATAATTACAAACGCATGTCGTCAGTTCTTTCTTTAATCGCACAAATAGACCAGAATTTCCTCAACAGGAACGGCAAGGGGCTTCCCACGCCATCCGGCATTACGGCGCGCACCCAGTGGTTGCACGAAGAGGCGCCTTATAGCATCCTTGCGCATGGGACAGGCACGGACCCGCATTTTATTTATGCGAATCAATTTGCCTTATCCTGTTTTAAATATAACACAGCAGAGCTCTTGCAGCTTCCTTCCCGGTTGAGTGCAGCGCCGCAGGACAGAAGTGAACGGGAGCGGTTGTTACAGGATGTCTCGCTCAATGGCATCGCTTATCACTATACCGGTCCACGCGTTGATAAATATGGAAATACTTTTACGATTTATGACGGCGTAGTATGGCGATTAACTAATCCCGACGGATCACCGTTCGGTCAGGCGGCACTTTTCTGGCTTCATGATGAAGAAAGGCCTGCCTGGTATACAGGTATCAGGTAAGAAGCAAGGCCGGTCCCGTAAGGCCGGTCTTTTCTTAAATCTGTTTTAAAGAAATCCCTGGGGAGCGTCAGAAGGCATTTAAAAAGACAGACTTCATTAAACTGACACTTCACTCAGTTTACGCACAGATGCTATTAATTCGGAAAGACGTTCTGCTTTTACATCGTTATAGTCGGTAACGCTAATGCTTTCCCCACGTCCCTTCGCCAACTTGGCCCCTATAGTTAACAAACATTTATCCATCCATGAGAGCTTTCTGAATTCCAGTTTACCGGGAAGAAAAAAACAAGTGCATTTATTGCTGATGTCAGCGCCAATACCGGCAGTAATGTATCCCTTCAGTTTCTCCTTTTCCGTGGCCGGTGTACCAGCCACCAGGTAGAGAAACAGCTTTTTACCTGCCAACAGTCCTTTGTTCTTCTTCACCCAGTCGCGCAACTGCAATTTGCCAATATAAACGCTGGTTCCCATGATGATATAGTCAGCATCTTCCAACTGATCTTTCGTTTCTCCACCCCCCGTCACTGCGGGAATATTCAATGCTGCCGACAACCAGGCTGCATACTGCTGTGTAGCTCCATACTTGCCTTTATAGATAATAATACCTTGCATAGTTAAGGTTTTAAGGATGCGTGATAAAAATAAGTCTGAGGTCGTAAATCACTTTACTCAAATCTAAAACCAGCCAAGAGAATGAAATATGATGTCTATTAGCATAAATCCTGATTATCGTCAATATTATAGATATACGCATATCGACAACTCATAAAGAAAAATTAATTCCAACCTCCACCTTTCTGGCGTAATTATTGCTAAAAGCTGTAACATTAATATCAGAGAACGCCAGCTAATAAACCATATCGAGCATTAAAAATATTGGCGCACCAGATTTTAAGTGTAGCAATAGTTACATCTATTGATTGTCCTGATTTCTATCGCCTTAAACCATTAACATGAATAATCAATTATACTACGCTTTCCAGGCCGCAGTAGTGTTTTCGTCGTATTAATTGCGGATGGGCACAACATTCCTTTGTATCGTTACATTCCCAGCATTGAAATTGAAAAACCGTTCAACCAGCTTATACTATGCGGACTGAAATGGCCATATTAAAGAACCATAAACAGGCTCTACTAAACTGAGCTTTCTGTAAACCAGCTTAATCTTCTAAAAATGGTAAACAGGCGGAAAACCATTTGCATCAGACTATGGAACTTTCTATTTTTATTATTTGTGGGACAGAACGTCCTGGGGCAGTCGAAATTACTCAAAGTAAGCGTTATCAATGATCAACACCAGGGTATCAGTGCCCATATTGTGGCAGGCGCACTCACCGCTGTTACAGATTCAACCGGCACTGCCCTGCTGCATCTTTCTCCGGGCCGGTACCTGGTTACCATTAGCGCGGTTGGCTATTCCGGCAGCAGTCAGGGTATTGTACTGTACAGTGATACCACCATTGCTTTTGTTTTGCAAAAAAGTACCACTCAGCTCAAACCCATTACCATTGAGGCAGACCGAATTCTACAGCTCAACCAGATGAGTTCACATCTGTTGAGCATTGAGCAGATGAAAAAACTACCTACACTAATGGGGGAAATTGATCCATTAAAATCCATCACGCTGCTTCCGGGTGTCAAAAATGCCGGCGATGCCGGCAACGGTATATATGTTCGTGGCGGTGGCCCCGATGAAAACCTGGTACTAATGGACGGCATTACTGTGTATAATCCCACCCACCTGTTGGGTGCATTCAGTATTTTCAATGGCGATGCTGTTAAAAACATATCCGTCATTAAAGGCGGAATGCCAGCTGAATACGGCGGACGACTGAGCAGTGTAATTTCCGTCACCTCCAGGGAAGGGAATAAAGACAGCCTTAAATTTAATGGTGGTATCGGCTTGATTTCCTCACGCCTTACTGTAGAAGGGCCCCTGTCAAAAGGAAAGTCTTCCTTTATTATAAGTGCCCGCCGTAGTTACATTGATCAGCTTGCCCGTTGGATTGCACCGGATTCGATAGGTAATAATGGTTACTATTTCTATGATGTTAACGCTAAGCTGAATATTGAGTTAAATGCTGCCAACAGCATTTCTCTGAATTTCTATACAGGCAGAGACAACTTCAATTACGATAAAAATGAATCTACCGACAGGTACCGTCATTTTAAAGCAAATTGGGGAAATACGCTTGCCGGTGCTACCTGGAAATCTCAAATCAGCAGAAAAATCCAACAGGAGCTGTCAATATTCCATAACTCCTTTGAACTTGGCAGCAGTATCACCTACAATACAGATGGTATATTGTTTTCATCAGGACTTGTAGACTACCAGGTAAAAAATGACTGGATGTATCTCCCCTCCGACCGTCTTAAATTAAAAGCCGGCTGGCAGGGCACCTGGCATCAGTTCAAACCTGGTGCAGGCAGCACCAGCGCAGGAGAACAAGAATTTATATCAAAGATTAACAAACAATATGGCCGTGAGGCAGCCGGATACCTCAGCGCAGACTGGGACATCAGTAACCGGCTAAATATCCTTGCGGGATTACGTGTAAGTTACTTCGATCAGGTAGGCCCCAAAACAGATGTAGTATACGGAAAAGATGGCGTTCCTACCGGTAAAACAATTGCTTACAAAAAAGGGCAACGGATCGCGAAGTATATGTACCCTGAACCCCGTCTTGCCATGCGATACCTCTTCGACAGGGAAACGAGCATTAAACTTTCGTATACCCGTACCGTACAGTACCTGCACCTGGCCACCACCAGCGCAGCCACTTTTCCGAGCGACCTATGGGTACCTGTGAGCCGCCTGATAAAACCAGGAGTAGCAGACCAGGTCGCAGCAGGTTTCTTTAAGGATTTTTCCAAAGGCTATGAATTCAGTGCTGAAGCCTACTATAAACAAATGGACAACGAACTTGAATTTATGCCAGGCGCCCAACTGCTCCTCAATCAGAACATCGAAAGTGAAATGATCTTTGGTACCGGCAAGGCATATGGACTGGAATTACTGCTCAAGAAGAAAACAGGGCCACTCACCGGCTGGATCGGCTATACGCTGAGTCGCACCGAACGTACCTTTGCGGAGCTTAACGGGGGTAAACCATTTCCCTATCGGTACGATCGCACACATGATCTCAGTGTAGTTGCCAACTACGAATTGTCGGAAAAATGGACGTTCTCCGGTTTATTTGTATTCAGTACAGGTAACGCGCTCACCATGCCTAATGGCCGATTTGTTTATAACCTGGGATTTAATTTCAGCAATGATTCGCCAATATACACCAACATCAACCGCTATGGCAAAATCAATGACTATCGGATGCCCGCTTATCATCGCCTCGACCTCTCCGCTACTTTCACGCCAAACCCCGAAAGTACCAGGCGCTTTAAAAGTCATTGGATATTGAGTGTATATAACGTCTATAATCGTAGCAATCCATACTTTATTTATATAGACGTAGACGAAAACAAAAAGACCATACAAGGTAAACAGGTAACGCTGTTCCCCATTCTGCCAAGCATTTCATGGAATTTTAATTTCTGATGTATGAAAAAATCAAATTACAGCAACGGCTATATCTTTATTCTACTGCTACTGCTTCTTTGTAATTCCTGCGAAAAAAACATAGACCTCAACCTGGATAAAACACCTCCCATGCTGGTGGTAGAAGCTTATATTAACAACAGTCTCCGCACCTACAACTATGTCATCATTGGAAAAACAGTCAACTTCAATGAATCGCAATTCGCTAATACCGCCGTGGAAAAAGCAACGGTAACCATCACCGAAGGTGATTTCGAAAAAGGGAAAGGCTATCAGTGGAACACTGCCAGTAAAGTAACGATGAAGGAAGGAAAAACACCGGGCATGCATGGCCTGTATGTTCCAGGCGCCTACTTTGATCCCAAACTTACTACCGATTCTTCTCACGCCTTATTGGGTAAACCGGGGAAAGCCTATCTGCTTGAAATTGTAGCCGAAGGCAGGAAATATACCGCAATCACCACTTTACCCATTCCGGTACCTATCGACAGCCTTACCAATACCCCCCCATTTAAAGACGACTCCGGAAAGATACTGGCCCGGCTTACCGTACACTATACAGACCCGGATACACTTGGCAACGCACAAATTTATTACTGGGGCAACCGTTATACTAAAAACACCTTTGGATGGGGCGCCCTCAGCACAGACAGGTATCTGCCTAATACAGACGAACTGGTAAACGGACAAGCCATACATATCACACATTCAGCGCCCCTGCCAATCGGCGACACGGCTATTTACTATCTTGTTAGTATAGAACGCCCTGTATATGATTTCTGGGATAGTTTTAATAAAGCAAGGGTCAACAGCGGTCCGTTTTCTACCCCTGTTGTACTGAAGAGTAATATAAAGGGCAGTAATGTAGTCGGTTGTTTCAGTGGTTTTGCGGTGAGCAGCATGAAGCACGTGATGAAATAATAGTTATTCGGCATCCGTGCTTACAAGCTTATTTTTTGCCAACCTTCCTTCAATGTTTAATAAACGTTCCTGTTGAGTTGGATACCAAATAGAAATCTTTGGGGTAAATATTTTTTGAATAACGTCCTTTATGGATGTATTTTCCAGGTAAGCCAAAGCAGCTGTATCAGCAAGCATTTCGGCATTTCGTCTCTTTAAAAAAAGCCTGGAGAAGCTGAGAAAAATTATGCCGAACATTCCCACATAAGATTTGAAAAAATTTCCATTAAACGCACTTATCAGGAATGCGATAACAAATAATATGGCAGGAAACCAAAATATCCTGTTACTAATCTGTAAGAGCTTTTTATCTTTTTGCAGCACGTGCCCCAGCTCATGAAACAAGATGGATTTAAAATACAAAACGTTGGTGGAAAATAAATTAATCAATCCTCTGCTCAGATATAACGTTATTGTTTCGTCTTTTACAGATACATGGGCTTCTAATGCATTGGTCTTAAAATAGCACAGTTGGACGTTGTAATGATCCAGCTCCATTTTCAGCAATGCCTCGTCAATAAATTGCCAGATGGGTTTAAAGTCACTCCTCTCCAGGTAAACGTAATTCCCTTTATCGAGCCGGGACTTTTTTGAATTATAGAAAAGCAATAACAATGATACTCCGCTGGCAACACTCACCAGTAGCATTATCCAGGTAGCCGCCTGGATCGTATTTTCCAAATCATTATCCTTAAAAATACTATCATCTCCTGATACTGTAATATGATTTGTATAGTATAGTTGATTTTCCGTCCGTTCATTCATACTACGCTGCGCTTCCGAAACGGCAATTACTTGTGGAGCGATAAAAAAACCGAATGCCAGGGCCAGTATAATCATAACAATATTATATATATCGCCGTTCCTGTGCTTTTTTACATCTTTCTGATATTGCTCCCTGATATGCTGCCAGTTATATTCAATAGATACAGGGAGATGTTGATCGGCTGATAGTGCGCTATCTGTTTGCATTTTACAATGGTATAAGGGGTTAGATAGAAAAATATCTATTTTAACAATCTCTCAAAATCTGCTACATATTTTCTTGCCAGGCGTTCAGCAGCTGCTTCCTCTACATTATTCCTTATCAGTTCATCTTTCCATAGTTGCTCCATCTCTTTCTTCTTTTCTTTAGCCTCGTCGTCTTTATACTTTTTAAATTGCAGGTATAAAGTAAAGGTAGAAATGAGCAATCCTCCCAGGTCAACAACGCTTTTCACTACAGTGTCTATCAATTCCGGAGCAGCGCTATATTCAAGTCCCTGCGGTTTCCCTTCAATAACAGGACGAGGGTTTTGCGTAAGGAACATTTGCTCAATTAATTCCTCTCCGTCTATTTTAAATATTGTTTGTTGTATTTCGTCAAGGTCATTTTTGACGATTCTTTCAATGAAGTCGTGATACTCAGTGATCTCTTGCATGGGGTTAATTTTCTATTAAAATAAACCATCCGGGTATAAAATGAAAATTTTTTATAACAGGAAAAAGTCGGGGAATCTTAATATATGATTTATAAACAATTAGAAATAATTATTATTTACAAATCATCCATTCCTCCGTATGTGCAGACATATAAAAAACCGGTTGAAAGCATCACTGCTTTCAACCGGACTAAAAATACACCTACTGATATTACACAGTGGCATCCGCAGGAGTAGCTCCGGGAGCGAGCTTGAATATTTCATTTTCAAACATCACTTTAGGGCCATTCGCATACGGTGTTCTGGCTTTCCAAAAATTAAGCAACCTGGTACAAAAATCGATCGCGTTTCTCGCACCGATCAATCCATTAAAGGTTTCCAGTTTGCTGGTATCTAAAAGACTGGTATCATACTTATCGTATTTATCATGGTCATCATGATTCTGTCCTTTGTAGCAATGGAAGTTCTGGATGTCTCCGTAATCTCCGAATTTTCCAGGCTGGAATTGGTCAGTAGTGCCTGGCTTAAGATCACCGGGGTTCTTCAGTGCCCTTCTTACATGCCCTTTGGCAAAGGAATCCTGGATCAGGTGCATCAGGGATCCGATAGCCCTCCTGGAGTTGTTGAGGAATACACATTTTGTATTGCGGTTAAGCAACGTATTAATAGTATCTGTTTCCAGTGGATCGGAAGCCGCCGTAAAGAACGAATTTACGGAGTAGGTGGTACTACCGAACTTACTGGTGACTGGCACCGATTTCAACGTATCCGTATCCATGATTCCTTCATTGATAGACAGTTTATACATGAATTCCGCCCACAGCAAAACTTTGGCCTGCGTATCTTTAGGATCCTCTCCTATCGCCGCTGCCATACCGTGCAGGAACTGCATGTCCCAGTAGTGGGATCTGCCGGTAAGGTTTTTCAGATCATTGGCACTGGCCTTGCCGGCAGTGTCAAACTTGTTCTTCCACATAATGCCGCTGGAGAAATCCCAGTTGTCATACTTGTTCTCATCAAACAACAGGATAGCCGGGTCATCATTCCATATTACGCCGCGGAAGAATTCATTCACGGCCTGATCGCTGCCCACTTTGGTGGTGGTAGGAACGCCAACAGATGATTTGATCAACGCTGCCAGTGTCACATTTTCATGCACAGGGTTATTAATATTCCACGGACCTTCTATCTGGTACCCTTCGGAACTATCATCAATTTTGTCTTTGAAGTGTACCACCTGTACAAACAGGTTATCAGATTTATTATCCGTTACCATCTGTTCAAATGCCGCGATGAATTCGAGGAAGCTCTGTGATTTTTCTGAGCCGGTGGCAGGATCGTTGAAAATAAAGTAAGTACCTGTTCCGTTCGGGTTACCGGTGCCCTCAATCCTGGTGAGGATACGGGCATGAGGCGAGAACATACCAGTGGCAACACTGGCATCGGTAGTAATCCACAGCGGACCATAAGTCTTCATCCAGTCGATATACTGTTGCAATGGATAATCTGCAGGAGGCTCTCCTACCATACCCAGTTTACCGATAAATGCCTCTTTCTCACTAGACTTCAGGCCCTGCTTGTTCATGAATTTATCAACATATTCATCGCCGGCCAGTGCCAGTACGGTTGGAACTGTCATTGGTTTCTTCATCTTCCAGCTGACCATCATCGTAGCAGCAGTAGCCCAACAGGCAAGGTTGTTATCCTGCAGCAGTTTGGGAACAACGCCTTCTACAGCCGCCAGCACGGTACCATTCTTGCCACCGCTGCTGATTTCTACGGATTCTATATTACCTTCCGGATCCGTTTTCTGTGCTTTCACATCCTTGCCCTGGTCTGCAGCTTTTACAGCAGCATCTGTTAAGGTAGGTTTCTGCGTAGCTTTTTCTTTTTCCAGTTCTGCTTTCTTGGTAGCACCGCCATCGATCTGCTGTTGCAGGTGTTCTTTCACCAGCTTACCGTAATCTTCATTGCTGATAGCGCCTGTATCTTTGGCATTTTTCAGGGTATCCATGATCTTGGAAGAGTTATCGGTATTGTGACCCTGCATAGCCATGCTCTTCGCCATTTCTGCAAATGCTTTCGCATTTTCCTGGTTGGAAAGATAGGTTTTAATAGCATTCTGCTGGTTAGCATCCAGGCCGGTAATATCCTTAAAGATGCCTGCCTTGCCCAACAGTTCTGTTATACCTGCCAGACCAGCACCTGGTTCCGGTGTTGCCGGTGCATTCTGGATATTTACGATAGGCGTAGCAAAATCCTTGAATGCTGCTTTCCAGTCGGTAACAGTAGGTACTGGTGGGGTAATCGGATTAATTTGTGATGGCTCATCCGTTGGGAACTTATTCCAATCCTGTGAAGAGTTTTCTTTCACCTTCTCACAAGCATCGCAGGCGCCTTGTACCGCTTCCATAAACACACCCCTGGTAGGAATGCTGATGCGGTAAGGAGGCACGGGCGTAATGGGCTGATAATGATCCAACAGGGTTATTTCCTGCTCTACACCATCGCCGGTTTTTTCTGTGATGAAAGACTGGCTCACTTTATAGCCTGGCGCAACGGGCAGTACAAGGGAATTCCCCACAATACTGATCAGCTGATTTTTGACTACCGATGCCAGGCTTCTGAAACCTACCGGTATGCCGAAATCATTAAAGATCTGGATGTTGAAACCATCCAACAACATAAACCTTCTGTCTGCATCCAGGTTATACCACAGTGCTTTATTATAATGCTCCAGGTTACTGTTGAGATGTTCTATCAGCTTCTGCACCAGGTAGCGGTCTTCTTTACGGGGATCTTTTTTCTCGTCCGCATTTTCAGGAATATAAAGCAGGGTATCATCAAGCAGGTCGTCGCCAACACTGCCGCTGTATAACAATCCATTAAAGTGAGGCGTAGAATAGGCAATACGCACATTTTCCACGGTAAGTGTTACCAGGTCTTTTAAGGTTTTTACCACCGGGCTGTTGCAGAACATTTTCATGGTCAATGGAAAATCGACCCGGCGTTTGCTGGTAGTGCCTTCAAAATTAATACGCATCACACGCTCACCGCCCTTGTACCGGGATGTGCTGGTCATATCAGTGCCGATATATTCCAGGCGGATGCTATCTACGATCTTATCAAAAACCACCGGTGCAATATCATTGTAATAGATATCGTCCCATTCGGATATGAGCCTGCCTTTGAAATAGTAGTCCAGCATTTCCAGTGTATTATTATACCCCAGGATGGAAGCATAAGCGTCCCACAGCTTCTTATCTACGATGCCGTTCTGGAAAAAATCTACGGGGGAAATAGTGATGTTGATACCGGAGAATTTAATGCTAAAGGCCTCGAAATTTACGACCCGGATACATTTTGCCGGCGGCACATATTCGTAGTTTGCATCCAGTTGCATGAAAGAATCGAAGATCTTTTCTTTCGCCAGTATTTCTTCTGTTTCTGTATGGGAGCCATCAGAGCCAAAGAGAAAGGATAAGCCACCGGTCATAACACCCAGCATAGCGCTTTTAGCTATACTGCGCGCGTCGGTTACTTCTTTCGTTACCGTTTTGGTGATAATAGGCAAGGACTTGATGCGGTCGTATTTGGTTTTAGGCCTTTGCAGATTTGTGCGGATATTAATATCTCCTTTTACAAAGCTGATGGGCTCCTGGTCGTAAGATCCTGTCGGGTAATCTACGTGCGCGTAGTTCGTTTTGATCCTTTCATTGGCATCAAATGCCTTCAGCAATGGATGTTGCGGCCTTCCGTAGAAAAAGCTGAATGGCTTCAGGTACGTGTTGGAAGACATGGGCAACAGGTTCTTTGCCAGGATATCAGACCATTTGAAGATATTATCGGTCGTAAAATTGGTCATCAGCAGCGGAACAAACACACATTCTTCTACATTCACCAGCTCCTGGTAGATGGCAAAATGCCGTAATACTTCAAAATACATCATCGTCAGCGCGTGGCAGTGGTTATGATTGGCCACTACATCGGCAGTAGCGCCATATGTTTGCCCTTCCTGTACAGAACTCACCACAGAGGCATTCAACCTCCGGTAGCTTTCTGCATTCTGCATAATAGACTGGCGCAGCCTTTCCCCGAAGAATTGCGACACATTGCGGGAGCTATTTTGCGACGCATTGGAATTGGAATTGGAATAACCGCCGGCAACGCCCAGGGAAGCGCCTATGCCGCCATAGCTAACGCCAACGCCTAAACCGGCGCTGACACCACTCGTAGAAGCAGAGCTACTGCCCTGTAAGGCTTCGTTGATATTGCCTCCCAGCTGATCGGTGATAGAGCGGTCATTCAGCAGGTTAGCCGCCAGGCTTTCCCCTTGTGTGATAGATTGATTTTCGGCGCCTAACAGTGAGTGCGTGGCGTCAATTACTACCATCTGTTTTTTCTGCCCGGGGGCCAGCGCCAGGGAATACAGGAGATCTCCCATGGAATATCCATCTGCTTTAAACTCCGATTTATAATGCAGAATATGACCGGTAGCTACGGTAACAGACTGGTAAAAAGAAAGATTGTCTCCGGCATCCGGGGCATCCTGCCATCTTACCGGGTTGTCCAGGTCTACTGCTGCACGCTTGATCTTCTTATTATCACCTACCAGTTCAAAGGTGCCATTCTCCAGCTTACGCAGCGTATAATTGGATACGTCCGGATCGGAGGTGCGCACGATCGCCTGGTAATTATATTCTCTTAAGGTGCGGTTGGGGGTCGACAGGTTCACACAGGAACCGCCAATGTCCTGGGAATACTGGTCGGAGTTGATCAGGTCTTCCTGGCCAGGTAGCCGTCCTGATTTCTTTACGGAATGACACGCGCAGTCATCATCACCATGACTGTCGCCAGTTGTGGTACAATCAGCCCCGTTTACCAGCAGGTACAGGAAGTCTGCGGAAATGGACTGGTTATTTTTAGAGGCCGGATCTGTGGCGATTGTTACCGGGCTTTGCGGCGTCAGCGACACCAACGCCTGCGCCGCGATATACACACCGAAAGGATAGGCCATGGAAAAATTACCGGCGCTATCTGCATCGGCGGCACCTACTATCTGCCAGGGCTGATCGTCGGCTTTCTTCGCCTGTACCAGTACGGTAACTCCTTTCAGGTCGCATTGCTTACTTAGTTCTACCAGCTGTCCTCTCAGGCGCTTGTTTTCATCTTTACTGCCGCTTTTATCGCCCGAGGTAATTACGTTGGGGCGTTGCAGCGGAACTGAAATAGCGAGGCTGCCCAATGCGGCATCGTCTACCCGGTAATCTTTTGACCAGATAATTGTTTTATCGAAATTCTTCACTTTTACGGAGATCACGCCATCTACATTGCTCTGCAACAGCGGATTATCCTGGGTAAAGGAGAACTTGATTTTACCACTGTGGAAATCTGTTTTATGCGCCATCCAGTCGAAATGCAGGATCTGCATCAGGGAGGTGTTATCAGCAACATGAGAAGCATATTCCACCGACAGATCAAAGAGCAGCAGGTCTGTAAACCCTACATCTGTATTGTCGGTACTGACTACTTCAAAATTACCGCTGATATCCACTGTTTTCAGCTCCGGCATCAGCAATGAAAAATCGAACAGTTGTGCGAAGTTGGCAATCGTGTAATCGATCACCGGTTTAATGTTTGTTTCCTGCACACCCAACGCACCCAATATGCCGGCTATCTTTGTTTTCAGCGCATCATCGATATCTGTGCGCAGTACAGGCGCTTGTCCGCTGAGATCTGCCAGCTGGTTAATCACATACAGCAGGTAAAATCCTTCCTGGTCGGGGGAAATATTTCCAAATTTCTCCAGGAATTTCAGGTACACTGATTTGTTGATTAGGTAAAGGTTCTTGTTAATGTAAATCTCCGCATTTCCGTCGGCGGCATTTGCATTTAACAGTCGCAGCGATCGTTGTGCCGGAGCAAGGTCTTTCAGAAAATAGATGCCTTCCAGTACAGTGCCATCTGCAGCATTACCGGTACCACCATAGGTTACCTGCAGGCTGACGGAGATGTCATTTAAAGTGACGCCTGTAATGGACGACGAACTAAAATGAAGCTGGAAAAACCTGGCCAGCAAATCATAGGCAGTACTGAACATACTGCCTTCCGGAAGCGCACTAAAATAGGTGGTGGCACTTACCTCTTGTGAAAAGCTAATAGTGGCATTGCCTGATTTTTCCCGGGTAACCTGACCACTGGTATCACCAGTCTTGAATGAGAATACAGGATAGCCGACGTTAATGGGAACTTTACTAAACGGCAGCTTAGCAGGGTCCGCAGCGTAGCGGAACGACTTTTGGAGTGTTAACATTGATTTTTCAATTTGGGGTTATGAATATGTGTATTGGGGTTGCTATGTACGTATAAGCATTGTTATTAACTGGGGTTTCGATATACTGGTGTTAAAGGGTTTATGTAATGAAGGAATAAAATTAATTGTTTAGTGAATGGTAGCAAACTTTTCAGCGACCAAAATTAAAAATTCAGTAGAAGTACGTAAGTGGAGGGTATGCCGCCAGCGTAATTCTACGGAAGGTAATATACCCTTCGTCCCGAAGCTTTAGTGGGATGAGGAAAGATAAACTATAAATACAGATAATAAGGCTGCAATAACGCCTTAAACTCCGGTGTATACGTCTTCGCGGCATCATACACTGCCATTTCCGTTACCGCAGTATCTGCTGCCGCTCTTCCAAAAATGCCTACGGCCCGGAAATAACCATGATTCACACTCTGCCGGATATATAACACCTCGCGCAAATGCAATCCGGCTGTCAACGCCAGCTCCCGGAAGGTGTCAAATACAGCATAGGGCAACAACACAGATACCTCGCCTTCCGGCGACAGCTGCCGGTCGATCGCTGTTAGCAGATCACTGTAAGTAAGATTGGTAGCATGCATCGCCTGGTCTTTTTGGGCATGACCACTCTTCAATGCACTTTCATAAAATGGCGGATTGCTGATAATAAAATCATAGCCTCCGCCAGGTTTCATTTTTCGTATATCCTGTTGCGTTAGGGTTAACCGGTCCGCCCAGGGCGAAGCCGCAAAATTAGCGGTAGCCTGCTGCGCTGCGCCGGGATCGAGTTCCACGGCGGTAATGGCTGCCAGGCTATGCTGCGCCAGCATCAGGCTCAACAAACCGGTACCAGCGCCTAAATCCAGTATAGCCGGTACCGTTATTAGTTGGTTCGCCAGGTACTGCGCCGTAAAAGCTCCTTGTATACAGGCATCTGTACACACCTTCATGGCGCAGTGCTCCTGGTGAACGGTAAATTGTTTAAACTGGAAAAATGTATTTGCCATCCTTATTTTGAATCAATCAACAGCGACAGGTTCGGCATACGCAAATTACGATGCACCGATACCGGGTTCGCCTCTCTTACTTCACAGATTTCTACCTTGCCATTTCCCTTCACCTGCACATCCAATGGCTGCACATACATTACCTGTGGTACATTGCGACGGATAGCTACTTCCGACTGTTTGGCAAAACGGCTGTAAGCCTTTACCAGCAGCTGGTTTTTGCCTTCCTTCAGCGACAACAATACCACTTCATTGGCTACGCCTCCCCTTTCCGGGTTGTTATGCAATACCTGCTCTTCCCCGTTTAAATATACCGCAATTCCATCTCCACTGGTAAAACCTACCAAGTAGTTACCCGCTTTGGCAGCAGTGATTTCCTGCAATACATATTTGGCAATACTCCTATCTCCGTCAAAGGTGATGAGGGCATCATTTTTCCAGTCAGGCTGCAGCGTCCAGGGTTGACTGTCGTGGTTGGGCCATGGTTTGGAAGGATCTATCTGTTTTATATCTCCATGTACACCGTTTATACCAGACCAGAAAGGCCCGGCGCTGTACATTGGTCCCCACTGTAAATTGGATGCATCAGACTGCAGTGGCTGAGCAGTACCGCCGTCCAGCAATACCTGGCGGGTATTGCCATTTAGCGTCAGCTCTATACTGCGGCCTTTCTCCGCATCGCTGTATAACAATTTCAATGCGGCCGGCCTGCTGGCGGTAAACGTCCAGGAATCGCCTACCTGGCTGCGGTAGTAACTTTCATAATCGACACCGGAAAAACTGTACAGCGGAACAGCATTGTACCGGTCCAGTCGACGGGCGTTCGACAACAAATGCAGCGGAGTGATATGCACACCTTCTTTACAGGTCAACGCCAGTACTTCAATATCTTTATCCTTTAACTGGAAGCCTGCCGGTAGTTGGATATATGTGTTACCATTTTTGCTGCTGATCCTGGCGGCTATTTTCTTATTCTCTCCCAACAAAGTTACCTGGCTTATTTTACTGCTTAAACCTGGTAACAGGATGCTGCCATTTTCGGGGGTTTGCAACAGGTGCAGGTATAGTTTACCTGGTTTGGTGGTGACTTCTCCCCAGGTGAAAGTGGTGTCAAAAGGATTGGCGGAAGCACCGTAAATGGCTTCTCCATTACGTTGCAGCCAGGCGCCGTTTAACAGCAATACCTCTCTTTCAAAATCTACCACCGAGCCATCGCCACGGGGACCGATATTCAACAGGTAGTTACCGCCGCGGCTTACTACTTTAATCAACCCTTCCAGTTTTTCATGCGCCTTGTCAGTTGCTTTACCATGCTGCTGCCAGCTGCGGTAGCCCCAGGTTTCATCATATACGGAAGCAGGCGTTTGCCAGGCCGAAGCGATCTTATAATCGGGGTATTGATTATCTCCCATCACACAAAAATCTCCGGCATCATTACCCAAACGGCCACTCACCATACATCCCGGCTGCAAACGATGTACAATCGCTGCCAGGTCGCGGCTTTGGGCAGCGGTGAGCGAACCCATATCAAACCAGATTTCTGATACCGGCCCGTAGTTGGTCATCAGCTCAGTAACCTGTTTCTTGTTATACTCATGATGCTCGGGGGTAATAGGGTCACTGTTACTACTGGAGATGGGATAGGCCTGTGGGAAATGCCAGTCGATCAGCGAAAAATACATCCCGAATTTCAGGCCGTGCCGCTGACAGGCATCCGATAATTCCTTCAATACATCGCGTTTAAACGGTGTAGCGTCTACCACGTTATAGTCGGTATAGGCAGAATGAAACATGCAAAAACCATCATGGTGCTTGGACGTCATCACCACCGATTTCATGCCGGCAGCTTTTGCCAGCAGTACGATCGAGTCAGCATTCCAATGCTCGGGATGGAACCGTTTAGCTACATCTCCATATACATCGCTGTAAATACCGGCATGCGCCTGAATTTGTTCACTATAGCCCCGGGTTACCGGCTTTCCTTCCCATACGCCTCCCAGCGTGGAATAGATAGCTCCCCAGTGAATAAACATGGAATATTTCTGGTTTCTCCAGTCGGTATGTCCCGTGGATTCCTGTGCGGAGGCCGCCTGGAACGTGGTTACCAGCACCAGTAATGCGATAAAAATTTTCTTCATAGATAAATGTAAACGTTATAGCCAAACCTAAAGCTAAATCGATTCAGGAACTGAAAGGAATAGGATTTTACCCAAAACTGTTAGCATTTAACCGTGGGTACCTTTTTACTAAAATGCAGCTCTCGCAGTAGGTACTGCATCCAGGCCCACGAAATCGCCCGCCAGGTACTTGTAATACGCGGTAATGGCAATCATACCGGCATTGTCGGTACAGTATTCAAACTTCGGAATAAAGGTACGCCAGCCATAACGATCCCCATATTCGGCCAGCGCCTGGCGCAGGCCACTATTGGCGCTCACCCCACCGGCAATCGCTACATCGCGGATACCGGTTTCCTCAGCCGCCTTCATCACTTTATTCAATAAGATACTGACAATACGATGCTGTATGGAGGCACAGATATCTGGCATATTCTCCGCAATAAAGGCCGGATCCTGCTGCTGTAAAAAGTACAGGATGGCGGTCTTTAACCCGCTGAAACTGAAGTTCAGTCCCGGAATTTTGGGTTCGGGAAATTTAAACCGGGCCGGGTTACCGGTTTTAGCATATTTATCGATCAACGGGCCGCCGGGATAAGGTAGTCCCAGTATTTTGGCGCTCTTGTCAAAAGCCTCGCCGGCTGCGTCGTCCAGTGTTTCGCCAATGACCCGCATCTTCAACGGACTTTCACACAGCACGATCTGGGTATGTCCACCCGACACCGTTAAACATAAAAAAGGAAAATCAGGTTTGGGATCGTCAATAAAATTAGCCAGCACGTGCGCCTGCATGTGGTGCACGCCTATCAGCGGGATATCCAACGCCATGGCCATCGATTTGGCAAAGCAGCTACCCACCAGCAGCGATCCGATCAGGCCGGGCGACTGGGTAAAAGCAATGGCACTCAGCTCCTCCCGCTTCACGCCTGCTGTTTGCAATGCAATATCCACTACGGGCACTATGTTCTCCTGGTGCGCCCGGGAAGCCAGTTCCGGCACTACCCCGCCATATTGCTCATGTACCTTCTGGTTGGCAATATGATTGGATAACACTTTTCCATCTACAATAACGGCAGCTCCTGTGTCGTCACAGGATGATTCTATGGCTAATATTTTAACGGACATAAGCGGCAAATTTAATAAAAAAAGGCGGGAAAATCCCGCCTGTACACAGCATAACTGCTGCCAATACCTTTAGCTGATCAATTACTCCGTATGGCTACCACCGGATCCAGCTTACTGGCCACCCACGCCGGGATGAAACCCGCCAGCAGACCTACAATCGCTGATACGCTGATGCCAAAAACCGCCGAGCCCGGGGATAATATCATCTCAAAACTACCGGACATATTAATAACTACTGTCAGCAAATACACGAGTAATAGTCCCAGTAATCCCCCGAACAAACACAGACAAACGGCTTCCAGCAGGAACTCCATCAGGATAATCGCCCTGCGCGCGCCAATTGCCTTTTTTAACCCAATAATATTGGTCCGCTCTTTTACGGTTACAAACATAATGTTGGCGATCCCGAAAGCCCCTACAATCAGGGCAAACCCTGCAATCAGGATCCCCCCGCCATTGATAGCCGCAAAAAGAGAGTTGAGGTTCTCATTCGCCGAACTGATCTCATTTAGCGCAAAATCGTCTTCTACGGAAGGTTTCAATCGGTGTGCCGCCCGCATTACCCCTCTCAGCTCATCCTTCAGCTGATCCAGCGACACGGTGGATTTGGCCTTTACCAGGATATATGGATCAGCATACCGGCGCTCATCCACAATGGTACGGGCAAAACGGTAAGGCAGGATAATAGCGTTGTCGTAGCCAATCCCCCCGATCATACTTTCCCCCTTTTTCTTCAACACGCCGATCACTTTCACATCCCTTCCCGCTACCTTCACCATCTTTCCCAGCGCCGCCTCCGCGGAAGGGAATAAACCATCCCAGATGGTATATCCCAGGATGGCCACATTAGCGCCACTATTGCTTTCGCCGTTGGCAAAATAGCGGCCGCCCACTATCTGCAAGGTCTGGATCTGGTCAAAATCATGGGTCACCGCCATCATATTCACCCCATCCATGTAATCGTCGCCATACTCCACTTTCTTGCCGCCCACTTCAAAGTCGAAAGAAGCATAGCTGGCACTCTGGACCTTATCCTGTATAATTTTCAGGTCTTTATACTCAGGCAGGGGGCGGTTCATATATTTCCACCATGCATATTCTCCATTTCCACCCCAGGGCCATTTCTGCAGGTAAATCACATCATCACCCAGGTCGGCCAGGTCTTTCCTGATATTGTGTTCCAGGCTGCCCGTGAGCGTCAGTACGGCGATAATACAGAAGATACCTATGGTTATACCAAACAATGACAAAAAAGAACGCAGCTTGTTAACCCGCAATTCCTGCATCGCCATCTTAAAACTATTCCATAATATTTTAAGGGTCGCTATCATATTTCAAATGTAACAGATTTATGGCCATGAGCGGTGCCAATAAACACGAAATATAGCCGGACAAAAAATTTAGTTACCTTTGCTGCCATTTTTCGGATATATATGAAGTACGCTAACGAAATCAATAAAAGAAAATCCTTTGCTATCATCGCCCACCCGGATGCCGGTAAAACCACGCTGACAGAGAAATTCCTCCTGTTCGGCGGGGCTATTCAAACAGCCGGTGCGGTGAAATCCAATAAGATAAAGAAGCATACCACTTCGGATTTCATGGAAATTGAAAGACAGAGAGGTATCTCCGTGGCCACTTCCGTTATGACCTTCGAATACCGCGATATCCTCGTTAACCTCCTGGATACTCCCGGTCACAAGGACTTTGCTGAAGATACCTACCGTACCCTCACCGCAGTGGACAGCGTGGTACTGGTAATCGACTGCGTAAAAGGAGTGGAAGAACAAACCGAAAGACTGATGGAAGTATGCCGCATGCGCGATACACCTGTCATCATTTTCGTGAATAAAATGGACCGTGATGGTAAGTATCCCTTCGACCTGCTCGATGAACTGGAAGAAAAACTCAGCATCCGCGTAAGACCTCTCAGCTGGCCTATTAACATGGGTAGCGACTTCAAAGGCGTTTACAACCTCTATGATAAAAGCCTGGTAGCTTTCCAGCCCAATAAAAAAGCCACCGACGAGGATGTAGTACCCCTTGAGGATCTCAGCAGCAGCTACGTGGATGGGCATTTCAACGAAAAAGATGCCGCCCAGCTCCGTGGCGACGTAGAGCTCATCGAAGGCGTGTATGATACCTTTAGCCGGGAAGACTACCTCGCCGGTAAACTGGCCCCCGTTTTCTTTGGTAGCGCGGTCAACAACTTCGGGGTAAAAGACCTGCTGGATACCTTCGTAGACATTGCGCCTACCCCTCGCGACCGTACTGCTACTACCCGCGAAGTAAGTGTACAGGAAGATAAGTTCAGCGGATTTGTATTTAAAATACATGCGAACCTCGATCCCCGTCACCGCGACCGTATCGCCTTCCTTCGCGTTTGCTCCGGTAAGTTTGAACGCAACAAATTTTATCACCACGTTCGTTTAGACAAAGACGTTAGATTCAGCAACCCTTACAGCTTCCTCGCCCGTGAGAAAAACATCGTAGATGATGCATTCCCCGGCGATGTGGTGGGCTTATTCGATACAGGCAACTTTAAAATCGGTGATACCCTCACGGAAGGCGAAAACTTCTACATTACCGGTATCCCCAGCTTCTCTCCTGAACTGTTCAAGGAGCTGGTGAACAAGGACCCCATGAAAACCAAACAGCTGGAAAAAGGTATCCGTCAGCTCACAGATGAAGGGGTAGCCCAGTTGTTTACCCAACATGGCGGTAACCGTAAAATTATTGGTTGCGTAGGTGAACTCCAGTTTGAAGTAATCCAGTACCGCCTGCTCCAGGAATATGGCGCGGCCTGCCAGTTTAATACCCTGCCTTTCTATAAGGCCTGCTGGCTCACCGGTCCTAAAAATAAAATCGAAGACTTCATCCGTTTTAAATCCTCCAACATCGTGGAAGATAAAGACGGTCACCTGGTATACCTGGCCCAGTCTGAATGGTACCTGAATACTGAACGTACCAACAACCCGGATATCCAGTTTAACTTCACTTCGGAAATACACAAATAGGAAAACATAAAAAAAGATCGGCGTCCGGGATTCCGGGCGCCGATCTTTTTTATTATGCAATCAGGAATTGCTAGTCTTCCACGATCACGTACTGGAAAATATATTCTTCTATGGTGCCGTCCCTGGTGCCTTCTACGCGGGCATCCAGGTGCCGGGCATCTTTAAAGCGGTAAGTAATTTTACGGGGAAAATCGTTATTGAGGTCTTCTGCTACAAAGCCAATGGGCTTCAGTACCCGGAGCCGTAAACGTATAGGCCTGGCCGTAGGTCCACCTTCATAAACAGGCATAAAACTGATCTCCCCGTTCCTTTGCACCACCTGCATCGATTGCTGTACCGCGCTGTCTTTCCCCACCACGCGCCAGGTTTTACCGCTCCAGGTAGAGTCGTTTATTTTACTCCAACGCTCTACTATCGTGCTTTTGCGGGTAGACATACGCCAGGTGCCTTCCAGCTTGCTGAGCAGCGGAAAATCTGTCGTGCTTACCTGGCTGGCTGCCCGTAGACTGCCGGCCAGTAACAATCCTGCCAGGAGGAGATATTTACTGTTGTACCACCGCTTCTTCGCCATAGATCTGGTGTTTGTATTTAAGAGAAGGCGATGGAAGGAAGGGACCCATGCCCAGTTCCGGCCACTTGGCGTCTACTTTACTGATAGTGGTATCATCTGCTACAATGATATTAGGCCAGTCACGCTCGAAGTTATCCAGCAACCTGGTTTTCAGCGTACCGTCCATGCCGATGCCGCCCACATATTTCCCGGCAACAGCCGACGGCTGGCGTATCACAAAGCTATCACGCTTTGGATCCAGGTTATTGCAGAAGCGCCACAGGGCAGAGGCCAGGTCGCTAACATCCACGGTATGCTCTACATACAATACCATTTTCACGCCTGTCAGCGCCGGTAAAGTATATAGCTGTTCATTCAGTTCGCGGATATGGAAAGGACGGTTCTTTTCCACTGCTACCAGTATACAGGAGATATCCAACGGCAGTAAGCTGCTGTTGATACCCTTTATTTCAGGGAACTGCTGCATAATAGCTGCCGTATCTATTTCCCGGGGCGATGGCGCCTGCAGGAAGGTAGTATCCAGCTCTTCTTCCGATTTCCGGGTACCGTCGATACACATCTTACCGCCGAAGCCCATTTTGGAGCAGGAATGATCCAGCACGTCCATAGGCCCCTGGCTCAGGTAGATATCGGTAGCGGGGTTCAGGTGTTGGAAGACATATTGGGCCAGCTGCTTATAGTCATTGATCTTTGTCCCGTCGTCGGTAACCACCAGGATCTTGTTAAACATCATCTGCCCTGCGCCCCACATGGCGTTCATCACTTTCTGGGCTTGCCCGGCGTAGTCTTTCTTAATCTGGGCAATCACCAGGTTATGAAATACCCCTTCTACCGGCATTTCCATATCTATGATTTCCGGTACCAGCGTCATTTTAATGGGCGCCAGGAAAATGCGTTCTGTGGCCTTTCCTATCCAGGCATCTTCCTGTGGCGGGATACCCACTATGGTAGACGGATATACGGCATCTTTGCGGTGCGTAACTGCCGTTACATGGAACCTGGGGTACCAGTCGGCCAGGGAATAATAGCCGGTATGGTCGCCAAACGGGCCCTCCCATATCAGGTCTTCCGAAGGATCTACATACCCTTCAATCACAAAATCGGCATCGGCAGGAACTTCTATTTCCGGCTGGGTAATGCATTTTACCAGTTCTACTTTTTTCTTGCGGAGAAAGCCTGCCAGCATGTACTCATCCACGTTTTCCGGGAGGGGTGCAGTGGCAGAATAGGTATATACCGGGTCTCCGCCCAGTACCACGGCAACGGGCATACGCTTATTCAGCTTTTTATATTCCATAAAGTGTTTGGCAGATACTTTATGTTTATGCCAGTGCATACCGGTCATATCTTTTTCAAATACCTGCATACGGTACATCCCTACATTGCGGGTGCCGGTCAGCGGGTCTTTGGTATGTATCACGGGAAGCGTAATAAACGGGCCCCCGTCTTTAGGCCAGCAGGTAAGTACAGGCAGCTTGTTCAGGTCGGGGTTGGCCATTACTACTTCCTGACAGCTTCCTTTTCCGCCAATCACTTTGGGCATCCAGGAGGCAAATTGTCCCAGCTTGGGAAGCAGGGCCAGTTTATCCAATATCCCTTCTTTGGGCTTGGATAGCATTTTAAAAAGGTTTTCAATTTCCCCGGCAACATCGTCGAGTTCCTGTACACCCAGGGCCAGGCACATACGCTTATAGCTGCCCATCGCATTGATCAGTACCGGGAAGTCGGTCCCGGTATTTTCGAACAGCAGCGCCTTACCCCCATCGGGCGATTTGCTCACCCGGTCAGTTATTTCTGCTATTTCCAGTCGTGGGTCCACATACGTCTTGATGCGTACCAGCTCATTTGCCTGTTCCAGCGTATCTATAAAGTGTCTGAGATTTTTATATGCCATGATCGATTCGTATTACCAATCAACAAAAGTAACCATCCCGCACCGCAATAAAAAATGCCCCCCACTTAAATAATGGGAGGCATCTCATTTATTCCATTTTCAGTTATCAGTTCACGATGGTAACTCCTGCGTGGAATACGGCTCTGGGCCTGGAGGGGTAATAGCGCGGAGCGGGTACTGGCACCGGTACAGGTACTACAGGGTAGTAAGCGGGTTCGGCATATACCACCCTTCTTCTTGGGCGGTAACACTCATCGTCATCCCAGTCGCGGCGACATTCCCTTCTACGTTCCCATCTGTCATCGTCACGGTCGCATCTTTCGCGCTCCCAGCGGCCATGTCCGCGGCCCCTGTCATGACCCCATCCTCTTTGAGCGGAAGCGGTAAACACTGTACCAGCTATCAGCAGCATCATCAGCATTACTTTTTTCATGTTGTTTGGTTTTTAGTTCAAGATTGGTTGGCAAATAAAAATTGTGATGTTATTTTTTACGAAAGCTGATATAAGTTCAGGTGAGCGCTATTCACAACGTAGGTGGCTCCCGGGTAGCTCACATAGCTATATCGGTGGTAATGCCGATGTGGTCTATAGTGCCTGTGATGATGCCGGCGTGGCGGTCCGGGCGGATGTGGTGGATGCGGCGGATGCCTGAAATGCGGCGGCAACGGCGGATGAGGCGGAACCGGCGGATGCGGGAAATGCCCGGGTACCGGTGGCCTTGGCGGCAGTGGCGGAGCTGGAGGCCTGTGCTGTGCAAAAAGGCTCATGCTACCCACCGTCAATATCACTGAAGCTAAATACAAAAACTTCTTCATGGCACTTTTTTTTTGTTCGCTATAACAGGTCGTTGCACACCAACTTATTTTTCTGCGGCTGTTGATTTCATACTCTCTCCGCGATTTCTGTTAATGCCATCCGCTATAAGCTGGTGGCTGCATTGATACCTGTTTAAACTTCTAAATTCAACAACTATGCCAATAAAAAAATCCCGGCATATGGCCGGGATTATATGGAGACAATAAAAGGTTAAATGCGCTGTTATGGACGCAGTACAGGGCAGCGGGTAGCTTTTTGCTTACCCCATCCGGAACCAGAGCCACTGCCGAGGCGATAGGTAATTGTAAACCCTGAAAAGGCATACCAGTCCTTGTGCTTATCAGAACCGCGGATAGTGCCATCTGCCGGATAAGTACCTGGCGTAGTGCCTTTCCCCGTTACTTCATCGCCGCGATAGGCCATGTCTACAGCTTTCTGGCCACGATAAGTCAGCAACGTGTTTTTATCAACATAATTGGTACTTACATCATCCAGGTAGTCGGTGAGTGTAGGACGCAATCCAATTTCGAATCCGAGCGTCCATTTTTCATTCAGATTGGCTTTAAGACCGGCGCCGAAAGGAAAGGAAACAGTTAAAAGATCGTACGGCTTACGGCTGGGATATTGGGGTAACCCCTGCCCTTCCGTGCCCAGTGGCCGCAGGCGCACCTGGTTGCCCGACTGGTCTTTGGCGGTAGGATCAAAACCAAAGGCGCCTACACCTACAAATACGTAGGGAGTAAAGCCTTTTTCATCCAGGTCAAAAAAGTTGATTTCACCAATCAGGCTTCCTTCAAAAATATTGGTACGGAAACTAAGGTTACGGGCTTTCAATGCGGGCGAGGTGTTGGTACTATCTGCACCTGTAGCGATTCCCCAGGTAAAAGCGCCACGCACGCTGAGATAACGGTTGATATCTTTTCGCACTAACAATCCAAGTGCCGGCCGGGTGTATTTCATATCCACCCGTTGTTGTGTCAGATCTCCGCTGTAATTACTGATGCCTGCAAAAGCGCCCACGTGCCAGTCCTGTGCAAAGCTGAAAAAGGGGATCGCCGTCAACAACAAGAGTATTCCGGTAGATTTTGTGAATTTCAAAGTATAAAAGTTTAAGAGGTTAGTCCGATTTGATTCCATTAAACGCTAATTCTACAATTTTTATTTGCTGCCCGCTTCAATACTTCTCCACATATACCCACAGGGTCTTTAAAAATGTAAAAATAAACTAATAAAGTAATTAACTAATAAACAATTAAAGTAATAAATCGCTAAACTAACATCTGATATAGGCCCAGCCTTCTTGTTGGCGTTTTACCAGGTGAAAGATAGCTGCGGGTACCAGGGATATTCCAGGCAGCAGATCTGTTAATTGCATTTCCCGGCCACGGAGGGTATTGGCACAAACAATAAATAATACGGCCCTTTCCTGCAGTAGCCGGACTTTCTCCGCCAGGGGATTGGCGGCGGGTAACAACAGGTTCCAGGCCTGTCCATGTACTACTACCTCCACATCAAGCGGCGTTTGCTCAATAGCTGCCTGAGTTAGCAGGTTATGGAGCTGCCCTAACATGGATAACTGTACATCGGCATCACCGGACGTAATCTGGAAAACGACTTTCATGGCAACAAACCTACCCAAATATCGGCAAAATGGAAAGTAAAAAGGTGGATGTTCTCTCAGCGATGAGCTGCTTTCTGTTTCTCGTGATAGAGCTCATACTGTACCTCACGGAGCTTTTCCTCCAGCTGATGATTTTTCTTCTTGATTTCGTGCAACTGATACAACAGCGAAGCCTCCTTCTGCTCCTGCCTTACAATATTGATATTGGCAACCTGTAAGGCCCTGAAATGGCGGAACAATAAAGCCCAACCGAGAAACAACAACAGCAACAGGAAAGTAATAATGACAAGTATCATGGTTAAATACAATTATACTACGGGAGCCATGTTATAAATCTTCCAAATGGCGTTGCGATTTCCGCAACTCCATAACAGGATTGATAGGACAAATATGATAAACTCAATAAAATCCGAACTGAAAAACCTGGTTGGAGCTGTTTACATGACGCACTTTTAAAGTTATTCAATCACTTTCAGAACGATTTGTCCATTTCAGCTTTTTTTTTAAAAAAATTGCCCCGGGTGGCAACAAACACCCGCATTCCGTTCAAATACTTTAAAAAAAATATTCATATTATATTGATAATTAATATCTTGAAATGATTTTTAAAATTACATGTTGGAACATCTCAAAAGAGATTAAATTAGATATAATGTTCATGTTGATAAAAGCTGATTTACGATAAAATTTACATGTTCGCATCCGGTGAATTCCTAAAATCCCGTATTATTTTATGGCTTCCCTTATAACCAGAGAACAAATTGAGAATTTTGCCCTACAGGGGCTATCCTATGCAGATGATCATGTAGGCGATCCATTTAGTATTAAAGATGTTTCCGACAGACTGGGTATTTCTTATTCTTATTTCTATCACAACTTCGCGCAGTACATGGGCGAA
The DNA here is from genome assembly GCF_012641265.1 of Chitinophaga eiseniae. GTDB lineage: Bacteria > Bacteroidota > Bacteroidia > Chitinophagales > Chitinophagaceae > Chitinophaga > Chitinophaga eiseniae_A. Next base: position 136,220 of record NZ_JABAHZ010000001.1, on the reverse strand, counting down.
CCCTTCTGGCATTATGTAAAACGCCACCGGCTGGAACTGGCCGCGGGATTGCTCCGGCATAGCGGGTATAATATCGGTGAAATAAGTGACCTGTGCGGATACGCTACTACAGCGGCATTTAGCAAGGCGTTCAAACAACATTTTAAAGAAAGCCCAAAAGATTTCCGGCAAATCATTATTCTTCCCAACGAAAAGAGAACCTTGCAGATAACGGAGTCTATTACGGCCGCTCTTGGCCCCGATGCCTTCAACGGTCTGTTTAACTACGAACGTTGCGAAAAGGTAAAGCTGCCGGACAGCATCCTGTACTACTCTCTCATTTCACGGGGACAAGACCCCGTAGCGGAAATGATTGCCAGGATGACCCAGTACTATAACCTGTTTAAGAAGATGCAGACCTTATACGATCTGCCACAAAGCAGGATTATTACCGGTACACTCGACGCCGTACCAGTGACTAACTATGAGCGGCTATCCATGTTTGCCGGCATACTGATCCCCGTACCGGCCATTGCAGCGCATATACAGTTACAGCAAAACTTCGGCTACCTGATGACTAAAAGATTTACAGGTGGCAACTACCTGAAACTGCCCGTACCCATGGACTTTGCCACCGCCGGTGTGCCGATGTATAATTTCATCAGCATGAACTGTAAGGAAGGCGTATTCAAAATGAGCGGCAATCACTTTTTCATCTCCATGAACGGTCCCAGCAATTCCGAAATATATATACCGCAGCTGAAGAAACATTACTGAGTAAATGGCAAATGGATGTTCCCCGCGATGCCCCCCAGGCTGCGGTACCTCTCTCCGGGAACATCCATTGATTATTTTTCTTACTTCTCAAAAACCGCCCGGAAACAATTGGCGCTGGTATGTTCCAGGTCTTTCTGAGGCTTGCCGGTACCATAAAATTCGGCGAGAAAACTATCGGCATCCGACCACACCGTCTGCATCATTCCCTGGTAACGCGCCTTCATGTCCTTAGTAGCTGTAGCCCTGAAATCATTCATGTCTTTCAGTTGCAACTTCGCATTGGCTGGCATCCGCCAGGGACAGGTAATCACAGACAATCCTTTCATTGCAAAATAGACAGGCGTTTTATCAGGACGCTCATAATGCCAGTCGCAGATCATAATATCTTTTGGCACCAGGTCTACCGCCCTGGCAGTGTTATTCATGCTTGCCTCCCAGGCCCCCAGTCCCGTGGTTTTGCCATCCAGCAGGCGATCGCCCCAAATCCATAACGTACGCTGTTTTCCGGCCAGGTGATTGCGCAGCGTCCATACTTCTCCGGCAAATAATTCTGCCTTATCCCGCCCGCCGCAGCGGGGACACTTCTCTTCACCGATATAAAATACTTCGTCCATACCGGCATGAAAAGCGGTGGATTCAAACACATCACAGATCTCATCTACCAACTCAAATACTATTTTATGAACACCCGGATGCAGCGGGCAATAACTCTTGCAATACAACCCATCTGCATTGGGCCATTCATATTTGGCAGGCATCTTTACCCAGGGCGTTTCATCAAAATCAGGATATATCTTCAGCAAGTTGTTAGTGGTACCTGCCCAGGACTGATGCCCGAGCAAATTAATCTGCGGAATAAGCCGTATCTGGTGTGCGCGGCAGGTCTGTACCACCTGCTTTACTTCTGCTTCCGTTAAGGCGCCCGGGTCGCGCAATTCAGGATGCGACTTGAACTCGTAATTGAAATCCACCCGGAGCACCAGCGTATTGATATGGCGGGGCGCCAGCTCAGTTGCTATAAATTTCAGGAAAGCCGGCAGTCCCGCCGACCGGGGAGCCGCTATACAAAAACCGCGAACAGGCAGCGTGTCGGCTGGTGGCGGTGTTGCAAAAGAAAAGGAAATACTGGCGGCAAACAGCAGGAAAAGGGCAAACAGTTTTTTCATAAGTGATAAAAATTTTTCAGGAATGCAGTAAATTAAGGAATGCCGGGATGTTCTGCAACCATTTGGGCCAAACAAATGTATAATAGCAATTCTAATGTTATACACGTTGATTTTTAATATCTTTGATAAAAGTACGCATCTATGAACGAGGTTAAACTGCCTTTCAGCGCAAGACTCACCTTTACCCTGTTATCCATTATCCTGGTTATTTATGTGGCTCATATCGGTAGTGGTATCATTGTACCCATGATGTTTGCCCTCCTTATCGCCATCATGCTGTTACCTGTAGTCCAATGGCTGGAGAAACGGCGGATACCCAGGGGCATGGCCGCCATACTCGCTGTACTGCTATTTATAATTGTGCTCGTGTTGATCATGATCATGCTGGGTAAACAAATGGAAGCCTTTATTTCGGACTTCCCTACCCTGCAGCAAAAACTATTGTTGGTGGTTAGCTCTACCCAGGACTGGGTAAACGAAAAATTTCATGTTAACTCCAGCGACCAGCTGAGTTATGTGGAGAAGGCGCTGATGGGCACCCTGGGTACCGCTACCAGCTTTATCAGCCAAACGTTCCTGTCGCTGTCTTCCCTGCTGGTATTCATCGTGTTTGTATTCCTGTATGCTTTTTTTATTCTCTTCTACCGGAGGTTACTGGTAAAGTTCCTGATAAAAAATTTCAAGGAAGAACATCGCGGAAAGCTATTGACGGTAATCGGCAGTACCCGCAGTATCATTAAAAGCTATGTAGGTGGATTAATGATAGAAATGGTGATTGTGGCGGTTCTCAACACCGTCCTGTTCCTCATATTCGGTATTAAATATGCCATTTTACTAGGGGTAATGGCGGCCATCTTCAATATTATTCCTTACGTAGGTATACTCTCCGCCGCGATCCTGATTATACTGGTTACGCTGTCAACCGGCGCGCCCATCCAGGCCCTGCAAGCTGGCGTTACCTTGTTCCTGGTGCATATCTTCGACAGCAATGTATTGTTTCCCAGCATTGTAGGCTCCAAAGTGAAAATCAATGCCCTTATTACCATTATAGGCGTGGTATTGGGCAATATGCTCTGGGGCATTCCCGGTATGTTTCTCGCCATTCCTACCATTGCCATCATTAAGATCATTTGTGAGAACATAGAGGAAATGCAGCCATGGGCCATCCTCCTGGGAGATGAAGCCAAAGACAAAAAAGCAAGAAAGATAAAGCAAAAAAACAGCGATGAAAACGCTGCCGGATAAATAAAAAGGCTGCCTTCACGATAAAACGGAAGGCAGCCACACCAATTAAACTTATAAAACAACCTTCTTTATTCCTGGTGCCGGGTATCAAATTTCCGGTATACCCAACCAAAAATCAGGGGGAAGATAATCAGGGAAAATACCATAGCGCAAAGGATCCCTCCTATTACTACCCTGGCCAATGGCCGGGAGCTTTCAGATCCGATACCGTGAGATATTGCTGCGGGGAACAACCCTATCGCCGCCATCAATGCCGTCATCATTACTGGCCGGATCCGGGAGTTAACACCCAGCTTAATAGCAGTATAGAGAGAAGCATTTTGGCCCCGCATTTTTTCCAGGTTTTGCTTAAACACGGTGATCAGTAACACCCCATCCTGTATACAAATTCCAAACAAGGCAATAAAACCAATACCGGCGGAGATACTAAAGTTGGTGCCTGTGACATGCAGTGCCAGCAAGCCCCCCACGATCGCAAAGGGTACATTGAGGAATACCAGGCCGGCATCTACCAAATTACCAAACATCACAAAGAGCAACAGGAAGATCAGCATCAGGCTGATAGGCACTACCTGTTGTAAGCGGTGGGTGGCGCGTTGTTCATTTTCAAAGTCGCCCTGCCATACCATCGTATAGCCTCCTTTCAGTTTCAGCACCTTGTTCACCTTTTCCTGGGCTTCCGCAATGGTACTCCCCATGTCCCGGCCTCTTATAGAAAATTTCACCGCAGAATACCGCTCATTGGCATCCCGGAAAATCAGGCATGGCCCGGTTTTCATCACGATCTTCGCAATCTCTTTCACTGGCACTTTAGAGCCACTTTGAGTAGGCACCATCAGGTTGCCGATATCCTCTGCATTCTTACGGTATTCTTCCGGGAAACGTAAGCGAATGTCAAACTTCTTAATACCCTCATATAAAGTGCTGGCTGCCTTTCCTCCTATCGCCATTTCAATCACCGCATTGGCATCTGCCGTGGCTACGCCATATAACGCCATCTTCTGCTGATCCAGGTCGATATTCAGTTCCGGCTGACCGATATTCTTGATCACGCCCAGGTCTTCTATACCTCTCACGGTTCTCAATACATTCTGCACCTGGGTGATCTGTGATTCCATATAGTTTAAAGAATCACCGAATATCTTCACGCAGATAGACCCTTTCACCCCAGATACGGCTTCTTCAATGTTATCCATAATGGGCTGCGAGAAGTTGAGCGATGCGCCCGGTATCACCGATAACTTTTCACTCATGCGATCGATCAGCTCTTCCTTGGTAATGTGCGGTTTCCACTCCTTTTCCGGGTACAACATCACATCAAACTCGTTGTTATAAAACCCTGCCACATCAGTACCATCATCCGGCCGCCCGGTTTGTGATACAATGTTCTTCACCTGCGGGAATTGCATCAATGAGGCCCTTACCTGCCGGGACGTTTGTACGGACTTATCCAGCGACACGCTGTAGGGCAACTGCACCCTTAGCCAGATAGAGCCTTCATTCAGCTCCGGCAGGAACTCTGTCCCCAAAAATTTGAAAGAATATAACCCGAGGCCAATAATGATAAACGAAGAGAAGACCGCCTTCTTTTTATGTTTGAAGGTAAATGCAAACCATCCCAGCATAAACCCGGTGAGCGCGTGCAGAATAGGATTGTGTTTTTCATGCACATTTTTCCGGAGCAACAGGTTGATCAATACCGGCACCAGCGTAAGCGTGGTAATCAACGCGCCCAGCAAAGCAAAGCCCAGGGTATAGGCCAGCGGAGAAAACATTTTCCCTTCCACTTTCTGGAAAGCGAAGATGGGCAGTAAGCCGGTAATAATGATAACTTTGGCGAAGAAGATGGCCTTACCCAGCTGCGCGCCATGTTTACGGATCAGGCCCATTTTGGCCATCTTATTAAATCGCTCCATGCCCACATCCCGCGCCTGGTGGTCAAGGACGACAAATAGCCCTTCTACCATCACCACGGCGCCATCTATGATAATTCCAAAGTCCACCGCTCCCAGGGACAACAGGTTGGCCGACATACCCATAAGGCGCAGGCAGATAAATGCAAACAACAGTGATAGTGGAATGATAATAGAAACGATCAGCGTGGTGCGCCAGTTGAACATAAAGATCGATACCAGCAAAGTCACCAGCAGTATACCTTCTACGAGGTTATGCATCACCGTTTCGGTGGCAAAGTGGATCAGGTCTTCCCGGTCGTAGAAAGGAATAATTTTGGTATCCGCCGGCAATACGGAAGCATTGAGCTTACTAATCTTCGCTTTTACGGCCTGTACTACTTCTGAAGGATTCTCTCCTTTACGCATAATCACGATGGCCTGTACCACATCATCTTCATCTGTAACCGTTCTGTGACCGGCCGAGTCCACGATGGCATCTGTACGGCCTACATGCCCCAACCTGGGCATATTGGATATTTCTACAGCAGCCACGTCTTTCACCAGTACAGGTATACCGTTTACGTTCTGTACAATGATGTTTTTAATTTCATTGATATCATTCAACAGCCCTATACCACGTACTACGTAGGCCTGGTCGTTTTTTACAATCACATCCCCACCGATGTTGATATTGCTTTTGGTAACGGCAGAATATACGTCCAGTGGCGTAATGCCAAGATTGGTCAGTTTGCCCGGATCTACCCGTATTTCGTAGGTTTTTACTTCTCCCCCAAAACTCACAATATCTGCCACACCCGGTACAGCCCGCAGCTGCCGGTCGATCGTCCAGTCCTGTATGGTTTTCAGCTCCCGGACATCCCGAAAGGAACTCCTCAGCGAATAACGGTAAATTTCGCCCGTAGGGCCTGTAGGCGGCTGCACGGAAGGGTTAACATTCTCCGGCAGACTGGCATTGGCCAGGAGATTATTTACCTGTATCCTGGCCTCATTATCGGTGACTTTATCATCAAAAATCAGTTTCACATAAGACAATCCGAAAATGCTAGTGGAGCGCAGGCTGGTCTTCTTTTGCACCGGGTTCATCGCGATTTCTATCGGGATGGTCACAAATTTCTCTACTTCTTCCGCGCTTCTTCCCGGCCATTGGGTAATAATGCTGATTTCCGTGTTGGTAACGTCGGGAAATGCCTCAATGGGCATATTTTTAAAGCAGATAATGCCCGATACCAGCAACAGCAGCGTGGCGAAGAAAATGAAATATTTATTCTTCAGCGAAAAGCCTATTATACTTCTGAGAACTTTATTCATCTAAAAACAATTATACTATGATTAGTTAGCAGGTTCACCTAGTTATTCAGTGCATCATAAATCAGGATGGCCTGGGATGCAATGACCTGGTCGCCTGCGTTCACGCCCGCTGAAATATATGTTCTGTCGCCAATGGAATTGATCACGCTTACCGGTGTAATCTTCACATCAGATTTGCTATGGTAAATGAGTACATAGTAACGGCTATTATCAAATATCAGGGCGGAAGAAGGAATGCTCATGGCCTGTTCCCCATCTTTATAAACTACCCGGATGCTGGCAAACATTTCCGGCTTCAGGGAATAATCTTCGTTAGACATGACAATTCTCACCTTCATCACTTTATTCGTAGGGTCGAGTACGTTATACATCTTATCAACGGTACCATGAAAAACCTTGCCAGGATAGGACAAAGTGGTTACCTCCACATTGTCGCCCATATGCACCTGCCCGATATTGGATTCATATACGTTGGCCATGATCCATACATTTTTCAGGTCGGAGATGGTAAACAATTGTGTACCAGCGTCAGCGCGTACCATCGTATTGTTAGTGACCAGCTTTTCTACTACAAATCCGCTGATCGGCGAAGTAATCACGTATTCACCTCCAGTGTTGCCGCCGTTAATATTCAACACCCTTTTTACGCGGCCGAGTTCAGATTGCGCTTTCTGGTAATCAGTTTCGGCCGACAGGAGATCTTTCTGGGAAGCGATGCCGCTTTTATACATATCTTGTGTGGCATCCATATTTTTCTTTGCTACCGACAATCCTGCTTCGGCATTTACGAGGTCAGCGCTATAGCCGGCCATCTCGGTACTGCTCATGACGGCCAGGGTTTGGCCTTTGTTGACATAATCGCCCAGTGCCACTTTAATGTCCCGGATCTTACCACTCACCAGCGGATAAATCTTAGATACGTTATCATCGTTGGTTGTTACTTTACCAGTCAGTGTCAGGTCATTTACCAGCGCTCCCTTTTGTACAGTATCGATTTTCAGGGAACTTAATACGGTATCGGGGATGATATATTTTTGCTTTTCATCCGCTACTTTGTCGGGTTGGGTGTTACAGCCCTGCACCAGAAGTATTCCGGCAAAGAAGAAAAAGAAACGGCTCATACTACCTGCCTTCATAAAGTTTTGCATCTGTGTTATAGATTAGTCTTAGTTAAAAAAGTTGGTTCCCGTAACGAAGTTGAGTTCCTCAAAAGCCCGTACCCGGTTGTATTGTATGCTGTTTAACTGCAATACATTTTGCTTGTAGGAATCATAGAAATCCAGGAAATCCAGCATGCTGATATTTCTCTTCTGGTAATTAATCAATACTTCGTGCATGAGTCGCTGAAAATCCGATGCAAAAGAGGCATCTATATTCCGGTACAGTTTATCTGCCGCAGTAGCTTTCTCTACTACGCGGTACACCTGTTCTTCTACGGTGGCTTCCGTACTTTTTTGGGTGGCGGTATTCACGTCGATCATTGCCTTCGCCGATTTAATATTCCCCTGGTTCCGGTTAAACACGGGGAGATCGATGGCTACGCCGGCAGCAGTATAGTTTTTAATATAACTGCCTTGCTGATCGTAAGCGAGATTAAAGGTCACATCCGGCACCCCCAGCGCTTTCTGGTAGCTGTAATTTAGTTTGCTGATTTCTGTGTTGGTCCTGGCAATCATCAGGTCACTCCGGCGGCTATACGCAGAATCGAGCAGCGCCGGCAAGGGATACTGGCGGGGATTGAGGGCTACCAGGGAGGTGGTATCTACCAATGGGTCGATATATACCGGCTTCACCTGCAATACGAGTCTCATTTCACTTTGTTGGTCTGCAATCTGTTCCAACAGGTCCCGGTATTCACTTTTCAGGCTATATAGCTGGGCCTGGATCCTTACTACCTCCTTCTGGGAGATATAACCCTTCCCTTTTTGTTCAACAAAGGCATCTACTACTTTCTGAAGGGAGTTAATTTCTTCGTCATAGGCTTTCGCAGATTGCTGCAGGTAATAGATATTATAGAAATCATCTCTCAGGGTAAATTTAAGGGTGCGCAACAGGTCATAAAACTCAAACTCAGAGAGTCTTACATTGGCGCGGGCTATTTTGATCTGCTTATTCCGCTTACCTGCCAGCATTACCAGCTGCGACAATCCCGCGGAAGTTTCCCCGTCGCTGCCAAAAGGAAAAACTTTATGTGTCTGCGTATTATACAGCCCATGTTCAATATTGAAATTAGGGTTGGCGTACAGCTTTGACTGGATGACCAGGGCTTTCTGTGCATCAATATTATACCGCTGCGCGAGCAGGGACAGATTTTGCCTTAAAAAAATGTTTTCAGCGCTGTCTAAAGTGAGGTGAAGGGTATCCTGCTGCATGGTGGCAGTAGCGGGAGGAGCTGTTAGCTGAGCAAACACCATCACAGGTAGAAAGACGGCAAACAGTACAAAATAGGAACTTAATACTAGTCTATTAACCATACATCTGATTTTTCAGTGCAAAGATGGCAATAGGCTATTAGCTACATATTAGAATGAAGTTAAAACAAAATTAGAATTTATGGAGCAGGCGGAAAGAATATATTAAAAGTGGTGCCCTGACCAGGTACGCTGCTAACGGTAATACCGGCGCCATGGAGTTGGAGGATTTTGCCGGTCATCGACAATCCTATTCCATACCCATCAAAGGGATGGGCGTTACCAGCCCGGTAAAGCGGCATAAATATTTTATCCAGGTCGTCGGCTTCAATGCCAATACCATGGTCGCTGATGGATAGTGTCATCCCTGACTTATGCCAGGTAAGCAAACAATTAACATCACGGTTATACGAAAACTTAAAGGCATTCCGGACAATATTTTGCAGTGCCAGCATGAGCAGGGAGCGATTTCCCCGGATACAGAGCAGGGTCGCCTCTTCCGGCAGATCGTTGAGTTTTACGATCAATCTTACCGGCGGCGTCTTGTGGCGCCAGTGTTCCTGCATCTCCCACAACAGCTCATCTAGACGTACCATTTCGGCATTAGCGTCGGTTATGATGGCATCCAGCCGGGTAAGCTGCAACAGGCCGTCTGTAATGATCTTCAGTTTTTCCGACTCTCCCAGTACAGTACCCAGTGACTGTACGTATTCTTCCGGTTGCCGGTCGTTCTGCAGGGTAACTTCTATTTCGCCTATGATGGTGGTCAACGGCGTACGCAACTCATGAGAGGCATTGGAAACGAAGGAACGTTGCATATCAAAAGCCTGTTCCATATGTTGCAGCAGACTATTAAAGTTAGTTGCCAGTTCGTCTATTTCATCTTTATTCCTGCCATGCTGTACCCGCATATGCAGGTTATTGGACCGGATATTTTTCACCTGGCGGTTAATGTTCTTGATAGGTTCCAATGCCCTGCTGGCATACCACTGCCCCATCAGGAATACAATCAGCAGCGCCACCAGGAACATCACGATCAGTATCCACATCAGGTAATTCAACTGTTGGATGCCCATACTGTTACGGGCCGTTACAATAACCACAAAATCGCCCTGGTTGTCGGGATAATAGATGCCCAGGCCCGACTCATCCTGGAAACGGAAGCGGTATACTTCTTTATGGCGGATAGTTTCCAGCATAGATACCGGCCAGTCGTACCGCGTTTTTTCAATGAAGGCCGGCTGGTTATGGGCATCATAAATATTACTGGATTCATCAGGTATACGTTCCCGGTAACTTTTTTCTATTTCGAGGAATTTCTTTTTGGTGAGCTCATCTTTCTCCAGGTATACCTGGGCGGTTACCAATGCACGCATCTGCAGCAGCTTATAAAAGCTGTTCTGGATATATTGGGCAGACAACAGGTATATCAATACAAAAACGATCGTAAGGATAATACCTGATATCAGTGTAAACTGGAGGGATAAGCGATGCCGTATCTTCATGAGTGTGGGTAACCTGGCCTGTTTGTGTGATGGTGATGATTTACTTCTGCTTCATAACATAACCCATGCCTACTACGGTGTGGATTAACTTCTCGCCGCTGAAACCCTTTTCGATTTTATTGCGGAGATAATTTACATAGACGTCAATCGTATTGGTACCGGTATCGAACTCCAATCCCCATACCGCTTCCGAGATGAGGGCACGGGAAAGCACCTTACCGGTGTTTTTCAGCAATAGCTCCAGCAGGGCGTATTCCTTGGCAGTGAGCGTAATATCCTGTCCACCCCGCCTCGCCATTTTGGTATTGGTATTCAACTGCAGATCGGCAAACGCCAGGATGGCCTGGTCCTGGTGGAACTGGTTTTTCCTGCGGGAAAGTGCCTGTAGCCGGGCTATCAATTCTGAAAAATGAAAAGGCTTGGCCAAATAGTCATCAGCACCGGCGTTGAGGCCATCCACGATATCCTGGGTGGCATTGAGGGCCGTGAGCATCAATATAGGAGTGCCGACTTCCAGGGCACGCAAATTTCTGCAGAGGGTTATGCCGTTGATGCCGGGCAACATAAGGTCGAGAATGATCAAATCATAGTCATGCTCCAATGCTGCCTGTTGCCCGCCAATACCATCAGCATATACTTCTACCTGGTGATGATGTTCTTCCAGGCCCCTTTTAATAAAAGCGCCTACTTTAGTTTCATCCTCAATAACCAATATTTTCATAGTAATATATTAAAAGCAATAACCCTTACAAAAGTAGGATTGTTTCATTGCGCGGGCATTAAAGACAGATTAAAATCAGACATTTTCCGAATAACTGTTAGCTTTGCCTCAACCTAAACCGGCATCCGTATCATGCATTTACCCGTTTTAAGTACCGGCGACCTGGTACTGAGGCCTATCGAAGAAAGAGATACCGCTGCCCTTTTTCGTCATTTTTCGGACGATGCAGTTACCCAATTCATGGACATCGACTCCTTTACCAATATCAGTGATGCTGTGCAGATCATTCATTTTTTCCGGGAGAACCTGGAAAAAGAAGAAGGCATGCGTTGGGCCATTACAATGGCTGGCAGCGACGAGTTGATTGGCACCTGTGGATTCCACAAGATCAATAAACCGCATTTTAAAGCGGAGATCGGGTACGATCTCCGGCCTTTATACTGGGGACAAGGTATAATGAAAGAAGCCGTCAGCGCTATGCTGGCTTATGGTTATGATGTATTGCAATTCAACCGTGTCGAGGCTTTTGTAGATCCCGCCAATATCGCATCTTCCAAACTATTGACGCGGCTGGGCTTTCGCTATGAAGGTTTTTTAAGAGATGCGTTCTTTGAGAAGGGTAAATTTGTGGATGCGGAGATGTATAGTCTTTTACGACGGGAGCACAGCAGAGAATCTATTTACTAATATTTTATACCGATGATGAATTTAGTGTACAGGCAGGCTGGCATGGCTGATTTACCGAGGATCGTAGAAATTTATAACAGTACGATAGCGGGTAGGATGGTGACGGCTGATACCAGTCCTGTTACCGTAGAAAGCCGTATTCCCTGGTTTGAAGCGCATAATCCTGCGCAACGTCCTTTATGGATGATAGATCTCGATGGGCAAAATGTGGGCTGGATGAGTTTCCAGTCGTTTTATGGCCGGCCGGCGTATAGCGGCACCGTGGAAGTGAGTATTTACCTGGCAGAAAGCGCACGGGGAAAGGGTTTGGGAAAAGAAGTGCTGCGTTATGCCATGGAGGCGGCGCCGCAATTCGGTGTACATACCTTACTGGGATTCATCTTTGCACATAATGAGCCCAGTGTGAAGCTCTTTACGGCCATGGGCTTTGAAGAGTGGGCGCATTTACCGGATATTGCTGTACTGGATGGCGAACCCCGGAGCCTGAAGATACTGGGCTATAAGGTAAAATAAGCATCGCTTCAGGATTCCGTCAGATTCAACCCCTACATTCGAACTTTTAAATATGGTACCATGTGGTGGATTTACGCGTTACTATCAGCTGGTTTTGCAGCGCTCACGGCTATTTTCGCCAAGGTGGGCGTAGCCAATATCTCTTCGGACCTGGCAACGGCTATCCGTACCGTCATTATTCTCATCATGGCCTGGGCTATTGTGCTGACCCGTGGGGAATATAAAGGGATACAGGCTATTTCCCGTCACAGCCTGATATTCCTGGTATTGTCGGGGTTGGCGACAGGCTGTTCCTGGATTTTTTATTTCAAGGCCATACAGATCGGAAAAGTATCGCAGGTGGCGCCGGTAGACAAGCTCAGTGTGGCGTTGACTATTATTTTATCGGCTGTTTTCCTGCAGGAGGCGATCACCTGGAAGACGGCGATCGGGGCCTTGCTGATTATTTCCGGTACATTGGTATTGATTATAAAGTAGGAGTATCCACCTGTTCTATCTTATATACACAGCGGCGGGCGCCGTTGATGATGTGTTCCTCCCGGGATACGCTGGTGGCTTCCCCCAGGATGCTGACGAAAGTCCTCATTTCTGAGGTACAGATATTATCGCATTCGGTGGCGGCGCAACAGATAGGACAGTGATTTTCAATAAAATAATAGGTATTACCTTCTTTTTTCCATTCAGCCAGGTATCCTTCTCCTGAGCGGATGGCGGCAAACGAGGTGAGCCGATTTTCAAGGCCGGTGATGCCCTGCAGGGCAGTATTATATTTCTCCAGTTGATTTTTTTCCCGGGCATTCACTACGTTATCCAATGCTTCTTTACCCAGCACATGCTTAATGGTCTGGATCAGTTCACGGGTCAGTTCCGTATGGGTGTCGGGGAAACGGGCATTACCCAGGGGGGTAAGGCTCCATATTAATACGGGGCGTCCAACGCCCTTAGAGGTACTTTCAGATTGCACCAGTCCTTCTTCGGCCAGCTTTACCAGCTGTAACCGGGCTCCTTCACCGGTAATACCCAATTCGCCCGCCAGCACGGCGGCAGACAGCGGACCCCTGGTCTTGAGCAATGTCAAAAACCTGTCGGCAGCATGTTTCGTACGGATTGGATAATTTTCCAAGTTCTTACTTGTTTTATTCTCAAATGTCGTAAATTTGTGGGAGCTAAAAAAAGATTTTTGGGATTTTGATGGTTATGAGCGGTTGTTCATTAAAACTTAATCTCACAATCAGCTCAATCTCTAAAAATTAAATATTAATGAACGTCCTGATATTTAATGGCGCTATCGATGACCGGCCATATGCCACCTCCAATCAGTTGGCGGTGTATCTGACGGAGCAGTTAAAAGAAAAGGGATTTTCCCCGGAGATTTTTAGTTTGGGTAATGCAGATATCCCCTTTTTCTCTCAACAGGAAGCAGGTAATAAACCGGCAGCAGTAGATGCCATGTGTAAGGCATTTTGCAAAGCAGATCTTCATATATGGATGACACCCCTCTATCATGGCAGTATGACCGGCGCCATGAAAAACTGCCTGGACTGGCTGGAGATGACCAGTAAGAACCAACGCCCTTATTTAACAGGAAAGGTTGTAGCTTTGCTGTCCTGGGCAGACGGGACGCAGGCCATGCAGGGTATCAATGCGATGGATGCAGTGGCGAAAGCACTAAGGGCCTGGGTATTACCTTATTCCCTACCCATTTTGAAAGACAATCTGTATGACCCGCAAACCCGTGGGTTTACTGCATTTTATAAAAACAAGCTGGATACGATGGTGCAGTTATTATGTGCGGCTAAATCGCACGTAGTAGCAGGTATTGAAGGATAAAGCGTTACACCGGGCAACCGGTATTAGTCATTAAAAAAAATTCTGAGTATGATAACCGTTTCAGAAAAAGCAGGAGCATATATAAAAGATCTCATGGAAAAAGAACACCATGCGCCAGGCACCTTTGTACGTGTAGGCGTAAAAGGTGGTGGTTGTTCAGGTCTTGAATATGTGATGAAATTTGAAGCAACAGAAGAAGAAGGCGACCAGGTATTTGAAGACAAAGGCGTAAAAGTAGTGGTACAGATGAAGAGCCTGTTGTACCTGTATGGTACAGAGCTGGACTATTCAGATGGGCTGAACGGCAAGGGCCTTTTCTTTAACAATCCTAATGCGACAAGAACCTGTAGCTGTGGAGAAAGCTTCGCAGTTTAAATTTTAAACTTGTATGATCAACAGTAACGAAATAATTGATGATATAGCCAATAAGGAGTACGAGTTTGGCTTTACCACCGATATTGAAATGGATATTGCCCCTCCCGGGCTGAATGAGGATATCATCCGTTTTATTTCGGCAAAGAAAAATGAACCTGAATGGTTGCTGGAATGGCGTTTGAAAGGCTTTGCAGCCTTTAAGAAAATGGAATTCCCAAAATGGCAGCACTTTGAAATGCCGGCACTCGACCTGCAGGCCGTTTCTTACTATGCCGCACCACGTAAGAAAAAACAGCTCAACAGCCTGGATGAAGTAGATCCTGAACTGCTGGCTACTTTCGAAAAGCTGGGTATTCCGCTGAATGAACAGAAAGCATTAACCGGCGTAGCCGTAGATGCCGTATTTGACAGCGTTTCCGTTGCTACTACCTTTAAAGGTAAGTTAAAGGAAATGGGTGTTATCTTCTGTTCCTTCGGAGAAGCCGTACAGGAACATCCCGAACTGGTGAAGAAATACCTGGGTAGCGTGGTACCTCATACCGACAATGTTTTCGCTGCCCTGAACTCCGCTGTATTCTCCGACGGTTCTTTCGTTTACATTCCCAAAGGCGTACGTTGCCCGATGGAACTGAGCACCTACTTCCGTATCAATGCCCAGAACACCGGCCAGTTTGAACGTACCCTGATCATTGCAGACGATAACAGTTATGTGAGCTACCTGGAAGGTTGTACCGCCCCGATGCGTGATGAAAATCAGCTGCATGCGGCCGTAGTAGAGCTGGTAGCCCTCGAACATGCTGAAATAAAATATTCTACCGTACAAAACTGGTATCCCGGTGATAAAGACGGTAAAGGTGGTATCTACAACTTCGTGACCAAAAGAGGGATCTGTAAAGGCGCTGCCAGCAAGATCTCCTGGACACAGGTAGAAACCGGTTCTGCCATTACCTGGAAATATCCCAGCGTAATCCTGCAGGGCGATCACTCCGAAGGTGAATTCTATTCTGTAGCCGTTGTGCGCAATAAGCAAATTGCGGATACCGGTACCAAAATTCACCATATCGGTAAAGGCACTAAAAGCCGTATCATTTCCAAAGGTATTTCTGCCGGCCATGGCGACAACAGCTATCGCGGTCTGGTATCTGTAGGGCCTCGTGCGGATAACGCGCGTAACTTTACCCAGTGCGATTCCCTGCTGATCGGTAACCAATGCGGATCACATACGTTCCCTTACATTGAGTCGAGGAACAAATCAGCTATGATTGAGCACGAAGCCACCACTTCCAAAATCGGGGAAGACCAGATCTTCTACCTGAATCAACGTGGTATTGACAGTGAAAAGGCCGTAGCCCTCATTGTAAATGGTTACGTGAAGGAAGTACTGAACCAACTGCCAATGGAATTTGCGGTGGAAGCACAAAAATTATTATCTATTACACTTGAAGGAAGCGTTGGATAATTCATTATTCAACTAATACATACAGAACGAAATAAAACAAACATGCTGACGATTAAAAATCTGCACGCAGAAGTAGAAGGGAAAAAAATTCTGAAAGGCATCAATCTCGAAATAAACAAAGGAGAAATGCACGCTATCATGGGGCCTAACGGTTCCGGCAAAAGCTCACTGGCTTCTGTGCTGGCTGGTCGTGATAACTATACTGTGACCGAAGGTGAAGTTTGGTTCAATGGTAAAAATCTGCTGGATTTATCTCCGGAAGATCGCGCCCGTGAAGGTGTATTCCTTGCTTTCCAATACCCGGTAGAAATACCAGGCGTTTCCAACCTCAACTTTCTGAAAACAGCGCTAAACGAAATCAGGGCGTATAAAGGTCTCCCTGCGCTGGAAGCCAGAGAGTTCCTGAAACTGACCAAAGAAAAACAGCAGCTGGTAGATTTTCATTCCAACCTGATGAACCGTTCCCTGAATGAGGGCTTCAGCGGTGGAGAAAAGAAACGTAACGAAATTTTCCAACTGGCGATGCTGGATCCTCAGCTGGCTATTTTGGACGAAACAGATTCCGGATTGGACATTGATGCGCTGCGTATTGTTTCCAGCGGTGTAAACAAATTACGCGACGCAGAAAAATCCTTTGTAGTGATTACCCACTACCAACGCCTGCTGGAGTATATCATACCCGACTTTGTACACGTATTGTACAATGGCCGTATCATCAAGACCGGTACCAAAGAACTGGCACTGGAGCTGGAAGAAAGAGGATACGACTGGCTGAAAGAGGAATTACATTTGAAAGAATCTGTATAAGAAAGAATTTATGACAAGCGATATGATACTGCCATTTTACCAGGCTTTAACAGCCGATGTAACTGCATTAGCGGCGCAGGCAACTGTTCCGTCGACCGATGCAGTACAAAGCATCCGCCGCAAGGCGTTGGAACGTTTTACAGCGATGGGCTTACCTACGCTGAAAACGGAAGCATGGCGCTATTCAAATATTCAGCGCTACCTGAAGGAATTTCCCTATGAGCTGCTGAACGATGCCGCTCCCGTAGCGCCAACAGTGGCACAACAGGCAGCAATCCCTGAGCTGGACTGCTACCGGGTAGTATTGGTAAACGGTCGCCTGCAGGCTGATCAGTCTACCCTGCCGGAAGGTAAGGGCATCACCATAGGCGCTATGAGCGCATATGCCGACGCCCCTGGTTTTGTAACCTACTTCAACCAGCAGCATCACCTGGAAACAGAATCCCTGGCCCAGCTGAACACCGCCCTCTTTGCAGATGGCCTGTATATTGAGCTGGCCGCCAATACGGTACTGGATAAACCTGTCCATGTAATACACGTATACTCCTGCACTGCGCATTCCTTTATCCAGCCCCGCCACCTGTGGGTGCTGAACAGGAACGCCGCTGCAACGATCATAGAAAGTTCTGTACACCCGGAAACCACTGCTGTAGCATTTGCCAACAGCGTAGTAGAAACCATAGTACAGGAAAATGCTGAATTATGGCATTACTGTGTACAACAGGGAGAAGACAGCTTCCGTGAAGTAAGCACTACTGCGGCACAGCAATTTAAAGACAGCCGTTACCATCATTTCAGTGTTACCCTGCCTGGTACACCATTTACCCGCAATAATACCAGCGTGGCACTGAATGGCAGTCATACCGAGACTAACCTGAACGGTTTATACATTACCAACAAACACCAGCATGTAGACAACCATACCTTTATGGATCATATCATGCCGGATTGTAACAGTAATGAGCTGTATAAAGGCGTGCTGCTGGACGATTCCAACGGCGTATTTACCGGTAAGATCCTGGTACACCAGGAAGCCCAGAAAACCAATGCCTTCCAGCAAAACAATAACCTGTTACTGGGCAGCAAAGCGGATATCAATTCCCAGCCACAGCTGGAAATTTATGCCGACGATGTAAAGTGCAGTCATGGTTTTACTGCCGGTCAGTTCAGCGAAGAGTCTATGTTTTACCTGCGCTCCCGTGGCATAGGTGAAGAAGCGGCGAAAGCCCTGATGGTAAATGCTTTCTCGCACGATATTACCGATGCGATACATGTACCGGCCCTGCAGCATTTCCTGCAGGAGCAGATTGCGGAGATCATGAATAATTAAAATTAACGATGGAACATATTGCTAACATTACCACCGGCCTGGATATCGCACAGATAAGAAAGGATTTTCCTATCCTGCAGCAACAGGTGCATGGTAAGCCGCTGGTATATTTTGATAACGGCGCTACCACGCAGAAACCACAGGTTGTAATAGATGCGGAAGCACGCTATTACGAGGAATATAACAGCAATGTGCACCGGGGAGTACACCACCTGAGCCAGGTGGCAACGGATGCATATGAGAAAGCCCGTCACATTGTGGCCGGTTATATCAATGCAGCTCATTCCCATGAAATCATCTTTACCAAAGGTACTACCGATGGCATCAACCTGGTAGCCAATACCATGAGCCGTCGTTTCCTGAAAGCAGGCGACAGTGTGATCATCTCTTCCATGGAGCACCATAGTAATATCGTGCCCTGGCAGATTGCCTGTGAAGAGGCCGGCGCTACCCTGAAGGTCATACCGATCACAGAGAAAGGGGAACTGCGGATGGATGTGTATGAAAGCATGCTGGACGACACGGTGAAGATGGTAGCTGTTACGTATGTTTCCAATACCCTGGGTACCGTAAACCCGGTACAGGATATCATTGCCCTGGCACATGCGCGGAATATTCCCGTGCTCATAGATGCCGCCCAGGCCATTCAGCATATCAGTATTGATGTGCAGGCCTTACAGCCGGATTTCCTGGTATTTTCGGGGCATAAAATTTACGGTCCTACCGGTACCGGTGTGTTATACGGCACCACGGAATGGTTAAATAAACTGCCTCCCTACCAGGGTGGCGGCGATATGATCAAGACCGTTACTTTTGCCAAGACTATTTACAACGAACTGCCTTATAAATTTGAAGCAGGTACACCGAATATAGCTGGTTCCATTGCATTGGGTACGGCCATCGAATACCTGCAGCAGATTGGTCTCCCTGAAATTCAACAGCGGGAAGAAGCGCTGATGGCTTATGCTATGCAGGAGCTGCGTAAAATAGATGGTATCCGCTTCATTGGCGATGCCAAAAACAGAAGTGGCGTTATTTCCTTCCTGGTACATAATATTCACCCGTTTGATATGGGAGAATTACTGGATCAGCAGGGAATAGCGGTGAGAACCGGCCACCACTGTACCGAACCATTGATGGACCTGTTCCAGGTACCTGGTACGGTAAGGGCATCACTGACATTTTATAACACCAAGGAGGAAATAGACAAACTGGTAGCCGGTGTTAAAAGAGCCGCTTCCATGCTTTTGTAAACGAGTGTATATGACGATCCAGGAAATACAGGAAGAAATAATATCCGATTTTTCGGTGATGGGTAGCTGGGAAGATAAATATGAATATATTATCCAGCTGGGCAAAGAGTTACCGCTCATTGCAGAAGAATATAAAACACCGGATAACCTGATCAAAGGCTGTCAATCCAGGGTATGGCTGCATACCGAGCTGAAAGACGGGAAACTGTTTTTCACCGGCGACAGTGATGCGGTGATCACCAAGGGACTGGTAAGCCTGATGATTTATGTGCTTTCCGGTCATACGCCACAGGAAATTGCCACTTCGGATATTTATTTCATCAATGCCATTGGTTTAAGCAGTCATCTCTCCCCTACCCGTTCCAATGGGCTACTGAGTATGCTGAAACAAATGAAGCTGTATTCCATCGCTTACCAGGCTAAAATTAACCAGCAATGAGTGAAGCACCTATTAGTGAAGCAACATTAAGAGAACAGATAGAAGCCCAGCTGAAAACGGTATATGATCCGGAAATCCCGGTCAATATCTGGGAACTGGGACTGGTATATGAGGTAAAGATCAAGGCCAATAACCGGGTAGGTATCGATATGACATTGACGGCGCCTGGTTGCCCGGTAGCCGGCGATATTATCCGGGAAGTAGATGAGAAGGTAAGAAATATAGAAGGCGTGTCTGATGTAGATGTACACCTTACCTTTGATCCACCCTGGACCCGGGATATGATGAGTGAAGAAGCCAAGCTGGAGCTGGGATTTTTATAAGAGAAAGAAATTTCGTGATATTAAAACCAAATACCAAATACACTGCGTAGTGTTATTTGATATTTGGTTTTTTATTTTACTTAATTCTTTAATTTGTGGCTTAAATCGTTAATCCATTGAACCTATCCGACGAACAAGTGCTGGCCATGGGGCCTGACGATTCCTCCCGTAAATCGGGGAAAGACCTGGCCAATCCGGCTAAATGGGTGAGTAAGGGCGTTGGCGAACATGCATTGTGGGGCGAGTGCCAGGGCAGCGGCAGTAAACCCTACCAGACACAGATAGATACCGGCAACATGGCATTCAAGTGCAGTTGTCCCAGTCGTAAATTTCCCTGTAAACATGGTTTGGGGTTGCTACTCCTTTATTCCCGGCAACCCGGTTCTTTCGATACCCAGACACCGCCTGCCTGGGTGAGTGACTGGCTGGCCAAGCGCGCGGAGCGCGACGAGAAAAAAGCGGTGCCCACGACAGAGAAAACAACCGATACAGCGGCGCAGGCCAAACGGCAGCAGGCCCGTCAACAGAAGGTAACCGATGGTACTGATGAATTGCTTCGCTGGATCAAGCACCTGGTATACAACGGCATACTGGATCTCCCCGAAAAAGATTTTTCCTTCTTCGAAAATATGATCCGCCGTATGGTGGATGCCCAAGCCCCCGGCCTGGCCGCCATGATGCGGGAGCTGGCAGACATCAGCTATTTCCATGATGGCTGGCAAACCGTTTTCCTGAACCAGCTACTGCGTATTTACCTCGTTATCCAGGGCTACCGGCACCAGGATCAGCTACCTGCGGCATTGCAGCAGGATCTGCGCGCCCTGATTGGCTTTTCTCAATCGCAGGAAGAGCTGAAAGCGCAGACCGGGATTGCTGATACCTGGCAGGTATTGGGGAAACAAACCAGCGAAGAAGACAGGCTGGTAACAGAACGGTACTGGCTATACGGCATTCATACGCGGCGCAGTGCCCTGATCCTGCAATTCTTTGTCCGCGGCCAACAGGCGGCGGCTGTTCCGCTGACGCCCGGCACCTGCCTGGAGGCAGAACTGGTGTATTATCCTTCTGCAGCACCGCTGCGGGCATTGATCAAGCAACAAATCCAGGTACCGATGAATCATACCTTCCAGGGCCTGGAAGGCTGGCAGGAAGTGGTACAGGCGCAAACCAATATAGGAAGCGTATTTCCCCTGTATAACGACCAGGTATATACGATAACGGCCCTCACGCCGGTATGGTACCAGGAACAATGGTGGCTGCAGGATGGCCGGCAACAGCTGATGCCCATTAAGAAAGGGTTTCCGCATATCTGGAAACTGCTGGCTTTCAGCGGCGGCGCCCCCCTGCCCATGGCCGTTACCGGTCGCGAAAAGCAGTACGAACCCCTGGGAGTCTGGCATGAACAGGAATACAAAATATTATAATGGAGCATTGGAACAACATCATTAATACTGTGTTGCTGGGTACCGCCAAAAAACCGGCCGACAAGCAGGGCTTAACGGGCCCGCTGGAACAGGCTGCCGACGGTATACTGGGCAATCCCGCACTGGATCGGGAAGATCAGTTCCTGCACCTGGCATCGGTGATTTATAATTACCGGCAGTGCGGCACACAGGCCATTACAGCCAATGTGCCACCTATGCCCGTTGCACCACCGGAAACGAAACGTTATTGTCCCCCCGCCGCGGTGAGGGTATTACAATCAGTGCTGGAAACCGATAGCATACAGCTGGCACAACTCTGGCTGGAATACTGTACCAAAGCCAATTTGCTGCTACCGCCGGCACAGCTTCCGGTAATGCTCGACAAAGCCTGGAAAAACAAATCGCTGCGGGTACTCGCCGCAGCAGCCGGCGGATACCGGGCAGAATGGCTGGGACAATTTAACCCCGACTGGAACTTCTCCCGGGTGGCAGATACCATCGAAGAAAGGTGGCAGAACGGTGCTACCGCACAACGGGTGGAAGCCTTAAAAGAATTACGTATAACCGATCCCGTAATGGCCCGTACCTGGTTACAGCAATCCTGGGCGAAAGAAAGTGCTACTGTAAAAACAGAACTGCTGGGGGTACTGGAACAAGCCATTGATCCGGATGATGTTCCCTGGCTGGAATCGCTCAGCGGCGAAAAAAGCAAACAGGTAAAAGAAGCCCTGATACACCTGCTGAAAAAACAATCGTCGTCTTCCTTACAGACACAATACTGGCAGGTAGTATCAGCAGCAGTGCAACTACGCCCGGATGGCGCCGTAGATGTAATGGCGCCCGTCATTAAAGATGATGACATTTTTCAAAGTGGTATAGAAAAGCTCAGCAACAATAAAAAAATATCGGATGACCAGCACATCCTGCTCCAGTTGATCAGCCTTATACATCCTGCTCAATGGGAACTCCATTTCGGTAAAACCACAGCGGAAGTGATGCAGCTATTCCAGCAACAGGCAGCGCTGCAAATTTTTATTCCGTCCCTCGTACAAGCCATTGTATGGTTTGAAGACCAGCAGCGCGCTATGACGTTTATACAACACAGTGAGGTGTTTTATATCGATCTGATTCCTTTGTTGCCAGTGGAACAACAACAGCTGCTCAGTGAAAAATATTTCGATGAGCAGCCGGAAACGATCATCAAATATGCGGCCGACAGCCCGGAAGAATGGAGTATGCCGTTATGCACCCGCATTATGCGATATGCGGCCACGCAGCCATATACGTATAACCAGCTATTTATGAGTAATGTGGTTCGACAGATACCAGTGGCCATAGCAGGCAAACTGGACGATATCAATGCCACCGAAACTTATCATACCGGCTACTGGAATAATATCAAGGCTCACCTGGCCAGGCTGTTGCACGCCAAAAGCCTGATTAATACACTTTAACAACAACGCTTAACAAACATACCATGTCAGACATTTTACGCTATCATGCAGAACAACTCTTCGCAGAAGAACTGGAAGAACTCCGGAAACAGGATACCGGGAAACGCCCGCATAACTGGCTGTTAACACCCCAGTCTGTAGTAACCTACCTGGTAGGCGGAAAATTGAAAAACGGATTTGACGTAACTCCTAAATATATTGGCAGTAAGCGCCTCATGGAAATAGCCGTGGCTACACTGGCTACCGACCGGGCCTTATTGCTTTATGGCTTGCCCGGCACCGCCAAAAGCTGGGTGAGTGAACACCTGGCCGCCGCCATCAGTGGCGATTCCACCATGATCATACAGGGCACGGCCGGCACCAGTGAAGAAAGTATCCGGTACGGCTGGAACTATGCCCGCCTGCTGGCAGAGGGACCTTCCCGTAATGCACTGGTGGAAACACCGGTGATGCGGGCCATGCAGGATGGAAAAATTGCCCGCATAGAAGAGCTGACCCGTATCGGGGCAGATGTGCAGGATAGCCTTATCACGATCCTGTCGGAAAAAACATTGCCGATCCCCGAACTGAATACCGAAGTACAGGCCAATAAAGGCTTTAACGTGATTGCCACCGCCAACAACCGCGACAAGGGAGTGAATGAATTATCCAGCGCCCTAAAACGTAGGTTCAATACCGTTATACTCCCTGTACCGGATTCTATGGAAGAAGAAATAGATATTGTAAGGAGAAGAGTAGAAAGTTTTGAAAAGACCATGGATCTTCCAGCAGAGAAGCCTGCACTGGAGGAAATACGCCGTATCGTGACCATTTTCCGGGAACTGCGCAATGGCGTAACGCTGGATGGCAAAACGAAATTAAAATCCCCCGGCAGTACCCTCAGCACCGCAGAAGCTATTTCTGTCGTAAACAATGGATTGGCATTGGCCGCCTACTTTGGCGATGGCACCCTAAACGCCGCGGATCTGGCCGCAGGCGTTATCGGCGCTGTGGTGAAAGACCCGGTACAGGATAAACTGGTATGGCAGGAATATCTTGAAACCGTTGTGAAAACAAGGGAAGACTGGAAAGATGTATACCGCGCCTGCAGGGATCTGGCGTAGAAAGCTAAAAGCCCAAAGCAGAAAGCACCAGTTACAATGAAACCAACCATGTAAACGAGTCAAAAGCCTTATGCTTTTAGCTTTCTGCCTTCGGCTCCTTCATTACTTAACGATCTAACATAGACATATGTCTGTACATATTTTAGGTATCCGGCACCATGGGCCTGGTTCTGCCAGGAACGTGAAAGCATTCCTGGAGGAGTTGCAACCGGATATTGTGCTGATAGAGGGGCCTCCCGAAGCCGATACGCTGCTGTCGTGGGCGGGGCATGACGACTTACAGCCGCCGGTAGCCATCCTGGCCTGGCAGCCGGATAATCCGCGGAAAGCGTGTTTCTATCCTTTTGCCACCTTCTCGCCCGAGTGGCAGGCCATGCTATATGCAAAAGAACATCGTATCCATGCCCGGTTAATGGACCTGCCCCTGGCGCATGTATTCGGACTGGAAAATGAAGCGGCGGCGAAAGCGGCGGCCGCCAATGAGGGCGCTGAGGGAAAAAACAACACGGACGATATTAAGGGAGATAACGGGGATGAAAAAGCACTGCTGAACAACGCCCGTCAATCTGCCCGTGGAACCAGGCAGCATGCCCGCCAGGATAATATAGCAGAGGATGACGAGATAATCCCTTTCCCGGTGAGGCGGGATCCTATTTCCCACCTGGCTGCCGCCGCAGGCTACGATGACGGAGAAAGATGGTGGGAACATATGTTTGAATACCGCCAGCAACAGGAACAGGTATTTGAGGCGGTGAATGATGCCATGCAGGCGCTCCGCGAAGAGTTACCCCAGCCAGATAACCAGCAGGAACGACTGCGGGAAGCCTGGATGCGAAAATGTATCCGTGCTGCCGAAAAGGAAATGTTTCAGCGGATAGCCGTCATCTGCGGCGCCTGGCACGGTCCGGCGCTGCAAAATATGCCTAAGCAAAAAGAAGACAACGACCTGTTGAAAGGCTTACCCAAAGCCAAAGTAGCCACCACCTGGATACCCTGGACCTATAGCCGTTTGAGTTATGAAAGCGGCTATGGTGCAGGCATTCCTTCCCCCGGCTGGTATGAGCATATCTGGGAACATCCCACCGATGATAGCACCCGCTGGATGGCCCTGGTAGCAAAGCTTTTCAGGGAACAGCAACAGGATACCTCCGTGGCACATGTAATGGAAGCAGTACGGCTGGCCAATGCGCTTGCTGCGCTGCGCCAATATTCCCGCCCGGGACTGGAAGAGCTGAACGAGGCTACGCTGAGCGTGCTATGTAACGGGGAATCAGTGCTAATGCAGCTAATCAGGGATCAACTGATCATACGCAACCGCATCGGTAAGGTGCCCCATGAAGTGCCGGCTCCTCCCCTGCAATCTGATATTGCACAATGGCAGAAGAAACTGCGGCTACCGCAAACAGCCGATTTCAAAGACTATCAACTCGACCTGCGTAAGGAGAATGACCTGGAACGCAGTATCTTCCTGCACCGGTTACAACTGCTGGAAATCCGTTGGGGAACCATGCAGGAAGTGACGGGCAAGGGAACCTTTAAAGAGCAGTGGCGCCTGCAATGGGATCCCTCCTATTCCATCGACATTATCGAAAAAGGCAGTTGGGGAAATACAGTAGCCGAAGCGGCTTCCAGCTATGTGATAGATACGGCCCATCATACGGGCACCCTGCAGCAGGTATGCCAAATGCTGGAATCAGCCATACCGGCCGAACTACCGGCGGTGGTAGATGTATTGATACATCGTATCAATAACCTCGCAGCCACTTCCGGAGATGTGTTGCAGCTGATGCAGGTAATTCCCCCGCTGGTGAATATCAGCAAATTCGGGAACGTACGTAAAACAGATGCCGAACTGGTGAATGGTATTATTGAGAGCATGATAGACCGTATCTGCATCAGTTTACCCGCCGCCAGTACCTCCATTACAGAAGATGCTGCGCTGGCCTTACTGGAACTCTTCTATGGTATGAATGATGCCATCGGGTTGCTGCAACACGCGGCGCTAACCGGCTCCTGGCATCATACTTTACAGGTCATTGCCGGTAATCGCCAGTCGGCCCCCATGATAGCAGGCTATGCTACCCGCCTGTTGTTTGATGCCCGGATATTAAGGGGAGAACCTTTACTGCAGGGTTTCAGTGTAGCGATGTCGGTGGCCAATCCACCGGCGGTAGCTGCTTCCTGGCTGGAAGGCTTCCTCAAGGGCAGCGGCACCTTGCTGCTACTGGACGAATCGCTGTGGGGAATGGTGTACAGCTGGGTTTCTCAGCTGGAAAATGATATTTTCATCCAGGTATTGCCGTTATTACGCCGCACCTTTTCTAACTTTACAGCCCCGGAAAGGAAAAAACTGGGTGCTAAAGTGAAACAGGGCGGTAGCGATACCTCCGTTAAAATAGTAGCAACAGGAGATACAGATGCAGCACGGGGAGAACAGGGCATACCGGTGGTAATGCAAATGCTGGGATTGGTTGACTCAAAATTGTTAGCAGATGGAGCATGAAGAACAGGTTCGCAGATGGCGGTTGGTGTTGGGAGGTACAGAAAATGACGGCACTGCTTATTCGTTGGATAAAACGGATCTGCAAATCGACAAAACACTGGAGGCATTGTACGACAGTACGAAGCGGGGTGGCCTTGGCCCGTCATCGCCCAATGTAAGCCGTTGGCTGGGCGATATACGCAACTACTTCCCTTCCTCTGTAGTACAGGTCATGCAGCAGGATGCACTGAAACGCCTGAATCTTACCCAGATGCTCTTTGAAAAAGAGATGCTGGAGAACGTGGAAACAGATGTACACCTGGTGGCTACGCTGATGACCCTCAGCCGGGTAATACCGGAGAAAACCAAAGATACCGCCAGGCAGGTGGTAAAAAAAGTAGTGGATGAACTAATGAAAAAGCTGTCCCAGCCCACTCAACAGGCCATCAATGGCAGCTTAAACAGGAGTACACGCAACCATCGTCCGCGCCATCATGAAATCAACTGGCACCTGACGATACAGAAAAACCTCCGGCATTACCAGCCCGACTATAAAACAATTATCCCGGAAACATTAATAGGCTACGGCCGGAAGCGTTCTGCGCTGAAAGAAGTAGTATTGTGCCTGGATCAAAGTGGTTCTATGGGAACATCTGTCGTATATTCCGGTATCTTTGGCGCTGTGATGGCCTCCATCCCGGCGTTGAAAACACAGATGGTGGTATTTGACACCGCAGTAGCGGACCTGACAGAAGAGCTGAATGACCCGGTAGACCTGCTCTTTGGCGTACAGCTGGGCGGGGGAACCGATATCAACGCCGCGTTGAAATATTGCAGCCAGATCATTTCCCGCCCTACCGATACGGTATTGGTATTGGTAACCGACCTGATGGAAGGCGGCGATGAAATGGGCATGAGGAAACGCTTTGTAGAGCTGCATGCTGCCGGTGTGCAAGTGATCGTTTTGCTGGCGCTAAACGACGAAGGAGCACCGAGCTATGACCAGGAAAATGCGCAGTTCCTCGCGGGACTGGGCATCCCGGTGTTTGCCTGCTCGCCGGACAAATTCCCGGATATGATGGCCATGGCGCTGAGTAAACAGGATGTGGCGCAATGGGCCGCAAAAGAAGATATTGTGCTGAAAAAATAATTGAATCTATCTATACCTTATGCCGTACAAAAAGGAAACGATACTACCTCTGCTTGAAAAACTGAACTTGACTAACTATGAAAACAATGAATCTTTACGGTCCGGGGTAGATTTCCTTACTGGTGTAACCTTTCAGCCACCCATCTTCACAGATGAACATGCGGATACACCCGGGTTATTTATTGCACTATTGCAGGTACCAGAGCTATGGGACGATAACGACCGGCTGGTACTGCAACTTATTTCTGCGCCTAATACCTGGGCCAGGTGCCAGGACCGGTTCCTGCGCACGATTGTACCCATGATGGACATGCCGGGCACTTCTTCGTCTATCGTACTGCGATTCAGTTATTTTACCAGCTTCCTGCAACAGCGGGGCTATACGCCGGAAGAGATAGGCTCCCGCCTGATCAGCTATTCCGGCGATGGACATAACTTTGACCTGGCTCCGCTGAAATTTACGCCACTGCGTAAGTTTTTGCAAGACCTGATGAAGAGTGCAGACCCTCATGTGGTAGATGCATACCTCCATACCTGGAGAGACAAGCCCTGGAATTCCCTGTTTTATCGCCTGCTCGCCAAGGCCCATCCCGAAAGGGAAATGGAATACCTGGAAAACAGGTTGCTGCGAGGCGACACGCTGGCAGACCGGTATGAACTGAGCCGGGTATTGCTGCAAAACAATGCACAGAAATATGTCGACCTGGTGGCCCGTGTCACGGGAACATTCACAGCAGATCAGCAATACGCTGCTGCCTTATTGGGCTATCACCTGTTGGCAGCCCAATTGCCGGAGCAATATGTACCGGTATTGAAAAAAGCCGCGTACGATTTCCTGGAAGCGCCTCATAACAATATCGAAGCCCCGGCCCATAACGGTATACTGTCATCCAGTATGCCGCCACCGGTGGTACTGGCCATAAAAGACCTATTGCAATACGACCAGCCTGCGGTGTGCTCCTACCTGGGCAATTATCTTAGCGACAAGCGCTATATGCACCCGGATACCTTCCAGGTGCTGGCCGATGCGCTGAAAGAAAATGCGGTCGGCCTGTTGCTGCAGGCGCTGGACAACGATTACGATGCCAGGGTGATACTACCCGCATTGAGCCAGTTGCCCGTGTCGCTGTACATGGATCAACTCTGGCCGTTTACCCTGCACAAATTAAAATCTGTTCGTTCGCTCGTAGCCGTTATCCTGGCGGAACATCCGCTGGCATTGGAGAGAGCGGGCGAATTACTAGAGCATAAAAAGGCGGATCAGCGCCTGACAGCTGTGCAAATCCTGTGCAGATTAAATAACACCCATGCCAGAACATTACTGCAAGAGGCGGTACAGAAAGAAATAAATGATGATGCCCGCGACCTGATGTTGGAAACGCTGAATTATCCGACCGTTGAAGACGGCGACGATCTTACTGTTGTAACCCGGTTGGTAGCCTATGCCAAAAAAAGGCATAAACTCTCCCGGCCAGCGGAGAAGTGGCTGGATGACGCTTCCCTCCCATTATTATATTTACAGGATGGCCAGGCGATGAGTATCGAAATGATGCGTTTCCTGCTGTACCGCATGTCGCGGGTAAAGGAAGTACGTGCCGATATGGAAGTGAAGCCCCTCCTGCGTTTAATAGACCGTTCCCGCAGTGGGGAATTTGCTTCGGCCTTATTTCAGCAGTACCAGCAACAGGGTGGCGACGCCAGTATCCGGTACCTGCTGATTGTAGCGGCGATGCTGGGCGATGATCAGCTGGTAGAAAAGCTCAAGGACGCCATGCATTTCTGGATAGAATCCAAGCGTTTCAAAATGGCGGAACACGGCATTGCGGCGCTGGCCATGCAAGGCAGCGCCAATGCACTTCGCTTTGTAGAATTCCTGTCGCGCCGCTACCGTATCCGCAAATCGGCCGTGGGTGCAGCTGCATTGGCAACCTTGCAAAGCACCGCCGCTGAACTGGGCATCAGCATTCATGAACTGGGAGACCGTATTGCACCTGATTTCGGCTTTACCGGCATGTTTAAATATGTGGAGATAAACAACGAAACCTGGCGCGTATTTATCGATAACCACTTCAAACCTGGTTATCTCAACGAAAATAACCGGCGCTTCAAATCCATACCTACCGGTACTTCCAATGAAATGAGAGAATCATTTAAGCTGCTGGCCAAAGAAATTACCGATGCGGTAAAATCGCAGTCGCAGCGACTGGAGTATTTCCTGGTGATACAGCGTAAATGGAGCAGCCACGCATGGCGGCAACTGTTCCTGGGAAATCCATTAATGTTTGTATTCGCCCAACGGTTGCTGTGGGGATTATTTGATGAACAGGATCAGCTGATCACACCATTCTACTGCCAGGACAATATGGCCCTGCTTACAGCAGTAGATACGGAGATTACGTTGCTCGAAAATACCAGTGTACGCATCCTGCATCCCCTGATGCTGGATACAGCTACTTTACAACAGTGGCAGCATAAATTTGCAGAACGCGGTATTGAACCGGTTTTCCCTCAACTGGAAAGACCGGTAAGTGCCTTGTTGCCGCAACAGGCCTATACTACGCTGGTAGAAGATTTTGAAGATATATGGATGGAAAGCGAGGTATTGCATGCCCACATGGAACAGAAAGGTTGGAAACTGAGTGAGGGCAGCGATAGTAAATTCATGTATGCCTGGCACAAAACAGATGATGTACACCAGCTGGAAGTGGTCCTGGAGATGAATAATATTGCTGCTGCCGACCAATTGCGGTCTAAGCTGGGCAAGCTGTACTTCATCGATAAAACTAAAACATCACAACCTTGGTTCCGCAGTACAGATAAAGAAGCAGCCGACTGCCTGTTGCCGTTGAAAAACGTGCCGCCGGTATTTTATTCCGAAGCGATCACGGACATTACGATTTCCCGTGGGCAGGCATAGTTTTAAATCATGGGATTTTATTTGTATTTTATCACGGTTAATCAAGTGAACAATTAAAATCTCTGTATGTCAAAACTACGTTCCACGCTGGCAGGCGCGTTCCTGCTTTTGCTATCGGCGCGCACCACTCCGGGGCATGCCATTAACATCATTCCGCAGCCGTCGGAAGTAAAAACGTTAACCGGCACCTTTACATTATCCGGCGCCACTGCCATTATTCCTGGCAAGAGCGCCGGCGAGGCCAATCTCCTTGCATTGTCCCTACAGGAGAGTTATGGCATGGCACTTCCGCTGAAACCCAGCGCCAAAAACAATTACATCCGCCTTGCCATCAATCCCGCCCTCAAAAAAGAGCTGGGAGATGAAGGCTACCAGCTGCAGGTAAATTCCGATCATGTCGACATTACCGCCGCCACCAATACCGGCATTTTCTACGGTACCCAGTCGCTGCGCCAGCTGATCGCTACTAACGGGAACACGTATACGATAAATGCCGTTGCCATTAAAGATAAGCCCCGCTTTGGCTGGCGCGCTTTCATGCTGGATGAAGGCCGTTATTTCAAAGGCGGTGAAACCGTTAAGCGTCTGTTGGATGAAATGGCCCTGTTGAAGATGAATGTGTTTCACTGGCACCTGACAGATGACCAGGGCTGGCGCATAGAAATCAAAAAATATCCGCTGCTGACACAGGTGGGCGGCAAGCGCGACTCTACACAGATAGGCACCTGGAACAGCAAAGTATTTGACGGCAAGGTACATGAAGGCTATTATACCCAGGAGCAGATTAAAGAAATTATCAAATACGCGGCCGACCGGCATATTACGGTGGTTCCGGAAATAGAAATGCCGGGCCATTCCAGCGCCGCCATTGCGGCCTATCCCTGGCTGGGCACTACCCACCAGGCTATCAAGGTACCCACCGCCTTCGGCGTGCATTACGATGTTTTCAATGTATCTGACCCAAAAGTGATTGCCTTCCTCCAGGATGTATTACAGGAAGTGATTGCCTTATTCCCCTCTAAGGTCATTCATATCGGCGGCGACGAGGTAAGGTATGACCAATGGAAGGCTGATCCTGGCGTGAATGCTTATATGAAAGCGCAGCATCTCAACTCTCCGGCCGACCTGCAAATAGCCTTTACCAACGGTATTTCCAACTACCTGGCGGGAAAAAAACGCCGGATGACCGGCTGGAATGAAATCATGGGTAGCAAACTGCATGAATATACCGACAACAAAGACAATACAGTCACTGAAAAGCTGGCGCCAGGTACCATTGTACAATTCTGGAAAGGCGACCTGAAATTGATCAACGACGCGGTGTCCAAAGGATACGATGTAGTGAACTCCTATCATGCGCTCACTTACCTGGACTATAGCTACCAGGACATCTCGCTGGAAAAGGCATATAATTTTGATCCTATTCCTGCCGGATTAGATCCTAAATACCATGCGCAAATATTAGGTACCGGCTGCCAGATGTGGGGAGAATGGATACCCGATGTAAAATCTATGAATCGCCAGGTATTTCCGCGGTTGGCAGCCTATGCCGAAGATGGCTGGAGCCAGACGGCTAATAAGAATTTTACCCAGTTTCAGCAGGCGTTACAGTACTTCTATAACCGTTGGGACAAAGAAGCTATTGGTTATAATAAATAGAGATGAAAGCAAAAAGCGAAAAGCAAAAAGCTATTGTGAAGATTGATCTTAGCGAATATTAAAATTCGCATTGGTCATTCACTACAATAGCTTTTTGCTTTTCGCTTTCAGCTACTTACGGTTGTTGCACCATTATCAATGTATCCTGTTCCCGCTTTAGATAATATAACAGCATCCCTTGGGTATTGGAGGTAAGCGCCTCCGGATCCCCCGGTTTATACACCGGGAAACTACGTACCAGCCGGTCTCCTTTTATATAAAAAGTGTCCTCTCCTCTATAAGAGGGCAGCTCCATGGTGTCGATAGCATCGGTATTGATGCCGGTTATTTTATTGCCCAGGTTATAGGCATATATTTTCCCATAATGTCCTGTGCCTTCTGATAACGTGGAACAATAAATTTCCGGTTTGCCATCTTTATCAAGGTCGGCTATCATCACATCTTTCAGCGTTCCTTTAATATCGCGCTCCATTACGCTGTCCTGCCGCGTAGTATCCTTCTTATCCACTACAATCAGCACCAGGTTTCTGATGTTATCGTTCCCCTCTGTTCTGGCTATTATGTGCAAGCTGTCATAAGTAGTATCTTTCGTCACATTTTTCTTATTATCGGGAGAAGCAACCTCCGGGGGGGCATTGGCGGAATCATGCTGTGCCCGCTCTTTTTTATTTTGCAGGGGGCTGTTACAGGAAAAAAGAATGACCATCCATATCAGGAAGCCTGTTGTTATTTTGCTGTCCATCATCCTTGTTTTTTCTGTTTGTGTGCTTTGGTGTCTTTACTGTTATGTGTCATATCATTTCCTTTAAACACCTGTTCTTCATTCTTGCGGCTATCCAGGTGGTCCCGGATTTCCGGTTTGGGTAAATGAGGCTGTCTGCTCCGCTGGTTGTTGGCGCTATTCACGTTCTTCATAGCAAATAGATTTAAAGTAAGCAATATTTCATGCGACACAAAAGCAGTGCCCTACTCCTTTGCCCGCCTGTGGGGTGTTTGTGGGAATAATCGTGTTACCCGTGTTCCACTGATTGACGGGCAATGTCCACAGTTAACGGCTGCGGCTGGGCTAGGTGAAATAATGTATAACTTAAATATGTTCAATCGATTAGCTCAAACCAACGGGTATTTGGCAAGATATCTGCCTACGTTTTCATGAACAAAAATATTAGCATTATGAAAAACCTGCCTGCCACTATTGGCCTTGTCGTACTACTGATGCTGCTTTTTTTCTTTAAGGGAAACCCGGACCATGCAGCACAGGCCGCTCCGATAGCAACTAACGGTAGCGTTATTTCCGAAGGCGCTTTGCGTCAGTCGGTGGATACCATGCCTAAAAAGCACCACGCTGAAAAGAAGGATTGGAAGAAAAAAGGAATGGGAAAGGACACAACCTGGAGGCCCAAGAAAGATAGCGTTTAATAAGAATAAGTAAGATAGATGACTATAGTACCGAACTCCTGGCTCTTGCCAGGAGTTTTTTATTTTTCCAGGGTGCCGAATAAGCCGTTTTTATAGTCTGCTATTGCCTGGTCCACTTCTTCCGCGGTATTCATCACGAAGTTGTCTTTTGCGGCTACCGGTTCGTTGATCGGTTCGGCGCAAAGATATAACAGGCGTGTATCTTCAGCGGCGGTAATATGTATATCGCCGGCGGTATCTTCTTTATCAAATACTACCAGGTGGTACCCGGTAACATCCGTTCCGTTTACATTTATTTTGCCATCCACTACATACAATAAAGTCCAGTAGCCGGAAGTGGCCGTTAATGTTACCTGGCTACCGGCATCTACCTTTCCCCAGATAGCAGTAATGGGCGTATAGTTTTTCAGGGGGCCTTTTTTGCCTTCATAGTCACCGCCCACCAGGGTAAGGTGTACACCTTCCTTTACCGCCACAGCGGGCATTTCTGCGCCTTTAATGTATTGGTACCAGGGATTTTCACCCTTATGGGCAGCAGGCACATTAAACCATAGTTGCAGCAGTTCATAATTACCACCCTTTTCCAGGAATTCGGGGGAAGGACCTTCACTGTGGAGGATGCCTTTACCGGCAAACATCCACTGTACGTCACCACCGGTCACTGTCATAGCGTTACCGGCATTATCGCGGTGGAAGCCTTGTCCCTGCAGCATAAAGGTAACCGGGGCAAAGCCACGGTGCGGATGCGGATGCAGCCTGTCTTCCGGCGATCCCGGGGCAAAATATTTGGCCGGCATATGATGTATCACAATGAAAGGGCTGGCAAACCGGAACTGCATAGCGGGCAGCGATTGCCTGACAACCTCGGTATCCGTAATGTGTTTTTCGCGTCCTTCCAGTACGTGCAGTATCTTCTTCTCCATAAAAATTATTTAACGGATCAGTTTCAGTCTCGCTTTCTCCACGGAACTACGGAACATCTTCAGGATCAGCACTTCGTAGTTTTCGATGATGATCACTTCTCCTTCACGGGGGATATTACCATGTATGTAATTGATTAAACCGGAAAGTGTTTCATAATGTTCACTTTCAGGGAGTGGGTAAGGCAGCAGCTCATTGATGTCGGCCAGGTATTCGTGCGCGTTGACGATAAAGTTATCATCTTTTTGTTCCACGATAGGCGCCTCATGGTCGTGTTCATCCTGGATATCCCCTACCAGTTCTTCCAGGATATCTTCCATGGTCACAATCCCTTCTGTGTCGCCGAATTCGTTGGTTACAACGGCCATTTGCAGGCGTTGCAGCTGGAAAGTACGCAGGAGGTCTTTGATCTTCATGCTGTCCGGCACATAAAATACCGGCTTCATGATATCTTTTATGTTGACCAGCGTTTTCTCATGCATGCCTTTTACCACATCTTTGGTATATACCACGCCCTGGAGGTGATCGAGGGAGTTGCTGTATATAGGGTAGCGGGAATAGCCATCGCGGATAACCTGGTCTATCAATTCTGCCAGGGGCAGGTTAATGTCGAGAGCGGAAATATCTTTGCGGTGGGTAAGGATTTCCTTTACCCGGCTGTCATCGAATTCAAATACGTTCTGGATCAGTTCCCGCTCCGTTTCTTCGATAGCGCCCCCTTCCTGGCTTTCAGAGATAATCAGCTTCAGCTCTTCTTCGGAGTGAATTTCGGACTCTCCCACCGGGGTAATACCGATCAGGCGGAGGATACTATTGGCGAACCCGTTGAGCATCCAGATAAAAGGGCGGAAAATGACGAACAGCGCTCTTAACGGAACGGCTACCACCAGCGTGGTGGGTAACGGTTTACGGATGGCCATTGATTTAGGGGCCAGTTCCCCGAAAACGATATGTAAGATGGTGATAATGGTGAAGGCGATGGCCACTGCAATCACATGTACGGCAGATTCGGCGATGTGGATACCCAGTTTATCCATTACCGTGAGTACAATTGTAGTCATTACAGACTCGCCCACCCAGCCCAGGCCCAGGGAAGCCAGGGTAATGCCCAGCTGGGTAGCAGCCAGGTACCCGTCCAGGTTACTTAATATACTCTTGGCCGCCGCGGTGGTTCTCTTCCCCGCACCGCCCTTGCTGGCGATTTGGGAGGAACGTACTTTGACAATGGCAAATTCCGCCGCTACAAAGAATCCGTTTAAAAGCACTAATATAATGGTCCAGAAAAGTTGCCAAAGCATGTAGTTCGTAAATTGGTTCGCAACCCCAAATATAGGTAAATCAATTTTTATACGTTGTTGCTATTTTATGAATAACTTATTTATTGACGGTCGGGGGCTATTTTTTTTTAAATAGTCTACTTATTTCATAGAGTTTATGTATTTTGTGGTGAATTAAGGCAGGCATATCATAAAAAATGGAGAAAGATACTACTACCCTGGTTGCCCCTGCAGCCAATATCACAGCGGAATCGAAGGCGGTAGCGCCAAAAGGAAACGGCATCAATACCGAAAGCAGCACGTTTAGACAACAACGCTGGATATACGGGTTGGCCGGACTACTGCTCCTGGTAACGGGATTGGGCATTGCCTGGTGGCAGTCGCCCGATTTTCGCGTATATGTAGAAGATGTCCCTCCTACTTTCTATTACTTCCTCATTGCCGGGTTTATTTTTGCCATGATCGATGGCGCCATTGGCATGTCGTATGGTATTACGTCTACTACCTTTTCGTTGTCGATGGGGATACCGCCGGCATCGGCCAGTACGGCGGTGCATATTTCGGAAATCCTGAGTTGCGGCATTGCCGGCTGGATGCACCTGAGAATGGGAAATGTCAACAAGAAACTCTTTAAACTCCTGATATTACCGGGTATTGCCGGCGCGGTGATCGGGGCCTACCTGCTATCCTCGCTCGAACATTACGCACAATATACCAAACCCCTGGTATCCTTATATACCCTGATCCTCGGAACCGTGATCCTGAAACGGGCTATCCAGGCGCAGCGGAAAAAGGTAGTGGCTAAAAAAATAAAACGTATCGGTTTCCTGGGATTTGGAGGTGGTTTTATAGATGCCATTGGTGGCGGAGGCTGGGGCTCTATCGTATTATCCTCGCTCATTGCCGGCGGCAGGCATCCCCGCTTTTCGTTAGGCACGGTAAAGGCTACCCGCTTTTTTATTGCCATGCTCAGTTCCCTCACATTTGTTACGGTACTTTCTCACGTACACTGGGATGCTGTACTGGGCCTGGTATTGGGCAGCGCCATTGCTTCCCCCATTGCAGCCCGGGTATCCAATAAAATTTCCGCTAAAACCATTATGGTGGCCGTGGCTGTAATTGTGATCCTGGTGAGTATGAAGAGCATTTACACCTTTGTGGGAAAAATCATATAGTCCTCACCGTTAATTAATTGGCTGGTTAACCGTTAATGTAATGGGTTTATCCATTTCATATTCTACCCATACTTTAATGGTCACCGCTTCCCGATCGCTCAGCGGGCGTCCGGGTAGGAATTTGGGTGGTACATTTACGTGAATTTCTGCGGTCCGGTCTTCAAACACGTAGTTATTGTTATTCAACTTTTTGGTAAAGTAGCCGATGAGCTGCACAGTAGTGCTATCGTTATGCAGCCGGCGGGCATTGCGCATTACCTCTCCCACAGTATAAGTTTTATCCTGCACCAGGGCAAAGGGAAGCAACAAACCCAACAACCAGCTTTTCATAGTACTAAAATTAGTATACAAATTTCATTAAACAATAATCAGCCCTGATTGTTCACGGATCAATTACATTTGGTTAACTTGTACCCTATAAACTTCAGGCATGGGATTTTTCAAGACGTACCGCAGCATGTTTACGCTGCTGGCCGGCATTATAGCAGGTAGTATTGCAGGGCTTATATTCGGTGAAAAAGTTGTTGTGATAAAGCCCATCGCCGACATATTCCTGAACCTTTTATTTACTGCCATTATACCGCTGGTATTTTTCTGTATTGCCAGCGCCATCGCCCATATTGAAGCCGGTAATAAGCTGGGGCGTATACTGGGCGTGATGTCGCTGGTATTCCTGTCTACCGTTCTTCTCTCTGCTTTCTTAACCATTGTAGCGGTATGGATTTTCCCGATACATCAACAGGTAACGCTGAGTCATGATATCAACCTGGAACAGCCGGGCAACTGGGGAGACCAGGTCGTTAAACTCCTTACTGTAAATGAGTTCTACGAGATACTGTCCCGCAAAAACATGTTGCCGTTTATTATATTTTCGGGCATCACCGGTTTGGCGGCTATGCGCGCAGGCGAGCGTGGTAGAGCATTCCGGCAGTTTTTGCATTCCGGCAACGAGGTAATGAAAGATGTGCTCATTGTAATTATGCGTCTGGGCCCTGTTGGCTTAGGGGCTTACTTCGCTTACCAGGTGGGCACTGTAGGCCCAAAATTGTTTGGCACCTACGCGCATTCCCTGGGTATCTATTATGGCTTCGGCTCCTTGTACTTTCTTGTTGGCTTCACCTTATACGCCTTCATTGCCGGTGGTATGCCGGGTATCCGCATCTTCTGGAAAAATAATATTATACCTACGCTTACTGCAGTGGGCACCGGTAGCAGCATTGCTACCATTCCCGCCAATCTCAACGCGGTAAAAGCGATGGGCGTACCTGAGGATATAGGCGGCGTGGTAGTTCCCCTGGGAGCCACCCTGCATAAAGATGGCTCCAGTATTTCTTCTATTATCAAGATGGCGGTGGTATTTGCCATGTTTGGCAAGAGCTTCGATGGACCGGGCATTATCCTCATGGCGCTCGGTGTTACCGTCATTGCCAGCATTGTAGAAGGCGGTATCCCCAATGGGGGTTATATTGGGGAGATGCTGGTGATGAGCATCTACGGCTTCCCGATAGAAGCCTTGCCCCCACTGATGATTATCGGTACCCTTGTAGATCCGTTGGCCACCATTCTCAATGCCACAGGCGATAATGTAGCCGCTATGCTGACAACGCGGTTTCTTCGCGGGCGGTCGCCGGCAGTTTCTTAAACGCCTGTTCCAGGTCGGCCAGCAGGTCGGCTGTTTCTTCCAGCCCTACCGACAACCGGATGAGGCTATCGCTTACACCCGCTGCCTTTCTCTTTTCAGCAGGAATAGATTTATGGGTCATGGCCGCAGGGTGACAGACCAGGCTCTTAATACCGCCCAGGCTTTCCGCCAGTTTGAAGTAGTGCGTACCTGTTACGAAAGCGGTAGCTGCTTCGGTGGTATCGTCTTTGAGTGTGAAAGAAATGATTCCTCCAAATCCTTTGCTCTGCTGCTTTGCCAGCTCATGCCCCGGATGCGACGGTAGCCCCGGGTAAAATACTTTTTCTACGGCAGGATGTTGCTCCAGGTATTCGGCCAATGCCTGTGCGTTGATGCCATGCTGTTTGATGCGCAGTGGCAGGGTTTCTATGCCCCTGATCAGGAGGAAGCTGTCGAACGGCGAAAGAATAGCACCACAGGCATTTTGGTAGAACTTAATTTCCTCGCCCAGTTGCGGCGTTTTTGAGATGACCACGCCGGCAATCAGGTCGCTATGGCCACCGAGGTATTTGGTGGCGCTGTGTATGACCAGGTCGGCGCCCAATTGCAACGGCTTTTGCAGTATAGGGGAAGCAAAGGTATTATCGACGCAAAACAGGCAGTTATGCGCTTTGGCAATGCGCCCTATCGCTGCAATATCAGAGATCTTCAGCGTTGGGTTGGTAGGCGTTTCCAGCCAGATAAGGCGGGTGGCCGGTGTAATGGCATTGAATACCGCCTGTGTATCGGAAGTATCTACATATTTTACTTTGATACCAAATTTTTCATACACCTTATGAAACAGGCGGAAAGCGCCGCCATAGATATCGTCTACGGCTACGATTTCATCGCCTGACTTTAACAGTTTGATCACTGCATCGATGGCAGCGAGGCCACTGGCAAAGGCGGAAGCAGCGGCGCCGCCTTCGAGTTGAGCGATAATTTTTTCGGCTGCTTCCCGGGTAGGATTGTTAGACCGGGCATAGTCATATCCCTTGTTAATGCCGGGTGCGTCCTGTACAAAAGTAGATGTTTGATAGATAGGTACAGCAATAGCGCCTGTTTGCGGGTCTACCGGGATAGAATGGATCAGTTGGGTGATAGTGCTCATCTTCATTTGATTTTTAGTTTGATGAAAAATTGATTAAACAGGTCCGGTTAAATGAGCGTATCAAGAAGTGGTGGGCAGGTACAAAAAAAAACTCACCTGGATGCCAGATGAGTTTTTACATTATATGATAATGCGATTAAAAACATGTAATCTGACTTATCTTTCCCCGCTAAAAGCGGGGATGGATGCAGCACCTTTCTCGCTTTCGCGCGATGGTTGCTAAGGATTCGCAGGGCCATTTCCCTCCTCCTTTCTTGATAAGCTATTTAAAGAACTGGTGCAAAGATAGGGCAGAAAATTTAATTACCAAATTTATTTCCTACAAAATTAGTAGACTATTGTTTTGCCAGTGTTAAACGTATACCTTCTTCATAAGGCGTAGGTTTAACATGAAAATGATTTTCAAATTTTGATGAATCCAATATATAGGGATAGTTGTTCTGGTAAAGCATTTCCTTCAGTTCCCGGATGGTAGGATCAAACAATCCCGAGATGGTGAGCATAAAGCCGCCCAGCTTCATGTACCTGGGTTTCACACCCATTTGCGCGGCAATCATCTGCATATAACCTTTGCCATCGGGCGCAGGGTTGGCCGTAGGGAGATGCCACACCTGGTTCCAGGAGCTGTCATCCTGCGACAACAGGTAAAGTCCTTTGGCGGCATCCGGAGTAAAGGTATAGCTATGTGTGAGAGTATCTTTTCCCAGCCACATAGCCGAGCTTTTATTTTTGAATTTGTCGATGATAAGGAGGTTAAGGAAACCGGTTTTATCGGCGCCCGGACCGTAGAAATCCGCTGCCCTGGCAATGGTAGCAGTGATATTCCCCGCTTTTACTTCATTCATTAATTGAGTGGCAACAGCCGCGCGTACCTGGCCTTTTTTGCTGCTGGGCTGATACGGGGTATCTTCTTTCATAGGACCGTTTACTAACCCGTACGAGTATACGTTGTCGAAGAAGATCAGTTTAGCGCCGGTAGCTTTACAAGCTGCTATAACATTATTCATGATCCGGGGCCATGCATCGGACCATACTTTAATGTCATATTTGAGTCCCGCCGTGAGGAATACTACGGCGCTTCCTTTCACAGCATTGAGTGTTTGCGCGGCATCCGTGATATCTGCAGATACCAGGTCGGTAATACCGGCAATGGATTGAGGGGAGCGACTTACGAGGCGTACCCTTTTCTGGTTGCTGACCAGTGTGGAGGCCAGTTCATTGGCAATAATACCTCCTGCGCCGAGGATGGTATACAAAGGTGACTCAGACATAAATGATAATTGTAGATGTAAGTAAGACGAACAAGTGATTAAAATATTGCGTGCACCGGTCAGGGATCCAGCGGATCCATGGCGTTAGCCTGCAGGGAGCGGAGATCAGGCATAAATGACAAAAAGTAAAGGTCTGTTTGCTGGATATCCGCTACCGGCACATAACCCAGCTCGGTATTACAACGTTGTGCAAACACGGGGCTGTTTACATACACGAGGTGCATAGCATCAGATACACACAACATGCGCTTATCGACCGGCATACCGCTTCTCCACGCCAGGCGCACGGCGTTGCGTAAATTGGTGGTGGTATGCCGCGCATAGGGGTCTACCAGCACCGCAGATGCGGGGATTTTCAATTCTTCCACCAGGTACTTTTTCATTTCCACTCCTTCTGAAAACGTGGTGAACACTGGTCTCACATGACCTCCGGATACGATAATGAAGGGCACCTGCCCTTTGCGGTATAATTCGGCGCCCATACGGCAGCGGTTTTTACCGATTTCGCTGATGCGCTCCGTCGCTTTGGGGCTGGCGCCCAGGATCACCATGGCCGGGTACATATATTTACTCCAATCGGTTTTCTTTATCTGCTTCCAGGCGGCGGCATTGAGTGCCGACAAGGGCTCATAACGGATGGCTTCTTCGCGCCGGTTGAGGGTGAGCAAGCCCAGTGCCAGTCGCAGAGAGGGTTGAAAGAAAAGGGTGTTCTTCTCTCCTGCTTTCCCTGCTAATCGCTGTACAGCGTTCTTATACGCCCGCGCCTCTACGTAAAATGCAGCGGAATCGATGGTGGGATAACGCTGTCCCTTTCCTGTCGTATAACCGTTAATGATATAGTTGATACCGTTGGCGGCATCTTTCCACGCTGCTTCCAGCAGTTCATGATCGCCTTTGCCGGCATACAGTTGAAACAGTCCGCTGGCACGCATTTCACGAAACAAGGGCGCCATTTGCTCCGGATATTGCCGCGATAAACGCAGCAACGCGCTTGTTACGTCCCGGATGGCGTCGTCCGAAAACAGCAACGCTTCGGCGGGTGTTTCCTTACTCACAGGATGGGCTATACGTTCCTGGCAGTTAACCAGTATATGCTGCAGGGCACTGTCTTTCTCCAGCGGTGCAGACAGGCCTGGTAAACGTTCCATCAGCGTAAAAAGGTAGAAATTCCTATCCTGCAACAAGGACGGTCCGGCAATAAACCGGTAGTGCGGATCTGGTGCGCTGGGTTGACTATAAACGGCTGGTAAGAAAATGAATAACAGCAGGATGTTTATTAAGCAGATTCTCATAAGACGCATGGAAATGATATTACTACCGCAATAATAATACAAAAACACGCCTGAATTTTGCCTGACTAAAAGATATCTAAAATTTATTATACCAACGGTAACCAGGCGGGAAGTTTGGCCTTTATTATATAAAAAACATTAATGCATTAAATATATTAATATATAGCCAATTCAACCGAAAATACATACCCATATTCATTGTTTTCAATTGATAATCTATTAGTTATGGAAAATAAAATCATCTATTTTCGTTCTTTGGCCGGGAAAGCCACTCCTGCCAGCGCAATCATTATAATGTAACAATGTACAAATTACCCGAAAAAAAGACGTTTACCCGTTACGTAGTGTTAACCATCATGGTACTGGTGCTAATGACATTTTTCATGATCTTTTTTCTAAAGAAAAAGGAATCAACACAACTAGGTATCGTCGTAAAACATCTCGTTGCCACCAAAGCCGATGTTGGTCACATTGACCAGGCCGTACAGCTATTGTATGCCGCCGATAATAATTTCCGCATCTATACCCTTACTTATGACCGCAAATACCTGCACACCTATATATCGCAACTAAATGGTATTACCGCGCACCTGGACAGCGCCCTGACTTCGGAAAAGGATGAGCAGCAACTGGAAGTCCTGATGGCCGACAAAGCCCGGAAATCATCCCTGTTCCTGGAAACACGGCAATATGTAGACTCTCTCCTGCAGTTGTCGCAGGTATGGGACACTACTGATGTCCCTTCCCCCGAAAAGCAGTTAAGCCAGATTAAACTTCCGCAAATAAAACCGGCAGCAGATACGATGGTCACCACCCACGTAGCCAGCACCCGGGGTAAGAAAAAGCTGTTTGGCCGCCTGAAAGATGCGATCAGCAATAAGTCCGGCGTTCAGCAAACCAATCGCCAGGTAACCATTGTGCAGCGTGATACCGGCAGCAACCGGGCATTTACCAAAGAGCAACTGAAAAAGATACAGGATACCTATGCTAACTTTTTAAAGAATGCCACGGAAAGTCACAACAAGCTGAAACAAAAAGAGTATGCCCTGGTGGTGGCCAATGAACGCCTGTTTTCCGAGCTGCTCCACCTGATGGCCACATTAAAACAAAACATTACAACGGAAACGGACAAACGCCGGCTACAGCTGGGACAGGATATCGACCATTCGCTATACCGGCTCGATAAGCATAACTCCTGGGAGATTCCTTTGATACTCCTGATGGTGGGCATTGTGATCTATGGCATTATCCGCCTGTACCGGTACGACCTTGCTTTGTTAAAGGCCAAGCAACAGGCCGAAACGTTTGCGCAGCAAAAAAGCGATTTTGCAGCTACAGTGAGCCACGAGATCCGCACGCCCGTGCAGTCGATACTTGGGTTTTCATCCCAGCTGGAACGGGACCAGTCACCCGAAAACATATCCGCCCTGCGTCATTCGGCACAGATGCTGTTGCAGGTCGTCAATAACGTATTGGACTACACGCAGATGGAAAGCGTTACGCCCGTGTTGCGCCAGGAAAAATTTGCGCCCCGCACTACCATTGAAGAGGTATGCCAGGCCTTGTCTATCCAGGCCGAGATGAAGTCGCTGCCCCTGGTCGTCAACATCTATTTCCCCAGCACCTTACAGGTGATAGGCGACGATTTCCGGCTGAAACAGGTATTGATCAACCTGGTAGCGAACGCCATTAAGTTTACCGAAAAAGGGAACATTACCGTTACCGCGCATATGCGTGACAACAACCTGTTACAGGTAAGTGTAAAAGATACTGGTCCTGGTATTTCCCATAAAGAATTACCTTTGTTATTCAACGCTTTCTCCCAGGGAAATAACCATCATCATAAAGGAAGCGGATTGGGATTACACATTACAAAGAAAATCATCGATCTGCATAACGGTAAAATTCATGTGGAGAGCCTTCCAGGTAAAGGCACCACTTTTTATTTTGAAATCAGGTATCAGGCGATGCCCCCATCTCCGGCTACCAAAAAAA
Source organism: Chitinophaga eiseniae (assembly GCF_012641265.1). GTDB lineage: Bacteria > Bacteroidota > Bacteroidia > Chitinophagales > Chitinophagaceae > Chitinophaga > Chitinophaga eiseniae_A. The sequence goes on along the minus strand of NZ_JABAHZ010000001.1, from coordinate 91,866 downwards.
TTATTGTCCCCGTGAGTAATACACCTACCAATGCCACCATTCCTGCAGGAATCCGATTACTGGTGGTAGAAGACAGTATCCTTAACCAGAAACTGTTGGCACTGATGCTCAACAGGATGCAGGCCTCTTTCCATATTGTTTCTTCTGCAGAAGAAGCCCTGGAAGTATACCAACGCGAAGCCTTCGATTTTATCCTTACCGACATCGATCTTCCCGGTATCGACGGGCTGATGCTCACCGCCATGATCCGTGAACTTCCCGACAAGAAAAAGGCCAGCGTCACGATTATCGCCATTACCGGCAACGTGATGGAAGATGATATTTCGCTGTACTTACGGTCAGGGCTAAACGATTATATTATGAAGCCTTACCGCGAAGAAGATATCCTGGAAAAAATAACCAGGCATCACCAAATGGTCTAAATTGCAGCATGACTATCGCCGATCAGATTATTAACTTCAACAGCCATCTGCATTTTCCTGGTAAGTTACCTCCCGGTATCCGTGTCATGAATCCTTTTAAAGAGGGTCCCGGCATTATGGATATTATGACGCAGTTTTATAAAAAGTTTTACGACGATAAAAAGCCCCGGCAGCTGATCATGGGCATCAACCCCGGCCGGCTGGGCTCCGGCGCTACCGGTGTACCTTTTACAGATACTAAAAGGATGTGGGAGAAGTGTGGTATAGAAATCCAGGGGCTGAAAACCCATGAACCCTCTTCTGTATTTATATATGACGTGATTGATGCCTATGGCGGCGTTAAGAAGTTCTACCAGCAATTTTATATCAGCTCAGTATGCCCATTAGGGTTTACCGCTATACAGCCCGGGGGCAAGGAAATCAACTATAATTATTACGATAGTGCCGCGCTGACAAAAGCCGCCTACGACTTCATTATAAAAAGCCTGAAAGAACAGCTGGAATGGAATATCAGCCGGGAAGTCTGTTATGTGATGGGAACAGGCAAGAATGCAGCTTTTTTGCAGGCGCTGAACGACAAGGAACACTTTTTCAAAAAAGTGGTTCCGCTGGAACACCCCAGGTTTGTGATGCAGTATAAATCCAAAACCAAGGCCGTTTATATCGACAAATACCTGCAGGCATTTGCCGACTTCGCCTGACCCCAGATTGTGGATTTATTACGCTGTTTGCCTGGCAATTTGTTCCGCAATATTGTTCAGCAGTTGCATATCCAACCGGTGTCCGCTGTCGGTAGCACCGGGCGCCCGCACATATCCGTCTTCATCTTTTTCCATAGCAACCTCCTCCCCGTCTATATCCACCAGGAAACGCCCAAGAGTACAAGGTCTTACATAAAACCGTCCGCCGGTTGTTTTAATCATAAATGCATTCATAAGATCCCCTTTTAAGAGATCTTAACGCAAATCGCAGACCAGCAACGTCAGGACAAAAAATTAAAATATTTGTTCCAGATCCCTTCAAATTCGGCAGCTGAAATCTGTTCAGAGACAAGCTGGGTATCTGCCGAAAATTCTTCTATCTCGGGTATTACCAGGCCAGATAAAGCGGTGCCGCCAAAATGAAACTGGGGACTGGCAATGCCAAAGCTGCCATCCGGGTATATCTCTATTTTCCGGCTTTCCTGGCGCTGTGCGTCGATTTCGCTGTACAGGAGTTCGGGTTCATCTTTAAAAGGATAAAGCCAGGATATCTTGAGGTATTCCATCGCTTACATTTTTACCAACCGGCAGTCCCAGGTATCTTTAGGTTGTTCCTGTACCGGGTCGGGAGTTACTACCCCCGTTATCTGGTAGATATTTCCTTCTTCATGTAAACGGTCGCCTATCTGTGGCGTCAGCGAGTCCTTAAACCGGATAGTGGCAAGGATACCGAAAGATTTATAGCTATGGATTTTCAGGATGTTCGCAGATCTTACGGGTGTCATAAATGCAACCTTTTTGCGATTGTGAGTCCGGTAGAGGGAGAACATCAGCCAGATTGCTATGGCAAACAGGCTAAGTAACAGGAGATTCACGGCTTTTTTTCAGGTTTAGGTAGTGATCAATATATGGTTGAATACGCCTCTCCGTTGGCATAGTAACTGGCAGAGGTCTTACAATATAGCGATTTTAATATATGTAAACAATTATTTTTATTTTTCCGGAGATGCGTACCGCGGTATTCCTGCGCTTTTCCCGGTACACCGGCCTGTGGATGCGCAACTGGCGGAAAACTGCCTATACCTGTTTGGAGGGCTGATTAAAAATCAGCAGTGGATCATCGTAGGTAAAAGTATAGCCCAGCTTATTTCTCAGTTTACTGGATCCCACTATTTTATAGGGTTGTTCTTCAGCGGGCATGCGCCGGGGTAATTGCAGTCCTATGGCCTGTGCAGCAGCCTTGTAGTAGGCGCAGCGCAACGGATGCCGGGTAGCGCAGGCATTGAATACTTCTCCCCAGGCCTCTTTCTCAATCACCATTTGGATAACGCCAATGCAGTCGTCCCGGTGAATGACGTTCATCGGTTGTTCGTTTACCCGCTTCCCTTCCAGCAACCGGCGTTCGTCTGGTACCCGGTCGTAACCGATCAGGCCTCCGAAACGTAGTACCGTGGTTTCAAATACGGGCGATTCCATCAACAGGGCCTCCACCGCTCTTAACGCCTGTCCATTGAGGGTATCCGGCATTTCTTCATTGTCTTCCGTCACCAACCCGTTGATATCGGCATATACGGAGGTAGAACTCACAAATAACACTCTACGGATAGCGGTTGTTTCAACAAAACTACGCAGCAGGGCTATTTCGGCGATATGTGCTTCTTTTCCTCTTTCCTTGCGGGGCGGGATATTTACAACAAGGATATCCGCATCCCAGAATGCATCGGGCCCGGACAACACCTCTTCAGACAACACTATTTCATAGGCCTCCAGTCCCAGCGCTTCCAGCTCCCTGACGCCGGCAGCCGATGTTCTGGCTCCTTTTACGCCATAACCTGCCGCCTGCAGGTGCAGGGCTAGTGGTTTTCCGAGCCAGCCGCAGCTTAAAACACTGATCTTAGTTTGTTGAATCATATCACTACTTTACGTTTACACTACACGTTATACGGCCAGGAGTACCAATTTCCACCGGATTTCCTACCCGTAAACAACCTACCCGGGAGGTGGCCGCGAAGATAAAAACATTTGACGGCATCTCCCCAAATCCGTCGAATATATAAAATATCGCCGCGGATATAGGTTCCACCCGATATCTGTGAATGATTCCTGTTACCTTGCATCCGTATTTAAGCAGCACTTTCGCCACCAGGGCATTTAGCCGGCCTCTCATCACTGTTTATACCCCCAATTTTGAAGACTGTGAAAATCCCTGTCTGGCGTGCCCCTGCAAAATATCACCCAGCCTGTTGTGCATGCCACAGCAGGTAGTATTTTATGGCGGCGATACAAATCACCACCGTAAAGGTTACCGCATGATTCAGGAGCGCTACGGTCCGGAATTCTTCATGGGCAATACTGCGGTCATTTTCCCCGATATACGGTTTTTCTACCAGCTTCCCCTGGTAAGTGTTAGGGCCACCGAAACGGCAGTCGAGAATGCCGGCTAATGCTGCTTCGGGGTATCCTGCATTGGGACTGGTATGTGCAGCGCTATACTTTATGACGAAATGCCAGGCACGGCTGCTGCCATACAAAATGATCATCAACAGGGCCGTTAGGCGCGCAGGAATGTAATTGGCTACATCATCCAGTCGCGCGGCAAAGCGTCCGAAATACAGGTATTTTTCATTCTTATAGCCAATCATGGAATCGAGGGTATTGATCATTTTATACATCATCATACCCGGGAGTCCCAGCACCGCATAAAAGCATAACGGCGCCACTACCCCATCGCTCAGGTTTTCCGACATCGATTCCATCACTGCTATCCGCACCTGGTTAGGCGTTAGTTCAGCGGTATCTCTTCCTACAATCCGCGACAGGCGCTGGCGGCCAGCTTCCACTCCTTTGTATTGCAGGACATCAAATACTTCCCGGCCCTCCTTCAGCAGGCTTTTATTGGCCAACGCAAAAAAGACGAAAATGGTGCTAAAACTGTAATAAGCCAGGGGCCAGGGCGTCAGGGCTCTCTGCATACCGTAAAAAAAGAAATATACCGCAGTGCAACTGGTAACCGTCAATAAAGCTCCTTTCCAGAAACGGGCGCCTCCTTTATTCAGCCATCGTGTGCCATAATGAATCAGTTTACCATAGCCTTTTACCGGGTGCGGCCAGCTTTGGGGATCTCCTAATATAAGATCCAGCAGATACCCTAACAGTAATGGCAATACGAATTTCAGTATAAGGTCCATTGGCGCAAAGCAGTAGTCAGTAATGTATTGTCGGCAACGCTGCGGCAGGCAACACGGCAATGGCCCTGTTCCAATCCATAAAAATTGGTCGCATCACGAATAAGAATGCCATGATTTTCGAGCAGCCAGGCCTTCAGCCCCGCGGCAGTGCCCGTCAATGTTTCAAAAAGAAAATAGTGCGTATGTGTGGGCCAGACCTTGAACTCCGGCATTTTCCGGATGCTTTCACGGAGCTGGTAAGTTTGTTCCAGCAAGGTATCTGTTGGCAGCTGGAACTGCCCAGGATGCGCTACAATGTAGTAGCCGGCTTCCAGTGCCAGGCTGTTGACCGACCAGGGCATTCTATACGCCCGCACCCGGTCTACCAGCTGTTTCCGGCCGGCAAGATAACCCAGTCTCAAGCCAGGAATACAGCAGGTTTTGGTAAGGGAACGTATCACCAGCACATTCGGCAGACGGTGCAGGTGTGGCACCATGGTGGCCGCATCACGGGTGAATTGGATATAGGCTTCATCAATGACGAAAATGGTGTGTTTATTCAGCTTTACCAGGTGTTGCAACGATTGTTCATCGAATGCATGCCCGGTTGGATTGTTGGGGTTACAGATAAATACCATGTCCGTTATAAAAACGGTGTCCCGGGTCAGTTTGTCCCAGAACAGGTATTGTACCTGGTGACGATATAGCTTGCAGGCGTCGGCATATTCGGCGAAGGTAGGCGCTATGATGGTAGCGGTGGCCCCGGTAAAGGCCTGCGCTACGAGGTAAATAGCTTCCGTACCGCCGTTGGTGACCATAACGGTCCCGGGAGCCAGGCCGGCTTGTTTCTCCAGCAGGGTTTGTAATTTCACACCTCCTGCATCCGGATAATGGTCTATGTCGCCTACCTTGCCGGCAAGATGCGCTTTCAACCCTTCGGATAAGCCTCCATACCAGACATTGGAGCTGAAGTCGGCTTTGATGGGCCGGTCAAACAGGTAGCCATCGTCCCCGTGTCCTTGTATCATAATGCAATTAAGTTATAATTCCAGCGCCTTATAAACAGCCGGAATATCCAGATGTTCACGGATATGTGTTGCCAGTTTGTTATATTGTATTTCTTTGAATGCACGATAGTCAAAATCCTTTACAGCAGTATCTTTACCACATTGGGCCAGTAAATCATTTACCACCGTATCGTTATCGAGTATGCCGTGCAGGTAAGTGCCCCAGCATTTTGCATGGAGGAAATACCCATCGGTAGTGCCATCTGTAAATTCATTGAGCGGCACACGGTTTTCACAGCTGGTATCTCCCATATGTATTTCATATCCTTCACATAACTTAGTTTGTTGGCGGTAATAAAAACTGCGTTGCCGGGTGACCTTTTCCCTGGTAAGCACCGTGGTTACCGGCAAAATGCCCAGTCCCGGTATGGTAGCTGGCGCTCCTTCCACTCCATCCGGGTCGGCTACCTGTAATCCCATCATCTGGTAGCCTCCGCAAATGCCGATGACCACCTTATTTCGTTTGTACGCTTCCGTTACAGCAGCAGCGGTGCCATTGTTCCGGATCGCCACCAGGTCGCTGATTGTATTTTTACTTCCCGGCAAAATAATGATATCCGCTTCGGCCAATGCCACTGGATTGTCTGTATAAAAGAGGTTTACCCGTTCATCTTTTTCCAGGGCATCAAAGTCCGTAAAGTTAGACATATGCCGCAATAAAACTACCGCAATATTAATACGGCCGGTGCTCCAACCTTTTTGCTTCAACGACAGTGCCACCGAGTCTTCTTCTTCAATGTGAATATCATGAAAGTAAGGCAGCACACCGGTTACGGGTACGCCGGTAATATTTTCCAGCATGGTACGTCCTTCCGCAAAAAGGCGGATATCGCCACGGAATTTATTGATAATGATGCCTTTGATCAGCTGTCTTTCTTCCGGCGGCAGCAGCGCGATGGTACCGTAAACGCTGCCGAAGATACCGCCGCGATCGATGTCGGTTACCAGGTATACGGCGGCGCCGGCGTGTAGCGCAATGCGCATATTGGTGATATCACGATGCCGCAGGTTGAGCTCTGAGATGCTGCCGGCGCCTTCCATCACTACCGGGTTAAACCTGTGTGAGAGGCGGTTAAAGGCCTGCTTTACCTCGTCGAACAAGGCACGCTTATCATCTTCCATGAAATATTCCCAGGCCGATTGGTTACCGGCGGGTTTACCATGCAGCACCAGCTGGGCAGTTTTATCGGTAGTAGGTTTGAGCAGGACCGGGTTCATATCTGTGTGACAGGGTATGCCTGCCGCTTCCGCCTGTACGGCCTGTGCACGGCCTATTTCAAAGCCTTCGGGCGTAGCATAGCTGTTGAGCGACATATTCTGCGCTTTAAACGGCGCCGGCGTATAGCCGTCCTGTTTAAATATACGGCAAAACCCCGCAGTGATCACGCTCTTGCCTACATCAGAGGCAGTACCTACAAACATAACCGGCCGCAGTTGTTTCATATATTACCCGCTTTAAACGGGAACGAAGATATTAACTTTCATAAAAGAATTCTTTCTTTGCATAGCATGAAACCACAGTTCCTCATCGCCGCGCCGCACAGCGGCGCCGGCAAAACCACGGTTACCCTTGGCCTGCTGAGCGCCTTACGACGCCGCGGACTACGGGGGCAGCCGTTCAAGTGTGGTCCCGATTACCTGGATCCCCAGCTCCATACCCTGGCCGCGGGGCAAACCAGCATTAACCTCGACCGGTATATGATGACTGATGCGCATGTACAGGAAGTGTATGCCCGCTACCTGCAGGCCGCCGATGTGGGTATTGTAGAGGGAGTCATGGGACTTTTTGATGGCGCCCGCAAAATGGAAGGCAGCGGGGCTGCCCTCGCCGCTTTCCTCAATATACCGGTGATACTGGTCGTAGATGCCAAAGCCATGGCCTATTCAGCGGCTGCCTTGTTATATGGATACAAACATTTCTATACAGGCATAAACATCGCCGGGGTTATCTTCAACTTCGTGAATTCACCAGCTCATTACCATCTCCTACAGGAGGCCGCGGCTGACGCAGGCATTCCGGCTTTGGGCTATTTACCGGAAACAGCGGCTATTCATCTTCCGTCCCGTCACCTGGGGCTATATGTAGCTGCCGATACAGACTACGAGCGGGTGATGAACCAGGCGGCCGATGAACTGGAAAAACATATTGATCTCAGCGCCTTGCTTGCGCATTGTACGCGGCCGGCGCCAGCCGTTACCACAGCATCTGCGGTGACCGGCAATTTTCGTATAGCCGTGGCCAGGGATGCTGCATTTAATTTCCTGTACGGGGAAAATCTCCGGGTATTATCCCTGTTGGGGCCGGTTAGCTATTTCAGTCCCCTGCAAGATAAACAGCTCCCGCCCGCCGACCTGCTCTATTTCCCCGGAGGTTACCCGGAGCTGCATCTGCCGGCCTTGTCGGCCAATACTCCCTTGCTGGAACAATTGCGTGCGTATACCGGTAAAATACTGGCAGAATGCGGCGGCATGATGTACCTGGGGACTTCCATCGCAGGCGAAGATGGTATCGCCTACCCTATGGCTGGTGTACTTCCCTGTAACACCAGTATGCAGCCACCGCAGCTATCAATGGGTTACCGCCAGGTATATTTCGGCGATGTGCTGTTAAAAGGGCATGAATTTCATTACTCACAATATACCAGTGTACCGCCACTAACGGCGCCGGATATACGCGTTTTAACAGTGCGGGATGAAATGGTGGAGGTGCCGGTTTTCAGGAGTGAAAATATGCTGGCGAGTTACCTGCATTTTTATTTTGGGGATAATGTATCGGGATTGAAGAAGGTGTTGGGGATCGTTTCCCGTTAACCAGGTGTATATACAAAAAGTATCGCCTGGGAATGCTCCCGGCGATACTTTTTCCAGGCAGCAACTATTGTTTGTTCACGGACTGTTCCACTTTCTCCAATCTTTCCTCCAGCGATTTATTCTTTTTATCAAGCTGTATAATATACAAGCTCAGCTCTTCAATTTTCTGCAGCAATTTTTTATTGATATCTCCGAGGTCGAGCCCATTGTCTGCCACTTCCTTTGCAGAAGGAATTTCAGGCAGGTGTTGATGGGTCAGGATGTACTGTTCCAATTCCGCAATGCGGGGCAGGTGATAATCTTTTCCAAATACATAATCCGGCCAGCCGGTTTGGGTAACCTTTACTTTGGTGGCCAGAATATCGCCATATACCGCTAATTTGGCTTTAGGGGTAAAAGTTCCGATACCCACGTTTCCGGTGGCATTAGATACAAACAAGGAATTGGCCAGGTAGGTATCGTTGAGGGTACGGGATTCGAAGGGCACCTCATAAGCGGTAGTGCCAGGGTCAGTGGCAGCTGTCATGCTGTGCGCCCAGCTCCCGTAGGCACTCAATACCTGGTAAACACCCATGCCGATATAGCTACCATTACTAAAATAAATGTCATAGGCAGTGGCAGCAGCGCCGGCAGCATTGGGCAGAATACGGATAGCTGCAACAGCCCATATTGATCGACCGGTTCGTGTAGCATAAGCTGAAAAGGCAAAACCATTCACTAAACTGCTTCCGTTGCTTGTTCTGATTACCAACTCGGTATATCCCATCTGATCCAGACCTGCATTGAAGCCGTTGCCTCCATAAATCTTTATTACAGCATCGGCTCCTCCCTGTTGCAAGGTAAGCGTTCCCGCTTTAACCCAGCTTGTCAGGCTCAGGGTAGCATTATTAGTGGTTCCGGTAAAATTAATTTGTGCAAAAGTGGATGGTATGCTCAGTACAAAAAGTGATAATAACATCCATAAAAAACGGCTAACAGTAACTGGGTTAATCATCATTATTTTTTTAGGTATAAGAGAATAGTCCGAAGATAAAAAAAGCAGTTAGTATAACAACATACTAACTGCTTCTTCTAAGAAAAAAATTTACTTACCACTTAAACACCTCATCACTCAAACCACCGTTTATCACGGCTTTTTTCAGGGTGAGGCTATTATTATATCCCCCTATATTTGACTGCATTTTATGCGGCATCAGGATACCTCCTTCTTCGCGGTAGTCGGCATAGTCAGTGGTGGTTTCGCTGCCTCCGCCGCTTTCCTGGCCTACCAGGGCGGTGCTTCTTACTTTAAAGCCGGTTTTAGCATCGTAGTAGTTTTTTACCAGGGCGCCGTTGGGAGTGGCAATGTTTACCACATATGCCGGCGCACCATTTACATCTTCCATGGTGGGCGATAATTCCAGCTTGGCATTATAATCTGGTGCTGCGAAATACAGTTCCGGGAAGAGCAGGTTTTTATCTTTCAGGATAGCCTTGTCGGATGCGGAAAGTGGTATTTCCTGTCCGCCGCGGGCTATGCGTACTTCATTACCATTGATCAGCAGTTTCATGGCGGTTAGACTGGCAATAGGAATGTATACAGTTTCCAGGCGTTTGTCGGGTGTAGCTTTGATGTGCAGCTCCATTTGTGTGCCGGAAACATCTCCTTCTTCATCCAGCACCAGGTCTTTTACTCCTTTTAATTTATCGGCGCCGCCAACAGCATCGATATACCGTTTCAGCACAGATGCACCGGTAGTACCGGCGGGTACAGGGATACCGGTATCTGCTTTCCAGCTGTTGTTGGCAGGTTTAATATCAGGGAAGTTACCGGCGGGATCAATCACTATACTACTCAGCTTCACAGTAGATGGATAGTGGAAAGTCCAGCTGGCGCCGCGTTGCCATATTTCAACCGGCAGGCGTACCGTATCTGTTTTACCGTTTACATCTTTTATTGCGATGACTACCGGCATCGGCATTTGCTGCAGGTTTTGTATGGTGATCAGCGCACCTTGTGCGGGATCGTTTTTAACATACTGTACGCCTTTCACGGCCTGATCCAGTTTCCAGGTGCTGAAGAACCAGCCGCGCCAGAACCAGCTGAGATCCTCTCCTGCTACATTTTCTATAGTCCGGAAGAAGTCCCACGGCGTAGGATGTTTAAATGCCCAGCGCTTAATGTATTCCCGGAAAGCATAATCGAAACGATCGGGCCCTAAAATTTCATTGCGCAGTAAATTCAATCCCATAGCGGGTTTAAAATAAGCTGCCACGCCATTGTACGACAAGTCAATCACATCAGGGGTATTCATGATCGCTTCTGCCCTGGGGGAAAACAGCAGGGCGGCCATGCGTTGCGCGTTCTGGGGGCTGTTGTATTCTCCTTTGTTGAATTGCGCTGTAGAGATCCCGTTGATGAAAGTATTAAAGCCTTCATCCATCCAGGCATATTTACGTTCATTGGTGCCTACGATCATCGGGAACCAGTTATGCCCGAATTCATGATCTGTAACGCCCCAGAGGCCGCCCCTGGTGGATTTTGCAGAGCAAAAAACAATCCCGGGATATTCCATTCCGCCTACAATACCGGCTACGTTGGTAGCTACTGGGTAAGTGTAGGAGAACCATGTTTTTGAGTAATGTTCAATACATCCTTTCACATATTCTGTGGATCTGCCCCAGGCGTTGCTGCCGCCAATTTCAGGCGGATAAAGCGACTGGGCCAGGGCTTTTTTACCGCCGGGCAGGTTGATGCGGGCAGCATCCCATACAAATGCGGACGAGGCGCCCCAGGCTACGTCGCGTGAATTTTTGCAGACGAAATGCCAGGTACGGTTGCCTTTAGCCGTGTTATTTTTTACCTCGGCGCTATCGCGGATCATTACCGTTTCTTCGCTGTTGCGGGCTTTGGCCAGGCGGCTGATCTCTTTGGGCGACAATACCTGTGCTTCGTTTACCAGTTCACCGGAACCGCCCAGCAGCATATTGGCCGGGGCAGTGATCGTATAGTCGAAGTTGCCGTATTCGAGATAAAATTCAGAAGCGCCCAGGTAAGGAATATTGTTCCAACCGAGAATATCATCATATACTGCCATACGGGGATACCATTGCGCTATTTCGTAGATCCAACCGTTGGGCGTACGTAGTCGTCCGTTACGATCGGTACCGTATTCAGGAACCGTATAGGCGTAGTCGATTTTTATTTGCAGCGAGGCGCCTGTTTTCATAGCGTCTGCCAGGCGTATCTGCATGCGGGTATCATTTACCAGGTAGTTGGCCGCCATTGTTTTGCCATTTACGACCAGGTTCACGGCCTTCAGCTCAAATCCCTGTGTAAAGCTGCGGTTGGCAAATCGTTCCCCGGTGGCAGCTACTGTAGCGGAACCACGGGAACCTTCCCGGTAAATGTTCTGGTCTAGTTGCAACCATACAAAGGGCAGTTGATCGGGGCTATTATTCTTGTAGGTGATGAGTACAGAACCACTGATCCGGTGTTGGGTGGTATCGAGGGTCACTTCCATTTTGTAGTCCGCCGTATTTTGCCAATACTTAGGGCCGGGCTGGCCGCCGGCGCTGCGGTATTCATTGCCCGGTGCAGGATAAAACAGGGGAGCGAAAGCTTCATGCTGGTCATATACCGGTGCCGTTTGGGCCATGCTCTGTTGTACTCCCGTGCCTAGTAACAGGCACGCGATAGCATAGATTTTGTTGATTTTCATCGGAGCGATTAGATTTAGCTAAATCGAATATACTGAAAAAGCGCACTACAGATGGTGCGCTTTTTTAAAAGCTTTTATCCGAAAGGCAAAAATAATACTCAGGATACCGGTAGCCCAGAAAGCGGCGGCCATGAGGCCCAATATGGCTGCGATGCCGAGGGCGGGATTATCAAGTATAAAAATAGCGATAATGATAAGTACTATCCCACCTACCAGCAGCCAGCCCCAATTGGGGATACCATCTGTTTGCAGTTGTATCGAAAAGCCTATCAGGCTAATGCCTTTAAACATAAACCAGAAAGCGAGGAATAACGGGATGACCGCCATGCTCACGGCCGGGTACAGCATGAGAATAATACCGATTACCACGTCTACAATACCCGATGCTAGGGACCATCCCCACCCCGTGTGATGTTTACGGTTGCTGAGTGCGAAAGATACTTCAAAGATCCCCGTCACAAAAAAAGTAATGCTAAAAAAGATACTTAATAGGACATAGCTGCTGAAGGGGTTGGAAAAAACAATACCTCCTGCAATCAGGAATATAATACCATTGAGCAAATACAGCCACCAATACTTCAGGTTGTTCCGGATGCCGGAGATAATTTGTGACATAAAGATTATTTTAATGTTATAAAACGATCGTATTCATTTTTCTCTAACACATCCGGGTATAAAAAGTTCGGCAGAACAGAAGCGCAAAAAAACGGGGAAAAGCACTTAACTTTGTCCGGATGATTTAAATCATAGAATTAACAACAGACGGAAATTATCTTTGTGGAATGAATAAGGCGATCAAGCAAGACAGACAACCACCCAACTGGTGGCATCAGGCAGACTTCATGGGTATTCACGCGGTGCCCTTGTTAGCGTTTTTCACTGGTACAACAGCATTTGACTGGATTTTATGCGGAGTTTTGTACGTAGTACGCATGTTTTTTGTGACAGCCGGCTATCACCGGTATTTCTCTCATCGCGCATTTAAGACGTCGCGATTCTTCCAGTTTATCCTGGCGGGCGGAGCGCAGAGCAGTTTACAGAAGGGCGCGTTGTGGTGGTCTGCCAATCACCGTATCCACCACAAGCATAGCGACACGCCAGAAGATCCGCATTCGGCGAATGTATATGGTATCTGGTATGCCCATATCGGGTGGATTATGGGTCCGGAATACAAGCCAACCCGTTTTGACCTGATCAAGGACCATAAAGCGAAAGAATTATTATGGCTCAACAAATGGCATATGGTGCCTGCCGTTGTATTGGCTATCGCCGTATACTTTGTAGGTAATAAAGTAAATGGTGCTGGTTGGTTTGATTGGTCGGCCGGCCTCTCTACCCTGCTGATTGGCTTTTTCCTCAGCACGGTATTATTATACCATGGTACTTTTACCATTAACTCACTTATGCATAAAATAGGTAATAAAAGATATTATACCGGAGATGAATCCCGCAACAGCGCTGTCCTGGCGTTGATTACCCTGGGAGAAGGCTGGCATAACAATCACCACTACTACCAAAGCGCGGCCAGACAAGGTTTTTACTGGTGGGAAGTAGATATTACCTACTATGTGATCAAAGTATTGGGCTTACTGGGCATTGTATGGGAAATACGCCCGATCCCTGCCAAACTGAAAGAAAGTAATAAACTGAAGCAACTCGCTTCCTCCCGTGTACCGGTAGAAGAAGTTACACACTAAAACAGTTTTCCATCGTATAGAAAGGGAAATGTACCTGCTGGTATGTTTCCCTTTTATTTTTTATCTTGGTTGCCTAAAATTTAAAATTCCATGCATTACGCTCCTGCAGCCGACAGATACAACAACATGACTTATCAGCGTTGTGGTAAAAGCGGTATCCAGCTGCCAGCTATTTCACTCGGCTTATGGCACAACTTCGGTTCAATAGATAATTTTGAGAACGGACGCAGTATTATCCGGCATGCCTTCGATAAAGGGATTACCCATTTTGACCTGGCCAACAACTATGGTCCGGTACCAGGCAGCGCAGAAGAAAACTTCGGCCGCATACTGAAAAAAGATTTTACAGGGCACCTGCGGGATGAGCTGATCATCTCTTCCAAAGCCGGTTATACCATGTGGCCCGGCCCTTATGGCGACTTTGGCTCCCGCAAGTATCTTATTTCCAGCCTGGATCAAAGCCTGCAACGTATGCAGCTGGAATATGTAGATATCTTCTATTCCCATCGCCCTGACCCGAATACACCCATCGAAGAAACCATGGGTGCGCTGCACAGCATTGTTCAGCAAGGGAAAGCATTGTACGTGGGACTTTCCAACTACAACGCCGGGCAAACCAAGGCGGCCCTGGCCGTACTGCAATCGCTTGGTACGCCCTGTTTAATCCATCAGCCGAAATACAGCATGTTTGAACGCTGGGTGGAAGGCGGTTTGCTGGATGTGCTGGAAGCTAACGGCGTAGGCTGTATTCCATTTTCGCCGCTGGCCCAGGGACTGCTGACCGATCGTTACCTGCACGGCATCCCCGCCGGATCCCGTGCCAGCAAACCTTCCGGCTTCCTCCAGGAAAACGACATAACGCCGGAGAAAGTTGAGAAGGTGAAAAAGCTCCATGCCCTGGCACAGCAACGCGGGCAATCCCTCGCACAGATGGCGCTGGCCTGGATATTGAAAGACAAACGGATCACTACTGTGCTGATAGGCGCCAGCTCTGTAGTGCAGCTGGATGATAATCTTGATACATTAAAAAATACCAGCTTCAACAAAGAAGAACTGGACACGATAGAAACGATATTAAAATAAACGAATAAAAACGGAACGCTTTCAGCGTTCCGTTTTTATTTACGATACTTCGCGCGTTCATATTGCACCGGCCATTTCACCGTGGCGTCCAATTCATGAGCAGCCCTTAATGGGAAATAGGGATCTCTTAAAAGTTCCCGTGCTATGAGCACCATATCCGCTTTGCCTTCATCAATAATCCCAGCCGCCTGTTGCGCCGTAGTGATCAGTCCCACTGCCCCGGTGGCAATGCCTGCTTCTTTCCGGATCCTTTCTGCAAAAGGCGTTTGATACAACGGGCCAATACTTATTTTCTGATGGGCGGCGAGGCCTCCGGAGGAACAATCAACCAGGTCTACTCCCTTGTCTTTCACGATAGTGGCCAGTTTCACCGATTCATCCAGGTTCCATCCTCCTTCTGCCCAATCGGTGGCGGAAATGCGCAGCAGTAAAGGATATTCTTCCGGCCATACGCTACGCAGGGCAGCGATGGTTTCCAGTACCATGCGGATCCTGTTTTCAAAGGAACCGCCGTATTCATCCGTACGTTGATTACTCAGTGGCGATAAGAAGTTATGCAACAGGTAGCCATGCGCTGCATGCAGTTCCAGCACCTGGAAACCTGCCTGGTGGGCGCGTATCGCTGCAGCCTTGAAGTCGTCCTGTATTTTACGTATACCTGTTTCCGTGAGGGTCTCCGGTTGAGGATATACGTCGTTGAACGGAATAGCGCTGGGGGCTACTACCTGCCATCCGCCTTCCGAGCGCGGTAAAGCGCGACTGCCCTCCCAGGGCCGGACCGTACTGGCTTTCCTACCCGCATGAGCCAGCTGTATTCCTGGTATTGCGCCCTGGGCGCTGATGAAATCGGTAATGCGTTGCAGCATAGGAATGTGTGCATCGTTCCAGATACCCAGGTCATGAATAGAGATGCGGCCTTCCGGTGAAACAGCCGCCGCTTCGGTGAGCACCAGCCCCGCCCCTCCTACCGCCCGGCTACCGAGGTGTACCAGGTGCCAGTCGTTGGCGAATCCATCCGTAGAAGAATATTCGCACATAGGCGACACCGTGATACGGTTTCTCAAGGTAACTTTCCTCAATGACAGAGGGCTGAACAATTGTGACATAATCGGCTGCTTTTAAGTGGATTAAAATTAAGCATTAATTATATAGTTAAGACCACCTTCCCTAGCCCCTTTCCCCCGAAAATTATCCGTAAAAATACCCTACTTTTGGCGCATATACCTATTCTACGATGGTCCTGTACCCTGTTAAGCACTCATTTGTTGCCTCCTTTTTTCTGAGTTTATGTGTGTGTTTATGTTTAGCTATTTCTGCAAAAGGACAACAAAAGGCTGATTTTACCGCTTCGGTAACAAGCGACTGTGAATCCGTGATTACCACTTTCACTGATCAGTCCACCGGCAGCCCTGTGTCCTGGCAGTGGGATTTCGGCAATGGCAATACTGCCACCAAACAAAACCCGGGCGCCACCTACGTTCAAACAGGCAACTATACGGTTACCCTGAAAGTAACCTATGCTGATGGCAGCACGCAAACAGTGACAAAAGCAGATTATATTCACGTAAGATCCAAGCCCAAAGTAGATTTTGTAGTTTCCGCCAATAAGGGCTGCGCGCCATTCGCCACTTCTTTCACCGATAAGTCGCAACCGGGCGATGGTACTCTCCAGAGCTTCAGTTGGGATTTCGGAGACGGCGGCGTGGCGCTGAATGCCAGCAGCACCGCCAATTACACTTATACCGTACCGGGCATCTATAATGTTATCCTGACGGTAACTAACAGCTACGGATGTACGAACTTTAAAACAATGGAAAAGGCCGTGGATGTGGCGCCGGCTATCCAGGCTGATTTCACGGTAACAGATAAAATACTTTGCAAAGCCCCCGTGGATGTATTGTTTCAAAACACCTCCACCGGCACGGGCACCCTTTCCTATAAATGGGAATTTGATGATGGCAGTACCAGCGCCCTCAAAGATCCTGTGAAGCATACCTTTACTACCAAAGGTACTCACCAGATCAAGTTAACGGTAACGAACGAACGGGGTTGCACAGGTACCAAAACGGTCAACGACATCAACGTGGCCAACTATGCTACCACGCTAACCGTTCCTACGCTGGCCTGTAGTGGCCAAAACAGTGATTACAGGGCCACGTTTTCACCTGTTCAGCCACAAAGTACCATATGGGAATTCAATGGCACTCCTTACTGGTCCAACTCTGACTATGCCACTTATAACAACGGCGCTGCCGGCCCCCTCACAGTGAAAGTAACCGCCCAGTATGGTAACTGTACCGATGTGGTGACAAAAACGTTGGATGTAAAGCAAAGTCCCACGATACAACCGGTTACCGATAATAAGCTGATCTGCAATGTACCGGCTACCGTGGACTTCAAGTCAAACAGCACCGGCGCCATCGCTTGGAAGTGGGACTTTAACGATGGCGGCAGCACCGCCACCACCGCAGATGCCACCCACGTTTTTAACCGGGAAGGATACTTCTGGATAATGCTTCAGGCTACCAGTAAAGACGGATGCAGTGTGAGTAACAGTATCCCGCTGGAAATCCGCAAAACAGAAGTCCGTATCTACTCAGCGATGACCAATGGTTGCGAAAACCTGTCTACCAACTTTTATGCATATACCAGTACGGGCGACGAGGTAAAGACCTATTTATGGCATTTCGGAGATGGCACCACCTCTACCGAAGCTACACCCACGCACGAATATGCCAAGGCCGGGTTTTATACCATTTCGATGGACTATATTACGGCTAATGGTTGCAGCGGAACGGCTTACCTGAGCGATAAAGTGGCTGTTTATAAAAAACCGACTCCCGATTTCAGTTCTCCGGATGCACCGGAGATTTGTGGCAATACGCCCGCTACCTTTATCAATAAATCAGATGTAGGCACTGACTGGTACTGGGAATTTGGTGATGGCGGATATGCTTCCGGCAGCACGGTTACCCATAGTTACTCGGAACCAGGCACCTACGATGTGACCCTGGTGGTAAACAATGAAACCTGCCGTAACAGGATTACCAAAAAGGCTTATATCACCGCGGTGAATCCATTCCCCCGCTTCGATATCAACCCGGTTGACTGTTCAAAACGTACTACCGTTAGCGTTACAGAGCACTCTTTGGGCGCCACCAGCTGGAAATGGAGCTGGGGCGACGGCAAAGAAACCAGCTACACCACACACAGCGATATCGTTACCCATCAATATGATAAAAGCGGTACCTATACTATACAACTCACTACCTCTGATGGACATTGTACCACGCATACCAGCCATACCGTTACTATCATTGCCCTTTCCCCGGTGGTGATTACCACCAATAAAACGGAATTGTGCAGCAATGACAATGTGGTGGCCAGTATCGTTTCTGAAGATGCCAGCATTCATGACTCCTATTATCCTGCCCGCTGGGAACTGGATGGTGGCGGTGGTTATGGGTACTATGATTACAAAACCTATACCTACAGCGGACTTACCCCCGGCAAACATGTGATAGGCCTTCAAATCATAGATAAGGTAGGATGTTACCATCCCAGCAATGATATTGAGATCAATGTAAAGGGGCCTGTAGCCGGTTATCATCTCCCCGGACAAATTCAATGCAGGGGAACAGAAGTAACCTTTACGGACAATACAGATGTTAGCCACAGCAGCGGTATTAAAAAGTGGGATTGGAACTGGGGAGATAACACACCCGTTCAATCCTTTACCAGCGGGCCGTTTAAACATACCTACCAACAGGCCGGCAGTTATTTTGTGCCTTCTGTTACCGTCACTGATAAGGACGGCTGCGTGAATACCTATAACCAGCAATATTTACAGGTAAACGGACCGAATGCTGATTTCTCGGCCGACTACTACCTGATCAAACCAGGCGATTATGTGAATTTATATAACTCCTCAACAGAAACAGGCGGCACTATTGTCAGTTACAAGTGGGACCTGGGCGACGGCACCACCAGTAATGAAGCCTATTATTTTTCCCATCAGTATCCAAACAAGGGTATTTACCCTGTGAAATTGCAGTTGACTGATGATAATGGGTGTACCGATGAAAAGACGAAGAGCATTAAAGTATCTGCCGTGGTTGCAGGATTCACTTATACCTCTTCGTTTGTGAATGGCAGTAGCTGCGCGCCTATGCTGTTTCGTTTTACCAATACCTCTACCAACTTCAGCTCCTCTGTATGGGATTTTGGAGATGGCGCCATTTCTGACCAGGTATCTCCCAATCATACCTATGTAGAAGCAGGGCACTATAAAGTGACGCTGAAAGTGAAAGGAGATGCAGACACCGAAGATGAATACAGTGAAGTGATGGTGGTAAAAGGCCCGTATGCCACTATTCAAACCAGTGCAGATGGAGGATGCCTGGAAAAGGAAATTCTGTTTACGATTAAGCCGGAAAACGCTACCACCTTCAGTTGGGACTTTGCCGATGGTAACGTAGAACAGACCACCGACCTGGAAATAAAACACCACTTCACCGCTCCCGGCATATACAAGCCACGGTTGTTATTGAAAGATGATGCCGGCTGTAAGGGCAGCGCCTTGCTCGATCATCCTATTGTGATCGACCAGCTGGATATTAAGCTACATCCTACGCCGGACAAAATATGCGATCAGGGCACCCTTACCTTTGCGCCGGTGTTCAACAGTTATTCCGTGGAAGAAATGAAGATCCCGCCCACTTTTACCTGGACTTATGATGCATCGCTGACGCCTAAAAATATTACTACCACCACGCCGGAATTTTACCTGGATAAACCCGGCGTCTATAAATTTGGCATGATAGTCAGCACCAAATATGGCTGTACTCAAACCGTGGAAGTGCCGGTAAACGTATACCCAAAGCCGTTAGCCGCCATATCGGGTCCGAACCAGGTATGTAAAGATGTACCGATCAGTTTCAGCGGCAGCGTTACCAAAGCTACAGATGTAACCTGGGCCTGGGAAATGGGAAATGGCCATAATAGTAGCTTACAACAACCTGTTGCACAGTCGTACGATCAGCCCGGTGCGGCTTCCGTAGCGCTCACCGTTACCAGTGCAGAAGGCTGTGCCGACCATATTGTGCACCCCTTGCAGGTATTGGCCTTACCTGATATCAAAGCGAGTACGCCGTCCCCATTTGTATGCTTGGGTAATACCACTCAACTGCATGCAGGCGGCGGCAGTACCTATGAATGGACACCTGCTGCAGGTCTCGATCATGCCAATATTGCTGAGCCAAAGGCCACGCCACTTACCACCACTACTTACCAGGTAAAAGTGACCGATAACAATGGCTGTGTGAATACCGATAAAGTGGACCTTCGCGTAGTACAGCCTTTTAAAATACAAGCCACCCCTGATACGGTACTATGCCTGGGAGATAAGCTTCCGTTGTGGGCTACAGGGGCAGACTATTACAAGTGGCAGGGCGCAGGTATCAGTCAGTCTACCGAAGCGGCGCCAGTGGCTACCATAACAGCCACAGGCAACTATCCTTACGAGGTAACCGGTTATGATAAAGAAGGCTGTTTCTCCGACCATACTTCCCTGACAGTAGCGGTACACCCTAGTCCTACTGTGAGTGTGGGACCCGACCGGGAAGTAATGGCGGGCATCCCGGTATACCTCCGGAGCGTTACCAGCAACGATGTGGTGAGCTGGCGCTGGTCGCCGCCAGATGGCGTGGATTGCCCCACCTGTGCGCAGGTGCAGGTACTGCCTAACCTCACCACCCGTTACCAGCTGGAGGTAACCAACCGCTATGGCTGCAAGGCCAGCGATGACGTGACTATTCACCTGCTGTGCAATCAAAGCGCTATCTACATGCCGAATGCTTTTACCCCTAACCAGGATGGCAAAAATGAATTTATATATCCCAAAGGAAAAGGTGTGAAAGAAGTGGCCTGGCTACGTATTTATGACCGTTGGGGTACGTTGGTATTTGAGAATCATCACTTCCCGGTGAATGTACCTTCCGCTGGCTGGGATGGGCGCCGTGGCAGCGACAGGGCGCCGATAGGCACCTATATTTTCTTTATGCAAACCGTTTGTGAAAACGGGGAAACATTTGAATTCAAAGGCAATATTACCCTGATCAAATAATTAAACGGGGTAGATAAGCCGTCTTATCTACCTCGTTAAAAATATCTTAAAGGCATGGTAGGTGACGGAAATTTTGATTAATTCGCATGGATCAAAATCCCATCATGGATACCCGCACTACTATTAATGAACAATGGCCTCTTTCCCGGAAAATTGCGTTCCGTTTTTTCACCGTTTATTTTCTCTTATATATCGCCTGCAACTTTGGTATGCCGGCATATCTCTGGAATGTTCCTGTGACCTGGGCAGGTAAATGGCTGATCAGACCAGACTTTGCTATTACCGCCTGGCCCAATGGCAGTGGCGATACTACCTTCAACTACCTGCAGTTGTTTTGTATGGTACTGTTCTCCTTACTGGTTTGTATTGGCTGGTCGCTGGCTGATCGGCGGCGGGCCGGTTACAACCGGCTGTTGTACTGGCTGCTGGTATTGTTGCGATACTTCCTGGCCGTTACGATGATCAGCTATGGCCTAGCCAAAGTATTCAAAACACAGTTTCCTTTCCCGTTACTTACATCGCTGGATGAGCGTTTGGGAGATATGTCGCCCATGAAACTGGCCTGGTCGTATATGGGATATTCCGCCGGCTACAACCTGTTTACCGGCGCGGCTGAGTGTATCGGCGGACTATTGCTCTTCTTCGGCCGTACCCGGCTGCTGGGCGCATTAGTGAGTATGGGAGTGATGATCAATGTGGTGGCGATGAATTTTTGTTATGATATCCCGGTAAAATTATTTTCTGCACACCTGTTTTTCATCGCATTGTTTATCGCGTTGCCTGATATAAAAAGATTGGTTGATTTCTTCCTGCTGAATAAACCGACGGAGCCCTATAATGGCTGGCAACCAACGTTCCGGACCAGGTGGAAGCATATTACTTTCAGGATTGCGAAGTATGCAATAGTTATTACTTTGCTGGTATTATGCAGCCGGGGAATGGTGGCCACGGACCCACATTCCCCCAAACCACGCTATTATGGTATTTATGAGGTGCAGTCCTTTACCGCTACGCCCGATATTACTAATACGCAACTTACCCAGTTCCGGGAATGGCAGAAAATATACCTTGACGAGTTTAACCTCCTGGTAGCCCGCAAAAAAGACAACAGCAAGGAATATTACAACATGAAAACGGATACGGCACATCATACTTTATCTTTCTGGGGTGACCGTGATACGGTATATTTACAAATCGGCGACCAGCTGGCCCAGGGGCTGCTTACCCTGGAGGGTAAAGTAAACGGGGATAGCCTGCATATAACCCTGAAGCAACAGGATTTGAATGCCATGCCGCTGATCAGCCGTGGTTTTCACTGGGTCAACGAATATCCATTTAACTGGTAATGTACATGCAAGATCACCACCTTTCCTCTTATGCCACGGGGCTGAACACAGCCGGGTTTACAATTATACCGGACGTATTTTCTGCTGCTGCTGTTGATGCTATGCTGACAAATATTGCCGGCGCCGATCAGGTGGGTCCCAATTTCAGGAAGACCGCCGACCTGTTTGCCATCCGTAGCTTTTTACAGGAAGTGCCGGCCATAGCGGCGCAGGTATTCTCTCCTGCGTTGCAACAGATCGTGCGGCAATTGTTTGGCGAAGATTATTTCCTGGTAAAATCTATTTACTTCGATAAGCCCGGTGAGTCGAATTGGTTAGTAGCCTGGCACCAGGATTTAACCATTTCCGTGGCAGAAAAACTGCCGGCGCCGGGGTATGAGCGTTGGTCTGTGAAGCAGGACCAGTATGCTGTTCAACCTCCCGTCGACGTCCTGGAAAGTAATTATACGATACGTATCCACCTCGATGATACCGATGAACAGAATGGGGCTTTAAAAGTACTGCCCGGCACACACCGCAAGGGGATATACCGGGCAGATAGCATAGATTTCGGCGCAACGCCGGAGGTCTGTTGCGCCGTTAAAAAAGGGGGTGTGATGATTATGCGTCCTTTGTTGATGCATGCCTCCGGGCGCAGCAGCAATGGACATAACCGGCGGGTGATCCATCTTGAATTCAGCAACCGTACCCTGGCCGGTGGGCTACAATGGGCAGAACGGCCGGCCTAATAACCATCATTTTGTTTTAGTGTGGGACTACCGCCTTTTACGCTCAGGTCTATCTGTCTTTGCGGAATCGGATATCTCACATTTTTAGGAGCGAAGCTACCGGTAGCAATGTCTGTCGTGATCGTCTTCTCATACGTAAAATAGCGGGTGAGCTCTGTTTGCGCAATGCCCCAGCGCACCAGATCGAAGTAACGATGTCCTTCCATGGCCAGTTCCAGCTTGCGTTCAAATCGTATCGCCTTCAAGGCCCAGGCTTGTCCGCCTGCGCTGAATTTACCGGCCGGCCAGGCGCCGATTTTATAATTGGCTGCCGGCGTGTTGGTATACCCGGCCAGCGGATGATCCGGATCGATATACGTTTTCACCCATCCTACGGGGTTGGCAGCTCTTTCTCTCACTGCATTTACATGATCCTGTGCGATGTCGAGGCTACCAGCCATGGCCTGGCACTCTGCCGCCATCAGTAATACATCTGACAGGCGGATGAGCACATAGTTGATGGCATTTCCCGGGGCCCAACCGTTGCCATCATAGTATTTATCCTGGGTAGCCTGCATATATACATTCTTGATGGCGGCATAAGGACCGGCAGACTGCTGGTTACGTACCCAGTCATTACCCGGATGATTGCCCCAGTCCAGGAAGGGAATACCCCGGCGACCTACGGTCCAGTCGAGCCGTGGATCCAGGTTTCCGGCATCCGGTGTAAAGGGCTCATTGCTTCCAATGGCCATATCATTTTTCACCGGGTGCTGATTAAAATCATCCAGGTAGGGCAAACCATTCGGGTCTGTGCGGAAGGAGTTGACCAGGTCTTGTGAGGGCTGATAAAAACCACAACAGCTAAAAGGACCGTTATAAGGGTAATTCAGCATCTCTCCCTGGTTAGCGTTACCTGTACCCCCGGAGCCATCGTTAGCGCTGTATTGGATCGAAAAAACGGCTTCACTGTTATTTTCGGTGAAAGCATCGAAGTTGTCGTGAAACTTTGTCACCAGCGCAAACTTCCTTCCTTTGGCCGTTACGCCATTGGCAATCACATCTTCAAAAACAGGCAGGGCATCTGCATATTTTTTCTCATAGAGATAGGTTTTGGCCAGGTAGGCTTTAGCGGCCCAGCTGTTGGCACGCCCTATCACATCCTGTATTTCGTTGAGATTATCGGCGGCAAATTTGAAGTCGGCTTCAATCATGGGCCAGATGTCTTTATCGTTGGGCACCTTGTAGTCATCTACATGCAGCTGGGAATAGCTGGCGGAGTTTTCATCTACCCAGGGTACATGATCAAACATTTTCTTCAGGTCAGAATAAAAATGTCCGCGTAGAAAGCGGGCTTCCGCTGCCAGCTCTTTCTTTTCATCGGCGGTCATGTCGGTTACGTTGTTAAGCACATGCAGCACGAAGTTGCAGCGACGTACGCCTTCATAGTCTACCCGCCATTTATCGTTAAAGAAACCGTTGGTAGCATTGCCTACGAAGGTAGCAATCTGCAGTACGGCAGAAGCATCACCGGGATCGCTGCCTTTATGGGCATCACCACCGCATATGCTGCCATAGATCCAGTTGTCGGGCGATACCGCATAGCCGCTGCCCCCCGAGAGGTTGACCATATCGCCATCTTTAAAATCCTGTCCGTCGAGCGCGCCGTAGGCGCCTATCAGCAGGGTATTTACGCCTTTTTTATTGGTAAGGGCAGCTTCTTCCAGGGAAGATTGCGGCGTGCGTTGCAGGAAGCTTTTGC
Source organism: Chitinophaga eiseniae (assembly GCF_012641265.1). Classification (GTDB taxonomy): domain Bacteria; phylum Bacteroidota; class Bacteroidia; order Chitinophagales; family Chitinophagaceae; genus Chitinophaga; species Chitinophaga eiseniae_A. The sequence goes on along the minus strand of NZ_JABAHZ010000001.1, from coordinate 67,278 downwards.
TGCATCCCGGCGCCAGGAGGGTAACCGCAGCAGCGCCCAGTAGTATATGATAAAATGATTTCATGATCATACTTTTTAAATGAGCAATGTTTAGAATCCCAGGTTCACGCCAATGAGAAACTGGCGCTGGTTGGGATAAGCGCCTTCATCTACACCAAAGTCGGTGATGTTGCTACCACCGATTTCAGGATCCAGTCCCGAATATTTTGTGATGGTAAACAGGTTGGCTGCCTGTACATATACCCGCAGTTTTTCTACATGCAGACGGGTGAGCATACCTGCCGGCAGCGTGTATCCCAGCTGCATATTCTTACAGCGCAGGTAAGCGCCGTTTTCCACCATATAAGAGTTGGGAACATTTTGGGTACTGGTAGATCCGTCTCTTTCCTGTATGGGCGCCGTAGCATTGTGGTGGTCGGGGCGCCAGGAATCGTACAGGGCTGTTTTGCTTTTGGCGCTTTCAAAAGAGGGATAGAAATCACGCCACCATCGTACGTTATTCCATATCTGGTTGCCATGTGTTCCAAAGAAGAACATGCTGAAGTCGAATCCTTTGTACACTACGCCGATATTGATACCATAGGAGAAATCGGGATTGGGATTGCCGAGGAAGGTACGGTCATCGGGAGTGATGATACCATCGCCATTTACATCAGCGTAGCGGAAGCGGCCCAGCCCCTCTCCTTCCTGGTAGGTAGCCTGGGGATCGCTGGTGGCTTTCCGCGCTTGTTCATCCGCAGCTGTTAACTCCGCCTGTTCATTCCAGAAGCCTACTATTTTATATCCGAAAAAAGAAGATACCGGTTGACCGACGGCATTGCGGATAATATTGCTACCATCGAAACGGCGGCCATCACTATCGAAATAATCAACGCCATCGGCGATCTTGCTGATTTTATTCTTATAAGTGGTGAAAGTACCGGTTACATTGAACTGTAATTTTTTATTGATGGTTTTATGCCAGCCTACCGACAGGTCGACACCTTCATTTTTCATGCGGGCAATGTTAACAAAGGGCTGTGCCGAAGTACCCGCCAGTCCTGGCAATTCGGGGTTATATAAGAGGTCTTTGATGTCTTTGCGATAATAATCTATCGAAAAATCAAATTGCCCGTTAAACAAGCTGGCATCTATCCCTACGTTGGCGTTGATATCACTCTCCCATTTTGCATCCGGGTTACCGATCTGGTTACCGGCAAAACCGGCTGTGAGTCCATTGTTGACGCCGGCCAGGTCATAATAGGAAGAACTGCGTTTACCGCCATAGAGGAAATAGCCGTTGTTGACACCGAGATTGAGCTGGTTCCCCATGATCCCCCATCCGCCCCGAAGTTTCAAATCGCTGATCCAGGTGACCGGTTTCATGAACTCTTCCTGCGAGATGCGCCATCCTGCTGATATAGCGGGGAAAGTACCCCAGGGGTTATTCAGGAACTTGGAGGAGCCATCGCGGCGAACGGTGGCACTCAGCAGGTATTTATCTCTATAGGCATAATCTACTCTGGCCAGCAGGGAAAAAAGGCCTTCCTCCTGCCGGGTGCTGTAGTTCGTTTGCACGCCGGTACCGGTAGTCAGATCAGGGAAATAAGGTGCAAAGGTAAAGTAGTCTTTGGTAGTACCGCCTACGCTGCGATTGCGGCTGTCGAAGGCTTCTGTGCCGGCAATGACTTTCAGGTCGTGGGTATTATGAAACGTCTGGTGATAGGTCAGTGTGTTGGTCCAGGTCCAGGAATGCGCATTGGTAGATCCTTCCGTATAGGAGTTGCTGGTACTGTTTTCCTTGTTCTCATATTGCGGATAGGTAAAGGAATGCGACCAGCCGGAAGACACTTCTCCCCCGAAGCTGGTGCGGAAGGTGAGGTACTTCAGGAAGTCTACTTCTCCATATACATTCCCGAATAGGCGGCTGTTAAACCCTTTGTTGTTGCGGGTGCGGGCCTGCATAGCTACGGGGTTGAATGCATCGCCCAGGGCGTCGCCGGCAGAACCGGCATAGTTGCCTTTGATATCGTATACCGGTATAATGCTTTGTTCGCGCATAGCGTGACCAATAGCGGCATCGGCGGAGTTGACCTCCACAGAAGGGTTTTCAGACATGGCGAAGGCGAGGTTTTCTCCTATCCTGATATGATCGCTAACATTATACTGGGTATTGGAACGTACCGTATATCTCTTCAGGTAGGTATTGATCAAAGTACCTTGCTGATTAAAATAATTAAGGGAGAAGAGATAGTTGCCTTTATCGCCGCCACCGCTCACGGCAATGTTATGGCTGGTGATGGGCGCCGGGCGGAAAACCTCGTGGTACCAGTCGGTACCTGCTTTGTTGGCTTTTGCAATCTGGTAAAAGTTACCATAGTCGGTGAGGTCGGTATAGTCGGGGTTCAGATAATATTTAGAGGGATCTACTGCCGGATCTCCTTCCATTTTGCCGGAGGGCAATATATAATCCGGGATCACCGGCGTAGCGCCGTGGCCGTATTGATCCGTGCCGGGGTCGGCGCCTGAATTTTTGTAGGCCAGCCAGCGAAGATTGGCTTGTTCCTGTGGATTGAGGGTATTCCATACATTCCCGTGTTTGGGAGATTGGCGGCCATAGTAGCCATCGTAGGCTACCTTTACCCTTCCACTACCGCGACGGGTGGTGATGATGATGACGCCATTGGAAGCGCGGGCGCCGTAGATAGACGCTGCGCCGGCATCTTTCAATACCTGGAGGCTGGCCACATCATTGGGATTGAGGTCGGAAATATCTGTGGTGGGTACACCGTCGACCACGTATAGTGGTGAGTTGGCGCCAAAAGTGTTCACCCCGCGGATGCGGATTTGTGGCGCCTCGCCGGGTTGCCCGGAGCCTATCACGGTAACACCGGAGGCTTGCCCCTGCAGCTGTTCTGTTACCTGGGCGGAGGGCTGCTTAATGAGGTTATCGATATTTACTACCGCCACGGATCCGGTGAGGTCTTTTTTCTTCTGGGTAGTATAGCCGGTTACCACGATTTCGTTGAGCGCGCTCGCGCCTTCTTTCATGACGATATTAATAGCGGACCTACCGCCAACGGGTATACGCTGGGATTCATACCCGATAAAAGTGATTTCCAGCTGATCATTGCCATTACCCGGGGCCATGATGGAATAGGAGCCATCGGCATTGGATACCGTTCCTATAGTCGTTCCCGTTACCCTGATGACAGCGCCGGGGAAGGCGTTACCTTTCTCATCTCTCACGATACCCTTTACCGGGTGCTGCTGTACCGCGCCGGAGGCTGGAGGTGTGGCTGCCGGTGCTTTTTCACTGATCATATAAAAATGATCCCTTACTTTTTCATAGCGGAGATTAAAGGGCAGCAGGGCCTTATCCAGGGCTTCTTCGGGCGACTGACAGCTGGCCACTGCCAGTTGTACTTTTTTATTTTTCACCAGGTTGCTTTTGTAAGCAATAGATACGCTGAATTTTTCTTCGATCTGGTGCAGTACTATTTTCAAATCGGCTCCGGGGGCGGTGTTGTTGACATTTTCCGGGGGGAGCTGCGGGAATTCAGGGGCCAGCGTTTCGGCCGACACGGTTTGGGACAGGAAATACAGGGCCAATGCTTGCATTAGCAAAACACGTAAACCTTTTTTCATTTTGAACAGGTTTTAACGATTAAGAATAAGACTACTTATACTGATAAGCGGCGATCCTTACTTCTTATGGATCCAGACTTCATCGCCTCTTTGGTTGAATTTCATACGGAATACTTTTCCCAGTTGTGTCATCATGGTATCAGGGTTATATATAATCGGCATTGAGCCTGATACTTTATCATTGTATAGCGTTGTATCGGATACAATTAATTTTTTACCGAATACCTGTTGCATAAAGGCGGCAGCATCACGGAGTGTATAATCTTCCATGGTGAGACGGCCGGTATGCCAGGAGGTGTAGGTGTTGGCAGCTACACTTTTCTTGGAATAGTCGCCATCTGCTTTGTTGTAGGTAAGCATTTCGCCGGGCTGCAGGTACAGTGCGGCCGCTTTTCCCTGCCGGGGTGCAGTGATGTTGAGCAAAATACTTCCCTGCTGCAGTACCACTACGATGTTCTTCCCCTTGCTGTTGACATTAAACTGCGTGCCTAACACTTCTACGTTAAGATTATCGTAGGTGTGCACTACAAATTGCTGTGCGTTGGTGGTATGTTTTACCTGGAAGAAGGCTTCTCCATCGAGCCATACTTCGCGGGCATCGCCGGTAACGGCGTACAGCAGGCGGGAGTCGGCGTTGAGGGTAACGGTTGATCCGTCGGGCAGTTGCAGGGCTTTCGTTTCTCCCAGCCGGGTGTAGCTGCTAAGGAGCGTTTGCCGGTGCCGGGCAGCTTGTATCCCCCACCAGGCAGCGCCCAGCGCAATTCCCAGGAGCAGGACCGCCGCATATTTCCAGGCATATTTCCACCAGGAGATGGCAGCCGGCGCTGTGGGCTCTGTTTCTTCCAGTCCGTTCCAGACGGCCTCCCACAGCTGCTCTTTATCGGCAGTGGTGAGACTGTAGGCACGGAAGCGGATACCCTGTACCAGCTGACGGGCATCGTTGACAATACTTTCCTTTTCCGGGTGTTGCTGCAACCATGTTTCCCAGAACAAATTTTGTTGCCCGGGATGCAACACCCAGTCCTGGAAGTCTTCATCCATGGCCAGCTCAGAGGCTGTATATGATAAATAGTTACGGACTGTCAAAGGAACCTGCTTTCCATTAAAGAGCAGGTAGCCGATGAAATCTCATCACTTTTCAGCAACTTTTTTTTATTTTCCTAATAACAGCAACAGGAGCGGCAGTGGGAGCTGTTTTTTAAGCAGGCCGATGGCTTTGGAGATGGTGTTATAAACGGAGTCGACCTGCATAGACATGATGTCGGCCACTTCGTCGTAGCGGAGGTTCTGGAAGAAGCGCAGGTAGATGGCTTCCCGCTGGCGGCGGGTAAGGACTGACAGGGCTTTCTGGAGAAGGCGTTTTTGTTCTTCTATGGTTTCATTGATGATCAACTGGTTTTCCTGTGGCAGGGTATATTCAAATTCGAATGCTTCCCAGGATTCGCGGTGCTGGTAGCGGCGGTCTTTACGTAATGCGCGGAGTAGGCGCCTGCGCAGGCTGCTGAGCAGGTAATAACGTATATGCAGTACATTGGGCGACAGGTGTGTGCGGCTGCTCCATAAGTCCTGGAACAGGTCCTGCAGGCAGTCTTTCACCCTTTCCTTTTCCTGGCAAAAGTGCATTCCATAATGAAAGAGGTCATCGATGTGGGCCTCATATATTTCGGCGAATGCGTGGCGGTCACCTTGTAGAAAGCGTCCCCAAAGTGAGGAATGGGAGGCCACCACGTGTAAACCTGATTTGTGGGCTTTCCCTGTATTCATACCTATTTTGGTTGATCTGTTAAAGCTTGCGAATTATTTCGACAAGTACAAATATATTTTGGTACAGGATATGTCCGGTGTGATATATCACTAAAACTGAATACTATGAAACGCCTTCCTTATTGGTTTTTCTTGTGCCAGGTTCTCTTTCTCAGCAGCTGTGAAATAATAGGCGGTATATTCAAGGCTGGTGTATGGACAGGTATACTTGCGGTGGCGGTAGTAGCAGGCCTTATTATATACCTGGTAAGCCGTGGCGGCAAGCGGGATTAACGCCTCAGTGCTTTTTCTCCTGTTCTATCTTCAACAGGGTTTCCAGCAGTTCAATGCGTTTGCGTTCTGTAGCCAGCAGCTGGTCGTATAGGGCCACAATTTTTTCAATGGGGTTGAACTGGTAGTTGATCACCGTATTGTTTTGGTCGTATACATTATTAATAATGACATCTTCCCTGAAATTACGGATAACATCCGGAGATACTTCCAGGGCGGATGCTACCCTTTCCAGTCGTTCATCGTCTACCACTTCGCAATTTTCCATTTTAGATAAAGCCTGTTGTGTAATGCCTAATCGGCGTGCAAGGTCAGCCTGCTTAATACCACGAATTTCACGGAGGCGGGCTATTTTCTGACCAATATTCATATAAAAAACAGATTTATTATAAAAGTACGTTAAACAATTAAATTATGACCAGCCCGCCATTTTCAAATATTTCATATACAATGCATTAGCTGTTCATTGTTGTAAAGTACAATCATCCTGGTTGTATTTTACAACTTAAAAAACTTGTATTCCTTACAATAATATGAAATCTTTGCTTTGATACCTGTAACAGTCCCTATATACTGCCACAGGAATTATCCAAAACCCGGTGTTAATCGTTCCTCCGTTTGTGATCCACGTTTTGAAGTACCGTTTGTTAAGGGGAATCATACCATCACAGCAACAGATCCAGTTATTCATGGTTCCGGTACCAACTACCGGGGAACAGTGCAATGTTTTTTTTCGCTGATTTTGCAATCGATTACAAGAAAAAATTACTGCCCAAAAAAAACGCGATGAATTATTATCTCCAAATGAAAACAGCCGGCGCCTAACCAGCTACCGGCAAGCAACTCTCCGGGGAGAGTCTGCATGATATTACCATCTCTCCCTATCTGCCGGACAAAAGACCGTCCGCGGAAAGGCACAATCATGCATATAACGTAAACGGATATACGATTTAAAAATCACGTTTAAATACCACTTATGCAAGACAAATTTTACACAGGTATCGCTGTGTTATTCTTATTATTAATCCGGCTATCGGCCCCCGCTACCCCCGGGCTTCCCCTGGCGGATAAAGAAGTGAGGGGGCTTATCACCGACAGCAGCGGCACACCCGTCATTGGCGTTACCATTGCCGTTAAAAACAGACCGGGCGTAGGCACTGCGTCCGACAACAACGGACGTTATATCCTCAAAGTCCCGGAAAACGCCACCCTGGTATTTTCGATGATAGGATTCAAATCACAGGAAATCCCTGTGAATGGCAGGGAAATCATCAACGTAACGATGCGCCCTTCCTCCAGCCAGTTGACCGAGACGGTGATTGTTGCTTTCGGCAAGCAAAAGAAAACAGACGTAGTGGGCGCCGTTACTACCATTAACCCCGCCGCATTAAAGGTACCGGCCAGCAACCTCACCACCGCACTGGCGGGCCGTATTGCCGGCGTTATAGGCTACCAGCGCAGCGGTGAACCGGGACAGGACAATGCCGACTTTTTTATTCGCGGCGTCACCACCTTTGGTTACAAGAAGGACCCGTTGATATTAATAGATGGAATAGAGCTGACCGTAACAGACCTGGCCCGGCTGCAGCCGGATGATATTGCCAGCTTTTCCATTATGAAGGATGCCACCGCCACCTCGTTATATGGCAGCCGCGCAGCCAACGGCGTAATACTGGTGACCACCAAAGAAGGAAAAGAAGGCAAGGCAGCCATCGGCCTGCGTGTGGAAAACTCTTTCTCTGCCCCTACCCGCAACGTAGCCCTGGCAGATCCGATTACGTATATGCGGCTGAATAATGAAGCGGTGCTGACCCGTGACCCATTGGGGCAGCTACCTTACACGGATCAGAAAATTGATAACACCATTGCTGGCGTCAATCCCTATATGTATCCTGCCACCGACTGGCGTGGCGCTCTCTTTAAAAGCTATACTACTAATCAACGGGCCAACCTGAACGTAAGCGGCGGCGGCAGTGTAGCCCGCTACTATGTAGCCGGCTCATTCAACCAGGACAATGGAATACTGAATGTAGACAAGCGAAATAACTTCAATAGTAACATCAACCTGAAAAGCTATTCGCTTCGTTCCAATGTAAATGTGCATGTAACCAAATCGACCGAGATGGTGGTACGCCTCAGCGGCTTGTTTGATGACTACACCGGGCCTATTGACGGCGGCGCCGACCTCTATAAAAAAGTAATGCATACCAACCCGGTATATTTCCCCGCATATTACCCTGTGGATGAGGCTCACCGCTATGTGCAGCATATTATGTTTGGTAACTATGACGATGGCAGCAACAGCTATTTGCTGAATCCTTATGCCGATATGGTGAAGGGATATAAAAACTATTCCCGCTCCATGATGGCGGCACAATTTGAGGTGAAGCAAAACCTGTCGGCACTCACAGAAGGGCTGAACTTCAGGACCATGGTAAATGTAACGCGTAACTCCTATTTTGATGTTACCCGCGCCTACCAGCCCTTCTGGTACCAGGCTGGCGCGTATGATAAATTGCAGAATACGTATCAACTGGAATTATTAAATGAAGAAAAGGGAACAGAATACCTGAGCTACCAGCCGGGCGATAAAACAGTGAACTCAAGTTTTTATATGGAATCTGCGCTCAACTATAACCGCACATTTCATAAAGATCATACACTGAGTGGATTATTGGTATTTATGGTGCGTAATAACCTTACCGGCAATGCGGCAGACTTACAGGCATCCCTCCCTTTTCGCAATGTAGGCTTGGCTGGCCGCGGTACTTACTCTTATAAAAACAGGTATTATGTGGAGTTAAACTTCGGGTACAACGGGTCTGAGCGGTTTCATGCATCGCACCGGTATGGTTTCTTCCCTTCTGCCGGTGTGGCCTGGAGCGTATCGAATGAGAAATTTTTTGAGCCCTATAAGCATACCATCTCCAATTTACGCTTACGCGCTACCTATGGCCTTTCCGGCAATGATGCCATTGGCGATCCCAACGACCGCTTCATGTACCTGTCGAATGTAAATATGAATGACGCGGGTAAGGGCGCCGTATTCGGGCGTGAAAATAGTTATACCCGGCCTGGTATTTCTTTGTCGAGGTATGCAGATCCCAACATTACCTGGGAGCTGGCAAAGAAAACTAACCTTGGCCTGGAGCTGGGATTATTTGGTAAAATGGATGTACAGCTCGACTTCTACAAAGAACAGCGTAGTAATATCCTCATGACAAGAACTGCCACACCGGCTACCATGGGTCTTTCAGCAACGCCCCGGGCCAATGTGGGGGCTGCACAGGGCCAGGGAGTAGATTTATCGGTAGACTATAATCATTCTTTCAATCAACGGTTCTGGTTGCAGGGAAGGATTAATTTCACCTATGCCACCAGTAAATTTACCGCGTATGAAGAACCTTCTTACGATGGCGCGCCATGGAAATTACATGTTAACTATCCTATCTCCCAACAATGGGGATATATAGCGGAACGGCTTTTTGTAGATGATGCAGAAGCAGTCAAATCGCCCAAACAGAATTTCGGCGAATACGGCGGCGGCGATATCAAATACCACGATGTAAACGGCGATGGCCAGATAACGCAACTGGACCAGGTGCCCCTGGGTTACCCCACTACGCCTGAAATCACCTATGGCTTTGGTTTTTCTGCCGGGTACAAAAGGTTTGACCTTTCCGCTTTTTTCCAGGGATTGGGGCGGGAATCGTTTTGGATTGATGCCCGTGCCACTGCTCCTTTCATGAGCTACGACGGTGGAACATTGTCGGGCAAGCCGCAGAACCAGTTGCTGCAGGCGTATGCCGACAGTCACTGGTCGGAAGAGCACCGCGACCTATACGCGTTATGGCCCCGGCTTAGCACCACTGCTATTGGTAACGACAATAATTCCCAGCAAAGCACCTGGTTTATGCGCAATGGGGCTTTTATCCGGCTGAAACAGGTAGAGATAGGCTATACTATCCGGAATTGGGCACATATCAGAAGCCTGCGTTTCTATTTCAACGGCACCAACCTGCTTACCTGGAGCAAGTTTAAATTATGGGACATAGAGATGGCGGGTAACGGTCTCGGCTACCCGGTGCAACGCGTATTTAACATGGGCGCCCTGGCGACCTTCTGATCACTTTTTAACTGTACGTGATGAAAAAAATAATCAGTCTTATATCCATTTTTGCAGTGGTCTATTTATTCAGCAGCTGTAAAAAATTCCTGGACATCGTACCCGACAACGTAGCTACCATTGACTATGCTTTCCGGTTGAGATCTACCGCAGAACGTTTTCTTTTCACCTGTTATTCCTATATGCCCGCCCTGGGCAACTTTGACGGGAATCCCGCCAATGCTGCCGGCGATGAGTACTGGCTACCGGTTACCAATACGTCTAATGCCTGGCAGATTGCCCGTGGCAACCAGAATGTGGTGAACTGTTACATGAATTACTGGCAGGGAAATTCGGGCGGTAAAGACCTTTTTGAAGGTATCCGTCAATGTAATATTTTCCTGGACAACATCGGGAAAGTGCCGGATATGACCACCAGCGAAAAAGAGCGCTGGATAGCCGAAGCCCGTTTTCTTAAAGCCTATTATCACTTCTGGCTGTTCCAGATGTATGGGCCTATTCCGTTGATCAAAGAAAACATCCCGGTGGGCGCCAGCCAGGAACAGGTATACCCACCCCGGGATCCTGTTGATTCCTGCGTAAACTATATCGTACAGCAGCTGGACGACGCAGCAGCGCATTTGCCGGATAAAATAGAAAATGAGGTGTCGGAGTTGGGGCGTATCACCAAACCCATCGCGCTTACCGTAAAAGCGCAGGTGCTCGTCCTCGCTGCCAGTCCCCTTTTCAATGGCAACCCTGATCATGCCGGGTTCAAAGGGCCTGATGGACGATTATTATTTGCTACCGCTGCCAGCCAGGAGAAATGGGTACGTGCTGCCGCCGCCTGCAAGGCTGCGCTGACGCTCTGCGAATCGCAGGGGTACCGCTTATATACTTTTAACCCGCAGTTCTTTCCTTACAAGATATCTGATACCACCCGGATAGAGCTGAGCATCCGTAATGCGATCTGTGAAAAATGGAACCCCGAAATCATTTGGGGGAATACCAACAGTATGGCAACCACTATTCAGGCCGGCGCCATCCCGCGGGGACTGGATCCTTCCAAGACCGCCAATAGTGCTACCGTTGGTAACCTTGCACCTACCCTGAAGATAGCAGAAATGTTTTACAGCAATCATGGTGTTCCTATTTCAGAAGATAAAACATGGGATTACAACGGCCGCTTTAAACTGCGTACCGGTACGCACGCCTACCGGTATGACCTCCAGGAGGGTTATCAAACGGCAGCCCTGCACTTTGACCGGGAGCCGCGCTTTTATGCCGACCTTGGATTTGATGGCGGCATCTGGTACGGGCAAGGTTTGTTCAACGACAAAGCCAATCTCTTTTTCGTTTCCAGTAAGAAGGGACAACCTGCCAGTGCTCAAAATCAATCGTCGTATTCCGTTACCGGTTACTGGCCGAAGAAGCTGGTCAATTTCAACAATGTTATCGGCGACGGTACCACCTATACCATACAGAGCTATCCCTGGCCAATGCTTCGTTTGGCTGACCTGTACCTGCTGTATGCAGAAGCGGAAAATGAAGCTAATGGTCCCAGTGCAGAGGTATACAGATACATTAACCTGGTACGTGAACGGGCTGGCATTCCTACTGTAGAAAGCGCATGGACCAACTATTCCCGCAACCCGGCAAAATTTGCCAATAAAGAAGGGATGCGGGATATTATCCAACAGGAACGGCTGATTGAATTAGCCTTTGAAGGGCAACGTTACTGGGATTTGCGGAGATGGAAAAAAGCGGTAGATGAGCTGAATAAACCAATTACCGGCTGGGACCTGGCCCAGGAAGATGCTGCCGCTTATTACCGGGAAAAAGTGATCTATAACCAAACCTTCACCACCAAAGATTATTTATGGCCCATCCCGGAATCTGAATTGCTGAGCAATAAAAAAATTAATCAGAATCCAGGCTGGTAACCCTTTTTAAACGTCTTACATATGAACAGATATATCATTTACGTTGTGCTCTTATGCCTTTGTTGCTGTAAAGAAGATGGGATTACCCCACTCAATAAAGATTATGCCCCGGGCCCTGTGACCCATGTAGTAGCCACCAGTATTCCCGGAGGGGCAAAGATCAGTTATAGTCGTCCGAAAGATAATACCCTGCTGTATGTAAAAGCAGTGTACGCCATCCGCCCTGGCGTGGAACGGGAGGTAAAGGCTTCTTATTACCAGAACAATTTAACGATAGACGGTTTTCCGGATACCCTGAATTACCCGGTAAAGCTCTATGCGGTGAGTCGTGGCGAACATGTATCCGAACCGGTTACCATCTCCATAAAACCGCTTACGCCGCCGGTAAAAGAAGTATTCCGTCAGCTTAAAATATCCGCCACCTTTGGCGGCGTGCGTATCAACTTCGTGAACACTGCAGAAGCGGACATTGTGATAGCTGTGCTGGCAGCCGATTCTACCAACGACCTCGTGCCGGCTGAAACCTACTATACCAAACGAAAAGAGGGCACTTTTGCAGCCAGGGGATTTAATACGACCAAAAGAAAATTTGCCGCCTTTGTGAGAGACCGTTGGAACAATCACTCGGATACGCTGTATGCGGAATTGGCGCCCTTGTTTGAAAAACAACTGGAGAAAACAAAATTCAAGGAGGTAGATCTTCCGACAGATACTTACGCCGGGCATATCGGCACTAAAATGTCCAACCTATGGGATGATAAATTGGGCGGCAATATTTTCCATACGAAACCGGGTAGCGGTCTTCCGCAATGGTTTACCATGGATATGGGCGTAACCGCCACCCTGAGCCGGTTCCGGCTGCATCACAGAGAGGGTACTACCGCTGGTCCTTATACTGGCGGCGATCCGAAAATTTATGAAATCTGGGGGAGCAACAATCCTGCTAACGATGGCAGCTGGGATAGCTGGACGCTGCTCTCCCGCTTTGAGTCGGTAAAACCTTCTGGTTTGCCTGAAGGCACCGTGACCACAGAAGACATACAATTTGCCACGGTAAACGGAGAGGATTTCGACTTCCCTGCCAACATCCCGCCTGTACGATACCTGCGTTTCAAAACCATCAAGGTATGGGGCGCGCTGGATCATATGTACATCGCAGAACTGACGTTCTGGGGTAACGTGAAGTAACCATTAAACAATTCATTTATGAAAAGATATATTCCTTTCTGCCTCCTCCTGTTATGTGCCTGTAGCAAGATGGACGATACTTATAAAAAATTCATCACCGGTGGTGAAATCATCTATGCCGGCGCCGTAGATTCTGTCAAGGTATTTCCGGGCAAAAACCGGCTACAACTATCGTGGTTGCTTACCGACCCGCAGGTGACCCGGGCGAAAATATTCTGGAACAACAAAAGCGACTCCCTTGACATAGTCATTAAAAGAGTATATGAAACAGATACCGTCAATGTTATTCTTTCTCCCTTAGCCGAAGGTGCTTACTCTTTCGATATTTATACTTTTGACAGCGGAGGTAACAAATCAATACGGGTAAGTAAAACTGGCCAGGTATATGGCGACCGGTATATCAGTTCGCTGCTGCCCCGCCCGGTTAAAAACGCCCTGTATGCCAATGGCCGGACAGTTATTACCTGGGGTAGCGCCGATCCGCATGTTACCAGCACACAAATCAGGTACACCGATTTAAACGGTGTACAACAACGTGTAGTCGTTCCCGTTGACTCTGTTAACACCACGCTGCCTGACTTCAATTTTGGCACGCCCGTATTTGACTATACTACAGAATATAAGCCGGATACTACGGCGATAGACCGCTTTAATACTGCCTACGAAACGGTAACTGTAAAAGGACCGCCGGTGGAGTATGCCAAAAACAGCTGGACAGCCACCGCTTCTGACTACGATGAACCATCCGGGCGCGGGCCGACCAATGCGATCGACAATAATCCGGCTACCATATGGCATATGTCTAAAGTGGCAGGTCTTACCTATCCGCATTCCATCACCGTAGACATGGGCGTTGCCAACCTCGCCTATGGGTTTACCTTTATACAGCGTACTCCCCTGGACGGTCCGTTGAAGCTGGTGGAAATTCAGACGAGCCAGGATAAGGTGAGCTGGGAGCCGCTGGGATCATTTACGTTGTTATCTACTGCTGATAAACAGTATATAGAGCTGACAGACAGTACCACGTTCAGGTATTTCCGGGTCATCGTACGGTCGGATTATAAGAACTCGAACTTCGGCGCACTTGCGGAGGTAGGGGTATATAGACGATAGTCCGGCATTTACATTACACGGCCTCACTGTTCCCTGGCGGCAGCAGTGAGGCCTTTTCAATGGCAATAAAAAAATTTTAATAAAGTATATTTATTCTAAACAAAATATTCTTATCTTGGCATAATACGAGCGTTATTGATCAAATCATAGTCGTTCTTCTCAGTGAACATTGAAGGAAAAGTATAGTTATCCTAAACCCTTAATCTTACCTTTTCCATTGCGGTTTTATTATTTACGGTGTGCCTTCAGCCACCCCTGTTGCCACGTGATGAGGTGTGATTGTTAACCGGTGTAAACAGGTTTGCATGTCTTGTATTTTCTGTTAAATAAACATTCACAAACCCAAACCTCTAAACAAATGAAAAAAAACCTGACGGCAATCAGCGTTTCTCTATTTGTTATGTTCGTGGCTGGCAGCAGCTGTACGAAAAACATGCAGGAAAACCCTACACTTGCCAACACCGGAACGTTAAGCGCCAGCGCCACTGCAACCCTGGCTACTATCGACACTGCTACCATTACCCTCAACTGGACTACCACCTATCAACGCATTGATGGTTTTGGTTCATTTGCCGGTCGCGCTACCCCTTTCTTTGAGTCACCCAAGCGGGATTCCATCATGCAACAACTCTGGGGCACGGATGGACTGCAACTAAACATGATCCGCGGGGAAGTACTGTACACTTATCCATTCGACAAACCCAGCGGCGTAGTAACTATCAAACCGGCGGGCAGCAGTGTAGACATGGACGTTAACAGCGCCGCTTACCAGGCATTAACCAGTGATCAAAAAGCACAAATCGCACAGCTCTGGATCTTCAAGAAAGTAAAAGAACGCTACCAGGTACCGATTATGTTTGCCAGCACCTGGACGCCACCGCTGTACATGAAAACCAACACCGGCAGCGTAAGTGGTCAAAATTTCAATGGACTCAACTACAGTTGCTGCTCCACGGACTTTGCCAACTACGTAGCAGGATTTACCAAAGCATACCAGGATGAAGGGATTAACTTTTATGGCGTATCTCCCAGCAATGAACCCGAAAATGTTTTTTCTTCCTGGGCATCATCTTACTGGACTGCCGCGCACCTGGGACAATTTATCACCAATAATCTCCGCCCTGCATTAAATGCCAAAGGGCTGACCACCACCAGGATCATTTCTTCCGAAAATGCCGCCTGGGGCACCGCCAACAGCTTCCTTTCCAGCATGGACAAAAGCAATGTAGACATCCTTGCCGGCCATGGATACGTGGAAATCGGCGACCTTATCTTAGGAAAAAGAGGCTTGAATCCCAATCCTGCTATCTGGAATTATGCTACCGGCAATAAACCTGTGTGGATGACCGAAGCCTGCGATGATAGCGGTGTATACGACGGCTCCATGGTGGGCGGTCTTAAACTGGCGGTGAACATGCACCAATTCCTGGCGGTATGCAACGTAAATGCTTACGTTTACTGGCTTGGTATGCTGGCATTCAATAACAACGAATCGCTGATCGGCGCCAGCGCAGATGGCAGCCTCGTATATCCGAAAACGTTTGACGTCATGGGGCAGTTCACCCGCTTCGTACATGCCGGCTACTATCGTTTCAACGCCGGCCTGGCCAATAACTCCACCCTGAAAGTATCTGCCTATAAAGATCCTGCGACAGGCAAATTCAGCGTAGTGGTGGTCAACCCGGGCGGTAATGAAACCCATTGCCGACTGAACTTATCTGGTTTTACCGCAGGTGCTATCGACTCTTATCTCACTGCCGACAACTCCAGTACGCACTGGCAGCAAGGCAGCGCGGTTGCGCCGCAAGGCAATGGCAGCTATGTGTTGACCGTGCCGCCTTCCAGCGTGATCACCTTTACAGGTACCGCTAATTAACTAGTGAAAAGGCCGGGGCGTTTGTTGTCCCGGTCTTTCCCTCTTAATAATTAACTGCTTAAACATTTTTCAAAAAAAGTATACTTATAATTTTGAAAAATGAAATAATTGCCTACTTTTGCATCCCGTCAAACAAAGAAAAATACCGGTTAAAAACGGGACGTAGCGCAGCCCGGTAGCGCGCTTGCATGGGGTGCAAGAGGTCGCTAGTTCGAATCTAGTCGTCCCGACAAAAAAGCAAATGCCTTATAACTCCTGTTGTAAGGCATTTGTTTTTGGGGTTAAATAAAATCATATGTAATAGACCAAACAAAAATTATTATATTTGTAATCTCACCAGCACCAAAACTCATTAATAATTCTACTATTTCGTCCTTGAATGAATAAGATTACTGATCCCAGCTATATATTACCCAATGTTCATGCATTGGCGTTATTTGATCAATTTGAAGGAAGTGCGAATAAACCATTACTTATTGACGGCATTGAAACACAAAGTCACGAACGAGGAGAATATGTTGTAAAGCTTAGGGCGGCTGAAAGATTATCCAATGAGGCATTTCAGCGAGAACTGATAGCAGCATTTATTGCAATGGAGTTAGATATTCCATGCGTACAACCTGCTGTAATTACAGTCAGCAGTGATTTTGTAGATACATTAAAGGGCGATAATTCCTGGCAAGTTGCCAATAAAAGTTTGGGATATAATTTTGGATCAAAATACATGACAGGATATAATACGATAATTTTGGGAGCACCGCTTTCTAATGAAGAACTGAAACATGCCCAGAATATTTTTCTCTTCGATCTACTGATCCAAAATACAGATAGAACTACAACCAAACCCAACATGTTATCCAATAGTAGAGAGATTATTATTCTTGATCATGAAATTGCCTTTGGGTTTGTCTTAGATATATTTCCAAGCATCCCAGGGACCTTCAAGGAGACTGATTTACTATGGATAAAGCTACATTGTCTATTAGACAAAGTAAAAAATACCAATGTAGATCTTGATGAATTTTGCAATAAAATTGGACGCCTTGATGAGTCATTTTGGGAACGGGTTTGGCAATTGACTCCAACTGAATGGGCTTCCCGTGATCAATTTCTTAAAATACGAAATTTTGTGTTGGGAATATTGACGCAAATAGATAAATTTAAAGTAGAATTAAAAAGAATAATATCATGATTAAATACCAATATCAAATACTTCGTTATTTGCCCGATAGAGTAAGTGGCGAGTTTATAAATGTTGGAATAGTTGTGTATGATTCTGTTAAAAAGGAATTACTTAGCCAGTTTCCTATTAAACAAACCAGACTAAGTAACTTTTTCCAACATTACGATTCAAAATTGATATTTGATTCAATAAAAAGAATTTGTAATGCTCTTGAGTCTATCGCTGCTATAGAACAGCATGCGGACTCATTAAATGAAATCACCAAGCAAATCCTTCCTGCTGACGAAAGTGCGCTATTCTTCACCGATGTAAAAAATGGAATTGACATTAGTCTAACAAGTGCGTTGAATCACCTTTTCAAAAAAATGATTCATGAACTTGATTTAATTAACAAAAGCGCAGGCAATACGGACAAAGCTGTCTGGAATAATTATTTCAAATCCTATTTTGATGACTATGGAATTACATCTCATTTAAAAACTCACAAAGTTGTAACGAATAACGATACATTGGAGTTCGAAAAATCTTGGAAAAATGGGAAATGGAACCTATTTGAGCCTGTTTCCTTTAGACTGTCACGAATAGACAATATAAAAAACAAGGTTTATAAATGGGTAGGAAAAATAGAAGAATTAAAAACGTCCTCCGAACCTTTAAATTTATATTTACTAAGCGAAATTCCTGATGACAATCCAGAACTCGAAAAATTTATATTTGACAAACTTGGACATTTACACTCTACAAAAACAAATGTTGAATTGGTGACTCCGGAAAATGTCATGGAATACGCTGAAAAAATCAAGAATGAAATTCAGTCACACCACGACTAACTAATTTAGTGATTCTTTTAGAAAATTACTAAAAAATATCATAGTCCATTTAGTATAGTCGCTAGTTCGAATCTAGTCGTCCCGACAAGAAGAAAGTCTACTCAAAAAATGGGTAGACTTTTTTTGTTTTTGGGCAGCATTGTTTAGGGTCGACTTGATCCTCCCTGCTTGGGTATAAAACCAACTTGATGGGTCAACGGCATATAACATTCGTCGCCATTACCCGGTTAACACCAGTTTCAATACTTACAAATGCCCCCTTCTTAACACTTTGACTATCTTTATATAAGAATACCTTCATTTTTTCCTTTACATTTTTTCAGAAGCAATTTTTTAAATTATGAATAGCTTACCACTCCAGGATTTTCTTAAAAAGAATACACTACTAAACGAAGAGGAGTCAGAAGAGGTGGCCAACGCTTTTAAGTTTATAAAGGTCCGCCGCAACCAGGTAATAGAACGGGAGGGAAGTATTTGTGGACATTTCTATTTTATTAATAAAGGCTGTCTGAGATTATATGAAATTGATAAAAAAGGAAATGAGATAACTGCCTATTTCGCTTTCGAAAACAGTTTCATTACTTCAATTACAAGTTTAATTACGCAAAAACCTTCGAGAGATATACTCATTTCACACGAACCCTCAGAGCTCATGGTTATTGACAAAGCATCGTTTTTTAATCTGATCGAAAGATATACTCAATTTAGATTGTTTTATAATAAGACGATTGAATTTGCCTTTATCCATGCCCAGATGCGAATCTACAGTTTTCTTGGTATGGATGGAACAGATAAGCTGAAATGGGTATTGGAACATGAACCAATGCTGCTGACAAGGATTTCCAGTAAGGCTGTGGCTTCTTATTTAGGCATGACAAACTCCACACTCAGTAAATTGAAAGCAAAGCTCTGAAATGTTGTCATATGACAACATTTGCTGCTAATCCTTCTCCTACTTTTGCTTTATCATTTAACAGCAAAAAAAATACAATGAGTAATTCAATCAGAAGGGTTTTTCTCTATGGAGAATTTCAAACAGCTGTTCCGCAGTTTACCAAGGAATTGTGGAGCATGGTGAATGAACAACTTAAAGAAGTGAAAGGATTGGTGGCAAAAACATGGCTTTGGGGCATTGGCACACACACTGTCGGTGGGTTTTACGAATTCGACTCTGAAGAAAACGCAAGGGAATTTGCTACCGGGTTATATGCGCAACAAGCGAAAAATGCAAATGCCAGTCTGACGGTGAAAATTTTTGACGGAGATACTGTTGAAGAGGCCAGCCGTGAGATGGGATCACCCTTTTATAAATGATCGTGAGTCTCCGGATGCAGGTATTAATACCTTAAATTCATTGTAGTTAAGTGGCTTTTCAGCTGATTGTCCAGCTCGCCCGACAGAAATATAAAACCTGCAATTGTAGCAGGTTTTATGTTTTATAACCATTATTGAGTCCGTACAACTCATTCAAATATTGTGATCACTAGGCCCGAAATAGCAAATATACTTAGATCAACGCCCCTGCCTTGCAATGATGGATTTTGGGAGAGCCAAAAGATCAACAATGTCAGTGTAAAAAATGCTGTAGTAACGATGAAATGTGGCAGTTTGGCCGAGCAGAGACACTCCCATGTATCCGCGCAGGTATAGTTTTTGCTGTTGCGTGCGACTGGTAGTAATACAATTACACAAATGCCCTTTTAATCTGTCGTATTTGCCCCTTGTTCAATAGCTCTTATTATTCGATTTTTACATGCTGGCCTGCTGAATGTATATCATGAGGACAGGCAGCGCAACCTCCTCGTCAAAGAAAGCAATTATGAAACTTCTTCTCACTTCCGCCGGCATCAGTAACACGAGCATTCATAAAGCGCTGGTTGATCTCCTGGGAAAACCGGTTACCGAAGCGAGCGCCCTGTTCGTACCCACCGCGATATACGCCCTGGCCGGAGGTGCTGGCATAGCACGAAGCGTGATTAACGGATCACTGGGTGATCCCTTCTGTGAATTGGGCTGGAAGTCGTTAGGGGTACTGGAGCTTACCGCGTTGCCCAGCATCAAACAGGAGCTTTGGGTTCCTATGATGCAGGAGACTGATGCCTTGTTGGTAGGAGGTGGTGACTGCCAGTATCTGACCTACTGGATGCAGCACTCCGGTTTGGCAGACCACTTGCCGTCGCTGCTGCGGAAGACGGTCTACGTAGGCTTGAGCGCGGGAAGTATGGTGATGACCCGCTTTGGAACGACCTACAGCGGCCATACACTGCCAGCCGAAAGCAGTAAATCGCTAGGACTGCTTGATTTTGCCCTGCATCCGCATCTGGATCATGAATGGTTTCCAGAGAATTCCCAGGCCAACCTGGAAAAGTTAGCAGCCACATTACCCGCGCCTTCATACATGATTGACGATCAAACTGCCATTAAGGTAACCGACGGCGCCATTGAAGTCATCTCTGAAGGGCATTGGAAGTTGTTTACCCCGTAATGTTCTTTAACAAAAGCCTGATTGACAGGCAATATACGGTGCCTATCCCTACCCATTTAAGCATGTTCAATTCCGTTTTCTTCCATTAGCTTTTTACCGTAATTAATGAGCATCTCCACCACCGGAAGCGCTTCTTTTCCTTTCTCGGTAATACTATATTCCACCCTGGGTGGCACTGCTGCATATACTTCCCTGTGTATCAGCCCGGAAGCTTCGAGGTCCTTCAATTGCGTGGTAAGCATTTTATGAGTGATATGCGGAATGTCTTTCTGGAGTTCACTATAACGCAAAGTTTTATTTCTCAAACGCCACAGAATGGGCATTTTCCAGGTTCCCCCTATATGAAACAAGGCAAATTCAATAGGATTATAATATAGCTTTCCGTCATGTTTAAATTCGGGCATATTAATATTCGTCTAGTTCTTTCCCAAAAGTAAGTATTGTACAAAAAAGTGCCTACTGTATACATCAGATCATAATGGGCATTTTTGCACAAAATAATTTTATGGTGATGGAAAAGACCGACATAACAGCTTTCAGGAAAGAGTTGAAAAATATGGTATCCCAGTGGACGCCGAAAGAAAAAATGCCAGTAAGTGTGGTAGCAGACAAGCAAATATACAACTATCTGCCAATCAGGATTTACAGGAAAGACGATAGCTCTATAGCGCTGCCTGTATTGATTTTCCTGCATGGCGGCGGTTGGGTACGGGGCGACCTGGATACTCATGATGATCTATGTCGTCGGCTCGTTTCGCAGGGAGATTTTATGATGGTTTCAGTTCATTATCGCCTTGCTCCTGAATACCTGTTTCCATATGCGATGGAGGATGCTTTTGCTACGCTAAAATGGGTACTGGAACATGCTGCCGAAATCAAAGCGGATAAAGGGAATATAGCCGTATGTGGCGACAGTTCCGGTGGTAACCTTGCTTTAGCGTTAGTTCAGCAAGCAAAAGAAAACGATATAGCACTTAAAGGATTAGTGGTAGCCTACCCACCATTAAGTTACGATTTTGATACACCATCCTATCATAAGTTCGCTGAAGGCTACGGATTAACAACAGCCCTGATGAAGGAGCTTTGGAATACCTATCTGGGTGATACCCTAAATGCTGAAAACCATTTTGCGTCCGTTATACGAAATGATTTCGTAGGGTATCCCACAACGTTGATAATAGCTTCCGATGAAGATCCGCTACGCGATGATGGCAGTCAACTTTTCAACAAAATGGTAGCAGCTTCCGTTGCGGTTACCTACTCTTTCTATCCTGGTACCCGGCATGCATTCCTTCTGCGAACAGCCATTGAAAAAGCTGCTATTACCGCGCAACAGGAAATAATCAACTTCCTTAAAAATAAAGTATTCGTTTCATAATATTTTATCGTCAGGGCCATACAAAAGCGACACTGCGTAATTTTAAAAACAACAAAATGACCGGCGTAACACACTACACCGGGCATTTTTCATTCCTTTAACATGTCACCCTAGTCCATTCGAAGCGCATTCACCGGATTACGTCTTGCCGCGCGTAATGTTTGCGACCCAATAGTGATGAGCCCCAGCACAAGTAATATGAGCGTCCCCGACAAAATAGTTCCTGCACCGAATTCCACCCGGTTAGGAAATTTCTGAAGCCATAGGTTATTGAGTAGGTAGCTCAACGGAGCAGCTATCAGGACAGCTATCAGCAGTATCCGAATGAATGTTGCAGACAGCAGCAGAACGAGCCTTGTATTGTTCGCCCCTAAAACCTTTCGGATACCTACCTCTTTTATTCTTCTTTCAGTGCTATAGGTGGCCATTCCCAACATGCCCAGGCAGGCAATAGTAACGGCAATAAAAGCCAGGAATCCCAGGATGGAAACAATATCGAAGAAGCCCTGGGAGGTGGCTGCCAGTTGATCATCGAAGAATTGATACTTGAAGGGATGAACCGGATCAATGGTCTTCCATTTTGCTTCCAGGTTGGCCAGGGTGGTCCTGATATTTCCGGATGCCATCTTTACATTAGTAAATCTAAACAGGTCGGGGCTATTTTGTAATACCATAGGCTGAATCTGGTCGTGATCCAGGTTCATATGAAAATCTTTAAGTACGCCAATCACCTCCAGCGACGTACTATCATTGCCTTCTGATGTCAATACCTGCCCAATCATTTCGGTTGGATATTTATAGCCCAATGCCCTGACGGCAGCTTCATTTACCAATAAATAACGTCCGGATGAACTGCCCGCCGGCAGTTTTTTTCCAGCTACCAGCTTTAATTCCAGGTTATCCGTAAAATTTTCATCTGTATGGAGGATGGTGAGGTTCTTATATTCTTCCTTGCTTCCCACTCTCTTTAAGTTCACCCCTTCTGATCTTCCCGTAACGGGGATGTAATCACAGGCCGAAACATTGACTACCCCGGGTACAATACCCAGTACATTTGAAACCGCCGTGTAGCTATTGCCCTGCAGGTCGACGTTCACGATATTTTTGGGATTGAACTCGTATTTGAATTTAAGGAAGTGCGTTGACTGGTTCAATATTAATAATGAGCTGATAATAAAGACCAGTGAAATAACAAATTGCGTAACGCTTAATATCTTCCTCATTCCTAATTTTCCCGGGCGCATACCGGTTAAATTTCTGAGCGTTTTAGCAGGCTGGAATCCCGACAGGTATAGGGCCGGGTAAATACCGGACAACAGCCCGATCAACAAGGCAAACCCGATAAAGCTAAGATAAACGGTCAGATTTCCTTCCAGATCAAAATGCAGGTATTGGTTTACCCAGAGATGCAGGAAGGCGGTCTTGAGACCAAAAAGGAAAAGGAGGGCCATGAGGAGCGCTGATAACGAGATCAATATTGATTCACTTAAAAATTGAAAAACAATATTTTTCCTGGTAGCCCCGTTCGCTTTACGCACCCCTATTTCTTTTGCCCTGGTCAGTGCCCTGGCAATAGACAAGTTGGTATAGTTCAAACAGGCGGAAATCATGATCACAAGCGCCAAAAGTGACAAGAAATAATACACCACTCTCGGCAAAGTAATATTGGGTTCATTGCCAAGTAAAATTCCCGGTGACATACTGGTGAGTTTTTGTCCTGTCAATCTGAAACTTTTAAAATCCGGGATATCTTTATAGGTCGCCAATGCCAGGCGATCCAGTGAAGCATTCAGATCAGACTCCCTTTTACCCGGATTAATCAACGCATAGGTATAACAGTGATATAAATCTTTCCAGTCTGTGCGAATATCACCGCACTTCTTACTATCGATAAGTACCTGCATAGAGGAACTGGAAACAAGCACGTCAAATTTCAGATGGGATTTATATTTTTTATCAGCGATGATACCCGTGATGGTATAAGTGCCCCATTTTACCGGTGTTGCTGCCCCACCCTGTCCTGTGTAGACCGATAATCCCCGGTCGGTAAATTCCACCGTTTTGCCAACAGCATCCTCATCCCCGAACAATTGACGGGCAACATTGGCAGTTATGACCATTGAGTTGGGAGCGCGCAGCGCCTCTTCCTTATTTCCATTGCCCAACTCGAAGCTGAATATGTTGAAAAAAGAGGGGTCGGCAAAATAGCCGCGCATTTCTACGGATTTTCCGTTATATAGGGCATCTCCGCCGATGCCCGTCACCAGGTGGGTGGCTTCTTTGACAACAGTATTCTCATTTTTTAGTGTTCCTGCCAGGGGAAAGGGACTGGTAGCATAAGGATGCCTAAAATCCGCTCTGTCACAGAGAATGCGATAGATACTATGTTTATTCACATTAAACTGATCGTAACTCCGTTGGTCAGCCAGCATCAGCATGATCAGCATACAAACCGACAGGGCGGAAGTCAATCCGAATGCGTTAATAAAGGAAAATATCTTGTACCTCAAGATATTCCGGAGTGCCACTTTCAAATAATTGAAAACCATAGTATATTTCTTGTGTATTGGATACTACACTAAGAAAATGCCGGCACGGAGGCATTTGTAAATCAATTATTTTGAAATTAAATATTTTTTAAACCTGTTCATTTTCGATACACGGGGCGTTCATTTTTGTTAATCCTGGCCAGCGTATGCTTTTTTTTCGGGATCCCATTTCTTAGCCTTAAAGTTCGCTTAACGTTGAGGTCCATAATAAAACGCTATGACACCGGAGCTAAAGGTTTTTGTTTTTATGAGATGAAGCATCGTTCTGTCGTTTATGTTCGCGAACAATGGTAAGCCCTTACCTGCTATAATTGGATGCACGCAGAGTTGAAATTCATCAATCAGATGCATGTTCATCAGGGTGATGATTAAGCTGCGGCTGCCTACCAGGATATCTTTACCTGGTTGTTGCTTCAACGCTGCCACTTCTTCCTCAATGCTTCTCTTTGCCAGGGTAGCGCTTGCCCATTCCACATTTTTCAGCGTATGAGAAAAAGCTACTTTGGGAATATTTTCCATTGCTACGGCAAATTCATCCATTGTCTTGTTGCCCGTGGGATTTTTCACCACATTAGGCCAATAACTTTCCATCAGCTGGTAGGTAATCCTTCCGTACAAAACGGCGCCTGACTGACGTAACAGTTCGGTGTAGTGTTGATGTATTTCATCATCCACTATCCCCGACGTGTGGTCACAATATCCATCCAATGTCATATTGATGGCTGCAATTACTTTCCTCATTTTATGATGTTATTTCATAAAGATAGTGCTCAATTTTTGCAACCGTAGGGGGCGAATCAGACATTATAGGGGTAATTATGCCAAGGTCACCTAAAATAAATCTTAAAAGGCGCTGAAGCTTTATTACCAACGGCTTCAGCGCCTTTTTTCCGGTGGCTTATTTAGCCTTACCTTCAAAATAGCCGACGATTTCGCCCACCGTCTTCATCTGAAACAGCTCTTCGGGGGCCGTTTCTACCCCAAACTGCGTTTGTAATTTAGAGAAAAGCTGCACTGCCAGGATGGAAGTCATTCCCAAATCATTTAGGGTCCGATCGGCCGTGATGGTACTTTCGGGAACATCGATGGAATTACTGATAGCATTGATGACGGTTGACTCAATAGGATTTTTCATATGTTATTATTTTTGAGGGTAAAAGTTTTCAGGTCCGGGTTAATTTCTTACAGCGCAACTCATAAATAACTATTCTTATTATAAATGGTTCAGGTACCTTAAAGATTTATTATCACCCGTACAAGAGGTCGCCAATTCAAATCCAAACGGACCGGCAAAACACAAAAAGTCTTCAACGCCTGTAAATACGCTTATTTACGGGCGTTTCTAATTTAAAACGCAATAGCATTACTCCGCAGTAGTGGGATCAATCACATTAGCCACTTCGTTGACAGCATTAGCCGGGAACCCTCCCTGTTTTGCATGCTCCCGGACCATTTCTTCATTGGGCGCGATATACACACAATAAATCTTATCACCTGTTACATAGCTATGCACCCATTGAATTTGCGGGCCCATATTGCTTAGCACTCCACAGGAAGCCTGTGAAATGGCTTTCAACTGTTCTTGTGACAATTTGCCTGCACCAGGAATTTCGCGTTCGATAACATACTTAGGCATAATGGTAGATTTTAATTGACAGTTAGATGTTCATTATTGGGGCTTTTTATAGATAATAGCGTTGGGGAAGTCAAAGGAGTAGTAGAAAGATATATATCCTAAATATAAGCAATTATCTTAAAAGCGCCCGGAAAAGCGCTACAACGGATGACCTTGGCATAGACTAAAATGTTCGTTAATTTCGTCCTACAGACAAGAAGCGAGGATATTTATGGCGCAGCGCGTGAAAGTAATTTTTTTTGTTGTATTAATGTTCAGCAGCTTCCAGGGCTACTCCACTGCCCGGGAGGATTCGGTCAGCAACGAACGGAAGACGATTTATTTTTTTAGCGGCCTGGGGGCAGACTCCAGTTTATTCAAGAACCTGAAACTGCCGGGTTATCATAGAGTTTACATCAGGTGGATTCCCGCCTTACCCAATGAATCCATCACGGAATATGCCGGCAGGATAAAGAGCCAGATCACGGTGGAAAACCCTTATATCATCGGTGTTTCTTTTGGAGGCATCGTAGCGGTAGAAATATCCAAGCAGATAAGGGTAGAAAAGATGGTGTTGATCTCTTCGGTAAGAACGAAGCAAGAATTGAACAAAATGCAGTTCTTTTTCATGAAATTAGGTTTATACCATATCATTCCCAGGGGACTGATAAAACGTACCAATTTCGTCACCTATCGCTATTTTGGCGCCCACTCAAAAAGTGACAAGAAAGCCTTAACGAGGTTATTGGAGGATACCGATGTTACTTTCTTTCGCTGGGCACTGAAAAGTATTGCTTATTGGGATAATAAAGAACCACCTGAACGGACCATTCAAATACATGGCACAGCTGATAGAGTCATAGCCAGCAGGTTGGTGCATCCTGATTACCGCATTAAAGGAGGAGGGCATCTCATGGTGTACAACCGGGCCAATACGATTAGTAAGATCATTATGAATTATTTTGGGAAGTAACATAAAGCGTTTAGCTGCGAGGCTTTCCTGTCTTGTGCTTTCCCTACCTGATTATCTAGTGACAAAATCACTGTAACTTTCCGGTAGTTGCCCCGTTTCATAGATAGACCAAAGCCACTGCAAGCATTATCTATTATCACACAAACATTTATTTATGAAACTGCCAAAATCTTTACTGGGCGCTATTCTTGTAGGAGTAACCATGCAAACAGCCACCTCCTGCAAAAAGGATAAAGCGCCGACTGTAAAAAAAGAAGAGAAAAAAGAGGAAAAGAAAGTGGTGCCGGATGCCTGTATTGCCTGTGGTATGGGTTGATATAATACCTGAATTGTGTCGCAAATATTTTCAACAATCGCCTGTAACCTGGACAACAACATTCTGGCTGCGTGCCTTCCCCTGATGGAGGCAGCCAGGGTTGAAGCTATCGAGTGGTCCTTCGATGCGGTAGAGCAGGCGCCTTCCTGGTTTGAGGAATTGCTGACCGTTTATAGCCAGGAAAACCGGCTTATCGGTCATGGCATTTTTTTCTCGCTATTCTCCGGCAAATGGCTGCCGGAGCAACAACAGTGGCTGAGCCATCTCCATAAGATTAGTCGCCGTTATCATTTCGACCATGTGACCGAGCATTTCGGGTTCATGACGGGTAAGGACTTCCACCACGGCGCCCCCTTAAATATTCCCTATACACCGGTTACCCTCAATATTGGACGTGACCGGCTGAAGCGCATACAGGGTGCCTGTGAATGTCCCGTAGGGTTGGAAAACCTGGCATTCTCCTATTCACTGGAAGAAGTAAAAAAACATGGTGATTTTCTCGAAAGACTGCTGGAACCTGTTAACGGTTTTATTATTCTCGACCTCCATAACCTCTATTGTCAGGCACATAACTTCGGGTTGTCTTTTGAAGCACTGAAAGAACTGTATCCACTGCACCTCGTCCGCGAAATACATATCTCCGGTGGTAGCTGGGAAGATTCCGATGCCATGCAGGGTAGAATAGTCCGTCGGGATACCCACGACAATGCAGTACCTGAAGCAGTATTTATTTACCTGGAAAAGGCGATAGACCTTTGTCCGTCCCTTAAATATGTAGTAATGGAACAGTTGGGAACTGCATTAACCACTACCGATAGCCAAGCGACATTCCGCAGCGATTTCCTCCGGATGGATCAAATCATCAGGAATAAAAACAGGATGACTGCTTCCCTTAATACATTTATGCCCCTCCCCTTATCTATCCAACCCCGGCCCCTTGAAGATATCCCGTTATACCAACAGCAACTGGAACTGTCTGATATACTGGAAACAGCTGGCTCCTTTGATACACTCATGGAAGCATTACAGGCATCCTCATTGGCACATTCCGATTGGCGGATTGAAAGATGGGACGCGGCAATGATCGAAACGGCAGCCAGCATTGCACAGAAGTGGAAAAAGAAATGACTATCTCACAAAACTACCATCTCCCCTGCGCGCGCCCTTAGCCGATTTACTGCGTGTAAACTGCTGCGGATACCAGGCCAGCTGCAACAGGAAGTACCGGCTTTTCATACTTGACACCGCGTTGGAATAACCAGTAACTGTCTGTGCAATCATGTTGTTGTTATGCTGTTGTAAAGCATCCATCACCACAAAACTGATAATGGCATCTTTTTTCTTCAGGAAACGCTTTTCAACATTGGCATTGATGACGAGCGGATGCTGATTGCCCAGGAAGCTGCTGGCCCTGAGCATATTTTGCCTGGCGCTGACATTAAGTTTAATATCTGCCGGGAAGAAGATAGCCCCTTTTACCAGTGCATTAAATTCATTGTTATACAAGGGGCGGCCTGGCTGCAATGAATTTTCGTTATTATCAGCGCGATATGCCAGGGCGGTGGCGATGTCCAGCCATTTCCAGGGAGAGAACGAAGCCATAAGAGATTGGTTCCAATTCTGCTGCAGGGTTGTTTCCAGGCTGCCATCTGCAAAATACAGCTGCTTTCCCCAGGACCAGTAACCATCGAGTTTAAGCGTGGTATTCATCCCCGGTAAATTTTTCGACAAAGAATAACCCAGGTTCTTATTATTACCACCTTTCATATTCAGGTAATAGGTTTCTGTACGTATCGTTTTG
This sequence comes from Chitinophaga eiseniae, assembly GCF_012641265.1. Lineage (GTDB taxonomy): Bacteria > Bacteroidota > Bacteroidia > Chitinophagales > Chitinophagaceae > Chitinophaga > Chitinophaga eiseniae_A. The sequence continues at coordinate 38,262 of NZ_JABAHZ010000001.1, read as the reverse complement.
GTCACCGTATCTATCCGGACCAGCCTATTGGCTCCAATACTGTTATAGTTCTGGCTATAGGCTACTTCGCCTGTTGCAAATATTCCAACTTTTGCCAAGGTATAAGTTGCGCGCAAACGCCAATTGTCCACCAGGCCACTGGCCAGATCTTTATTACCAATTACCACATCAAACGGGGTAACATAGTAGGGCTTTGTATTGAGCTGCAACAGTGTAGGTAAATTGACGTCCCGGTTAAAACTGGCTAATAAATTCCCGGCAGAGGAAGGCGCATATTTAACAGTGATAGCAGGTAAGAAGGCGCCCGTCCGGGTGGAAAGATCCAATTCCTTTAACGGCAAACGCATATGCTGCCAGTTAATTTCATATCTCCCTCCCACTTCCACTGAAATTTTTTGATGATAATCATAAGTGACCGTAAAACTAGTGGGTAGCCGGTAGCCCGTCAGCATATTATCGTTACTGAGATCATTCAAACGTTTTACTTCCTGTCCGGGTAACACCTGGTCGCGGTAATTGATATCTGTGCTTTTGTTGATAGAAGGAGTTACTTTCAACAGGAAGGTTAATTTATTCCGCCAGGAATGCGTCAAAGCTACATCTACGGCGTTGAATAACGTGTTATTATCCTGCCGTTGTAACAGGTACAGGGAGCTATCCGGTTTTGTGATATCGGCGCCATACGTATCTGTATTATCATGCCCCGAGCCCTTCGTTGCCCGGCTGCTGCTGCTAATGGTCACATTCAGGTGAACTTTGCGACTGGTAAAAAATGTAAGCAGGGAGTACAGGTTATAGGAAGGCATATCGGTCGTAGTGCTTAACGACATTCGCTGTAAATTTTCCAGTATTCCAGACTGCTGTACCTCACTGTTATTTTTATTCTCATTGTGTGACATGGTGGCGGTGGCAGTCGTCATCATACTAAAATCGCCTTTACTGGCACTTCCGCTCAATGTCATCACATGAGAAGTAATAGTATTGTCGGTGGTTCTTTTAGTATTCCGCTTCAGGCTCCCCTCTTTATAAAATTCTTCTGAAAATTCTTCCGTCTCACTCACACTATGCAGGTGGTGAATGCTATAATCTGCGCCAAAATTCAATTTACCAAACGTATTACCGTAGTGTACCTGTGCGGATGCATTCTTCAGCATTCCCCCCGAACCTCCGCCACCCATCGAGGAAAACGAAGTGTTCATACCACTGATGGCGCCAATGGGTTCGCTATTCATGATTCCCAGGGGTTCCTGGTTGACCGATGCCGACAGGCTCCACTGTTTCCAGCCGTCGATAGACCTGGCCGATGCTCCGCCCCTGTAACGATCCTGTGTACCGCCTTCTGCATTCACCTGGTACATCCGGCCGGCGGATTTATCTGCTTTAGTGACAACATTCAACGTTTGGGAAGACGCTTCTGATGCGGATAACCTGCGCCCGGTTCCACTTTCATTATCCTGGATCACCTGGATGCGTTCTACAATATCTGCCGGCAATTCCTTAATGGCAGCGGCTACATCGCCGTCGAAGTATTTCGCGCCGTTGAAGAGCGCCCTGCTAATGGGTTTTCCCCGGTAACTCAGCTGGCCGTTGGCATCCGTATTAAATCCCTCCATTTTCTTCAGCATGTCTTCCAGCCGGGCATAGTCGCGAACAATATAATCCTTTGCCCAGAACTCAGTAGTATCGCCCCTTTCCTGTGGTCCTTTCGCAGTGGTTACCGCTACCTCTTTCAACTGTACCAGGCTGGATCCCATCACTACCGGTGGCAATACCAGGATAGACCTGGTATCATTCAGGAAATATTTTTTGCGGTAAGGACGATAGCTCATTACCTGTACCTCGATCGTAAAGCTTTCACTACGTACTGCTGGGAAATTAAACACCCCATATTCAGAAGTAACAACATGCAGGGTATCTTTCGATGAAGTTAACCGTACCGCAGCCGCTGGAATACTTCTACCCAGGCTGTCCCTGACAATGCCATTGACCCTTCTGACCGGCAATTGCCTGGCCACCGGTTTTTGTGGAATTTGCGCCAAAAGCATAGCTCCCGGCACCAACAATAAAAATATAGCGAGTGATAAAATCTTCTGCAAGCGATTTATTTTAGGCGATAGGTAATGGATAACTTTGATTCAACAGAAAGATCTTCCACAGCGTCGGTTGATCCGTTTTCCATATTAAATCCGGCGTAGTATCCGACTCCATTCAAGGCGGTCACAATATTCTTTTCTCCCGGAATAACGATGCGTATATAAACTGTACCACTTGTCACCGGCAATAATTTCATAGGAATGGCCAGCTCACAATCGGCGCCTACTATAGTACTGGTAGTCACGCCGGGCCTGTCCTCACCAGGCATACCCGTCACTACCTGCATCCCGTTAACGATCGTCGGAACTGTTGAAAGCAACATATCACTGGCCGACGACTTCCGGCTCCCCTGCTCCTGCTTCTCCCAAAATCCTCCTGATGCCTGGATACCGTAGTCATTATAGATAGTCAGCGTATCAAAAGAACGTTCCCCTGCTTTCTTTATCTCCATAAAATTCCACATGTCGTCTTTATTGAAACTGTAATGCCCGGGGTAAAAAATTTTAATACCATCCCTGTCATCTTTGTCTTTGCTGATCTCAAACGACATGCGCCCTGCCAACACCACTTTCCAGGCATACTTAGGACGCCGCAGCGCGATATACAGGAAATCATGATCGTTGTACACGTCGTAATAGAGCTGGGCAGCCTTGTCGTAGTGACGTAAGGTATCTCCCCACTCCTTCAGCTGGCCATCAACAATCACATTGCCGGGCCCGGGAGATTGCCCCCGGACAATGCCAGGAAGGCTGCCACAGAAAAATAACAAAGCACAGAGGCATGGGTATAGTAAAGTAACGGGCACTTTTTTCATTGTACGGAATCGGGTTATTAATACAGCGCTTATTTATCCAGCATGGATTTAATCGTTTGATCAATTTCTACATTCAGGCCATCTTCAATACGCAGCAAAACTTTACCATCCTTATCCAGCAGGAACTTGGTTGGATAAGCGGTTACCTGGAAAGCCTTTACGATATCCATTCCTCCTGCGCCTTCATCGTTGAGTACATGTACCCAGTTCACCCCGTCTTTTTTTATAGCTGCCAACCAGGCGGCCTTAGCTTTGACCAGTGGCGTTTTATCGCCATGTACATTTTCATTGGCCACGGCTATAATCTCCAGGCCTTTGTCTTTATAAGCCTCATAGAGCTCTTTCAAATGCGGATGGCTTTGTCGGCAGGCGCCACACCAGCTGCCCCAGAAATCCAGGATGACTAATTTTCCCTTGTAGTCGCTCAGCCTGACGGTTTTGCCGTATTGGTCTTTCCGGGTAAAGTCGGCCGCCTGTGTCCCATGCAACGATATCTTCTTCAGCTGCGTCATGCGGTCACGGATTTTCTGCGCTGCCTGTGTGTTTTTGAGCCGGTTGCTCAGTTTAGTATAGGCCACCGTATAGCTATCTGCGCTGTACATACCGTCGTTGTCGTTCAGCTCGTACAGACTTACATAAGAATCCGGATGTCCGGCTACAAACTGCTGCATCAGGATCCGTTTTTCCCGGTAAAGTGCCGCCGGCTTTGTAGTAACGAAATTGTAAAACCTGGTACTGTCCTTTTCCCTGTCAATAGCGGCCAGTTCTTTCATCATGGCAGCCTCCCCTATGTCTATACGCAGCAAAGCATTTAAAGCATCAATATCCCGTAGCACCTCGTTTTTGTCTACGCTGTCTTTCGACAGGAACGTCATCACCAAACCCGGATCCAGGTCAAACATACCTTTTGTAGACACCGTGGTATCCTGTTGCTGGCAAATTCCCGCTAAAGGGAGCAGCAGCATCCCCCATAGAATTAATCTTTTCATATTAACAGCTAATGTGATGGTGGTTGATATTAATATATAAGGCATCGGTAGCATCAAAAAGGGTGAAGGCAAAACAGGAATAATGTGATTATCGGCCAACAAAACAATTACATTATATTTAACTATCATTTGTTTACCGGCACGAAAACCGCACGGGTATTAATCATTATTTAATATAGCCCGCCGCCTACTTTATATCTTGAATAGTATTTTTGCTCGTCTATTCATCCCATCGGTAAAATAAATCTAACAGCTTTGACTTCGTTTTTGCATTCGGCAGATGTGATAGCCTTTGATGAAATCTATCATCAATATCACCATGCTGTTTTTAAAAATATCCGACGGTTAATTGACCAGCATGATATTGCAGAAGACATTCTCCAGGAAGTATTTCTTGCCTTCTGGAACAGCCGTCACCAGCTGGACCTTAGCCAGGGGCCTGGCAACTGGCTTTTTGTAGTGAGTTATAATAAATCCCTCCAGTATTTAAAAAAAGCGGCTACCGAGCAATCAAAGCTGGCCGTATACCCGGCGATCCGCGATGCCGTGGAAGATGATCATGCCTCCCTCCGGGAAAGCAGGTTGGCCCTGCTCAACGAAGCCATTGACCAGCTTTCTCCCCGCAAGAAAGAAGTATTCCAGCTATGCCGCCTGGAAGGTAAATCCGCCGTTGAGGCAGCGCGTATCCTCGGGATTTCGCATCATACTGTCAAAGAATATTTACAGTCCTCCTCCGAGGCCATTCGTTCCTACATAGCCTCCAGCCAGGCGGCGCTACCCGTTTTAGGCGCCGTTTTCCTCAGCTCCTACCTGTAAAGTGCCTTTGTTAACAATTCCGTAACCTGCCCCATCCCCCTCTTTTCATTCGTGTCTTACTTTTTATAGTTGAAAGATATGGAACAGATCATCGCATTAATACAAAAACTCAAAGACGGAACAGCTACGGCGGCAGAGGTGATGCTACTTGAAAGTATGCTGGAACGGGAAGAAGATGCTGCGCTCCGGCAGCAATGGCGTAATGAGTTTGACCACGCCGTAGCAACCGACGAACAGGTATTGAGCCAGGAGAGAACAAACGCCCTATTAATGCAGCTACACGCCCGGATGGAGGAACCCGGACAACATACCCGCGAACAGAAAGTGGTCCGTCTGCGTAGCAGGATACGCTCCTATGCCGCCGCAGTTGCAGGCATACTGCTGATATCCGGAATGTTTGCCATGTATTATACGCAGCTGCAAAAAAATGGGCCGCGTCCACTATCCAGTGCACCCGCGCCGCATTTGAAGCATCTCCGTAATACTACCGGCAAAGCGGTCATCATGACACTGCCGGAAGGCTCCCAGGTAACGATGGATGCCGGCGCTGTTTTATCTTACGATGAAAAGGCAGCAAGAACGGTAACCTTACAGGGCAAGGCCTCCTTTCAGGTAACGGCAAGCGATCAGCATCCATTCACCGTCACTGCCGGCGATATCACTACCATTGCATTGGGCACCCGGTTTATCGTAGATGCCAGCATGTTGCAAGCAGTAACCGTAAAACTGGAAAGCGGGAAGGTATTGGTACGTAACAACGGCAGCATGGCCAAAGAAGATATTCTTTTACAACCGGGAGAAGCTTTTCACCTGAATCCTATCACTCATCAATATGCAGTAACAAAAGTTGCCGGCATACCGGAAGATAACGCTCCTGGAGAAACTACTGTGAAACATGCCGTATTACTGACTTTTACGAACATGCCATTAGACAAAGTGTTCAAAAAATTAGCAGCTGCCTATCATACCGATATCCATTTTGCGGATAGCGAAGTGGAAGGCGCCTATTTCACAGGACAAGTATTAAAAACGGATTCGTTGCAACATATCTTATCAGCGATTTGCCAGCTAAACAATCTTGAGTTTACCTCCGGAGACGAGGGAATAACGCTCAGGAAGATAAGGTAACATCATTCACCAGTATTGATATAAAACATTTACACGCGCAGTGCTGCACGTGTGGGGCCATCTATTTCTTAAACTTTAATTAATACCTGTCAAAAAATGATCAGACTTCTAAAAAGCTATCTCCTCGCATTCCTCGTGCTGGCCATCGCATTAAGCGCCCGCGCACAGGATTTGGGCGGTACGGTGACTATCAAGGGTAGTGTAATGAGCGAAGCCGGCGACCCGCTGCCGGGCGTGTCTGTAATGGTTAAACAGCATAACGGTAGCAGCAGGATGAATACAACGACCGATGAAAAAGGAATTTTCAGGTTGCAGGGAATGAAACCCGGCGCGATGTACGATTTTACTTTTAGCTTCATTGGCTATGAAAACAACTTATTAAATAGCTTCGTAGTCAGGGATGGTAACAGCAACCTGTTACTGATCCGTATGAAAGAGGCCAGTAAAGGATTAAATGAACTGGTAGTCGTGGGCTATGGTACGCGTAGCAAAAAGGAGCTGACAGGCTCTGTTTCCTCTTTGCGCTCTTCAGACCTCAAGCAACAGGCGATCACCTCTTTTGACCAGGCCCTGGCCGGCAAAATGGCGGGGATCCAGGTAATGCAGACCAATGGCGCCCCCGGGGGCAACGTATCTATCCGCGTACGTGGCGTAGGTTCTATCAGTGCAGGCAACAACCCGTTGTTTGTAATAGATGGCGTACCCATTACCAACGATACCCGCAGTGCTTCTCCCGGTGTAAACAACTACCAGCAACCATTCAATCCGCTGGCATCCATTAATGTGAATGATATTGCCTCCATCGACGTATTGAAAGACGCCGCTTCTGCTGCCATCTACGGCTCCAGGGGCTCTAACGGCGTGGTACTGATCCGCACCAAAAGAGGTATAGCCGGAAAAATGACCGTCAGCTATGACGGTAGCTACGGCATACAAAACGTAAATAAACATGTGGACGTACTGGACGCCTACGATTATGCCAAGCTCGTATACGAAGGCCATAACAACGCCTATCTCGATGCGGTGCCCTCCGGCAAACCAACAGATCCCAATAGCGTAAGGCCTCAAAATCCTTCTACCAGGATTCCGCCTCAAATACTTCCCTACCTGGAAGGCAAACCCGGATTAACCAATACCGACTGGCAGAAAGAAATATTTCGTCAGGCGCCCATGCAAAGCCATACTGTAAGCGTATCCGGCGGTAGCGAAAGCCTCTCTTATTACTTTTCGGCCAACTACTTCAACCAGGATGGTATCGTCATCAACAACAACTACAAGCGCTATTCCAGCCGCTTCCGCGTTGACGGCGGCACCGGAAAATTCCGGTTCGGCGTAAATATGACGCCTTCGTATACCGACAACCGGGTGGTAAATGCCGAAGGACCCTGGTTTGCGCCCAATTCAGGCGTTATTGCACTTGCCCTGGGCTATGCGCCCATCTTCCCGGTTCGTAACCCCGACGGTACATTTGCTGACTCTGTGAATGTATGGGGCTATGGTCAGACCAACCAGCTTAACCCCGTTGCCGTGGCCACGCTGATCAAAGACCGTATCAAAAATTTCCGGTTAACAGCCAACGCCTACATGGAATATGAATTCCTTCCTAACCTGAAGTACCGTATTTCTGCCGGTACAGACCTCAACAGCTTCCGCAGGGATTATTACCGGCCATCCAACCTGCCGTTGCCATCCGGTACCCTTCCTTCGGTAGCAACAGGCTTCTCCAATACAGATATGTATACCAACTGGCTCACCGAGCATACCGTTACCTACAATAAATCCTTTGGCAAACATAAACTGGATGTACTGGCAGGATTTACCGTACAAAAGGAAAACCAGGAGCACAACTCCCTTACCGCCAACAACTTTCCTACAGACATCGTTACCACGCTGAATGCAGGACAGGTAAACGCGGGCAGCTCCACACTCGAACAGTGGAGCCTCAATTCCTGGCTGGGCAGGGCACAGTATAGCTATAGCGATAAATATTTTCTGACTGCCTCCATAAGACGTGATGGATCATCACGCTTTGGCGTCAATCAAAAATGGGCGTCTTTCCCCGCTGTATCAGGCGCCTGGCAGGTTTCCAACGAGCCCTTCTTCCGTGATATAAAACCTATCAGCTCTCTCAAAGTCAGGAGCAGCTATGGTCTTACCGGCAACTTCCAGATTCCGAACTATGGCTCCCTCGCGCAGATGAGCAATACCAACAGCAACTACATTTTCGGCAACCAGGCGTTGGTAAATGGCGTATCTATTACCAGTCCCGCCAACCCTAACCTTACCTGGGAGAGCATGGCCAGCTTTGATGCGGGACTTGAATTTGGATTATTTAATGAGCAGCTCAACGTTACCGTTGATTATTATAACGCCAAAACCACCAAGCTGCTGCTGAACCTCCCCGTTCCCGGAGCATCCGGCTTCAGCACCTATCTGCAAAATATCGGCGCCGTGAATAACAAAGGCTGGGAGATCTCCCTGTCTTATAACAAAAAGATAGCGAAAGATTGGTCTATTGAAGGCAATGCCAACATCGCATTTAACACCAACAAAGTAACTAAACTGGGACCTTCCGGCGCACCTATTATCGCGACCGGCGGTACGGGTAATACCTACTTTATTACCAAGATCGGGGAAACCATCGGGTCTTACTATTTGTACGTGGCGGATGGTATTTACCGCGACCAGCGCGACCTCGATAACTCTCCCAAGACCAGCAATCCTACGCATATAGGCGACCTGAAGTTTAAGGATATCAATGGCGATGGTAAGATCGATGCCAACGACCGGGCCATTGTGGGCAGCTTTCAGCCTAAATACATTTTTGGATTCAGCAATACGGTGCGGTATAAAAACCTGGACCTGAGCTTTTCTATCCAGGGCAGCCAGGGTAATAAGATCCTCAATCTATTCAGGCGCTACATCGCCAACGTAGAAGGAAACTTCAACAACCTCAGCGAAGTAAAGGATCACTATGTATCTCCGGAAAATCCGGGCAACGGCATTGTAAACAGGGCCAACAGGCTCGCAACCGGCGGAAATGGCATCACCTCTTCCTGGCATGTGGAAGACGGTTCCTATATCAGGGTGCGGAATATTGCATTGGGATATAACTTACCTGCCTCCCTGCTGCGCCGGAGCCACATTCCATCAGCAAGGATCTATGGGGCCGTTCAAAATCCATTCACCTTCGCCAAATATTCGTTGTTCAATCCGGAGATCAGCAATCGCACAGAAAATGCACTCACCGCTGGGGAAGACTATGGCTCTTACCCGCTGGCACGCACTTATATGATTGGTCTTAACGTCACTTTTTAATGCGCTACATCATGAAAAAATATAAATTTTATTTGCCTGTATTGTTATTGATACTTGCCTCCTGCAACAAGAAGTTCCTGGACCTGACGCCTGTTTCCACCATTGCACCCGGGCAGTTTTTTAAAACCGCCAGCGACGCGGTCACTGCGGTCAATGGTTGCTATGCCTCACTGGCACAGGGAAGTCAGTACGGCTCCACCTTTGAAGTGCTCATGGAAGCGCGGGCGGATAACTTCACCGACCAGGATCCTTCTTCGAATGCGGGGCAAAACTACCAGATCAACCGCTATTCCGACAATCCCGGCAACACCAACTTCTATAATGCCTGGGTGGGTGTATACAACGGCATTTTCCGCTGCAATACCTTATTGACTGCCATAGACGGCATCAACATGGATGAATCGCTGAAGAACCGTATCAAGGGAGAAGCCCGCTTTATCCGCGCATTGAGCTATTTCAACCTGGTACGGCTGTGGGGACCGGTGCCACTGCTCACTACCGCCGTTGATCCCGTTCAGGCGGCCACCCTCAAGCGGGATGATGTTGCGGCGGTATACAAACAGGTAGAAGAAGACCTCACTTTTGCTGCAGCCAATTTACCTGCTACCTATGCCGCCACAGAGTTGGGACGTGTTACCAACGGAGCAGCTAAAGGACTGCTCGGCAAAGTATATCTCTACCAGAAAAAATATGCGGCTGCTCAAACGGTATTACAGGAAGTAATAGACAACAAGGTGTTTACTTTATTACCTAAAGTAGCAGATGTATTTAGCACGACCAACAAGTATAATGCGGAAATACTGTTTGCCGTACGCTATGCCAAGGGGGTGGCTAACCAGGATCATGGCTTCTGGTATGCCAATTCACAAACTATTACCGTAGATACCACGTTATTGAAGGCCTATAATGCGGCCGATCTGCGCAGACCTTTATCGGAATCTGTGAAGCCTGCCGGCAATGCCAATATGATGCCGCGTAAGTTCGTCGATGATCCGGTTAACGGTAACGCCGGTAACGACTTTCCCGTACTGCGTTTTGCAGATGTATTGCTGATGCAGGCAGAAGTGCTGAATGAAGTCGGCTACAGCACCGGTGGCAATGCCTTCACTTACCTGAACATGATCCGCACCCGTGCTGGTCTTTCGACGCTCAGCTCCACCGATTTGCCGGACCAAACCAGCTTCCGGAATGAGATATACTTACAGCGGCGCCTGGAGCTGCCATTTGAATGCGACCGCTGGTTCGACCTGGTGCGTACCAATCGTGCCGTAGCAGAGATCCTCGTCAATAAAAAGGTGACGCTTCCGGCTTTCCGGCTTATTTACCCGATTCCCCAGCAGGAAATAGATATTATGAACAATAAGGCTACTTTCCCGCAGAACCAGGGATATGATTGATCACGCTTTTTAAATAACCATATAATCGAAGAGGACAACAGGAATGCTTCCCTGTTGTCCTCTTTCCCTATATTCCAGTCTTTTTTCTCAATGAGAAGCATCCAGCCGTTGCTTCGCGTCTGCAGTCACCGGTGCAAAGAAATTAACCAGGTTGCCATCGGGATCCCGGAACAATAGCGACCGGTTTCCCCAGGGCATCGTCGTTGGAGGCTGTACCAGCGTCTCTGCAAGAAAATCGGCCAACGCTTCGTAACGTTTATCCACATCGTCCACACGGAATTCAATGATAGCAGAATGATTGTTGGCGGCTGTTGCTACATCACTTCCCCCAAATGGCGCCAGGGTATTGGTAGTTCCAATAGCGAGCGTTGCCTGGCCTGTACGTAATTCGGCAAAATCGGGGGTATACCAGGTCCAGGTCATGCCGGTTACCTTTTCATAAAATGGTACCAGGCGCTGGATATCGGCGGTAATGATGCGGACAGATGATAAATTCATAACTAAGCTTTATTTTGTTCAATAGCACAAAGTAAAACTGTCGTTATGACAACCCTATGTCAGCAGGATTTCAAGAACGCCGGAAAAATGAAAAAGCAGCCATCAAAGTGCGGCCTTATCCCATCATCCATAGCGTAGACGCGCAGTAGATTCTTCAAGCAGGTGGATACAGTAATCCAATTCTTCTTTCAATTGGTTTAATAACAACTTCCGCGGTTCTCCCGGCACTCCGGGGTTCACCTGCATATCGGCCGCCATTCGTGACAGCTCCATCAAACCCACGGTAGTAGCGGTTCCGTATAGTTTATGCCCTATACGTTTCAGGTCTGTATCGTCCCATTGTTCGTCATGTTGCCAGATCTGGGTACTTAGTTTTCTCAGCTCTGTAATGGTCGCTTCCATTATTTCCAACAGGAAGGTATAGCCAATAATATCTGCGCTCAGGTATTGTTTCAGGATAGCAATATTGAAGTGCTGGGTATCGCTGCTTTGTATATCGGGGATTATTGTGTGCATATCTGCTACCAATGGATTGATCCATTTTTCCAGCAGGGCTATCATGGCATTTTCTACAAATGGCTTATGCAAAAAGTCGTTCATGCCTAGCTGTAGGCATCTTTCTCTTTCTTCTTTCATATCGCTGGCGGTGATGGCGATGATGGGGATTTGCGCAGCGGGATCTGTTTTCCGGATGATTTCCGTAGCTTCAAACCCGTTCCTGTCGGGCATTTGCAAGTCCATAAACACAAGATCCGGCCGGCTTTCATTATATTTCTCTACCGCCTCCACTCCATTCGCTGCTTCCAGGATAGTGGCGCCGGGCAAAATCCGGTTCAGGATAGTGACTGCCACCATCATATTGACGGCGTTATCTTCTGCAATGAGAATACGAAGGGGCTGGGCAGGTGATACTGTTGTATATTCTGTTGACATTGAATCGTTCTTTTTCGTTGTTATATTAACAGCCATCAGGCTATAGCCATTTATATGCCTGTTATCTCTTTTCCAGTTGTACCACCACATGATGGAGAACAGTTTCCAGTTTACTGATCTCCGATATGACCTGCTCCCTTGCTATATTTTCTTCCGGGATATGTTCCAGTGCCTGGATGACCGGGAACAATGAAAAGATGTCCATACTTTCAATAGTTGGTTTTATTTTATGGGCTGTTTTCCTGATCAGTTCCCAATTGCCGGTAGCTGCGGCATCCTGCATCGTTGCTATGGATGCAGGCATCATCTGCAGAAACAAGCTGATTATTTTTTTCGTGAAGGAGTCGTCTCCATTCCCGATCTTTTCGATTTTAGCAAGGCTGAACAACGGTGGTACACCGGTTTCCTGCCGACCGTTTGAATGGTGGCCATTTTTCCCCAAGTTATTTCCTCCATCCAGCTGTTCTGTGATCTTACCCAGCAATTCTTCTTCTTCAAAAGGTTTGGAAACGAAATCGTTCATCCCTGCTGCCAGGCATCGTTGACTCTCTCCTTTGATGGCGTTGGCTGTGAGTGCAATAATAGGAATATTTAGCTTTAATTCATTACGGATAATCGTGGTAGCTTCCAACCCACTCATTACGGGCATCTGTACGTCCATCAGCACCAGGTCAAATGGCTGTTGTTTTAGCTGGGCAATGGCATCTGCGCCATTCACTGCTTCTGCTAAAACAACCCCGTAGCCTTCTAATATGGTGGAGACCACGAGGCGATTCATTTCATTATCTTCTACGAGCAGTACATTTTTCCCCGTCAATAACCGGGTATCTGCCACGCTATGCCGTTTCCCGGGAAGGTCGGCAGGGGTGCCTGTTTCAAAAGGAATATTGAGCAATATGGTAGTTCCTTTGCCTTTGGCACTTTCAACGATTATTTGTCCGTTCATCAGCTCCACCAGTTGCCGGGAAATAGACATCCCCAGGCCTGTTCCCCCGTATTTTCGGGCGGTGGTCCTGTCTTCCTGGGTAAATTTCTCGAACAGGTTGGCCAGGAATTCCTGGTCCATACCGATGCCGGTATCTTTTACGATGATATCCAGCATCTGTATACCGGGGCGTTTTTTTTTCAGCAGGCAATATACTTTCACGGCGCCTGTTTCGGTAAACTTGATACCGTTGCTCATCAGGTTGAGCAGCACCTGGTTGAGGCGGTGCGGATCGCCGAGTAGTACCGGGGCAATACCGGCATCGATAACACAATCGAGTTGGAGGCCTTTTTCATCGGCCCTGGGCTGCATCACCCGGCAGGCATGCCTGACCACCTCTTCCAGGTTAAACCCTATATGTTCGAGGTTCAGTTTTCCTGCTTCAATTTTAGAGATATCGAGGATATCGTTGATCACGATCAGGAGGTGGTCGGTAGCGGTATTGATGGTATTGAGGAAGAAGCGCTGCTTATCGTCCAGGGATGATTTTTCCAGTTGCCGGCTCATGCCCATGATGGCATTCAGGGGGGTCCTTATTTCGTGGCTCATATTGGCCAGGAAGGCTTCTTTGGCCCTGGCGGATTGCCCTGCGGCTTCGCTGGCATCATTGAGTTTAAACTCCAGTTCTTTTTGTTCAGTTATATCGAGATGGATACCTATAGACCCTACTATCTGGCCCGAATCATCGTACCGGGGAGCGCCACTCACCAGCCACCATTTCTGTGCGCCGCTCTTGTTGTGTACCGCTATTTCGTAGGCATCAGAGATGCCTTTCTTCCTGAGTTCATTTTTGGTCTGCACCAGCTCCTGGTCGGCCAGTGCAGCAAATAAGGCCCCGGGACGCTGTCCGTATAATTCCTCAAGGGTATAGCCCGACATCTCACAAAAACTATGATTGGCATACTGGATACATTCCTCAGTATCCAGTTCCAGCAAGCCCAGGTTCATATTTTCGATAATGTTGCGGTACTTTTCTTCTTTCATCCGGATAGCCTGCTCCACCTGTTTGCGGTCGGTGATATCGCGGTAGTTCCACAGGTGTCCTTTATACACGTGGTTCATAAAAATAGGCACGTAATCCATTTCCCAACATCGGCCATCGGCCAGCATTATTTCATCATTTACCCTCCATTCCTTCTTTTCAATCAGGCTTTTAATATGCCGGGTAAAAGCTTCCGGATCGGCAAAGATGCGCTTATACTGTTCTTCCAGTATGGCGCCATCCGCACCACTTAGCCCTGCAGGCGGCTCTGTTATGCCAAACATATTGCAGAAAAAGCGGTTGGCCAGTCCTATTGTCCGTCGTTCATCTTCCACCAGTATGCCCATTGGCAGGTTACTGATAAGCGTAGAAAACCTGTTAGCCGTGGTTGACAACCGGGCTTCGGCCTCCTTGCGCCGGCCTATCTGCAAGGTAAGAAAGCCAACAACATCCAGCAGATGGTCGCTGTTAAGACTCCATCCTTCTTCACTGAACGCCGAAATGGCTTCTTTCAGTTGGCCGATAGATACCTTCTTCAGCGCCAGCTCTTCTGCCAGCTGTTTATTGACAGCTATAAACTCTTCCTCGCTGAGCTTAAAAGCATTTTCTGCGAGATGGCTATCCCGTTCATACCCGTTGTAAGATTCATTTACCGTGTTAAGAAATGACCGGAGTTCCTCATGGTTGAGCAACTCCGCCGGGAGATGCTTCTTTATCTGCCTTTCCAGTAACTTATTCCACTTCATGAAACGTCGTTATTGTCATCGTTTGGTTGTGTAATTGACAGCTCATGCCATCCAGGAGAGGGGACAGCTCTCCATAGGAGTAAAAACCAGATAACAAGGTATGGTGTCCAAATATTTCATCCACGGCTTCTACCTCTTCCTCCGTGCGGGACTTCAGGATCATTTTCCGGCCTATGCAGCTGATTAAAAGCGCGAAGCCCGGCTGTTGGCTCCCCTGTCGGAATGACTGTGTAGCAGCGCCGGAAGCGGCGATGGTCAACTTATCGAAGTTGGCCCGCATAAACCGTACACTGGCCCCTTCGGGAATGTCGCCGGCGAAAGTCATACTGCCTTTATCAGGATCGATAGACAGAATAGTGCGGACAATAGGCGCGGTAATACCGGGTAATTTCACGGCCAGTGGAAACAGCAATGCTGCCCCCGGCAAGGATTCCGCTTCCGTACCCAGATAACGCTTATATAATTCCAGTGCATTTTTATCATCCATTTCAAACAATACATTTCCATCTGAACGGGTCACCATCCGTTCCAGGCCGAAGGTCTCCCATCCTCCCTGGGAGCCATGTCCCACCTGTAATTTATCGCCATAAAAACCTACGCCTACGATCAGGCCTTGTTCGGGATGGCCATTCAACCCCACAAAAGTGGACTCAAACCGGTCGCCATCGCCTGCCAGTCCCCCTGTCACCAGGACGCTGTGCGAAGTGGTGGCGTTCATACCCCGTACCAGCTCGCTACCGTTGACATGGCTACCGTCGGAGAAAACCAGTACATGCGACAGGTTTTCCATGGCAAAGGCCTGTATCAGCGCTGTTCCCGCCTCATAGCTATTGGAATAATTGCTGATATGCACGGACCGGGTGACCACCTCCGTGGCGTCGAAATCGAGTGCCACCAGCGACAAGCCATCGTCCAGCACTTCTGTATGGTAGATTTCTCCCGCCGTAGAGCAGATCACGATCTCTGCATGGGGGAACCTGGTGTGCAGCTGGGAGTAGATGGGAGATGTTTCCAGGGCTGACCTGGAGGCAAAGCATAGCACGAGCCGGGCTGCGTCTTCGCTCAGCGGTTGACTCTGGGGATGGCGTTGCCATTGACCGGATTGAAATTTGTATAATGCGGCTTTCAAGGTGGGACTTTTTTAGATGACCAAATAAATACTAAAGTCTCTTAATAGCAGCCAGGTTATGATCAATACAGTTTTCCACGCTTCCCTCCTTCTCTTAAACTATCCCGTACGTTGATATTACAAAATGAAAGGGATTATCAAAGCCTATATACTTAAAAATATGAAATTTAACCGGCTTAAAAAAATATCTGCCGGGTGCCGGGTAAACGGGGACATCACTGCCCTATTTTTCTTTCAAACAATAAATCTCTAAATTGCCGCCTTATTTGTAACCCAAATCATTGTGAATGACCAACGAGCTGGAAACCATTGCCAAAGACATCGCTCATGGCGTGTCTGTACTATTAGCGCAATTAAACAAAAACAAGGATGCTGCCGCCATTATAAAACGATCCAGGTTACAAGTGGGCATATTTGACTTCGCCCGGTTTGTGTATAAAAACGGTGAAATGTACCTGTATACTTCCGACGATGATTTCAGTGATGCCGATATGCATTATGAAGGCAGTAATACCACCGGCGTGCTCACTGATCCCGAAGCGGCAAAACAACTGGAACCTTTGCTGCACACAGCTTTACAACCGGTGATAGCGCAGTATACCGAACTCCCGGTACTGGACTACCGGTTTAGGGTATATGGGCAGGTGCTGGTTGGCGGCAGGCGCATTGCCATAGCACCGTATAACCATACCAGTGAGTCCAGGCGGGCACAGCTACTAACCACTATCGCCCAATATATAGATCAACATATCGATAACGGACAATATCCTACCAAAGAGCTGGACACCTTTTTCCTGTCGCGGCACCTGCTGGATGAAGGCTTGTTTCAGCCGCCGGAAGCGTCCCGTATCATGGCTATTTTCGATAAGATATGCCAGTTGAATAAAGCGAATAAAGAAGCCCTGGCACGGCACCGGCACTATATCATTAATGCGCTGCAGCAGTGGGCAGAAGAGGTATTTATTCCGCGGTTTTATACCGTCGCAAAAGCGACCTTCCAGCCCACCGTATACACGCTGCAAGCCGACCATCCTGCGGTAGATCCGGGCTTGCTGGACCTCTTGGTATACACGGCAGTGATGATCATAAAATACTCCCCCAGCTATTCGCAATCCTCCGGTATACGACTGGCAGAACTGGCCGGTGAACTGGGCAGCGGCGCCGCCACTACCCTGCTGCAATCCGGTACGGGTAAGTTTAAGGCCGTTGCCACCAGCAGCGTTCAGCTTCAATGTAATGATATACTCGGTACCGTTAGTATACAGGTACGCCAGGAAAACGAGGAGGCTTATCAACAAGCGCTGGAATACCTCATCGGGCTGCTGGAAGAGGATTTTCCGCATAGCTATGCCATTGAGCTGAAGTCGAAAGTCAAAAATTTTCTCCCCATTAAAAATACCGGCAAAAAAAGTACACATCGCTTCTTTGCCAACGCCCTGGCTTATAAAGCATTGTTTCCCCTGTTGGAACAATACGCCCGTGTAGCTATGTCCCAGCCCTACGAATGGTATACCGACGCAGACGCGGAAATATGCTGCCTGCCCGGCACCTATGCCGTATTTGGCCTGGGACTGGCCAGTACAGATTATTTTCAGCTGGTGCAGGACTATATGAAGCAGGTAGATACTGAGCATCAATCGGTGCAAAATCACTTTACCCAGGCATTGATCAGTCAATACGGCGTGAATGCCGATACCATCCCCACCATTTTCCGCTGCCTGCTGGCATGCCAGGATATGAAGCCTATCCGGGAGCTACAGGTATTTGAGCAACCGGTATACGCCCCGCTGCTACTGGAGCTTGTACGGGAATTACCGGGACATGAAATTGAACATATTATGGGGTTGATATGGGGCGGCACACAAAAGCTGGCCGCTATTGCCAAAAAGAAAGGTGCAGATCCTGCCCTGGAAGGCGTGTTGGCTGCAGCGACCAAATAGCATAAGCGTTTTTAGCAGGAGTGCTGACCTGATGACCAGCACTCCTGGCTTTAACCACTATTCAAATATGCTATTCAGTTGTTCACCCGGGTTGCGGAGAAAATCTTCCACGCTTCCCAATTCTTTTAATTCGCCATGCTCATAATCGGCAGAGGCCAGGCATTTCTTTTTGGGATACCATACCAGCAGGCCTTCTGCGCCGTAATTATCTGCGTCCGACAAGAGATCCAGGAAGGTATGTTTGTTCCAGTTTACTTCTTTGAGATCTACAATACGGTTAAATTCAATATAACTTACATATTCGTTCCCCGGAATTTCCATACGGCGATGATCGCTTTTTAGCAACGCCAGTAGTTTAGCCGGAATTTTATACTTTTTCAGCGCTGCCAGCCTTTCTGCTTCCTCATGCCATTCCGGGGGCTCCAGCGCCCGGAGATAAGCGATCATCTCTTCATTTTTATTGGCAACTGCGGCGTTGTAAGGTCTTTCACCGTACTTATCCCTGATGGTTACATCCGCACCTTTTTCCACCAGTAATTTCACCGTATTGAAATCGTTGTTCTGCGCGGCTACGCATACCGGGGTTGGATTGTAAGGAAATACCATATCTGGCTGGTGCAGGTTAACGTCCACGCCGGCCTCCAGCAGTATTTTAATGGCGGGGTATTGCCGGTTGAAAACAGCCTGCCGCAATGAACGGCCATCTTCTGCCAGGCTATATCCATTGGCCAGCAATACAGGGATATTATCATATCGCTTTCCGTATAACGCTGTACTCAGGGCTGTTTTACCTACTTTATCCGATTGGTTTACAGCGGCGCCTTTGTCGATCAGTAGCTGTACGATGGCCGGTTTACAACTAGCCGCTGCCGTAATCAGTGCCGGATAATCGCTGTTGTTAACGTCTGCATTTTTTTCCAGTAACCAGTGAATTACTTTGGTTTTATGTTCTGACAGGGCCAGGGTCAGGGGCGGCACATCTACATGCCGGGTTACGTGAAAAACGGCATTCACATCCCATCCTTCAGACAGCTCATTTTCCAGTGCTGCCAGGTCTTCATTCATCATTCGTGTAGCCAATTCCGTTAATTCGGCGCCAGGACCAAATAATTTCATATCTGCTATCTTTTATGAAATATGCTAGTTTTTGCCATTCAGCTGTGTAAGCCTGGACTGCTCGTCAAAAGAGGCGGTAATGGTATGTCCATTCCAGGTGGCCGTTAACGCTTCCGGTTGTTCTGCAATGGTATAGCCTATCTGGGTCAGGTAATTGGAGAAAGCATTCTTATGATTCATCTCAAAAAAGCTGATCAATTGGGGAAAAACAGACAGGGGGCGTGCGAGATTATTGCGTTCCGACTGGTCTACCTGGTCACCGTTGATGGTAACCAGCAATATACCCTGTCCATAATCCGCAAGGTAGTAGGCGCTGGCATCAAATATGCCGGCAGCGATCATACCAATGCGGTGAAGGTCGTTTTCTTCCGCATCAAAATCGGGGCGTGTAAACAGGTCGATATTGTGTTGCACACCATATGTTTTCAACTGTAAGGCTTGTTCCAGCACTACCGGTGGAATGGCCGACTGGGCGTTGGCCCAGGCCCACAACCAGGTTTGAGCGCTATGCGAAAAAGTACCCAGCACCTGCAAGGGAAATATTTTTCCTTCTCCGAAGCTGATAGTGCCTGCATCCAGGTCGGCATCCCAATTATGTTCGCCTATGACATCGTAAAGATTATGCTGTTTATCGAGGCTGGTGCCGCCGTATTGCTCCAACAACGCTTGTACCGTAGTAGCAGGATTAACATTTATACCGGGGTGATTGTTTCCTGAAATATGTTTTAAAAAACTCATAGCATCGTCATTTAGACTGGTTCAAAAATAGGGAAATAAATAGCGCCTTCTCTTCGACTTTTTACGTTAGTCTGGCTTTTTTTCCTTAACTTATCTGAAATCGCCCATTATATGAACCTCAAACTGCTACCTTGCCTGGCAATCCTCATGCTATGTGCAGGTTATTTATTCAGCCAAAATCAGAAAATCAGCGGGAAAGTTACCGATGCCGGCAGCGGCGCACCGTTGGAGGGTATTACCGTTAGGGTGAAGTCTGCACCCAAAGGCACCCAAACCAATAAAGACGGTATTTTCACACTTGATGCTCCATCGACCGGTACACTTGAATTCAGTTCCGTAGGTTTCAATACCCAGGAAGTGAGCATTAACGGGCGAACGGAAATAAATGTACAACTGGTGCCCGCGGTAGCGGAGCTTACACAGGTGGTATTAGTGGGTAGCCGTAGCGGCGGCCGTGCCAAAACGGAAACCCCGGTGCCAGTAGATGTGATCAGCGTGAACCAGGCGGGGCTGCCCAGCGCTAAAATGGAACTCACCTCCCTGCTCAATGCGGCCGCTCCTTCTTTTAACTACAACAAACAAAGCGGTAGTGATGGCGCCGACCAGATAGACCTGGCCACGCTGAGGGGCTTAGGTCCTGATCAGACACTGGTATTGATCAATGGAAAACGAAGGCATCAAACTGCTTTTGTATCCGTATTTGGTACACGGGGCCGCGGTAATTCCGGCACCGATCTGAATGCCATCCCGGAGTCAGCGATTGACCGGGTAGAAATCCTGCGTGATGGCGCCTCTGCGCAATACGGCTCCGATGCCATTGCCGGTGTAATCAACATCATCCTTAAAAAGGATGTGAATCATCTTTCCATCAATACCGGTTATGCAGGTTATTATGATCATAAATTTAATACGCATTTTAAGAGCAGCTTAAACCAATACGAGTCTGCCGGCGCCATCGACGGTAATACCGTTACCATCGGCGCCAACTACGGCTTCCCCATTGGTAAAAATGGTGGATTCATTAACCTGTCAGGTAATTTCCTGCGACAGGGTAAAACATTCCGGCAGGTATTGGATACTAACTTAACGAGTTCCGGCGGACTGCCTATCAACACCGGCCGGCGCGCTCATGGCGATGGCTCTGTGACCACCGGCGGCGGGATGCTGAATATGGAAATCCCGGTAGCACATAGCAATACTACGGTATATGCGTTTGGTGGCTATAATTATAAAGCAGCTGACGCCTATGCCTATACGAGAACCTTGCATGGCTACAACCCGTTAGCCAGCGGGCATCCGAACCGTTTCCCCATTACACAGAAAAATGGCAACGCTATTTTTGTTCCCGGTATTATGGAAAGTATTCCTACTCCCGGCGATCAACCGGATACGATCTTCAATCCGCATATACAAACACATATACAGGATGCTTCGCTGGCTGCCGGCGTAAGAGGCAGCCTGGGAAACAACTGGAAATGGGATCTCAGCAATACGTTGGGCAGAAATGACTTTCACTTCTATGGCGACAAAACCTTCAATGCTTCATTGATAGGTACTGCCAGTCCCACTCATTTCGATGATGGCGGCTTTTCCTTCCTGCAAAATACCGCCAACCTCACCTTCACCAAAGAAATTCCTCACCTGGGCGCAGGATTCAACCTGGCGTTGGGTGCAGAATACCGGTATGAGAACTATAAGATTTATGCGGGCGAAGAAAAGTCCTGGCGCAACTTTGACCCCGATACGCTACAGGCCAGCGGTGCGCAGGGATTTCCCGGGTACCGGCCCTCTGATGTAGTAAATGCCAAACGCACCAACATAGCTGGCTATGTGGATGCAGAATGGGATATTACGACGAAGTTCCTGTTGGGCGCCGCGATCCGGGCAGAGAATTACAGCGACTTTGGGTTTACCAGCAACTATAAGCTGGCCGCCCGTTACAAGGTAGCTCCTCATTTTAATATACGCGGTTCCGTTAGTACCGGCTACCGGGCGCCTTCCCTGCAACAGATCAATTACAGTTCCCAATTTACCAATGTACAGGGAGGCCGTATCACAGAAGTAAAAATTGCGCCGAACTACAGTCCTATTACAAAAGCTGCCGGCATTCCTGAGCTAAAGCAGGAAAAATCCGTGAATGCCAGTCTCGGCTTTTCCTGGAAGCCTGTCAATGCGCTGACCATCACCATAGATGGCTATCTCGTAAAAGTGAAAGACCGTATTGTATTATCTGGTCAATTTGATGCCAGTGATGCTACACTCGATCCGCAATTCCGGGATACGCTCAATTCACTTAGGATCAACAATGCCCAATTCTTTGCCAATGCCGTTAATACCACCAACTATGGCGTGGATATCGTGATAGACTACAACAAGAAATGGAACGATCAGCACTTCCGGGCGTTGTTTACCGGCAACCTGCAACATATGGATATCGACAAGATCAATGTACCTGATAAACTGAACGACAGCTACCTGCACCGGGGAGAATTTTTCAGTGAGCGGGAACAGCATTTTGTGCTGGCATCTGCGCCGCCGGTAAAGCTGGGCTTAAACCTGGAATATGGTATCCATAAATTTAGTGTGGGCGCCCGCGTTACCTACTACGGTAAAATTGTATTGTTGGGATATGGCTTTGCAGGCGATCCGGCGAAAGAAGGCACCGGGCTGCCCGGCGATCCTAACCTGGAAGGCACCGGTATCAGTCCCCTTGTAGCCCTGGATAGCGATGGTACCCTGGTGCCGGAGCAGTTCAACTACAATGGTAAAGCAGTGACCGACCTGTATGCCAGCTTCCGGTTTTCTTCGCATATCAGCTGGTTCCTGGGTGCTGACAATATTTTCAATGTACATCCTGCCCTCGGGTATGTTCCGGGCGCCAAGCTGTCGGCTTACGACGGAGAAACCGGAGGGCCCTGGGATGCTGTGCAGATGGGCTTTAACGGTGTGCGGTTATTTACCAAAGTAGCGTTTAGTTTCTAAATAGTATTTTATCTTGCCGGAAAAGGAGCAAAGAATTTTATAAAATTCTTTGCTCCTTTTCTTTACAAACCCGCCTAAACTCTTCTTTCCTAATTACTATCAAAAGGGAAAAAATAATATTCAATTTAAACTAAAATAATTAGTATTTTTGCTAAAAAAATTAGTTAATAATTTTAGAGATGCCTACGACAAAAGCAGATATCATCGCACAATTGCAAAAAGATATTCTTCTTTTACAGGGGCACCAGCCGACATTAAATAATGCCGCGGTGGATGTAGGACTTGGGCCGTTGAGAGAAGCTTTTCCGGGGGGAGTATTTCCTACCGGTCATATACATGAATTGATCAGCATGAGCGCCGAAGATGCGGCGGCCACTTCGGGTTTTCTTAGTGGTATATTGGGTTGCCTGATGCAGGAAGGGGGTATTTGTATCTGGATCAGTACCAACCGGATGATTTTCCCACCGGCCCTGCAGCATTTTGGTATTGCACCAGACCAGGTGGTTTTTGTAGATGTATCCCGCGATAAAGACGCGTTGTGGGCAATGGAAGAAGCGTTGAAGTGTAATGGGCTGGCAGCAGTGGTGGGTGAGCTGAAAGAAATCAGTTTTACCGCCTCCCGGCGTTTGCAGTTGGCGGTAGAGCAAAGCAAAGTGACGGGTTTTGTACACCGGCATCAGCCCCGGCAGTTGACCAGCACCACCTGCGTAGCCCGGTGGCAGATTACGCCCCTGGTGAGTGAGCAGGAGGAGCGCATGCCCGGACCGGGCTTTCCTTCCTGGCAGGTAGCCCTGTTGAAAATGCGCAGTGGCAAACCTGGCACCTGGCGGCTTACCTGGTACGATAACCGCTTCCACACCATTCGTGAAGCCATTACGGCACTTCCATTAACACCGCTTCGTAAAATAGGATAATATGCCGGCCCGCTTTATTGCCATATGGTTCCGCCATTTGCAAACGGACTGGTTTACCCGCCGGCAGCCGGAATTGCGCGAGGTACCTTTTGTGCTGGCAGCGCCGGATCATGGCCGGATGAAAATTACCGCCGCCAACATCCCTGCACAAGCCCAGGGAATAGATACCGGCATGGCGGTAGCAGATGCCCGCGCCCTGGTGCCTTCTTTACAGGTATTGGATGAAGTACCCGGCCTGTCCGAAAAATTACTGACCGCACTCGGGCACTGGTGTATACGTTATACGCCGGTAGCGGCCATAGATCCGCCCGATGGACTGATACTGGATATTTCCGGTTGCGCTCACCTGTGGGGCGGCGAAATACCTTACCTGGAAGACATACGCTCCCGGCTGAGAGATTTCGGCTATGATGTAAGGGCCGCCATTGCCGACACCATCGGCGCCGCCTGGGCGGTAGCCCGCTATGGACGGGTAACGCCGGTAGTGCCTCCGTATGAACAACAAGCCCACCTTTTACCACTGCCTCCTGCCGCATTGCGACTGGACCCGGAAGTATTGGACCGCTTACATAAACTGGGACTCTACCAGGTAGGCAGTTTCATTAACATGCCCAGATCTGCCCTGCGCCGCCGTTTTGGGCAAGACTTACTGCAACGGCTGGACCAGGCGCTGGGCATGGAACCCGAAATTCGGGAGTCACTGCAACGCCCCGAGCCTTATGAAGAACGGTTGCCCTGCCTGGAGCCTATTATGACCGCCACCGGTATCACCATCGCCTTGGAACGGTTGCTGGAAGCGCTTTGCGGGCGATTGCAAAAAGAAGAGAAAGGACTGCGTAATGCCCGGCTCAAATGTTACCGGGTAGATAACGAGGTACAGGAAGTGAGTATCGGTACCAATCGTCCTTCCCACAACAGCCGGCATCTCTTCAAACTGTTTGACCAGCATATTTCACAGATCGCACCGGGGCTGGGTATCGAATTATTTGTACTGGAAGCTTCCAGGGTGGAAGCGGTATCGACAGCGCAGGAAGCGCTGTGGTCGCGTGCCGGTAACCTCGATGACAGGATGGTGGCCGAACTGATCGACCGCCTTACCGGGAAAATAGGCGCCGGCATTGTACACCGGTATTTACCCGATCAGCATCACTGGCCGGAACGTTCTTTTAAACAAGCGCCCAGCCTGCAGGAGAGCCCGGACATTGCCTGGAGAACAGACCGACCAAGGCCTATCCGGCTATTAGCAGAACCGGCGCTTATTGAAGTCTCCGCTCCCATTCCGGATTATCCGCCTATGCTGTTTCGCTACAAAGGAGAACTGCACCGCGTAAAAAAAGCAGACGGTCCCGAACGCATAGAGCGGGAATGGTGGCTGGAAACAGGCGCGCACCGCGATTATTATTGTGTGGAAGATGAAAAAGGCCAGCGCTACTGGCTTTTCCGGCTGGGGCATTATGATGTAGACCAGCCACACCAATGGTTTATCCATGGATTTTTTGCGTGAAGAATGAAATAGCAGCGTATGCATTACACAGAGTTACAAGTCACCACCAACTTCAGCTTCCTGCGTGGCGGTTCTCATCCCGAGGAACTGGTAGAACAGGCTATAGAACTGGGATATACGGACATCGCCATTACAGACATCAACAGCCTGGCAGGCATTGTACGTGCGCATACAGCGGCAAAGGAAAAGCATATACGTATTATTCCCGGCTGCCAACTCCAGCTGCTGGACGGCCCCAGCCTGCTGGCCTACCCTACCAACCAGGATGCTTACAGCCGCTTATCGGCCTTACTGACGAAAGGGAACCTCCGGGCTGAAAAAGGGCAATGCCACCTGTACAAAGCAGATGTATATGAACATGCGGAAGGTATGATCTTTATTGCCCTGGCGCCAACAGCCCTCAACGCCAATTTCGACTATGAAGATACCTTTAAAAGCGCCCTGCGGGAATACCGGAAAGCACTGGGCAAACAGCTGTACCTGGCCGCTACCCGCACTTACCAGGGAGATGATTTTAAAAAATTATTCCGGCTTTCACAGCTGTCAGAAAAACTGCATATACCTATGGTGGCCACCAATGATGTACACTATCATCATCCCGAACGCAGGCAGCTACAGGATATCCTTACCTGTATCCGGGAAAAATGTACGATCTATACTGCCGGCTACCGGCTACACGAAAATGCAGAACGATACCTGAAACCTCCACAAGAAATACAGCGGCTATTCCGGCAATACCCCGATGCCATCCGCCGTACCCGGGAAATAGCCCAGGCCTGCCAGTTCTCCCTCAGCACACTCCGGTATATCTACCCCGAAGAACTCACCAGTGAAGGGCGTACGCCACAGGAAGAACTGGTATACTTAACCTGGAATGGCGCCGCAGAAAAATTGGGAAACGATATTCCTGCCGGAATAAAAAAAGATATCCAACGTGAACTGTCATTTATCGAAGAGATGAATTATGCCTCCTATTTCCTGACAGTATATGATATTGTGAGATTTGCCCGCAGCCAGGATATACTTTGCCAGGGACGCGGCTCTGCGGCTAATTCTGCGGTTTGCTTCTGCCTGGGCATTACGTCTGTTAATCCCACCAAATTCGACTTACTCTTTGAACGCTTTCTTTCTTCTGCCCGGAATGAGCCACCGGATATTGATGTAGACTTTGAACATGAACGCCGGGAAGAAGTCATTCAATACATCTACAATAAATACGGGCGGGACCGGGCCGCTATAGTAGCTACCGTTACGCAGCTGCAGCGCAAAGGGGCTGTTCGCGATGTTGGAAAGGCCATGGGATTATCGGTAGATATGATTAACCGGTTGTCTGATACGATGTGGGAACTAAGCGAAGCCTGGTATGAAGGCAAACAGCTGTCCAGCCAGGGTTTTAACCCGGCAGACCCTCATCTGCGCAAAGTGCTGGAATTAACTGATCAGCTGATCGGCTTTCCCCGTCAGCTGGGACAACATACCGGTGGCTTCATCATCACCCAGGGAAAATTATCGGACCTGTGCCCGCTGCTGAATGCACGAATGGAAAACAGGATCAATATTGAATGGAATAAAGATGATATTGAAGCCCTGGGATTCCTGAAAGTAGATGTATTGGGGCTGGGTATGCTCACCTGTATCCGCAAAGCATTTCACCTGGCCCGTGATCACTATGATCTTCATCTTACATTGGCCAATATTCCCCAGGATGATGGGGCGGTGTATGAAATGGTGAGCCATGCCGATACCATTGGCGTATTCCAGATAGAAAGCAGGGCCCAGCAATCGATGCTGCCCCGGTTAAGGCCTAACAAATTTTATGACCTGGTGATCGAAGTGGCCATTGTGCGGCCTGGTCCTATACAGGGCGACATGGTGCATCCTTACCTGCGCAGACGGAATGGGGAAGAAAAAGTTTCCTATCCTAAAGACGAACTAATACCTATACTGGAAAAAACATTAGGCGTACCGCTGTTCCAGGAACAGGCCATGAAAATTGCGATGGTAGCTGCCCGCTTTACCGCATCGGAAGCTGATGAGTTGCGGCGCAGTATGGCTACCTTCAAATCCGGCGGGCAGGTTAGTAAGTTCAGGGAAAAGCTGGTAGATGGCATGGTGCAAAATGGATACGATACAGAATATGCGCACCGTATTTTCAAACAGCTGGAAGGCTTTGGTAGTTATGGTTTTCCAGAGAGTCATGCTGTATCCTTTGCATTGCTGGTATATGTATCTTCCTGGCTAAAATGTTATTACCCCGACGTATTTGCCTGTGCGTTGCTCAACAGCTTACCAATGGGTTTTTACCAGCCGGCGCAAATAGTGATTGATGCCCGGAAGCACGGGGTTAAAGTAAGGCCTGTAGATA
Organism: Chitinophaga eiseniae; assembly: GCF_012641265.1. Lineage (GTDB taxonomy): Bacteria > Bacteroidota > Bacteroidia > Chitinophagales > Chitinophagaceae > Chitinophaga > Chitinophaga eiseniae_A. Next base: position 10,874 of record NZ_JABAHZ010000001.1, on the reverse strand, counting down.
TTAATTTTTCTTTGTGGGACAACACCCTGGAGGAACATTCCGGTAAATACCGGGCTATGCGGCTAGGTTTCCGCCAGGTAAAAGGCATCAAGGAAGAAGATATTGCCAGCCTGCTTTCAGGCCGTAGCACCCATTACCAGAGCATTCCGGCGCTCCGGGAAGCGGGCGTGCTGCACACTACCCTGGAGAAGCTGGCAGATGCCGATGCCTTCAACTCTATAGGGCTCAATCGTCGCCGGGCATTGTGGGAAGTATCCGCCCTGCATGACCGTCCTACCGGTATGTTTACCGGTCAAACAGCGGAAAGCGCCGCAGAAGCCAGCGTACAATTACCTGAAATGACGGCCGCCGAACAGGTGATTCATGACTATGGCTCCTTATCGCTTTCTTTAAAAGCCCACCCGGTGAGCTTTGTCCGGGAGAAGCTCAATTTATTGCAGGTGCTGACAGCCAAAGACCTGGAATACATAGACGATGGTGCTTTCGTGAAAGTGGCTGGCCTGGTATTAGTACGGCAAAGGCCTGGTACGGCCAGCGGGGTTTGTTTTATTACCATGGAAGATGAAACCGGCTGCTGCAACCTGGTGGTATTTGAAAAACTGTTTACCCATTACCGCAAAGAAATTGTGCAATCGCGTTTGCTCATGGTAGAAGGTAAATTACAACGGGAAGGGGAAGTGGTGCATGTGGTAGTGCAACATTGCTATAATTTCACCAAACTCCTGCAACGCTTAATTCCTACTGGTGCTGAGGCGCCTGCCAGCGCTACTCCAGCCGTTAGAAAGGATCAACCACAACAAGGAAAAATTTTCCCGGAGGGCAGAAATTTCAGGTAATGTTGGTTAATACAGCTGATTGCGCAGGATTCTTTTGATCATCTGTATGGTACCGCGACTCACTTCATTTTTGTATTTCTGCAGGATGAGGGCTTCGCTGGTGCCATTGCTCAGCTCATTGACTACACGCAGCCATTTGCCCAGGAATGCGGAATTGGGGGTACGATATTTCAGCAATCTCCTTACCGTATCAATAATAGCCTTGTTTACGGTGCCTTCATGCAGCTGGAAGATTTCGTCGTTGTTGAGCCCCAGCTCCACATCATCTGCGATGCGGGAATAGTCCATCAGGTACTTTTCATTGGCTTCCATTACCTGTAGTAACGGGTTATCGCTAAAAACGAGTTCGTTGTATTTACGCTGTTGCTTTTGCAGGGATTGGAGGGCATAATTACGGGCAATGTTGTCGCAGATGATCAGGTCGTCTTTGCTGAGCTCGAACCACTCTCCTTTTACGCGTTTATGCTGAAAAACGATGTGCAGACTTTCTTCCAGGTCTGTCATGTTGAGGGCGGCGTACTGCCGGATAACGCGGAACATGACAGGCAGGTGGGTATGATAGGCAGCCAGCCGCTTATGCAGGTCCTGGGTTTTGCCTATTTTATACAGATTTTTGCCTGTACTGAGAATATACACACATTTGCCAACTTGTACTTGCTCCATGAGGTGGTTTTCACGCTTTGCGAAAATAATAATTTAATAATCAATTTACGATCCTGATTATTATGCGCCAAATCTGCCGGCGGCATCATCTTTTTATTTACGCTGACATTCCTGTAAAAAATTGGTCTGTGATTTCCGGGAGGCTTATATTAGCATCGTGATTTATTGAACCAAAACAATCACCTGATAGAGATGGCCGACGTAGTAGCTCCACACATTGTTGAAACCTGGGTAAAGGGCTGGTCGCTGGCCCGCGAAGTGCCACCACCAGTACCTTATGGCAGCGGATTCCGGACGGAATTGGGCTGGGCAGACGCCAAAACACGTTATGTTTTTCCCGCTTTAAGCCAGGAATGTCATACGCTGGCCGGCACTATTCATGAGCCTTATGTGTTTATTAAAGTTTGTGCACCGGCAGAAGCATTGGCTGCACTGTTGCCGGCTCCCTGGGAAATTACCACACATGCTTTTATGATGGCTTGTCCGGGTCCTATGGGCTCGCCCAAACATCCCCTTCCGCCAGGGTATCGCCTGGAAGTGATAACAGCAGCTCCTGTATTCATTGTCCGTATATTGACGGCAGACGGAGAAGAAGCCGCTATTGGTCGTATAGCCATCACCGATGGTTACGCTATTTACGATCGCATTGCCACACAGCCCGATCATCAGCGCCGGGGTCTTGGCAGTATTGTCATGAAAGCCCTGGAAGAGACAGCCCTGGCAAATGGGGTTTCACAAGGCTTACTGGTGGCTACGCCGGAGGGAAAAGCCTTGTATGAGTCGCTCAACTGGCAGTTCCTGTGTCCTTACACCACCGCTGCCATTCCAGCAGAAAAATAACGCCTATTGTTCATTGCCTGGCCTGGCCAGTACTTTATCTTTTTCGGCTACTGGTCCCTGGTAGCTGAACCGGCGGTTTTCGTCGCGCGTATTGATTAAGCAGCTGTCGCCCACCAGGAAGGGGATATTTTGGAAGACAGGTTTGCCCAGCCCATCCCCCGGGGCAATGTATATCTTGTTGACTTTATCCGGCAGGCTATATTCCGAATATTCGGTATCGTACATCGTATGTACCAGGTATAAATGCCGCGATGCGGGGCCGTTGACAAGCGTTTCGAAGCCTTCGGCCGTTTGGGTCATCGCGGGAGGATCTGTGGGCGTTATTTTCTTCCGCTACTTCCATGCGGCTGGCATTGTAATAGCCGGGTATTACGGGGGAAGCTTTCTGGGCTAGTACAGGTGACTCCATGATCAGCAATAATAAAACGGATAAACCAATCGTGTATCTCATATATGGGAAGTTAACATCCGGCTACTGCCGGTTATCTAAAGATAGTAACTTTCCGTTGGCCTATGGCAGCGGGCGATTTTACATTTCTTCTCTTTTATTTTTTCTCTACCTTTCCGGTATTTTATCATATTTCAACGATACCAACGAACATGTATGTCCCTATTTTAACGCTGCTGCTAACATTATCCGCTCCTGCCGGGCAGCCGGCTAAAGACACCACCCACCACCAGCTCTTCACCGCAGGAGTAGCCAGTGGACTGATGGGCGGTCTGTATGATGGATTTTACCCGATAGACTCCCTTGTCACAAAAGGAGATTTTGGCCTCGGTGCGCCGGATAAAATAGACGGGGAGCTGCTGTTTTTAGATGGTAAGGCCTATCAGACGCAATACACGGGAAAAACTACGGAAGTGTTGCACCGGCAGCAGCTGACGCCTTTCAGCATGATCAATTTCTTCCATACCGACCTGACTTTCACCGTGCATCAGTCCATGGACAGAGCAGCCTTGTACCATTACCTGGACAGCCTTTTGCCAAATATGAACGGCCTCTACGCCATTCATATCAAGGGTAAGTTCAGTCACCTGAAAACAAGGGCTTTTCCACCGGTGCATGAGGCGCCGTATCCGCCGTTGGCGGGCATGTTGGGGCTGCAACATTTCTTTCAATTCAATGCCTGTGCGGGAGACCTGGTAGGCTATCGTTTACCGGCGTACATGGATAACACCAACATTGCCGGGTATCATTTTCATTACCTGTCGGATGCACGGGATGCGGGCGGTCATATCGTGGATCTGGCCATTGCTGATGTGGTGATTACTGTGAGCATACTCGACAGCTACACCTTGCAAATTCCCACCTCTCCTGCCTTTGATCACTTCGACTTTAAGCAAAACAGGCAAGAAGACATAAAAAGCGTGGAAAAGGGTTCAAAATAACAGTCAGAAGGATGCCTCCATTGCCTGAGGCATCCTTTTGTTTAGCTAATAGCCCGAACCTCCTCCGCCACCTGTCATTTTCGAGGTGGAGATTTGCCCTCTTATTTCCCCATTAGGGAAAGCGGCGGTATGGATATTTACATACCAGTTGCCGGAGAGCAAATCACCCGCCTGGCCCGCACTAAGCGTTACTGTTCCGGATACTGAGCCAGTGGCATTAGCAGGAAAGCCTGTAATGGCAATCGCCACCGGGGCTGCCACACCTGCTGCACCAGGCCCATGGAAGTGCATACCTGTAGGCACTCCGCTGATTTTACTCCAGCTAAGGGTGAAGCTGAGTTTATATGTTGCAGGATCATAAGTACCTGTGAGTGTACCTGTACCGGTACTGCCGTTGGCAGGCGTTTCCTGTGCTCCTGTCAGCGTTGCACTAACGGTATAAGTACTACCTCCACCAGGGTTACCGTTACCACCATTATAGCCCCCGCCACTACAGGCAGCCATACATACAGCAAAAAATAAAGAACTGTATGCAAACCACTGTCTCCTCCATAGGCGGGAGAAAGATTCCTTTTTCATAACAGTTGTTTATAGTTAATACGGGAAATGTGTGTTAAATGTTGCCTCATTAACGAACCTTTAACGGTGGCCTTACAAATAGTCAAAAATGCCTATCTTTCCCGAAACAACATACATGTTAGACCCACAGATCAGCGAAAGAATCAACGCTAGTTTTGGACGGCAAAAGCTCATGCAATTTTATGGCGCCCACATCGAACAGATCGATCACGGATCCATCGCCATTGCTGTACCTCCCACTGATTTCCTGTTGCGTACTTCCGGCATTTTTCACGGCGGCGTCATTGCCGCCCTGGCCGATACTGCGGGAGGCTACGCCGCTACCACACTTTACCCGGAAGATGTTTCCTTTCTCACCATAGAATTTAAGGTCAATTTTCTGCGCCAGGCGAAAGGTGAAATGCTCATCGCCAAAGCTACCGTGATTAAAGGAGGCGCTACTATTACGGTAGCACAAACCGATCTTTTTATCCGGAATAACGATCAGGAAGCACAAGTCGCCACCTCTTTAATCACCCTCATAAAAGCCAGCAAATAAGCCATGGAAATCCTTAGCATACCACCCTTTCTCGAATACTACGACAAAGTACGGGAACGTACCCTCCGGCTCATCAGCGTAGTGCCACCCGATCAGCTGGACTGGTCGTACAAACCGGGTAAGTTCAGTATCGGCGACCAGATCCGGCATATTGCCACCATCGAAAGGTATATGTTTGCCGAAACCATCGCCGGCCGCCCCAGCGCCTACCAAGGCTGTGGCAAAGAGCTGGCCGACGGCTACGACAACGTTGTTGCCTTCTTCAACGAACTGCACCAGCAATCACTCGCCATATTCCGGCAACTGAGCGATGCAGACCTGCAACGTAAATGCACCACGCCCGGCAATGTAGAAATGCGTATATGGAAATGGATGCGCGCCATGGTAGAACATGAAATTCACCATCGCGGCGAACTATATATTTACCTGAACCTGCTGGGCGTAAAAACGCCGCCCATGTACGGACTCACCGCAGAAGAAGTAGCACAAAACAGTACACCGATAGCCGGTACCGAAAAAAATCCGGTGAAATAACTGGGGGAATTTATTAAATTAGCCACCTCAAACGGGATGTAGCGCAGCCCGGTAGCGCGCTTCGTTCGGGACGAAGAGGCCGCAAGTTCGAATCTTGTCATCCCGACTTGATTGGACAGGATGGTTTTAATACCATCCTGTCCTTTTTTATTTTCGGCTGAAACGCTGTTCACGTCTGCAAAAAGGGAAAAAACGCCGTTCACTTTTTGAGTTAGAAATGCCCCGTTTTTCAAATTATATGATACTCCCTCCGGAAACACCAATTTTTGCAGGGATTCCTTTTTAGGGATATTGCCACAATCCCATGCTGTAGCCAGTTCCCGAGAAATTATGACCGCTTTACTTAGGTACTGTTCCAAGTTAGAACTGTCAATACCACTTTTTTTGATTTCGCTTTCTATATTGTTCTTCTGCTCGATGTATTTAGCCTTAAATTTCTGGTAGCTTTCATCGCCCATTTTCTTATATACATGGAAACTTTCCTCAATGTTATTCAGGTATACTTGTACTTCTCCGAGCTGCTTTTCTAACTCCATAATATGAACATAAGCTACTTCATTACGCTTTCTGAAGAATTGGCTCATGTGATACTGAAGGGGTGCGAGCGTATCATCCCGAAGGCTATAGTGAGATAGAAACTCGATAAATTGTTCATTGAGCTTCTTGGCGCTTATATTACAGTTGCAGCCAATGCCACGACATTTATAGTAATATATGTTCTTGGAAGTATAACCGGTAAAGGCATTACCACACATGCCACACTTAACGAATACCTTTAAGGGGAGTTCTGCTCTTTCTTTCTGATGATATACGCCAAACTTTCCACCAGCTGCGGCACGGATTTCATTTATTTGCAGGAACTCTGCCTGTGAGATTAGCGCCGGGTGCTTTCCTTTTATAGCTGCTCCATTCAGCATTTTGTTTACAATAATCCCACAATAAAAGGGATTGCTGAAGATCATAGACAGTTTCTGTTTATAAATGGTTACCCCGAGGGCTTTAAGACGGAGTAATATATCTTCGTTTTTCACTCCCATTAATTTCCACTGAAATGCTTTGCGCAGACGTTCGCCAGTCTTATTTACCACGATGGTACGAACACCATTCATAGTGACGGCATCATACCCCATCGGTGGTTTAAGGCACCAAATGCCAGCCTCTAATTTCTCTTTAGACCCTGCCATTGTTGCTTGTCTGCGTTGCTGGTTATCCCAATGAGCAAAGAGGAAATTTATATTCTGCTGAAACTGACCATTGGTAGTAGAGGTGTCTGTTGGCTGAGTTACTGCCAATATTTGTACTCCATATTTCAACAATAAATCTTCAGCAAGCTTAATTGCCGCCCCTCCTGTTCTGCTGAACCGCGCTGTGGTGTATACTAATATGTGGCTGATCGCCCCCTTTTTGGAGCGGATGAAGTTCAGCATCCGTAAAAACTCCTTTCTGCCATCCGTTTTGGCAGATTCAAAAGTGCCGCCAAAATATTCTATAAGCTTAAAGTCATTGCGTCTTGCATAGTCCTCAATTGTCTTTCGTTGAAATTCGAGGCTTAGATTTTTGTCTGCCTGTTCTTTGGATGAAACACGTGTGTAGACCACAGCTTGTTTTATGTCTTTGATCAGGTTATTAGTACCGGAGGTTCTTGCCCATTTCTGAAAAGCATCTACTGTTTTGAGCATTTGTTTTGATTTTTGGGATAATAATGTTTTTATGCTGCCTGATTTAAGGGCATTATTTCACAAGTATCTAATTGATAATCAACATTATGTATTTCTTTAGAAATCGCCAAATCATATAAAATTTCTGCAAGGAGGTGTATCGACTCAATTACTGATTCGGCCTGCTCGTCCGAATAATGCTCACAGCCCGGAAATTTTCTAAGCAGTTCAGGTGTAAGCTCACCCTGGTCTTTTATAGGTAATGACATTACTGCTGATGGCTGCCTGTGTGTTACTTGTTCCATAGATATATAGTTTTTCCAACCCGTCAATATATGACAGGTAGAACAGCCACTTTACAGCTCATGCGCTGTATTGCAAGCAACATGAAACAATTTCGCATATAGGTAGTTAATTGCCGGTCGCCGGAGTAGGTGGTGAAAGGCGATGCGGAGAAAGAAAAGTAGTATGTGCTTACAACAAGTTGATAAAGGGATAAGGGTCACATAGGCGGTGGGCCGATCTTCTCGTATATGATTAGCATTTGTGCGACCGTATAATAGTAGCCTAATCGCGGGCCGATCTCTGCTTCAAATGGACTTAACCAGGTTCTGATAATGCGCCTGCTTACTCCGTATTGGTCGGCAAGCTCCTTGAGTGTGTGTGCGGTTACTTTGCGCGGATGGTTCATGTGGGCTTCGTTTGATTTCATAGTTGTGAAATGTTGATTCATGGGAAATATGAAAGCACAGACAAGCTAAGGCAATAGCTTGCCAGTACGACTACAGTTTTTTGTAGATGGAATAATTATGCAGATGCGATCAAAGAACGCAATGAAGAGATGGTTAAAACTTTTGAGGGCTGACGCTGATTCAATGCAAATGCGTCAAAACATCGGCAATGGCTTCAATCGTATTGATAGATTCTCGTGGTGATAGGGATGCGTAGCCAATGCGTAGCGCATTGGGCGGATGCTTGCTATATGCGATCAGGTTTGCTGGTGGTATCCAAATGTCCATTTCCAGCAGACGTTTACGAATATTATCGGTATTAAAGCGCTGATCAGGAATCAGCCACAATGCAAGACCTGCATCCGGGACGTTTGCAGATACTAAAGGATGCAGGTGTTTTTCGATATATGCTACCATATTGTCCCGTTTCTTCCGGTATTCCCGTAAGCTGGCACGTGCAGCACGCCCGATAATATCTGTCTTCATCATATCAGCTACCGTTAATTCCAGCACGGCGTCTGCCCGCTGGTATATGCTGTAGTAGAGCGCATGTAGCGACTGGATGAATGCCGCCGGCCCTGCAACACAGCATATCAGGTTTAACGGTGCCATCATGCGGCTCAGGTTCGTTAAGTAGATAACATTCCCTTCGACATTATTTGACGCAAGAGGTAACGGTGCTGAAGGATCGAATGAAAACTCATGATTGTAGTCTGTTTCTATTATGGCAAAACCATATTTCTCTGATAGGGCGATCAGGTGCTTTCTGCGTTGCAGAGATAAAGTCGCAGTTGTTGGGTATTGGCAGGAAGGAGAAATGTAAACAGCTTTTATTTTTTTTTGTTGCAGCTCCCGCTCCAGTATATCCGTGCGGATACCCTCACTGTCCACCTGGACAGGTAAGAGCATAGCACCGGCGCGTTGAAAGGTTTGCCAGCATATTGCGCCCCCGGGATCTTCCACTGCAACTACATCCCCTTTCTGCAATAGCGTCTGTGCGATCATATATAGCGCCATCTTACTGCTTATGATAATACAGAGGTTGGAATCATCAATATGAAGGCCACGACGTGTACGAAGCATCCGGCCAGCTTCCAAAAACAGCTGCCGGAAACTATTGCCGCTGTTGTATTCTGCTTTCTTCTGCCGGGTACTACGAAAAGACATCAGTTTATAGGTTGCCACGAACTTACCGCTTGGAGCGAGTTTAGGATCGGGGAAACCATCGTCCACTTTTACCTGCCAACGTCCCGGAGGCACCTCAGTTGTGATAATCTCATTATTAAACTCATTGAAAGTAAAAGATAGTTTCTGTTTGTGCGTGACCTTCCTGACGGCGATATCCCTTTGGTGCGGGATATGATCTGCAATAAGCGTTCCTTTCCCTCTTACACTTTTAAGAATGCCTTTGCTTGCCATTTCAGTATAGACAGCTGCAATTGTATTACGGCTCACGCCGAGTAAACTGGCCAGCTCGCGATAACCGGGCAAGAGCATCCCCGGAGTTAACCTCCCGTTACTGATTTCATGTACAATGCCATCTTCAATTTGCTGGCTCAGGTTCTTTCTTTGTCTGTCAAGTTCAAATGACAAGACATTTTTCCATGCACGGAATGCCATAGGTAAATGGTATGGGTTTCAAGTAAACAATTAAGGTGGGCGCTACCTTAGATAAACGTGCTTTCTTCAACAGGGAGAAAAGATGCTTCCAGGCGTAGGGATTTGGTCTTCAGAGTTCCGGTCTTCAGGTTAATGAGTATGTGTCCTGTTTTGAAAATCTTTATCGAATGTATATGAATTTCAGTTACAAAACACTGGCCCAAGTTCGAGAGTGCAAAACTGGCCCAATCATGACAAACCATTTCAGGACAATCTTGTAAGCAATAAAAAGGGGTGCCGATAAGCACCCCTAAAGCTACACTGTAGCCGCTCAGAGAAAGAGTATCTATTTTAGCTTGGTAATCTTAATTGTTTCCTCGCTGCCCCTACTATTGGTAAAATGTACAAGGTAGATTCCAGGTTGAAGCACGCTGGTATTTATAGAGTATGTCTGCCCCTTAACAAAGGCATTATTTTTCTTAACCATTGCTGTTTTACCCGCTACGTCCGTTACTATGATATCTGATTGTATATCGCCATCTCCGTTGTAACCAAAATACAGCGTATTGTCTACCGGGTTTGGATAAGCAAAGAAATTGCCCTGTTTGAGTACTTCTGTGGTTGCCGGGGCTTTCCTTGCAAAATGCAGCAAATCCGCTACCGGTGTTTTGATTAGGAAACTCACGTCTCCGTACAGGTCTGAATAAGTATTTGTTGCATCTGAGGTAAACTGCCTGAAATGAACAGTAAAATCATTACCATAGCTTTTTGCGCCGCTGCGCAAATGTATTTCTACTCCTACAGGGAAACGTTCACCAGCATCTAATGATATGCCATCCAGTTCCAAAGTACTAGAGCCGTCAAAGGTTACTGATTTATTATGTTCATCTGATGTTGCATAGATGCCGTGAGAACCGGCAGCCACCCAACGATCAAAAAGATCACCAAGATACAGGGTGATATAGCCAACTGCTGAGAAGTCACCGGCAAGCTGTTTATGTATTGCACGGTCATTGATGAGCTGGAAGCTAAAAATGTGCTGCTCTGTTTCTGCATTGGCTACCCATACCTGATGCTTTTCTGTGCCCTTATTATAGAGGTCAGTATTTGTCACAATCAGGTTACGGGTTACAATGTTGTTATTGTTAGTTACATTGTATTTTTCATTGCCACCCGTTTCAGGAACATGCATAAAAACGTCAAACCAATTCACGCCACCAAAAGGAGGATGTGTCGCAACCTGTTCGGTAATCCTTGCCAGCAGGCATACATCTACCTGATTTGGGCTATTTGCATAGTCTTGCGGGATATGTGGCTTCCATGCAGTCTCCACGAGTACGGAAGCCCCCGGAGCTAACTGTAAGGGGACATCTTTTACACTGATCTCACCTCCTGCAACTACCACACCTCCGGTAGCTCCTGGTACAAAAGTGGAGCCCGTCCAATCGTTCAGAATATTATTCGGGTCCCAATGCTCACCGGTACTCGCCAGTGTCCAGTAAAAATG
>NZ_JABAHZ010000019.1 GCF_012641265.1 Chitinophaga eiseniae | reverse complement strand
TGAATGTATAGATTCATTCCCTTTTTCTACAGCGACAACTGCCGCTAACTTTTGCTTTAAGCTGTATTTTATCCTTTTATCCATAAAAATGCCCCCAAGAAGTGTCTAACTTTTTGGGGGCACTACACCAGCGCGAGGTTTGTAAGTTGTCTGTGATCCCGCTGGGACTATATCAAAAGCTTAATTGCCGCTGCTTCTAAAGGATTTATTAGCTACTGTAGACGATTTTGTAGACTCGTGAAATAGCTTACTTTGTCGGGGTTTGAAAGAACTTGTAAACAGTACAAAAATACGAAAATCCTTGCTGAATAAGCACAAACAAGCATAAAATATATTAATGCAATGAATATAGCGTATATACGCCGTTAACCAGCAGGAACCCTTTACTTATCTTGTAACACCTTCACTGTCACAATGCTGCAGCCTGTTTTAAAATATTCCTTAACTTCAGGATACTTAAACTCAAACCAATATGGGAAAATTTGTTATCACCAAGGACTCCAAAGGCGAGTTCCGTTTTAAACTGAACGCCGGAAATGGAGAAACTATCCTCGTCAGTGAAGGCTACACCACCAAAGCAAATTGCGAAAAGGGCATTGAATCTGTACGCACCAATTCTCAGCATGATGAACGATTCGAGAAAAAAACATCTACTAACGGGAAACACTATTTTAATCTGAAGGCCACTAACGGCCAGGTGATTGGCACCAGCGAAATGTACGAAAGTGCCGCCAGCCGTGACGGAGGTATTGCTTCTGTTAAGAGCAATGCTCCATCAGCCACCATCGATGACAAAACTGTATAAGAGATCTTTGTACAAAGCCGGGCCTTCCGCCCGGCTTTGTATCCTATCTATCAGCTATTACCTCGCACCATTGAAGGATTTAGGCTACTATTGAAATAACAGCATTTTACAGTCAGATTACTCATCCCATTACCTACTTATGAACAAAGATTCAAACATTTCTTCGGAAAGACAGCAGGATGTTAATGAAGCCCTGCTGGAAGACGAGCGCTCAGATCTACAGCAACATGCTGATAAAATGCTACGCGGCTTCGAAAATTTCAATGACTCCACTTCATCCAGAGCTATTTGGGAACTGGTACAAAACGCTTGTGATCTGACCACAGATTGCCAGATCACGATCGATTACCGGAATGGTCATTTCTCCTTTTCGCACAACGGCCGACCTTTTAAATACAAAACACTTATCTCGCTAATAAAGCAGGTATCGGGCGACAAAGACGACATCAGCGAAATTCCACCGGTGGGCAAATATGGTACAGGTTTTATAACTACCCACTCTCTAGGCAGATATTTCTGCATCAATTCCTACCTTGAATTGAACGGCAAATATATCGCACTCAGGGATTTCACCATTGATAGAAGTGCTAAAAAACGCGAAGACCTCATCGATGCTATCCGCATTCAAAAAAATAACGCATTAGAGATCATAAAAAGTGGAAGCTATATTTCCAGTCCAGACATAGCTACTACATTTCTCTACCACCCGATAACCGAACAGGAAAAAACATATGTCAAAAGTTCGCTCATTAATCTACATGAAACAATTCCAATAATTCTCGCTATTAATAATCGATTAAGAAGTATAAAGATTATTATCGAAGACGGGCAAGAAACAGACTTTAAGTTATCCAGCAAAGAGAAGATATCGTCCAACGTATACAGCACACGTGTATTTGTGAATAAAATCGAAAAAGTTATCTACTCATTGATTGATGAAGTTAGTGGTGTAGAAATTGTCTTACCCATCAACAAAGACCTTTCGGTTTACTCGTTATCTCCCTCTCTGCCTCGATTATTTCTATATTACCCATTAATTGGATCCGAAAAATTCGGTATCAACTTCATCATCAACTGTAAACAGTTCATGCCTTCGGAGGCAAGGGATGGTATTCATCTGTATAGTAATAAAGATCAACTAAAAGACCAGGAAGAGGTCAACCGGGTTCTATTAAAAAGGGTTACAGAACTCATCTTCACCTTTCTGAAAGAAAACCCACTAAACATTACAGATTACCTTCCCTTTGCTGAAATTAACTTCGCCCGTAACACCGATAACAACCTGCTCAACGAGTATTTTACCAATCTACAAATAAATTGGATCAGTCAATTTGAAACACTGAAAGTTGTTGGAACAAAGAATGGGCTAAAATCCGCAAAAGAAGTAACGTTCATCCACCCATCCCTTCTATCAGATGAAACATATAGGGACTGCATCTATCATATGGCAGATAAGTTCTTCGATAACATACCTCTCGAAAGGAATATAAATGAATGGAGCAACTTTGCTTTCGAATGGCAGCAAAAAGATATCAGATTTATCAATCAGGAAGACATAGCTAAAGCCATGTCAGGCAACAATTTAGTCAACTTCGATACAAAAATATTAAAGAAGTTTTATGAATACTTGATCTCCTGTCAGCATAGCAGCCTTTTTACGCAATACAAACTAATACCTAATTTAGAGGGTGAATTTCTTGAATTTAACAACCGTAAGAACAAAAAGTGTTTATCATCTGTAATCATCAAGATTGGCAGGACAATCATCCCTGAAACTATCAAAACTCTCGTCCACGAAGACTTTGATCTGGGCTTCCAATTCAGCCCATTAACAAGAAGAGATTGTATCAGCATGATAAACACAAAAATAAATGAAACTATAGACGATCATTACAGCTGGATCACCAATAGGGCAAGTCAGCAACTATCTGAAGAAGATATAGTTAAAAAGCAACAGGGCATTACGCCGCTCTATTATACTACTATCCACGAGTATTGTAGGCTAAGCTTTAATATTCAATCAGCCAGTAAACCTTACCGCTTGATGGAATTAATTAGCAAGTATTATGGCTTGCCCGGCGAACTCATAGGCATAGACAAAGAAACGGAAGAGGAAGAAAATTTAGGAAATCTGCCAGCACAGAAAAAGCTGGCAAAGGTATTTTTCAATTGTCTCAGTACAGAAGATCCTTCCTGGGTAGCAGCAAATATCGATTTTTTATCAGCTGTTATCAGTTGCAAAGACAGCCGGTTCGAGGACATTTACAAAAACAGTGGTATATATTCAAACCAGCTCTTTAGCTTACACAAGTACGATCAATTAAAAGTAAGTCAGAACCTTACGCCGTTCGTAAAAGATCTATACAACACCCTTTTAAATACCCAGGTGGAGGGTGAACTGGCACACGAGACCTTCAATGATCTGCTTCTTGAAAATGAGATTATCACAGATAATTACCTCTCAGCAAAAATCGAAGAACACCTTTTTAATACAGACAGCAAAAGCTATAATGAGCATCCCCATAAAAAGGAAATACTGACTATTATTAAAAAATTAAACGAGGAACGCTTTCAAAATTTGTTTTACAGGCTAAATGAGAAAAAAGCTAATATCATGTTAGAGCTTGTAAACAAAAAAGAAACGAAAGAAGGCATCTTCGCTATCGTGTCTTTAGGTGATGATAAGATACAAAGATTAGGAGAGCTGGTACAAGACCCCAACTTCGAACAAGTTCTTGCTAAAGCAGAAGATGCGCTACGGCTGGATGCAGAACGAACAAGTGACTTCCAACACAAACTTGCCATAGGCACCTATATCGAAGCAAAGATAAAGGAAAGGATACAAGCGGAACTCGCCACAAAGATCGAAGTATATACCAATACAAATGTTTCCACAGAAAATGAACAGGGTGGCCAGGATATCATCATCTATAAAGAAAAAGAGGCGCTGTATTATATCGAGGTCAAGTCAAGATGGAACTCTAACAGCTCTGTTATGATGAGCAAATTACAACTGGAACGGGCCTCACAGAATGCAGACCGATATGCCCTCATCGTAGTAGATATTACAAAATATGGAGGTAATGAAAACAAGTATCAATTGACAGTAAGTGAAATCATTCCACTAGTAAAAGTATTACGTGATATTGGTAATGATATTTTCCCGCTAATAGACAAAAACCTAACAGCTGAAAGTAACACGGCTTCCCATGTAAGACTGGTTGACTACAGAGGGCTGATAAACCAGAATACGATTGCTAATGGAGAAAGCTTTGATGAGTTTATTTCGTTTCTGATAGATAGGATTAAGGGAAGCTTGAAGGATATCTAAAACAGTGGGAAAAGCAGGTTAATCTGTATAAGTCCGTGGAAGCCATCTGATGCTTTATAAATGATAACAAACTATTCGACAAATAATAAAGCTCACGCAAGTGTAGTGCCCCCAAAAAGTTAGACACTTCTTGGGGGCATTTTTATGGATAAAAGGATAAAATACAGCTTAAAGCAAAAGTTAGCGGCAGTTGTCGCTGTAGAAAAAGGGAATGAATCTATACATTCA
>NZ_JABAHZ010000018.1 GCF_012641265.1 Chitinophaga eiseniae | reverse complement strand
AAATATATTTATTATTACAATAACTATAGGATCAAATTAAAATTAAACGGCTTGAGTCCAGTACAATACCGAACTAAAGCCGCTTAAATTAATAGTCATTTTTGTCCAAACTTTTGGGTGCACTACAAAAAGGATGCTTTGTTGGAAGATGCTAATAATGCGAAATTATATGATCAATTAAGGAATAAGCTATTCTCCGAAGTTAAGGCTATATATATTGACAAGGATTTTTTGATAGATGACAAAAAAAATGACGAAGACGATGAGGGGAAGAAAGGATCAAAAAGAGATAACCTAATTAAACACCTATTTAAAATCCAGAAGAATATTTTTCTATATCAGGATAAAAAGTATAATGACTTTCTAAGAATAACAGATTATAGGGACCGCATTCAATCAATTGACGACAAGAGAAAATTGAAGGATAGCATAGATAAATTGGTCAATGTGGAGAATCGAACGATTGAGGATATTATTAAAGAAGCCGATAGAATGGGGATTTGTTTGATTGATGATAAACTGCTTAGTTTTAAGGAGAAGCAGGAATATTTATTTAATAGAGTAAAGGATATTGAATTTAAAGAATTCCAAAACCTCTATGTTTATTTGGAAGGTAAAACCCCTTTTTCAACTCAGCATAAAACCAAAGGTGCCGAATTTGATAATGTATTTGTTGTTTTGGATAATGGGGGGTGGAATAACTACAATTTTGAGCACTTATTTACCGGAAGTGGGAACTTAAATGTCTTAGGTAGATCTCAGAAAATATTCTATGTATGTTGTACGCGAGCAAAAGAACGTTTGGCTGTTTTTTACCATAACCCATCTGCTTCGGTTATAAATAAGGCAAAAGAATGGTTTGGGGAATCAAAGGTCATCAATGTAACAGGTTTGCAGTTATAAGGAACTCTGGGGTAGTGTGTTCGATGTGAAAGTCCAGGCTATTGATAGTATGTTGAAATCAAATACTTATAGGGAGGCTGTAGCCTGACGAATTATTGTCCTTAATCAATTTTACAACCAGGAATTTTAAATATTAAATCTCTATTTATGGCAGATCATCGTGTTAATATCCAGTTACCTGAAACCGAATTAGGACGGGCTGATACAATCCTGAAAGTGAAAAAAGATGGGAAATTACTTGGGACCATTCATATATCGCACGGGGCATTTGAATATCGACCAAGTGGTTGGGCGGAGAAGAATCGAATAAAAATTAATTGGGTGGATTTCCATAATTTAATTTTGGAAGCTAGGAAATAATCCTGCGACTATTGCTACTAAAGAAGATGACAATGTGTTTTTTTTGTGGCTGCTACTCGCTTCATTATTTGAAATTCCCGCTTGGTTGGGAAGAGTGACGATGCTGCCGTATATTTATATGGACATTCAAAGCGAAGCCAGTATTAAGTTCCCTTTAATAATTGGAATGGGAAATTAATATTTTGTTGTATGTCAATTTCTAATTGCAGTTAGAATAGTCGATCGAGCCTTTTTGTCAACCGGGCGGCTGCAGCTATTCACTACGCTACGGATTCAGATTATCCATGCCGACTCCAAGTACATCTTGCTGATGAGCGTTGGAGAAATGCCAGATAAGTTAAGTCTTGTTGTAATGTCTTTGTTTGTATTACAGGAAATACATAATTTGAATGAAATGCGTTCTTCTTGCAGCTTATTTTTTAGTCGGGAGCGTTGAGATGCCTGACTAAAAATTAACAACAACTAACAACCAAAATTTTATTACGTGTATGGCTATTTCAGGTCAGATTTTGAAGGCTATCAATTTTGCTAAACTCAAAGGGCTCAAGGACATCGAAATCGAATTTGGGCCGCATCGAATAACCGCAATTATGGGCTGTAACGGGGCCGGGAAAACTACCGTATTGCATTCTATAGCCTGTATATATCAACCACCTGCTAATTCAAATAAGCGAGATTACCGATTTCCAGAATTTTTTATTCCTACAAACCATTCTATCTGGAACGGCAGTCAGTTTGAAGTATTGCAAGATTTTCGTAATGGCCAAATAGTGGCTACAGATCATCGTACTACCTTTAAAAAGGCGCAAGATAGGTGGACGCCTAAGTATAGTAGCAGGGTAGAGAGATATGTTACATACATAGGACTGACTACGGCGGTGCCCCAGATTGAAAAAGAGAGCATAAAAACCAAAAAACTATTTAATGCTCCGGGAATAGCATATGCCGACCCTGCCCATGCTGCTAGAGTGATGAATCTTGCTGGTCAGGTAATTGGTAGGACGTATACAAGTATTAGTTTTTTGACAGCTTCTGGCAAAAGATATTTGGGAGTACAGGCGGATGGCATTGACTATTCGTCGTTAAGTATGGGGGCTGGTGAACAGAGAATATTTCATATTTTGGATGAAGTACTGAAAGCGCCGAACAATGGACTAATCTTAGTAGATGAAATTGATGCTCTCTGTTATCCTGACGCATTTCGTAGATTGTTACGGATTCTAAATGACCAAGCAGAAGCAAAAAGACTACAGATTATTTTTACCATGCAGTCAACTGAATTTTTTGATATTCTTTATATCAATTTCCGGCATCTGCTTCAGACTCCCGCAAGAACACTTTGTTTTAGTGAAACGAAGCCCGATGCAATTTCTAGACTAACAGGGGTTCCTCAGCGGCCCCTGGAAATTTTTGTAGAAGATTTTGTAGCAGCCGCAATTGTAAAAAAGGTAGCCGGTCAGTTGATGATGTCAAAATATTTGGCAATTGAATCTTTCGGCGCTGCAATTAACTGCTTTAGTACTGTTGCTGGTGCAAGCCTAATGAGGCAGGATAACTATGATAATATGTTGTTTGTGTTGGACGGCGATGTGCATAGAACAGATGCGGAAAAGACTACCCAGTTACGTAAGGTGCTATCAGGGGATAATCCTGAAACTGAACAAAGAAGATTAGACGCTCTCTCAAAAATTACTCAGTTTAATTTACCAGTAGGTGTATCACCAGAGAGATATTATCATTCGATTATTTGCCAAATTGATACAGCAGGATTAACAGCTGAACAGGTAGAAATTGTAAGGGTAATGCAACAAATTCAACAGGTTCCTGACAACCATCAGTATTTTGGAGATTTATATGACAGAATGGATTTTAGTCCAGCAGTCGGGCTCAGTAAGTTGGTTGATCTACTTTGTCTTACAGCAGAATGGGATGTGATAGTTGCAAGCATAAAAAGGTGGTTAGAAGCAAAGGCTCCCCAAATCATGGAACAGCCACCAGTGCGGCCTGTTATGGCCGCCCCAGTACCTACTAACGGCACGACACTACCGTCACCTGCTCCATAAATCAGCATTGATATCGTTTTACATTATTCCTTAGATTTAAGCCCCTGCTAAGTTCATACAGACGCAGCTCAGTTGTTTTGGGCTGCTGGCGGACCTGCTGTATAGTCCATCTTTTATGAGGGTTGTTAAGTAACATTTGAGGGTGGAAGGGTATAGCATTATAGGTACATTATGCAGCTCATTTAGACGCTCAAGAGAGCTTTGTGTAGAAAAAAGCCTAGACTATTAAATCTCTAAAATAGGCCTAATTCTTTACCTTTCTTGATATAATCATCAAACGACGTCATGTTCTTTATTTCTTCTTCTGATAAAGGCCGCTCGGCAAGATCTTTTGTCTGCAAATAACCCATTAGGGATTGTTCATCACCCAATATGAAACGATCGGCTTTCTGGAATTGTTCAGCATTGGAGATGAGCTTTTCAGTTCTACAGAAAAGGCCGGTGACATTATGACGAACGATTAATTTTCTTGCTTCTTCGTCGGCATCGGGCATCAAAAAGAGCATGTGTTTTTTGTCGAGCGGCAGTTTCATTATGTTGCTTGGATCGAAAGGTGTAATATGCCCACCCTTAATATTCTGGAGTACTACTGGGTTGTCGCTGGTGATGAATTCGCAATCATCGTCGGCCAATTTGGATACGAATATATTATCACTCTTTATTCTTGCCTCAATCAATTTCAGAGCGACTTCTAGTTGCGTGATTACCTGTCCCGGCCTATTTTCTACTTTGTACTCAGCTAGCAGCTCTTCTGGTGTTTTGTCTTTTATAGAAACTTTGATGCCTTCAAAAAGAAAGTAATCTTTACCGGCCTGTTGACATAGCGAAAACATCTGTGTGTACACTCGTTTTAAAAGATCATTATGTTGGTTGATCCATTTGGTTGTACGGTAGAAAGTTGTTACAACAGTGGAGATTATCAGCTCTCTCTCCTCATGTGTAATAGTAGTTTTGGATGGATCCGTTAGTAACGCGTATATTGAGTTGTAATGCTGCTCAATTTCATCAGAGTAAAATTTTTCAAGGAGCATTTTTTCTTCCGCGGTTTCACCTGGTAATGTATAGAGGTTTCTCTCCAGGCAGACATTCTTAATATTAATATCAAAAATATTTTCCGGCCGAGCATCTTCAATAGAAAGAGCCTTAACAAAATATTCGTCTCCGACCTGCTTGCTTGCGAAATTTTTTAGATATGTTCTGGGAACATAGTGTTGCCTTTTAACTAGATTTTGCGTCATTTCTGTATATTTATCGAATCTTCAGGTTTACCAATTTATATAAAAACGTTATGGACTGTGAAGTGAATATTTAAATTTAACAATTGGAAGTTGCGAATTCAATTTGGTTTTGATGCTTATTTTTATTTATGGAACATCCCGGATGCTAAGTTAATTGAGAAAATAGAATCCAATCTTTGCTAAAAATATATTGCCTTGACAAACTGGTTTTCACCTCAATGTTATAGAATCTAAACCATAAATAAACATTGTAAATTGCTAGATATCCATATCTCAATTGGATATCTAGTAATATCTAAAACAATTTCTTTGGAAAAAAAGGTAGGGAATGTCGTTTTTTCATTTAAAAATTTTCAGTAAATAAAGACTGGCCAAACTGAAAGTTTCTCTTAATCACGAACTAATAAAAATTTGAGTCTTAAGCTATGCTTTTTGTAATATATTTATAGCTTTTATTGTGTTTGTAATCACATCATCCTTTGAAATATTTTCTTTACCCAATTCTTTGATTGCATTATGTAGTTCGGTGTTGTCTGGATAAAATGTATTTAGATTTTCATTTACGTTATCCCATAATACTTTCGCTACTGAACCCGTAGCCCCTATGGGAATGGGAATGACATTGTGCTTTATGCAAATTTCGAACTCCTCCAGTATACCGTTGGAGTTAATTGTGGATCCATCTGGAGCTTGCTTATTACCAAATACAAAAATAGCAATTCCCGATTTTGAGATCATATCATTTCTATAGTCTGTCCATATCTCAGATATGTTTCTATTGCCAGATTGAGTTTGTGGAAACGGCCTAAGAATTAATAGGTCGTCTAAGTTCCGATAATTGGAGTTTAATTTGAAATCTAAGGCCCCATTAATAACAATACTTCCGATTCCTAAACCATATCCAGAAACGATTTTATAATCTTTCTCTGCTAATTTGTAACTTAAAGAGTGAATGAGATTTTTAGCCTCGTCATCACTATAAGGTTGGTAGGTGTGGGCAGCACCAGATATAAAAATATTTTTCCTTTTTATTCTTTTTTCAATTTCGATAAGTATTTTAGTAATATCACTATAATCCTTAATCATAATGGCATTTATGCCATAGCGCTTCAAATCTGCTATTTTTAATTTTTGTTTAACTTGATCATATATATAGTCCTCGTGATTTTTTTCTACCGTTTTTTTTGAATCGTTGTAATTTGATGCATTAATTTCTTTAAAGAAACAATAGTGATTCGGAGTGTGTTCTTCTAACAGAATTTTTATCCTGCTTAGGACAAAATCTAAGTTTGGATCGTCAAAGCTAAAGCCAATAAAAAGAAATTTTCTTGACAGTAAGTCTCCTCTTAACGCAGTGGAAAATAGTTCACGTTTGGTGTTGTAATAATCATAGTCATCCTTTGTTAATACAGCTTCATGCGGAGAATCTTTGTCTCCATGCATTTTGTAAACTACAGCATTTTTCTTTTTGATATATCTAGCAAAATGTTCTTTTATAATTTTTACATCCACAATCTTTCCTTCCTTTTCTAGCGTTTTTTCGATCAACTTATCATAATTTGTTGTCCAAAAAGTATCAATCCCTAGTCGTGATAGTATTTGATGGTTAATATTTCCATCTCTTAATGTTGTGAATTCGTTGATTATCTTGTCATTTATTTTGGATCGATTGAAACTGTTACAATAGTATTGTGCAAGAGACAAAAAATCTGTTTCTTTTTCAATATCCAGCCCTATTTCAGTAGCTAAGTCTCTTAGAAGTCCCTTCCAGTCCACAAAACCATTAGGTGCAGATAGTCCTGCACCAGCAAAAATTGCCGCATCTCCATTATTTATTTCAATCACAAATTCGTTAATAAAATTTCTTTGTTGCGGAGTAAATTCCATAGTTATTTGTTCAGCCAATTTGTTAATGAATCAGAATTGCCATTTGGATATATTATTTTATAGTCGGCATTGTAATTTGAGCTATTTTCAATTCTTGGGTATATTTGAAGATATTCATTTCCTTGCCAGGTATCGCGATTATCCGCTAAAGGGAGCGTACATATTTTATCCAGTAGCAGTTTGTGGGCATCGCCAATACCAACCTCCCAATTACACCATCTTGATGTTATGGCATCATTTGGTGCAAGTAAAATAAACTTATCATTCTTTCTAATCTGACTCTTTATTTTGCTCGCTGTCTCCGCACTTGTTTTTTCTGGCATTGTTTTATCAGCCCAATCAACATATATTCTAATCCCCAGATTTTCGAAAAATTCTTTTGCTTGCGATATTAACTCTCTGTCTTTATGAGAATGGGATAAAAAAATGCTGGTCTTTGAGCTGTTTTCCGAATAAGATCTTGCTTCGTTTAAAGCAATCAGTCCCCTGTTTTTTGCCTTACTTAAAGCAAGGGCTTTAAATTCTTGTTTGGTAAATATCATAATTTATGCTAAATAGATTTACAGACATTATAATTTTCTTTGTTTTCTAAAATTTCTAAAGCTATGTTGATATAATAATCCATATCTAAGATAAAGTCACACCACCTAACTGTTTTTATAAACGATGTTTCTCCCTCATGTATCAAATTGCCATTGCAATATCTCGTCTTGGGGTTTTTGTGATTGAACATATTCTTTTTTAGAATATCGAACAGCTGACCTGTAAATTGTGTAGTACTATTGCAGGTGGGATTGTATCTATAGTAGTAGTCGTAACTATTAATCTGATCGGGTAAGACTACACCGAGGACAGCGTTGGTTTTGCTAGTTCTTCCCTGGCGGGATTGCTCTCGTAAAGAATAGGAGATCTCCCAGGGTATCCATTGGTCTTTATCGGGTCGATTTTCTTTCATTCCTTTTGATATAAGTACAATTGTTATTGTGCTATCAAAAATTTTATCTCCAAGTTTAGAACCAATAGTTGAATCAGCTAAGGTAGCCATACTTTCTCCATCATCTTCCCCTTTATTGATATGGTTTGTATGGTCAAGTTTGTTTTGAATTGTATCAACGTAATCCCTGACTGTAGTAAAAGGCTTGTATGGTAAAGATGCAACTTGAGTATCAGCATATTTGTAAGAAATGAAAATTTTTTTACCCATTTAGTATGATATTTTGAAGATTAACTTGTTAAAAACTCCTGGTATTATTTTTTATCGATCTTTAAATTGGGGGAATCAAATAGTACTGATTATAGGATTGCTTTACAGAGGTATATCAAACAATCTATGTTTTTCTGTCGTAGGAATTCTATGAAGATCTGTAACTTATTGATTCATGAATTGCATAATTCTCTTAATCATTCATTATGACAATTCTTATAGCGGTCTTTCATCTAAAAAGGTACCAGATAACTATGAGGCTGCTTAAGAGCCTATTGAATAACTATATATTAACATATTTATTTTAAATTATAGTATTATCCATATAGAATCAGTTAATATGTTTACTAGATAAAAATAAATGTTTTTATTCTTAAATATGTCATATTTTCATTTCAATGTAGTTGTGGCATTTAAGAGTGTTTTTTTGGCAGGTTAAAAGGTCTCACTCCGGCGTCAGTCGGCAAAAAGGGCGCCAGTCCCTCGCTTGCCCCCTTCCGCTTCGCTACAGGGGCTGCGCTCCGTCCTGTCACCCT
Source organism: Chitinophaga eiseniae (assembly GCF_012641265.1). Classification (GTDB taxonomy): domain Bacteria; phylum Bacteroidota; class Bacteroidia; order Chitinophagales; family Chitinophagaceae; genus Chitinophaga; species Chitinophaga eiseniae_A. Next base: position 6,154 of record NZ_JABAHZ010000018.1, on the reverse strand, counting down.
TTTCGCGCTCCCTCCGCCTTCGTTCGGGCAGCTCCCGGTCTGGCTAAGGGCTGTTTTTACAATTGGTGGCCTTTATGCCCGCCATCCCTTCGCTGCCCATTTTGTCCGCCCCCCGCCCGCCACCCCCGGCCTTTCATTTTTGATTTTGCCGTCCGCTGGCGCTCCCGGCCAGACATAAGTCGAAGGCGCGGCCTGCTGCGGCTCGCCCTCGCTTGGCCCCTCCGCTGCGCTACGGGGCCTGCGCTCTGGCTGCCGCCGCAGCGGCCGGGGGTGGAAGGGCGGCGGGGGCGGGGCGACAGTAATCCTATTTAACGGGAGATTATAGCTGCCAGACGATAGCACCCTGATTGAGCGACCGACGGGAGAACCAGGCGCGCGAACACCAGCATTTGTACCATGGTCAACAGTGTACTATCGCGCGGCGTCCGTGCTGGTAGATGATGGGAGCAACAGTTGAACAAAGGCTCAACAGCATCACTTTGACCGACGAAAGAACATAGGCTCGGCTTCTGTAACCCATCATCTACCATCCCGGACGTTTGCCGCTTGTTCCAGTATTTTTTTCAACTATACCTTTTCTGTAGCTGGCTACTGACTGCCTTTCCGAAAAGGGAACCCATTCACGGTCCGGTAGCCTCCTGACCGCAGCGGTCTCCCGGCTGATAGGCGCCGGCTGGCACCTGGTGCTGTTATATGGTGCGTTACCCAAATAACGGTCCGTCAGCGCGGCAGATATTAGCTATTAGCCACGCTGGCAAACCTTATATGTAATGAAGTAAATGTAAAATGGAGATTGGGGGAGTTAACGTTTTCTTAGCGCTTTTTCTTCCAAATGGAATTCCTTCCATGCGGTTTTCAGGTCTTTCAACAATAAATCATGGTTACCGATGTATTTAACGCTCATTTCCTCCCTGATCTTTCTCACCTCTGCCACAGCATCATATTTTTTTCTTTTTTTCATGATCATATGGTTTTAAGATTTCGCGCGGGGTCCTGATCTCAATTTGCCGGTACCCCATTTGCAAATTTATGGAATTATACAGTTTTATACGGTCAAGGTTTACGATGTGTTTAAAGTTCCAACTGGCGAGAACATCAGCCCCGTGCAATGTCGCAAGCGCAATATGTAACGCGTCATTATAGGAATTGTCACTTAGCGCACCCGCCGCAATATACGTATCTGCCAGCTTCATAGCTTTCACATGCCCCTTTACTTTGACTTTAAACCGTTTCGGAATTTCCGCCAGCTTCGCTTTTACTTCAGCTCCTGCAGGTTTCAGTTCCATCATAACTAGGTCGGAAAGCATTAGCTTCTTTATGCCGGTCCTAAACTCGTCAAAAAGCGCATTGCTGTGTACTTGAAATTCTTGGTCAAAACATCCCCCAATTACAGAGGTATCTGTATAAACATTCAACATGGTTGATAATTGAGCTAAGTGAAGAAGAGGGTTAAATCAAACTGCCTGATATAGGCACATAGTTGCGCTACGAACATGCGATGTTCGCTGGTGAGCGTATTTTCATCTTTAAACATGGTTTAATGACAACCGATCTGTAGAAGATTAGCCGGTTGCTTTGGGTTAACAGAAGTAGAGGGTTATTCTTCTTCGTTTAGGTTTATGGAGGCCAGCAGACGGCTGATTTGCCGCATTTTCCTTTTGCTGGCAGTTGGTTCCGGTTGGAGGGGTACAACTGGCAATTTTTCATTGGTAATTACTAAACGGTTGCGTCGCACCTGGACATTAACCCGGTCACCAATAGCAAAGCCGGCATCATGAAGCCAGACGCCCGCAAGTTGAATACAGGAGACAGATATCCACTGATCTGCTCGTTCCTGATGAAGTTGTTTAACAGTTATACTTCTTGTTTTTGGTTTGCTTTTCATAATTGTACTTATTTATCATAAATATACAAATAAGTACATTTTTAAACAAATGAATAAGTGCTTTTTTGTTCTTAAAAGGATAATTATTTTCTATCTTTTGGTGTATAATTACACCAATTGAATAAATATTGCATTGTTGATATTTTATATATGATTGTGGTATTAACGCTTCTTCTTAGATTGAGATTGAATTGAACTTTTACTTGAATTAACCCAATCAACAAATCAATTTATGACATTCGGACAAAGGGTAACTATTGCAAGAAAGCAGAAGAACCTTACCCAAACGGAATTGGCAGCACAGATAGGCACCAGCGGGAATATTGTAAGTAAATATGAAAGAGATTTCATAACCCCATCTATCGAGGTTGCCGCAAAGATTGCCGAAGTGTTAGGAACATCAATAGACTACCTGGTTACAGGAGCATTACCTGAAGGCGGGACAGTGTCGAATGAGGAGAAAATCCAACTACAGCAGTTTGACCAGCTCTCACCCGAAGATAAGCTACATGTCCTGGCTGTCGTTGAGGCTTTCGTAACCAAATCGAAATTACAATCTGTACTAGCACGGCCATCCTGGACAAAAAAATAAAGGCACCCGTTTTGTGACGAGTGCCTTTACACCAAACAATCCCAAAGGTAACCACACCTTAGCCGGGAAACTATTTATCAGCGGCCTAACCGCCTTCATTTGACACTGCTGTTTGACTAACCCCAGTCATGACTGTACCAGCAACAGCGATATAACCGGCAATTTTCACGATGATAGCAGGGATGGCGGGAATACCCATCAGGGCACCGCTGATCGCTGTCAGGACCAGACCTATATTTCGCACCTTACTGAAAAAGGGCGGAGTTGATGCGGTGAGTCGTTGTGCAAGTTTCATATACACAGTTTAAGAGGTGAAGAAATGCCGGCCCACGTGGGCCGGGTTATTAAGGGTTTGGTGCTGCCGGCATACCGGAAACGTCCACCAAAGCCAGCGCGTTGTATGCGCCGTTTTTAAGGCTGTACAAGGCCCCGTTAACTTGCTGGTAGAACTCCACACCCAACGCCAGAAACAGCGGCTTGGTGGTGTTATCCGTCACATTTACGGTCAAATTCATGAGAGCAGTCGGGGTTGCATCAATGGGCAGCTCTGCACTGGCAGCACTTCCATTGATGAATGTTTCCGCCTCGAAATCAATCTCCGCACCGGCCGCCTGGACTTTGAAATGGGTAGCACCTGCAGGAGCGGCCACCATGTTGATGGGAACGAATGACGGAATATCGACGATCAGAGTACCGGCAGCGCGATCAATGGCAGTGGTGAACGGGGCGTACAACGTACCGCCCAACCGGGCGTTACTGTTGAACTCAAAACCTTTGAGCAGCTCCGCCTCACCGTCAATAACGTTGCGCTGACCGCGTACATTGGTTGCATCTGCCTGGATCACCTTCACCATTTCACGGGTCAGGCGGGATGACATATAGCTATCGCCGATGTTCAGGAGCAATGCCCGGAATGCTGTGCGTAACAGCTTACCGGCTTTGCCGGCACGACCGAATTCCGCGCCATTTTCCCGGGTCCGGATAAACGCCGGATCTGTTGCGATCCGGCTGGCATCCACACCGCCTTTCTCACGTGCTAGGTGTCCGGCTTTCGTTTTGTAAAAGGTGATATTGCCGATTGTTCCTTTCAGGGGAATAATTCCACTTTGTCTTGCCATATAGAAACAATTGAATGATAGAAAGGGCTGTTTACATAGCCAAGCCCGTTAGGCTCACATCTGCGCAGGATGCAGTACATTTGCGGTAACCACCCCAAACCTAAGCCGGTATTTTAACTCAGAAAAATTTCCATTCCGATTATGCCATTTTCGCAGAGAATAGTACCTAACCGCATAGTGATTTATGCAAAAAACGTGATGAATATTACCGGCCGGAGTGAGCGAACAGCCAGGAAGATCTTGCAGCAGATAAGACAGGCCAGCGGCAAGAAGCGGGGTGACATGATAACTGTAGTAGATTTTTGCCGGGTTACCGGTATTGACCAGAATTTGGTAATAGACTTTCTAAAGTAGGATAATGGTATTTTAAAGCCTGTTCCACTAGTGTATGGTATATTACCGGACAGAAAAGGATATTACCTCACGATATTGAAGTTAACGATGAATTATCTCCAGTATTTATTACGTTGTTATTCCCAGTGTTATAGATGTTTTGCACAAAGTTATTGATCATTGGATTTCCGCTACTAAGTTGCGCTATTGTTGGGTTATTGCCGTATTCAGATTCAAGTTTCAACATCAGATCTAATAATTTAGATCTAGTTGACGCCAAAATATCATAAAAAACACTTACAGAGGTAACTAACGTCGCGCTATAGAGACCCATAAAAGGGTTTTGTTCAGAATATTTTCTTTGCAGGAATTGGAGGACATCACCGCTTAGCTTATAACTGATTTGCCCACTTTTATCGCCCGCCGATAATAGATATTCTAGTGCAGAACAGCTTTGCGTAATCCTGGTGGAAGTGAGGTACTTTGTAATTTTATCGGAAATATCAGGAATTGGCAAGGCTGTATCAGTGACCTTTACATTGCCATTTACATAAGAGCCTTGCAAGTTGCATGGAGCAATCCTATAAAGAGGGACTTTGTTAGCATCTTCATAGCCTTCAATCTCATTATTAACCCATTGTAATAAGTCATTATTTTTTATCCTAGATGCAAGGATCTTTGTTCCTAAGAGTGGGGTTGAGAGCGGACTTTCTGAAATGGCTAATTGATCAATAATTGAGCTTATTGTTTGCATGTGGTAATGATAAGTAAAGCAAAAAATATTTCTTATTAATCTTTGAGTTTTCCGGATGATGAACTAGACTACATCATACCGAAATATGTTTTTATGGCTGTTGCCAGTAGATTACCTGCAGCGCTAATGCCAATTTTACTAGCTCCACTCAAAGCCTTGGAATACATATTGCCAACCCAATTACTAGCTTTGGGCCCAAGATTATTTCCTTCTGGCTTTTCAGTTTGAACAATTTGACTAATTTCCTCAATTTCACTTTTTTCAACTCCAATTTCTTCCAGTTTCCTTTGAAATGCGGCTAAATCACCTTTCTGAATAATATTTTTGACATTGATTTGATTATTGTTTCCGGTATTGATAGTATTTCCATCACCGGAATTATGAATTGTAGTGGTCATGATAAACTTGTTGGTTGGTTTTTACTTATTTTGAATGGATGTATTGCAATCAATACTATTTTGGTCACCTATATTTATAAAATTACCATCTCCAGTATTAATAATGACTAAATCTCGAAATTTGTCGAGGGTGATTGCCTTATTGCTCTTTTTATTATATAGATACTTTATATAGTAAGCGAATGTTACACCAATTTTGATCCAATTAAAGCAAATCTGTTCAAATTCACCCCCAGTTGAAACCCAAACGGGATATCCTTTTTGTTGATTGTTTTTATTGGATAAATCACATTCAACTTTGGCAGAATCTATAATTTGTCCGATTGTTGTTGTTCTGCCTCTGGTCAGTGCTTCAAAGGATTTTGTTGCACAAATGGAATGCATAAAAGGCTGCGCCATTTGAGAATTTCCAACTTCGACAAAAACTCCAAATAGTTCCCGATTATTTAGATTGTGGGTTATGTCTTCAATCTCCTGTTGAATAAAGATATCTGACGGTATGAAGGATGCTGCAAGAGCTTCGCGATTTGCATAATCAGCTATGAATTTTTCAAGTTCGTCCTTATCTGGAATTAACTCTAAAAGATTGTATTGTTTGTTCATTTGATACTCAATGAATGAATTTATACAATTTACCAATAAAATTTGTATAAAAAAACAATCAATTTTCAACATGAAGGGCATTAGATAGTATAGGAAAGGAGAAGAAGTTGATATGCTCCAACAGGGTTGGATGAAACAGATATTTCGTCTGTTTTACACTGATTTAGTAACGGTTTTCGTGCCTTTGTACTGCTTATAAGTTCTATCAAACCCTTCAAAAGTAAGCTATTTCGCGAGCCAATAAAAGCTTCTACGGTAGTTGTTGAATCCTCGAAAAGCAGCACTAATTAATCCATAGATATAATCCTAGAGAGATCACTGGAAGATAATAAAGCCCACGACTTTGTAGTGCACCCAAAAGTTTGGACAAAAATGACTATTAATTTAAGCGGCTTTAGTTCGGTATTGTACTGGACTCAAGCCGTTTAATTTTAATTTGATCCTATAGTTATTGTAATAATAAATATATTT
>NZ_JABAHZ010000017.1 GCF_012641265.1 Chitinophaga eiseniae | reverse complement strand
TTATACAACAATCCAACAATTAATACTGCATCAAAAATTGCATTTTGGAATAAATTATCTCATAATGAGCTTAGTTGTGCCTAAAAACTAAAAGAGCGCCTCAATTATTTTTGAGACGCCCTCTTTTTTCTTTTTAGACCAGGGACCGTTTGTCGCCGGTTAACATTTGCATACCACCATTAAAACAAAGAATCCTTTTACAAACCGAAACTATTTTTAGTTTTATGGTCAATTATGGGGAGGGATGAATTACTGCATGCAAATGACCAGGACCTTTTAGCAGAGATCGGCAGAAGGAATGGGCTTGCTTTCGACGTTTTATATAACCGTTACTGGAAGGATGTTTTCAACATCGCTTTCAAGCGTATACGTAATGCAGATGTGGCGCAGGATGTAGCGCAGGACGTATTTGTTCAGTTATGGACCAGGGAAAAGGCCACTCCCATTGATAATCTTCCCGGGTATCTGCGTATAGCCACGCGCAATGGGGTTTTCAGGCAAATGGAAAAGGAAAGCCGGTATGGCAACTTGCCGGATGATAGTGAGGACCAGCTGCGAAGCTATGGCCTGGCTGATGGGCATGTGCTGTATAAGGAATTTCAGGCAGCGTTTGAAGCACTTACCAATACGCTGCCCGCGCAACAAAAACAGGTTTTCAACCTGCGCTTCCAGGAAGGGCGCAATACACAGCAGATCGCGGAACAGCTGGGCGTGTCAGAGAAGACCGTCAGGAACCAGATGGGCAGGGCCCTGGCCAAATTGCGGGAGTCGCTGATTATACTGCACGTTGCCCTGTTATTGACTATGAAATAACGCCCTATTCATATATAAATTAAAAATATTTATTATCTGCGTGGGCGGATTTGAATATTTCTACTCATACTAATAGAAACAGGCCATGATGGATAACCGCGAGCGGGAACTTTTCAAATTAATGCTAAATCGATTCAGGACGGGAAACGCCACTGGTGAAGAGATCGCGTTCCTGGAATCCTGGTTTGACTTACATGATACAGAAGAAGATCTGATCACAACGGAGAATGAGCTGGCCTATGGGGACATGAAAGCCACGCTGAAAAGCAGGATAGATGCCGAAATAGTGGCCGCAGCACCGCCAACACGATGGAAGCGCATGCCGTTATGGCGATGGGCGGCAGCTGCAGCTATCATAGCCGTGATCGGTACAGGCGCCGTATTCTTCCTGCGCCAACAGCCAACATCGCAACGGCAGCAGGCAAGGGTGTATGCCACCGGCGCGCCCACGCTCCGCCTGGCCGACGGCACCGTGATAGCACTCGATACCGCTGCCGGAGGACAGATCGCCAGCCAGCAGGGAGTTATTATCACCAAAGAAAAAGACGGCACCTTACTATATAAAACCACATCCACTGAAAAAAGTGATCCTGACCAGCAAAATGTATTATCCACACCGGCAGGCACGAAGTTCAAAATCGTGCTGCCGGATAATTCCACGGTATGGTTGAATGCAGCCAGTACATTGAAATATCCCGCCGCTTTTGGCGCGGCCAACAGAACGGTTAGGCTGACTGGCGAAGCCTACTTTGACATTGCTGCCGATCCGGCCAGGCCATTTGTGGTACAGGCAGGGCAGCAGTCTATACAGGTATTGGGCACAGTGTTTAACGTAAACGCTTACCCGGAAGATGGGCTGTCTAAAACCACCCTCCTGCAAGGGGCGGTGAAGGTGAGCCACAATGACGGATCAGTCGTGATCCAACCCGGTCAGCAGGCCATCTGCGAAGGAAGTACCGGCAATAGCATCCGGACGATCACCGCAGATACAGAAAAGGAAACGGCCTGGATCAACAACCTGTTCTCCTTTAAAAACGATAACCTGCCATCTGTGATGCGCGATGTGGCCCGCTGGTACAACGTGCAGATCAGGTACAGTGGCCATATACCGGAGGAAAGATTTTTCGGGGAAATATCCAGGAGCAGCAAACTGGAAGATGTTTTAAAAATACTGGAGATCAACGGTATTACATTCGACGTAAAAGACAACGTTATCACGGTTACCAATAAAAATTAATGCGGTCATAGCGCCGTCACTGTCAACTAAAATTTCAAGATTGTATGTATGAACGAATAATCATCTAAAACCAACTTATCAAATCAACCAGTATGCGATAACGCCGGATGCCACCAGTAGTATCAGCTATCAGCCGGCGTTTATACGCTCATTTTATCGACTAAATCCGACCAACATGAAATTTAAGTTTCATTGTCCTCCTTTGTCGTTCGCGGCAAGGGCAGGGAAACGCTTGCGCTCACCTTTCAGATCGTGGATCCTGCTGCCACTGATCGTATTACTTTATTTGCCGGTGCGCGCAGCCAGCCAGTCTGTCACCATCAGCAGGCACAACGCAACGCTGGAAACCATTTTCAGCGACATCAAAAAACAAACCGGCTTTACATTTTTCTACAAGGGCAACGTAAATCCTGCCTCACTCAAAACAGATGTTGAACTGAAAAATGCCAGCCTCGATGCGGCTTTGCAGGCCTGCCTGAAGAAATTCAACCTGAGCTACACCATCGTCAGCAAAACGATCGTCATCACTGCCGGAAATGGTGCAGACCATGGAGCGCCTTCCAGCAGCAGTGCCGTAAAGGATAGCCTTGTTTACGGGAAAGTAGTGGATAGCCTTACCAAAGAAGCGGTGATTGCGGTTTCCGTATTTGTAAAAAACACCACCGCGCGGGCGCTGACCAACGACAAGGGACAGTTTAGCATCAGCGCCGACCCCGGCGATGTGCTCATACTCACCAGCGTAGGTTACAGCACCAAGGAAGTGCCCGTCCGCGCAATCCGCAACCAAACCATCATCCTGTCGCCCAAAGCCAGCTCCCTGAACGATGTGGTGGTAACGGGTTACCAGGTGATCAAAAAAGACAACTACACCGGTAACGCCATCGTTGTAAAAGGAGAAGACCTGAAGCGCCTCAATCCACAGAATATGCTCAAAGGCCTTGCCTCCTTTGATCCCTCGTTCCGGATAGCCGACAACAACCTGTTCGGCTCCGATCCCAATGCCATGCCCAAGATCAACATCCGGGGAACTACCGCCATGCCTAACGGCGAGATACTGGACAGGAACAATCTCTCCAGCTCCTACAACCTGCCGGTATTCATCATGGACGGATTTGAGGTGCCCCTGCAAAAAGTGGTAGACATGGACATTAACCGCATTGCCAGCGTTACCATCCTGAAAGATGCTGCTGCTACAGCGGTTTATGGTTCCCGTGCCGCCAACGGTGTTATTGTGATCACCACCAAAGCGCCACAACCCGGCCGCCTGCGATTATCCTATAATGCCGAGATGAAGGCTACCGCCCCGGATCTCAGCGACTACAGTGTGCTCAACGCCACCGACAAGCTGGAATATGAAAGACGCGCAGGATTATATTCTTCCAAAAACAACACCGCCAACACGCAAGACGAGCTGGATCAGCAATACTATTCAAAACTGAAAAATGTAGTGAGCGGCGTAAATAGCTACTGGCTGTCGCAACCGCTCCGCAACGCCTACTCACAGAAGCACTCTGTATACGTAGAAGGCGGCGATTCCAGTTTCCGTTATGGTGTAGACCTCCGGTATCAAACAGATCCCGGTGTGATGAAAAACTCTGGCCGTAACCGCTATAGCGGCGGCATGAGTTTTACGTACAATCCAAACCGCAGGCTGGTGCTGAGAAACGACCTGACCGTTACCCAGGTGAATGCCCGTAACTCCAACTACGGCGACTTTGCCACGTATGTGGCCATGAATCCCTATTATCCTATTTATGGAGATGATGGTAAACTGATCCGGGAAATTGCCAACTGGCGCGTGGATACGCATCAGCCGGGCAGTAGCCAATACAAGAATGTACCGGTATTGAACCCGCTGTATGAAGCCAGCCTGGGAAATTTCGACAAATCAGATTACCTGGAATTGATCGATGCATTTTCGGCCGACTGGCGCATTACGCCCGCCTTACGCGTAATAGGCCTCTTGAGTTTGAACAGTACTAAGTCTACCACCGATAAATTTGTTTCCCCTTTCAGTAATGCGTTTTACCTGGATCCTCCGGAACAGGCCATGAACAAAGGCTCCTATGATTACACTGCTACACGCGCTCTTAACCTGGATGGTAACATCCGCATGGTATATAATAAACTGATTGGTCAGCACTCTATCAACGCGGTGCTGGGCGCTAACGTTACCTCTGCTACCAATGATTACAAAGGCTTCCAGGCACGTGGCTTCTCCAACGATAAGTTCAGCAGCATCGCCTTTGCCCGTACCTATACGCCTAACGCAGCACCGAGTGGCAACGTGGATGAAAGACGCCTGATCGGCTCCTTCTTCAGCGGCAGCTATTCTTACAAAAATAAATACCTCTTTGACGCAGCTGTTCGTTTGGACGGATCCTCTGCTTTCGGCGCCAATAAAAGGTTTGCGCCTTTCTGGTCCGGTGGTATTGGCTGGAATGTACATAATGAAGAGTGGTTCAAAGGCAGCCTGCCTTTCCTGTCGAGGTTGAAACTGACCGGTACTACCGGCGTAACCGGGTCGGTGGATTTCCCTCCTTTCCTCGCCAGAACTACCTATAGTTACCAGACTTCCAACTGGTATTCTACCGGTATCGGCGCTATTGTAAATGGCTATGGTAATGATAACCTGCAATGGCAGAAGACGACCAACTACGAAGCCCGCGCAGAGATCGGCTTTTTGCAGGACAGGATTATCCTTACGCCGGTATATTATTATAAGCTGACCAAAGGACTGTTGACAGATATCAATATTGCGCCTTCTACCGGTTTTTCCACTTACAAGGAAAACCTGGGTGATATGGCCAACAAAGGCTACGAACTATATGTAACTATCAACGCCCTCCGCAAAGAAAACCTGAACATCAACATCACCGGTAACCTGGCCCATAATACCAATACGATCGTTAAAATTTCCAATGCGCTGAAAGCTTACAATGAAAGTGTTAATAACTACCAGATGGATCCGAACAAAGGCGCACAGGGTAAGCCACTGTTGCGTTTTGCAGAAGGACAGTCGTACAACACGATCTACGGTGTAAAATCACACGGTATTGACCCGCAGAACGGACGGGAGATCTACGAAAAACCAGATGGGAGTCTCACCTACGACTACGATGTAGCCTATACACGCCCCATCGGCGATTACACACCGAAAGCAGAGGGCTTCTTCGGCAGTAATATCACCTGGAAACGCTGGATGATGAGCTTCAGCTTCCATTACAGATTTGGCGGCGACATGTATAACCAAACGCTGGTGGACAGGATCGAAAATGCGGATCCACGCTTCAACGTAGACAGCAGGGCGCTGACCATGCGCTGGCAGCAACCGGGCGATCGGGCCTTGTATAAGAACATCACAGATCTTAGCCAGACCTATGCCAGCAGCAGGTTTGTGCAGAAAGAAAACCTGCTGGAGCTGCAATCGCTCTACTTCTCCTACGACCTGGCACAAGGTGTTGCCAAAAGCATCGGCCTGCAATCGCTGCGTGGAGCAGTTACCATGAATGACATTCTCCACATATCCAGTGTAAAACAGGAAAGGGGAATAGATTATCCGTTTGCGAGAAGTCTTACCTGTTCTATCCTTGCTACCTTCTAAACAGCCATGATCATGAAGAAATTAATAGTAATACTGAGCCTGGGTGCATCAATGATTTCCTGCAAGAAGTTCCTGGATATAAAGCCACAAACGCAGGTAGACCGGGATGAGCTGTTCAATTCAGAACAAGGCTTCAAAGAGGCGCTCAATGGCATTTACACGCTTTGCGCCAGTCAGTCGCTCTATGGCGGTCAGCTTACCTACAACATGCTGGATGTACTGGGGCAGAACTATACTTTCAGCGACGTTACCAACCAGGATATTGCCAATTTCGTTTATACCGGCGGCGCGGTGAAAGGCATGGTAAACGATGTGTGGGGTAATGCCTACAAGGCTATCGCCAACTGTAACTACCTGTTGCAGGCTATTGATAAAGACACTACCCTGTTCAGTCCGGGCAATTACCGGTTGATTAAGGGAGAGACGCTGGCGCTGCGCGCATATCTGCACTTCGATATGCTGCGCCTGTTTGCTCCGTCTTATGTTAATGGTGCTACGCAGAAGGGCATTCCATATGTTACCCGGGTGGGCACCACTTCTACGCCATTCTCGCCCGTAAATGCAGCACTCGACAGTGTATTGCGGGATCTCAATACGGCGAAGAACCTCCTTCAGGGGGACCCAATCAAGAATACAGCCTATACCGTTGGTTACCCGGGCGATGATAAAGCGACCGAACTGAAAAATGCGGATCTGTTTATGCAGAACCGCCGGCACAGGCTGAACTACTATGCGGTTTGCGGTGAGCTGTCGCGTGTGTATCTGTACCGGAACGATTATACGAATGCATTGAACAATGCAGTAGAAGTGATATCGTCTGCGAAGTTTCCTTTCACCCGGCAGGAAGACTTTTTCCAGACAGACATCCAGCTGCGCGACCGGATCTTTTACAAGGAGTTGATCGGCTGCTGGTATACGGACAACCAAGGTGTCATCGAATCGTTGCAGGCTCGCTTCACCCAGCAAAATCCTGCTTATAGCGGCACTGCCGACCAGGTGAATGATATTTATGAAATCGGTACTGTGGGTGCGGAGGATTGGCGACTGAAACAATGGTTCCTCAATACCGCTTCCACCACCGGGGGACCTGACCGTGCCGTATTGCAGAAATATTACCGGAATGCGCAGCCGCTTACTAACATTCATCCGTTAGTAGCACCGGCCGTCCGGCTGTCGGAGCTCTATTACATTGCAGCGGAAGCGAGCTACGACAAAGATCCTCAACGCGCTTTGAATTATTTTAACCAGGTACGTGCCGCCCGCGGCATCGGGTACCAGGTGAGCAGTGTGGCCAGCAAAGCAGCTTTTATTGATCTCCTGATAAAAGAAGCCAGGAAAGAATTTTACGGTGAGAGCCAGATCTTTTTCATGTACAAGCGACTGCACCATGCGGTGACTATCAATGCCACCAATTCCAGACAACCATCGAACAGCATTTTCGTATTGCCGTTACCGGATGATGAAAACGCATACAGAAACAATTAACAAGCACACCATGAAAAGATTAAATATCATCATTATTCTTGCCTGCCTGTTATTCAGCTGTAAAAAGGAGAGTATTGCGCCTTACGATCTGACCAGGGATAATATCTACCTGAATTATACAAATACAGACAGTCTTGTTTATTCCTTTGCCTATCACCCGGATCTGGAAAAAGATACCATTTGGGTGCCGGTCATCATCTCCGGAAAAGCTACCCACCAGGACCGGCACTTTTCGGTAGCAGCAGTGGATAGCGCTACTACCGCCGTGGCCGGCAAACATTACGAGCCGCTGAAATCGACGTATACCATGCCGGCAGATTCAGGAACTACCCGTATTCCGGTGATCCTGCTTAATACTGACACTGCACTGGTGAATAAGTCGGTGAATCTCACTATCCGGATATCCGGCGGTACCGACTTCGCGTCCAATTTGCCTGTGCCTATCCGCTCTAAGCGCATATTGTATTCCAATCGCCTGGAAGAGCCGGCGTGGTGGTCGTCGTGGGCAGGTTCTATGGGTAAATACTCCCGGGTAAAACACCAGTTGTTCCTCATCAGCAGCGGTACTACGGACCTTGTCATTGCTAATTCCTACCCGGACTGGTACATGGAAATTCCGAGAACCCTGTATTATATCGCCAATACCAGGTACCTGCTGCAATATCCTATGGCATGGGTATCTGAACATCCGGAGTCGGGGTATGTACTGGAGAAAAGAAACGACAATACCGGCGACTATGACTTCTTCAGCAAAGCCGCGCCTGCCAAGCGTTTTCTCCTGAAGTTCTATCAGTCGGCCAACAAGTATGTGTTTATTGATGAAAACGGGGAACAAGTTCTCTTCTAAAAATATTACTATGAGCAAAAGATTAATTGTTCTCTTATCAATATCGGTCTGTTACTTGATGGCTTGCAAGAAAGACCTGGGGAATTACAAGTACCATGCGCCTGCAGAACCGGTTATCTCGGGGCTTATCGATAGCACTGTAAATGCCATTGTGGGAGATTCGCTGATCATACGCCCGGGTGTATCGCTGGCAGATGGGGATCCCGCTAAAGACCTGTTTTTCGATTGGGATATCCTGGTAGCGGAAGAAGCCAGGAGCGACCACTATACCGGTTATCCGCTGCGGATTGTTTATAACCTGAAACCCATGGTGCGGAACGCCAAACTAACGGTGACCGACCAGCGGAATGGTATCAAATATTTCTATAAGTTTAAGATCGATGGTGGTACCCGGTTTTCAAAAGGTGCTACGGTATTGAGCGTAGATAATGGCGTTACCCGCCTGTCGTTTATCCGGCCCGACAGTTCCGTAAATGCAGACCTGTATCATGCTTTGCATAATGAGGATCTGCCGGTTAACCCCGTGCAGCTGTTTGCCAAACCGCTGGCCTACCAGGAAAATACGGTAGAAGATTATTGGGTGATCTGTAAAGATCCCGCTAAACAAAGCGTGATTATCGACGGTAGCACCATGCTGCGTAAACGCTATTTCGGAGCGCAGTTTTTCAATCCGCCAACACCGATGGAAACGCAGGCCTTCAGCGGTGCGCAAGGGGTGCCTACCGGCATCGTTAATGGAAAGCTGTACCTGAGCATTACTTCTACGGCGCCATTCGCACCGGATTTTGGCAAGTTTTCCAGCATGCAAACCGGTAACTATTACCTGGCGCCTTTCTACAGCCGTTACAATTTCTTCTTCGGGTTTGATACTATCCGTCATGGTTTTGTGACCTTCGATGGCGGTGGCAACTTTATGGGTAGCGACTACCAGGTGGTGGGCTCCGCGTTCAACCCTACCAATATTGGAACAGGAGAGCTGTTGTTCATGCAGGCGATCCCCAGCGTTTCATACGCCTACTACAAATCGACAGATGGTAACGTATATGAATATACGTTTACTGTAGATATGAGTAACTATGATTTACGCACGATAAAGCCTACACGTAAACGTATCTTCAAGGGGGCTGCTTTGTTGACGAATAACAGCCGCTGGCAGCGTTCGGCGGTAGATATCTTCTACTTTACTTCCAATGACAAGATTTACCGGTACAACCCGGTGAATGAAGATTTGCGTCCCTTAGACGCCAACTTTGGCGGTAAAAAGGTGACCATGCTAAAACTCAGTACAGATGGTAATACCCTCACAGCGGGAGTGGAAGGCAGCGTGCTGTTGCTGGATGTAAGTGTGGGTAAGAATGGCGTGATCACCGGTCGCGTAGATGGTATCCCAGGTGCACCAGTAGATATTGTGTCAAGAAAATAAAAAATATAGTGATGAAAAGAATGTTATTACTGGCGGCGGTTGCGCTGCCACTGGCCAGCCAGGCACAGCAGGGCGCCTTTACCATTGAGGGGCATATCGGTAAGCTGAATAGTCCCGCTATGGCGTATATCGACTATATGAGCAACGGTGTTGGAAAGGAAGACAGCGCCGTGGTTACAAATGGTAAATTTACTTTCACCGGTCTTAGTGCAGGTTACTCTTATGCCCGCCTGGCGTTAAGCCATGATGGCTCCGGCAAGCAAAAAGCTGTATACACCGGCGATGTGATCTACTTCTATTATGGAAAAGAAAAAATTAGAATCACGTCTGCCGATTCGCTCGCTAATGCCACTTTTAGCGGCTCCAAAGTATATGATGAGTTTACTGCTTACAACAAAGCGATTGGCGGTACTATTATGGAGCTGAATAAATGGGCCAATGGGCAGGTGAGTACTGCCACGCCGGAACAACAGAAGGATACCGCCTTCTTTGGCCGTATCAATGTGGAATACCGCCGGCGTATGAAGGCCCGCGCTGATGCACAGATCGTGTATGCCCAACAGCATCCGCAATCGTACTTCGGTATGGTAGCGCTCTCAGAAGGCACTGGCACCCCGGTAGATGTAAAAAAGATAGAGCCGATCTATAATGCCATGAGTAAAAGTCTGCGTGAGAGCGACCAGGGCCGCGAATTAGGGCAACGTATACTGGCAGCCAAAACCATTCATGTAGGCGCGCCAGCACCAAAGTTCACACAACAGGACGTACATGGAAAACCACTAAAGCTGGAGGATATCAAAAGTAAATATGTGCTGGTAGAGTTCTGGGCCAGCTGGTGCGGTCCTTGTCGCGCGGAAAATCCAAATCTCACCAAACAATATGCGAAATATAAAAGCCAGGGCTTTGAAGTAGTGGCCATTTCACTGGACGATCATAAGGATAAATGGGAAGAAGCCATTGCTAAAGATCAGCTCCCCTGGCTGCATGTATCCGATCTGAAAGGCTGGAATAATGAGGTGGGTCGTCAATACGGTATCCGTGCGGTACCTGCCAACTTCCTGCTGGACGAAAATAAAAACATCATTGCGATGAACCTTCGTGGGGAGGAATTGAATAAGAAACTGTCTGAACTATTCGGAAATTAAGATGATCGATTAATTGCTGCGAATATTACATTTCGTTATGAACGTAGCCGGGGCATGTCTATGTGCCGGCAATACTATTTCCCTCTTAATAAACGCCCCTCCGCTGCTGCGGAGGGGCGTTTATATATGTAGATAAAGTAGAATTGGGAGAGAGAAACACTTAAGGCGTCGTTTCCACGCACTGATCCTTGCGCCGTGTATCCAGTATATACTGTATTTTCCAGGTCCCGTCCAGTTTTACCAGCTGAAACGAGTTAACCCCGCAATGAGAAAATTGTCCGTTGAAATAAAAGCGGTAAGGTGTCCATACGGCGGCCATTGTGGCGTCTGACTGGATGCTGCCAAAAACAATTCTTTCGTCCGCGCTATGTGGTGTTAGTTTACCAACGATGGTAGCAAAGTCGGCCGCGGTAGAATTGCGCAGCGCGGTTTTGCCCGTTTTATCTGTTACAATAGATTGTAGCATAGCGCCGGGTGCAAAACAATCCTTGATGCCGTTGCTGTCGGCCTGCTGCATAGCGGTAAACAGTTTGTTGACAGCGGCTTTAATCGTATCGGTGGGCGATTGGGCATTTGCTATGGCCGGTAGTAACAGCAGCAAAATATAAAGGTGTTTCATCTTTTTTATACCAATATAACGTATTTGTGCTGATCTGCAGCGGCAGTGTTAACGGATACACCCCTACGAAAATATCAATGGTCCATCACTACTACGTTCGCTGCTGTTTTCTTTTTGCCGGAGGCAATGAACAGTAACGGCAGGGCGAGGAGAAATATCAGTCCTACGAGCAAAAAGGCATCGCTGAAACTAAGCAGGGTACTTTGTTTTACTACGATATGATCCAGCAGTTTTACTGCCTGCTGCTGTGCCTCGGCGGTGGTGAAACCTTTGCTCATGAAGGCATGTGCATAGTTGTTGATGCGGCTGGCCACGGCGGGGTTGTTGGTATCGAGGTGACTTACCAGGTCGTACCGGTGCTGGGCGTTGCGGTTGGCCAGGTAGGTATTTACGATGGCGATGCCAAAGGAGCCTCCCAGTTGCCGCATCATGTTGTTGAGTGCGGCGCCTTGCGGAATGTCTGCCGGTGCCAGGGCAGATACCGCCAGGGTAGTAAGTGGTACGGTTACCAGGGCCAGGCCCACGCCGCGGCATACCAGGTACCAGCTGATACTGGTGGCGCTGGCATCCTGGTTGAGTTGCGACATTTGCCAGCTGAAAACTATGAACAATCCCATGCCGGCAAGGATGAGGAAAACGGGCGACAAACCCCGTTGTAGTAGCCTGGCTGAGATTATTAATCCGCCGATAGCCAGGCAGGCGCCGGGTAGCAACAGCAGGCCTGTTTGCAGGGGCGTAAAGTTCAACAAACGCTGGGCAAATACAGGGGTCAGGAATACAGAGCTGAAAATGCCCATGCCGGATACAAACGTGAGAATGGCGGCAATGCTCAGGTTCCTGCTTTTCAGCACCCGCAGGTTTACTACCGGTTCTTTGATACGCAGTTCCCACCAGGTAAAAATCAGGATGCTGAATGTAGCGATAACTGTAAGCCAGGTGATATAGGGCGCTTCGAACCAGTCATCTGCTTCCCCGCGTTCCAACACGGTTTGCAGGGCGCTTACACCCACGGCCAGCAGCAGGATGCCGGTTCAGTCGATTTTCCGGCGGGTGGACGGAATGGCAGGTTCTTTCAGTAGTAACAGGCAGAGGATAGTGACGATAATGCCTATCGGCACATTGATATAAAATATCCAGGGCCAGGAATAAAATTCGGTGATATAGCCACCAAGCGTAGGCCCAATAGTAGGGCCGACAAATACCCCTACGCCAAACAGGGCGCTGGCTACGTTTTGTTTTTCTTTGGGGAACTGTTCAAATACGATTACCTGTGATACCGATAGCAGGGCGCCGCCACCTATTCCTTGCAGGAAGCGGAATAATACGAGTATCCAGATATTAGAGGCTTGCCCGCACAAGAAGGAAAATAGCGTAAACGCGATAACGGAGCCGATGTAGTAATTACGCCGCCCCAGTGTGGCAGAGAGGAAGCCAGTGATGGGGATGATGATAACGTTGGCGATGGCGTAGGCAGTAATGACCCAGGAGGTGTCTTCCAGTGTGGCGCCCAGGTTACCGCTCATATGCGATAGTGCCACGTTGACGATAGAAGTATCTATCAATTCCATGATCGCTGCGGTGATCACCACCAGGATCAGTACTGTCCTTTTCATATGTAATGATTATATACCAATCGGTATATTTATGGAGAAAAAAATAGTGCACATTTATAAGTTGCTGTTGAGTGCCTGCAAGGCGCTGGCGGGCGACGACAGCATCAACTGGTATATCTTTTCCGTATCGCCTACATGGATTTCGTAATGGTTGGCGGCCAGCGCAGCGAGCAATTCATCCGCTACCTGTTCGGGCGGAATCCCTTTACTGCCACCTATTTCCCGGGAGAAGTGAGTATTAACCAGGGGAGGCATCAGTTCAAATACATGCAGGGGCGCCACGCTCATTCGCAGGGCCTGCGTGTACGAGTGGAGGGCTGCTTTGCTGGCGGCATAGGTGGGTACCCGTTTGGAGGCGGCGAAGGCTACCACGGAGGATACATTAACGATGGCGGCTTCTTCCTGGCGGCTGAGCAGCGGGAGCAATTTTTCGGTGAGCTGTATCACCGACAGGTAGTTGGTCAGCATTTCGTCGGCTGCTTTTTCAAATGCATTGGCGTTGGCCGATAACTCGTAAGCTACTGCATGGCCGGCGTTGTTGATCAGCATATTTAGCTGTGGAAAATCAGTTGTTACTGTTTTTACCAACTGGTTGACAGCCCGCTCACTGGTTACATCGCAGTTGATGGCGGTGATATTGGGCAACTGCCGGGATGCGGCGTCCAGTCTCTCCTGGTTTCTGCCTGTGATGATCACCTGGTTATGTTGCCGGGATAATGTGGTGGCAATGGCCAGGCCTATGCCTGCGCTACCGCCGGTGATGAGTACGGTGTTACCGGATGTTTTCATGTTTATTTATTTTATACCAATCGGTATATTTTTGAAGAAAAAAAATGTTTATAAGTCGTCGATGAGTTTTTCCACGGTACGCATAATTGCTTTCTGGTAATGCGTTTTACCGGTTAATTTAGTCATCATAATACAGCCTTCAATGGTGGCAATCATGCTTAGGGCAGTTTGTTCGACGGGTACATCTTTACGGAATTCGCCCAGTTGTATACCTTTTTCAATGAGGGCGGTAATAGCGTTTTTCCAGCGTTGTATTCCATCGGCGGCTCTTTGCCGGAGCCCTGCATGGGTATCATCTGCTTCGGTGGCGGTATTGAGCAGCGGGCAGCCGCCTTCCGGAAACGGATGTTTCTGGAAGTTGCTGTATACCTGTACATATACCATCAGCTTTTCCCGGCAGGTATTGTGCTTGCTCATTTCCTGCTGGATGATAGTGGTTACCTGCTTCAGGTTATGATCAAATGCAGCGAGGGCTACTTCGTCTTTGTTGGCGAAGTTGCCGTAAATACTGCCTTTGGTCAACCCCGTGGCGTTGGTCATATCATTCAGTGAAGTGCCCACATATCCCTTCTCATTAAAGACAGGTGCTGTCTTTTCTACGATGAATTGCCTGGTTTTTTCCGCTTTATTCATAACCCTTGCACTTTGTACCTGCAAAAATATACCATTTGGTATAAAAAACAATTTCTTTTTTTAGAAGGCTATTTAAACAGCGGTTTTATTACCGACAATACGTCCCTTTAGCACACTTTTACGGTAGCAATCCCCAGGATATGTCCCAGCTTTTCAATTTTATCGGCAATATGTCCTACGCCAATGGCGCAATGATGTGCGGGACCTTCTTTACACCAGTTGTTCACAAATGTTTTAATATCCAGTGGGAATTTATACCGGCTGTTGGTGTTTCCAATCTGGAGGATAGGACCGGGCACCGACTGCCCTTCAGCTACCAGCAGTTTTAGCTGGCCATGGCCGGTTTCTACTACAGATAGCAAGGTAACGGGGCCATGTTTGACTTTCATTTCGATAGACAATCCCTTGCCTGGTTTGCCATGATATAGGCCGAGCGGCTTCAGTAGCGGGCGGCCTTCGGCGATGGCCAGGTGGCCGGGGCCATCATGGCCCATGAGCACGATGTCTTCATTAAAATCCAGTCCATAGAATTCAGTGAAAGAGCCCCCGGCATCAAAGAGATCCATGATTTTCATGGCCTGCACATTTTTCACTTCATACTCGCCTGCTACCGGTACGCGATGGGCGGTTAAGAGAGAATTGCCGGCAATCACGGAAGCAATCAGGTCTTCATACGCATTATCCGGAGTGCCTTCATAGTAATAGCAGAGGGAGCCCAGTTGATGATGGGCCACCATTTTGTCTAACGCCACGGCGGTATGTGCGGCGCGCACCAGTTCATGTGGCGGGCATTCTTCCAGTACTTCCATTTCCTGGTGTATTTGCTGCAGCTTATGATCTATTTCCGTTTGACTTACCTGGCTATGGAAGGCAGCCAGGTCGCACATTTCGAGATGTTGTATATGTCCACCGAAAGTAGCGGCTTGTAAAGTAAGGTCGGTATAGATATCCAGCATGCCGTTGTAATAATGGCCCAGCACTCCGAGCCGGTTGTGGCGCATGCCGGCAGCTACGGTGGCTGCGGCTTTCCATCCGGCAATTTCCAGCCAGGCAGCTTCCTCTTCCAGGGTACCGGTTACCTGGTGAAAGGAGATACCTGCCCGGTTAAATACATTAGCAATTTCCGGTACGGCGCAGGCCTGGCAATTGGCGAGCCATTCGCCCGTCATCAACCCCCGGTCGCCCAGGCCGTTGAACCAGCTATAATCCATGGCGGCAACAGGTTGCAGGTTAAGAATAACCACCGGTACTTTGCATCCCTGTACTACCGGTAGTACGGTGGCAGAAAGTGCATAAGTTGAAACATACAGGAAAATGATACTCACATCTTCCTTTTTAAAAAGCAGGGCAGCAGAACGGGCTTTTGCCACATTATCTACCAGTCCCGCATCTGCCACTGTTACATGGCTGTCTGCTAATTTGCTGGCAATGTGTGATTGGTAGCCTTCCAGTCGCTCCTTCAGTCGGGTGAATTGCGTCCAATAGGTGGCCAGCCCAATGCCAAACAGGCCTGCTTTGATAGTTGTCATTTGATAAAATTTATGGTGGAGATAAACCCTTCAAAACTACCCGTAAAAACCGGTCAGGGCCTATGATATTTGAGGTAAAAAGTATGATTTTTGACAGGATGTCGGAATACTCTGCAGTAATCGTTATTTTTATATAACAACCGGAATATGCCACGTGTAAGTTGCTATATATGAAGAAGGCCCCTGCTTCACATATCAAATATCTCCCTGTCAATGATGCAGACATGCATTGGGGACTTACCGTTACCACCGTAGGCTACCAGTACATTTCTCCCCATAGCCGGTATCCTTCGCCGGAACATCCTTCCCGTTATTGGTTTCACCCCGAAAAAGGAAGAGTGTTGCCGGAATACCAGCTCATTTATGTTACCCGGGGAGGCGGTTATTTCAGCAACGCGCAGCAGCAAAATACCTACATAGCAGAAGGAACCATGTTATTGTTGTTTCCCGGTGAATGGCATAGTTATATGCCCGCGGCAGATACGGGCTGGGATACTTACTGGCTGGGCTTCCGGGGACAAGTACCGGATCAGTTGACTCACTACGATTTTTTCAACAGCCACACGGCATTGCATCCCGTAGGATTTAATGAGCAGCTGGTAGATCTTTTCAGGCAAGTGCTCACGCTGGCTACAGAAGAACGGCCTGGTTATCAGCAAGCCATTTCCGGTATTGCGCTCCACATGCTGGGCGCTGTTTACTTTGCCACCCGTAATCTCCAGTTTCAGAACCAGGAGGTAGCTGCAAAAATAGAAAAGGCCAGGCTACTCATACGGGAAAACCCCGATGGCAGCTGTACCCCTGAAGCATTGGCCGAGCGGCTGCATATGAGCTACTCCTGGTTTCGGCGGATGTTTAAAGAATATACCGGTTTGTCGCCCGCGCAATACCAGCAACAGATCAGGGCACAGAAAGCCAAAGAGCTGTTGCTCGGCTCCGGCAAAACGATTAAAGAAATTGCTTACGAGCTGAATTTCGAATCTGCCAATTATTTTACGGCCTTCTTCAAGCAACATGCAGGCAGCACACCTGCCGTGTTCAGGAAAACGGGCCGCT
The DNA here is from genome assembly GCF_012641265.1 of Chitinophaga eiseniae. Taxonomy (GTDB): domain Bacteria; phylum Bacteroidota; class Bacteroidia; order Chitinophagales; family Chitinophagaceae; genus Chitinophaga; species Chitinophaga eiseniae_A. The sequence continues at coordinate 1,711 of NZ_JABAHZ010000017.1, read as the reverse complement.
CGCCACGGTAGTACCCGATGCAGTGATTTATCAGAACTTCGGCCCGTTAACTCAATCCACGATATTTCTTAACATCCAATAAAACCCAGTTTATGAAAAACCCTTCTGTTGTTATCCTGTTGCTTTGCTTTTTTGCCTGGAGCTGTAAAAAAGAAATGAACCGAACCCTGGCCGAAAGTACCGTGGCGCCTCCATCTGTGCAGGCAACGCTTGCCTTTACTTCCACTGCTGCTTTCAAAGGAGGCAACTGGGCCGATCCCAACGATAATTTTGCCGATGGCGCCGTGGTTCCCAGCGGCTTGAGTACAGGCGACGACTACGCCACCACTAAAGCTAAGGCAGGTAATATCCTTGCCTATTTTCAGCAGCAGGGTATTAACACTGTACGTATGCCTGTAAATCCACCTTCTGTATTGCAGTCGTGGTGGGGCGCTTATACCGGCGCTATCGATGATGCGGTGGGCAAAGGTATGAACGTGATCCTCTGTTATTGGGAGGGCGCCAGCTCCCGCGATGGTATCGTAGACAATCTCACCGACTTCTGGAACATGTGGCAAACGATTACCAACAAGTATGGTAATACGGCCAATGTGTACTTCGAAGTATTTAACGAACCGCATGGTTACAGCACCGCCAATCTCAATAACCTGTATGCGCAATGGTTAACCAATTATCCAGCTATTCCGCATGGCCGCGTATTGCTGGATGGTGTTGGATATGCTACCGATGTAAATGCGGTGGGCGCCGACAGCCGCCTGAATACCTGTTTGCTGTCTTATCATAATTATACCTGGTTTGATAACAACAAAACCACGGTGGCCGACTGGGAATCTGCTATCGAAGGCCTGGCCTATCCCGATCGTACGATCGTTACAGAGTTCGGCATCCCGATGACCAATGGTAAAGATTACCTGGGTGCACCTGGCAGCGACCGGGAATCGCTTATTTCCAGGGGATGACCAATCGCGTAAGGGCCAGGGGATTGGGCTGCGTATATTGGCCGGCGTTAAGGAACGGGGATGGCTATAGCCTGTTTACGCTAAGCGGTACTACGTTGACGGTAAATAATACTTCCGGCCTTTCCCGCCTGCAATACGCCTGGGGAGGAAATGCCATTGCTATCCCGTTGGGTAGTTTCGATCCCAACGCCTGGTATAAGGTTGTTTGTCGACAGAGTAATAAAGGGCTGGATGTAAATGGGTCCTCCACAGCCAATGGCGGTAACATTGTACAATGGGACTATTGGGGCGGTAATAACCAGCAATGGAAAATCACGTCAGTAGGAGGCGGGTACGCCAATATCCTGAATCGCAACAGTGGCAAGGCGTTGGACGTAAATGGTATTTCAACTGCTGCCGGCGCAAATATTATCCAGTGGGATTATTGGGGTGGCGCTAACCAACAATGGCAGATCATCGACATTGGGTTCGGGTACTATGAAGTGATCAATAAAAACAGTAGTCAATCATTGGATGTAAATGGTGCTTCTGCTGCCAATGGCGCAGGTATTATCCAGTGGTACCTGAATGGAGGAAGGAACCAGCAATGGTTGATTCAGAAGTTATAAATAAGATAGTAATAGTAAGAGGGCGTCTCAAAAATAATTGAGGCGCCCTTTTATTTTTTGGTACGACTATGCTCATTTTGCTCTGGTTTATTCCAAGATGCAATTTTTAATGCCGTATTAATTGTTAGATTACTGTATGAGTAG
>NZ_JABAHZ010000016.1 GCF_012641265.1 Chitinophaga eiseniae | reverse complement strand
GCCATTCTCAAATTTACCGCACTATAACAGCACTGAAAACTCTTTTTTTCAACCTCACTATCTGGATAACTCGCCCATTTTATCTCAAATTTGAAAAGGGCGCCTCAATTATTTTTGAGACACCCTCTTTCTTTGTCTGGTTCCGCATCCGGGCCTGTGTCGTCTACCCCATCAGGCCCAAATAGTTGAATTAATAACCGTCGTTTTGTACGAGGTTAGGATTGATGCTCATTTGTCTGAATGGAATTGGAAACAGTTTGTATTTATCGGCGGATGGCTGATGATCCCACCAGGTAGCGGTGGTGAATTTGTTAAAGCGGATCAGGTCTGTACGGCGTTTTCCTTCAAAAATGAACTCGCGGCCTCTTTCTGCCAGTAATTCATCCATGGTGAGGGAGCTGGTCGTATAGGCTTCTTTAGGCCAGTCGGCGGGCTTAAAGGCACGTTTTTTACAGGTGTTGATCAGGTCTACCGCTTCCTGGGTAGCTACGCCACCGGCTTTCCGCATGAGTGCTTCTGCCTTGTTGTAGTAAATTTCGGTGAGCCGGTATAACACGAAGTCGTTGCCCCAGTAGTTAGGATCGTCTAGTTTACCAGGCAGGTATTTCGCGAAACGCGCGCCGCTATTCTCTTCTCCACGGGTCATACCACCAGGTCCGGTTTCTCCTTCTGAATTTCTGCGGATTTCTTTTACAAATACCAATGGCTTGTTGTTGTATTCTTCTGTACCCAATACCAGGCTATCGCCTTCACTGGTGCGTAGTGCCGGATCTTTTTTCTGCGGACCGATGAGCATCCAGTTTTGTTTACGGAGGTCATTGTCTTTGAAGGCATCGTAGGCGGTAGGTATTACTACGATACCGTTGTTACCATCGCGGTCTACGTTGTATACCTGGCGTTGACGATAGTGCCAGAAGTCGCCGTTCCATCCGAAGCGGAAGTTACCGTTTCTGAAATCATAGGCAATCTGGAACAGGTCTTCCGGGGAGGTAGCGTTGGTGTTGGCAAATGCGCGGAAGATATCTGGTTCCAGGGCCGGAACGGAACCGCTGAGGGAGCCGCCGTCGCCCGCAATAATTTTATTGCAATACGTGATACAGTCATCCCAGCGTTCGGTGCCAGACCATTCTTTGGCATTGAGGTAGAGTTCTACCAGCATCGCATAGGCGCCCGCTTTGGTAACGCGGCCCACCATATCGGCAGATAGAGGTTTCAGCTGTTCTACGTTGTCCTTGATTTCTTTTTCAATAAAGGCAAATACTTCCTTACGAGGTTTGGTCGGAGGTGTTTCCGGGATGCCTACCTCGGTTACGATGGGAATATTACCGTAGAGGTCCATCAACTTGAGATAGTGCCAGGCGCGGAGCACTTTCGTTTCTGCAATAATGCTGACTTTATCGGCTTCGGTCATACCAATTTTGGTGAAATCCAGTTTGGTAAAGTCGGCGATGGAGTTGTTACAGAAGCCCATTCCCCAGAACATGAGCCGCCATGGATTCCATGCGTTGTCATCGTTGGCAATCCAGGTATGGTTGTGCAGGCGAATCCAGTTACCGCCATCATAGCCGTGGCGGCCTTTTTGTGGCCATGCCAGCTGGTCGGCCGATAATTCCTGGAGACGCCAGTAGCCGGTTTGCCCGGTAGGAGCAGCCCAGGCGTTGGCATGAGTAAAGGGGCGCAATACGGCGGCCAGTACTTCTTCCCGGTTATGATAAAAGTTATCTGCGGTGATAACGCTGTATGGCTTTTCATCGAGCTTGGTACAGGCACTCATGCCGAGCGCCAGTAAAGCTGCACTGATATATACTTTAGTTTTTTTCATGCGTGTCGGTTTTGCTGCTTTTAGAATCCAATGTTCAATCCGATGGTATAGGAGCGGGTGCGTGGGTAAAATCCTCTTCCATCTATACCTGAATCCAGGGCGGTATCTTCCAGTTCGGGATCCAGGCCGCTGTATTTGGTGAAGGTGGCAATGTTCCGGCCGCTCGCATATACACGCAGGTTGCGGATATACTTGGTTTTCAGTTTGAAGTTATAGCCGAGGGTGATGTTATCCAGTTTTACGAAATCACCTTTTTCCAGGTAGTAATCGGAAAATTGCGGATCAGCATTGATCTTACTGTTTTTACCGATAGCACTGCTCAGCATATTGTTGGGCGACCATTTCTTGTTACCGAAATACATATCCTGGAGATTGAGGATCTTGAAGCCAAACTTGCCACGGAAAAACACGCTCAGGTCAAAGTTTTTATAGTGGAAAGTGTTGTTCCAGGAAGCCATGTATTTAGGAATACCATTACCTAATACTACTTTATCGTCCTGGTTTACTTCTGAAGGAGTGCCTTTAGTACCGTCTTTTTTATAGAACAGCCAGTTACCATCATCTGTAAGACCAGCATAACGGTAGCCATAGAAGGTACCAAGTGGACCACCTTCTACTACGCGGATAGCGGGGCCCAGGTTACCCGGAGAGGGAAGATCTCCAAAATACTGTTCGGTAGCTTTATAAATATTGTTGGAGAAGGAAACCATTTTATTCCTTTGGGAGTTGAAAGTCACATCACTGTTCCATACGAAATCCCGGGTTTTTACCGGTACCGCATTGATCACTACTTCCACACCATTGTTGGAAATGGTACCTACATTGGTAAAGATGTTGTCGACAATATTAGGAGGCAATGCTGCTGCATAACCGAACAACAGGTCTACTGTTTTGCGGCTGTATACATCGATGGCACCGCCCAGTCTGTTTTGCAACAGGGAGAAGTCCAGACCGACGTTGAATTCTTTTTTCTTTTCCCATCTCAGGTTTGGATTCGGGTTTTTATCCGGACCATAGGTCTGTATCCATTTACCATATTGAAGATAAGCACCACCGGTGCCCAGCGTGATCAATGATTTGTAGTTGGGAATACCCTGGTTACCGGTAATACCATAGCCGGCGCGCAGCTTCAGGTTGTTGATCACGGTAAGGTTTTGCATAAATGCTTCTTTGGAGATCACCCATCCTGCTGATACCGCAGGGAAGTTACCCCATTTGTAGTTGGCTCCAAACCGGGAAGAACCTTCATGACGCAGGATGGCCTGCAACATGTATTTCTGTTTGTAGTTATAATTCAAACGGCCGAAGAACGCGATAAGGGTGTTGTCTTCTTTAAAGCTGTTCTGGGAAGGACGTGGAAGTTTGGGATCATTGATAGCGTTACCGGCGTTGATATTCCAGTCCTGGAAGGCGTCGGTAAGGAAACCATTGTTATCCATGTCGTAGGTTTCCAGTGTCTGGTATTGATAGCTGTAACCGCCCATCAGGTTAAATGTATGATCGCTGTTAACGGTTTTGGTATAATCGGCGGTTGCTTCAAATGTTTTACTCAGATCGGTGTGGTTACCTTTATAAGCATAACCACCACCGGAATAATCCTGGATAGAGGAGCGCGACAACTTACTGCGGTAGTTGCGGTCATTCCACTCGTCGCGGAGAATGGCGCCGAAGGCAGATAATTTCAGATCGCGGATCGGTTCCAGGGTCAGGCGGGCATCGCCGGAGTAAGTTTTCTGATCGCGGTCATACAGTTCCTGCTGTAAGCGGGCCAGTGGGTTGTAGTTATTGTACCCGTTGGTTTCGATGAATTTCCCGTTGGCATCATAAATTGGAGCAGTTGGGTTGCGTTGTACGGCCTGTTCGAAGTCAGCGCCGGCGCCGCCTGCTTTATCGCCGCTATTACCACCATTGAGATTGGCTTTGTTGAAATTGGTAGCCAGGTTCATGGCCAGTGTCAGTTTGCCCTGCAGGCCTGTTTGGTTTACGTTTACCCTGCCACCATATTGTTTACGGCCGTTTTCTACGGCAATACCGTTGGCATCGCTGTAATAGAGAGAGGCTCTGTAATTACTGTTGGCGGTACCACCGGAAGCGGCGAAGTTGTGATAGTGGCTAAGATTGTTTTTATCCAGCAGCAGGTCGTACATGTCCACGTCGGCTCCCTGGTTGTTGCTGGCTCCGGCTACTTTTACGTATTCGGCAGCGCTGAGCATATGCGGTCTTTTGGCTACGCCTTCACGTTGCAGGTAAGTAGAGTAGGTGTACTGCGGATCGCCTGCTTTTCCTTTTTTAGTGGTGATGAGGATTACGCCGTTGTTACCACGGGTACCATAGATAGCTGCTGCTGCACCATCTTTCAGCACGTCGAAGCTGGCGATATCATCTTGTTGCAGCAGGTCGAGGTTGCCGCCGGGAATACCATCAATAACGATCAGTGGATTCATGTTGCCGGAGATCGAACTGATACCCCTGATTTGGATGGAGGCGCCACTGTTAGGATTGTTGCCCTGTGTTCTGGTAACAGACAAGCCGGCCACTTTACCCTGGATGAGGTCCATCGGTGAGCGGGAACCGCCCTGGTTAAAACTTTCGGGCTTTACGGTAGCTACGGAGGTAGTTACTTCGTTTCTTTTTTGTGTACCGTAACCCACCACTACGATGTCTTGTAACGATTTAACGGCAGCAGTAAGTTTAATAAGCATAGGTGCGCCTTTGCTGGCAGGAACTTCCTGTGGCTGATATCCCACGAAGGAAAAAATCAGGACGCTGTTTTCCGGCGCCTGCAGAGAAAAGGTACCATCTGCTTTGGTAACCGTACCGGTATTGGTATTTTTTACCTGGACGGAAACTCCCGGAATGACGGATTGGTCGCTACCGTCCATTACCTTTCCGGTTACAGTGCTGCTCTGGGAAGAGGCGAACAGCGAAAGGAGCATCAGGACAGTAGCGGCAATACTCGTCCGAGCCCAAAACGTGGATCGTTTGTGCATATACATTTATTGATATTGGTTAATAAAGATGCCTGTCTGGATTATTGAAAAAACGATTTAGCAATAAGGGTACAGGCTGTTTTTTAGAATTTGAGTTACGTTTTTTAATTGTTTTAGAATAGTGAAAATACCTCTATAGGAGGCAGTGACCTGGTTTCCATTCAGGTTTACATGGTTCCTCTAATGATGTAGCATAAGTAAAAACACTGATCTCTTATAGTACCTTCCTTTTAATACTATATCGATTTAGCTAACAACGAGAATAACAAGTTTATTTTAAAACACAGCACTGGAATATGCTTTATATCCATTTTAGTTTTTTCGTTCATACGCGGTATCTCCTATCACTATTTTTTAACGATCATTTTATTGTCATTAAAAAATCGATTTAGCAAATAAGGCCAAAAAAAAGATTCATGGGAATCTCTGATTTGAATAACAAGTTTTGTAACGGGCACAATTTCTCTAACTCAGGAATAAAAGTAATACTTATTTGCATTAAATGAAATCATTTTTAACATTTTTTTCTGAATGTCGCTGTGAGAGGTAGGGATAAAAAAAGAAGCCCTCAGCAGCAAGCTGCCAAAGGCCCTGTTTTACAGGATAATTTGTTCGTTTATACCTTCCGGTGAGAAGGAAGGAGTTAAAGAGTTTCCCTGGATACGTCGGCTGCTTTAGCCGCCTGTGTATCGCGGGTATTTTTTTGTACGGTAATAGCTCCGAAAACACTGAGTAAAAATGCAAAGGCATAAAATCCTTTTTCACTGGGAGCCAGCGTAGCATTCCATAAACCCACGGTCAACAGCAAAATGGTGAGGAGCATGGATACCCAGCTCAGTCCATAGTAAATATCTGTAACAGGAATTCCCTCAATTTTATCTCTCACACATTTCTGCACAGATACGGCGGAAAACAACCCGTACATCAATACGGTGAAGTAGTATCCTTTTTCATTCAGTTGCATGGTAGCATTCCAAAGACCAATAACAAAGCCCAGAATACCTGCTAGTACAGCCACCCAGGAGGCAGCAATAAATGCCATTGATGGTTTTTGCTTCATAGATTGATTTACTTTTTATTGTTGGGATTAGGTTTGATGGCTAACAAAAGTGCGCTTTTAGCATATTGGTGGCCTGTTGTAATAATACTAATTTATTTGATGATCCACTATACAGTAAAAAAAAAGTCCTGAACAGTGAGTGTCCAGGACTTCCATATTTTGTAGCGAGGAGCGGATTCGAACCACTGACCTTCGGGTTATGAGCCCGACGAGCTACCTCTGCTCTACCTCGCAATGTGGTTGCAAATGTAGGTAAATAATTTAAACTACAAAATTTAACGATTAATTTTTTTGAGTACTGACGAGCATTTCACGGGAATTGTGATCGCATTACATAAATGGCTATCTTATGTAATGCAGTGCTGTACACTGTTTGAAGGTAGTTGGTGAGAGATGGATTTTTTGGTGACATCCAGCGAAAAAAATATTTTTCCAGTGGAGGCTAAAAAAGAGAATCGCTGCTTTGGAACATTTATCAATAGTTATCAACAAAAAAAATCCGGATGCGTGTAAGGCATCCGGATGCTTATCAGGCACGTTGATATTATATCCTGCTTCTGCGTAAACGCAGCAGGCTTTCGGCCAACGCATCAATATCTGCACAGCTGTTGTAAAAAGCTAATGATGGTCTCACGGTGCTTTCTACGCCAAATCTGCGTAAAATAGGTTGTGCACAATGATGCCCGGCTCTTACAGCAATGCCCTCCTGGTTGAGCGCAGCGCCCACCTGTTCCGTGGTGAAGTCTTTCAACACAAAAGATAATACACTGGTTTTATCTGGCGCCGTGCCAATCAAACGCAGTCCCGGTACTTCTTTCAGCAGCTGGGTGGCATATACCAGCAAGTAGTGCTCATATTGCTGGATAGCGTCTATCCCAATATGATCTACATAGTCGATGGCTGCCCCTAGTCCTACGGCATCGGCGATATTGCCGGTGCCTGCCTCAAAGCGGCCGGGCGCCAACTGGTATTGGGTATGTTCAAAGGTTACATCTTTGATCATATTACCTCCGCCTTGCCAGGGTTGGGTTTCATTGAGCAAGGCTTCTTTCCCGTAAAGTACCCCGATACCAGTGGGACCAAATACCTTGTGACCGGAGAAGACATACCAGTCGCAATCGAGCCACTGCACATCTGCCCTCATATGAGATACTGCCTGCGCGCCATCTACCAATACTTTGGCGCCGGCCTGATGGGCCAGTTCTACTATTTGTCGTACAGGGGTTACCGTGCCCAATGCATTGGATACCTGCGTAAAGGATACCAGTTTGGTTTTGTTGCTCAGCAGCTGTTGGTAGGCTGATAATATCAGCTGCCCATCTTCATCTACCGGTATTACTTTTATTTGTAATCCTTTTTGCTGGGCCAGTTGCTGCCAGGGTACGATATTGGCATGATGCTCCAGGTGGCTGAGAATGATTTCATCGCCTGGCTGCAGGAATTGTTCTCCCCAGCTTTTAGCCACCAGGTTGATGGCCTCCGTAGCGCCTCGTACAAATACGATTTCATTGGTAGAAGCAGCGTTCAGAAAACGTCTTACTTTTTCACGGGCGGCTTCATAAGCGTCGGTGGCGCGGGCTGCCAGCTCATGCGCCGCCCGGTGGATATTAGAATTTTCATGCTCATAAAATTGACTGATCCGCTCTATCACAGACCGGGGCTTTTGCGTAGTAGCCGCGTTGTCGAGCCAGATTAACCGCCGGCCGTTTACATGTTCCTGTAAAATAGGGAAGTCCGCCCTCACCCGGTTGATGTCGAGTGACTGCGGTATGGCGCCCGTGATTGCTGACTGCTGCTCCGGCAGGAAATAATAAGACAAGCCCTGGAAAGGTAACTGCGCGCTGTAAGATGAATGGGGAATACCTTTCAGCGCCCGCTGCAATTCCTGTTCAAAAGAGGGATCAGCGGATGCCGGTTGCCGCGATAAGGCTGAAGGAGAAATCCCACTACCTGCTACGGAAGAAGGCACGCCGCCATTGTTGGCAAAATGTGGATCTGGTAAGCTGGTAGGCGCCTGCGTAACATCCGATACGCTTCCCTGGTGTAACAGCGGATCGGGGGCAGGGCTCACGGCTTCGTATAGCGGGGATGCTTCACTACCAGGTTGCAGGGAAGAAAAAAACTGGTTGGCCAGCTTTTCCAACAGCGCTACATCCGGTAGTCCATCCATGGAGAAATTATTTGTATTCATGGTACTTACCGATTTCTACATCATCCAATACACCGATGGCATCGTCTACCAATACTGCCAGGGAGCAGTAAAGGGAAACCAGGTAGGAGGCGATGGCATGGTGATTTATTCCCATAAAGCGAACCGATAACCCAGGTGATTGCTCTCCGGGCAGGTTAGGCTGGTATAAGCCTACTACGCCCTGACGGCTTTCCCCGGTACGCAGGAGGATGATTTTGGATTTGCCTTTTTCTACTGGTACCTTATCAGAAGGGATCAGCGGAATGCCTCTCCAGGTAAGGAATTGAGAGCCAAATAACGATACGGTGGGAGGAGGAACACCCCGGCGGGTACATTCGCGGCCAAAGGCGGCAATGGCAGAAGGATGTAATAGAAAGAAGCCAGGCTCTTTCCACACTCTGCTGATCAGTTCATCCATGTCGTCGGGTGTTGGCGCGCCGGTGCGGGTTTTCAACCGCTGTGAGGGCACTACACTATGGAGCAATCCATATTCCTTGTTGTTGATTAATTCGCTTTCCTGCCTTTCTTTGATGGTTTCAATGATCAGGCGTAATTGTTCGCTGATCTGATTATAAGGTTTACTATAAAGGTCGGATACGCGGGTATGTACATCCAGTACGGTATTAACGGCACTCAGATTATACTCACGGGGATTTTCAATATAGTCCACATACGTTTGTGGCAATTCGCGTTCGTCCCTGCCGGAACAATCTACCGTTACGCTACTGGCATCTTTTACTTTGTTGAGCCGGTATACGCCCGATTCTACCGGTATCCAGCTCATTAACTTCGTCAGCCATCGGGGTGTAATGGTAGACATTTGTGGTACCGTACGGGTGGCGATTGCCAATTGCCGCGCGGCTACATCGCCAAGCGCAGTCTGAACTTTGTGTTGAGTGTCGTTAGCCATCTGGGATCAGTTTTTTGATTTTTAAGAATGAAGTTTCTTTACCAGGAGTAGAAATGTGTGGTGGGTCATTTCCAAGCCTGTTGGCGGGTGTGTTATACAGTTAATTTAAGTCTTTTTTGCGGGAAAAAAGTATGTATAAAGTAAATGATGTAACTCATTTTAAAGGATAAATTTATTTATACTTTTGTGCTATGGTAAATTTTGAATGGTACCGGACTTTTAAGGCCATCTACCAGTCTGGTACATTAACAGGCGCCGCACAGGAATTGTTGATTTCACAGCCTAATGTTAGCCAGCACCTGTCGGCCCTGGAGAACTATATCGGTCACCCGCTGTTTGAGCGTAAGCCCCGGCAGATGGTGCCCACCAGCTATGGACACCTGTTTTACAGCCAGATTATCGATGCGGTAGACCGGCTGGAGAAAGTGGAGGGCGACTTCAACCGCACCTGCGTGGAGCGGTGTATGACCGTTATCCAGCTGGGCGCCCCGAAGGAATTCTTTGACGCCATACTATCCTCCAGGATAGATCGTATCGGGAAAGCGAACCTGGTAGCTGAATTTGGCCAGGCAAAAGACCTGGTACAGAAACTGATGAAGGGCGACCTCGGTTTTGTGATATCTCCCGGGATAGTAGCCGAAAAAAATATGGTATCAATACCTGTGTTGGAGGAAAAGTGGGTGCTGGTGGGCAGCCCGGGGATAGATGCCGGCCCCCTGAAGAAATGTGTCCGAAACAACGACCTGGATGGAGCGGAAGCCTGGATGCAGGCACAGGATTGGTTTGCCTATAGCAACGATGGACCAGCCATCCGCCGGTTCTGGGTGCATAATTTCAGTAAACGGCCCGGGTGGAGGCCCCGTTATATTGTACCGGATTTTAATACTATTTTAAAAACCATGCAACAGATCAATGGCGTCACCATTGCCCCGGATTACCTGGTGAAAGACCTGGTAAAACAAAAACAACTGAAACTGTTGTGGGAAGGAGAGGTACCTGTTACTAACACTATTTACCTGGCTTACGATAAAACCAGGGCTACGGCAAACACCATAAATTTGGTAAGGGGATTGTTCGACGAGGAAATGCATCCGGGCAAATAACGGGATACCACCATCTGCCCGGAAAAAAGATTATATGTCAGAATAATTGACAGGTCTTAAAAAGAGGATATCCGATTTGGAAACGTTGTGGCTATATTCTTCCAGGGCAGACAGGCTTTTCCACCTGGGATCGGCGCTAAATGCCTTCCAGTGTGTGTCCCGGTCTTCTTTACTGTTGAAGGTGGTCATATACATCAGGTTGGGCATCCTGGGACCAGAAATAACCGAGGCATAAAATACGGCATGGAAGTTCAGGCTTTTGAAAATGCCAATTTCATCCCCTGTATTGAACATTTTTACCTTGTTGACATGGTATTTCTCCGACGGGCTTTCATAGCTGCGCAGTTCGTATACCCGTTCGCTTTTAGGCGCTGACAGCGCCGGCGCTTCCATGATGGGCATCCCGGGAAATGCCTGTAATAAAATAGATTCAATACGGGCATAGGGAATATTATTCCAGGGTGCATCCGTATAGGCCTGGCCGTTAGTCGGTAGCGACTTATCTGCCTGCAGGGTTTTATCCAGGTTTATGAATTGCTCCATCGATTGAAATGGAATGAATACATAGATCCGGATATCTGCGGTATCGGGCGTAACGGGTTTGAAAACGCCCGCCTGTTTGATGCCCGCCCGGTGCAATGCCGGCAGGAAAGCCTTTTCCAGGTAATTGTCTACCAATGCTTCCTGGGAGGCAGTGGTAAGATGATAGATTTTGATCTGGTAGAATTGCCGCTCTTTTGCAAAAAGTGCAGTGCTGCAAAACAACAGGAGTGCCAATAATAAAGTGGAATTTCTCATAGTAAAATGAATTGTATAATTGACAAAATACTGCAAATAAACCAGGATTTATAGTACTGGGTTGAATGCACTAAATTTGAAGGATCTAAAAAATGAAATTATGTCTGAACCGGTAATGTTGATAGAACAAGCCAACAATAGAGGTACTTTGTATGCCGTAGTAGAACAGGACGACCGGGTAGCTTATTTTTATCTTTATCCGTCTGAATTGCTGACGTCTAAATATTCTCCGCGCCCTTGCTGGTTGCGCAATTTAAAGCCTGCCCCCGAAAAGAAAGATGTGGCCGCTATGAAAGAAGGTATGGCGCCTATGCTGGAAGCGGCTTTCTGCAATCATCCGCAGGGAAAGGAACCATTGGAAAAGGAGCGACTGGCGATTGTATGGATGGAGGAAGGCGATGGCGCTGCCGTTATGTACGATGACGAAATACTGGGTGTTATCCCCGGCTGGAGTTTATATAACGAAGAGCATTCGGTGGCCTATGCGGCTGATTGTATCGGCGCCGGTGATACCGACCGCCTGATGCCCCTGGGGAAAAGAGGCGCCAATGCCATGTATGACCGGGTAGACCAAGCCATTGCCTTCTGGAAGGAATGGTCGGACGAAACCTCCCAGGCATGGGGTATTTTACAGGACAAATTTATTAAAGCTTACGAGGCGGCTTTGGGCCCCCTGCAGCAATATTATGCAATAGATGGTGATCAATGGCCGCCGATGGCTATCGGCAAATTTGAAAAAGATGGCATCGTGTATTTGCTCACGTTAGGGGTTAGCATACGGCCCATGCCATGGGTGGAGTTGTTGTATAATGAAAGGTCTCCCGGTTTCCGGAGAATGGAACTAGCCATGGCTTTCCGTAAAGACGATTTCAACGACAAGGAAATCATGAATATGGGCAGCTTTATGTCGGGACTGGCCGACCGTCCCTGGAAACAGGTGACCTGGCTGGGAGAAGGGCATACGGTAAAATCCGACGAGCTGGTAGCCCCCTTCGAAAGCGTAGTGCTTTCTTCCGCCCTGTACAACGGGCCGGAAATCCAGCTGCCGGAAGTATATGGAGATAAGGTGAATTTATACTGGCTATCGCCCATTACCAAACTGGAACGTGAATATGCCCATGTGAGGCCTAATGCGGGTTACTACCTGCTGGAAAAAATGATTGCGCACAATTTGAACCATGTCGCTGGCAAACGGGCTGAGTTGCCGTTTGAATAAACATTGATACACAGGTATGCAGCGTTAAAATAATGCTGCATACCTTTCTCTCCCAAAAAAATAAAAAAAACAGCCCCTTGCTGTAACGAAATCATTGTTTCAACTACTAATCCTCCAAATAAAACCCAATATGCAATACATCATGAAAACTATAGCCCTGTTAGCCATTGTATTTGTTGGCCTTTTCGCCGGCGGCGCCAGCGGACAGCAACAACCCCAGCTGGAAAAGTCGCTCCTCTGGAAAGTAACCGGGAAAGGATTAGCCCAACCGTCTTACCTGTACGGCACTATCCATATGATATGTGACGCCGACTTTAAAATAGCTCCTAAAACAAAAAATGCATTCGACCAGGCGTCGCAGCTGGTACTGGAGGCCGATTTATTTAACCCTTCCACCCCTGCACTGGTGAAAGCGGCTATGACAGCGGATACCCCGCTTAATAAGAAACTTTCTCCAACGGAATATGCCATACTGGATTCCCTGATGCAGCAAAAAATGGGTATGCCCCTGAAGCCTTTCGATAATTTCAAACTCACCATGGTAATGGCCCTGATGGCGCAGAAATTATTTTCGTGTGCGCAACCCAAATCATACGAAATGACGTTCAACCAGATGGCAACAGCCAAACAGCTGCCAGTGGGGGCACTGGAAACGGTACAAGAACAGCTCGACATGATGAATAAAGCATTTTCAGACGAGCAGATTATTACCCAGGTAAAAGGATTTGACAGCGCGCGGATAATGATGAACGAGATGGTAGAAAATTATAAAGCGGAAGATGTGGGCGCCTTGTATAACCGGATGGTGGAGGAATTAACGGATAAGCATACCATCCAGATAATGTTGGAAGAAAGAAACCATCATTGGGTAACAGAGATGCCGGAAATGATGCAGAAGGGCTCCAGTTTTTTTGCTGTAGGCGCAGGCCACCTTGGCGGATCTACAGGCATTATTACCTTACTGAGAAACCAGGGATATACCGTGACGCCCATTATGAATTAAAGCCCTGTACTTTGGAACCCAAGGAAAAGGAACAGGAATAAAATCCGGATGTTTTTATTAACCTTGTGTTACCGGAATGAATCCGGTGTATTGGATACCCGTTATGATTAAAACAGCTATAACAGATATGAACCTACGATTATTTTCCGCCATTGGCATAATGGCATTGACATTTGCTGCGTGCGGCGATAAAACGCCTGCAGCTTCCGCCACACCGGCATTATCCCTTACCGGCACCTGGAAATTGGCCTATAGTAAAATGATTAAGAATGGCGATACTACGAGTACCTTCCCGGTGGCGGGGAGGGAAATGATCAAGCTATTTAACGGCAGTCATTTTGCTTTTTTTCAGCACGACTTGTCAAAAGGTACCGATACCAGTAATGCTGTGTATTCATCCGGCGCCGGCACTTATGTATTGTCGGGCGATAAATATGAAGAACACCTGCAATACTGCAGCTACCGTGGTTGGGAGGATAAGCATTTTTCTTTTACGCTCACATTGCACAATGATACATTGATACAGCGTGGTATAGAGAAAATTGATAGCCTGCAGATAAACCATGAGATTATAGAAGCGTATATCCGTTTACGTTAAATATTTTACTATGAGTGCAAATTATCCTTTTCAAACTATTGACTGGAGCACTATTGAAAAGACGGTACATACCGGTGAAACGGGAACCGCCTGGTGGCAAACCTTGCAGTTGCCGGGTCTTCGCTTGCGTATTGTAGAGTATTCTCCCGGATACCTGGCGGATCACTGGTGTCAGAAGGGGCATGTGGTACACTGCTTACAGGGCACTTTTTTGAGTGAATTGCAAAACGGTGATCGCTTTGAGTTGAAGGAAGGGATGACCTACGTAGTAGCAGATGAGATGAGTAGTCATCGGTCTATATCTGATGCAGGGGTAAAATTGCTGATTATAGACGGTGATTTTTTAAAGCCCTGATTGTTTTTTTTATGTTGATGATGTGTTTGTTAACCCCGTTTTCAGTACCCTTGTATCATGCAATCGTCTGGTTGCTTATGCCTTTCTTGCTTGATAAATGTAAATTTGCCCTTTCCGCTATGGGCTTGATTCTTACAGATATTTAAACATTCCTGCTTAACAATGTATTAACCATGTGACATGTTTTATAGCATTACTTTTAGGTTAAGTTTTAAAGTAAAGAATGCAAAATAAACCTCTTTCAACCACGGTAATAAACCATAGAAAAATCATTTTTCTAATTACCGGCAACAATAAGAATAAGTATTTTTCCTAATCAGTCTCTCTAAAAGGAAATGAGAATGCAACAAAACAACCAAGATGCGGTCCTCCTGGATCTGCTAAAAGATGGGAGCGCGCAAGCTTTTACAACTGTGTACCACAAGTACCATCACATGTTAATGATCATGGCCTCTGATATGTTGAAAGACGTAGACAAGGCGGAAGATTTGCTGCAGGAATTTTTCATGGATTTCTGGCACAAGAAGCTGTTTCTCAAAATTGATATTAATTATCAAAACAGGGATAAAGCCAGCATCATGAAGAATTACCTGTATGCCAGCATTCGTAACCGTTGTTTGAATAAGATCACCAGGGAGAAGAAATTTATTTCCGATATTCCGGATGAACCTTTTCTGCCTAGTGATCCGCTGGAGAGCAAAGAAATCTATACACAGGTAAACAGCGCGCTAAAAAAGAAAGTACCGCCGAAGTCCTCTGCAGCCTTCCGTTTAAGGCATTATGAACAAAAGAGTCATAAAGAAATTGCTGCGGAAATGAATACCAGTATTCAAACCGTAAAGAATCAAATCGGTACTGCCGTAAAAATTTTACGCGGTTACTTTAGTCCCGCTCACCTGTAAGCCAGGTTCTCCCTCTATCATTTACGAACTGCATGGATGCTTTGTTGCGCTACGGCTAACAGGGTAATGACCATTCTATGCTCATCACATCCGGGAGCGCAGCGCTACAAAGCAACGGCATGAGGGATTGCCGGACCAAGACAGGATCTGCATGAAGCGTAAGCTTTATTGCAGACCTGTCTTTTAAATAACTTTTGCACAACAACGATGGCAATTAAAAATTGCCATCCTTCCTACACTTAATCAAAAAGAAAGGATAATTTTCATTTACCTCCATAATATCAAACAATCCTGCTTGCCCAAACTCCTCCTGGATGGATGTTCTATCATAAAAGAACATATTAACGCCTCCAAACATTTCGTAGCGATCCTGGCTGATAAATGTACCCTTGCCGTAGGTGGGCGCCTCTTTTGAAATTACGGTAAATACCATGTATCCGTTCTGGGATAATTGATGATAGCAGTCGCGGATAAGTTTAGCTCTTTCGTTACTATCTAATAAATGAATGAGCGCATAACAGAATATTCCGTCATAACGGTCATGGTCAAAGGGCATATCGGTAACTGAGCCATGGTAGATGACCATTCCTGTACCATAGTGCTTTTCCGCCATTCGTATCGCAGTGGCGGATATCTCGATTCCCGTTACCCTCATACCATTATCTCTGAAAACCTGGGCATTCCGGCCATAGCCTATTCCAGGGATGAGCACATTTTTAACGCCTTGCTCCACAAAAAAATCTTTTGTTAGGGTAGCGGATTTAGACGGTTCAAAACCCCACATCTCTTGTTTTTCCATGAAAGCGGCGTCCCAGAATTCGGGTGGAGTGGATTCATTTTCCATAAGCATGTTTGTAATGGCAATGAAGGTACAAAAAATGTGAAAGGCCTTTTGATATCACGGAAAGGATCGCTTTTATTGCCGTTGTTTTATGTTTACTACCATTATTTACCATTATTATGTACAGACATATTATGTGTATCTAAAGGTTACTGGAGTAATATTTTTATAAATGAATAATTCAATTTAATTAAGTGTATTATAAATACTTATATTATTAAATATGAAATAACCTGGAAATTTTTCTGTTAAAAAATTTGACATTATCATTTTAATATGTATTTATGTATGTACAAATATAACTCTGGTTAAATGGTTGTCCCGACTGTTATTGGAATTCACATTTTATATATACGATAAGTAACGACAGATGAAAAGATTATTTATACTGCCATGCCTTATCCTGGCCATGGCAACACATGCACAGAGCGGCGAATTTAAGTTGTTATCCTATCCAGGCCGGGTGGAAGCTGCAGGAATCAGCAAAACAGCATTGGCCCAACAAATACAGGCCGACAGCCGGCTGGATACCGTACAGGCGTGGGCGTTAAAGGTATTAACCGGGTTCAACGCCGGTACCGGCTATGGGGAAATCTGGATCAGGGACTTCAATACCTTTATCAAAGGTTCGCTGAAAGCACGTAGTCGCCAGGATGTAAAAGACGCGCTGCTTCTCTTTTTCAAGCTACAAGGCACTGATGGTAATATTCCTGATGGCGCCATTAATGAAAAACAAGCTAACGTCGGTTATAAATACGCCCACTCAGCACTGGCGCCAGGCTGGGCCAGCCACAAGAACACAGTAGAAACAGACCAGGAATCATCGTTGATACAGGCTGTAAAGCAATACATTGACGTAACCGGCGATAAAAGTATTCTCCAGGAAAAGGTGGGCGATCAAACCGTGCTGCAAAGAATGGAAGCCGCTATGCAGTTTATTTTAAATGAGCGCTGGTCGAAAGAGTATGGTCTTGTCAAAGGCGCTACCACGATAGATTGGGGTGATGTACAACCAGAAACCGGATGGGGTGTTGCGCTAAATGAAAAAACAAAATGGGCGATCGATATTTACGACAATGCCATGTTCCTGTTGGCCATCAACGATTTCCTTGTAATAAAACCTGCAGCTTATGTGGCTCGCGACAACTGGAAAAATATTGCTTCGACGCTTAGGAAAAATATCCGGAAACACTTGTGGGACGCCACCGCCAACAAATATATCCCGCATATTTACCTGAATGGC
Source organism: Chitinophaga eiseniae (assembly GCF_012641265.1). GTDB lineage: Bacteria > Bacteroidota > Bacteroidia > Chitinophagales > Chitinophagaceae > Chitinophaga > Chitinophaga eiseniae_A. The sequence goes on along the minus strand of NZ_JABAHZ010000016.1, from coordinate 4,246 downwards.
AGTCCGTTTCCTGCTTCCTTCGATGAACGCAGCATACTTTATACCGGCGGTACCACCTGCGCCATCCTGGCCGGATTACATGACCAGAAAGAGATCCGGTTGATCAACCAGCAGTTCCTGGCCGCAGCGGAAAAAGAACCTTTCGCTACCATCGGGATGACCGTTTATCCGCCTTACCCGGTAGAAGTATTTCCAAACATGCCTGCTTATGTTTATCAGAATGCCGGAGACTGGACCTGGTTCGGTGGACGCATGATCACTGCATTAACCGTTAATGGCATGCCTGCAGAGGCTTACGCAGAAATGAGTCCAATGCTGGATCGCGTTATTAAGAACAAAGGATTCAACGAATGGTATGATGTGCGTACCGGCAAAGCCTCTGGCTCCGGCGATTTCAGGGGTGAAGCAGGAGTGTTGTATGACGCGGTTAGCCAGCTGAGGGCCTGGGCGAAGAAAGTGAAATAAGGGTTAACAGCTACTATATTATATTGCAGATGCCGGCCCAATGGCCGGCATTGTTTTTATAGAAAACGACATATCAATAACAACAGACCTTTTCATTGATGTTGTCGCGATGCCAGTTGCCATCAGTGTCAGCAACTTTTTCATGGGATCTAAATCGGTCATGTGTATTATTCAATTGATGGTAAATGTGTTATGGGTATATTCCAACTCATTCTCTGCATTCTTTATTCTCCGCGTTTGATTTTATAGAATGAAATTCGAATAAGTGGTTGATAATAAGTGAAATGTGTTAACGGGACCTATATTGACTATCATGTGTTTAATAGGTAAATTAGTATAGACAGAATTTGTTACCTTTAATAGTGTGTTAATGCCCTATTATTTCAACTGTACTGTTAACAAGTAAAAAGCTACGTTTATGAATATCTTCAATCAACAAGGACAACAGGTACAACATCAATATAATGCCGGAGGCGACATTCATGTTAACCAATCTTACAGTCCGGCTGATCTTGAGGTCGGACTTGAACAGTTAGCTACAATGATACAAAATGCTGTTAGAGAGGGAATTATCGATGCTACGACAGCAGATGCGGTCAAAAATGAATTGATACAAGCGTCTTCTGATAATAAGAGTACGATTATAACGCATCTTTCCAAAGCAACAGAAATTTTGAAGGGCGTCAGTGCCGCGGAAGGAATTGTTGGCACGATTAAATCGCTTATTGTCGCTATTGGAAAATGGTTTATATGACGTCATTCCATCAACAACATCAAAGAGTAAATACACAGGTTAATATTGGTAACGTTACGCTTTATCTTCATACTACGGAAAATATTGCTGGTATGATGGAAAAAGCTGTTAGATTGTTGCATACGCAACATTATGAAGATGCTATTTCTCTACTGGATAAAATCATTCAGTCTGATGAAGAGATTGCGGATGCATATTATTACCGCGGATTGGCATCTTTGAAAGGACGCCGACCTAAATTGTCCCTTAAATCAAGCGCGGAGAATATAAAGAAAGATCTCTCCGCCGCTATTGGTCTGGACTCTGGGCATGCACACTATTATTACCTGTTAGCCTTAGTACTGTACGATTTTTTTTTGATGAATGGTTTTCATGTAAATGAAGCACAAATAGTTTCACTAATAAAAGAGGCGGAAAATTATCAGGTAGATATTCCCAAATGTAATGAGTTAATCCAGCATACTAATTCTGCCAACTCTCCAGTGATCGATATCCTCAAGCAACGTTTGTAAATAACCATTTATTATATACACCCTATGGATGCACTAGAACGACGGAAAAGATTAAAGCACTATTTCTATAAATTACGACTGGGAAAACCATTATCATGGTTCGCGATTTTCCTGTTTTTTAATTATATATCAGGTAAGCAATTGATTGGTTTGAACAGATTGGCATTTATTGGCCTGATTATAAGCCTGAGTATCATTGTTTACCGGTTGATTAGGCATTATACAAGGCCAGATGATGCAGCGGTGGATGCCTGGCAGAAAGAAGATATTGATAAACTAATACAACAGTCCTATCATAAGCTCGGTATTACCAAAGAAGATGAGGTGTCCGAACCTTTATTAATTACATCACCTGTTTACTGGCATGTAAGAGGTATTGATATAAAGGAGGTGGCTTTGCGTAAAGGCAAAGATAATTTTCTACGCTTTTCTGTATACCAGATAACTATTTTTCATTTGCATGAGAATATATTAGGTTCGTATATCTGTCACTATAACTTTCTTCGTGGCGCATTTTTGAATGAGATCACAAACGAGTATCACTATAAAGACATAGTTTCAGTTTCCACGCAGGAAACTTCCTCAAATTACCACCTGCCGGATGGTCAGAAGCTTATTCATGCCCAGGAATTTCGTCTGTCAGTCTCCAGTGGAGAAAGTATCAAAGTTATCATCAATCCTTATGAAATAGGAAAAAATGAAAATGCGGAGCTTCCTCCAACGGGAGCCGACAGAGCCGTTAGTGTAATAAGAAATATGTTAAGAACCAAAAAAGTATAGCCAGGGAAGTTCTTTGTTGCTACTCGTTATACAAATGCTCACAAAGTTAGGATATCGACAATGCTATTTAGCAAAAGTCTTTCAGGCATCTGCTTAATAGCCGTTTTATTATAATGAGAACGCTCGAGGTGTTCAACCTGTTACGTGAATTTGTAAACTACAATGCATGCAGGAAAAAACAATACTACTTAACGCCACTGGGAAACGGTTGTGCTGCTGTTTTGGGGCCTTCCACCACTAGTTTCCCATCTGACAATATCTTCATCCGGTCTATGAAAACGACACGCTTATCGCCCGTTTCCAATGTGCGGCCATGGTAGATGCAGAGCATTTCTATGCCATCTGGTGAATAAGTGATGCTATTATGACCGGTGCCTGTTACCACGCCGCCTTGCTCAACGTTTTTTTGTAACACAGGATTGTTTGCCGCTTTTTTAAAAGGGCCTAACGGGCTTTTTGCAGTCGCATAACCCACCGCATAGTTTTTGCCGCCGAAATAATTGGCGGAATACATTATGTAATAAGTATCTCCTTTTTTGAAGATGGTAGAACCTTCCGTCCAGCGGCGATTCACTTCTTTTGATGTAACCGAACGGCTTTCCCATTCAGCCTGTTTATCTTTCATGCTCACCGGTGGGCGTAATAGCAGCACGGGCTCGCCGATTGTGCCAGTGAGGTCTGGTTTTAATTCTACCCCATATACCCAGCTTTCTTCAATTTCATTGAACCAGCCTTTGCTTTTTGCCCATGCTGCTATTTCACTCTGTACCGGATGTTTATAGCAACAACGGGAATAATAGAGGTATACTTTTCCATTCGTATCGAATAACACATTTGCATCGATGATGGGATATCCAGGATTAAAAACGGGCTTGTTGTTTACATCGATAAATGGCCCGGTTGGTTTATCGGCCACAGCAACACCAATGCGAAAGTTTTCAAGCTCCCGCGTTGGATTGTCTTTCCATTGAGCACTGTAAAACATATAGTACTTCCCATTTATAGCATATACTTCGGGCGCCCAATAAGCGCCATCCCAGGCGGCTTTCGGATCGCTCCAGCCATTTTTGTTATCATGAAAATACACCTGGCCCTCGTTTTTCCAATTCACCAGATCGGTAGAAGAATAGGCCGCAAAGCCGTTCCTGGCGCCACCAGTTCCGTACATATAATATTTGTCGCCTTTGACATGTAATACATAAGGATCGGCCAAATCAACAGCCAGAGGATTGTTATAGGTTGATTGCTGTGCATGTATGGATATAGCCGCTACTATTAAAAAAGAGAGAAGTATTATTTTTTTCATGTTTCAAGATATTAATTTTCTGTGAGGGGACATAGAGAGGGGAATGTGGGTGTGGTGAGTTGGAGTAAGGGATTAAATTGCAATTGGGAAAATTACCGCATCATCGGTTGTGCTGAAAGGAGGACAGCATAAAAAAGCGTCCAGAGAAAACAGACTTCACATTGACTAAGAAACCTAAACGAAAAAGCCGCAGATCCTTTATCAAGAACTTGCGGCTTTTATCTGTAGCCAGATCGAGAAAATTATCAAACCTTAAGAAAGGTTTGATGAACTTCAGTTATGAGGTTACATATGTTATTAGCTGGAATAGTTGCGATTTAATCTGACAGTTAGGGTTAATTTTAAGTAACCACACTTATTCATTAACCCATAAACCGTCAGAAATGAATACAGCAGTAAAGTTAATTAAAAACAAGGTAGGGCTATTAA
>NZ_JABAHZ010000015.1 GCF_012641265.1 Chitinophaga eiseniae | reverse complement strand
CTACTCATACAGTAATCTAACAATTAATACGGCATTAAAAATTGCATCTTGGAATAAACCAGAGCAAAATGAGCATAGTCGTACCAAAAAATAAAAGGGCGCCTCAATTATTTTTGAGACGCCCTCTTTTCTTTTCATTCCAACAAATCATTTGTCTATAACACTACCAACCAAAAATCTGCTTGAGATTTGCGTTTAGTACTATCTGTGATAACGGTATTGGTCGATAGTAATATTTAGGTTCTATGAATACCCGTTTGCTGTCGCGATCACGTGTAAACATAATGTGGCCCGAAGTACCATTTTCCAGGTAAAAGTTATTGTCTTTACCGTTGTTATCCTTGAGATAAAACCTGGCTACACTGGCTCTTACATCTGCGGGCAGGCCTGCCAGTGCAGCAGTATCTGTAGGAGACGCCAGGATAGCGATGTCAGCTTTCCCGTCGCCGGTCATATCGATGCCACCCAGCGCGGCTACATACATACCCTGCTGTGAATCCTGGAAGCGCATACCAGCTTTCCACCTGTTAACATCGTTAAAGCGCAACCCTTCACAGGCAGTTTCTACTCTTCTCTCTCTCCTGATTTCCAGCAATACCCCTTTATTGGCGCCGGTTACATTCGAATAAGCGGTTGCCTGCACAGGATCCGGTGTTGCATTGGCCAGCCCCATGTTCAGGTGCGGCATTTGCACGCGATCCCTGAGTTGATTAATGGTGTTATCAATATCTCCCTGTGTTAACGTGCCCAGTTCGGCTTTCGCCTCTGCATAGTTTAGCAGTACTTCTGCATAGCGGAACAGCGGAAGCGCGGTGTAATCTGCTCCCCAGCCCTGGCGTTGCGCCGGATCACGTGGATAAAACTTTAGCTGATCAAATCCCCCCAGGTTGGGCTTGGGAATATACAGGCTTTTATCATTGGTAGTAGAAAACCCTGGATAAGCCACAGTTTCGGCTAAACGCGGATCACGGTTATTAAAAACGTTCACAAAATTCTGTTGGGCATAGCCTGGCATGGAAGTAAACGGTGTACCATCTGTCATCAGGTAAGAATATACCAGGCTTTGGCTCAACGACCAGGTCCAACCCAATACTGCATGCGTATTATTACCGCGACCTAAGCTCTGTTGAAAATCTACCCACTGGATCATTTCAGGATTGCCAGACAAAGAACCACTGGCAAATAACGCGCGGTAATCTGCGGCGCCTTTGCCGGTGTTATAAATTTTAAATTTACCGGAAGCCATCAATTGTTCGCACGCCCATGCCGCTTTCTGCAGGTAAGGGCTGGCAGTTGACTGCAGGTTCAGTTCATCATGATACTTACGGAAAGTTCCTTCAAATACCCCGAAACGGGCCATCAATGCCAGTGCCGTCCATTTGGTTACACGGGTGTTGTTCCCCTGATCCGGTTTAATGTTATCCACTGCAAACTGCAAATCAGCCATAATGGAGTCTACCACCAGGGTACGTGGATCACGTGGCTTGTACAACGATGAGTCGAGGTTCGACAAGGCATGTGCATACCAGGGCACATCAGAATAGCGGGCAACCTTAGCCATATAAAATCTTGCACGGAAGAAACGCGCAATACCGATATAGTGGTTAATAGTAGCCTGGTCGCCGGTTGTTTTGGATACCTTATCCAGCATGAAGTTAAAGCTGCGCAAGTCGCTCCAGTCGTCCCATCCGCCTACTGTGGTAGGATTGATACCATTTTCCACCAGCAGATCCAGTTCACCACCACCGCTATAGCTGGAAATATTATCGGAGTTGATATCATCTGTTTGATAATAATCTTTCACATAAAAACCATTGGTATATGTTTCCAGGTCTTTGGTAGTATTAAAAAAAGCTTCAGGTACAATGTTGGTTTGGGGTAATCGCTCCAGGTAATCCTTGTTACAAGCAGCAGCAGCGCTTCCCAATATAATAAATGATAAATATAGCCTCAGATTTTTCATGATGCACATTTTAGAATACATTAAAAATTCATATTCAAACCAAACGAATAAGTTTTCTGGAATGGGTAGATAGTACCATCCAGACCTTCCGGATCGAGGTTTACTTTCAGGTGAGAGATAGTGAAGATATTTTCAGCGCTGAAATAAAACCGTAGGCGGCTGATCTTCATTCTATCTGTAATATTTTTAGGCAGCGTGTATCCCAGTGTTACGTTTTTGAGGCGCAGGTAAGCAGCGTTCTGCAGGTACTTGGTTTGCGGCGCACTCAACTCATCGCCATCTTCGGCGATATAAGCTTTTACGCGTGGGAAATAGGCGTTAGGATTTTCTGGCGTCCAGTGGTCCATGTTCTGCACATTCACGTTGGTCCATGGTTGTGCATAGATACCCCAGAAATAGTGATTTCCTCCACCAGGATACCAATCTCTTTTACCGATACCCTGTGCAAATACCCGGATATCAAATCCTTTGTAAGACGCGCTCAAATCCACGCTGTAAGGGAAACGGGGACTGCTGTTACCAATAATTTTTCTATCGCCCGGATCGCTTAATGTGTTTTTACCATAGCTGATTTCACCGTCGCCATTCAGGTCTTTGAATTTCAGATCACCTACATAGAATTTATAGTTCTGATCATCTTCTCCTACTTTGGTCTGATCCGCATGACTTTTCAGTTCTGCATCATTCTGGAAATATCCTTCTGTTGTCAGGCCCCAGATTTCGCCCATTTCTTTCCCTTTATAATGATCGCTAAGCGTACCACTAGGATTATCATACTTGGTAATAAATGTACGGCTATCTGCCAGCGCAACTTTTACACTGTAGGAAAATGGATTTTTGTTGATGTTAAACTGATCACGCCAAACGATACTGAGTTCCTGTCCACGGGTTTTCAGGTTAGCCGCGTTGGTCACCGGCTCTGAAGCGCCGTATACAGCAGGCAATGTTTTGCTCTTCTGGAACATGCCTTCTGTAAAGCGCGTATAACGATCGTAACTCACGCTCAAACGCTCTTTCAGCAGGGAAACATCCACACCACCGTTAATTGATCTTACGGTTTCCCAGGTATAGTCAGGCGTTACCGGAGACGGCTGCAATACGGCCACGGGCTGTTTACCATCCAGGATAGTATTGATGGTATTGGCATTCATGGTGGCCAGGTAGCCATAGTTCAGGTAGTTTTGATCGCCCAGTGAGCCATAGGAGCCACGTAACTTGAAGGCGTCGAATTTCAGCGCTTCGGTTACCGGTTTAAAGAATTTTTCCTTAGACAGTACCCAGGCGGCAGACGCAGACGGGAAGAAGCCCCAGCGGTGATCAGACGGGAAACGGGAAGATCCGTCTCTACGACCATTTAATTCCAGCAGGTATTTATCGTCGAAAGCATAGTTAACCCGGTAAAAGATTCCTCTTACTGCCCAATCTGAGATACTCTGGCTCTGTTTTACAGCACCGGTAGCCAGTGCAGTAGTAGGATAAGCAGGACTGATAAGGCCGCTGGCGCTGGCAGAAAACGTGTTGAAATTATAGTACTCCTGGTTGAAACCCACTACAGCTCCCAGGTCATGCTTACCAAATTTCTTATTGAAATCGGAGTAGATGTTAAATACATTGTATTTGGTTTGACTGGCGTTATTGCTGGCACTCGACTGGTTACCATCTGTGTATTGGAACGGCTGATTAGGACCGGTACGATATGCTACAGGAACAGTAAAGGAGTTACCGGTACCATTACTGCGACGAAAAGTGACATCTGCCTTCAGATTCCATACTTTTTTTACCAACCCTATTTCTGTATTCAGTGTGGTCAGGAATTCACCCATATTGCTGTTGGTGCGACCGCCACTCTGTAATTTCCCGATCAATGCAGCACCGTCTGAAGTCCAGGTACCATCCGGGTTTTTAGGAACAGACAAGGACGGAGTACGGTTTGCATTATGGAAAAACAGCCAGCTTGCGTTGGTAGGCTGATCATAGTTCATATTGGTATATACCGTATTGGTACCCAGTTTAAAACGATCGTTGAAGGTATAGGTAGCCTTGGCGCGGAGGTTGTAACGGGTATAGATATCGGGGTTGCTGCGCAACATACCATCCTGCTTATAATATTCGCCAGATAAATAATAATTCAGCTTGTCGTCGCCGCGGGCAATGCTAAAATTAGCCGTCAGCGCAGGTGCAGACTTATTATACACCTCATGCAGCCAGTCGGTGGTACCATAATATGCATAGGCATTGGGATTGGTAGGATCTACAATGACAGCTGGTAAGGAAGGATCTTTAGAACGCTTGGCGGCATAGGCCCTTACGGCATCCGGGTACAGGTCATACAACGGCGTAGCGGCGTCATGTTTCATCTGCATAACTACCAACGGATCAGTGATAATTTTAGGAACAGCGCCTAGCGTACGCACGGCATAGTTAGCATTTGCAGATACCGACAAACGGCCATCCTTAGCGGTTTTAGTAGTGATCAATACCACACCGAAAGCAGCACGGGCGCCATAAATAGCCGCTGATGCCGCGTCTTTCAATACCGACACACTTTCAATGTCAGCGGGGTTCAAACGCGATACTTCATCTGCAGTAAAAGGAATATTGTCTACCAGGATAAATGGATCTCCGCCGTTCAGCGAAGTATAACCACGCAGGTTAAATCCGGGTACATCCGCAGACCGGCCGCTGGCCACCGTAATGTTCAGGTTAGGAATCAACCCTTGCAAACCTGTTCCTACGTTGGTAATGGGCCGGCTCTCCAGGGCTTTACCAGATATATTATCTACCGCCCCACTCAGGTTTACTCTTTTTTGTTTGCCATAACCTACTACCACTACTTCATTCAGGCCGCTGGCGTTGGCCTTCATTACTACCGTCACTCCCTGCGCTCCTTTTACAGGCAATTGCCTGGTTTCATATCCCACATAGGAAAACTCGAGGGTGGCATTCTCCGGGGCCTCTAGCTCATAGTGGCCCTGGGTATCTGTTTTGGCGCCCTGCGTAGTGCCTTTTATCAACACAGTTACGCCAATTAACGGAACACCTTCCTCATCTTTCACCTGTCCTTTTACTTTCACCGATTGCATGGATTCTCCCGCTTTCATGATCACAACCAGGTTATCGGCCATGATCCGGTAATTCAGCGAGGTTCCCGCCAATGCCCTATCCAACACATCTTTCACGGGTGCATCGTCCATTTTAATGGCAATCTTGGTTTCGGGAATAGCGCTGTTTTTATACACAAAGGTGTAATCGCTCTTCTTCCCGATTACGTTCAGGAGCTTGCCAATGCTGATACTTTTGTAATCAACACTGATCTTTTCCTGTGAAAACCCATGTGCGCTAAGCTGCAAGAAACCAGCACAAAGCAATACGGAAGTTAGTTTCATACGCAGTAAAAGTTTCCTCATATCCCGTTGGGGGATATTAGAAGGCCACCAATAACTTTTTTTCATAAATTTGTTTCGTTAGGTTAAATAATTAGGCCATTACCAGATTGTGTGGATCGGTTTACGTTGTTTAGCCAGCATTTTGAAAAGGGGAATGTTCGAGCATTTCCCTTTTTTATTTGCTGTCAGCAATAAAAAAGTAATTTGATTTATATGTTCATGAATGATTATTAAACCAAGTGACTACCATATGTAAATAACATTCTCCTTACTGTTCACTTCGTAGTGCATATCTGCCGACATTAACTGTAAAGCCTGTAATACCTGCTCAATGCGCTGTTTACGGAAAGCGCCCGTAAACACTTCATACTTGTATTTATCGTTTTTAAAGCGGATGGTTACGTTGTACCAACGTTCCAGGTCGTGTGATAACTGTTCCAACGTAATGTTATCAAATTCAAAGCGGTCGTTCATCCAGGCAGTTTCCTGCTGTTTACTGCTATCGCCCTGGTTATTTACTTTCAGTGGGGTAATGGCGAAAGTATGAATGGTATCATTACGACTGCTTTGTGCAGCAGCATTCATATGTTGCTTATCTATAATCAGCTTCTGTTCGGGCTCCAGTACTACTACCTTATTTACTTTACCAGCAGCCCCTTCGTGGAAACTCACTTCTACTTTGCCGCTGAGCAGGGTAGTTTCTACCGTAGCATCTTCGGCATAGGCCTTCACATTAAAAACAGTGCCCAACACCTTTATATTGGCATGAGCGGTTTGAATAATAAAAGGATGCTGTGGATCATGCTTCACATCAAAATAAGCTTCGCCGGTGAGCACCACTTCCCGGTTACCGTTCAGAAATTTATTCACATCATACTTCAGGCGGCTGCAGGCATTGAGCACCACGTTGGTGCCATCTGGTAACACTACCGCGGTTTTAGAACCATTCTTAGTCACTATCTCATTTCCATAACTTCCATGGCGCGGCATTTTCCATACGCCATACACCGCCACCAATACGGCTATGCAGGCGGCTATACCGGCGCTTATCCTCCAGGGGAATAACCGCTTTACCGGTCGTTCTTCGGCTACGGCCATTAACCGCTCCATATTTGCTAGTCCATCTTTCAACAACTGCTGTTCTTCAGCTGGCGAAAATCCACCGGTTTCCTTCATCGCCCGGATATCTGCTACAATGGTATAAGTATATTGAAGCTCAGGATATTGCAACAGCAGTTCATCCAGTTCTGCTAATTCTTCCAGGGAAGCCTCCCCGGCTATCTTCCTGGTCATCAATAAATTTATCCGCTGCTGCTCGATCATTTACTTGCTTGTAAGTGTTATAGCAGAAGGACGAAAAGAAATTCAAAAACCCCCAAAAAGGAAATAATATTTTTTTTAGTGCAGTGGTGGCGGATTAACCAGGCAGATGGCAACTATACCCCTAATTTTCAACAAAATAATATCAGGGCTACAAAAACCTTTTGCAGATAAATTAATTTGTTAACTTTAGCGTAACCTACGTTATATAATTTGCAACCATTATCAGCGGGAAACAGGAATGGATCAGTGTACAATTAATGAGCTTTTTAGTAACATCACAATGAACAATGATCAGGCAGCCTTCCGGGCTTTCTATAATCATTTTTTTGTGACCTTACTCCGCTTTTCATTCACATTAACTCATTCCAAAGAAATTGCTGAAGAAATTACCAACGATGTTTTCATGCATTGCTGGCAAAAAAGAGCTTCCCTCGCACACATAAAAAATCCACAGGTATATCTTTTTGTGATCGCAAAAAATAAAGCGATTGATCATCACCGGAAACAGGTGGCTTCCCGGCAGGTATTTTTTCCGGAAGAAGATAAAATAGATATTGCATTCGACAGCAATCCCGAACAACTGATGATTTCCGCGGAAATGGTGCGTAAAATGGAATTCGCCATACAGCAACTTCCTCCCAAATGCAAGATGGTATTTACGCTTATTAAACAAAACGGCATGAAATATAAAGAGGTCGCTGCAGTAATGAATCTCTCTGTAAAAACAGTAGAAAATCAACTCGCCATTGCCATGAAACGTTTAACCGCTGCCGTTAGTTTTACCTTTGGTACCGCTTCTAAGGCAGTGAAATAACCGATGCCTGCAGCAATTGCAACCATTCTTCTTTTCAAAAATAATTCGCTCTATTTTCAGATCAGACCATCCGGCTTTCAAGAGAATACCTGAAAAGCATGTACTCACAACTTTAATAGGCCAATAGCTGGCGGATCATCTGGCTTACCTTTTCCGGACCTGGCAGCATCGCAGCTTCCAACCCCGTGTTGAGTGGTACTGCTGGCAAATCCAGGGCGCCCATGGTAAATATGGGAGCATCCAGGAATTGAAAACAGGTGTGTTGTATACGGCCGGCCAGCGCCTGTGCAAAAGAGTTATTGAGTTGTTCTTCTGTCAGGATCAGGCATTTACCATGTTGCTGTACCGTCTCGTATACCAGCGCTTCATCCAGGGGGAACAGCGTACGCAGATCGATAATGGTTACCTGTCCCGGCCAGTCCCTGGCAGCGGCTTTGGCCCAGTATACGCCCATCCCGTAGGTAATAATACAGAGTGTATTTCCGTTTGCCACATCCCTGGGATGCGCATGCTGCACTACCGCTCCTTTACCCAATGGCAGTACATAATCGGCAGCTGGCTCCACGGTCATTGCTTCCAGGGTACCTGGCACTTTACTCCAGTAGAGCCCTTTATGTTCCAGCATTACTACGGGATTGGGATCGAGGAAGGCTGCTTTCATCAGGCCTTTCATATCAGCGGCGTTGGAAGGGTATACCACTTTGATGCCTTTTATGCTCAACAGCGTTGATTCCACGCTGCCGGAATGATAAGGGCCGCCCCCACCATAGGCGCCAATAGGCACGCGGATAAGGGTTTGTATGGGGTATTTTCCATTGGTGAGGTAACAGGATTTGGAGATTTCCGTTACCAGCTGGTTAAATCCGGGATAGATATAATCCGCGAACTGTACTTCCACTATAGGTTTTACGCCTACGGCAGATAATCCTGCGGTGGCGCCAATAATATACGCTTCCTGTATAGCGGTGTTATATACGCGGTGTATACCAAATTTATCGCCGAGGGTGGCCGCTTCGCGAAATACGCCGCCCAGCCGGCGGCCTACGTCCTGGCCAAAAAATATGGCTTCAGGGTATGCCGACATAATTTCTTCTACAGCGTGCAGGGCGGCATCTACCATCACCACCTTCTGCTTTCCGGCGGGACTACGTTCCCCTTTTTCTTCAGTGACGGCGGCGGGCGCAAATATGTGTTCGGTGACGGTTTCCGGGAGGGGCTCGGGAGCAGCCACGGCTTTATCAAAGGCGGCTTGTATATCCGTTACCGCGGTGGCGGCTACCTGGTCGAGTGCTGCTGCGGTAACCCCATGTTTTTCCAGTAATGCCCGGAGCTTAGGTAATGGATCATTGGCGGCATGTTTTGCCAGGTCATCTGGCGTCCGGTACCACTCTTTCCGCACCCCGGAGGTATGATGTCCGAGCAGCGGTACGGTGGCATGTACCAGGATGGGTTTGCGTTCATGGCGTACATAGCCAATGGCGGCTTCCATGGCGGCATAGCTGGCAGTAAAATCGCTCCCGTCCACCTGCATACGCTCTAATCCCTTAAAGCCGGCTGCATACTCGTAGGCGTCCATGGTGCGTACTTCTGCGGAGGTAGCAGAAATTCCCCAATCGTTGTCCTGTACCAGGTAGATAACGGGCAGCTGTTTTAAAACGGCAAACTGGAATGCTTCTGCAACCTCTCCTTCCGTAACGCTGCCGTCGCCCAGGGAGCAAATGACTACCGGTAATTCACCTGCCGGGCCGGTGCGCAACAGGTTGGAATGGATCTGTTCCAGGTATTGAATCCCCTGTGCAACGCCAGTAGTGGGAATCACCTGCATGCCAGTAGCACTGCTTTGATGAGGAATTTGCGGCCGGTCTGTTCTACGGCTGTTAGGGTGGCTGTAATAAGATCGTCCCCCGGAGAAAGGGTCGTCAGCTTTGGCAAGTAACTGCAGCATTAACTCATAGGGTGAAAAGCCCATGGCGAGCAACATACTTTCATCGCGATAATAGGGACTTACAAAGTCCCACGGCTGCAATTGCAGGCCTGTGGCTATTTGTATAGCCTCATGCCCCCGGGAGGTAGAGTGTACATACCGGCAGATACTCCTGTTGTTTTCGTAAATGGCGGCCATAGAACCGGCCTCACACATCAATCTCCACGCTGTCAGTAAATCAGCCATTTCGCCCTGGTGACCACCCGGATCGGATGTGGGCGTTTTTAAAGTTGAAACGCTTGTGCTATCTTTAAACACAATAAGACTGTTTTGGTGATGACGGTAATCTAAAAACAATAGTTGCCATAGCAACAGTTGCTAATGCAAATTAACTAATATGACTGATACTTTCGTCAGTAATCCATCTTTTTTTAAGTTGGATGCTACGCTCAAAAAATTGCGCAACTATTGGCAAAAAAAGTTCGATGCCGAGCAGAAGGACATTACAGTGGACCAATGGCTGCTAATAGAGAATCTTTACAAGCACAAAAAAACCACCCATAACGAGCTGGCCCGTAATACCTCAAAGGACATTACAACTATTTCCCGCATTATAGAATTATTGGTAAAGAAGGGACTGGTAAAGCGGGAGGCGGATGCCCAGGATCGCCGCAAAGTTTACCTGCAGCTGACTCCGGCAGGTGTGGATAAATACAAAGATGTAAAATCGCTGGTGTATGACATGCGTAAAATTGGCTGGAAAACGCTCACAGAGGCCGACTATGCAGAGTTAACGAGGATACTGGATACTATTTATGCGAATATCCCTTCTTAGGAGCGGAAAGCAGAAAGCGAAAAGCTATTGTGGAGGATGATCTTAGCGAATATTTAAATCGCTTTGGTCATCCTCCACAATAGCTTTTCGCTTTCTGCTTTCTGCTTTCTGCGCTATTTCACATTAAACTCCAACAGGCTATCATTTTCAATAAATGCTTCAAAACTATCCCCGATTTCGGCAGGTCCTACGCCGGCGGGAGTGCCGGTAAAGATCAGATCCCCGATATTGAGGGTAAAAAAGCGGGAAATATAAGCCAGGAGGAAATCGAAAGAAAACAGCAGGTCTTTCGTATTGCCGGCCTGGGCCAGGGCTTTGTTTTTATACAAACAGAAATTAATGTCTTTCTTGTCCATTTCCGGGGTAATGGGGATGAAATTGCCTACCAGGGCTGAATTATCGAACGATTTGGCGATTTCCCAGGGTAAGCCTTTGGCTTTTTGTTTATCCTGCAGATCCCTTGCGGTAAAATCGATTCCTACAGAAATCTGATCATAATATTTATCGGCAAATTTTTCCTGTATATGTTTCCCGTTCTTGCTCACTTTCAGTACCAGTTCACATTCGTAGTGCAGGTTGCTGGTAAATTCGGGATAATAAAACGGGTGACCATTCTGGAGCAGTGCACTCTTGGGTTTCATAAACAATACCGGTTCTGAGGGCACTTCATTCTTTAACTCTTTGGCATGGTCGGCATAATTCCTGCCTACGCAAATAATTTTCATAATGCGTTTGTTTTTAAAGATAAGAAAAACAGCGAGGTATCCGCTATACGATTCATTTACAGCAGGAATGTGAGCTTGTTGGCGTCATTCATAGTACGGGCAATGCCGATGCTGGCAAAACTTTCAATAATTTCCGTGCTTTTGTTAATTTTTTCCTGCACAACAGGCTCTTCCGTTTTTTTCCATTTGCTCAACACAAAGTCCACCTGTCGTCCTTTGGGGTAGTCGTTGCCCACGCCAAAGCGCAATCGGGGATATTGGTTGGTGCCCAGCGACTCCTGTATACTTTTTAATCCATTATGCCCGGCATCACTGCCTCCTGGGCGTAACCGGATCGATTCAATGGGGAGGGCGAGGTCGTCGAGGATCACCAGCAGGTTTTCTACCGGGATCTTTTCTTTGTCGAGCCAGTACTTAATGGCTCTCCCACTAAGGTTCATGTAGGTAGTGGGTTTAATGACAATAAACGTTTTCCCTTTCCATTTGCATTCGGCAACATCGGCCAGCCGGTCGTTCCGGAAATTTGCCTGGTGTTTGGCAGCAAAGGCGTCAACCACATCAAAACCAATGTTATGGCGGGTATGTTTATATTCTTCCCCAATGTTGCCTAATCCAGCTATTAAATATTTCATAACCTGAAAAATCTAAAATTAAAAAGCCCCTCTAAAAGTAGAGAGGCTTTTTGGAAAAATATTTCTAAAAGATTATTTCTTTTTAGCGTCTTTTTCAGCAGTGGCTTCTTCCTGGCGCAGCTGACGGGTCATTACCACAGAAGCAATAGGAATACGCGGAGAGTTGGTGATTTCGATACCTTCGATCTTCACATCTTCTACACGGATGTTAGCGTTCAGTTCCAGGTTATCGATGTTAACTTCGATATTTTCAACCAGGTGCTTAGGTAATGCTTTTACTTTCAGCGCTTTCAGTTTGCTCACCAGTTTACCACCGGCTTTAACACCTACAGACTGACCAACCAGTTTGATAGGCAGGGTTACTGCTACCGCTTTGTCTTCTACCAGCTCCATGAAATCGATGTGAGCCAGTTCGTCAGTTACTACGTCAAACTGCAGATCTTTTAATACGCATCTGTAAGTTTTAGCGCCCAGTTTAACCTCTGCGATCTGGAAATCAGCAGTATACACCAGGTTTTTGAATGCTTTTGCAGGAGCTGAAAAATTAACAGTTTCTGCACCCCCGTAAATAACGCAAGGCACTTTTTCCTCAGAACGGATCTGGCGGGTGGCTTTTTTGCCGAATTCGCTCCTGAGTTGTCCTTCGATGGTTATTGTTTTCATTGTTTAGACAATTTTATATTGGTAATTAAAATACTTGGTTATTCGCCCCGGCGATGACTGTGTATAAACAGGCTGGTGATAGACTTGTTTTCGTGCATGTTACGGATAGCTACCGCAAACAGCTCGGCCACAGAAATCACTTTAATCTTGGAACCCGGCGCTTGTGGTTTGATGGGAATAGTATCACATACTACGACCTCTTCCAGCACCGAATTCATGATGTTTTCATACGCATTCCCGCTAAATACCGGGTGGGTACAAAATGCACGAACACTTCTGGCGCCTTTTTCCTTTAATAGGTTGGCAGCTTTAGACAGCGTTCCTGCGGTATCACAGATATCGTCAATGAGCACTATGTCCCTGTCTTTCACCTCTCCGATCACTACCATGGATGCTATTTCATTGGCACGTTTACGATGTTTATCGCAAATCACCATTTCAGCATTAAAGTACGACGCTACTTCACGCACCCTATTGGTGCTACCTACATCAGGGGACGCAAAGGTAAGGTTTTCTAACCTTAAATTCTCGATATAAGGAATAAAAATAGCGGAACTATCCAGGTGGTCTACCGGGATATCAAAGAATCCCTGGATCTGAGGAGCATGTAAGTCCATGGTTATCACCCTGTTGGCTCCTGCTGAAGTAAGCAGATTGGCCATCAGTTTAGAGCCGATCGCCACCCTGGGCTTATCTTTCCTGTCCTGGCGGGCATATCCGAAATAAGGAATTACGGCAGTAATATAGCCTGCTGACGCCCGTTTAGCGGCATCTATCATCAACAAGAGCTCCAGCAGGTTGTCTGATGGCGCACTGGTGCCCTGGATAAGAAAAACATAGTCGCCACGGATACTTTCCAGGAACACAGGCTGGATCTCACCATCACTGAATTTCTGAATTTTTACTTTGCCAAGACCGCCGTTAAGACCCTTGCCATATTTTTTGGCAATCTTCTCGGCCAATGCAGGATTACTGTTGCCTGTGAAAATTTTTACTGAAGGTTGCATACTAGATACTAGTGGAAAAGAGGTTGCAAAACTATGGTTTTTTGGGAGTACCAGCCTGATTTTTTTCAAATATAAAATATATAGTTATTATTAAACAACTATAAACACCGCATTACCAACAAACACTGAAAGGTATATCGTCCCGAAAAATTCCCATAACGATCGGTACTCAATATAACAATTTTATAATGATCGTATGAAAAAGGAATAGAAAAATGTGGGGAAATCGGGAAGATTCCGGGAGGGATGAAGTATATTTGGATAAAGAGAGATAACCATGTTTGTTGACCTTAAACCAGCTCCCCGACTGGCCATACGCGATTGGCCAGCAGATGAAAAACCCCGGGAAAAATTCAGCCATCTTGGTCCCACTGCACTCAGTGATGCTGAACTATTGGCCATCCTGTTACATACCGGGCATAAAGGAAAGTCGGCCATAGAACTGGCTAAAGAAATTCTGCGCCTGGCCAATAATAACCTGGCAGAACTGGGGAAAATGAATATCGGGCAATTACAACAGCTGCCAGGGATGGGAGAAGCCAAAGCAACTACCGTACTGGCCGCCATGGAACTGGCCCGCAGGCGACAGGCAGGCGCCATCGACAAAAAAACCGTGATTGGCAGCGGCACAGACGCAGCCCTGTTTTTTAAGCCATTGCTCGCCGATCAGCCCTTTGAAACCTTCTATGTCATGTTCCTGAACCACGCCAATAAAGTACTCCGCTACCGCTGTATCAGCAGCGGCGGTATCACCAGTACAGTGGTAGATCCCAGGCTCATCTTCCGGGAAGCCCTCTATACCGGCGCTACCAAGCTACTGCTTTGCCATAACCATCCCTCCGGGAGCCTGCGCCCCAGCCAGGCCGATATCCGAATAACCCATAAAATAAAAGACCTGGGGCTGCTCTTTGATATCGCCGTACTGGACCATATCATCGTATCCGAAACCGGCTACTACAGCCTCGCGGAAGAAGGAATGATCTGAGATGATGATATTTGATTACTTTCGCACATATTTATTCATTTTCCATATGCTCAAAATAGGACTCTTCGGCGTAGGACATTTAGGTAAAATACACCTCTCTCAACTGGCCACTATGAAAGATGTAGAAGTGGTAGGCTTCTACGATCCCAACAATGCAAACGCGGCCAGCATCATCGAGCAATATAACATCCCACGCTTTACCCTGGCGGAAGAATTGATTCAGCAGGTAGATGCCATCGATATCGTGGCCCCTACCACCCTGCACTTCAAATTATGCGAACTCGCCATCCGCAATGGTAAACACATCTTCGTGGAAAAACCCATGACCAACACCATGGAAGAGGCCAAAACACTGGTAAAGCTGGTGGATGAAGCCAACATCAAATTCCAGGTAGGACATGTGGAACGCTTCAACCCAGCCTACCTCGCCCTCAAAGGATATGACCTGAAACCCATGTTCATTGAAGTGCATCGCCTGGCAGAATTCAATCCCCGCGGTACCGATGTCAGCGTGATCCTCGACCTGATGATCCATGATATCGACATCGTACTAAGCATCGTAAAATCTACCGTGAGCCGCATTTCCGCCAGTGGTGTAGCCGTTATGAGCGACACCCCGGACATTGCCAACGTACGCATAGAATTCCATAACGGTTGCGTAGCCAACCTCACCTCCAGCCGCATTTCCCTGAAGAAAATGCGCAAAATGCGCCTGTTCCAGAAAGATGCCTACATCGGCATTGACTTCCTCGATAAGAAAACAGAAATTATTAAACTGAAAACGCCGGAAGACGAAGGCCTATTTACCCTGGATATTGAAACCAACAGCGGTAAAAAAACCATCGCCATCGATAATCCGCAAATCAAACAATCCAATGCCATCCGCATGGAATTGGAAATGTTCCGCGACAGCATCCTGCACAACAAACCGGTAGCCGTTAACGCGATCGATGGCCTGCAGGCGCTGGATGTGGCACACCAGATCCTTCAAAAAATAAATAAAGGCCTGTCTGAAACAGCCGCCGCCAAATAATTAACTACTGTAACAAAAGCCACTGTCAGTCCGTTTTCATAATGCAACCAACTTATATGAAACGTATTCTTCCTGTACTGACAGTGGCTTTAACAATGACTGCCTGCTTTAAAGATCCTCCACCCAGCATTTCCAAGCCGATGTTTTACTATGAAACATTATGCAATAACCCCTGGGGCCCTGCACTTACTACCAAACAAGACACTGTAGCCGCCTGGCTTTCCAGGCACAACATACGTTACGAATACCTGAGTATACAGGGAGAGATTTTTTCCAGCGCCGTCAACGTCACTAAATGCGATACGCTCACCAACCGGCAAATTGTTGTCGCCGTGCTCTATGCAGATACTTCAAAAGCAGCGGCAACCGGGTTCAAAAGCCCTTACTAAAACCACAGTATTTTTAATGCCGTTCCTTTAACAGGGCCTCTGCAATCGTCAGGTCCAGTGGCTTGGTTATCTTGATATTGGATTCCTCTCCGGGCAGCAGATGCACCGGGTGCCCCAAACGTTCTACTACCGTCGCTTCATCTGTAAACAATGGATCATAAGGTAACTCAAACGCAGGCAAAATCAGGTGAGAAAGAAAGGTTTGTGGGGTCTGAATAATTTTAAAACGATCGCGGTCTACCGCCGCATTATTACCTGCCCGGATCTCCCGGATACTATCTTTCATATCTACCACCGGGATAGCGCTACCATGGCTCAAAGCAGCCTCATAACAGGCACGTATCAACGCAGTAGATACCAGTGGACGTACGCCATCATGTACAAATACTACCGACGGACTATCTACCAGCTGCAGTCCATTCTTAACGGAATGAAAACGGGTTTCTCCTCCCTTTACAATGGTGATAGCCGGTAAGGGGTCAAACTCCTGTAGTAATTGATTGGCAAAAGAGAAATGTGCTTCCGGCAATACCAATACGATTTCCATATCGGCATAAGCAGCGGCAAAAGCAGCAATGGTGTGGTATAGGACGGGCTTTCCCGCAAGCTCCAGGAACTGTTTGGGTACAGCACTTTGCATACGGGTACCGGAGCCTCCGGCAACAATGATCGCCACTTTTTTATATTCCATACAAAAAAATCAGGGATTACCTTATCCAGTATACTGAATAAGATAATCCCAGGAAATACTTTGTAATTAAATGATCAGCATAGCATCGCCATAGCTGAAGAAACGGTATTTTTCTTTGATGGCCTGCTGGTAAGCCTCCATGATCAGATCATATCCTGCAAAAGCGCAGGTCATGATCAACAGGCTGGTCTTAGGCAGGTGGAAGTTGGTGACCATTGCATTCGGAATAGCAAAGTCGTAAGGCGGATGAATAAAGGTATTAGTCCATCCTTCCGCAGCTTTCAGGTGGTTTTGCGCAGTAACAGAAGATTCTACGGCACGTACAGAAGTGGTACCGATAGCGCAGATCTTGCGGTTTTCTTCTTTCGCTTTATTTACCACTTTCACGGCATGTTCTTCGATCAGGAAGTACTCCGCATCCATTTTGTGCTTGCTCAGGTCTTCTACCTCGATAGGACGGAAAGTACCCAAACCTGTGTGCAGCGTTACTTCTGCAAACTTCACCCCTTTGATTTCCAAACGCTTGATCAACTCACGGCTAAAGTGCAAACCCGCAGTAGGCGCAGCTACCGCACCTTCGTACTTGGCATACACCGTCTGATAACGTTCTTTGTCCTCATCTTCCGGTTTACGTTTGATATATTTAGGCAAAGGCGTTTCTCCCAGCTGGTCTAATACCTGCTTGAATTCTTCATCATTGCCTTCAAATAAGAAACGGATAGTACGGCCCCTGGAGGTGGTGTTATCAATAACTTCTGCCACCAGCGTTTCATCATCGCCAAAATACAACTTGTTGCCTACACGGATTTTACGGGCAGGATCAACAATTACATCCCACAAACGGTTTTGCTTGTTCAGCTCACGCAACAGGAATACTTCAATTTTTGCTCCTGTCTTTTCTTTACGGCCATACAACCTTGCAGGAAACACCTTGGTATTGTTCACAATCATTACATCCTTGTCATTAAAATAACCGAGGATGTCCTTGAATACTTTGTGCTCAATTTTTCCGGTATTACGATGTACCACCATTAAACGTGATTCATCTCTTGTCTTGGTAGGGTGCTGTGCGATCAGATTTAAAGGAAGATCGAATTTGAACTGTGATAGTTTCATATTACGGTATGAATAAATTTTAGAGGTGCGAAGGTACCAATTATAATCTATTTCATCAAAAAATGATATAAAATAATTAATAACCAGTAATTTATATATTATATCCCCTTCGGAATAGCTGCAATCAGTTGTTGGGTATAAGCATTTTGCGGGTGGTTGTAAACGGCATCGGCTGCCCCCTGTTCCACAATTTTTCCCTTCTGCATCACCATCATCCGGTCGCTGATAAACCGCACCACCGATAAATCGTGCGAAATAAAAATGCAGGTAAAGCCCAGCTCTTCCCGCAAACGGATCAGCAAATTCAGCACCTGGGCCTGTATGCTTACATCCAGCGCTGCCACCGATTCATCACAGATAATAAAAGAAGGATCCACCGCCAGCGCCCGCGCAATGACGATCCGCTGCCGCTGCCCACCGGAAAACTCGTGTGGATACCGGTTGAAATGCTCCGGCTGCAGGTTTACCTTCTCCAGCAATTCCAGGACCCGCTCCCACTGACTGCGTTCCGATCCATGCAGACCATGTACCTGCATAGGCTCCAGGATGGCGGCGCCGATAGTCCTGCGCGGATTTAGCGACGCATAAGGATCCTGGAAAATCAGCTGCATATCCTTGCGTAAGCCACGCATGCCGGCGGCCGACAAGCTCATAATATCCTGTCCCTTATAAAAAATACTCCCGGCAGTGGGAGGTATCAGTCTTAACAAAGATCTGCCCAACGTTGTTTTACCGCAGCCAGATTCTCCCACCAACCCCATCGTTTCGCCGGTCTTCACCTGGAAACTCACGTCATCTACGGCCTTTGCCCATTGTAGTACTTTACCGGTTATACTTCTCTTTACGGGAAACCAGGTCTTCAGCCCCTGTACCTCCAGTAATGGCGCGGCGGCGGCCAACTGTTGTTCCCTCCGCGTGATATCGGCTTCCGGGATTACCAGGGATTCCAGCACAGTCTGGATAATTTCATTTTTTTCGTGTATCTGTCCCTGTGAGTCGGTTTCCATAAAGTCGCGGATAACGGGCAATCGCACCAAACGTTTATCCAGCGGGGGGCGGCAGGCCAGCAACCCTTTGGTATAAGGGTGCTGCGGCTGTTGGAATACGGTGGCTACATCTCCCTGCTCTACAATATTGCCTTTGTACATCACCACTACCCTATTGGCCAGTTCGGCCACTACCCCGAGGTCGTGGGTGATAAAAATAACACTCATATCCATCTGTTGTTGCAGCTCCCGGAGCAATTCGAGGATGGCTTTTTGTACGGTAACATCTAGAGCGGTAGTGGGTTCATCGGCGATGAGCAACCTGGGATGGCCAGAAATGGCCATAGCAATCATGACGCGCTGTTTTTGCCCGCCGGAAAGTTCATGGGGATAACGCTGCATGATACCTGCAGGGTCGGGCAGTTTTACTTTCTCAAACAGGGACTTCACCTGCTCTCTGGCCGCTGGCAGGCTCACGGCCGTATGCAGCCGGATGGCTTCTGCCACCTGTTGGCCACAGGTATGTAGCGGGTTCAGGGCCGTCATGGGCTCCTGGAAGATCATGGCTATTTCATTGCCCCGGTAGCTGCGCATCGCCGCTTCAGGCAATGCCAACAAATTTACCGGCTGTGCAGCACCGGGCTGGTAAAGTATTTGTCCACCGGTATCAGCGCCTGGCAAGTCGATCAGCCGCATCAGCGACAAGGCGGTAACGGATTTTCCGGAGCCGGATTCTCCTACTACGCCTACAATTTCTCCCTTGCCTATAGAAAGGGAAATATGGTTAACAGCCTTTGTGGTGGTTTCACCTGACCGGAAAGTGACCGAAAGGTCCTGTATCTCTACCCGAGTGGAAAGCATACCCGGAAGATACAAACAATTCTAAAAACGCAGGTGCTTCACGGTTTGGTGACTATCAATCAGCTTTTGTAAGGAGTCTATCCCTATTTTAAGATGACGTTCCACGAAATGTGTGGTTACCTTTTTGTCACTTTCTTCCGTTTTTACGCCTTCTGGCACCATGGGTTGATCAGACACCAGCAATAAAGCGCCCGTAGGAATTTTGTTATAGAACCCAACCGAGAAGATAGTGGCCGTTTCCATGTCTACCGCCATGGCTCTTACTTTTTCCAGGTATTGCTTAAAGTCGGTATCATGCTCCCATACCCTGCGGTTGGTGGTATAGCAGGTACCTGTCCAATAGTCGAAACCGGAATCACGGATAGTGGTGGAGATAGCTTTTTGCAATGCAAACGCAGGCAGCGCCGGCACTTCGGGTGGGAAATAATCATTGCTGGTACCTTCTCCCCGTATAGCCGCTATGGGCAATATGAGATCGCCGATACTGTTTTTCTTCTTCAATCCACCACATTTTCCCAGGAATAATACGGCTTTGGGAGAGATGGCGGATAACAGGTCCATCACGGTAGCAGCGCCCGGGCTCCCCATACCAAAGTTGATAATGGTGATATCGCCGGCCGTGGCGCATTGCATAGGTTTACCATGGCCAATGATTTCTACATTATTCCATTCGGCAAACATGGTTACATAATTACTGAAATTGGTGAGGAGGATATGAGATCCGAAACTGTCTAGTTTCTCACCTGTGTAGCGGGGCAGCCAATTAGCTACAATTTCTTCTTTTGTCTTCATAGCCTTTTGACAAGCAAATGTAACGTTTTGTTCGCTAACGGCAATATTATCCTAATGTAACTATCTTCGTACCCACATTAAAACCTGTTGTATTTTGATTGCGATCAGCTTCCCCCCACCGGATTTTAAGATTATGAAAGAAGGTAATAAAGAAATGATTTTCGACCGCTTCCGCAAGAAATACGTGGTGCTCACGCCGGAAGAATGGGTCAGGCAAAATTTCCTGAACTACCTGGTAAAAGTAATGGGATACCCGGCTGCGCTCATAGGTATTGAAAAAGAAATATACCTGGGAGAGATGAAAAAGCGGTATGATATCGTGATCTATAATCGTGCAACACAACCCTGGATGCTGGTAGAATGCAAAGAAATGAATGTACCGCTTACAGAGCAGACTATGCAACAGGTGATCCGTTACAATATGGTGATCCCGGCCACTTACCTGGTGATTACCAATGGTATCCATACCTTCTGTGGCAAGTATATGGCCAGGGAACAGCAATGGAACTTCCTTTCTGCCTTACCCTCATTTGCATAAAAAAGCCCCCACGCCGGCGGCGCAGGGGCTACAAAATTTATCTATCATCGTGCATCAAGGGAAAATACCCAGTTGCTCGTAAGCAGCGCCTACTTTGTTGATTGCTACTACATAAGCAGCCGTACGCATATCGTGTATCTGTGGATTAGCCATCATTACATCGCGTACTTCGTGGAGGGCGGCATGCATGGTTTCTTCCAGGCCGGAATACACCAGGTCTACCTCATCGGCTCCATGAGCAATGAATTTTCTTTCTTTATCAGATACTTGCTTACCGGTCAGGTCTTCGATTGTTTGCAGGATATGAATGTTCATATTCTCATCGAAGCGTTTGCCCAAACGGCCATAACGTACGTGGCTGAGATTTTTCAACCATTCGAAATAAGAAACGGTTACCCCACCGGCATTCAGGAACATATCCGGTACCACGATCACGCCTTTCTTATTCAGGATTTCGTCTGCTTCTGGTGTTAACGGACCGTTAGCAGCTTCCCCGATGATCTTGGCTTTAACGTTAGGCGCGTTATGTTTGTCGATTACGTTTTCCAATGCCGCAGGAATCAGGATTTCGCAATCCAGCTCCAGGCCATCGGTATTTTTATTCAGGTTAGTAGCACCCGGGAAGTTAACAATAGAGCCGGTAGCTTTCTTGTGCATCAGTACTTCATCAGGATTCATTCCCTGTTCATTGAAGATAGCGCCGTCCCACTCGATGAGACATACCACCTTAGCACCTGCTTCGTGGAAGTATTTGGCAGCATGGTAACCTACGTTACCCATCCCCTGAACAATCACACGTTTGCCTTCAATACCGGTAGTCAGGCCCAAACGGTCCATATCTTCCTTGATGTTGCACAGCTCACGTAAACCGTAGAATACACCTAAGCCGGTAGCTTCGGTACGACCGCGTACCCCGCCCTGGGATACAGGTTTACCAGTTACACAACCATAACCATCAATTTCACCGGGGCGTAAACTCATGTAGGTATCCAGGATCCAGCTCATTTCTCTTTCACCAGTACCATAGTCAGGAGCCGGAACGTCTGTGCCGGGGCCAATAAAGTTTTTCTTTACCAGTTCTGCTGTATAGCGACGGGTAATTGCTTCCAGCTGGAAGGGAGTATAATTGCGGGGATTAATTTTCAGACCGCCTTTAGCTCCACCAAAGGGTACGTTTACAATAGCGCATTTGTAGGTCATCAGGGATGCCAGCGCCATCACTTCGTCCTGGTTCACTTCATCGCTGAAGCGAATCCCCCCTTTACAAGGCAGTTTATGATGGGAATGTTGTACACGGTAAGCTTCAATTACCTGTACTGTATCGCCTATCCGAACCGGGAACTTAATCTGGTAAACGGCGTTGCAGGCTTTGATCTGCTCCAGGATACCCTTGTCCCATTTGGTGAACGCAGCTGCTTTGTCGAAGCTCTTTTCCACACTTTGGAAAAAGCTATAATGCTGATCTTGCGACATAAATTATTGTTTTGGTATAACGATTAGATTCTATGCTATCAGGGGTTATTTCTTTCCTTTTCTTCCAGCTTACCTATTTTTCTGTCCAGTCTGATAAGAAATAACACAATTCCAATGAAGATGATCACTAAAACGCCCACAATCACGTAAATCTTGTCATTGCTGCGGAAGAATTCGTTGATGGGTCCTTTCTCGGTATTCTGCTGTTGTGCATTTGCCAGTACCGATATGCATAGCAGGGCCAGGGTCAGGCAAAATGAAAACGCTTTGTTGATCATTTAAAAATATTTTTAAGCTGTAATTTCTTATAACGTACTACCAGGCTGAATATCCACACGCTCAGCAGGGTCCAGCCGATGAAAGCGGGGTACAATACCTGTTTCATAGAGCCGCTGGTATCTTTGGAAGCGAAGCCAGGAGTGGTAGCGCTGCCCGGATGCAGGGAGTCCACCATACGCGGAATGATATAGGTGAGCGGTATCAGCAGGGCATAAGCAAAAATGTTATAAACTGCGGATATACGTGCCCGTTTGTCGAGATCATGGATTGACAGGCGCAATACCAGGTAGGCCAGGTAAATCAATATCGCGAGGGCCGTACACATTTGCTTCGGGTCATCGGTGAGCGTCCCTCCCCAGGTATAGGTAGCCCAGAGGGAACCTGTGGCAAATCCCATTACGCCGAAGAAAGAGCCTACTCCCGCAGCAGCGGCAGCGATCACATCTTTTTTCAGGTCGTATTTGGAAAGAAAGAAGAGGGAGTAGACAATCGAGATCGTGAACATGGTATACATACATATCCACATCGGTACATGAAAGAACAATCCTCTGGATGACTGTCCGTTGGTTCCTATGATAGGTATTTCAACAGTGAACCCGGCGATAATTACATATAAAAGAAGCAGTATCGCTAATGCTTTCCACCAGTGTTTGGCCATTTTCTAATAGCTATATTCCGCTGGCAAACCTACACGTTTTAAACCTAATCACAAAGCTTTTCGGGGATTTTAAGTTTATCCAACAGCAGCAAATCCCCGTTAAATATCGTTTACAGAAGTGAGCCTTTTCTTTGATATTTCTAATATCAGTCTTTCCACAGAAACGGGAAAAGTATCATTGTCAGGGCAATTACGAGGATATCCATTCCCCCCAGCAGGAGGAACATCCTGGGCAGTTCGGGCTGGTATACCGTTACAAAGGCCGACAGGGAGATATTGGCCAGCAGCATCAGCACCGGCATAATCAGCGGGAATCCCATCACTGCCATCAGGGCGGCGTTATGGTTGGCCTGGGCTGCAATAGCCGCCAGCATGGTAAACAGCAGGGATAAACTGGTGCCTCCCAGTAATACCATTCCAATAAAATAGGCCGGATGGAGAATAGGATTGCCCAGGAAAGCCACGGCGCATATCAGGGCGATAATGCTCATCAGCGCCATGAGTATGGTATTGTAAATTAATTTAGCCGCAATAAACACCCGGGAATTGACGATAGAATAGAAATATAGCAGGCGTCCCCGGTTTTCCTGCATAAAGCTCTTGGCTACCGCGTTTACCGCTACAAACAGCTGTATTACCCAGAAAAGGGCATTCCATACCTTATCGTCCGGTCTTCCCATCATCAGGTTGATAACAAAAACCGTAGCCACAATATAGAGCAGTACTCCATAAAAGGCATATTGCTGGCGCAATTCCAGCGTAAGGTCTTTTTTTACCAGGGTCAATGTTTGCCGTAGAGGATTATCTTTTTTCATGATCAGCCGCAAAGATAGCATAAAGCATAAAGGATAATGCTTCTCCCTTTATGCTTTAAAAAAAGTATATTAGCCCCTCCATAAAAAAGAGTAATGAATAAAATTCTGGTTGCCAATCGGGGAGAAATAGCATTACGCATTATGCGTTCGGCACGTGAAATGGGCATTAAAACGGTGGCGGTTTATTCCGAAGCCGATCGCACCATGCCGTTTGTACAATATGCAGATGAAGCGGTTTGCATTGGCCCTGCCCCTTCCAATCAATCTTATCTGCTGGGCGAAAAAATCATTGCAGTAGCCAAAGAAAAGCAGGTGGATGGTATTCATCCGGGATATGGATTTTTAAGTGAAAACGCCCGTTTTGCGCAACAGGTAACCGATGCCGGTATTACGTTCATCGGGCCATCTGCCGCTTCTATAGAGGTGATGGGGAGTAAACTGGCCGCCAAACAGGCTGCCCAGAAATTTGGCGTTCCGATGGTACCGGGTACAGAAACCCCTTTGCGCAGTGTGGAAGAAGCCCGGGAAGTGGTGAAAAAGACCGGTTTTCCTATACTTATCAAGGCTTCTGCAGGCGGTGGCGGTAAAGGAATGCGGGTGGTGAATGCACCGGAAGAACTGGAAGAACAGATAAGATTAGCTAAAAGTGAAGCCCTGAGCGCCTTTGGCGATGATGCGGTATTCATTGAAAAATATGTGGGCGCCCCTCGTCATATTGAAATCCAGGTGCTGGGGGATCGCCATGGCAACTGCGTATATCTATTTGAAAGGGAGTGCTCTATCCAGCGCCGGCACCAGAAATTGATCGAGGAAGCCCCGTCTTCCTGTCTTACGCCGGCGATCCGCGCCGCCATGGGACAATGTGCTGTAGATGTAGCCCGGGCCTGTAACTATTATGGCGCAGGTACCGTGGAATTCCTGGTAGATGAGCAACTCAATTTCTATTTCCTGGAAATGAACACCCGTTTACAGGTAGAGCACCCTGTTACAGAACTGATCACCGGATTGGATCTCGTAAAAGAACAGATTAAGATAGCCCGGGGGGAAAAACTTTCCTTTACTCAGGAAAGCCTTAAAATAAACGGCCACGCTATTGAATTGCGCATTTGTGCAGAAGATCCGGCCAATAACTTTTTGCCCGATACGGGGAAACTGGAAACTTACATCCGTCCGCAGGGATATGGCATCAGAGTAGACGATGGATATGAACAGGGAATGGATATTCCTATTTATTATGACCCGATGATTGCCAAGCTGATTGCCTGGGGTAGCGACCGGGAGGAAGCCAGGCACCGTTTGCTGCGAGCCATTGAAGAATACCTGGTAAAAGGGATTAAAACCACGCTTCCCTTTGGTCATTGGGCATTACAGCAACCTGCATTTATTGAAGGAAAATTCGATACCAATTTTATTGGTAAATATTTCACACCACAGGCATTACAAGCGGAGTCTGCCGATATCAATAAGCTGGCAGCTATTTTAGCTGCGTATGTATGGCAGCAACAAAATATAACTTTACAGGAAGCAGCTATCAACACCCATTCCGTTTCTTCTCCCTGGAAAAAAAGGAATATGTTAAGATAACCCTGTACAGTTGTTAACTTTCGTTAAAGTGTTTCCGAAAACCCGGAAAACGTATAACTTTGCGCCTATTTTTATGATGCTACGAAACGCCATACTTCAGATACTCAGGTTCTTCTATCAGCCCTTTTCGAAGGTGTTGCCCTGGCAAACCTTCCGGTACCTCGCCTGTGGCGGTGGAAATACCGTGCTGGACATATTCCTGTATTTCGTGTGTTACAATTTCGTGCTGCATCAGCAAATGGTGCACCTGGTATTTTTTAATATGAGCGCGCATATCGCCGCCTTATTCATGTCTATGGCGGTTACCTTTCCTACCGGCTTCCTGCTCAGCAAATACGTTGTTTTCTCGGACTCCAATCTAAGGGGCCGGGTACAGCTGTTCCGGTACTTCGTGTTAGTGGGGATCTGTATTTTACTGAATTACCTGCTGATGAAGATTTTTGTGGATCATCTGCATTTTTACCCTACCGTGGGGAAAATATGTACCACTGCGCTGGTGGTTATTTTCAGCTATCTGACACAGAAGAAATTTACGTTTAAGGTAAAACAACATACCTGATGGTATAATGATTATAAAAGGAAAAGCCCACCAGTGGTGGGCTTTTCCTTTTATAATCATTATACATTTTCATAATAGCAATGCCGACACCGCGGTTCATATACGTCTTTTTCTCCCAGCAGTAATGTTTCTTTGGAAGCAGACTTCCGGTAGGAATAATTGGCAATATGCCCACATTTTACACAGATGGCGTGCAGCTTGGTAATATAGTCTGCTTTGGCCAACAGGAAAGGCATCTGGCCGAAAGGTTTACCGGTATAATCCATATCCAGCCCGGCTATAATTACCCGTACTCCCCTGAGAGCCAGCTGATCACATACATTGGGAAGCTCATCGTCGAAGAACTGGGCCTCATCAATACCCACTACATCTACATCCTGGGCCAGTAACAGGATTTGCTGAGAATTTTCAATTGGTGTAGAAACAATCTTGTTTTCATCGTGCGAAGTAATGGCGCCTTGATCGTACCGGATATCTATCGCAGGTTTGAAAATTTCCACCTTTAAATTGGCGATATGTACACGTTTCAGGCGGCGGATCAGTTCTTCGGTTTTTCCCGAAAACATGGAGCCGCAAATTACTTCAATCCAGCCCCTCCGCCCTCCTGCAAGAGAAGGTTCAATAAACATATTATACTAATTTGATTATTAATTAATTAAAATATTCTAATTTTATGAGAATAAAATATTTTCATCTCTCACCCGTTAACAATTAAGGCATGGAAAAAATTAATGCATTAATTGAGAAACTACAGGAATTGAAAAATTCTGGCGCCGACCTGTCCGCTATTTCGTACTATGTACAATTGCTGCAGGCCGAAGTGTTACATGTACGTACCCTGCAACATCAGCAACAGGTACAATCGTCCCAGCGTAATACCATTGCGGTAATTATGCCGGTGCAACAACCCGTTGCCATTCCGGTGGCTGAGCCAACTGCGGCGCAAACTACAACATTACCATCAAATAAATCCTTGGAGGTAGTGACCGTTCCCGAAATATCGTCCGAAGCAGAAGATATCAACAGTCGGGCGGCGCGGTTGCATGATGTCCCTACATTCAATCATATTGCCCCCGTTGAAGATATCAACAGCCGGGCAGCCACTGCCCAGGCGCCTGCGCCCATAGCGGCACCTGAACCGGCCGTGATTCCCCAGCCGGCCCCAGCCCCTGTGGCGCATATACCAGTGCCGGAAAAGCCTAAACCAGCCACACTTTTCGATGAAATAGCTGCACATGTCCCTGTTCCGGCCACATCCCGGGAAAATAAGGCGCAAGAACCTGTAAACGGGTTATCCCTAAACGACCGCCTGCGTCAACAAAAGGTGGAAGTAGCCCAAAAATTGGGCGATATGCCCATACACGACCTGCGTCATGCCATTGGCATCAACGACAAATACCAGTTTATTCAGGAGCTTTTCCGTGGCGACAGCGATTTGTATGAGCGTTCTATTAAAACCATCAATGAATGCGGTAGTCTGCAGGAGGCTGATTACTGGCTCCAGCGTGAAATAAAAATTATCCAGGGCTGGGAAGACGACCACCACCTGGTGCAACAGTTCTATTCCCTGCTCAGGAAACGATTTTCCTGAATATAATCCAATACTTTCCGGGTAGCCCCGGTATTGGCGGCTACGTAATTTCCGGCAATCGCGGCAATGCGGGGGTATATTTCCCCTGGCTGTAATAATTGTTGTACGCAGGTATGCAGTTGTGCGGCATTTGTGATCACCAATGCCCCCCCTGCGGCCACCAGTTCCACAGCTTCGAAGTACTTACTGTACTCCGGACCAATAACAACAGGTTTACTGTACACGGCTGGTTCCAGTAGATTATGGATCCCATCCTTCCCGAATCCTCCTCCCACATATGCGATGGTAGCGTAGCGGTACAGCGTAGTAAGCATTCCGATATTATCGATAATCAGGACCTGGCCATTAGCTGTTTGATCTGTTTTGAGAGCAGAAAACCGCCGGGCAGCAGGAAACAGGGTAAGGATGTCCTGTATATGTGACTCCTGAATTTCATGGGGAGCGATAACCAGCTTTAGCCCGGGCCGGCTTTCCTGTTGCCACCATTCGCTCAGCAGTTTCTCATCTTCGGGCCAGGTGCTGCCGGCTACGATTACCTGGCAGCCGCCAATGAAGGACGATATTTCAGGCAGGTCGGTATGTTCCTGTAATAAAGCCGATACCCGGTCAAAGCGGGTATCGCCGCTGACGCTGGCATTTCGTAACCCGATCCCTTGTAATAGCCGGAGAGAGGCTTCGTTTTGAACGAAAATATGCGTCAGTTGTTGTAATAGCTGACGGAACATAGCTCCATGGCCTTTAAAGAAGACCTGCTCTTTGCGGAAAATGCCGGATACCAACAAAGTAGGAATCTTACGTGTATAGAGTTCTGTGAGATAATGGTACCAGAATTCATATTTGATGAAGATGGCCAATGCGGGCTGTGCAATATCCAACAGTTCCCGGGCATTGCGCCGGGTATCGAGGGGCAGGTAATAAATAAAATCGGCTCCTTTGTAATTTTTCCTTACCTCGTAACCGGAGGGCGAAAAAAAAGTTAATAAAATTTTATAGGAGGGATAAGTAGTACGGATGGCCTCCAAAACGGGTCTACCCTGCTCGAATTCACCCAGGGAGGCGGCATGAATCCAGACAATGGGGCCGGCTATCTCCTGGCGCATACGGGATTGCCAGTGTTGCCGGCCATTGAGCCAGCGCTGCGCCTTTGTTTTGCCAGCCATAGCTGCCAGCTGTACGCCGGCTCTATATAATTGAAGTCCGGCATTATAAATGCCTATTGCTACCATTCCCATGCGTACTTTTACTTAATTTTCGGATGAATGCAAAGATAATCCTCATCCAATCTCAAAATTTGTAAATTTGCACACTTTACATAAAATAAAAATATACGATCATATGGTTCCTATTCAGATGGTGGACTTGAAACGCCAGTATACGAAGATTAAATCACAGGTAAATGCAGCCATCGAAGAAGTTCTGGAAAGCTCGGCCTTTATTAACGGAGGGGCGGTACAGCAATTTACCGGTGAATTACAAACGTATCTGGGCGCGAAACACGTGATACCTTGCGCCAATGGCACAGATGCCCTTCAGATTGCGATGATGGCGTTAGGACTGGAACCTGGCGATGAAGTTATTACTCCTTCTTTTACTTTTATTGCTACTGCCGAAGTCATTGCTTTGCTACAGTTAAAGCCTGTTTTCGTGGATATTGACCCGCAGACCTACTGCCTGGATATAGCTGCAGTGGAAAAAGCGATTACCCCTAAAACCAAGGCTATTGTGCCGGTACACTTATATGGACACGTTGCGGATATGGAGCCTCTGATGGCCGTTGCCGCCAAACACCAGCTGTACGTGATAGAGGACAATGCCCAGGCAATTGGCGCTGATTATACTTTTCAAGATGGCAGCAAAAAGAAAGCAGGTACTATCGGACATATAGGCTGTACTTCTTTCTTTCCTTCCAAAAACCTGGGATGCTATGGAGATGGAGGCGCTTTATTCACCAATGATGACGAACTGGCGGCAAAAATCCGTATGGTAGCCAATCATGGCCAGTCCGCCCGCTATTATCATGATGTAGTAGGTTGCAACTCCCGTTTAGATTCCGTACAGGCAGCCGTATTACGTATCAAGTTACCGTTGCTGGATGAATACATCGCTGCCCGCCGGGCGGTAGCCAATGCTTATGATGCCGCATTTGCCGGCATACCGCAGATTACCACCCCTTATCGTGCGGCCA
Organism: Chitinophaga eiseniae; assembly: GCF_012641265.1. Classification (GTDB taxonomy): domain Bacteria; phylum Bacteroidota; class Bacteroidia; order Chitinophagales; family Chitinophagaceae; genus Chitinophaga; species Chitinophaga eiseniae_A. Next base: position 6,627 of record NZ_JABAHZ010000015.1, on the reverse strand, counting down.
ATAGTTATCATGTGTTTCATCAATATACCCTGCAGCTTCATGATGCCGACAGAAATGAGTTGCAGCAGTACCTGGCTTCCAAAGGAGTGCCAGCTATGATTTATTATCCAGTTCCTGCACATCGCCAAAAAATGTTCGAGCACTTCGGCGGTGCAGCGTTCAATCTTCCCGTAACCGATAATCTCACCAGTAAGGTGATTTCCTTACCAATACACACTGAAATGGATCCCGATCAACTGGAACTCATAATCCAGTCTGTTAAATCATTCTTAAACAATCCCCCAACATGAAGATTACCGTTGTAGGTACCGGTTACGTAGGCCTCGTAACAGGTACCTGTTTTGCCGAAACAGGAAATGATGTCACCTGTGTAGACATTGACGCCAGCAAAGTAAACAAGCTTTCATCTGGTCAGATTACTATTTATGAACCAGGATTGGAGAAACTATTTGAGCGTAATCTAAAAGAGGGACGCCTGTCTTTTACCACCAGTCTGGAGGATGGCATCCGCGAAGCTGAAGTAATTTTCCTGGCCCTTCCTACCCCACCAGGAGCCGATGGTTCAGCGGACCTTTCCTTTGTGCTCAATGTAGCGGCTCACTTAGGCAAAATTATGACCGGTTACAAAGTAATAGTGGACAAAAGTACCGTGCCGGTAGGTACTGCCGAAAAAGTAACAGCTGCCATTGCCCAAAACTGTAAAATCCCATTTGATGTAGTTTCCAACCCTGAATTTCTGCGGGAAGGAGTAGCAGTAGATGATTTCATGAAACCTGACAGGGTAGTAATTGGTACCATGTCAGAGCGGGCACGCAAAGTAATGGGTGAATTGTATGCTCCGTTTGTACGGCAGGGAAATCCCATTTTGTTCATGGATGAAAAATCCGCCGAGCTGACCAAGTATGCCGCTAATTCCTTCCTGGCGACCAAGATTTCTTTTATGAATGAAATCGCTATTCTCTGTGAGAAGCTGGGCGCTGATGTAGACATGGTTCGCAGGGGCATTGGCAGTGATGACCGTATTGGCAAACGCTTCCTGTTTCCTGGCATTGGATATGGAGGTAGCTGCTTTCCCAAGGATGTACAGGCACTGGTTAAATCATCTGAAGATGCCGACTATGAATTTAAAATTCTGAATGCGGTAATGGATGTAAATGAAAAGCAGAAATTATTTTTACTTCCCAAGATAAAAGCCTTTTTTGAAAATAATCTGAATGGCAAGCACTTCGCGTTATGGGGGCTCGCATTCAAGCCTAATACAGATGATATCAGGGAAGCGCCAGCGTTATATATCATTGACGCTTTGGTGGCAGAAGGCGCTACGGTAACTGTTTTTGATCCGGAAGCAATGCCTAATGTGAAGCATGTGCTGGGTGATAAGATCACCTATGCTGATCATCAGTATGCCTGCCTGGATAATGCCGATGCCCTTATCATTGCTACCGAATGGAGCGTATTCAGGACCCCGGATTTCCATAAAATTTCCGCGAGTTTGAAAAATAAAGCCATTTTTGATGGCAGAAACCTTTTCGAAGTAAGTCGTATGAAGGAGCTGGGATATCACTACGAAAGTGTTGGACGTATACCTGCTATGCTTTAATATTTATACCTGACGTATGGAAAAGAAAAGAATACTTATTGCCGGTGCAGCAGGCTTCCTTGGATCCCATCTCTGCGACCGCTTTATAAAAGAAGGCTACCATGTTATTGCCATGGATAACTTGCTTACTGGTAATATCAAGAATATTGAACACCTTTTTCCTTTGCCGGAATTTGAGTACTACCATCATGATGTCACCAAATTTGTGCATATACCAGGGAAACTGGACTATATATTAAACTTTGCATCTCCTGCCAGCCCGATAGATTACCTGAAGATGCCTATTCAAACCCTGAAAGTGGGGTCTTTGGGAACACATAACCTGCTGGGACTTGCCAAGGAAAAAAAGGCTCGTATCCTTGTGGCCTCCACATCAGAAGTATATGGCGATCCCAATGTTCATCCGCAGCCGGAAGAATACTGGGGGAATGTAAACCCGGTCGGCCCCAGAGGAGTATATGACGAGGCCAAAAGATTCCTGGAGTCTATTACCATGGCTTATCACAATTTTCATGGAGTTGAAACGCGTATCATTCGTATCTTCAATACCTATGGTCCACGTATGCGTCTCAATGACGGAAGGGCTTTACCAGCATTTATGAGCCAGGCATTGAATGGCGAGGACCTTACTGTATTTGGGGATGGTAGCCAGACACGCTCTTTTTGCTATGTCGACGACCTGGTAGAAGGTATTTATCGTTTATTATTAAGTGATTACCACCTACCTGTAAACATTGGCAATCCACAGGAGATCACCCTGAATCAATTTGCGGAAGAAATCATTGCCTTAACGGGAGCTAAACAAAAAATCGTATATCACCCGTTGCCAAAAGATGATCCGAAACAGCGTCAGCCCGACATCACCAAAGCCCGTACTTTACTAGGATGGGAGCCTAAAGTGAATCGTCAGGAAGGCCTGAAGATTACATATGAATACTTTAAAAAAGCGTTATTAAAATAAAAATTAAATTTTACCGTCAATGAAGCGGAAATTATTGATTACAGGCGGAGCGGGTTTCATTGGTTCCCATGTAGTACGGTTATTTGTTAATAAATACCCGGATTACCAGATTGTGAACCTGGACGCGCTCACATATGCAGGTAATCTTGAAAACCTGGTAGACGTAAAGGAACAACCTAACTATTCTTTTGAAAAAGGAGATATTACGGACGAAGCTTTTATTGAGCAACTCTTCGAAAAATACCAGTTTGACAGTGTAATACACCTGGCTGCAGAAAGCCACGTAGACCGCTCTATCATGGATCCCCTGGCATTTATCAAAACCAATGTACTGGGCACAGCTGTGTTACTGAACAGTGCTAAAAAGCATTGGAAAGACAACATGGAAGGAAAGCTGTTTTATCACGTTTCCACCGACGAAGTATATGGTTCGTTGGGAGAAGAAGGATTTTTCCTCGAAACAACTGCATACGATCCACGCTCTCCCTACTCTGCTTCCAAGGCCAGTTCAGATCATTTTGTGATGGCTTACCATCACACCTATCATTTGCCGGTTGTTATTTCTAATTGTTCCAATAACTACGGTTCGCATCATTTCCCAGAGAAGCTGATTCCGCTGGCAATACATAATATTAAAAATAACAAACCTGTACCGGTATATGGTAAAGGAGAGAATGTCCGGGACTGGTTATTTGTGAATGATCATGCCAGGGCTATTGACACGATCTTCCATCATGGTAAAATAGGAGATACCTATAATGTTGGTGGCTTTAATGAGTGGAAGAATATCGATCTCATTCAGTTGCTGTGTAAGATTATGGATAAGAAACTGGCACGTCCGGAAGGTACCTCGGCACAACTTATCACTTATGTGAAAGATCGTGCAGGGCATGATCTCCGCTACGCCATAGACGCTACCAAACTGAATAAGGAACTGGGTTGGGAGCCTTCGCTTCAATTTGAAGAAGGCCTTGAAAAAACGGTGGACTGGTACCTGGAGAATGAAGCGTGGCTCAAAAATGTAACCAGCGGAGATTATCAGAAATATTATAACGAACAATATCAAAAAAGATAGTTATTACTCATGCCTTTTCAACAAACGGGTATACCCGGTCTTTTAATTTACGAACCAAAAGTATTGGGTGATCATCGTGGTTATTTTTTTGAAAGCTACAATGCCAATACTTTCAGTGCTGAAGGCATTGATTATAAATTTGTTCAGGATAATCAGGCCAGGTCTGTATATGGCGTACTTCGGGGGCTTCACTACCAGCTGGAACCATATGCCCAAACTAAATTAGTAAGAGTACTGGAGGGAAGGATTATTGATGCGGTGGTAGATATCCGCAAAGGCTCTCCCACCTATGGTAAATCTTTTGCAATAGAGCTGAGTGCGGCAAACAAGTTACAGCTACTGGTTCCAAAAGGATTTGCACATGGATACGCAGTGATCAGTGAAACCGCAGAAGTAATGTACAAATGCGATAATTTTTATCACAAAAACAGCGAAGGCGGCATCGTCTATAACGATCCTGCCTTAGAGATAGACTGGGGAATTGATCTTAAAGATGCGATCGTTTCTGAAAAAGACCTGATCCTGCCTAAGCTGGCAGACGTACAACATAATTTTATTTTTAACAGCTGATCATTGCCATGAAAAATATTCTTGTTACCGGGGGAAACGGTCAACTAGGCCAGGCCTTGCAGAAAGTAGCCGGTGATTATCCACAATTTAACCTGTTATTCACTGATTACCAGGATCTCGACATTACCAATGCCGATGCACTGGCGGCTTATTTCTCCGCACAACCGATTGACGCCTGTATCAACTGCGCGGCTTATACAGCGGTAGACAAAGCAGAAGAAGACGAAGACAACGCCTTTCTCCTGAATTTCCAGGCAGTACTTGCGCTCGCGGAAATCTGTGCGCAACATAATAGCCAGTTGCTGCACATTTCTACTGACTACGTATTTAGCGGCCGGCAAAACGTGCCCTACACGGAAGAAGATGAAACCGATCCTCAGAGCATCTACGGCGCCTCCAAAGTTCGGGGCGAAGCCGCAGCTATCGGCTACAATGAACAAACCATTGTACTCCGTACTTCCTGGCTCTATTCGGAATATGCAGTCAACTTCGTAAAGCGTATGCGTGAACTGATGCAGGAAAAACAGGAATTAAACGTGGTTTTTGATCAGGCAGGTACCCCTACCTATGCCGGCGACCTGGCGGTGGCCATTCTGGATATACTGCAATATAAAACAGTAAACCCTGATGCAGCCCTGGGCGGCGTTTATCATTATAGTAACGAGGGAGTTACCAGCTGGTACGACTTTGCCATTGCCATCAAAGAGATGACCAATGCGACTACCCGCATTTCCCCTGTTACCTCTGATAAGTATAAAACAGCCGCTAAGCGGCCCGCCTACAGTGTGCTGAATAAAGAAAAGATAAAAGCTACCTTCGGCATCGCAGTGCCTTACTGGAGAGATAGCCTGGCGAAATGCCTTAAAAATATGTAATGTTTGAGTCCCGTTGCTTCGCAACGGGACTTTTCTTTTCTCCCTACTCCCCTCTCACCACTTCTCCCCCTGCAGTTCAGACATTTTTATGTAGGTTTGCAAAAATTGTTATTAAAATCATGAATCTGATAGAAGAACTGCGCTGGCGGGGTATGCTACAGGATATGATGCCTGGTACGGAAGAGCAACTGCAAAAGGAAATGACCACTGCCTACATTGGTTTTGACCCTACTGCGGAGTCATTGCACATCGGTAGCCTGGTACCCATCCTGCTGCTGGTGCACCTGCAAAAGGCAGGACATAAGCCCCTGGCGCTGGTGGGCGGCGCTACCGGAATGGTAGGCGACCCCTCTTTTAAAGCGGAAGAAAGAAAAATGCTGGACCTGGATACCCTACAAAAAAATGTGGCCGGTATTAAAGCCCAGCTGGAACGCTTCCTCGACTTTGATCCTGCCAAACCCAATGCGGCAGAAATGGTGAATAATTTCGACTGGTTCCAGCACATTTCCTTCCTCGATTTTATCCGCGACACTGGTAAACACATCACGGTTAACTACATGATGGCCAAAGATTCCGTTAAAAAAAGGATCGAAGGCGACAACGGGATGTCATTCACCGAATTTACTTATCAGCTCATACAGGGATACGACTTCTATCATTTGTATACCGCCAAAAACTGCAAACTGCAGATGGGCGGCTCCGATCAATGGGGTAACATTGTTACCGGTACTGAACTGGTACGCCGGAAAGCCCGCGGTGAAGCCTTCGCCTTTACCTGCCCGCTAATTAAGAAAGCCGATGGCACCAAATTCGGGAAAACCGAATCCGGTACCGTATGGCTGGATCCTAAACGTACCTCTCCATACGCGTTCTACCAGTTCTGGCTGAGATCAACCGATGTAGATGCAGAAAGCTATATCCGGATTTTCACCTTCATGGAACAACCCGAGATAGAAGACCTCATTGCGCAACACAGGCAGGATCCCGGACAGCGACTGCTTCAAAAACGCCTCGCTAAAGAAGTAACCATCTTCATCCATGGTGAAGAGAATTACAACTTTGCGGTAGAAGCATCTTCTATTTTATTCAATAAGGATACCGCTGCGCTATTATCGTCTCTCTCTGAAGAGGATCTGATGGATTTACTCAACAACATTCCGAAGTATGAGATTTCCAGGACAGAAATTGAAGCGGGTAAAGACATTGTGAGCCTGGCCGCAGAAAGTGGTTTACTCCCCAGCAAAAGCGAAGCCCGCAAAATGGTACAGGGCGGCGGCGTAAGCATTAATAAAGTAAAAGCTTCCGGCATTGATATGATCGTAAATGCCGAATCTTTGCTGAGAGATAAATATATTCTGTTGCAAAAAGGAAAAACCTATATCGTTGTTCAAACGGTATAAACCTTACACATAAAAGAAAGAGGGTGTCTCAAAAGTAATTTTGAGGCACCCTCTTTAATTTTGAGAAAAAAGGGCTGATTTATCCAGATAATCTGGTTGAAAAAAAGACTTTCAAGTGTTGGTCAGGGTAGTTAAATTTGGGTATG
>NZ_JABAHZ010000014.1 GCF_012641265.1 Chitinophaga eiseniae | reverse complement strand
CTACTCATACAGTAATCTAACAATTAATACGGCATTAAAAATTGCATCTTGGAATAAACCAGAGCAAAATGAGCATAGTCGTACCAAAAAATAAAAGGGCGCCTCAATTATTTTTGAGACGCCCTCTATTCTCATTTGCATAAGATCCAGGGATACTTATAAAATAAAATGTTAAAGATCGGGTGTGCGCTCACAAAGGATAGGAAGATCATGCTCCTTCCTGTTTATAAAGCATGTAGTTCATCAGCATTACATATTTATCCGCAAACCAAAAATTAATGAAAATGAGAAAAACAACAAACGCATTAAAAGTAGTATCTGTATGTGTATTAGCTGGCCTATCAATAGTCGCCTGCAACAAGAAATCAGACAATACGCCCGATGTAGCAGTATCGTATCTGCAGGTGATACACGCCTCCCCCAAAACAGCAGAAGTAATGGTCAATGTAAACGAAAAGAAAACGCAGCAAAAAGTACAGTACCTGTCTGCGCAAAAACCATATACCATGCTGCAACCGGGCAAAGACCTTCCTATTAAATTAACGCTGGGAAACGATGTGGTAGCGGAAAGTAAATTTACCTTCGAAAATGCGGTGAGCTATAGCTTGTTCATATATGATACACTCAAGAATAACAAAGTAAAATTCATTGTGCTTAAAGACATGGTTAGCAACCCCGGCGCCACTAAAACAAATGTCCGTTTCCTTCACCTCTCGCCCAATACTACGCCGGTGGATATTGATGTATTCAAGGACAAAGACAGCACCAGGCTGGTAAAGGCCACTGCCTATATTGGTAATAATCCGGATGCCGCTGCGCTTGCACCCTTCAAAACCATTGCTGCCGGTACCTACCGGGTAAAAGTAAAAACCCAGGTTGGCGCAAGGACAGTCACCTTGTTGGATATCCCTTCGCTTCAGCTGGATGGGAAGAAAACAGTCACGCTATTTCTGAAAGGCCTTACCGACGGCAAAGCAGATGCTGCCACCGGTTTACAACTATGGTTGCATAGATAAAAGCCAGGCACCCGCACTCATGACTCTTAACAATGGCACAATGAAACATATACAGGCGTTATTTTATGGTACCTTACTCTTGGCATCATGTACACAACCCACTTCCCGGGCACCTGTCAAAAGCTGTGAACTACACGGCGATACCGTGATTGTATATCCACAATCCGGCCTGGCAAAAAAAATCCATGTTGATACCATCACCACGCAGCTGCTACGCCAGCAGATGCCGGCAGTGGGCCTGGTAAAACTGATTCCGAACAAGTTCGCGGAAATAGCGCCTACTTTTTCAGGCAGGATCATTTCCGCCTACCTGAAACTTGGCATGAACGTAACGCCGGGCACGCCGCTATTTGCCATGAGTTCACCGGATTTTATTACCGCACAGAAAGCATTTTTCCAGGCGAAAGAGCAACTGCTGCTGGCGGAGAAAAAACTGGCGCGACAGCGCAACTTAGTGGCAAACGGCGTAGGCATTCAGCGGGAATTGGAAGAGGCGCAAATGAATTATGACGTAGAAAAAAAAGAATATGAAAGCGCACGGCTAAGCATCCGGCTATTCAAGGCCAATCCCGATGAATTGATCCTGGGACAGCCCCTGATCATCTATTCCCCCATCGCTGGTGAAGTAGTAGAAAATAAAGTGGTAGTAGGCCAACTGGTAAAAAACGACGGCGCCAGTGTGGCCGCAGTAGCGGAACTGTCAAAGGTATGGGTGGCAGGTCACGTCAAAGAAAAAGACATGGGTGCTATTCGCCAGCTGAGTCAATCACAGATCACGATTGCCGCGCTGCCAGGTAAAATTATACGGGGAACCATCTTCCATATCAACGAACTGATCGAGGAAAGCTCCCGCAGCGTGGAAGTATTGATGGAGTGCGAAAATTCCGATCACGTGCTTAAACCGGGTATGTATGTGAACGTTAATTTTGAAAACACGCCGCAACCTACCATCCTGATTGCCCCCAAAGCATTACTGCAGCAAAGCAATACCTCCTTCGTATTCCGGCAGATCGCTGCTGGCAAATACGTACGCCAGCAGGTAGCAACAAACGGTGTCCTCGGCAACAAGGTGGTGGTAAAGTCGGGGCTTTCAAAAAACGATACCATCATCAGCGATGGCGCCTATTATCTACTGGACGCCAGGTAGCCATTACCTATTAATCTGAGAACAACATGATGAACCTGATTTATATAACCATCCGGAAGAGATGGTTACTGATAGGCTTTTTTATAATGCTGGCGCTGTTTGGCTACTATTCGTGGAAACAATTATCTATCGAAGCCTACCCGGATATTGCGGACGTAAGTGCCCAGATTATTACGCAGGTACCCGGGCTGGCAGCGGAGGAAATGGAACAACAAATTACCATCCCGGTAGAGCGGGTGCTGAATGGACTTCCCGGCATGAGCGTCATGCGCAGTAAAAGTACGTTTGGCTTATCTATCGTTACCGTGGTTTTCCAGGATGGTTACGAAGATTACTGGGCCAGGCAACGCATCAATGAAAGATTAAATGCACTGACGCTGCCCTATGGCGCCAAACCAGGCATGGATCCATTGACTTCCCCCATCGGGGAAATCTACCGGTATGTTATTGAAAGTAAAGGCCACGATCTGCGGGAGCTTACCGACCTGCAAAACTGGGTCATTGTACCACGCTTAAAGCAGGAAGCCGGGGTAACCAACGTCACCAATTTCGGCGGCATCACCACGCAATACCAGGTAGAACTGGACCCGGCGCGGTTAGAGCAATATCAGCTGTCGCTCAGCGATATCCAGGCAGCCATCGTTAATAACAATGCCAACGCCGGCGGCAGTATTCTCAACCAGGGCGATCTTGGCTACGTTATCCGCGGTATCGGACTGGTGAAAACACTGGAAGGACTTGGCGATCTTGTTATCAAAACCACCAACGGCGTTCCTATCCTGCTGAAAGATGTAGGTGAGCTCAGGTACGGTAACCTGGAACGAAAGAGCATCCTGGGCTTCACCGACCGGGAAGTGAACTACAATGAGAGCATCGAAGGAGTAGTACAATTACTAAAAGGGCAAAACCCTTCGTTGGTATTGCAGGGAGTCCACAATGCCATTGATGACCTCAACAATCACCTGCTGCCCGATGGCGTCCGGATCCGGCCCTATATGGATCGTACAGACCTGGTGAATACCACACTGAATACGGTTTCGCATACCTTGATAGAAGGCATGATGCTGGTCATCATCGTGCTCATCGTATTCCTTGGCAGCTGGCGTGGAGCGTTGATTGTAGCCATTACGATACCATTGGCTTTGCTGATTGCTTTTATATTGATGTACTTCACCAACATCCCGGCCAACCTGCTTTCCCTCGGCGCTATTGACTTTGGGATTATCGTAGACGGCGCTATTGTGATGATGGAAACGATCCTGAAAAAACGGGAAGAAAACGAGGCGGCGCCACTGGAAGAGCACTCCATCGCGCAACGGGCAGCGCTCGTTGGCAAGCCGGTATTATTTGCTACCATTATAATCATTACCGCTTACCTGCCTTTGTTTGCCTTTGAAAGAGTAGAACGAAAGCTGTTTACACCGATGGCCTTTACGGTGAGCTACGCCCTGGTAGGCGCATTGATAGTGGCAATGCTGCTAATACCTGGTCTCGCTTACAGCGTATACAGGAAGCCGCGCAAGCTATACCACAACAAATGGCTGGAAAAATTATCTGTCGCATACCTGGCCCGTATCAGGAAGATTATGCAGAAGCCCAAGAGGGTATTGTGGCCATTGGGCGCGGTGTTGATAAGCGCCGCCATACTTTCCGCTACCGTAGGCAAAGACTTTCTTCCCTCTTTAGATGAAGGCTCTATCTGGCTACAGGTGCAACTCCCCACGGGTATATCGCTGCAGAAGTCGAAAGAGATGAGTGACTCATTACGCATAGTGACCATGAAACACAGGGAGATCACCTATATGATGGTGCATGCCGGCAGAAATGACGATGGAACAGATCCCTGGTCGGCCTCCCATTTTGAATGTTCGATAGGACTCCGGCCTTATAAGGAATGGCCCAAAGGAAAAACCAAATCGGACCTCATTGAAGAACTGGTGGCCGACTATGCCGCAATGCCGGGTTACACGGTAGGATTTAGTCAACCCATGATCGATAATGTGATGGACCGGATATCAGGCGCCCATAGTGAATTAGTGGTAAAAGTATATGGGGACGACTTTACAGAAACCAGGCGGATAGCGCAACAGGTATTACAGACCCTCAAAAAAATAAAGGGTGCGGTAGATCTGTCCATCGACCAGGAGCCTCCGCTGCCACAGCTGCAAATTAAAATCGACAGGGCTGCTTTGGCACAATACGGGTTGAATGTGAGTACGGTGTCAGAGCTGATAGAAGTGGCCATTGGCGGCAAGCCGGTGTCCCAGCTTTTTACCGGTAATAAAGTATATGATATTACCTGCCGCTATAAAGAAGATAGCCGGAATACGCCGGAGAAAATTGCCAACCTGATGCTGGCATCCCCCACCGGCGCCAGGATTCCTTTGTCGCAGGTAGCTGCTATCAGCACCACTACTGGTGAGGGCACCATCACCCGGGAAATGAATAAAAGGCATTTAACGGTAAAGCTAAATCTCCGGAACGTGGACCTATCTTCTTTTATGGAACAGGCCAGGAGCAGTATTGAAAAAGACATCTCTTATGATCACGGGAAATACCGGATTGTATGGGGAGGGCAATTCGAGAATCAAAAGCGCGCCTATGCAAAACTCGCGGTGGTGGTACCGGTCACCTTGCTGTTTATGTTCTTCCTGTTATACGGTGCATTCGGTCGGTTCAGGCAGGCGGGGCTGATCCTGAGCATTGTTCCGCTGGCGCTGTTTGGCGGCATGCTGGCGCTCAACATCCGGGGTATGACGTTGAATGTATCTTCTGCAGTGGGCTTTATTGCCTTATTTGGCGTAGCTATTCAAAATGGGGTGATCATGATTTCCAATTTCAATGAACTGCGTATACAGGGAGCTACCTTATTGGAAGCGGTGATTGCCGGTGCGGCCAACAGGTTCCGGCCTATACTGATGACCGCTACCGTGGCCATTCTTGGCTTATTGCCTGCTTCGCTGGCCACCGGCATTGGCTCAGACGTGCAACGCCCGCTGGCTACCGTAGTAGTGTATGGATTGCTGGCCGCCACCGTCATCACGTTATTTGTTTTGCCGGCATTGTATTATCTGTCTGAAAGCAAATGGGGCGCTACAGACTATCAGCAAAAGGATGAAAAATAGTAAACAGATGGCTATCAGATATGGTAATATCCTGCTATTGCTTTTTTTAGCACTACAGGGAAATGCACAAACCAAAGATTCACTGATCTATCCCCGCTTCCTGGCGGACGTCACCAATAACAACCTGGCGTATGCAGCAGAGCGGTTCAACGTGAACCTCGCCACCGCAAGGGTTGCGGCGGCAAAGGTTTTCCCGGACCCCAGCCTGTCATTTGGCTGGGTGGATAACGGGCAGAAAAGAATGAAAATGGGGTATGGATTTAATACCTCTGTCAGCTGGTTGCTGGAGCTGGGCAATAAGCGGCAAGCGAGAAGTAGTGTAGCATTGAGTCAGCTGGAACTGACAAACCTCCTGCTGGAAAACTACTATCGTAACCTCCAGGCAGATGCCACGCTGGCCTACCTGCAAGCCATACTACAGGGAAACCTGCTTACCGTAACCCGGGAATCTTATCAAAGCATGTCGCTGTTTGCCCGTGCAGATAGTATCCGCTTTCAGCTGGGAGAAATAAAAGCAGTAGATGCCCGTCAGAGTAAACTGGAAGCCGCCAATATGCTGAATACGGTGTACCGGAATGAAGCCAGCTTTAAGGCCGCCTTATTACAACTAGGCATGCTGATGGGAAAATCATCGGATACGCTTTACTATCCTGCGGCTCTCAAATACAGCTTTGACCGGGAGTTTAACTTAAAAGATCTGATCAATGCCGCGATCAGCCACCGCGCGGATATCCTGGCGGCTGGCAAGGATAAAGAGGTAGCTCATAACCTGGTGAAACTGGCGCAGGCCAACCGGATGCCCGACCTGGGTTTGACACTGGGGATGGCACAAAACTCCGGCGCCACTAACGTTATCGCCCCTACGCCTTCTACCAATGTTATTTCTGCAGGCATTAGCATCCCATTGAAATTCTCCGGCAGGTCCAGGGCGGAGCTGCTATCGGCCCAATACAGCGCCGCCCAGGCTGCCGCCCGTTATCAGCAGGCGGCATTACAGGTACAAACCGACGTAGCTACCAGCTATTATAACTATCTCGCTGCCCGCAAACAGGTAAATCAATTTCACACCGGGATATTGGAAGATGCAGAAAAAGCACTGGCAGGTAAAATATACAGTTACCGGTCCGGCGACATCAACCTGCTGGAAGTATTGAATGCCCAACGTACCTACAACAGCCTGAAACAAAGCTATTACGAGGCATTGAACGGGTATGCCGCAGCACTGGTAGAAATGGAAAGAACAGCCGGTATCTGGGACATTAATTTATAAACAAATGATATGAAACATATTTTGATGATGATATTTTTCTTCGCGTTGCTCCTGCCTGTCTGCGCCCAGCAAGATAGCAGCGGATACCGGGAAGTATCATTTGGTATAAAGGCAGGGATGTCGGCCAGTTCGTTATATGGCAAGGACCTCCATTTATTGTCGGCCGGTAGCTACGTAAAACCTTTGCCGGGCATATTTGCCGGTATTACCGTACACACCAGGCTAGGCAAGTATTTTGGCATACAGTCGGAGTTATCAGTAGGGCAAAGCCGGGTGATGTTGCACCGGTCAGACAGCAACAGCCAACAGGTATATAACAGTCGCTTTAACAGTACTTACCTACTCATTGCCCCCATCACGCCTACGGCATACTTCCACGGGTTCCGGTTATCTGCTGGTCCTTATGTAAGTGGTTTGCTACATAGCAGTATAGAACGAAAAGGCCCTGATGGACAAATAACGGCAGATAAAAACATTTTCGGCACCGCTACTACTCCGGGAGGATTTCGCTACAAATTAGATGCGGGCATGGTGGTGCAGCTGCGCTATGAATGTAAAAACGGCTGGAATATAGGTGCTGGCTACTCCCGGGGATTTATACCGGTGATGGAAGATCCCCGCATGCAACATCAATGGAAAATATACAACCAACAGTTCAACCTTTTCCTGGGTTATCAATGGCGGAAAAGATAAACAGGGAAAACAAAGAGGCTGTCTCAAAAGTAATTTTTCCCCGATTTTATTCGGGTACCTGATGGAGAGAATTTTCGTTTACGCAATTCTCAGAGCCTTCAAATTACTTTTGAGATAGCCTCTTAATTCATTATCTATCCAGCGGCAATTATTTCCCATTGGTCATGTCTGCCATGGCTGTCATCTCATCTAATGCTTCCGCTTTCCCTACGTAGCCCGTATGCCTGAATTTGATTACGCCATCTGCAATATTGCACTATTAAACAGCAACGGAGTCCAAACGTACCCGGTATTGCTTTAAATAATCTCTTGGGGAAAGCCCTTTTACTTCCCTAAAGTGCTTATTAAAGTTCGACAAGCTATTATAACCACTGCTATAACAGGCTTCGGTTACATTGTGCCCACCTTTCATCAGTAATTTGGAAGCATGGTTGATCCGGACCTCCTTAATAATGTCGACAAGCGTTTTATTTGTGCGCTGCTTAAAAAAACGGCAAAAACTGCTTGTACACATAGGTATAATACCTGCTACTTCCTGCAGGGTAATATCGTTCCTGAAATTTTTATAGATATAGTCAAACACCTGGCTAATTTTCTGCCCTTCCGTCGAGGTTTCAACAAGATTAAAATAAGGCGACGCTAATAACCTGCTATCTTTGGAATGAGTCAATACACTCAAGAGCTGTATCATATAGGCCAGCCTCGCCAGTCCCTTTACGTTCAGCATTTGCTGCAGGATAAACCTGGCTTGCGTTATGGTGTCGCCGGAAAATACAATGCCTCTCCCTGCATTGTTAAACAACACTTGTAATTCTCTGGCCTCTGGCATTTCAAGCAGCCCCTCACCGATAAAATCCGGGGAAAAATGTACCACGTATGCCGTTGGCGTGCGTGTTGGATCCAGTACCTGTTGGTACTGCCAGCGATGTGGCAGTGAGCTGCCCAGCAATAATAGTTCAGGACCTTCAAAGTCATCAATATGATCCCCAATAAACCTTTTGCCAATACAGTTTTCGATCAATGCTATCTTAAAATTGAAATGGCATTTAAGTATATTATGCGTCTCCATCTCCGGTATCTCTGTATGTACAGTAAATGATTCATCTGCCGGGCATACAAAATTTTCGTATAAATGTGTCATTGATCAAAATTTAGATGCTAACGTTCATCAATAAAACAGCCACTCTTTTCCGGCCTGATCTGTCGCCGTCAAACAAGTATTCGTATTATATAAGACTGCTGGGAACTAAAAGTGGATACTGTGATAAGGCAATATTTTTAAAAAATGGTAGCGGAGTTGCTTCATATGAAGCAGGCAGCAAAGGGGATATTTTTTTCAGATACTAACATTCACTCCTATCATAAAATTCTGCATAATAGGATAGCTGGTGAAAGCGCTGAGTTCCGGATCGTAGAATCTAAATGCCGACCAATAAAAAAGGTTAGTGGCGGAAGCGAACACCTGTATCCTGGTAATACCCGTGCGTCTGAAAAGAGAAACGGGCAGCGCATATTCCAGGTTAACATACTTAAGACGGATAAAGTCTCCCGGGTAAGTATTAAAAGTAGATGCTTCCACATAGCCCCTTGCCCTTGGGTCGCCCCAGGCGAATAATTTGGGAGTGGAACCTTTGGTATTGGTTTCAGACCAGGCATCATCATGATAACGGGGGATCTTCCCACTTCCTCCAAAATTACGCCCCCACGGGTCGTTATAAGTTATTTTGAAACCGGCCAAACCTGAAAAGAGATAGGCCAGCGTGAATCCTTTATAAGTAAGGCTTCCAGAAAGCCCGAATGAAACCGGGGCAGCGGCGGGGCCCATATACTTCCCGATAATTGTTTTGTCATAAGCATCTATTTTACCGTCTGGCACTCCATTAGGGCCACTCAGGTCAGCGAAGTTCATCATACCTGGTTCAGGAACTGCGCCCCAAATCGTATAACCTGGCGAAAGCTTCTTTACATCGTCCGGACTCCGGAGAATACCTGTCGCTAAATATCCGGTCCCATAAGTTGACGTTTTGCCTTCAGGATTATCATAAAGTTGCGCGTTAGTGGCATGATCCTTCAGAATCGTTCTTGTGGTGGCCAGACCAAAAGTTCCCTTCACACTATAACTAAGTACCTGGGAGGGATTGCTGTAATAGCCCAACTCCATATCAATACCCTTTGCATTCCCAACACCATAATTGGATGCCGGCAGCATGCTGCCAAATTCCGCCGGTAATACCAGCAAGCGTTCTCCCAGGATGTCGTAGGTATGCTTCCGCCAGTATTCTATCACCAGGGATAAACGGCCACCGATCATCAATTCCACGCCCAGGTTATATATCCTGGATTTTTCCCAGGTAAGCGCAGTGGCTGGGAGCCCACCATAACTAAGCCTTGGCTGCGCTATACCAGGCGCCCCGAGGTAGTAGGTTCCACTCTCAATATTGTACTGATCAAGCCACTTCCAACCTCCAATACCATCATCTCCTATCGTACCGAAGGCTCCTTTTAATTTCA
Organism: Chitinophaga eiseniae; assembly: GCF_012641265.1. Classification (GTDB taxonomy): domain Bacteria; phylum Bacteroidota; class Bacteroidia; order Chitinophagales; family Chitinophagaceae; genus Chitinophaga; species Chitinophaga eiseniae_A. Next base: position 101,924 of record NZ_JABAHZ010000014.1, on the reverse strand, counting down.
ACCTATTGATAACCTTTGATAAAATAGAAGATCTGTACCAACGCTCTTCCGACATCAACCATCCTCCTGATACCGAGGGAAACCATCCCCATCGCTGATCCGGTGCAAATTTGATGGAACCATCCCGCCGTACAGAGGCGGAAAAGAAGTATTTTCCTCCATACTCATAGTTAAAGCGACCGATATAAGACAGGCGGGCATCCTGTTTTTCGTTTCCTCCAGTTTGCCAGTCGTCGGGCTTATTACTTGCGCCGAAGAACTGATCAACGGCGAAAAGAGGGAAGGTATTCCGGGCCATGGAAAAAGCACTGCTCTGAAATTCGTACTGCTCATAAACCGCCGTGACATTGACATAATGCTTTCCAAAATGACGGTCATAACTTATCTGGGTGTTGAACTGATAGGCGTCCGTTTTAGCATAACTGTTACCAATATATTCCTGCGCAGGGTCTCCACTTTTCTGGATTCCAACAATTTCATCTGTAATGATCAGATTGTTAGGGCCAGTTCTTTTGAAATTGTAGATCGTCTGTTTCTTGGCATAATTCTTATCGAAGGCATTATTCCCATTTCGGCTATAGGAGGCCCTCAGAGAAAGGCCTTGAATAACTGGTATATGATAGTCGACCGTTATCAGGGCATCCATCTGTTGGTTATTATGCTGCATGTAACCACCGTTTTTGATCATCTCCGGCAGATTACCCAGCCAGCCCGGGTTCACAGGCTTACCATTCATATAAGGAATGGAAAAAATATCGAAGTAAAGCAGTTTTCCCCAGAAGGCATTAAGGTCAGCACTATTATCATCCATAAAATTAAAACGGTTCTTTGTACCGTTGTTGTGCCCCAGGTTAAGCCCTACTGTAAAATCCTTATTCGGCTTGTAAGATACATTCGCCCTGAGATTATATCTTTTATACCATACTTTTGGAAGGAACCCGTTCTCATTATAAAAAGAACCGCCAAAAAAACAGGTGAATTTCTCATTTCCTCCCGAAACGCCAAATGAATATTTCTGATCAGCAGGGTGCTGATAAACGGCGTCATAGGCTGCCTCTCCACGAGGGTTGGCCTTCAAGGCCCAGGCTATTTCCTCATCGGAAATACCACCAACAACCGCCTGGGTTGTTTTCAGCGCTTTATACACATCCATATACGCTGGCAGGGAGCCTACACGCTGCCAGCCAGACACCGCGCTAAAGTCAATGGACATTTTGAATGGGCTGCCTTTTCTTGTAGTGACCAGGATAACGCCATTTGCCGACCGGGAACCATAGATAGCCGCCGATGCAGCATCCTTCAAAACAGACACCTGGTCTATCTCAATCGGGTCCAGCGCATCGAAACTGGTTTGATCCCTGATAATACCATCTATTACGATCAGTGGATCACTGGCATTCCAGGAAGCGGATGAACGCACGCGCAACGTGGAACCCGTTCCAGGCATACCAGTGCCCGTTCTCACATACATTCCCGCCAACATACCCGAAAAATTACCGGAAAGATTGGAGGCCGGTACCCTCACCATATCATCCATCTGAATAGTAGAAATGGAACCGGTAATAGCATCCTTTTTCTGGGCGCCGTAGCCAACAGCAACGAACTGCTCTATCGAAACAACATTCACTTTCATTGTCACATTCAACTCAGATCTGTTACCAACTCTTATTACCTCCGGTTTCATTCCCACAAACGTAAACGTAATAATATCATCTGGCATAATGCCTGACAACATATACTGACCATCGCTGTTCGTAATCGCGCCACTTTTTTTCCCGCTAACCGTTAGCGTAACCCCTGGCAAAGGTAATCCCGACGAATCCCCAACGACGCCACGTAAACTTCCCGTACTGTCTCTTTCTGAATGCGTAGTGGTACCCTTCTTCTTGACAAGGATTGTTTTATCAATTATTGTATAGGTAAATTCTTTATTGGGAAAACATAGTTTCAGCACTTTGTCGATAGCACTATTCTTTACATGCAAAGAAACCGGCTCATTTTCTTCGATCAGATCCTGATCACACAGAAAATAATACCCGGTTTGTTCCTGGAGTTGTAAAATAACTTTTTTGACGGGCATTTTATCCACAGACAAGGAAATTGCCTGCGAGAACCCTTTTGAGCTGACTAGTAAACAAGCTGTCAGCATCACAATTGCTGTCCATCTCATTACCTGAAAGATTTTGGTTAAGCTCCGTCGACCCACTAATGTACGGGCGATTACAGGCCCAATTTCACTTATTTATTATGAGAAGAGCTTACCAGCAGCCTTCTTCCCTTCATTTCACATTTCACATCCGCATCCTCAAGCACTTTTAACATAGCAGCCAATGGGGCCTTCCTGCTAAGTACCCCCCCAAACCTTCGTACCGGCATCTCTCCGCGGAATTCCACTTCAATGTCGTACCACCTGGCTATTTCAGTTGTAATTGTCTTTATGTCGGCATTGTCAAAATGGAATAAACCTTTTGTCCATGCAGTCACCATATCGGTATCTACCCGTTCTACCCTGAAAGTAGTGCTCCCGGAAGGCAGACTGGCCCGTTCACCCGGCGCCAACACTATATTGGTAGATGGAGTGTATACTTTAACCGCGCCATTTACAAGCGTGGCCTGGAATTTATTATCTTCCGGGTAAGCAGATATATTAAAACTGGTGCCCAACACAATTACCCGCGTGTCATTCACCCTAACGCTGAATGGTTGGGATGGTAACGGTGATACTTCAAAATAAGCTTCACCTGTTAACATTACCTCTCTATCCTTGCCTGAAAAACTGGTGGGGTAGTACAATGAAGAAGCAGCGTTCAACCATACTCTGGTACCATCGGAGAGCACAAGACTACATTGTCCTCCCCTTGGAGTGACCAATGTATGGTAAGATGGAGCGGTATTTCCCTGCATTGGAAGATAAGATAATTGCGAATTGTCTTTGCGAATACCGAGGTCAATTAATGAGGCAGTGTCATCAAGGGCTACCTCTTTCCCTCCAGGAAGCCGCAGCACCGTTTTGTTAATGCCCGGCCTATTCTCTTTCAACGCAACAGCGGGCGGCATTGTATGCGGATGTTTCTCTCTCCGCAGAAAAAAAACTGAACACAACAGCAACAGTACGGCCGCGGCTGCACTCCAAAAACGCCACCTGTATTTGTTTACAAACGGCCGGTCTATTTCATCCAGCTTTTCTTCAAGCCTGGCAGCAAACCTATCCAGATCAGGAAGCGTATCTGTATTATTATGCCCCATCGCATCCAGGGCTAAATGAAACTCATCTGTATTTCCCTGATCCAGCCAATCCCAAAGGGTATCCCATTCCTCTGCAGAAAGCCTTCCTTCTTTATATTTCCGAAGCAGCAAAATTAGTTCATCTTGTTCCATACCTGCCAGTAAACCGTTAAAGGATAATCATGATTGCCTTCCCATTTCGAATATTCAGGGCAACCGTATTCAGTGCCAATAGCTCTGTCCAATAATAAGACCATTGGAAATAAAAATTGGATACTGCCTTTTAAAAAAAACTTTCAGGGAGTAATAATCCCATTAAAAGCAAAATAAAAAACCAGCCTGCGTTGGATTTCAAATGTGATTTAATGAAATGTATGGATTCATAGAGGTGCTTCTTTACTGCTGCCCGGGATAAAGCGGTGGCTGCGGCTATTTCATCCAGCGACATTCCCTGCTGCGTACTCATCAGGAAAATTTCACGTTTTCTGGGAGTCAGCATAGCAATGGCTTGCTGACTTAATTCGTAGTACTGGTTAAATACCACCTGTTTTTCAACCAACTCATCTTCCAAATGTACATTTAGTGACGCATGTGCAGCTGTTTTGCGTCGGCGTGCCTCCTGTTTAATAATATCGTACAGTCGATTCTTCGCCATCCGGAAAATATAGCGCTCAAAAGAGTAAATACTTTCCACCGTTCTCCTTCTCTCCCAAATCTTCAAAAAACAATCCTGAACCACTTCTTCAGCATCTGTATGGTTTTCGCAGAAGAATTCAACAAAGCGATATAACCGAAGAAAATAGTGACGGTATAATATAGTATAAGCCAGTCTGCTGCCTGCCGCTACTTCTCTCAGTATCTCCTTCTCATTTTCCAGTGGATGGATCATATAATATTAAATTGCCTCCAATATTAAATATATTATAAAAAGACTCGTTCCTTCCTCCATTTGCATCGGACTTCAAACATGCACCTAAAAAATGGGAAATATCCTGTATAGTGGAATTCAATACTAAAGATCTGCATATTACAACATTCTAACTGGATATAAATTCACATTGAGCAATAGTATATTACCAACATCTTGCACAAGCTTCAGGATACCGCGCCTGGCTACCGGAAACCTACTTTCTGTGCAAGACAGGAAAAGGTGGAATAAAAATTGTTCCTAACCGAAATCTAAAATGAAAAATATGAAAACACAAACGTTAATCCTTGTAACAATTACATTTGCAGCTACGCTGGCAGCATGTAACAATGCAACCAAGCAAGACGAGAATCCGGCAACAACAAGTCCAGCGACTGCTGTAGCAACAGAACAACCGGCAACAGGTAATAAACTAGTAGGGAAATGGGTACAGCCAATCCCAGGTCAGGAGCCGGCCCAACAGGGTTTTCAATTAGATACAGGTGGAATCGCCCGCTCAATTAATATGCACACACTATTGTATGATAAATGGGAGTTAAGAGGTGATACACTGATCATGTGGAATCATACAACAGGCGTTAAGTCGGCGGGCCCGGGTATTGACACTACCATCATCAAACAGCTAACCGACTCTACGCTTGTGCTAAAAAATAGCAACAACGTGGAACTTAGCTACACACGCGGGAAATAACACCCCATCTCTGTCTACCCAAAGGCACGCTTAAACAGTCGAAAAAACTAGCTGGACTAAAAGTACCCGTTCCTGTTAGGTCGGCTAGTCTTTTTGGCTGTTTTAATTTTCGATGCTATTTTATCAAAAACAACCGTTTTATTTGCAGCTCTTTTTGTTAATAACTGACAGGATTGATTTTCTGCTGAAAGAGAAGTAGTCATTTCGCAAGGAAGGCCAGGATCATTATACTCCTGGCTTTCACGCTTTAACTGCATTACACCAGTTTTGCATACTGCATACTGCATCCTTATCAATAAAAAATTGAACACCTGCATTCTGGCAAAAGCGCCAATGACAGAAAGAGAAATGTACTACGTAGCGTAAATAATCTCATTTTCATTTTGGTGCTGGTAATAGTTAGAAAGGTATCACTGCAGCCCTATTTAAGTCAACTGTAGGATATGAATAAAAAACCCACAGATAGAAGATCTGCGGGTATTCCTAAGTAAACAATATGAATTCTATACGTAGCCTTATGCCTATTCCCGATCAAGACCTATTATAGCGAATATAAAAACACGTTAGCTTCATACGCCGGAAGTTATTATCTGATACACATCCGGTTATAATCCCTACGCAAAATTAATACAGGTATGTATACATCAGGGGGTAATATTATCCTGATTATTACACGTCTTCCTGTTCTTTCAATGTTTCTCCAACGTTATAAACGCCAACGTCAAACGGATAGCCTGGATCATATACTCCACCTCAGCGACGAGCTGCGCAAGTGAATCTGGGCTACCTCCGGTATTTTCGATCGACAATGCGGCACGCTCAAGTGTTAACAAACCGATATACCGCGCTATCCCCTGCATACGGTGACAAATATGTTTCAATAAATCCCCCTCATCCGCTGCGTCTATTCCGGTCAGCTGCTGCCATACTTTTATACCTTCAGCAAGGAACAGCTCAAGCATTTCCACAATCAACGGATCCTGCTCACCCGGGCTATCCAGATACCTCATTAAAATACTAATATCAAGCGGTTTAGCTACGTTGCCTGTCGTCGTTATCATTTGTTTCATTTACTACACCCGGTTACCGAATAGTGAAAGCCAGGCACTCTTCATTCTATTCACAAATTAAGCCAAGAATGCCAGCGGATAGAGATCCGCCGGTATTACGTTGTGATATTTATAAGTAGACAAAGTCTTGTGCTTTATTATTTGTCGCTTTTTAATGAAAGAAAACCTGGAAATATCCGCTCATCAGCCTTCACAAATGAACATCCGGTTACAAAGGGCTGTGCTACGCACGGTGAGGCTGATTAAATAATATGTTATTAGCAATCATATACGCCGTAGGCGATTGCCCAAAAAATTTCCTGAACTCCCTGCTAAAATACTTACGGTCGTTAAAACCTACTTCCCAGGCCACTTCGGATACATTTAAGCGTTTACCTTTCAACAGGTGAGCCGCCCGTTTTAAACGAAGTGATTTCATCAGCTCTCCCACCGTCATCCCTCCATGCATATTAAATTTCTTGTACAGTGCCGATCTGCTGATACCTACTACCCTGCATAAGTCGGGTACACTGAAACGCGCCAAATGCATATTTTCTTCTATTGCCTGTATCAACTGCGCCATAAAATCCGGGCTACCAACTGCACAAGACTGCGCATCTACGATAGACTTATCTTCGGTGTGATAGCTAAACGTCTTCCGCAACCGGAAAATATTATTAATGCATGACTGTAGCTTCTCGTTAGTCAATGGCTCGCATAACGATACGTCGGCATCAGTGTCAGTTAATAAAACAGCTGATAATAATATCAACGGTATGTGCCGGGTTCGGGGATCGGCTTTGAGCAACCGGCAAAAATTTCCATCTATACCACAAACCTCTGCCCCAAGAATAATCAGGTCAGGCGCTTCTTTTAATGCCATGCGCCAACCCTGAATCTCATTCCTGGCTTCCAGTTTAATAAATCGTTTACAAAGGCAGACAGATATATCAGCCCTCATTTCATGGCTCCCGATGATCAGAATTTTGCTCTCTTCCATATTTCACGACTACAATAAGACTCCTGCTTTAGCTGAGTCCGTCTCTAATAATTGACAGTAATAAGAGGGAAAGGCGCTGTCTACATGTTAGCTATGTTGCGTACCAGCCTCGTTCACTATAATGACGAAAAAATTCGGCATCGCTACTACCCAGCATATAACTTTCCTTAAACTATTAAAAACTGTGTGAACAAATGGGGTAAAATTTTCCTTATTTTAATACCTGCTATTTTCTATCCTCTTTCATGAAGATGCTTTATTACCCTTCGTATTCATCGAAATCGGGCCAATTGATTTTAAAATAACCCAAATAAAAAGGCCTCTTTAAAAAGAGGCCCTGCAAGATACAGCATCATTATATGTCAACGAATTTAAAAACGATTCATGTAACAGACGGCAAAATGTTATGCGCTTTATTAATAAATCAGGACAATTTTCTACCCTATTATTACTTAGAAAGTAGTTATTTTAATGTGATGATATGATTGGGTATCATTATCCAGATACAGTACTGACAACTCAGATTTGATCCCTGTTGATATCTATCAACAGGGATTTTTGTATCAAATAACGTTACCATACTTTGAGACGAAGCTTGCCACCAGCGCTCATTTCAAAAGGTCCGGGAGAAGGATGTACCTTTCTTTGCTTGCCAGTATAGTCTGTACTGATCTTTACCGGCGATCCATCAGGGTTTTCAAAGAAAAGGCCGGGTATCAGTGCTTTCCCCAGCCCTTCTGTTGTGATCATCTCCCTTTCTATATTCAGCCAGTTCTTATTAACATTCATTTCGAGAAAAACGTCTGTACCCTGGTTTACCAGGTGTGCAGCCGCATCAAAAGCTGTGTCAATCACTGCTTTTTCCTCTTTTGCATCCTGGTCCTTATACCGCTGCATTTTCTCCTGCGCATGCTGGTCCATTTCACCATATCCCCTTTTCAACTTAGTATTATTGATACCGGTAGCTCCTTTCGTGTATACGTTTCCTTTAAAACTGACAGGTAATAATGCACTGCTGTATTGACTGGCATTGCCACCGCCGATAAACAAATTGTTGATAAAGCGCACATCGCCATCCGGGTTATCGTGCAGTGTTGTCACAAATGTGGAATGTGGCAGCATAAAAGGCGTCATCCTGGAATCATAATGGATCACATCTATTTTGCCTCCCAAAATATTATGCACAAAGGCAGCACCACCGGAATTCATCGACAAACAAGTGGTGGAGAGCAGGATATTGTTGCTCACCAACATTGGCCCGTGATTTACTTCCAGGAAAATATCGAGCCCGTTGTCATGCATCAGGTTGCGCTGCAGCTGCACTCCCTGTGCCATCCAGTCGAGCCAGATACCCATATTGGTATTGTAAATATGATTATTGATGATCTGTACATCAATGGCGCCATGAAACTTGATGCCTGCCATCTCAGCACCATCGAATAACCTGTGCACATGAATATCATGTATCGTGTTGTGCTCAATTACGCTGAAGGAGCATCCCAGACTACCTACGATACCTGTTTGCTCACAATAGGCTACCGTATTGTTACGCACTATATGACTACCGATTGTACCTTTGTTCCATCCGAAAGCCAGCCCGCGTTTAATCGTACCTACATAGCCTTCTGCTGATTCCGTATCTTTATTGTCAAAAGTATCTCCATACTTGCCCAGGGCAATGCCTACACATTTGGAGTATTGAACCGTATTATTTTCTATGATCCAACCCTTGCTCCAATGTGTGCCGATCAAACCCATTTGTTCTGCTGTGGGCGGCGCCCAATTGGTGGCTGCCTGTTCCATCACAAAACCACGCACGGTAATGAAATTGATAAAAGGCTTGTCGGGATAAAACACCACCGGCCGTACATTGACTTCCACCAATGCGCTATTGGGGTCAACACCTTTAAATTGCGCCCGGATTGTAGTGTTAGTACTATCAACATCTGCCCACCACAGCGGATCGCCTGCGTTGGCTATAGTCATTACCTGTTCCGGTTTTGCTGCTTCCATCAGCCAGCTGCCATTGAGATAAACGGCGCCACGGTGATATTGCCGGTCTTTCGGCTTAGGCCAGAACCAGTCGCCATGTATCAATTCCTTAAACGGATTGAAGTCACCAAAAAAGGTATTGGGAACTACCGTCTCCCAGGTATCGTTTTGCAGCCGCTTCCAGCCTTTCACAATCTCTGATCCTTTTATTTCTACCTTCTCCCCCTTTGCTGCCTGGTATATGATACGTTTTGTATCGGAATCGCCTCCTCTTGGCGGCGTGATCCTTTCGCGGTATACGCCCGCATGCACCGTGATCACATCTCCCGGCAAAGCCACATTAGCCGCTGCGGAGATTGTTTTTAAAGGGTGCTGCAAACTGCCATCGCTGTTATCACTTCCATTCACCGATACATGGTATTCCTTACCGCCGTGTTGCCCCACGGCTATACTGCTGATCATCACAAAAATCAGCAGGCAAAAGCCATTCTTCCTTGTTTTTATCTCCATGTTATAATAATTTAAAAAAAATCACAGGCTGAGAACAGCCTGTTGTCCCAGTTGCCTTGTGCGTTTTACCAAAGCGAATTTAAAAATAATCAACCTCCTGGAAAAGAGGGTGCATCCCACTGAATTATAAATTCACAAACCAAAAATTTCGAATAATTGATATCCACTTATATCCAAGATCAGAAAGTAGGCCCGCAAATGAATATCCGCGGGCATTTTCATCTCTTATCAAAGTGAACAAATAACCCGCTATACTAAATACCTGTCTCTCAACAAGTGCATCATATATACATTCACTTCCCATTGATCCACTATTGGTTTACCTGTAGACGGCTCAGGTACCATATAGGGATAAGGTCCAAATTCGGTGGTAATGGTCACTATTTTCTCTTCTCCCCGTATCCTGGTTACAATGCGATCCCACCACGACAGATGTTTGTCCAGGGCATATTCCCATTGGGCTATCCTGGGATCGGGGACTTGCGGGCCTTCGGGATAGCCTACTCTTGCATGGATATGGTCTGTACGTTCCATCGTCAGCTGCATAGCAGCGGACTGGTCTTCCAGGTACGACTCTGCCACACATACCCAATGCGAAGCGTCCAACGTAATACGCAATGCCGGTATATTTTCCAGGTACATTTTTGTCGTGTGCGCCGCAAATGAAAACTTGTTGCGGTGCGTTTCATGCACCACTGACTGGGCCTGGGCATTAGCCACATCGATCAGCTGTTTATTCTGGTCAAAGGAAAAATAATCCTTGCCTGTCTGCGAATTGATCTTTACCACAGGATATCCCGCTAGTTTCTCCAACCATTGGCAATAATGATCATAATGTCGGGAGAAATCAGCATCATTGGTATCGTAATGTTGTGCGATAATTTTTAACCCTGCTTTATCGGCTTGATTCCAAATCATATCCAGCGCCTGCTCCGGCATGTTAAACCCTATGCCATACTCTATACCATCATATCCCTCCTCTTTTACCTTATTAATAAATACCTCCCACGACAAATTTTCACTTCCCCAGCGCGGACAAAAGAACAGGATAGCCATATTATATTATGTATTTTTTATTACTCTTAATACCTCCGGGCGGAGATAAGGTTTGTTGGCATCTACTACTCCCTTCCAGGCATAGGGGTCTTCGCCGGCTACCATCACAATATCCCGTAAGTCCTCTGTCGGCGATAATTTCCCATCCTGATCCCAGGGCAGCATCGACTCAGCACTCATGTAATGGTTGACGAGTGCGCTTCTGAAACAGTCCGCAGTTTTGTTACGCAGTGAACTATGTAAAGTATAGCCATTGAAAAATACCACTGATCCGCTCTTCACCTCCACCGGGATCGATTGTCCCCCATATCCGGATGCATCCACCGTATCTACATCTGCATATTCATCACTGCTGTTTGCCACCCTCGGCATAATATAACCTGGTCGCCCCGGGATGATCCATAAGCAGCCATTCCTCACAGAGGCATCATCAATGGCAATCCATACACCTGTCAGCGACTGGTCGCGGGTGGGGATATAATATTCATCCTGGTGCCATGACTGTCCCGCCTTTCCGGGTCCCTTCACAAACAACATCGACTGCATACATTTTACATTACTGCTGATAATGCGTTGCAAGGTCTTTACTATTTTTTCATGGAACAGGTAGCGATAAATAACAGGGGATATCTTATGCGGAAAATGGATGGCCACATATTTCTTCAACACTTCATCATCCGATTCGCCTGGCGCTACATTCAGCAAGCCTTCCAGCTGTCCGCGCTCACCTCTGAAGATAGCAGCCGTTTCCTTTTTTAATGCCGCTATTTCCTCCGCCTGCAATAAGGAAGGCGCTACCAGGTAACCATTGCTGGTATAAAAGGAAATATTTTCTTCGCTGATACCAGCTGCCGGTATAAAAGCATGTTCACTGCTCATAAAAATTATTTTGATGGGAGAAATAATGTCTCGATTTCCTCCAGTGATTTGCCCTTCGTCTCTTTTACCCTGGCCAGCATATACCCGAATGCTATAAGGCTGATACCGGCATAGCAATACATGGTAACTGCCGTGCCCAACTGCCTGGCCATCACCGGGAATGTGTAGGTAACCGCAAAATCAGCCAGCCAAAGTGCCAGCGTAGCCACCGACATAGCGAGGCCCCGCACCCGGTTGGGAAAAATTTCACTGAGGTACACCCACGTAACAGCGCCCAGCGTACAGCCAAAAGAGGCCACGTATAGCAGCATAAAGATCAAGACAATATAATGGTCGAAATAAGACAGTTGAAAACAGGCCCCCACAGCCAACAACGACACCGCCATAGTCAGGCTCCCCGTCAGAAAAAAGGCCTTTCTTCCCAACTTGTCTACAAACCCAATAGCAAATAGTGTAGCCAATACCGTTACAATCCCTACTCCAATGGTTTGCATCAGGGAAGAAGAACCGCTGATACCTGTTTCCCGGAAGATGACCGGCGCATAATAAAGGATCGCGTTAATGCCCGTGATCTGCTGGAATACGGCTACGAGTATTCCCAACCATAGCACAGCGCGGTACTTCGTATTAAACAGCTCTTTAACGAAAGAGCGATGTTCTTGTTGATAACTGTTTTGTATCCCTATTATTTCCGCGTCAGATGGCGCTTCACCGTATATTTTCTCCAGTATCTTTCCTGCTTCCCGGTTTCTGCCACTCCTGATCAACCACCTGGGCGTTTCAGGCACCAGCAGTAACAAAACAAGAAACAATACAGATGGAATCGCTTGTGATGCAAACATCCAGCGCCAGTTATTTTCACCGGTGTGGTCCAACAGCAGGTTGGAACAATATGCGAGCAATATGCCGGAAGCGATGGCCATCTGGTAAAAAGCCACCAGCCTGCCTCTCAGCCTGGCTGGCGCCATCTCTGCTATGTACATCGGCGATACCAGCGCCGCAGCGCCTACTCCCAAACCACCCAGCAAACGAAAGAAAACAAACCAGTATAACTGCTGCGATAAACCGGCACCAATGCCCGAAGCTGCAAACAGCAACGCACACACCAGCAACACTAACCGCCTCCCATACCGGTCGGCCGCCCCGCCAGCCAGCAACGATCCTGCAGCGCAACCAATCAATATTGACCCCACTGCCCATCCCAGCGAATATTCATCCAATGAAAAATAGGTTGAAATATAAGGGATGGCTCCGGATATCACCGCAGTATCAAATCCAAACAATAATCCCCCTAATGCCGCCACGCCGGTAAACAGCCATACATAACGCTGGTTCACACCGGCGGCGACAAGCTCCGTTCCTGGTAAATTGGCAGTTGTGACGGTTACAGGCATGCTTGAGTTTCCCATTAACGCGTATATGTTCTTAAAACGAGGAATAAAACACCGGTTGCCCTAAATATATGCAGGCAAGCATCTTCAACAACACGCAAATGATGCTCATAGCAAGTTATCCTAATCTTCCATTTTGCGGAATGTCATTTTACGAAAAAAAACTGTCAATTTGCGAACACTCTTTTTACTTGCATTGTTGCTTATACATCCTGGGAGTAACCCCTGCATATTCGCGAAAATACCGCGTGATATTATCCAGGTTCCTGAAGTTCATCTCACAGGCAATCTGTTGTACGGTAAACGTTGAATGCTCCAGTAAATACTTAATCCGCTCCACCCGCACTTTCTTGATCTCTTCCAGGATCGAACTTTGTAATAACAGCTGGAACTTTTTCTCCAGCGCTCTCCTCGACAGCGTGGTGGTGCGCACTACATCTCCCACAGTAATATCTTTCACGGGCGCCGCATTGGAAATATAGTGAAGGGCCGTTCGCACCTGTTCATCATCTACCGCCATCGCATTGGTGGAACTTCTCGCCATAATACCCGCCGGCTTTGCTGCAATAATATCCGCGGGCCTTTCTTTATACTCTATCCAGCGGTTTAACGCCATTGCAGCCTGTGTACCGGCTTGCCGCGCGCTATGGTTAATACTGGATAAAGTAGGGCTCGACAGCTCGCAGATCAACTCATCATTATCGGCGCCCAGTATAGAAAGGTCATCCGGCACCCTCACCCCCAACGTTTTCGCGGCTTCAAGCAACCGGGTACTCAACTCATCCGTGACCGAAAAAACGGCACAGGGCCTTGGCAGTTTAGACAACCATTTTGCCAGCTTACCGGGCAGGTCTTCCCATAACAAATGGGTATTATCGAAATAAAAACTATGAACATCATAACCAGCATTTTCTACACATTTTACATAGGCCACTTCCCGCTCCTGCGACCATTTGAAATCCTTGAATCCCAGGAATGCAAAATTCCTGTATCCCTTCGGAATGAAATACCTGGCCGCCATATCGCCCACCGCATAGTTATCGCCCCACACGTTCACCTGTTCTTCATAGGGACGGGTATGTGGCAATATGATCAGGGGGATCTTCCACCGGAACAGGCTGTCAAGCCCTTCTATCTCTCTCGTGATGATACCGTCAGGCTTCCAAGCCTTCACCCGCTCAATGAGGTGGTGCTGGTGACCGGCATGTATGAATTGCGGAGAGAAGAAAAAGAAAATGAACTTATCGTGGATCTTGTTAAAATCTGAAATACCGGTAAGTATATCCCGGTCATAAGCCCTGGAAACATCCAGCAATACGGCCACTTTCTGCTTATTGTTCACATTATTAATCATTGATAACATCATAGACAAACACAAAGATCGTTCAACTTCCCGAAACCGTTCAACGAAGCGGCTACATACTATATTTGCAGGGATACAGTGTTGCCACATCTACTTTTGGTACCGCATCCAGCAAAGATTGTAGCTCACTGCTTTCGTTAAACAACAATGGGAAATGCTTGCTGTTAAGTGCTACATCCTGCGGCATGGGCGGAAAACGATGCAAGGCATCCAGCCGCTCATAGTTATTCACATTACCCAGGGTGCCGTCTGCCATGGCATTCAGTACAATAGCTCTCCTTGGGCGTTCGGAATGGTTGGCATAAGAACCATGCATCATCAGTGGATGATGGAAGCTGGCATAGCCCCGTGGTAGTGCATTAGCAACTTTTTTATCGAAAACATGCACCTGGTCCGTTGTTAATATCTCCCGCACCGCATCCATATCACCTGTCAGCCCCGTGATCGGCAGCAGCCCCCATTGGTGACTACCCGGCACATAATACAAGCAACCGTTCTCCGTCGTAGCATCATCCAGTCCAATCCAACAGGTGAGGTGGTGCATCGGCTTGGTAAAAGTCCAGTAGGAGAAATCCTGGTGCCAGGCCACTACGCCGCCATGTCTTGCCGGCTTGCAAAACAACTGATCATGAAAAAGCCGGAAAGGCACGCCCAGCAACTGATACGCCGCCATCCGGTAGGCAGGGCTCCAAATCAGATCGTGAAACCCTGGCGTTACCCGCCATCCCCCGATAGCATGAAAAAGCACCTTGTCAGGATCTTCAGATTCATTGCTTTCATAATGAAAAAACAATTCCTGCTCCTGCTCATTCGGCGTTTGCAACTGTTCCAACTCTTTATTGAGCACGTCTACCTGTTCCCCGCTGAGTAAGGGGATACCGGAAATATACCCGTCTTCCTGGAATGCACGCACCTGCGCTTCACTCAGTATATAGGGTTCCCAATCTTTTGCATGCACAGGCTGTGGGAACAGGTCCCCAACAGGGCCACTATGGTCGGCCAAATCAAATGATAATGTGGATACTTGTATTTTCATAACGACGCTTGATAAGTGATAGATCTGTAACAACAATATAGAAGAAACCATTAGTTGCAGGATTGTCTGATTGCGAAAAAAAACTGTCTTTTTGCGAATGAAATCCTGTTTTATAAATCGCCCATCAACGGCCAGGCCCCCCGGAAACGGGAGGCCCTTTTCATGCTATTAACTACCGATTATTGATCTACTTTTACTGAAACGGATCAAACGTACCGCCCCACATCATATTCTGCTGTAGTTTTGGATTCCTTGATAAAAAGCTATAAGGCAAGCCGTATATATACATCTTGTCCGGGATAGCCAGGTTATCTTTATCGGTAGTGATCACCGTATAGTTAAACTTATTGTACACTTTATTGATATCCGCCATCGGCGCTGGATCAGTTTCTCCCTGCTTCAGCGTGATAGCCAGGCCATGCCGCTGCTTGCCTCTCAGCAGGTCAAATCTTTTCCAGCGGCGGAGGTCATCCCAACGCTTGCCTTCAAAGGCAAATTCTACAAAACGTTCATCCTGGTAAGCTTTGCGGATATCGTCGGTGCTGGTGGCGGTGATCCCGTAATTGCCTGTTCCCTGGGAAATACCGGCACGCTGCCGGATATCATACAAGACCTGCAACGCCTCGTTGGTCTTGCCCAGCTCATTGGCTGCTTCGCCATAGTTCATCAGCACTTCAGCATAACGTATTTCCGGCCAGTCTACATCCGACTGCTCCACGTTGGATGCATGCCTGTCTACCCCTTTCAACTTCAGGAAAAAACAGTTCAGTTCTCCCATGCCCTGACCTATCCAGTTGCCATCGGTCACAATGGAATTCAGGGTACCTGTTACGCCACCGGCTGGCGTAAAGGTGGGATTGGTCAGATAAGTCCAATAGTATTCATTCTTGGCGGCCATTTTGGGCGTAAACTGCACCGGGGCCCCGTTGTAATAGATAGTGGCGTAGAAGCGATCGTCCCTGTTCTGGAAGAGGGTAGGATAATTGGCATTTGACGGTACGAAACGGCTACCGTTCTTCATCGGGAATGCATTGACCAGCTCCAGGGATGGCGCGTCATTATCCCAATCGTCTGCCGAATAACGCAGTGGCGCATTTCCGGGCGCAGCATAAAATGCATCCGGGAAAGTGAAGCGCCGCACCATTACCTGTTCCTTGTTCTGCTCTGTATTCCAGATATCGCCGTACACCGGGTACAATCCTTTTCCTACTCCTGCCAGGAAATTTTTAGCGGCCAGGTTGGCATCATAGGCCATTTGCCAGGTAGCTATCCCATTCAATCCATTAAACAACGGGCTGGCAAAAAACAATAATACCCTGCCCTTGAAAGCCATCGCTATTCCTTTGTCGATCCGTCCAATATCCGCGCCCTTCCAGCTGTCTGGCAGCACAGCAATCGCATCATCCAGGTCTTTCAATAGCTGCTTTACACATTCGGAAGTTTTGTTACGTGGCATTTGCACCTGCGAAAGATCACTCACTGCCGCCTGTGGCGTGAGGATCAGGGGCACGCCGCCTACATCTTTCACGAGCTTATAATAAGCCCATGCACGCCAGAACAATGCCTGTCCTTTTATCTGATCCTTCGACTGCTGCGCAAAGGTGGCTTTGTCGATATTGGCGAGCACGTTGTTACACGTACGGATATCGCCGAAGGTATTCACTGCCCAGTTCAGGCGCACGCCGGCAGCCGCATTATCGTAGTTTTCCAGCCAGTCGTACGTGGCGGTACCCAACAATACCTTATCGGAATAACGATGCGGAGATATCGCTTCATCGGTACCATTACCGGTACCAAAATTTACAAATTGCCAGTTTTTTACCCAGCCGTCCCAGAACCAGTTATTATATACCCTGGAGCATCCACCGGGATTCCCCATACCATATGGCCAGCAAGGCATCAGGTCATAGTAAACGGTATCCAGGTAAGCTGTTGCCGCCCGCTCCGATCCCCATACCTGCTCGTTGGTAAGGGCATTCAACGGATCTCTTTCCAATATTTTCCGGCAGCTGGCAAAACTTGCCAGTACCAATATGGCTGGTAATATATATTTTAAAATATTGCTTTTCATGGTTGCACTTTTTAGCATTAGAACTGTACGTTAAAGCCCAGGGTAACATTCGTCATAATCGGATAACTGCCATAGGAATATACCTCCGGATCATACAACTTGAACTTTCTCAGGCAGAAGAGATTGGTAGCCCCTGCAAATACCTGTGCAGAGCTCAGGCCACTCCTCTTTAATAATGTTTGAGCAAAATCATATGAAAGGTTCAGATTCTTGAGACGCAGGAAATCACCGTTGAATATATTCAGGGACGATACTACGGAATAGTCCTGGCGCTGATTCCCGCTGGAGTTATACAGTTTCGGGAATTTGCCGTTGGGATTACTATCGGAATATGAATCCGCGTAATACGCAGGATATGGAATCTGACCGCCGTTCCTGCCCCATGGGTCATTATAAATCACCTTGTAACCTGCCAGGCCGGCGAACAGTACGTTCAGGCGGAAGCCTTTGTATGCAAGATTGATATTAAGCCCATAAGAGATAGGAGCATTATTGGACTGGGGTGCACCTCCGTTACTGGGGCTACCCAGGATCGGTGCATTGGAATATTTCGCTACCACCACTTTGTCATAGCTATCTATTATTCCATCTGGCTTTCCCCCAGGGCCGCTTACATCAACGAAGTTCATCATTCCTTTCTCTGGTTTCACACCAAAGATGGTATAGCCGGCAGGGAGGGCGGATACGTCCGCATCGGTGCGCAGGATACCCGAAGTCTGGTATCCTACCTGGTAGTTCAATGGCTTGCCAACAGGATCTTCCGCCGGCGTAGCACCCAGGGCTTTATCCTTTACCAGCACTCTGGTGGTGGCCAGCCCGAAATTGGCTTTCACGTCGAAGGTGAAGTCTTTCCCTATTTTTCCGTTGATATATCCCAACTCGATGTCCATCCCCTTGGCGCTCATCCTTCCATAGTTCTCTATCGGGTAGCTGGAACCAAATTCCACCGGAGTCTCCAGTATACGTTGTCCAAGAATGTTAAAAGTGTTCTTTGTCCATACGTCAAATACGGCACTCCAATGTTGCCTGTAATTCAGGTCTACGCCCGCATTATAGGATTTGGCGCCTTCCCAGGTATAATTCGTTTGTGCAATACCGTTATAGGCAAGGATAGATTTCAGGGAAGCCGGATCGCCCAGGTAAAATGGCGTAGACGACGCATTATATATCTCCTTGAACAACCAGGCGGGGATATTGTCGTTACCGGTGGATCCGTAGGATGCACGTAGTTTCAGCATATCCACGCCAGTTCTTTTCAAACCGGCCATGAAATTTTCCTCAGATAATACCCAGCCGAAAGAAGCTGCCGGGAAATATCCCCAGCGTTTATCTTTCGAAAATTTGGACGAGCCATCAGCACGTACAGAGGCAGATACCAGGTACTTGTGCCCATAGTCGTAATTCACCCTGCCCACGTAAGAGACACGCGCATCCAGGTAATTTTCAAATCCATCTGCCTTGGTATCGCCGGAAGCGCGGCTGGCAAAGGGAAATTGATCCGTAGTATATACCGGGAAATTGTATTTATAGATGCTGGAATAAGTATAATATCCATCGGACTGTTCATAAACGCCCGTAACATTGAGGTGATGCTTACCGAAATTTGCCTCATAATTAACAATGCCGTTCAGTTGGTAAGAATTAGTTCTCCCATTTTCATTGCCTACATATGGTTGTGCAGGCGTAGTGGATACCCTGGTGCCAATTACCTCATTGGTATAAAGCTGCTGTATACCACTTTTGGGATCTAACTTGAACTGGTACAGTAGCGGTTGTATAGCATATGCTTTAGAAAAATCGTTCCCATTGTACAGGTCCACCACTCCTTTTAATGAAAGCCCCTTTATGAAGGGCACCTTATATTCCAGGTTAATAATACCGTCCATATATTGTTTGGTGGTACGTTGATACCCCCCATTCTTGATGAATTCCACCGGGTTAGTCACCCAGTTGGGAGACATCGGTTTACCATCGATATATGCATAAGTGGTAGGTGGCATGATGTATTTCAACTTTTCATACAAACCGGATAAATCATCGGTCTGACCTGGTATACTATGCCGCTGTCCATTATTATAGCTCAGGTTCAATCCGATAGAAAGGTCTTTGGTAACGGCCACCTGTACATTGCTACGCAGGTTATATTTCCGGTAAGACAATTGTGGCAGGAATCCATTTTCATCATAGTAAGTGCCTCCGATAAAGTAAGTCACCCGGTCGGAACCACCTGATATATTCAGTGACTGCCGATGATTGAAAGGATTCTGATAAAGTTCATCATAGTGCAGATTCCCCTTGGGATTATGCTGGTGTATCCAGTCGCGGTCATATTGGTTGTAACGAAAATCGGCTGCGCCGGTATGCGTAGAATTATACATATCCATGCCCTCATCCATGCTCAGGTATTTCACATCTATTTCTGGCCTGCTATATACACCGAATACGGAATTGAACTGAACGGTAGACTTGCCTGATTTTCCTGTTTTGGTAGTTACCAGCAACACCCCGTCGGACGAGCGGGAGCCGTAGATGGCAGCTGATGCCGCATCTTTCAGGATAGTGATCGTTTGCACCTGGTTGGGGTCCAGCGCATCGAATGCCACCTGGTCACGCACAATACCATCAATAACAATCAACGGTCCTGCACTGTTCCAGGAGGAGGAGGAGCGGATACGCACGATAGACGGCTTACCCGGCACACCGGTGCCTGTTTGTACAAAGGTACCGGAAGCCCGCCCAGCCAATACATTTGACAGGTTGGACGTTGCAATATTCGTCATTTCCTTTGCATTCACTGTACTAACAGCCGAAGTAAGACTTGCTTTTTTCTGGGTACCATATCCTACTACCACCACTTCATCCACCTTTGATTCGGAGGGCTTCAGGGTGATGGCCTGGAAACCAGCCTTGGTAACATTCACACGGGTTTGCTGATATCCCACATAAGTTACCAGCAATACGGCATTGCCGGAAGGTATTCTCAACCGGAAAGCGCCACTGGCATCCGTGGCGGTACCATCATGAGTGCCGTCCCTGGATACCGATGCTCCCGGAAGTGGGTTACCATTGACGTCCACCACCCGGCCCGTGATCACCATCCCCGGGGTATCCACCACCGGAGCGGCCGCCTTAGGCAATGCCGGAGCGTCTTTTACTGAAATGGCGATGATACCATCCACGTCGTTATAGGCAAAACGATCCTTCTTCAGACATAGATCCAGCACTTTCTCCACCGGCTGATTTTTCACATCCAGCGTAAGGCTGCCGATCTTCGTTAATGTCTCTTCGCTTACCACCAGGCTTTTGCCCGTCTGTTGCTGTATCTCACGAAAGACTTCCTTCGCCGGCATATTCCTTACCGACATGGTAACATTCTGCCCGTTTGTACTCGCAACTGCCGATTGCAAGCCTATACATAGTATTAGGAACGCAGTTACTTTCATGATCCTCAAAAATTTTTGAGTGGGCCATCCTGCCCTTTGGTTCGATAAAATGTAAATAGGAATTAATTGCATAACTTTGCAATGTTTGGGTTTGTAAATCTGGTTGACAATCGTATTTAAAAGCCCATTCCCCGCCAGAAGTGTTAAGGCCACTTCTGGCTTTTTTCAGGCTTAATAACGTGGTAAATAATAATCGATTACTGCATGCTGATGATCAGTTTCTTTCCTGTTCCGGTAGTTAATCCCCCATCAATTTTAAAGTGAGTATTGGTTGTTTGCAGTGCCTTCAATACCGTGGCTAAACTATTGCTACGCTTGATAATGGCAAATATCCTGTCTTCTGGCATGGTTCCTTCCACCACAATATCTACATCATACCATCTCGAAAACTGGCGAAGCGCCGATGCCAATGTAGTGCTTTCGAAATGGAAATATCCTTCTTTCCAGGCCATTATTTCTGCTGTATTAACATGTGTGTTTACGGTGAGATGTCCATCTTGTCCCAGCATCGACTGTTGCCCCGGAACCAGCCCTACCTCCTGCCCTTCTTTCTTAACTTTTACGGCTCCTTCCAGCAGCGTGGTGGCAACACATGGTTCATCCGTATAGGCGTTTACGTTAAAATGCGTACCCAGCACTTCTACGGTCATATTACGTGCAGCCACGGTGAAAGGCAGCCGGCGTTGTCCATCGGGTGTAAATGCCTTCGCCACTTCAAAATAAACTTCTCCGGTTACCTCCACATGACGTATACCGCCGGTAAACGCCGATGGAAAACGTATGCTGCTGGCTGCATTCAACCATACCTGGGTACCATCTGCCAATATGATCGACATATGCCTTCCTCTGGGTGTACTCAATGTATTGTATACTACCGGCCCGCTTTCACGACCGGATGATTGATAACTCACCACATCCGCCGACTTACTGATCGTAACCTTACCCTGTGCTGCCAACGCCCCATTGCCGGCATCATCCAGCTGGATCACCTTTCCATTACCGAGTGTAAGCACCGCACCGGTATGTCCTGCTGGCAGGTCGGCGGCGGCCAGCTTATGTCCGATAGTAACAGGCGGGCGCCGGGACTGAAAAAGGAAAAAAGTTCCCAGCAACACAATAATACTTGCTGCCGCGATCATCCACCAACGCATACGGAAAACTCCTCCCGGCGGATCCTTCCGCTCTTCCCGGATAAACGCCAACAACGCATCTTCCGTCGTATCAGGCGGAATGCTGAGCGGTAACTCTTTATGCATATAAGTCCGCAATATGTTCATCAGCAGTCCCTTATTTACCGGGGCAACTACCATCTCCATCAGCTCGCGCTCCTCCGCGTCGCTCGCCTCGCGCGATACATAGCGGTCAAAAAGAAATTGTAGCCTCTCCTGTTGCATAATGATAAAAAGCAGTTATTAATAGTAAAGAGTAGGGGGAAAAAGAAAACGGGTTAGCGCAACTGAAAATAATTTTATTTAAAAAGAAGAGACAATTATAAGGTGAATAACCGGAGACCTGCGCGGCAGTACTCCCTCACCAGCTTCACTGCTTTGGCAAGATGCGCCTTCACCGTTTCAGGCTTTATGTGCATCACGTGAGCGGATTGTTCTCTCGACAAACCATCCACCTTCACTAACTGGTATACCTGCTGTTGCTGCGGCGACAAAGTACTGATGGCCTGCTGGAGTAAGCGCCGGCGCTCCGATGCGATGATCGTTTCCATCACCTCATTATGATGCAGTTCTTCCAAACCAGCGGCGCCGATGGAAAGCCGCTCCTGCGCTATCTGACGGAGGGCCTTATAGGCTTTGTTACGGGTAATAATAAACAGGTAGGACTGAAAACAGGATACCTGTTCCAGACGCTCCCGTCTTTTCCATATAATAACGAAAACATCCTGCAGCAATTCTTCTGCATGCACGGGAGAGCGGGTGATGGCTAATAAAATTGTATAAACCTTACCCTTATTGTGATTGAATAATTTCAGGAATGCCAATTCGTTGCCCAGGGCAACCATGGTGAGTAGTGCTGGCTCATTATAGTCATTGGCACATTCCATCTCGTTGATGATTGATCATAGATATTGCGACAGGCTAAATCTAGGGAAATTATGTGGCTCAAGACCTCCACTAATTTGACAATAACCGGTGCTTTTTTTGCATACTTGCATTTCTTTCATCCTTAGAGATGGTTATATGCCAAAGGGGTAATATTGTCTCTCACAGGGGATACTTTGTATGGCATTAAACCTCCCGGCGCCCACATCGTCTTTATTATCAAGCAAATTGAATCGCAATATGAGCATGTTTCTTTCACCCGGTAAGTTTGTTATCATGGCGGTAGCGGGCAGTTTAATAGCTGCCGGCTGTAGTAAAAAAAGCAACGACGCCTTATCCGCTTCGCCGCCAGTGCAGCCCAAAGGTACTCCGGCAACGGTAGTTATACATCCCAACGAACCAGGTATACCTGTTTCAACATCGTTTTTAGGCTTCAGTTATGAAACCAGCATACTGCCAGACAGCAGTTTTCTCACACCTTCCAATACCGTGCTGATACAGCTGATCCGCAACCTGGGCGATGGCGTGCTCCGGGTGGGCGGCAACAGCAGCGACCGCCTGGCGTGGACTAACGCCGCGCGCACCGCCGCCACCGGTAAGGATTCCCTTACCACTACAGATATAGACCGCTTTGCCGCCTTTGCCAAGGCCACCGGCTGGCCGGTACTCTTTGGCCTTAACCTGGGTTTGTATGATCCCGGGAAAGCTGCAGCGGAAGCAAGTTATGTAAGTCATGCGCTGGGTGCTAACCTGATGGCGTTTCAAACCGGCAATGAAACAGACCTCTTCAGCAGGAATGGCCACCGCGATGCCACTTATCAGTATACCAACTACCAACAGGAATGGGGTCAATACTTCCAGGCAGTCCGCAATACCCTGCCGGCAGCCCCTTTCGCAGGACCGGACGTGGCCTATAAAACGGCCTGGATCAACAGTTTTGCTATAGCCGAGCATCAAAACATCCGCCTGCTGGATGGCCACTACTATGTTACTGGTCCCGGATCCGACAGTAACATTACCTATCATACCATACTGGCGCCAGACACTAAGCTGCCTGTGTACCTCACCGCGCTGAAAAATAGCGCGCAGCCTTATTCACTGCCATACCGTATTTCCGAATGTAACAGCATTTACTCCGGTGGGAGAAAAGGTGTGAGTGATATTTTTGCTTCAGCACTATGGGCACTGGATTATATGTGGACCGTAGCAAAATATAACAGCCAGGGCATCAACTTCCATGGCGGCACCGGCGGCGCGTATACGCCCATCGCTATGGTGAATGGTATGCCTGTAGCACGCCCAGAATATTATGCCATGCTGGCTTTCCACCAGGCGGCACATGGTAACCTGGTCCCCGCCGATGTAAACACAGGGCAACTCAATGCCAGCGTGTATGCTTGTAAAGATGCCAGTGTGGAGTATGTTACGTTAGTCAATAAGGAAGATAACCAGGATATTTCCTTCACCATTACACCCGGTATAAAAGCCACTACAGCACAAGTGTTTATACTCACTGCGCCCGGCATCACATCAACCGACGGCGTAACCTTTGCGGGTAGTCAACCCGATGCGAATGGTAAATTCACTCCTGCAAGCCCCGTAACATACAGTTCCTCAAATGGCAACTTCATTGTGAACGTACCCCGGGGAAGTGCCGCTGTAGTGGTGATCCGGTGAACGGTGAAAGCCTATAAATAAAATGAGGCTATCTCCTAGTTTTTTTACAAACATAGGAGACAGCCTCTGTACCATCAAGGCCGATGTGATCTCTTAGTTATTCGTATGCTGGTTTCCTTTCCCATCAGAAGTATAAGCCCCCATATCCACATTGTACTTTGAATTTCCATGCCCCAAGGCAGGCGAACCCTGTTGCAAAGACAAATCCGCTGCCAGCGGCGCCCCATTCGGCGCTGCAAACACACCGGTAAACTGCTTAAACTTAGGATCCATATTTCCCACCCCGGTAGATACCAGGTCGTTAGGCTGACGTTTACCAACACCATCTGATGGATAAAAATTATCCTTCAGTACGATCGACACTGCTGGCGTAACGGTATTATCGGTATAGGTATCCGACGTGGCATAAAACAGGTTGTTGTCGTAGGTGGTTTTAGTTGCATCTGCATCTGTAAAAATTTCAATGCCCTGGTAACAGTTTACAATGATGTTGTTGTAAATATGACCAATGGCGTTGAGTCCTACCGACACCCCCCTGCCAGGTTCTGCAGCGCCCCTGCGCCAGCCGTTAGACAGCAACGTATTGTTATACACATTCACTTCTGTTTGCGGCAACGGGGCCGATTTGCTGGTTTCCAGCTTTACACCACTACCGGCCTGGCTATAGATCACGTTATAAGCAACATCCCCGGTTACCGCGCCTTTCAGGTTTATCCCTTCTCCATCGGCTTTACCAGAAGAAGTAATGGTATTTCTCAGGATAGTGATTTTTGCTCCTCCGGAAATGGCCATCAGGTCGTCTTGTCCATTGGAAAACCAGGAATCTTCAATATCTACCACTATCGGTGCTTTAATGGTAAGGGATGGCCTGGCACTACCGGTAGGGTCAGGTCCCCCGGTATTATCCACATGCGTCCACAGGATGGTGACTGCCTGGGCCGAATTACAGTGAAAGCCTCCCCAGCTCCCAGGTTGGTGGGTATCGGAATCAAAGCTCACCGGCGCCGATTTGGTACCTTCCAGCTTTAATACGCCTTCCACAATCACCTGGGCATTATTCATCACCTTCACCACTACTCCCGGCTGCGCGAATAATGTATCACCAGCTTTTACGGTAACGTCCTGCAGGATCGTATAGGTATGATTAGCCAGCAGGGTACCTTTTGCAAAAGCAGGAATAGTATCCGAAGTAATAGGATTGGAAGTGGGAATATCCGGCGGAATGAAAGTCACTTCTTCTGATTTTGAACAGGCAGAAAGCACTGTTGCCAGTGCTATCCCCATATATATACTAAATTGTGTAATGCTTTTCATAATCTGGTGTTTGAATATTAATGTGAATAGCGGAGTCCTATGTTGAAGTTGGCGTTATAGATGTCCTTACCAACGGTGATACCATTAATTCGTATAACCGTTGGCGTGTTTAACAGGTTATTAAGTTTAGCGAACAATGTAAAATGCCGGTTAAAGGTTTTATCGGCGGAAAGCGACAGGAAAGACTGCGGCTGCTGATAGTAATCATAATCGGTATTGAAATAGAGATCCGATAACGTTTTACCTACATACTGATAGGCCAGTTGCGCAAACAAATGTTTCACCGTATTCCGGTATTCGAGCGAGAGGTTCAGTACATTATTCGCCTGCCCCTGCAACGGCCGGTGCTGGTATACCACCCGTTTATCTACTGTAGGCGCCAGCGGATCAATTTTAGGAGCGTACACATCGGAATAGATATACGTGTAGTTACCGGTTACGCCTATATTTCCCCAGAAGCGGGTAAATGCCAGCTCTGCTCCTCCTATCTTTGCCCTGGCGGCGGCGTTTTGTGGCTGGTATACCAGGTCACCGCCGGACAGCGACTGCAATACATTTTCGATCGGGTTGGTCAGGTCTTTATAAAAACCACCGATAAACAATTGCTCGTCATCCTTCGGATACCATTCATAACGCACATCATAGTTATTGGCTACGGTATGTTTCAGGTTAGGGTTACCCATCTGGTTAAAATCTGTTCCCAGGATGGTATAAGGTACCAGCTCAAAGTAATTAGGACGGGAAATAGATTTATAGTAAGATGCCCTCAGATTAGTCGTGTTGCTCAGTTTAAATTTAACCATTGCGCTGGGCAACAGGTCGCGATATTTAATCCGTACATTATTAGCCAGTGTAGCGATGTAGTTTGCATAGTCAAAACCCTGCGACGTGGCCTCCATGCGTAAACCGCCCATTACCTCTACCCGTTGGAAAGATAATTTAGCCTGTCCATACCCGGCGCTGATATTTTCAAAGGCATGATAGGCATTCACATCATAGTCTGCCGTTCCCTTTGGATTGTATACTTCCCATTGTGCGCTGTAGATATCGGTAAAAGGTTGCTTGGTGTTGCCAGCGCCCAGCAAAGGCCGCAGCTGGTACTGATCCTGGGCATTGTCGCGGATCTTATGACGGTATAGGCCGCCGACCTTCAGCTCCAGCAGGCTTTGCCCCATATCCTCTTTATAAGTAAGATTACCCTGTACCTGGTTGTTCTTGTCTGAATTGTGTTGCCAGATCCTGCTGATGCCATCAAAATAATAAGGCGTGCTGGTAAAATCCGCATTCACTTTATGGTCGATAGATATATCAGCCCTGTCGGGAGAACGTTTTACCGCGCTGGAGTACACGCCGGCCCAGTCAAACAGCAGATGTTTGGTGAGGATATGTTTTCCTTCCAATTTTAAATTCTCCAGGTATTGATTGTTCGTAAGCGATCGGTTATCGTTGAAGATGGATCCTGTACCCGGTCCTACACGGCCGCCGTTTCCTCCCGTGATAGACGTATCAATACTTAAACGGGACTGTACCAATTTACTGTACAGGAATACATTATTGAGGGACAGCTTATTGCGGTCATTGATGTTATAATCAACGTGCGCGGTTAAGCCATTGTTGAGCTGCAGCGTGGAATAAGTGCGATTAGCCACATCCGTGATCCCTGGTTTAAAATGGTTTTGATTGTCCGGCGCCACAATATTAAACTCCGAATTGGTGCCATAATATTGCTGCTGAAAATTATCGGCAATGAGTATTCCCAGTTTACGTTTCATAAAACGGCGTCCGAACGTGATCCCTGCCATTGTATTAGGTGGCGCCGTCTTTTCCTTGAAATCGAGATTGGAGCGGCTAAAATCGCCTGGTTTGGCCACATAAGAAGGGCCATATTTATCAAACACACTTTTATGCTGTAAGTCGGCTGATGAAAAGTAATGATACTTCCTGTTAAAAAAGATATTGCTGTACCCCATAGCAGCCATGGCTTTAAACAGCGGCGCATCCGGCGCATCTTTAAAAATAAGGTTCACGGTACCACCGATGGCATCCCCTTCCATCTCGGGTAGCAGCGACTTACTCACCTCGATGCGTTGCAACAGATCGGAGGGAACTACATCCAGCGAAACATATCTTGACTTTTCATCCGGACTGGAAATTTTGATGCCGTTGATAAGGGTGGTGTTGTAGCGGGGTTCCAGGCCGCGCACAATAGCATAAGCCTGGTCGGCGCCGCTGTTGCGCTGAATGGTTACACCGGAAACACGTTGCAGTACATTCGCCGCATTAATATCCGGCGATCGTTCCATGGCGTGCGCACCAATGACGTTGGTAATATTGTTGGCCGTTTTTTCTGACGACCTGGAAGCCGCATCTGTTTCACCATTGATCTTTCCGAATACACTTACACCGTGTAAGGCTGCAATGCCCGGCGTCAGTGGTACATTTAATACCTGCACTCCGGCAAGCGCTACCTTCTGTTCAAACTTTTGATAGCCGATAAAGCTCACTTTTAGTTTGTACTCCCCGGGCTTTACACCGGCAAATTCATAGTTACCGGTAGCGTCGGTAGTCATACGTAAATGAGCGCCATCGAGGTGAACATATGCTCCCTGCAGCGGGCGATTGCTCTTTGCATCCGTGATCGTTCCCCTGATCACAGCTTGTTGTGCAAATAAAAAATGGGGAAGAAAAAGCAGGATAGATAGCAGATAGCGATAAGAGTGGCTGATCATGTTTTTTTATAACAAAACAATCCGCCAATTCTGAGTATAATCTGTAGTTTGGGCCCTAAATTTAAAACTTAATCATACGATAATTTTAACTTAACATCCAAGGGCTCCGGGTTAAATAATTATTAAACAAACGATCCCGTTAAACCTTGCTGCAAATCGTGTCTGGCGGCTGTCAGCACATATAAACAACAGTCAAAGAAGCGAAAACAACCAGGTTGACTTTATGACAAAAACAACCACCATCTATCCATCGATTTTTGCAAATAAATAGCCGGGCCTCTTACAAAATTTGTTGATGAACTAACAAAACAATTATATTCGCGCCTGCAAATAAGAGCACTGAAATAAACAATGAAAATCATGTTGCCCCGCTTAATTTTAGTTAAGGTTCTGGTAACATTGATCACATAAATTAGTATCATAATTTTCCGGATATGATGAGCATTATACTTCTGTCCTGCGTTAACTTGCAGACCTGTGTCGCTATTTATCTGTTTAACCTCTTTCGACCAAAAGACAATTTCGAAAAAGCCCTCAATGCCTTCCTGATCATATTGTTTGTTCACCTGGGTATCAAGTTATCATTACTCGTTGTATGGAAAAGCGCCTTTCTCTATAATAATAATGCTACGGGCTTCAGCTCTTCCTATGGACCGCTGTTATATCTTACTACGCTCTTTTACCTCAAAAAGCCGGTAAGTAACCGTAAAATTTTGTGGCATATGTCGCCCCTCTTCATTTCGCCATTAATATTCCTGGCTAATAGTACCGGATATGAGGAAGGAGTTATTTCCAGGCAGTTTATCAGTACCTATTCAATGATCTTTCAAATAGGCGTATCTGCCTCACTCATTATATATCCCTTGCTGGCATGGCGCCTGCTGCAGCGGGCAAAAGCAGATGCTGCCAACCCTAAACACAAACTATTAGCCGCTATCATACGGACCATCCTCACCGGCATACTACTCGGACTAGCCTGCATGACCATATATACCATTCAAACAGGCCACTGGGATCTAAACCTGTGGATACTGCCGTATATCTGTTTTACGTTACTGGTAGTAATGATACTCCGGTACAAGATGGAAGCTACCACCACTACCACCATCACCATCGCAGCGCCGCCGGAAACGATAACCAGTGCGGAAAGTCAACCAGTGAGACAATATAAAAAATCCGGCCTGGACGATGAGATGCTCGATACTTATGAACACAGTATCCGGGGCTTTATGCAACAAAGCAGGATATACCTGGAGCCGGAACTATCACTGGAAGAACTGTCGGAACAAGCAAGGATACCCAAACACCATGTCACCCAGTTACTAAATGAACGCCTTCATAAAAACTTCTACTCCTTTATTAATGAATACCGGATCGAAGAAGCCATGAATAAATTAAAAGATCCGGCGCTGGATATCAACCTCCTGTCGCTGGCATATGACTGTGGGTTCAATTCCAAATCTTCCTTTAATAATTATTTTAAAAAGATAACAGGGGTTACGCCTTCTATTTACCGGAAACAAATACAACAAAACATTCCGTTAACAATTCAGTAAGAATTACGTAACATCACACAAACAAGCCATGGTGGCTAATATACATGTATTCACCCGCTGGCTTATACATTTTTTGACCTTCCCATTGGGCGTAGTCGTATTAGTTTAACAGCATTTTGATTTTTGCGGTAATACCTATTTCACTATTACCAAACCAAAATTAAAATGAGATTATTTACGCTACGCAGCACATGTCTCTCCCTCTCATTGGCCCTTTTACTCATTGTGAGCAATGCCTTTGCACAGGAAAGAATTATTAAAGGGAAAGTAACAGCGGCAGACGGCGCCGGTATCCCGGGCGCCAGTGTACGGGAAAAAGGAAAAACCGGTGGAACCTTCACAGACTCCAATGGCACCTTCACCTTTAAAGCCAGCGGTCCAGGCGCCGTACTTATTTTCTCGTATGTGGGCTATGTATCACAGGAAACCAATACTACTTCCGGCAACAATTTCACTATTACCCTGCAGGAAGATCATAAACGCCTGGACGAAGTAGTAGTAACGGCATTGGGAATACGCAAAGAAGCTAAAAGACTGGGGTATTCTGTACAGGAGGTAAAAGGCGCCGACCTGGTAAAAGCACGCGATGCCAACCCTATCAACTCCCTCTCCGGTAAAGTGGCCGGCCTTACGGTGGGCGCCAACCCCGAAATGCTGGGTCGCCCGGAAATCGTATTACGTGGCAGCAAGGACCTTCTCTTCGTAGTAGATGGCGTACCCATCAACTCTGATACCTGGAACATTAATCCCGATGATATCGAATCCTACTCCGTGCTCAAGGGTGCGAATGCCGCTGCGCTGTATGGCTTCAGGGGTATCAACGGCGCCATCGTTATCACCACCAAAAGAGGTACCAAAGACGCCAAAGGATGGCAAGTGGATGTAAATAGCAGCACCATGTTTGAAAAAGGCTTCCTCGCTTTACCACAGGTACAGGAAGAATATGGCCGCGGTACCAACTTTAAATATTCCTATGGCGATCAGCTGTATGACAACAACCAGCGTTTGCCGGAATGGGGGCCCCGCTTTGAAGGTCAGAAGATAAAGCAATACGACAGCCCCTGGGACCCGGTAACACACACCAGGACCGCCACTCCCTGGACTGCCCGCGGTAAAGACAACTTCAAAAATTTCATGGAAACGGGCGTCATCAATACCAACAACATATCCCTGTCTACCGCCAACGACCGTTCTGATATCAGGATCTCCCTGTCTAACATGAACCAGAAAGGCATGGGGCCCAATACCAAGTTACATACCTATGCCATGTCGCTGAGTGCAGGTTATAAGATTACGGATAAATTCAAAATAGAAGCCAGCGCCAATATCAACAAACAATACTCCCCCAATATGCCGGATGTAAGCTATGGACCGAACTCTTACATCTACATGTTCCAGGTATATGGTTCTTCCGACTACGATGTGAACGACCTGAAAGACATTTATAAAGGTCCACAGGGTGTACCTAACCTGATCCCTTACGCACAGGAATACGGCCGTGAGAACAGCGCCTGGTTTATCGCTAAAAAATGGCTGCGCTCTCACGATAAAACAGATATAAACGGCTATATCAAAGCCAGCTACAAATTCAACGACGCACTGGACCTGAACCTACGCACCCAGATCACTACCTGGAACCAGCTCAGGACAGAACAGGTGCCCGCCGGTACGAACCTGAATACCTATACGCCCTGGTATTACTTTGGCTGGTATGGCGACTATCGTGAAGACCGCAGGAACCTCTTCGAAAATAACACCGACCTCACCCTGAACTACAATAAAAAAGTAAGCAGGTTCAATATCTCCGGCCTGGCTGGCGCCAGCATGCGCTCTTTCAACTACAACTCCCTCTGGGGAACCACCAAAGCACTGGCTATTCCAAACGTATATTCGCTCGCTAACTCAAAAGAGCAATTCGCACCTTATACCTGGGGATCTAAAATGCAGGTATACAGCGGCTTCTACTCTATTGACCTTACTTACGACAAATACCTGACCTTATCGCACACCGGCCGTGTAGACCATATATCTACCCTGGCTGATGGCTATAATACTTTCTACTATCCATCGGTTTCCCTTAGCTCTGTCATCAGTGATTATGCCAACCTGCCCACCTTCATTTCTTTGCTGAAGGTACGTGGTTCGTATGCCAACGTGAAAGGAGCGCTGACCTCCCCCACCGTACCTTCTGCCTTTACACAGGTAACCGGCAAAAGCACCAACGGCTTCCTGGGCTATGGTACAGATTTGTATACTTCATATGATGGTCCTACTTATAATAACCAGATGGCTTATAGCTACAACACGTATTATAACAACCAACCATCTGTTGATTTCTCTAATGTAGTCAGCAACCCGACACTGAAACCTTTCAGCGTATCTTCTTATGAAGCCGGTGTTGACCTGAAATTGTTTCATAACAGGTTGGGAGCCGACTTTACTTACTTCACCAGTTTGAATGGTCCACAGATATTCCCGTTGACAATAGCTCCTTCCACTGGCTATAATTCTCATAACGTAAATGCCATCACCACCCGGAAAAAAGGTTATGAGATTACACTGACAGCTACCCCGCTGAAAAACCCCAAAGGTCTGTCCTGGGATATCGCTGCCAACTATGCTACTTACAAGGAAACATTGGACAACATCTATGGCGACGAGCAGGTGATTACACTTAACGGCCACGGCTATAGAAAAGGCGAAAGAATTGATGCTATCTATGGTACCGGCTTTGTACGCGACCAGGTTGGTAATATTATATACAGTGGTGGTTTGCCGCTGCGCGCGCCCTCCGGTATCAGCAATAACATATTCCTGGGCCATGCTAATCCAGACTTCACTTTTGGTTTCAGCAACCGCTTTACTTATAAGAATTTCGTGCTCAGCTTCCAGATCGATGGTCGTATAGGCGGTAAAATTTACAACGAAGTATATAAAGATGGAATGAACGGCGGTACCGCCCTGGCCAGCGCCAGCGGCGATTTTGGTACAGCGCGCCTGGCCGACTGGCAATCCACCGTTAACGGTACTACCGCTCCCCAGGGGCATTATACTGCCCAGGGCTCAATGATCACCTCCGGTACGCCAGTATATGAAAACGGTCAGATCACTAACTTCAAAGACCTCAAAATTGACCCAAACAATGTGGCTACTACCGTGCAAAACTTCATTTCTTCCGGTATTGGCGGCGTAACTGAATACTGGATGATGGACCGCTCTTTTGCGAAGCTCCGGGAAGTAAGCCTCGGCTATAGCCTCCCTGCCAGACTGTTAAACAACAACCATTTTATCAAATCTGCTACCTTCTCATTGGTGGGTCGTAACCTGTTATACTGGGCTAAGCGTAAGGATATTGACCTCGACCAGTTTGCCTCCGGCTATAATGACTCCGACCGTTCCCTCAACAACGGCGGTGTACTCCAGAGCATAACAGCCAGAAGGTTTGGTTTTAACGTCAATCTCAGTTTCTAATTTTTAAAATCCTCTGTATGAAGAAATCTTTCAAATATATCAAAATTGCAGTGCTGGTAACCGTAACCGCAATCAGTGGTTGCCAAAAAGGAGACCTGCTCTCCAATCCCAACGTAGCCGCAGAAAACGCTACGGTACCGGTATCCCTGCTGCTCAACCATCTTACCAGCAACCTCACGAGAGAAGAAGAACCGGTGATCTCCACGGTATACCGGTATAACCAGGATCTCGTTTCCAACTATTCCTACTACTTCGGCAGTAATGCATATAACTGGTCCAATACCAACAATACGTATGATATGATCCGTTACTGCAACCAGCTGGAATCACAGGCAAAAACGCAGTATGGTAACACTACCAACGTATATTTCGCGCTCAGTAAGTTCTTCAGAGCCTATGCCTTTATCTGGATGTCGCAACGTGTAGGCGACATCCCCATGTCGCAAGCCGGCGATATCAATAATCTAACGCCTGTCTACGACAAACAGCACGACGTATACAAAAATAGCCTGGCATTATTGGACGCTGCCAACACTATGATGGGTACGCTGATGACCACTCCGGGTGTTGCTGCCAGCAAAGTAGACGCTAACGGTGATATCTTCGGTCTAACTTACCTGCAATGGCGCAAAGTGATCAATACTTACCGCCTGCGTGTGTTGATCAGTCTCAGCAAACGCGCCGATGATAACGCAGACCTGAATATTAAGTCACAATTTGCCACTATCATTGGCGATCCGGTGAACTACCCCATAATGACTTCTACAGACGACAATATGGTATACCGGTATACTACGGTAACACTGTATCCTCCTAACCGCTCTGGTAACGCGCCTTACAACAACTGTGCAAACATCAGCCAGACTTTCTTCAACGTTACAGCTACCTATCACGATCCGCGTGTGTTTGTACTTGCCATTCCGGCTGCTGCACAACTGACAGCAGGTAAACAGGTGAGCGATTTCACCGCCTATGTAGGAGAAGATAATAGTAAATCACAGGGGTTGATGTCCAGCTTTTCTGCTGATGGGAAATATTCTTCGCTGAGCTATAACCGTTATATGTCATCTGCCACCGGCGCAAATGCCGAACCTTATGTACTGGTAGGTTATCCGGAGTTGTGCTTCAACATTGCCGAAGCGGCCTACCGCGGCTGGATCACAGCAGATCCTGCTGCCTGGTATTTAAATGGCATCAACGCTTCTATGAAGTGGTATGGCTTATCACAGGGACAAACCGTTACGATAGGCAATGTAGATGGCACTAAACCCAGCCAGGGTACTGCAACGATCGATATCGCCAGTTTCCTGGCTAACCCTAACGTTGCTTATAATCCGGCTCAGGGCCTTACCCAGATCCTGACACAGAAATACGTGGCTTTCTTCATGAACTCCGGTTTTGAAGCATACTACAACTGGCGCAGAACCGGCATACCAACTTTTAGCCAGGGTGGCGCTGGTATCGGTACTGCCAACAACATGATACCGATGCGCTGGCAATATCCGCAGGATGAAATTACCTATAACAATGCTAATTATCAATCCGCCATTACCAGCCAGTACAGCGGTACTGACGACATCAATGGAAAGATGTGGCTGATAAAATAATATAATGATTCTTTTAATTTAAAAGGGTGAGCGAAGACGGACCTTCGCTCACCCTTTTTCAGCTTATTTATTTAAGATTAATAATACAAAACCGAATTATCCTTTTGGCTACAACGTTGCGACTTTTGGCTACATCTGTCTTATTCATTGTTCGGACTTTTGAGTCAACAAAAAAACACGACAATGAATATTGTACTCACAGGCTCGCTTGGAAACATTGGAAAGCCACTGACAGCAACGTTGGTTAATAACGGCCATACTGTTACTGTTATCAGCAGTAATGCAACCCGTCAGAAAGATATTGAGCTCCTTGGCGCAAAAGCAGCCATAGGCAGATTGCAGGAGGTGGATTTCCTGGCGGAAACCTTCAAAGGCGCCGATATTGTTTACCTGATGGAAACAATGGAAGCGGTAGGCGATATGTTCGATACATCGGTCGACTTTATCAGCGGCATTGCCAAAATCGGTCAAAATTATAAAGAAGCCGTAGAACGCTCCGGCGTAAAAAAGGTAATACATCTCAGCAGTATCGGTGCACATACGGATAAGGGCACAGGCATTATCCGTTTCCACCACGAGGTAGAAACCATACTCCGGCAACTGCCGGCCGAAGTAGCTATCAAATTTATTCGCCCCGTCAGCTTCTATATCAACCTGTTTTCACTCATTCACACGATCAAGTCCCAGGGTGCCATCATTTCCAACTACGGCGGCGATGTTAAAGAACCATGGGTTTCCCCGAAAGATATTGCTGCTGTCATTGCTGAGGAGGTGGACAAGCCATTTGAGGGCAAAACAATACGCTACGTGGCCAGTGATGAAGTGTCACCCAATGAAATTGCCAGGGCATTGGGCGAAGCCATCGGCAAACCCGACTTACAATGGCGCGTTATTCCAAGCCAACAGCTGCTGGATGGCTGGCTAGGCATTGGCTTTAATGAGCAGGTAGCTAAGGGCTTCGTTGAACTACAGGAAAGCCAGGGTAACGGCAACCTTTACGAGGATTATAATCAGCATAAACCGCTGTTAGGCCAGGTGAAACTGAAAGACTTCGTCAAGGACTTTGCAGCGGCCTATAACCGGCAATAAAGCCACCTTACAAAGAAGATTTCCTTCGTTTGGCGCGCCAGCGGCCAGAGAGCCGGCACGCCAAACGAAGGAATGGCGGTAGCCAGATAACCGTGCTATTGAAAGTATTTTTTTAACTTCGGATAAAAGATACCGCAAGATGCGTAGGATTCATTTACTTAATAACCCTACCGAAAATTGGAGCGCATGGAAAAAATTCAAAAATTAAGGACCATTAAGGAGTTTCATCAAACCCGGAACCTCCCGCCGCCGGCACATCCCTTAATCAGTGTGGTAGACTATGAGGATGTACAGTTGCAACCGGAATACTTCGACTGCAGCTGGACGCTTGACTTCTATTTAATATCACTTAAAAAAAATATCGGCGGCAAAGTAAAGTACGGCCAACAAACCTATGATTTTGACGAAGGCGTTATGTTCTTTATCGCTCCGGGACAGGTTTTCCGCATAGAACCAACCACGGGCTCACTATCCGGCAGATCCGGATGGATGTTGCTCATCCACCCGGATTTTCTTTGGAACACGTCTTTGGCTAAAGAAATAAAGCAGTATGAGTATTTCAGCTATACCATCCATGAGGCGTTGTTTGTATCCAAAAAGGAAGATGATACCATGATGGATATCATCAGCAACATCAGGCGGGAGTATCATACTAATATCGACAAATTCAGCCAGGGAATTATTATTTCCCAGATCGAAACATTGCTTAAATACTCCGAGCGGTATTACAATCGCCAGTTTATTACCCGGAAGCGAGCCGGCCACCAGATGCTGGAACAACTGGAATCATTATTTGCAGCTTACTTCAATGATGACATCGCCACCACAAAGGGCCTGCCTACGGTACAGTATTTCGCGGAAAAGTTACACCTGTCGCCGAAATATTTAAGCACAATGCTCAAAACCCTGACAGGACAAACAGCGCAGCAGTTTATCCATGATAAACTGATAGATTTAGCCAAAGAGCAATTGTCTATCACTGACCTTAGCGTCAGCGAGATAGCTTATAATTTGGGCTTTGAGCATACGCAATCATTTAGCAAACTGTTCAAAAGCAAGACTTCCTTTACGCCGCTGGAATTCCGGAAATCATTTAATATGAACTGAGGCAATGATATTATAATTCGGGCCGCAGTGCGCCCCGAATTAAGATCTTATTTTTTAGTCTCCTTTGTTATCCACTGATTCAACGTATTTTCCGGGGCTTCCAGCACTATCTTGTAATAATCCGAAGGATAATCTTTAACATCAATCCAGGCATGCTGGCTGGTTACCGGCACTTCGCCTACCAGGTGGTATTGATCTGCCTTACCTGCTTTAAAATCATTGGTGGTAGTCAACCAGATCTTCACGTTCCCTGCCGGCTCCAACGCTTTCCAGGTAATATCAAGATGTCCCTGCACGCTGTTAACCAGCGCCTGGGAGATAGATACCTTCCCAATGAGTGGTGTACCATCAATTTCCCGCTGCACGTCGGATGGCACCTTAATATTCATATAACGATTGATCGTTGGCATGATATCCACGATAGCCGGCTGGTAGCGGGTAGCATAAGCATTCAACGGCTTGTAATTTGTTACCATCCAGGTGGTTCGCTGGCGCGGCGACTGTCCCCCATGCCCCCTGCCGGTCTTCTCGTCCCGGCCATGATCCGTAGTGATCATTAACAGCCAATCTTCTTTAAACTGTTTCTTACGATACTGAATAGCATCATACAGTTTGCCCATCTGTGCATCCAGCATTTTAACAGCGGCTTCAAATTCAGGGCTGTCGCCGTGCATATGCCCCATATCATCCGTATATTCCAGGTACACCCATGATAAGTCCGGTGCATTTTTCCTGATGGTGGCCGTCGCCTCCTCTACCACTTTTTCATCAATGCGGTGCATGAACTGATGTGCTTTATCATGCTGATAGTGGATGGTATCCAGCTCATAGCCATCAAAATAATAATCCATCTTTACGTTGCCTGCTTCGGGCAGCTCATGGCCGACTAACTTGGTACGGTTGTCCTGCCAGCTGGAAAATATCGCCGTCTTTTTACCAGGGTACTGCGCTTTAAACAGGCGGAAAATGTGCTGATAGTTGTAATTCGGCGCCGTTATATCGTTATCGGGCACATTGTGTTTGTTCACCCAGGTGCCGGTCAACAGGCTGTTGTAGCCAACTGCAGAAATAGTGGGCGTTTCATTGTACGAACTTTTATCGCCTCCCACATGCATCCGGGTATAGGTACCGTCGCTGATAATCCTTTTAATGTTAGGAAGCTCCAAACGTTCTATTACATCTGCAGGGATACCATCTGCAATTACAAAGACCGTTTTTCTAACATTTTGCGCATATACGCCAGACTGAAAAGCCAGGAATACAATCGCCAGTGATTTTGTCCATTTATTCATTGTCATACTGTTTTAACAGCTGCGCTGCACCGGTATGGGTGCAGCGTAGCCTATTTATATTTATGAAAATCCCTATGGTTTAATCAGCCACATGACGCCATTGATGTTGTCGCCCTCTGGGTACTGGTTCGTAACAGCTTCCTGTACATGGTCTTTGTTCAGTTGCAACTCGCTCTCCGGGTACATCCATCTTTTAGGTATTTTATTGTTGTTAAGCATACCTGCGCCGGAAACATCAAATACCGGGAAGCCGGTTCTGCGTTGTTCGTAGAATGGCTGCCAGCCACTGTTAAAGAATGCGGCAATGTATTTCTGTGTAATAACCTGGCCTAAGCCATCGGTTGATGATAGCTTTACAGCGGTCTGCGCAACATAACTATCAATAGCCGCCTGATCAATCTTGTAAAAAGCCATGGATGCCCGGATGCCTTTTTCGTAGTAGTCGCTAGCCGTACCGCTGATCCAGCCTCTCAGCACCCCTTCTGCAAGGATGAACTGCAACTCCGGATATCCCAGGGCAATGCTTTGTTCATTTACCGGGTTATTATAAAACCGTGGGTTAATTTTAGACACCTCTCCCGCAACGGTGCGCGCGTTATTTTCATTCACCGGTGCGCTCGCTTTTGCACCACCATAGGCATTGAAATCAGTGGCAGGTAAAGCGGCGAATTTAGGGGCCTTGTCTGCAAAGCTGAATAGCCGCGCATCTTTGAGCCCTTTCAGGAGATTAACAAAACTCTCCTCCATATAATCTGCCGTTTGTAAGTCGTTGTTATTGAAGTACGGATAGCGGTTCCCCTGCAGGTCGTAGAACTTCAGAGCCACATTGTCATCGTTGCCCGCTGGTAGCGGATAAGTAGCGGGGTTGTTCACGATATCTGCAAAACGCTTTTTCACGTCAATTTTAGACTTTCCTTCCTTCAGCGATAAACTCATCAATACACGCAACGACAGTGCATTGATGGCGCGTTTCCATTGCTGCATGTTACCGTTATAGAGAATATCACCCTGCACAGCGGTAGTGCCTGCAGCAATGAGGCTATTGGCCGCATTCAGGTCGTTCAGGATATTGAGATAAATATCCTCCTGTTTGTCGTAGGCAGGGGCTCCTATCCCATCATCTCCTTTCAGTGCGCTGGAATAGGGCACATCGCCAAAGGTTTGGGTAAGTTGCAGGAAATACCAGGCGCGGAAAAATTTGGCTAACGGCTGGTATTCAGGTTTGCTTTGTGCGGTGGCCGCCTGCTCCATCTTCAGCACCTGGCGTAAGCTGCCATAGGTATCAAAGCCCGCTCTGTTCCAGCCATAATATTGGTTGGCGTTAGCCGCATCCGTATACACCATCTGCCGGCACGCCAGCGCAGCACCGATGGTGGTTGACTGAAAAGCATTCTGTATGATCGCATTCAATAACAGGTCGGGCGTAGCGATGGTGGACTTGTTAGGGTCTGTCTGGAATTCGCTGAATTTTTTACATCCCGACTGTATGACAAGGATACTTAATAATATAAAGACGATTTTTTTCATAAACCAGCGCATTAAAACTTAATATTAAAATTGATACCCATAGAGCGTGTAGATGGTGTCTGCAGGTTATCCGCAGCCGGATCCGGGTCTACATTCGGCATTTTTGAGAACAGCAACAGGTTGCGGCCCACAAAGGATACGGTAGCACCTTTAATAAATGACCTGTGCAGCCACGACGATGGGAACTGATAAGTGAGCGTTACCTCACGGAGTTTCAGGAAAGTCTGTGAAAAATAATTGTAGTTATTGTTGGCGCCATTGCTGGTGTTGGTCATATAGTCGATATAATTCACCGCTTTGGTATTAGGCGCAAACGTACGGGTATCCTTCACGATGTTGCCATAGCTGTCGTAGGTTGCCTCACCGCCTGTTACCACTACCCCTTTACCCACATAGGTAGATTTGCCTTCATTCGCCTCATCACGGAAATGATTTACTGTGCCCGGATGCGTACCACCCCACCACATCTTCTGATTGGTGGTGGAATACATCATACCGCCGATACGGCCATCAACCAGGAATTTAAACGTGAAGTTCTTATAGGTAAAGCTGTTTTCCATACCATAAGTCCAGTCAGGATCATTATACCCAATAAAACGGGAGAAGGCATCATTCAAAGGAAAACCATTGCTGCCATAGATGATGTTACCCTGCGGGTCTTTCTGATATACACCTGTAAAAATCTTGTCGGTGCGATCACCTACCCGCAGGAAGTCCAGTGTTTCCGCATTGCCATAGATCTCTTTCAGGTAACGACGGTATTTGCTGAAGTTGACCGCCACATCCCAGCTGAATGCTTTACCCCGTATTGGAGAACCTGTCAGCGCCAGCTCTATTCCTTTGCGCTGGTACACATTACCATTAGCCAGCTGGCTATTGTAACCACTGGAAACAGACATTGGTACGGAAACGATATTATTATAATCACGGGTTTGGTAGTAGGTAGCTTCTATGCCAATCCGGCTGTTGAAGAACTTCGCATCTACGCCGGCTTCCCAGCTGTCCGATGTTTGCGGAATCAACATTTTGTTTAGCAGGGCATTTCCATAAGTTAAAGAGGGTACGTTATTCCAGATAGTACCTTTATTGAAAGAAGGCAGGTAGCTATAGGTATAACTGTTATCGTTGAGCGTAGCGCTGGATACTCTCGACCAGGAACTTCTCACCTTCAGAAAAGTAATCCATGATGGCAGCTTAGTCAGTTGAGAGATGACTACAGCAGCGCTGACAGATGGATAGAAAAAGCTATTATTTTCTGTTGGTAAAGTGGAGATGATGTCATTTCTTCCGGTAGCAGAAAGGTAGATCGCGTTCAGGAATTCGAGGTCGATCACCCCATATGCGCTGCTGGTCCTTCTCTCTTCCACAAAGTTTTCGGCCTGTACGGGGTTGGCAGAATTACTTAGACTATAGAAACCCGGAACAGTTAAACCATCTGTGTTGGCATCTCCCCACTTGTAGTTACGATAATAGTTCGATCCGCCAAGTTGTGCATGGATCTTGAACTTGCTGGAGAAGGTATGGTTATAGTCGCCAATGAGGTCAGAAGCAATGTCGAAGTAGTTTTGTGTTGCTACTGTAAACTGGCCCCGCGACTTGTTGCCATAGCCGATGTAACTCTTAGGCTCCTTATAGGTACGGTTAAGACCATACGTATTGATACCATTCCTGAATTGTACTGAAAACTCAGGGCTGATCTTATACGAGAGGTTCAGGGAGCCGAAAGTATTATCCTTATTGTATCCACGCAGGTATTCATATGCCTGGAAATAAGGGTTGTTGTAGTAGGAGTTGTTGTAGTTACGTTGCTGAATGCCCTCTTTACCCGGCATCCAATAGTTGCGCAGGTCTTTTACACTTACATCCGCGCCCGTCCATAATACAAGATTATAGAGGTAGTTGGTAGGACCATAGCCGGTTTCAGGGAAGTTGTCGGTATACTGTTTATTATAACTCAACCGCGCATCCATGGTTAACGCATCTGATAATTTGTAGTTACCGGCTACTGTAAATGAGCTGTTGTTCAAACCAGTATTAGGTACAATCCCCTTTTGATAGATATGTGAAGCAGAGGCACGAAAAGATCCTTTATCGGAGCTTTGCATGATGCTGATGGTGTTGCTCGCCACCACGCCGGTGTTGAAGAAGTCCTTCACATTATTTTTACCACGGGAGATGAATGGCAGCGGAATACGTTTGCCGGTTGCTGTATCAATAGGACTATTGAATTGCGGGGTTTCGAAATACCCGCTTGGCGTGCTGGGATCCCGCTGATCAAGCCGGGGTCCCCAGATCCAGCCCGAACCTTCAGGTCCGCCACCGGAACCATCCACATACGTATACTTTCCTTTAAAGCCTGCACCGTAAACGGTTTGCACGTTAGGAATACGGATAAAGCTGGGTTGCAGTTGCGTGGAGGAATTGATCTCTACGCTTAATGTTTTGCCTTTACCACGTTTGGTAGTAATCATAATAGCGCCGTTCTGGCCAATAGACCCATACAGCGCAGAAGCGCTGGCGCCTTTCAGGACGGTCATGCTTTCTACGTCATCGGCATTTACCTTATAGAAATCGGCTGTCTGGTCAGGTACCCCGTCGATCACGATCAATGGCTTACGACCGCGCAATGATATGCCCGGGTCCTGGAATAAGTCAGTGGAGTTCTTAATATTCAAGCCCGCTACCCTACCGGTAAGGGAGTTAACCAGGTTGGGTTCACGCGCTTTCACCAGGCTTTCGCCCTGTACTTCCTGCACAGCGTAGCCTAGTTTGGTTTTCTCCTTCTTTACACCCAAAGCGGTTACTACCACTTCTGATAAGCCTTTGGAGTTTTCTTCCAATTGTACGTCGTACTTATCGCCGTCACCTACGGGTACTTCCTTTACCAGGAAGCCAATAAAGCTGAAAACGAGTATGTCGCCGGTACTGGCTTTGATGGAGAAATCACCTTCCTGGCTGGTGATAGTACCAGTGTGGGTACCTTTAATGAGCACCGATACGCCGGGAAGGCCTACCTTCTTTGCGTCTGTTACATGCCCTTTTACCAGGCGGGGTGCAGGTGCTGGGGCCGCTGCGGCAGACGTGCGTAAAGGTTCGATGATGATTTGACG
Organism: Chitinophaga eiseniae; assembly: GCF_012641265.1. Classification (GTDB taxonomy): domain Bacteria; phylum Bacteroidota; class Bacteroidia; order Chitinophagales; family Chitinophagaceae; genus Chitinophaga; species Chitinophaga eiseniae_A. The sequence goes on along the minus strand of NZ_JABAHZ010000014.1, from coordinate 58,757 downwards.
GCCGGAAAGGCGATAAGAGAAGCTTAACTCCTGGCCAATTTCATCGAGGATGATGGCAAGGCTTTTATCGCGCTTCACCAGGTTAACTTTTCTTGTCAGCAACCTGGTATTGTCTACACAGATAAAATTAAATTCAGTTTGTTTTTGCAGTATGTCAAATACATCGCTGAGTGGCATATTCACCGCAGCCAGCGAGCATTTTACCTTTGACAGGTCCTGCAAATTTCCGACCCTGTTTGCAGCCCATGCTTGCTGGGTACACAAAAAAAGTACAATAACTGTTAAAAGTCTGCAAAGACGTAAAATCAGAGATACAGGATAACTCTTTTTTTTCATAAATTAGCAAATTCGTTAATTAGATTCCAACAATTTAATAGCGATCCGACCGGCATTTCGTAGATGCCGGTTTCTTTTTAACTCATACCTGGTAGCGGCTTACATAGTCTTCATGTTGCAATAAGTTTTAGTCGTTTAGGTGGTAGTTAAATTCAATTGGCGCCTGCGCCAGATACATGTACATTCCAACAATTTGATAGCGATAACCGGCATTTCGTAGATACCGGTTTTTTATTTAGTTCCTTTCTTCATATTCACATAAATAGTGTCGCCCTGCTGGCGGTAGGTCAGCACACCGGAAGTACAGATGGCAGCCATTACAGCGTCCAGCGGTTCATTTTTAAATTGTGCATAGAGATGTGTTGCTGCTGCTTCTCCATTATTAAAGACAATCTTTACACCGTACATTTTTTCTATCCTTGCAGCAGCGCTGCCGAATTCTTCATTTTTAAATACCAGCACATTTTGTTGCCATCCCAATACCGACGTGGAATCCAGGGGATTTAACGCTATTTGATTAGTGTGACTATCCACGGAGATCTCCTGCCCCGGCTTGAGCAGATAAGTTTTCTCTCCTTTCAGTTTTACTTTAACCGCACCTTCCAGCAAAGCCACGGTATTGGCGGGCGCTTTCGGATCTGCCTGTACATTGAAATGGGTACCCAATACCTGCACAGATAATAGGGAAGTTTCTACCACAAACGGCTGATGAGGCGCCTGGCTTACCTCGAAGTAGGCCTGTCCTTTTACCGATACGGTTCTGTTGTGTTTATCAAAAGCTGCTGGATAGGAAAGTTCACTTTCGGGTCCTAATATCACCCTGGTACTGTCTTCCAGCACAATGGTCTTTTTCTCACCCGGGCGAGTAACAACTTTTAAAGAAAGCAAATGGTTGGTAGGCTTAGGTGTAAAGAGGTACCAGGTAGTAAGTACCATACCCAATATGCCGGCTGCTGCCGCAAACCAATATAGTTGTACCCGTTTGGATTTTACCGGCGCAGGACGTTGTTCATCGGCTGCAATCCTCGCCCGCAAAACAGATAATGCCTGCCCTACCTGTTCGTCGGTAGTTCGCTGATGCTCCTGCCACACTCTTTTTATTTCGTCAAAGTCTTGTTGATTACGCTTATCCGCCGCCATCCAGTCCATCAGCCAGGCATTCTCCGCGTCGCTGGTCTGTCCCGACAGGTACCTGGTGACCAACAGGTAAAGTTCTTGTTCTCTCAATTTATACGTCCTTTTACTATAAGACGAAAGAACAATCACAAATCATGACAACGAAAAAAAATATTTTTTTAGACAACGGAGCTGTCGAAGCGGTAGGTTTCCTTTAAGAATTTGATGGCGCGGTACATCTGTGTTTTGACAGAGTTAATGGAGATCTCCAGCAGGTCTGCAATTTCCTGGTAGCTGAGTTCATCTTCCCGATTCATCCGGAAGATCAGCTGCATCCGTTCAGGTAGTAACCTGATGAGCTTCTCAATATTTTCGGCTGTCTCTTTATAATTTAAGGTATGGTCAGGGCCTTCCTGGCTGGCCATGGTATCGCCGTGAATATCTTCCAGCGGTGTATTGAGCTTCAACTTACGGCGATAATCGTATATACGGTTTTTAACAGAAACGTATAGAAAGGCGGAGAGAGAGGAATGTATGTTGATGGTATCCCTGTTTCGCCAGAACTGGTGGAATACTTCCAATACAACATCTTCCGCCTCATCACTCGGATAAGGCAATAGTGACTTGCTAAAATGCAACAAGTTGGAATAATACTTCACGAACAACAGATCAAATGCCCGCGATTCCCCCACTTTTATGCGGGCAAGTAGTTGTAAATCATCTGTATGATTAGCAGTCATGAGCCGCCAAAAGTAACATCGGTTTGTGAATACAATGTTAAATATAACAATATTAAACTCCAATCATCCAAATTTTATTTCGGGATATCACAAGTCCATATAAACAATTTTCATTATTAATAAACCCGGCGCAAATGCTATTTGCCCTGGTTGGTTCATTTCAAACACTAACCGACTTATGGCGCAAGAGTGGCGAAACGACATCGTTTCGCCATTCCCTGTTTTATTTCCACCAGTAGTAATAGTTGTGCAACCCATCATATTCAAATCCACAACGAGGGTAGAGTTTATTACCGATATCATTTATCTTTTCAGTTTCGAGCATCAAACCGCAAGCTTCCGTTTCGTTGCACCATTGCTTGCTACGATCTATCAGGGCAACAGATAACCCTTTCCCCCTGTAATCGGGATGAACAAACAAATCGCTCAATAACCACTGCTTTGCCAGTTTAATGTAATGGTACATCTTGTACAGCTGCACAAACCCCACTGCTTTATCCTCCACATAAACGAGGAAAATATTGGACTGCTCATTGTCCAGCCTTTCCCGTATGAACTGCTTACATTTCTCATAATCGTCGGCCTGGCGGTAAAAAATCCGGTACAGGTTGAATAATTCCGCGGCATCGTTTAAGTCTTCCAAACCTGCTTTTTTAATTTTGTAATCCATTGCTATAAATTATATTGAATGAATAACAAAACTACTTTTTAACTGGACTATGCTTGTGGTCCAGTTTTTCATAAAAATGGTGGTCCAGTGATAAGTCGCAATTACCCCTTGAGATTGTCGCTTTAGCCCCCGTTGCTTGAAGAAAGACTCGGTTACATTTGTGAAACAAATCATTTAGCTATGCGAAAATTAATAGTGAAAATGTCGGTTTCTATCGATGGTTTTGTAAGTGCCGCGGATGGCGGGAAAGATTGGGTGTTCAAAACCGGGGACGAAGAGTCGGCGGCCTGGAGTGTTGATCAGATCCGGCAAGCCGGGTTAATCATCATGGGCAGGAAAACGTTTGAAACTTTGGCCCCTTACTGGCCTACTGCGACCGGGCCATTTGCTGCACCAATGAACGAGATTCCCAAGGCCGTTTTTACCCAAAAAGGATTTAAAGGCATCGACCACGGGCTGGAACAGTCGCCTGCCGTGGCTTCCTGGGCCGGGGCGCGGATTTTCGATGGCGATCTTACCGAAGGGATCAGGGAACTTAAAGCTGAGCCAGGGAAGCCAATCGTAGCCATCGGCGGCGCAGGATTTATGCAGAGCCTTATTGCCACAGGTCTCGTTGATGAGTACCACCTGGCCATTCATCCTGTTGTATTGGGATCAGGACTGCCCATCTTCGGCAATGCGAAAATGCCGCTTTACCTGAAGTTGGACGAGGTAAAGGTTTTTCCGAAGGGAGTTATCGCCAAGACTTATTGTGCGTAAGTTTACATTTTGATCTAAAATATCCCTGCCATCATATAAAAAGTTCCAAAAAATGCCAAAAGTTTGGAACTTTTTGTAAATTCCCATATTCAAACCCTACATCCACAAGCTCATATAAGACGGATAGTTAACCAAAGTAACCTTAAAGAGTAATCAGAAATATAATGACAAACCCTATTCTTCAACAGCGTGACAGGCATGATAGGGGTCGCTGGAATCGTTAATATTTAATTTATAAAATCGAAAAAAAAGAAAAGATCCACTCAGGCAGCATCATTGAGATGACATGATAAGAATATTAGATTGATTTTATTTCACCCTCAACTTAACCCAACTGATTTCTATGAATCCGGTGATAACTTCTATACTATCCCAGTTCCACTATCCTTTCCCCATGCTCAAAAATACATTTGCCGGCGCCATGCAGGAAATAACTGAACAGCATTGGATAGACGGAGAGTATTTAGCCCTTTATAACAATGACCCTCTCACCAGGAAGAAGTATAAAATGACCAAAACTGCGCATATCGCTTCCCAATGGTTTCCTACAGCCAGTGCCGAACGACTGAAACCGGTATGCAGGCTCATGTTATGGACACTTTATAATGATGACAGGTGCGAAGAATGTAATCTTCATGAATTGCATCTTGTGCGTGATCAGTCCCTGGAAATTTTAAAAGGAACTGCTGCCAGAGATGAACTGACCATTCCGCTTGCAGGGCTGCTATTCACGCTCAGGGAAGAACTGGTTCAATTTCTCCCCGAAGAATCCATGAACCGGTTTATCAGTGGCCTTCAAAAATACTTCGATGGCCTGGAACAAGAGCTTTATTACAAGGTCCGAAAAGAGTTTCCTTCTGTAGAAGAATGCCTGGCTATCCGCGAAGATTCGCTCTGCCTCTACCCGTTCCTGGAGCTACTCGATCTTGAAACGGAAGTCTTTCTACCAGCATCTATACATCAGCATCATACTATAAAACGCCTGAAAGCATTGGCTGTTCGTATGATGGCATGCTTCAATGAAGTGCAGTCGGTACTTAAAGACGAAGCTACCGGCGCCATTTACTATAATGTAGTGAAGGCTATCCAACACCAACGGAATATTTCACTGGAGAAAGCATGTCTGGAAGCACTGCACATCCACAATGAATACCTGCGGGAATTTCAATATCTACAGGATTTCCTGCCAGACTTTGGGTCCTGGCAGGATGCCGTAACAAACAGGATTCATTATATCAGTATGACGTTGAACGGATGGAAGTCTATTTCATCTACACTCGACAGGTATAATTCAATACAGGGATTTCCCGATGTACAAACAGTAAAACAGGCCCTGGGCTAAAGAAATTTCAGCATACGTGTTTAGTCCGGATGTGTAAAAGCATCCGGATATATTTATCATTAAACAGCAAAAACGATCTCAATGGCATCTGCAGAAATTAATCCAAGAGACTATCTGCCTCTAAACTACTACCCATGGCCCAACCGCGTGAATCCTCATTTGGAACAAATGGGTAGGGATATGGAATCATGGATCGATAATGACTATACTTTTCTGACGCCTAAACAAATAGTGAAGTACAAAAAAATGCGGTTGCATGCGTGCACTGCGTGTATGTGGCCTGACTTAACATATGAACAAACTATTCCCTGTAACAGGTTCATGCTCCAATATGTGGTACTCGATGATCAGCTGGAAGATTTATCGCTGGAGGAAAAGCAACAACAGCGTATCCGTTGCATGGAAATTTTAAATGGCGCCTCGCCGTTGCCGGAAGAAAATGCAATTTACCAGCACCTGGCGCTCATCAGGGATGAATTTCGTGCATTTATGCCGGAAATATGGATGAAGCGTTTCATTCGATACTTCTACCTGACCTTTAGGTATGGGATTGAAGTAGAACATTCTTATAAGGTAACCAATCAACCCCCGCCCTCTTTCGCAGTATATAAAGCAATCCGCGAATATGCCGTCCTGATGTACCCTTACCTGGTCCTGGGGGAAATTGAGTCTGGCCTGGTGCTGCCCGATCATATCGTAGAGCACTGCGTCATTCAACGAATGATGAGCCTGATGGTGAGAATTATTGTGTGGCAAAATGATATTCACTCTTTGCCAAAAGAGTTGGCCAAAGGAACAGAGGTCTTTAATGTTGTTTTTGTGCTTCAGCGGCAATACGGTCTTTCGCTCGAAGAGGCCTGCAAGGAGACGCTACGCATCCACAATGAAGATCTCGAGGAGCTGCTTACATTACACAGAGAGTACCGGGAGTTTGGAGAGTACCAGGAACATGTAGACCAATTCGTCTACTATTTTGGGCTTGGAGTCCAGGGAGTAAATACATTTTATGTGCAGGAAACGGAAAGATACCTGCCTGGAGGAAAGGGGTTTGCCTGGCCTGAGAAAAGTCCTTCTATGTAAGCCGTTATAGCGTAAAGTATTGAGGCCCGCCGTAGCAGCGGGTCTCAATACTTTACCTGGCCAGTTCAACTGGCTTGTCCAGCCTCGTAAGCTTTTGTGGATTGGCGATCGCATAAATCCGGACGATCCGCTCATCTTCTACCACGAAACTCACTGCGGCCATTGCGCCATTGCTTTCGACAAGGCCTCCCAGCTCACCATTGAGCCATAACGTAGTTGCGGCAATTACCCGGTTCGGGCGTACCAGTAAATTCGCTACCAGCTCAATTCCGTAAACCGGAGCAGCAGCTGCAGCTGCCAATCCACCACCATCCGCAATCAGCGTAACATCAGGCGCCAGTACTGCCATCAGTGGTTGCAACTCCCCTGTTCGCAACGCTGCCAGGAAACGCTCTACCACCACTTGCTGTGCAGAGCGGCTTACCGGCTCCCGTTGACGCCTGGCCGCAACATGCTCACGCGCCCGCCTTGCGATTTGCCGGATGGTAGCCGCTGGCTTACCGGTTATTTCAGAGATCTCGTCATATGGCGTGTTGAAAACCTCGCGGAGCACGAATACGGCTCGCTCCATGGACCCAAGTGTTTCCAGCACGATCAACATAGCGATCGAAATACTCTCCGACAACTCCAGGTCCTCGGCAACACCAGGATGAGTCAGCAACGGTTCCGGCAGCCATTCTCCCACATATTCCTCACGGCGACGCAACAACGTCCGCTTCCAGTTGAGCACCTGCCGCGTCACCATCCGGATAAGGTAGGCACGCGGGTTGCGCACCTGCGATTGATCAATATCGACCCACCGGAGCCACGCTTCCTGTAGCACATCTTCTGCATCCGTTGCCGAACCCAGCATCTCGTAAGCTACCGTGAATAGCAGGTTCCGATGGATAATAAAGGGATCCTGTTCTATCATGTCAATACTACGCCGGACTTTTTGATTAATGGAATTTCGCATGCATCAGAGTATCCCTGTGATTTGATGCCATGCGCCGTGTTGACCCTGGTCGACAGGTTAGCAAAGCCGATGAGCGCAGTCAACTCTACCAATGCCGCAGGCCCGAGCTGTTTCAGCAAACGAGCCGATAATTCATCAGTGACGGTTATTGGCGTGGTGCTCATCGCCTCCGCATATTCCATCACATCCCGCTCCAATGGCGTAAACACGTCCGACTCCCGCCAGCGTGGCACCTGGCTGGCCTTAGCCAGGTCTAAACCCTTGTGCTGTGCCTGGAAATAGCCGATGTCGAGGCACCAGCTGCAGCCAATCATTGCTGCAACAGCCATGTGCGCAAATGATTTAAGATGCTCATCACATACGTTCCACTCCCCTACGTTGCGTCCCAGCTCAAGACTGGCGGCGGCTACTTTAGGGTTATGCCATACTACCTCAACAGGCTCAGGAACGGAGCCGAATTGCTTAATCAAGTTTTCCCTTAGCTCCACGGGGAGCGCTGCTTTTGAAATACGTAATGCCATAATGAAGGTCCTCCTTAATTTTTTTGTTCAAACATCAAGACACCACGTGATGTCCAAATGTGACAACCTACCGCCATTATTTTCCTGGCCAGGGTATTTTCTCACTCTTATATCCTCCATTCTTATGCTGAAAGATATTCTTTTCGTTGCTAGTTCATAAAAAACGAGACGGCCACTTCCCCAAATTACCTAGCTGAACCCACACAGATTTTCCATTATTTTACCATTTATATAAAGTTTTGTGCTTTTCTTTGTTAATGCTTTCGATTGCAAAACCATTTTATATATATTGGGGAGGCAATTAACAACCACGCAATGAATCACAACAACTCAAGAAGGAGCTTCCTGAAGCAGGCAACGCTGGCCACCCTGGCTACCGCTACTCCAGGCCTGCTGATGGCTGCAGCGAAGCCCTATACCCGCAAAATCGGGCCTAACGAAAAAGTAAACCTTGCCTTCATTGGTATAGGCAACCGGGGTGGAGAGATCGCCCAGGCGCTCTACAAGACAGGTTTGGCAAACATTGTTGCACTCTGCGACGTAGACATGGGCGCACCGCATACCCTGGAGGTAATGAAAATGTTCCCCAACGTGCCTCGTTTCCAGGATTTCCGCCAGATGTTCGATAAAATGGGCAACCAGATTGATGCGGTATCCATCGGCGTACCCGACTTCGCGCATTTCCCGATCACGATGATGGCAATAGGCCTCGGCAAACATGTATACGTGGAAAAGCCAATGGCACGCACCTTCAACGAGGTAGAACTGATGATGAAAGCAGCCCGGAAGCATCCAAAAGTAGTGACGCAAATGGGCAACCAGGGGCATTCTGAAGCTAATTACTTCCAGTTTAAAGCATGGACAGACGCTGGTATCATCAAAGATGTAACAGCCATTACCGCCCATATGAACTCTCCACGGCGCTGGCATGGCTGGAACCCCAATATTACAGCTTTCCCCCCTGCCGAACAGGCGCCTGCCACCCTCGACTGGAATATCTGGCAGATGACAACACAGGGACACACTTATAACAAGGATTTCGTAAACGGCCAATGGCGCTGCTGGTTCGACTTCGGGATGGGCGCACTGGGCGACTGGGGTGCACATATCATCGATACGGCCCACCAATTCCTCGATCTTGGCTTGCCATACGAAGTGGATCCGGTCAAGCTCACGGGTCATAATAACTTCTTCTACCCCATGTCTACCACGCTGGCATTCAAATTCCCGAAAAGAGGAAATATGCCCGCACTGGATATCACCTGGTACGATGGCGTGGATAACCTGCCACCTATTCCTCCCGGATACGGCGTATCAGGACTCGACCCTAATATTCCACCTCCCAGCAATGGTCCTATCGCGCCGGCTAAACTGAACCCCGGTAAGATTATCTACAGTAAGGATCTTACGTTTAAAGGAGGCTCACATGGTAGTACCCTCTCTATCATTCCGGAGGAAAAAGCAAAAGAAATGGCAGGTAAACTGCCGGTAGTACCGGCTAGTCCATCTAACCACTTTCAGAACTTCCTGCGGGCTTGTAAAGGCGAAGAGCAAACACGGTCTCCATTCGCTATTGCAGGGCCGCTCAGCCAGGTATTCTGTCTCGGTGTACTGGCGCAATGGACGGGAGAGAAACTACAATTCGACCGGGAAAAGAAGATCATCACGAATAATAAACATGCTAATGAATTACTGATAGGTCCCCCTCCAAGAAAAGGCTGGGAGCAGTACTATAAAGTTTAAAAAAAGAGGACTATGGTCCTCTTTTTTTAATTTGCAGAGATTATTTAAAAATCCTGACTAATGCAATTATTTAACGGCCGTTTGTATCCCGAAGAGATCATACCCTATCTCAGGCAGTTCAATAAAGAGAGCTATGTAACGGAACTGAAAAATGTAATTGATCTCGGATTCCAGAAGATCAGCGAATATAGCGCTGTGGAGTTGTATACCTGCTGCATAGCTACCAACATCTATCATTTGGAAACAACCATCTCTTTCGACAATGTTGAGACCAGTGATCAATACAGACATAATTTATTTGCAGCTTTGGAGAAGCGGTACCGTTTAAAATCCGGGCAAGGGAAATTATCAAAAAGGGATCGCCTCCCGGATATTAATAACATACCGCGCAATTATGATGAGCCGGGTAAATATGCTTTTCCCGGTGTTGCTATTGTGAAAAACACCTCTATCCCAAAGAATTTCGAATTCTATACAGAAAGAAAATGCTGGTATGAGATCTTCCCGCTTCAACAGGAGATGCTGCAATATGCAGTCGGGCAATTGTATCATTTACCGAAACTGCACCCTTCCTTTGAGTTGTTTTTTATTGGAATGGAATCGAAAGAGGGGTTTATTTATAGAAGGTAGGAGCATTTGCTAATTGATGAGAAAAAATATGCACAGGTATCAAAAATGAAAGTTACCTTCGGTCGCAAAACTAGCAGCAGTGGGGTAAATACCGTAAAAAGGATCTACCCAGCTCAATACTATCACCTACATGGATATTAATATAAACAATCCCTTAGTTACTGTTTTTATGGCAGCCTATAACGGCGAAGCATATATTGAAAAAGCCATACAAAGTGTCCTCGATCAGCGCTTTACTGATTTTGAGCTATTAATTATTAACGATGGCTCTACGGATCGCACGCTTGACATCATTCGTCAATTTACAGATCCCCGCATCCGTTTAGTTCACAATGATGGTAATAAAGGGCTTACTTTCACCCGTAACCGTGGGATTGAAGAGGCTAAAGGACAATACATTGCCATCCTGGATTGTGATGATATAGCCTTGCCTGATCGTCTTCAAGCGCAAATCAGTTTTTTAGGCTTGCATCCTGACATCGCCATATGTGGCGGACAAGCCATCGCTATTAATGAATCCGGTGAAGAAACAGGAAACTTAAACGTGATAGCCGGCGATAAGAATATATCTCCCGAATTGGTATTTCACAATACCTTTATCAACTCCACCCTGATGATCAAAAGATCAGCCATGCTGGAGGCAGGTGGATATAGAGATTATTCTCCCGCAGAAGATTATGATCTCTCGTACAGGATCTCTTTACGTCACCCGGTAGCCAACCTCAGCGAGGTGCTCGTTTATTACCGCCTTCATGGGAATAACATTTCAAAGGTTCAGCATGAGAGAATACTCAATGCAGAATTTCGTATCATCGAAAACATCCATACCAACCTGGGTATTCCCAAAGATGAAAATTTAATCCGGATTCATCATGATTACTTCTCTTACCGGTTTTCAGCCAGGAGCGCAAAAGAATTCCAACAATTTTTTGAGGCCTTAAAACTGGGCAATGCTGCATCCGGTAGTTATCCCACCCAGGTATTCAATGAAATACTCTACAAAAAATGGTACACACATTTAAGACATACCAAAGAAAAAAGAATTCTTCCCTTATATTTTAAAAGCAGCTTGTTTGAATGGCAGTTTGTTACTGCTAAGGAATTGCGTAAAGTATTTAAACAGGCTTTCTCCCGTAATCTCTCCCTAAGGCGGGGTTAACATGAACAAAACCGGCCATTAGGGCCGGTTTTGCCGGGCGGCAATATCTTCTGCTCACACCCCGATTTCTATGACTTATACATAGTATCTAAATGCAGATCTGTTTTTAAACTTATTTTAGAACAAGATATGCTTATAAAATCTTGTAAAGCTTAACAGATTCAATCACAGGACAGGCCAGCGAATTTATAAAGTTTACTCGTACCCTGGATGCTGTAACAGCATCGAATCTTGCCAATTTCTTTCTTCCAATTGTACTTCCTTTGAATACCTGCTCCCATTTTCCGTCTTTTTCCACTTCAATCGAGAAGGACTGAACACGCTGTCCTAACCGGATGTATTCCTTTATCTCAAAACAGTTGAAGCTTTTTGCTTTGGGTAGTGTAAATGAAAGCGAAGCCGTTGTAGTGCTGTCATTGACGGTCCAGTACAAATGCTGGTTGCCCAGCACATTGGATGCGGCATATTGCTGTGAATTTCCTCTTACCTCGGAGGCTTTAACCTTCGCTCCCTGCAAGAGATCTGTCGAAAATGATCTGGTGAGATAATCCTGTAATTTATCTAACGCAACGATATCATTCGTATTGATTTGACCAGTGCGGTCAGGAGGAAGATTCAGGTTCCAGCAGGCTCCATTGCCAATCGATTTAAAGTAGATCTCTTTTAAACTTTCCAGGCTTCTTACCTTGTTATCTTCATGACTGTGATAAAACCAACCGGGGCGAATAGAAACATCCACTTCTGCCGGAATCCATGCTTCGCCGTTTAATGTACCTGTTTCCCCTTCCTTATACCTGGTATGTCCTATACCTGGCTTATCACCTTCTGGCCCGTGAGCCGTGTATGTAGCCCAGCAGGAATCATTTGCATAACCACTTTCGTTTCCACACCACCGCTCGTCGGGGCCTATATCGCTGAATATACATGCATTGGGTTGCAATTTCCTGATGATGGACCAGGTATTCTCCCAATCATAATATGTCTTCCGGTCAATCTCCCGCTTCTCATTCGCCCCTCCATAATATCCATCGCCGCCATTGGCTCCATCCAACCATACTTCGAAAATGTCGCCATAATTGGTCAATAATTCCGTGAGTTGATTCCGGTAATAGGCAATATACTCAGGCTTACCGTATAAGGCGCTGTTTCTATCCCATGGCGACAAATAAATACCAAACTTAATTCCATATTTTCTACAGGCGGCCGATATTTCTTTCACCACATCTCCTTTTCCATTCTTCCAGGGACTATTTTTCACAGAGTGTTCTGTGTATTTGGAGGGCCACAAACAAAAACCATCATGATGCTTACAGGTTAAAATAGCGCCTTTAAATCCATGCCTGGCAATAGTGGATACGATTTGATCCGCATCGAAATTCGTAGGATTGAAAACACTTTCATTCTCGCTTCCCAGGCCCCACTCCCGGTCTGTAAAGGTATTCACTGTAAAATGGAGGAAGCAGTAACGCTCCATATCCTGCCATTTTATTTGGCGTTCAGCAGGTATCGCTCCATAGGCTTTCGGAGGAAGGCTATTTTGCGCAAATGTTATAGAAGTTAGAAAAATCAGCACGGCTGATAAAATAATCTTCATACTGTTACTTATTTATTTTTTCATTGCAAATAAAATTATTACTTATACTGGCTCTTATAAATGGAATTTCAAATATGCCAGCCCGCATGACACACCCAGGGTCATAAGTGGAATTCCGGAAAATCTCTGCCATTACATTATATAGTTGAAAGTTTACCCGTCTAACTAAACTCAAAAATTGGGATATTTTCTCAAATTATTTAATCTTATATTACCCAATACTGACGCAATATATACTATCCCCCAAATGATATGCTTTCAATGCTTTTTATTGGCGCATAGCCGGTCATTGTTTGTGATTTTGTATAAGCATACTTAAATATAGTGGTGAACATGAGAGCCGAAATGTTGTATTTTCGTGAGGATCAGCTATCAGTATAAAACTGTGTAAGAAAGCATAAACTCATCACCCTACTTTAACCCGTTATTCGCATGAATTACAACTGCAGCTTAAAGCGTTATTTTGGAAATAGCATAGTATACATTTTTCTCATCCTGTTAATTCCCCAAGACCTGCTTGCCCAAACCGACCCGGTATTTAAACCCATATCGGCAGATATCATCAAAATTCCGTCGAAGGTGTTAGGGGAAGACCGGAAAGTTTATATTTATCTACCGCCTGCAGATACCTTACAGCGCGATAAGCGTTACCCGGTATTATACGTTCTTGACGGGGACAATCATTTTAGCCTTATGGCAGAATACTGCCGGTACCTTAGCCGCCGGGATGTAAATGTTGTGCCTGAGATGATTATAATTGGCATTCCAAACACCAACCGTACCAGGGACCTTACCCCCAACCATAGTATTATTGATTACGACGGAAAGCCGGATACCAGTTCCAACTCCCGGTTTAAGTCAAGTGGTGGCGGAAATAATTTCTTACAATTCATTGGTACTGAATTAATTCCTTATATTGACGCGCACTACAAAACACAACCTTTTAAAATTTTTGCAGGACATTCATTTGGCGGTATCACCACGATCAATTGTTTATTAACGCAGCAGGATATGTTTAATGCATATATAGCCATAAGCCCATCCTTTTGGTGGGATAACGGATATTTACTTCGCCTTGCCGATGAAAGACTGAAAAATAACCGCGTTATGAATAAGAGGATCTTTTATAGTGATGCGGACGAAGGCATGTCATTATCCAGCTTTCATACCAACCTGGTAAAATTCGACTCCATAATAACCAATAGAAAGATAACAGGGTTAGATCATAAATATGTTCGCTATCCCGACGAAACGCATATGACAGAGCCCGTAAAAGCCTATTATGACGCTTTGCGGTTTATTTTCAGGTGATTCATATGGTACAGACCCCGAACCTTTATATATGAACTGCGGAAATTAGCCGGTCGCCTCATTTGATGAAAGCTATTCCCATATTTCCTCCACAGTTTGAAGAGGGTCATTACCTCAATATTTCCCCCTACCCCGGAAACTAGTATTTTTCAATGCTTTCTGTAGTCAATGCGACATCTTTGAATATCGCCGCGTATGAACATTTGTGTAACAAATTTGGCGATTATTAGCATGGTTCTATTTCTAAATAGGTTTCTTTTGCCCCTCTAACCAATAAACCCACGATATGAAAAAACAAAACCCACTCGCAAGAGTAACCAGGAAGGTTGCTTTTGGCACTACTGTAGCCATTGTACTCGTAGGCGCTACAATTTTAACAAGCTGTAGAAAAGAGGCAAAAACCCAGCCCGAGGTAGCAGGTATTGAGACGTTTTCCAAAGCTCAGGCCGCGGCCCAATTCTACCAATCGGGTACACATGACGGCTTCTTTTGGTCGCTTTGGAAAAGTGACGGCGCTACCGGTACCGTTAATTACGCAAATGGCCCTAACGGAAATTACAGTGTTAACTGGACCGGATTTAACGGCAACTTTACGTGCGGTAAAGGCTATTCCGTAGGTTCAGCATCCTATAAAATAGGATATAATCTGGGTATCTATTCAAATTCTGGTGGCGGTACTTTCGGCTGGTATGGATGGAGCAGAAATCCTTATTATGAGTATTATGTGAATGAAACATGGGGTGCAGTATCACCTCATACCGGCACCTATTTAGGGACATTTGAAAGCGATGGTGCAGGTTATAATGTATGGACCCGTTGGATGACTGGTAAAAATATCGATGGCGGCGATGGCTTCAGACAGATTTACAGCTCCAGGGTTACAAAAGTTACTACCGGGCAAAACCACGTCATTACTTTCGCCAACCACTATAACAAGTGGAGTAGTTTAGGATATACGCTTGGTCAGTTAAATATTCCGGCTATTATGGTGTCAGAAACCTGGGGCTCTAATACTAATGGCAATATTAACTGTACTATTTGGGCGCAATAAACACTGGTTTAAATTAACAACAGGCAAATACTGCCCCCGCAGAAAGCGGGGGCAGTATTCAGTGCGGGTATTCCCTGTCACTTGAATACCTATTTAATATTATTCAACAACTAGTTCTGATGAGATCAACACCCTATTTTCTTACAGTTTTCATTCTTGCGCTTTCTGCCTGCCATTCACCGAATCTTAAAACCATGGAAGGAAATAAAAATTTTCTAATCGGAAAATGGCATAGATTTTCAATGGAAAATGGATATAGCGAATTTGATATTGATTCGCAAAACATAGTCTTCTACAATCAGAAAGTTGGCCGGTTCGGGCTTCCTTACAAAATAGAAAATGATTCCTTGAAATACCTTACCAATCACTATGCGGCTAAGATTACCGACTATGGCGACTCAGTACTGCTTGAGGGCAACGATAGTACTAAAGCCACTTTATATAGGTTTAAAGAATCGCAGGTTCCTTTTCAGACAATTCCTGACGCAAAAGATTCTTTGTCATTTGCATCATACATCACAGGTTTCGAGAAACGATTAATCCAGGAATTTGAGAAGGCCGGAATAAAACTTTCTGATGGCACGGAAAAGCGGGAAGAACCTGTGTATGAAGAACTGTTAAAAAGAGCAATGACAAATAAAAAACCGGGAGCGTAAACTGACTATTGATTTTAGGACCATGCCCCAGTTTCTAATGGGCATGGCCCATTTTTTTGATACTTCCCGTAAAGCCGGATCAATTTTTCGCCATAATTCCCAATCTATGATCTCACATAACGGAAGGCAAATGGAAACACCTCGAAAGTATAAACAAAGTGGGAACAAAGTTCAGACAAGATATAATCAACTCATATTCAATACTATAAATATTTATATTATGAATATTCCGGTGAAGAAATAAGCAGATCATCTGTTTGGCAATTGCTATTATTGTCATATTAACATTTAATATTTGTTTTTTGGGAAGAAGTTCGTTTAATTTATAACGCACTTATTGATCGCGGGTATACTTTAATAGTATTACCTATTAAAAGTCCACGTCTTTAAAACTTATTAAATGAAAAGGGGAGGTCTGCTTGTTGCAGCAATGCTTTATGCAGCGGTTACTTTTGCTTCGCAGGTTAATTTTGTCAGTCTCAATAATACCTATGCCCTTGCCATCAGAGAAATGGCATCGGTATGCAAGGATGTGGATGGATTCATCTGGGCTTCATCCCGGATGGGGGTATTGCGGGTGGCAGAACCAGACTGCAGGATTTACCGTTTACCCTATGTTTCGGCGGATGTTATTTCTTTGAAACTAATGTATGGTGCCGGCATGCTGGTAGCCTATTCCAATAACGGTCAACTTTTCAGGTTCGATAAAAGACTGGACAAATTTGAGCTGCTGATTGATCTCAGGGGGCCACTGAAAACCGGGCATCTTAGCGTCAATAATGCGGTAATAGACGAGAGCGGGGCTATCTGGGTGGCTTCATCCATGGGATTACACAGATTTTATGATGGTAAGCTCCGGGCAATAGGCAGGGAAGCCGACGAGATGTCGCGAGTAGCTATATCGGACAGCCGTTTGCTCGCTGTAGTCCGCGGAAACGCACTATATACTGTAGACAGGCGCACCTGTGAGCAGAAATACGTTTGTGGTAATATACCCAAAAACGTTTCGGCACTGGTGTATGATAAAATTTCCAACAAGCTTTGGATCGGCACATTTTCAGATGGACTGATGTATTACGATTTTTCTGCAAAGAGTGCCGCTAAAAAGGTGAATATTGATTTGCCCCGGCAGCCGATTCTGGCAATTGCATTTAACACGGCCGCTACAATGCTACTGGGAATAGATGGACAAGGCATCTGGGAGCTTTCAAGGTCGGGGGAAAAGATACTGCATCATTACAAGGAGGATATGAACGATCCTGAATCACTGAAAGGGAATGGGGTTTATGATATATTTTGTGATAGCAACAGGATCTGGATCAGCACACTCACCGGAGGGTTGTCTTACTTCGAACAGCATCCACCAGGTGCAGTACATATTGTGCATCAGATAAACAGCAAAAACTCCCTGGTAAATAATCATGTTAACAGCGTTTTACAGGATCATTTGGGTAATCTTTGGTTTGCTACTAACAATGGTATTTCCAGGTGGAACGAAAAGACCGATAAATGGCAGACCTTTTACGCAGATAGAAAAGAAGCGGTCAGCGCTTTCCTGGTACTGGCAGAAGATAGTACAGGTAACATATGGGCGGGCACATACGGGGCAGGTGTATATGTACTTGATCCGGCTACCGGCAGGGAGCTGGCACACTACGCAAAGGAAAAAGGCAGTAACCGGCCTTTTAACAATTATGTATTTGATATATATGTAGATAGTAACAAGGATATATGGTACGGCGGTGGCCTGGGTAATATTGTAAGATATGTCACTGCTGAAAATAGCTTTAAAAAATATGACTATCAGCCTGTTTCTGCTTTCGCTGAGCTAAGCAATCATCAGCTGCTCATGGGATGTACCTATGGATTGGGGGTCATGGACAAACAGAATGGTGATAAACAGATTATTGTTGATGGGTTCCTGGTAAGCGATATTGTTTACTACAAAAACAAAGTATGGTTGGCCACTGCCGGAAACGGCGTACTGTCCTATGATATGGGCGATAAGTCGATGCGGCATTTCAACATGAATAATGGATTGCCATCAGACTACGCCAACAGCATCATGGTAGCTGATTCATTTATCTGGATAGGTACGGAAGGGGGCATCGCAAAATTAGACCCGCAGCGGCAGCAGGTACAGACATTTGCACATATTTCACCGATATACCGATTGGCTTGCAACAGGAATGCGTCTTCCATTCTGAAAGATGGTCGCATCATCATTGGCACCAATAACGGTGCAGTGTTGTTCCCCCCAGATATAACACAACCCAATGCCAGCAATGGCAGGATATTTCTGCAGGATCTTACAATTGCCGGCAGGTCCGTACATGATAGTCTTTCGCCATTAAGGGATATCGACCTCTCAAAATTAGCCACACTACAACTTAATTATTTACAGCACGACTTCTCATTTGAACTGGTGATACTGGACGAAGGTGTGTCCCGCTCCGCAATTGAATGGATGCTGGAAGGTTGGGACAAAGATTGGAATAAGTCGGGAGAAGGAAGGAAAATAAATTATAGTAATATTGCCCCTGGAGAATACAAATTAAAAATACATCTCCTGGCCAATGGTGTAATGGTAGCAGAAAAAATAATAGACCTCCGGATAATCCCGCCATTCTGGAAACGCAGGTGGTTTTATTCTGCCGTTCTGCTGCTGCTGGTTACGGCGATGTACTTTGCCCTGCGATTATATATTGATAAACTGCAACGCAAACATACCGCAGATAAAATCCGCTTTTTTACCAACACGGCACATGAGATGAGAAACGCGCTCACACTGGTGAAGGCGCCAATAGAGGAACTTAAAAAAGAGATTTTTTCAGAGAAAGGCCACCAACATCTGCAACTGGCTACTGAGCAGATAAAAGAACTGACAACGACCGCTTCACGTTTGCTCGACTTTCAAAAAGTAGATGCCGGCAAAGAAAAAGTCAATTTCAGCTGCGTGGATATTGTACAGTTAATTGCAGCCAGAAAAGCGCTGTTTGATGCCTGGGCCACACAAGAAGAAATTGTTATCCGGTTTAATACGGATGTCAGACATTATACTTCAGCAGTAGATGTGCTGATGATGGAGAAAGTAGTCGATAACCTGATATCCAATGCAATAAAGTATGCGTACAGGAATAGTACTGTACTGCTCGCGTTTTCCGGTACCAAACAAAGCTGGACACTGGAAGTAACAAACGAGGGAATAGGGATTGGCAGAAAAGCACAGCGTAGTATTTTTCGGGAATTCTATCGCAGCGAAAATGCAGTAAACGCCAGGATTACAGGTTCCGGTATTGGGTTGCTGCTTACCAAAAGTTATGTAAAATTGCATCGCGGAGAGATCTCTTTTGCCAGCCAGGAAAATGCAGGCGCATTATTCAAAATTGAAATCCCTTATACAGAGATAGCTTCAGTAGAGGATCTGACACCTCCAAGGCAGGAATTAATCCATGAAATAGTCTCTGCCCCGTTATGCTCAGACGTGGATGCACCGGAACCTTTAAACAAACTACGTGTATTCATCGCAGAGGATAATGAAAAATTACGGGCCTTCCTCCTCACTGCCTTACAAACAGAATTCCAGGTATTCACCGCAAATAACGGACAGGAGGCATGGCCGCTCATCCGGAAAGAGCTGCCGGACCTTGTAATTTCCGATATATTAATGCCTGAAATGAACGGCCATGAACTCTGCCGGCTCATAAAGGCTACATTCGAAACCTCACATATCCCATTGATCTTGTTGTCGGCACTCAATTCCCAAACCGACCAGCTTTATGGCCTCGGGCTGGGCGCTGATGATTACCTGACCAAACCTTTCGATATACCGTTGCTGGTCCAGAAAATTAAAACCATCGTACGTAACAGAACGGTCATCAGGGAAAAAGCCCTTCGCCTGATTCAACCTGAAAATAATATTCCCATCCTGCAAAATGAGCACAACGACAAATTCGTGAAACAGGCGGTAATGGTAGTCCGCGACAACCTCGCCAACGCGGCATTTGGAAAAGAAGAGTTTGCCGCTGCCATGTTCGTCAGCTCCTCCCTGCTCTATAAAAAATTAAAAAGCCTTACCGGACAGTCGCCGGTAGATTTCATCAAATCTATCCGACTTAACCACGCACTCGGGTTACTGCAGTCCAGAAAACATAGTGTGATGGACATTAGCGAATTGTGCGGTTTTTCCAGTGTCAGCTATTTCAGCACTTCTTTCAAGAAATTTTATGGAAAATCCCCCGCAGAGGTGTAATTATCATTTTTACAATTAATTATAAAAAGAGACCTGCATTAGGCATAAAATATATACCCGCTGTTTATTAATTGTCTAAAATACATTTAATAAAGTAACAGGTATCATTTCTTTGCCCATGGCTGCATGCATCGTTTATCGACTATGAAAAACGCACTACATTTACGGAATATTATCTAAAAGTTAAACCGAAATATCTGCTTTTGGATACTGTTATTCAGCATCCACGGTATATTTGTTTCATCACCCCTCCGGAGGGAATGAAACGTTATGAAATACTTCTGATTTTATTTAATAGTCCCGTTATGAAACTATACGTCTCTCCTATACGTACAAACTCAGGTACGTATAAAGACCATACTATAGTGGGGTAAATACAACAATTTATTTTATGAAATTAGTGTTATCCAGCAGCCTGGCAGGCCCAGGTCATGCAAAATTCCACCTGAGGTTTGGTATTTCCACTACCTGCCGCCTTATGCTTGCTGCCTCCATTTTACTATTGACCAGCAACACGCTCCGGGCAGAAGCAGCCTATGCCATGGCGCCTGCTGCAAATACCAGCAAGTTAATTGGGGTTTCCGGTTCCATTAAAAATGAAAAAGGGGACCCGCTTGAAATGGCCAGCGTCATGGTAAAAGGAACCTCCACCGGCGCCATTACTGACCGTGCAGGCAGATTTACTTTGAATACTCCCAACACACAGGCAACACTGATCGTTTCCCTCATGGGATATCAAACACAGGAGATATCCCTCAATGGACGTACTGTGGTAGATGTTGTACTGATAGAAAACACCAAAGCCCTGAGCGAGGTAATAGTTATAGGATATGGTACCCAGAAAAAAGCAGACCTGTCTTCCTCCATTGCAACAGTAAACCCTAAGGACCTGCTGAAGGTTCCCGGCGGTTTCCAGGCAGCCATGCAAAGCCAGGTGCCAGGCGTACAAATCACCGGCGATAAGATCAGGATCAGGGGGGTAGGATCTATCAACAATACAGACCCACTCTACGTGGTAGACGGTATGATCGGTGGTGCCATGCCGGACGAAAATAACATAGAAAGCATCCAGGTGCTGAAAGATGCCGCCTCCTGCGCCATCTATGGCGCCAGAGGTGCAAACGGCGTTGTGCTGGTAACCACCAAACGAGGCGCCGCCGGCAAAACAAAAATTGACTATAATGGCTATGGTGGTACCAAGGAGATGTCGCATAATGTTGGCCTCCTCAATGGTCAGCAACTGGCTGAGCTGATCAACGAAGAAATGTATAACCAAAACCCTTCCCGCACGGATTACCTCCCAGCCTTGTCAGATCCCGCCAAAATCGGGAAAGGATATAACATGGTAGACGCCCTGCTGAGAACAGGAGGCTACCAGAAACATAACCTGGCCATTTCTGGCGGTAATGAAAATGCCCGCTTCCGCATCAATACCAATTATTCTACAGATAAGCCTGTTATCATAAAAGATGCTTATAAAAATTATGGCATTCAGTTCATATCCGATTTTACAAAGGGTAAGTTAAAAGCCGGTGAAACTTTTTCACTCAGCCGCAACCTCAGAAACTGGAGTAATAAAAATATTATTGATGGACAGAAATGGTCTTCTACTTTGCCGATCTACGACCCTAACAGCACTACAGGGTTCGCAGGAGCAGGTAACGGTACCGATGTGGCCAGCGCCCTGGCCAATGCCTACCTCAACTCCAACGAGTCTGAAACAATAGGCGCCAATGGTAATGGATGGGTGTCTTATGAATTTATTCCGGGCCTCCGCTATAAATTCAATATGGGTATCGACTTTTACAGGAACCGTACCCAGAATTATAACTCTGCCTACTCCGTAGGTCAATATCAGAACCACGATCCGGACGAACTGTCCATCTCCACTGCACAAAACAACAGGTATCTCTACGAAAATACCCTTTCATACGACCGCCAGATAAAAAAACATAACATCAGCGCACTGGCGGGTATCACCTCCGAAAATTCCGAATACCGCGCCGTAAACGCCGGCGCCAGATCGCTGCCAAGTCCCGATCTGCTGATCCTGGGCCTCGCTCAGCTTTCTTCTTCACGCGTGGTTGGATCAGGTGTAGGACGGACCGCCATGTACTCCCTATTAGGCCGGATCAACTATGCCTACGATAGTAAGTACATGCTCACCGCCAACTTCCGCCGCGATGCCTCCGCGAATTTCGGTAAGGCAAACAGATACGGTAACTTCCCTTCCTTCTCTGCAGCATGGAGAGTAAGCCAGGAGAATTTCATGAAATCCATACCTTTCATCTCCGACCTGAAAATCAGAGGCAGCTACGGAAAATTAGGCAACTCCGATATCAGTCCATACCAATACCAGAGTACAGTCAGCTTTGACCATGTATGGTATTATCTCAATGATGTAATGGTTACCGGCGCCCTGCCTGCCACACCGGCCAATCCAAATGTTAAATGGGAAAGCCAGAACTCCACCGACCTCGGTATTGACCTCTCCCTGTTTAATAATAAACTATCGGTAACGGTAGACTATTTCAATAAGAAAACCGCCGACATGCTGGTGAATGTTCCTATCTCCTACGCCGCAGGATACCTGGACAATTTCCCGATATTGAACGCAGGTAGTATCAGTAACAAAGGATGGGAATTCCTCGTCAACTATAAAAATACAGTAGGGAAATTTACCTATGCCGTAGGCGCCAACCTCTCAACAGTAAATAATAAAGTGTTAGGTCTGGGTAATGGTAATGAAATCCTTGCGGGGGGCGTAAACCCGGGCGGTGAAAACGTGACCCGTACCGCTGTTGGTAATTCCATCGGTCAGTTCTGGGGATACGTCACCGACGGTTTATACAAAACCAAAGAACAACTGGACGCCGATAAAGCCTTCGCTCCGAATGCTGCACTGGGCGACGTTCGCTTCGTAGACCGTAACCACGACGGCGTGATCAATGCTGCCGACAAAGCCTTTATCGGGAATCCTATCCCACGCTTCAGCGGCGGATTTACCACAGATGTCAGCTATGCTTCAAAAGCCGGTACCTTCGATCTCTCCATGATATGGCAGGGTTCCTACGGCAACGACATCTATAACAACAGCAAATACTGGGGAGAAGGTATGTACCACTATTATAACAGCTTCTCCTCTACGCTCGACCGCTACCGCGCGGAAGACCTGGTATTTACCAACCCTGTCTCCGGCGTTAAAACCACATACCCTAAAAATACAGCTACCAATATGCCACGTGCGGTGTTAGGAGATCCTAATAAAAATCTTCGTGTATCCGACAGGTTTATAGAAGACGGCTCCTACCTCCGGCTGAAAACCCTTACCATAGGCTATACGCTCCCGACATCTTTACTGAACAGGTATAAAATAGATTTCATCCGCTTCTACGCTGGCGGTAAAAATCTGTTCACGTTTACCAAATACTCAGGCTATGATCCTGAAGTGGCCTCCGACAACAGCTTAAGCAATGGCCGCTATAACCTGAACCGCGGTATAGATGCACAAACGCCATGGGGACTGACCTTTACCAATACCCGTGAATTCTTCTTCGGTATGCAGGTCTCCTTTTAGTCGTAAACCAATAAATGCTTTAAGATGAAAAAATTCAATGTATATACCTGCGTACTTGCTGCTGCAATGATGACCTACAGCTGCAAACCTGACATGGACCTTAACAACCCGCAGGAAATTTCCATAGATACCTATTATAAAACACCTGCCCAGCTGGAAGCAGCTGTTATCCCGGCATACCAGGCGCTCATCGGTAAAGTGCAGGGTGGCTACGCCCGCTCTTTTTACTACGAACTGCTGGCTCCCGGTGATGACTTCAACCATACCTTTAAATGGGAACCCATGTACCAGGATACCTATAACACGCCTTCCAGCGATGGTATGGCCTCCGGTAGCTGGAAAGATATGTGGAACGGTATTTTCGCGGCCAATATAGCCATCGACAGGATCAATGCTTTTACAGGGCATATAGATGATAAACAGAAATCAAGATTGTTGGGAGAAGCACATTTTCTCCGCGGCTTACTTTATATGCACCTGGTAATGCTGTTTGGTGAAACAGTTCCCCTGATTCAAACCCCTGTGAAAAGCAATGCGGATTACTACCCGACAAATTCCAAACCCGGCGAGATCTATGCACTTATCATCAGTGATTTTCAACAGGCGGCAGGCCTTCTCCCACTCAGAAGTGAATTGTACAGCAACGCCGCCTTCATAGGAAGGGCCACTAAAGGCGCTGCGCAGTCCTACCTGGCAAAGGCTTATATGTACCGCCCTATACTGGAAGTTGGTAAGCCAGCAGAATTTGCGAAAGCACAGGAACAACTGAAAATTGTAATAGATAGTAAAGAATACAGCCTGGTAAATAATTTCCGCGACAACTCCCTCGAAGCAACTGAAAATAATCCCGAATCAGTTTTTGAAGTGCAACTGCACAACGGGCCAGGATGGCTGGGCGATGATATGTCCGACTCCTGGAGATGGCAGGAGATCGGTATCTATGACGGTACCGGTGGGGCATGGTGGAACCTCGCACCCAACAAAAAAACATATAATGAGTTCGAACCCGGTGATCCGCGTAAATATATGACGCTATTCTGCGACAACGGCGCCTTCTATACGCAGATCGATGGTAAAGTGACAGATTATAACTATTGGATGGCACATCTGGCTACCAACAAGGATCTATACGGTACACGCAAATACTGCCCGGATAAACAGACGGCCGACTTTGATGATGGCATCAACGACCGCCTTTTAAGATATGCAGACGTACTGCTGCTATACGCCGAATGTCTCAATGAAGCAGGAAACGCGGCCGGCGCAAAACAATACATCAATATGGTCAGGCAGCGCGCTAATTTAGTGGTGCCCTCTGAACAACCGCAACTCTGGTATCAGCATTCGCCAGGTACCATCCCTGATGTAGACGGCCTTCTCGCAAAAGATACCACCATCAACGGTATCAGGCTCAATAATATCAAAAATATTATTCAGCACGAAAGATTTGTAGAATTCTGTGGCGAATACCAGCGCTACTTCGACTTACTCCGATGGGGCATGGCTGATCCACAATGGCTGGCACCACTTAAAGCTATAGGATGGACCCCCAAAGCGATGTACTATCCTTTCCCACAGGCCGAATTAGACAACAACAAAAACCTCACTGGAAATGCAATGAATCACTAAGGAAATAGCAACATGGAAAGCCGGTTTCTCATCAGTAGAGACCGGCTTTTTTAATTAAATAATAGCCAGATTTCGCCCTCCAAAAAGAAAACAAAAAATCACCGCCCAGGCATTTAATTTGATATCCGGTAAGAACGACATGCTATTCTTTACATAACACCTCCAACCTGCAATTGTACCATATGAAAATACCAAATTCGAAAAAAATATTTTGAGTTTACAAACTTCTGATCAAAAATTTGAGAATAGTAGTAGAATAGAAAAAAAAACAGTATTTTCAAAATGGAAATCTATAAGTTTGAATTCATTAACCCAATTCACTGATATTCATTATAGCTCATCAAACTTGATTTCCCAACCAAAACACAGCATTAGCCACCCTCATATTCAAGGTTAATATTTGTATAAAAGCTAAAAAATGGTGAACAATCTATTATTTAAATACAGCTGTTATCAATACAATTTAATCACTCCAAAAAAGGAGTGCAATTAATTATTTATCCTAATCTTCAGAATTGTAATCTTATGATCAAAAACTTTATTCTTACCGCACTATGCCTGGGGGTATTTCAATGTGCGCATTCACAACGAACAGTTCAAGCAAGTAGGGAACCCGAAGAAAATGAGCAATCTGACCAGGAATTTAAAAATACCCAATGGTATAAATTAATGCAAAAGCCCAATGCCAACTATTTCAGCATTAAAAAGAAATTCGACCGGTACATGAAACAACATCCGCTGGTGGATGGCCCCAAAGAAACAGGAGAAGAATGGTTCAGGAACAATATATACTACCTGGATAGCAAGGGAAGGGTTCAAGCTCCCCCCGCTTTTAACTACCAACGTCTGCGCGCGGGCGTTGCTTCGGCGTCAACCGTTACAGACACTATGGCCGGAGACTGGCACATGACGGGGCCGCGCAACCAAACGCTGCAAGATGGTTTTACCAGGGGCGGCTTCTCCTATTGCGTGCGGATGGACCCTACCAATACACAAAAAATGTTCATCAGTTTTCAGACCGGTGGCCTTTGGGTATCATCCAACGGGGGAATTGCATGGCAGCTCACAGACGGCAACATGCCTGACAATAGCTATTTTGACATTATCCCCTGCGCTGCCAACCCGAACATTGTTTATGCAATTTCAAAGTCCGCAGTCATCAAGTCGACCGACGGAGGTTACACCTGGGCAACGACCGGACTCAATAGTTCCGTATCCACTTATTCCTCAACACAGGGATATGATATTGCGGTATCTCCTGCCAATCCCAATATGGTTGTTGCACGTTGGGGAAATTCATTATACCGGACAATGGATGGCGGTACAACATGGACTTCTGTTCTATCTGCGTTAAATAACATCAGCGCAGACGGCTATGTCAATAATACCGGGGGAATCCTGGAATGGAGCAACAACGACACCAGCCGGGTCTTTTGTATAGATGCCGTAACAGGGGGGCAAACAGCCACCATTTATTCATCTGCCAATCAGGGCGGAAGCTTTTCTTCGCTGGCAAGCATCACCATACCTACTGACATTCCGAAGCAGGACTTGCGCTTCATTAAAATTGTTACAACAACAGATCAGCCGTCTGATGTTTTTGCCCTTTTAAACTGTGGCTATTCCTATCTGCAGTTGTATAAAACTGACGTAAGCACGGGAACAACAACACTTGTCCGGAAAAACATGGTCAATAACCAGGGATGTGATGCCGTGGCCATGGATATCAATAATTCCAATAACATCATTTATGGCACGTATGGGGAACAAAATGTTCATTATTCAACAGACAACGGGCAAACTTTTGCCGCATCCAACCAGATGCATTACGACATCAGGTCTATACATATTGTCAGTGGCAAGGTGATGGTTGGAAACGATGGAGAAACGGTTGTATCATCCAACAAAGGCGCTACATTTTTTAATGTATCTTCCGGCATCTCAAATATTGAGCTCTGGGGCTTTGGCGCCTCTTTCAAGTCCGATATCCTGGCCGCAGGTTGCAATCATGGACCTCTTACCGTTCGTGATTATGCTGGGAACGGGGGCTGGTATCATCTCCTGGGAGCGGATCAACAGAATACCGATATCAACCCGCTCGACAGCGTTCATGTGATCTCCAGAGGGTATGATGCCTATTATGTAACCAGGACCGGTATCGGTACCTATACCTCCGTTTCCGGCCAGGTTGATCCAGGCAGGGAAGACTGGTTTAATAATCTGTCTTACCATCCTAATCTGTTCAATACAATCGAAAGCCACACCGCAGGGAACTTTCCTCAGCCTTATCAATCAACGCCTACCGGCGACAGGCTGACCTGGCGGAATTCCCTGCTCAGGAGTAACGACAATGGTCTTACTGTCAACTCCCTGGTGCATACCTTCAGCGACAGGCTGATGAGCGAAAAAATCTGTATGAGGGATACCAATCGCATTTATTGTATTGTTTCTCCTGCCAATAATCATTTGTGGAAAACTGCAGACGGTGGTGCTACCTGGACAGAGATCACACCTGGTACATCAGTGACTGGCGCAAACGTCAGGAATATCAGCGACGTGGCTGTAAGCGACATGAATGCCAACGAGATCTGGGTAACTTATTCCGGCGTACAAAACACCTGCAAAGTATTGCATTCGACAGACGGGGGAGCTACTTATACCAATCTTACTACCAGTACACTTGGTTCATATCCCATTGCAAAGATAATTTTCCAACGTGGTACCAATGGCGGTGTTTATGTTGGTAACAAGTCAGGCGTTTTCTATAGAAACAATAGTATGAGTGACTGGACGCTGCTGGGCACCGGGCTACCAATGCTTGAGGTGCGCAACATGTTTATCAATTATTACAAAGGTAAATTATTAATCGGTACCAGCCGGGGAGCCTGGGACCATGATTTGTACGAACATTCCTCCACTACGGCGCAAATATCGGCCAGTACAAAAAAGCCGAATTGCCAGTCCCCGAAAGTACAGTTCCGGGATTACAGCGTAGTGAGTAGCGGAGGCAGTGGGGCCACCTATTCCTGGCAATTCCCTGGTGGCACTCCATCCACCTCCACGTCGGAAACGCCGCTGGTCAACTATTTTGGTGCGTCGCCAGGTAGTTATGATGTAACCTTAACCGTTACAGATCAATACGGGACCAGCACCCAAACACTTTCCGGGTTTATCACCTACGATTCAACCGGCTGCTGTCAAAGCACTGCACCCGGCTGGTCATCAGAAGATATCGGGGGGCCGTCAATAGCTGGTACAACATGTTACCAGTCGACCTTGAACCGTTTCACTGTCAAGGCTTCCGGCGCCGACATCTGGAATACATCAGACCAGTTCAGGTTCAATGATACCACACTGAACGGCGATGGACAGATAATAGCAAAAGTCTCAAGCCTTAGCGGTTCCAGCGGATGGACAAAAGCTGGTGTAATGATCCGGGACACAACAACTGCCGGCAGTAAACAGGTGTTCATCACAGTAACGCCAAGCTACGGAGTTAACATGCAGTACAGAAGTTCTACCAATGGTTCTTCGAGCAGCAAACAGGGAGCATCAGGCGCAACAGCACCTTATTGGGTAAAGCTCATACGGGGAGGTAACTTGTTCACATCTTACACCTCTGCGGACGGGATTAACTGGACCAAGGTCGATACTGTCACCGTAGTAATGAAGGCAAATGTAAGGATTGGCCTTGCCCTTACCAATCACGATAATACGGGACTCGCAACTGCTGTTTTCGATAGTGTCAGCATCTCATCATCCTGTATAGCGATCACCCAACAACCGGTATCGGCCAAAACCTGTATTGGCAACAATGCTACGTTTAGTACAACAGTGACGGGAACAGGCAATACCTACCAATGGCTGAGTAATAACGGCAATGGGTGGTTTAATGAGGGCGATGGTGCCTGGGGCGATGGAACGGTTACCGGATCGTCAACGTCCACCATGGTAAAAGGTGTGAACGGCTCCACCCAAAATGGCCGGCAATGGCGGCTCCAGATTACCAACACCTCTTGCGGCACAATCCTCTCCAATCCTGTAACGCTTACTGTATCCGGAGTTGCTATTACCTCACAACCCGTGTCAACAACAGTATGCATGGGTAGCAACGCGACTTTCAGCGCAGACGTAGCAGGAGCAAATGCTGCCTATCAATGGCAAACCTACCAGGGCGGCACCTGGATCAATGAAAGCGATGGCGCCAAGCCAGATGGGGACGTTTCAGGTTCAACAACGCCAACGCTGGTAAAATTAGTGAATAGCTCTACTCAAAATGGCAAGCAATGGCGTTTGTTGGTTAATAACGGCTTCTGTAGTGCAGTTATTTCGGATACAGTAACGCTTACTGTTGCTGGTGCAGCCATTACCACACAACCTGTTTCAACAACAGCCAGCATAGGTACTCAGGTTATTTTCAGTGCAACGGTTGCCGGTACAGGCAATACCTATCAATGGGAAACCAATAAGGGGACCGGTTGGTACAATGAAGCAGATGGCGCCTGGTCTGACGGCACTGTTACAGGTTCAACAACAGCAACCCTGACGAAAACAGTGAATGCCTCCACCCAAAATGGCCGGCAGTGGCGCCTGGACGTTATCAGTGGGTGCCCCAAGATTGTCTCCAACAGCGCTACACTGACAATTACACAAGGCGCACTGGCAGCTGGCCACAATATCTCTGTTTCCGATACTAAGGAAAAAATAATAGTTTATCCTAATCCGGTGTATAATGTGTTGACTATTGCTGGATTGACAGAGAAGAAAACAATTATCATTTACAACAGCGCGGGTGTGTCCATCTATCGGGAAACAAGTGCCGCACCAACAAAAACCGTTAACACTGACAAGTGGTCAAATGGGGCATACATCCTGAAAATCACAGGAACTGATGGCAATACTCAAACTTTTAAAGTAGTTAAAAACCAGTAACAGGCAAGTAATCGTCGGTAAAAATTTAAAGGAATAAAACGAAGAGGTCGTCCTCTAGGCATGTAAAAAAACCAGGAGACGGCCTCTCTGTAATAAGTCGGGCATGAAATTTACTTATTCTGAGCATCCAGCACAATCTTATGGCTGGTAGGTATGTATCGAAAATAACTGCCTGCAAAAGGATTCCTTTCACCGGTTTCAGAATGAATCTACAACGGTAAAGAATTGTAAAGTTTTGTTGTCAATTCTGCATCCGGTATTCATTTGGTGTAATGCCAACGCGTTGTTTAAACAAGCGGGTAAAGTGTGCCGGATACTTAAACCCTAATTCACCTGCCACCTGGCCAACAGATTTCTTCAGATCAAATATTCTTTCTTTGGCGATGTTTATTATTTTGGCCTGGATGTATTCTTGTGCAGTCTTTCCTGTTTCCTTCTTCACAAGGTCACCAAAGTAATTAGCTGACAGATTCAATTCACCGGCACAATAAGCGACTGACGGCAATCCCAGATTTTGGGACTTATCGGATTCAAAATAATCATTCAACAGCTGCTCAAACCTTTCCAGTACTCCTTTATAAACGTGTTCCCGTGTAATGAATTGCCGATCATAGAACCTTACGCAATAATCCAGCAACAATTCAATGTTCGAGGCGATCAGTTTTTTACTGTGTTTATCAATCGCATGTTGTAGTTCGTAGCTGATCTTTGATAAATAATCCATCACGATTTGCCGCTCCCGTTCGGATAAATGCAGCGCCTCCCGTGTATCATAAGTAAAGAAAGTATAATCATTGATGCGGCGCCCGAGCGAGGTGCCATGTATTAAGTCCGGGTGAAATACCAGCGCATACCCTTTGGGTTGGTACATCTCGCCATTACTATTCACTCCTGCCACCTGTC
This sequence comes from Chitinophaga eiseniae, assembly GCF_012641265.1. Lineage (GTDB taxonomy): Bacteria > Bacteroidota > Bacteroidia > Chitinophagales > Chitinophagaceae > Chitinophaga > Chitinophaga eiseniae_A. Next base: position 27,801 of record NZ_JABAHZ010000014.1, on the reverse strand, counting down.
CGGGAGCCAGAAACACGAGCGTACCTTCCTGGTAGTCATATGTATTCCTGCCATAGACAATATCCCCGCATTTGACCTCCTTCAGGAAGATGGTATAAAACCCAAAGTACATGCGGGAACCACTTCTGGGATTGGCCTTTGAAAGGTCCACCACGCTGACCAAGGGGTGCAATGTTTCGTTATTATTAAAGATATTATAATCACCAACACTATTGAATTTCAACATATTACCCATAAACATCCTAAGCATTTGCTTGTTAAAATTACTGAATAATCAGACTGCTTTCCGCATGAGTTCCCTGATTCAGTAAAAATGGTAATAAGACCAGTAATCGGTATAATCATTCTGCAAAAAATGTAACTCACCTTTGTAAAATCAAAGTAAACTACATGAAAAAAGTAACGCTAAACAACGGAGTTGAAATGCCCATTTTAGGGTTCGGCGTATTTCAGATACCGGATGCACACGAATGTGAACAAGCGGTGATCGATGCCATAGAAACTGGTTATCGGTTAATAGATACAGCCGCTTCTTACATGAACGAAGCCGCTGTCGGAAAAGCTATTAAAAACAGTGGCATTGCCCGGGAAGAATTATTTATCACTACCAAACTTTGGGTACAGGGTACAGGTTATGAAAGAACAAAAGCAGCCTTTCAAAAATCTTTGGAAAGATTACAATTGGATTATCTGGACTTATACCTTATTCATCAGCCCTACGGAGATGTATTCGGTTCGTGGAGAGCGATGCAGGAATTATACCACGAAGGAAAGATCAGGGCAATCGGTGTAGCCAATTTTTATCCCGATAGAATAATTGATTTGATTATCAACAGTGGGTTCACACCTGCCGTCAATCAGATTGAAACCCATCCGTTTCACCAGCAGATAGCTGCACAAAAGTTCCTGGAGGGAAACAATGTACAAATACAATCCTGGGGACCGTTTGCAGAAGGGAAAAACAATATTTTTCACAATGACGTCTTATCCGGCATTGGTGCGAAATACAATAAATCAATAGCACAGGTGATCCTTCGCTGGCTTACACAGAGAGGTATTGTTGCCATTCCGAAATCCGTTCGCAAAGAGCGCATGGCTGAGAACTTCAACATTTTTGATTTTGAACTTTCACCGGAAGATATGCAGGACATTGTTGCTTTAGATACCAATGCAAGCCTTTTCTTTGACCATAGAGATCCGGCAATGGCTAAGTGGCTAAGTGAAAGAAAATTAGACCTCTGATAACGTCAAAACTAAAACGATCAGTATGCAAAAAGGATTATCGGGTGGGCTGTTAATGTGTGTGGTTGTTACTACAATTGTATCTTGTGCAGCAATAAAAGAACGTAACAGCGGCAATTTCGTTATTAAAGAGCAGGGAGCATTTTCGGCGGGAGGCACCGTCATTAAAAGTGAAGGAACATTTGACCCCCTAAAACCTTGGTATGAGCCCCAAGGAGGACAAACACGGCACGGAGACCATGCTGATGTTTTTTATCAGATTCCGGTAAATGCAAAACACAATTCGATGGTGTTCCTGCACGGATATGGCCAGTCCCGCCGCAGTTGGCAAACCACTGCTGATGGCAGGGAAGGTTTCGCTGACATATTTTTGCGAGGAGGTTATGGCGTTTATCTTGTTGACCAGCCGGGTCGAGGCGATGCGGGGCAAACCACAAGACCAGTACAAATCACGGCGACACCCGATGACCAAACCTGGTTTACGCAATTCCGTATCGGGCAATATCCTAACTTCTACAATGACGTTCAGTTTCCGAAAGACAGTTTATCGCTGGACAGGTTTTTCCGTATGATGACTCCGAACACTGGCAACGTTGATGAGGCAGTGATTGTGAAGGCAATGACCGCCGTATTCGATAAATCGGGAGACGGCGTTCTCTTTACGCATTCTGCGAGCGGAGCACCAGGATGGAAAATTGCGATTAAAAGCGATCACGTAAAAGCTGTTGTAGCCATCGAACCGGGCGGATTTACATTTCCTGAAGGCGAAGTACCTGCGAACAATCGCGGCGGCAAAGGGGTACCACTTAAAGAATTTATGAAGCTGACTAAAATTCCTATCGTTGTTTACTATGGCGACAACATTCCGAATGAAGAAAGCAATGCTGCTTCGCTAAATTTTTGGCGTGGTGTCTTGGCTACGGCAAGGCAGTGGGCAAAGGTTGTAAACGCTCACGGTGGTGATGCTACCATTGTTCACTTACCCGAAACAGGTATAAAAGGTAATACGCATTTCATCATGTCAGATTTAAACAATAAAGAGATAGCAGATTTAATTGAAGAGTGGTTAAAAGAAAAAAGGCTGAATGAAAAAAATTAAAGTAAATACAATCATAGCATTACTAATAACCGTCTTTTGTTTTACCTATCATCTGAAAGCACAAAACAACACGAATACAAATGAGAGGTTAAGCCCAAAGGAGCAAAGTATTATTTCTATTGCTGCATTGACTGCAAAAGGCGATTTACCAAGGTTAAAAGAAAGGCTGAATATAGGTCTTGAAGCAGGTATTACAGTGAATGAAATAAAAGAAGTATTAGTACATCTGTATGCTTATTGCGGATTTCCCCGCAGCATTCGCGGGCTACAAACCTTTATGGAAGTCCTTGATGAACGCAAAGCCAAAGGCATCAATGATAAGATTGGAAATGATGTTTCGCCTGTCCATGAAAAAGGCAGCAAATATGACCGCGGAAAAAAGATTTTAGGAGGGCTTACCCAAACACCACAACCCGATACACTTACAAGCTATTCAGCTTTTGCGCCTGTAATAGACACCTTTCTGAAAGAACATTTGTTTGCTGATATCTTTGAAAGGAATGTTTTAACCTATTCCGAAAGGGAGCTGGTTACAGTATCGGTACTTAGCACGATTGGCGGTGTAGAGCCAATGCTGCGTTCGCATCTGAATATTTGCCTGAATGTAGGTTTGACACCGGAGCAATTACTGCAATTCGTAAATATTATAAAATCGACCGTAGGTGAACACGAAGCTACAGTAGCCGGGACTGTATTGGATGAGATGCTTAAAAACAGGGAATAACTTTTAAATCAAAGCAAGATGAAACCGATAACATTCGTTCTAATAGCAATTTTTATGACAACAAGTATAATATCCTCTGCTCAAACCAACAGAAAAAATCCCTTTGGCTTGGTATATGAAAATGCGATTACAGAAAATATAAAGGGAAAAGTAAATATCCATCCTGTAACCTACAAACTGAACGGGATTGATATAGCCGCCAACGTTTACACCCCTGCGGGATACGATTCATCAATGAAATATCCGGCAATAGTAGTCGCACATCCTAACGGCGGTATAAAAGAGCAGACAGCCGGGCTATACGCACAATGTTTGGCAGAGGTGGGTTATATAAGCATTGCTGCTGATGCAGCATACCAGGGAGCAAGTGGCGGAGAGCCACGTCACACGGATAAGCCTGCATACCGAATTGAAGATATTCATGGTATGGCTGACTTTATTAGTCAGTACGCTGGGGTTGATGCAAACCGCTTAGGTATTTTAGGCATTTGTGGTGGCGGCGGTTATACTTTAAAAGCAGCCCAATCGGACAAGCGTTTTAAAGCAGTAGCTACCTTGAGTATGTTCAATACAGGTGAAGTAAGACGTAATGGCTTTCAAAATTCACAATTAAACACCATCCAGGAACGCCTAAAACAAGCATCGGATGCCCGTGAACAAGAAGCTGCAGGCGGTAAAATAATTTATGCAGGTGAAGCAAACCCAAATCTAACGGAGGAGAATATTGCCAAAATCTCAACTGATTTATACCGTGAAGGTTACGAGTACTATTTTAGAACCCATGCACATCCAAATTCCACCTTTCTATACACCATGAGTAGCCTGCTCGACTTAATGACCTGGGATGCCGCAACCAATATGGATTTAATAAACCAGCCCCTACTCATGATGGCCGGAAGTAAAGCCGATACAAAATATATGACAGATGAAGCGTTTCGCAAGGCAACTCATGCAAAAAGCAAGGAACTATTTCTGATTGATGGAGCCACGCATATACAGACTTATTGGAAATCCGAATATGTATCGCAAGCCGTAAATAAATTGGTTAAATTTTATCAAAACAATCTCTAACGATGAAATATATCCTCCCGTTTGCAGCTGTTCTATTTACAGCTTGCAATAGCAATCAAAAAATGGAAGACGTAAAACAGCAAGATGTGCTTATATTTCCGCAGGGTAAAAAAATTACAAATGGAAATTTCACGGGGACAGTTTATCTTCAAATGCTGGCAGACGCAGACAGCCTTAACTCCATATCCGTTGGAAATGTAACTTTCGAACCCAGGGCAAGAAGCAAATGGCATATTCATCCGGCAGGGCAAATATTGTTGGTAATTGATGGTATTGGTTACTATCAGGAAAAAGGGCAGCCTAAAAAAATACTCCATAAAGGTGATGCCATAAAGTGTCCACCTAATATTCCCCATTGGCATGGAGCAAGTGTCAACAGTGCTTTTGTTCAGTTAGCAATAACGGGAAGAGAAAAGGGTGAAACAGTTTGGTTAGAGAAAGTGACCGATGTTGAATACAACAGTAAATAATAAGCATTTAAATGTAAAAGCTCCTACTTAATCGGACAGTTATACTCATCCCGACAGAAAGTAATCTAACACCATGTAGCAGGATGGAAAGCTACAATAATAAACAATTGTATCAGGAATGAAGATCAGCTATTTCCTTTGTTTTTGTATATCCATCAGCATACGCGCGAAGTGCGGATCCATAGGGGTAATTCGTCCGGTATTGAAAGAGAGGCCTACGCTTCCCGGAGGTGGTACCATCCCGCCCAGACCAAAGCCCGATACAGCATAATACAGGGCAGGTTTTCCTACTTCCGCCCTGATACTTCCGGTGGAGCCGCCGAAAGTGCCACCTTTGCTGAGCTTCAGCTCTGTGCCAAAAGGTACTTCATAACGGAGAAAGCTATCGGCGGGAATCTTTACCTCTTCTCCATTTATATTTAAGGGTATGGCTTTCCCTTTGTTGCCGAAAATATAGACCACGTTTTTTTCCTCGCGGTCTGTATTCCGCTGGAGTGCAGAGTCATCTGCAAAGAAGAAATCGAGCGTTAATTCCGGTTTCGTTGAATCTGTGTCCGTGTAGGAGTGGAACATAAATGTGTTGGCGCCTGATTTCATACCACGACTTACCGCTAAAGCCCATAGCCTTGAAAGCGCTTTGCTTTCCATGGCAACAGTCCTGGAAGAAATGGTGGCCACATATTCTAGCCCTGATGTGTCAGCGGGGTTGCTCCAATAAACTACCTCGCGTGATTTTTTTTTGCGTTGAAAGGTGTCAGATTTTTTCAGTATCTCTACTTTCTGGCTGTATACATGGCCACAGCAGAATATCAGGAAGGCTAGTACAAGGTAAGGGTGCTTCATGCATGCTATTTCTTCAAAGTAAATAAAAAAATGTGAATGTAGTGCCTTACTCCGAAAATCTTCCTCCACTTGATAACCTTGTTTTTCCGGAAGAAGGAGGGCATTAAAAAAAAGCGCCCACCAGTCAGGTGGACGCACAAGTAATCTACATTTGCAGCATCAGGCATCACTATTTTTTATCCCCGCATTTTGCGCAGGTAGGCGGCCATATCTGTATTCATCAGCGCTTCATCTGCTTTCCTTTGTGCGGTAGCTTCGGCGCGCCCGGTAGTAGCCATGGCGGCTAATCTTTCTTCCAGCACTGGCAGCGTGATATCCCTGCAATAAATAGAGGAACCCGGTTGTTGCTTCCAGGAGTCGGCAATGCTGCCAATATCCACCGCATCGAATCCAATGGCTTCCACCAGGTGCAGCACTATTTTCTTCGCGGCGGCCTTGTCGCCGGAAACGGAGAGGGCTATACGATTTTTATCGCCAGCCGGCAGGCCCTTGTCATGCAGGCTTTCAGCGAAGATGGAGTTGAACACTTTAACTACCGGAACCCCCAGTTGCTCCTGTACCCACAGGCTATCGAGACCACTTTCTTCCAGGGCAGGGATCACACCATCGCGAAGCAGGGGATAGTAGTTACAGGTATCAATGACCACTGTATCTGCCGGTAACTGCCGGAACATTTCTTTAGGAAGATCCGGTATGTTTTTTTGCGGAATGGTGACGATGATCAGTTGTTTTTCCCGGATTGCTTCGGGCACAGTGGCTGCCGCGGCGCCGGTATTGGCGGCTACTTGCAGCAGGGATGCTGGTCCCCGGGAATTGGCAATCGAAACGGTATGGCCCAGTTTAACCAGGTGCGCTGCAAGACCGGCCCCAATAGGGCCGGCACCGATAATGCCTGTATCCATGGTGTAATGTTTTTAGATGCGTTATTTAGGAAGTCCTCCGCCTTTAGGATTGGGTTGCCCTTTACCGGTAGTGATCAGGTCACGCAGGCTGTTGTTGATATAGCCACTCCAAGCGTTATGGCAAATATCATAGCATTCATAAGAAGGTACCAATCCACGGTGGGTGAAATGAACGGCTGTCTGATTTCCTTTTTGAGTGATATCAAATTCGAGATGCGTATCAATCCACTCGGTTTTATCTTTTGTAAAAGTGAAATCATTTTCCAGCACCTGCCATACCACTTTTTTGTCCGGCACTATTTCTACCAGTTTCATTCTGCAGGTATGAAGACCAGTCACTTCATAGAAAAACTCATCATTGAGCTGTGTGGTGCCACCAGTAATGTTTTCGGACCACCAACCACGAATATTCGTGATAGCCTGAAATACGTCGTATGGTGCTTGTGATACCACAAAGGTAGTGTTGAAATCAGGAATTGCCATTTGGATGTTTTTTAATTAGGTAATTTGTTATTCAGTAAGGTTTCCAGTTTTTTCAATTTGGATGCCCAGAAGCTGTCATAGTAAGAGATCCAGTTCTGCAACTCACGGAACCCGGCGGACTTCAATGTACAGTAGCGTTCCCGCCCGATATCCCGGATGGAGATAAATCCTGCGGTATGCAATATTTTGATATGCTTGGAAACCGCAGGACGACTCATATCGAAATTTTCCGCTAAGCCGAGGCCCACAACAGGCTGGAAATCGTTTTTCATCAACCATTGTTCCATCAGTTCCGGTTTGATCAGATAATCCCATACCATCTGTGCCGGGTGCGGGAAAAAGAATTGATGTTTAATCGTGTTTGCCACAATATGTAACTTTAAAGTTACCCAAATGTATATGTAACTTTTTAGTTACCCAAATTTTTTTTCTGGAAAGGGGAAATAAAGCACGAGGCCATCCCGCGTAACAGGATGGCCTCATGCTTTATAGGTAGTGCGATTATTTACTGAGGTCGGTATACTTATACCGTGTAACGTACCCGGCTGTTTTGGTGTCTCCCGATGTAGCCTTGTACCAACTAGTATCTGCAACGGTCAGTTGTTGATTATCCCGGTCACGGGCATACGAAAAGAAATCTGTTTTGTTTGGGACTCCGACTCTGTTGCTTTTTTAATGGACAGTATATATAAAGGATACCCATTTTGCACAATCCAGCTATGGAGAACAAAAGACGTATTGGGTTGCGATAGAAATATAGGTCCATTTCATCTATTCGATAGTGATCCCGATTATCCCGTAGATTACATTCTTGACTGCGTGCTTCTTCCAGACTTTTCTCAATTTCGGTTTGCTTATGAGGAGAAAGCTTTGGCACTTTACAGGCAATCAGCTTTAAAGCTTGATACATATCGTCGGGGTCTTTGCCGAAAAGTTGCATTAACCGTTCTCCATACCGACGGTTTGCTCCCATTATCTGTAACCCGCTGGCTTTAGCCAAAGCATAATAAACAACTACAGCTGCAAAGTTGGCTCCAGCCTCGGTAGTCCTTACTGTAATTTTCGTGGGTGGTTACAAATGTCTGCTGGATATAGCCGTTTTTCAGGGGGAGGTCAAACGTAGCGAAGGATTGCAACTGCGTCAAAATCTGTTTCCTACACAAGTCCTTTTTTGACAAGTTAGGGGAGTTTACCCAAACAGGCAAAAAATAAACTCACTTGACTACCTAGCATGTACATCTTGCTTTTTTTTCAGCAACAGCCAATCAAACACATCTTTCCTTTCATAAATAAACTGAAGGTCGTGACCTATCCCCTCGAGCCGGGTAAACCTGATATTTTCGTTACATTGATCTAGTTTATTAACGACTCGCTCTGTTTCAGTTATCGGAATTTTCTCGTCTGCTGTCCCATGAAAGGCCCATACTGGAACCCTGCTAATATCGCAAATCCTTATCGTGTCAGTATCATTACAGCCTCCGCATAATGGTATTATTGCAGCAAATTCATTGGGGTGATCCATTGCTGTAATATAGGTGCCATATCCTCCCATGCTGATTCCTGTTAAATAAATTCTGCTGGAATCAATCCGGTATTTAGATATCAAATCCATATATAACGAATCAAACCAATTCTCAGTTGACCAGTACTTACCTTCCGGGCATTGCGGCGCAGCAACGATAAAGCCAAATTCTTGTCCTCTATCAATAAGGTGGGGCCATCCATATGCCTTTACTTTATTCAGGTCATTCCCCTTTTGTGACCCTCCATGAAGATAAATAACAAGGGGATAACGATTGCTTCCTTCCGAATAACCCTTTGGCAAAAACAATACGTAGTTGTATTTTGTCTTTACTTTTAAATTGGATTGCGCATACGCATTGTTACCAGCAAAAAGCAAAAAAAATAGCAAGAAGATAAACATATTTTTGGGCTCTGTGAATGTTCCGAATAGTTATCTTTGTAAAGATAGTTGGCAGCTACATAAAGTGTAGTAAACCACAACAGCTCTTCCCGGCTTTTATAGAATAAATTATAGAGTAAAAACAAAAAAACCACCACTACGGCGGGTTTCGGAAAAATCCTGTGATCCCGCTGGGACTCGAACCCAGGACCCATACATTAAAAGTGTATTGCTCTACCAACTGAGCTACGGAATCGTTTCCCTACCATACACATGGCATATTGGGGCGTCAAATGTAAGGAAATGTATTTCATTATTATCCTTTTACAAGATTTTCTTGTCAACAGGCCATATAACAAAGTTGATAACCACAGCTATGACGACAGATGCAACGCATAGAAAACACTGCTATAAAAAGCACAATAATTACAAAATCGCTTATCTTTGCGCCTTCTTAAGCCAACCTATCAAGGCTGGTGCAGTATGCCGCAAGCGTGTATATGACCGATGTAGAAGACGATTATCATCAATCTGTAACAGAACAGGAACAACAGGCTGACACAGCCTTTTGTCGCTTTATAGACCAGGACACTGCCAGGTCTATGGCCGAAACACTTACCTTCAGCCTGGATGGCAACGTACATCCGCTTTGTGAAATTGCCGTTGCTGAGCTTCAACAACATCTTTCCCTACAAAATGAGTGGACACATAATTTTGGCCTTGGCAATGATGGCAATGGGGCTGTTATTGGTAAAATGTTCGGTGTACTGGTAGTAAGAACCCGGTATGGAACCTTGGGATATCTGTCAGCATTTTCCGGCAAGCTGGCAAATGGAAATCATCACAACAGGTTTGTAGAACCGGTATTCGACGGACTTAAAACAGGCAGCTTTCTAAATGCCGGTATGATCCGTTTATCAGAAATCAACAATGAAATAGCCGCTCTCTCCCGGGAAGATGCTATCTTCCATCAACCAGCCATTACACAGTTAAAGGAATTACGTAAAGCCCATTCCATCAGGTTACAACGAAGGCTCCTGGAGCAATATAATTTCAGCAACAAGGCAGGCCATTTAAAAAATATGGTAGATATCTTCACCGCCCACGGCTATAAACAACCGCCGGCAGGCGCCGGGGAATGTGCTGGTCCAAAATTACTGCAATACGCCTTTCGTCATCAGATGGAACCTTTAGCTTTAGTCGAATTCTGGTGGGGCTTATCTCCCAAATCAACCACCTGGAAACATGGAGCCTACTATAAGCCATGTAAGGAGAAATGCTCACCGATACTGGATTATATGTTAAGCTAGTCTGAGTTTCCACCAATTATCAGGCTTGGATCATTACAACACTATTGAATAGACGAAATAAAAGCAAAAAACGACACCAACGCAAGTATGACCCCTATAAATGCCGGAATCATCAGCAACTTTTTTCCCCTGAGATTAGCGTCGTTTTTACTAACCCAATTAATCCAACGACAGGTATGAAAATGATCAATAAGATGTGAAGCTAAGACACCTGGGAATGATTTTTTATACTATGACTGGAATGAAGGGAATCCGGAATTTTATAATCTAAAAGAGGTTCTGAATTTGAAGCATTAGCTAAATAATTTGTACTTAGGCCTCCCAAAGAATTCAAAATTATGTAATCAAATATTTTGTAAATTAGTATAGACAAGTCAACCCAAATAAAACTAAGTACGTAAGAACAGCGAATCCGCACTTTGATAGACTAACAAATAGACCAAAAACAAAAAACCCGCGCAGTGCGCAGGTTTCAAGTTTCTCCAGTGATCCCCTTGGGAGTAGCACGTATCTTCGTAATGTCTTGTAGAGCCTGTATTTGATAGTGGTGAGCGTTTATTGCTGACCGTTATGCTGACCTGATTACGTGTAACCGTTATAGTCAGGAGCAATGATACGCAAATATAAGTAAATTAAAATGAAGAACTGGCAAATGAAATAAGCATATTAAAAATTGGTTTGGAGAATCCATGTGATTACTACGCTTACTTTTTATGTTCACAGTTATTGCTTGTATCGATCGTATTACTCCCCATGGCAAACCCCACCAAGCTAATGCAATGGTTTTACTCAAAGCTGAATTATTCAATTCGTCTAAACAATCCGGGCAACCAACATGGATTTTCGTTTTATATCGGGTCACGATAATAAAACTCGTTACTGCTGCTGTTAAAGTGGCGTTTGCTCAAATGCAATACATTATAGCATTTAAAGCCAGTGACGGTTAGTATAGTTAATCAATCTACTCTTTTGCTACTCAACGCTCACTTTCTATCCTTACATATCATTCCACAGCTTTACTACCCAAAGCAAAAAAACCTTGCAGAATCAGCTTCTACAAGGTTTTAATTACGTAAGAGTATTTAGTTTTACTCTTTCGTGATCCCTATGGCACTAATGTCGGAAAGCGTGGTGGCATATTATACACCTTCAAGCCTGGTCTTCACGAATCGTTAAGGTCAGTTGTTGAGGTTAAACAACTGCTGTACTTCAGCTGCCGTAAGTGATCTGCCATAGATGCGGATATCATCCAAGGCGCCCTGAACAAAGTAGCCGTTGGTAGGCGAGTTAATGTCATCGCGACCAATGTACAGTTTTACTGTTGCAGGAGCATTAGGTGGCGTTATGCCAGTGGCAACTTTATTCAGTACACCATCTATATAGAAACTCATTTTCTGGTCAGCCACGGTATACACGCTGGACAACATATGCCAGGCCCCGGTGTTGATTACCTGAGTGCTAAAGGCGCTCATGTAACCATAGTAGCCTGCGCCGCCGGTAGAAGCATATCCACTGATTCCAGAAACGTAACCACCGGGACCGTTGTCGCGTTTAGTAATCATAGCTGAGCTATAGGAAGCATTATAAGCATCCAGCTTCACCCAGGTATTCAGTGTGAAGTCGGTATTGGTCAACCGGAGGTCAGCAGAATCATTTACAGCAATGAAGCTATTGATGCCATTGAAGTAGAATGCGCTTTTTGCTACACCTAACCTGTTTGTTGTAAGCGTGGTGTTGCTGCTGATACCATTGTGATGGTTGCCGGACAGGTCACGCGCGCCGTTAGTGGTATCTAGTGGCCAGTAAGCAATCAGGCCGGCGTTAAGATCGGCCGGGGTGTAAAGTTGCTGGATCTCTGTAGCGCTCAACGCTCTGCCATAGATGCGAATATCGTCCAAAGCGCCCTGAACAAAGTAACCGTTGGTAGGCGAGTTAATGTCATCACGGCCGATATACAGTTTCACCGTTGCAGGAGCATTAGGTGGTATTATACCAGTGACAACTTTATTCAGTACGCCATCTATATAGAAACTCATTTTCTGGTCAGCTACAGTATACACGCTCGACAACATGTGCCAGGCCCCGGTGTTGATTACCTGAGTGCTAAAGGCGCTCATATAACCATAGTAGCCTGCACCGCCGGTAGAAGCATATCCGCAGATTCCAGAAACGTAACCACCAGGACCGTTGTCGCGTTTAGTAATCATAGCCGAGCTATAGGATGCATTATAAGCATCCAGCTTCACCCAGGTGTTCAGTGTAAAGTCGGTATTGGTCAGCCGGAGGTCGGCAGAATCATTTACAGCAATGAAGCTGTTGATGCCATTGAAATAAAAAGCACCATTCTTTTTGCCGAACCTGTCCATAGTGAACGTGGTATTATAGGAAATACCATTGTGGTGACGGCCGGATACGTCGTTAGCCAATGTAACGCTGTCCAATGGCCAATGAGCAATCAAGCCGCTATCAGCGCTCGTATTGCCCTTCGGAAGTGGACTTGATTCATTGATAATAGTTTTTGAACAAGAGAATAATGAGGCCATTATTACGCCACATAGGCTAACTTTTTTCAAGATTTGTAATGCTTTCATATAAAAATTAAGTAGTAAAATAATTCAGTCTGAATACTCATTTAGAAACGACCAACATATTGTTCTATGAATAGCCTCTCAAGCTAAATAGCAGAATAAAGGTGAATAATAATATTGCATGGGGATACATGTATTTTTTCATAGTAAAGGTACTGAGTACAGAGTAACAGCATCGACATATGTAAATGTCTATACATGTCGATATGCATAAATATATCTACAAACTAATGAATTCGCAAATTTTTTTTATTGACTAGAAAATTTAGCGCCTCAATCATGTCCAGGGTAGCCGCTTTCATTTTGTAAATTTCAAATTCCTCAAACGTTTAAAAATATTGTTCCACCGGGGCTTCGAAAAAGTAAGCGAATTCTCGATCAACCACGGAACCAGCCCCTTGTTTATACAAGACCATAATTTCATCCCTGGTAAGCCGCTCCCACTAGAGATCTTCGTAGGTACATTTAATCAGCATCAAAAATTAGCTTGTTGGAAAATGAGTTTACTAAATTTAAAATGGTATCGAGCAATATTGAATGCTTTTTGAAATCAGTCATGCAATACAGTATAGCATTTAAGGCCAGTGACGGTTAGCAAAAATAATCATTCTGTTGCTAACCTCAACGCTCACTTTTCTATCGTTACTTATCTTTTCACACATTTACCACCAAAAACAAAAAAACCTTGTAGAATCAGCTTCTACAAGGTTTTAATTACGTTAGCGTACCTATTTTTACGCTCTTTCGTGATCCCGGCAGGACAATTCTCGAACTCATTTTATGAACATTTAATAGCTCTTTATGACCTTAAATTACTGATTAACAACTCAATAAAATGAACCCAAGATACCTTCAATACAGTAATAATCAACCCTCCAGTAGCCTATTTTGCTTTTTAGTATGGTTATACACTGTTATTGGCTTTGCCAGCCATTGAGAATAGGTCAATACATCTATCATTGGAACGGTTCCGTTAAACTGTAATTCTGAGATCAATTTAAGCAAAAATGAAGCGGCCGGCTTCCCACCCGTCAGGAAAGTATATTTTCCTACTATTCTATCATTCAATGGAGGGGCTTCACGGAAGATTGCAGAACTGTTGGATAAGAACCTCCCCATCGGAACGGATTTCAGTTCTTTCAATTTGCGAAATAAGGATTTAGACGGTTTCGACATCCGGGAGTTTCTGTAAGCAAACTCCCATTATTAACTGTTGCGAAATAATATCGAATCTTGGAAACCCAGTGTATCAACAGGAACAATTTGAGACAAATCTGATTTATAGTGGACGTCAAAGACATTATCAGGAATATGAATTTGTTCAATTTTTTCAATATCCTGATGCTTGTAAAATCGTAATGATTGTTTGGCAATTTCATAATCAAACTTTATTCCAATAGAGTGTTCTAACGTATTTGCAAGGGTTTTACATACCAAACCGTGCAACTTGTCTATTTGATTATGGTCATTGCCAACTTTCTCTGAAATACTATCTATTAATTGTTGAATATTTATACCCGAATTATGTTGTTTTACAAATATAGAAGCAATCAAAACTTGAGTATCAGATGGCGGATTTAGCTGTTCCGACGAGAATGTATGCTTACGTTCAAAAGTGGAACTGCTTTTGACTTCTATTCTTTCTATTCCCGCATTGAAATCAAATTTTTCTTCAGGTGTGTTATGCCAAAAATTCAAAAGGGCATGCGGATTTTTTGCATTATCAATTAAAAATAACTCTGCCCAAAGTCCGTACACCGTGTTGGTAGGTATGTCCGTTAAGGCTTTAAATACCTCCACAAATTTTTTCAAAGAATCCACAACTTGTTGCTGTGTTGGATTTGCACCTATAGTCTTCACAAGTGTTTCTGCTATTCTTAAAAAATATTCTTGCAAATTTCTGTCAGCACTTTTAAAAGTAATTACAGTAAACGTTTCCAATCTGCTTATTTTATTTTCCGAAATTTTACATTCAATATTTTGTTCAAGTTGTAAATGTTTAAAGCGGAAATTTTTTAAGCTAATATCCTTTGTGCGTTTCGTAACGGATAATAATAAAACTGCATTGCCCTCAATATCCACGGCAAGTCTAAATTGGGGATAATTCGGGATAGTAATAGCATTGAAAACTTTATTGCTTTCAGGAATTGAAAGTGTATCGTATAACTCAATTAAATTCATGCTTGCCTGATTATATCTGTGCCGATGTGTTCGGGAACCCAAATTGCAAGTGTTGGTACTTTTGTGAAATCAGTATCTCTAATATTCAGCAAGTGAACTTGAATAGTTAGTAAATAGTCATCTTTAATTTCTGAATCACCTGGATAAATCACCTCGCCTGTTCTTGGATTTCGTCCTTGAAATAATTGTTGAATCTCATCGTTTCGATTAAGCCTACGAGTTCTACCTTCCCAATTATCAATAGAATTGGTACTCATTAAATAAACCAAACATTCATCATCGGGACGTTCTGCAATATAGCCCTTCAAAATTCCGCGTAAACTTGAATAAGTTGCAGAATCACTTTCTCTTGTGTAACGGAGTTTATTTAGCAGATGCTCCAGACAATCTTTGATTTTAATTCTTGCGACCAAATGTTTTTGTTCTTCTGTTCGGTTTACGTGTCCTGTGTCTTGTAGAAAGTTTGCAGAATTTGCTTGTAAGAACGTAAATAAAGATTCTCTATTTGTTTCAATAAGTTCTTCGGTGTCGTGTGGTGCATTTATCCTGAACCAATCATTACCGAACGTATCCCTGTCTAAATCATCATAAATTACATTACGCCTTGTCAGATTAAGCATTTGGTCTAAAACCACTTCTCTGTCCCAATCGTTTAAGTGTTTATTGTTAAAGTCAAATTCTAAAAGCCTGTTTCTTACATCTTCTTCGTGTGCTATAATGAAATTGTAAGAATCAATCGTTACTTGATCAAGAAACACACGGCAAAAACCTAAATAATTTCTCTTATAGCCAAAAAATCTCGCTCTCTGTTGAATAGTATCAACGTTTCCTGTTCCAATATTTCTTGGCATATAGGTAACAGTTAATCCCTCAACTGTAAAGCCTCTATCCATTGATTGCCCCCCAACCAAAATCCAAGAATAAGAATCGTTCCAAGGAATTTGAGGTGTCTCACCGTTTCGCGAGTTTACCTCTACAATTTGCGTGTATCGTATTGCGTGAATTAGGTTTACACCTGCCAGTTCTTTAAAAGGTTGTAAGTTTGGAACGGTTTGTTGCAAGTGGTTATATGAAACTTGAAACTCGTTTATTAATTCCCTTCTATCTTCATTATCATTACCTGACAATAATCTTTGCCAACTGTTACAAGTGTTACGAATCCAATTTGTGAAATCACTGTGATCACCCTGCAATCTTGATGGATGAACAAGCATTGTCCTATTCCGTTGGTCTTTGTTTATTTCGCCTGCAACAACACCTAAAAAATAAATCCGCAAAGCACTTTTTAGACTTTCGGGAATTTCAAACAACTGATTATTGTTTGTAGAAATTTCGTTTGCTGGAATTTCTACAATTAAATTCGGATTATTTCTAAAAAATTCAATTCCACCTGTGTATTCTTGTCCAGGCGTTAATAACCGAATAAAATTAGGTGAAAGCCTATCCATTATATTAATAAATAGATTTGCCTGCGGTGTCGCAGTATATTGTAGAAATGTATGGTGTGGGAAGACAGACCGCAAAGCAGTTATTCTTCTATAGATTGTTGAAACTTGATTTTCGGTTAAATTTTCAACGTCAATTCCTTGTCTTGCTGCCCACCTTGCCCTTGTGTTCAAACTTGCTTGGTCACCCTCATCATCAATTATCAAAGTTGGTACACCTTGCAGATTTTTACCTTGTAAAAGGTTTACTAAATTATTTAAATGAGAAGTGTTTTTCATTACTGTAATTAGCAATGTTCTACATTTATCATTTGGGAAAGTCGGGTCAGACCATTGAGCTAATGTTGTTTCAATTGTTTCCAAGTCTTGGCGACTACTTGGATTTTGCAGTAATGTCCATTGTCTATCAAAACGTGTACTTAATCTCAAATCGTTGGATAAACGATTCGTTGACTGATTAACCAAATTCGTAGAAACTCCTGCAATTACAATAACGATTTGGTAATTATTATCTCTTGCCAAAGCTGTGAGTGTAGTAAATGAAAGTGTTTTACCACTTTGCACATATCCGATTACAATTCCCGTTTCGTTATTAGTTGGATTATTAGGATTTCCGCAAACCTGCATAATGCGGTACGTTTCATTCAAAACACGTTCACCGCTTTCGTTTGGCGTCCTGTCTGCATTAGTAAACCCTTTACTCCGTAGCAATTCAATTGTTTCATCACCAACGAATGGTTGCCATTCACCGCTTCCATTGCTATCTTGTATTTCAATTATCTCTGTCATAGTAACTTATTTTGATAAATTGGCAATTAGTTCATTGAAGTTTCTACGCACTTCACCTTGATTCTTATAGCTATCTTTTGCAATAATTTCAGAAAGTCCAAAAGCTGCAGCAATACGAAGTATAGGTTCAATTTTATTTGTATCTGCGCCCGCAAAATCAACCATAAAAGGGTGAGTAAGGGATAGTCTTATTCCGATTTGTCTTACTAATGAATTGTTAACTCTTTCTTTTATAAAACTGTCGCCAACCTCAATTAGCTCCGTTAATGATGGGTCATAAGACAATTCTATTGAAACTTTCCAATCTGTTTTATTAAATCGCAAATCAAATTCACGATGCAGAGTTTGTTCAGTTGTCGTTAAAACCTCTTTTTCGGATGTTTCAACTGTTGCAACATTGTTTACGACTTCTGCAACCGCTTTGGGGGCTTTCTTTTCAAAATCATTAACCGTTTCATCAAGAGCTTTAACAGCTGCCTTATATTCTTTTTCGGTAGCCCTTACTCTATATTGCTCCGCTTGCTGCAAAAGCGGAAATTCTTTTGTGCTAATGTCGTCTTTCAAAAGACGCAGAAAAATATCAAGATTTTCATCCCATTGAATACCCTTTTTGGTGAAGTTTACACTAAAACCGTCCAAGTGCAACTCTCCAAAAACCCTTTGATAGCGGTAACTATTTGGTGCTCCAAAAATAAAATCAGGTCTAAACCCTTCGTCAAAACTTCCTTCAATTACGCGCCCTCTTCGAAATAAAGCAAATCCCGCTTCTGCTGTCGAAGCTTTTTCACGAATGGCGACAAATCCATGAACACTTAATCCTTCTTCAATATCGAAATCAATTTCTTTACGCCAAAGAATAGGTTCTCCGCTTGGCTCATCCTGTTTTGGAACATATAAAACGTTGGGGTCATTAAAGGTTAGTTCTTCGCCATTCAAGGTTAGTTTCAATATCCCCTTGCGAATAAATTCACGGTAAATGCCTCGTAAATGGTCTTTTACTTTTGCAACACCTTTGCGTCTTGGCATTCTGTTTACATTATACAACTCTACAGTTGTATAATGATGATTTGTATCACAAGTCTTGATTTCAACTTCCAATTCCTCCAATTTATCTTCAAAAATTTTCTTCATATCAAAGACAACTTTTTTCACATTGTCTTCTCCTAAAGCGGTCGTGGTTACACACCAATTATCAGCAAACCAACAAGCGGCAGATTTCATTCCCATCCCAAATTCTGATAGTCCTGAATTATCGGGTGGTACTTCTGCCGCTCTAAATGCTCGTGCATAATCAGTTTTGCTAATTCCGCCCGCATTGTCACGAATAGTAATTCTGTTTTCTGATTCGTTGATTTCTATTTTTACTTCAAGTTGAAAATTTTTGCCTTCAATTTCCTTGATTCTATTTTCATTTTTCAAATAGCTGTCAATTGCATTGTCTATAAATTCAGCCAACGCAAACCAAGTCTGATACTCTATGTGTTTCAACACAGAGAGCATAGTGACTTGTGGACGAATACTTACTTTATCTTGCTGACTCATAAGATTTGGATAAGGAGTTAGGCGAATGGCGTTGCTTCGCAACACCATTAACTTTTTTCTCTTTTTCTAAAAGTTGTGTTGCTATGAGTTTTACAATTTTAGCATTTACAGCATTTCCTAATGCTTTGAATGCGGCGTTATCATTTTCAGGAAGTTTTAGTCCTTGTAAAGATTGTAACTTCAACCCTTCTTTCCTTGTTATATATCTATTTTCCCAACCAATGATGGGAATTTGTGTATTAGTACAAACAAGGGAAGGAAAGAAGTCTGGCTTTTTTATCCTAATACCCGATGCTCTAAATTGTAAAAGGTATTTATTTATTTTTCGTTTACTGTCGCCAACATTCCATTCTAATTTTTGCCAACTTTGTGAAGGCAATCCCGCAATTCTATTTACAATTTCTTTAATATCCTTTTTATTGTCTTTATAGAACTGCCTATTATATTTTATATAACGTTGTTTCCAATCGGGGAATTCGTCTTCAACTCTTGCATAACTTGGCAAATTTGCCAGTTGTTCTTCTTTGGTCTTACCATTGAGAGAAATACCAAAATTACCTTTGTATTCAGCCAATTCTTTTGCTGAAAGTAAATGTGGGTACGTTTCCTCGTAAGGATAATCTGCACCAAACTCCATCCCCCAAATTGGGAAGCCAGGTATTTTTACCTCCTTAGGTAAAGCATCTATTAGCTCTTGCCAAAGTTTAATACAGTCCTGATTTGCTTTTGGAAGTTTCTTTGCATTTGCAGGGCTGAGTTCGATAAAATTTTCTAATTCAACAACACTTTTTTTGTGTTTATCAACATTATCAAAACTGAAATGTTCAAGTGCATTTTTCCCAAAAGCTCCAACGATAAAAATTCTTTGCCGGTGTTGCGGGATGCCGAAGTCGTGAGGCGAATAATCTCTATGGTCAACATCATAACCCAACCTTTCAAAGTCAGTTTTCATTGCTTTCCAAGTTTCCTCATTGTTATGTTTGGCAATAAAACGAACGTTTTCTAAAATAAAGAATTTGGGTGTTCGTGCTTCGAGAATTTTTACTATTTCGTCAAATAAAGTTCCTCGTTCATCATCTCGTCCAAGTTGCTTTCCTGCTTTTGAAAATGGTTGACACGGGAAGCCTGCACACAGAATATCATGGTCAGGAATAAGCTCAATGTTATCTTTAACTATCTTCCTAATATCTCCGTGGATATTTATATCCTTGCCCCAATTTAGTTTGTATGTCTCTCTTAGTATAGGGTTAAGTTCGCTGGCAAATACACACTCATGTCCAAGTTCGTGTAATGCTTTATGAAAACCGCCAATCCCCGCAAATAAGTCAATAAATTTCATCTAATATCAAATTTCAACAGTTTTGAATATCTCTAATTATCAATCACTTTTTAGTTGGGATTCTAATAATTACTCTCTTTTCGTTTTGTTCTGATGGTAAATAATTACTACACCCATATATCATCCTACTCGATAAACTGTCTAATATACAAATTTCTTTTATTCCAACCACTCACTGCCAAGTAATTCCACTGAAAGACACATCGTTATAGCACTTCTTTTTCCCTGACACTTTTGGCCCGAAAGCCCGCAGAAAGTGGAAAGTAGAAACAAAATAATTCATTCAAATTATGAAAAAAAAGAAAAAAGTATTGCTGACAGGCATTGCGCTACTGTCGGCATTTGGTGTGTTCGCCCAGGGGAACGGTAATGCTGGCATTCAGGAATGCAACACAAATGGTAATAGGATACTTTCATCCGGCAACCTGACTTTAACTTCTGCGTGTAGTTTATTTTCCTTGTCTTTGTAGAAAACAAGCGGCGTCCTAGTTATAAGGGGATTTTACACATGAGGGTCTATAACGTCAATGCCATACAGTCGAATTAATAATTGCTATTGGTAGAAATGAAAAAAGCCACCACAGAAATGTAGCCGCTTTTACACATAATATATTGTTTCTCGCAATTACTATTTCTTGCCTCTCCCCGCCAATCGCTTCTCCAGTAACTCGTTTTTCTCTTTTTCGGTTTGCAGCAATCGTTCGTACAGCTTTTTATTTTCTTCAAATACTTCCACTAATTTATCAATCGCGTTAAAAGTACAATGATAGTTGGTACAACCAACGGTGCCATTATTGACACTGCTATCATTAAACGTATTGAAATAATTATTAGCAGCGTCCTCGTTTAAATTTTTAATTGCATCCGCCGGAACATTCAGTGCTTTTGCCACTTGTTCCAATAATGGGGCATCAATAATTTCTTTTTGCTCCAATAAGGAAACTTTCTGCTGGTTCCAGTCATCCCCCAATAAAGAAGCCAGGGCATCCTGCTTGATGTCCAGAATTTCGCGGATACGCTTTACGTTTCTTCCCTGGTGTATTTTGTTAGGCATCGCTATAGTCGTCATAATTGTTGCAAATATATGAAAATGAATATAGTAAAAAACATTTGATTACCTGTAAGATACAAAGAAAAAATGTGAATTACACCGCTTCCTTCCCGTTCCTTTGCGTATCAAAATGAACGGGCAGTTACTACACCGCCTATACCTTAAACCAAAATCCTTTTCACTATGCAGGCAAACCTACGCCCCGCAGGGCGAACTATGCCCGTATCCGGTTATAAACGGATACTCTTGGCAGAAGATGCCGTCCGGTCTTTTTTTATAGACTTCGATCCCAAAGAAGCTACAGCTACCATATGGGACGCCACCGTGGCGGCTATCAGCAATCCCCAAAGCAAATATCAGGAAAATCCACAGCAGCGGGATTTTTTGATGATGACCTACCGGCATCTTGAAAAGTTTATAGAAGCTGCCCATACGTTACATGGCAGTAGCGAAGAATTAGGGTATATAGCGCAGCAACCGGAAGGTTTAAGAGACGCGGAGGATTTTTTAGCCCTTTTTGCCCATGAAATGCGCAGCCAGCTAACCGCTATTAACATCGCCTGTGAAAGCATGTTTGGCACAATGGACACCGATAAACTGGAATATTACCTGTCTGTTATCCGCGCTACCTGTCATCACGTCCGAAAGGTCTTGTCCAACATGATAGATACCGTTGTTTACCGCAAAGGCATCGCAGTTCCCCTTATCAACAAAAGCAGTTTTTGGGTGGACAGATGGTTGCCGGAATGGGTAAAACCTTTCGAGTTGGTCGCAGGTGTCCAGAATATAACCTTTGAGTACAAAATTAATTACTGGAATAAGGAAGCCGCCATTTGTACAGATAAAGAGAAGATAGAACAGATACTCTGTAACCTGCTGACCAATGCCTTTCATTACGCACCGTCCGGTAGCAAAATATTATTAACTGTCAGCCAGTCTGCCGAACAGTTGATAATACTGGTAAAGGATGAAGGTAGCGGCGTTCCTGTTGCATTGGCTCCCTTACTATTTCAACCATATAAACTGACTGATAAAGGCAAGGGGGGAGCAGGACTGGGACTTTATATCTGTAAGCTCTATGCTGAACTGTTGGGTGGCACCATACAAGCCAGTACCCGCGCCAATATGGGTACCACCTTTACTGTGAACATCCCATTGTCCCCTCCCACTCCATAAATAACCTGTTTATGCCGTCACCCAACTATAAAACCTAAAATGAAAACAAGTATGATGGATGCCCCAGCTCTTTATGATCTGTTCTTTCCCCCGCCCCATATGGGGCCACAACAAAAGCCCAAACTGATTATCCGCAGTTTTTTCAATCGTTACACCTTACTGGAAACACGCAGTATCCTATGGAAATTGCTACAGAAAGTAGTAGCAGACCAAACAGAGGATAACAATAACGGTGTATTGGGTGCTTTCACGGAGCAATTCGGCTACATGCTGGCAGCAGCCTATGTGGCCGCAGGCTCGCCGGTCAACAAATCCACAACCGTAGTGGCAGATGATCCTGCAGGTATCGGTGCTAACCTGTCAGCCGAAGTCGCAAAAACACCTAAGCTGAAATTGGTATTGGATATTATCTGTACCATAGCCGAACCTGAAAAGGTCTTTTTAATAGAGGCCGATAACTTAAATAGCCAAGGTAGCGGTGTGTTTGATCTTTTCGTCTTATTGCCGCCAGCGGCAACCCGGTCGCTGCAAGACTATGCAAACCTGATTGATGCTGCCTGTAAAAGCATATGCCCTGTAATCATTTCTGTTCATAGGACGAGTATTGTCTATAGCATGATTAGGGAGGGGCATATCTTCTTTTCAGCGGTTTGCCGACCTGAGTACCTGATCTATGACCGCAACCAGACAGCGTTACCTGTAAATGGGAATTATGAGCTAAAGAAGATTAAACATAAAGCACGTGGCGTTTTTATCAAACGATTTAGTAAAGCAAACGGCTTTTTAGAGGGGGCGCGGCTTTTCTGCCATACCAACCAAAAGGAGCTGGCGGCATTTATGATGCACCAAGCGGTAGAACAAGCTATCATGGCGCTGGTCTATTCGCTGACAGGAACTAATCTTGTTTCTCATAACCTTAAACGATTACTCCAATTCAGCGGGCGATGTACCCATCAGCTTGAGAATATATTCCAGTTGGACATACCAGAAGAAAAGGAGCTATTCGACCTGCTTGTAAAAGCCTATACCTCCACCCGGTATTATGATTACATCATTACTGACCTGCAACTGTACCAACTGGAAAAACGGGTAACGGCATTTCTGGTTACTGTGGAGCAGTCATTTTACGAGGGATTAAACCAAGTTGGTCAAAAACATAAAAAAACAATCAATCAAAATACTTAAAAAGCAAACCCATGAAGCCACCTAAAACTAATATCCTGCTGGCCATGCACACCGAACTTGCCCGGTCAGTGGTGAACTTCCGTAAACGTGTGTGCGAAGAATGCAAGTGGAGTACCCCAACATTTTATCGAAAAATGCGGATAAAAGATGTCGTAGATCATTTGGGGAACATAAAGGTACCAGCGTTAAGCAATGCAGAAAGGGAAAAGATCAATTCTTTGTTTGATCTGGAAATTCAGGAATTATCAGACTGGAATGATCGGAAAGTAAAAAGAAGGCCGCCGCAAGGTCTGAATAATCAGGGTTAGATATCCGCTTCCATAAGTATCCCCGGCAAGCTCTCCTGCTGGGGCTTTTTAGCTGTACCGAAATCAGGTGTAAACCATATTCAGGACGACACAAGCGTATTTAAAAACTATTTAAAAACCATTTGATCTCCATTTGAATCCTATTTGAATCCTATTTGAATCCTATTTGACTACCATTTAAAAATATTTAAACGGATTTAAAAAGAGTTAAAAAAATCAGTTTCGTTTTTTGACGGTATAATTTTTCAAATGTATTACGTAACATTGCCGTCTGAAAATAAAAAAGGCATAATCGGTAACGATAATATTGAATAAACATATTTGCGTTTAGCAAAACAAAGCTGCCTCTGAAACGTCGAAATTTCTATACTCGCGGCCAAGTTTAATGCTAAACGTCTATGGCAATGCCGTAGGCGTTAGCATTTCTTGCGAGTAGGGCTTTCGACGGCCTCAGAAGCGGAAATGTGAAACCTACGGCATTTTTATGCAGTGTAAAACCATTGTTATGAACCCAACTGTAACAGCTATTGAAAACACCTATCCCGAGTTACCTGTAAAGGCGGATGAAATTTCTGCTTTCAGGTACGTGCAGCCCCTTCAAACCTTTATCCTTTCCCTAAAAGACAAGGAAAGAATCATACGCTTTGAGCCGGATGATATACAGTCTTTCATAGATTGGCTGAACGTTCATTATATCCGGGAATATAAAGCGTAAGCCAATGCTTGCAAATAGGTTGCAAGTACCATTAGTTACTTTGATCAAACAAGAACCCCTAACTATTGTGGATTTAAACAGGTGGTTATTGTCATTTTTTGTTGATGTGGGATAATCTTGGACATTACCGTGATCCTTACGATGTTAAATTGATTTAACTTTAATTCAATCCCTGCTTATGAGAAATTTTTGTTTTGTTCTATTGTTTGTTATTTCCTGCATTAAAAACGGGATCGCCCAGCCCTCCGGCCTTGACAGCAGCTTTGGGGTGAATGGAAAGGTTATTTACTCTACACCCGCCACGTGGGGCAGCGGTTTTGGAGGAATAGTAATGCAACCCGACAATAAAATTATTGTGTGTGGTGGAGCAATGGGTACCACGTTTGTCGCACGGTATAAGAATAATGGAGTACTGGACAGTAGTTTTGGTATAAACGGAAAATACTCAACTCCACCTTTCTCCGGTTATGGTTTTGATAATGTCATTTTGCAACCTGATGGAAAAATTCTTTTAGGAGGCCTTGCAGGGACGAATTTTTCCTTATTCCGCTTAAAGACTAATGGGACACCTGATAGCTCATTCGGCTCCGGCGGATCAGTAGCGCCACCTACTGGTGGCGGTAATTTTTATTATGGCATCGCTATACAGCCGGATGGAAAGATAGTTGAAATGGGAACTGTTAGCGCTTCAAATGGAAGTGGCAACGCTATTGTAATGTATCGTTTTCTCGCTAATGGCCTTGTTGATAGTAGTTTTGGCGCCAATGGGCGGGTTTATACAGAAACGTGTTGTTATGGTTTTAGTCCCCGAGCGATAATGGTGCAGCCGGATGGCAAAATACTTGTAGGCACCCAATCTTATGAACCGGTTACGCAGGCAAGTGTCTTTGCCTGCCTTCGTTACCTGTCAGACGGTTCGCTGGATACAACATTTAATCATACCGGCACATTTTTGGGAGCGGCAGGGTTTCTTACCTATGTCAAAACAATGGCATTGCAGCCGGACGGAAAAATAGTCCTCGGTGGGGCTATCGATGGTAGCCTTGTACTGCAACGGATCGATAGTGGGGGTACACCAGACAACAGCTTTGGCATCAATAGCATTGCTACTGCTGATACCTGTACTGCGTCCTGTATGGCATTGCGCGCTAATGGAAATATTGTTGTTGGCGGCTATACTACTGCCAATAGTGAAAACTGGGTCGTAATGCAGTTTAAACCCAACGGCACTTTAGATTCATCTTTCAGCCAGTATGGCAAAATATTTACGCCGATTGGCATTGATAGAAATCGTATGTATGATTTGACATTGCAGACAGATGGCAAAATTGTTGCCTGTGGCCACTATGGGAACTACAGCGTCGCAAACGGACAAACTGACGCTATAATAATTCGTTATCATTCTGACGGCCGCCTCATTGTTCCTCGACTACACATAGGAATTAACCCGGATATTACATTGTACCCATTACCAGTGTCGGACTTATTGCACATCAATACACCTGCCAATGCTGCAATTGCAGATGCGCTTCTGTATAGCATCGACGGCAGGAGTATTGCCCGTCTCCCCGTGAATAATAACACCCTGAATGTAGCAGGCTTTCCAAACGGCCAATACCTGCTCCGTTTGCAGTTTACCCCTTCTTTCTCACCCATAACACGGAAGATTATTATTAATCACTAAAAACTAAACAACAATGAAGATTAAATTTTATGTGGCGCTTATAGCGCTGCTGGTAAGTTACGTACCTGTATTATCCAATGCGCAGGTAACGGTTTACCTGTCTATCCCCAATCCTGCAACCATTACAAGGGTGTCTGCCGGGGTGCCTACGTTTTCGATTGCAGATGCTAACGTACTGGTGAGCCGGTACAACGTAACAGGCTTTACACAGCTATACCCCAGCCACCGCTTTGAGTTTATGCAACATGTGTACGCGCTGCAATGCAGTGACGCAGCTTTTGCTGTGGCACTTAAAAACAACTGGCCTGCTGCGTTCCCCTATTATGAACTGCCCATCATACCGCAAAACCTTGCTTATTACCCGAATGATTGGGGGTATGGCAACTATGGCTATCTCAACTACATCGGTATGCCGAACGCATGGGATATCTCTAAAGGAGATACAGGAACAGTGATCGGTATATCAGACAACTATTTTGATATGGCCAATCCCGATTTACAGCATTATAAAGTAAAAAGGCTTACGTATAATGTGTCCCCTAATTATTCATGGGATTTTGGGCACGGTACCACGGTGGCCGGTATCGCATCCGGAGGGACAGACAACCATTATGCTTATCCCGGTGTAGGCTTCAATTGCAGGCTCGACCTTGTAGGGATTAAAAGTACAGATGTACTGGCCAGCATGTCTGATCGGAACTGTGCAGCTGTTAATGCCAGCTGGGGCACCAACGCAGGTTTTGATCTTGGCTACATATTTAATACTACCGTTTATGATCAAACTAATCTCCAGTATGCTTATGAGAATGGCACTTTGACAGTAGCGGCAGCAGGCAACGGGCAAACAGGAAGTCCGGGGTTTGCAGGGCAATATTTTACACCTGCGTCGCTGGATCACGTTATGTCCGTAACCAATGTAGGATGGGCAAACGCCCGCAATGGTAGTACAAATTATAATGTACAGGGAGCGCACGAATGCTATCAAGGAGATTCGGTTAATCACTGCTACCAGCATAACACCCGTGTAGATATATGCGCTCCTGCATTTGATTTGGGGGCTATTACCGCAGACAGTGCAGATACTTCAAGACATTACCTGCCCTTAGCCGGGACTGGCACTTCTTTCGCAGCTCCGCAAGTGACTGGGGTGGCAGGATTATTGCATAGTTTAAGCCCTTGCATTAGCCCATATCAGTTAGAATGGGTTATTAAAAGTACAGCTGATACTGCAATATTGAATTATTCAGAGAATTTACGATATACCGGCAGACTTGGCGCTGGCGGTTTAAGAGCAGGGGTTGCACTAAACTATGCAAGTTCTAACCTTTCCTCTCTTTGCAACAACCCAGCCACCCAAACGATGTTTATACAAGGTGTGGAGTTCAATACCATATGCGCACCGGGTTATAGCAGTAATGGTGTGGTCCCCCACCTGATCCCGGTCATTACCAACGGTACTGCTCCTTTTACCGCCCGCTGGGTGCCTATACCGGGCAATGAAGCAACGTTAAATGATGTTAAGGCATTGCAGCCAACGGTAACAGCCGCCACGGGCGGTAAGCTGCTGTATTATCATCTGACGGTTTATGACAGCGATCCTGTAGCACAGAAAGTGGCTGATAAAATTATCCGCATTCAGCTGGATACGGCTGCTCTTAGTGACTTCGCAATGCGTGATTCTTATGTAGACATGCTGGACGAGCCGAACAGCCAGGCTACCGTAGATGCCCGTAACTGGGAGATATGGCACA
>NZ_JABAHZ010000013.1 GCF_012641265.1 Chitinophaga eiseniae | reverse complement strand
TTAATAGCCCTACCTTGTTTTTAATTAACTTTACTGCTGTATTCATTTCTGACGGTTTATGGGTTAATGAATAAGTGTGGTTACTTAAAATTAACCCTAACTGTCAGATTAAATCGCAACTATTCCACTTTATAATCAATACAGACCGCATCTGGCCCTTAAACTTAAAACACCAGGTCAGGTCCACGAACAAAAAATCCCGGTCATCTAATGACGACCGGGAATATCTTTAAATCTGTCAACCTATTTCAGGACGACACATTCTGCTACCTTCACACCCTTAACGAAACAGTGATTACCACGTAGCTATCTTCGCTATCAGTAACCTCCATCCCCCCGTTCATCTTCTCTAAAAAATCCCTGGTAATAGCATAATTCAGGGCATGCGTATTGTCCT
This sequence comes from Chitinophaga eiseniae, assembly GCF_012641265.1. Classification (GTDB taxonomy): domain Bacteria; phylum Bacteroidota; class Bacteroidia; order Chitinophagales; family Chitinophagaceae; genus Chitinophaga; species Chitinophaga eiseniae_A. The sequence goes on along the minus strand of NZ_JABAHZ010000013.1, from coordinate 114,107 downwards.
GCCAATTAGATAAAGACGTTATAACATCTGTTGCCCCAATACCCGTATCTACCATAAAACGGATATATATAACCGGTGCAATTGTCCAGGTAGTTATCACCAGTGAACGGTCCGGCTGCGAATAATGCACAGACAACTGCAGTATATGCAGGAACACCATCCGGAGCATTTCCGGGTCGGCCTTTACCATGCAATTTGCAGGTAGCTGATTCACTATCTCCAGCTTTTTTTCGGCAGCAGTGCCCTCCACCTGGTGTAAGGTGGTCAGCAGGAGATCGTAAGCATGACAATCCACCGGCTGATACGTAAACCCTGATAATTGCAACCGTATCCATTTTAGAATATTATCAAACACGGCCAGCGTATCGCCCGATACAGCGGCTATTTTCCGGATCAATGCCACCATGGTAGCCGGATCCACACCTGGTTCCCTTAAACGGGTAGCTACCTCAGAAATGTAATAAAGTGGCGTTCTGAAATCATTGGCAAGAATGGTGATCAGCTTATTTTTAAACTCATCGTTTGCACGCAACGCCACATGCTTCAAGGATATACTGGCATAACTCTTCACCATCATTTCCTCCTGTTTCCCGGCTAACCGGTACTCCTGGTACCTAAAATACAGGAGCACCATCAGTAGTAAAACGATGGTGAATACTCCGGCTATCACCACCTGGGTACTTCTCCGCCTCATTGTCACTTCCTCCAATGCTGTCTGTAGCTGTTGATTGCGATCGGCCTGCTGCCGCAGTGCCTCCTGTTTCACGAAATAATCAATATAGTTGATCCCCTCCCTGCTTTGTACGTCTGTTCGTGCTGCTGACAGGCGCATTACCTCCTGGCTGTAGTAAGCAATTTTACGCTTATCACCTGCGGCACGGTATTGCTTGAACAACCCGGCCAGGGCAGGCAGGTTCAACTCTGCGCAACCTGCCTTCCTGGCCAGATCGTACGAAAGCTCCCGGTAATAGGTCATGTTAATGGGGTATCCCATGGCAGGATAATCTTCCAGGTGGCTGTAAATCTCCATCGCTACGTAGGGCAGCCCCCGATGTAATGCAGCAGTAGCCAGCTTGTTGATCACCGCCTCTCCCTCTCTGCCCCGGCCCTGCCTGACCAGGGAGTCGGCTGCAAAGGCATCAATGTATAACGAAAACCTGCTCTGAGGATATTTGCCTGCCAGCTGTTTTGCCTTGCGCAGCGCCCATTGCAGGGAATCCCTGCGGGTACTGTCCTGGTAAAAACGCATCACATAATTAACCAGTAGCATGCTATAAAGGGAATCCTGTGCATCCGGAAGACGACTGGCCATCTGGAAAGCCTCGTAAAAATAATTCCCTGCATCGTCCTTCCTTCCCATGTTGAGATAATAGATATAAAGGTTATTCAGGGTATTGCAAATACGTACACTATCCGACAACGACTTATGCAACTGAAGGGCTCTATAGGCATAGATAGCGGCAATGCTGAAATCTGTTTTCAGTGCATAACGGTAACTGATCACATCAAAGGCATCTGCAATCCCATGAGGATATTGCAGATGCTCGGCTATCTCCAGTTCCCGGATGGCATACCGGAAACTACTGTCGATATTAATCATCATGTACAGGGTACCAATTTTACCCAACGTATTCACATATGCCGCACTGTCCCGCTGTTCATGCAATTCCTGCAACAGGACCGGCAATTGCGGGTCTTGTGCGACTGCATGATTCACCTGGCCTAACCATAACATCGCAATACCCATAGCGAATGCCAGGTTCCTGAACCTTGTACGTATACTTATCATTACTTCCTCAATACCATTTTCTTTGCCTCCGGCAACCGGTAATAAAAAGTGCTTCCTCTATCCTGGTTATTATTGGCGCTAATAGTTCCGCCCATTTTTTCAATAAAGTCTTTACAGATAATCAATGCAACACCGGCGCCTTTTCCGGGCCGTTCCTGTTGCTCTGCCTGGCTGTTCCAGCTAAACAACCTGGATAATACCGTTGTATCTATACCGGTACCGGCATCTTTAAAGGCTACCTGCAGCCATTCCTTTTCACGTATAGCCGTTACAGTTATAGTACTATGTTTCGGTGAAAATTTGATCGCATTATGCAAAAAATTACGGTGAATGAACTGCAGCATTTCATAATCTGCATTCACCGTAATCGCATCCGGGATTTCTTTCTGTACCTGGATATCTTTTTCTGCCAGTAAATGATGCAGGGTATTGACGGTTGTATCGATCATATCTGACAACAGGAAAATTCCGGGACGATATACAAAACCTGATAACTGGGTACGTATCCACGCCAATATTTCTTCGAATACGGTGAGCGTAGCCGCAGCACTGGTTTCTACCTGCAGGATCATATCGGCAGCGTCTGTTACTGTCAGCGCTTCCTCTTCTATAAACCCGGTGATATTAACAATGTTATGCAGGGGCGTTCTGAAATCATGCGCAATCATAGAAATCAGCTTATTCTTAAAATCATCGCTTTCCTGCAACGCTTTATTACCTTTACGGATTTCTTCCCGCAAAACGGCCATACTGGCTGCATTCATATGCGAAAGACGGTATGCGCGCACAAAATACAGCAACAAAATAGCCAATAGTATAGCAATGGCGGTGATGATGATCACCTGGTAATACCAGAAATAGTTGTTGCTTTTGCCTTGCTGCAGTTTAGCATGTTGCAGCTGGTATTGCATACGCAGCGAATCCATCAACTCATCGCCGAAAACATAAGACAGGTAGTCTGCTTCCCCCTCCTGTATATCTTCCTGCTGTTGTTGCATTACCTGCAATGCCAGCTGGCTGTAGCTGGCCGCCCGCAGCGAATCCTGCTGCTGCTGATACCAGTTGAACAACGTAGTAATGACCGGCAGCATCAGTCCTGTATACCCTCCTGCCACTGCATAACTAAGCGACCGCTGCTGATATTGTAAGGAATCCGGCCTTCTCTGCCAGATGAGATACCCGGCCAATTGCGTACAGGCGTACATGGCGATATAATTCAGGCCCTGATGATCGGCGGTGGCTATCACTCCTTTCAGCTGCGCTTCTGCGGCGGGAACATTCCCGGCCCGTAGCGTTTCATTTGCCAGGAATAGCTTTACGTATAAACTACCCAGGTAGTCGTTATACTGAGAAGTCAGTGCTACTGCCTGTTGCAGGGCTTTCTGTGCCACAGGCAGCACGCTGGTATCCGCAGCGTTGATCATATAGTAGTTGATTAACACCCAGGCCCGAAGAGAGTCGAGATGCTGATCCCAGGCTACTTTCAGCGCTTTGCTTACATAATATTGTGCAGCCGGATGGTTACCCTGGTATTGATAATAATTGCCAATATTCATCAGGGCGGCTACTACCCCGGCAGAGTCGCCGGCAGTGCGACTTGCTTCCAATGCTTTTCCATAAAATAGAAAGGATAAATAGCGGTGAGGCCGGAGGGAGTAATAACGACCAAGACCCCGTAAGGCATTGCGTTGGCCTTTTTCATAGCCAATACTCGTAGCAATGGTATTGGCGGCAGTGGCGTAAATCCCGCTGCTGTCGAGCTGACAGGGAATGTAGCAGGCAGACAGGCGGTTTAGCGCGTCTACATACTTCATGCTATCCGTTATTGTCGGTAACGCATGCTTAATGTTTGTAATTTCATTCTGCTGGGCGTACAATCCCCCGGTGATCAGTAACAGGCAGGAAAGCGCCATGTAACGCAAACGGGACATATCTGGAAGTCAACTGCCCGTAAAATAGCGGTATTTACGGTGCCGACTGTCATCCATTTTGTTCATTTTACAAACTAGATCTCAAAGACCAGTCCTTTGCGTTTCAGTGCTTCATATTTTTCAGGATCAAAGCGATACAGATGTGCTCCTTTCTTGGAAGATGTTTTGTCTTTTTCATCCAGTTTTTCCATTACATCCAGGGAGAGAATTTTCTTGCGGAAATTGCGCTTATCCAGGGTTTTCCGGTAAATTTCTTCATACAGGCACCTGAGCTGAGAGAGGGTGAATTTTTCCGGCAGCAGTTCGAAACCAATAGGATGGAACTGGGCATTATTACGCAAGGCGGTCAGCGCATCTTCAATCATCTTTCCATGATCAAAAATCAGGTCGGGGATTTCATGTAATTCCAGCCAGTGGGCGCCATGCTCCCTGGCCAGCGGTTTATCGTGATTAGTAATACGGATCAGGGCATAATAGGCGACCGAAATTACCCGGGCGCCGGTATCGCGGGCCACATCACCATAGCAATGCAGCTGGTTCATATAAATGTCATTAAGCCCGGTAGTATGCTCCAATACACGTGCTGCCGCTTCGTCCGTGCTCTCTTCTTCCTGCACAAAACCGCCCACCAACGACCATTCGCCCGCCATAGGGGCTACTTTACGTTGCATGATCAACAATTTCAACCGGCCTTCATCAAAGCCGAAGATGATACAATCTACTGCTACCAGGTGCCTGGGAGCCTTCGCATAAAAGGAGGCAGCATTCATAATGGAACTTTAAAGGCAAAAGATCGGTAAAAATAATAAAACCAGCCTACTTTTTAGGCTTAAAACGGCTGTATTCCACAGCCGGTAACCGGTGAATACCCAACTGCGCTAACATATATACCAGTTGACCACGGTAAAAGGTACTATTGGTGCATACCTGGACGATGGCATCCTCCACGGCTATCTTATAATGCTCACTCTTTTTGAGGGTATAGGCAATCGTATGGTTCAACCGCACCTGGGGAGCCTTTGCTACCCACTCTTCCAGTAATGCCGATTGCTTCAGCCAGGCTGCGCAGGCCGCCGCAAAAGAATCGTTAAAGCCGGTTGTAGGATCTGTGGTCTTTTCTACCAGCTGCAAACGCTGGTACCAGCAACTTTCCTCCGACCATAAGTGATAAACCGCTTTCCGCAGGGTAGAAAAACGCCCTCCCAGCTCCTGGTCCAATTGCTCCGTTGTTAACTTCCCTAATCCCTTCACCAGCTGCTGATTAGCCCAATGATTATGCGCAGCCAAATGCACAAGCAAATTTTTCATGTTAAAAGAGATTAATAGTCACGCCCTGGTAAACACCTTCCAAATTACAATATTGTTTTTCATTTTAGCATATGATATTTTACCAATCTTCCTGTCGCCCCGGTAGTATACCCAATGCCTGTATTGGAATACAGTGGATCCACACAATTTTGATTATTTTGCACCCGGCATTTTAAAACAAAGCGCCGGTTCACCGGCATAACATTTACAGCTATGGAAGATATAACGTTAAGGGTTGCACGAAAAGAGGATTGCCCCCGTTTGATGGAGCTGATCCGCGAACTGGCGGAATATGAAAAAGCATCGGAAGAAGTAACTGTCACCATGGCCCATTTCGAAGAATCGGGCTTTGGCCCTCATCCGGTATGGAAAGCGTTTGTAGCTACCACTATGGTGGAAGGCCGGGAAATGATCCATGGTATGGCGTTGTACTATATCCGTTATTCAACCTGGAAAGGATGCCGTATGTACCTGGAAGATATTATTGTTACCCGTGAATGGCGTGGTAAGGGACTGGGTAAATTACTCTTTGATCAGCTGATTTTGGAAGCCGGAGAAAAACAATTCAGTGGCATTACCTTCCAGGTGCTGGAATGGAATACTCCTGCGATCAATTTCTATAAAAATTACACGAACAAATTCGACCCGGAATGGATAAACGTAGCCATCGAACTACGATAATTTTTCCGTTCATATAATTCTGGAAGGGTATATCCTCCATCCTTGCTAATATTGAGGATATACCCATTCCGTTATGACAATTGATTTCAGAACATTGCAACAAGTCGCTACCCCCGCGCTGTGCGACGCTTTCAATACTGCATTCAGCGATTATATAGTTCCCCTGCACCTTACTCCTTCCATCATGGAACAAAAAATACAGGGCGAAAACCTGCACCGGGATTATTCCATTGGCGCCTTTGCGGGCAATGAACTGGGAGGATTTATTTTACATGCACCAGACGACCACCTGCATCCCACCATGTTGTATAATGGCGGTACCGGCGTTATTCCCGGTTATCGCGGACAACGCCTGGTGCAGCAGATGTATGATCATTTCATTCCCCGTTACCAGCAACAGGGTATTCAGAAAATAATACTGGAAGTGATCAGCAGCAATATCCCTGCTATCAAAGCCTATAGTAGCACCGGTTTTGAAAAAATAAGAACGATCAATGCCTACAAGGGTAACATCCACATCGGTAAAATCCCGGTAGGCATCTCTGTAAAAGAAAATAAAACACCCGACTGGTCACTGCTGGCAACATTTATGGATATGGTACCCACCTGGTCTAATTCTGTGAGTACGCTACTCAGGGAAGCGCCGTTTACCACCACCTGGGAAGCAGCGATAGGCGGAGAAACAGTTGGCTATATCAGTGTACACCGCGATACACGCCGGATCCGTAATATAGCGGTACATCCCCGCTTCCGGCGACAGGGTGTGGGCAGTACCCTGCTTCAATATGCAGCCACCAGTCTCGACGGTCCTTTTACCATCATTAATATTGATGAAAATTTCCCGGAAATAGGGCTATTCCTGGAGCGTGCAGGCCTGGAACAATACCTATCGCAATATGAGATGGTGTTGACGTTGTAAGGCTAAAAGTAAAAAGCGAATAACTTCCGTTATTCGCTTTTTACTTTTAAATCATATCCTTAGTTAATACCGTTTACCACGGTGTCTTTGTTAATCTTCTGGATCAATCCCTGTAATACTTTACCAGGACCTACTTCGGTAAACTCTTTCGCCCCATCCGCTACCATGGCTTGTACAGACTGTGTCCATTTAACCGCGCCGGTCAGCTGATCAATGAGGTTTTGTTTGATTTGTGCAGGATCGGTTACTGCCGCTGCTGCCACGTTCTGATATACGGGGCAGGAAGGCGTATTAAAGGCAGTAGTTTCGATGGCTGCTTTCAGTTCTTCTTTGGCAGGCGCCATCAGCGGGGAGTGGAATGCACCACCTACCGGTAAAATCAGCGCTCTCTTGGCGCCGGCAGCCTTCATTCTTTCACAGGCAATTTCTACGCCTTTGAGGCTTCCTGAAATAACCAGTTGCCCGGGACAGTTATAGTTGGCTGGCACCACTATTTCGCCGGTTTCGGCGGTAACAGCAGCACAGATCTCTTCTACTTTTTCATCCGCCAGGGCCAGTACGGCGGCCATGGTGGATGGTTGCAGTTCACATGCTTTCTGCATGGCATTAGCGCGGATAGCTACCAGTTTCAGGGCTGCTTCAAACGACAATACACCATTGGCTACGAGTGCGGAAAACTCACCGAGAGAATGGCCGGCTACCATTTCAGGCTGTGAATGTTCGGTGCACAAAAAGGCAATTACTGCATGCAGGAATACAGCAGGCTGGGTAACATTGGTTTGTTTCAGATCTTCTTCTGTACCGGTAAACATGATATCAGAAATGCGGAATCCTAAGATGTTATTAGCCTGTTCAAAAAGTTCTTTTGCTTTTGCATTGGTGTCATACAGGTTTTTGCCCATTCCCGGAAACTGGGAACCTTGTCCGGGAAATACGTAAGCATGCTTCATGTGGAGATATTATAGTTTTAGCTTATCAAATTAAAATTTTCCAAATATACAAGTAAAAGAATTATAAATTATTTAGGGACCCTCAAATTTCATTTTTCCCGGTAGCACTGTGTAACAGTGCTATCCAAAAAATAAAATCTGAGCGTCCCTAAAATAGGTATAATGCTTTCTATCTGCCTATCAGCTTGAGGAATTCGGCCCTGGTAGTACCGTTCTCAAATTGTCCGCTGAAAGCGGAAGTAGTGGTAACAGAGTTTTGCTTTTGTACGCCACGCATCATCATACAGAGATGCTGGGCTTCGATCACTACCGCTACGCCTTGTGGCTGGAGCGTTTCCTGGATAGCATCCAGGATCTGATGCGTTAAGCGCTCCTGCACCTGCAGGCGGCGGGCAAATACATCCACTACCCTGGCTATTTTACTCAGTCCGGTAATATATCCGTTGGGAATATAGGCTACATGCGCCTTTCCAAAGAAGGGCAGCATATGGTGTTCACACATAGAATACAATTCTATATCTTTTACGATCACCATTTCACTATATGCTTCGGTAAACCGGGCGCCTTCCAATATTGCTTTAGCGTCTGACTGATACCCTTGTGTAAGCACCTGCATCGCCTTAGCCATACGTTCCGGCGTTTTTTGCAAGCCTTCCCGATCAGGATCTTCTCCCAATAATTGCAGGCATTCCCTATAATTCTCTACAAGACCGGACGTGATCTTATCATCGTATGTTTCAATCTTATTATATGCCATTCTTATATGATTTTAATAAATTCCAAGGCCGGCATATACGTATCCGTTTCCACTATTTTCCTCCGTAGTATTCTACGTATATGCGAGGGGTTTCATACAACTTGATACAGTGTAGTTGCACTTCTGCCGGCAGATGTTTGGCCAACTGGTCCCAGATAGCAATAGACAGGTTTTCGGCGGAAGTAAATTTACCTGCCATAAAATCAACATCCATATTGAGATTCCGGTGATCGATCTTCTCAATAACAGCATCCCGGATAATTACGCCTAAAGTCTTGGCATTGAATACAAACCCGGTCTCCGGGTCAGGATTACCTTTTATAGTGACGTGTAATTCGTAATTATGACCATGCCAGTTTTCGTTGGCACATTTCCCAAAAACTTCCTCGTTCTTCTCTTTGCTCCAGCCCGGGTTAGATAACTTATGCGCTGCATTGAAGTTCTCTACTCGCGTTAAATAAATCATTATTGCAAAAAATTTTCGCAAAAATACCACTATTAAGTGAGTAAGGCCAATTTATCCTAATTCCTGTCAATTGTTTTACATGGGAAGCTCTCATTTTTGCCGTACTTTTACCCCATGAAATTACTGGTAACAGCGGCTACCACACTGGAAATACAGCCATTTTTACAGTTCCTGGACCAACACCGCCCAACTTTATCTGCCGCTCATTGTGAAGTCGACGTACTCATCGCCGGCATTGGCATGATGCACACCGCTTTCCACCTCGGCCGGCACCTGGCCAATAATAAACCCGACATCGCCATCCAGGCAGGCATTGGGGGCGCCTTTGGCCCCCAATGGGAATTGGGACAGGTAGTGCTCATCCGGCAGGAATACCTGGCCGACCTGGGCGCAGAAGACAATGATCAGTTTAAAGATTTATTTGATATACAACTCTGGCAACCCTCCCAGGCGCCGTTTACCGGCACCAGCCTGGTCAATACCTTTTCCGGTCTCCCCTGGATGCCTGCCCTACCCACTGCTACCGGTGTTACGGTTAACCTGGTCAGCGGCAGCCTGCCCACTATACAGCGACTGGAACAACGCTATTCGCCAGACATAGAAAGCATGGAAGGCGCCGCCTTCCACTATGCCTGCCTGACGGAAAACGTACCTTTCCTGCAGCTGCGCAGCATTTCCAACCAGGTGGCTATCCGGGATAAAAGCAAATGGAAAATACCACTGGCCGTGAAAACATTAAATGAGGAACTGGTACAAACCGTGAAAACTTTGGCCGGCATTCAATAACAAGCAAATAAAATTTTGGAGCATATGCATTTATCGCTAGGATTTTCACCCTGCCCAAATGATACCTTCATTTTCGACGCATTGGTGAATAAAAAAATAGATACAAAAGATTTTACCTTCGATACCCATCTGGAAGACGTGGAAACACTCAATAACTGGGCTTTACAGGGTAAACTGGCCATTACGAAACTGAGCTTTGCGGTATACCTCAAAGTAAAAGACCAATACGACCTGCTCAACAGCGGCAGCGCACTGGGACGCGGCTGCGGCCCTTTACTTATTGCCAGGAAAGATATTCCTAAAGAGGAGATCAAAAACCTGCGCATTGCCATTCCGGGAGAAAATACTACCGCTAACCTCCTGTTTTCCATTGCGTTCCCCGAGGCGAAAAATAAAAAGATCATGGTGTTCTCCGAGATCGAAAACGCCGTATTAAACGGCGACGTAGATGCCGGTGTTATCATCCATGAAAACCGCTTTACCTACCAGCTGAAAGGCCTGGTAAAACTCATGGACATGGGCGAGTTCTGGGAACAGACTACCGGCAATCCCATCCCCCTGGGCGGCATCTTTATCAGGAAAGACGTACCGGAAGCTACCCGCCACCAACTCGACCAGCTCATTCACCAGAGTTTGCAGAACAGCTACACCACTTACCCTCAGCTCTCCGACTATGTAAAATCACATGCCCAGGAGATGGATGAACAGGTAATGCGTCAGCATATCGACCTGTATGTAAATGACTTTAGTCTCGACTTAGGCCAGGAGGGAAAGGCTGCCGTGACGGCGTTGATAGAAGCAGCGGAAAAAATCCGTTCTTAAACCAGCCGCCTGGGGTAATCAGTTTAAATCCATATTATTATAATACAACCATCTATAGCAAGCGGAGACCATAGATCTCCGCTTTGCTTTTTAGGATTTCAGCGCTTTCCCGTATACTTCCAATGCCCGCTTCCTCGCTACCTCATGTGATACGATTGGTTTCACATAGGTAGGCTCTTCAAACTCCGGCACCCATTTACGAATATATTGCAGGTCTTTATCAAATTTCTGCGTCTGCAAAGTGGGGTTAAATACCCGGAAATAAGGAGCCGCATCGCAGCCCGAACCAGCCGCCCATTGCCAGCCTCCGTTATTGGCGGCTAAATCGTAGTCTAATAACCTATCCGCAAAGTAGGCTTCTCCCCAGCGCCAGTCTATCAATAAATGCTTCGTTAAAAAACTCGCGGTAATCATGCGTACACGGTTGTGCATATAACCGGTAGCATTGAGTTCACGCATACCGGCATCCACAATAGGATAGCCTGTTTCGCCTTTACACCAGCGTTCAAATTCCTGTTCATTGTTACGCCACTGGATCTTATCGTATTCCTTTTTAAAAGAATGTCCCACTACATGCGGAAAATGCCAGAGTATCATCTGGTAAAACTCCCGCCATATCAGCTCTTTGGCGAAAGTATCGTTGAGTTGTAATGCGGGTTGCATCAGCGCACGAATACTAACGGTTCCAAAACGCAAATGAACACCTACCCTGGAAGTGCCCGCCATAGCAGGGAAGTCGCGGGTTTTATCGTACCCGCGGATCAGTGCTTCCGGCAATACATTTGCTGGAAAATATTTATTACCTGCCACAAAACCCATTTCCTTCAGGGAAGGAAGCAGCAATACCGGTTGCTGGTATAATTGCCTGATATAACGATGGCAGGGATAAGGCTTCAAATGAAAGGGAGTTAATGTATCGCGCCACTTCCGGCTATACGGCGTAAATATCGTATATGGTTCACCGTTATCTTTCAATACTTCATTCCGGTCGAGGATCACCTGGTCTTTATAAGTGTGAAAGGAAATGCCTCTTTCGCGGAGCTCCTTTTCCACCAGGGCGTCACGTACTTTTGCATAAGGTTCATAGTCATGATTGGTATATACTGCGGCTACATTATACCGCTGGGTCCAGTACGCAAAAGCAGCAGCAGGCGTGCCGTAAAAGATATCCAGGGAGGCGCCGTACAGTACCAGTTCCCGTTGCATATCTTCCAATGCCTCGTGGATAAATTGTAAGCGCAGATCCTGCTTATCTTCCAGGTCATCCAGTATATTCGTATCAAATACAAATACGGGCACCACCGGTTTACCAGCACATAATGCATAATAAAATGCGGCCTGGTCTTCCAGCCGCAGATCGCGGCGGAACCAGCATAAACTCACTTCAGGCTTCATGCAAACAGGTGATTTAGCTACAACATTCCTTCATGCAGTACTTCATGTAAAATAGCAGCGGTAGCATTGCCATAGCTGCTGTCGCGGAATACGCCTACCCAGCGAATACCATAAATGGCATTGGTCAGGAAGATTTCGTCTGCCATTTCCAGATCATCAATATCCAATGGGCGTTCTTCCACTTTAAAGGGCAATTCTGTTTGCAACAGGTATTTACGCATTACGCCACATACGCCTCCTTCCGAAGTAGGCGGCGTATATAGCACTTTGTTCCGTACAATGAATACATTGGCGATGGTACTGTCTGCCACACGGCCATACTGGTTCAGCAGGATCGCTTCATTCAGCCGGTGTTGTTTAGCGTACATAGCCGCCATTACATAAGGCAGGCAGTTATTGGATTTGATAGAAGAAAGTTTATCGCAACTCTTTTTCACATCCGGGAAGATATCAGTTACCAGGCCATTTTGATTTAACTCCAATACTGATTTACTTAATTCCCAGCATTGGATAATATAATTGGGCAAATTATTGACGGGGTCGTATAAACCGCCGTCAGAGCGGAATACAGCTACGCGTACACGTGCCAGGTGCGACACATTGTTTTTAGCGCAGAGGTCAGTGATCTGCTTAACAAAAAAAGCCTTGGTAAAATCAGCAGGAATGTCGAAGTGTAATAAATGTAAACTCGCGAGTAGTCGTTCAAAATGAAGATCGGCCAGTAATACATGGCCCTGGTATACTTTCAGCGTTTCGAAGCACCCATCCCCATATCTGAAGGAACGATTGTCCGCAGTAAAAATCGGGTCTGCCGCAGGAATATATTTACCATTATAACAAAGAAATCCAACTTGCACCTCGAACTATTTTAGCAAAGTGAAAGTTAGCACTTATTTGGCTATTTCTGAACTTTGAGATTTCCGGATTTTAACCCAGGAAAATATGTATGGAGATACAAAATATCTGATATCAAACAGTACTTGGCATTCCTTTTCTTAGCATTCCACCAGGTATGAATAATTAAATAATATCATTATTATAGATATATAAAGCGTCAAACATTCATATTTAATACTTAGTATAAAAATGATCACTTTGTAAAATAAAATGCCCCCGCTTCCTATAAAGGCGCAGAGGCACGGTAACGTATATATGTAATTATCCGGTCAGATCTTCATCTCCGGAATTTCACCTTCAACAATTAATCTTCCTGCTGTTTTAGCACGAATTTCGTCTACACTCACACCGGGCGCACGTTCCAGCAGTTTAAAACCATCTGGGGTAACATCCAGTACGGCCAGCTCTGTTACTACTTTCTTTACACAGTTCACACCGGTTAATGGCAGTGTACATTGCGGCAATAATTTACTTTCCCCCTTAGGATTGGTATGCATCATGGCCACGATAATATTACGTGCCGATGCCACCAGATCCATGGCGCCCCCCATTCCCTTTACCATCTTTCCCGGGATTTTCCAGTTGGCAATATCACCGTTATCAGCAACTTCCATTGCTCCCAGCACGGTGAGGTCTACTTTCCCAGCGCGGATCATACCAAAGCTCTCGGAAGAATCAAAGAAACTTCCTCCTGGTAATAGGGTAACAGTTTCCTTACCTGCATTGATCAGGTCTGCATCTATATCTTCTGTAGCCGGGTAAGGCCCCATGCCCAGTATACCGTTTTCTGATTGCAGCATAATAGACACTCCTGCCGGAATGTAATTGGATACGAGTGTTGGGATGCCAATACCCAGGTTAACATACATACCATCCCGCAGCTCCTGTGCTATTCTTTTGGCGATGCCATATTTGTCGAGCGACATAAAATTTCAGATTTGAAGAGTGGAAAATTTGATGAACTAGATCTTAACGGTTCTGCGTTCAATCCGTTTTTCATAGTTACCGCCCTGGAAGATGCGGTGCACATAAATACCCGGAACGTGGATGTTGTCCGGGTCCAGCTCTCCTGGCTCTACCAGGTGCTCTACCTCTGCAATTGTAATTTGTCCGGCTCTGGCCATAGAGGAACTGAAATTTCTCGTGGTTTTACGGAATACCAGGTTCCCCGAAGTATCGCCTTTCCAGGCTTTCACAATAGCGAAATCGGCATGCAGGGCCAGTTCCATCAAATGAGGTTTTCCGTTAAATAGCCTTACTTCTTTGCCTTCCGCCACCTCGGTGCCATAACCGGCAGGCGTAAAGAAGGCTGGAATGCCCATACCTGCCATCTGGATACGGGTGGCCAGGGTGCCCTGGGGAATCAGGTCTACCTCCAGCTCTCCGGCCAGTAACTGCCGCTCAAATTCTGCATTTTCGCCCACATAAGACGACATCATTTTCCGGATTTGCCGTGTTTTCAATAACAGCCCCAGGCCAAAGTCATCAACGCCTGCATTGTTGGAAATACAAGTCAATCCTTTTACAGCTTTCTTTACCAACGCGGTAATACAGTTTTCCGGAATACCACACAAACCAAACCCTCCCAGCATCAGCACCGCGCCATCCTGGATATCCTGTATCGCTTCATCGGCATTAGCTACTACTTTCTTCATGTTTTGGTGTTTTATAGATTATTGCTGCCGCTTAACAAAGGGCCGCATCGTGTCCATCCTGGGAACCAATATCACACTGTCGGCATAAGGGAAAATACTTTTCAAACGATACCGGACCGGCGCATTTTCTTCTATCGGGTTACCCAGCTTTTGTTTCCTGGTGGAAATATTATTCTGCACCATCTCCAATACCTCTTTCAACCTGCTGGGATGCGATTCATAATAGCGGTAACTATCCATAAATTCATGCACCGTTACTTTATGCAAATCCAGTATCTGCTTATAGTAGATCTTCACTTTTTCCTGTCTGACTGAATCGTAATTGGGAGAATAGGTAGTATTTTGCTGCACCTGCAACTCATTGCTATAAGCATCTGCAATAGACATATCTGTCATAATGCTGCTCATTTTATCTTTCGAAAGATATTTACCCGGTACTTTATCCCCCTCTCCGCAGGCAAATATAAACAGCACCAATAAAGCCAGGGGGGTATATTTTATTATATTCTTCATTATCTCATTTCACTTTTAGCAGGCAGATAATCTTCCTTCCGCCATTATTTCATCTGTTGATACCGTTGTGCATTGGGTACATCCATCTGGGACAGTAATTCCGCTGCACGGCTTCTTTCCTGTGGCATTGCTTTCGCAAATAACTTCTGTAATTCTTCCCCTTTTGCGGCAAAAAACACCTGCATCAGCATAGAATTGGGAATGTCCTGGTGAATGGAATATAACATATTCAGGCAATTCAGTACCGTAGCACGTCCCTTGGCTACATCATCGTACATCACATCCAGTCCCTGGCGATGGTATTGGTACATCACATCATGGAACTGGAGGAACTTGGCATTCAGCAGGTTATCCTGCAGCCAATAACGGTTACGATTCCCTTCAAAGGCCTTCCAACCGCTGATTTCCTTCCCATCTGGTGCATTATTCACAATATTCAGCGCTTTTTTGAAATAGGGGTCGCCGCCACGGGGAGAAAAAGAATCATAATCCAGCCCCAGTATAATATTCACATAATAGGCCAGAATAGCCGTAAGATTAGATGACATCGGGTCATTACCTACAATCCGGGTATCGCTGAATTCCAGCTGTTGAAATTCCACATACCGGAATACTACGCTGTTATCCTGGATGTTCATCAAACTGGTTACGTAGCTGGCGTTGTACACAGGCCGGGTAGCCTGTATTGTGAGACTGGCCTTATAAGTATCGGAACCTATAGTACCGGTTACATTCAGCAGGAAATTGCATTCAATCCGTTCGGCTGGGGTAAATGCATCGTTGGCCCAGTGACGGTTGTTGAGAAACTCCCGGATGGAATTTTGCAGGGTAGTAAATATCTTCTTATCTACACCTTGTACCTGGGCTGCCACCACAGATACATTGGCCCTGATTTCCTGGGCCTGGGCGGGGCGGCGGCAGTATAGGATCAATGCGCCAGCCAGCAGCAGAAGTAACGGGAAACGTTTATGCATGTTGCAATTCTATTATAGCGGAAACAATATCCTGCGCCACGGCCTGTTTAGATTTCAGTGGAAAGCTTTGTTCCCGGCCATTTTTATCGAACAGGGTTATTTTGTTGGTATCATAGTTAAAGCCCGCACCGGCATCGGCCAGTGAGTTCATCACGATCATATCCAGGTGCTTTTCCCGGAGTTTTTTGAGTGCATACTCCTTTTCGTTGTTGGTTTCCAGGGAAAAGCCTACCAGCAGCTGCTGAGGAGCTTTGGTATCTCCCAGCGAGCGCAGGATGTCGGGCGTTTTTTCCAGGTCAATATGTAACTGCGCTTCCCCCTTCTTGATTTTCTTATCAGCTATGTTAGCAGGGCGGTAATCTGCCACAGCAGCTGCTGCCACTACAATATCGGCCTGGGAAAAGCGGGTGGTTACGGCTTCAAACATTTCCTGGGCTGTTTGTATGCGGGTAGTGGTAATATCGGGGTGGCTGGTTTGCTGGGGGGTAGGCCCCAGTACCAGTTGCACATTGGCGCCCGCATCGGCCAGGGCTTCAGCAATAGCAATACCCATTTTTCCGCTGGAATGATTACTGATATAGCGTACCGGGTCAATATGTTCTATTGTGGGACCGGCAGTAACAATGGCTAATTTTCCGCCAAGTGGTTTATTTACAGGTACTTTTTGTTGAAAGTGCTGTTGCAGGTAGGCTACTATCTGTTCGGGTTCAGCCATGCGGCCTTCACCAAAGAGTCCGCTGGCCAGTTCCCCGGCGGCTACCGGTATTTGTTGATTTCCGTAGGAGATGAGTTTATCCACATTGCGGCGGGTAGCCGGATGATGCCACATGTCCTCGTCCATGGCGGGGGCAAACAGCACCGGGCAGGTAGCAGAGAGGTATACGGCCATTAAGAGGTTATCACAAAGGCCGGAAGCCATTTTAGCGATGGTATTGGCGGAGGCGGGGGCAATTACCATTACATCGGCCCAGCGTCCCAGCATTACATGGTTATTCCAGCTGCTATGGTCGCTGATATTCATGGGCACCTCGTTTTTGGAAAGGGTAGCCAGGGTGAGCGGGGTGATAAAGTCGGCAGCGGCGGGTGTCATCACCACTTTTACAGTAGCGCCTTCCTTTACCAGCAGCCGGATAAGGGTAGCCGCCTTATAGGCGGCGATGCTGCCGGACACTCCCAGCAGGATTTTCTTTCCTTGTAGCATGTTTATAGCGTCCATGGACATATACAAAAACGAAAAGCGGCAGAAATCATTCTGCCGCCATGAAATTAATATTTTTCTTTTTCGCAATCGCGTACCTCACAAAATAATGTGGGACGGATTAGCTGAACAAATCGTCGTCGTTCTTGCGGAAATAAATTTTGTTGTCCAGGAATTCCTGCGTAGCCTGAATAGCTGGATTAGCCAATCTTTCGTAAAAACGGGAAATTTCGATCTGCTCTTTATTCTCGTGCACTTCCTCGAGGTTGTCCGTATGGCTGGCAAACTCTTCCAGTTTGGAATGGAGCTCCTCTTTCACGGAAATATTGATCTGATTGGCGCGTTTGGCTATCACGGCAATAGACTCATATAAATTACCAGTTCTGTTCTTAATGTCGGTAGTATTTTTGGTTTCTACCCAGGGATTAAGGCTACTGGTTAGACTTCGCTTTAATTTGCTCATTATCCAGTGATTTTATGTTGTTTTGTGCTAAGGTATAAAATTTTTCGGCATCCGGCTTCAATTTGCTGTTCGGGTAGTGATCCGCGAAGTCCAGGTATTCGTCCAGCACAGTGGCATAACGCTCCTTCTGTTTCTCCGGGATACTGTTCTTAGCATAATTGTAATAAGCCCTGATAGCCATTACTTTGTATCCATCGCTTTTATCAGAGTCGGGGTAATTGCGCATCAGGCTTTTGAAGGCAATACCGGCTGCTTTAAAAAAGCCGAGGTTATAATACAATTCGGCGCTGTTGAACTCTTTCTTTTCCAGTTTGCGGCGGCACAATTCGATCACGAGATTGGCTTCCGCCACTTTTTCCGCAGTGGGATAGTTATTGATAAAGGTTTGCATAGCAGCAATGGCCTTCATGGTATTGGTTTGATCCAGGGATACCTTGGGCGACTGCTTATAATAGCAATAGGCCTGCATATAATCTATTTCCACGGCTCTTGGGCTGTTCGGGAACAGGTCCAGGTAATTTTTAAACTGGAAAGCTGCCTGGATATAATCCTTTACATAGTAAGAGCAGTATGCAAAATTATAATACATCGGCTCAAACTTATCGGTCCCCTTATACACTTGTACCAGGTCCGTATAGAGTGTAATTGCTGTATTGTATTTCTTCTTCTGGAATAACTGGTTGGCGTATTCCAGCTTCTTCTCAAAGTTGTTGCTTTTCTCTATTCTCCGTAACTGGTTATTACAGGAGGTGGTGATGACAAGCGCAATAACACTGATGTACAATAAAAATTTCTGCATAAAAGAGTGGCAAAATTAAGAATTAAATGTAAATGTAAGGCAGAGAGATTTTCATTGCTGTTAAAATTTTGCAAAAGAGGGAATTAAATCGGCCAAACAGCTGTTTTTCACCCTGGCGGCTGTGGCTGGTATTTATATATTTTCCCACTTTCTTGCTTTTCTCTAATATCCCGCAGGATATGTAATTAACACGATTTGCACATAAAACAAATACTTATAAACATATTATCAACATGCATTATTAAAAAATACACATTATCAGGTGCAAAATGGGATCGAAAGGGCTACTATAGCCGCCGGACCACCTGTGGAAAAAATTTATAAAGTATTTTTTCGTTAAAAAGTGGGAAAAAGTGTTATTTTGTGTTAGAAAATGGATTTTCAAGGACTTTGCCCCATGGTATGACAGGATTTCTCGGTGAATATGAATCGACGCTGGACGCAAAAGGACGCTTTCTGTTACCTGCTGGATTTAAAAAGCAGTTATCAGACGGGGCCGGAGGACAGTTTGTGATTAACCGAGGGTTTGAAAAATGCTTGTCCCTGTATCCCATGAATGAATGGCAGCCTATTTTCGAACGTATCAGCAAGTTGAATGACTTTGACCCAAAAGTAAGGGAATTCAGGCGGTACTTTCTAAACGGGGCCACCATTCTGGAGCTAGACAGTGCAGGAAGACTGCTGGTACCAAAAAACCTGCTGTCTTACGCCAATCTGGAAAAAGATATTGTGCTGGCAGCAGCAACCAATAAAATCGAGATCTGGGATAAAGCTAAATACCAGGAGTTCTTTGAAAATTTCTCACCAGGAGCGTTCAGTGATCTGGCACAACAGGTAATGGGAGGAGGAGATAACAACATTTCAATTTAAAGAGGGGAGCACATGGGCGAACAACAATATCATTTACCCGTTCTGCTGCAGGAAACTACGGAGCTGTTACAGATTAACCCGGAAGGGATATATGTAGATGCTACGTTTGGAGGCGGAGGACATTCAAGAGCCATATTGGAAAAACTGGGCAAAAACGGACGACTGATAGTATTCGATCAGGATGAAGATGCTTACCGCAACAGGATTATAGACGATCGCGTAACTTTTGTACAACAAAATTTCCGTCACCTGCAACGCTTTCTGAAATTGCACAAAGCCGAACAGGTAGATGGGGTACTGGCAGATCTGGGCGTTTCATCGCACCAGTTTGATACAGCAGAAAGAGGATTCAGCATTCGCTTCGATGGCGACCTGGATATGCGGATGGATCAGAGAACGGAATTTACCGCCGCCCAATTGCTGGCCACATGGGGAGAAGCAAGGTTACAACTGATTTTCCAGGAATATGGAGAAGTGACCAACGCCAAAACCCTGGCACAAACAATTGTTAAGCAACGCAAAACACACCCCATGCGCACCATCGCGGAATTCAAATCCGTTATCCAGCCCATCGTAAAAGGTAACCCGCAAAAATACCTGGCACAAGTCTTCCAGGCACTGCGTATTGCCGTCAACGATGAACTGGGCGCACTGAAAGATTTACTGGAGCAAGCTACCAACGTACTTAAACCGGGAGGCAGACTAGCCATCATTACTTTCCACTCGCTGGAAGACAGGATGGTGAAAAATTTTATGAAGACTGGCCGCTTTGATGAAGTACCCGAAGATCCGTTTGCGAAAGAAACACCCCCTAAATTGTTCAAATTAATCACAAAAAAACCGGTTACCGCCAGTGATGCAGAGTTGAAAGCCAATGGAAGATCCAGAAGTGCAAAACTGCGGGTAGCCGAAAAAACAACATGACGCGGATTGAAAAACCGCCCGTATTATCCTACCCTATCCTAGTACACATCTGTTTGATTTGCGTTCAGGTTTATATTGTCAATTTTTTAAAAAGACATAGCGCGTGTTGCAGGAAGTAGAAACTATCGAGACAATCCAGGATGCTCCGGAGGAGGTAAACAACAACACCTCACCGGATGAACAAAAAAAAGAATGGCGTTTGCGCATCAACTACCGAGCGTTGGTGCAAAACATGCCCTTCATCGGTTTCCTGGCCTGTTTAGCCCTCGTCTACATCGCTAACAGTCACCTCGCAGAGAAAAAAATAAGACGCATAAACAAACTGGGCAAAGAAATAAAAGAGCTCAAGTGGGAGTATATCAACGTGAAAAGTGAGCTCATGTTTCGCAGCAAGATGAGTGAAGTCAGCAAATCTGTAGAGCCGCTGGGACTTAAACAACTCAGCTCCCCTCCACAAAAGATTGTGCTGAAAAAGGAATCAGAAAAATGATTTTAATACTGATGCCTGACGCTGCCCGCCTGACCAAACAATCAGGTCGGGGATGCTGGTAAATCAAATCAATGGCAAGCATCTCAAATACAAATGCAGCCAGTGTCAGGTATCTTCTTAATAAGCTGTCAGCTCTTAACGATAGCCCTTAGCCATAACGCTGAGGGCATTCATGCTAAAAGCCAACAGTAAAAAAGCTAATCGCTAAAACGAATACGTGGATGTAAAAAAGGACATATTGTGGAGAGTGTATCTGTGCCTCATAGGTATGGCGCTGTTTGGCGTGGCCATACTGGTAAAGGTATTCTACATACAGAATGTTCAGGGCCAATACTGGCGCAATATGGCCGATAGCCTGCACACCGGCTATGTAGCACTCGACGCGGAAAGAGGTACCATCTACTCTGAAGAAGGCAGAATGCTGTCGACCTCCATCCCGTATTTCGATATCCGTATTGACTTCGCCGCCGATGGCCTCCGCGATAAAAATGGCAAAGTGTTCAAGGAAAACCTCGACTCACTCGCCGATCGCCTGGCAAATACCTTCGGCGACCGCAGCAAAGCAGCCTATAGAACCATGCTGCAGGAAGGCTATAAATCAAAGGACCGCTATTTTCTGCTGAAAAGAGATGTGCCCTTTAACCAATACCAGGAGCTACGTACCTTCCCGATGTTTCGCCTCGGCAAAAATAAAGGTGGCATGATCGCTGAATCCAAAAGTAAGCGCATCAATCCCTTTAAACTGCTCGCCAACAGAACCATCGGACTGGCCCGCGAAAACTCACAGAGCGTAGGACTGGAAAGAACCTACAACGATTACCTGAAAGGGGTAACCGGTAAAAGACTGATGCGCCGCATCGCTGGCGGTACCTACGTACCCGTTGATGGATACGACATCGAACCGGAAAACGGCCGCGATGTGGTTACCACCATCGATGTGAATATGCAGGATATCGTGGAAACAGCCCTCATGAACATGATGGTAGGCAATGAAGCCGATCATGGCACCTGCATCCTCATGGAAGTGAAAACCGGCAAAATCAAAGCCATTGCCAACCTGGGCCGGCAACCCGATGGCAACTACTGGGAAGATATGAACTATGCACTGCAGGTAGCGGAACCCGGTTCCACTTTTAAACTGGCTACCGTTATCTCTGTGCTGGAAGATAAATTCGCGACCATGAACACCATGGTCAATATGGATGGTGGACACTGGCAGGTGGGACGTAGAACCGTATATGACTCGGAACCACACCCCGGCCCCCAGAATGTAACCGTGAAACACGCATTCGAACTGAGTTCCAATGTGGGAATGGCTAAACTGGCCTACCAGTTCTATAACCGTCAACCCAATAACTTTGTCGCCCACCTCAGGAAACTGCGGCTCGATCAAAGTACCGGTATAGACCTCGTCGGCGAAGGAAGACCAGTGGTTAAATCCACCGCTTCCAAAAGCTGGAGCAACACATCCCTGCCCTGGATGGCATTCGGATATGAAGTGCTCATCAGCCCGTTGCAAACCTGCATGCTGTACAACGCTGTAGCCAACAACGGTAAAATGATGAAACCCTACCTCGTTAACTCCATACAGGAGTATGGCCAGGTAGCTAAACAATTTGAGCCTACTGTACTGCTGGATAGCATCTGTTCTCAAAACACGCTTAAACAGGTACAGGCCATGCTCGAAGGCGTTCCCATAGATGGTACCGCAAAAAAATTGCGTACCCCCTATTACGACTTCGCCGGCAAAACAGGCACCGCACTCGTGGCCAATGGCAGCCATGGATATGCAGACAAAATCTACCAGTCGTCCTTTGCCGGTTATTTTCCTGCAAAGGACCCACAGTATACCTGTGTGGTAGTGATTAAAAATAAACCGCACGCTTTGCGCTTTTACGGAGCAAACGTTGCGGGTCCCGTGTTTAGGGAAGTGGCAGATAAACTGTATGCCATCGCCGTTGAAAGACAAAAACCCATGCAGGCTACCATGCAACTGGATACCCTGCTGGCACTGAAAAACGGAAGAGGCAGCGAATGGAAAGAAATTCTCAGTACCCTGCAACTCCCGCTCAGCAGCACCCCTGCTAACAACAGCTGGGTGAGCGCTAAAGTAACAGACCGGAAAATTGCCTTCCAGCAGGTAACTCAACTGAAAGGCGCGGTACCGGATGTTACGGGAATGGGACTCAAAGACGCACTGTACCTGCTCGAAAATGCAGGACTCCGCGTAGTGGTAAAAGGCGCCGGCAAAGTTAAAACACAATCACTCCCCGGCGGAACTAAAATTGGAAACGAACAAACTATCGTCATAGAACTGAGCTAAATGAAAACGCTGCGCGACATATTGTACAATGTAAGCATCCAGGCGGTGCATGGTAATACGGATATTACCATCAACTCGCTCGCGATCGACTCCAGGGCCATCGGCTCCGGTGATGCTTTCATTGCGGTGAAGGGAGTACACGTGGATGGACACGGGTACATCGAAAAAGCGATTGCTCAGGGCGCCGCTGCCATTATTTGCGAAACATTGCCGGAACAACTGGCCAAAAATATATGCTATGTACAGGTAGCCAACAGCGCTACCAGTAGCGGTGTGATGGCAGGCAATTTCTACGATAACCCTTCTCATAAAATACAACTGGTGGGCGTAACAGGTACCAATGGTAAAACAACCATTGCTACGCTCCTGTTCCGCCTGTTTACCAAACTGGGCTATCATTGCGGGCTGTTGTCTACTGTACAAAACCAGATAGGCGACACCGTTATACCGGCTACCCATACCACCCCCGATCCGATCAACCTCAATGCTTTGCTCGCAAAGATGGTGGAAGACGGCTGCCTGTATGTGTTTATGGAAGTAAGCTCCCATGCCATACACCAGCAACGGATCGCAGGATTGAAATTCGCCGGCGGCATTTTCAGTAACATCACCCACGATCACCTCGACTATCACAAAACTTTCGAAGAATATATCCGGGTAAAAAAATCATTCTTCGATCATCTCCCGGTAGGCGCGTTTGCACTCACCAACCTGGACGATAAAAGAGGCATGGTGATGCTACAGAATACCAAAGCCAGGAAAGCTACTTACAGCCTGCGCACCCTGGCAGATTTTAAAGGTAAAATCCTGGAAAATAACCTCACCGGCCTGGTAATGCTGGTAGGAGACACGGAAGTACATTTCCGTCTCATCGGGGAATTCAATGCCTATAACCTGCTGGCTGTATATGGTGCCGCTGTATTACTGGGCATTGACAAAGCAAAAGTACTGCAGGCGCTCAGCGACACACCTGGCGCTGAAGGCCGGTTCGATTATATCATTTCTGACAAGGAACAGATCATTGCCATCGTAGACTATGCACATACACCAGATGCACTGAAAAATGTACTGGCTACTATCAAAAATCTACGCAAAGGCAATGAACAGGTAATCACCGTAGTAGGCTGCGGTGGTGACCGGGATACCGCCAAACGCCCTATTATGGGGGACGTTGCCGTGGAAAGCAGCGATAAGGTAATCCTTACCTCCGATAATCCCCGCTCGGAAGACCCGGCAGCGATTATCCATGAAATGGAAGCAGGAATACCCGTGCACCTGAAGAAAAAAGTACTCTCCATTACCGACCGGAAAGAAGCCATTAAAACGGCACTTTCCCTCGCCAACCGGGAAGATATCATCCTGGTAGCAGGTAAAGGACACGAAAAGTACCAGGAAATCAAAGGCGTGAAACATCACTTCGATGATAAAGAAGTGCTGGTGGAGATGATGAAGCTGATGGACAAATAATTTTTGAAGAAGAACGAATAATACTTAATAATCCAATGACTTAAAAGCCTGTCTGCCAAGGTTGCGGGCGGGTTACGACTAAAACATATGTTATATTATTTTTTAAATTACCTGAAAACAGAATTTAAGATCAGCATCATCGGTGGTGGTATGTTCCAGTATATCACCTTCCGTGTAACGATGGCATTACTGCTGTCGCTCGTGATTTCTTTGCTGTTTGGTAAAAGGATTATTAAGTTTTTACAGAGAAAACAAATTGGCGAAACGATCCGTGAACTCGGCCTACAGGGCGAAAACACGAAAAAAGGAACACCTACCATGGGTGGGTTGATCATCCTCTCCGCCATCGTAATACCTACTTTATTATTTGCACAAATAGCCAACGTATATATCTGGCTCATCCTGCTCTCTACCGTTTGGCTGGGACTGATTGGCTTCCTGGATGATTATATCAAAGTATTTAAAAAGAATAAAGAGGGACTTGCCGGTAAGTTTAAGATCATGGGACAAATAGGCCTGGGACTGATTGTAGGCTGTACCCTGTATTTCAATAATGATGTGGTGGTATCGCGCGAAGTAGTAGGCGCCCGTAAACTGGCTCCATATGAAAGACAGATTACGAATCACCCGGAGCGTGTAACCCGCGAAGGACAACGGTTTGTGGATGTTAAAACACCTATTACCACCATTCCTTTTGTAAAAAATCATGAATTCAATTACGCTAAATTAATCTCCTGGATTCCGGGAGGCGAAAAATATACGTTCGTCATCTATATCCTGAGCGTGATCATCATTATCACCGCCGTTTCCAATGGTGCTAATCTGACAGATGGACTCGATGGGCTGGCAACGGGTGTTTCAGGTATTATTGGTGTGTGCCTGGGCATCTTCGCCTATGTATCCGGTAACATACAGTTTGCCGAATACCTGAATATCATGTATATCCCTAACCTGGGAGAACTGTCCATATTCATTGCAGCCTTTGTGGGCGGATGTGTAGGATTTCTCTGGTACAATGCTTACCCCGCACAGGTGTTTATGGGAGATACCGGTAGCCTCGCATTGGGTGGTATCATTGCCTCCCTGGCTATTATTGTGAGAAAGGAATTACTGGTACCCATCTTCTGCGGCGTATTCCTGGTAGAATCCCTGTCGGTAATGCTGCAGGTATCCTATTTCAAATACACCAAGAAAAAGTATGGTGAAGGCAGACGCATCCTGAAGATGTCACCTCTCCACCACCACTACCAGAAAATAGGGTATCATGAAAGTAAAATTTCTGTTCGCTTCTGGATCGTCACCATTATGTGTGTGGTAGTAGCGATCGCAACATTGAAAATGAGATAATTTATAAACGACTAACAACGCAGTATAAACGAAATGAAGTACAAACTCGTCATATTAGGAGCCGGTGAAAGCGGAATAGGTGCAGCCTTGCTGGGAAAACAGCAAGGGTATGAAGTGTTTGTTTCTGACGGCGGCACTATAAAAGATAACTATAAACAGGAACTGGCGGTAAACCAGATCTCTTTTGAAGAAGGACATCATTCCTGGGATATCATCCTGGACGCAAACGAAATCGTGAAAAGTCCCGGTATCCCTGAAAAATCGGAACTGATGAAAAAGGTACGCGAAAAAGGCATACCTGTTATCTCCGAAATAGAGCTGGCCTACCGTTTCTCGACAGGTAAAAAGATTATTGCCATCACCGGTAGCAACGGCAAGAGCACCACTACTGCCCTCACCTACCACATCTTTAAAAACGCAGGACTGGATGTGGCCATGGTAGGTAATATTGGTATCAGCTATGCCAGGCAGGTGGCAACCGCACCCGCGGAGTATTATGTGATTGAAATCAGCAGCTTCCAGCTGGATGACATTAAGGACTTCAAACCCAATGTGGCCATCCTGTTGAACATTACGCCGGATCACCTGGATCGCTACAACTACAAAATGGAAAATTACGTAGCCTCCAAATTCAGAATAGCCATGAACCAAACAGCGGAAGACTACTTCATCTACTGCATGGACGATCCTGAGATCATGCGACATTTAGCGCAGCAACCCATTTATTCAGCATCAATACCTTTTACCATCATGAAACCACTGAAAGAAGGCGGCTTTATTGCCAACGACCAGTTGCACGTTGATGTCAACGGAGATCCGGTTATCATGTCTATGTATGACCTGTCATTAAAGGGAAAACATAATCTATATAATTCAATGGCAGCAGCAATTGCAGGCAGAACCATGGATATAAGGAACGAAAAAATCCGTGAGAGCCTCACGTCATTTGAAAGCCTCGAACATCGCATGGAATATGTAGCCACCGTGAGAGGAGTAGATTTTATTAACGATAGCAAAGCAACCAATGTTAACTCCGTGTGGTTTGCACTGGAAAGCTTTGACAAACCCATCGTACTCATTATGGGCGGTGTGGATAAAGGCAACGATTACGATGCCATCCGTGACCTCGTGAAAGAAAAAGTGAAAGCCATCATCTGTATGGGTGTAGACAATACCCCCATCTTTGCGGCGTTATCCAACGATACACCGGTGATGATCAATACCACCAGCATGCACGATGCCGTCCAGGAAGCATTTAACCAGGCTGCTAAAGGAGATATCGTATTACTGTCTCCTGCCTGCGCCAGCTTCGACCTGTTTAAGAATTACGAAGACAGGGGCCGGAAATTCAAAGAAGAAGTAAAAGGATTATAAAACATAAAAGTGGAAAATGGCAGGAGCGCTCTATAGAACAAAAGGCGATAAGGTAATCTGGACGATAGTAATTTTTCTATCGCTGGTGAGCCTGCTGGCCGTATATAGCGCTACCGGGTCACTGGCCTACCGCGAAAGAGGCGGCCATACCGAGTATTATCTCCTAAAGCAACTGATCGTATTGGTCATGGG
This sequence comes from Chitinophaga eiseniae, assembly GCF_012641265.1. GTDB lineage: Bacteria > Bacteroidota > Bacteroidia > Chitinophagales > Chitinophagaceae > Chitinophaga > Chitinophaga eiseniae_A. Next base: position 86,817 of record NZ_JABAHZ010000013.1, on the reverse strand, counting down.
ATTAGCTATCATCTATTTTGCACACCGGGTAAATTATACCGTTTACTCCCGGGTGGCACAGATAGGCTTCCTGATCTCTATTCCCCTGCTGATCTATACATTGGCCTTCGGACGGCATCTCAACGATGCCAGCAGGTGGATCAGTTTACCGATCATTAACCTGACGTTCCAGACATCGGACGTGGCAAAACTCGCCATCTTCATGTATGTAAGCAGGCAGTTATCCAGGCGTCAGAACCTGATCAACGATTTTAAGAAAGGTTTTTTGCCCATTATTACACCGGTAGCTATCATCTGTGCGCTGATTATGCCGGCCAATATGAGTACGGCGCTTTTACTCGGCGCCAGCTGTATGTTGCTCTGCTTCATCGGCCGGGTACCGGTAAGATTCCTCGCTTCCATGGTGGCAGCAGGAGCAGTAGGCATCGTATTGCTTTTTGGAATAGCGAAGGTAACGGGCGTGGAAATGCGTACTAAAACATGGGAAAAACGTATCGATAACTTCTTACATGGCGATCATACGGAAGCTCCTTACCAGGTACAACAGGCCAACATTGCCATTGCAGGTGGAGGCATTTTAGGTAAAGGTCCCGGTAATAGTACCCAGCGTAACTTTTTACCGCATGCCTATTCTGACTATATCTATGCAACGATCATTGAAGAATATGGCATGGCTGGCGCCTTCCTGATCCTGGCGGCTTACATGATACTGCTGTTGAGAAGTATCAGGATCTATAAAAGATGCCCGTATGCCTTTGGTGCATTCCTGGCAGTAGGGCTCAGTGTAACACTGGTGATACAGGCGTTGACCAATATGGCGGTAAACGTGCACCTGTTCCCGGTTACAGGGGTTACCCTTCCACTGGTAAGTATGGGTGGATCCTCAGTTTTATTTACCAGTATGGCCATCGGTATTATCCTCAGTGTATCCAGGAATGTGGAAGAAATGGAGGGAAAACAGGCAGAAAAAGAACGTTTGGAAAAAGTAATGGCAAATGCAGAAAACGCTGCGGTAGCTTAATACGTATTTATAACAACATCAATCGTAAGTAATAACACATGCAACGCAAAGTGATCATAGCAGGCGGCGGTACCGGGGGACATATCTTCCCGGCGATAGCGATCGCGAATGCGTTGAAAAAAATTCAGCCGGATACCAACATCTTATTTGTAGGTGCTGCCGGAAAAATGGAAATGGAAAAAGTGCCGCAGGCAGGTTATCCTATCGAAGGACTGGAAATCGCGGGATTTAATCGCAGTAATATCTTCAAAAACATACTACTGCCTTTTAAAATATGGAAAAGCCTGCGCCGTGCAAAAGCCATCCTCCGCAACTTTCAGCCCGACGTAGTGGTAGGTGTGGGTGGATACGCCAGCTTCCCCATGCTCAACAGGGCACAGAAAGATGGTATTCCGACCCTGATCCAGGAACAAAATTCCTTTGCCGGAAAAACCAATAAAATACTGGGCAAAAAAGCCAGGAAAATTTGTGTGGCATATGACGGTATGGATAAGTTTTTCCCGGCCGATAAACTGGTCCTCACCGGCAACCCGGTAAGAAACAACATCTCCCAGTCGGCCGTAACCAGGGAAGATGCCGTGCAGCATTTCGGCCTGAGTCCTTTGAAACAAACCATCTTTGCAGTGGGTGGTAGCTTAGGTGCCAAATCCATTAATGAAGGATTACAACCCTTGCTGAAAACCATTGCGGATAAAGATATACAGCTCATCTGGCAAACAGGGAAGCCCTATTATGAAACTGCCAAAGCAGCGGCAGCTCCGTATGAATCACATATCAAAGTATATGATTTCATCAACGTAATGGACTTTGCCTATAAAGCAGCAGACGTAGTACTATCAAGAGCAGGCGCACTGGCCATCGCAGAATTATGTGTAGTAAAGAAACCCGTGATCTTTGTGCCCTATCCCTTTGCAGCGGAAGACCATCAAACGTCCAATGCCATGAACCTGGTTAATAAACATGCCGGTTTAATCATTAAGGACAGCGATGTTACCGGTCAACTGGAAAGCGTATTATTCAGTTTACTGCAAAACAAAGCATTGATGGAGCAACTGGAAAATAATATCGGCAAACTGGGAAATCCCAATGCAGATATGGTGATTGCGAAACAAGTATTGGAAATTATTTAGAGAGATTTAGCAGCATATATGGATTTGAACAACATACAAAGGGTTTATTTCATCGGTATCGGTGGTATTGGCATGAGCGCCATTGCCCGCTTTTTTAATGAAAAAGGCGTGCACGTAAGCGGTTATGACCGTACTGCTACGGCGCTTACCAGGCAACTGGAAGCAGAGGGTATGCAAATCCATTATACAGACGATATCAACCTGGTGGATAAACAGGCTAACCTGGTAGTATATACGCCGGCTATTCCGGCTGCACATACTGAACTGCAGTGGTTCCGTGAGCAGGGCTATGAAGTAGTAAAGCGCAGCGATGTATTACAGGAAATTACCCGTTCCCTGTTTGCCATTACCGTAGCAGGTACCCATGGTAAAACCACCGTTTCTACCATGATTGCTCACCTGCTTACCGACAGCGGATACGGATGCAACGCATTCCTCGGTGGTATCAGCGTTAACTATGATAAAAATTTCTGGAGCAGCAACAAGCAGGTAGCCGTTATTGAAGCAGATGAATATGATCGCTCTTTCCTGAAATTAAGTCCGGACATCGCCATACTGACTGCCATGGATGCAGATCACCTGGATATTTACGGCACACCGGAAGCCATGGAAGATGCATTTATTCAGTATACACACAATATTAAGCCCAATGGCACGCTGATTGCTAAGTTCGGCCTGCATCGGAATAATGAGCTCAACGCTACCAACAAGTTATTGTACAGTTTACAAAACGATGTAGCCAATGCTTACGCCGCCAATATCCGCATGCACAATGGCGGATATGAGTTTGATGTGATGCAGGGCGATTGGATGATTGACAATATTTCGCTGCACATTGGTGGCATGCATAATGTGGAAAACGCAGTAGCAGCCATTACAGTGGCGCATCTGCTGGGCATAGATGCCGGTAAAATCAGGGCCGCTATGGCCAGCTTCAAAGGCATCAAACGCAGGTTTGAGTATGTGGTAAAAACAGCGCAGCAGGTATATATCGATGACTATGCGCACCATCCGGAAGAGCTGCGGGCACTGATTGCCAGCGCCAAAGCATTATTCCCGGGTAAAAAATGCACCGTTATTTTTCAACCGCATTTATTTACCCGTACCCGTGACCTGGCAGATGGTTTCGCTGAAAGTCTTTCCCTGGCAGATGAAGTAATACTACTCCCCATCTACCCGGCGCGTGAACTTCCTATCGAGGGAGTTACCAGTGAAATGATTGCATCGAAAATAACAGTGCCCGTAAAAATATTGCCGAAAGAGTCGGTAGTGGAATATGTGGAAAAACACCCATCCCCGCTATTGATCACTGCCGGCGCCGGAGATATAGATCAGTTAAAAGAACCAATTGCCCGGATACTAAAAAACAGTACAACATAAAACAGTAAACATTTGTCTAAAACTACCACCATATTAAAACGACTGGGCACACTCCTCCTCTGGGGGCTGGCGTTGACAGGCTTTGTAGTATTGCTGGTAGCTGCTATACAAGACAAAGATGCTGGTAAATGTAAAGGCATACAGGTGAAGTTTGAAGGGAAAGATGACAACTTCTTCATCGAACCCAAAGACATCAAATCACTGATTGTAAAAGATAAAAACCTGAACCCGGTAGGCAAAAAGATTGGCGATATCAATATCGCACAACTGGAAGCCCTGATAGACCAGGATCCCTGGGTAAAAAACGCGGAGATTTACTTCGATAACAGGCAACAACTGAATATTAAAGTAACGCAACGCGAACCGGTAGCAAGGATATTCACCTTTTCCGGTAACAGCTTTTACCTCGATGCAGCAGGGGAACATATACCGGTATCCGGTCGTTATGCCGCCAGGGTACCCGTATTCACCGGCTTTCCCACAGATGCAGAAAAGCTGCAGAAAGCGGATAGCCTGCTCACCACACAAATTGTGGATATGGGCAATTATATTGGTAATGATCCGTTTTGGATGGCACAGATAGAGCAGCTCATGATCACATCTGATCGTAGGTTTGAATTCATACCTAAACTGGGCGACCAGGTGATTGTATTCGGAGACGGTACTGATATAGAAAAGAAATTTGTCAAATTATTGGCTTTTTACAAAGAAGGATTGAATAAAGTAGGATGGAATAACTATACGCGCATTAACATCGCATTTGAGAATGAAGTAGTGTGTACCCGTAAGGATGGCGTAGTTCCGTTACAACCGGTGATCAAAACCGACAGTATAAAACTGCCGGCCGTAGATGAACCACCTATTGCAGATGTAGAAGATGCTGATAGCGGAGCCGTAGCGCATCCGGTAGCAGCATCCCCCAAACCGGAGGCCGTAAAACCGGCTGCTAAACCGGCACATCCGGCAAAAGGAAAAGAAAAGGCGAAAACGCAGCATGAGAAAGTAGTGAAGAAAGCAAAAGCAGCCCCTGCGCCCGCAAAACAACAACCCAAAGCAGTGTATAAGCCAGGGAATAAATCTGTTAACACATCAAAAAAACAAAAAACGCCATGAATCAGGAAGCTCCCATCATTGTAGGACTCGACATAGGTACTACGAAGATTGCTGCCATTGCAGGACGGAAGAATGAATACGGGAAACTGGAAATCCTGGGATTCGGAAAAGCTACATCATTTGGTGTACAGCACGGTATGGTGCTGAACATCGACCAAACGATCAAAGCTATCAGGCAAGCACTCGAAAATTGTTATGCATCCAACCCCAACCTGGAAATTAACGAGGTATACGTTGGCATAGCTGGTCATCATATAAAAAGTTTGCAAACCCGCGGGGATATTGTACGCAATGACACTGATGCGGAAATATCCCAGAAAGATATTGATCAACTGATTAATGATCAGTATAAAACAGTTATTCCCGCGAGTGATCAGATCATCGACGTGATCCCGCAGCAATATATTGTGGACAGCCTGCAAAACATCACTTACCCCATTGGTATGTCGGGGGTAAAGGTGGGCGCTAACTTCCATATCATCACCGGCGATAAAAACGCCATTCGTAACATTAACCGCAGCGTGGAAAAATCCGGTCTCAAAATCCGTGACCTGGTACTTCAGCCACTGGCCTCCGCTGCCGCCGTTATGTGCGATATGGACTTTGAAGCGGGTGTAGCCATTGTTGACATTGGTGGTGGTACTACCGATCTGGCCGTGTTTTACGAAGGTATTCTCAAACATACTGCAGTAATTCCCTACGGTGGAGAAAACATTACCAATGACATCAAAAACGGATTGGGCGTATTAAAAACACAGGCAGAGCAGATGAAAGTGCAATTTGGTTATGCACTGGCAGATGAAGCCAAAAGCAATGCCTATATCACCATTCCCGGATTAAGAGGTCAAAGCCCCAAAGAAATTTCAGTAAAGAACCTGGCCCATATCATCCAGGCCCGTATGAGTGAAATACTCGATTTCGTAGTATACCATCTCAAACAAATCGGTATGGATAATAAAATGCTGAATGGCGGTATTATCCTCACTGGTGGCGGATCCCAGCTAAAACACCTGATACAGTTAACTGAATATACCACCGGCGCAAGCGCCCGCATAGGTTTCCCCAACGAGCACCTGGCAAGCGGCCACATAGATGAACTAACTAAACCTATGTACGCTACCTGCGTAGGCTTGATTTTAAAAGGATATAATGATTTCGAAAATGATCGTAAAGCGCTGGAAGAAAACTATGTAAAGATTAATACCAGCTATCTGGCAAAAGAACAGGCTGCCCAATCCGTAGCACAGCCTGAAGACTGGATAGAAGAAACGGCCCCCAGCAGCCAGGAAATACAAGACCGTAAAGCAAAAGAAAGAAACGCATCCCTGAAAAACTTCTTAGACAAAATGAAAACAAAAATCATTGACATGTTTACAGAAGAAGAAGATGCTAAACTTTAATCGCTATATGGCGCAATTGTTGTAACCAGCAAACGTTTAATATAATAAGAATTAAGAACGATAATTAATAATGACAGGACAAATGAACCATAGTAACATAATAGCATACACGCACTTAATTCTTAATAGTTCATTATTAATTAATCGTACTAACCCATAAAAGTATAGAGTCATGATACATTTTGATCTTCCTAAAGAAAAATCTTCTATCATCAAAGTCATCGGCATAGGTGGTGGTGGAAGCAACGCGGTGAATCATATGTATAGCCAGCGCATTGAAGGGGTAAATTTCATTATTTGCAATACCGATGCACAAGCTATTGCTAACAGTCCCGTTCCCAATAAAATTCAGTTGGGACCTCACCTCACGCAGGGACTTGGTGCCGGTGCAAATCCTGAAATCGGAAAACAGGCGACAGAAGAATCCTTTGAGGAAATCAAAAAAATACTGGAGGTAAATACCAAAATGGCCTTCATTACTGCCGGTATGGGCGGTGGCACCGGTACTGGTGGCGCCCCTATCATCGCACGTATATGTAAGGAACTGGGTATCCTGACCGTTGGTATCGTTACAACTCCTTTCTCCTACGAAGGAAAGAAAAGAATGTTGCAGGCAGATGAAGGCGTACAACGTCTGAAAGAATACGTAGACACCCTGCTGATTATCTCCAACGATAAATTACGTCAGAAATTCGGTGACCTGAAATTCAAAGCTGCCTTCGAAAAAGCAGATAACGTACTGGCAACCGCCGCCAAATGTATTACCGATGTGATCAATTCTACCGGTCAGATCAACGTGGACTTTGCCGACGTTTGTACCGTTATGCGCAACGGTGGTGTAGCCATCCTCGGCGCAGCCCTGGCAGAAGGCGAAAACCGTGCACAGAGAGCCATCGAAGATGCACTGACATCTCCGTTGCTGAACGATAACGATATACGCGGTGCTAAATGGATCCTCATCAACATCTCTTCTTCCGAAGGTGAATTCGAACATACACTGGATGAAATGGATGTTATCCAGGCCTACGTACAAAGCCAGGCTGGTGAAGATTGCGATGTGATCCTCGGTGTGGGATACGACCAGTCACTCGACAGACAATTGGGCGTAACCATCATTGCTACCGGTTTTGAACAAAAACCTATCACCCAGCAAAAAATAGCACCCTCCACCCAGGAACGCGTAGAACCTAAAATAGTGATGCAGCTGGGTAAAGATGGCGATGAAAAGAAAATGAATCTGCAACAGCAGTCGCAAGGCCTGCTCTTCCAGGAACCACAAGACCTGATGGCGCCACGACTGATGGAACCGGTGATTACACATCCGGAACCTGTCATTCCTTATACGCCGCCTCAACCACAGCAACAGGCGCCCATCGCTCCTGCCCGTCAGAACTATGTGCTGAATGTACAACAAGTACCTTCTACCCCACAGCAACCTGACCCGCAGATACAACAACAAATGCAACAGGCAGCGCAGCAACAACAGCTACAGCAAATGCAGCAGATGCAGCAACAACAAATACAGCAACAGATGCAGCCCGTTCAACAGGTGCCACCCGCACATACACAGCAGCCAGGCGTGAATGTTATCCAGCCACAAACTGGCAACGCTGCCGGCGGATACCTGAACAGACCTTCACACATTTACGTGGAACCAGGTAGTGCACCCGCTCCTGAAATGAAGATGGTATTTAAAGAGGAAGAAGACGCCGTAAACGTACCGCCAACACCTCCGGAAGTGCCTATGCAGCAAGCATATGAAGACCTGGAAGAACAAAAACGTAAACAGGCAGAAAGAGTAGCCAAATTACGCAGCATCAGCTTCAATGTGAAAAACATGGACAATAATGCGGAATTAGAAAACGTACCTGCCTACCTGCGTAGAAACGTAAACCTGGACAATGGTGCAGGATCTGCCGAACATTTCTACTCCAATTATACTGTGAGTGGAGATCCGGCACAAAATAATCACCCGGAAATCAATACTATCAATACCTTTTTAGATGGGAAAAAGCCCGATTGATGAACACATTTGATTGTTTTTTAGTTGTGTTAAAAAAAATCCTCCGGTTCCCCGGAGGATTTTTTTATGATAACGCCTTATTAATGCCCAATTATAATTCATTCAATCCTTGTTTGGCTGCCTGCAGGATAGTAGCGGCTGGTGTGGCTTTCAGCGCCTGCACATCACAAGGTTCCAGCAACTGGTTCAGTTTATTCAAAGCGGCCATGTTATTACTTTTTGTAAACTCCTCCTTCAATAACCTGATTTTCTCAAAATCCTGTATCCCTTCTACCATTCTTTCAAAACGGATAGAAGATCTCGGTCCCGGATATACGAAATAAGTATCTCCGGCTGCCCAGGAACGGAAACGGGAATCTAACAACGGCGCTTTCACCCAGCTGTTATAAGCCCAGCGCAAATAACCGCTATATCCCTTATGCGCAGCATACCAGCCCATAAAGGCCGATTCTGCCGGAGGCGAAAACGTAAATGTATTAGGATAACCTTCTGCACAATAAGTGTAAAAGGTAGTAGGTAATCCTTTTTGTATACGCTCTTTCATTACCTCTGCCGGGAATACTTCCTTGGAGGCTACACAGTAATCGTAAATCTCCTGCGCAATAGGCGCATGATAGCTACCTGCCAGCGATACCTTGAAATCCTTATCTGCTTTCCTGATAATAGCCAGCGCCTGTTTCATGTCTTCCATGGTTCTTTCATCCATTGCAATGGCGGTAATGTTAAACCAGCCCTTCGCTTTCAGGTGTTTCACAAAATCATTCAACATCGGCTGCCAGTGGGCTGTATACTCGGGGGTACCGGGCTTCGCTACAATGAAGGTATCTTTGCCTGCAGCTTCATCATAGTAATAAAACTTCAGGTTCCACGGAATCATGCTATAACAGTTGATTTCCTTGCGGATGCCCAGGTCCATCATGAACTGTACCCATTTGTCAAACACGGTATAATCGTACACCCAGCTACCATTTTTCTTCTTCATCCATTTAACCATGGTACCATAGATGTCTTCTGTTTGTCCATTCCATGGATCATATATAATGGCAGTAGTAATTACTTTCTGTCCGGCGTCGGCCAACATCTTCATGTAGGGTCTCATCGCGTTGAAATGCGCATCACTCCAGGGTTTCACACCATATACACGAGCCACGGCATTCGGACTTTGCCACAGATCCAGGTGAAATTTCCAGTCTTTCGGCGCTGGTAATGTGCGGTCTGTTACCGTTACTTCATAAGGCAGGCTCACGGCAGTAGCCCCTGCTTTTACGCTGATACTGCCTTTATAAACGCCTGCAGGCGTATTGGCCGGCACCTGGATGCTTAACCATACCGGTTGTGTATTATTGGCGGCAATCGCTCTTTTATTAATGATATCGATGCCATCTGCTGCCAGGGAGGAGTCAAAATCTACCGTTTTCCTGTAGCCGCAACCTGTGCCATCTTTATTCAGTTCATCTGTCATAACATAGCGTACAAATCCTGTGGAGATAGCATCCGCAGCGATCTTCTGTCCTTTACCATTCTGTAGCGGCGATGTTTGTATACTCACCGATGGCTGTGCAGCGGTAGTCCAGATAACTAATTGGGTATGTACCCGCTCTCCTTTCCAGGCTTTAACGGCCCAGGAAGGGGACAATACTTTATCATCTGGCGCATTTCTTTTATCATAACGGGTATCAGCAGTACCAAATGCTACGTGCAACCGGGAGCCATTAACAGCTGTCCAGGAGGCCTGGTTAACGGGTTTGGGATCGGGCAGTTCCCTGTAGTCGCTGGAGGGAGAAGTTTGCGCCCATACGTTTTGTTGCAATGCCAGCAAGGCCAGCATGCCAAAAAATTTGTTCACCATACTAAAATTTAGAGATTCGCGGATATGGGATGTCAGGACTCAATACTGAATGTCCGTATCCCGGAAAACATCCAATATCTATAAAAAAAAGGGATTTTTCATATTTATAGTATAGACGGAAAGCAGCCATTCATCGCATAAAAAATGGGGTTTTCAGTGTGTATCTGAAAACCCCATCTCAAGAAAATGACTATCTATTAATGTACAATACGCTTCAACTGCAAATTAGTAACAGGAGCTACCACCAATGGATATTTCTCAATGGTTACATAGCTGGAATCCAGTCCAAAGCCTCTTTCTTCCGACAAGCTGATCTTTTTCAGGAAGAAATACATCTTCATCACCATCCGCTCGTAAAGCGGCAGGTCGTTGTCGTGTGACAGGAATTTTTCCATTACTATAAACTGGAAATCGCCCACCACATTATTCTTACTTAACGATTCGTAACGGCTGGTGATGTTCACTTCCTTGTTGCGTACCATGTCTTCCACCACCATTCTGAACATGAGGTTTATACGTTGTTCCACTTTAAATCCAAGGCGAAACTCCACACGTATTACTTCATTGGGAATAATAGTTTGAACAGAATATTCACTGAGATAAGGTTCATCCACCACATCTACATGCACAAACCAGTAAATATCCGCCCGCTTAGGCTTTTTGTTGAGAATAGAATAAATGATCTTATGTTCTATCTCCTTAGGATTATCCGCGCTACTCATATAAACCAGGTGGGTAGCATATTTGGGGATAGAAGTATCGTTACTGAGTTCCTGGATAATAGGCAGGTAATCTTCCAGGCGGACAAACTCCACATAACGGTTCTTGATCTTACGTGACTTGAACCATACAATCATGACCAGGAAGAGCGCGCCGGCTATTATCACGGTAACATAACCGCCATGCATGAACTTTACTACGTTGGCGAAGAGGAAAGAAAATTCTATCGTAAAATAGACGACCAGGTATAACAGGATCCAGCCTACCCATACCCGTTTGGTATATAGATAAAATGCAAACAGGCAGGAAGTCATCAACATACAAATAGTGATAGACAAACCGTAGGCAGCTTCCATGTTACCTGATTCCTGGAAAAAGAGCACAATGGCGGAGCAGCCTACAAACAGCATGGAATTGATACCTGGAATATATAGCTGGCCTCTCATTTCAGTGGGATAGTTTACCCGCATTTTAGGCCACAGGTTTAACCGCATGGCTTCAGAAATAAGCGTAAAGGAACCTGAAATGAGTGCCTGACTGGCAATAACGGAGGCCATGGTAGCGATCAAAACGCCAAAAATGATGAACCATTCCGGCATGATAGTAAAGAACGGATTTTGATCTTTTGGAAGAATCTGTCCTTTTTGGGTAAGTAGCCAGGCACCTTGTCCGAGGTAGTTTAAAATAAGACAGGATTTTACGAAAATCCAGGATACCCGGATGTTGCCTCTACCGCAGTGACCAAGATCCGAATACAGGGCTTCTGCTCCCGTAGTACAAAGGAATACTGCGCCTAAGATCAGGAATCCTTTGGGATAAGTAGTTAAGAGCTCAATAGCATAATGGGGGCTAAAGGCTTTAAAGATGCTGAGGTCATCGGCAATATGTGAAATACCTAGGATACCGAGCATAGAAAACCAGAGTACCATGATGGGACCAAACATGCGGCCTATAGATACCGTACCGAACTGCTGCATTACAAAAAGCCCGGTAATAATGGTCAATACAATCTTTACGATGGTCATTTGGCCAAGATCCTTGAAGACTTCCAGGGTTCTTAAACCTTCAATGGCGGAGGTAACAGTAATGGGAGGTGTGATGATGCCATCTGCCAGTAAGGCAGCGCCTCCTATCATGCCGAAGGTAACCGCCCATTTGGCGTGACGTCTGACAAGGGCATAGAGGGAGAAGATGCCTCCTTCTCCTTTATTATCTGCACGAAGGGTCAATATAACGTATTTAACAGTGGTTTGCAGGGTAAGTGTCCATATAATACAGGATATACCTCCAACTACCAGCAGATCGCTGATGGGGTTTCCTCCTACAATGGCTTTGAACACATAAAGTGGAGATGTTCCGATGTCGCCATAGATAATGCCGAGTGCTACTACCAGACCAGCCAGGGAGACCCTGTTAATATTTATTCCCACGTAATAAAAAGTTGGTTAAAAAAGCCTTCAAAATTAGGGGTAAATATTGATACTCCAACAATAAATAATTATAGTGGAAGTATCCGCTACAAAGAGAAAACCTCCCCCGATTGAACGGGAGAGGTTTTCCTAGTTATCATCTTAATGAGTGATACTGATTAGTTAGCAGGAGCTAAGTCAACAGTGCCAGACTCACCAGGAGTGTTTTGTTTGATGAAACGACCGCGGTCGATTCCTTGTTTGTCAGCCAGGTAGTCGATAACTGAATCAACACGACGGCTGCTCAGGTCAACACCACCTTTTTTACCTTTAGCACCTGCGTGGCCAGTAACCAGCACGTTGCAAGAAGGATTAGCTTTCAGCGTAGAGGCAACAGAAGCCAGGATAGCTTCCTGATCTTTACCAACTTTGGTAGCAGCACCTTTGAATGAACAGCTAGGCAATACCAGGGAAGAGCAACTAGCAGTTGGCTTGTTTTTGCAGCATTCTGGATCTGGGCATTTACCAACACCATCAGCGTCAACTGGCTGGCAGTAAGTTGGAGTGATCAGCTGTTTGTCTTTGTAATCAGGAACGCCATCACCATCAGTATCTTTAGCAACACCGTGAGAATCAACTGGTGCACCTGCTGGAGTGTTAGGTTCGCGATCGAACTGGTCAGTTACACCGTCACCATCAGCATCAGGCAGAACCGGAGCTGGGATCTTCATGTGACGTGGGTTGCTCAGCTCGCTGTAAGCGTATTCCAGTGGGTTGATCCACCATAATGGCTGTACGCGTTTAGAAGAGTTACCCAGGTTGAAGTTCAGACGTAAGCTGGTGTAAGAATAGAAATCTTTGGTAGCACCGCCTGGTCCAGGATAACCATCCAGGTAAGCGTCAAATGGCAGCGTCAGTTTTTCTTCAACACCCAGGTTGAAACGTTTGCTGATTTTGAATGCGATACCAGTACCTACGTCCAGTGCGTGACGCAGTAATTGGTTGTCGTTGTGACGGCCAATAGCGATTCTGTTACCCTGAGAAGGAGCATTTTGCTCGTATTTACCATCTTGTAAAGACTTCAGGTCTTTCACGATGTCATGACGTTTCTGACCAAAGTTGATGGAAGAATAGTCATAACCGTTACCGTTTGCATCCAATGCGTCAACGTCAACGTCAGCAACTACCAGGGAGTAACCTGCCAGTACATACCAGTTAATTTTAGGTTCTGCTCTGTAGAACAGGATATTGCTCAAAGAGGCAATCATATCCAGAGACAGCTGGTGGTTCTGAGATTTGTAGTTAGGAACGTAGAATCCGTTCTTTGCAAAGGTTTTAGCCCAAGGACTAGCAACACCCGGATTTTCGTAAATGCGATTGTAGTTCTGACCTTTATCGATAGAACCGATGTACTCAGCTCTCAGGGAGAATGTATGACCCAGTGCTTTTCTCAGGGAGATACCACCACCAAAACCTGGTCTAGGGTTAACTGTTCCATCAATCAGGTGTAAACCACCGCTTAAACCCAGTTCCCACATATCTCTCGGTTTAGCCGGGAAATTCGATTGGTGGTTCGTGAAGTTATTTTGTTGTACCATACGCTTGCTAGACACTTTGGTGCTATCCAAAGCATCGTAGCCGGTTGGTTGAACCTGTGCAAAACTAGTAGATGCTGATAGTAAACCCACAGCGCCTGCCAGTAATAAGTACTTTTTGCTTGCCATAATTGTTTTTTTTATTAAAAACTGTTAAAAATTTACTAATAACCCGTTTTTTACCTAGCAAAGGTAAATATCATAAATGAATATACAAATTTTTCTTGCAATATTATTTTCATTGATAAGTCCTTCAATATTAAAGCGTAAATGAAAGTATTTATATACCTTAAATCCAGCTAAGTTAAAGGAATGCATACCTCGTGTTAATGAAATCTTTATCTCTTGTTAAGAGAATGTTATACTCCATATACAAATTAAAGGCCAAAATGTTAAAATGTGATTTATAAAACCTAGCTTAGCAATCCTTTTTATTTCATACATGGACGAGATTAAACACCTGATAGGGAAAGAATTACAGGATTTCGAAAGCAAGTTTGCAGATTCAGTAAAAAGTCATGTGCCATTGCTGGACAGGATCATGCATTACATTGTGAAACGCAAGGGAAAGCAGATCAGGCCCATGTTTGTTTTATTATCCGCTAAGCTTTTTAACGACAACATCCAGGAAAGCACTTACCGCGCAGCAGCGTTGGTAGAACTACTCCATACCGCCACCCTCGTACACGATGACGTAGTAGATGACGCCAATGAACGCCGGGGGCTATTTTCTATCAATGCCCTGTGGAAAAACAAAATTGCAGTACTGGTAGGCGACTATCTGCTGTCAAAAGGTCTGTTGCTGTCGCTGAATAACAATGACTTCCGGACTTTACAGATCCTGTCAGAGGCGGTAAAGGAAATGAGCGAAGGCGAACTGCTCCAGATTGAAAAAACAAGGAAACTGAATATCAAAGAGGATATTTACTTCGAAATCATCCGCCGCAAAACAGCCTCCTTACTGGCTTCCGCCTGCGCTGCGGGCGCATGGAGCAGCAGCAATGATGAACATACCACCGAACAAATGCGCCTTTTTGGCGAAAAAGTAGGCGTTGCCTTCCAGATAAAAGATGACCTGTTCGATTATGGGTCCGCCAAAATTGGTAAACCTACCGGCATCGATATAAGGGAGAAAAAAATGACCCTCCCCCTCATCTATACCCTGGAACACGCCACTTCAGATACCAGGAGAAAGATTATTAATATAGTAAAAAATCACAATACAGAAAAAGACCGCGTAGAAGAAGTTATCCGGTTAGTAAAAGCATCCGGTGGAATTGACTATACCCGCCAAAAAATGTTCGAATACCGGGACGAAGCCCTTGCCATTTTAAATAAGTTCCCGGAAAATGCCGTCAGAAACGGACTGGAATCTCTGGTACGCTTTACAACGGACAGAACATTTTAGAAAGAATAAAAAATAATGTAATATGCAGATGAAGCTGAAAGCAGCGAGCTAACAGCAGCGGGAGATAGTAGTGGAGATACAGGCGAAGCTTTCGCTTCTTAAAACATAATAATGCAAAAACGCTGGACAGTAAAAGCATATCAACCAAATCAGGAACAGTTACTACAGTCTTCATTGCGCATACACCCTTTGCTATGTAGGTTGCTGGTACAACGCAATGTGACCAATTTCGAAGCTGCCCGGCAATTTTTTCGCCCTACACTGGAAGATCTCCATGATCCCTGGACAATGAAGGACATGGATAAAGCCATTTCAAGAATTGAACAGGCGTTTTTTCAGCATGAAAAAATATTGATATACGGCGACTACGATGTAGACGGCACCACCGCTGTAGCGACTGTGTATGCTTTTCTACAAAAACTCTACGGCAATATCGAATTCTATATCCCGCACCGGTACCGCGAAGGATACGGTATTTCTATGCAAGGCATCGAATACGCGAGGGATAATGATTTCAGCCTGATCATTGCGCTCGACTGCGGCATAAAATCTATTGAACATATCACTATCGCCAAAGAATGGGGCATCGACTTCATTATTTGCGACCACCATCTGCCGGATGCCATACTTCCTCCAGCAGTAGCCATCCTGAATCCCAAACAAACAGATTGTCCTTATCCTTATAAAGAACTCAGTGGGTGCGGCATCGGCTATAAACTGATTTCCGCTTTTGCACAGAAAAGAGGACTTCCTCCTTCGGACGCCAACCAGTACCTCGACCTGGTTGCCACCAGCATCGCAGCAGATATTGTTCCTATGACCGGTGAAAACAGGGTACTTGCCTTTCATGGTCTCGTAAAAGTAAATACCGATCCGCTCCCGGGCATTAAAGCTTTGATTACGCTTAGCGCCCTGAAGGAAAAGTTAACGATCGCCAACCTCGTATTCGTTATTGCTCCCCGGGTAAATGCAGCTGGCAGAATGGATGACGCCAGAAAAGCAGTAAACCTGTTTATTGAAAAGGATGTAGAAAAAGCTGCTGCTATTGCCGCAGTATTACATGCCGATAACTTCGACCGGAAAGAAATCGACAATACCATCACCCAGGAAGCCATTGTGCTCCTCCAAAATGATGCAGATATTGCCACAAAAAAATCTACTGTACTATACCAGGCACACTGGCATAAAGGAGTAGTAGGCATTGTTGCCTCCAGGCTTATCGACAAATATTATTACCGGCCAACAATTATCCTCACTCAATCGAATGACGACAAAGTTGCCGGATCCGCACGTTCTGTAATGGGATTCAATGTATACGAAGCTATTCATCAATGCAAAGACCTGCTGGAAAATTATGGGGGCCATTTTTATGCGGCCGGCATGACCATGAAAACAGAAAATGTAAAAGCATTCCAGGAGCGCTTTGAAGCAGTGGTAGCCAATACAATACGTCCCGATCAACTGGTCCCTGAAATTGTGATCGACTCTGAAATACAGTTATCCGATATTACACCGGCGTTTTATAATATTCTTAAACAATTTGAACCCCTGGGACCAGAAAACCTGCGCCCCGTTTTCCTGGTGAGAAACGTCACAGATAATGGTTATTCAAAAATTGTAAAAGATGAGCATATCAAATTCTCTGTAAAACAAAGCAGATATGGTCCTGCTATGTCGGGGATTGGTTTTTACATGGCAGACAAATTCAGCATCTTAGCAGATAAAAAGCCATTTGACATGGCGTTTACCCTCGATGAAAATGAATGGAACGGACAAACATCCCTGCAACTCAAAGTAATTGATATCAGGCGCCCCCAGTAACGAGATCTACAGGAAATACTTATGTAGCTGCTGTTTATTTATGTTGTGCCAGCAACCAGGTATACACATCTGCATTGGCATAAGTACGGGTCCAGGCATCATGGCCACCATTCGGGTATTCTGTATATTTCACATTACTTCCCAGCGCTTTCAATGCATTTACCAGCACCCGCGTATTATTTACATTGACAGTAGGGTCATCTGCGCTGTGGAAAGCCCATATAGGCATAGTTTTCAGGTTGGGCATCCTATTTACATCCCCGCCGCCGCTAATAGGAATAATAGCAGCAAATTTTTCAGGATGGGCAGAGCTCCAGTCCCAGGTACCGAATCCTCCCATACTCAAGCCAGTGAGATATACCCGGGTTGGGTCCACGTGATACTTTTCCAATACTTCCTTGTACAATATATCGAGATACTGCGGATTCCACCACCCGCTTAAACACTGCGGTGCAATGATCACGAAAGGCTTCCCCCCTGCCACTTTTACCAGTCCTACATTTTTCAGCACATTCACATTATTACCCATTTCTCCTACACCATGCAGGAAAAACACTACCGGCCATTTATAACTTTTCTTCTCATTATAACCATCGGGAACATATAGAAGATAATCGCTGATGTTTCCCCCTTTGGTGTCAATCTTTTGCGCGGTAATACCTACCGTTTGCCGGCTAAAGGAATCTTCTGCTGCAGGCGGTGTAACAGGAGTAGTGGTCGAAGGCGGTGTAGTTTCCACAGGTGTCACGGGCTCCGTTTTTGAACAGGAAAACAGAGCGGGCATACAAGCCACCATGACATAACTTAAAAATTTAATTACTCTTTTTTTCATATAACTACCAAAAACTAAAAGTCCCCCGTCGCTAAAACGACGGGGGACAGGTTTTACAATATTTTCCTTCTGCTGGTTAAAATGCAGTTTTCCGGGGGTTACTGCAAATTAAATAACAAAAACAGGAAATGAAATGTTTTTTTATTGTATAGCTATATTATTTTTTTTCTGCCATCAATTCTACACTTCTATTTACAAAAGCGGTGAGATCTGCGCCGGTCAGCAGGTTCTGAGATAATAATGCCAGGTCTGCCAGGTTCTTTATTTGCTTCTGTTGCAAGGTATTATCATTTTCTTTCAGGATCTGGGTATATACCGGGTGATTGGCATTTACAGTCATATTGATTTCGTCGGGCATGTTGGCGTACCAGTTCATTCCGCCACCGCCCATGGCTGCCATATCTTTCATACGGCGCATAAACTCAGGACGTGTAACAATTACCGGTTGCGCTTCAGCGCTCAGTCCTTTCATTTCCACTTTGATATTGGGCTGGGTCACCTGGGCGCCAAACAGTTCTTTCAATGTACCTTCCTGTTCCTGCGACAATACGGTGGTAGCGTTTTCTTCTTTATCAATCAGGTTATCTGCAATATCAGCATCTACGCGGGTGAACGATACATTCTCCCATTTCATTTCCATATTATTGATAAAGGCAGCATCCACCAACGTTTCCATTTTCACTACCTTGTATCCCTTACTGATCGCAGCTTGCACATAGCTATCCTGTTGTACAGGATTGGTAGCATATAAAATGACGAGTTTCTGTTCTTTATTGGTTTGCAACGCTGCAGCGGCAGTGCGGTATTCTTCCTGTGTATAAAACTTACTACCTGCCACCTCTTCCAGCAACAGGAATTTATTGGCTTTTTCCAGGAACTTGTCATCGGTCATCATACCGTATTTCACAAACAGACCGATAGAATCCCACTTCTCTTCAAAAGAAGTACGGTCATTCCGGAATATTTCATCCAGTTTGTCAGCTACTTTTTTGGTGATGTGCGCATTGATTTTCTTTACGTTAGGATCGCCCTGCAGATAGCTGCGGCTCACGTTCAACGGGATATCCGGGCTATCAATCACACCATGCAGCAGCATCAGGAACTCAGGTACAATATCCTTTACTTCGTCAGTAACATATACCTGGTTGGAATACAGGTTGATTTTATCTTTCTGTAGTTCGTAGCTTTTGTTGATTTTCGGGAAATAGAGTATACCAGTGAGATTGAATGGATAGTCCACATTCAGGTGAATCCAGAACAACGGAGGTTCAGCGAACGGATATAATTCCTTGTAAAAATTCTGATAGTCTTCTGTTGTTAACTCGCTTGGTTTCTTTGTCCATGCCGGGTTGGTATTATTGATTTGTGTTCCTTCAAAAGTAACGGGAACAGGCAGGAACTTACAGAATTTTTCAAGGATAGCGCGTACACGTCCATCCTCCAGGAATTCTTCACTTTCCTCGTTAATGTACATCACGATTTCTGTACCTCTGTCTGTTTTGGATACTTCTTCCAGCTCATATTCCGGGCTGCCATCGCATTCCCAGCGAACGCCGGCAGCATCTTCTTTCCATGATCTGGAATAGATTTCCACCTTGCTGCTCACCATAAAGGAAGAGTAAAAACCCAGACCAAAATGCCCGATAATATTGGTGCCGCTTTCCTGTCCTTTGTATTTTTTCAGGAACTCTTCCGCTCCTGAAAACGCGACCTGGTTAATATATTTGTCCACTTCTTCTGCCGTCATGCCAATACCATGGTCTGCAATCGTAATGGTTTTCTTTTCTTTATCTACTTTTACGTCAATAGCAATATCTCCCAGATCTCCTTTGAATTCCCCAACACTGGCTAATGTTTTCAGTTTCTGAGTAGCATCCACCGCATTACTTACCAGCTCGCGGATAAAAATTTCATGATCGGAATACAGGAACTTCTTGATAATCGGGAAAATGTTCTCTGTTTGAACACGTATAGCGCCTTTTTGCATCGGTTATCTGATTTTTTCTGAACTTTTTCAAAGGGTGTGCCAGCCAGGGTTCGGCTGACAAGATGACAATAAGCATATTAATTAAATAAAAATATGATATCATAAAGCGGAATAAGAGCTGGTGGCTTTCCGGGAGGGAAATAAGTTCCTGTAAAAATCCGGATATCCATTATTGTTAGGGTTATTAACAAAAAAATCATATCCCGGGTAAACTGAATTGCGTAGATTTATTTACCGAAATCTGAAACCCTTTTTTTTTATTAAAACCTTACTATGGAAAAACCTCTACTCTGTCTGCTTATTGGCTTATTTATCGGGGGCCACGTGCATGCCCAAACGAATCCTGCAGCACAGTCGCTCCCTTATCAGCAAAACTTTGATGCACTCCCGGCCACGGCCACCGTTTATCCTGATGGATGGCAGGGATGGTCGCTAAGTGGGGCTCCCTCCGGCAGTTTCAATACTGCGGCGCCGGCAGCAGATAAAGCCCTGCTCACTGGCAGCGCTTCTTCTACCGGCAATGGCGTATACAACTACAATGGCAAATTGGGATTTCTGAATAGCGGTAGCGTAGATAATGCACTGGTGCTGGCACTCAATACCAGCGGACAACAAAATATCCAGCTGGCCTACGATGTGATGACTATCAGGAATCCTTATGACGGGAGCGCGAATACCCGTATTAATGAAGTGGTGGTACAATATCGTATAGGCAATACCGGTAATTTCATTAGCTTATCTGAAACTGCCTATCAGAGCGATACCATCGCACAAACGGGGTCGGGTATTACCACTCCGCAACATAACATCCATCAGTCAGTATCGCTGCCGCCAGCCTGCAGTAACCAATCGCTCGTGCAACTGCGCTGGGTAAACCGGCAAATCAGTGGTGGCGGCTCCAGGCCCAGCTTTGCTGTTGATAACCTGCAGGCCACGGGATCTGGTGCAGACACCACGGCGCCTGTTGCCGGCACGCTGATTCCGGCTAATGCAGCTACCGGCGTATCGCCTGTTACATCTCCCCAGGTTATTTTTAGTGAAAATATTCTGGCAGGCACCGGTTATATTCTGTTGCACAACAGCCAAACCGGCCGGATCGACAGTTTCGCCATTAACAATGCAGCTGTTGTTATCAGTAACAATTCACTGACCCTCAAAAAAACATTGCAACCTAACCGTCATTACTATATCACGATAGATAGCGCGGCTGTGAAAGACTTGTCTGGCAATGCTTTTGCCGGTATCCGTGATAGTACGCAATGGGAATTTGCCACTGGCAACCAGGAGCTGACCTATCGGTTCGATGATTGTGCGCCGAGCGGTAGCAGCCAGTTGAGCGGAGGATTCAGCCAATACAGCGTAAGTGGCGCTCAACAATGGGGCTGCACTACCTTTGGCCAAAATAATAGTAACGGCGTACAAATAAACGGGTACAGCGGCGGAGCGGTTGAAAATGAAGACTGGCTGATTTCCCCGGCTTTCGACCTGACAGGTTTTCATTATCCGCTGTTACAATTCAGCAGTCGTACGGCCTTTGCCGGTCCTTCACTGACACTGCGTATATCTACCAACTACAGTGGTACCGGCGATCCGCGGGAGGCTAACTGGACGACACTGAACGGGCGTTTCCCGGATAGTGGCAGTGATGTATGGAAATTGTCGTCCGATATTAACCTGGCGGCATTTAAACAATCCAATGTATCCATTGCATTTGTGTATACCTCCGGCCCGGCAGTACAGGCCGCCCGGTGGACTATTGACGACTTTATACTCAGCGATACTACCGCAGCGCCGGCGCCAACGCTTAACAGCAGCCCCGGGGCACTGGATTTCGATTATGTAAAGTCCGGGCAGTCACCTTCTCCCCAAAATATTCATTTCTGGGCCAATGATTTTACTGCGAACCTTAACATTACCGCCCCTGCCGGCTTCCAGGTATCCCGCGACAGTAGCAACTATGGCAATACAGTAGCCTTTAACGCAGGAGAATTGCAGAACGGACCGAAAGACATCTCGGTAAAATTTGTACCTGGTGTAGCGGGACAGGCTTATACCGGGAATCTTACCTTTAACGCAGGTAGCTTTACTGATAATCATATCCAATTATCAGGTACTTCCCTACGGTCGTTAAAAGTGGTGAACTGGAATATTGAGTGGTTTGGCAGCCCGGTACAAAACCCTGCCAATGATAGTTTACAGCAGGCCAATGTAACCAAGGTATTACAATCGCTCGATGCTGACATTTTTGCGCTGGCCGAAGTAGTGGACACTGCCCGCTTCCGGGCGGTAGTGAGCCAGTTACCTGGTTATAGCTACGTGCTGTCTGACTTTGGCTCGTATGCCGATAGCGTGACGGACGTAGATTATGTGAGTGCGCAGAAGCTGGCGTTTGTTTATAAAACAGCAGTGATCCGGAAGATACGTACCTATGGAATATTACGGCAAAACGGCAGCAGTAGCGCTTATTATAACTGGTCATCGGGCCGTTTCCCCTACCTGATGGAAGCTACCGCCAAACTGGAAAACGATTCAGCCCGCATACAGTTTATCCTGTTACATGCTAAGGCCAATACCGGTACCAAACCGGATAAAATCACTTCCTGGCAGCGGCGTAAAAATGGTGCTAAAGAGCTGAAAGACACCCTGGATGCGCAGTATCCGTATAGCAATATTATTATGCTGGGAGATTTTAACGATGATCTGAATAAGACCATCACTACAGAATTGTTGCCGGATACTACGACTTCTTATATCGATTTTATGAATGACAGCCTTGACTACCGGCCTTTGACACTTCCGTTGAGTTTGTCCGGACAGCGGTCTACCATCAGTTATCCGTCGGTGATTGATAACGTGATTGGCTCCAATGAAACCGGGGTAGCTTATATTCCTGGATCGGCCCGTGTACAAACGCAGGTAGAGAAGCTGGTAAGCAATTATGGCGCTACTACCACCGATCATTACCCGGTGGTGAGCCGTTATAATTTACAGGTGCTGGGGAATCCGTTACCTGTCAACGCATTTGACGCGAGACCAGATGGCAATAAGGTATTGGTAAGTTGGAAGACGCCTTATGAAATCAACAGCAAATACTTTGTGGTAGAGCGTTCCAGGAATGGCCGGAGCTATGAAGCGGTGGATACTGTGCTGGGACAGGGCAGTATCGCGGATGCGTCGGCCTATATTTCTTACGATGAACAGCCCTGGCCGGGTTTCTCACAGTATCGCCTGAAGACGGTGGGATTGGATAACAGTATCAGGTACAGCCCGGTCAAACCAGTCTTTATGATAGGTAAAGACCTGTGGTTGAAGTTATTGTGGTGCGTTTTTGGTCATCAGTTGCAATATTGGCTGGATTGGCCGATGAGTGGTCCCGCCAGTGTGTCGTTGATTGATGTGCAGGGAAGGGTGCGATATGAGGGCAGAACCGAGCTGATCAAGGGAAAAAATTACAAAACGGTCAATATTGATCAATTGCCTACTGGTGTTTATTTCCTGCGGGTACAATCGGGGATGCAGGTACAGGTAAGTAAGATTTTCATTAGCCGCTGATCTTTTTGAAAAAACCATGTAAATGAGTGGCCGCCCTGGGGGTTTCCGGGGCGGTTTTCTATTTCATAACTAATTATTTATCAATAAAATATACATTCGCCTTCAAATATTTGGCGTTTATCGTGATAAAGATGTGGAAATAAGGAATAGTTCAGTATCTTTGCGGTCCTAATTTTTTTTAATTAAACCATTTAAAACAGGGAATTATGAACTACGAATTGATGGTGATCTTTACCCCTGTGCTTTCTGAGGACGACTACAAAGCGGCTCAGAAAAAATTCGCTGATATCATTAAAGATAACGGCGGAGAAATTACGCACGAAAATCCCTGGGGATTAAGATCACTGGCGTATCCTATCCGGAAAAAAACTACAGGTATGTATGTTGTTCTGGAATATAATGCGCCATCCGACCTCAATGAGAAGCTGAAAATCCAGCTGAATCGCGATGAAAATGTATTACGTCACATGATTACTGTACTGGATAAGCACGCAGTTGCTTACAACGGTCGTAAAAGACATGGCGTAAATGCTGAATCTAAAACCACTGAAGCTTAAAATTATGGCAGTTAAACCTAAACAAGAAATTAAGTACTTAACAGCCGTAAAAACTGAAAAACGTCAGAAGAAATACTGCCGTTTCAAGAAGTTGGGCATCAGGTACGTAGATTACAAAGACGCGGAGTTTTTGAAGAAATTTTTGAACGATCAAGGCAAGATGTTGCCACGTCGTATTACGGGTAACTCCCTGAAATTTCAGCGTAAAGTAGCCCAGGCTATTAAAAAAGCTCGTCAAATGGCTTTATTGCCTTATGTTACTGACCTTTTAAAGTAAGAAGTTATGCAAATTATCTTAATACAAGACGTAGATAACCTGGGTCAGAAAAATGAACTGGTTAACGTAAAGAATGGTTACGCCAGAAACTTTCTGATTCCCCAGAAATTTGCAGTAGAAGCTAGTCCTTCTAACATGAAGCAACTGCAGGAACGCCTGAAAGTGCAGAAAGTGAAAGAAGAGAAACTGCTGGCTGAAATTGCGAAAGTGGTGGAAGTGCTGAAAGCTTCTCCTGTTAAAATTGGCGCTAAGACCGGTACTTCCGGTAAGATCTTCGGTAGCGTAACTGGTGTTCAGATTGCCCGTGCAATTAAAGAACAGAAAGGTTATGAAATTGACCGTCGCCGCATCCACATCCTGGATGATGTAAAAGAACTGGGTACCTACAAAGCTCGCCTCGATTTCGGTAAAGGCAACGAAACCGAACTGGAATTTGAAGTAGTAGCTGAGTAATATTCCAACTTGTTGGAAAAAGAAACTTCCCAAGCTGATTGTCAGCTTGGGATTTTTTTTGTGTTGAAAGGACGTTGTTTGGAATTCATTAACAAAAGACCCGGAAGTTGTTGGTAGATTTGGTTATATTTGTAATGTAACACAGATGAAACCTGTAAAGAAAATATCGACACCTGAGCCTAAAATTGTCACTACATTAAAAAAGATGATAGCTGACAAAAAGGTAATTCATGAGCACCTGACCCAAGGTGGTAGCATATCTGAATTAGAGGCTAAAGGATTTAAGTTTGTTAAGTTCCTATAACATTTCCACTGTAAAAGAAGGAGATTATCTATTTACCACTGAATCCGGTATTATATACAATGTGTATTTGCTGGATGACTCGTTATATTTTGATGAGTATCCTGAATTCTCCACAGATGTATACACTTTTGGACTGGATATAATATTTAACCCCTTACGAAAAACACCCTTTGATCAAAGGGTAAGGATTACTATATTGCAATATCATCGTTAACTACCTGAGTGCACATCCGGAGAAAGTGCTTTTCTTCGTCTGTGATAGCGCAGACACCAGGCAAAAAGGACGAATGCGTGTTTTTGAACAATGGTATAACCATCTGAAAGTAGCTGATATTGAAAAATACGATGCGGCCATCGAAACAACGGATATGGATATCTATTGTTCTATTATCATTCATTCACAAAATAAGCTCAGGGCTCATATTATAAGCTCCTTTCAACACCTTGCTGACGCCACCACCGAAAAACTCAAATCTTATTAGTATTTTCATATCCTTATCCGCCTGGCATATGAAAAATGTTATCTACTGCTTATTTATCGTCATTGCTATCTCCGCCTGTAGCACCAATAAATACAAAGCAACCGTACCACGGCTCGCCGCGATAGGTATCCAGGGTGATGATATCCCCCAATACTCTTTTCATTATGATGAAGCTGGTAACCTGACAACTTTGGTACAACATTACAGTGCACACGATACCAATATTCATACTTTCTTTTATGACAGCAGCCATCGTATTACCGGGATGATCGTTTCAAACCGGCACAACCAAACCGATACGATACAAGAACGGGCAGCCGTAACTGCCTGGGATAAAGACGGAAATGTGGAAGAAATACGCTATTTCGATGCGAAAAAAAAGCCCTTACGCACCGCAGCCATTCATTGGGAAAAGGGCCAGCCGCTAGGATTGAAATATTCCGACAGTACCCAGGCCGTGAGCTGGAACTATAAAAAAGCGGGTCCTGTACGGAAAGACATTTGTATGAATACCTTTTCGGGGAAGAAAGAAGAACCCCTGGTAACCTTACGTACTGCCCGGTACGAATGGGATGACTCTATTAATCCACTGCATCCCCTGATCAATCAATTACTGATGAGTGGTGCGGTAGCCCCGGTGGTCCGTCTCACGCCCCTGTACGACCTTTCAAATACCTTACTCCACCTGGGCACTCAAAATCCTGCTCTCATCAAAATATCTGAAAAGGAAAAATCACGCTGCCAGCAACATTATCAGGAATATGAGCGTTATACCACCATGCAATATACCTGGTCCTGTAATAGTGGCAAGTACCCTTCAGGAGCATGGGTACATGTACATAGCGAAGGATTTACCAAGCTTGGGTCAGACACCGATGTGATACTGGAATATAATTACGAATAGTATTATTGATGATTTTTCATTAACTTTTAGGAGATGAAAATCGCCAATCGATTAAGGGCTATGCCGGTTACCATGGTACTGATTGGTATAAACATACTGGTTTTCGGCTATACAGCGTTAACAGGTATGGATATATGGCAGGGAAACGGCGGGCAATTACTGCACCTGGGAGCCAATTACTGGCCACTTACCATATCTTCCCATCAGTACTGGAGATTGCTCAGCAGTATGTTCCTGCACGCAGGGCTTTTTCATCTCTGCACGAACATGATTGGATTGTTTATTGGCGGATTTTTCCTGGAGCCCGTCATTCGCAGCGGCAGGTATGGAAGCGCCTATATTGTTACTGGTATTGTATCTGACTATATGAGTATCTGGTATCATCAAAGCGCAGTGGGAGTAGGCGCCTCGGGAGCAATTTTTGGCATTTTCGGGGTATTCCTGGCCTTATTAACGACTCCCCTCTTCCGGCGGGAAGTACAGAAGGCTTTCCTGGCGTATATAGGAATATTCATCGCATTAAACGTAATCACTGCCGTTGTTTCAGAAGGCGTAGACAACGCAGCACACCTGGCCGGCTTTTTAAGTGGAGCCATGATGGGATATATTTTCTTTTTTACATTAACAGGCGCAGATGGAGAAAGACTATCCCGCTGATCGTCTCCAATATGCTAAATACTTACATTTGCACACTTAAATGCAACAAAAGATGATGAATAAGTTATGGTTCCTGCTTTGCGCAGGCATAATACTGGCGCTGGGCTGTAAGACGAAAAGCAAAAATAATGCAGCCACTGCCAACGATTCCACCCCCCGGGCTATTCACAGCACACCAGACGACACAGTTCAACTAGGTGATAAAACATTCTTTGTTTATTTTATTGAGAAGGCAGATTTTGACAAATTCCCTCTTCCGCCATCAGATTCCAACGAAGCCCAGGTACTGGCAAAAGATACCCTCGTAAAAAGAGAAGGTAATAAACTGACCATACAACTCCAAAATGGCAAACAGCGGATCCTGGCCGACAATAGCAACGAAGGCGAAGAGTATATCGGGTATACTTACGCGGCCAACTATCCATCTATCAAAAGAAAAGGATTTTTTGTCAGCTATTATGAAGGCAGCGCCTTTGCCCTGGTAAATACGCTCGACGGCGACTCAATGATCACCTGGTCAGCCCCCGCTATTTCGCCCGATAAAAAGTACATCATGACCGCATGCATGGACCTCGTGGCCGCTTTCGATCCCAACGGGTTTCAATTGTTTAGCGTAAATAACAACGAGATAAAACCTGTTGGCGAAGCTAACCTGGACGATTGGGGCCCAGGTATGGTTCAATGGATTAACGATAAAACATTATTGTCTGAATACATTACCATTAATGAAGAAGGAAATACACAGATACGCTATGTAAAACTGGTGATGCAATAAAGACTATTTAGTATATTTAATAGTAATCTCCTGCATCAAACCCACGTACATATGAAAAAACTGTTCACTTCAGGATTATTGCTGTTGCTCATTTGTTCTTTTACAGCCGCAACGCTGGCAATGCCCGTTGATGCCGTGGTCCAGAACCCAACCATGAATATAGACGGTACCGCCAGTTCTATTGTCAGTAAACTGGATAAAACGCTTTTACTAACGGACGCACAGAAACCCAAACTGCTCAACATCATCACGGGTTATCTGCGCCAGAAAGTAAATATTCAGCCGTTACGCCTGAACAATGAAAAGGCGTATACCTCTAAAATGAACAGTATGCAAAATGGATTGCACGCTAAACTGAAACCACTGTTTACACTCACTCAATACTCCGAATTCCTGGGATTAAAACCCAAGTCTTTCGATGACACCAATATCCTGACTCAATTGTATTATTAAGCAGAAAGCTTAAAGCAGAAAGCAAAAAGCTATTGTGGAGGATAATCTTAGCGAATATTTAAATCGCTTTGGTCATCTTCCACAATAGCTTTTTGCTTTGCGCCTTCCGCTTTCAGCTAAATAATAATCTGCCTGTCACGGGCCACAATACGCCAGTTGGCAATAGCGGTATTATCTTCCACTACATACGCTTTCTCATATAACGCCACCGTAGGGCATATGTGAAGCGGTACACCGTATAACACGGTGCCCACCGGGAAGTGACTGGCAGCTTCTACCTTGAGCACCAGGTGTTCTTCACTTTGAGAGATGATTTGTGCAGTGGGTGCATTCAAAAAATGAACCCGTGGCTGGGGGCTTTCTGCAGCCACTGATTTATGACCGAGATCAAGACAAATGTGTTGTTCATCAATAACCGATATTACCCGGCTGAGTACCAACGCCGCCCATTTGAATGGTTGCTCTGGTAAGTTCCTTCCATATCCCCAGTCCCAGAATACAAAAGTACCCGGGCTGCATTCTATATCTTTTCGTTTCGCATGTACCGGGAATGTGGGACTACCGCCTGCAATAATTACCGGTCGGGGTATGCCCGCTTCGGCAATTTGCTCCGCCAGCACAGCTACCGAAGCATATGCCGCATCACATTTTTCCTTTCGTATGATCATATCCGTATCATGAATATGTCCGTCGTATGCATGTAATCCTACCGGGGTTACACCTGGCAGGGTATGAAGATACTTGTATAGTTGCAGTGCAGCTTGTCCAGGTTTGATTCCCGTACGATTCATGCCAACATTCAGATCAACATACACTGGCAAACGCCGTCCCTGTACTGCAAAGATATCACTGATGGCCAGCGCCGCATCTGTGTTATCGGTCACACAGGAAAAGGTAGTATGTGGATATTTCTGTGCCAATTCCAGCAGTCGCACTATTTTAGGGCCCACCGGCTGATAAGCCAGCAATACATCTTCAGCCTGCACCATCCCCAGCATTTCTGCTTCCGCTATTGTAGCACATTTAAACCGCTGTATACCGGCTTCCTGCATCAACTGCACTACTTCTGCTATCTTATTTGTTTTTACGTGTGGGCGTAACCGTTGTATATCATCGATCATTTTTTTCAATAAAGCGATATTATCTTTTACCCTTCCCCTGTATATAACTATTGCCGGAGAATCAATCTGCGCAGCATTTGCAAGCTGATACCATTCCATGAATAAAAATTTATTTTTTACACCTCTGTTAATTTATTTACGTTTAGCCATCGGTGTTATACAATCATACTTAATAGCAAACATCCGATCAACCCCGTTACAGAAACGATTGTTTCCATCACCGACCAGGTTTTAATCGTGTCCTTTACCGACAAGTTAAAATATTCCTTGAACATCCAGAAGCCTGCATCATTAATATGAGAAAACATCAGGCTTCCTGCTCCGGTAGCCAATACCATGAGATTTGGATTTACACCCGATGCAGCAATCATGGGTGCTACAATCCCCGCTGTAGTTAAACCCGCTACAGTAGCAGATCCGATACATACGCGAATAATAGCAGCAATGCCCCAGGCCAGCAGTAATGGATGCAGATGCATATGTTGTAAAGTATCTGCAATATAAGCGCTTACCTTGCTATCGTGCAATAACTGTGTCAATGCACCCGAACCTCCGATGATGAGAATAATTACGGCTACATCTCTTACTGCATCATCCATAATACCCATCACTTTCTTTGCAGGCATTCCTCTTCTTAACCCCAGTAAATACATGCCATTCAGCACCGCCAGCAACATCACTATTAACGGCTCTCCCAGCCAGTCGGCTACGTGGAACAAAGCGCTGTCCTTTGCTACCCATAACTTTGCCAACGCCGTTCCTGCCAGCAGAAACACCGGCAGCAAGGCGGCAAACAAACTGGTAAACATTCCCGGTAACTGCTCTTCCGGAATGGGCGGAGCAACAAACATCTGTCCCGGAGGATTGGTATAATGTTTCAGGAAACGCGAAAACACAGGCCCCGCCAATATAATAGCCGGAATGGCTATCATGATACCGAATAATAAAGTCATTCCCATATTAGCATGAAACTGCTGTATCAGCGCAGTGGGCGAAGGATGTGGAGGCAAATAACCATGCGTTACGGATAAAGAGGCCAGCATGGGAATACCCAGGTATACCACGGGTAATTTAGTACGTGCTGCCACGGTGAAGATCAGAGGAACCATTAACACAAATCCGATGTTATAAAACAAGGGAATACCTACAATAAAACCGGTGAGCATGAGCGACCACTGCACATACTTCGGTCCAAATATATTCATCAGGCCTCCGGCAATCTTTTGTCCCGCACCACTTTCCGCTACCAGCTTACCAAGCATAGCACCAAAAACAATAATCACAATCAGCGAACCCAGCGTTTTACCTATACCTGTTTGAATAGACTGTGTAATGTCTGTTACCTTCATGTGCAGGGCCAGCCCCATCAACAAAGACACGATCAGGAAAGAAAGGAAAGTATTGAGTTTGCACCAGGTAACCAGTACTACCAGTAAAAGAATAGCGGCGATAACAACTAATAAGGGCATATGTATTGTTGTTTTACATGAACATGGAAAACAACAAGATAATAAAATATTATTCGTATCTCAAGGCTATAATAGGATCTAATTTGGAGGCTTTATAAGCGGGATAAATGCCAGACACCAGGCCTACTGCCGCACAGAGGCTTACCCCTATCAATATCCACAACCAGGGGATGATAAAAGAAGATTTCAGTAATGCCGACACAATGTTACCCAGTAACATACCCATGATAACCCCGATAATTCCTCCCATCACACTAATAATAATCGCCTCATACAGGAACTGGGTGCGTACAACTTTACTGGTGGCGCCCAAAGCTTTAGTAACGCCTATTTCGCGGGTACGCTCTGCTACTGATACCAGCATAATATTCATGAGACCAATAGCTGATCCGAAAAGTGTAATAAAGGCAATAACAATAGCAAAGAGGTTCACTTTTCCCAAACTGGAGAACAACATTTCTGCGATGCTGTCACTTTTACTCAGCTCAAAGTTATCTTCTTCAGTGATCGCCAGTCCCCGGATAATGCGGAACAACCCGATGGCTTCTCCCTGGGCGGCATCCATTTGCTTGATATCTTTCACCGACACGCCAATCTGGTAGCTGGCATTAGGGCGGTCAAAAATGCGCCGGGTATTATTTACGGTAGTAATTACTACGTTGTCGGCACTCATCATTTTGCTGCTTCCTTTGGAAGCCAACACGCCAATAACGCGGTAGCGTATATCTCCCACCCGGACGGTATTATTTACCACATTCTTCATGTCTTTACCAAAGAGCTTCTGGGCAACATCCTGTCCCAGGATGGCCACATTCCGGCCCGATTGCACATCCAGCTGGTTAAAATTACGTCCCTGGGCGACTTCATAGTTGGAGATTTCCAGGTAGTTTTCATCGCCCCCTATTACCTGTACGTTAGGGTTGGTTTTCTTGTCATCTTTATACACGGTGGCAATACCGCTGGCCTGGAAAGATACGCTTACGATAGCCGGGAATTTATACCGGTCGCGGAAAGCCACGGCTTCCGGGTAGCGGATCATTTTATTGCTGTTGGACTTCTTTACCTTCTTGATATTTTTATTCCCCTTGGAGGCTTTATCGCCATCATCCCCCATGTGTAGCTGCATGCCCCGGTTACGAATGGAAAAGCTGTTGGCCCCCATACTCGCAAAACTGCTGTAAATACTGCTTTTCATGCTGTCGATCGCAGTAAGAATCCCCACCAGCACCGTAATACCCAATGCAATAATGGACACAGTAAGGCCTGTACGCAGCTTATTGCCAGTTACAGAACGGTACGCCAGGGAAAAAATATCTCTTGCTTGCATAATATTGGGTTACCTATAAAGTTAACGTAATATAGGTATTTAATTCGTTCATTTTGGGATGAGCGGCGTCAGCAGCTGGCCGGTAGCAGCAATAAAAAAGACCGGAGCGTGTGCCCCGGTCTTTCCATTATCTGGTAACTGGTGATTACAGCCAGCAAAGTAACAGGTTCGGGAATAATCCCAATACCAGTACCAGGGCTACTGCCAGTATTAATGCAGCTTTAAAGCCTCCGGAGATGTTTTCTACTTCAGGCTCACCGGTTCTGAAATACATGGCAATGATGACACGGAAATAGTAATACACGCTGATAGCCGCACAAAGCACTGCCAGTATTACCAGCCACAGTAAATGGCCGTGCTGGATAGCGGCAGATAATACAAAGTATTTGGCGAAGAAACCAGCAGTTACAGGAATGCCTGCCAGGGAAAACAGGAAGACTGCTGTTGCAGCAGCCAGCAAAGGCTGTTTACGGGCAAGGCCATTGAATCCCTCGAAAGTATAATCTTTCAGTTTCATCAGCACGCCAAATACACCAATGGTAGCAATGCTGTAAGCAGCTGCATATAACACGATGCCCTGTGTACCCATATCATTCATGGCTACTACGGCAAACAGCATAAAGCCTGCCTGTGCGATACTGGAGTAGGCCAGCATACGTTTCACACTCTGCTGGAATACGGCGCTGAAGTTACCAATCACCAGGGTTACCGCAGTGATGATAGACAGGATCAGGGTCCAATGCTCGCTGATAGTTCCACCAGCAAAGCTGCCGTGGAACATCCGTAAAAAAGCTACAAAAGCACCTGCCTTTACAATGGTAGACATGAAAGAAGTAAATACGGTGGGTGAACCATCGTATACGTCTGGTGTCCAGAAGTGGAAAGGTGCTGCCGATACTTTAAAGGATAATGCAAATACGATCAGGATAATACCGCACAATGCCAGGGGATGTACACTTTCTGTACCCAGGCCTAAACCTGCGATATCAAAAGTGCCGGCGGCTCCATATATGAGGGTAATACCCATCAGTAAAATACCCGTAGAAAAAGATCCCATCAGGAAGTACTTCAGGGAAGCTTCATTACCCTTCAGGCTCTTCTTGTCGGCTCCTGCGAGGATATACTGCGGAATAGACATGATTTCAATAGCCAGGAACAACATAAGGAGGTTGCTGAAAGTAGCTGCCAGGGAGATACCCGCCAGGATAAAGAACACCAGGGTAAAATAGTCTGCCACATGCTCTCCTACTTTTTCAAACTCACTGCCGGATAACAGGAAATATAACAAAGTGGCGCCCAAAGCTACTGCATTGAACAACACGCCAAATTTGGTCACTTCAATCATGCCATACATCACATAACCGCCGTGTTCTACAGACGGATACTGCGCCAGGTTAGCAATAAATGCTATAATGATGGCCGCGATGGCAAAAAATTTAATATGCTGCTTATTGCGTACAAATAAACCAACAAACATCAGTACAACGCCCGATAAAGCAGTAGAAATTAGTGCATTCATATTTTTGCGTTACAAAACCCCGTTACAAATTTTTCCATTTCGTTATTCAGTACCTAAATGACCAAATCTCAAAACAATTTATTTACCACTTCAGATGTGCTGCTCACCAAATCCAGCATTGGCTTTGGATACACACCCAACACAATAATCATGATCACAACCAGGCTCAAAGCCAGGGTTTCGCCAGGCTGCAAATCTGTAGTGGTGTCGGTTAAGTCATTGCTTTCACCAAATATCACCTTCTGTATCATACCCAGGGTATAAACAGCAGCGAGGATAATACCTAATCCGGCAAATGCCATAAACCAGTGATTATATTGGAACAATCCGCTGAACATCAGGAACTCACCGATGAAACCATTGGTAAGCGGTAAGCCGATGTTGGCCAGACTGATAATAACGAGGAAAATAGCCATCCGGGGAGCTTTCCGGGCCATACCACCCATCTGATCCATGTTCTTCACTCCCAAACGTTGCTGTATCACTTCTACGATAATCCACAAACCAATGATATTGATACCATGGTTAAACATCTGGATCAACACACCCTGCAGACTTTGTTCGTTGTTAGCGAAAATAGCAGCGCACATCAGGCCAATGTGGGCAATAGAAGAATAAGCAATCAGGCGTTTCAGATCGTTCTGCACCATCGCGATACAGGAAGCATAGATAATACCGATCACACACAGCACAATGGCCACATCAGACCACATAGCGGCGCCCTGCGGAATTACCGGCAATAACCAGCGGATAACACCAAATAACCCCATTTTTACCATGACACCGGAAAGGATCATCGTAACAGGTGTAGGCGACTGTTCATAGGTATCTGGCTGCCAGGTATGAAACGGAAATATGGGCATCTTAATGGCAAATGCCACAAAGAATAACCAGAATAACCATTTCTGATCATCCGGGTTCAGGTGAATACTGCTGAAGGAAGACCAGCTGAAGGAATGATCAGCAGTCTGAAAGTACAGGTAGATGATACCTACCATCATCAACAGTGAACCGAGGAAAGTATATACAAAGAATTTAAAGGTAACGGCTATACGTTTTTCGCCTCCCCATAAAGAGCAGAGGAAATAAACAGGTATCAGCGCTAATTCCCAGAAGATGTAAAACTGCAAGGCATCAAAAGCGGTGAAAACACCGGTCAGCCCGGCCTGGGACAATAACATCAAACCATAAAAAGCACCTGGCTTTTCATAGTCGCGGCTATAAATAGTAATGAAAACCAGCAGAGAAGCTATCGCTGTCAATAAGCAAAGCATCACGCCCATTCCATCTAACCCTACACGAAATTGACTTCCCAGCTGTGGAATCCAGTTCGCAACAAGATTCAGACTGTCTGGAGCAGTACGAAAACGGCACCATGCTCCTATTGCTAACACCACTGTTGCCAGCGATGAAATCATGCCCAGCACTTTTGGCCCGGATCCCTTCAGACCAAATGCGATAAGGCCGGCTATGAAAGGAATCAATATTAATAAAACTGTCAACATAATTTATCTGCGCTTGTAACTTCTGCTATTGGTTTATAATAAGAATCCGATCACAAATAATACAATCATACCGATCACCATGGCAAAGATGTAAAAACCTACCAGGCCATTCTGTACCAGGCGAATCCGCTGGCCACCCAGCTGTACACCACGCCCGATACCATTTACCAGCTTGTCGATACCTGCCTTTTCTACCGTATCCCGGAAGAAACGACCCAGTTCATACAATGGTTTCACTATGATAGTATCATACAATTCATCTATATACCATTTGTTTTCCAGCACTTTACCGAAGCCAGTGCTTTCAGCGCCGGTATCTTCATAGCTCGCAAATTTCTGACGGGCCAGCAGGATAAATATGATGACCAGCACACTGCTTACTCCCATCAATAACCATTCAGTGCCTTCAGTCATATGATGCTCCACTGCAAAAGGTGCGGAAGGTGCAAATACAGGCGATAGGTAATCTGCCAGCAGGTTCTTTGTATGAAATACTTCCGGTAAGCCAATATAACCACTGAAGATAGAAAGCACTGCAAGGATCACCAACGGAATAGTAATAGCAGCGGGACTTTCGTGCAGGTGGTGTTCCTGGTCGTGTGTACCCCGGAATTTACCGGCAAAAGTGATGTAGTATAAACGGAACATGTAGAAGGCTGTCATCAGTGCACCAACCAACCCCAGTACATATAACACCGGGTTATTGGCATAAGCCTGCGCCAGGATCTCATCTTTGGAGAAGAAGCCAGAAAGCCCCGGAAAACCAGCAATAGCCAAACAGCCTATGAAGAAAGTCAAACTTGTAGTAGGCATGAACTTCTTCAAACCACCCATTTTGCGGATATCCTGTTCACCGCCCATGGCGTGAATTACAGAACCCGAACCAAGGAATAATAAAGCTTTGAAGAAGGCATGTGTCATTACGTGAAACACCGCCGCTCCATAAGCACCTACGCCCAGGGCCAGGAACATATAACCCAGCTGGCTCACAGTAGAATAAGCCAGCACTTTTTTAATATCATTTTGTTTTAACGCAATAGAAGCAGCAAACAGGGCGGTAGCCAGACCGATAATCGCTACTACCGTTTGCACATGTGGTGCCAATGTATAAATCACGTTGCTGCGGGCAATCATGTAAATACCGGCGGTCACCATGGTAGCGGCGTGGATCAGGGCAGATACCGGGGTAGGACCCGCCATCGCATCCGGCAACCAGGTGTATAAAGGAATCTGGGCAGATTTACCCATCGCTCCTACAAACAGTAGCATGGCAATGGCGCTGAGGACAGTGTTGTTCATGCCCAGCGGTGCTGCTTTTGCAAATACCTCAGGGAAAGTAACTGTACCAAACTGCATGATCATGAAGAAAATAGCGATCAGGAAACCGAGGTCACCGATGCGGTTCATCACAAATGCTTTCTTGGCGGCGTTGTTATAGTTGGTATTTTTAAACCAGAAACCGATCAGGAGATAAGAGCAAAGACCAACCCCTTCCCAGCCTATAAACATCATGACGTAGTTGGCGCCCAGCACCAGTATCAACATAGAGAAAACGAAGAGGTTCAGGTAAGCAAAATACCTGGCGAAACTTTCATCGCTTTCATCATGCATATAAGAAGTAGAGTAGATATGTATCAGGGTACCCACACCGGTGATCACCAGCAGGAACAGGGCACTCAGCTGATCTACCTGGAAGGCAAAAGGAATATGCAGGGATCCTACGCTGATAAAATCAAACAGGGTAACTACCTGTGCAGAAAACCCGGGAGCCTTTACTTCCAGAAATATTAATAAGCTAATCACAAAGGACGCCAGTACAGCGCCGCTTCCAACAAATCCTACCAGGGACTTGGATAAAAATCTGCGTCCCAATCCATTCACCAGGAAACCTAATAATGGTAAAAATGGTACCAGCCAAACTAGATTAATCATTTATCAATTCTATTTACGACGACGAAAAATTCAATAATTAAGAAGAGCAGAATTATTAATTTTTCAGCCTGTTAAGAATGTTAATATCTACTGAGTGTGTATTTCTGTAAACCATTGTAATGATAGCCAGTCCCACTGCTACTTCTGCAGCCGCCACCACCATTATAAAGAATACAAACAGCTGTGCCGATCCGGCATCTACTCTGCCTGCATCTGCCCACATTTTGGAAAATGATACCATCAGCAGGTTCACTGCATTCAGCATCAGCTCTATGCACATAAAGATGATGATGGCATTTCTGCGCATCAGTACACCCATCACACCTATACAAAACAAGGCGATACTCAGGAATATGTAATATTGAACAGGCATAAAATAAATTACGAATTACCAATTAAGCATACCCGGAAGCTCCGTGTATACCCGTTTCTCTAGTCTTTTTTACCAATAACAACGGCACCTACCATGGCGCTGAGGAACAGGATACTGCTCACCTCAAATGGCAGCACATATTGTTTGAACAGGATTTGTCCCAGGTTCTTAATCAACCCTATTTCCGTAGGTTGTGTGCTCAATGCAGGCATGCTGGCATCGCGTAAAGCAGCTACCAGTACCACCAGTAAAGCACCCCCACTGATAGCGCCGGCATATTTCAGCCAGTTGCGTTTCTGTGGTTCCAGCTCTGCATTGAGGTTCATGAGCATCAGTACATAAAGGAACAACACCATGATGGCACCGGCGTACACAATGATATGCACCACTGCCAGGAACTGGGCATTCATCATAATATAATGCCCGGCTATAGTAAAGAATGTTATGATCAGGCACAATACGCTCGTCACAGGATTCTTACTTAATACCACGCCCAATGCTGAAATCAGCGCGATGACCGACAGCACCATGAAAATTATTTGTTGGATACTCATTCCCATCTCTGCTATGTTTGACTATTGTATTTTTAGCTAAATGTGCGCTGTGAATAATATTATTTTCCTTCTTTCGGATCAGGGATCAACAGATCATCTTTTCCGTAAATGAAGCCCTTACGCTGATAGTTTGCGGGTGCAAAGGTTTCAGACAGATAGATAGCGTCTTTAGGACAAGCCTCTTCACAAAAACCACAGAATATGCAACGCAACATATTGATCTCATATTTTGCGGCATATTTTTCTTCCCTATACAGGTTTTCTTCTCCGGGTTTTCTTTCTGCTGCCTCCATGGTAATGGCTTCAGCAGGACAAGCTACCGCACACAATCCGCAGGCAGTACATCTTTCACGTCCTTCTTCATCACGGTTTAATATGTGTAATCCACGAAATACCGGGCTGAAGTCACGCTTCTTTTCAGGAAAGCTCACCGTAGCCTTACGCTGAAAAATATGTTTAAAAGTGATACTCATACCTTTGGCAATAGCAGGGATGTACAACTTCTCCATGAAGGTCATCGGCCGGCGATCTACTGCTTTTGCCCTGTTTGTTAATGCTTGCATAACGAATGCTTTATTTCATCCACACTTGCGTGTGTATTTAATTAGATAATATTAATGTTGACGCGCCAATACTACCGCTCCTGTAATCAGCATATTTACCAATGCCAGTGGAATCATTACTTTCCAACCCAGGCGCATCAGCTGATCATAACGGAATCTTGGCACCGTCCAGCGTACCCACATAAAGAAGAAGATGAATACCAACGTTTTGATAAATAATGCCAGGAATCCTAAAATCGTTAACATATTACCATCCAGTCCCAGCTTATCCATACCCGGGAAGGCATAACCACCGAAATACATAGTAGCCATCAGGGCTGAACTGATAAACATGTTGATATACTCTGCGAACAGGAAGAACCCAAGTTTCATGGAAGAATATTCCAGGTGGTAACCTCCGTTCAATTCATTTTCTGCTTCAGGCAAGTCGAAAGGAGCACGGTTACATTCAGCGAAGGCACATACCAGGAAGATGAAAAAGCCCAGTGGTTGGTATACTACATTCCACAAACCATGGCGTTGTTGTTCTACAATATCCTTTAAGCTCAGGGAACCGGTCATCATCAACAAAGCGATCAAAGCCAGGCCCATAGGCAGCTCATAGGAAATGATCTGGGAGGCAGCACGTACGGATGCCATCAGGGAGTATTTATTGTTGGAAGCCCAACCTCCGAGCATGATACCATATACGCCCATACTCACCACCCCGAAAATGAAAAGAATACCAATGTTAACATCTGCTACCTGCAGGGATATTTCACGGCCGGCAATAGTCAGCGTATCGCCCCAGGGAATAACAGCACTGGTCATACAAGCCACCAGCATAGCAATGGAAGGACCGAGTATGAACAGGAAGCGGTTGGAAGTACTTGGAATAATTTCTTCCTTGAAGAAGAGCTTTCCTCCATCGGCCAATGGTTGCAATAATCCCATTGGACCCGCACGGTTAGGCCCCAGACGATCCTGGATCCACGCCGCGATCTTCCTTTCTCCCCAGGTAGAATACATGGCCACTACCAGTGAAAGTACCAGCACTCCGGATATCAGGAGTACTTTTTCAATTATAAAAAACCAATCTATGCTTAATAAGGTCATACTTACACGTAATTACGATTGTTACTTCTTAAAATCATCAGAGTGAGCCGGGCCGTGGATCTTCGACAGATCAATGTCCGGTCTGTTTACCTGGCTTTCAGAATGGATATCAAACAACAGTTTAGGTTGTCTGCCGTCCAGTACTTCCACCAGCGCATCTTTAGGCTTCACGGTATTCACATAGTGACCTTGTGAAATAACGCTGTTACGTTCTATTTTGCGTGGGCCTTCGATGATCCAGTCTTTCACATCTTTTTTATCAAAACGGCAGGTATCGCAGATAAATGCTTCTACTTCGCCGTATTTGTCTTTACGGGCAGTTACGCGGAACACTTCATTACCACGCATCCACAGCACAGTTTTACCGCAGCATTTCGGATTTTCACAATCGCGGTGGGCATCTACCGGCTTCAGGAACCATACACGGTTTTTGAAACGGAAAGTTTGATCGGTTAATGCGCCTACCGGGCAAACATCGATCACATTACCGATAAAGTCGTTATCCAGTGACTGGGAGATATACGTACTGATTTCAGACGCATCTCCACGGCCTAATATCCCGTGTTCACGTTTTTCGGTCAGCTGGTCGGCAGTATACACACAACGATAGCAGAGGATGCAACGTGTCATGTGTAATTTGATTTTATCGCCCAGGTCTACCTTATCGAAAGTTCTGCGTTTAAATTCATAACGGGTGCTATCCGCTCCGTGTTCGTAGCTCAGATCCTGCAAGTGGCATTCTCCCGCCTGATCACATACCGGGCAGTCCAGCGGGTGATTGAGCAGCAGGAATTCCACTACGCCTTTACGTGCTTCCAGTACTTCCGGGGAAGTGATGTTAGACACTTCCATACCGTCCATTACGGTAGTACGGCAGCTGGCCACCAGTTTAGGCATGGGACGAGGATCGGCATCGGAGCCTTTGGATACTTTCACCAGGCAGGTGCGGCATTTACCACCACTTCCCTGCAATTTGGAATAATAACACATGGCTGGCGGCACTATCTCTCCTCCTATCTGCCTGGCCGCATTCAGTATGGTTGTACCGGGTTCCACCTCTACAGAGATGTTATCGATTTTAACCTTAAATAATTTTTTTTCCTCCGCCATCTTAATATAGTTTTTGCTTATCAATGCTGTTGCTCGCAAAGGAGCAAAGGAGCAAAGACGCAAAGTTTATAATTTTATAACTTATTTACTATCCTGTGTATTCCTGTTTTAATTAGTGCAACATTAAAGTTGACTAATAGTCCAAGTTTTAAGTTTGTTAGTTTCAGATAGGTAAACAATTGCTTGTAATGCATATCTTTCAACTCTTCCACTGATTTAATTTCAATGATCACTTTATTCTCTATTATCAGATCCACTCTGAATGCCTTATCAAGAATAATATCCTCGTGAACTAATTTTACCCCTTCCTGTCGCTTGACACCTAAATTTCTCTTTCTTAGTTCATAACTCAATAATTCCTCATATACAGATTCAAATAGTCCTGGTCCATACCTGGTATGTATCTGAAAACAGGCATCTACAATCTCCCTGGAGATTTCATTTTCCGTCATGGATGAAAGTTTTATCGTGGGTTAACTACTTTCAGTAATGAAAATCTTCTCTTCTCCTTCTATTCTATCCTTT
This sequence comes from Chitinophaga eiseniae, assembly GCF_012641265.1. Classification (GTDB taxonomy): domain Bacteria; phylum Bacteroidota; class Bacteroidia; order Chitinophagales; family Chitinophagaceae; genus Chitinophaga; species Chitinophaga eiseniae_A. The sequence continues at coordinate 45,622 of NZ_JABAHZ010000013.1, read as the reverse complement.
CTATTCTTTCTTTTCTCCTTTTTCCTTTGCTGCTCTGCTTCTCTGCGCCTCTGCGTGACTTACACAGCTGCTACCGGAGCAGGCAATGGATCCGCATAATGCGCCAGCCCGAAGTTCCGGGTCAGGGCCTCCTGTGGATGTGCCACATGCCATTCAAATTCGTCACGGAAGTGGCGTATAGCGGCAGCCACCGGCCATGCAGCAGCATCGCCAAGCGGGCAAATAGTATTTCCTTCTATCTTACGTTGAATGTCCCAGAGCAGGTCTATATCACTCATTTTACCTTTACCGTACTCAATATTCTTCAATACTTTCTCCATCCAACCGGTACCTTCACGGCAAGGGCTGCACTGACCACAGCTTTCGTGGTGGTAGAAGCGGGCAAAAGTGAGTGTATTGCGTACAATACACTGGTCTTCATCCATCACAATAAATCCACCGGAACCGAGCATAGAACCTGTTGCAAATCCGCCATCAGCAAGACTCTCATAAGTCATCATGCGGGTTTCGCCCTTTGCTGTTTTCAGCAGCAGGTTGGCCGGTAACACCGGTACAGAAGATCCGCCGGGGATACAGGCTTTCAGGCGTTTGTTATTTTTGATACCACCGCAATATTCATCAGAATAGATGAACTCTTCCACGGAGATATTCATTTCAATTTCGTATACACCGGGCTTGTTGATATTGCCACAGGCCGAAATCAGTTTGGTACCGGTAGATTTGCCGGTGCCATACTTGATATACTCATCGCCGCCGATGTTGATGATAGGCACTACTGCTGCCAGTGTTTCCACGTTATTTACCACGGTAGGGCACTGCCATAATCCTTTTACCGCCGGGAATGGAGGCTTGATACGGGGATTACCGCGCTTACCTTCCAGCGATTCGATCAAGGCTGTTTCTTCACCACAGATATAGGCGCCGGCGCCGCGTTGTACATATATTTCCAGATCGAAGCCGGTACCGAGAATGTTTTTACCCAGCCAGCCTTTATTTTTTGCTTCTGCAATGGCCTGTTCTAGGATGTCCGGAATCCATGCATATTCACCGCGGATGTAGATGTAAGCACTGTTAGCGCCAAGGGTAAAGCTGGAGATAATGAGCCCTTCAATGAGGAGGTGGGGGATGAATTCCATGAGGTAACGGTCTTTGAACGTACCTGGTTCCGATTCATCCGCATTACAAACCAGGTAGCGGGGTACGCCTTCCGGTTTGGCGATGAAACTCCACTTTAAACCGGTAGGAAAACCTGCACCACCGCGACCTCTCAGGCCGCTCTTCTTCACTTCTTCCAGTACCGCATCGGGTCCCATGGTTTTCAGCGCTTTTTCCGCTGCAGCATAACCGCCATTGCTCCGGTAGGTGTCATAGTACCGGATGCCTTCTATATGTGCTTTATCTAACAGTAATTTGCGTCCCATTTTCTTCCTTATGGTGTAATGGTATCAGACTATCCGATCCCATCAATGATTTTTGTGTATATCTTTTATGCCTTACGTATACCATGTTGCGAAATGCGGTCTGCCAGTCTGTAAAACAGGAGGCCGGCGCTAACGCCACAGATAAGGGAAACCAGCCAGTTATCGATTCGCCACAATGCGGTGAGTAATCCCACCAGTAAAAGTGCTTCTACGATTTGCAGTTTGTGCCGCTGATACATGTCCCTTACACGCATGGGCAGGTTGTTTTTTGGATGCATCAGTTTGCGTTTGCTTTAGATCTGCATTCTGCAATGATTTCATCTACCTTGGCAGGTGTCAGATGCTCGCGGTAATGTTTACCCAGCTGCATCATCGGTGCGTACCCACAGGCGCCCAGGCATTCTACCGTTTTAAGGGTAAACATCCCGTCTGCTGTAGTTTCGCCCACACCAATACCCAGTTTATTTTTTATATAATCAACAATCTGATCAGAACCACTTACCATGCACGGACCTGTTTGACATACCTCAAAAAGGTAAGTACCTACCGGTTTCAGGTTAAACATGCTATAGAAAGTAGCTACTTCATACACTTCAATCGGCTCCAGTTGCAATAGAGATGCAACGTAGTCCATTGTTTCTGCACTCAGCCATCCCCCAAATGCTTCCTGAGCCAGGTGCAGCACTGGTATCAATGCACTTTTCTGCTTCCCTGCCGGGTAGCGTGCAATGATTTCTTTTACTTTATTCAGTTTCTCTTCCGAAAATTGAACCTCAGCCATTATTTTAATCAGCTTTAATCTTCAAAATATTCTTTACCGGAGTCTATCAGCTCCCTGTTAGGCATCCAGTTCTCCCGCAATCAGGTTCAGGCTGCTCATACAAACGATGGCATCGCTCAGCATGGAACCTTTAATCAGCTCAGGGTAAGCCTGGTAGTAAATAAAGCAGGGACGGCGGAAATGCAGTCTGTAAGGACTACGGCCACCATCGCTGATCAGGTAAAATCCAAGTTCACCATTTGCTCCTTCCACGGCATTGTACACCTCACCCGGTAATATATCTGTTTCCCCCATTACTATTTTAAAGTGATAGATAAGGGCTTCCATTTTCGTATATACATCCTTTTTATCAGGCAGGTAGTAAGCAGGTACATCTGCATGGTATACATCTGCCGGCAGGGATTTCAGTTTCTCCATGGCCTGGCGGATAATGCTGATGCTTTCCCACATTTCGGCGTTACGCACCAGGAAGCGGTCGTAGCTATCGCCGGTAGTACCTACCGGTACTGAAAAGTCGAAGTCCTGGTAGGAGCTGTACGGATTAGCTACACGTACATCGTAGTCAACGCCGGCTGCACGCAGGTTAGGACCTGTAAAGCCATAGCTGAGTGCTCTCTCTGCACTGATTGCGCCTACACCCTGGGTACGTTCCATGAAGATACGGTTACGGGTAAGCAGGGTTTCAAATTCTTTCAGTACAGCAGGATATTCTGCCAGGAAGCGTTCTATTTTGGCAAATGCAGTTGGCGTGAAATTCCTTTCAAAACCGCCGATACGACCAATGTTGGTGGTCAGGCGGGAACCGCATATTTCTTCGTAAATTTCGTATATCAATTCCCGGTAGGTCATCACGTATACGAAACCGGTTAAAGCACCGGTATCCACGCCCATTACAGAGCTACAGATCAGGTGATCTGCAATACGTGCCAGTTCCATGATAATCACACGCAGGTAGTCTACCCGTTTAGGTACTTCGATACCCAGGAGCTTTTCTACGGTGAGTAACCATCCCATGTTGTTGATAGGGGCGGAACAGTAGTTAAGACGGTCGGTAAGTGGTGTAATCTGGTAATAAGGACGGCGCTCCGCAATCTTCTCAAATGCGCGGTGGATATACCCTACGGTAGGTACCGCGCTGACAATACGTTCACCATCGATTTCCAGGATATTCTGAAATACGCCGTGGGTAGCCGGGTGGGTAGGACCCAGGTTCAGCGTGGTGGTGTCTTTTTCGATGGAGCCTTCCGGCAGTTTTATATGTTGTTTCTGATCTAACATAGCCTGGTTGTATTAAATATTTCCTCCCCTTCCAAACATCTCATCATCCTTGTCAATACGCATAGCGTCTTCCAGCGGAAATTCCTTTCTCATGGGGAAATAGGTCATTTCGTCCACATTCAGTACACGGATCAGGTTAGGATGGCCAACAAAATTGATCCCGAAGAAATCGTAAGTTTCGCGTTCCATCCAGTTAGCCGATTCATATAAGCTGGTAGCGGTAAAAACGTCCGGTTTGGCCACAGGCGTAAATACTTTCAGACGGAGCCTGATATTGTCCTGCAGGTTGTGCAGGTGATATACTACTGCCAGTTCTTCGTTCTTTCTTTCCGGGTAATGCACAGCGGTGATATCCGTTAAAAAACGAAAACGCAATTCCTCATCATCAAACAGGAATTGCATTACTTTCAGGTTATAATCTTTCTGGGCGGTGAGGGTAAGCAGTCCGTACGGCTCTTCAAAGCCGCTAAGCACATCTCCAAATTTCTCCGTCAGGCGTTGCTGTATGCGTTCGTTTGTTAAAGACATTAACAATTTGAAATTTACGATTTACAATTAACCATTCCCTCTCCTTACTTGATACCGTAGGATTCCATCAGCTCCTTATACTTGTCGGAGTTACGACGGCGAAGACTTTCCTGCCCTACGAGTTCCTGTATTTTCATGAAGCCGTCGATAATTCCTTCTGGTCTTGGAGGACATCCTGGTACATATACATCTACCGGAATTACCTGGTCTATACCCTGTAATACGGAGTAAGTATCAAATATACCACCGCTGCAGGCGCAGGCGCCTACCGCCATTACCCAGCGTGGTTCCGCCATCTGCAGATATACCTGGCGTACAATAGGTCCCATTTTCTTGGAAATAGTACCCATTACCATCAGCAAATCGCACTGACGCGGCGTAAAAGCCATACGTTCTGCTCCAAAACGCGCCATATCATATGTTGCCGCCATGGTAGCCATAAACTCAATACCACAGCAGGATGTAGCGAAAGGTAAAGGCCAGATGGAGTTTTTACGCGCCAGGCCTATTGCCTTATCAAAAGAGGTGGCATAAAATCCTTCACCGGAATATCCATCAGGGATTTCCACCATCTTCACTTTATTATTATATTGAACCGGACGAGCCATTGGATTTAATTTAGAGGTTTAAGATTAGTCTTCCCACTTCAGGGCACCCTTCTTCGTGATATAAATAAAACCACACAAGAAGAAACCCACAAACATCAACACAGCCATGAAGCCTTCCCAACCCAGCTCCTTGAAATTCACAGCATAAGGGTAGAAAAAGATAACTTCCACATCAAATAACACGAAAAGAATAGCGGTGAGGAAGTATTTGATAGCTACCGGCTGGCGGGCATTTCCCTTTTGCTCGATTCCACTCTCAAAGTTAATAAGCTTATCGCTGGTTTTACGCTTGGGACCCAAAAAGTGAGTAGCTAACATCGTGATCCCTACGAAACCTAAAGCAGCAATTAATTGCAGTACTATAGGGAAATAGCTGAAAGGAGTAGTCGTTGCTGACAAAAATACAGTGTCTGTATACATAAGCTTCCCGATAAAAACATTGTCCGAATGCGCAAAAATACTGTAAGTTGACCAAATATCAAATCTATTAGTAGGTAAAATATTATCTTTTTTCACCAACCGGAAACTAAAAAACCTCCTGTAAGTACAGGAGGTTTTTTAGCTATTTGACATTTTTCAATGCTTATTTCTTGTTCTGGCCTGCCTTAGCAGCTGGTTTAGCTGCTGGCTTGTTAGCCGCTTTTTCGCGGGCAGCCATATTTTCTGTGATTTGCTTAACGGTGCCGTTATTTGGATCTAAAGCAATCAGTTTATCCGCATATACCTTCAAATTCGCTTTATCCTCCTTAAAGTAGTAATATAACAACTCATAAGTATAAGCGTTGATCAGCGTACTCTTGTTTTTAGCCGGATCTACTTCTGAAATTTCGATGTATTTGTCGTAGTAAGGCTTAGCTATACCTTCCTGCGCCTGTGGATCTTTAACGAAGTTAGTCATACCTCTCCAGTAGTAACCGGTGCCCAGCTCTGGTTTTGCCTCAATTACTTTCTGGAAAGCAGCATCTGCTTTTGTCAGCAGGGCGGTATCAGAAGGCTTAACGTTTACTGCGCCATAGTAGTAGTTGATACCCACGTTGAAATAATCAATGGCCTGTAATTGCTCTTTATTGGCCAGGCTTATTTCATTGGCTTTTCCATACCAATCAGCAGCAGCCGCATATTTCCTGGCACCTTTCAACTGTTCTGCAATCTGGATAAAGGTTTCAGGATCCTTGGCTGTGATAGAACCTGCATATTTTTCCAGGTAACCCAGCGCCTTTTCTGTATACTGGGTTTGAGTAGCAGTATCAGCAGATTTTAAACGCATGTAGATAGTACTCAACAGCTTATAGTCGTTCGAGTCCAGTTTGGATTCGCCTACTTTAGCTACATACTCATCCATTGTTTTCTTAGCGTTCAGGGAATCGCCTTTCTGCAGGTAAGCATCCCCGATCAGCAGGTTCAGCTTATTGGTATAGAGCTCATTAGCACCTGCCAGGGTAGCCTGACCTTTAGAGATGGCGTTATCATAGTCTTTCTTGAAGAAAGCGATGTAAGCGCCCAGGTACTGGTTCTTGGTTTTATCTGCCGGGTCAGCAACTGCCATATATTTTTCCAGGTATTTGGCAGCTTCGTCCCACGATAACTGGTCTTTCTTCGGAGTAATGTAGAAGTTAAACAGTTCGTAGTAAGCCGGGCCATAGTTGGCGTCCATGTTGGTAGCTTTGGTATAATCAGCTACCGCTTCAGATTTCAGCCTGGCGTTGTAGTTTACCAAACCTTCTTTCATTACAGCTTCTGCGTTGTTAGGATCCACTTCCAGCGCTTTTTCATAAGTAGTGATGGCTTTACCACCATTTTCACCACCCAGGAAGCGGTATGCATCTCCTAATTCGATATAATCAGCTGCGATCGGTGTGTATTGTTCTTTCTTTTTGCGGCCTTCATTGTTCAGGAGTTTCTCCATCACAGTAAGGGCATAAGGACGATCACCACCTTTAATTTCTGTGTTGGCATCGGCTATGGCGCGGGCTACATCCCCGTCGCGGCCCTGGGTAGCAGCACTGGCAGCTTCAAATTTCTGTTTTGCAGCAGCGGCATTACCATTGATCAGATCAATACGGCCCATACCTGCCTGTAATAAGGCTGAAGTAGGCACTGCCTGTAAACCTTTCTGGAAAGTAGCTGCAGCACCTGCAACATCTTCCAGTCCGAGCTGTGCTATACCGAGGTAATAATAAGCTTTGTCCTCCGTAGGCTTTGCTGCTATCACCTTCTCTAAATTCTGCTTGGCAGACAGGTATTTACCATAATACAGGTCTTTCACTCCGTCTTCCACAGATTGGGCCATCACACCGCTAGATGCAGCGCAAAGCAATGCTACGATTAAACTTTTCCGTTTGTTCATGCAATCTGGTTTTTTAGTTTTAGTTGTGTTTTTTTTCTACTTCAGGTTCGCTTCCCGGAAAACTACATTCAGTCTGGCGGGGAATAAACGGAACTGTTTGATGACCAGTTGCCCTTCATAACTGCCGAGAAAGGTTGCAAATCCACTGCCAAGGCCATGATAAGGCTCTTTCAGGCAGAAAAAGAAGCCGCGCTTTAATGGATAGGAACCAATACCAATATAAGCCTGGTATGGTTTAACAAAATCCGAACCATTGTCTGCCCTTAACCTCACTACACTCACCCGCTTCGTGAAGGCCATTGACAATGAATCGGCGGGATCAGAGATCCAGCTGACACCTATCACACCAATTGCGTCTTTGTTTTTAGACACGTAATCCACCACTTCAGGATTGGTTTTGGCAGCCATTGTGTTTGTTGGCAAAGGCTTTCCCTTGTTGATGGAGTCCATGATGTATCGCACGGTGCTTGAGTTGGCATTATCAAACACCAGTTGCCATTTTCTATCTTTAGCAGTACCGTCCATGATGCTACGCACCTGATCCATCGTAAATACAGAATCAGGATTGTCTTTATTCACCACCAGTGCCAGTGCATCCCAGGCAAGTAAAAGGCTGTTAGGCGTAATTTTTATTTGCTTGAAATATTCCAGCTCCTGTTTGTTGAAATCGCGGGTTACGATCACCAGGCGGGCACTATCATTTAAAAGATCTTTAAAGCAATCTGCTTCCGGTTTATAAGAAGCTACGATATGTGCTTTGGGATACAGCGATTCAAAAACTTTTATTTCTGAATCCATGAGTGGTTTATACGTTTCATCTACGCTGATGCGAATAGTACCTTCCGTGGCTGTATCAAGTTTTTTCGCATTTGGATTTGGGCCACAAGCCGCTAACACCAATATTAGTGCTGATAAATATACAGCATTCATTCTTTTAAAACTGAAAAACATATCTGCCCTCTTTAGTTCCTGTTAAAAAAAAGTTTCCTGATTCCATTGTAAATCCTAAAGAGGCCATAGATTAGCAATATCGCACCAGCTATGTTCATCGTTGTTTGTGAAATACGGAAATGAGCCAACCCCATTCGTTCTCCGAATATGGCAAACAAACCAAAGAGGATAAAAAATAGCCCCCTGATCAGCTCACCCATTGGCCGATACCTGTTTTCCAGTCGTCTGCTTGTCTGTTCTTCGTGTGTTTCCATGTTGCGAGTTACAATTATACAAAAAATAATTTTTTAATCCGGTAAAGAGAATTTTAGAAGAATGTTAAAAAACTGCAACAAAACTGCATCCAATCGCCTATCCGGCCGCAATTTGAGGCATTTTTTCAACATCACGCAAATTTTTGATTTAAAATTTCATCATTTCCCGCTAATTACAATTTGCGGAAGTTTTTGCTTTATTACGCCTGAAATCCTTCTTTTTGAGCCCGTTTCTACGATAAAGATGCAAATGGGTACACATTTCCATAATATCTTGTAGGTTTGCGGCCTGATTCATCTTTTGATACGATATGAAGATTTTGATGGTATGCCTGGGAAATATTTGTCGTTCTCCCCTGGCAGAAGGCGTAATGCGACATCTGGCTACCGAAAGGGGGCTCAACTGGGAAATTGATTCTGCCGGCACCGGCAGCTGGCATATAGGCCATTCCCCCGACCACCGGTCTGTAAAAGAAGCCAGGAAAAACGGCGTGGACATCTCCAGCCTCAGAGGCCGGCAGTTCCAAACAGCCGATTTCGATACCTTTGACCGCATCTATGTAATGGACCGGAACAACTATGCCGACGTGATAAGAAAAGCCCGCAACGAGGCCGATAAAGCTAAAGTGCAATTCCTGCTGCCAGGACAACAGGAAGTACCGGACCCTTATTACGACGACAAAATGTTTGCTCCTGTATATAAAATGATCTTTGAGGCCTGTGACGCCATCACAGCCCAGCAACAATAAACTTTTAACATTTTTTTGAGATGATAAAGCCAGGCATTCCTAAAGGCACCCGTGATTTTGGCCCCGTGGTAGTAAGAAAACGTAATTATATCTTCCAGACCATCCGCGAAACCTTCGAACTATTCGGCTTCCAACCACTGGAAACCCCCGCGATGGAAAACTTATCCACCCTTACCGGTAAATATGGGGAAGAAGGGGATAAACTGATGTTCAAAGTATTGAACAATGGAGAGATCTATACCGCCGCTCACGAAGCAAAAGATAATAAAGAACTGGTAGCCGCCATCACAGAAAAGGCCCTGCGCTACGATCTCACCATCCCATTTGCCCGCTACGTGGTGATGAATCAACATGAACTGGCATTGCCCTTTAAACGCTATCAAATGCAACCGGTATGGCGGGCCGACAAGCCCCAGAAGGGCCGCTACCGCGAATTTTACCAGTGCGACGCCGACGTAGTGGGAAGCAATTCCCTGCTGAATGAAGTAGAACTCCTGCTGATCTATGATACCGTGTTTACTAAACTGGGATTGAAAGGATATGAACTACGTATCAATAACCGCAAAATATTGGCAGGCCTCGCAGAAGTAATCGGCAAACCCGAACTGCTGACAGATATTACCATCTCCATCGATAAACTGGATAAGATAGGCGCAGCCGGTGTCCGGAAAGAACTGGAGGAACGCGGACTTGCACCCAACGATATCAACACGATTGAACGCTTCCTCGCCATTGACGGCAGCAGCACCGAAAAATTGTCGCAGCTGAAAGAACTGCTGCAATCCTCCGCTACAGCACTAAAAGGCATCGAAGAACTATCATTTGTGATCAACTCTGGCTATGGCGATTTTAATACTACACCGATCATAGACGTAACCCTGGCCCGGGGCCTCAACTACTACACCGGCTTAATCGTAGAAGTAAAAGCACCCGCCACGGTTAAAATGGGCAGCATCGGCGGCGGCGGCCGATACGATGATCTTACAGGCCTCTTTGGCCTCCCTGGCATCTCCGGCGTTGGTATCTCCTTTGGCGTAGATCGTATTTATGATGTACTGGAAGAACTGCAACTGTTTCCCCAAACAGCACAACAATCTACCAAAGTACTATTCCTGAACCTGGGAGAAGACAGCGCCCGTAAAGCATTTGGCTACATGATGCAACTGCGTAAAAATGGCGTAGCAGCAGAACTGTTCCATGAAAATGCCAAAATGGATAAACAAATGAAGTATGCAGATAAACGCGGTATTCCGTATGTGATCATCCTCGGTGAATCAGAACTACAGGAAAATACCCTCAGCATCAAAAACCTGGTGAACCGTCAACAGGAAAAAATTGAGGCAGCTGAGTTGCCGAATTATTCTTTCTGATATCCGTGTAAACTATAAACAGGAAGGGCTGCACAAATGTGCAGCCCTTCCTGTTTATAACTCATAGTAGTACAAACTACTTAGTACTTTTGAATGCCTCCAGGCCGCATTTCAGCCACTCTGCATACGCTTTCGGATCAGGTGTGTAACCCACCGGATGCGTCAGCAGCTTTTCATCGGGACTGATTAACACATAAAACGGCTGTGAGTTGTTGGAAAAGTTCTCTGTCTGCATTGTAGCAAACTTGTCGCCTACTGTTTTGATCTCTTTCTTGAAACCATTGCTGGTAGTGAATAAAAACTGTTGATCTTCCGGTAAAAGCTTTCTGTCATCTACATAAAGCGATACCAGGATATAATCCTTTTCTATCAACACTTTTACTTCATCCTTTGGCCAAACATTTTCTTCCATCTTACGGCAGTTAACACACGCCCAGCCGGTAAAATCCAGCAGGAGTGGCTTGTGCTGCTCCTTAGCCAGTTGCAGCGCCTTCTCATAATCATTCATTACATTGGGCTCTACTCCTTTTGCAGCATCTTTCCCATAAACGCTATAGCTCAATGGTGGCGGGAAACCACTGATGAGTGAACGATTAGCATAAGTGGTATTGGTGACTCCCGGTATCAGGTAAATAGTGAAGACCAGGAAGATCAGCGCCAGTGTAATTCTACCCTTGCTAAGTTTTTTAATAGGTGAATCGTGCGGGAAACGGATTTTGCCAAAGAGATATAACACGATACAAAAACCAATGATAATCCAGATAGCAAAGAATACTTCCCGTTTCAAAATACCCCAGTGTTTCACCAGGTCAGCATTTGACAGGAATTTGATCGCCATAGCCAGTTCCAGGAACCCTAAAACCACTTTCACTGAAGTAAGCCATCCACCAGACTTTGGTAGTGAATTCAGCCATCCGGGGAACAAAGCAAATAAAGCAAAAGGCAGGGCCAACGCGAAGCCAAAGCCGCCCATGCCGACAGACAGCTGAATAGCCCCTCCGTCGGTAGATAAAGAACCCGCTAACAAAGAACCTAAAATTGGACCCGTACAGGAGAAAGACACCAATGCCAGGGTTAAGGCCATGAAGAAAATACCTACCAGGCCTCCTACACTACTTTTCGCGTCTACCTTATTCGCCAAACCGCTGGGCAAGGTGATTTCAAAGTATCCAAAAAATGAAATCGCAAATACAATGAAAATGACGAAAAACGTAAGATTCAGCCAAATGTTGGTAGAAATATTATTCAATATTTCCGGGTTCAATGAATCGAGGAAATGGAATGGAAGACTTAAAAGTATGTATATCAGGAATATAAAGAACCCGTATGTAATAGCGTTCATAACTCCTTTCTTCCTGTCTTTAGACTGTTTGGTAAAGAAAGACACAGTCAATGGAATCATCGGGAATACGCACGGCGTGAATAACGCAATGAAACCACCCAGCATACCGAGGATAAATAGCCCCCACAGACTTTTCTTGGCATTGCCTTCCTGGCCTGTACCACCACAGTCTTTTACTGGTTTTTTCAGATCAATAGCAGTACGCTTTAGCGTCTGTGCATTACCTGCAGATTCCTGCAAACCGGCTGCCACACTGGTCAGGTTGCCAGAAGCATCTTTACTGAATTTAAAGGTTTCTTCTTCCGGTCCAACGGCATCCTCTCCTTTTAATGCCATATAATTGACACTACCTTTAAATGAAGCGGGAACAGCTCCGGTAAATTTTACGGTTGTTTCGAGATCCACAGTATTCTCGAAATACCTGATTTCCAGGTTATCAAAGAGTGGTTCTTTGCGGGTTTCTAATTTACCCGCTTCCTTGATACCAGTAATACTGGCTATGGAAGTAGCTGCACTATCCAGCGCTACCCTTGTATTGGGATCATCATTTCCCATGGTGGTGGAAAACATCAACCAGCCTTTGTCTACCGTACCTTTCAGGTGCAGTACATATTCCTGGTCGCTTTTCTTTTCTGCGGAAAACTGCCATTTAACAGGTTTCGGGCTGTTGTCCTGGCCATTTGCATGCAAGGCAAAGAGGGCGAAGACAGGTATTAAAAATGCAAGCAGTTGCTTCATAAAGTCAATAGGCTTTAAATAATATAGATCTGAGAAAACAAGAAACGAGTTCCCTGGAAGAGGAACTCGTTTTACGAGTATTTTTATCAGTTACCGGATACAATTTACTTTCCTCCTACATTCACCGCAAATTCCAGTTCTTTTGGAGGCAGACACTGGTGGTCATCGCACACCATGAATTCTACAGCGCCTTTCACTTTAGTAGCTGCTTTACCTTTTACGGTTACTTTCTGCACGAAGTCTACGGTGTTTTCGTAGTATTTCAGTTCAGAGTTGAAGTTTTTGTCGAATGCCTTATGCAGTTTACCTGCTTCGGTTACTTTACCTTCCAGTGTCGCCAGTGGATTTTTAGTAAACTTGAAAGAGGTAGGTACCGGGCCTTCTCCTGCTTCCTGCGCGTACAGGTGCCAGCCAGCTTCGATAGTGGCGATGGCGTGTACTTCGTAGGTGTTGGCATTTACTTTCTTGGCAGAGAAGCTCCATTTTACCGGATTTTCGATTTGTGCACTTGCCAGGATGGGCAAGGCGAACAATGCCAGTGCTGTGAGTAATTTTTTCATGCTTTTCTTTTTAATTGGTTGGTTGATTTAATCTATTAGTTGTTATTGATCAGACTCTGTAAAATCAGCTGCCCGTCTGTATTACCCAGGGCGAGGCTGGTGGCCCTTTCCGGGTGAGGCATCATACCAAAGACATTTCTTTCTTTGTTACAGATACCCGCGATATTACGGATGGCGCCGTTTGGATTAGCAGTTTCAATAATGTTGCCAAACTCATCGCAGTAACGGAACAGTACCTGGTTGTTCTTAAACAGTTCTTCTACGGTAGCATCATCTGCATAGTAGCGGCCTTCTCCATGGGCTACAGGGATCATCAGGGCCCTGCCGGTTACATCCTTAGTGAGTGCGGTAGTGGTATTTTCGCTTTTCAGGAAAACGTTCTTGCAAACAAACTGTTGGTGGTCATTCAGCAATAATGCACCTGGCAACAGGCCTGCTTCGCACAATACCTGGAAACCATTACAAACACCTATTACACGGCCGCCTTTGTTGGCAAACTCAATCACACTCTGCATCATTGGGCTAAATCTCGCGATAGCGCCGCAACGCAGGTAGTCGCCATAAGAAAAACCACCCGGCAATACGATGCAGTCATTGGTAGTGAATGCGCTCAGGTCTCTGTCCTTATGCCACAGTTCTATTACTTCCTGTCCCAGGTCGTTACGCAGGGAATCAATCATATCATGATCACAATTAGAACCGGGAAAGGTGACAACGCCAAATTTCATCTGAAAATGTTTTGTGTTTATGTGTAAATAATGTTTTTAAAAACTGTTTTTATCCCCGTTTTTATCCTCATTTTTCACGAATGACAAATCTAATGGGAAAGGACAAAATTACTTCGCCGTTCGCAATTTTCCATTGCCGTTTGTCCTGATTTAACAAATTACTGGTAATCAGCCTTTTAAAATGGAGAAACTAGCTGAAATACTGCATAACGATGACGTACGCCAGTGTAATAAAGTGGATAATGTTGGCAAAAGTATCGTTTGTGACAGACCAAAAGACGTTGCCAGCAAACATAGAAACCGGCAAAACGGCCAATACCCAGTACCCGGCAGAAAAATGTACGTTAAAAAACGGTATCAGCATGGCTACCAGCACATATATGATCAATGCGGCCCATATCTTACGGCCCTGGATCAACATTTTCTTGAGCGGACGCTGTAATAACAGCCAGCCTATCACAAAAAACAGCAAACAGGCTACCATGGCTCCCCATACCTTATAATCCTTAATCATGGGCAGCGACAACCCAATATTTGGTATTTTCCAGAGTAAAGTCATCTGCCCAGTCAGGAAGAGATAAGTACCCATCAAATAAATCGGACATATGAGCCCCAGCAGTGCAATAATCCACTCCGCCAGACGGAAAGCCCGCATAATGAGCATGCTCGCCAACAACAGCACACAGAAAATTACAGACGGAAAATAAAACAATCCACATACCCCCAACGCAAACCCAATGTTAAATACCACATCCCGGGCGGAAGTCCGTGTATACAGTTCCGTTATACTGGAAAACACCCACAGCATAATCAGGTTGACCAGCAATGCCGGAGAAAATACATTCCAGCTCTGAAGCATAGAGGTAAAAAGCAGGAAACACATGGCCGGCAGGTAAGTAGGCCGGGCAAACAACCGGTGATGGTTGATAATGCGGGTAAACAGCAACGACTGCAGGAACAACAACAGTATCGCCAGGGAAGTGAAGATCAACGGACTATTGCCTATACCGGCTTGCATCCATTTCACCAGCAGGTGGTACAATAATCCTTCTGATCCATCTGCCACAAAGGAAGATGGATGAATCAGATAGTAAAACTTAACGACCAGTGTATATATCAGCAGGAGCAATACCGTCAACGGATTGCCTGAACGGAAAAATCTTATCACAGTGCAAAGGTGTGATTAAAAGTCAATTTTAGCAAAGCAAATATAATTCCTGTAAATACATGGTACTACTACCGTGCGACCACTGATCTGTTTACCATACCTGGGCATCCAGGTAAAACCTTTATCCAGGTTACGCAGGGTAGGCATGCGGTTTACTTTCCCACCAGGCGCCAGGCTTACATCCGTAAGCATATAGCTCCTTCTGTCCAGCTCATTATACAGGAAACGCAGTTCACTGCCTACATTTACCATCAGGTAAGACAGGTACAGGTCGGCGTTATCGTCGAATTGGCTCTTGTGTACAAAGTTGTTCCACTGCATATTGCCCTCGTCATCGAAAGACAGCACCGCCACATTATCGTAGTGGTAGCGTAATCCCTGGGAATTGTTCCAGTAGTATGGGTTATAATACATGGAAGAGTAAGGCGAATAGTAGTAGGGAGCATACATACCGCCGTATGGGCTTCCGTACATATAGTTCCAGCGGTTCCAGGGCTGATAGCGGGAAGACGTGGAGAAGGATTCGGCGGCCAACAGGAATCCGCCATTGGCAGTATTAATGATTTTCCGGATGAAATAATCATTGAATGCCGCGTTGGTACTGGATTCGCCGCGGGCATTCGCCTTCAGCTCATCTGCAAAGGCAGTTGATTTCTCATACACGGTTTTATGATTGCCATAATCATATTTATAGAGATAGATGCCCTCTACATTCCCCCGCTTCTGTTTATAGTAAAAAGCCGTTACCAACGCGGTTTGTTTGCTGTTGTCCAGCTTCATTTTTACCTCATCGAGCAACTGGGATTTGAACTCCATAGGAGTTACTTCAAAGCTATCGACCAATGGGCGTTTGATGATCATGTTGCCATTTAACACATAATCCCGGTTGGAAGTACGCTCCAGCTTATTGAAGATAAAATCGCCGCTATTAGTCAGGTTAAAATTGCTCAGGAACTGTCTTTTCTGCATGGGCAGCGACAAGCGGCTGTTATTGACCAGGTTCATGGCGCTGTCGTATAGGAAAGTATAAAACACATTGTTGTTTTCGTTGTCCTGGTTGATCTTATACACCATAATGCGGTTCTTATCTTCCGATACATCCACAGAATATACCTTGTTTTCTTTGGAGTATATACCAATGCGGGTAGAATCGATCAGGATAGGCGCATCTGTAAAGGTGGCATCAGGCGACATGGTAGCACAGAGGCTGAAAACAGCATCTTTACGCTGAAACTGGTATATCATCAGCACTTTATCGGAGTAAGCCACAAAGTCCATACTGATCACCTTCCGTGGCAGAAAATCCAGCTTCACCCGGTTTTTCAGCTGCATCGTATTATCATACACCGATACCACGTAATCGCCACGGTCTGTTTTATACACGAGGATATTGCCTGCTACCCTGCCAATGATTTCGAATTCCGTGCTTTTGTAATCATCCTTTTCAGGTTCTGAATAGGTGATCTTCTGTGCCATTGCTGCTGAGCCGGCAAAAAGCAGCAGCAATACTAACTGTATGCGGTATAGCGTATGCATGCGGTAATATAGATTTCAGATATGTGTTAATACAGATGGCACGTTTCAATGCTTCAATTTCAAACTTACATTAAAAATCAGAAATTAAGCGGTCAATTTACACCTACCTGCTCCTGCCTTTACATAAATTCCAAAAGGCCCGATTTATTGTGTACTTTTATTAAATTATTTTCAAAAAGCAGCTATACTTGATGGAAACCGTTATTATAACCGGTGGAACAGGACTTATAGGAACGGCATTGACCCAACTGTTGCTGGAGCGCGGCTACAAGGTAATTATATTGAGCAGGCGCCCGGAAAACGGCGACAATAAGGCGGTTACATATGCCCCTTGGAACCTGGAAACGCAAACGATTGATAAAGACGCCATCCAACAGGCTGATTATATTGTACACCTGGCAGGAGCCAATGTAGGCGCCAGGCGCTGGACAGCGGCACGTAAACAGGAGATTATTGACAGTCGCACCCAAAGCAGTGCACTCATCTATACTGCACTACAAACTATTCCCAATAAAGTAAAGAAAGTCATCAGCGCCTCGGCTACTGGCTACTATGGCGAGTTTACAGATCATGTTTTCACAGAAACCGATCCGCCGGCCACCGATTACCTGGGCAGTACTACACAGGCCTGGGAACAAAACATTTCCAGGGTTACCACGCTGGGAAAGAAGCTGGTTATTTTACGTACCGGGATTGTATTGAGCAGGGAAGGCGGCGCCCTTAAAGAGTTTTACAAGCCGCTGCGCTTTGGATTTGCCACCATATTGGGTTCCGGCGACCAGTTTATTTCCTGGATACATATCCATGACCTGGTAAGGCTTTATTTCAGCGCTATCGTTAATGATAAACTGGAAGGCATTTATAATGCGGTAGGCCCTCATCCTGTTACCAACCGGGAGCTGATCCTCAGCATGGCCCGGATAGCCAAAGGCCGCAGCTTTATGACCACTTATGTACCGGCAGCGGTATTGAAACTGGCATTGGGCGAAATGAGTGTGGAGGTATTAAAGAGTATGAAGGCATCTCCGGATAAAATACAAGAGACGGGATTCCAGTTTTCCTATCCTACCATCGATGAGGCGATGGAGCAGCTGTTTAGCCAATAATGGTTTTCTCCATGACAGCCGCTTTCAGCAGGCATTCCTCCCATTCTTTTTCCGGATCACAGTAAAAGGTAATAGCAGAACCGGTTTGGAAAGACAGGTACTGGCTTGTCGCATTATAAAGCATACTACGGATCACGACATTGAAATCGAAATCGCCTTCCGGCGTAATGTAACCTACTGCTCCGGAGTAAAGTCCACGGCGGGTTTGCTCATATTGTTCAATCAACTGCATCACCCTGATTTTGGGTGCTCCAGTCATGGAGCCCATCGGAAACGTAGTGCGGAGCACTGCTGTAAACGGTAGCTGTGGCGGCAATTGAGCCGATACGGTGGAAATCATGTGGTGTACATGGGCAAAAGAATAGATCCCAAACAACTCGGTTACCTGTACTGAACCCTGTATGGCGGTGTGCGACAAGTCGTTGCGCACCAGGTCTACCACCATTACATTTTCGGCTCTCTCTTTTGGATTTTGCAGTAATTGTTGTTGCAGCCACTGGTCCGTAGCCGGATCTTCGTCTTTGCGGCTGGTTCCTTTGATAGGCTGTGAAATAACCGTGTTTCCTTTTTTCTGCAGGAAGCGTTCGGGACTGGAACAGGCCAGGTAACGATCGTGCAGACGATAATAGGCAGCAAAAGGTGCGGGTGAAAGGTTATTCAACTTTGTGAATAACGCTGTGGGATTTACGTTAACACCGGTCATATAATTTTCCCGGCAGAAATTGATTTCATAACAATCTCCGTGTAAAATATGCCGGCGGATATCCTCTACTGCGGTAATATAGTTGTGGTGATCCAGGCGGCTTTGCAGCGCAGGCACCGGCCCCGTGGTAACCGGTACTACCTGAACGGGCATACGTAAACAGTCGTCATATATGGCACGGGCCTCCGTTTCTTGGAGATGGATGCCGCCAATATGTACCTGTTGCTGTTGTAATTGAACAATAATGCGTGGCTGAAAAAAGCACATATCCGGGAAGCCAATACCATCGGTATTAGCGGATTGTAGTCCGGGGGCTGTTTCATTTTTAAGATCATATGCCAGGTGACCAAAGAGCCAGTCGGCGTGCCGGTCGTGGAAGGCCTGTAAAGCGGGGAAGGCATTGCCTGCGTTTACTTCAAGGATTTGCAGGGCATCTGCAGCCAGAACGGCGTCATATTGGTGCCAGGGAGAATCGTAGTTATTATTGTCCAAAAAACAACAAATGTTGAACTGGTTTCCCCAATTCAACATTTGTTGCTTAAATATTTTCTGATTATCAACCGGGAAGGTGTGGAATATCCTGATAACAATCGTGTTTTAAAGCTTAAAAATCATCATCCTCATCGTCAAAACGATCGTTAAACAGATCCATATCCTTGAATTCATCGTCTATGCCCAGGTCATCATCGTCATCGGTTTTCTTACCGCCGCCGGCAGGACGACCGCGTTTACCTTTTGACTTAGGCATGTCAAATTCTTCAAAATCGGGATCATAATCATCATCTTCTCCTTTTTCCCAAGCATCGTCCATGTCATCCACCTCATCGTCATCATCATCCTCCTCATCGTCATCTTTACGTTTGGATTTTGATGCGGACTTATCTGATTTCTTAGCGGCAGATTTTGAAGGTTTTACATCTTCATCATCTTCCTCCTCTTCATCTTCATCCACCTCTTTCTTAGGCTTGGCCGCAGCTTTGGGAGCGTCTTTTTCAGTCTTAGGAGAAGTAGTTTTTTTGGTCTCTTTCTCTTTATCAGATTTTGATTTCATAATAGGTTGCCTTATTTCTTTGCCGTAAAGTTTTAATAGTTTTTTTTATTCGCCAAATTTTTTTTGCCGTTTTTTTTCCTTACTTTTTTCCTTCTACTTTTCAAGGATCTGATCGCGCCCAGGTCCGTTGGAAACGTATTTCACGGGAACGCCCAGGTAATTCTCCACGGATGAAACAAACGCTTTCATCTCGGTTGGTAACTCGTTGAATTGCTGACAAGTAGACGTCTTGTCACTCCAGCCTTTATAAGTTTCCCACACCGGTTTAATGTCCAGACCGTTTAACTGGAAAGGCAATTGTTTTGTTTGCTGACCGTCGATCTGATAAGCTGTACAGGCCAGTACTTCATCAAATTCGTCCAGTACGTCGCTTTTGGTCATTACCAGTTGAGTTACGCCACTCAGCATGCAGGTATAGTTCAGTGCAACCAGGTCAATCCAGCCACAGCGGCGGGAACGGCCTG
The DNA here is from genome assembly GCF_012641265.1 of Chitinophaga eiseniae. Lineage (GTDB taxonomy): Bacteria > Bacteroidota > Bacteroidia > Chitinophagales > Chitinophagaceae > Chitinophaga > Chitinophaga eiseniae_A. Next base: position 25,939 of record NZ_JABAHZ010000013.1, on the reverse strand, counting down.
TAACGGCGCCAAATTCATGACCGGCACTGCGCAGGTGCTCACCCACTTCATTGTCCAGCTCAGTAGGGAAAGGTCCGCTACCCACGCGGGTGCAGTACGCTTTGGTAACGCCAATTACATCTTTAATCCAGCGGGGAGCAATACCCAAACCGGTACATACGCCGGCAGAAATGGTGTTGGAAGAAGTAACAAACGGATAGGTACCAAAATCAACGTCCAGCATACTTCCCTGGGCTCCTTCGGCCAATACTTTTTTACCGGCTTTCAGCTGTTCATTCAGGAAATATTCGCCACTTACCACGTTCATCTTTTTCAGGAAAGGAATCGCTTCAAAGAATTCGGCTTCCCAGGCGGCAATATCTTCAGTAAGATCTGTAATATCGTAATGAGACAAGAGCTGCAGGTGCTTCTGCTTCAGGCTCTCATACAGGCTTTTAAAATTAGGCGACAACACATCTCCTACACGTAAACCGTTTCTGCCGGTTTTATCCATATAGGCAGGGCCGATCCCTTTCAGGGTAGAACCGATTTTATCGTTGCCTTTTGCAATTTCAGATGCTTTGTCCAGCGCACGATGCGTAGGAACGATGATATGGGTTTTTTCTGCTATAAACAGATTTTTTGTCAGATCCACGCCCAGTGCCGCGATATCTTCGCTTTCCTTTTTGAAAGCTACGGGATCCAGTACCACCCCGTTACCGATAAGATTCACGGTCTTATCATGGAATACACCGGATGGAATGGTGCGTAATACTACTTTCTGTCCGTTTACATATAACGTGTGACCAGCGTTCGGGCCACCCTGAAAACGGGCAATCACGTCGTACCTGCCGGCAAAATAGTCCACAATTTTACCCTTGCCTTCGTCGCCCCATTGCAGGCCTAACAAAACGTCTACCATAATGATTTAATTAATTATCGGAGGTTGTTGCTTTAAAAGAAGTCGCAAAATTAAGGCGAATATTAAGAAATACAAATTTTGAAAGCTTTTAGCCTTCCCTTATCCGCAGTCAGTAAACCCCATAGCCCTCACATCGCGTAAATATACGCCACCTTTACCGACAGTTTTCCTTAAAATGACAATGGCTATATCACGATTCCTCGAGCCGTTGGATAGATTGTATGCCATCCAGCTTTTTAAGCCGATCTACCAGTTCATCCAGCTCCTCCTTATCATGTACATACACTTTGATCAATCCTTCAAACAGGCCTTCTTTTGACTCAATACTGAGGGCGGAGATATTTATCTTCAATTCTCCGGAAATGATGTTGGTGATTTTGTGGATAACCCCCACATCGTCCATACCGATAATACGCAAGCCGGTGAGGAAAGAGATTTCCCGGTTCTTCACCCACTTGGTTTTCACGACCCGGTGGCCATAGTTAGCCAGAAGCTGGGCTGCATTGGGGCAGTTGGTACGGTGAATTTTGAGGCCTTCGCTGGCCGTAATAAAGCCAAATACGTCATCGCCCGGGATAGGCCGGCAGCAATTGGCCAGCTTATAGGCAATCTTATCTGAACTTTCACCGAAAATAATCAGCTCTGCATCCTTCTTGGAAGGCAGCTGGTGCTTCACCTGCTCTTCCGGTACATGTTCCGGCGCCTTCACCGGTTTTGGGGGTTCCAGCTTATCGCCCAGTACAGCAAACTGTTTGAGCTCTTTCAGGTCGATATTCTTAACCGCTACCTGGTAGTATAAATCGAGTGGAGATGGTTGTTTATAGAACTGAACCAGCTCACTGATATTATGTTGATTGATGGAGATATTCATGTGGGATAGCTTACGCTCCAGCGCCGCTTTCCCATCCATCGCCACTTTCCGCTTTTCTTCCTTCAGGGCATCTTTGATCTTTGACTTGGCTTTGGCTGTGAGCACAAAGTTGAGCCAGTCTTCCGAAGGCTTCTGTTTATTGGAGGTAATAATCTCTACCTGGTCCCCACTGCGCAACTTATGGCTCAGGGGCACCAGCTTGTAATTCACCTTGGCGCCGATACACTTATTCCCCACGGCACTATGGATAGAGTAGGCAAAATCCAGTGCGGTAGAGTTCACCGGCAATATCTTCAGGTCGCCCTTAGGCGTGTATACATAAATTTCCTCGGTGAACAGGTTGCTCTTAAAATCGGCGAGGAAGTCGAGCGTATTGGAATCGGGATTGTTCAGTATTTCCCGGATCTGGGTAAACCACTGGTCAAATTTGGATTCCTGTTGCGCGGAAGCACCGCTGCCCTCTTTATAGCGCCAGTGTGCGGCCACGCCTTTTTCGGCATAGTCGTTCATGCGTTTGGAGCGGATCTGTACTTCTACCCATTTACCGTTGGGCCCCATTACCGTTACGTGCAAAGCTTCATACCCATTGGATTTGGGGTTACTGAGCCAGTCTCTCGTTCTTTCCGGGCTGGGGTGGTAAAAGTCGGTAATAATGGAATATACTTTCCAGCAGTCCGCTTTTTCCTTTTCCAGTGGGGAATCCAGGATAATACGGATGGCGAAAAGATCATATACTTCCTCAAAGGCTACGCCCTTGGTTTTGATTTTATTATGGATAGAATGGATTGACTTGGGCCGGCCATAGATCTCGAATTCAAAGCCTTCCTCCTGCAATACCTCTTTGATAGGTTTAATAAACTCATTGATATAGCGGGTACGCTCCCGTTTTGTTTCCTTGAGACGTTTGGCGATTTCCCGGTAGGTTTGCTGCTCGGTGTATTTCATCGCCAGGTCTTCCATCTCGGATTTAATATTATAAAGCCCTAGGCGATGTGCCAGGGGGGCATATATAAATACCGTTTCGGAAGCTATTTTCAGCTGTTTTTCACGGCTCATGCTGTCGAGCGTACGCATGTTATGCAGCCGGTCTGCCAGCTTGATCAGTATTACCCGGGGATCATCAGCCAGGGTAAGCAATATCTTCTTGAAGTTTTCAGCCTGTGCGGTACTGGTGCTGGAATCTATGACGGTAGATATTTTGGTTAACCCGTCTACAATATGAGCGATTTCATTACCAAATTCACGGGACACATCTTCGAGGGTCACTTCTGTATCTTCCACTGTATCATGCAGTAATGCACAGATAGCAGAACGTACCCCCAGCCCTATTTCTTCCACGCATATCTGCGCCACTGCCAGCGGATGCAGGATATACGGTTCCCCGGACTTACGGCGCATTTCCTTGTGTGCATCGGCTGCCATTTCAAAAGCAGTACGTACCAGCTCCCTGTCGCCTTTTTTTAACCGGGGTTTTAATGCCCTCAATAAAGCACGGTAATGCCGAACGATTTCTTTCTTTTCCTGCTCTTCGTCTAAATTATATTTTTGAACTGCCACTGTTTCCATTAGAATAAAGTTACGATTTAATATAATCTGAAAGAAAAGCAGGATGGAAAAAGCAGGGGCTGGCAAAAAATTCCCGTCCTTTCCCTGGTACAGTCACCGGGAAAGGAACGGGAATTCGCTTCATTTATGGTTGTTATTTGTGCGCTAGGTGAGTGGTACACATATCTTAACAGGCAGTAATGCTTCGGGCACATTCAGCCTCAGCCCTACATTGTACACCGTTTCCAGCTCTACTCGGGGTTCCAGCTTCAGCTGCTTCCGGATCCGGCCAATAAACACGTCCATGCTCCGGCTGGCATAAAAATCTTCTTTTCCCCATACCCGCAGTAGCACTTCGTCTTTTTGTACGATAATATTGGGACGGCTCAGGAAATAACGCAGCATTTTGGCTTCAATCGGGGATAACTTGCTCTTTACCAGCTTGCTTTCCGTCTCATATATCTTCAGCTTCCTGTAGTGATACGTGTAGGTGCCCAGGTTATGCCCGATCAACAGCTCCGTTCTATTGGGCCGGGTCCATTTCAGGATCACCCTTATCCTTCTCAGTAATTCCTCGAAACTAAATGGTTTGATCAGGTAACCGTCGCCTCCTAACTGGAATCCGTTGATCCGGTCTTCATCCCCGGTTCTTTCGGAAGAAAGGAAAAAAATAGGCGTTAGCAGGGTGCTTTTGCGGATATGCCTGGCCAGCTCAAATCCATTCATTTTCGGAATGACAATGTCTATCAGGCAAATATCGTATCGGTTTCTGAGATATAGATTCCAGGCATCAATACCGTCGTAACAATGTTCTACGTTGTAGCCGGCCTGCTCAAGATGTTGTTTTACTATACTACCGAAGGCCTTATCATCTTCAACAAGCAGCACTCTTGGGTTTCTGTTCATATAGCTACCATTTGTGGATATTATCGGTTATAAAACAAAAAAGAGAGGACTGCGGGTAAGCAGTCCTCTCTTTTTTTCTTTATCAACATTAATCCACATGAACTAACACATAAATCACACTTTTTCCACAGCTGATATTTTAATCGCTATAGCATGTTTAAATCCTTTCTGGCGAATAGTTTCAGGCACCTGAATGGTTACGCCATCGGCAGTAGTTTTCCACACCAGCTTATTACTGGCTCCCAACAGCTGTAAGCGGGCGCCTTTGGCAGGCGTGAGTCCTTTAAAACTGATAGTAGCCGGTACCTGCTCATTTTCATCCAGCAGGTAGATAGCGTATACCGCACCGTCTTTTTTGCGGGTAAAGCATACTTTGCCATCTTTATAAGGCGCTACGGCGCGGGTACCGTAAATAGCGTCGCCATTAACATGCATCCATTCCCCAATACCCTTCATGGTAGCGTAAGCCGCGTCATGTAATTCGCCATCAGGGCCAGGAGCCACATTCAGCAGATAGTTGCCTCCTTTAGCCACAATATCGACCAGGTTGTGGATGAGCACATTCACTGTTTTATACTTATCGTCCGGTACGTAAGACCAGGAGCTACCCATGGTCATACAAGTTTCCCAGGGATAGCTGAGCGGCTTGTTAGGAATTTCCTGCTCAGGCGTGCGGTAGTTTTCGTACGGACCATGTACGCTACGATCCACTACGATCAGCCCCGGTTGGTGACTACGGGCCATGGTGGTAATTTTACCCATGTCTATATCCTGGTCCTGTGGAGCGGTCTGACTCCAGGAAAGCGATTCTTTGGTCTGTGTTTTACGTGGACGTACCCAACCTCCGTCCAACCAGAGAATTTCCAGCTTACCGTAACCTGTCATCAGCTCTTCTATCTGGTTGTAGGTATATTGCTTAAACTGGTTCCATCTTTCAGGATACTTCTTAATATCATAGTTCACGTTCCTGTCGCGGGGCGGGAAATAAGGCCACCAGTAATATTCTGTATGCCAGTCGGGCTTAGAGAAATAAGCGCCGGCATGAATTCCTTCTTCCCGGAACGCCTGGAATATCTCCTTGGCGAGGTTAGCCCGCGGATTCTTGCTGAAAGCACCATCGGCGGCGGTAATCTTATAGTCTGTTTGTTTGGTATCAAACATACAGAAACCATCATGGTGCTTGGTAGTAAATACCAGGTATTTCATACCGGCATCTTTGGCTGCCTTTGCCCATTTTTCGGGATTAAAATGTACCGGGTTAAAGGTTTTCCCTAAAGCCTCATACTTTTTCAGGTAATCGTAATACGGGATACCGGCAGGTTTACGCTGCGTCCAGCCTTCATCTTCCGGGCAAATGCTCCAGGATTCCACTACGCCCCACTGTGAATAAGGTCCCCAGTGCATAATCATACCAAACTTCCAATCCTGCCATTCATCCAGTTTTTTCACAACTGCCTGATCGGTTTCAGGTACATATGGATGTTCTTCGCTTTGGGCCTGGGCGCTCGCCATTCCCATTAATACGCAACCTAATGCAATCCAGAATTTTTTCATTTTCAGTGTTTATAAGATGCTTCCAATGTGGTTATCTTCAATGCCTGCTGAACTATTTCAGGCAATTGTGTTGTTTGCAACCGGATAGTCCGGGTTTCCCCGGGCAACAGGTCAAAATAGTTTTCTTCAAAATGCGTAGCTGCCGGCGCATTGTCGAGCGATAAATAAACATTCCGCGCCAGCTTATCCGATTTCAAACGGATATATACCACCCCACTCTCTTTAACTGGCTTGCTGGTCACCACCTCCAGGTGCGGTACCTCCAGCTTCATTTCCTTCGCCGGAGCAAAGTAAAAGATATTCCGTTCTAAATCCTTATTGTCAATTCGCAGTTGCGCATAGAATATTACCATTGCCGGGTTCCGTCCCTGCAAAATAGCCGCGGTATCAATGGTATGCAGCTTTACACTGGCATTGCTGTTTAACTGGATATCCTTCAACTCCTTTTGCCAGATCGTCTTTCCGTTCAAGTCCATCGCCAACATCACCAGGTCGGCTTTTCCCTGGTATTCATCCGTCACCACCCAGGTATTGAGCTGCCCGTTTTCTACGACGTTAGACACCAACCGGGGCTTGAAAGCCTCTTTCACATAGTATTGCAACGCTTTCCAACGACCGTTATAATCCCTGCCAGACCAGGACGGACCAGGCCAGCAATCGTTCAACTGCCAGTAAAGGGTACCCATACAATAAGGCATGGCACGGCGGTGCGCTTCTATGGCCACTTTCATCCCCTCTGCCTGTAATACCTGGCTTAGATACACGAATGCCGGAAAATCTTTCGGCTCCCGGTAATAATGCAGCATATAGGTTTTAATCGCAGTATTCCCTTTAGCAGGGCTTTTCTGGTGCGACTGCATCACATTGGAAAAAATATCGTAATCGTCTTTGGTAGCAAACGTGCGTATCGTTTCCATACCCGGGAAGGACTGGAAACCATATTCGCTCATAAACCGGGGAATATGCGTATTGAAGGCCTCAAACCACTCCATGCCATGCCAAACACCCCAGTAGTGGTTGTCGCCTCTGGTAAATTCTTCCGGCTTACCCCAGTTGCTGATAGGAGAAGAATGGAAATAAAATACCCCTGGCTGATAAGTCGCCACCTGTTGAGGTAAAATAGTTTTAAACAGCAGATCATACCCCTGCTGCAAACTATCCCATTGCTTGTTCGTATAGGCGTAACCGCTTTGCCATCCCCAATTTTTAATAGCTACCGCTATCTCGTTATTCCCGCACCATAAAGCCAGGGAAGCATGATTACGTAAACGCCTGATGTTATCGGCCGCCTCTTGTTTCACATTCTCCAGGAAAGCGGTATCTGAAGGATAAAGGGTGCAGGCAAACATGAAATCCTGCCATACCAGGATACCTTTCTGATCTGCCAGGTCGTAGAACTTATCATCTTCATAAACACCACCACCCCATACGCGCACCATGTTAAAATGCGATTCCGCCATATCGCGAAACAGCTGCTCCTGCTTATCAGCAGTTACGCGGGGCAGGAAATTGTCCTGGGGAATATAGTTGGCGCCCTTCATAAATACCGGGCGGCCATTTACTCTCACATAAAAAGATTCGCCCAGGCTATCCGGTTTATTCACTACTTCTATCGTTCTGATCCCAATTTTATCGCTACGGGTATCTATCTTCTTCTTACTAAGGAGCAGATTGGCTACCAGCTCGTACCGGTATTGATCGCCCATACCGGCAGGCCACCACAGCACTGGTTTTTCTATCACGAAAGGTATCTTAAACACCTGGGTACCTGCCTGTAAAGTTACCGGGAACAACGCCAGGGAGGGTTCTCCACCACGGGCAGATTTCTTTTGCAGCTGCAGCGTATACGCTCCCGCTACCGCAGCATCCACGGTTACTTCCGCCTGCATTTCTGCCCGCGTACTATCTACCTTCAACTGCTGCCAATATACATCACGAATGATTGCTCTATTCCAGCTGTGCAGGTACACCGGGCGCCAGATACCGGAAGTGACCAGCCGCGGCCCCCAATCCCAGCCATAATGATACGGCGCTTTACGCGCATATACGCTTAATGGAATATCGCTGGCATCGTTGCCGGCAGGATAAATAACCTGATCCTGCAGAAATTTAGGCATGTCTGTTTTAACAGGACTTTTAAACAGGATGCGTAGTTCATTGTCGCCCGCTACCAGCCACTCTTTCACATTTACCACATGCGACACAAACATATTGGATGACTGTAAAACCAGGTGGTTATTGAGATACACTTCTGCGTAGGTATCCAAACCTTTGAATTCGAGCGCTATCACATCAAAATTCAGTTCCTGCTTCTTCAGCTTCCACTTTTTCCGGTATTCCCAGTCTTTTTTATCGACCCATTGAACCGCCTTTTCATTGGTACCTACAAATGGATCAGGAATTAAATGCTGGGCCAGCAGATCGGTGTGTACGGTGCCGGGAACAGTGGCAGGGCGCCACACGCCTTCGTCGGTACGGGAAAACTCCCAGCCGGAGCCCATGAGGTTAACGGTATGATCCTGTGCCTGCAGATTCATAAAAACAGCTAAACAAAGCCAGGCACTTAACAGTATATATTTCATGTTCTAATTTTTCAGAAGAACCAAAAATAGTACTGATTTACGATCTTTGAGAAATGAAAAGTATCTGGAAACAAATATTGAGGTATCTATATATCGGTAAAAAAGATCCCAATGCACCAAAAACACGCTACGTGGCCATGATGCATGGGATGAACAGAATTTCTCTTTTACTTTTTATTATTGCGATCATCGTGATGATCATCCGGCTAATCCGGAAGCATTAGCGCGCTACAGCATATTCATAGATCACTTCAGCTGCGCGGCGGGAAGCATCCTTCTCGCCCAGTTTATGCCACAATGCAGCATAGTCGTTCATCACGCTATTCCTGACAACGGTATCCTTCAGTAACAGGGTCAGTTCTTTCAGGAGGTTCTCTTCTGTAAGGTCGTGTTGAATTAATTCCTTTACTACCAGTTTATCCATCACCAGGTTTACCAGGGAGATGTATTTTACCTTAATGAGTCGTTTGGCGAAAAAGTAGGAAATAGGATTTCCCTTATAACATACTACTTCAGGCACCCCGAATAATGCCGTTTCCAGCGTAGCGGTACCCGATGTTACCAGGGCAGCGGTAGCCTGCCTTAATAAGGTATATGTTTGTCCTTTTACCATCGATACGTTAGGATGTTGCCCGGTCAATGCTTCGAGGAAATGATCGTCCAGGCTGGGCGCCTGGGCTACTATAAATTGGTAATCAGGGAAATGTTTAGCCATGGTAAGCATAATCGGCAATTTCACGCTCACTTCCTGTTTGCGGCTACCCGGCAATACGGCTATAATAGGTTTATCGGACAAAGGCGCATCAGCAGGCTTTTCTTTGGCAGCTTTTACCACTTCTACCAGGGGATGACCTACATATTCTACCTCATAATTCCATTTATGATAAAATGCCTGTTCAAACGGGAGAATACAGAGCATTTTATCTACAGACTGTTTTAATTTTTTCACCCTGTTTTCCTTCCAGGCCCATACCTGTGGAGAAATGTAGTATACTATTTTAAAGCCTTGCTGTTTTCCCCATTCTGCAATGCGCATATTAAAGCCGGGATAATCTATCAATACCAGCACGTCAGGTTGCCAGGCGGCAATATCTTTTTTACAGGTATCTATATTGCGTAAAATAGTGCGCAAGTTCATCACCACTTCCACAAATCCCATAAAGGCCAGTTCCTTGTAATGCTTCACCACATGGGCGCCGGCGGCTTCCATCATATCGCCTCCCCAGCTGCGTATATCCGCTGCGGTATCTATCTGTCTTAATTGCTTTACCAGATTACTGCCATGCAAATCACCAGACGCTTCTCCTGCAATAATGTAATATTTCAATATAATGTCGATTAAAAATTATCTGATCAGTTTGAGTAACAGGATAGCAATGGCATACAGCATGGTCATCAGGAAAATACCCTTGGCGGTAATATCCAGTCGTTTTCTTGTATACAGGAAAAACACCAGCCCATTCAGCAACAGGCAAATGCTGGTGAGTTTGGGAATCATCTGGCGGTTATCTTTCAGGATGCCCAGGAATTGTCCAAATCCTACATTGTTATGCGGCCTGATAACAAAAAAATAGTACAGAAAAAACGCTGCCAGCGGGGTCAGAAACCCCAGTAAAATCCCTAATGGAAGATTGTCTTTTTTTAACATACGTGTGTTTAGCTTTTAGCTGCTAGCTGTCCGTGATCATCGTGGAACTGCTGCCTTTACCATTTTACAGGTCGCTCCAATCCTCTTCCAGCTTCTTTTTCAGCTTATAATTAGTCAGATCAAACTGCACCGGTACTATAGAAGCAAAGTTATTATCTAATGCCCATACATCTGTATCTTCACCTGTGTCGCGGTTTTTAAATGCACCGGTCAGCCAGTAATATTTCTTTCCATGCGGATCGCGACGCTCGTCAAACTCCTCTACCCACTTGGCATCCGCCTGCCGGCTCAATTTCAATCCTTTAAACTCCTGTTCGCTCACAATCGGGATATTCACGTTAAACAGTGTACCCGCCGGCAATTCTGACGAAAGCATGCGTTTGGTTACCTCGTGAGCGACTTTCTTAGGCAGCGAAAAATCCGCATCATAGCTATATTCAAGGAAGGAAAAACCTACCGAAGGAATTCCTTCTATCGCTGCTTCCATAGCGGCAGACATCGTACCAGAATAAATGACATTAATGGAGTGATTGGCGCCATGATTAATCCCACTCACACAGATATCGGCCTTATTGCCATGCAATATCTTATCCCGGGCCAGTTTCACGCAGTCTACCGGCGTACCGGAGCATTGCCAGGCCTCCACCCCTTCAAAAATATCCACTTTTTCCAAACGTAAAGGAATGCCAATAGTAATGGCATGCCCTTTCCCCGATTGAGGGCTGTCCGGCGCTACTACCACTATCCTGCCCAGCGGGCGTACCGCTTCAATTAATGCACGTATACCGGGTGCTGTAATGCCGTCATCGTTGGTTACCAATATTACACGTTCCTGTTTTGCCATAATTCACCATTTAATATTGCCCAACAAATTTAAGCTCTCTGCGATACATTTCGCTTTAAAAGAATGTGAAATATATAGATATTTCTATAGATCGGATTTTAATATTTTCCTGAAAACCAAAAAGATACCTAAAATGATATAGCACAGCATGGCCAGGATATACACATAAGTATCGTAATGGTCGCTGGTAGTCACCATTTTACCCACCAACGGAAAAGGCAGCAATTCATCCCCGCTTTGCAGTGGCAGCAGTCCCCCTGCAGCACCTATGTACCGTTTCAACAGGAACGTTAACAATTGATCCAGCATCATATTGTAGGCAACAAACAATACAATGGCCAATCCCGCGCGTTTTACCAGCACCCCGATCAGTAAAGCTATCGTGAGCATGACAACCAGTTGCAGGAAATAATAGAGCATGTATTCATACCCTTCAAAGCTCACCGGCTTATTACCATAAATAACCCCCACAAGGGCGGCACTGATGGTAGCTACTACCAGCGTGAGCAGCGCCAGCAATACCAGCCAGAACAATTTAGCATACACAAAATGTTTCCTTTCCCAGCCATCAATGATATTCTGCCGGTTGGTACGGTAGGTATATTCGTTGGTAACCAGGATGATCAGCAACAGGCCAAATAAAGCGGAAATATAGCTATTGATGGAGGCCATGGTCAGCCACACATCCGGGAAGCTAAAAGGGTTACCAACCAACTTGCTGAGCTGCTGGAGGTTTTCAGTGAACTTATCGGCCACCATAAAGTTACCTGCGGGAATGATGATGAGCGCCAGCAGCAGCATAGCCCAGAAAGTACGGTAGTTCTTTACTTTCAGCCATTCGGTATAGATGATTTGTTTCATTGTACAGGGGTGTTAGTTATTTCCAGGAATGCAGTTTCAAGGCTCTTCTTACGCAGTTGGAGGTGACTGAGCCAGATTCCCTGTTGCGCGCAGTAGTTGTTAATAGCAGCAGCATCGGGCTGTGCAGCAAACATGACTTTCAGAAGGCCTCCATTCAATTCAGCATTGGTGCAACCGGGATATTGCAACAGCGCCAAACGCAGTGCATGGTTGTCGGCCGCGGCAATTTCTATATAGTCATTGCGGCTGATCACTTCGTTCACAGCGCCGGATAACAACAAATTCCCTTTTCTCAGGATAGCCACATGGGTACAGACTTTTTCTACTTCGTCCAACAGGTGGCTAGCCAGGATAATGGTTTTACCGGTACCGGCGAGACGGCGCACCAGGTCCCTTACTTCCGCAATACCCGCAGGATCCAGCCCATTGGTAGGTTCATCCAGGATGAGCACTTCCGGATCTCCCAGCAATACCGCCGCAATAGCCAGTCGCTGCTTCATGCCCAGCGAATAGGTTTTGAAAGCGGAATGCTGACGCTGGGTAAGACCGCAGATATCCAATACCCGGGCTATATCATCTTTTCCCCGCTGCTTAACCGCCGCAGAGATCTCCAGGTTTTTATATCCACTGAGATAATGATAAAAGTTAGGCGTTTCCAGCAAAGTGCCTATTTTCCGGCGCTCCCGGGCAGTTGGCGTCTTATCAAATAAGGTAAAATGGCCGGTATCAGCTTTCAGTACGTCGGTCACAATACCCAACAGGGTGGTTTTTCCACTACCATTGGGACCAAGTATACCAAAGACGCTGCCCGCAGGTACTTCAAAGGAAACACCGGCTAAAGCCTGTACTGCTCCATATCTTTTTGAAATGTTTTGTAGGGTTAGAATTGGCACGGGAAATATTATAAGGGTGTACAATAAAAAGGGAAATGCAGCGAATGATCTTATGGCTAATCTTCACTACATTTCCCGTAGAAAATAACAGTTTTTAATTCCGTACAGGTTTGCCTGTTTTAATCACACTTTGCAGCCGCTCCAGTGTTTTGCGTTCGCCACACAAGCTCAGGAATGCTTCGCGTTCCAGGTCCAGCAGGTATTGTTCGCTCACAAAGGATGCTTCTGTAAGATCGCCACCACACATCACGTATGCCAGTTTATTAGCTACTTTCTGGTCGTGTTCTGAAATGTAGTTACCAAACTTCATCGCGTATACGCCGGCCAGCATGGCTCCCAGCGCACCGCGGCCCATCACTTTTATATCGGTTCTTTCCACCGGACGGGTATATCCTTCATCTGCCAGGGCAATCACACTGCGCTTGGCGTCGGCAATGAGCCGGCCCGGATTCATGGTAATTTCGTCATGTCCTTTCCGCAACACGCCCATATCAAAACCTTCAAAACCGGATGTGGCCACCTTAGCGGTAGCTACGGTCATGAAGTAATCTTTCAGTGGTTCTTCTTCAATCCGGCCTTCTTTAAATTCCAGGCTGGCCCGCAACGCCATTTCTTTGGTGCCACCTCCGCCAGGAATCAGTCCTACGCCCAGTTCTACCAGGCCTATGTAAGTTTCAGCAGCCGCCTGTACTTTGTCGGCGTGCAAACACATTTCACAACCACCACCCAAAGTAAGCGCATGAGGCGCTACCACCACAGGGATGGAAGAATAACGTAAACGCATGGTGCTGCGTTGAAACAGGCGTACCGCCATGTCCAGCTCGTCAAACTCCTGTTCTGCCGCCAGCATGAAGATCATGCCTACATTGGCGCCAGCAGAAAAATTGGTGCCATCGTTTCCTACTACAAGGCCACGGAAGTCTTTCTCAGCACGGTCTACCGCCTTATTCAATCCTTCCAGTACTTCGCCTCCAATAGTATTCATTTTTGTTTTCCAGTCAAAACATACCACGCCATCGCCTATATCAATAAGACTGCAGGCGCTGTTTTTCCAGATAATATTATTGGAGAAATTTTCCAGGATAATGAACTGTCCTTCGCCAGGCAATGGTTTATAAGCCTGTGAGGCCACATCATAATAAGATTTCTTACCGTTATCTGTTTTATAGAAAGTGTTGATACCCTTTGCCAGCATATCTTTCACCCATTGGGCCACCGTCAGTCCTTTTTCTTCCACCAGCTTTACAGAGGCTTCTACACCCAGCAGATCCCAGGATTCGAAGGGGCCTATTTCCCAGCCAAATCCGGCTTTCATAGCATCATCTACTTTATACAGATCATCGGCTATTTCAGGAATGCGATGTGATACGTAAGAAAAAAGATACGCATGGAACTGTTTATAGAACTCGCCGGCTTTGTCGGAAGCGGTAGCCAGCATTTTGAGGCGCTGTTTCAGGTCCTCTATAGGTTTGGCGGCATCGATGCTGCCAAATTTAGGTTTTTGTTTAGGTCCGTACTCCATCGTTTGAAGGTTCAGCGTAAGGATTTCCTTGCTGCCGCCCTCCCCTTTCGTTTTCTTGTAGAAGCCTTGCCCGGTCTTATCTCCCAGCCAGTTATTTTCCACTACTTTCTGAAGGAAACCGGGTATTTTAAAAATGCCGATGGCTTCATCCTGCGGACAATTGTCCATCACGCCTTTGGCTACTTTTACGAGGGTGTCTATCCCTACTACATCGGCGGTACGGAAGGTAGCTGATTTAGGGCGACCAATCACCGGTCCTGTCAGTGCATCTATTTCATCGATGCCGAGGCCCATTTCCTGCATAATATGGAAGATGGCCATGATAGAAAATACGCCTACCCTGTTGGCGATAAACGCCGGCGTATCCTTACAGAGTACGGTAGTTTTACCGAGATACAGATCGCCGTAGTGCATCAGGAAATCGATTATGGCGGCGTCGGTATGAGGTGTTGGAATTATTTCGAGTAAACGGAGATAGCGGGGTGGGTTAAAGAAGTGTGTACCACAGAAATGCTTTTGAAAATCTTCACTGCGACCTTCCGTCATCAGGTGAATCGGGATACCGGAAGTATTGGATGTGATCAGGGTACCTGGTTTCCGGAATTTTTCCACCTGTTCAAACACTATTTTCTTCACATCCAGGTTTTCTACTACCACTTCGATGATCCAGTCTACCTCACTGATACGTTTCATATCATCGGTGAAGTTGCCGGTTTTAATGCGTTTTACCACATCTTTCGTAAACACCGGCGATGGATTGGATTTTATCGCTGCCTGCAGTGCATCATTTACGATACGGTTTCTTACAGCAGGATGTTCCAGTGTCAGTTTCTTTTTTGTTTCTGCTTCGTTCAATTCCTTTGGCGCTATGTCCAGCAGCAAAACCTGTACGCCAATGCCTGCAAAATGACAGGCGATCCTTGATCCCATTACTCCCGAGCCAAGAACGGCTACCTTGTTGATATGTCTCATCATAGCTTTTAGCATTTAGCTGTTAGTCTTTAACGGATCTTACAGCATTGGTAAGTTTACTGATCCCTGAATTTAGCATTTTTTGTACTTCCATCATCAGCGGAAAGATGATTTCTATGATAGTTTTTTGGGTAAACAAAAAAAAGTGGCTGCACCGACCGGTACAGCCACTTGTATATCTTGTTCGGATAATTAGTATCAGCTTACGCCGCTACCTGCTTTTACAGCTTCAGATGGGTTTACAAAAATCAGCTTGCCGTTATCTTCGGCCATGAGGATCATGCCCTGGCTTTCGATACCGCGCATTTTGCGGGGAGCCAGGTTGGCTACCAGCGTTACCTGTTTACCCACAATGTCTTCCGGCGCAAAGTGCATGGCTATACCGGAAACGACGGTACGTTTTTCGGTACCGATATCTACCAGTAATTTCAGCAATTTATCCGCTTTTGGTACTTTTTCTGCTTCCAGGATAGTGCCTACCCGCAGATCCAGCTTAGCGAAATCATCGTATTGAATTTCAGGCTTTGCCGGCGTAACAGGCGCTTCAACGGCCGCTGGTGCAGGCGCTGCGGCGGCAGCGGCATCCATGGCTTGCTTTAAGCCAGCATGCAGTTTTTCTACCTGTGCTTTTACCTGTTCGTCTTCAATTTTCTTGAACAACAGCTCCGGCGCACGCAGGGTGTAACCAACACTCAGCAACTTAGTGCTGCCGGCGTTATCCCATTCCAGCATACGGTCTACCACTTTCAACAGGTGACAGATTCTCTTGGCGGTAAAGGGCAGGAATGGCTCAGAGAAGACAGCCAGGTTAGCAGACATTTGCAGGCAGATATGCAGACAGATATCTATACGCGCCTGCAAGTATTCCTCGCTCTTACCTTCATACTGAGGATGCTTGGTATTAGGTTCTCCTGCCTTCAACTTTTCAAGCACACTGGCCAGTATCCATGGTTCGCACTTCTGGAGATACTGATTCCCTTTACGGGCAAATTCCATCACTTCAGACAACGCCTCACGGAAGCGGTAGTTTTCCAGGCTGGTTTCAATTTTTTCTTTGGCAACCGCAAATTCATTCAACATTTCACGATCTGCCTCTTCCATGTATTTTTCATGCAACGGCGGTACTTTTCCACCGCAAAGCTTGTGCATCAGCACCAACGCACGGTTGATAAAGTTGCCAAAAACAGCAACCAGCTCATTGTTATTCCTGTCCTGGAAATCTTTCCAGGTAAAGTCGTTGTCTTTGGTTTCCGGTGCAGTAGCGCAAAGCACATAGCGCAACACGTCCTGTTGATCCGGGAAGTCCTGGATATAATCGTTTACCCATACCGCCCAGTTACGGGAGGTAGATACTTTCTCTCCTTCTATATTCAGGAATTCATTGGCAGGAACATTATCCGGTACCACAAATCCGCCGTGTGCCTTCAGCATCGCGGGGAAGATGATACAGTGGAAAACGATATTATCCTTACCGATGAAGTGTACCAATTTGGTATCCTCTTCACACCAGTAGCTGGCCCAATCATCCGTCAATTCTTTGGTAGCGGAAATATAGCCGATAGGTGCATCGAACCATACGTACAACACTTTCCCTTCCGCATCTGGTAAAGGTACTTTGATGCCCCAGTTGCTGTCGCGTGTCATGGCGCGGCTTTGCAAGCCGCTATCCAGCCAGCTTTTACATTGGCCATATACGTTGTTTTTCCACTCTTTATGACCGTCGATGATATATTCTTTCAGCCATGGTTCGTAGTTCTGCAGGGGCATGTACCAGTGCTTGGTTTTCTTTTTCACCAATGGTGCATTACTGAGGGCTGAATGGGGGTTGATCAGTTCATCGGGGCTGAGGGTCCTTCCGCAGCGCTCACACTGGTCGCCATAGGCTTTGTCGTTGCCGCAGTTAGGACAGGTACCAATGATATAGCGATCGGCCAGGAACATTTCTTTTTCCGGGTCAAAAAACTGTTCACTTTCTCTTTCCTCAAACAGGCCGTCCTGGTACATTTTCAGGAAGAAATCCTGTGAGGTTTGATGATGCAGCTGGTTGCTGGTACGGGAGAAGATGTCGAAAGAAATACCCATAGCGGCAAAACTATCGCCAATGATTTTATGGTATTTATCCACTACGTCCTGCGGGCTCACATTTTCCTTCATCGCTTTGATGGTGATAGGTACACCATGTTCATCTGTTCCGCAAACGAATTTTACATCTGCCTTTTTAGCGCGCAGGTAACGCACATAAATATCTGCAGGCAGGTAGCAGCCGGCCAGGTGACCAATGTGTACCGGGCCATTGGCATAGGGCAATGCCGCAGTTATTAAATATCTATTAAATTTTCCCATATTCTCTTAAAGAATGCTTAAATAAATTTTAAATCGGGCGATTGTTTTGGAATCACCATTACAATTTATCACCTTAGTCCGCAAATAAAGTATGAATTTACGCTAACTAATCTGCAAAGGTAAACAAAAGGTACAATGGTAAAAATTCCACCATATTTGAAAAAAGGTGATCTGATCGGAATTACCTGTTCCAGCAGCAAAATGGACCTGCAGGCAGCTGAATATGCACGGGGCGTGCTCAGCTCCTGGGGTTATCGCGTACACCTCGGTATTACAGTAGGCACCAGCTTTCATAATTTTTCTGCCCCCGACGAACTCCGGTTGGAAGAACTGCAGGATATGCTGGATGACCCGGAAATAAAAGCGATTGTCTTCGGACGTGGTGGCTACGGCATGGTTTGTATCCTCGATAAACTCGACTTTACCAAATTCCGTAAGGCGCCAAAATGGCTCTGCGGCTACAGCGATATTACTACACTGCACTCCCATATACAACGAAAATTTGGTATTGCCACGCTCCATTCCATGATGTGTAGTGGCATTACCCCCGATACGCTGGATAATGAGTATGTACGCAGCCTGGCTACCGCACTGAAAGGAAAGCCTTACCGCTATACTACCACCGCTCACCCGCTCAACCGGGAAGGAAAAACTTCCGGTATACTGGTAGGCGGTAACCTGTCTATACTGGCCAATCTTTCCGGTACCCCCTCCCAGGTAAATACAAAAGGTAAAATCCTGCTACTGGAAGATATAGGCGAATACCGGTACAACATCGACCGGATGATGTACAACCTGAAACGCGCCGGCTGGCTGGATAAACTGGCCGGACTGGTAGTAGGCTCTTTTATAGACGGCAAGGAAACAGATACCCCATTTGGACAGTCCGAATACGAGATTATCAGCAACCTGGTAAAGGAATATGACTACCCGGTTTGTTTTGGCTTCCCATCCGGGCATAGCGCCGAAAACTATTCCCTGAAGCTGGGTGTAAAGCATGAACTTAAGATCGGCGCCAAAACCGTTCTGACGGAACAACTATAAACAATATGACAACAGCATGCCTCAAGCGTATTTAAAGCATGTTTAAAGCATAAAAAGAAATGCCGGAACTGATTCCGGCATTTCTTTTTATATAGTGATCTACAATCATTAATCTTCCACATCCGGTACTATTTCCAACCCGTAATCATCCGCTGTGAGGATGCCAGCTGCACGGGTACTTTCTATCTGTACAGTATCCAGTTGCAGGTCATATACCTGGGTTTGATTATGGAGATAGTCTATGCCATAGAGTTTCCCCGCCACACCTATGGTAACGCCCATGAGATATTTGATCACCTCGCATACGATTTGCATGCCGAGCGCGCCATGCGTAGCGCCCATAGCGCCTGCATCGAAATTGCGGTATTCCTCTGTAATGGGCAGGGCGCAGCGGTAAGTAGCTGAGCGCGTGCCATCTGCCAGGGGCATATTAAAGCCGCCAAACCAGGCCATCCAGTTATGCACCTCCCCGATGATAAAAGGTTTATCATGAACCAGGCAGGCATCATTAATCACCAGATGGGTGGGCAGATGTTGCGAGCAGTCGATCACCAGGTCAAAACCCACCAGCATCATACCAATGGTTTCGGGTTTTACCTGCATCAGTATCGGGTAATGTTTGGTATATGGATTTACGGCCCACAGCCTGCTGGCCGCCATTTTTGCTTTATGCTTGCGGATATCCTGCATCTGGTATACTGGCTGCCGGTGCATATCTTCATCGTTGATCACACCGTAATCCGCGATTCCTAATACCCCTACACCACTTGCGCTGAGGTATTGTATTACCGGGCTTCCCAGGCCGCCGGCGCCTACTACCAATACCCGGGCTTCCTTCAGTTTTTCCTGCATGCTGATACCCATACCCGGTACGGCAATGGGGTTTTTAAAATGCTGTATTTCTTTTTCACTAAGTATCATACGCTTTATCCTTTATCTAGTTCCTGCGGAAATTCCAGGGTAAACTTACTGCCTTTCCCCACGATACTTTCCACTTTAATTTTTCCTTTGTGTGCGTCTACAATGGCTTTCACGTAGGTGAGCCCCAGCCCGAAACCTTTTACGTTATGCACATTACCGGTATGGGCGCGGTAGAACTTTTCAAAGATACGGGAAATAGTGTCGCGGCTCATCCCGATACCATTGTCGATAATCACAATGAACAGGCTTTTGCGCGTATTATAAGTCTGGATAACGATCTTAAGCTGATCATTGGAATACTTGATGGCATTGTCCATCAGGTTGAAGATGAGGTTGGAAAAATGCACATCATCCGCCATAATCACCGGGTTAATAGCATCCAGTTGCAGATCTACCTCCCCATTTTTACCGGCCAGCTGCAGCTGCAGGTTATCGGTGGTATTCTGGATCACTGCATGTACATCGGTGGCCTGTAGTTTCAGCCCTATTTCATCCTTTTCGAGGAGGGCCGATTGCAGGATACTTTCCACCTGTTTATTCATGCGTTTATTTTCTTCCTTGATAATACCCGAGAAATACTGGATTTTTTCCGGTTTTGACATCACTTTCTCATTCCTGATGGCATCAATGGCCAGGGAGATGGTGGCCAGCGGTGTTTTCAGTTCATGGGTCATGTTGTTGATAAAGTCCGATTTTATCTCCGACAGCTTTTTCTGGTTCAGCATCGTGCGGATGGTAAGGGCAAAGGCGGTGATAATAATTATGGTAAAAAGCACCCCACCGGCGATCATCATGCCCAACTGCCGGGTAATAGAGTCATCGTTGGCCATGATAATATATAGCTTCTCCACACGGGGATTAAAGTCATTTGGTTCTGCCAGGGGAATTACCTGTACCCGGTATTTTTTTTTGTCACCGATGCTATCGGCATCATTTCGCTGGAACATTTGCTCAAAGCCGGCCGACAACATTTTAGGTACTCCCAGGTCTGACCCGGGGATCCCCCCGATAATGGCGAATTCAAAATGAGTAGAATCGAGGCGGTTTTTCCTCATATTGTTCTGGATAATACGCCTCACTTCCTCTACTTTGAAGATTTCGCTGATGCCCGGCGGATTATAGGGCATCCGGGTAACATCCAGGGGGTTAAATCCTTTTATAGCCGGGGCCCGGTTATCCAGTTTAAACATCGCCATGCTCTGGCGGCGGTACATCAGATCGTTGTACACATCATTGGTCATGTTAACAGCGCGTTGAAACAGCTGCTCTTCTTTAATCAGTATCGCACTTTTGATCCAGCTCACCTGGATATAGATGATGCCGAACAGGGATAACGTGATCAGTACAACAATAACGGGAAAAATCTTCTTCAGTGGTATCATGTAATGTTTTGTCTGACTTTAAGTTACGTCAAAGATAAGCGCAGGGAAATATTAAAATATGTTAAAAAAGATGTTTGCTATAGCAACTATGATACAAAATTCCGAATGGAATGCAAGCCTGCAGTTTGTTAACAGCAATACAACATCACTTTAACGTAATTTTAACTGGCCACTGCTGATTTTATTATTGCATCTTTCCTTACCTTTGCTTCAGAATCTTGGTACTAAATTTGATTAGTTCAAGATCATAACAAAGTAATTAAACTTTCTACATACATCGATGTGGATTCGTTCCATAAGCGATTTAGATTTTGGTTGATAAAATGGTAAGGAGGTTTTCTAGCCTCCTTTTTTTATTCCCCTTATTTTCCCCCCGCAAAGACGCAGAAGAGCAAAGAAGCAAAGAAAATTCACATTTTTTCCATTTTGGGAGCTATTTCCTTAGCTATTTTTTTGGATCTCTACATTTTTAGTATGATTCTGAATGTCTTAGCGCCTTTGCTCCTCTGTTTCTTTGCGAGCTACTTTTTTCCTTTACTATTCAATCATTTAATTAAATTTGGATAGAGCTATAAAATTGTATGTCTATGGTAAGTTTGTCGCCCGGCATTTTGCTGATAGCTGATCCGTTCTTAAAAGACCCAAATTTTGCACGCACGGTAGTATTGCTCTGTGAACACGAAGAAAAAGGCAGTTTTGGGTTCGTTATCAATAAGTTATTCAACCAGTCGCTGGATGACCTGGTACCGGAGGTGTTGATCAACAATATCCCGGTATACTACGGTGGCCCGGTACAAATGGATACCATACATTTTATTCACCGGCAGCCTGACTTGATTGCCGGGGGACTGGAAATACTGCCTGGTATTTACTGGGGAGGCAGGTTCGACGAGGTGGTGACTGCCCTTAATAAAGGCCTGCTGGAGCCTAAGCAGATCAAATTCTTTATTGGCTATAGCGGGTGGACAGAGGGACAGCTGGAAGAAGAAGTAAAGGAGAAATCCTGGATCCTGTCGCAGCCAGATGCAGCCCTGGTATTTGAATCGCGGGAACAGCAAATATGGCAGCAATCTCTTAAAAATCTTGGCAGCGCCTTTGCCATGATGGCAAATTATCCCATTGATCCCTCCCTAAACTAAAAGTTAATAATCTGAGAAAGAAGGAGATGTAGCATGCTGGCTGGTTTTGTTGAAAAATGAACAGCCGGAATCGTGTTTATTTAAAACAAATTAAATATCTTGCTAAAGTAATTCGTAAATAATATCAATTACGTAGCCCGTTCAGGTAAGTAATAACCGATGAGAATACACCTATGAAGGAACAAACCTATGAAAACATTTTGACCCTTCTATAGACCGATACCAGAATTTTACCTGATCATCAACACTTTATCGTCAAAGGCATATTCATTAGGTAATATATACAGCCCTTGATACGGCTGTTTATTGTTGTGCATTATAGAACTGCGGATATCTCGTATAGCCGTACAGGTAATGTATTGCACATAGATGAATAGAGAGGAAATCCCGGCGTTGCAATCCTGTTCCTTACCGGGTCATCTAAGATTGGAATAGTTAGGACAAAAACGAAGGCCGGGTAATCTTACCCGGCCTGGTTATTATAATTTCTTGCTGGTATGCTTATTTCTCCACTGCTACAGCGCCTTCTACGAGTACGGTAGCCTTATTGCGCAACACTTCCACAAATCCGCCGCTGATAGTAAAGAATTCGGCGTGCGCCTTGTCTTTCAGCACTTTCATTTTACCATTTCCGAGAGCTGCAATTAATGGCGCATGTTTATCCAGTATTTCAAAAGAACCGTCAATACCTGGCAGCTGTACTCCGTACACTTCGCCGGTATATAATTTTCTTTCTGGTGTTAATACTTCTAATAGCATGTTATGATCGTAAATGGTGAAGGATAATGATCCCGGCCAGACCGGGATCATTACTATAATTAGTTATTCGCTGCTTCCAGTAATTTCTTACCTTTTTCGATAGCTGCTTCAATATTACCTACGAGGTTGAAAGCTGCTTCCGGATACTCATCCACTTCACCGTCCATGATCATGTTGAAACCACGGATAGTTTCTTCGATTGGAACGAGTACACCTTTCAGACCGGTAAATTGTTCTGCTACGTGGAAAGGTTGAGACAGGAAACGTTGTACACGACGTGCACGGGATACCGTCAGTTTATCTTCGTCGCTCAATTCATCCAGACCGAGGATCGCGATGATATCTTGCAGTTCTTTATAGCGTTGCAGGATCATTTTCACACGCTGCGCACAGTTGTAGTGTGCTTCACCCACGATAGTTGGGGTGAGGATACGGGAAGTTGAGTCCAGCGGGCTCACAGCAGGGTAGATACCAAGATCGGAAATCTTACGATCCAATACGGTGGTAGCATCCAGGTGAGAGAAGGTAGTTGCAGGAGCCGGATCCGTCAAGTCATCCGCAGGTACGTAAACCGCCTGTACGGAAGTGATGGAACCATTTTTAGTAGAGGTAATACGTTCCTGCATCAGACCCATTTCAGTAGCCAGTGTTGGCTGGTAACCTACCGCTGAAGGCATACGGCCTAACAGTGCGGATACTTCAGAACCTGCCTGGGTGAAACGGAAGATGTTATCTACGAAGAACAGGATATCGCGGCCGCCACCTGCTGAACCATCTCCATCACGGAAATACTCAGCCAGGGTCAGACCGGATAATGCCACACGGGCACGGGCTCCTGGTGGTTCGTTCATCTGACCAAACACAAACGTTGCCTGTGATTGTTTCAGTAATTCTTTATCTACAGCGGCAACGTTCCAGTCACCGTGTTCCATGGATTCTTTAAACTTATCACCGTATTTTACGATGTTGGCTTCGATCATTTCACGCATCAGATCGTTCCCTTCACGGGTACGCTCTCCCACACCGGCAAATACGGACAAACCTTCGTAACCTTTCGCGATGTTGTTGATCAGCTCCTGGATCAATACGGTTTTACCCACACCAGCACCACCAAACAAACCAATTTTACCACCCTTGGCGTATGGCTCAATCAGGTCAATTACTTTAATACCGGTGAACAGTACTTCTGTTTCAGTAGCCAGATCCTCAAACTTAGGCGGCTCACGGTGAATAGGATAACCATTTGAAGTATCGATATCACCCAAACCATCGATCGCTTCACCTACCACATTGAACAAACGTCCTTTAACCTGGTCGCCAATTGGCATTTTAATCGGAGCGCCTTTATCAACTACGGCCATTCCACGAACCATACCGTCTGTGGAGTCCATTGCCACGGTACGAACGCTGTCCTCACCCAGGTGCTGTTGTACTTCCAATACTACTTTCTGACCATTTTCGCGGGTAATTTCCAATGCGCTGTAGATTTCGGGCAATTTGTCATCAAAGTGCACGTCCACCACGGGACCGATAATTTGTTTGATCTTACCTGTGTTAGGCATATTTTTAAAGAGGTTTATAAAATACTAAAATGTTACTTCCTCAAAAACCGCTTGCAGTGCAAACAGTTTCCAAAATTTGCCGCAAAGGTAAGAGTTAATAGATGAATATCAAAACGCTATTGACGAAAAAAAACCTTTTCCCGCCCCATTTTTCACCGTTCTCACCGTTATTTTACTTTTATCTCCCGGCAATCTAAAGCGCAGTCTATCAAATTACAGAATATTTATATCTATAAATAACCGGTATCCGCTACACCACTCATATAAAAATAGCTTCCTTTTCTTGATTCTCTTACTATTTTTAAAAACTATCCTGATATATATAATATCTACATATGAAAAAATCAAACAGTGAACAATCCAGGCGATCTTTCCTGGGCAACATTTCCAAAGCCAGCCTGCTGGGTATGACCGGTATCATACCTGCCGTAGCCAAAGCCAGTATCCACCCGGCCGATAACCCGGACATCACCTTTCTGTGCAAACCTTATCTGCAATACCCCGGCCCACATACCATTTCCGTAATGTGGCTCACCTCCCGCCCTTCCTATAGCTGGGTGGAGTACGGTACCGGCGGACAGCTCAACCAGAAAGCCCACAGCACCCACCATGGCCTGGTAGACGCCAACAACCGCCTGCACCGTATTGAACTGGGCCCCCTGCAACCAGGGAAAAAATATAGCTACAAGGTTTGCTCTAAAGACATCGTGTCGTTTGAACCTTATAAAATGACCTACGGCAATACCATCACCAGCGACACCTACACTTTCATCGCTCCCGATCCTCAGGCGAAGGAAGTATCCTGGGTGATCATTAATGATATACACGACCGCCCGGCCTCTATTCCTCACCTGATGGGACTGAACGGACAAGATCCCTGTGATTTCGTTTTCTTCAACGGCGATGTGTTCGACTACCAGGCCGATGAACAACAAATCATCGATCATTTGCTCACCCCCTGCGGCGATACCTTTTCTACCCAAACACCTTTCATGTATGTAAGAGGTAACCACGAAACCAGGGGCAAATACGCCCGCGAATGGCACCAGTACTTCGACAACCCGGGGCATAATAACTATTTTACCTTTAACATAGGACCCGTTTTCGCGATTGTATTGGATACGGGAGAAGATAAAGAAGATGCCCATCCCGTATATGCGGGCATCGTGGACTTTGATGCTTACCGGCAGCAACAGGCACTATGGCTGGAACAACAACTGCAAAGCCCCGCCTTTAAAAAAGCGAAGCATAAAGTTGTCATGATGCATATTCCGCATTATCACTCCGGTGAATGGCACGGCGTAAAACATTGCCGCGAAATGTTTGGCGACCTGTTCAACAAACACAAGATAGATATCCTGGTATGCGGTCATACCCACCAATACGGCGTTTATGCGCCCGTAAAAGGACAGCATGAATACCCGCTTATCATTGGTGGTGGCCCGAAAGACGGCGCCCGGACTCTCATAAAAATAAAAGCAGATCAGCAAAAACTGGTATTAACCATGCTGAAAGACGATGGCACCAAAGTAGGTGAGTACACCGTATAAAATAAATACTGATGAGGGTGTCTCAAAAGTAATTTTGAGGCACCCTCTTTAATTTTGAGAAAAAAGGGCTGATTTATCCAGATAATCTGGTTGAAAAAAAGACTTTCAAGTGTTGGTCAGGGTAGTTAAATTTGGGTATG
>NZ_JABAHZ010000012.1 GCF_012641265.1 Chitinophaga eiseniae | reverse complement strand
CTTATGGTGGTTATGCCGAGGGTGTTCACCTCTTCCCATTCCGAACAGAGAAGTTAAGCCCCTCATGGCCGATGGTACTGCACTATCATGCGGGAGAGTAGGTAGCTGCCATACTTATTAAGAAAAGCCTTGGTGTTTTATGCACTAAGGCTTTTTTATTTATTCATCCGGACAGACAAGCTGCTACCGGATCTCCGGAAATTTTATTTACGACATACAAGTTCAATCGGACTTTCAACATATTATTTGCTGTAACAGCAAAAGATCTTATGGTGGTTATGCCGAGGGTGTTCACCTCTTCCCATTCCGAACAGAGAAGTTAAGCCCCTCATGGCCGATGGTACTGCACTATCATGCGGGAGAGTAGGTAACTGCCATACTTATTAAAAAAGCCTCAGTGTTTGTACACTGAGGCTTTTTTGTTTATCGGGGCATCTTCCCGGAAAATGTCTTTGTGAATCTTTCTCTTTAATAATATCTCTCCGGAAAATAACCCTTGTGTTATCTACTTTTTGCCTGGTTATACCATTGTGCCAGGTTTACCGCTACTCCCATATTAAAGGCCACCGGTTGAAAATAACTATTAACATTATTTACACTGTTATTGTAATCATAGTTATCATTAAGCGGAACGGAGAACTGCAGCTGGGCCTGGAATTTAACATATTTATATCCCACACGTACTGTAAAAGCTGGTTCATAGAAACCGACTGGCTTATCGGCTACCCGGAGGAACTTATTTTTTTCGTCCGGATTGTTCTCAAATGCTTTAGTGCCCATACTGCTGTTGTAGAAGTTCGCAATGGTAAAGCGACTAGTGAAAACAGTTTCTACTACCCGGTGTACATAGCCGATACTAGGTTGTATAAATACCTTACCGAAGTGATTTCTAATGGTATAATCGTTCAGATCCACACCAGCGCCAGTCTTATAGTCAGGGGCGAGGGTTTTGAAGCTACCGCCTCCATAACCGGCATATACTTCAAACACCATTTTTTTGGAAGGCCCGAAAGGTTTGAAATAGCCAGCACCTCCTTCAATCATACCACCACGGGTAGTATTATCGAACAGGTTGCCGTTGTCAGAGCGGTCATTGCTATTCGCAGGGTCTGCGGCATTGAACCCATAGAGATATTGTCCACTGGCCATGATACCAATATTGTCTGTTATGGCGAAGGCGCCTTGCAGATTGGTAGGAGTGATACTGCCTTTGAATTCATATTTTTCCTTTAGTACCGGCGCATTGACCATGTTAGGTACATAAATACGTTTACTACAGGCAGATAAGGTGATAATAACAGCGCATACAAGCGCCGTGTACAGAGACGGTTTCATAAAGTTGCAGGTCATATTGTTTTATAAAGGTTATAACTGTGTTGATTCCCGTTTAATTAATTCTACCGGGAACACATAGTTCCTGGTAACTTTCACACTTTCCTCGTGATTGATCAGTTGAACAATTGTTTCTACTGCTTTCTGTCCCATGTTATATCCCGATTGTTCGATCGTGGTGAGCGATGGAGAGATAATACGGGAGGAGAGATCGTTGGAATATCCTACCACCTTGATCTGTTGCGGCACTGCAATGCCACGGTTCCTGGCTTCACGAATAAATGCCACGGCAGAACTATCATTTGCGGCAAACATACCATCGGGCATTTTCTGTGCATCAAATAGTTGTTGAGCGGCGGTAGTGGCGGAGTCCATCGTGAGGTCATGAATATATACCAGTTGCTCATCGAATGGGATATTGTATTGGGCCAACGCTTCCTTGTAGCCTGCCAGCCTTTGTTGGTAAAGGTTGCAGGAAAGCAGGCCTGAGAAATGGGCAATATGTTTGCATCCTTGTTTTATCAGGTGTTCGGTAGCCAGAAATCCACCTTTAAAGTCATCTCCGGTGATCGTATATCCCTGGAAATCTGCAGGCACACGATCGTAGAAAACCAGCGGAATATTGTTTTTAATGAACGGATTAAAATGATCGATATTAGTAGTAAACATAGAAGCTACTGCCAGGAGCCCATCTACACGGAGTGAATAAAAGGTATGTACCAGCTCCTTTTCCATAGCTACTGTTTCGTCGGACTGGCCAATAACAATACTGAATCCATACTTATGCGCTTCATGCTGGATACCGCTGATGGCGGTACTTTGAAAGTACATAGAAGTGCGGGGCACGATAAGTCCGAGGATATTGGACCTTTTTTTCCGGAGACTGGAAGCAATCCAGTTGGGAACATACCCCATTTCGCTGGCTGTCTGTTGTACTTTTTCACGTGTTTCCATATTGATTAATGGATTGTTCTGCAATGCACGTGAAACGGTTGATGCCGACAGGTTCAGTTGATGGGCGATATCGTATATCGTTATTTTGTTTGTCCTATCTTTCACTTTTTGAGGCTTCGTGAGTAAATAATGGAGCGATATTAAGCAATTTCCGGAAGAATTACGAGGCTTTGGGGTAGACGCCAAAGAAAGCCCCCTTTCCGGTTATGCGGGAAAGGGGGCAATTATTTCGTGTATACCTGGTCGTTATTTAGGATCCAGGGCCTTGTTGATACGGGCAATAAGGTCCTGAACATGGCTGCGGGTCATGCCGTCGCCACCGATGGCAGCACGCAGTTCCGTTCTCAGGGCAACCAGTTGTGCACGACCAATACCAGCAGCATCTGATTTGGATGGATTGGCAACACTGCCAAACATCATATTACCAGATGGAGCGGGAGGTGCCACGAGTTCTGTGAGGTTATCCACATAAGCGCGTTGCAGGTTTCTGCGGTATACGTCTATTGGCTGGTGAGCGTATATTTCGGAGAAGATATTCTTCTTCAGGTCATTCAACATATCGATTGCTGTATAAGCCAGCGCACCCTGAGCGGCCTCTCCGCTTACCAGTTTATTGATGGTATTGGTGCTCATGAGTCGGTCCAATACCGGTTCCTGGCGGGAAAGGACGAGGGAAACGCCATCGCCACCGAAGCGACTTAACAGGTCCTGGTTGATCAGCCATTTAGGAGTGGTAAACAACTGTTTATTGAGGAACTGGATAGCTTCTTTCTGGGTAGCTTTTGGAACGTATTCGTACACGGTGCCGGATTGTTCTATGGTTTTAGGCGTTTCATAGATGCCGCCTACGTTTTTAGCTACGTGGCCCATGTAGCGGCTAAATTGACCTGCTATTTCCTTGTAGAGTTCAGACAGGTTAGCATATCCTTCGTTTTTTACGCTGGTCCAGGCCAGGAGATTAGGCATGATATATTGAAGATTTTTTATGCCGTATCCACTCGCAATCATGGCATTGTCTCCCAAATCTTCATTTTGTGACCTTGGATCATCTGGGTTGGACTCCGTACCAAACCAGTACTTCTTATCCTTCAGCTTTTCTACCGTCCATTTGTTCAGGATAGGTGTTTCGGCTTCTGGTGAATTAGCTTCCGGGAGTAGCTTGTACCCCCATTCGATGGCCCATTTATCGTAATAGTTAATACGGGGATATAGGTCGGCGCCGTTGATGCCATCTCCGGGTTGTGCAACATAGTTAAAGCGGGCGTAATCCATGATAGACGCGGCATGGCCGTTCTTTTTTACCCATTCTTTGTCACGCAGTTTTTCTACCGGATATGCAGAGCTGGAGCCGAAGTTGTGGCGTAATCCGAGTGTATGGCCTACTTCGTGGGAAGATACAAAGCGGATCAGTTCACCCATCAGTTCATCGCTGAATTGCATATTGCGGGCGCGGGTATCGTTGGGAGAGGCCTGAACAAAGTACCAGTTGCGGAGTAAGCGCATTACGTTGTGGTACCAGTTGATATGGCTTTCGATGATTTCCCCGGAGCGAGGGTCGTGTACGTGAGGACCGCTGGCGTTGGGTACATCAGAAGGTTTATAAACGATAGCAGAAAAGCGGGCATCTTCAATAGACCAGGTCGAATCTTCCTGTGGTGTAGGTGCCATTTTAGCGATGATAGCATTTTTGAAGCCGGCCTGTTCAAAAGCAGATTGCCAGTCATTTACGCCCATGATCAGGTATTTGCGCCATTTTTCGGGGGTAGCAGGATCTATATAAAACACGATCGGTTTCTTGGGTTCCACCAGTTCACCGCGTTTATATTTCTCCATGTCTTCCGGTTTCGGTTCCAGGCGCCAGCGGGTGATCATCTGGAGTTTTTTCACGCCTTGTGGATCGGCGTCGAAATCAGTTACGCTGGTAGTGAAGTAGCCTACGCGTGGATCGAAGTAGCGTGGCTGCATGGGTACAGCAGGGAGTAATACGATGGAGCTGTTGAGTTCCACGGTAGCATTACCTCCTGGGGCGGGTGGCATACCGGGACCTGCGGGGCCGCCGCTTTTGCTGTATGTTTTTACGGTTTTGATTTCGGTGTTTAACGGATAGGATTTTACATCGGAGATGTAAGACTTATCTGGTTGAACGCCACCGAGTTTCAGCATGTTTTTTACCTGGCCATCGAAGAAGAAGATCTCGTTATCACCGCTGAGATATTCCGTCATATCAATCACGGAACCTTTTTCGTTTTTAGAGAGTGCTTTCACATCGAAAGCAGCCACGATGGGTTGGAGGTTAGAGTTCCTTACGGAAGTAAACATTGGCTGGGTAGAGTCTTTGGATACTTCAGAGTAGGAGATATTTTTGAGGAAGATGCGGTTGTTAGGTCCTTTTTCGAAGCGGATAACATTTTCATTGATAATGTCGCCGCTGAATCCCATCATCATGGCGCGCAGGCCTGCGGCGGATTTAGAGATCCTGTTAACCACGAGGATATCCCTGTTGAGGAGGGAATCGGGGATTTCGAAGAAGAAGCGGTCGTCCAGCTTATAGATATTGAATAATCCGGAGTCGCTTTTCGCTTTATCGGAAATAACTTCCGCGAAAGGTTTAGGGCCTTGTTTGGGACCTGGTTTGATCATGGGTGCTTTGCCGGTCGTATCTTTTGCGGGAGCAGGAGTAGTTGGCGAAGCATTTTTCGAATGTTTTTTCCGCTGTGCTGCGGCGGGCTGTAAAACTGCGGTACTCAGGCAGAGTGCTCCTGCCATGGCGAGTATCAGTTTGTGTTGAATTGGTTGGCTCATTACAGTTTGATAATTGGTTTTTGATAACTTGGTATGTTTTTTTAAAAACCTTTGCAAGTAAGTATATTAAGTATTAACTTATCAGGAAAATCCATAAGCGCAGTAAAGACTGTAGGAATGGAAAAAAAAGAGCAAAACCGGGGGCTAAGCGTTTAAACACTAGTTGCGGTGGCAACTTTTTTTATGTAAGTATTTATTATTATAGCAAATAATAATTTCATATGGGAGTGATAGGGGATAGCATATTAATTTCCGCGGCGGTACTGAGTTTCCACTTATGAGGACAGAATTTCCAGATGTTTTATTGCTAAATCCAATTAGCTTCGGCTGAAAGTGTTGACTGGCGCGGGAAGAAATAAGTTCCCGGAATTGTAAGATTTCTGTTGGAACATTTGAATTTTTTCTTAAATTGTGCGTCCAACTTTGAAAAAAATCAAACGATTTCAATAATTGGGACAGTAACAATCAGTTGTGAGAACTGCAATATTGGTTTATTCGCTTATGTAAGTGTTTGCTCTAAAAAAATGAGTGGTCAAAAAGCCCTGTGATGGGGCTTTTACGTGTGAAAGTTAATTTTTGTGGGTTTTTTTGAGCTGCACTTGTTTTTTTGGACCAACCTTATAACTTTGCGAATCACTGAATAAAACAGTAAATTGAGTGCTGAGGGGCATTCCATGGTAACAACAATCGTATTTAGTAACTTCTAACAAACAATAGTTTAATTTTTAACACTAAAATTTCAATCAACATGGCTGAGACTAAAACAACTGTGACTGCAGCTACAGCTAAGGCATCTTCTCATCAACCTAAAAAGTCATCCAACCTGTTCGCTGCGTTGGCTGTGCCTATCTGTTTAGTGATAGGTTTTCTGTTTTACTTTTTTGTATTAGGTAATCCAGCCAACTTCCAGGGTAACAATCCAGAGGGACATCCGATTGATTCTGGTATTGGTAAATGGTTTGGTACTGTGTACAAAGGAGGATTGATCGTACCTATCCTGATCTCTGTATTACTGGTATGTCTGACTTTCGTTATTGAGCGTTTCATGTACCTGTCTAAAGCTAAAGGTAAATTCAGTGGTTCTGAGCTGGTGCGCAAAGTACAGTATCACCTGGCTAACCGCAATATAGATGCAGCTTTGGCTGAGTGCGACAAACAGAAAGGTTCTGTAGGTAACGTATTGAAAGCTGGTCTGAAGAAGTATAAAGAAATGGTGACTAACACCGAACTGGATACTGAGCAGAAGATCCTGACTATCAAAAATGAAATTGAAGAAACAACTGCATTGGAACTGCCAATGATGGAAAAGAACCTGGTGTTCCTGTCTACCATTGCTTCCGTAGCTACCCTGTTAGGTCTGTTCGGTACAGTATTGGGTATGATCCGTGCGTTTGCGGCGATGTCTACCGGTGGTGCACCAGACTCTGCACAGCTGGCAGGTGGTATCTCTGAAGCGTTGATCAACACCGCTCTGGGTATCGGTACTTCCGCTGTAGCGATCATCATGTATAACTACTTTACTACCAATATCGATAGCATCACTTACGCTATTGACGAATCTGGCTTTACTTTAACACAGAGCTTCGCTGCTAACCACAAATAATTTTGAGATTATTTTGTGGAATTTGAGCGGTTTTGAATCTATTTAAAGTAAACCATAAAAAAGAGTAAAGATGCCTAAAGTTAAAATGCCAAGGAAAAGCACCAACATCGACATGACGGCGATGTGTGATGTGGCCTTCCTGCTATTAACTTTCTTTATGCTGGCAACTAAATTCAAGCCGGATGAGCCGGTAACAGTAGTTACCCCATCCTCTATAAACACAACCCTTTTACCTGATTCTGATGTGTTGTTATTCACAGTAGATAAGGACGGAAGAGTGTTTTTCAGCATGGATGGCCAGCCGAAAAGAAGAAAGCTGATAGAAGATCTGAATACGCAGTATAAACTGGGTCTCGACGAAAAAGAAATGAGAAACTTTGTAGTTGGAGCCAGCGTAGGAGCACAAATCAAAGACCTGAAGCAATACTTGTCTCTCAGCGAAGAGCAACGTAAAACTGCCGGTCTGGATAAAGGTATCCCTACAGATTCTGCTAATGGTGAATTAGGAGCATGGATTGATTATGGTAACGCAGCACAGGGTACTAACCTGAATAAGGTAAAGTACTGTATCAAGGCGGATAACCAAACTCCTTATCCTAAGATCAAGGAAATTCTGGATACTTTCAAAAAGAAGAAAATTCAGAAGCTGAACCTGGTAACTAACCTGGAAGAAGCACCTAAAGGCACTGCGGCCTGGGAAGAACAACAGACAGCAGGGCACAAGAAGTAAACGACAGCAACTACTTCCTGACCTGGAAGGCTGTTGATTTAAGAACTAAAAAAAATTGGCTACTATGGCAGAAATGGATACCAGTAGTAGTGGTGGGAAAGGGAAGAAACACGGTGGGACGAAATCCAAGAAACAGTCTACCCGTGTAGATATGACGCCCATGGTGGATTTAGGTTTTCTGTTGATCACCTTCTTCATGCTGACCACTACCATGTCCAAGCCCAAAACAATGGACTTGATCATGCCAAAAGATACCGAGAACGAAAAGGACCAGAATAAAGTAAAAGAAAGTACGGCCCTGACTATCTTACTCGGAAAAGATAATCGAGTTTACTATTACGAAGGTTTGGCACAAGACCCTAATGCTTCTGCTAATCCTGACTTCTTCAAAGCAACTACTTTTGCTAATACCGGAGGAATCAGAGATGAGATCATTAAGAAGAGGGACGAAGTTGCTAAACTGAGAAATGCAAAAGGTGAACCAGAAGACGTGGTAGTAATTATAAAGGCAGATAACGATGCCAATTATAAGAATTTCGTTGACATCCTTGACGAAATGGCTATCAATAGAATACAACGTTATGCAACTGTAGACATCAGTGACCAGGATAAAAAATGGATACAGTCTACTGAAGCTGCAAACGGTGTAAAATAATCGGCCAGCTGCTAAAAGTTTTGTGGAATTAATTATTTTTTTGCATCCATCATAAAACAACAACAATGGATTCTGCTAAAGTCTTAAAGTCCGATTTTCTTGATATCCTGTTTGACGGCAGGAATAAAGAATATGGGGCGTACGATTTGCGGAGACAGTATAATAAGCGTGTGCGGAATGCTATTTTGGGAACCGCGTCATTGTTTGTAATATTCTTTGCAACGTACATGATATCACAGTGGGTAAAGGCTGCTGAGGGAGATAACCTCAAGAAGCCGGTGATACAGGAAATTAAGATGGAGGATGTGAAGTTACCGGATGATCCGAAGACACCACCTCCGCCTCCACCTCCGCCTGCGCCACCGCCACCAGTAAAACCGTCAGTACAATTTACTCCTCCGGTTATCAAGAAGGATAACGAAGTACCACCGGATGAGGAACCTCCTAAACACGAGGATATTAAGGATAAAGCCATCAGTACTAAAACTGTGGAAGGTGATCCAAACGGTATCGATCCAGGATTACTGGAAGATAGTAAAGGTACCGGTGTGGTAACCGCTCCAGCTGCTCCTGCGAAAGAAGAGATCTTCACCTTCGTAGAACAACCTCCAACCTTCCCAGGTGGTGAGGAAGCACTGGCAAAATACCTGAGCAAAAACATCCGTTATCCACGCGTTGCGCAGGAAAATGGTATCTCAGGAACCGTATTCGTTCAGTTCGTAGTAGATTCTGAAGGAAACATTAAAGATGTAAAAACAGTAGGTGCCGCAAAAGGTGGTGGCCTGGAAGAAGAAGCTGTTCGCGTGGTGAAAACCATGCCTAAATGGAAAGCTGGTAAGCAAAATGGCCGCCAGGTTTCTGTACAGTTCAACCTCCCTATCCGCTTTACTTTGCAAGAGTAGTACTGTATAACATAGTTTTTCAAAGGTCCCGTTTCAACGTCGTTGGAACGGGACCTTTGATTTTTGGCAGAATTGGTGATCGCCGCTATTGTGCGTAAATTTGTGGCCTTTGGGATTATTCATAAACGAAATAAGGTATGCTGGGTAAATTAACAGGATTTGATGATACTATTGTGGCCGTTGCCACCGCACCAGGCCTCGGCGCCATTGCCGTGATAAGATTGAGCGGCCCCGTCGCCTATCCCATCTGTAATCGCCTATTTCCCGCCAAAGATCTCACCCAGCAAGCCACCCATACCCTCCACTTCGGCAGCATCGTTGCCGAAGGCCATGTCATAGACGAAGTAGTGGTCAGCCTGTATAAAGGTCCCCGCTCCTATACCGGCGAAGACGTGATAGAAATATCCTGTCATGGATCTCCCTATATCCAGCAACAAATCATAGACGCCACCATCAAAGCTGGCGCCCGCCTGGCTAAACCAGGCGAATTTACCCAACGGGCTTTCCTGAATGGTAAATTGGATCTAACTCAGGCAGAGTCCGTTGCCGATCTGATTGCCAGCAATTCCGCCGCCTCCCACCAGACGGCCATGCAACAAATGAGGGGTGGGTTCTCTAAAGAACTACATATCCTCCGCGAGCAATTAATCACCTTTTCTGCCCTTATTGAACTTGAGCTGGACTTCAGCCAGGAAGACGTGGAATTTGCCGACCGTAGCGGCCTGTATTCGCTTGTAATCAATGCCACTGCTGTCGTTCAGCATCTGATCGATTCTTTCCGTATGGGCAATGTGATCAAGAACGGGGTCAACACCGCCATCGTCGGTAAACCCAACGCCGGCAAATCGACTCTCCTGAATACCCTCCTCAATGAAAACAGGGCCATCGTGAGCGATATCGCTGGCACCACCCGCGACACTATCGAAGAAGTTCTCAACATAGACGGTATCCTCTTCCGCCTCATAGATACCGCCGGCATACGCGAAAGCATCGACACCATCGAAAGCATCGGCGTGCAAAAAACCATGGAGAAAATCAAAGAAGCCGGCGTGGTCGTATACCTCTTCGATGTAAATGAACTAACTGTTACGGATATACGTCAGCAGGTTGATAGTTTTGAAAACGACCAGATCAACTATCTCCTCGTAGGTAACAAGACCGACATCACCGGAGAAGACGCCATCAAAACCAAATTTGCCGAATTCCCCGATATTCTATTCATCTCCGCAAAAAATCATGCGCACATCCAGGACCTCAAAGATGCCCTCGTACACAAAGTAATGGCCGGCGACATCAATACAGAAGATACTATTATCACCAATGCCCGTCACCATGCAGCACTGCTGGAAGTGCATAAATCGCTCAATGATGTGAAGACCGGCATGGACAACGGTTTGCCCGGTGATTTGTTGGCACTGGATATCCGCCTTTGCCTGCATTACCTGGGTGAGATTACTGGAGAGGTGACGAATGAAGATAGGTTGGATTATATTTTTAGTAAGTTTTGTATCGGGAAGTAGGGGGGGCTCATACATCTTCCTATTTTCATGTTCTTTCTAACGCTATCTGGCAAACGATTTTATCCGAATAAATTTTTTATATCTTCTTCTGGTTTTTAACTATTGAATCGCTGGAGAATGGTTCGGAGTATTCAGAGGCGGAATATGTTAATCAATATATGTAGCAAGGAGTATTTAAAAGTTGAAATCATTTTTATGAGCAAATTGCCAACCAAACTTAATAGCTATATTTTATGGAAAGTAATCAGATTCTTATTTATCAGACAGGAGATGGAGAAACGACTATTGATGTAAAAATAGAGAACGAGACAGTTTGGCTAAGCTTGAATCATATTGCAGAGCTTTTTTCGCGTGATAAGTCTGTAGTATCTCGGCACATATCTAATATATTCAAAGAGAAGGAGTTAGAAAGAAATTCAGTTGTTGCAAAAAATGCAACAACTGGAACAGATGGGAAAATTTATCAAGTTGAGTATTTTAATTTAGATGTCATCATCTCAATTGGCTACCGCGTCAAATCTCAAAGAGGTACCCAATTCCGTATGTGGGCAAATAGGACCTTAAAAGAATATTTAACCAAAGGTTATGTGTTAAATAAGAAGCAACTGCAAGAGAAATCAAGTCAGTTGGAAGAGTTGAAGCAAACAGTGAAGTTATTAGGAAACGTGATAGAAAGTAAGCACCCTAATTCGGATGAGGCCATCGGCCTGCTAAAGGTAATTACTGATTATACTTATGCACTTGACGTATTAGATAAGTATGATCATCAAGTTTTGCAAATTGAATCAACAACGTCGGAGAATCTTTTTGAAATTACCTACCAGTCAGCGATGGATGCTATTAATGGACTCCGTGATAAATTTGGTGGCAGTTCGCTTTTTGGAAATGAAAAAGACGAATCTTTCCAGGGATCATTGGCTGCGATTTATCAAACGTTCGGAGGGCAGTATCTTTATCCAAGCGTTGAGGAGAAAGCCGCGAACCTGCTATATTTCGTTACCAAGAATCATTCTTTTTCAGATGGGAATAAACGTATTGCCGCTTTCTTGTTCGTTTGGTTTCTAGAGAAGAATAGTATTCTTTATCATTCTGATGGTTCAAAGAAGATTGCTGATAATGCGCTGGTGGCGTTGACACTGATGATAGCAGAGTCTAAGCCGGACGAGAAGGAGATGATGATTAAGGTTGTGGTAAACTTAATAAACCTTAGAAACTAGTTCATTTTATACCCTTTAGGGTATAAAGATAATGAAATAACGAATTGTTATACCCTTAAAGGTATAGTTTAATTTCTCATAATTAATTTATACCCCAAAGGGTATAAAACTAAAAGCAGGAAGACAGTTTGGCTAACCCAATCTTGAATTATCGACTTGTTTCAATCCCTTTTGTTTCTTGCTCATGAGACACTCAGTATTAAGTTAACATATTTCATCAGATAGGAAAAATAGGGTTGTTATAGGTGCAAAAGCACCATTCGCAGATTTTTGCCTATTGACAATGTCTCTAAAACAGCCTAATTTGGTTATCACCAAAATCAGCAAGGCATGCTTCTTCTCACCCGTCGGATACTTTTATTCGCGTTACTGCCTTTATTTGTGACAGCGCAGCATACAGCGTCTATAAAAGAGTATAAAAAGAGCTATAAGACATACCCTTTTTCCGATCCCGATCCTGTAGCAGGGCAACGGATATACCCGTACTTTCGGTACGACGGCTTCACCGATGAGCCACACCAGCAGGATTGGAAGGTAGTAGAGCTGGAAAATGATTATATCCGCCTGATGATTATGCCGGAGATAGGAGGGAAGATATGGACGGCCATTGACAAACAAACAGGTAAGTCTTTCCTCTATGAAAATGACGTAGTGAAGTTCCGGGATATTGCCATGCGGGGACCTTGGACAAGCGGTGGAATAGAATCCAATTACGGGATCATTGGCCATACGCCTAACTGCGCCACACCGGTGGATTACCTGGTGCGTAAAAACAGCGATGGCAGCGCCAGTTGCTTTATCAGCACACTGGACTTGCTTACGCGTACTAAATGGACCGTTGAGATACGCCTGCCTGCTGATAAAGCTTATTTCGCTACGCGCTCTACCTGGCATAATGCTACGCCTTTTGTACAGCCTTATTATTCCTGGTCGAATGTAGGCATTCCGGTGGGCAATGACCTGCAATTCCTATATCCGGGCAATCACTATATCGGACATGATGGAAAACCCGGACCTTGGCCGGTTGACAGCTCCCATGGTAAACAGCTGTCTTTATATGCGCAGAATGATTTCGGGGCAGATAAATCGTTCCATGTGCTGGGTGTACACAGTAATTATTTCGGTGCTTACTGGCAACAGCAGGATGCCGGCATGATCCGTTACGCCAGCCGGGAAGACAAGCTGGGTAAAAAGATCTTTCTGTGGGCATTGTCGGACCAAGGGAAGATATGGGAACAGTTGTTGACTGACAAGAGCGGCCAGTATTGCGAGATACAGAGTGGGCGCCTGTTCAACCAGAATGTCGTGGGCAGCAGTCATACGCCATTCCGCCAGACCGGGTTTCAGCCTTATGCTACCGACAGCTGGGAAGAATATTGGTATCCTTTCAGTAGCACCGGCGGCTTTACGGATGCCAGCTTGCAGGGCGTAATATATGCTAAGCAAGCCGGTAATGAATTATCGGTGGTGTTTTCGCCTGTGGTATCGCTCACGGATACATTGAAAGTATATGATGCCAACAATCACCTCTTGTACCGCCATGCGGTGCAACTGCAACCTTTGCAGACGGTGCGCTACGCATGCCCGCTGCCAGAGGGTACACGTGCAGGGAAGATTGTATTAAAAGATATAGAGACCTCACCCGGCGATACTGCAATACCAACAGCACTGGAACGCCCGCTGGAGCGACCTGCAGGATTCAATGAGCAGGGGGCATATGGCCTTTACCTGATGGGGCGCGACCAGCTGCGTTTCAGGGACTATGCCGGTGGAGAAAGTAAGATCAGGCAAGCCCTCGGCATAGATCCATATTTTGTTCCTGCTTTAACGGAAATGTCGTTTATTCACTATCGTAAGTTGCAGTACGATTCCGCTTTCTATTGTGCTAAGTTGGCGCTCTCTATTGATACTTATGATGCCGGCGCCAACTATAACTATGCCCTTGCCGCAGCAAAGCTGGGCCGGTTTTATGATGCGCTGGACGGATTGGAGGTAGCGGCGCTTACGCCCTCTTTCCGCAGTGCTGCCTATACCGTACTATCAAAGTTGTACCTGCAAAAAAATGACGGTGAAAAAGCCATTGCTTACGCTGTGAAAAGTTGTGTGGACAATAACCGGAACATCAGCGGACTATTATTGCAGGCGGTTGCCAGCCGCCGTTCCGGCAAGCTGGAGGAGGCCAGGGCGGCATGTGACAGACTGCTCACGATCGATCCCTTATTTCATTTTGCCTATTTTGAGCAATACCTTCAGCATAAAGATGAAGCCGGCAAAGCGACTTTCCGTTCACAGTTGAGGAATGAGCTGCCGCATGAAACTTACCTGGAAATGGCTGCCTGGTACGGGGAAATGGGTCTGACGGATGACGCCCGTCTTTTGCTGGACCTGGCGCCCGCCCAGTCGGAAATCCTCTACTGGAAAGCCTACCTGCACCAGGGAGATGCAGAGGTATTACGCTGCATCGCTGCGGCAGACAGCAGCAACGCCACAATGGTATTTCCATTCCGGGAAGAAAGTGTGCCGGTGATGCAATGGGCGATAGCCCATAGTCGCGACTGGAAGCCGACTTATTACCTGGCATTGATCTACCTCTTCCGGAATGACAGTGTTGAAGCTATGAAACTATTACAGTCCGTTCCGGCATCCGTGCACTTCGCACCGTTGTATGCATTACGTGCACGCCTATACGCTCCAGAAGACGCTGTGCAACGGCATACTGATCTGGCGCGGGCTGCGCAAATAGCGCCAAAGGAATGGCGTTATGGAAAAATGCTGGTTGAACAGCTGATAGCCGAAAAATCATATGATAAAGCGCTGGAGCTGATTACTACTTATCATCGCCGTACGCCTGAGAATTATATCATTGGCATGTTGTATATACGCTGCCTGGTTTTAAACAAGCAATATGCGACAGCAGAGCGGGCTTTGGCCGATATCAGGGTGTTACCCTATGAAGGCGCTATGGAAGGGCAACGTTTGTATCGCAAAGTGAAGTTATTGCTCGCGATAGATGCTATTGGGAAACAGCGCTACGGTATTGCCCGGCAAAAGATCGGGGAGGCACGGCTATGGCCGTTGCACTTAGGGGCTGGTGCGCCCTATCCTGCGGAACGTCATGAGCAGCAGGAAGATGCACTGGATGAAATAGCAGCAGGTAGTAAACATACGGTTCCAGCTGAGCTCCAGCAAGCCATTGAAGCAATGTAAAACACCACTTCCACTAAATAAATCATTACAGGAACATACGAGGATCGTTATAGCCTCGTTTGGCTGCTTACTATGCCTTATAAAATCGGGAGAAATCGCTGGTTTGTTGGTGTTTTTAATTCTATTTTAGTAAATAATGATTTTATTTTAACATTTCTTTAAAAAAGTTTTCAAAAAGTTGGGCGACTAAAAAAACTTTGCCTAGGTTTGAGAAGAGGAAAAAAAGCATTAGGGCAGAGGACACGCGAGTCATTTCGCCATTGGGGGATAGCTAAAACGTTTTATAGAAAACTGATAGCCATTTCGTC
This sequence comes from Chitinophaga eiseniae, assembly GCF_012641265.1. Taxonomy (GTDB): domain Bacteria; phylum Bacteroidota; class Bacteroidia; order Chitinophagales; family Chitinophagaceae; genus Chitinophaga; species Chitinophaga eiseniae_A. Next base: position 105,707 of record NZ_JABAHZ010000012.1, on the reverse strand, counting down.
CAACGCATATCAGCCTACAACCATTTATTTCCTAAACGATAAATTCAATCAGGATCAACAACAATTGAAAAGATTAGATTGTTTTTAAGCAGTCAACCAGAATTTCACTAAATCGGGCGTTTTTATCATTCACTTGTCATTTGTAAGCATATGTACGTCAAAATGTATCCATCACAAAGTCACGTTGTTGAGCAATGAGTGATGCCTTGCAGGCAGAATACCTTTATTCCATTTCACTCAATCAAGTCATCTGAATATTGGCTTTTATGTTATGAATAGCGCAATAGCTACCGCTTTGCAGAAAAATATCAATCAAAAGAATGAGTACTAAACACACAGGACAGTACTCCTATAAATCTGGCCATTATCAGCAGCGGGGATTGAATTGCGTAGAAGAGAGGATAACGGCGTTACAGGCCATAGTGCTGAAACCATGAACAAGCTGAGCATCTTCGATGATTTCAGTCAAGTATACTTTTCCACTTATAATCTATACCAAATAAGTTCTATTCAATTTAAAAACAAAAAAATGATGCAGTCAACCAAAAGATGTCTCTTGCTTTTTATGCTCTTTTGCATAGGAAGCATGTTTGCCTATGGGCAAGAAAAAATGACGGTTACAGGTATCGTCAAGGATGCGACGGGAGCCGTTCTGGAAGGAGCTACCGTAGGCGAAAAAGGTTCGACCAATGGCGTTTTGACCGGCAAACAAGGTACATTTACCATTAAAGTAAAACCAGATGCGAAGCTGATCATTTCTTACATTGGATTTGTAACGCAGGAACTGCCAGCTACCGCTTCTATGCAGATAACATTGGCGTCTAGTGTTCGAACTACTGAAGAGGTAGTGGTTACGGCCTTGGGTATCAAAAAACAAGCGAAGGCATTAGGTTATGCTGTGTCTAAAATTGATAACGACCGGATTATGGTCAGCGGTACACCCTCCAATCCCTTACAGGCACTCTATGGAGCTGCACCTGGCGTGCAGGTGGGAGCTACAGCAGCTGGTCCTACTGCCGGGATGAAAATCAATATTCGTAACGCGGTATCTTTCGACCAAAATTCCACCACACGTCCGCTGATCGTTGTAGATGGTGTTCCCATTCATGACCAGAATACGCAAATGGGTTACGGCGCTACCGATCGTGATAACGGAACAGGTATCAACGATATCAACCCTGATGACATTGCCTCTATGGAAATTTTGAAAGGAGCTAAAGCGTCAGTGCTGTACGGTAGCGAAGGTGCCAACGGTGTGTTGTTGATTACTACCAAAAGCGGTGCTAAAGGAAAAGGACTGGGAGTGGCAGCATCTTTTACCACCTCATGGGACCGCGCAGCGTTCCTGCCTAAATTACAAAATGAATATGGAACAGGTTCCAGCCCCAGCAACTCTAAGAATGATCCTCAGGGATATTATCTGGTGGATGGAAAAAGGACATTAGCCACTACATTGGGAGATGGTACTGGTGCACAGGCATTTGGACCAAAATTCGATCCAAGCGTAAAAGTGATGTGGTGGGATGGTGTAGAAAGACCATGGGTGGCACAAACCAAAAATATCTATAATGATCTTTACCAAACCGGGCATCAAAACTCCACCAACGTTGCTTTAAGCGGCGGTAATGATCAGGGACAGATCCGTTTTTCATACACTAATACCAATATGACCCCTATCAGGCCAGGGTCTCGGTTCGACAAAAATACGTTTAGCCTTAACACATCTTACAAGGTAAACGATAACGTCACCCTTAAATATACCGGCAACTTTTTTATCTCCAGAAACCTAAATGCGGCCAACCTGAGTACCATGAACGGAGAAGGTCAGCAGGCGGAAATTGGCGCATTTAGTTCCGATATTAATGTAGGCTTGTTAAAGTCGCATTTACTCACACCTGATGGATATAATTACTTTGCCAACCCAAGCCTGAGAAACTTAATCTCTAATGGCCGGAAGGGAGTAGTAGGTTTCCTCTGGGATCAGCTCGAGAATCAGTCTATTTTCACAAGATTGCATAATATCCAGTCTTTATCTGCTGATATAAAACTCACAAAAATATTCAGCGCCACATTAATGGGCGGTCTGGATTACAGTACTGAGCGGAATGAGTATAAAGGTAAATTATTGGATCCCCAGTTATTAGGACCTAATAGCGGTTTCATGTACAGCGATGTAACGAATACCTTTAAGACTACCTATGGACAGGGCATGTTGAACTTCGATACCAAAATAAATTCTGATTTTGATTTATCTGGTTTTGTGGGTGGTGTAGTCAGAAAGAATTACACAGAAGGAAAAGGTGCATCAGTGAATGGTTATGGACAGCTTGTTATCCCTAACTATTTCTCATTTAATAACTTACCATTAGGCGTACAGCCTCAGTACCAGTTTACAAACGGTCAGGATTTGTTATACAGTTTAATCGGGTCAGCCCAGTTGGCGTGGAGAAACCAGGTGTATATTGAAGCGCAGGGAAGGCAAGATTGGTCATCTATTTTGCCTCCGGGGTATAATCATTATTTCTATCCTGGTGTAAGTGCAGCGTGGATATTAAGTGAAACCTTTAAATTACCAGCGGCGTTTGAATATGCTAAAGTAAGAGGATCGTTTGCTACAGTAGGTCGTCCGGGCCCACGCTACTTCAGTAACGTGAACTATACTACCTCTCAAACTGGCGGTGGTTATGTGTTGACTCCTCCGTCTGATCTTCCTCCAATGGACGCCAACGGTAAGCCAAACTTAAAACCTGAGCGTAAACGTGAGTTTGAATTAGGTTTTGAAACTTACCTGCTCCAGAACAAAAGAATTGGTGTAGACTTCTCTTATTACAGATCCCATATCTACGACCAGATCATGGCGGTAGCTGCACCTCCGGGAATGGGTGTTAAAAACGTTCGTATGAACGCCGGTGACGTGATGAGCACAGGATGGGAGCTGGCTATTAAAACAAAACCAGTTTTATCGAAGAATTTTGAGTGGGATGTAAACCTGACATTTGCACGTGGCAAAACTACTGTTGAAAAACTGGATGGTAAACTGCAGTCTCTTACCCTGTGGAATTCTTTCGGCGCAGTGAATACGGTGGCTAACGTGGGCCAGGAATATGGTCAGATTTACCTGACTAAGTCAACCTACACTTATAACAATCCTAATAATGCAAATGATCCAAGCAATGGAAAGAAAGTGGTGAATGCTGCCGGATCATCCTATGACTATACCAGCACCGCGAAGTTGATCGGTAAAACAATTCCTGATGTAACAGGAGGATTTTTCACTTCTTTTGCCTACAAAAACATACGCCTTATTGCAAACCTGGACTACCAGTTTGGAGCTACTTTCCTGTCTGGTTCAGAAACTTATATGATGGCTGCAGGTGCGTTGAAAGAAACATTGAAATATAGAGATGAGGCGCATGGTGGAGTTGCTTATTATTTGGATGCAAGTTCAAAGAAAGTGGCAGGTACAAACCCTAATGGTGGTCCAACCTTCCATGATGGTGTAATATTAGATGGTGTTGGTACTGATGGTAAGCCAAACACCAAAGTGGTGTCTGCTGATAACTATTACTACGATTCTTATTTTTCTAATGGCTTCTTCCCTGAAGACAGGATCTTTAAAAGTGATTACATAGCACTGCGTAACGTAGCTATCGACTACACATTGAGCTCAAATATTGCCCGCAAGGTGCGTATGAGCAACCTGGTGGTATCAGTTTTTGCAAACAATGTGGCTTATCTCTACAAAGCTGCTCCGAATGCAATACCTGAATCAACTAACGGAACAGGCTGGGGTGTAGGTTCCTATGGAACAACTGCATTGCCTGCTCAGCGTTCAATAGGTATTTCTATCAAAACTAAATTCTAAAAACAACTAAGATGAAATACAACAAATTAAAATCATTTTTCGTACTTACGTTGTTACTGTCTTCTGTAGCATGTAAGAAGAAGCTGGAGGATTTATACCAGAATCCTGATGGATATTCGAAAGACATGGCTGATAAGTCAGGGGTAAGCGTTATCTCCGGATTTTTCACCTCTCAGCTAACCCAGGGATTCTTTCTGAGTGGTGACTATGGTTCCGTTTACCACCAGGTAAGAAGTGGAGGGAGGACTATGGCAAGTGCCATCCAGATTTATAACACCACTACTGAAGGGGGCGCTTACACGCTCCATGATGTGGAGCATGACTGGGGTACCGGCGGTTTTAACGAGTCTATTTTTAACTTTGTTAATACGCAATGGATTACGCCTATACTCTGGGCGCAACGTGAATACAATAACACACCCCAAGCTAAACGGACCAATTTAGATAGCCTGTACATCACCTTAATGCATGTTTTAAAAGGTTATGCTTACCAGAGAGCAACCGACATGTACGATAAGGTTCCGTATATAGAAACAGGATCAGCAGGCGGACTAGATGGCGTTAAAGCGAAATACCTGGGCCAAGCTGATATCTATCCGAAAATAATCAGTGATTTTAAAGCTGCCGACGACGCATTGTCAACGCTAACGCTGACTCCTACCCAGCAGGCCGCATTCAACCAACAAGATGTCCTTTTTGGAGGAAATATCCTGAAATGGCGTAAATATATTAATTCATTAAGATTGCGTTGTGCGATGAATGTAAGCGAAGTTACTCCTACGCTTACCCGGCAGGTGCTGACCGAGTTGCAGGGCAAGCCTTTAATGAGCGACTATAATGACGTGGCTGGTGTGGCGGACATCGCTGTTATTGCACTGAACCGTATTTGTAATGAATTAGGTATTACACGTTCGTTCAGAGAAAGGGGGCTTGATTTCCGTGCCGGGAAGAAATTCCTGCAGGATGTGATGAATTGCCAGCCAACCGTAGGCAGTAAAGTGGTAAACGGACAAACGTTATCCTATTTTAGTGGTGAAAATTCCGCAGCAGGGTTAGTGGATGGTACTGTTGATCCACGTGTTGCTTATATCTTCGCTCCGGACTGGAGTGGCAGATACCTGGGGGCTGATACAAAATGGGATGGTAATACGGATCCAAATAGTTATTTAAATAAAGTTTTGCGTGGCTTATATATCAACGATCCTATTTTGACCGATATTTCCAAAACAACCTTCAACTACGGCGTAAATAAGTCCATCCAATTGGATGCAGCGTCAAAGGCAGATCTGAGTAAACGGGAGGCATTCCTGTTAAGTGCACTTCGCAGCGCCGTTGCCAATGGCGATGACAATGATGGAAACGTAGGTACAGCAAGCAACCTGGTGGCTGAGTACAATGTTCGCCCGGAATTCAACTTTGCCCTAAAATATCCAACCATCCATGCGGTTGAAACCGAGCTTTCACTGGCTGAAGCAGCAGTAAGAGGTTTCGGTCAGCTGAATGGTGCTGCCCGCGACCACTATAAGAATGCGATTATCCTGTCCTGCAAATATTGGTATGACCTGAATAACTCAAATCAATATTCCAAGACAACTTTACCAGCCATGCCAACAACCATGGATGATGCAAGAATCAATGCGAAGCCAGCCATGGAATATAATGCAAGCGTTTATGCAGAGAATGCAGCGCAGAAATTTGATGCCATGTCAAGCACACAGAAGGTTCAGGCAATTTTCAACCAGCTTCAGCTGCATTACAATATGCTGAACTTTGAAGTGCCCTATACTGCTGCCCGCAGGTTAATTAAATACCTGGGTACCAATCCGGCTTCCATTTATGAAACATTCAAGTGGAAAGAAAGAATGACTTATCCAAGTAGCATTCAGGCTGCGGATCCGGAAGGTTGGTCAATTATTAGTCCTTCTAATAATCCAGATCTTCCGGTATGGTTTACCGGCCGTACTACCAAATGGAAGAATGTATTAGAATAGAATGGTAGTGATTTAGTAGAAAAGTGAAGACAACAATAAGGCCGCCTTTGGGCGGCTTTATTGTTTTAGGATACTTCCCAGAATTAGTTCGTCCGAATTTTAGCGCTTACCTTCACCGTACAATATGGCATACTATGCAACTCATGCATCAATTCCTGAAAAAACAGGTAGGTATCTCTGACGAAGACTGGCTTCTTTTTTCTTCCCGTTTTGAGCAGAAAATTTACCCTGCGAAAACCTTTTACCTGAAAGCCGGAGAAACAGAAAACTACCTGACATTTGTTGACCGGGGATTGCTGCGCTTTTATATAGAAGACCAAGAAGGCAACGATACTACTATCGGTTTTTCATTTGAAGGCTGGTTTATGACTGTCTTCAGTTCTTTTTATACCCGTAACCCTTCCCTCTATTATGGTGAAACACTGACTGAAACGACGCTCTGGCGTATTCATTACGATGATTTGCAGGAGATGTACAGCCGGTTAAAGATCGTGGAAAGAATAGGGCGGCTGGCTACTGAACAGCTGCTTTTACTAAAATCGGAAAGGGAGCTTTCCTTTCTTTTAAAATCCGCTGAAGAGCGTTACCTCGACCTCTTTCATAAAGCCCCTCACTTATTACAGCAGGTTCCTCTGAAATACCTGGCATCCTACATCGGTGTTACACCCCAGGCACTAAGCAGGATCCGGAAACGCATTTCTTAACCCAGGTTCATTTTTCGGGAGCAGGTTGTCCGCTAATTTTGCCGGAACAACAAGGGTGATGAGCTATTCACATAAATTTAAGTTGATAGACGGCCAGGGAATTTATACATCTCTGAAGAATATTAAAGGAGCCAGGTATGATAACAAGGCAAAGTATTATGAACGCCTGGTAGGCGCCGAAATGTTTAACCGGACTATTTGGGGGTGCAGTAGAGCGGAGTTACAAAGATTCGCTGCAGAGGCGATCCTGCATTCGCGGGGAACAGTGCTGGACATCGGTTGTGGCGGCCTGGCGCAAACAGCTATGTTGTACAGCACTACCTCCAATCACTGTACGCTTTTCGACAGATCACTTGAAATGTTGAAGATAGCTCAATCCAGGCTTTTGGGAGAAAAGGGTGTCTTGCCCTCTCATATCGGTTTATTACAGGGGGATGCCTTCGATCTGCCCTTTGCCAACAATACTTTCGACACCATTTGCAGCTTTGGAACTATCCACCTTTTTGACAACAAACAGGATTTTGTTAATGAAATCCTGCGGGTGTTAAAAAAGGGGGGAAGGTTCTATTGTTACACTATGACGGGCGAGAAGATCATCGGCCGTGTTTTTATGTCGCTATTCCGTACCATCGGTGAATTCGGGAAAGTATTGTCTGAACGGCAAAACCTGGCACTATTTGACAATGAACAACTACAGGTACAAAGTTACCGGGTGGGAAGTGTGTTGTTTATTTATGGACAGAAAATATATTAATCTATGATAGCTCAATATCTCTGGGAGACAGGTTCGGCCATTATTGGACTGATGGGCCTTTCTCACCTCCGCGCTACGCTGTGGACCAATAAATTGTTTCCCCGCAATGAAAAACTGATAGAAGAAATGAGAGATTCTTCGCTACTGATTTCAGAAAAACTGATGATGTGGAAATCATGGATAGGGTTCAATGCCACACATAGTAGCGGTACTGCTTTTATCGGAATCGGGAACTTTTACCTGGCGCTGAACTGTTTTGTTTTTTTGAGGTCCAGTCAATTTTTACTGTTATTAACGATACTTACGGTAGGGTTTTATGTGTGGGTGGCGTGGAAGTATTGGCTTAGCGTTGTATTAATCATGCTTAGTGTGGCATGGGTGTGTTTCATAGTTGCCTATATTCTGATGCTTATATAGCCGGAAATGATCCCGTCCTGGAATAGCAAAACCATTCCAGGACGGGATATATTTATCTCAACATCAATCGTCATCATCATCCTGCTTAGCATCTACTTTCAGGCCGAGGGCTTTTAAACCTTTTTGATGCGCACCGAAGTATTGTTTCGGAAACGGCTTATCGCCATGTATCGTTGACCATACGTATTCACTAAACAACAGGGCATCTCTATCAATGAGGTCCGGTTTGGAAAAATCCATTTTCTGCGTCATAGGCGCCAGCCTGGCGGTGGTTTTGCTTTTGATTTTATCCTTGCTGGGATTCATCTCATTGATCGCGATAGTAGGCGTCAGGCTGTTATATGCAGTATAGTCGGGTGTTTCCTGGAAGCAGGCGGTCATTAACGGGGCCGCTGCAACCAACTGGTTCATGGGCTGCACGCCAAATATCTGGCAGATGGTGTGCAGTACAGATGATTGATTGTAAAAGTTACTGATGGTGGCATCATGCTTTACAAAGGGACTGGCAATCAAACAAAATGAACGGTGCCCATCCACGTGGTCTGTCCCACTTTGGGGGTCATCTTCATTGATGAATATGGCCATATCCTTCCAGAAAGAACTTTTAGAAAGCGCTTCCACCACCCGGCCGGTGGCCCAGTCGTTATCTGTTACGTAAGCGCGGGGAGTCGGTGTTTCCTCGCCGTACCCGCTGGTATGGTCGTTAGGTAAATAGATGATCAGGAATTCGGGCAAGCTGCCTGCTGCTTCGTATTCCTTCAGTGCATTGATAAATGCATCGGCCCTGACCTGGTCTGTAATATTCATGTTCCAGCCGGGATAACGCAGGTCGCTGTATTTTTCCAGGCTTTTCATGGCGTAGGAACACTTATACTGGGCGGAATCGTTTTTATTTTTCCAGGCATTATATACATCGGTCCAGGTTTTCCCCTTGGTTATTTCAGCGAGGTCTGTTTCTCCAAAGTTCCGGAATGAAATGCCTTTGCGCAGCAGGTGATTCCAGATAAACCCACAGCCGGCATAGGAGAGAGGATCTGTTCCAAAATCGTAGGCGCAATGCCCATTTGAGAAATCTTTTTCATGGTAAGGAGTAGTAATCCCCTGGATAGCCCATTGGTGGCCGTCGCTGGAGTTAACGCCATTACAGTAATAATTATCCAGCAGCGCAAATTGCTTAGCCAGCGCGTGGGTATTGGGTGTTGTCTCGTTCCCAAATTCAACGAGCTTAGGATCGCAGTTACCCTTGCCGATGTCGCCCAGTACCTGGTCAAATTTTTTATTCTCTTTAATGATATATACTACATGCTTGATAGAAGACGGTTCACCCGGGTTATCAGGAATAGGCTTAGGCTTCGCATTTGAATTGGCGGCAGCCTGTGCCCTCAATAAATCTATAAAGTGAAATCCTTTCTTTGCCTCCGCAGTATAGGCTTCAACTTCCGCCTTATTGCCGGGGAGTTTAACTTTTTGCACCTGCCCTTTCAATGCCGTCACGTTGCCAATAAATAAATTATTTCCTTCAGTGCAGATAGTACCAGGAAAGCCGCCGGCAGCAATAAAGCCATAAGGAGCTTTCTGTGGGTGATGCGGATCAATGAGCGCAATGGAGTTGTTGCCGGCATTGGAAGCCAATAATGTTTTCCCATCAGCACTGAATGCCAGCGCTGTTGTCAGGCTACCATAGGGGAGAGACGGATCCGGCTTGGTGCTAATGGTATTGACGATTTTTAGGGTCTTTACATCTATCACGCTAATGCCATCGCCACTATCATCCGTTACATATAGTGATTTGCCGTCGGGCGATAATACCATCGACTCGGGGTGAATACGGGTGGCGATATCGGTGATCTTTTTCCTTGACTGAATATCAATAACGGTAACAGAGCCGCGTAGCGCTACCGACCGGTCATCTACCGCCACGTCTGTTCCGGCCGATTTTTCTGTTCTGTCACCTTTTTTAGCATGCGGTCCTCCGAAATTACTGACGAAAGCCAGCTTTTTATCTTTACTGATAACAACGGCATAAGGACAAACGCCCACAGGTATCCTGCTTAATAACTTGCCTTTGGGAAGATCCACTACAGCAATCTCGTTAGTGATGGCCAGGGCTACAAACGCAATGTTGTTGGGACATAACCCAATACCCAAAGGATTAGTACTTTTGTTATTAACAGATAGATCGATGGTATTTGTCAGTGTAAACGTTCCCGAAGGGCTCACATTTCCTACATATAAATTTTTTTGCAGCCCGGTAAAATAGATAGTAGAGTCGTTCTCGCCCACTGCCAGGCCATTCATAGAGCCCGATTCCTTATTGGGGTAGTCGTAATATTTAAGTATGTTATATTCGCGGGCATCAATAAAGGCCAGGCGCCTGTTGGTTTTTGCAATGAGCACATTTTGCTGGTGAGCGCATTCCAGGTTTAGTACCCGGGTCCCCTCTGCTAAATTGATTCCTTGCCCCGCCGGCGTTAGTATTTGTCCGTTTGGCAATAGTCTGTCACCTGCCAATGACTGGTGCCAGGAAGTATCTACCGGCTTCCTGATATCCTTATGTTTCTCCGGAGGATCTGATACCTGCGCCTGTAAGCTTTGCGCAGCCAATAGAAGGCAAACAGCAGTAGTTTTTAGAAAAAAATGTGGTCCTGTATTCATTTTCGATAGTTATAAACTCAGTGTAAGATATACTAAACACAGATTAATATATACTAAAAGTACGCTGGGCGGTTTAATCTTTGGATAAACATATCGTTAATTAATGTTGCCTACTTTATAGTGTCGACTAATACCTCATACCAACATTTTTTTGGCAATCTCCCCAATTTATCCTTGCTTTGTTTCCTGTTCCAACCAATGGGAAATATTTTCAAAAATATTATTAACAGGCCATCCTAGCAGGAGTTCCTCCTATTAGCAGATATTCCTTTCTGCTACTTACCACTCATTTTATTTTTCAATATACCGCAGCCATGATACACCAACATGGAGGTAATCACTGACCATTTAAAATTATTTTTTACGTGATGCTTTTTGAAAATCAGCGGGCTTTTGCGCAGAGCCTGGATCAGCAAGACCCATTACATGCGTTCAGAAATGAATTCCTGTTTCCACAGCAAAATGGAACACCATTCATTTACTTATGCGGTAACTCGTTGGGCTTACAGCCTAAAATGGCGCGAAGTTATGTAGATCAACAGCTCAACAACTGGGAAAACATGGCCGTAGAAGGATGGTTTGAAGGAGATACTCCCTGGATGTATTATCATAAGGAGCTGAAATGGTTAATGGGCAATATCGTTGGCGCCAGTGCCGCGGAGGTATGCCCTATGAATACGTTGACGGTTAACCTGCACCTGCTGATGGTGAGCTTTTACCGGCCTTCAGCCGGGCGATTTAAAATCATCATGGAAGCCGGCGCCTTTCCCTCCGACCAATATGCTATAGAAAGCCAGGTAAGATTTCATGGGTACGATCCGAAGGAAGCGATTATAGAAGTGGCGCCCGGAGCGGGGGAAAACACGTTGAGAACTGCAGATATCCTGGCTGCTATTGCTGACAACGGCGACCAGATCGCACTGGTACTCTTCGGTGGTATTAATTACTTTACCGGCCAATGGTTCGATATGCCGGCCATTACCCAGGCGGGACACGCCGCAGGCGCAGTGGTGGGCTTCGACCTGGCGCATGCTGCGGGCAATGTGCCTTTAAAACTGCACGACTGGGACATTGACTTCGCCTGCTGGTGCTCCTACAAATATCAGAATGCAGGCCCCGGTGGTATCAGCGGGATATTTGTACACGAAAAACATTTCTCCGATACGTCCCTGCATCGCTTTGCCGGCTGGTGGGGCTATAATGAGCAACAACGGTTTAAGATGGAGAAAGGATTTATTCCGGAAGCCGGCGCCGATGGCTGGCAGGTGAGCTGCACCCAGGTGATTCCAATGGCCTTGTATTATGCGTCCCTGAAAATTTTTGAGAAAGCGGGTTTCATTGAGCCGCTGAGAAAAAAGAGCGAACAACTCACCGCCTACCTGTGCTATATCATCGACGAAGTAAATAAACAGCTGGGGTTCGAACAGTTTAAGATCATAACACCTGCTACCGCTGAAGACAGAGGAGCGCAGGTATCTATTGTGGCTAAGCATAACGCCAAAGAAATATTTAATGCTTTAATGGCCCATCATGTTTTGGGCGACTGGCGCGAGCCCAATTTAATCAGACTCAGTCCCGTACCACTGTACAATAGCTTTGAAGATGTATTCCTGGTAGGGGAGCGCTTAATGGCCATCAGCAAAACAATCATCACTCACCGAAACTAAGCAGGCGATGGAAATAACACCGGAAATTAAAGATAGATTATTGAGGTTACAGGAGAAATATGCTGCTATGGGGCAGGATCTCAACGCGTATCTCGACGGTCTGCTCTACGCGGATTACCTTACCTATTGGGATTACATACACCTGGATACTTTACTGAGTCTGCAACATCCAAAGACTTCCTACCCCGATGAGGAAATCTTTATCATGTACCACCAGATCACCGAGCTGTATTTTAAACTCACCTTGCATGAGTGCAAACAAATAGCCGGCAATGCTTCACTGACAGCCGATATTTTTGCCACAAAGCTAAAGCGGATCAACGCTTACTTCACTGCCCTGGTATCCTCTTTTGATATCATGGTAGATGGTATGGACAAAGAACAGTTCCTGAAATTCAGGATGTCACTGCTTCCTGCCAGTGGCTTCCAGTCCGGGCAATACCGTATGATAGAAATTTATGCCACCGATTTCACACAGTTGGTAAGCCTGGCCAAACGGGAGGAGTTGAAGCACGCTACTATCAAGGAAAAGTTTGAACATATTTACTGGAAGTCCGGCGCCTCTGAATTATCTACCGGCAAGCAAACCCTCACGCTGCAACAGTTTATCGCCAAATATGCAGCGCAGTTCCTGCAACTCGCAGAAGACAATGTGCATACCAACTTCTCTGCCTTGTACCGGTCGCTGCGTCAACGTGGTGAAAACATGGAATCCGTAGAAGAAGAGCTCCGGAAGCTGGATTTATTTGTGAATGTAGAATGGCCGCTGTCACACTATAAATCCGCCGTTCGTTACCTGGAACGCGACCCGGTAGACATTGCCGCTACCGGTGGCACCAACTGGCAGAAATACCTTCCTCCGAGATTCCAGAAAAGGATATTCTTCCCTTACCTGTGGACAGAAGAGCAGGTGGATCAATGGGGCAAGTCCTGGGTGATGAATGTGCTGAAATCATATAGGGTATAGCCTGTTGCGGGCAGGGGGTAGCCGCTCCTGCCCGATGCTATTCCATGGCTATAGCTTCCCGGCTGTCGTTGCTTACCGGTACCGGCAATAGCCAGAGTATAATCGCTACCATGATCAAACAGGCTATATCTGCGGCCATCCCGCTTTTAAAAGCGGTGAGGTAATCTGGATGGGGCTGAATATCAATCACATGATAAAACACGCCTCCAATAATACAGATGCCAAGTGCGGAAGCTGTTTGCTGGAATGTGGAGAATACGCCGGAGGCGGTGCCTGCAAATTTTACCGGGATGCTTCTTAACACAATTGTCAGGAGAGACGGCAATACCATTCCATTGCCAAGCCCATATAACCCAATAAGTGCAATGGGCCACCAACACTGCATTTGAGGTTGATAGATTTTTACCTGTAATAAAAAAGAGAAAAATATAATCATTATTCCTGCCAGCAAAACCCGCTTGCCATACCGGGGAATCAGCCTCCCTGCCAGCATTGAAGTAATCATAAATAAAACAGCATGAAGTAGAAAGTACGTTCCGCATTCCAATGCACTGAGGTGAAGGCCATCCTGTAAATAAACGGCGATCATCAACAGGTAAGCTGTATGCATCATGAAATGGAATAACACTGCCAGTAAACCGAGATTAAATTCCTTCACGGTAAAAAGAGAAATGTCGAGCAATGGGATTTTGAGCTGTTTTTTCTTCTTTTTTTGATCTATACACAGATAAGTGAACAGGAACAATGATAACAGCATCAACCATATGCTCCATGCAGGCCAGCCAAGTTCCCGGCCTTTAGTCAACGGATAAATTAAACAAATGAGGCCTGTGGTGAGTATTCCTGCTCCAGTGTAATCAAAATTACCCGTGGCTGTCTTATCGGTTTCGGGGAGAAACCGCGTAATGGCCCAGGTAGCAGCTATGCCTACTGGCAGGTTAATAAAAAAGATGAGCCGCCATCCTGCTATTATAAGGTGAGTATCTACCAGCCAGCCGCCCAGGATCTGGCCAATAATGGCTGCGATACTGAGCGTAGCTCCATACCAGCCAATCGCTTTAGCCCTTTCTTTGGAATCTGTAAATAGCACTTGTATATAGGCAATAGATTGTGGTACCATCAGGGCAGAACTTACCCCTTGAAAAAAGCGCATTATGTTCAGCTGCATGGCGGTTTGCGATAATCCACAGCAACAGGAGCTGAGCGTAAATAGCATCATACCCCATAAGAATACCTTCTTTTTTCCCAGGTAATCGCCTGCGCGTCCGCCAATGATTAGCAGAGCCGCACTTCCCAGCAGGTAGCCGGCTATTACCAGCTGCATTTCTCCGTTGGTGGCGTGTACTCCTTGCTGGATGCCAGGTATGGCCATATTGATAATAAAGATGTCAATAACATACAGTAAAGGTGCTGTCAGCACAATGGTCAGCGCGAACCATTTGTTAGATGTCGGGTTATTTTTCATAATCTTAAGCAGGCGTATCCCGCTTTATCCGCTGGGATAAAAGTAATACGGGGAATTATAGTTGAATGAATAAGGGAGAGATGATAAAGGTTACCCGTTTGCTTTTTCCAGGTCCAGCAGCCACTGCTTTCTGTACAAACCGCCCCCATAGCCTGTAAGCTGGCCATTTTCGCCGATAACACGATGACAGGGAACCAGGATGGATACCCGGTTCATGCCGTTGGCATTGGCTACGGCACGAATGGCTTCCGGCTTGCGGATAAACAGCGACTGTTGTTTATAAGACGCCGTTGTTCCATAAGGAATGGTTTGCAGCGCCTGCCATACCAGTTGCTGAAATGTTGTTCCCGGTGTGAAAAGCGGTACGGAAAACCGTTGCCTGTTTCCCTGGAAATACTCTCCCAGCTCCGTTTTTAATGACTCGAAGTGAGGATGGCTGGCTTGTATAATATCGGCATTTAATCGCCTGGCCAGGTCTTTCAATTCTGTTTCCAACATTTTCCGGTCGCTGAATTCCAACAGGCAAATGCCTTCTTCAGTGGCACAGGCAATCATAGTGCCCAGTGGCGTTTCCAGGCGGTGTAGGTTAATCAGCCGTTTATCCCTGCGATGCGATGGCGACATGCCAAAAATAGATTTGAAAGAATCATTGAAGCCGCTCAATGATTCATAGCCGGCTTCAAATGCTACGGCGGTAATGGTATCCCCTTCCCGGATTTTTTTGAAGGCAGCATTGATACGGCTCATCCGCTGAAAAGCATGAAAGGTAAGGCCGTGATTTTTCAGGAACCAGCGCCGGATAGTATGCGGTTCCAGTCCCCTTGCCACCAGGTCTTCATCTTTCAGTTTTGTAGATGGATCCTTTTCCAGCTCCTGCAATAGTTGTTTTATATCGTCGGGTGTTTCGCCAATCAGTTCCAGCGGCCGGCATATCTTGCAAGGCCTGTATCCCCTGCTGATGGCTTCATTTGCGGTCTTAAAAAACTCAACATTTTCTGCTTTGGGCTTCCTGGCGGTACAGGTAGGCCTGCAAAAGATACCGGTAGTTTTTACGCCGGTGATAAACGTTCCCTCAAAAGAAGTATCCTTGGCGACGATGGCATTATACATCGTTTGATGTGTAAGCATAATCTTTTTTCTACAAAAGTAAAGCGCCACGGCAGGCCGGAACAACCGGAAAATTGACAACTATTTTTAGAGAGGCTATCGGGTAGATTTCTCCCGGAAATGATGAGGCGTTTCCCCCGTCATTCTGCGGAAGAACGCATTAAAGTTGGAGGCATGCCCAAATCCCAGGCAATACCCGATCTGTGCCACATCCCAGCGGGTGTTTTGCAGCATCGCCCTGGCTTCTTTGGCCATATGCTGCGCAATTAGCTCAGTGGTGGTGTGGCCGGTAACTGCCTTTACAGACTTGTTCAGGTAGTTGACATGCAGGGAGAGCTGTGCGGCAAATTCGCTGGCCGCTTTAAGCCGTACCTGTTGACGGGCGTCACTTAATGGAAATTGACGCGCCAGCAGTTCCAGGAATAACTCCGTGATCCTGGCTGCAGACGTAGTCTTCGTATATTCCGAATCAGGAGGCATGATCTTATGTGCTTCGTGAATCAGGAGCTGCAGGTGACTTCGCCATACATCATGTTTATGCGCGTAGTCACCTGCTGCTTCCTGCAGCATCAGGTCAAAGATGTGGATGATCCTTTCGCGGGCAGTGGTGTCGGGAAACAGGATATGGTCGCCCTGTACCTTAAAGAAGGAAGCGGCCGCCGGTATTTCCCGTTTTAACCGGTTATGCAGGAAGGCTTCAGTAAACAGGCAGTAATAGTAGCGTTGTTTTTCAGTGACACGTTGCCAGGCATATGGTATCAGCGGGTTGCTAAAAATCAGCGTACCGCTTTTTGCCTGGATACTCCTGTCGGCATAGGTAATAATAGCTTCGCCTTCCAGCAGGAGCGCTATTTTATAGTAATCTCTCCGCATTAATGAAGAAGGGCGGGGTGGGTGATCGCCTTCCACCAGCTGTACCTGGAATATTTCATTGGGGCTATGGGGAACACCATGCCTTGTGAAAAACTGCGTTATCTGCTCGCGGGAATTCATTGCACTAAGGTATGAAAATAAAAAAGGGCGTCAGGGCCATGATATGCCGGTAGCCGCTTCGCTGAACTTCCATAGCTCCCTGGCCCTGCCGGGATCGAGTGCAAAACCGCGCACCCCGCGTCCTGGAGGTGCATCGTTAGGAACAATGGGTGCGATGTTGCAGTCTTCGCAGTAAATGCCGCCCATACCATTCAGCTGGTCGCTCAGTGCGCACCAAACCGTGGTAGCCGCCCCTTGTTCCTGGCTTTTAAAGTGGGTTATTTGCTGGTCCCAGGTTTGTCGCTCGTCATCCGTCATATAGCGGAAGATATCGGTCTGTACGGCGCCCGGATGTACCGAAAATGCCCTGATGCCGTGTGGTGCACCCGCCCTGTCCAGCTCCGCAGCAAAGAGCACATTGGCGGTTTTCGACAACCCATATGCTTTGGCGCTGTCGTAGGGATGATGCTTAAATTGAAGGTCATCGAGTTCGAGCTCACTGCGCCGGTGACCAACAGAAGAGAGCACTACCACCCTGGCGCCGCCGGCATTTTTTAGGGCCGGCCACAGCCGTCCGGTGAGCTGAAAATGCCCGAGATGATTAACGCCAAATTGGAACTCATAACCGCGCTGATCTTTCTGCAGCTGCGGTGGGCGAAAGATCCCTGCATTATTGATAAGCAAGTGCAGATGAGGGTGGGTGGCGAGAAACTGTTCCGCAAACGTATCAACTGATAGCGGGTCAGCCAGGTCTAACGGCATAAAAGATACATTTGGAAGTGCCGAAAGCCGGTCACTGGCTTTGTGGGCATCCCGCCCGGTAGCGACTACCGTGGCGCCGGCATTAGCCAGCGCCTTTACGGTTTCATAATCGATCCCGGAATTACCCCCGGTCACCAGAACGGTTTTTCCTTTGAGGTCATATCCGGCGGCTATTTCAGCAGCTGTGCTATTGGCATTAAAGTGGGAGTGAATGGGTTGTTGGATGCTGGTCATATAAAAGAACACTTAATCGCACAAAATTAAGCCAGCAGATTTTTTGAAAGTTATGCGAATCAAATCAATCGTTATGCGGATCAGGAGTATTGAGGTGCATACATTTCCTGGATGGGATCTATCTCTTCTCCAATCTAAAAAAAAGCAGCCAGACTTCAAGCCTGGCTGCCAATTCCAAATACAATAGACAATTAACCCTATTCTAACGCTCCATTGTAATCTGTTTCTTTCAATGGTACCTTCCAGGTCCATTTATTATTACTTTGCGGTGTAATGGTCACAGCCAGCGCAGTGAGGAAGTTACCGCCGGCAGCATAGTTGTGACGTACGATAGTATCGCCCCAACGCTTCATATCAAACCAGTCGAATCCTTCTCCCCACAATTCTATGGCGCGATAGGTTTTAATTTCGGCCAGCAGATCGGCGCCGGTTTTTGTACAGGTGTAGCTGGCATTCCGGCCAGAACCTTGGGTCAGATCGGTAAGCACCTGCTGAATTTCAGCGGCAGGCTTGTTTTGGAAGTATTTAGCCTCTGCTTCGATCAGGTACATTTCGGAGGAACGGAAGTGGTTTAAATTGCCCACGCCCGGCTGATCATTGGCTTTAATCTTGAACTGCATATAGGCGAAAACGTTCGATGTGGGATAGATATCAGGGTACAGCTTAAAAGCCCTGGCCTTCAATGCCGCCCCGGCTGCGCCCGTAGCGGTAGTGTAAGGATCTGTTTTAGGATCCAGGAACAAGTCTTTGCGAATATCGGTATCCGGAATTTTATTGTACAACTCCCGGCTGATACACTTAGGCGTAGATCTTACGGCCGATGCGCTGGCGTTGTAAGCGATATATGCCTGGTAGGAGTAAAAGTACAATGTTTCATCGGAGGCACCGTAACTGCTCCATATCCATTCCTTGTTTGGGTTGGAGAACCCTGCTTTATAATCTGCCACAGACATCAGCGGATACCCTGTTCTGGCTTTAACGGCGTAGTTTTCAGCGGTAGCGTAGTCCTGGCGGTTGAGGGCTGCACGGGCATATACCGCATAGGCTACATTGACGTTTACTTCAAAGTTCTGTGCCCGGGATTTGCCGGAAGAAGTATATAGCGCGATGGCGTTGTCCAGGTCTTTGTAAATAAAAGCATAGCTTTCTGATAAAGTAGATCTTTTAAGATCGCCGTCAGACATATCGGCTCTAAGCACCAGCCCCGGAGAGTTGCCATTGTCGGAGTCAGCCCACCTGTTGCCATATAGTTGTGCCAGCATCATATAGCTGTAGGCGCGGTAAGTTAAGGCCTGTGCCTTAATGAAGCTTTTGTCTGCATCTGTCCCGGACGCGGCGTCAATGAAGGTAATGATAGCATTGGCATTGGCAATTATCTTGTAGTAATAATACCAGGGATAATAGTCATAAATGCTGCTCACATTTTCATTCAGTGTACCATTGATGAGGGTGGCCCATCCTGAAAGGTTTACAAAGAAGTGATTGCCGGGATAGTTACCATAGTACATTTTAATGGTGCCTTCCCCATTAAATCCCTGGGAGGACAGGTACTGTGTGGTCATCATCTTAGCCAATCCATTGATCGCCAGTTTTGCATTGGTGGTAGATTCAAAGGTAACGGCCGGATTGGTAGAACTGGTGGGCGTTGTATTGAGATAGTCTTTTTTGCAGGAGCCGGCGCATAATGCCAATGCCAGCAAACCTGCCTGATATATTTTATTCATTCTTTTCAATTTAATTATAAGCCAATGTTGATACCAAAGGATAACACACGTGGTGTTACAAAAGCGTTGAGACTTCTGCCATTGAAAGACTGCTGGGGGTTCATGCCCTGCAATTTCGTGAAGGTGGCGAGGTTCTCAATGCTGGCTGTTAAACGGGCTGATTTGATATCTATTTTCTGCAGTAATGATCCGGGCATCTGGTAGGCTAACGCAATGTTTTTAATAACCAGGTACGAGCCATCTTGCAGGAACCGGGTCGACATGCTGTTACTGAAGGTACTCTTGGAGAAATCCATTACCGGCACTCCTTTGGGATTGATCCGGTCTGCAGAGGTAGCAGTCATGCCTTCCGGTGCTCCATCCCATGATTTCAGTACATCTTTGTGCATTTGACCTACGCTGCCCGACATCGTCATCAGGCTCAGGTAAGAGTCGTCATACACTTTGCCGCCCAGGGAATAAGTGAAGATACCAGACAGGGTGAAATCTCTGTAGGTAATACCTGTGGAGAAGCTGCCAAATACTTTCGGAATCGCGCTACCTGACCAGTCGCGCTTAGCATAGGTGGTATAGGTAGTATAGTTGGTGCCGTTAATATTTACCAGGTATTTATAATGGGCGCCATTGGTATCTTTAGGATCGAAATTAGCATCATCGGCCAGGTACAGGGCGCTACCGGTCATTTGGTCTACCCCTGCGTATTGGTAAGTCCAGAAATCATAGATGCTGTGACCTTCCATGTATTTGTAGTTGCCGCTTATGATACCTTTTTCCCTGTTCTGTTCCGGCAGGGTAACAATTTTGTTGGTCAGCCAGGTGGCATTTACACCAACATTCCATTTAAAGTCTCTCTTTCTCAGCACGTCTACATCCAGTGATAGTTCAATTCCCTTGTTGGAAACAGTACCCAGGTTTTTGCTGATGATAGCCTCTGCATTGCTATTGGAGGTAGCGCCGGCAGATAATGGCAGGTTGAAGTCAAATAAGAGGTTCTGGGAACGTTTGTCGAAGTATTCAACGGTTAAATTGGCACGGTTGAATAAGCGGGTTTCCAGCGCTGCGGAAATAGAAGAGGAGGTTTCCCATCTCAGATCCCTGGCCTCGTTTTGTGTTTTATATAGTGCAATACGATTGCTGTTCTGATCGAGTGTATAGAGTGTCATGTAAGCGTAGGTACTGGCACTCAGGTCGTTTCCGATCTGGCCGTAAGAAGCACGTAGCTTGGCATAGTCTGCATACCTGGAGAGGGGCGCGAAGAATGCTTCCCTGGATATCAGCCAGCTGCCGCCCAGTGACCAGAAATTACCCCAGCGGTTGTCTTTGTAGAATTTGGAAGAACCATCTCTTCTGAAAGAACCATCCAGGAAATATTTTTCGTCATAGCTGTAACGTGCACGGGCAAAATAGCCTTCTGACCGGTAGTCTACCTGGTAGTCGGTTAGATTGGTGATCTTGGTGAAGTTCACCAGCTCTGTGGCATTGGCAAATGCTTCGGTTGTTTTATAACCGTACAGGTAGTTGTAATTGTCGTAGTAATTTTCGTGTCCTGCCAGGGCTTCTATGCTATGAAGACCGTAGGACTTATTCCAGTTAAGGATTTCCTGGCCGGTATAGTTTTTATAGCGATAGTTGGTGCGGGAGGCGCGGCCTTCGTTGCCGGCGCCGTCGCCAATAACAGCATTGTTATATACATGTTCGTCGCTGTTGCGCACATTCAGATCACCTTTTACGCTGAATGTAAAGTCTTTCAGGAATTTGAAGTCGAGGAATACCTGTCCGTTTACCGTATTCCTGTATATCATGTCGCGGTTTAAATCATTTTCCCAGATAGTGTGTCTGCCTACGTATTGGTTGCGGGAAGTGCTGCCATCGTCGTATTGCGGTTGGCCGTTACGATCCAGTTTAAAATCGCCGGTGGCGGCATCATGCAGATGTACCGGGTAGATAGGGGCAATGCTCCTGGCATACATAAATGGATTCACGAAGGCAGCCGCGCTGGAAGAGGTAGCAGAAACATTGCTGGTGATCTGGTGGGTACCGGAGAGGTTAAATCCGTATTTGAACCAGTCTCTTGCCTGTATGTCGGCGTTAATTCTTCCGGTAAACCTTTTATAGCTGGTGTTGGTGATATACCCGTTTTCATCCAGGTAGCCAACAGAATAATAAAGACTGTTCTTTTTGTTGTTGGCGCTACCATTCAGGGCATAGTCCTGGCGATAGCCGGTTTTTTCAATGTCGTGGAACCAGTTCAGGTCGCCGGCATATCCAGGTAAAATTTTGGCATCGGCTACCATTTTACCGTTGGCGTCAAATAGCTGGTTAGCAGGTTTGTCGTAAATGTTGAGGTACAGGTAGTCGGAAATGAGGCTGCTGGTAGCTTTGGCGCCGGCGGCTTCTTTGGTAGGGTAGGTAGTAGGATTGGTAGACAGCAGGTTGTTACGGTATCCTTTCCACATTGTTTCCATAAATTCGTTAGCGTTCAGTACTTCATATTCTTTGATACCACGGGTATACACGCCCTGGTTCATGATGAAGTTGACACTGCTGTTGCCTTTGGCGGCTCTTTTGGTGGTCATGATGATGACCCCGTTGGATGCTTTGTTACCATACAATGCGCCGGCGGCGGCGTCTTTCAGCACAGATACGGATTCAATATCTGCGGGATTGATATCGGTAACATTGCCTGCAAAGGGTACGCCGTCGATGACATACAGCGGCGAGTTGTCGCCATTTACAGAAGTAAAACCACGGATACGTACGCTGGGCGTGGCGCCCGGAGTACCGGTGGTGTTGTTTACCTGGATACCGGCCGCTCCTTCCAGTACGCTAATGGCGTTGGATACGGGACGTTTCTCAATATCTTTTGTTTTGATAGCGGCTACCGATCCGGTGAGGGCTTCTTTCTTAGACTGGCCATAGGCGACTACAATTACTTCGCTCAGATCATCGGGCCGTGTGTTCAACGACACGTTGATAACATTGCTGTTGCCTACTGTTGCGATTTTGGAGTTGAATCCGACAGCGCGGAATATTAATACTTTCCCCGGCGGTACCTGGATAGTATAGTTACCCTGCGCATCTGTTTGTGTACCGGAAGAAGTACCCTGGATGATGACAGAAATGCCCGGTATACCGGTTCCATCAACGGTGTTGGTTACTTTGCCGCTGATCTTTTTTCCCTGCGCAACAAGCAGTGTTGGCAGGAGGCTCAGAAAGAAAAAAATAAGTGATCTTTTTCCCATGAAGTTCAGATTTAGATGTTAGAGATAAAAAGATAATTGTCGCTATATGCAGGCAATAGTTAGCCATAAGGACCGTAGCCCTCTGCATGTGATGTTGATAGTAATTTTATTTACCGGGCATGGCAAGCCCCCTTAACTATATACTGCGTTTTTGCGTATATAGCTTTAGTGAGGAATCCATACTTTGATGGTCATGGAAATTCCATCACCATAAAGAAGTTGTTTCTTTATGGCGCTGAGTACAAACCTCCGTATTTGACCTGGAGGCATAGAATGCCCTGTCTGTAAGGTTTTACATGATTACAGCAACTATGCCGGATGCCGGATTGAAAATTTCAGTACATAAAAACTCTCTGCCATAGGGGCTGCATACCTATATGGCTACCAGTTTGAATACAGATTTTAAGCGTTCATACATAGCAAAATACCTGGCGTAAAAAGTTGTTGCTTTTACCGCCCTTAGTTCAGATTTTGATCTTTAAATTCCCATCTTAAAACACAAAAATATACCAGTACAAAGCGAAGGGCTTTATAGTTAACAGTCTTTATTTTTGTTTGATACATAAATGATGCACAGGCCTATCAGGTATAGGTTTGGGCTATCAGTTCAGATGTTTGTTGTTAAGTAAAATCTATCGTTTTTTAATTCTACATTTTGGTTTTAGTTCGTTGTAACGTTGTTTCTCATTATAGCAAAAAAGTATGCAGATAAAATGAATATTGATCGCTCGCTCGGTTTTCTTTTTTCAACGTTACACAGATGTTAGTGCTCTACGACAAAAATAATAAAAAAGTTAAACTTTTCTAGCCTTTAGAAAAAAATGTGCGCAGCATTTTTTTGAAATGAGCCATGCATCACATGTTGGCACGCCCTTCTTCTTCATTTTTAGTGCTTTTGGGCGATTTGCCTGCTGCTTTACCAAGTTGATAACTGAGGGTAAACACCGCCCGTCTTGTACCAAACCAATGAGAGAGTTGATTGTCGATAATGCTTTTTTCACGGAAGATAAATCGCACCCGATAGGTATCGAAGAGGTCATAGACGTTGATTTTGGTGTTCAACTTTTCTTTCAACCAGGTGCGCTGTAAACCTACATCGAAATTTGACATAGGCCGGGAAATGTATAAGCTATTTCCACTAACAGATTTGTAATAGTAGTTAATATACAGAGTGAAGCGATAGGGCAGGGTGAATACCTGGCTGCTGTTGATCGTATAATCCAGTATCGGAATCGCATAAGTTACCTGGTGATAAGGGTTAAGTTCTTTTCGATAATGTCCGCCCAGGTTGTAGTTCATATGCCACCATTGATTGACCTTGATGGGAAAGCCGGCTTCGATATCGGCGAAATCGCTGTAAGGTAAGTTAGTACCCAGGTATTCCAGCACATTGGTAACAGGATTGTATTCCGGGTAACGGGCCATGGGTAACAATTCTCTCCCAATATTCCCGGAAATATTAAACGGGCCGTTGCTATAAGACAGGCTGAGCGTGCGTGTGGTAGATGCCAACAGGTACGGATTACCAATCCAGTAATTCAGCGGACTGTTATAAAACCGGAAAGGATTTAATTGAACAAAGTTGGGCCGCGTCATTTTGCTGGTAAAAGAGAGTTGGTATTGTTGCTGCTCGTTAACCGCGAAGGTGATGGTAGCACTGGGTAGCCAGGTGAGGTAGTTCCGGGTGGTAATTTGTAAGGTGGTCAGGCTGTTGGCAACGCTGCGCGTGTACTCGGCCCGCAGGCCTGCTGAATAACTGAATTTCCGGAACTTACCCTCATACGACAGGTATCCGGCGCTGATATATTCGCGATACAGGAAATTGTTACTTCTACTGCTGTCCCATTCAAATTGATTTGTCGTATTCAGGGTGTCATAACGAATGTTATTTTGCGTAGTGGTGTAAGCAAATTTCCCGCCGCCAATAAGTCTGGCGTTACCTGCCTGGTGAGTGAAATCTGCCTGAATACTACGGATAACAATATCGTTGTTCAGGTTTGTTTTCCAATATTGCTGTAACTGCGAGTTAAGCGCATCATAGGTTTGTATCTCTTCTGCATTGCGATTTTTTAGCCGGGCAATAGTAGTTAATACCTGCCAGCTATTATTGCCTGCCTGCCCGTTATAGTAAATGTCTGCCGCGTAGTTGCTACGTTTGGGAGCTGCGTTGTTACCGGTATAGGTGCTAAATACCACCTTTTTCCCGGCGGCATCGGTACTAAGCAGCGTATTAACGGAATTGATTCCCTGGTTAGCCTGGTATGCCCGCCCGGTTATTTCCAGCTGTTGATTTTTCCGGAAATGGTAGGCGGCGCCCAGCTGATAACTGAAATCGTTATACCTGGTAACGGTATGGGTGTGGGTAGTCAGCACATCTGTGCTGGCGAGGTGTTGTAAAGCCTGGTATCGCCGGTGGGTATTTCCATTGATATAGCCTAACCTCGCTGTATAGGTTATCCTGGAGGTGTTGTATTGCAATAGCAGGTTGTTGTTGGCCTGTGTATAGGCATTTTGCTGTACACTGCTGCTGATACTACCGTTCCAGCCCCTGTTGATATCTTGTTTGAGTTGAATGTTGATGATGGCTTTATGTTCAGCATCAAACCTGGCGGAAGGAGTGGCATCTACTTCAATAGAGGATATCATGTCGGGGGAGAGGCTGGACAGGTAGTGTTGCAGCTCAGCAGCGTTCATTGTAGTGGGTTTCCCATTGATGAAAATGGCTGGGGTTACCCGGCCTGATAATTGGATGGCCCCTTCTCCATCTACTTCCAGGCCGGGTACTTTCTTTAAAATAGATAATACATTGACGTCCGCTTTAAAAAGCCGGTTGCCGGATATGTTGAGTACCAGTTTGCCATTCACCCGTTGTATCGATGGCTGGCTGCCGCTTACCACAACTTCCCCCAGCAGGCTACTGACCGGCGTCATGGTAATATTGCCGGTATGCAGCGGGGTATTGTTAGTAACTGAAATATCCCGGTACACTGTTTCATAGCCCATGGCCAGGCATCGTAACCAGTACCGGCCGTTGCGGATATGGTTGAAAGTAAAGGCGCCCACGGAATCTGTTAGCTGTTGGGTAACAATAGTTGAATCGGGGTGAGCAAGCAAACTTATGGTAGCATAACCCATAGGTTGGCCATGTGTACTGGTTATTTTTCCCGTCATCGTTGTTTGAGATTGGGCTGACAAACTTAACAGGATCCCGCAAGTAATAATCAGGGATTTTTTTATGGTATCCGGCATGCATAAAGGCTTTCCTGCAAACCTAAAATAGCCGGGGAGGAGCAAGGTCCGGATTTTTAAAACCGGGTGTCCGGATTTATAAATCCGTATCTTTTAAAATAGTAAACTATTGATTTATATGTTGTTGCGAATTTTTGGATTTTCCTTGTATAGGGCTGGTGTCGTGTCTTTTATCTTTTTAAAAGCAGTATAAAAGGTAGACTTGGAGTTAAAACCTACTTCGTAGCCAATGGCTTCCAGGGTGAGACGGTCATCGGTAGTAATTAACTGACAAGCTTCCCTGATCCTGTATTCATTAATGTAGGTGGAAAAACTTTTTCCGAGGTTGTCGTTGAGCAATTGCGACAGCTGGTGGCTGGAAATCTGGATCTTCTTTGCCAGATCGCTCAGTTTAAGCTGGGGGTCTTTGTAGAGTTGTTCCTCGTGGATAACTCTTTCCAGTTTATCTATCCAATTGCTGGCATCCGGCAGCGGAATCTTTCTTTTGGCCGACTTTTCACCCGTTCCTATGGGGGCATCCAGGTATATGCTTTGGAGATTGGAATTATACAGGAAGAAAAAGGTCAGGTACAGGAAGAAGGAAAACGATACTGCGCCAACAATGTACATACCATGTATCACGGCGGCATAAGACAGCAGGTAGGCCAGATGAATAATGCAGTTACTCAGGAACAGCAATAACCAGAATTTTTCTGCAGGTTGTAGCTGAGCGTCGGCAGAGAAGGCTTTGCGCCATACCGTTTTTAGGAGAACGCCGGTAGCTACCAGGTAGATACACCATTCCAGGTAAATGAGCGGTGCAATGATCTTCCTCCATGCATAAGGTTGTAAGCTATAAGGCCATATTACACCTGTCAGTATGATAATGCCAATGAGTATACCATAGGTCCATTTCCAGGAAACGGGTATGGTCCTGACTTCTCCTAAAGCTGATTTATAGAAATAAAAGAGTGACGGCCCAATCAGCCAGCAGGCCGAAAGCCCTATCTGTAAATATATCTTCGCCAGTTTAGGGTTGAAATACAGGAAGGCAGATTTTCCGACACGGACGCTGATGGCCAACAGGAAAATCGCGAGAAACAGGGCTGCAGGCGACTTCATCTTCTTACTCAGAAAAAGATAAATGCTCACCATCAGTCCATTTACAGCACCTAATGTACCGACCAGAAATAGTATTTGCTGACTGATATCCATAGTTAATCTTGTCATGCCCGCCAGGAAGGCAGCTGCTACCTGACTAAGTTAATGCTTTATTTATGGAGCTGAAATTTTGATAGCCGGTAGCCGAAAAAAACAGGCGGAATGCCTGCACTCCGCCTGTTTGAATTAAGCGCCTACCAGCCCCGCAGCCTTGTGTGCAGGATCTGCCAGTTGCTGGTTAAACCATTGCGGATACATAGGCGTAGGCTGGGAGAGGTTATTTAATATTTCTATTTCATCCGCTGTAAGGTTGATAGCGGCGGCTTTTAGATTGTCTTCCAGTTGGTGCAGTTTGCTCGCGCCAATAATTACACTGGATACTACCCGTTTGGTGAGCAGCCATGCCAGCGATATTTGAGCAGGGGTAGCATCATGCGTTGCAGCTATTTCTTTTAGCCTGTCTAATAGTACAAATCCTTTTTCTTTATCAAACGGCAGCAAATCGAAGCCAGACAACCGGTTGTTCTCATCCTTCAGGTTTTCCCTGGTATATTTACCACTGAGGAAACCGCCGGCCAGCGGGCCCCATACGGTCATACCAATTCCGGCATGCAGCATAAAAGGAGTAATGTCATGTTCGGCATCGCGGCCCACGAGGGTATAATTCATTTGCCCGTTGCAGAAAGTGGCCCATCCATTATCACGTTGCATCTGCCATGCCAGGGCCGATTTCCATACCGACCAGTTAGAAAAGCCGATATACCTTACCTTACCGCTTTTTACCAGGGAGTCCAGTGTCTCCAATGTTTCTTCCAGCGGGGTAACCGGGTCTTCCCGGTGTACAATGTAGAGGTCAATGTAATCGGTGCCAAGGCGCTTCAGGCTTTGCTCGCAGGAATACAGGATATGCCGCCGGGAGAGGCCGGATTGCGTGATAGGCGCACCATTGCGAAAACCTACCTTAGTGGCAATAACCGCTTCATGCCGGCGATCGGCCAGCAGCTTGCCCAGCATTTCTTCCGATTGTCCTCCGGCATAGCCATCTGCGGTATCGAAAAAATTAATGCCTGCCGCCAATGAGGTGTCTATCATTTTCCGGGCGTCATCCAGCGATACTTTGTAAATACTGGGGATAGAAGGGTCGCTGCCAAAGGTCATAGCGCCAAAAGAAAGCCTGGATACAACCAGGCCGGTGTTGCCGAGTGTGGTATATTTCATATGAGTAACAAATGGATGCTGAATGTAAAATTTTTATCGCAAAACCACCTATTATTAATCTATGTAGTGACATGGAATAAGTTAAAATCCTGGCCTTTTTTTGAGTAAATTTATCAACAGAAACTAACAGGAGCATGGAAGTTTTCGGCACGGATCATCATAAAATCATTTATGGAGATGCCCTACAGGCATTGGAAACAATGGTGCCGGATCAAACGGTGGACCTGATCTTTGCCGACCCTCCCTACAACATAGGAAAGAATTTTAATGGACATATTGAAAAGTGGGATACGGAAGATGCCTACCTCGAATGGTGCTACCGGTGGTTGGAGATATGTATCAGAAAGCTCAAGCCTGGCGGTAGTTTCTACGTGATGACCGCTACCCAGTTTATGCCCTACTTTGATATCTGGTTACGGCATAAAATAAATATCCTTTCCCGCATCATATGGCACTACGACAGCTCCGGCGTGCAAGCCAGGAAATATTTTGGGTCTATGTATGAGCCCATTCTTTTTTGCGTAAAGGATAAACATAATTACACCTTCAATGCTACGGATATCCTGATTGAAGCCAAAACCGGTGCCCGGCGTAAGCTGATTGATTACCGCAAGGCAGTACCCACTACCTACAATACCGAAAAAGTACCCGGCAATGTATGGGAATTTCCCCGGGTAAGGTATCGGATGGATGAATATGAACATCATCCTACACAGAAGCCGGAGGCCCTGCTGGAGCGGATTATCAGGGCCAGCTCCAATGCCGGCGACCTGGTACTGGATCCTTTTTCCGGCACTTTTACCACCTGCGCTATAGCCAAAGCATTGGGCAGAAAGTGCATTGGTATTGAGTTAGAAGAAGAATATATTAAAATTGGTTTAAGGAGATTGGACCTCGCAGCGGAATATAAGGGACAAAAATTGCAACGGGAATCCCGGTCCTTTGAATAATCCATCCTATTTTTGCCAATGTGCAGGCATCCACTGCACATTGACTTTTAATACCAACATATGCAATTACAGGATCAGAAAATTATTGCGGCACTGGAAACCATCTGGCAGGAAGCAGAAAAGCTCTATGAGGAGCAGGATCCCGCCCGCTACGCACTGAAACTGGAAGAAGCCTGGAATGTATTGCCCTGGCCCCGGGAAAGCTACGAAGAAAGTTATGATATTGCCTTTAGCATAGCCGATACTTATTTCGCCTTGAGAGATTACCCCAACATGCTGAAATGGGCCAAAACCTTGGAACACTGCGACCGTGACCGGGACGACGAAGGAGAGAGAATCTTTATGCTGGGAAAAGCGTTGTTTGAGAATGGGATGATCACAGAAGCCACCGGATACTTTGCTACAGCTATGCAAGCCTCCGCAGGGCGTGTGTTTGAAGGTGAAGACGAAAAGTACCTGCATGTATTTGAAGGCGTTAGCGCTGTGGTGGAAGAAGAACTCCCCGAAGCAATTTATAAGCAGGTAGAGATATTGTCGGAAGAAGGCAATGAACTGGCAGATGAAGAACAATACGATGCCGCCATCGCGAAGTTCACCGCTGCGCTGCAGCTGTTGCCCGATCCCCGGCATGAGTGGGAAGCCAGTACCTGGCTGTATGCCAGCATCGGCGACATGTATTTCTTTAAAGCCGATTATGCGGCCGCCGCACACCAGTTTTACGAGGCATTAAACGGCCCCGATGCACAGGCCGTGGGATTTGTACACCTGCGCCTGGGAGAATGCCTGTACGAAATTAAACAGGAAGAAAAGGCAGTAGAACATTTACTGAGAGCATATATGCTGGAAGGCCCCGAAATATTTGCGGAAGAAGATAAGCGGTATTTTGACTTTCTGAAAGGACGCGTGGAATTGTAGTCCCCTGTCTTAAACATCCAAATGACATCCAAAATGAAACCGATTCACCTTGTTGCCTGTTTGCTGACGGCAGTAGCCTGCAACAACCCCAAAAGTACTACCCGCGCGGATGAGGCGCCGGGGAAAAGATCTGACAGCACCATCGTTGCAACGCCTGTAACAGATACCGCCCGGTTTGTATTCCTGAGTAACCTGAGAAATGGGGATACGCTCATAAAAGGAAAGACCTATATCGACACCCTGTCCTTTATCAATTATAATGAAAATGGCGACGATGGCCTGTTCGTTTGCGCCCGGAACCGCGATACCGCTTTCCTGATCTTTAATACCAACAATCCCCCGGAATTAAATAACGGCGACCAGGTACTGGTGCAGTGGAATATGGATGTGTACGAGCCTGCGGGCGATCCCGAAAATCCGCTTCCCAGGGAGTTTGTAGTAGATTATCGTTTGCTGCATCCTGGTAAGGTTACTTTGCTGAAGAGCAAGAAGCCAGCACTGGAGGCTATCTATCGGCAAAAAGACCTGAGCGATACCGGTAAACAGGAAATAGACGCTGCCGTATGGTACTATGTGGCCAATACTACGGATACCTCTATACGACGTATGATAGATACCGATCCGCAATTGTTACAATATACAGTAGAGGAAGAAACGGAAGATTCCCGCTTATCAGGTGTATTCCCGATTACATTTACCGACGGGACGCAGCAGGTACTGAAGCGTGTTTTTTTCGATGTAGAAAGACCGTATTCGCTGTTTGAATAATCATTCAACAGCAGGGGGACGCTCGGCAAATTCGTTGATCAATCTTAGCTGATCCCCCAGGGAATACACGGCATCTATAATCGGTGCGTATTTGAGGGTGAAATGCCGTAGGCGCAATTTACCTGCTGCTTCTTTTTCCACCGGATGGAAAATGCTCCCTGCTTCTTCAAACAGGAACCAGTCGTCTTGTATATGCTGGCAATGTTCGCAGTGATTGTACCAGAAGTGGCCTTCTGCGGTGTCGGACCAGCTTTGCTTAAAATGTGGATAATGCTCTTTCAGGAATACCCGTAAATTATCGGAGAGCGCCGATACCTGTTGAAAGAGTGTAAAAAAGTCCTGCGCCAGCCACACCGCTTCATCCCGGTCATTTACATCTTTTTCGAAGAAATAGTTGCCGGCAAGGGCTACCACGCGGTTATCGCACTGACATTTAGGGCAGGCGGCCACTGCATGCACGGTGGTAATTTCGCTGGGCAGGATGATAGCCGGATGTTTCTCCGGAATCCACTGTTCTACCGCAGTTAACCGGTCATATTGCCCTTCCGGCAAATAGCAGGTCTGGGCTACCTGATCCCAAAGGACGCCCAATGACATGGCATATGCTTTCTCTGTTGGAGGAACATTCAGTAATAATGACATAATGCTTGGGTATGAGTGACGCTCGTTATGGAATTTAAGGAAAAAACGGGGGATTCCGGTATTAACTTTATCACTTATAATGAAAACGGCATTGGTGGATCTTTCCGCCAATGCCGTGTCAATACTGGTTACCCAGCTGAAATATAGTTAGTATTTATCGTCGTTAATTTCCAGCCAGTAGCCGTCCGGATCACGGAGATATATCTGCTGTACGCCATCTACCCGCTTATTCACTGCGCCGGCCTTGCCCGGCCAGTCCTCCCAGGCAACGTGATGGGCCTGTAATACGGTCAGGAATTCCTTCATAGAAGGGACACTGAAACAGAGATGGGTGTTTTTATCATGGCTGGTGGCACTGGCAGCACCAGAAATGATATGTACCTGGCTATGCGGGCCTACTTTAAACCAGCTGTGCCTGCCATCTTTAAACGGTTCCTCCATGGGCTCCAGTCCTATAATATCGCGGTAAAAGGCCGTGCTTTTATCCAGATCCACCACGTATAACGCCATATGGTTCAGCGATGGATATTTCTTCGTTTGTGCATTCATGTTAGTGGAAATCCCGGTCAGTGCCAATATCAGGAGGCAGCCGGCTAATATAGCTTGTTTCATACTAACAAGATAATCAGCCGGATTGAAAAGTGCAAGCTTAATTTGCTGCTTTAAACGCAATAGATTCAACGATAACGTCCAGCTTTTTCAGGGCCGGCAGGTCGGAACGTAGTGTTTTATCGCCGGTAACCTGGTCGTATTGTTTGGGATCGCCGGTATTGTTGGCTTTCAGCACCACAATCACACTTTTGCCTTCCAGGGAGCCGCCATTCCAGCTGGATACCATACCGCCATTGGTCCACTCAAAAGCGTTGAGCTTAAATGGACGGCCATTTACTTTGGCCAGTTTGTCTAGCGGGTCGCCGGCTTTAATACCGTAGGGCGACTTCCACTTGGACGGATAATGGGAAAAAGTGACAATATTTCCATTTTCACCATCAAATTGCACTTCCAGTTCATTGTCGGTATCCGGATAAATAATGTAGGCCTCTCCGTCTTTATCACCTGCCAGGTTGATGGCATCGTGTTGGGTAACGTTATTGGCGCCATACATTTCTACCAGTTGTTCGGGGGTACGTACCTGGAATAACGGCCGTACTTCCCAGTTACGTGTATCCGTAGCCGGGGCAGTAGGAGCTGCAGTATTTTCTGTGCCGGTATTGTTGTTGCCGGCAGCTGCAGTATTGCTTTCCGCGGCGGCATTGGCATTGGATTCGGCCACAGCGGCAGCCTGGTTAGCAGCAGCTACATCTGCAATGCTGGCCGGTGGCTTCTTGCCGGTAACCGGACCGGTATAGGTAGCCAGGAAGTCTTTCTTATCGTCCAGTAATGCTTTTGTATCATTTTTATATTTATTGGCGGTATAGGTGGCCAACGGGAATACGCTGTTGGTTTCCAGGTTCATACTACGCAGGTTGGCAATAAACCGTTGCCGGTTGCAATCACTGTACTGGTACAGGTATTTCAGGGCAGCATCCAGTGCTACCGGGTCTTTCTTCAGGTCAAATACGGTGGAGTCTATGTCCAGTCCGGCATTGCCGCTGCGGGTAAGCTGCTCAGCGATGTATCCTGTAATGGAATCATGCGGGAGCTGGTAGTGTGCGGCTACCCTCGCGGAAAAATCGTTGATAACGGTTTGACTGAGTTTCGCTTGCGCACTCAGCATTACCGGGACGAATAGCGCCACCAATATGAAAAACCTTTTCATGTGAGCTGTATTGATCATCTTAAAAACTGACAACGTTAACTGGTTTGAGATCACTAATTTATGTAATCTTTGTTACAGGCATACTATTACAGCCAATTATAACGGTAATTAGTAAAACGTAACGATACCGGAATATAGTATTTTTTATGCGCCCGGAATGCTAAAGAAATAGCGCCCCGCTTCCATTTACGGCTGAACGGGGATACTGTCGCGGGTTTTCATAAACGCCTCATATTCCTTTTTTATCGCCAGGTACAGGTCATAATCCGAGGCATTTTTAATAAAAGCATAATCAGGCTGGTAATGCTGCATAAATAATTGCAGGCTGTCGCCATCCAGGTGGGTTACCTTGTTGACCAGGGAAGACGTGTAAACACGGCTTACAAACATCTCCTGTTCCTTATTTAACAGCATATGTTTGAGCGCTATTTTCTTTTTATTGTTCTTAAACTGAGTTACCCGGTACAGGTTATTGATGTTTACACTGAATCCCTGGTATACCTCATGCCATTTGAGACGCCGAAACGTAAGGGATTTTGCATATTCCTCGCGGAAGGCCAGGGAATCCTTAAAGAAGTTGTATTGCACAATATGCACGGTTTTTAATTGTACCGGGGGCTTCACTACCGTATCGACAGGCGTTTTGGTTTGTGCAAAACTACGGCCGGCTATGCCGCATAACAACAATATCCATATGCTTAGCAAGGGTTTCATGGGCTATTAAAGTACCTTTTTCTGTTTTAAAAAAAAGTTAAATAAACATATCTTGGGGTCAGAAATTATCCCCATGAAAGTTTGTCCGTTTCCAGTGAAACGCCTGTTAGTGTTGTTACTGTTAGCATTTTTGGCGTCATGTGATCAAAGTACAACAAAACAATTTACCGTAGCAGACATACCAGATCCTAAAAAGACGGATGGCGGTTATGTCAGTAATCCCGATCATCTGCTGTCAGATGCCGCCGTAAGTTCGCTGAATGAGCAGCTGGGCACTCTCGACCGGGCCGGGAAAGTGCAGGTAGGTATTGTAGTGGTGCACAGCATAGGACAGAACGATACCCGCGATTTTGTCCACCAGTTATTTAACTATTGGAAGATAGGAAGTAAGGAGAAGAACAACGGTTTATTGATCCTGATGGTAGAAGATGCCCGTAAACTGGAGTTCGAAACGGGAACCGGCATTGAAGCAGATATGCCGGATATTATCTGTTTCCGCATTCAGCAGGAGTACATGATTCCCCGCATCAAAGAGCACGACTATGATGCCGCTTTCCGGGATGGCATCTTGTCGGTAGCCGCATTATTTAATAATGGCAATTATGCCTATGATCAGCTGCCGGAGCCTCCCGTGGTGGATAGTTCGCTGGTGGTGGCAGATGCAGCAGTTGCCGGCCCGGTGAATGCCGATTATCCCGGCTTAACCGCGGCGGCCGACAGCGCAGTGGCCGGCAATACCGCAGCAGAAGATCCGGGGCTGGTGGAGGCCCCACCCAGCTATTTCGCTGATAATACGCCCTCAGTCAGCTCTTCCTATATAGGGGAACCTTCCCTCCCCGGCCTCATTTTCTGGTTTATCGCGTCTTTAGTGATGATACGTGTTTTCTTCAGCCGGAAAATAAAGGCCAGGAAGGGAGAAGACAACGCGCCGGTACGATTGAAAGATGCCCCCAATGAGCTGTTGCGGCCAGGTACCCTGGGATTCATACTGGTATACGGTTTGGGGCTGTTGGGAGTAGGATATATGGCCTCCGTCAGACATACAGATGTAGGTTTCCTCAAAACCTTTGTGATATTCTATCTCGCCTGGTGTTTGTTTATGTCCGGCGTAGTGATCATACTGTTATTACGTGCTGCCGCTGTTCTCCATGAAAAAGACAGGCACGAAAAGTGGGCCTGCCTGGCCATGGTAAAGCGCGACGTAGGACCTGCTGCCTATGCGTTTCCATTGCCATTGCTCGGGTTATATGTGTGGGCGCTGAAAAAGCGGATGGATCGCTTGCGTAATGAGGTATACGAATGCCCTAAATGTAATCATCCCATGCATAGGCTGAATGATGTAGAAGACAATGATTACCTGGATAAAGCGCAGGTGGTAGAAGAGCATTTGGAGTCGGTAGATTATGATATATGGCGGTGCGATAGCTGTAGTACACAGCTGGTATTAAATTATACCAACATGCGTTCTACCTGTTCAGAATGTCCTTCCTGTCACCACTACACCTTCCGCTGTGATAAAACAGTCACATTGAAACGAGCAACTACCTCCTCACAGGGCATGGGATCGCAACAGTTTTCCTGCGCGGCCTGTAAGTTTAAGCACGATTATATGTTTATTATTCCTAAGGTATCTTCTTCCTCCTCCGGTAGTTCTTCTTCCGGATCATCTTTTTCTTCTTCGTCGTCTTCTTCCTCCAGCTGGGGAGGCGGATCGTCGGGAGGGGGAGGGGCCAGCAGCAGCTGGTAGCCGGTATACTGCAAAAAAAAGAGCCGGTTTAATAACCGGCTCCTCGTTATAGGGTATAACTGTTGTAGTTAATTATCGGCATTCATTTTACCAACCACTTTATATCCCGCTACAGAATTATCGCTGTTTAGAACAGGTTGATAATACATGCCGTCTGGTGATAAAAAGTACTGTTGACCGTTGATATTCACGGTGTGGCAGTTGTCCGGCAACTGGGAAATCAGATCATTGTCTGGATTGTTGTTATTGCCGGTGTTGTTGTTTGGGGCTGTATTGCTATTATTTCCCTGATCGTTCGTGATTGTCACTGTTTTGTCGCCTATTTTACCATTTTTCCCAACCACCACATAACGTCTGCCGTTGTCTGTCATGGTTTCCTGGTAATAGGTGCCGTTCAGTTCATAATAGGTATTTCCGTCTACCTGTATTTCCTGGGCTCCCTCAGGAAGGTTAGGCACTGCTGCGCCTACTGGGGCTTCCACTACTTTATACCCCCTGTCATCGCCGGTAGATTGGTAATAGCTACCGCCGTAGTAATACATAGGACCGAAAGCGGCTCCCAGTGAGAAGTAACCAAAAGGCAGTGTAGATACATACAAGCCTAAAGGGGGATAGAACGGGTTATAGTAAGGATACCTGTACCTGTAGCGGTAGTAAGGTCTTCCATAGTAATGTCCTCCTACATATACCCGTCCGGTATAGCCGGAACCGTGATAATAACCTCTGTTAATAGGAGCTGAAATCCGGGGAGAAGACATGCGTGGAGCGGCATATACCCGTCCACTTCCGCCAAAGCCAGAGCGACCACCCCCAAAATGACTTCCGCCGCCACCATGGCCGCCGCCAAATCGCTGGGCGTAAGCGCTGCTTACTGAAAATGTGCCTAAGAGGCCTATCAGCACAAACAGTATATAGAATCTGTTTTTCATTTTCTTAACATTAAGTAGTAATCGTCTCATCAATGCTCCTATTTTTCAACCAATTATTAGACCTAAAAACAGGAGGAAAGTTTAACTGGTAAACGATATTAAGCAAAAATGCGGCCGGTTTCAGCGATCGGCAACTACTGGGTACTGGCGGTATTAATGGTGGCAGCAAAGCGTTGGGCGAGCTGCCCTATTTCCCCTGACTTTGCCACTTGCTGCACCCATGCTGCCGGTAGCCGGTCGATGCCGTAGTATAGCCCGGCGGCGGCTCCAGCCACCGCAGCGGTAGTATCCGTATCTCCGCCCAGGTTGACTGCAGCTAGTACGCAGTCGCGGTAATTGTTTGTATGTAAGAGGCACCAGAGTGCGCTTTCCAGTGTATGTACCACATAGCCGGAACTATACAGCCATTCGTTAGACAGGTTTGCGATGTTTTGTTGTAAAACCCGCTCATAGTATTTGATTTCAGCCGGGTTAAATGACTGATTGCTTAGATAGGCATTCACAGAACGCTGCATCTGGATATAGGCGTCAGGCCGACTTTTACCAGTAACCAGGGCCCGGAGGAACTCTACGTATATAAAGCAACCCAGTACTGACCGGAAATGCTGGTGGGTGACGCCGGATACTTCCTTTACCAGCAGGTAACGCAGGTGGATGTCATTTTCGTTTAATAGGTAAAAGGCTATTGGCATCATGCGCATCAGGGAGCCATTACCGTTCTCGAATTCTTCAAAGCCGCCGCTGATCAGTGGATCGGTGCCGGCAGCCACGCGTTGCAGCGCCCTGCGTGTAGTATGGCCAATATCAAATACTTCGTTGTGGGCGCCCCAGTATCCATGTTGCGCCCATTGCGCAAATGTTTGGGCCATCGCATGGAGGTCGTAGCCGTTGATCAGGCTTTCTGCAGTACAAAACGTAAGGGAGGCATCATCTGAAAAAGTGCCGGGAGGCTGATTCCAGCAACCATAACCGGTGAACGTAGTAATAGGATTTTCAGAGAGATAGCTGCGCGTTTTGAATTCTACCGGTACACCCAGCGCGTCGCCTATAGCGATACCATAAAAGGCGCCTGTTATTTGTTGTTGCATGAGATAGGATCACTAACGTTAAGGTACATATGAAATGATATCATGAAATATACGGTTGATTGGCCAGAACCAGGTATAACTTTTATACAATTTTTTCTCCTACCTGTTATTGTCATTTTATTCAGCATTTTTGAAAATATTCATTCCCGTTCATTGAAATAATAGCGTTGATGGGTGTTTGCCAAGTGTTATTCCTCCCTACCTTTGCATTATAACGATAACAATCGTTGAAAGATTACCCCGAAATCTATTTTTTTAGACTGTCCGTAGCCATTGAAAAATCCTTTGTTACCGTTATTGGCGGTATTATCACAGAGGTTAACCAACCAATTTTATTGTGAATAACTGACCATTAAATGCTTTTTAATATGCGATATCAACCCCAATGCAGACTTTATTGCAAGTGTGTTTCAAACAGAAATTTTCCTGGGCATTGTCATTGTAAACACTTACAGTGAAATATTACAATGACGTATTGTAGCATTGCTGCGCAGTGATATACGGATATGCTGTGTAGTACCTCATAAGCATGTACCAGAGTAGCATTATAAACATGTATCAGGATAGCATTATAAACATGTTCCAAGGTAGCATTAAAAGCATGTACCACGGTAGCATGATAGGCATGTCCCTGGATAGCATTACAGGCACATATTATGATGGGGCATCACACCTGAACAGCTGACCATTCTCTTTTTTACTCGAAAAACCGTAACCCATATGCAGTCTTTTTTATTTAGCAGACGTTTTCAAACATGCACTTTTCTAGGGTATTATCATCATCAACTTTTCTTCTTTGAACTGAACTGATTTTACCGGAACCTTTATATACAACCGGCTACTAACCGGGGACACCTTTTTACTGTCTGTTAACCGACAGCAAAACGTATGCTGCTGCCATGCAGTAATCAACATGATCATCATTGTTTGTTAACCACTAATTTCTTTCAATAATGGGAAATAGTACATACAACTGAAAGGGACTGTTTTTCCAGGCAGTCCGACTTTTTCTGAAAATTGAGATAAACGAAATAGTCTTTGCGACGCTTGCTGACCGGGACCACTTATCCAGGTAGTCCCCTTGTTTTATCATCCCCTCAGCAATAATTATTGGAGTGCAACAATATACAATGGAAGCTTAGCTGATGGACCGTTTTTCCAGGCGGTCCCTATCAGGAAAACATCAATATGCGCTGCATATTGTCAATTATATAGTCGTAATCGCCATATGTTAACATCCCAGTGTAGATACAAATCACTATTTATACTGCGATTGATTCGGAAGTCAGGGACTGTTTTTCCAGGCGGTCCCTTTCTATAGAAAAATCAGGCTGCCATAGGTAGTCTTCTACATAAGAACGAGTTTTCATAAGTACGAATTTGATTTGGGAATGGAAGGGACCTTCTGTCTAGCTGGTCCCATTTTTCCTAACCAAACAACTACTCATGAAGTGAATACGATGGATCGGACATACTAAAAAAACGGCGGGCTGTTTTTCCAGGCAGCCCAAACTTTTTAACTGGTTGTAAAACGGGAGTACATAGGCGATGACTCACAACTTCTTTTTTTGAGGTGGACGTAACAATTAATATGGGGGCTGTTTGTCAAAACAGCCCATTACCTGTTTACCAGCCAGGTCAGCATCAGCATCCGGAATCCGGGCGGGGCGGCGCATTCCAGGGAAGACGTAACCTTAGCATTAAAAACTTTACTTTAGCTAAGGTATCAAGATTAAAACCCGGTTATCATGCAATATCATCTCCTCGGAAAATCAACACTCTCTGTCAGCGAAATCGGATTTGGCTGTATGTCGCTTGCAGGCCCGGATGCCGACAATGCCCGCCTTATTCACCAGGCGATTGAACAGGGCATTAATTTCTTTGACACAGCCGATCTTTATGATCACGGACAAAATGAAGTGAGCGTAGGAAAAGCATTAAAGGGACATAGATCCGATGTAGTGATTGCTACCAAAGTAGGGAATCAATGGAGGGAAGATGGAAGTGGCTGGGACTGGAACCCTGGTAAAGCGTATATTATCAGCTGTGTAGAAGCCAGCCTGAAGCGACTGCAAACAGACTATATAGACCTGTATCAGCTGCATGGAGGCACCCTTGAAGATCCGATCGATGACACTATTGCAGCCTTTGAAACATTGCTGCAGCAAGGAAAAATCAGGTACTATGGTATTTCATCTATCCGGCCAAACGTGATCCGCGAGTATGTACAACGTTCGCATATCGTGAGTGTAATGATGCAATACAGCCTGCTGGACCGGCGTCCGGAAGAAAGTGCATTTCCTTTGTTGCTGGAAAATAATATTGGCGTACTGGCGCGGGGCAGCGTTGCCAGGGGCGTACTGGTGAATAAGCCAGCTGCTCCTTATCTCAACTACTCCGCAGAAGAGGTGGCCAGGGCTGCGGAAGCCATTCGGCAGGAGAGCTCCCCGGAGAGAGACGCTGCACAAACCGCGCTTCGCTTTGTACTGCAGCAACCTGCGGTGAGCAGCGCCATTGTTGGCATACGCACCACCGCACAACTCGAAGATGCCCTTCGGGCGGTATCAGTGCCTGCGCTATCGGACGGTGAGCTGGCAGCATTACGTCTGGCAGTTCCCGTCAATAAATATGAGCAACACCGGTAGAAACGGTCGACGCTGCTGCGGTACAGGGCTTCCTGGATTTGTCCTTTGCAATGAATAGGTACCATAGTATCTTGCGTCAATGGCTGCTCCCTCTTTACAGCAGGCCGCAGTATTATTGTATCGTGTTTAAACCTCCATGTATGCAAAAATTAAAAGTGGGGATGTTACTCTTCCCGGATCTGACTATCCTCGATTTTACAGGCCCTTACGACGTATTTGTGAAGGCGCCGTGTTTTGAAGTGATTATCATTGGAGAAAGTACAGCGCCGCTCCGGGCAGAAGGTGGATTAATCCTCCAGCCCGAAGTAGCGATGGCGGATTGCCCTCAACTGGATATTATTTTTGTGCCAGGTGGTCGGGGGATCAATGCGTTACTCACCAATACCAACGTATTGCAGTTTTTACAACAGCAGGCCGGGAAAGCAAAATATTTTACGTCAGTATGCACCGGCGCACTGGTGCTGGCAGCGGCAGGGTTGTTGAACGGCTATAAGGCAACTACGCATTGGCGATCGCTGGAGCTGTTACGGATGTTTGGAGTGGAAACCGTGGAGGCGCGGGTAGTGCGGGATGGCAACCGGATCACCGGCGGTGGCGTTACCGCCGGCATCGATTTCGGATTGGTGCTCACAGCCCTGGTAGGCGGTGAGGAAATGGCCAAGATGATACAACTGCAATTGGAATATAGCCCGGAACCTCCATTCAGAGCGGGTTCGCCGCATACGGCAGGATTGCCGGTGTTGCAAAAAGCGAAAGAACTAACCCAGCCCATGCTGGAAGCCAGGAAGAAAATTATCAGGCAACTATTGCAGGATCAGGCTTCGGCATCAGTAACGCCAACCTGATAGAACGAGCCTCCCGTAAACTGATCATCCTGTCTTGCTCCGGATCCCATACTTTGAGCCGGAAACAGGCACATACATCCCGGAAGCCGAGGGACGTTACTTTGGCGCGCTGTAAAGCCGGGATGTTTTGCATCACTTCCGGCAAACGATAAAAAGGAATGCGGGCATTCAGGTGATGAATATGATGGTAGCCGATATTACCAGTAAACCATTTCATTACCGGGTTCATCACCATATAGCTGGAAGACAGTAAAGCTGCTTTATCATAGCACCATTCCTGGTTCACATTAAACGTAACCCCCGGGAAATTATGCTGGGCATAAAAGAGGTAGGCGCCCAGTCCACAGGCAATGGTAAATGGCACTACAACAAAAAGCAACCAACTTTCCCATCCCCAGAAATAACACACGGCTATGCTACCGCCCAGGTGGATCAGCAGCGCCATTAAGGAGTCGATATGCTTTTTGGGGCTGCTCACAAATGACTGTACACACATACCCAGCATAAACATCGAGAGGTAGCCTGCTGCAATAGTAAGCGGGTGGCGGCTGAAAAGATAGCTGCGCCGCTCTGATGCCGTGATGGAGTCGAATTTTTTACGGGTAATAATCGGGTAGGAACCAATACTGGCGCTGAATAATTTTGAGTTATGCTTGTGGTGATAATCATGCGAACGTTTCCATATGCTGGAAGGGGCCAGCACATAAATGCCGAAAGTCAGCATGATCGCTTCTGCGATTACAGAATGATGTAAAATAGCATGGTGCTGATGATCATGATAAATTACAAACATGCGTACAATCAGCAACCCCGAAAGAACGCTGGCCAATATCCTCAGGGCCAGGTAGGGCAGTACCAGCGTACCGGTGAGCGATACTATCAGCAGTGCTAATGTAGAAAGTGTCAATAGCCAGCTTTTGGCCCTGTGTTCACATGCATATGGCTTGGTAGCCAGGATCAGTTCTTTCCCTTCCAGCATAACAATATTCGTTGTAGGATAATCGTGTCTAAAATTGTTGCTTATGATTCTGTTGTAACAGCTGCCCGTTTATGCTTCCACCTTTTGTGCGACCACAGCCAGGTAGACGGTTGTGCTACAATATCTTCTTCCAGTTTACGTGTATGCGCTATCGTGATAGCTCCTTCTTTTTCGTCGGCAGGTGTGGCCGTCAGTATTTCCGCTGATACCGTGTAGTAACCTCTTTTTTCGCGTGTAACGGTCACATACACTACCGGGTAATTCATTTTCTGGGCAATTTTTTCGGTGCCTTTGAATACAGGGGTGTCCTGGTGCAGGAAGGTAAGCCACTGCGCTGTTTTAGGCTGTGGCGCCTGGTCTGCAATAAAGGCGGTTGCATTCACTTCATGGCGGTTTTGCACCATGTCGCGGAAAGTATCCTGCATGGCAATCAGCTTAGTGCCAAAGCGGGTGCGCATGCGGTACATGAGGCCATTGAAATGTTTATTAGCCAATGGATGATAGATCACATACAGCTGTTGCGGACACAATATACTAAAAGTATTGCCAGCCCATTCCCAGTTGCCTTTATGGCCCATCACCAGCACCGCACTCTTCTTTTCGGCCGCCAGGCGTTTAAACAGCTCTACCGTTGCCGGTGTAAAACTGCAGTGCTTCACCATCGCTGTTTTGCTGATGGTCAGCGTTTTGAATGTTTCCAGGAAAAGATCGCAGAGATAATGATAAAAATCTTTGCAGATACGATGAATTTCTTTTTCACTCTTTTCCGGAAACGAATTCCGCAGGTTGGCAAGCACTACCTTTTTACGGTAGCCCAGCACATAATATAACAACACGTACACCGTGTCAGCAACCAGGTAAAGTACACGAAATGGCAGTAGCGATAACGCGTAGATCAGTGGTAAGAGTAAGTAGTAGGCAATAGCAGACAATATGGCACAGGTTTTTGATACTCCGAAAAGTATTACTGAAAACGTAAATATATGGTTTATAGCACACTTTTCATAGTATCCGTGAAAAAAACGATTCCTCCATTCATTTAGTATCTTTATCCAGGCATGTTTGTTAAACTTTAACGTTAGCATATGAAAACCATTTCCTTTTTTATACGGGTTAGCTGCCTTGCAGCAGTAGTTTTTGGCGCTACTTATTGCGCCCGCAACCCTTATGCTGCCACCAATAAGGAATACCGGCATACGGCTAAATCCTATGCGAAAGTATTGCGGGAGCAACCCGGGGCATTGGCTGGCGCCAATGGCATAGGCGCTCCCTCCTGGGTAGGAACGGTAAACTTTAATATGCGTAAACCCAACCTGGTGATCATCCATCATACCGCTCAGAATTCATGTGAACAAACACTGCAAACATTTACCCTGCAAAAAACACAGGTAAGCGCGCACTATGTGATATGTCGTAATGGAACCATTCATCATATGCTGAATGATTACCTCCGCGCCTGGCACGGAGGCGTTGCCAAATGGGGCAACCTCACGGATATTAACTCTTCTTCTATCGGGATTGAGCTGGACAATAACGGCAAGGAACCCTTCGATTCCGCCCAGATCAACAGCCTGCTGGTGTTGCTGGATACGCTTCAGCACCGCTACAATATTCCCGCTGCTAACTTTGT
This sequence comes from Chitinophaga eiseniae, assembly GCF_012641265.1. Classification (GTDB taxonomy): domain Bacteria; phylum Bacteroidota; class Bacteroidia; order Chitinophagales; family Chitinophagaceae; genus Chitinophaga; species Chitinophaga eiseniae_A. The sequence continues at coordinate 61,963 of NZ_JABAHZ010000012.1, read as the reverse complement.
AGGTCACGGTGATATTGCTCCCGGCAGGAAAGTGGATCCCAGCGCATTTTTCCCCTGGCAACAATTAGCTGATAAAGGCTTTGGCCTCTGGTATAAAGACACCAGCGCCACGGTAGTGCCCGAATCTTTTAACTCCCTGCTGGCCCTTCGCATTATCGGGTATGATGTAAAAGATTCTTCCGCCGCCATCATGGCCTTTAAACGCCATTTTATGCCGGCCGACAGCCTGCCTGGTCTCAGTGATGCCGGTAAGAAAATTCTGCTTAACCTGCAGCAGCAATATCAATGACCTGAATAAAGACACCCCTGTTTACGTTTACCCCTACGCATTCACACTTTATTTTGTAAAGTGGGATAAATATGTTATTTTAATAATGAGTTAGAACCAGACCAAAATCGGATCAATAGCATAAATCATCTTCCCGGACTTATTATATACCTATTTCTACTTGTTATCTTAATCTACTTGTTATGAAATACACACACCTGATCCCGTTATCGCTGCTGGCAGCCAGCGCCTTGTTGTTAACCATTCCCAGTCAACACCTCCGCGCAGGTACCCATCAGCTCCCCGTACAAGACTCCTCCTGTCTTGTGAAAACAGACGTTAGCTTTGACTTTGCAGAAAATATGAGAAAGAAGGTGACGGATGTAATTGAAGACAAATTCGCCGGCGGTATTGAAGAAGGCGGTAAAACTACCTGGGAAAATTCTCCCGATGCCCCGGAATATTACCAGGTGATTCTGCGTAAAACGAAAGTCACTATCCACTACAAAGGCATCGTATGCCAGGACCGGCTCATCTGGCAAAACGTAGAGGACTGTAAAGCAGCGCTGAAAAAGTTGTTGAACAACCAGTAATACCTGGTTCACGCAAAGGCGCGGAGAAGCAAAGCAGCAAAGTATTTAACAACATACTTTGCTGCTTTGCTTCTCCGCGCCTTTGCGTGCTGAATTTATTGTCTTCTAAATACCTATTTAGTCTATAAATTTTGTAGATTAATAATTCTGCCTTACTTTTGCCCCGGAAATACACGCTAATTATGCACCAATAACAATATGCCAAAATCAAAACGGGTATAACGGGCTAACCACTCTCCGCGAGATCGGACTCAATTATTAAATCAAGTATTCAGCATGAATTACGTAAAAAGGCTGTTATGCCTGCTGCCAGGATTACTGTGGCTGCAGCAGGGTATTGCCCAGGAAATCAGGATCAATGGGGTAGTTACTGCCCGCTCAGATGCACAACGTATCCCTGGTGTGATCATCCAGGTGAAAGGAACCAATCGTGGTACTCAGTCGGATCCCGATGGAAAATATGCCATCACCGCACAAGCAAATGATAGTTTGCAGTTCTCTTCTCTCGGCTTCCAGACAGTAGTCGTAGCCGTAGGAAGCAATAAAGTAATTAATATCTCTCTCGAAAACAGCAACCGGAAACTGGAAGAGGTAGTCGTAACCGCACTGGGCATTTCCAGGGAAAAGAAATCGCTCGGATATGCCGTACAGGAGCTGAAATCGAAAGATATTTCGGAAGCGAAAGAAACTAACCTGGTAAACGCCCTCTCCGGAAAGATAGCCGGGGTGCAGGTAACCAATAGCCAGGGTAATATGGGATCTTCCCGTATCATTATCCGCGGCGAAACCTCCATCGCCGGAAATAACCAACCACTGTTCGTACTGGATGGTGTGCCGGTAGATAATAGCCAGCTGGGAGTGGGTACCGGGCGCGACTTTGCCAATGCTATCTCCGATATCAACCCGGACGATATTGCATCTGTCAGTGTACTGAAAGGACCCAATGCCGCCGCATTATATGGCTCCAGGGCTTCCAGCGGCGTTATTGTCATCAAAACCAAAACCGGTAAGGATACAAAAGGAGGCATGGGCGTTACCCTTAACTCCGGTGCTACCTTCGATAAAGTACTGATCCTGCCTGACTTTCAGAATTCCTACGGTCAGGGTACCGGCGGACAATTCTCCTATAAAGATGGTAAAGGAGGAGGTATCAATGATGGCGTGGATGAAAGCTGGGGGCCGAAACTGGATGGCCGCCTGATCCCGCAATTCTTTTCCAATGGAGAAGCGGTACCATTCGTAGCCCATCCCAATAACGTAAAGGATTTCTACGTTACCGGCTATACGCTGAATAACGGCTTGTCTATAGGTGGTACTACCGATAAAATTGACTATCGCTTCTCTTACAATAATACCAAGCAACAAGGCATACTGCCCAATACTGGTATCACGCGGAATACTTTTACCGCCAGCAATACTTTCCGTATTACTCCCAAACTCACGCTCAGCACGTATGCTGATTATGTACGCAGCGGCGCAGACAATCTACCCGGCGTAGATGGAAGAAGAGGAAACAGCGTTACCCTGCAGTTCATCTGGTTTGGTCGCCAGGTAGATGTGAGCAGGCTGAAAAATTATAAGAATGCCGATGGTACCGACTATAACTGGAACCACAGCTATTATAGCAACCCTTATTGGATCCAGTACGAAAACACCGTAGGGATGCAGCGTAACCGTTTCCTCGGCAACGCCCGCCTTTCCTACCAGGTGCTCGACTGGCTTACCGCCAACTTACGCGTAGGAACAGACTACTACCAGGACAGACGTAAATACCGCGTAGCTTACTATACCAACGGTACGCCGTTTGGCTCTTATACAGAAGATGCATACGCGGTAAGTGAAACCAATGGCGAGTTTACGCTGAATGCCAAAAAGAAGTTAGGCAGCGATTTTGATATCGATGTACTGGCGGGCGCTAACCTGCGCACCAACCAGTTTGAGCAAAACTACCAACAGGCGCCGCGTCTGGCTGTAAAAGGCGTATACACGCTCAACAACTCCCGCGATCCGCTGATTTCTACCAGCTTATTGACCAGGCAGAAAGTATATAGTGGATTTGCAGCCGCACAGGTAGGATATCGCAACTACGCTTTCCTGAACTTAACCGCACGTAATGACTGGTCTTCTACGTTACCCCGGGGCAGCAATTCTTATTTCTATCCCTCTGCCAATGCCAGCCTCATCTTAACGGAAGCATTACATATACAAAGTCCCGCTTTATCGCTGCTGAAAGTACGTGGTGGATGGGCCCAGGTAGGTAAAGATACCGACCCTTACCAATTGGTAAATACGTATCCGTTTAACCAGCCCTTTGGTTCATTACCCTTGCTCACCGTATCGGATAAGTTCTTAAATAAAAATCTTCGCCCGGAAATTACCACCTCTACGGAAGTGGGTGTGGAAGCAGGATTCCTGGATAACCGGGTAAGACTGGATCTTACCTATTATAGCTCCCACAGCCGCAACCAGATCCTCCTGGCCGACGTGAGTGCTACCACCGGTTACCTGAAGAAAACATTGAACACGGGCGAACTCAGTAACCGTGGGGTAGAAGTAATGCTGGGATTAACGCCCATCAGCACCCGCTCAGGATTTCGTTGGGATGTTAACGTGAATTACGCCCGTAACGTAAGCGAGGTGGTAAAGCTGGATGCCGATGGCTTCCTTACCAACTATGTACTTGGTAGTTCCGGCAATATACAGGTACTGGCCAGCCAGGGGCAGCGTTATGGCGCCCTGTATGGCACCGCCTATAAGAGAGATGGCGAAAATCGTATCCTCGTAAACACAGATGGTACGCCGATGGTAGATCCGAGTAAGAAAATACTGGGCTACTATACACCGAAATGGACTGGTAGCATCAACAACAACTTTTCTTTCAAGGGCTTTAATCTGAGCTTCCTGGTAGATACCAAACAAGGTGGTTCTATCTGGTCAGGAACCAACGCCACAGGGATGAGTACTGGTGTACTGGCGGCTACCATGCCGGGCCGTGACCAGGAACATGGCGGGTTACCGTACTACAATAATGGCACCCAGAATATTCCTTTGCCGGATCATAACGCAACCGCACCGGGTGGCGCTACAGTAAGGCACGACGGTATCATCTTCGATGGCTATACCGTGGACGGGAAAAAGAATACCGCTATTCTTTCTGCACAAAACTATTACAAGGCAGTATATAGCAGTAACCTGAACGAAAGCGCGGTGTATGACGCCTCCTTCATTAAGCTGAGAGAAATAAAACTGGGTTATACTCTGCCGGCATCGCTGGTGAAGAAATGGGGATTACAGGCGGTGAATGTAGCGCTGGTAGGCCGCAACCTGGCTTATCTGCATAAGAACACGCCAAATATCGATCCTGAAACTGCCTTTAACACCGGCAACGGCCAGGGGCTGGAAACGCTGCAGATACCCACTACCCGCAGCTTTGGCTTTAACCTGAATGTTTCATTTTAACTATTGACCGATCATGAAAAAGTTGCTGATTCCTTTCTATATCATATTTGCTGCTACCTTGCTGGCGAGCTGCCAGAAAGAACTGGAGCGTGTTAATATCAATCCGAACGAGCCCACCGAAGTACAACCGGATTACCTGTTGAGCAACGGTATCAAGGCCAATGTGGATACCTATTGGGGTACCGATGCAACCATGGAAACATCGCTGCTGTATGTTCAGTACTGGGCTAAAATCCAGTATCCCGACCCGGATCGTTACATCCCGGCCAGTACCAACATTCAAAACGTATGGAATAATTTTTATGCCCAGGGGATAGAAGATTTTACTACCCTGGCGCAGTTGGGAGATAGCCTGCATAATCCCAACTATAAAGCGGTAGGTATTATCATGCGCTCATGGATATTCCAGGTGCTTACCGATTTATACGGCGATATTCCTTATACCCAGGCAGCCAATATCCAGCGTTACCTGACGCCGGTATATGATAGCCAGGCTACTGTGTATCGTGGGTTGCTGTCGGAGCTGAAAGGCGCTGTGCAAATTATTTCCCCGGCTGATAATGCCATACAGGGAGATTCTTTGCTGGCCAACAACATGAACAGCTGGAAGAAATTTGCCAATGGCTTGCGTACCCGCATTGCGTTGCGTATTGCCGACCGCGATCCGGCAGCTGCTAAAGCGGTATTTACTGAGCTGGCAGCTGAAGGAAATATTTTATTGGGTGCGGGCGACCGGGAAGCGAAGCTGAATTATCTCACTTCTCCTAACCAGAACCCGGTAGGACGTAACCGCGAAACGCGTAATGATTATCGTATCAGCAAAACAATTGTAGATAAACTGAAGGCGTTAAAAGACCCACGGTTAAGTGTATACGCTGCATTGCCTACAGAGCCGGGTTCCACCGATTACGTGGGCGTAACCAATGGCCTGTCGGCCGATTCAGCGTCCAGGCTGGGCTTCAGCAGAACATCCGATGTAGGGGCCGCTTTTACCGCTTCTCAGTCGCCTGCCTGGGTATTTACTTATGCCGAGCAGCTGTTTATATTGGCAGAAGCCGCGCAGCGGGGCCTGATCAGCGGCAACGCAGCAGATCTGTATGCACAGGCCATCCGTGCTTCATTTAAACAGTATGGCATTACCGGCAAGTCGGTAGATGATTACCTGGCGCAGCCGGCAATAGCCTACGATCCCACTAATTACAAGAAATCTATTGGCGAACAGAAATGGCTGGCCCTTTTCAGTGAAGGATTGGAAGCGTTTGCAGAATGGAGAAGGCTGGATTATCCTAGACTTACACCCGCTTATACCGGCGCGTTGCAAGGCAAGATGCCATTGCGTTTAACTTATCCTTCCAGCGAACAGGCGCTGAATGGCGCCAACTATAAAGCAGCAGTAGCTCGCCAGGGTGCCGACTTACTGACGACCAAAGTATGGTTTGATATATATTAAACGGCGTTAGCACGCAAAGAAGCGAAGGAGCAAAGCAGCTAAGAAATTTATAACATCTTGGCTGCTTTGCTCCTTCGCTTCTTTGCGTGCACCTTTATTTCTTTTTGCTCTCCCTGTACCGCATGATTTCAATACCTGCTTCTATCATGGGGCCCCATCCATGAAAATCGTTTAGTTCAGCGGGACGGTTATAATAAGCCGTAAGATCGGCGGCGGTATTAGTGCCTATACACACATCTTTCAGTTGACCATCGGGCGTAATTTTTTCTCTTACCAGTCCATTCCAGGCTTGTTCTGCGATGGAGATATAGCGTTTGTCCAGCCAGCCCTCGTTGACGGCGCGGGCAATGGAATACACAAACATGGCGGTGCAGGAGGTTTCTGTATAAGAGTCGGTACGATCGAGTACCTGGTGAAACAGACCGGAGGCAGATTGGTAGCGGGCTACACCCAGTATTTGCTGGGTCAGATCGGCAATCACTTCATTTCTGCCAGGATGATTGGCGGGGAGATCATTGAGCAGTTGTACTTTGGCCAGCATAATCCAGCCATTGGCCCGGCCCCAGTGGGCTACACCCTGCCGTTGCAGGTCTTCGTAATAGTAATGTACATATAGACCGGCTCCCGGATCCCAGAGATAATGGGTGAAGTGTTTGATCTGTGCTACGGCATCATCGAAGTAAGCGTTGTCGCCTGTCAGTTTTCCCATACGGGCCAGGAAGGGCACACTCATGTAGAGATCATCGCCCCAGAGTGTCCATTTATAGGGATTAGGGCGACATAGCGTGCCGTCCGGCAGTCTTTCCTGTATCTTGCTGATATGGTTGGCCGCTTTGTCGATATAAGCCCTGTAATCGGCCCTTTTTACGGTTTGATATACGTCCAGTAAGCTGGCGCCCATAGCGCCGCAGTCGTCCAGCACCCGGGTGTGGATTAGCTGGTTGAACGGAAATTCTTTGTACTTCACGCCTTTTTTGCTGAGGGCTTCAAAATAAGTCACATTGTCGAAGGCAAACGCCACATGCTTCTTCGCGAAGGCGCTATACTTTTCTTCTTTGAGATAGTTACCCAGGTCTATCATGGCAATATTTAAAACCCCGTTGGGATAGTGCCAGGCGCTGAGATGGTCGGAAATAGTGGCATTTACGCCAACCGGGATTTCTTTGCTGGTAGCATAGGTTTGATTATTGCCGGTAAAGGTGAAGGCGGCATGGGCTATTACATAGTCGGCCATCTTTTTTACCACATCTGCATCGGCAGGAGGAGCCTGGGTGTAACCGGGAAAAGGAAGCGCCAATCCCAGGGCTAACAGGAAGTTGAGTTTTTTCATAACGGGTACGTGGTTTATTCCAACAATATAGCAATATCCTGGCTGTAATGCAAACGATTGCATAAATTTTCTTGGGAATTAATATAAATTATTTTAACTATGTGTTAGCATGTGATTTAATAACTATCCCTATACGGTATTAGCCATACGAAGCTATACAGCCTATGAAAAACGTCCTTTTAGCGTGTGCAGTAACCCTGCTCACAGCCTGTCAGCAACAGAAACAAGATGAGCTGGACACCATCGCGGTAGCGGCGCCTGGTGTCATTGTAAAACCACTGATGGAAGATGATGATTCCCTGCCGGAACCTCGCCGGGATATTAATTGGGATCAGATTGAAGTGTTCCCTTTTTCCCGGGCCCTCATTAATCATAAAGTGCCGTTGTTTACTACACGCCAGCACCTGGAAGCGGCTATTGGAAAAGCCGACAGTATTGTTGCTATTGCTGATGGTGATGTAAGCGGTTCCCAGTTTGTAGAAGACTTCCACTATTTTTATAAAGACGGCGCTACATTCGAGCTTTGCCGCGATTCGCTCGCCTGCGATGAGTTTGTGTTTACTACCAGTAACTCCCTGACGGTGGATAATATTACGCTGACCGGGAATACCACCTGGGAAGATATCCGGAAGATATTTCCCCATGCGGCCATCCAGGCAGAGAATGAAGGCAGAACAGATGTGATTAAACTAAGGGACTCTTTCCTGAAAGATGGGGATAGCCAGGTACAATTGTATTTCGAAAACGGAAGGCTGGCCCGCGTGGTCAACTTTATCCCCTGTTGATAATTACAGGGATACATTCATTAAATCGGAAGCCGGCTTAAAAAGTTTTTTTTCTCGCGAAGGCGGGAAAAATACTTTTTAAGCCGGCCCGCGTATCATTACATCACCGGTGTTTTCCCTCCGTCTACCGCGGTACTGGTACCGGTAATGTACCCGGCGGCAGGAGAGGCCAGGAACGCGGCTAAAGCGGCTATTTCTTTGGCTTCGCCAAACCGTTGCATAGGAATTTCTTTCAGCCATTCGGCTTCTACCACTTCCCGCGAAACATTCCTGGTAACAGCGCTGCTGTTGAATAATCCTTCCAATCGTGCCGTAGAAGTGGATCCTGGCAATACATTGTTGACCGTTATGCCATGCGGCGCCAACTCTGTAGCCAGGGTTTTAGACCAGGCAGCAACCGCCCAGCGGGTGGTATTGGATACTCCCAGGTTTTTTATCGGCGTTTTTACGGAAGTTGAAATGATGTTGATGATCCGGCCAAAGCGGGCCTGTATCATACCTGGTACAAGGGCTTGCGCCAACACCTGGTTGCAAAGTAAATGTTGGGAAAACGCGGCTGTAAAAGCAGTCGTATTGGCTTCGATGACAGGACCTCCTGCCGGTCCGCCGGTATTATTAATAAGTATATGTACAGGTCCGCTGGCGGCTATTTTTGCGGCAACGGCTGTTACCTGTGCCATGTCTGAAAAGTCAGCTACTTCATAACGATGCTGTTGTCCTTCCCCGGTAGCCAATGTAGGTAATACTGCTTTTAACCGGTCTTCATTCCTGGCTAATAATATACAGGTAGCGCCCAGCAGGGCCAGCTCTACCGCTGTTGCCAGGCCTATGCCCTGGGTACTGCCACACACCAGTGCCGTTTTCCCTTTGAGTGAAAGGTCCATGCTATTTTTTTAAGGACAAGTTAGGAAAAAAGCAGAAAGCGAAAAGCTATTACGGAGAAGAACTCAGCGAGTATTTAAAATTCGCTTTAATCATTCTCCGTAATAGCTTTTTGCTTTCTGCTCAACAGCTATTTACACCCTGACGTATATTTTCCTTTTATCGAGGATAAAGCCCACCAGCCAGCAGGTAAGCATGAAGGCCAGTGAAAATAGCAACGACCCGAATTTTCCCGGCGACAATGCCTGGAACACGGTGTCGTTGATCCATTGATACAGCGATACATTGCCTACCTGGAAGAAATAGAACAGGATGGCCAATATCTCTGATAGCAGGTAAAGGAACAACGGGTTTTTCCCGAATACGGTGAAGAAGCCCGTGCCCTTAGTAAAACCGGCGATGTCAATAACGAAGATGAGCAGTGCTAATAATAATAAATCTATACCAACGGTTAATAGCACATAGGAGCTGGTCCAAAGTTTTTTGTTGATGGGGAAAACGGTATTCCAGGCATAGGCCAGGGCAAAACATACGATACCCGCCAGTATCATGCGTTGAATGCCTTGTTTGGTGCGGCCTTGCTGCTGAACAAACAACCCGGTGTAATAACCGGCAACCACGTTTACCACCGCAGGGATAGTACTGAGAATACCTTCCGGGTCAAAGGCAAGGCCTTCACCATGATACATGTGGTTTTCTCCCATCACTAATTTATCCAGCAGGATACCGGCGTTACCGGTCATGGTATATTGTTGGCCAGGAATGCCAAACTGCCACATCACCAGCCAATATCCCAACAGGAACAGGGCGCTGATACCCCATACCACTTTTTTAGAACAGTAATGAATCAGCAGGGAGGCAATACAGTAGCAGAGTGCAATACGTTGTAGTACGCCCAATATACGGGTATGATCAAAGGGTCTTAGTTCATATCCGTGATCAGTCAGGTGCACAAACGGGAACCAGTACATGAGGAAGCCGAGCAGGAAAATAATCAACGTACGTTTGAAAATTTTTCCCAGCACTGCGGAATTTCCAAGCTGTTCGTACTTTCTCATGCTGAAGCTCATGGCGTTACCCACTGCAAAGAGAAAGGAAGGGAATACCAGGTCGGTGGGGGTCCATCCATGCCAGGCTGCATGGTCCAGGGGCCAATAGGTACCACCTGTGCCGCCTGTATTCACAATGATCATGAAACAGACGGTCATGCCGCGGAGTACATCCAGCGGTAAAAAGCGTTGTGGGCTTTGTGTCATTTCCCTTTAATTATTATTGGTTGATAAGATGGTAAGGAATGAAAGAGCGTTGAGCTGCCTACAATATATACATCTAAAATGCAAAATCCAAATATCCTTTGCCGCAATCATTTAAAATAAGGATGAGTAGTTCATCTTTTGGGTACCCTTACCGGGATATTTCAGGCAATTTTAAGATAATCCCGCATTTGTTCGATTTTAAAGCCTATCTTCATAAGCACTAGGCTCTGCCTTAGCTTCTTCTGACTTAGTTTGGATTATTCCTTTTCTCCCTCAGTCTTCGCTTTCCCAGCCGCCGCATTTCTCACGTTTAAATTTTATTGTATGAACATTTTTGTTGGCAATTTAAGCAGCCAGACTACTGAACAACAGTTAACGGCGCTGTTTTCTCCGTTTGGTATGATACGGAGTACTAAAGTAATTATGGATAATTATACAGGACGTTCTAAAGGCTTCGGTTTTGTGGAGATGCCGGTTGATGCTGAAGCAGAACGGGCTATCAGGGAGCTGAACAGCACTTTGATGGACGCACAGGTAATTGTAGTCAATGAAGCCAGGCCACGGACAGAAAAAGAGCGTTTCCCAAAACCAAGATATTAGGCCATTCCTTATGTTTTTTTGTTATGTACAATGAAAATTTATATTGGAAACTTGCATTGTAAGGCTTCTGAAAAAGAACTCTATGATCTTTTTGTTGCATTCGGTATGGTGCTATGGATAGAAATGTATACCGATGCTAACGGGAAATCGTTGGGGTATGGTTATGTATACATGAAAGACAACAAGGAGGGCAGATCTGCTATTACAGGGCTGAATAATCTCAATTTTATGAATCAGTTTCTGAATATATACGAAGTGAAATAACTACGCAATAATGCGATTTAACTAAAATGACATAATTATGGGAGAGTCTTTCTCAAAAAAAGAAAACAGGAACAAGAAAATGAAGGCGAAAGAAGATAAAGCGCAAAAAAAGGAAGAACGGAAAGTGAATAATAGCAAAGGTAAGAGCCTGGAAGATATGCTGGCGTATGTAGACGAAGATGGCAACCTGAGTAGTGAGCCCCCGAAACAGACGCATAGAGCAGAAATAGATCCGAAGGACATCCGGATTGGCGCCACCCCCCGGCCTCCCGAGGATAACACCAGAACGGGAATTATCACGTTCTTCAATACCTTAAAGGGATTTGGATTCATTACGGACGATAAGTCCGGTGAAAGTGTATTCTTCCATGTTAACCAATTATCTGAACCTGTTAAAGAGAGAGATAGTGTTTCTTTTATAAAAGAAAAGAGTGCAAAAGGTTATAATGCGGTGGCAGTAACAAAAGTTGTTTCCAGATCCGGAAAGTCTTAACAGGTGGGCCATACAGGCCCACCTCGGGCAATATTACATAGAAAAGCCGCGTCCCAGTACTTCGTGTACCTCGTGGATGACCACAAAGGCTTCGGGATCGGTTTCCTGTACCAGCGATTTGAGCCGCATCAGTTCCTGTTTGCCAATTACTACATACAACACTTCCTTGGTGGCTTTGGTATAGGCGCCATGGCCATGTAGTACCGTAGCGCCCCGTTTCATTTCCCCGGTAATTCTATCAGCAATGGCGGTGGTATGATTAGAAATAATGGTAATAGCCCTTTTGGTATTGAGGCCATCTACGATATAATCTACCGCCCTTGCACCAATGTATACTGCGATAAAAGTGTACATGGTTTTTTCAATTCCGATAATAAAGGAGGAAGCGAGGATGACAACGATGTCGAAAATAAGCATGGCATTGCCCAGGGTCCAGCCCAGGTATTTGTTGGCCATGCGGGCTACTATGGCCGATCCGCCGGTGGTGCCCCCGGAAAGGAATACCAGGCCAATACCAATACCCACTAATAAACCGGCAAAGATGGCTGCCAGCAGGGGATTGGTTGTTACCGGGGTTAGTTTGTTTTCCGTGAGATACAGGAACAGGGAACAAAAGAATATGCCCAGTAACGTATATAGCATGCCCCGTTTGTCCAGCAGTTTATACCCCGTAACAATCAGGATGGCATTGATGATCAGGTTGGTAATACCCGGCGACCATCCAAAATAATAATAGGTTACTATGGTAATACCAATCACGCCACCTTCCGATAATTTGTTGGGAATAGCCAGGTAGTTAATGCCCGCTGCAAAGATCAGCGCACCCGCCATGAGGAGTAAAATGTTTTTCACATGCTCTTTCATGCCGCAAAAATAAGCTTTTGTCCTGCTTCCCATCACTTCCCAACCGGATAGGAGATATAAAAAAACCAGAAAAAAAGTAGGCTGATTATTTGGAATTAATAAAACTGGATGTATATTTGTCTACCAATTAAGTAGACTAATAAAGTCTACCGCCACCAGGGAAGCATCAGGCAAACGCTTCCGGCATCCTTTGATCCACCAGCAAGGTGTTGCTGCCATCATTATCGAAAACGTGTAAATAAACATACACTATGAAAAGGCACACGCTATTAAATGGAGGGCGTTCCCAAACGCAACTGTCAAGGATATATATCACCTGTTCCCGTTATTATAAAACAGCCATGGGCTGTTGTTGAAAAGATCTTGCGTTCTGTAAGCTGTAAATAGAATGCCCGGTTGGGCCTGCGGGATAGGTGTGTTGCAAAAATTTATTGGTGGTAAATTTATCCGTAACATATCTACCCGCATCCTCCTGGCATTTCAACCAACACCTGTATCAGATACCTTCTCATTTTAATCTTATAAAAGAATACCAGGCAACTGTTGATAACAGTGCTTAAAATATAACGTAAACGATTATACGTATTACTATCCAATGAAAATGTAAAATCAACTTCAGTTCAAAGGGGCGCTGCCTCAAACAATTCTGGTGGGTTTTGTTGGTCGGTAGCCCCAACGACTGAAGTAACATAAAATAAATACCGGCTGATATAGCTGTTACAATAAAAACATTGATCCGGAACCGGGTATACTAACGTACACGTATATACTATTTTCGGAAAGCCTGATTGAAAAAAGGAACCACTTGTTTCCAGGTTAGGTCCCCAGTGCCAGCAAGTCCCGACGTCCAGTCGGGACTTCTATTTTTATATCTCCTTCTCTCCAAAAAAATATTTTCCGGAAGCGTATGGAAAATATTTTACTGCTACATCTATTTAAAAAACAAATTGCCATGGACTCAACTAAAATCCAGGGAACACCGTTCCTTGACATTCTCTTCTCCGGAAGGAATAAAGATTATGGCGCCTATGAATTGCGCAACCGTTACGACAGGCGCGTTCGTAATTCAATCATCGGCACCGCTTCTGTTATACTGGTCGTAATAGGTGGTTACGTACTGGACAACACCCTGAAAGCCGCTGATAATGTACGTCCACTTGTGATTACCAAAGATCCGACCGTGTTGAAACCCATCGACATCCCGGAAAAAGAAAAATTTACCCCGCCACCTCCGCCGGTAACTTCTGCGCCACCACCTATGGCTGCTTCCATCAGGAATACCACACCGGTGATTGTTGACAAAGATGTGCCACCGGATGAAATGCCTCCAAAACAAACCGACATGGAAAATAAGGTGATCGGGTTTAAGACCGCTGATGGCGTAGAAGATGGAGCGCAGGTAGACCTGGGAGCCAGCGGTATTGGCGGCTCCGGCGTGGTAAAAGTGGAAGCGCCTGCAGAAGAGGATAAAGGCCCCCGGATCTTTGTAGAGATTATGCCTGAGTTTCCCGGAGGAGACGCAGCATTGGCCAAATATCTCAAAAACCACATGAGATACCCGTCGCAGGCCCAGGACAATGATGTACAAGGCACGGTGTTCGTTCAGTTTGTAGTAAACCGCGATGGCAGCATCACAGATGTGAAAACAGTAGGCGCTGCCAAGGGCGCCGGCCTGGAAGACGAAGCAAAGCGGGTGGTGAATGCCATGCCAAAATGGAAACCCGGCCGGCAAAATGGCCAAAGTGTTCCTGTACTCTTTAATCTGCCCATCCGGTTTGTACTGGGGCAGCAGTAATCCATCATGATATCATACCCCGTCAGAATTTGTCAATGCCTGTTTATCCCCGGCCTGCATCCATTTAACCGCGCATTCTAATCCTGAATACAGTCCCGGTTCACCAAAAGTGGCCGGGATTGGCTTTTTTAAAGCTGTTTGTTAGATAATATTTAAATTTTATCTATTTATGTAAAACAAAAATCAAAAAACTAAGAAATTAATATAATAATTATTAATTTAACGGCCGCTTAGTCTTCTTCTTTAGCACTATAAACGGATAATTAGTATGGAAGCGCCGGTAAATAACTCGCTGCAACAGTTCAAGAACCTCGTTGGTACAAAGTTTCAGCTATACAATAGCCTCTTCACTTCATTGCCTTTCCACCGGGTGGAAAAGACAGGGGTATTCCTGTCGCTGTTCCTGCTTCACTGCGAAGAAGGATACGCCAAAGGCAGCAGCCCCCAGGAAATCATGGACTCCTTCTTTCAACAGTATACTACCTATACAGACGATAAGCAGCGAACGGACTTGCTGTTCCGCTTTGTGCAGTATGCAGAAAGACAGGTGGTATTATTTGATGCACTTGAAGACGCCGCCTTCCGGAATATCCGCGACCTGCAAGGGACTGGTACCTTGCGCCATCTCCAGTCGGAAGTTATCCAGGAGCAAGCCCAGGATGCACTGAAAGAAAAACTGAAGGACTTCTCCGTACGACTGGTGCTTACCGCGCATCCTACGCAGTTTTATCCCGGCGAGGTGTTAGGCATTATCAATGACTTGTCTAAAGCCCTCATCGATGAAAATACCAGCCAGGTAAACATGTACCTGCAACAGCTGGGTAAAACACCTTTCTTCAAAAAAGAAAAACCCACCCCATATGATGAAGCCATCAGCCTGGTGTGGTTCCTGGAAAATATATTTTATCAGTCCGCCGGCCGTATCCTGTCCTTTATCCGGGCACAGTTTCCCGGCGCCATCAGCAGCGATAATTCCCTGATCCGCATGGGCTTCTGGCCTGGCGGCGACCGGGACGGCAATCCTTTTGTGAAAGCGCCTACCACTATTGAAGTGGCTGCTGCGCTGCGTTCTTCTGTGATGAAATGCTATTTTCGTGAAGTACGCAACCTGCGCCGCCGCCTCACCTTTAAAGGAGTGGAAAACGTGGTGGCCCTACTGGAAGCCAAATTATCCCGCAACCTCTTTGTGCCCGGCCATAAAGCCGATATCAGCCGCCAGGAAATCCTGGATACGTTGGCGGGCATACGAAAAACAATCCTCGAAGAACACAATGGATTATTTGTACACCTGGTAGAAAATCTGATCAGCAAAGTCGAAATATTCGGCCTGTTCTTCGCATCGCTGGATATCCGCCAGGACAGCTCTGTGCATGAAGCCTTACTCGAAGCCGTGGCAGCTAAAACATCCGCCCTGCCGGATAACTATACCTCACTCGCCGCTGCCGATAAGATCCAGGCGCTGTTGAACATTCAACAAGCCATAGATCCACAGCAGCTGGAAAATCCCCTGCACCAGGACGCCCTGCAAACCATCGCAGCAATTAAACAAATACAGGCAGCCAACGGAGAAGAAGGCTGCAACCGCTATATCATTAGTCACAGTACCAGCGTGCTCAGCGTAATTGAAGTATATGGCATGTTCCTGCTGAGTGGCTGGAAAAGGGAAGAAATGACAGTAGACATTGTGCCGCTGTTCGAAACCATCGACGATCTTCGCCACGCAGGGCAGGTAATGAAGCTGCTATATGAAAATGCAGATTATCGCCAGCACCTGCAACGCCGCCAGTGCAAACAAACCATCATGCTTGGCTTCTCAGACGGCACCAAAGATGGTGGCTACCTGATGGCCAACTGGAGCATCTATAAAGCCAAAGAAGAGCTGACTACCATCTCTGAACAATATGGTATCAGCGTAGTGTTTTTTGATGGCAGGGGAGGTCCCCCAGCTCGCGGCGGTGGAAAAACGCACCAGTTCTACGCTTCCATGGGAAGGAATATTGCCAACCAGGAAATCCAGCAAACCATCCAGGGACAAACCATCAGCTCCAACTTTGGGACCGTGGATGCTGCACAGTTCAACATGGAGCAACTGATTCACGCAGGTATCAGCAACGAACTGTTTTCTTCCCGGGAGGTAACCCTCAGCAAAGCCGAGGAAGACCTGTTGCAATCTTTGTCGGACGAAGGATATACCGCTTATAATAAACTGAAAACGCATCCGCACTTCCTGGCCTACCTGGATCACGCCAGCCCGCTGCGCTATTATGCAGAAGCCAATATCGGCAGCCGCCCGAGCAAGCGCAACTCTTCGGCCAAGCTGAACCTGAACGATCTGAGAGCCGTGCCTTATGTAGGCGCCTGGAGCCAGCTGAAACAAAATGTTCCCGGGTATTATGGTGTGGGTAGCGCATTACAGGCGCTGGATAAACAAGGCAAATGGGAAGCCGTAGCCGCATTGTACCGGCATTCCCTGTTTTTCAGAACCCTGCTCGACAACTGCGAAATGGCGATGAAGAAAAGCTATTTCCCACTCACTGCCTACCTGGCCAAGCATCCACAATATGGAGAAGTATGGCAGATGATCTATGATGAATTTGAACTGACTAAAAAATACCTGCTCCGCCTCACCAACGAATCGGAGCTGATGGCAGGCAGTCCTATTGACCAGCTGTCGATACAAATGAGAGAACGTATGATACTACCATTGCTCACTACACAACAGTATGCACTGACCCGTATCCGCGAACTTGATTCACACGCCGACAATGGTAAAGAGCGCGAAACTTATGAAAAGCTCATCATGCGTTGTTCCTTCGGAATTATCAACGCCGGCAGGAATTCTGCTTAGGGTCAAAAATAGCTGGAGGCTATATCAACAACTGATATAGCCTCTTTTTATTGGGGAGTGGATAAACGCTGGTTCCCGACAAAAAACATACTTCAGACAATCTTTTTCCTAATTCTTCCCTACTTTTACACCTCCTTAAGTAACTTCTCTATATATGGCAAACAGCTTATATG
This sequence comes from Chitinophaga eiseniae, assembly GCF_012641265.1. Taxonomy (GTDB): domain Bacteria; phylum Bacteroidota; class Bacteroidia; order Chitinophagales; family Chitinophagaceae; genus Chitinophaga; species Chitinophaga eiseniae_A. The sequence goes on along the minus strand of NZ_JABAHZ010000012.1, from coordinate 44,903 downwards.
ACTTTGGAATGATCGGCCTCGGCGTAATGGGCAGAAACCTGTTACTCAACATGGCAGATCATGGCTTTTCCGTTATCGGCTTTGACAAAGACGCTGCTAAGAACAGCGCACTGGAAGCAGCCGCTACCCCCGGTACTACTGTTAAAGGCGTAGCAGAGCTGGCCACTATGGTTCAGTTGCTCGAACGTCCCCGCAAATTGATGATGCTGGTACCTGCCGGTCAGCCGGTAGATGACGTGATAGCATCCCTGTTGCCGCTGCTGGAGCAGGGCGACGTGGTGATAGATGGTGGTAATTCCCACTACACCGACACTTTACGCCGCGTACAGGAACTCCGTCCGAAAGGTATCCATTTTATGGGTATGGGTGTTTCCGGTGGCGAGCAGGGCGCTCGTACAGGCCCCAGCATTATGCCCGGAGGCGACCTGGATGCATATGCCAAGGTAAAACCTATGCTGGAGGCTATTGCCGCCAAAGTAAAGGGAGTACCTTGCGTAGCTTACCTCGGTAAAGAAGGCGCCGGCCACTACGTGAAAATGGTGCACAACGGTATCGAATATGCCATTATGCAGTTGATCAGTGAAAGCTATGCCCTGTTGCAAAAAGGGGCTGGCCTGAACAACGACCAGTTGCACGAAGTGTTTAAAAACTGGAACCAGGGCGCTTTACAGTCTTTCCTCGTAGAAATTACAGCAGATATTTTCCTGCAGAACGACGATAAAACAGACAAACGCCTGGTAGATGTTATCTCCGATAAAGCCGGTTCGAAAGGTACTGGTAAGTGGACTTCCCAGGATGCCATGGAATTGCCGGTGGCAGTACCCGTGATTGATACAGCGGTAGCCATGCGTACCCTCTCCGGTTACAAAGAGCAACGCTTACAGGCAGAAACCTTATATAAAGCGCCGGAAAATGCCCTGCACGTTCCCGCTGATATGTGGATCAAACAGGTACACGATGCATTGTATTTCGCTACCATCCTGAGCTATGCACAGGGACTGGCCATGCTTCGCGAAGCTTCCAACGACCTGAAAATGGAAATTCCATTACCGGAAGTGGTGAAAGTATGGAGAGGCGGCTGTATTATCCGTTCTACCCTCCTGGAAGTATTTACACAGGCTTACCAGAAGAATGCAGACCTGGGCAATATCCTGCTCGATGAAAATATTGCTTACCTCGTAGAATCTGTCATTGCCAACACCCGTAGCGTAGTAGCGCAAGCAGCAGCAGCCGGCGTACCAATAGCAGGCTTTATGTCGGCACTGTCTTATTTCGATGCTTTCCGTACCGGTCGTATGCCTACTAACCTGATCCAGGCACAACGCGATTACTTTGGCGCACATACCTATCAGCGTATTGATATACCGGGTACCTTCCATACGGAATGGCAACAGCACTAAAAAATATTCATCTTCAATTAAATATATGCAGATCCATAAACGCCCTCCTGCTTCCATACTCTTCATTTTCGGAGGCAGTGGCGATTTAAACTACCGGAAACTAACGCCTGCGTTATACAATCTTTTCCTGGATGAGTGGATGCCGGAACAATTTGCCATTGCGGGTTTAGGACGTAGTCCCTATACCAACGAGGATTACAATAAACACCTGTTGGAAGGAATTAGTAAATTTTCCCGCCGTAAAGGTGAACAAAATGGTCACTGGAAAGATTTCAGTAACCATGTTTCCTACTTGCAAATGGATGCAGAAGATCCGGCTGCCTATAACAAAATCACCGATTTTGTAACAGAAAAAGAAAAAGAATGGGGCGTACACCCTACGGTGATCTTTTACCTCGCAGTAGCGCCACAGCTGGTGCCTAATATTGCCACCCGCCTCGGGGAACTGAACCTGTGCAGCGATAAACACTGCACCCGTATTGTGGTGGAAAAGCCATTTGGTCATGACCTGCAAAGTGCTCATGAACTGAATGAGCTGCTGGCGAAGAAATTCACAGAAGAACAGATTTACCGTATTGACCACTACCTCGGTAAAGAAACAATACAGAACATCCTGGCCTTCCGCTTTGCCAACGCATTGTTTGAGCCGGTATGGAACCGCAACTACATCGATAATATCCAGATTACTGCCGCTGAAAGCGTGGGACTGGAAGGTCGCGGTGGCTACTATGAAAGGGCCGGCGCATTGCGTGATATGGTGCAGAACCATATCCTGCAGATTATGTGTATCCTGGCCATGGAAGCTCCTGTTTCGTTTGATGCCAACGAGGTACGTAATAAAAAGGTAGATGTGCTAAATGCCATCCGCCGTCTTACACCCGAAAAAGTGCATGAATACGCCGTACGTGGCCAATATTCATCCGGCTGGATGAAAGGTGATAAGGTAGTAGGTTACCGCGAAGAAAAGGGCGTTGATCCCAAATCGAATGTGGAAACTTATGCCGCGGTGAAATTCTTCATCGATAACTGGCGCTGGCAAGGCGTTCCGATATATGTACGTACCGGTAAATACCTGCACCAGAAGGCGACCAATATTATTATCACATTCAAAGAAGCGCCTCCTTATTCCTTCCCGATAGAAGCGGCACAAACATGGCGCCCTAACAGGCTCACCATCAGCATACAGCCGGAAATGGATATCCGTATCCGCTTCCAGGCAAAACGTCCCGGACAAACCATGACGCTGGACCCGGTAGATATGACTTTCAACTACGATGCCGCCAGCGGCGAGCATGCACCGGAAGCATATGAAACATTGCTGCTGGACGTGATGGAGGGCGATGCTACCCTGTTTATGCGTGGCGACCAGGTAGATGCTGCGTGGAAAGTGATTATGCCTATCCTGGAAACATGGGAAAACCGCACACCGCAAGACTTCCCGAATTATGCACCGGATTCATGGGGCCCTGACGATGCCGATGCACTCGTGGCCCGCGATGGTCATACCTGGATTAATTTACCTACTAAATAAAAATTACGGACCATCTCACCATGGTCCGTAATTCTTTTATCTTATGGAACTACATATCGCCAAAGATCCTGCCCAGCTCAGTGAAAACGTAGCCGCATGGATCAGTAACTACATACTGGAAGTATTACAAACACAGGAACGTTTCACTTTTGTGTTGTCGGGAGGTAATACGCCTAAACAGCTCTATAGCCTGCTGGCCAAAGCACCTTATAACATGATGATTCCCTGGGAGAAAATTCATTTTTTCTGGGGAGATGAAAGAGATGTACCCTTTGAAGATGACCGGAATAATGCCCGTATGGCGTTTGAAGAACTGCTGGATAAAGTGGCCGTAAACCCGGACAATATCCATATAATGCGTACCGACATCAGTCCGGAAGCATCGGCAACTGCTTACGAGCAAACGCTGAAATCCTATTTCGGAAAAGAAAATACCACGTTCGACCTGGTATTACTGGGTATGGGAGATGATGGACATACCCTGTCCCTGTTTCCTGGTACGCCCGTAGTGCATGAAAAGAAAGCCTGGGTAACTTCTTTCTTCCTGGAAGCACAGAACATGTACCGTATTACCCTAACAGCCCCTGTCGTTAACAGGGCAGCCTGTGTACTGTTCCTGACTACCGGCGCCAATAAAGCCATTACACTCAAAAATGTAATAGAAGGTACTTTCGATGCGGAAAAGTTCCCATCCCAACTCATTCGCCCGGAAGAAGGCGAACTGCATTGGTTTGTAGATGAAGCGGCTGCAGGAGCGATGGAAGTGTAAAAAAGAGGGCTTTTTCTCACCTATTTTCAGTAGCTTGTGATGGTAACAACAACGATGAGATTATGTTTGATAAGCCCATATTTGACGCACACCTACATATTATTGATCACCGGTTTCCACTGCAACCTAACCAGGGATTTCTGCCTTCCGAATTTTCGGTAGCAGATTACCAGCAACAGGTAGCCCCCCTCCATGTAAGTGGCGGCGCAGTGGTGTCAGGATCATTCCAGGGATTTGACCAGCAGTATTTACTGGAGGCATTGAAACAATTAGGTCCGGCTTACGTTGGTGTTACGCAGATACCCGCCAGTACAACCGATGAAGAGATTATAGCCCTGCACGAAGCAGGCGTTCGCGCCGTTAGATTTAATGTACAACGCGGTGGTTCTGAAAGTGTAAAATACCTGGAGCAATTAGGACTTCGGGTATATGACCTGGTAAAGTGGCATGTGGAATTATATGTAGATTCCCGCCAGCTACCGGGATTATCGACCACGTTGCGAAAGTTGCCTGCAGTAGTGATTGATCACCTGGGGCTGTCCAAATCAGGATTTAAACACTTATTGCAGTTGGTGGAAAAAGGTGCCCGCGTAAAAGCTACGGGGTTTAGTCGCTGCGATTTTGATGTGCTCACTGCCATGCGGCAGATTACCGCCGTTAATCCAGGCGCCCTGTTATTTGGCACCGATCTGCCGTCTACCCGTGCACCCAGGCCATTTGATGTAAAAGACCTGCAACTGGTCCTGGAAAATTTTCCGGCAGATATAGCTGCTAAAATATGCAGGGAGAATGCCCTGGCATTGTACCAGCCCAGGCAACAGGCATAAACCAGCAACTTATAAAAGCAACAGCCCCTCTGCTATAAGCGGAGGGGCTGTTGCTTTATGCACTATACTTTAAATTTAATTCCAGCTATCAATCGCCACGGTTTCCATTTCTTTCCTCAGATGCTCCGGCATATGACCATTCAACAATACGCCAGGCGCTGCGCTGGGATAGATGTCTTCAAATGTTTTTACCAGGTTCATAAATACCCGGCGGAATATATGCCGCCTGGTTACTTCGTGCGGATCTCTTAACCCTGCCGCTCCGGCTAGTTCTATGGCGCTTTCAATGGTATCGCGGTGGTAGTTGGCTACCCGTTGTTTTTTATCATCGATGACCAGGCCGGCCGCCAGCCATTTGTCCTGCGTAGCCACGCCTGTTGGACATTTATTGGTGTTGCACACCAATGCCTGTATACAGCCCAGGGCCATCATCATAGCACGGGCACTGTTGCAGGTATCTGCACCTAATGCCATGGCCCGTAAAATATGAAACCCTGTCAGGATTTTCCCGGAAGCGATCAACTTCATATGATGCCGGATATTAAAGCCGGTAAGGGTATCATGGGCAAAAGAAAGTCCATCCATTAATGGCATGCCCACGGAATTGGAGAATTCTGGTGGCGCCGCACCGGTTCCACCTTCTCCGCCATCTATGGTGATGAAGTCGGGGTAGATATCTGTTTCTATCATGGCTTTACATAGCGCGTAAAATTCCCTGGGCTGTCCTATACATAGTTTGAAACCAACAGGCTTACCCTTGCTCAGGTGACGCAGCCGCTGAATGAACAACATCATTTCCCGCGGAGTGCCAAAGGCTTTATGGTAGGGAGGTGAAAATACTGTGGTATGCGGTTTTACATGGCGGATCGCCGCAATTTCCGGCGTATTTTTAGCGGCCGGTAAAATACCACCATGGCCGGGTTTGGCCCCTTGTGATATTTTCAGCTCTATCATTTTAACAGCAGGTAAGGCGCTTTTCTCCGCAAACAGGCTGTCAGAAAAATTTCCGTCTTCATCGCGACATCCGAAATAGCCGGTACCAATTTGCCAAATGATATCGCCGCCTTGGGTCAGATGTGCATCGCTGATGCCGCCTTCCCCGGTGTTGTGTGCAAACCCGCCAATTTTAGCGCCGCCATTTAATGCCTGTACTGCGTTGTTGCTCAATGAGCCATAGCTCATGGCGCTTACGTTGAGGATACTGGCGGAATAGGGCTGCTGGCAGTCGCGCCCCCCGAAGGTGACCCTGGGATCCTTATCCAGGTTACCGAAATCCTGTGGTTGGATAGAGTGTGCCATCCATTCATACCCTTCCGCATATACGTTGAACTGCGTACCAAAAGGTTGTGAGTTCAATTCCCGCTTGGCGCGCTGGTAAATGGTGGAGCGGTCTACCCGGTTAATGGGACTGCCGTCGATATCACTTTCTACAAAATATTGGTAGATCTTGGGCCGCAACGCTTCCATCCAATAGCGCATACGACCTACGATCGGGTAGTTGCGGATAATGGCATGCCTGGTTTGCAGCATGTCCAACACGCCCATAATGACAATGGGTACTACGAGGATTAATAACCAGAAAACCCAGGGAAAAAATAAACCTAATACGATGACAATGCCTAAACTAATACATGAAAATCCGATAAATGCTTTAACCATGGCTGTGAGATTTGAGTTTTTTTGATGCTATAGCTTCCTTATCCATTAGTGTATAAATCTACTTAACCTCTGCCAGATAAATTTGTTAAATATCTTTCGCCTCGCGGTAGTTTTTCTCCCGGTGGAATTTTCCCCGCTTCCGTTCATCCTGAAAAAAGAAATTAATCATCCCTTCTCCGATCAGTTTTTAAATTATTTTATTATCTTTCAAAATCGCCAATTTTCTAATTAATCCACCACATGAAAAGATACAACTATCTTGGTAAGATGATTGCAACGGGCATGTTCCTGTTTGGTACGGTAGCAGGGGCCCAGGCACAACAAACCCCATACGATGCGTCCCGCCTTAAAACCAGTTGGGAAGTGGTAGAAAACCACTACCAGGGAAAAGACAACTTCCTGTCTGCCTTCACATTTGTGAATACCTCCAATAAGCCCTTCCCGGCCAAAGGATGGCAGCTGTATTTCAACTTTATACGAATGGTGACTCCGGGCGAGTTACCCGGTCATGTGAAAGTGGATCATATCAATGGTGACTTGTACCGCTTTACTCCCGCGGAAGGTTTTGCCGGCATCGCACCCGGCGATTCGCTCAAGCTGGCCATTACCGGCGATGCCTGGGCGGTAAACTTTACCGACGCCCCGGCCGGTTTGTACTTGGTATGGGAACAAATGCCGGAAAAAGGTTTTTCGATCAAAGACTATAGTATCCGCCCCTCTACCACGGCCAAACAGCTGATGCGTTACCCGGGCGATAAAACCGCCGTTATAACGCCAACGGATATATTTAAACAGAATGCCGCGGTGAAGGACATTCCCGCATCCCAGCTGCCGCTGGTATTCCCTACGCCACTATCTTATGCAGCTACCGGCAACAACCTGGTGTTGACCGATTTACCGGTGATCAGCGCAGATCCGCAGCTGGCGGCCAGCGCCGATATGCTGAAAGCAGATTTGCAAAAGTTCCTCAGCAAAAAAACAACGGGTAAAACTACCGTGAAATTTGTGTTTGATGCTGCCATGACACAGGATAAACCGGAAGGATATACTTTGAAGGTAAATCCCGAAGGCGTGGTAATTACCGCGGGTACGGAAGCAGGCGCCTTTTATGGTATCCAGTCTCTGAAAACGCTGATCCCGCCTACCGCCTGGGCCAGTGCACAGAAATCCGTTACCATTCCCGGTGTGGATGTAACCGATGCTCCCCGCTTCGGCTACCGCGCCTTCATGATCGATGTGGCCCGTAACTTCCATAACAAACGCGATATGCTGCGCATACTGGACCTCATGGCCCTCTATAAATTAAACGTATTACATTTCCATTTCAGCGATGATGAAGGCTGGCGCCTGGAAATACCTTCCCTGCCTGAACTCACCAGCGTTGGCGGAAAACGGGGACACAGCACCGACTGGAAAAATATGCTGCCACCTTCCTATGGCTCCGGCCCCGATACCACCAATACTGCCGGTACCGGCTATTTTTCCCGCAACGACTTTATCGAAATTCTACGCTATGCAACGGCCAGGCATATACGCGTATTACCGGAAATTGAATCTCCCGGCCATGCCCGCGCTGCGGTGAAGTCGATGGAGTCGCGCTACTACCGGCTGAAAGCAGCTGGTAAAGAGCAGGAGGCCAGGGAGTACTTACTCACCGATCTCGATGATAAATCGACTTATAGTTCTGTGCAAAACTGGAGCGACAACGTAATGAACGTAGCCCTGCCTTCTACCTATCACTTCCTGGATAAAGTAGTGGAAGAACTGCAGGCCATGTACAAAGAGGCCGGCGCACCTTTGGCAGCAGTACATATGGGTGGGGATGAAGTTCCCGGCGGCGTGTTTGAAAAATCGCCTGCCTGCCTGGCACTGATGCAGCAGGATAAATCGCTCACCGGCGTGAATGATCTCTGGTATTATTACTACCGTAAGGTAAACGACCTGCTCAAAGCCCATGGCTTATCGGTAGCGGGTTGGGAGGAAGCTGGTATGCGTAAAACATCCATCAATGGGGAAGCACAAAGCATTCCGAATCCTGACTTCGTGAATGACAATTTCCAGCTCAATGTATGGAACAACGTAATTGGCGGAGGACAGGAAGATTTATCCTATCGACTGGCCAATGCCGGCTACAAAGTAGTATTATCAGGCGTGAGTAACTTTTATTTTGACATGGCTTACATGAAGTCGTTCGATGAACCGGGCTTCTACTGGGGCGGTTTCGTAGATGTGGATAAGCCATTTTACTTTATTCCTTTCGACTACTACAAAAATCAAAAAGTAGATGGCAGAGGTAATCCTGTAACGCCGGAACTGTTTGTAGGTAAGGATCGTTTAACCGGTTTTGGTGCTTCCAATATTCCTGGTATACAGGGTTTGTTGTGGAGTGAAACGGTGACCAGCTCCGATCGTATGGAATATATGATACTGCCTAAGTTATTGGGGCTCGCTGAACGTGCCTGGGCGCAGGACCCGGCATGGGCTACTGAAAAAGACGCCACCAAAGCAGATGCCATGTATGCACAGGCCTGGAGCGTTTTCAGCAACGTAATGGGTAAACGCGAAATGCCCCGCCTGGATTATTATGAAGGAGGATTTAACTGGCGGATCCCTACTGCCGGCGCTACTGTTGATAACGGTGTGCTGACAGCCAATGTGCAAATGCCCGGTTTGATTATCCGGTATACGACTAACGGTGAAGAGCCTACGTTGAAAAGCCCGGCATATAATGGCCCTGTACAGGCAGGCGGCAAGGTAGTAAAGCTGAAAGTGTTCAGCCCGCGCGGCCGCAGCAGCAGAACAACTACCGTGAAAGTACCGGTTGCAGACACGCAGCTGAAGAATAATAAATTGTAAAACATCTCTATAAAATAAAAATGACCAGAGGCAGTGAGTACCTGCATCTGGTCATTTTTATTTTATAGAGATGTTGTATCACGGGTATTTACCCTTCATCCATTTTTTACCCCCTGCTTTTTTGATTTTTGTATTTTGTTCGTTAAATCCATAAGGACCCGATGTTTCGCAAAATTCCACTATTGCTGTGCGGGCTGCTCATCACTGTAACTGTACTGGCACAAAAGAAAAACGAATCGTATCAGCTGCAAATACGCAAGGCTGTTTCCCCGGTGAAGATAGACGGTGTGATCGATGAAGCTGCCTGGATACAGGCCGGTGTGGCTACCAATTTTTACATGGTATTGCCCATGGATACCAGCATGGCCAGGCTGCGTACAGATGTTCGCATGACTTACGATGATAAAAACCTGTACCTGGTAGTGGAAAACTATACTACCGGGGAGGGGCCATACATGGTAGAATCGCTGAGGAGGGACTTTGCATTTCTGAAAAACGACAACTTCCTCTTGTTCATGGATCCTTTCGATGATCAGACCAATGGCTTTTCTTTCGGCGCTAATGCCGCCGGTGCACAATGGGACGGGCTAATGTATGATGGTGGAAAAGTAGACCTGAGCTGGGACAACAAATGGGTATCCGTTGTTAAAAATTATCCCGATAAATGGGTGTTTGAAGCGGCCATTCCGTTTAAAACCATTCGCTATAAAAAAGGAATTACCAAATGGGGTATTAATTTCAGCCGCAATGACCTGAAAACAACTGAAAAATCTGCCTGGGCGCCGGTCCCCCGGCAATTTCCTACCGCTTCTCTGGCGTATACCGGCAACCTGTTATGGGATGTTGCGCCCCCGGAAGCAGGCGCCAATGTATCCCTGGTTCCTTACCTGCTGGGCGGTATCGCCAAAGATTATGAGAAGGGAACCAGCGAAAAATACCGCCGGGATGCAGGACTGGATGCCAAAGTAGCGGTAACTTCCTCCCTGAACCTGGACCTCACTGTAAATCCTGATTTCTCGCAGGTAGATGTGGATAAACAGGTAACCAACCTGGATAGGTTTGAATTATTTTATCCGGAGAAACGGCAGTTTTTCCTGGAAAACGGGGACCAGATGTCCAATTTCGGCTATGCTACGATCCGGCCTTTTTTCTCCCGCCGTATAGGACTGGGAGGGGTACCTATCCGCTTCGGCGCCAGGTTGAGTGGGAAGCTGAATAAGGACTGGCGTTTAGGCATCATGAATATGCAAACCGGTAAGCAGGAAGAAACCGGCCTGCCGGCGCAGAACTTCACCGTAGCGGCATTACAGCGTAGGGTATTTTCCCGGTCTAATGTAGGTTTCATTTTTATTAACAAGGAATCCGTTAACTACGATCCCGGAAAGGTAACGGATATGCCGGTGTATAATAAATATAACCGGAATATGGGGCTGGAGTACAACCTGGCCTCGTCTAACAATTTCTGGACCGGCAAAGCCATGTTCCTGAAGTCGTATAGTCCCGGTAAATCCGGTCACGACATTGCACATGCCACCAACCTGCAGTACACCAGTAAGGTATGGAATGTAAGCTGGCAGCATGAATATGTGGGCCGTAATTACAATGCGGAAGTCGGATATGTACCCCGCCAGGGTTATGTGAAGATCGTGCCACAGGTAACCCGCTTATTTTTCCCTTTGTCGGGCCAGGTGTTGAGCCATGGACCGCAGATAACCAGTACCTGGTTCTTCGATGAAAAAGACCTGCACCGTACCGACAATGAAACCATGCTGAACTATGGTATCGTATTCCGTAAGCGCAACACCCTGAATATATGGGCCTCCAATACCTATATCCAGCTGTTGCAACCCTTTGATCCTACCAATTCACATAAAGATAGCCTGGGCAATGGCACCCGGCACAACTGGAATACGGTGGGGGTGGATTATGTATCCAAGCCCCAGAGTTTATTTACGTATGCACTGTCGGCTCGCTATGGAGGTTATTATGCAGATGGAACCCGGCTAATGACCAATACAGAGCTGGGCTACCGCTTCCAACCCTACGTGAGCATTGCACTCAGCGCTAATTATAACCAGATTGATTTGCCCAAACCCTGGGGTAATACCTCGTTCTGGCTGGTAGGCCCCCGCCTGGATGTTACCATGACCAATACCCTGTTTTTTACCGGTTTTATGCAGTATAACGGTCAGCAGAAGAACATGAACCTTAATACCCGTTTTCAATGGCGTTATAAACCCGCTTCCGACCTTTTTATCGTATATACGGATAACTACCTTCCTGAGCCATTTTATGTGAAAAACAGGGCGCTGGTGCTCAAGTTGGTATACTGGTTTAATATCTGATAATCCGATTTTGTATTAACTGTTAAGAATGCATTAACACTTCCAATATTTATTCCCGGTATCATTGCATTAAATGTGCGAGTAAAAGGGCAGTTATACCTGTTATCAAATATTAGGAAGTTTTCATTTACTATCGTTGTGAATTTTATCTCCCTGTGGTGTTTACCATGGGGATTTTACCATTTAAATTATTTTTTATGAACCCTCATCCCTTTAAGCAGCTGCTGGGGCTATGCTGCATATTATTGGTACTGACAAGTGGCGCTGCCGCCCAAACCACGGCAGTTATTACCGGCAAGGTAGCCGATCGCCATATTCCGCGGGTGTCCCTTACTTACTGGACGGACCCCGGTATTTCCCCTGCCATTACGCAGGATACCTTACTGGTTCCTGATTCCTTTTATTTCCGGATACCGCTGCCGGCAGGTGCGGCCGTGTTTTTTTATGCAGATGCCGGAACGGGCTATAACTTTTATGGATTGATCCGCAGCGGCGACAGCATATGTATGAAAATGCGTGCCGATAGCCTGGCCTTTAGCGGCGCCGGCGCGGCGGTATGCAGGGCGGTTTATAACGCAAAGCGGGAGCAGGAGCGGATACCCATGCCCGTGGTATCCAATGCCGGCAAACTGGCAGCGGCTTACCGGCAGCAACTGGAGGTGGCCGGGCAGGTGTTGAACCGTTACCGTGATAGTATGGATATGAAAACCTGGCAAATGATCCGTGCGCATATATACGGCGAAACGGCGGCCAAACTGGCGGGCACGTTCTGGAAGTTATCACCGGACCCCGACAGTACCCTGGAAGACCGGCAGCTGTTGTTTTATAAAACAGCCCTGGCGCCGGCATGGCCCGATGTTGTTCCGTCAGATATAACAGCTACGTCTATACGCTATTTGGGATACCTGTTGCAAAAAGCGGAAGTAGATTATTTTGTACAACACCGGTATGAGTGCAGTAACCGGGCTATTTATGAATGGCTTAAAACCCATTACAGTGGCCGGTTGCGTGATAAACTGCTGGCGCATGAACTGATGTTGGGATTTGCGGCAGGTAACCAGCAGGAAGAGCAGGAGGGCTGTGTGCGCGACTACCTGCAAATAGTCCAGGACGAAGCCTGTAAACAGGTGGTGGCAAAGCTTTACGGACGTTCACGTAAAGGTATCAGCAGGGGAAGTGTAGCACCACCTTTCAGTTTCGCTGATCAGCAAGGCAGGCAGGTAAGCCTGCAGCAATTCAGCGGAAAGGTAGTGCTGTTGCATTTCTACAGTGGTAACGATCCGCTGCTGCATGCCCTTGCAGAAATAAAAAACTGCTTTGATGAAACCGCGGTAACGTTTGTGAATATCTGCTGCAATGGTAATACTGTAAAGGATTTGCCGGGTTGGTTACTACATATGGATGAACAGCATCGGGAGGTACTTACGCAATACAATATCAGTAGATATCCTACCTTAATTGTAGTGGGAAAGAACGGGAAAATATTTGCTACCAGGCCGCCGGATCCCGCAGTGGATCACGGTACCGCGCTGGCTAACATTATCTATGAAGCATTGTCGCAGTGAGTATTTTTAGGTGGAATGTCCAATAAAACGATGAGTAAAACGTTTAGTAAAAGTACGCAGCTAAACCGCATCAGCGCCATTGTTCCGCAGCTAAAATTTTAGAAAACCCGTTTAAACCAGAATGTTAATATTTACATTAAAATATATATATGAGAATACTGGTTTAATCAAGGCACATATCGTATATTCAGTAAATAACCGTTAAGACCCCTCTATGCCACATGCCAAAGCGTTATTTTGACAGACTACAGACCATTGATTACCTTATCAGGATCAAAGGGACCGGTAAGCCAGCTCAGTTAGCCAAGCGGCTTCGTATTTCCGAAAGAACACTCTATGAATTCCTCAAAATGATGAAGGAGTTAGGTGCTCCCATTGAGTACGACCGGTACAAGGAAAGTTATTATTACTCAGAAAAAGGTGGTTTCAATGTCAGGTTTTCGAAAAGCCTGATCACCGTGAGTACTATGCTACTTTTATTCCTGCACATTTGGTAAACATGGTCTGCGCATTGACCAGTTAACCGGCATTCGCGTTAGCTCCCACTGCGCCATCGTTGCCCATTTCCGGGCTTTAGATCCGTTTACACAACTGGACAACAGTTGTTAGAGGATCTTTTATGTAATCTTCCTGAAAGGGTGGACAGGCAAAGTATGGCTGCTACAGCCACCACTTTACTGCTCACCCTTCTTTTTCCGGAATACTTAACATTCGATTAACTGTTCCCTCCTTAAATAAATCCACCTTTAACGCCAACAGATTTTGTCAACTTTAATAAAGTATTATGCAAACAACCTTTTTTTCATCACGCGGTTTAGATTAGATTTTAGATAATACGCGGGTTTCTGTTCAGTCACCTGCCCTGTTTAATCATCCGTCGCCGCGGGCAACTGATACCGTTGTTTTTTCGTACCTGTAATAAACCTAAGGCACTATGGTACTAAACTGCATCATAATAGGGAATGATCCTGCCGGATTTGAAGACCTGGAAAATTACTTGTCCCGGATTCCCTACGTTTACCTGGCCGGACGATTTAACACGATCGAAGAAGCTACATTCTGGCTGCAAACCGGCACTATCCATGTACTGTTGGTAGGACATTACCCCGATCAGCTCCCAAAGGAACAAGTACATTGGAATGTATTACCCGTAATGCTGATGACGTATGAGGCGTCACCGTCGTTCCGCTACGACGTGCTGCCTGCAGCATTACTGCATGCACCCCTTACCCAAACCGACCTGGATAACATATTCGATTACATTTATAATATCATCGACATGAGCGCAACTACGCCCCCCACTCAATTACCCGCTTCCTACTTTATGCTTAAAACACAACATCGCCACGAAAAAGTAGTGTATGATGACCTGCAATATGTAGAAGTACTGGATGACCATATTACCCTGCATATGGTAGATCAGAAACTGGTAACAACAGAAACATTGGACTGGATTATTGCACAACTACCCGTCAACGCCTTTATGAGAGTACATCGTTGGTTTGTGGTAGGCTTTCGCCATATTACACATCTCGACCAGGATCATGTAATGATCGGAGACGCCAGGATTGCGCTCACCACAGAGATGAGGAATGAACTGGCCAAACGGTATAAACTACCTTATTAAAGGAAAGGGCTCAGGGCTGCAGCGAAGTAAGGATTTTACCAGCCACCCCACTGGCATCTTCATCATAGGCATGCCCTCCCGGAAGTATCAGCTTTTGATACTGTATATTCAGCGCGGAAAAATTAAAATCCTTTTCTTCTGCCCCAAAAACCAATAGCAACGGCTTGCCGGTCATCTTATTGATTTCGGCGGGCACACTCATGCCACGGGTACTCGACTTGCCCAACATATCCGATACATGTACTTCCAGATCAGTATAAAGTGAGGGAGATAAAAGCACCACGTGCTTCACCTCCGCGGCGATATTGGCGGGCAAACTGTTATAAATGAATGGCAGTACATCGGCGCCCAGTGAGTAGCCTATTAATACGACGCCTTGCTTCTGACCCCATTGCGACTGGTAGTAGCTGATCAAATTGGCGACATCCCTGGCCGCCTGCTGAGGGGTTTTCTTATTCCAGAAGTACTTGAGCGCATTGAGCGCCACTACCGGGTAGTTTTGTTGATGAAATGACTCAATAACATTAGCCGAAAACTTTTTCATACCCCCGTCACCGGTAATGTAGAGAATTAAGGGAGCCGTAGTGGCAGTAGCCGGCGCTTTGGTAACCACGGGCAAGTTACCTGTCCCATTTTGTGCATTTGCCTGTAAAGCTGTTAATAACAGCAAACAAGTCAATAATTTCCGGAATCCGGACAATCCTCCTGGTAATAACATACGCTAAATTAACACCTGTCTATAAAACAAATTCCATTCCGTGATTGTTCGTCCGTCATCAGGGCTGCATCACTTTGCTCAGGGCAGCAGGTAATTGTATCAGGTCAAAGTCATGCTCGTACACCAGGTATTTGTTGGTCCACTCGGTGGCATATTTTTCCTTGAACTCGCGTAATCCCTGGTAATGACGGAAGAAGCGCAATTTTTCATAGGCATATTTCACCATTTTTTCCGCGGTATTTGCTGGTTGTACAATGCCGGACATAGGTACCATGCCCAGGTTGAGGAACTGTAATTCCTTCTGCTGCGCATCTTGTATCAATGCAATAATCAAGGCATCCATTACGCCTCCCGGAGCGTCGGAACGCTTGCGGATCAGGTCATAGGTGCATTCCCCGGGGGCATAGTCGGGAATAATATTCAAAAAGGCAGCGATCTTTCCTTCGGCATCGCTCACAGTAATAATGTCCTGCTCACGAACGCTGGACTCGTCAAATAATCCCTGCGAAAAAGTAAGCTCTTTCACCTCGTATTGGTGCAGCCATTCATCGCTCACCGCCCGGAGCTCCGCCAGCATGGCCGGCGTTTGCGGCGCCGCATGAAAATTGGTCACATAGCCTTTATTGGCCAGGCTGTTGAGTCCATTACGCAATGATTTCTTGTCCTTGCCACTCAGGGTAAAATCGCGGATGTCCATGATGGCTTCCTGGCCTATCAGCATCTTTTTCTTTTTCAGGTGGCTGAAATAATAGGTGCTGTCTTCATCTACCCGGTAAAAAGCAGGCCGCAGGCCCATCTTGCGGCATTGTTGCTCAAATTCAATCAACAATGTCAGCTTATTATCTTCGCTGCACACCGGTTCTTCCAGCACAATCGCAAAGCTGCCCGCTACCCGGTAGGCAATAAAACCTTCGTATTTTTCGGAAATAAATAACAATTTGTCTTGCCCCACTTTGAAATAATCCATAGGAGAATCGCCGTACTGGCTCAGGTAAAAACGTGCTTTCTCCAGGCTGGTATTGGTTTGCTGCGCTACATGCAGGTAAGGGCGTATAATGGTATAGAAAAGAAATGCCCAGGAGCTGACCCCCAATACGCGGATGGCCGACATAAACTCTTTCCCGAAACGGGTTACAGGTTGCAGTCCATCATCTTCCAGCAACATAAAACAGTGGAACGCATGCCGGATAGATTGCTGCCAGGTAAAGTCAATTCCAAAATGCCGCACATTCAGAAAATAAAAGCCAATGGTCCCGAAAATCAATACCGCCAGCAAAGTTGCCAATGCCGTTACTACACCGATATTCACCAGTTGGGGATTACTTTTTACCCGGTACTGTTTGGCGGTAATCAACAATATAATGCTGGTAACCAATGCCAGAGAGGCTTCTTCATAGTCGAGTGCTTTCCCGATATGACCCAGTACTGACAACAACGACACCGACAAAGCCACTATCCATGCACTTCGCAGTCCCCGGATCAGGAAGGTAGCCGTTACCAACAGTACCAACCCCAGGAAAACCACCAACAGGTTAGTAGCATGTATAGACGTGCCGGGAATATAAGCCCGTAATATGTGCATACGATAAGACAACGGCGGCGTAAGCACTGAAAATATATTGACCATTCCCAACAGGAAAATCAGCACAGGAGGGACCAATCTTAATACCAGCTCCCGGCCTTTCAGTGCAAATGCCAGGATGCCGGCAATCAACGGAAGCCAGAACTCAAAAAGTCGGAATAGCAGCGTGATTTCCAGTGCCTGTAATGTACTGTAACCATAACTGTTGAGTATATACGCCAGGGATAGCTCTATAGCGCCCAGTCCGCGCAGGAACGGAGAAATGATCAGGAAGATGGTAGCCACAATATAGCCTACACAAGCCGCTTCCAGCGAAGGGGTAACCCCTACTGCCAGCATACTCAGGTATAAATGCGCCACACCGGCCACTTCTATCAGTACAGAAGCCAATACCGTATTCATGAAAGCGGGTACAGACAAATGAAAGGTAAAGATGTCGTCCACCTGGTGGGCGGCGCCCGGAAAATACTTTACCAGCAACTGGTATGCTTTCCCTTTCGACTGCATAGACCGCACCAGCCAAACTACCCCTGCCAGCAGCGCACAAATGGCCACCAGCCCCCATGCAGCGTCTTTCATGGTGGCAGCGTGAAACATGGCATACCCTACTACCGGAATGCCTACGAGGAAAACCGACAAAATGCCGACAAATCCATAAATACCGGAAGCCTGGTGAATTTGTTGTTTATGTAGCCCGGTACGGCGCAGGCTTTGAGGCAGATAGGCCAGCGAGCTGATGCCTCCTGCTGGCAGGAATACAGACAATAAATTGCGTTTCAGGAATAGTTCCGTGCTCTTAACTGTATCCAGTCTTGCTCCCACGGCCCGGAAGCTAAATACGTACATGCCCGCCTGCAATAATATATAAGCCGCCGTTACCAGTACACCGATCACTACCCAGCCCTGGTCTGCTTTTTCGATAGCAGGAATCAGCGAGTAAAGTTCGTGGCGTTGGGAACGGAAGAAATAGATAGCTAAAAGTATAAATAGCACTGCTAACAGCTCTTTCAGGTGGAGCTTACGTAAAAATGCTGCAGTAAAAAATTTCGTTCTCAAAAGTCTTAGGTTTCGTTGTAGATAGTTGTTCGCACTAACCAGCTAAGTTACATCAACTTTCTTTAAGCAGATCCGGCACAGGCAGGAGTTTAAGGGTATTTTAATGTGGCGCGCTTCCTTTGCATTACTGCAGTGGCGGCATACTTTTTTTCTTGAAATTATCTTGTGATGTTGGCCAGGGCTATAAAAAATCCCGGCTTATTTAGCCGGGATGTGGTAACAGGTTCAACTGTTTTATTGATTGTTGAGTGTTAAAGCGTTAGTGCTCATATTGGTTGTAAGGTATCACAAGTACCGGGATGCGGGAGTGCCGGATAATGTATTCGGCATTGCTGCCCAGCAGCATGTGGTCCAGGCCGGTTCTGCCGTGGGTGCCTACCACCAGCATGGAAATGTTGCTACTGTGTGCCTGGTCTAATGTTTCATTTTTGGGGCTGCCGGCGGTTACCAGGATTTTAATCCGGTCGCTGTCCGGGTAATTTTGTCTGTACGTTTCCAGTCTTTCTTCTACTTCCCGGATACGGGCAGGGATATCATCCGTAAATACAGGACCGCCTTCCGGCAAACCTATACCCATCCCTATTTCTACAACAGAAAAAAGGGTTACGTTGGCATTCATTTTACGGGCCCATTCCAATCCGGTGGTGATCAATTGTTCTGAAAAGCTGCTCAGGTCTACTGCGATCATAATGTCTGACATATGCCGATGTATTTATTGTGAACGATTATTCATTTTTAATTTACGCTTTCAGGCCATCCCAGCAGAGGTCGAAAGAGGTGTTGATCTTACTCCGGTTGAGGGTAATACCGCCATAGTGCGTTTGCTTTACCAGCTCATTGATGGTACCGATAATGAAGGTGAGTAACAGCCCGATGTCTGTACTTTTAATGAGCTGTTCCTGTTGTCCTCTCATCATCAGTTCATAAAAGGGAGCTGATAACTGCAGGGCCTTTTCACGGGTTTCGGCCGTGATAAAAGGGGAGTGGTAGCATTGCTCCAGGAAAACGCATTCTTCAAAGTTTTGCAGCTTATAGCGGAGGATATTCAGCCAGATATGCTTAAAGGCCAGCTTGAAAGGCATTTGCGGTTGATATCCTTTAAAAGATACCTTTACAGAGTTTTCCCTGCAGGCGGCAAACAGGGCGTTAATCAGTTCGTCTTTCCCCCTGAAGTAAACATATACCGTACCTGTGGCGATGCCGGCTTCCCGGGAAATGTCTCCCATCGTAATGCCAGATAACCCCTTTTTAGCCACCAGCTTGAGCGCTGCCTGGAATATCTGTACTACTTTTTTATCATCTTTCAGTTTCACTATACAAATATAAGTGAATAAATATTCATTTTAAAAAATGAAAAAAAACCTCCGCAGTAGAAACTGCAAAGGCGCTATAGCTAGATGATGATTAAATCAAAAACCCCTGGTTCGTCAGAACAAGGGGTACCTGTTTAAACAAGCGTTGATGGAAAAAAATAGCCTGCCGGCCTGGAAAAGCCGACAGGGACTGCTGAGATATTTCTTAGTTGTATGCATGATTAGTTTCCAGAACATGACATGAAACTGATATCGCAATATTAGGCGCCGGAGATCCAGGGAGAGTTAACAGAATCCAAACAAGAATTGAAATAACGAGAACGGCACGTGAAGGCGCAAAGTAAATAAGCAGCAAAGAAACTAAATCCCTTTGCTGCTTATTTACTTTGCGCCTTCGCGTGATCACTTTGTGTGAATCCAAAAAAAGAAGCCTCTGCTGATGACATACAGCAGAGGCGAGATAAAACATTCACATGGCATCCGCGACATAGCGTCAGATGCTTTTAACACATTATAGCCTGTTAATTATTTTATGCAATTTTTGTGGAAGAGGACGCTATTGATTGCTCTGACAGTGGGCTGACCTCTTGCATAACTAAATTAGATAATACTGGCCGTAATATTCGTTAACCGTTGGTTAACGGTGGTAGTTATTGTACCATTTTCCCTTTCCCTGATACCATTTTTCCAGTCGTTTGTATATCCGGCAGGATATGTATATTTTTTACGGCTAATCATCTATCATAAAGCCTTTTATATGTTCCACCACGTATCCCGGTTGTTGTTATTGCTAAGCTTGTATACTGCGCTGCCAGCCACTGCGCAGGACATGCCCGATATGTGGAATAAATCTGCCGTGGCCAATGCCACCCATCCCGGACTGCAATGGTTTCGCGGTGCCAAGTTCGGATTGTTTATCCACTGGGGCCTTTACTCCAAACTGGGCGGCCGTTGGAACGACAGCAGCTATTACGGCAGCGGCGAATGGATCATGTACAGGGCCCAGGCGCCGGCAGCTACCTATGCTAAAGTAGCCGAAACCTTTAATCCTGTTGGTTTCGATGCCAACGAATGGGCAGAAACAGCCAGGGAAGCAGGCATCAAATACATGGTGATCACCGCCAAACATCACGAAGGCTTCAGCATGTATGACTCCAAAGTAACGGACTTCGATATCGTAGACGCATCGCCTTATAAGAAAGATCCCATGAAAGCCTTGTCGGCAGCCTGCAAAGCTAAAGGCATCCAGTTTGGGTTCTACTATTCCCAGTTCCTCGACTGGCACGAGCCGAATGGAGGAGGCAATAACTGGGATTTTAAAGGCGAGAAAGATTATCAGCAATATTACCGCAGTAAATCCATCCCGCAGCTAAAGGAGCTACTGACCAACTATGGCCCCCTCGGCATTATCTGGTTCGATATGCCCGGAGGCCTCTCTTCCGCGCAAACAAAAACGATGATCGACAGCCTTCGCCTGCTACAGCCCAATTGCCTGTTCAGCAGTCGCGTGGGCCACGACCTGGGCGACTATCGGGACTTCGGCGACTCTGAAGTGCCACCGGTACCTATTGCCGGCGCCTGGGAATCGATCTATACGCACAACGACTCCTGGGGCTATATTCAACACGATCTCAACTTTAAATCCCCTACAGAAATTATCCGCCTACTGGCCAATGTGGCGTCTAAAGGAGGCAACCTGATGCTGAACGTAGGTCCCGATGGCAACGGTAAATGGCCGGCCTATTCTATCGCCTACCTGAAAGCTACCGGCAAATGGCTGCAAACCTACGGCGAAAGCATTTATGGCACTACCTGGGGGCTTATCCCCGCCCAGCCCTGGGGTGTTACCACCAGCAAGCCCGGTAAACTATTCCTGCATGTATGGCAAATGCCAGCCAACAGGCAACTACGGGTACCCGGCATTACGGCAAAAGTGAAGTCGGTGAAGATAATGGGAAGCAACACGGCCCTCTCCTGGAAACAATTACCGGAAGAAACTATCGTACAGCTGCCGGTAACGCTCCCGGATACACGCAATACAGTATTGGTGATGGAATACAGCGGACAACAATCCGACCTGTCCCAGCTCCGTACACAAACTGTTAGCAGTGAATATCCCACAGCGGAAATTCCCGCGGTATGGGCGGTTTTCAATGGCAACGCCAAAACTAAACTGTTTACCTATTCACATTATTTCGGCGACTGGAAACACGATAATTGCATCACTGGTATGACTACGCCCGATGATGCAGTGGTATTCCCACTCGATATCCAGGATGCAGGCGACTATAAGGTGATCCTGGACTATGCCTGCGAGCCAGGCAACGCATCCCAGCAGGGACTGGTAACGGTAGGAGGGCAGCAGCTGCCTTTCCTCACCCTGACCACCGGCACCTATAACAGTCACCTGCCTATGCCCTTTATTCAGCATTCGGTTGGCATTATACATATTGACAAAGCGGGTAAACAAAACCTGACGGTGAAGCCGGTATCAGGGAATAAAAATGAGCTATGTTGGTTGAGGAAAGTAATCCTGCAGCCCGTGAAATAATTTTTAAGCAGTACAAGAACATGAAAAAAAGAATTCTCTTCCTGGGATGGGCGTTTGGCCTGCATGCCAGTATGGCCCACGCACAGGTGAAAGCCCCCGCAAAGGACTGGTTGATTGATCACCGGCCCTATGTGGCCACAGTAGCGGAAAAAGATAAGACAATTACCCTCAGCAATGGTTTGCTGAGCCGTAGTTTTCGTATAACCCCCAACGTTGTTTGCACCGACTATCGCAACCTGGTAAACGGCGACCAGTTGCTGCGCGCGGTGAAGCCAGAAGCGCGTATTACGGTTAACGGGCACGACTATATGATTGGTGGAGCTTATGGACAGCCGCAGCAGGCTTACCTGCTACCCGCATGGCTCGACAAACTGACAGCAGGCGATAAAGATTTTAAGTATACCGGCCACCAGGTAACCACTATACAGCCGTACCTGAAATGGAAAGCCGGCGGTTGGAATAGCAACCCGCATCAACCTACCGGGAAGGCGCTGATATTCAGTTATCAGGCAGCCGCACCGGAATTAAAAGGCATCGGGGTAAAAGTGCATTACGAAATATTCGATGGCATTCCCTTGCTGGCTAAATGGCTGGAGATCACCAATGGAAGCGGACAGCCTATTAAGCTGCACCAGGTAGTTAACGAAATACTGGCTACACCGGAAGAAGAATCGGCGGTGGTAGGCAGCGTCACCAAAATGCAGGTACCACACAACATTTATATTGAAAGTAACTACGCTTTCAATAATGCCATGAAGGCCAATCTCAGTGACCAAACCACCCACTGGAAGGCCGACAGCACTTATACATCCCAGGTGAATTACGATTATCAAACGCCTTGTTTGCTGGAAGTGTATCCCACTGTACCCGTAGGTATCAGCATGGCAGCAGGGGAACACTATGAATCTATCCGTACCTACGAATTACTGCTGGATAGTTACGACCGGGAACGCAATGGCCTGAGCAAGCGCCGTTTCTACCGTACCGTAGCGCCATGGACCACCGAAAATCCCATCTTCATGCACCTGGTCAACAGCGACCCGGTTAAAGTAAAAAATATTATCGACCAATGTGCAGCCACCGGCTACGAGGGCGTGATCCTGAGTTTCGGTAGCGGCCTGAATATGGAAGATACCAGCGCCGCGAATATCGCTAAGTTTAAAGCCCTGGCGGATTATGCACATAGTAAGCAGGTGATGCTGGGCGGTTACTCGCTCTTTTCAAGCAGGCGTATCAGTGAGGAAGATGATGTTATCAACCCCGTTACGGGCAAAACAGGTGGCGCATTCTTTGGCAATGCTCCCTGCCTGGGGAGTAAGTGGGGACTTAGTTACCTGGAGAAGATAAAGTACTTTTTCGGCAGTACTGGCTTCGACATTTTCGAAAACGATGGTCCTTACCCGGGCGATGTATGCGCTTCAGTGACCCACCCCGGGCATACTGGCCTGGACGATTCCCAATGGAAGCAAATGCTGCTTCAGAAAGGGTTGTACCATTGGATGAATGAAAGAGGCGTATATGTAAATGCACCTGACTGGTATTTCCTGGATGGTACCAACAAAATAGCATTGGGCTATCGGGAAGTAAACTTTTCATTACCCAGGGCGGAGCAGCTCATTCTCAACAGGCAAAATATTTTTGATGGCACCTGGGAAAAAACGTCTCCCATGGGCTGGGGATTTGTACCGCTCAGCGAATACCAGGGCGGTGGCGCAGCGGCTACGCTGGAACCGCTGAAAGATCACCTGGGCACCTACGAACAACTGATGGCGCAATACTACGGCGCCGGGATACAGGCCTGTTACCGCGGACCACGTTTATACGACACCGATAGTACAAAAGCCCTGGTAAAAAATATGATCAGCTGGTATAAAAAGTACCGCGATATTTTGAACACGGATGTTATTCACCTGCGCAGGGCGGATGGGCGCGATTGGGATGGCATTATGCATGTTAGCCCAACGTTGCCGCAAAAAGCGCTGGCCATGTTGTACAACCCCACCGGGGAGGACATCACTAGGGAAATAGTGTTGCCCCTGTATTACAGCGGCTTAACAAACCAGGTACGTATCCGGGAGAAAGAAGGCGCCCTAAAAACGTATACACTTGACCGTGAGTACTGTGCGCACGTAAAGGTGAAGATACCGGCAGGTGGATATACCTGGCTGGTAGCAGAATAAACCGTGTATCAAACCAAATCTGTATAAATTATCATTATGAAGAAACTATCAATTTGTGTTGCCATGTTGCTGAGTCTTTTCCTGCAGGGGAAGGCCCAGGAAAAGAAAATTTTTGACGAAACAGACGCACAAAAAGAGGCCAGGCTGGCCTGGTGGGTAAATGACCGCTTCGGTATGTTTATTCACTGGGGACTGTATTCGATGCCTGCCCGTCATGAATGGATAAGGAACTATGAGCGTATAACAGACAGTGCTTACCAAAAATATTTTGATCTCTATAATCCCGACCTGTATAATCCGCGGGAATGGGCCCGCCAGGCGAAAGCGGCCGGGATGAAGTATGCGGTGATCACCACCAAGCATCATGAAGGTTTTTGTCTGTTCGATTCAAAATTTACCGACTATAAGGCCACTAATACAGCTGCCAAAAAAGACCTGATAAAAGAATGGGTGGAAGCATTTCGTGCCGAAGGCCTGAAAGTTGGATTCTACTATTCGCTGATCGACTGGCATCATCCTGATTATACGATTGATCATGTGCATCCGCAGCGCCCCAACGATCCGAAAGATTACGACAGGCTGAACAAAGGCCGGGATATGGAAAAATATCGCGCCTACCTGAAAAATCAGTTGAAAGAGTTGATGACCAACTATGGTAAGATTGATATCCTGTGGACGGACTTCTCTTTCCCAGGCGAGCATGGAAAAGATCATAACGACTGGAATTCACTGGATCTGATTAAAATGATCCGCAAACTGCAGCCTGGCATTATCATCAACGATCGCCTCGATCTGGGCGAATACGAGGATGGTGGCGACTTTGCTACACCAGAGCAGTACAAGGTATCTGAATGGCCTACCCGTAATGGTAAGCGCGTTCACTGGGAAACCTGTCAAACTTTCTCCGGATCCTGGGGATATTACCGTGATGAAACTTCCTGGAAAGACAACAAACAATTACTGGTACTCCTGATTGAATCAGTAAGCAAAGGAGGTAACCTGTTGCTGAACGTAGGTCCTACTTCCCGCGGCACTTTCGATGCCCGTGCACAGGAAAGACTGAAAGGAATGGGAGAATGGATGCAGGTGAATGGCCGCGCTATTTACGGATGTACAGAGGCGCCGGCAGAATTTAAACGTCCGGATAACAGCCTGTTGACCTACAATCCTACCACAAAAAGATTGTATGTACACCTGTTGGATTATCCCTTGCAGCGTTTCGAGTTGCCGGGTTTAAAAGGCAAAGTGAAGTATGCGCAATTGCTCAGCGATGGTTCTGAAATAAAAATGCATGGTACGGATAAAGGAGACCTGGCGCTGGATTTGCCGGTGCGCAAGCCTAATGATGAAATACCGGTAATAGAGCTCGTATTGCAATAGAAAGTTTTTTGTTAGCTATCGGGGAGATGGAAATGGCGTCGGCTGTTTTTGTTTCCCCATTTTTTTTAAAATCGGGCATAGAAAGATTTTTGTAGAAAGTTTGCGGAAGATGTATATTTTTATGCTCACCATTTTTTATTGTCAAACATCCCGGATGAGAAGAGCTTATTATTGCACGGCTGTATTGCTGTTATTGACGGTGGTATCCTTTAGTTTTACAAAGCCATCACCAGCCGCTAAGCCTCCGAATATTGTGATCATCTTCATGGATGATATGGGATATGGGGATCTTGAATGTTATGCCGGTACACCCTGGCATACGCCTCACATTAACCGCATGGCCGCTCAGGGCATGCGATTCACTTACTTTTATGTGGCGCAGGCGGTATGTTCTGCTTCCAGGGCAGGTTTGCTGACCGGCTGCTATCCCAACCGGGTGGGGATTAATGGTGCTTTGTGGCCCACTGCGCCTATTGCATTGGATACAACGGAACAAACTATTGCGACCATCCTGAAACAGCGGGGATATCATACCGGTATGGTGGGTAAATGGCATTTGGGTAGTAAAGTACCCTGGCTGCCTTTGCAACATGGGTTTGATGAATACCTGGGATTGCCTTATTCAAATGATATGTGGCCAGTACACTATGATGGAAAGCCTTATGCAGACACATCTACCAATTCACGTAAAAATTATCCGCCTTTACCTTTAATAGAAGGAAATAAGCCATTGAAATACATCCGCACGCTCGAAGATCAGGCGCAACTGACAACTATCTATACAGAGCGGGCCTGCAAGTTTATTAAAGCCAACAAGCAGCAGCCTTTTTTCCTTTACCTGGCGCATAGTATGCCGCATGTGCCTATTGCCGTATCTGATAAGCATAAAGGAAAAAGTAAAGATGGTTTATTTGGAGATGTGATAACAGAAATTGACTGGTCGGTAGGAGAGGTGTTAAAAACCCTCGAAGAAAATGGACTGGCTGATAATACACTGGTGGTGTTTACCAGTGATAATGGTCCCTGGTTATCGTATGGCAATCATGCCGGAAATACTGGTGGACTGCGGGAGGGCAAAGGTACTTCCTGGGAAGGCGGTATCAGGGTTCCCTGTATTATGCGCTGGCCCGGTAAGATTCCTGCGGGGACGGTGTGCAATAAAATGGCGGCCACCATCGATTTACTGCCTACCATTGCCAACTTGTGCGGTGCAAGTTTGCCGGTTAGAAAAATTGATGGGGTAGATGTGAAGTCATTGTTATTTAATGACCCGGATGCAAACCCACGCGACGAGCTGGCCGTATATTACCAGGTAAATAGCTTGCAGGCTATTCGCAAAGGCCCCTGGAAGCTGGTATTGCCGCATAGGGCCAGAACTTATAAGTTGAATTTGCCAGGCTATGATGGTTTCCCCGGTGCACAACCGGAGGTAGCTGTGCCTTTAGCTTTGTACGATATGCGTCGTGATCCCGGAGAAACGCTGGATGTACAGCAACAGTTCCCGGAAGTGGTGAAGTCGCTGCTGGCGGTAGCAGAAAAATACCGGCACGATTTAGGCGATGACCTTACCGGCGCGAAAGGAACAGAGCGGAGAGCAGCCGGAAAGGTACAATAGTAATATATGTATTTAAATATAATTTGTTTTAAATGAGGAGAGTGCCAACTTTTAAAGAGTTGATTGAGAAACCTTTACATTCCTGTTAATCCGACAAAAAACTGAAGAGTACCACGTTATACGTTTGTTTTATTTGTAATATAAAACAAATTGTATATTAATATTTATTGAAAAACCATATAGTTATCCGATTGACTGCTGCATGTAATTGTTTCAAATTTGTTACGGGTATGGAAACCGTGTGATCTTTCCATTTTTAATTATCAACCATACCAGCTTCCGAAAACTTGCAGTTATCAATGGGAGATTTCATATGAATATACATAACCCAAAAGGAATATTATGAAAAAAGTGCGGCCTATAAATCCTGGTAGTTTGGGAGAAACGCGCGTCTTGGAAGTGTCTGGATTGCACAGCGAATCATCAGAAATGTTACAACAATTAGCAAAAGATATCTGCAACCTGGTTTTTATGGATATAGAGATACCTGGATTGACTGCGATAGAAGCCGCCAGCATAGTAAAAGCAGCGTACCCTGACATTAATGTACTATTGCTTACGTTGAATGAGAAGGAACAGGAACTAACAACGGTGTCGGCAGTTACAAAAGAATTTGAACCGGATTATGTGCCCCCGGTTTCTTTGTCAGAGTTTATTTCTCAGGTCTATGAGACGGCTTTGCAGTCGAATTTAGTGGCGGTCAACAAGGTACTGGCTTATTTCCGGAAGGAAAAGCAAGTGCACCAGGACCCTTATGGGTTATCGCCGCGGGAAAAAGAAATTTTACGATGCCTGGTAAATGGCGACACCTATAAACAGGTGGCTGATGGATGTCATATCAGCGTGGGAACCGTACGTTCCCATATCATGAATATTTACCGTAAACTGGATGTCAACTCCCGTTCCAATGCCATTGTAAAGGCGATGAAAGAGCACCTGGTGTAAGGCCACCAGGCACTAGCCCCAGAAGCCCTGCGACTTTACGGAGGCCCCTTGTCCACGTAACGACGCGCGTACCAACCTGACCAGCTGATGATTGCCTGCCACATAGTAAGTAGTGTTTGTTACGGGAAATTGATAATGATACAGCCATTCCTGCAAATCTGTAAAATAATGTTCGTTATTAGATAACGGCTGTACCGGCATTTGCAACACCTGGGTAGTATTCGGTTCATCCAGCTGTAGAAAGCAATGGAAATCCTGTTCTGGGCTGATATGTTGATAAAGGGAATGAAAATGGCCTGCCGCACATGCATCGCCAACGCATATCACATGCCTGGTAGCTGGTTGTGCGCTGCCACCTCCAGGTCCTACATAAAATACGTCTTCCCCGGGTTTCAGGTCCATGGCCCAATAGCTACCGGTTCCTTCATGGTCGCAATTGACCAGTAAGGTGGCCGTTTGCGTGTCGGCATTCCAGTTGGCTACCGTATAATCGCGGTAAGCATGCGTACCCACCTCGCACTTAAGATGTTGTGTACAGCGGCAGGGTAAAGGTTCTGGTAATTGCAGGTCAAGTTGTAAAAGAAAATTGCCAATTCGTTTGGCAATGGTTACTTGGGCGGTTTTCCGTATACGAGACATTAATAAATGAGTCGCCCTGTCTTTAATTGAAAACATGTAAGCTACTTTTTGGATGTTAAATAATTCACCGGCAATGAATAGGTAGGGCCGGCGGGATTAATGGCAGCAAAGCTACCGGACCTGGAGGTCCCCATTATTATACTATTCCGGGTTATAATTATACTTTTCACGACTGGTGATGCGAAAAGCCATAGGTGTTTGATGGGTATGCTTTTTAAAAAAACGGTTGAAATAAGTGACCTCATTGAATCGCAGGTGCCAGGCGATTTCCTTAATGCCCAGTGCCGAATGCAATAACATCCGTTTGGCTTCCAATACACGCCGGGCAGCCAGCAGGGCGGATGCAGTTTGACCAGTTTCCTGTTTCACTACTTCATTCAGGTAACCTGCGCTCACATGTAAGGCATCTGCATAGTCGGCAGGGCTGATCCAGTGGCGCAAATGCACCTCCATCAATTCCCGGTAGCGGGTGAGCAATGCAGGCGGTGGGGCGTTACTGGCGCTTTGATCGGGTAAACAACGCATAAATTTTATCAGCAATATTGCCAGGTAATGTTGCAGGAGCTGTTCCTGTTGCGCGCAACGGTTGCCGACTTCCTGGCGTAACACCTCGCATAGATGCCATATTTCGTTAAATGCCGCGGTGGATGGAATAATGGCTTCCTTCATCGAAAACGGGGATATAGCTATATCTGCCGGTATAAAGTCAGGCATGAAAGAAATCAGGAAAAGATCTTCTGTTGTTTCGATATCCCCCGGCACGTGCACCTGCCAGGGCGATAAAAGAAACACACTTTCCGGAGGCAGCACTACCTGCTGAAAATCCACCATATGCTGACTACGTTGCTTACGGGCAACAATCAGTGTGTAAAACTCGTGCCGGTGCGCTTTGTTTAAGTCGGCATGTGGTGCATGACTTATTTCTCCGGTAGCTTTATAATGAACGTCAATCAACAAACCAGGGTCAATCAGTAAATCTTCAAGCCGGTAAGATGCAATGACGGGTTGTTTGTTTTTTCTCATAGCGATATAATAGGCAGACGAATAAGCGGGTTAATTATTGTGCCCCGGTTTGAAAAAGATACCTGAAATAGATAAAATTACATCTGTTTTAATACAATCGATTGCATATTTTCGGAAAATAATCACAACCAGGCAACTATATACCTGAAGAAGATAAACAGACCACGGATGAAAAACGTATACATTTTGCAAACGTTTGCTGGACCAGCATTTCACGCAGTTAAAAAAATAAGCAGTTAATGATGAAGTATCTATTGGCATCTACCCTGTTGTTGCTCACCGGACATGCCTTTGCCGGTTTGCCGGAAGACTCCTTGCTGAAACTCTGGTACCGGCAGCCAGCGCAGCAATGGGTGGAAGCCCTGCCGGTGGGCAATGGCCGCATCGGCGCCATGGTATTTGGCGGCGTACAACAGGAACAGCTACAGCTCAACGAAGGTTTCCTCTGGTCGGGCGTACCCCGTAACGGGAACAATCCCCAGGCAAAAGAGTTATTGCCGCAGATGCGGCAACTCCTGTTCCAGGAAGACTATACCGCTGCTACCAAACTGGCCCGCCAGATGATGGGCACTTACAGCGCCCGGTACCTCACCCTCGGCAGCCTGCTGATTGACAACGATATCCCCGGAGATGCCACACAGTACCGCCGGGAGCTGGACCTTAACGATGGCATCGCCCGCATTAGCTACCAGGTAAACGGCGTCGCCTATACGAGAGAAGTATTTTGCAGCTACCCTCAGCAATTGCTGGTAATACGCTATACCTCCACGAAAGCCGGACAACTCAGCTTCCGCACCCGCTTCGATAATGGCATGCCGCATACCAATAGCGTGGTGAATAATCATTACCTGGTAATGAAAGGTCGCTGCCCGGAGTATGTGGCCGCCAGGGCTTATGAAACCAAACAAATGGTATATGGCGATAAAGGCATCAACTATGAAGTACACCTGGAGGCCAGCAGCACCGGCGGAAAAATAACAGCCGATACCAGTGGTATACAGGTATCAGGCGCTACAGCCGCCGTACTCTTATTGTCTGTGGGCACCAGCTTTAAAGATGGCGAACCCAATGGGAAAGACCCGCACCAGGCTGCCGCAGCTCCCTTGCAAAAAGCCGCCGGATATGCACAATTGAAAAATAATCACGTTAAAGACTATACGGAATTATTCAGCCGGGTATCATTGCACCTGGGCATCGATAGTATGGCAGCGTATCCTACGGACGAACGCCTGAAAACATATACTGCACGCGGCGGTAACAGCGATCCCCAGTTAACCACCCTGCTATATCAATATGGCCGCTACCTGATGATTGCCGGCTCCCGCAAAAATGGCCCCGCTATGAACCTACAAGGGCTTTGGAATAAGGAAATGCAACCACCCTGGGGCTCCAACTACACGATTAATATCAATACAGAAATGAACTACTGGCCTTCCGAAACGGCTAATTTATCCGATTGCGGCGCACCGCTATTTGAATTTATTCACCGCCTGGCTCAACACGGACGGGTAACCGCTGCTGTTAACTATGGGGCTGGCGGATGGGTAGCACATCATAATGCTGATATATGGGGAATGACCAATCCTGCCGGGGGCTTCGATTTCGCCGATCCAAGCGGAAATCCCACCTGGGCCATCTGGCCCATGGGAGGCGCCTGGCTTAGTCGCCACCTATGGGAACATTACCTGTTTACCGGCGATAAAAAAATGCTGCTGCAAGCGTATCCCGATCTGAAGGACGCTGCGGTATTCATGCTCGACTGGCTCGTGAAAAACGATGCCGGACAATGGGTAACGAATCCTTCTACGTCGCCGGAGAATAATTTCAGGATCAATGGTAAACGCGCCGGCACTGTGAGCATTGCCTCCACCATGGATCTTTCCATCCTCCACGACTTGTTTAATAATGTAATACAGGCTGCCACCGTATTACAGCGCGATACTGCACTGGTAGCCCGTATCCGTCGTACTATGACAGATATATACCCGTTCCACACCGGGCAATATGGTCAATTGCAGGAATGGTACAAAGACTGGGATGACCCGGAAGACAGCCACCGGCACGTATCTCACCTTTATGGCCTGTTTCCCGGTAACTTTATCACGCCCAGAAGGGATACCATATTATCGGCGGCTGCTAAACGTAGCCTACTGCTGCGCGGCGATGGCGGCACCGGATGGTCTAAGTCGTGGAAAATAAACTGGTGGGCACGCCTCGAAGATGGTAACCACGCTTATACTATGCTGAATAAACAATTATTTCTTGCCGGCGGGCAAACCGTAAGTGTAGCAGATAACAGCGGTGGTTCTTACCCCAATTTATTTGATGCTCATCCTCCTTTCCAGATAGACGGCAACTTTGGGGTTACTTCCGGTATTACAGAAATGTTGCTGCAAAGCCATGATGGCGTAATATACCTGTTGCCGGCGCTTCCCGACGCATGGCCGTCCGGCAGTGTAAAAGGATTGAAGGCAAGAGGCGGATTTGAAGTAGATATGGAGTGGCGTAACGGACAGCTCACACATGCTACCATTAAATCGCTGCTGGGAGGTAATTGCCGTATTCGTACGCACGTTCCCGTTACCATCAATGGAAAAGCTACCCACCCCGCAACTGGCCAAAATGCCAATCCATTTTACGCGCTGCAAACGCCGGGGAAGACAGTCGTAAAAGATGCAACGAAATTGCCAGCGCTGCAGTTGGGAAAAGTATTTGAGTATGATGTTCCAACTGCGCCTGGTAAAATTTACCAGGTTTTATGAACTAAGCAAAAAGATTACTAAAAAGTAGTGAGATGCGTTATTTCGTATGGTCGTTACTGTTATATATAACGATAGCGGCACAGGGGCAGGTCCCCGACGTACAACAGTTACTGAAAGATACCCGCCCCGCTATCATGCGCCGGGCGCAATGGGCATTGCAACAGGCGCCTCAAACCATCACGGCGTTTCGTTGTGAACGTAGCGCCGGAGGGTTGCATGACTTTTATTCGGAAGGGGATTACTGGTGGCCGGATCCGGCGCATCCGGATAGTCCCTATATTCAGCGCGACGGGCAAACCAACCCCGATAATTTTGTAGCGCACCGGCAGGTAATGATCCGGTTTAGCCGCGTAATGGGAGCACTGGCAGCAGGGTATATCGCTACCCGCGACAATACCTACCTGCTGCACGCGTTATTGCATGCGCGGGCATGGCTGGAAGATCCGGCTACCCGCATGAATCCTTCTCTTTTATACGCACAGGCTATCAAAGGCCGTGCTACCGGGCGGGGAATAGGTATCATTGATACCATTCAGTTGATGGAAGTAGTGCAGGCCCTGGGTATCATGGAAGGGGCAGGAGCTATTCCTGACCGGGATCTGCAGGCGTTTAAAAACTGGTTCCGGGAATACCTGCAATGGCTTACTACGCATCCGTATGGTAAAGAAGAAATGAATGCGGCCAACAATCATGGTACCTGCTGGGTAATGCAGGTGGCTGCTTTTGCCCGGTTTACAGGCGACCAACAACTACTCACATTTTGCAGCGAGCGATATAAGACGGTATTGTTACCCATGCAGATGGCGGAGGATGGCAGTTTCCCCAGGGAACTGAAACGTACTAAACCTTACGGCTACTCGTTGTTTAACCTGGATGCCATGTGCACGATCTGTCAGCTGCTGAGTACTACTGATAACAACTTGTGGCAATATACTACTGACAAGGGTTGCAGCATGGTAAAAGGTATCGCGTTCCTGTTTCCCTATGTAAAAAATAAACAGCGCTGGCCTTATGCACAAGACGTGATGTACTGGTATAACTGGCCGGTAGCACAGCCTTTCCTCGTATTTGGTGCAGCTGCATTACACCAAACGAATTACTATCGTTTATGGCTTTCTCTCGACCAGGATCCTGCAACGGAAGAGGTGATCCGGAACCTCCCCGTCCGTAATCCAGTGATATGGTTCTGAATCGGTTAAAATTTACAATTATTTAAGATTTAAATGATTTATTTTGTTAATATAAATGATTAACTTTAGGATAACTATACACTATGCTTAAACTTTAGAGATATGAGTTGGATGGATGACTTGTATGTGATTTACCAGAAACTGGATGCCACCGGTTGTGAAGAGGTAAAACATAACATTTTAAAAGCCCAGATAGACGGTTGTAAACGTGGCGAAATTTATTTCCTGGTATTACAACAGCTGGTACAGATTAAAACAGACAAAGCGCCTGTTTACGAGTTGATTAAGGGAGAGGTAGAAAACATTATCCATTGTAGTAAAGGACAATACCTGAGTTAATTATTTTAATTCTTCTATCAGTTTCTGCACTTTAGGGTAATTGGGGGCTTCGGGAGGTATTTTTGATAACCATTCCCGGCACTGCTGCTTGCGGCCCTCTTTCAGATAACTCAATGCCATATAGAATGCTGCATCATTGCGGAGATCATGGCTGTTGTTAAAAACAGTGAGCAGGTCTTCCCGTGCATCATTCAGCTGGTTTTGATCGATGCGTGCCACACCCCGGTAAAATCGTGCATACAGGTTGCCGGGATTAGTTGTCAACGCATTGTTCAGCAGGATAACAGCTTCATTAAAATGGCCACGGTTGAATTGTCGGATAGCTTCTTCCGGCAAACGCAGGCTGTCAATATCCGGGATTTGCATTTCTGTGGAAGCAAATTGCCGGTAAATATTCTTTCTCCAGGGACTTATATACAATAAGATGGCTATGCCTGCAGCTATCAGCGCTGTCAGGATTACATAATTACGGATAGGTATCGCCGAATTATCTTTCAGTGTATACCAGGCATTGCGATGGGTAAAGAGCAAGTGTTGTATTTCATCGCGGTCTGCATCGGGGCATATTTTCTGGGCCAGCAGCTGCCGGATAATATCGAATCGTTTTACCTGCTGCGAAAAGGCTACATCGTTCTGGAGCCTGGCTGTAAACGCTTTACGCTCTGGTTCATTCATTTGTCCGCTAAGAAAACGGTCGGTATCCTCCAGGTTTGGGTCTGACAGGCTATGCGCTTTCAATTTATTGTCGATATCCCGGAACAGGCTGCGAAAGCAGGAAACCCGTCTTGCTGGTAACTCTGCCAGCGGGATGTTGGTTTCTGCAGAGATATCTGCCTGCAGGCAGCCATCGGTGAGCGACCATCGCAGCAATTCTTTACATTCGTCTGGCAATGAGAGGTAGTAGTGGTAAGCCAGTCTTCTTTTTTCACCTTCCTTTAATACATCCTCCACATCCTGGATATCGTCCCGGCTCATGGTCGACAATTCTTCTGCTTCCAGTCCCGGGATACGTTGTCCACGTCTTTCCAGTTCCTGTTCCCAGATGCGCTTACACAGCAGTTGAAGAAAGGGTTCGAAGTCTGCCACTTTAAGCGGGTGGCGTCGGGCGAAGAAGTAAATATCCATCAATGCTTCTTCGAAGATGTGAGCGGCATCTTTGACATGGCCGCTTTTCTGCAGGATAAACCGCTTTTCTTTGGTGGCAAACCGCTGATAGATATTCTCGATTACAGCAGGTTGATGGCGAAGCAATCCCTCAATATATTCCTGGTCGTTAGATATTAGTTCAGGTGACATACATATCGTTTTTGCCGGGTTCCTCTCTACTAAAAATATTAAACCTTGTCGATGTAGCCTAATTATTTATTGGATAAGCAGCAAATGCAATGCCTATGCGGTGGAACTTGCAAGGAAGTTAAGTATCTTGCCAAACATAGCAGCTATAGTCGACAGTACCCAGTGAATATGTATCAACCTGATGAAGATATCAGCCAACTGATATCAAGTTTTATCGCATCTCCACAAGATCCGCTTTTACGGGAACAGGTGGCAGCTTTTGTGGCTGCTGATCCTGGGCAGGCTGTTTATGTGGAAAGCCGTCTCTCAGCCTGGTTAGAGGAAGGGCGGTTTGTGAGGCCCATGCCATCCGCCCCGGTGATGTCGGTAAGTCGCCATCGGTCTTTCCCCTGGAAATGGCTGGCGGCAGCTGTCGTAGTGCTGATGATCATAGCAGGAGCCTGGTTATTGTGGGAAAACCAGCCTGCGAGGATGCTGTTATACACCAATCATACAGGACGCATAGATACCTTGCAATTGGAAAAAGGAAGTAGCATTATTACCAATAAGGGTACTGCGCTTACCTATGCTGCGCAGTTTGAGGCTACGCCCGAGGTAAGCGTGATTACCGGAGATGCATATTTTAACATACACCGGGTACACCGTATCCGGATGAGGTTAGATGAACATACGGTATTATACACTGCCAATGCCGTATTCAGCGTACACCGCACTCCGGCTGTTTTCCAGGTGTATGTGATAAAAGGCAGTGTAATGCTGGTCCCGGATAAGGGAAATAAGCTGCAGCTAACCGCCAATATGCAGGCCAAACGGGAATTACACCAATCTATACAGAAGAAGACCTTGAAAGGCGCCTCCTTACTGGCCTGGAAAACAGGCCGGTTGAAGTTCCGGAATGTTCCACTTGAGGAAGTACTGGATGCAGTAAATGGTTATTACGGCCTCGAAATCCTCGTACCGCCGTCGGCATATCAGTTGTATAAACGGCGGTTGACGGCTGACTTTGAGAACAAGTCAGCCGCTGAAATGCTGGCGCTGTTACATAAAACATTGAACACGCCTATTGTAAAAGACAGTGCCAACAGGTATTATGTTACCGTTAAGTAGGTTGGTATCAGGTAAGGTTTAAGCCCGCATTTAATTTTTTGAGAATAGTTTTAAGATCGGATAATGCGTCGGCTCCGATAATTGCTTCATATCCTGCCTGTATTTCATATACGGCTTCGTATACATTGATCATAAATTCCTTACCTTTTTCAGTCAGGAAAATGAGGCTGGCACGGTTGTCGGTATCGTGTTTACGGCTGCTGATATAATTTTCTGCTTCCAGGTTTTTTACCACTTTGCTCATGGCTTGCTTGCTGATGCGTGCTTTCCTGGCCAGGTCGTTATTGATGGTGCCATGTGGATCTATGTGTACCAGCAGGACCATGTCGCCGAGTTTAAAATTTTTGTAGCCGCGTTCCTGTATTCTTTCTGTAATGCGCTGGTCCATGTCTTTTTTGAACTGGTTGATCAGGCGGGCGAGGCTATCAGGTCTTTTAGTCAGGCATGCCTCGTATCTCGCATCTATTGTTGCGCTCATCGTATTGTAGGTTTAGTAAAAATGTGCAGTTGATAAAATCTCGTATCCTGGTACAATGCTACAAAAAAGCAACGGTTTTTTGCTATGCTTTCTGGAAAGCTATTGCTGGCAGGGATATAAAAGAAAGACCCACCACAGCGGCGGGTCTTTTAGTATTTTAGATAGAGCAGTGTAAATTGTACGCGTAATCAGCCATTACGGTATGTGTTCAAATACGCTTTCTGCCCTGGTGTAGCATCTCAGTCCGACGATGGTATTGCTTATCCCCACCTTTACTCGTTGTGCAGACCTGATGCTGGTAGACGTCAGTCAATCAGAGCCTAAGGCCCCGGCTATTCCCATTTCCAGGCCTCTCAGTTCTGCCAGTCCGCGTAAACGGCCAATGGCGCTGTAGCCAGGATTGGTTTTTTTATGCAAATCATCCAGCATCTGGTGACCATGATCGGGACGCATTGGAATGGATACATTGCGGCGTTTCATGGTCAGGAGGATGTTTTTTACTACGGCAAACATGTCTACATCGCCTTCCAGGTGGTTGGCTTCATGGAAGTTGCCTAAAGCATCCCGTTGTGTACTGCGGAGGTGAATAAAATGAATATGGTCGCCCAATCGCTCTATCATACCGGGAAGGTCGTTGTCGGCCCGTACACCGTAAGAGCCGGTGCAAAAGCACAGCCCATTGGCAGTATAGGGAGCGGCAATCAGCAGTTCCCTGGCATCCTGCTCTGTACTTACGATACGGGGCAGCCCGAAGATAGGGAAAGGAGGATCATCCGGGTGGATGGCCAGCTTAATGCCCACTTCGTCTGCGATAGGTGCTATTTGCTGTAAAAAATAAAAGAGATGCAGCTTCAGCTGGGTGGCATCTATACCTTTGTAAGTATCCAATGCTGCCTGAAACTGTTGCAGGGTAAAACTTTCCTCAGATCCGGGTAAACCGGCGATAACATTTTTCTGGAGTAATACTTTATCCTCTTCGGTCATGCTGTCGAAATGCTCTTTGGCGCGGGCAATTTCCTCTTCGGTATAATCCTTTTCTGCATCAGGCCTTTGTAGCATGAACAGGTCGAATGCCATGAAAGCTGCTTTTTCAAAGCGCAGGGCTTTGGAACCATCTTCCACGGTATATGACAGGTCGGTGCGGGTCCAGTCCAGTACCGGCATGAAATTATAGGTAACGGTACGTATATCACAAGCGGCCAGGTTACGCAAGGTCTGCTGGTAGTTGCTGATATAATCCCGGAAACGGCCACGCTGTGTTTTAATATCTTCATGTACCGGTACGCTCTCTACTACCGACCAGGTAAGACCAGCAGCTTCTACGGTGGCCTTTCGCTTTAATATCTCCTCCTTCGTCCATACCACGCCATTGGGTACATGGTGCAATGCTGTTACTACACCTGTAGCTCCTGCCTGTTTAATATCAGACAGGCTAACCGGATCGTTAGGCCCGTACCATCGCCATGTCTGTTCCATTCTCAGCATAATGCAATACGTTTATTGTAAATCCAGAATTTTTAATTCCAAACCCCAAAAATATAATCTATCTACACATATACAAACTTTGATTTTAAATTTTAGGCGGGACCGGATAGATCAGTAAGATCATGAGATCCATTACGTTAGTTTGTGTAGGCCCTGTAATCATTAACCCGCCTGCTTTTGAGAAGAAGTGCCAGGCATCGTTGTTACGCAGAAAACTATTTGGGTCCAGCTGCTGACGGACTGCATTTTCTATCGTAGATGCGTTTACGATAGCCCCGGCGGCATTAGTAGGGCCGTCGCCGCCATCGGTGCCTCCGCTTAAAAACGTTAGCCTGGGATCTTCCGCAATGGCGATACCCACCTCCAGCGCCAGCTGCTGGTTGCGGCCTCCCAGGCCGGTTCCGGTTATTTTAACGGTGGTTTCGCCACCTGCCAGTAAACAGGCGGGTAAAGGCCCGTGATAACGTTCCGCTGTTTCGGTGAGCATAGCGGCTACTGCGTGTACATCTCCGGTAACGGTATCAGATAAAAACAAGGGATGGTAGCCCAGTGCCTGTGCCTTGGCAGCCGCAGCTTCCAGGGCAATGCGGTTGGTACCCGCCAGGTAGTTATACACATGGCTAAAGTCGGCATCACCAGGCTTTGGTGTTTCAGGAATGAGGCCCGCGGCGCCCTGTTGGAGGTATTGCCATAGTGATGCCGGTAGCTGGTTTTGCAAATGGTATTGTGTAAGAATGGACAAGGTATCCTGGAACGTAGATGGATCGGCCACTGTAGGACCGGAGCCGATAACGCTCAGGTCATCGCCCACCACATCGCTTAAAATCAGGGTACATAGCCTGGCAGGGCGAATGAGCTGCGCCAGCTGACCGCCTTTCACCGAAGAGAGATGTTTACGTACGGTATTCATCTCCCGGATATCTGCCCCGCTTTTAAGCAATGCTTCAAATAGCTGTTGCACTTCAGGAAGTGTACTTCCTGCCGGTACATCGGCCAGCAATGCCGAAGCGCCGCCGGATAGGAGGAAGAACACCAGGTCGTTTGCATGCACCTGGCGGGCTATTTCCTGCAGCTTCACGGTGGCGGTTACACTGTTTTCATCTGGTACAGGATGTCCTGCTTCCAGGAGCGACAGTTGTTGTAAAGGCAATGCATGGCCATATTTGGTCACCACCAGCCCCTGTAGAGGGAAGTGTTTACTCAATATCTTTTCCAGCTCCGCGGCCATAGCGGCAGCGGCTTTTCCTGCGCCCAATATCCATACTTTTCCCCCTGCCGGTAGCGCATAGGTATGATCGGCCACCCGGATGTTGCTGGTGCCGGGTAATACGGCTACATGTTGTTGCACGAGGTTGGCCGGGTG
Source organism: Chitinophaga eiseniae (assembly GCF_012641265.1). Lineage (GTDB taxonomy): Bacteria > Bacteroidota > Bacteroidia > Chitinophagales > Chitinophagaceae > Chitinophaga > Chitinophaga eiseniae_A. The sequence continues at coordinate 5,302 of NZ_JABAHZ010000012.1, read as the reverse complement.
TACTGCCGCCACCGCATGCCGGAAAATCTGTTGAATATCGTGAACGGGTGTATCCATACGATAGGTTTAAAAGCTATTGAAGCGAATGATCTCAGCGTACTTGCCAAGATCATTCGCTTCAACGGTGTATATTTTTGCCTGGTATATCAGGCGTTATTGTCCATTTTTCAGCTCTTTCTTCTGCCGCTTTTTTTCCATTCTTGCTTCCAGGTGCTCCTTCTTATTCATTTCCCAGTCATTCCACTTTTTGTATTGTGTTGCGGTAAATACGGTTTTAAAGCGTTGGCTACGTTCTGAATCCAGTGCTTTAAACTGGGTCATGCGCTCTTTTTTAGAGAGCGATGCATTCTTTTTTACCGCATCCATCCGGCGAACAATGTCCTCATTAATAACATAAATCTTCTCTGTTTGGGCCCTGTTGAGGTTCAGTTTATGAGAGATTTTATCGGTTATCTTGCTGGCGCGTCCTTCTATTGTCCAGCGGCCTCTTGAAACAGCAGCCGTGTCGTTTGCCTGTGCGTGAACACCGGTGGTTACTGCCACCAGGCAGACCAGCAGTAACAGTATATAAGCGGAAATAATCTTCATAATCAGCTAGTATTATACGAATTTAAACAAACTTAAGGTGTAATCCCCTGTCAAATTATCCCTTTTTCGTGTGAATCCAAAATTTGGAATCCGGCATTACCACTCATAAAAAATATGCCGTTTTATTAACAGCCACCTCAATGATTTACTATTTTTAGCCGATCAACGGAATCTGAACCGAAAACTATCGATTTACATGAAAAAAGCTTTTGAGAAACCCGTGCGCGCTCTGCTATCGCGGTGTATAACCTATGCGCTGAACCGGCATCGCAGCAAATGGCTGCTGTTGTTGTTACTGTCGACCGGCTCTTATGTGCATGCCCAGGAAACTTTTCCAGCAAATGGCATCGCAGATCCCCGGGAAGGCTGTTTTGCCTTTACACATGCTACGATCATCAGGGATGCACAAACTACGTTGAATAACGCTACACTGTTGATCAGGGACGGAAAAATTGTGGAGGCAGGTACTGCGGTAGCCATCCCGAAAGACGCGGTGGTATTGGATTGTAAAGGAAAGTATATTTATCCTTCTTTTGTAGATCTATACAGCAACTACGGTTTATCCGAGTCCAAACGTGGTGGCTCTGCCTGGAATGCAGCCCCGCAATTTCTCTCTAACACCAAAGGGGCATACGGTTGGAACCAGGCAATCAGAAGCGAAATCAATGCGGCCGACCTGTTTGTAGCAGACGATGGCAAGGCAGCCCCCCTGCGGGAAGCAGGCTTTGGCACTGTACTGATACAGCAACCTGATGGCATTGCCCGCGGCACTGCCGCCCTGGTAACGTTGGCCACTGCGAAAGAAAATAAAGTCATGCTCCGCGAAAGAGCTGCAGCAGCATACTCCTTCGATAAAGGCACTTCTACACAAAACTATCCCAACTCGCTGATGGGCTGCATAGCCCTGCTGAGGCAGACTTACCTGGATGCGCAGTGGTATAAATCACAACCGGCAAAAGAAGGAATCAACCTTAGCCTGCAGGCATGGAATGCCAACCAGTCCTTACCACAGCTTTTTGAAGCCGCCGATAAATGGGATGTATTGAGAGCCGATAAAATCGGGGACGAATTTGGTGTACAATATATCATCAAAGCCAGTGGAAACGAATACCAGCGCATCGCTGAAATGGCCGCTACCAAAGCAACATTTATAGTGCCGCTTAACTTCCCCAATGCGATTGATGTAGAAGACCCTAACGACGCCCGCTTCGTAGCACTGGCCGATATGAAACACTGGGAAATGGCGCCCACTTCGCCTGCCGCCTTCGAGAAAGCGAACATCCCTTTTTGCCTCACCGCCGCGGATCTGAAGGACGTAAAACAATTCCTGGCCAATGTGCGTAAAGCCATCGACTATGGACTCAGCGAACAGAAAGCATTGGAAGCATTAACCAAAACACCGGCCTCCCTGATAAAAGCATATGATAAAGTAGGTAGCCTGGAAACAGGTAAACTGGCTAATTTCCTCATTGCCTCTGGTCCTATCTTCAACGATAAAACTATTCTTTATCAAAACTGGGTGCAGGGCAATCGCTATATCATCAAAGCTGATGGATGGAATGATGTTCGTGGGGTGTACACCGTTAGTCTCAGCAATGGGGCCAGTTATACGGTAAATATCAAAGGGAGCCCGGTATCGCCTGCCCTTACGGTATTACAACAGGATACCCTGTCCGGACATATCGATATCAACGGTAAACTCATAGCCTTGTCTCTGCCACTGAGTAAAAGCAGTAAAAGCAGCATACGCCTGAGTGGAGTTATCAGTGACAATAGCTGGACGGGCACCGGATCTGATACCAGTGGTAACCTGGTAAAATGGAATGCGGTATTCGTCAAAGCAACACCTGAAAAAGGAGATACAACGAAAGCAAAAGTACCCGTAACCGTTGGCCCCATGTACTATCCATTCAATGGCTATGGCTGGGAAAAACTCCCGCAGCAACAGGACTTGCTTATTAAGAATGCTACTGTTTGGACTGGTGAAAAAGACGGTAAACTGGAAAATACTGACGTATTGATCCGCAATGGTAAAATTGCACAGATAGGCAAAGGGCTGCCTGCCGGCAGCGCCCGGGTGATAGATGGCACAGGCAAACACTTATCTGCCGGCATTATTGATGAACATTCCCATATCGCCATCAGCAAAGGTGTCAATGAATCGTCCCAGTCTGTGACATCGGAAGTGAGCATTGCAGATGTGCTGAACCCGGAAGATGTTAATATTTACCGGCAACTCAGCGGCGGCGTCACTGCTTCTCACTTACTGCACGGCAGCGCCAATGCTATCGGCGGACAATCCCAGTTAGTTAAACTCCGCTGGGGGCAAAATGCGGAAGGTCTGAAAGTAACCAGCTGGGACCCGTTTATCAAGTTTGCATTGGGCGAAAATGTGAAGCAATCCAACTGGGGAGAGCGGAATACCGTTCGCTTTCCACAAACCAGGATGGGCGTAGAACAAATATACATAGATGCGTTTACCCGTGCCCGTGACTACGAAAAGCAAGGCGCCGGTAAACGCCGCGACCTGGAGCTGGATGCGCTGGTAGAGATCCTGCACCAACAGCGGTTTATTACCTGTCACTCTTATGTACAGAGCGAAATCAATATGCTCATGTATGTGGCAGACAGTTTCCATTTCAGGGTTAACACTTTCACCCATATCCTTGAAGGATATAAGGTAGCAGATAAAATGAAGGTTCATGGCGCCGGCGCAGGTACATTCGCTGACTGGTGGGCTTATAAAATGGAAGTACAGGACGCTATTCCTTATAACGCCGCCATTATGCATAAGGTGGGTGTAGTGACTGCCATCAACTCAGATGACGCAGAAATGGCCCGTCGCCTCAACCAGGAGGCTGCCAAAACCGTTAAGTATGGTGGTGTAAGCGAAGAAGATGCCCTCAAAATGGTGACCCTGAACCCGGCGAAGCTCCTGCATATAGACAGCCGCATGGGAAGTATCAAGGTGGGTAAAGATGGAGACGTAGTGCTGTGGAGTGATAACCCGCTGAGTATTTATGCGAAAGCGGAAAAAACGATTGTAGATGGTATTGTGGAATTTGACAGGGAATACGACCTGCAACTGCGCGCCCGCATTGCCGCTGAGCGAAATCGCCTGATACAACGCATGCTGGCGGAAAAGAAGAAAGGTACGCCTACGCAGAAAGCCACTTTTGTGCCAGATGAAATGTACCACTGCGAAGATCTGCAGGGAGGACACCAACAGGCAATCGGCTACTAGCCGCCCATTATTTTGAAACACTTTAAGCAAATGATCGATGAATAAAAATATTATTTTGCTGGGTCTGGCCATGGGACTTCATTCCGCCTATGCACAGGAAACAATTTCTCCCGCACCCGCCCAACGCAAACCGGTTTACCTTACTCATGCCACCATTCATGTAGGTAATGGGCAGGTGATTGAAAATGGTACCATCGCCTTCAGCCAGGGAAAAATCACTGCTGTTGGAAATAACATTGCAGCTGCCGGCGATGCTACCGTAATAGATTTGAAAGGGCAGCATGTATACCCGGGTATCATAGCACCGGAAACCAGCGTGGGGCTGGTAGAATTTGAAAGTGTACGTGCCACTATCGATCTCCGGGAAGTGGGTGAAATCAACCCGTCCGTTCGTTCCATTATTGCGTATAATGCCGATTCCAAAGTAATTAATACCCTGCGCTCCAATGGGATATTACTGGCACAGATAACTCCACAGGGCGGCATCGTTAGCGGCGCCTCATCCGTGGTGCAGCTGGATGCCTGGAACTGGGAAGATGCGGCCTATAAAACAGATAATGCGCTGCACTTCTTTATGCCCCGTTTGATACCAGTGGGCAGCGGTAGTGGTCCCGCCACTAACGACAGAACCAAAGCAGCCCTGGAGCAGATAGAAAAGGTAAGAACGTTTTTCCGGGAAGCCAATGCCTGGCTGAAAGAAGGGAAGCACAGCGCTACCAATCTCAAATTTGAATCCATGCGTCGCCTGTTTAATAAAGAACAAAAGTTGTTCATTCACTGCGACCTGGTAAAGGAAATGTTGCTGGCCATAGATTTTGCAAAAGAGTTTAATATAGAGGTGGCCATTGTAGGAGGTACTGATGCCTGGCTGATTGCCGATATCCTGCAGAAAAATAATATCCCGGTAGTGTTAACCCAGCCGCATAGCTTGCCGCTCATGCAAGACGATGATGTGGATCAGCCTTATAAAACAGCTGCGCTGCTACAGAAAGCCGGCGTGTTGTATTGCCTGAGCAACGAAGGGTTCTGGCAGCAACGTAACCTGGGATTTGAAGCGGGTACCGCAGCTACTTATGGCCTGAGCAAGGAACAAGCGCTGTCGGCGGTTACGCTAAACGCAGCTAAAATACTGGGTATTGATAACATCGCTGGTTCGCTGGAACCCGGTAAAGACGCCAACATTGCGGTGAGTAACGGGGATATGCTGGATATGAAGTCGAGTGTCATTACCCAGGCATTTATCCAGGGAAGGGAAATCAACCTGGATAATAAACAGAAACAGTTGAATGAGAAGTATGAGCAGAAATATGGTTTGAAATAATTGGGGAGTAGGTATAAAAAAGAAAAGAGGGCGTCTCAAAAATAATTGAGGCGCTCTTTTAGTTTTTAGGCACAACTAAGCTCATTATGAGATAATTTATTCCAAAATGCAATTTTTGATGCAGTATTAATTGTTGGATTGTTGTATAA
>NZ_JABAHZ010000011.1 GCF_012641265.1 Chitinophaga eiseniae | reverse complement strand
ACTTCATCGATAACCTGAAGCTTAAACGCCAAGCTGTAATCAAGTCGGGTCCTTTTACTTTTGCCCGAAACTCCTGTATTCTTCATAAGTTGACATTTTAAGTGTCAACTTATTTCAGGACGATACAAAAAGCATAAGGCATAAAGCATAAAGCTATTAAGGCGAATGATCTAAGCGGATATTTATCCGCCCGGTCATTCGCCTTAATAGCTTTATGCTTTCCGCTTTAAGCTTTCTGCTTTTTGTTGTACGTTTGTAGTGTAGTTCAAACCCGGCACATTGGAAAATCTTGCGGTAAAGAAAGTATTTGATTTTAGTTTATTACGGCGCATCTTCACGTTCGCGGCTCCTTATAAGCGGTCCTTCTACATATCCATGATATTAACGGTTGTACTGGCTGCTATTTCTCCATTACGGCCCTACCTGATCCAGGTAACGGTAGATAAATACATTGCCGGACAGCTGATGAGGATGCTGATCCTGGTCACTATAGTACAAATAGGATTGCTGCTGCTGGAAACGGTGGTACGGTTCTTTTTCTCGTACCTGACCAACTGGCTGGGACAATCGGTGGTAAAAGACCTGCGGGTAACGGTGTATAAGAAGATTGTGCACCTGAACCTGGCATTTTTTGATAAAACGCCCATTGGTACCCTCACTACCCGGACCATCAACGATATTGAAGCCATTAACGATGTTTTTTCGGAAGGGATTATTTCCATTGTGGCAGATCTGTTGATGATCATCGCCATCCTGGTGGTGATGTTTATGGAAGACTGGCGCCTGACGCTGATTAGCTTGTCGCCCTTTCCTATACTAATTTTTGCTACCTACATTTTTAAAGAAAGTGTGAATAAATCCTTTTACAAGGTGCGTAATGCCGTATCGGCGCTGAATGCCTTTGTACAGGAGCATCTTACGGGTATGGTAGTGGTACAGGCGTTTACTTCAGAAAAAAGGGAGTTTGCCCGCTTTAAACATATCAACAAAGATCACCGCAATGCCAATATCGACGCTATTTTTGCTTATTCCGTGTTTTTCCCGGTAGTGGAAATTATCCTGGCTATTTCATTAGGACTGATGGTCTGGTGGGGCGCCAATAAAGTGCTGAACTATGAAGTGACCCAGGGCGTAATGATAGCGTTCATTATGTACCTGAACATGCTTTTTCGCCCGCTCCGTATGCTGGCCGATAAGTTCAATACCCTGCAAATGGGAATGGTGGCCAGCGAGCGCGTGTTCAAGGTGTTGGATAACCAGGATTATATTGCGGATAAGGGGCATCACAAGGCCGATCAGATGAAGGGCGACATTAGCTTTGAACATGTGTCCTTTGCGTATGTAGAGGACCGTTATGTACTGAAAGACATCAATTTCCACGCTAATCCGGGCGATACGGTAGCGATAGTAGGGCATACCGGTTCGGGTAAAACCACTATTATCAGCATCCTTAACCGCCTCTATGAAATTCAGAAAGGAAGTATCAAGATAGATGGGATCCCATTGCCGGCGTATTCGCTGGAATCATTGCGGAGTAAGATAGGCGTGGTATTGCAGGATGTATTCCTGTTTGCCGGTTCTATTTACGATAACATCACCCTGCACGACAGCAGTATCAGCCGGGAAAAAGTGGAAGAAGCTGCCCGGTTGATTGGTATTCACGACTTTATTATGCAATTGCCGGGAGGATACGACTACCAGGTCATGGAAAGAGGTAGCACTTTGTCGCTCGGACAGCGGCAGCTGATCTCGTTTGTGCGGGCTCTGCTGTATGATCCGGCCATACTGGTGCTCGATGAGGCCACTTCTTCCATCGATACAGAATCTGAAATGATGATACAACAAGCCATTGATAAGCTAATTGCCGACCGTACCGCCATTATCATTGCGCATCGTTTGTCTACCATCAGTAAGGCCGATAAGATTATTGTGCTGGATAAGGGAGAAGTGAAGGAAATGGGTACACATGATGAGTTGCTGAAGCTGGAAGGGTTTTACTATAAACTGCATAGTATGCAGTTTAATGTTGCGAAAGTATAGCGCCGTGAGTCGGGGTAGGCCGAGGGCTGATTTCAGCAGAAAGGCGTTCTTATCTTGTTTCGTTGTTATATTTCTTTAAAAATGATCCATCATCTATATAAAGACAGCCATTGGCTGTCTTTATATATTAATATATCCCAGGAAAGATCCATTATAAACCGAACGTTATCGTAAATAATTAGATTATTATTTTTTAAATATGAATAACCATTTGCAATAGACCCTTTCCGGGGATATTTTTTATAGAAAAAGGGTAGAATATGCGGTTACAAGGGCTTGGCTATCAATATAATTACAATATATCGTTCTTTTTTTTCGTAGTCGCTTAATTTTGAAAATAAAAACGGTTATCTTTGCGCAAAATTTCAGAAAACGGTGATTTCTTTCAATTGGTTCAAACATAGAATGGTAGCACTTGTGATGGTTTTAGGCCTTCACAGTTTTAGTAATTTTTCCTACGCTGAGGAGGCGCACCCTGAACACGCAGCAGCTGCGTTGTCTGGTGAAGAAAAGCACTCTGAAGAAGGTGAGTCCAAGAAGATTGATATTAAGGAGGTGCTCTTCGGACATATTTCTGATGCACATGACTGGCACCTGTTTGATCTGGGTGAACATACCCCGGTAGTTATTCCTTTACCGGTAATTATGTATTCTCCGGCACATGGTGTTACTGCGTTTATGTCATCCCGTTTTGAGCACGGACATCAGCCATATGCCGGTTATCAGCTGGTAAATGCGCATTACCGTGCAGAGAAGGGGCTCGATGAAGCTGCTTATCCTAATAATAAAGTAATCGCCGTAGATGATAATGGTATGCCTACCAATGAGAAGGTATATGATTTGTCTATGACCAAGAATATCACCTCTATGCTGATTGCTGCCATCCTGCTGACCTGGATCATGCTGACGGTAGCGAAGGCTTACAAAACCCGTGGCGCCAAGAAAGCGCCTAAAGGTTTACAGAGCCTGATAGAGCCGGTTATCATCTTTATGCGTGATGAGGTGGTAAAACCAAATATTCCTGGTCACCGGAGCGCTAAATACACTCCTTTTATTCTCACTGTATTCTTTTTCATTCTGATCAATAACCTGTTGGGACTGTTGCCTGGTTCTGCCAACGTAACCGGTAACATCGCGGTAACTGCGGCCCTGGCGCTTATTAGCTTTATGGCTACTATGTTCAGCACCAACAAGCATTTCTGGGGTCATATCTTCAATCCTCCGGCACCATTTGGTGTAAAGCTGATCCTGGCTCCGGTGGAGTTGATTGGTGTGTTTACTAAACCTATCTCCCTGATGATCAGGTTGTTTGCCAACATCCTGGCAGGTCACATTATCATCCTGAGCATTATCAGCCTGGTATTCATTTTTGGTTCTATGAACCGCGGAATTGGTTATGGCTTTATGCCGGTATCCATTGCCTTCAACCTGGTAATGATGATGCTGGAATTGCTGGTAGCTTTTATCCAGGCATTTATCTTTGCCAACCTGACTGCGGTCTTTATTGGCCAGGCAATGGAAGGTGCTCATCATGAAGATGGACATCACCACTAATCTCCTTTAAGCAGGATGATTGAAAGTGAACAGTAGATTACTGCAGCTTTTACGAACAAACGAAATTTTTTAAATTCAAATACATATTCATTATGGCACTTTTGTCTATTTTATTGCAGGCTGCTGCTGCATCTGGTCTGGCTAAGGCTGGTGGTGCTGTTGGTGCTGGTATCGCTGCTATCGCTGCTGGTATCGGTGTAGGTAACATCGGTAAGAGCGCTCTGGAGTCTATCGCTCGTCAACCAGAAGCTGCTAACGACATCCGTGCAAACATGATCCTGGCTGCTGCGCTGGTTGAGGGTGTTGCCCTCTTCGGCGTTATCGCTGGTCTGTTGGCGGTAGTTATGTAAGCAAAACTTCTTACTGCATCCGGCGCACAGGGCAATGGATGCAGTAAATTTTTATGCTGAACACAGCTCATTCAACATCTGTAAATATCAATATAACAATATCATAAAATCCTAATTATATGGATCTGTTGCAACCCGCGTTAGGCTTGTTTGCTTTTTCGTTTATCGTTTTCGTTATCGTTTTCCTGATACTGAAGAAATTTGCCTGGAAACCGATCCTTGCTACTCTGAAAGAAAGGGAAGATTCAATCACTGAATCCATTACTACTGCTGAAAGAGTGAAAGAAGAAATGGCACAGATGAAAGCTGAGCACGAACATGTGCTGGCGGAAGCTAAAGCTGAAAGAAGTAAGATCCTGAAGGAAGCAAAAGACGCGAAGGACATGATTATCAGCGAAGCTAAAACTCAGGCACAAGCTGAAGCTAAGAAAATCATCAGTGAAGCTTACACCGCTATCGAAAACCAGAAAATGGCTGCGTTAACGGATGTGAAAAACCAGGTAGGTACCCTCGTAATCGAAGTTGCTGAAAAAGTACTGAGAAGAGAACTGGCTGATAAAACAGCGCAGGAAGGTTACGTAAAACAACTGGCAGAAGAAATCAAATTGAACTAAGAGATTAACTGAATGCTGGTAACAGCAAAGAGTTAACGGCTAAAAGCTTTTTTAAATATGCAGAATCCCCGTTTAGCATCCCGGTATGCAAAATCATTGATAGACCTGGTACAGGAACTGAACCAGGTGGAAGCTGTACATACCGACATGCAGTACTTACAACAGGTGATGAAAAGCAACCCGGATGTGGTGAGTTTGCTGAAGAGCCCCATCATTAAGGCTGATAAAAAGCAAAAGATCCTGGCAGCAGTGCTGGAAGGACGGGTAAGTACTACTACACTGAGTTTCCTGAACCTGCTGGTAAACAAAGGCCGTGAAAGCGCACTGCCTGAAATCGTTACCGAGTTTAAGCGCCAGTACAACACACTGAAAAATATCAGTTCTGTAAAAATCACTACTGCCGTGGCACTGGACAATGCTACACTGGATGTAATCAAATCCAAAATAGCCAGTGAAGTTCCTCAGCAGGTAGTATTGGAAACAGCTGTAAACGCCGATCTGATCGGTGGCTTCGTGTTGGAAACCAATGATAAATTGTTTGATGCTTCTATCCTCCGCGATCTGAAGGATATCAAACAACAATTTACCAAGAACATTTACGTATCCGAGATACGTTAATTATACAGCAGCCGCTGCGTACACGCAAAGCTGTTGTCGTTATACTAAATTTATCTAACGACTTTTTTTAAAATCATAATTATGGTTGATATTAAACCTGATGAAATTTCGGCGATATTACGCCAGCAGTTAAGCAACTTCAATGCTTCTGCCGACCTGGAAGAGGTAGGTACTGTATTGTCAGTGGGTGATGGTATTGCCCGCATTTACGGTTTGGGTAACGTTGGTTACGGTGAACTCGTTGAATTCAGCAATGGTGTAAAAGCAATTGCACTGAACCTGGAAGAAGATAACGTGGGTGTGGTATTGATGGGTGCTTCATCAGGTATTAAAGAAGGTGATAAAGTACGTCGTACCAAACAGATCGCATCCATTAACGTGGGTGAAGGTGTGATTGGTCGCGTTATCAATACACTGGGTGAGCCAGTTGATGGTAAAGGCCCTATCAAAGGTGAACTGTACGAAATGCCACTGGAGCGTAAAGCACCAGGAGTATTGTTCCGTGAACCGGTAAAAGAACCGCTGCAAACAGGTGTGAAAGCGATCGATGCGATGATTCCTGTTGGCCGTGGTCAGCGTGAGCTGGTAATTGGTGACCGTCAAACAGGTAAAACAGCTATCTGTATCGACACCATCATTAACCAGAAAGAATTCTTTGAGGCAGGTAAACCTGTATACTGCATATACGTAGCGATTGGTCAGAAAGCATCTACTGTTGCCGGTGTAATGAAAACATTACAGGAAGCAGGTGCTATGGCTTATACTACTATCGTAGCTGCAAATGCAGCAGATCCTGCTCCGCTGCAGTTCTACGCTCCATTTGCCGGTGCTGCTATCGGTGAGTTCTTCCGTGACTCAGGCCGTCCTGCACTGATCGTATACGATGACCTGTCTAAACAGGCCGTTGCTTACCGTGAGGTATCCCTGCTGCTGAAACGTCCTCCTGGTCGTGAAGCTTACCCTGGTGACGTATTCTACCTGCATAGCCGTTTGCTTGAGCGCGCTGCGAAAATTATCAATAATGATGCAATCGCCCAGCAAATGAATGATCTGCCAGAATCTATCAGACACCTGGTAAAAGGTGGTGGTTCCCTGACTGCATTGCCTATCATCGAAACACAAGCGAGTGATGTATCTGCTTACATCCCTACCAACGTAATCTCCATCACCGATGGTCAGATCTTCCTGGAAGGTAACCTGTTCAACGCAGGTATCCGTCCTGCGATCAACGTAGGTATCTCTGTAAGCCGTGTGGGTGGTAACGCTCAGATCAAATCCATGAAGAAAGTATCTGGTACCCTGAAACTCGACCAGGCACAATACCGCGAAATGGAGGCCTTCTCTAAATTCGGTGGTGACCTGGATGCTGCTACCAAAGCAGTTATCGACAAAGGTGCCCGTAACGTGGAAATCCTGAAACAACCACAGTTCAGCCCATTCCCGGTTGAAAAGCAGGTGGCTATCATCTACCTCGGTACCAATGGTCTGCTGCGCGATGTTCCCGTTAAACAGGTACGTGCTTTCGAAGAAGCATTCCTGAACGAAATGGATGTTCGTTTGCCCGATGTACTGGCCGAATTCAAGAAAGGAAATCTGCCGGAAGATGGTCTGAAGAAAATGGTGACACTCGCTAATGAGCTGAAACACAGATTCGCATAAGCAAAGCATCTTGCTGAAAATATAGAAGGGCTTTACCGTTATCGGTAAAGCCCTTTTAAATTTCGGTGAATCTTCTATAAGAATTTTGGTTTACAATATAAACTAGTTTAGTTTTGTCCCATCAAATTAATCCCTGATATGTCGAAATTCAACCTTTATCTATATCTGCTGATCTGTTTTCCTTTGGTGTCGCTGGCACAAAATAAAGTGACAGGTAAGGTAACTGATAGCAAAAAGCATCCACTGGCAGGCGTAAACATCGCCATCAGAGGTACTTATGATGGAGCGACCACCACAGCAGACGGTACCTTTTCCTTTACTACCAGTGCCTCCGGCGACCAGATCATTTCTGCCTCCTTTACCGGTTACCAGCCTATGGACTTAAAAGCAAATGTAAGCGCCTCCGAACCAATAAACATCGTACTGAAGAACAATATCAATGCCCTACGGGTAGTTACCATCTCTGCTGGCAGCTTTGAAGCCAGCGATGATAAGAAAGGAACCGTGCTCAAACCCCTGGATATTGTTACCACTGCCGGTGCAGGCGCCGATATTGTAAACGCCATCAAAACGCTACCAGGCGCGCAGCAAACAAACGACCGGGAAGGGCTGTTTGTACGCGGCGGTACCGGCTACGAAACCCAAACACTGATAGACGGTATGCTGGTAAGAAATCCTTTTTCAACCAGTCTGCCAGATATTCCGGGCCGTGGCCGTTTTTCCCCTTTCCTGTTTAAAGGCACCACCTTCAGCAGTGGCGGCTATTCGGCACAATATGGCCAGGCCTTGTCATCCGCGCTGATATTGGAGTCTACCGACCTGCCCACCCGTTCTTCTTCTTCACTGGGATTGTCCGTGATCGGGGTAAACGGAGGCGTAGATAAACTAACGAAAGATAAAAAGACCTCCTACGGCGTAGAAGCAGACTATACCAACCTGGCGCCTTACTTTAATGTGGTGAAGCCCAAACAAACACCCAGCCTCGGACCGGAAATTATTGGCACTTCTGCCAATTTCCGCAGGAAGACTTCTTCCACCGGGATGCTTAAATTCTATGGATATGGCAACTGGACCAAAATGGGATTCAATAGCAACAGCTTGGAATATCCCGGCTATATGGAGTCTTTTAAAGTACATAACAACAACGTATACACGAATCTGACCTATCGCGAAAACATAGGAAATGACTGGCACCTGTATGCCGGCGCGTCCTTTAGTATCAATACGGATAATATTCATACAGACACGCTGTTGAAGAATCCAGCACCCACCCTGATCAAGGTACGATCTACCCTGAGCCAGTCGAAGCTGATGCTATATAAAAACCTGGGCAGCTTTTCTGTGGTTAGATTTGGCGGAGAATACCAGTATGCCATCGAAAACTCTTCCTTCAATGGAAGGACGGCCAACTACGTGGACAATTACACCGCAGCTTTTGCCGAGGGCGATATTTACATTACCCCCAGCCTGGTAGGCCGCCTGGGCGGCCGCGCAGAATATTCTTCTATACTGGCTAAAATGAACTTTGCACCGCGGGTATCGCTCGCTTATAAATTCGATAACTATAGCCAGTTTTCATTGGCCTATGGCGACTATTACCAAAAGCCGGAGCCACAGTATCTCCGCTTCAATAACTACCTGGGCTATATGAAAGCCACTCACTATATTGCCAGTTTCCAGCGGATATCCAATAGTTATACCTTCCGCACGGAAGTGTTTTATAAGAAGTACAAAGACCTGGTTAAAACCGTGCCTTCCTATAACAACAATGGCGATGGCTATGCCAAAGGTGTCGAAGTGTTTTGGCGCGACCGCAAAACCTTTAAGAATGTGGACTACTGGATTTCCTATTCTTACCTGGATACTAAACGGGATTACCTGAATTACCCATTCCGTGTACAACCCGATTTTGCGGCCAATCATACCGCCAGTATCGTATACAAATACTACTTGTCTAAAATTAGCACCAACCTGGGTTTAACATACACCTTTGCAACAGGCCGTCCATATTATGATCCCAATTTACCTGTTGACAAATTTATGTCGGAAAAAACAATGACCTATAATGCCGTGGGAGTGAGCGCCAGTTATCTTACCAGTATTCGCAAAGCCTTTACCATATTTGTTTTGTCGGTGAGCAATGCGCTTGGTAACAAGCAGGTATTCGGTTATCACTATTCTACTGATGGATTACGCCGGAATGAGATTACGCCCAATGTGCCAAGATTTATTTACCTGGGTATGTTTATGAATTTTGGTATCGACAGAAGACAGGATGTTCTTAATAACCTCTAATAACACACATATGAAACGTCTCTTTTTAGCATTTTTATTTACCGGTAGCATGGCTACTGCCGCCATGGCCCAGAGCGCCCAATACATGGATGCTATGACCAAACAAACTGCTGACCTGGATAGCAGCAGCACATTTACCCCTGATCATCTGCTGGAAAAGGGCAATACCTTTGAGCGAATTGCCAACGCAGAACAAAGCCAATGGTTGCCTTACTATTATGCTGCTTATATGCAGGTAATGCAGGGATTTATGCTGAAGGATAAAAGTCAGCTGGATCCACTGATGGACAGAGCAGAAGTGAATCTTGATAAGGCGGAGTCATTGAGTCCAAAGAACTCTGAAATTGCCTGCATCCGTTCCCTGGTGGCCACTGCACGATTAACAGTAGATCCTATGACCCGTGGTCAGATGTATGGAGCAGAAGCGGCTAAGCAATTGCAACAAGCCAAGGAGTACAACCCGGAAAACCCGCGTATTTACATGTTGCAGGGACAATCATTATTGTTCACACCGGAACAATGGGGTGGTAGTAAGTCTGGTGCAAAAACAGCCCTGGAACTGGCATTGACAAAGTTTGCGGCCTTTAAGCCAGAAAGCAATATAGCGCCACATTGGGGAGAACCGTATACCCGCACGCTGTTGGCTAAAGCCAGTAACTAATCAAAGGTTTTAATTCTTTGGATATTTAGTTATTTTGTTCCCGTTGCAGGTATATCAAAGTAGCTATATAAGAAAATTATGCACATGGACTTCAAAGATCTGGACCCGGTACTACATTCACAATTGCGGCTAGCTATTATGTCGATATTGATCAGTGTGGAAGAAGCAGAATTTACGCTGTTGAAGGAGAAGACGAATGCTACGGCAGGTAACCTGAGTGTACAGATTAATAAATTACGTGATGCAGCTTATATTACTGTGGTAAAGCAGTTTAAAGAGAATTATCCGCAAACGATCTGTAAGATCACCGCCACAGGGCAAAAGGCCTTTAGCGACTATGTTGCCTCTATACAGTCTTACCTGCACGCGGGAAAGCGTAAATAAAGGAAAGCATAAAGCGAAAAGCTATTATGGAGAAGAATTTAGCGAGTATTTGACATTCGCTTTAATCATTCTCCATAATAGCTTTTCGCTTTATGCTATTCAGACGCCAGTTCTGTTTTCTTCAGCGGGTTGCGGGTATTTTCCGCATAAGTTTCCCGTTGCTCCAGGATATCGAGGCAGGTGAAGATGGCTTGTCTGAAGGACTCAGGGTCTGCCAGGTTTTTGCCGGCTATATCGAAGGCGGTGCCATGATCGGGAGAGGTGCGTACAATGCCCAATCCGGCGGTATAGTTGATACCGTTGCCGCTGGCCAGCGATTTAAAGGGAATTAAACCCTGATCGTGGTACATGGCTAATACGCCGTCGAATTGTTTAAACATTTCGCGGGCAAAGAAGGCATCGGCGCTATAAGGCCCGAAGCACAAGATGCCGTTACCTTTGGCATGCCTGATAGCAGGGCTGATTTGTTCTATTTCTTCCCGGCCTATCAAACCTTCATCACCGGCATGCGGATTGAGGCCCAGCACGGCGATACGTGGGTTGTCTATACCGAAATCCTTTACCAGGCTATCTCTCATCAGCGCTAATTTGCCTAGAATATTTTCTTTGGTAACATATTTACTTACATCCGCCAGGGGCACATGTTCTGTGAGGAGTCCCACGCGCATGTTGTCGGCAGTCATGAACATCAAAACGTCTTTGGCATTGAAGGCATCACGCAGGTAGGGGGTATGGCCGGTATAGTTGAAGTTGGCGCTCTGGATGTTGTTTTTGTGGATAGGCGCGGTGACCAGACCACTGATGAAGCCGTCCTTCATAGATTTAATAGCCACTTCCAGTGCCCGGGCGGCATATTTTCCGCCGATTTCATTCAACACTCCGGGGGTAATCTGCACTTCTTCCTCCCAGCAGTTATATACGTTCACCTGCTTGTGGTTCAGGCGGGTGAAGTCTTTGATGCTCTGATAGTTGAAATTATTTTCATTCATCAGCTTCCGGTAGAAGTTGATGGTTTTGTTGGATGCAAAAATTACCGGCGTGCAAAACTCCATCATGCGCGCGTCCATAAACGTTTTGATGATAATTTCTGCGCCAATGCTGTTGATATCACCAATGGTGATGCCTATTACCGGTTTGTTGTGCTGGGTGGTACTCATGCTGTATTGCCTCAATGAATGGCAAATATACGCTTTTAGGCTATAGCTTTCCCCCTTTTAGTTGGCAGGGGACCCGTTAAAAGCAGGGGGAAATAAAAGCTAATAAATGCTTTATCTTTGCGCTGCACAATGTATACACTAAAAAAATCACTCGGCCAGCATTTCCTTAAGGATGAAAACATTTCCAGGCAAATAGTGGCGTCGTTACCTGTAACAGAAGGCCAGCAAGTGCTGGAAGTGGGCCCCGGAGGGGGAGCCATTACGAAGTACCTGTTGCAACTGCCAGGTATTCACTTTAAAGCGATAGAACTGGATACCGAAAAGGTACAATACCTGGAAAAAACTTACCCTGATATCCGGGGAAAGCTGATCAATGTAAGCATATTGGATGCTGAGCTGCCTTTTGAAGGGCCGTTCCGGATGATCGGCAATTTTCCTTACAATATTTCCACCCAGATTATGTTTAAGGTGCTGGACTGGCGCCAGCAGGTAGATGTAGTGGTGGGTATGTTTCAGAAGGAAGTGGCCCAGCGTATTGCCGCTTCGCATGGCAATAAAGAGTATGGTATCCTGAGTGTGCTGTTACAGGCCTTTTATAAGATAGAATATTTGTTTGAAGTACATGAAAACTGCTTCAATCCGCCGCCTAAAGTAAAATCTGCCGTTATCCGTCTTACCCGGCTGGAGCAGCCGGCAGATATTGCCTCTGAACGTAAATTTTTTGTACTGGTGAAAACAGCCTTTGGCCAGCGCCGTAAGCAGGTGCGCAATCCGCTGAAAACCATGTTCGATAAGGAACTGTTAGCACAGGATCCTATTTTTTCAAAAAGGGCAGAAGAACTGACTGTGGCTGATTTTGCAGCATTATCCCATAAGATGATATGAGCAGGAAAGTATTAGTTACCGCGAAAACGCATCCGTATTTAGTTGAGCAGCTGGAAGAAAAAGGCTTTGAAGTCATTTATCAACCGGCTATTTCCTATGATGAAGTATATAGCGCCATTGGCGATTGTGTAGGACTGATTGTAACCACCCGTATCCGGGTAGATAAGCATATTATTGACCATGCCCGGGAATTGCAGTGGATAGGCCGTCTGGGATCCGGTATGGAGCTGATCGACGTTCCGTATGCAGAAAGCAAGGGTATTCACTGCGTAAGCAGCCCCGAAGGCAATCGTGATGCGGTAGGAGAGCAGGCAGTAGGTATGTTGCTCTGCCTGTTGAATAATGTGCTGAAAAGCAACCTGGAATTGAGAGAAGGGATTTGGGAACGCGATGGTAACCGGGGGTATGAGCTGAATGGCAAAACAGTGGGCATCATCGGTTATGGTAATACCGGGAGTACGTTTGCGCATAAGCTGAAGGGCTTTGATGTAAACATCCTGGCTTATGATAAGTATAAGAAAGGATTTGGTACCAGCGAGGTGAAAGAGGCTACTTTGGAGCAGATTTTCCAGGAAGCGGATGTAGTCAGCTTACATCTCCCGCTGACGCCGGAAACCAAGCATATTGGTAATACCGGCTTTTTTGAATCTTTTGCCCGGCCGGTATGGTTCATGAACACGGCCAGGGGGAAGCTGGTAAATATCCCGGACCTTATCGGGGCTTTAGAGGGAGGCGTGATTGCCGGCGCTTGCCTGGATGTGCTGGAGAATGAAAAATTAAATACTTATAGTGAAGACGAGAAGGCCCAGCTGGCCTGGCTGTTGAAAGCGCCCAATGTGGTAGTAACACCACATATAGCTGGCTATTCGCACCAGGCGAGCATTAAAATGGCCCGCATTGTATTAGAGAAATTAAATATTTTATAAGCCTATCAAACAGGTGGTGATCCCGGGATAAATAATTGATTTTCAATTTATTTAATTCCGGGAGAAGGGGTTTTTTCTTTATAATAAATTCATTATATTTGCGATAACACCAGTAAACAACGCTTCTGTGAAAATGGAGGCGTTGATTTTTTTTTCTTATAACCAAAAAAACACAGCAGGTTATGTCTGGCATAAATTACGTTACGAAAGAAACCCTGGACCAAATGATGAGTGAGCTTTCCGTACTTAAAACCAAGGGGAGAGCGGAGATTGCGCGTGCAATTGCGGAAGCGAGAGAAAAGGGTGACTTGAAGGAAAATGCCGAATATGATGCCGCCAAGGAAGCGCAGGGCATACATGAAGCTAAGATTGCCACGCTGGAGAACGCTATTGCCACATCCCGTATAGTAAGTGCAGCCGCTATTGATACTTCCAAGGTATCTATTCTTTGCAAGGTTACCATTACCAATATGGCTAATAAGAAGACAGTTACCTACCAGTTGGTTTCTGAAACCGAAGCAGATCTGAAAGCGGGTAAGATATCCGTTACTTCTCCTATCGGCAAGGGCTTATTGGGCAAGCATGTAGGTGAAATTGCGGAGGTACAGGCGCCTAACGGGCAGATTAAATTTAAGATTGATAGTATTACTGCATAAGTGCTACTGGCACTTTTTCATGATATTTGCAGGGTTGCATTCATTTGCAGCCCTTTTTTATTTTTACCTTGGATTAAGCTATCTACTATGACCATCTTCACAAAAATCATTAATGGGGAAATCCCAAGCTATAAAATAGCGGAGAATGAGCACTTTTATGCTTTCCTGGATATTTTTCCGCTGGTAAAGGGACATGTCCTGGTTATCTGCAAAACGGAAACAGACAAGTTTTTCGATGTATCGGATGAGTTGCTGAAAGAATGGCTGTTGTTTGCCAAACCTATTGCCAAAGCTGTTGAGCGGGTAGTGCCTTGTAATCGTATAGGCGTTAGTGTGGTTGGCCTGGAGGTCCCGCATGCGCACATGCACCTGATTCCAATTAATTCAGCCGATGATATGAATTTTTCTCGTAGTAAGCTAAAACTGTCTGTAGAGGAATTTAAGGAGATACAGACGCAGATTATTGCTGCTTTATAAATGAGCTTATCTGGGGGGAATATTGAATCGGAATCCCACTCCATGTACGGTTTCCAGCTTTATTTGTGGGTCTGATTTAAAATGTTTCCGGAGTTTGGTAATAAAAACATCCATGCTACGGCCCAGAAAGTAGTCATCTTTTCCCCACACATTAGAAAGAATATCTTCTCTTTTGAGTGTTTTATTGGGATTATTGCAGAAGTATTTAAGCAGGTCGGCTTCCTTTTGTGTGACGGAAATAGACACTTCACCATCGGCTGTATAAAGGCGGAGGTCTTCATAGTCGAAGGTAAGCTGACCAATCGTAAACAGGTTTGATTTGTCTTTCCCCCTGCTCATGGTCCGTTTCAGGAACACTTCGATACGCAGTATAAGTTCCTGCATATTGAATGGTTTACTGATATAGTCGTCTGCACCGGTTTGGAGGCCGGCTATCCGATCTTCTTTTTCATTTTTAGACGTGAGGAATAATATGGGGACATGGTCATTCAGCTCGCGGATTTGCTGTGCCAGCTGCAGGCCGTCTTTTTTAGGCATCATCACGTCCAGTAGGCAAATGTCGAATGAGCGTAACTGGAACTGTTCCCATGCTGCCTGGCCATCTATACTATGCACTACATCATAGCCCGCTTCTTCCAGTCGTTTCTTTGTAGCCGCACCAACATTTTGATCATCTTCCACCAATAGGATTCTTGCTTTCATATCTGCCTGATGCTGATTAATATAAAAAAAGCTGTTATAAAACTTGTGTATAGCAATTGATGGTCACCTTTCATAGTCAAGCTGTTAAAAAACGGTATATGGCCGTGTAGCAGTTGTAATTGGGTTCATGAATTTAACCAAAGTGACTACAATTTACGGATTTATTGAATAACCTTCTCTCCCGATGTTTTTTATCTGACAATCCTCTCGGGATGTTGCTGCAGGAACTTCTCCCAGCCTTTGGAACCGGTAATGCCGGCTAAGGGGTTACTTTCCTGGTAAAAATGACAAACCGCTACTGCCAGGGCATCCGTAGCATCAAGGTAGTCAGGGCGTTCCGGGATATTGAGTGTGCGTTGCAACATTTGCCAAACTTGCTCTTTGTCTGCATTGCCATTGCCTGTAACAGATTGCTTTACTTTTTTGGGGGAGTACTCAGTTACTGCCAATCCTTCCTGGATAGCCGCTGCGATGGCTACTCCCTGGGCGCGTCCCAGCTTCAGCATACTTTGTACGTTCTTACCATAAAACGGGGCTTCAATAGCAAAACTGGTGGGTTTATGTTCCCGGATCAGGTCTTGTACCCGGCAGTGAATCTGTTGCAGCCGCTCGTAATGATCTTTGAATTTGGACAGTTTAAGCACATCCATCCCGAGCAGACTGGCTTTTTTTCCTTCAATACGTATAAGCCCATAGCCCATTACGAGGGTACCGGGGTCAATGCCGAGAATTATTTTTGACTTGTTTGCCAACCACAGTTTATTTTTGCCAAAATTTGACTATCTGAACAAAAGTACCAAAATAATTCTCAATTACTTATTAGGGGCAGGGCTTTTTACGTGGCTGGCATACTCTATTTACTCGCAAATCATCCATCGCGATAATCTACAGTTGTCTGTCAGACACATGTGGGAGTCCTTACAGGAAAGAGGTTGGGTAGGTATTTTCCTGGTACTGGTGTTAATGTTATTCAACTGGGGCCTGGAAGCCCGTAAGTGGCAGAAATTAGTAGCCCCGCTGGAAGAAGTCTCATTTCTCAGGGCTTTTAGCGCTATTATGTCTGGCGTTTCCCTCTCTATCAATACCCCAAATCGTGTAGGCGAATACGGTGGACGCATCCTTTATCTCAAAAATCATAATAAACTAAAAGCAATAGCGGCAACGATCGTGGGTAGTTTCAGCCAGCTGATCGTGACTATTATCTTTGGGTTAATTGGTTTACTATACTATATCAACAATTATGCGCTGGCAGCTGAAAGTGCATTTCTCAGTCCCGGTATGTGGCAAAAATTACTGCTGGCAGCCGGTATACTTATTTGCGGCCTGACGATATTGTTATATTTTCGGTTACAAATTATTCTGGCTGTATTTGAAAAGGTGCCTTTTCTTCGTAAAGTGAAGGTCTTTGTGCAGATAATTGTGAAATACTCATCGGGCGATTTACGTTACCTGTTGCTGCTTTCAGCCTTCCGGTACATAGTCTTCTCGGCACAGTATTTGATTTTGTTGGACGCACTGGGCATGGAGTTTTTGTGGTGGCAGGCTTTCCTCCTTAATAGCGTAATTTACCTCGTTATGGCAGGAGTTCCGACCATTGCTATCGCAGAACTTGGAGTACGGGGAAAAGTAAGTATCTTTTTTCTGGGTTTGCTAAGCTCCAATACCATGGCTATCATCGCAGCCACGGTAGGCATTTGGCTGATCAACCTGGTACTACCAGCCGTTTTGGGAAGTGTGTTATTGTTAGGGGTAAAAATTTTTAAGGAAAAATAGCTTCCATCAATGAAGTATCTTCTACTGATCGTCTTATGGCTTTCCTGTTTTCAACCCGTTGAAGCACAAAACGACTTTTGCTCCATACGCAATACCAGTTTTAACGCTGGTGAAAGTATCACCTTGAAGGTATTCTATAACCTCGGCAAAATGTATGTAGGGGCCGGTGAAGCTACCTTTAACGTGGTGCTCGAAAACTTCGCCAACCGCGTAGTATACCATGTTACCGGCGATGGGAAAACCTACCGGGCATACGACTGGATCTTTAAAGTACGTGATAAATACGAGAGTTTCATCGACACCGCCACCATGCAACCACTCAAGTTTCTTCGTAATGTAAATGAAGGCGGCTATAAGATCTATAACAACGTAGTATTTAACCAGGCCGCTCACCAGGCTATCAGCACCAACGGGACCTTCACTGTGCCGCCCTGTGTACAGGATGTGATCAGCGCCATCTACTATGCCCGCAATATCGACTTCAACAAATACCAGGCGGGCGATAAAATCCCTTTTGCTATGTTCCTCGATGACCAGGTGTACAATATCTATATCCGGTACATGGGCAAAGAAGAGGTGAACACCAAATTCGGCAAGTTTCGCGCTATCAAGTTCAAGCCCCTGCTGATTAAAGGAACGATCTTTGAAGGTGGGGAAAAAATGACCGTGTGGGTAAGCGACGATGCCAATAAGGTGCCCCTGCGCATTGAAAGCCCCATATCTGTAGGTAATATCGTGGTAGATATGGTGAACTACGGCAATCTCCGTTATCCTTTTAGCTCGCTGCTGAATAAGAAGTAGTACCCCGGTTTTAACAATTCATTTGAGTGATAACACTCAAAATTTCACGACCTTTCGTCCCGCAGAAAAACTTTATATTTGTTATAATCAACCCTTTATGATTATGGAAGAACGTAAACCGAAGATATTACTGGCAGAAGATGATACCAATCTGGGTATGGTGTTGAAGAACTACCTGGAGCTGAATGACTATGATGTGGAATTATGCCGCGATGGTATCCTGGCCCTGGCAGCCTTCCGCCGCGAGAAATTTGACATCTGTCTGCTGGATATTATGATGCCCAATATGGACGGATTTAAACTGGCAGAAGAAATCAGAGATGTGGATCCCGATATCCCGCTCTTCTTCCTGTCGGCCAAAACTATGAAGGAAGACATCATACAAGGGTATAAGCTGGGTGCGGATGACTATATCTCCAAACCATTCGACAGCGAACTGCTGCTGCTGAAAATTAAAGCCATCCTGAAACGTAACCAGGAGCTCAATAACAAAGATGAAGAAGTACATGAGTTTGTAATCGGCTCCTATACCTTCAATTCCCGCCTCCGTACCCTCGGACATAACAATGAAACACATACGTTGTCACCCAAAGAGAACGAACTGCTACATATGTTGTGTGAGCACAAGAACGACCTGCTTCCCCGCGAATTGGCCCTGAAAAAAATATGGGGTAGCGATACCTACTTCAACGGCCGCAGTATGGACGTATATATTGCCAAATTACGCAAGTACCTGAAGGATGATCCCAATATCGAAATCGTGAATATTCACGGTAACGGGTTCAGACTGGTGGTGAAAGATGCCTGAGAAAGCGTAAAGCTGAAAGCATAAAGCGAAAAGCTATTGTGGAGAATAATCTTAGCGAATATTTATAAATCGCCCTGATCATTCTCCACAATAGCTTTTCGCTTTATGCTTTCAGCTTTACGCTTCTTAAAAAAGAAGGTTAGAACCGCCCTTGAAGGAGGTTTTACCTAAATGGATATATGCTTTTTCTGTAACTTCCCGGCCCCTGGGGGTCCGCTTAATAAAGCCTTCCTGTATCAGGAAAGGCTCATATACTTCTTCCAGGGTGCCCGCTTCTTCCCCTACTGCAGTAGCAATGGTGGTAATGCCCACAGGACCTCCCTTGAAGTTTTCGATGATCACATTCAATATCCGGTTGTCCATTTCATCCAGCCCATATTCATCTACATTCAATGCTTTCAGGCTCAACAGTGCTATTTCCATGTCTATTACACCGGTGCCTATTACCTGGGCAAAGTCACGTACGCGGCGCAGCAACCCGTTGGCAATACGGGGGGTACCCCGGGAACGCCTCGCTATTTCATTAGCCGCATCAGAAGTAATTTTCATATTCAACAGGGAGGAGGCGCGCCAGATGATCTTTTGCAAAGTGGCGGCGTTGTAGTACTCCAGCCTGGATTTAATGCCGAAACGCGATAATAATGGCGCCGTAAGTAGCCCGGAACGGGTGGTGGCGCCTATCAGCGTAAATGGCTGCAGGTTAATTTGTATGGCACGGGCGCTGGGACCCGTATCTATCATAATATCGATGCGGTAATCCTCCATGGCAGAATACAGGTATTCCTCCACCACGGTACTCAGGCGGTGTATTTCATCGATAAACAGCACGTCTTTATCTTCCAGGTTGGTGAGCAAACCCGCCAGGTCGCCGGGTTTTTCAATCACCGGCCCGGAGGTTTCCCGGATATTTACCCCCAGCTCATTGGCCACAATACGCGACAAGGTGGTTTTTCCCAAACCCGGAGGTCCGTGAAACAACACATGGTCGAGCGCTTCCCCACGCATTTTGGCCGCTTTAATAAAAATCTTCAGGTTCTCGATAATTTGATCCTGGCCCGAAAAATCCATGATTTCCCGCGGCCGGATACTATTCTCGAACTCTTTCTCAGCGGCGCTGAGCCTGTTCTCTTCTGGTCTTAAAGGCTGATTGGACATAATTGTATACCCTCAAAAATACGCAAATATTCAAAGGAAGAGGACCTCTTGGATATTCATCTTTTCCTGATTATTTTTAATATTACTAAAATCCCGTCCCCACGTATGACAAAGTCCCTGTTTTTATTGCTTTTGTTGGCCCTGGTTTATTATACTATGCCTGTAGCCGCCCAAACGAAATTCAAGAAAGGTGATAGCTGGTTATATCATATACAATTTACTGATACTGGTTTGCAACAGGAGTCTACACAGCGGGAAAAGTTATACCGTATTACAATTACCAGTGTCCTTGCAGATGGCACGGTACAGGCAGATGCTACTTTGGAAAATTATGCCGTCACTACGGGAACTACCCACTACAGCACTGACCAACCCGCTACTTATCCGCTTAGCCGTGATCTCATGTTCCCTATGCTGGCACTTTATCAACCGCTGTCGTTTTCCCTGTATCCAAATGATAGTGTAGGCAAACCGGTAAATGCCCCTGCGCTGGCGAAAGCCGCTACAAATAAGGTGGGGCTCGAACCGCAATGGGAAGAAGGCTATTTGGCCTGGCTAAATGCAACGATGGAAATAAATCACCTGTTTGCACATTTCCCCGCCCGGGAAGTAGCCGGCTATCAATGGAATACCACGTACTGGAGTTACCGGGTAGACAGTGTCCGGAAAAATGACATAATGATCAGTGGCACCGCAGACCGGGAAATGCCGGATACAATGAAAGGATGGACCACTGTTTCGTATACGCTTTCCCGTGACAACGGAAGCGTACTAACGCTGACGGCTATAGCCCGGCTGGGGCGCGGCGCCAATGCGCCGCGGGTAGTTACACAGGTAAAGCGTTTGCCGTCTTCTACAGCTGTGCCGGCAGCGGATACAGCTTTTTACAATGTACTGGCCCGTATGGCCTACAGTAGCGAACTGCTGACGAAAAACAACGAACTGGATTCTGCTAAATTGGTCAATTTCCTGGCAGTGAATCAGCCGAAGTATGGCAGGGATGCGACTTTTAAAGTAGCCACGCTGAATTTACTGAACCGGGGCAGGAGCGAATTTATCTATGAGTTATACCGCAATTTGTTGAAAGAAACGACCACTGATCTAATCGCCAATACCCCCAACCACTTGTTTAATAAACTTGGAGATGCAGTATGGAAAAATACTGATACTGCAGTGGTCCTGGTGAAGCTGTTGTCCGTAAAGCAGCAAATGCTCGATTCCTGGCTGGATCAGTCCTTTTCCCAGGGGTTACGAAAACACCCTCCCCCTGATACGGCTGCTGCATTAAAGACTTTCAGGGAGCGTGGTGTAAGCGAGAAAAGAATTGCTGAAATATTTGAAGAAGCAGAAAAAGTACCCGCTGCCAGCAGAGTACTATTAAGCCGGTTAGCAGGGGAAAAAGACAGTGTGTTGCAGGCATCGGTTCGCCCTATGTATTTATGGGATCAGGCCATGCATACAACAGACACGGCAACACTAAAAAACATTGCGAGCCAATTTGGCCAGGTGAGCGCCACTGAGCTAACATTGGGGAAAGCCGCCCGTTATCAGCTGATGGTTACAGGTATCTTGAAAGATGCACAGTTAAACGCCGTTGCTGGTCAGTTGCTGGATAAGACATTGGCCGACCTGGTGAAGAACCAGCAGGATACGGCTTTTTGGAGAACCCACCCGGAGTTAAAAGAGAAGAAGGATGCCAATAAAAATATCCTGGCGCATGCTTATTTCCTTAAATACCAGCAAACCGCAAAACAAGACAAAGATGCCGCCATGAATTACCTGGGCCTGGCAGCGGCCAACTCGCCGGGAAACAATAGGGAAAAGGCCTATGAAAGCTTTTATGATCGGGTATTCCTCGATTCGAAGGAGGATTACCGGGCCGAGTTTGCCGCCCAGCTGAATGCCCTGGGGAAGCCGCAGGAGGCCATGAAAGTATTGTCCCGGCAGTTGATAACGGAGCCAGATATGCTGGATTCAGCCAGATCTTTTTTTGACAACCATTTCCCGGGGAAATCCTTTGGCGGCTACTTCCGGGATGTACTGCTGAAAGATTGGAAAGACGCCCCTGATTTTGCACTCACCGGGATTAATAATGAAAGCTTTCACCTGTCAGATTACCGGGGAAAGTGGTTGTTGCTCGACTTCTGGGGAACCTGGTGTTCTCCCTGCCGGGAAGATCTGCCACATCTGAATAAGCTGGCAGTCGAGATTAACGAAGGGAAACACCCTGGAAATGCAATATTGACTATTTCCTGCCATGAAACCCTGGAGACGGCGAGAGATTTCGTAAAGGCCAATGCCTATGTGTTTGCTGCCGCCCATTCAGATAGCCAGGTAGAAAAATTGTACCAGGTGGCTGGTTATCCGACCAAAGTATTAGTTTCGCCAGAGGGGAAGATGCTGGAATTGCAATTTGGGGCAGATTATGCCGCCATTTTAAAAGCCTACAGCGATATCTATTTCCAGAAGGATAAAGAAACCCCTGTTATCAAGGTTCACAACAAGCAAAAAGACTAAGCCCTTTTATGAAGAAATCACTGTTATTATGCCTTGTTGCCGGGAGTATGGCAATAGCCGGCCAGGCACAGGATATTAAAGAAAAAGAAGTCAGGCGTATTATCTCTACATTGGCGGCCGACGATATGCAGGGCCGATTTCCGGGAACGCCTGGCATTGAAAAGGCGGCACAGTTTATCAGCGGCGAGTTTGCAAAGGCCGGACTACAACCATTGCCTGGCGAAAGCAACTACCTGCAATCATTTGCCAAGTATAAAATGCATGCTACCAGTGTATCCCTTACCGTTAGTGGCGTGCCGCAACGCTGGCCGGTGATCCCGATTGGAGCGGGCAGCAATTTCGACTGGGTAAAAGACGACAGCTATGCCGTGATGCATGTAAATGATCCGCACGCCCTGATGAATATTTTAAAGAACCCGGGAAGGCTGGAGAAAAATACCCTCGTATGGATAGGCTCCGCACTGAGTGGTTACCTGGGCGGCCTTACCGGCAGTTTATCCGAGCATAGTTATGATACCCGTGAACAACTGGACGCTGCTGCTGCAAAAGGTGCGATGGAGAAACAAGTCATACTGGTGTTCGAAGAACAACCAGTAGCTGATACCGCCAGCTGGGAAATACATGTGAAAAGAGAAGTGGAGACGCAGCAGTTTGCAAATGTAGCCGGCATGATCAGAGGAAAAAGCAAACCCGATGAATATGTCGTATTTTCCGGTCACTACGACCATCTGGGTATTTTACCCGCCGTGGCCGGCGATAGTATTGCCAACGGGGCAGATGATGACGCTTCCGGTACTACTGCTGTGATCATGCTTTCGAGGTATTTTCAACACCATCTCCCTGAGCGCTCCGTTATTTTTGTAGCGTTTACCGCGGAAGAATCAGGTGGTTATGGTTCCCGCTATTTTTCTGAAAAACAGGATCCTAACAAAGTAGTAGCCATGTTTAATATTGAGATGATAGGTAAGGAGTCCAAATTTGGAAGAAACAGCGCTTTTATCACCGGTTTTGAACGTTCTGATTTTGGTCCTATCCTGCAACGTAACCTGAAAGGATCCAGTTTTAATTTCCACCCGGATCCTTATCCGGAGCAACAGCTGTTTTACCGCTCAGACAATGCCACACTGGCCAGGCAGGGCGTTCCGGCACATACCATTTCCACCACCCAGATAGATAAAGATAAATATTATCATACCGTAAGTGATGAAGTAACGACGCTTGATACCAGGAATATCACGGATATTATCCAGGCTATAGCCATCAGTGCGGGTTCTATTGTAAATGGAACGGATACGCCCACACGAATTGAAAAGCTGGAAAAATAGTACCAGCGCGCATCATATATTGATCCGATTAAGCGAGCTTAGTCGGATCATTCTTTTTTAATTAACGCCAAAGCTGTTCGTTTTCTAAAATTCTTTGTTAAATTTACCACATAATTTTCCCCAGTCATTAAAAACCATATCGATAATGAAAACCGGAATCCTACAATTCTGCGGTGCTGTTGGCATTGCAACCATCCTGCTGTCTTCTTGTTCAAAGAATGATATGGCGGGGCCAGATGCTCAACCACCCATCGACAACGCAAACGCTGCCACTGTCAACTACGAAATTTCGGCAGTAAATCCCACGTACACTTTATCTCCAGACGCTACCGGCCGCTTATCTGCCATCACCGGCGATGCAGCAATGGCGAAAGCAGCTCCTGGTAGTTTCGACATCACCTGGGACACTGCAACGGCGCGTTTAAGAGAAATCCGCTTTGATGCAAAACGCGGAAAAGATGAAATGGAATTTAAATTGAAAACAGACAGACAGGTAGACCTCAAAAAAGTACCTGCTGTACTGGGAGCAATTAAAATTCCTACAGGCACCTACCAACAGGTGAAAGTGTATGCAAGAGTAGAAGGAGACAAGAATGATCCTGCAGTACGACTGATAGGATTTATTACCTGGGATGGCAAAAAGATCCCCATGGAAATCCTGCTCTCCGGAAAGATTGAACTGATGGCTCATGGAAAAGATGTAGTGGTAACAGATTCTAAGATCGACTGGAAAGGCTCGCTTAAAATTTCAATGGACCTGATTCTTACCAAGCTGCAGATCGGCGACTTTACCGGTTCATTCACCAACGGTAAGTTGAAGATCAGTGTAGATGTAAATGGCAACCTCCACAACAAGGTGGTTGATGCCCTGGAAAACAGCATGTCTGTAGAACACACGCACGACTGATTGCCGTAAACGAATTGCCCCCGGTCCTGTAGATGAATGCCAGGACCGGGGGCTTTTTTATGGATTTATTTATTTCATCAACAGCTCTGTATATACAGCGAAGTGATCCGAAGCATACCTGCCCTCCCAGGTGGGAGAAATACTGGCATGTTTAAGAATTTGAAACTTTCCTTTCAGGAAGATGTAATCAATGGGCTGTGGCTCTCTTTCGGCCGCCTGCCAGCCATTGAAGGTGCCTATCGGACCAAAATGAGGCGTTTCGCTGATTGCCTTGCTATCTGTTAAATGCAGCGGGTCGTTCGGATTCATAATAATCTGGATGGGTTCATCAGATGGAATAGCATTGAAGTCGCCCGTAATAATAGCGGGGACATTACCGGCTATATGATGTACCTGTTGCAGTAAGAACTTAGCACTTTCCCGGCGGGCAATTTTGCCCATATGATCAAAGTGGGTATTGAAGTGGAAGAAGAGCTTGTTGGTTTTCTTATCCTTGAATTTTCCCCAGGTAACAATACGGGTACAGGCGCCATCCCAGCCAATTTTTCCTGCTACAGCGGGTGTTTCAGATAACCAGAATGTTTCACTTTTCAGCAACTGTAAGCGCGTAGTATCGTAAAAAATAGCAGAAAATTCCCCCTTGGTTTTACCATCGTCCCGGCCTACGCCAATGCTTTTGTATTGTGGCAGTTGTTGCTGGAGGTCCTGCATCTGGTCGTTCAGCGCTTCCTGAACCCCCAATGTATGCGCTCCCAGGAATAGCACTTCTGAAGCCACTTTGTCCTTGCGGTGAGGCCATGCGTTAAGACTATCATCCGGGTTATTGTAGCGGATGTTGAAGGTCATTACTTTTAAAGGTACCTGTGCGGTTGCCATGCCAACTATCAGGCTGCAAACGCCAGACAGCAATAGTTTTCTCATACCAAATCGATTTAAACGCATAAAAATAGCATCTGTGCGGATAAATCCTAATGAATCGGTAACAATTTACTATTTCATCATCTCTGTACTGGGCTGGCAGCGAAGTTAATGTGTGTATTGATTGAGTTGTAAAATGATATCCGGATCTGGGCAGTTGGACAAGTATTTTTCTTTCTCGCTATAACGGCATACGCCCGGGTAGTCGCCACGGAAGCCCTGCATATCTTCAATAACCTGGAAATGCAGGTGTGGTGGCCATCCACCATTTTCTGACGGAGTGCCGAAATGTGCCAGCTGGTGCCCGGCTGCAATAGGCATGTTTTCATATAGTCCCTGTAAATTGGAGATACTCAAATGCCCGTACAAGGTATAGAAGGTGTATCCATCAAGCTGGTGCTGCAAAATAATAGTAGCGCCATAATCCCCGAAATGATCATTAAACCGGAAACTATGTACATGTGCATTCAGCGGAACATACAACTGTGTACCGGCTTCTCCCCATACATCCATACCCAGGTGAAGGCGCCGGGGTTCTTCGCCCGCATCGAAATGAGGACTCACCGCGTATATGGTCCGGTGCTCGGCATAACCGCCAATGCCCAGGCGGCAACCACTTTGTTCCAACGTGGTATCAATGTATTTGCTAAACCGGTTGATGTCCTGCAGGATATTTTTGGTAAGCGTGGTGTTGTTGGCAGTGAAATCCATTACCAGCAGGGGTTCATGATCGCCCATCAGCGGAATAACCGGCTTGAAGGAGGACTGATACTTCTTTAATACCTCTTGTAACATATTTTTGCGTACTTGAAGTTCATCTAAATATAAATATTAATTTGTGTATTAAATAATCATTGCCCATTGCAGTTCCCTGTTTACATCCATTTATTTTCTGTACAGCTGCCGTTACATGCGGTCACGGAAACGTTGGGCATGTTTATCGGCTTCCGGTATTTCTTGTACCTGCGCAAGCAGCGGGGCGACCAGGTAAATCAGCCAAACCGGCTTTGGGCCATTATCGGGGCTATTTTTGGCGCGCTATTCGGAAGCCGCCTGTTGGGAGCATTGGAAAATCCACCGGGATTGCTTCAGACCGGTAATATCCTGTTATATATCTACCAAAGTAAAACTATTGTAGGAGGCTTGCTGGGCGGCCTGATAGGGGTGGAGCTGGTAAAGAAGATAATTGGTGAACGTCAATCTACCGGCGACCTGTTTGTATACCCGCTTATTCTTGCTATGATCATAGGCCGGATAGGCTGCTTTTCCATGGGTATTTATGAAGAAACATACGGGATACCCACTTCACAGCCCTGGGGCATGAAGCTGGGCGATGGTATCTCCCGGCACCCGGTATCTCTCTATGAAATTATTTTCCTGCTGGTCCTGTGGATGTTGCTGGTAATGATCAATAAGAGATATACCCTGGTTAGCGGCGCTACTTTTAAATTGTTTATGATAGGATACCTGTTATTCCGGCTCTTGCTCGATTTTATCAAACCCGGCTATCGTTATGCCTTTGGCCTGGGATCGATACAGCTGGCCTGTTTGGCAGGATTGCTCTATTATTTACCCAGCATTGTTTTCCCCTCACGATTAATTCAAAAGCAATATGCCTGAAAAAAATTATACCTATTACGATTTTACACTGAGCATCTGTAGTACTTGCCTACGGCGGGTTGACGCCAAAGTGATATTTGAAGACGGGAAAGTTTTCATGATAAAACATTGTCCGCATCACGGGCGCGAAAAAGTGTTGATTGCAACAGATATCGACTACTACAAGAATACCCGCAACTATAACAAGCCGTCGGAAGCACCGTTGAAAACCAATACCCATACGCATTATGGGTGTCCATATGATTGTGGACTATGTCAAGATCATGAGCAGCATTCCTGCCTGAGCGTAATAGAAGTAACCGATCGGTGCAACCTTACCTGCCCTACCTGCTATGCCATGTCGTCGCCCCATTATGGCCGGCACCGCACACTGGAAGAAATAGAGCGGATGATTGATATCATCGTGGAAAATGAGGGCCAGCCCGATGTAGTACAGTTGAGCGGAGGGGAGCCAACCTTGCATCCACAGTTTTTTGAGATATTGGATATTGCCAAACGTAAGCCTATACGGCACCTGATGATCAATACCAATGGCGTACGCATTGCCAAAGACCTGGAATTTACCAGGAGACTGGCGACCTATATGCCCGATTTTGAAGTATATCTCCAGTTTGACTCTTTCAAACCGGCAGCGCTGGAACGTATGCGTGGTAAGGATCTGACGGAAGTGCGCCAGCAGGCGCTGTCCAACCTGAACGCCGTTAACCTCAGTACTACGCTGGTGGTTACACTTCAGAAAGGCGTAAACGACGACGAAATGGGTGCCATTATCGACTATGCCCTCAAACAGCCTTGTGTGCGTGGCGTTACCTTTCAGCCAGTACAGGTGGCAGGCCGTACAGATGATTTTGACCCTGCCACCGACAGGATCACGTTAACGGAAGTACGACAACAAATATTACAGCAGTCGCCTGTCTGGCATGCCAATGATATTATCCCGGTGCCCTGCAACCCGGATGCACTGGCCATGGCCTATGCGCTTAAAATAGATGGACAGGTATACCCGCTCACCCGGTATGTAGATCCTGCTGTATTACTCAATAATTCAAAGAATACGATTGTATACGAACAGGACGAACGGCTGCATCAGCATGTGCTGAAAATATTCAGTACAGGGATTTCTACCGATGCTGCGGTAAATGATATGCAATCGCTGCTCTGCTGCCTGCCGCAGGTACAGGCTCCCGGTCTTGACTATACGAATCTCTTCCGCATCGTGATTATGCGCTTCCTGGACGCGTACGACTTTGATGTGAGGGCCATTAAAAAATCATGTGTGCATATTGTACACAAAGATGGACGTATTATTCCTTTTGAAACGATGAATCTTTTTTACAGGGATGATAAAGAGGAATACCTGAATACATTACAGGCAGAGCGGACTTTTACGCCACTCGTTTAATCAAATCTTTTATACCATGAATCAAACATTTAAAGATTTGTTGAAAGCTACATTGATCCCGTTGGGGCTTATGTTGTTGATGTGTATTACCGGCGATGGAGGGATCATCGTAGCGGGTATTGCTGTACTACTTTGTACAGGAGCGTATGTTTTAGTAGGGATTATTTGTTTGCTAACGGATAAAATGCATTGGGGAAAAGTACTGTTGCTATCGGCCGGAGTTATCCTGCTCGTGGGCTTTTCCACCTGTGGATTAATTATGAATGGGATGAATTTTCATTGATGTCTGTAAGAATAGGTAAACATGAGTAACACATTTAAACAAGTACTTTTATACACATTTATCCCATTGGCGTTGATGGGAATTTTAATCTATACGAGCGGACAAAGCGGGCTAACAAGTCCGCAGGTATTGGCATTGGTACCTGGTGGTTATATTGTTGGAGGACTTTTTTTGTTGCTTACCCGGCGCCATCCATTAGGAAAAGTATTATTGATGTCTGGAGGTTTGATGGTGTGTATAGCGTTAGGACTTTTTGTATACATTATCACGACTTTTCATGATTGTTAGCAATAAAAAACGGGCTATTGTGATTTGCGCAACAGCCCGTTTTTATTATACTGGCAGCGGTTTTACACCACCACGTTAATCATCTTTCCTTTTACGATAATCACCTTTTTAGGGGCTTTACCTTCGAGCCATTTCTGTACTACTTCGTTGGCCAGCACTTCTTTTTCGATATCCGGTACTGCGGCATCCAGCGGGAATCCCATTTCAGAGCGGGTTTTGCCATTAATGGCTACCGGGTAGTTGAAGGCGGTTTCTTTGGTATACTTTTCTTCATATACCGGGAAGATAGCATTCAGGATGCTTTCATTGTGTCCCATATACTGCCACAGTTCTTCGCAGAGGTGTGGTGCATACGGTGTTAACAATATCAGCAAAGGCTCCAGGATAGCGCGTTTATGACAGCGCAGGGTAGCAAGTTCATTTACACAGATCATAAACTGGCTTACGGCGGTGTTATAAGAGAAGCTGGAAGTATCGTGATCTATCTTCTGGATCGTTTTATGCAAAATTTTCAGCTCTTCTGGCGTAGGTGCCTGTTCATTTACCAGGATACCCTTTTGTTCATCGGCAAATAAGCGCCACAGCTTTTTGAGGAAGCGGTGTACGCCTTCAATACCTTTGGTATCCCAGGGTTTGGACTGTTCTACAGGGCCAAGGAACATTTCGTACATGCGGAAAGTATCGGCGCCGTATTTTTCTACCAGGTCGTTAGGATTAACCGTATTGAATAAACGCTTACTCATTTTTTCCAGCTGTATGCCGCAGATGTATTTGCCATCCTCCAGGATGAAGGTGGCATCGGCGAAGTCTGGTTTCCAGTGTTTAAACGCCTCTGTGTCCAGCTCTACACCATCTACTATGTTTACATCCACATGGAGTTGATCTGTTTCGTATTGGTCTTTCAACCCATGAGATACGTACTGGTGGGTGCCGCGAACGCGGTATACAAGTCGGGAGCTTCCGCCGATCATACCCTGGTTGATCAGGGATTTAAACGGCTCGTCGAAGCCGATATGCCCCAGGTCATACAGCACTTTGGTCCACATGCGGGAGTAGAGCAGATGCCCTACGGCATGTTCGGTACCACCTACGTATACATCTACCTGGTTCCAGTAGTCGGTGGCTTTACGGTCGGCAAAGGTATGGCTGTTATGAGGATCCATGTAGCGCAGGAAGTACCAGCTACTGCCGGCATAGCCAGGCATGGTATTGGTTTCGCGTTTTACGCCGGGCGCTACATTTACCCAGTCAGTGATGTTGGCCAGAGGGCCTTCGCCTTCTTCACCGGGTTTATAGTTTTCCACATGAGGCAGCTCCAGCGGGAGGTCTTTTTCATCCATCGCATAGGGAACGCCGTCTTTATACACGATTGGGAATGGCTCACCCCAGTAGCGCTGGCGGCTGAAGCCTGCATCGCGCATTTTGTAGTTGATCTGGCGTTTGCCAATGCCCATTTCTTCGAGTTTGCTGTTCACCACGTCCATGGCGGGTTTCATATCCATGCCATCGATGAAGCCACTATTTTGCAGTTTAGCATCCTTGGTAGGATTGGCTTCCTGGCCGTTGAAGGCATCGCCGATGATGTTGGTGATGGGGATATTGAAATGTTTGGCAAAGCCATAGTCGCGCTGGTCGCCGCAAGGTACGGCCATGATGGCGCCGGTACCGTAGCCCGCCAGTACATATTCTGCAATCCACACTGGTATTTCGCGGCCATCAAACGGGTTGATGGCATAGGCGCCGGTAAAGCAGCCGGTAATTTGTTTTACATCGGCCATACGTTCCCGCTCGGAGCGGCTTTGCACGTATTCGAGGTATTTATCAATAGCGGCTTTTTGTTCCGGGGTGGTGATCAGGGATACCAGGTCGTGTTCTGGCGCCAGTACCATGAAGTCTACGCCGAAAATAGTATCGGGGCGGGTAGTATATACTTCTACGTGTTCGCTGGAGTTTTTCAGGGCAAATTTTATTTCTGCTCCCTGGCTTTTCCCGATCCAGTTACGTTGCATTTCTTTCATGGCATCGCTGAATGCCACCGTTTCCAGGCCTTCCAGCAAGCGATTGGCGTAGTCGGTGATGCGCAGGAACCACTGGCTCATCTTCTTCTTGATCACGGGGTAACCTCCACGTTCGCTCACGCCATTTACCACTTCATCGTTGGCCAACACGGTTCCCAGGGCGGGGCACCAGTTTACCTCGGCATGAGCCAGGTAGGCCAGGCGGTATTGCATTAATATGTCCCGTTGCTCTTTTTCGCTATAATTTTTCCAGTCACCGGCGGTAAACTGGATGCTGCGGTCGCCCGGGCATATGTGGCCGGCATTGCCTGCCTGCTCAAAAATAGCGGTCAGGGTGCTGATAGGTTCCGCCTTCTGGCTGCTGCGGTTATACCAGCTTTCAAAGATCTGAAGGAAGATCCATTGGGTCCACTTATAATAAGAAGGATCGCTGGTAGTTACCTGGCGGTTCCAGTCGTAGCAAAAGCCGATATTATCGAGCTGTTCACGGAAAGCTTTGATATTTTGCTCGGTAGTGACTGCGGGGTGCTGGCCGGTTTCCAGGGCATATTGTTCGGTCGGCAGCCCAAAAGCGTCATAACCCATGGCATGGAGCACATTATAGCCTTTTAGCCTTTTATAACGTGCATAGATGTCTGTAGCAATGTATCCCAGGGGGTGTCCTACGTGAAGACCAGCCCCGGAGGGGTAGGGGAACATGTCCAGTACGTAACATTTGGGCTTTGGACTGTCATTGCTCACACGGTAAGCATGCGATTGCTCCCATTGTTGCTGCCATTTTTTTTCGATTGCCCTGAAATTGTATTCCATATCGGTTGCAGATGGACCTTTATCAGCGGATATGACAATACATCCTATGATAAAGGCGTTATCATTTATAGTTTAAAAATTTTTAATAATGCCGGTTCAGCAAAATAATGTTAAATTCATTAATACTCCAATGTCAATCCCCAACATCTGTATATATTGCTATTCTAATGCCCGGATATGGTGTATTCCCTGAACGGGTTGGCAAAATTAAACACATAACTATTAATTTTTATTATTTTCGCCGATAAACTGCAGATTAATGGCGCAATCCGGGAAATCATCAGCAAAGAAGTCGAAACCATCCTACCTGTATTCCATCATTGGGGTGGCATTGGTATTGTTTTTATTGGGCACACTGGGTCTGGTGGTAATACATGCTAATAAGTTAAGCAAGTATTTTAAGGAAAGCATTGAGGTACAGGTGATCCTCCGGGACAATGTAAAAGAAAACCAGGCACTGGCTCTCCGCGACTCTATGGCTCATAAGCCGTATGTGAAGTCGATCGAGTACGTGTCGAAAGATATGGCCGCCCAGCGGTTCAAAAAGGACTTTGGGGAAGACTTTATCACCCTGTTACAATACAATCCGCTTTACAGCAGCATCAATATCAAGGCTAACGCTAACTATGTTAACAACGACAGCCTGAAGATTATTGAAAATAACCTTTCCCAGCAGAGCATTGTGAGGGAAATTTCCTATCAGCGCATGCTGGTGAGCAAATTGAACGAAAATGTGAACCGGATAGGGCTGATCATACTGATCATTAGCGGGTTATTATGCCTGGTGGTAATTTTCCTGATAGATAATACCATCCGCCTGGCCATGTTCAGTAACCGTTTCCTGATTAAAACCATGCAAATGGTGGGTGCTACCCGCTGGTTCATTGCCAAGCCGTTCGACCTGCGTAGTATTGCCAATGGGGCTATCAGCGCTGCTATTGCCATTGCAGGCCTGGTGGGTATCATGTCTTTTGCAGATAAATTACTGCCTGAATTGACGGGGTTAAGAGACAACCTGATGATTGCCCTGCTTTTTGTAGGCATGATCCTGATCGGTATCTGTATTTCCCTGGTGAGTACGCATCGCTCTGTGATGAAGTACCTACGACTGAAACTGGATGATCTGTATTAATTAATTGCTTTAACTGAAGATATAACACACCAAATATTATGGCTAAAACAAGCATAAACCCAGGTTCCAAAAAGGATGTACAGACCAAGGAAGAAGCATTGGTCAACAGCCACCCTATTTTACCCAAAGAAAACTACAAATTTATGCTGGCTGGTATTGTTGTCATCGTATTGGGTTTTCTCCTGATGATGGGAGGCGATTCCAACGATCCCAACTCCTTTAAACCAGAACAGGTATATAGCTTCCAACGTATTACCCTTGCGCCTATTGTGATTGTGCTGGGTTTGTTGGTGGAGGTATATGCCATTATGCGTCGTCCCAAGACCAACGCATAGTGTATGCCCGTAAAAGTATTCTTACAGCGATGATTGCTCATCGCTTTTTTTTTAACTTTTAACCATATTAAATCAATGAATGTTTTACAGGCTATCATTATTGCCATTGTAGAAGGATTGACAGAGTTTCTCCCTATTTCCTCCACTGGTCATATGATCATTGTGAGTTCATTACTGGGAATAAGCAAGGACGAATTTACCAAGCTGTTTGAAGTAGTGATCCAATTGGGCGCTATCCTGGCGGTAGTGGTATTTTACTGGAGAAAGTTCCTGGTATTCGACAAAAACCGGTTTAACTTCTATCTCAAGTTGATCGTAGCTGTTATCCCCGCGCTGATCTTAGGATTCTTATTCAGCAAAAAAATAGACGCCATGCTGGAAAGTCCGCTGACGGTGGGCATTACCCTCTTCGTAGGGGGTATCATACTACTTTTTGTAGATAACTGGTTTAAGGCACCTGTCATCGATTCAGAGGAAAAGATCAATATTTTTACGGCCCTTCGCATTGGGTTTTACCAGTGCCTGGCCATGATCCCCGGTACCAGTCGTAGTGCGGCTTCCATTGTTGGAGGTATGCAGCAAAAATTATCGCGCAGTGTAGCCGCAGAATTCTCCTTTTTCCTGGCAGTGCCTACCATGGCGGCAGCTACAGGATACAAACTCCTGAAAGGAAAAGAACTGCTGATGGCACATCCTGAAAACCTGAAACTTCTGCTAATAGGCAACGTGGTAGCATTTGTAGTAGCCCTGGGCGCTATCAAATTCTTTATCGGTGCAGTAAAGAAATACGGATTTAAAATGTGGGGTTATTACCGGATTGTGATCGGGCTGGTTATTATAGCCGCTATCCTGATGGGGTATTCTCTCGAAGTATAATTTTATTGACTGCTTTATGCCGGTTGCCGGCATAAAGCAGTCAATCTTATCCGCCTATCCTTTCACCGCCAGCAGCAGTTCCAGGTCGGTATATTTCAATTTGAATTTCTCGCTCAAATGGTAATTGGTTAATGCCCCTTTATACAGGTAAATACCATTACGTACGCCCCGCTTAATCCACACCAGGTTCTCAAATCCGCCATCATCGGCAGCTTCTACCAGTAACGGCATCAGTACATTGCTGATGGCTTCAGAGGCCGTGCGGGCAAATCCGGAAGGAATATTGGGTACACAGTAATGCACCACATCATATTTTTTGAACACGGGGTTTTCGTGGGTGGTAATTTCAGAGGTTTCGAAACAACCGCCCCGGTCGATGCTCACATCCACGATCACGGAACCGGCTTTCATATTGCTCACCATCGATTCGCTTACTACTATGGGGGTGCGTCCGCTTTGCGACGACAGGGCGCCTACTGCTACGTCGGCATTCCGTAGTTGCTCTGCCAGTACTTTGGGCTGGATAACGGAGGTGAACACCCGTACGCCGATGTTGTTTTGAAGCCTTTTCAGCTTATAAATGTTGTTATCGAATACTTTTACGGAAGATCCCAGGGCCAGCGCGGTACGGGCTGCAAATTCGCCCACAATACCGGCGCCTATGATCACCACCTTGGTAGGTGGGATACCAGTAACACCTCCCAGCAGGATGCCCTTACCTTTGTTATCATTGCTCAGGTATTGCCCGGCAATCAGCATACAGGCCCCACCGGCAATTTCACTCATAGCCCGTACAATAGGGTAGGTACCGGCATCATCTTTCAGGTTTTCGAAAGATAACAGGGTGATACGCTTATCCATCATTTTCTGTACCTGTAGCGCTTTCAGGGCTGCCAGGTGAATAGGGGAAATAACGATCTGATGAGCGTGGAGGAGTTCTATTTCTTCATCGTTCAGGGGAGCGGATTTTACGATAATTTCCGCTTTAAAGACTTCTTTTTTATCGTATACTATTTCTGCCCCGGCTTCGGAGTAGTCAGTATCATAATAGTGCGATCCATCGCCCGCTTTATGTTCTACCACAATGTGGTGTCCATGTGCCGCTAAAATGCTGACTGCATCGGGCGTAAGGGCAATCCGGTTCTCCTGGAAAGACGTCTCTTTGGGAATACCTATAAACAAACGGGAATTTTTCTGCGGAATGTCCAGCGTCTCCTCGAGTGGTGAATAGGTAAATCCAGCACTTACTACAGGTTTTTGCCTCTGCTCCATATGCGGTGTTCAGTTTTTATAAATCGAAGTATTCAAAGATACATCATTTGAGAGAGGAAGCGATTTCACGCAGCACCCTTTTTTCGTCGGGCTGCACTTCCAGTTGCAGATGTATGGTACCGGGTGGTAAAAGGGGGGCTACTACTTCGGGCCATTCCACAAAGCAGATCGCATCCTGGTAAAGGGTATCCTCCACGCCGGCGCTGATGGCGTCATCTTCGTCCCGGAGCCGGTAGAGGTCCAGGTGGAAGATACGCCGGGGCTGGCCTCCGGCATCTGTGTAGCCATATTCGTTGATAATGGAAAAAGTGGGGCTGGCGGTGGCGTCTTCTACACCTTTGGCTGTGCATAAAGCCTTTACCAGTGTGGTTTTACCTGCTCCCATCGGGCCGTCTAATGTAAATACCTGTTTGTCAGCAAAATATTCCCAGAATTGTTGGGCGGTTGCCGGTAGTTGGTCCAGCGTAAATGTCCATTGCATGCACGAATTTACATAAATAACCCCAAAATGCTGCTTCGTTGCATTAATACCTGCTCATCGGTAAGAAGAAGATAAATCGGCCACCCTGGCCGAAAATGCCCGTTCAAATGACTCGCCGTTGCATTAATATTTTCCAGCTTTATTGCCTCAGCCAATAACTTTGTAAACAGGAGGAAGATCTCAGATGACACCAGTAAGTTGCAAGGTAGAAGGGATGCATTGCACCAGTTGTGCACTCAGTGTTTCCAAATACCTGGAAAAAAAAGGGATGCAGGATGTAAATGTCAGTTTCGCTACAGAAGAAGTGAGCTTTACAGCCCCGTCGGGAGCCGATTCTAAGGAAGCGCTGGAAGGAATTGCCCAGATGGGTTACCGCGTGGTATTGCCGGAAGATAAGCCCGCCGAACGGAAGTTTTATACCTCCCTTACATTCAAATTCATTTTTTGCGCCATATTTACGGCACCCCTGTTATTGCATATGTGGGTGAGCTGGCCCTGGCTGCACCAGTCCTGGGTACAGTTTGGGCTTACCCTGCCGGTATATCTCACCGGGATGTGGCATTTTGGAAAGAGCGCAGTCAGATCCCTGATCAACCGTATGGCCAATATGGACGTGCTGGTAACATTGGGCGCTACCGCTGCCTTTGT
Organism: Chitinophaga eiseniae; assembly: GCF_012641265.1. Taxonomy (GTDB): domain Bacteria; phylum Bacteroidota; class Bacteroidia; order Chitinophagales; family Chitinophagaceae; genus Chitinophaga; species Chitinophaga eiseniae_A. The sequence goes on along the minus strand of NZ_JABAHZ010000011.1, from coordinate 103,701 downwards.
ATATAGTTTTGTAGGTACCGTGGTATATGGCAGCCCCGACTATATGTTTTATGAAACTACCGCCGCCATCATTACCCTGGTATTCCTGGGTAATATGCTGGAAGAGCGATCCGTAAAACAAACTACCACGGCCATTTCAGAGCTGGCCCGTATGCAAATTACCACTGCAAGGCTTATTAACACGGATCACGGACACGAACATATCCATGAAGTAGATAACCGCACCCTTCGCACAGGCGATTGCGTACTGGTAAATACGGGCGACAAAATACCCATGGATGGCACCATCTACTGGGGCAGCGGGCATATCAATGAATCGATGATTACCGGCGAAAGCACCCCTGTCAGTAAAAAAGAAAAGGATAAGGTCATAGGCGGTACGATACTGGAAGATGGCAGCATCAAGGTATATATCACCGCTACAGGCAAGGATACAGTATTATCCTACATTATAGAGCTGGTAAAACAAGCCCAGGCCGATAAACCGCCCATGCAAAAGCTGGCCGACCGCATCAGCGCTATATTCGTACCCCTGGTGCTCAGTATTGCAGTGATTACTTTTGCAGGCTGGTATTTCATCGGACATACTACGCTGGCTACAGCCATGATGCGCAGCGTAGCTGTACTGGTGATTGCCTGTCCCTGTGCCATGGGACTGGCTACGCCGGCGGCAGTAATGGTGGGCCTGGGACGTGCTGCCCGTAATGGTATTCTCATTAAAGGCGGACATACCCTGGAAATGTTTAAAGATATCAGGCAGGTGGTATTCGACAAAACGGGTACCCTTACCACCGGTAAGCTGGAGCTGAGCGCCTGCCGGTTTTTTAATATGTCGGAAGATGAGTTTAAACAGGTGGTATATAGCCTGGAGAAATATTCCTCGCACCCGATTGCCCGCTCTATCGCCGCACTTTGGAAAACCGCCGGGGAACTGCCTTTACAACAGGTGAGAGAGCATAAAGGATTGGGGATGCGCGCCAGCGATAAAGCCGGTAATCAATGGGAACTGGGTTCTTTCCGACTGGCCGGTAATGCCACCACCGATGACAGTCACAACTTATATCTCCTGAAGAATGGCCAGCTGACCGGGTGGATTGACTTCAGCGATGAAATCAGACCGGAAGCTGCTGCCGTAATTGCTCAACTGAAACAGGCTGGTATTGAGCCGATCCTGCTGAGCGGAGATACTACCCGCAAATGCCGGGAGCTGGGCGAAAAGCTGGGCATCACGGCTATCTATGCTGAACAATCGCCGGAGCAAAAACTGCAAATGGTGGATACGCTCCTGAAAACAGCACCTACCGCCATGGTGGGCGATGGGATCAACGATGCGCCGGCACTGGCTAAAGCCACCATCGGTATATCATTGAGCGATGCTACACAGGTAGCTATGCAAAGCGCCAACGTAGTGCTGCTCAATAATCATCTCGGATCTCTGCCACTGGCCCTGGGCTTGGGAAAGCATACTTATCTCACGATTAAACAAAACCTCTTCTGGGCGTTTATTTATAACGTAGTAGCCATACCGGTAGCAGCCCTGGGATTCCTGAATCCTATTGTGGGTGCAGGTATTATGGGATTGTCTGATGTAGTGCTGGCAGTTAATTCTGTGAGATTGCGTTATAAGAAAGTATTCTAAAAAAGCGCAAAGCAGAAAGCGCAAAGCAAAAAGCTATTGTGAAGAACAATCTTAGCGGATACCAATTCGCGCTGGTCATTCTCCTCAATAGCTTTTTGCTTTGCGCTTTCTGCTTTACGCCCTTATAAGTTATCTTCGCAATAACCATTAAATTTTTCTTTGAGTACACCCGTAGCCATATTGCAACAATACTGGGGATACCAGCAGTTTCGCCCTTTACAGGAAGATATTGTCAATTCCATATTAAAGGACCAGGATACGCTGGCACTGCTGCCTACCGGAGGGGGAAAGTCTATCTGTTTCCAGGTGCCGGCCATGATGAAACCAGGTTTATGCCTGGTTATTACGCCGCTCATTGCCTTGATGAAAGACCAGGTTGTGAACCTGAAACGAAGAGGTATTACGGCCTATTCCATCTATTCCGGCATGCAATATAAAGAGGTAGAGAGAGTACTGGAAGCCGCCCGCCGCGGTGGATGCAAGTTTTTATATGTATCTCCGGAAAGACTACAAAGCAAACTTTTTCAAACCTACTGCGATGGACTACCGGTAAATATGATAGCGGTAGATGAAGCACATTGTATTTCACAATGGGGATACGATTTCCGGCCAGCCTACCTGGAAATTGCCGAAATCCGGAGTTTCTTCCCACACGCGCCGGTACTGGCACTTACTGCTTCTGCCACGCCTAAAGTGCAAACGGATATCTGTGATAAGCTGCTGATGAAAGACGCCCAGGTATTTACCAAAAGCTTTGCCAGGGCCAATCTTTCTTACAGCGTGCTGGAGGAGGCTACCAAAATTGATAAGGTAAAATACCTGCTGGAACGTGTGCCCGGATGTGGTATTGTGTATTGCCGCAATCGCAAAAAAACAAAAGAGATAGCCTCCCTGCTGGCATTACAGGGCATCCCGGCCAGTTACTATCATGCCGGATTGCCCCAGGCAGAACGCGCTGCGAGACAGGAAGCCTGGATCAATAATGAAACCCGTATCATGGTATGCACCAATGCTTTTGGGATGGGGATCGATAAACCGGATGTACGCATCGTGGTACACTATGATATGCCCGACAGCCTGGAAGCCTATTACCAGGAAGCCGGACGGGCAGGGCGTGATGAACAAAAAGCCTACGCGGTATTGCTTTATAATGAAGATGAACTGGCAGATATGCAGGAACGCATAGCCATGCAGTTTCCTACACTGGAACAAATTCGCGAGGTGTACCAGGCCATCGTCAACTATTTACAAGTGCCTATAGGCAGCGCAGAAGGCATGTACTTTGATTTTGATATCAATGACTTTGCCCGTGTTTTTCAGCTGAACCTTACCATGGCCTATAGCGCCGTACGCCTGCTGGAACAGGAAGGGGTGCTGCAATTAAGCGAAAGTGTATTCCTGCCCTCCCGTGCAGAATTTGTTACCGACAAAGCATCGTTGTATGAGTTCGAAAATGCATATCCTGCATTGGAAGAAATTATTAAAACGTTGCTGCGTACCTATGAAGGAATCTTCGATAATGCCGTACCTGTTTATGAAAGGCAGATAGGCCGTATCATGCTCATGGAAGACGATGATATTGCTGCCCAACTGCAACAACTGCATAACTACGGTGTATTGCGGTATCAGCCGCGCCGCGATCAGCCACAGCTCTGCTTCCTGCATGAACGGGCCTCGGCGCAGTACCTGCGCGTTAATATGGCCAGGGTAGAGGTGCGTAAAAAAGTGTATGCCGACAGACTGGAGGCAATGTTTGCGTATGCCCGGAACCGTGATACCTGCCGCACACAGCAGCTGGTAGCCTATTTCGGAGAAAAGGAATGTGCGCCCTGCGGCGTATGTGATATTTGTTTGAAAAAGAAATCAAAACCGCTGGATGCCACCGCATTTAAACGTATATCCGATACCGTTATCAACTATTTGAAAGCAGAACCTCTGTTGTTTATCGCATTACAGGGAAAAATGCAGGACGTGGGAAGAAACGACCTGATGGAAGTATTGCAATTCCTGAATGAAGAAGGACTGGTGTTTCGCGATGAAGCGGGTAGGCTTTCAGCTCTCAGGTAGCTGAGAGCTGAAAGCACAGCAATTATAAGGTAACTACTTTCCCTTCCTTACTGCTCTCAAAAGCAGCTTCTATTACCCTGATTACTTTAATAGCATCTTGCGGAGGCACCGGGTTGGCGGCTTTATTGACCAGGGCTTCGTATACTCCCTGGTAATAGTCCATGTAATTGCCGCTACCGCCGGGGATATATTTCTTTACGACTTTACCATCAATTTCGGTATGTAATAAACCCCATTCGTGTGGCGCTTCTGCTCCCCAGTCGGGACTGTTGGGGAAAAGGCCTCTTTGCAGCTGGGCTTCCTGTATATCGGACTTGGTTTTGATAAAGGAACCAATGCGTCCGTGTATCTGGTAAGCCGGCAGGGCTTCCCTTACCAGGTAACTGCATTTTACGCGGGCGCGCAGCTGATCATAATAAAGTACCAGTTCAAAATAATCATCTACAATCGAGTCCCTGCGGATAACCCGGATATCCGCCCATACTGCTTTAGGCATGCCAAACAGTGTAATGGCCTGGTCGATCAGGTGAGAGCCCAGGTCGTACAGGGAGCCGGTACCAGGACCGCCCACTTCTTTATGCTTTTTGTAGCTGAGTTCTTCTTTGAAACGGTCGTAGTGTATTTCTGCTTCAAGGATGTCGCCCAACTGGCCGGATTGCACTATTTGTTTAACAACTTTGTAATCGCTGTCGTAGCGGCGGTTGTGATAAACGCTGAGCAGCAGTCCTTTTGATGCAGCCAGGGCCGCCAGCTCTTCACCTTCTTTAGCGTGTACTGTAAAAGGCTTTTCTACGACTACATTCTTTCCTGCTTCCAGGGCGGCTTTTACATAATCGTAGTGCGTGTAGTTGGGGGTATTTACTACAATCAATTCCAGGTCTTTATCGGCCAGCATCTCTTCCACGCTCGTATATACCTTTACGTTAGGGTACCGCTGTTGAGCCAGGTGCTTGCTTCTTTCTACAACCGCTGTAAATTCGAATCCCGGATTTACGTGGAGGAAGGGGGCATGAAATATTTGCCCGGACATGCCGTACGAGCATACGCCCGTCTTGATAATTCTACTCATACTTTAAATATATTGATGTAAGCAGGCAGCGAAGTGCTACCGGTTGCATAATTAAAACCAACTTTTACTTTTACTGCTTCGTCCACCCAGGCCCAGTGCGCCCAGCAGGCTACGTGTAATAACGCTGGCGGCCGTACGTCCTACCTGTCTGGCGGCAGAGCTTTCCAGTACCTGTTCAATAAATCCTTTTTCTTCTTTTTGTTTACCGCCAGCGGCTTTAGGCGCTTCCTGGGCGGCGGTTTTGTCGGCTGCTTCCTGCAGTTTGGCAGTAAGAATTTCGTAGGCGCTTTCGCTGTCAATTTCTTCGCTGTATTTTTTTACGAGCTTGGAATTGTCCGCGATGGCATCGACTTCCGCTGTTGTTAAAACATCCATCCGGGATCTTGGGGAAACCAGCATGGTAGCGGCGAGCGGGGTAGGTACCCCTTTTTCATTCAGGCAGGTAACCAGCGCTTCACCAATTCCTATCTGCGTTAACAGCTCGTCTGTTTTATAGAAGTCCGATAACGGGTAGTTCTCGGCGGTTTGCTTGATGGTTTTCCGGTCGTTGGCGGTAAACGCGCGCAGGGCGTGTTGTACTTTGAGGCCCAGCTGTCCCAGTACAGAAGGAGGTACGTCCATCGGGTTTTGGGTACAGAAGAAAATACCTACTCCTTTTGAGCGGATCAGTTTTATGATGGTATCTATTTGTTTCAATAGCGCATCGCTGGCTTCATTGAAAATGAGATGGGCTTCGTCGATAAACATGACCAGCTTGGGTTTATCAAGGTCGCCTTCTTCCGGGAGGGTGGCATATAACTCGGCCAGCAGGCTAAGCATAAAGGTGGAAAAGAGTTTGGGCCTGTCTTGTATATCGCTTACACGCAGGATGGATACCATGCCCCGGCCATCGTCGCTCACGCGCATCAGGTCATCTACTTCAAAGGATTTTTCTCCGAAAAATAAACCTGCGCCTTGTTGTTCCAACTCTATCACTTTACGTAAAACAGTGCCGGTAGAAGTGGTGGATATTTTACCGTAGTCTTTTTCCAGGTCTGCCTTGCCTTCGTCGCTGGCGTATTGCAGTACTTTTTTAAAGTCCTTTAAATCGAGTAAGGGAAGCTTGTTATCGTCGCAATACTTGAACAGCATGGCCACCAGGCCTGCTTGCGTATCATTCAGCTCCAGTATTTTTGACAGGAGGATAGGGCCAAATTCGCTGACGGTAGCGCGAAGGCGCACGCCTTTCTCCTGGCTGAGCGACAGTAATTCTGCCGGGTAAGCTGCAGGGCTCCAGCTGCCACCTATTTTCTGATACCTTTCTGTTATTTTAGGATTACTGGTGCCGGCAGCCGCAATACCACTCAAGTCCCCTTTAATGTCCATTAAGAGCACAGGTACACTGGCATCGCTCAGTCCTTCTGCAATTACCTGCAGGGTTTTTGTTTTACCGGTGCCCGTAGCCCCTGCAATAAGGCCGTGCCGGTTGAGGGTACTCAGTGGGAGCAATACATCTGCTCCTGCAACTACTTCGCCGTTCAACATGGCACAACCTAATTTGAAATGCTCGCCTTTGAAGGTATAGCCGTTTTTGATATAGTCCAGAAATGCGTCCTGATTGGCCATGACTTAGAATTTTTTTTATGAAGATAATAAAAAGCATTAACCGTTTAAGAATCAATTTACTATCTATCTGTATATATCGTTTTTCAACTTATATTTATTGATAATCGATAAAATTATTTTGATTTTCGATACGCGTTTCATATTTTTGAATTCATAAAATAACTGCACATGAAAGTTGCTACCTATTTGCTGTTACTTAAAATTGCGGTACTTATTTCAGTATTGCTGACTATCGGAATCATTGGAATGAATATCTACACCTACTTTTTTCAATTAGGGCCTCAGATTGGGGCTGGTCCACAGGCTTACTTCCAAACCTTGGCGTTTGAGCATATTATCCTGGCAATGCTCTACCTGGTGATCGCTTTTTGTTCGTTTAAATTATTAGCAGGAACGGCAGATCAGCAGCTCATCTCGCGGAAAAATTTATTCTTTGTAAAGGGAATTCTTTGGGTGTTATTGGCGTTATTGTTGACAAAAATGACTTTCGCCTGGTTTATTGGAAACAGCGTCATGATTCCATCAAATAGGAGGTTGTATTTCCGCGTGGTCGGCATCTTAGGATCAACCTGGGAGTTGCTGGTGGCATTCATTGTTATTTTTATCTTAGCTGTTGTTTTCGAAAAGGCCGTGTGCTTAAAGGAAGAAGAGACGCTTACTATTTAATTGCTGTTATGGGAATAATCGTGAACCTGGATGTAATGTTGGCTAAAAGAAAAATGTCACTCACAGAATTGAGTGTACAGGTAGGCATTACGATGGCTAACCTGAGTATACTAAAGAGTGGCAAAGCCAAAGCTATCCGCTTTTCTACGCTGGAAGCAATCTGCCGGGTATTGGATTGTCAGCCGGGAGATATCCTGGAATATAAGGAATAGTGCTTCCTCCTTTATCATGCCGTGATAAAAATAAAAAATCTGCTGTTTAGCAGCAGGTTTTTGAAATATGGAAAAATGTATGGTTCGCGCTTTAAAGGTCTTCTTCTCTTTCCAGCATTAAGATAGCGCCCTGCGGTACTATATAATACGTTTCCTCTTCATATACCACCGCGGTAGAGCCACTAAGCAGGAAGATAGCTAAATCGCCTTCTTTTACCTGTAAAGGGATATACTTTACTTTTTCTTCTTCCGGTTTCCATGCTTCATCTACATCAGCGGGAGTAGGTATAGCGTAGCCCGGACCGGTTTTGATAACATAGCCCCGCTGTACTTTTTCTTTTTCCTGTACCCCCGGAGGCAGGTACAAGCCGCTGCTGGTGCGTTCGTGGGGAGTAGCTGGCTTTATGAGCACGCGGTCGCCCACCACAATCAGTTTTTTCAATTTATTATCCGTTGTTATGTGTATAGCCATACCACCCCATTATCAAAAATGATGCAGCAGCCGGGATGGTGACAGAGTGACAGGAATCAGAGGCTGCTTAACTTAAATGTTTCGCCTGCCCTGATGCCTTTTTCAGTCTGCTGTAATACGCAACACTCATTCACCGGGTCATGCTCGAAAAACAAGATGTATTCATTATTTACCGCCTCTTGCAGAAAAGTTTTCTTTTCATGAATCGTTCTCAGCGGGAACATGTCGTAAGACATGACATAAGGAATGGGAATATGCGCCGTAGAAGGCAGTAAATCCGCCATGTATATAATGGTTTTACCCTTGTATTGAATTTGCGGAAGCATCATCGCATCCGTATGGCCACTTACAAAACGGATGGAGATATTGTCAACAAATGAAATGCCTTCGGTGTGGGCAATGAACCGGAGCTGGCCACTTTCTTTGATAGGCAGGATATTTTCTTTCAGGAAAGATGCCTTTTCCCGGTCGTTGGGATGAGTGGCCCAGTTCCAGTGCCCCTCATTACTCCAGTATACGGCGTTTTTAAAGGCGGGCACCAGGGCATCGCCCTGGCGGACAATACTACCGCCACAATGGTCGAAATGTAAGTGGGTAAGGAATACGTCGGTGATATCATCGCGGTGGAAGCCATGTGCAGCCAGCGATTTGTCGAGGGTTGCATCGCCATGGGGCTGATAATGGCTGAAGAATTTGGTGTCCTGTTTGTCGCCCAGGCCATTATCAATCAGGATAAGCCGGTTGCCATCTTCAATCAGCAGGCAACGCAGGGCCCAGGTACACAGGTTGTTTTCATCGGCCGGATTCAGTTTGTTCCAGATGCTTTTAGGCACTACGCCGAACATGGCGCCACCATCCAGCTTAAAGAATCTTGTATCTATGGTGTATAATTTCATAAAATTGTTATTTGGATATTTGGTACCAGAAAGTTACCCATTTCTGCAACCAAATATCCAAATAACAATAAAATTAAATCGCTGGTTTTAATTGTTGCTGTTTACGCAGCGCTGATAAAATCCATATCAACCCAATGATGAAAAACACGACCAGCGCCAGTACTGAGTTGCGCATATCTTCGGTCAGATCATCTATATAGGCAAACGAAAACATACCTATTACGATAGATAGCTTTTCGGTAACATCATAATAACTGAAGAAGGAAGTTGTGTCTGTTGTTTCCGGCATTAGCTTGGCATAGGTGGAGCGACTGAGGGATTGTATACCTCCCATGACAAGGCCTACGGCGGTAGCCAGCATATAGAAGTGAGTAGCTGTTTGCATTTTATAACCCGCAATACAGATACCTACCCATAGTATTACTACGCCAATCAATACACGAAGATTACCATATTTATCCGATAACCGGGCCATGCTCCAGGCGCCAACAATAGCTACCAGCTGTATAATCACCACGGTTACAATCAGCATCTGGGCAGGCAGGTGTAATACTTTACTGCCAAAAACGGTGGCGGCCATCATCACGGTTTGTACACCCATACTGTAGAAAAAGAAGCCACGCAGGAATCTTTTCAATACCGGCATCTGCTTTACCTGGGCATATACCTTGCGCAACTCCGTAAAACCTTCAGTCAGCGCACTACCCGTATGTTGCGATACAGTAGCAATACTATCCGGAAGCCGGGCAAAGGTGATGAGCGCAAAACCCAGCCACCATACGCCTACTAAGAGGAAGGTGATCTTTACCGGCATACTTTCATCCATACCCAGCTTTTCGCCCGCCATCACCAGGCCAAAACCAATCAACTGTAAGATAACGCTGCCTATATATCCCATGCTAAAGCCGCGGGCACTGATTCGGTCTCTGTCTTCAGGCGCGGCTATTTCAGGCAGATAGGAGTTGTAAAACACCAGGCCCCCGCAATAACCTACGGTGGATAGCATAAAACAAACAACCCCCAGCATCAGCGTACTGGAGTCAAAAAAATACAACGTGCTACAGGAAAGCGCACCTAATATGGTAAAGAAGCGGAGGAAATTCTTTTTGTTTCCCCGGGTATCTGCAATAGAAGATAAAATAGGAGAAGTGATAGCCACCAGCAAGTAAGCCGCTGCCATGGTGTAATTGTACAAGGCGGAGTTTACAAATTTCATTCCCAGGAAGGAAACATGTTCGTTGGTAACTGCAAGAAAATAGATAGGGAAAAAAGTAGTAGTGATAACCAGGTTGTACACGGAGTTGGCCCAGTCGTACATGGCCCAGCCATTGATCACTTTAGTACTGGCAGTCTTCATATAGCTTATAGCTTTTTACGAAGATAGTTTTTATCAGCAGAAAGCAAAAGCTAAAGAGAAAAAGGACGGAAGTATGTTTTCTTATTTATAGTCGAGGATCTGGATATGCTCTTTGCACATGAAATATTCCTGCTCATCATTAGAGCTGACAATAATCATACGATTGCCCCCATATTCATTGATGAGCGCCTGGTATTGGGCAGTACCGGCTGCATCGAGGTTGGTGCAGGGCTCATCGAGCAGGAGCACGGGAACGTCAGATAAGATGGCCAGTGCCAGCTTGGTACGCTGTTTCATGCCGGAAGAAAAATTCCGTATTTGCTTGTTGGCCGCCTTTTCCAAGCCTACCAGCTCCATAGCTTTTTTGGGAGTGATGCCGGGAAGAAGGCTTTTGAACTGTTGATGAAAGTGAATGATTTCTGAGAGGGTGAACTCTTCAATCAGCTCCAGGTAAGGCGCTGCAATGGCACAGTACCGGAAAAACGCATCCGTTGCGATGGGTTTTTCCGGTGTGCCGTATGTAATGATGCCTTCATTGTGTTGAATAGCGCCATAGATGACTTGTAGTAAAGTAGATTTGCCCGAACCATTAGGCCCCAGTATAGCATAGCGTTGTCCTTCACTAAAGGTGAGGGTTACACGCCGGAAAATCCAGTCGTAGTTATAACGCTTGCCTGTCTGGTTAAGAGATATCGTCATTGGTTCTGGAAGTATAGCCTCTCATAATACCACGTCCTGATTCACGGATGAACGACAGGATTTCATCTCTTTCATCAGTAGCAGGGAATTCTGCTTCTATGATACTGATAGCTTTGGATAACTTAAAGCCTTTCACAAAAATTATCCGGTATATATCCAGGATGTGATTGATTTTTTCCAGCGGAAAGCCTCTGCGCTTCAGGCCTACGGAGTTTACACCCACATAGGATAATGGTTCGCGGGCAGCTTTTACATAAGGAGGCACGTCTTTACGTACCAGGGAGCCCCCGGTAACGAAGGCGTGATCACCGATTTTGCAGAACTGTTGCACCGCCACCATACCTGCCAGCACTACGTTGTTGCCAACGGAAATATGGCCTGCCAAGGTGGTGTTATTGGAAAATACGCAGTAGTTACCTACTTCGCAGTCGTGTGCAATATGGCTGTAAGCCATGATCAGGCAATTATTACCGATTTTGGTTCTCCACTTGTCTTTGGTACCGCGGTTGATGGTTACATATTCACGGATAGTGGTATTGTCGCCTATTTCCGCCGTAGTTTCTTCACCCGCAAATTTCAAATCCTGAGGGATGGCGGAAATAACAGCACCCGGGAAAATACGGCAGTTTTTGCCGATGCGGGCTCCTTCCATAATAGTTACGTTGGAACCAATCCAGGTGCCATCACCGATTTCAACATTTTTATGTATGACGGTAAATGGATCAATTTTTACATTAGGCGCTACTTTGGCGTCTGGATGTATGTATGTTAGCGGGTGGATCATTGCTATTATTTGCCTTCTCTTGTTTTTATAATTTGTGCTACCATGTCGGCCTCAGTAGCTACCTTGTTACCGATAAATACTGTCCCCCGCATTTCTACAAGGCCTCTTCTGATAGGACTCAGCAATTCCATTTTAAGAATCATGGTATCGCCGGGTACTACTTTGGATTTGAATTTACAGTTGTCGATTTTCAGGAAATAGGTATCATAATTTTCCGGATCCGGTACCCGGTTCAGTGCCAGGATACCGCCTACCTGTGCCAGCGCCTCCAACTGTAGTACACCGGGCATTACCGGGTTACCGGGGAAGTGGCCCTGGAAGAAGCCTTCATTGAAAGTAACGTTCTTGATACCAACTACTTTCTCTTCTCCCAGCTCAATGATCTTATCTACCAGCAGCATCGGGTAACGATGCGGCAGCGTTCTTTCAATACGCGGTGTATCGAAAATGGGTGGTTGATTAGGATCGTATACAGGTACGTCTTTATTGTGCTTGTTCTTTTTAATATACGCTTTGATCTTACGGGCAAATTCCACGTTGGAAGCGTGTCCCGGACGGGTAGCAATGATATGCGCATTGATCGGATAACCAATCAGGGCCAGGTCACCTACTACGTCCAATAGTTTGTGACGGGCAGGTTCGTTAGGGAAGCGCAGCTCTATGTTATTGAGAATACCTTCTTTCTGTACAGAGATGTTGTCCCGGTTAAACACCTTGGCTAAGCGGGCCAGTTCCTCGTCTGTTACTGGTTTGTCTACCACAACAATCGCGTTGTTGATATCGCCGCCTTTAATCAGGTTGAGCGACAACTGGTATTCCAGTTCATGCAAAAAGCAGAACGTACGGCAGGGCGCAATTTCTGTTTTGAACTCTTCTATCCCTTTCATTTTGGCGTGTTGGGTGCCCAATACGGGGGAGTTGAAGTCGATCAGACAGGTAATGCGGTAGTCTACTGCCGGCATAGCTACCATTTCTACCTTTTTCTTCTCATCAGAATAGCTGATGTTGGTATCGATGGTATAGTATACTTTCTTGGCATCCTGGTTTTGAAGGCCTGTTTTTTCTATAGCGTCAATAAATGGCCAGGCGCTGCCATCCATGATAGGAATTTCGCCGCCATCCAGCTCTACCAGTGCGTTGTCCACACCGGTTCCTGCTAAAGCTGCCATAATATGTTCTACGGTACTTACCCGGGCGCCGTTATGCTCCAGGGTAGTGCTGCGGGTAGTTTCCACTACATAATCCACGTCCGCTTTTACGATAGGTTGCCCCGGCAGATCTATACGTTGAAATTTAATCCCATGGCCTGGTGTTGCCGGCTTCAGGGTCATATTAACATAGGCGCCTGTATGCAAGCCAATACCCGACAAGGTAATTTCGCCCTTCAGGGTATGTTGGTATTGCTGATTTTCCATAATAAGCTAACTAATATGTAACTATTTGATCAGTAATCAATTTTATACACCTGCTCTTTCCTGTAGCAGCTGTTTTACCATCTCCTCCAGTTCCTTCACGCGCTTTTCAAGGTCCGGCAAATTTCTAAAAATTGCCTGACTTTTCAGCGAACTTTTATAATCGTACGCCGGAGAGCCGGTTAAAGACGTATTGGGCACGGTGATAGACTTAGACAAGCCGCTCTGTGCATTGATTTTAGTGTTATCGGCAATATGGATATGACCTACCATACCTACCTGTCCGCCAATCACACAGTTCTGGCCAATCTTGGTACTGCCGGATACCCCTGTTTGGGCGGCAATAACCGTATTGGTGCCTATGTCCACATTATGCGCTACCTGGATCAGGTTATCCAGTTTCACGCCTGCGCGGATCACGGTGCTACCCATGGTAGCCCGGTCGATGGTGGTATTGGCGCCAATTTCCACGTTGTCGTGAATCACCACATTGCCAATTTGCGGCACCTTTTTATAAGAACCATCCGGCTGAGGGGCAAAGCCAAAGCCATCGCCACCTATTACGCAACCGGCATGCAGCATAACGCGGCTGCCTACCACACAGTTGTCGTATACTTTAACGCCCGGGTACAGGATGGAATCGTTGTTTACGATCACATTGTCGCCCAGGTATACGCCAGGATATATTTTTACGTTGTTGCCCAGTACCACGTTTTCTCCCAGGTAAGCAAAGGCGCCTACAAACACGTTTTCACCCATTTTTACGGAAGCAGGAACATAGGAAGGTTGCTGAATACCTGATTTGTTACCAGTGAGGTAACGGTATTGTTCCAGCAGCAGTGCAAAACTGCTATAGGCATCTTTTACCCTGATCAAAGTGGATTTAATCGGACGTTCTATTACCAGGCTTTCATTCACAATAAGAATGGAAGCATTGGTGGTATATATGAACTCTTCATATTTAGGATTGGCAATGAAACTGAGCATGCCCTCGCCAGCTTCTTCAATCTTGGCGATGTTGCTCACCTTTACGTCCGGATTTCCCTCCAGCTTACCATTTAACATGGTAGCTAATTGTAATGCGCTAAACTGCATAGTTTAAAATTGTAATGTTTTCCAGGCCACACCGGATAGTATGAAATTATTCTTTAACATTTTATTCCTTATAAAACGTTGTTAGCCTGAATTTTTGGATGACAAATGTAGAATTTTTTTACCGGTATCGCCAGCGTATGGCTAATCAGTGCATTGTCTATGGAGGAAATGTCTTTTACAGTTCCGTCTTTAAATAGGATATTAATCTTCTCGTCATTAACATTATAGGCCCTTAACGTAGCGGCGCCGGAAAAAACAAAGTAATCCAGGTCAGGTCCTTCAATGCCCCATTTCTGTTTAATCTGTTCCTTCAACAAACGCGCGGCACTGTCATCAAATGCCTGGTTACTTAATACGACTTTGAATAAGTTCCTGTTTATTAACCATTTGCACAAAAGGGACAATACTTTGTCCTCGTGCATCGTCCACACCTTTATCGCTCCCAGGATATCATAGTCGTCCAGTTGGCAAAATAACTGCAGACAGTCCGGTGTTCGTTCAAAATTGTCCCTGGTCACTGTATTATACAGGAAATATGCCAGTGCGGGAGAACAGAACAATTCTTTTCCCTCCTGGGCCAGCTGTTTGGCCCTGCGCAGGATCTTTACCAGCATATTTTCCGCGCTCAGCACCGTTTTATGCAGGTATACCTGCCAGTACATCAGCCGCCGGGCAATGACAAATTTTTCGATAGAATAGATGCCTTTTTCTTCCACCATCAGCTCTCCATGATGTACGGTCAGCATTTTTATAATGCGATCATACCCGATGGTGCCTTCAGCCACCCCGGTATAGAAACTGTCGCGGTTCAGGTAATCCATCCTATCCACATCTAACTGGCTGGATACCAGTTGATGCAGGAATTTTTTATGATACCGTCCGTTAAAGATGTCAAGTGTAAGTGTCAGGGCGCCATCCATCTCCTTATTGAGGTGCTCCATCAGCCACTGGGAAATCTCTTCATGAGATACTCCTTCTATAATGCCATTTTCCAACGCATGAGAATAAGGACCATGGCCGATATCATGCAATAAAATAGCCAGTTTAGTGGCTATCTCTTCATCGGCGGTAATCGCAACCCCTTTGCTCCGCAATTCCTGCAAAGCCATGCTCATCAGGTGATAGGCGCCCATGCTATGATGAAATCGCGTGTGCATTGCACCCGGGTACACCAGGTGGGCCAGCGCCATCTGATGTATGCGGCGGAGCCGCTGGTAACATGGGTGTGAAATGAGGTTAAGAATCAACGGGTGATCTATGGTAATAAAGCCATACACCGGATCATTAACAATTTTTCGCTTGCGTTCGGTCATTGCATTTAATTATACATTCCAGACAGGGCGTCCGCGTCTGAAATCCCTGGTGCCTGTTGCAAAGCTACACCATGAATTAATTATATGTAATTTTTTTACTTATAATGACGCTCTCCGTCCACGAAACCCCTATGACAGACAGTAAAAAACAATTGGTAGGTTACAGGTAATTAAATGTTATGGATGCGAAGGTAAATAACTTTATCAGCCCTCACACTTTTTACTGCGATCATTTTACCAGGTATTTCCGTTTTTAACATATAATTACGGCCAATTGACTGGCAGGGAATGATATTTGCCGAAAAATAGGGGTAAATTTCTTTTTTTTCGGCACCTTAAATCTTATTATGAGTCAGATAAATATACTATGGGTAGACGATGAGATAGAATCCCTCAAATCGCAAATTATCTTCCTGGAAAACAAAGGGTATAAAGTTTCCGCCCTCACCAATGGCTATGACGCCCTCGAATTCCTGAAAGACCAGGTAGTCGACGTGGTATTACTCGATGAATCCATGCCCGGTATCACAGGGCTCGAAACCCTGAGCAAAATCAAGGAGATCGATCAGCAGATTCCTATCGTGATGATCACTAAAAATGAGGCGGAAAATGTAATGGACGACGCCATCGGCTCCCAGATTACCGACTATCTCATTAAACCAGTCAATCCCAACCAGGTATTACTATCCCTCAAAAAAATAATTGACAACAAAAGGTTGGTGGCCGAAAAAACCACCACTGCCTACCAGCAGGAGTTCCGCAGCTTGTTCATGGCACTCAGCTCCAATCCTGATTACAACGAGTGGATGGATATCTATAAAAAACTGGTGTATTGGGAAATGGAAATGGCCAAAACCAATAGTCCGGAGATGCTGGAGGTATTCAATGCGCAGAAAACGGAAGCCAATAGCGAATTTTCCAAGTTCATTTCCCGGAACTACAGCGACTGGCTCCATCCAAAGACCAAGGATGCCCCGGTGATGTCGCACACCCTGTTCCGCGATAGAGTGGTGCCCAACCTGGATCCCAATGTGCCCAATGTATTCCTGCTGATAGATAATCTCCGCTATGACCAGTGGAAAGCCATTCTGCCCATTTTCCAGGAATCTTTCCGGCTCATGGAGGAAGAATCTTTCTTCAGTATTTTGCCTACCAGTACCCAATACAGCCGTAATGCCATATTTGCTGGTATGCTCCCCGTGGATATAGAACACCGATTCCCGCAGGAATGGAAGAATGACGATGAAGAAGGGGGAAAAAATATGTTTGAAGAGCATTTCTTCGCTGCCCAGCTAAAACAGCTGAAAATGGATCCGCGGTTTTCCTATACCAAGGTGACCAATCATGCGGATGCCCAGTCTATGCTCAATAACATCCATAATATGCTCGACTACCCGCTGAGCGTTATCGTATACAATTTTGTGGATATGCTCAGCCATGCCCGCACAGAAATGGAGGTACTGAAAGAACTGGCCGGCGATGAAGCTTCTTACCGCTCTATTACTGCCAGCTGGTTTGAACACAGCCCGTTGCACCAGGCGCTGAAGCGCATCAGCGATAAAAAGTTCAACCTGCTGATCGCAACGGATCATGGTAGCGTAAGGGTGAAAACGCCGGTAAAGGTGATCGGTGATAAGCAAACCACCACCAACCTGCGCTATAAGCACGGTCGTAACCTGAATTACGATCCCAAGGAAGTGCTGGCCTTCAGGGATCCACGTGATGCCGGCTTACCAAAGCCCAACGTGAATTCGTCTTATATCTTTGCCAAAGGCGATGGCTATCTCTGCTATCCCAATAACTATAATTATTTCGTCAACTACTATCGTAATACCTTTCAGCACGGCGGAATTTCCCTGGAGGAAATGATCGTGCCCTTTGCAAGAATGACCACCAAATAGGCGCTTTTTGCTATTTTCGCATCATGAATATCAAAATCACACCTAACAACCTGTCTAAACTGGAAAAGATCTTTGAGGAGGCTAAATATGTACTGCGCTTCGAAAAAGGTAGTTTCCTTTCCGGGTACTGCATTCTGGAACACAAGAAAGTGGTAGTGATCAACAAATTTCTGAACCTGGAAGGGCGTATTAATACCCTCATTGATATCTTAACCACGCTGCCGCTGGATGAAGAAGCCCTCACCGCCGAATCTCACAAGCTGTACAAACAGATACAGTCCAGCAAACTTGTTCCCAACGCAGATGAAGCAGCTGCGGAGGACGAACAGACAACACCATCAGCGGAATAAGTTAAACAGACAAATGCATTGGGATGAAAGTCACATTTTTAGGTACCGGTACATCGCAGGGAGTTCCCGTAATAGCTTGTGGTTGCGAAGTGTGTGCTTCTATTGATAAAAAAGACAAACGTTTACGGAGCAGTATACTGATTACCGCTCCGGCTGGAAATATTGTAGTGGATACTACGCCTGATTTCCGCTACCAGATGCTGCGGGAAAAGGTAGGCCACCTGGAAGCGGTGCTGATCACCCACTCGCATAAAGATCATATTGCAGGCATGGATGATATCCGTGCCTTTAATTATTTTCAGAAAAGCGCGATCAACATATACGCTACAGAATTTAGCCAAACCGTGATCAAGCGCGAGTTTGCCTATGCATTTTCCGATTTTAAATACCCCGGAATTCCCGAAATCAATCTACGGAACATTCCCGGTGAGCCCTTTGATATCAACGGATTGCCCGTAACGCCTATACAGGTGATGCACCACAAGATGCCGGTGATGGGCTTCCGCGTACATGATTTCACCTATATTACCGATGCCAACTATATTGCGCCGGAGGAAAAGGACAAGATAAGAGGCTCGAAAATACTGGTGCTGAACGCGCTTCGCAAGGAAAAACATATCTCCCATTTTACCCTGGAGGAAGCCATTGAGTTAGGACGGGAACTGGAAATTCCACAGGTATACTTTACCCATATCAGCCACCAGCTGGGCTTGCACGAGGAAGTGTCTAAAGAGCTGCCTGCCGGTATGGCCCTGGCTTATGACGGATTAAGCCTGGAAATTTAGTGCCGTTTTATTTCTGTTAACATACCACGTACCGCGATGGTGTAGCTTTGGGGCAAATTGTTGTTGACCCATGTGGAAAACGGTTGTACGTGAATACCTGCGCTTTTCCAGGAAGGAGCGCGCCGGTATAACCCTGCTGGTGGCAGTTATGCTGCTGACCTGTTATACCCCCGACCTGCTGTTTTATTTCCGGCGTGTGCCCGTTACCGATAGTACCGATCTGAAAGCAGCTATCCAATATTTTGAGGCGTTGGAGGTTGATTCGGTGTCTGCCGAACCTGCAGCGGAAGCGGTTTTACCCGGGAAGCCTTTATTTTATTTCGATCCCAATACCCTGTCGGTGGCTGGCTGGCAGCAGTTGGGACTCAGTGAGCGCACCGCCCTTACTATTACAAAATATGTGGCGCATGGAGGTCATTTCCGGGAGCCGGCCGATCTGCAGAAAATCTATGGCCTGCCACCAGTACTATGTGCCCGCCTGCAGCCATGGGTACGTATTGTAAGAGATAACAGCCCGAAGAAAATACAGTGGGAGAAGGATACTACAGCAGGGTATAAGAGGGAGCAATCAGGGTATCGTGGCTGGCAAAAAGATACAACGTTTAGGCGTTATAGTAAGAAAGCCCCGCCGGAGATAATTGACATTAATACCGCAGATTCGTTAGTCTGGCAAACTTTACCGGGGATAGGGCCGGGGTTTTCCCGCCGGATTATTGCCTTCCGGGAGAGGTTGGGAGGTTTTTATGCGGTAGAGCAGGTAGCTGAATGTTATGGATTACCTGACTCCACATTTCAAAAAATTCAACCTTTCTTAAAGATCGGTAGCAGTTCTCTAAAAAAACTAGACCTCAACCTCACAGATGAAAAATCTTTGGCAGCTCACCCATATATACGCTATAAACTGGCCCATTTAATTGTGCAGTACCGCAGTACCCATGCGGGTTTCAGGGAGGTATCGGAGCTTCGCAACCTGCCGTTGGTGGATGACGTTATTTATCGTAAAATTGAGCATTACATAGACATCAAACATTAAATCCACGCGTTTATGAACTTTGAGCCTACGGAAATGCAACAACAGATTGCACAAATGATCCGGGATTTCGGAAAGACAAATATTCAACCATACGTGATGGAATGGGATGAGCGGCAGGAATTCCCGGTAAAGGTATTGAAGCAGCTGGGAGAGCTGGGCCTGATGGGCGTTTTGGTACCACAGGAATATGGTGGTAGCGGCCTGGGATACCTGGAATATGTAACGGTTATCAGTGAGATATCCCGTATTTGCGGTGCTATTGGCTTAAGCGTGGCAGCGCATAATTCTTTGTGTACCGGTCATACCCTGCAATTTGGCAATGAAGCCCAGAAACAGCGGTATCTGCCTAAGCTGGCCAGCGGCGAATGGATCGGCGCCTGGGGATTAACAGAGCCCAATACAGGCTCCGACGCCATGAACATGAAATGTGTAGCTAAGAAAGAAGGGAATGAATGGGTGATCAACGGTACCAAATGCTGGATTACCCATGGTAAAAGCTGTGATATGGCTGTAGTGATAGCCCGTACCGGCGATATACGCGATAGTCATGGTATGAGTGCGTTTGTAGTAGAAAAAGGGACTCCCGGTTTCAGCGGGGGAAAGAAAGAAAATAAATTAGGCATGCGGGCCTCCGAAACCGCAGAAATGATATTTGACAATTGCCGCATTCCCGCCGAAAATATGCTGGGCAAGGAGGGCGATGGCTTTATCCAGTCTATGAAGGTGCTGGATGGTGGCCGTATTTCTATCGCGGCGCTGTCACTTGGGATTGCCAAAGGCGCTATGGATGCTGCCATCAAGTATTCCAAGGAAAGACACCAGTTTGACCAGCCTATTGCCAATTTCCAGGGCGTTTCCTTTAAACTGGCAGATATGGCCACAGAGGTTGCCGCTGCGGAATTACTCACTATGCAGGCCGCCGATATGAAAAACCGGAAGGTAAAAATGACCCAGCAAGCCGCCATGGCCAAGTATTACGCTTCAGAGGTAGCGGTAAAAGTAGCGAATGATGCCGTACAAATCTTTGGAGGATATGGCTATACGAAGGATTTTCCGGTGGAAAAATTTTATCGTGATGCAAAATTATGCACCATCGGAGAGGGGACTTCAGAGATCCAAAAGATCGTAATTGCCCGGGAAGCACTGAGATAGAATAACGATTTTGCTATTGATTTTGATAAGCTTGAAGAGATATAATTTTTTTAATTTAAAGAAAGGCCATTTATAAGCCGTTCATCATTTTTTCAAAATAATTTAATATTAACCCTTTAGTGTTATTGAATATTGCAAAAGGAACGTTAAATTTGGGTTAATTCATCACTCTTTACCGTTTATCAACCTTAACACACAAAATCAAGAAAGATTTGAAACACTTTTACGCAATGAGAAGCACCCTGTAATACGGGTGCTTTTCTATACCGGGTCTGGCCGGTTTATCCCGTATAAAAGATGCTTAGTAAAAGATGTAGACCTGTAATCCACGTTATGATTTTGTCCATAATTCAGTACTACTACTGAGCCTCATCATATTTATCCCTATTACTTTTGCCCCTCACTTATTGTTAATTCTTATTGTTATGTTCTCCAAAATCTTGAAATGGGCCGCCATTGCCGGGCTGGCGCTATTGCTGCTATTATTGCTATCATTCGGCATTTTTTCTTTTCTTTTTCATCAGCACACGAACCGGCAATATGTGGTGCAGGTAAGGGATATCCCGGTTCCCGATGATTCGGCCACTATTGCTGCGGGGCGGCACTTGTATGAAATCAAGGGCTGTGGCGAATGTCATGGGACCAACCTGGGTGGAAAAATGTTTGTAAACGATCCACCTATCGGGCGTTTCTCGGGGCCTAACCTCACCAGTGGGAAAGGTGGCCTGCCGGCCAGCTTTGATAACAGGGCCTGGTTAAAGGCCATGCGGCACGGTTTAAATGCCGAAAATAAGCCGTTATTATTGATGCCTTCCCAGGAGTTCACGTTGATGGATGATCGCGATATGGCGGCTATAATTGCGTTTTGCAAGGCACAACCTCCGGTGGATGTTCCTACACAACCCATGCAGGTAGGTGCTTTAGGTAAGATTTTATCTGTGGCCGGGAAAATCCCGATGTTCCCGGCGGAATTGATAGATCATTCCCGTCAGCAGCCGCAGCAGGTAGCCAAAGCTGCTACAGTGGATTATGGGAGGTATTTATCGGCCTCTTGTCAGGGCTGTCACCGCCCTACGCTAACAGGAGGGGATAATCCTGTACCCGGTGGGGTTCACGTGGCCAATATTACCGCTACAGGTAATGTGGGAAAATGGTCTAAAGAAGATTTTATCACCGCATTGCGTACAGGAAAAACGCCGGAAGGGAAACAGTTGCTGGTGAGTGATATGCCCTGGAATATGACGGCGCAATACACCGATGATGAGCTGACAGCGCTTTATCTTTACCTGAGAAGTATCTAAAAAGGAAAGGGATTTTCCGGTAGGTCACTACCCGAAAATCCCTTTTTATAAGCGGGAGGAACCTACTTTTTATCTTTGAAGAAGTCAGACACTTTTTCTTTTGCCTCTTCTGCCCAATCCTCTGCCTTGTCTTTCACATCTTCCAGAAAATCGCCCGCCTGGTCCATCAGGCCGGGCTTCTTGTCTTCTGCTTTTCCTGACATGCCTGCAAACCAGTTATCAACAGTGCCTGCGATAAATGGCGGTAATTTTCCCTTCACATATTCTTTGATCACGTCTATGGACTGTACCGCCTGTTCGGGCGTAAGTCCGGCTTTTTCCTGCAATTGCTGAATGAGTTCCTGCATAAAATAGCGTGTTTTATGGTTAGCAATAGTTTGGCAATTCCGGGTGTCCGAAAGGGGACTAGGCTACTTTCAGTTTTACGAGGGTAGACTGCTCCAGTTTAGACTGTGCATATTCCCGGGTAAGGTGGAAAGTAGTTTCATTAGCGGAAGGCAGTTCGTACATGGCATCGCTCAATACTACTTCGCAGATGGAGCGTAATCCACGTGCGCCGAGTTTGTACTCCATGGCTTTGTCTACGATATACTCTACCGCTTCGTCTTCTACCTGTAAATCGATGTTTTCCACTTTGAAAAGCTTCTTGTATTGTTTTACCAGCGCGTTTTTAGGCTCTGTTAAGATCGCTTTCAACGTGTCCCTGTCGAGAGAATTGAGGTAGGTTACTACCGGCAAACGTCCCAATAACTCAGGGATCAGTCCAAAGGATTTCAGGTCTTGCGAATTGATGTAGCGCAGGATTTGTTTCCTGTTTTCTTCTTCCCTTTCCTTGTTAACGGTGAAGCCGATAGAATGTGTTTGTATTCTTCTGCTGATAATTTTTTCGATTCCATCAAATGCGCCGCCGCAGATGAAGAGAATGTTTTGCGTATTTAATTTTATCAGCTTTTGTTCCGGGTGTTTACGACCGCCCTGTGGAGGTACCAGTACTTCGGTGCCTTCCAGCAGTTTGAGGAGGCCCTGTTGTACGCCTTCTCCGCTCACGTCGCGGGTGATGGACGGGTTATCGCTTTTACGGGCAATCTTATCGATTTCGTCGATGTATACGATACCGCGTTCAGCTGCTTCCACGTCGTAGTTACATACCTGTAGGAGGCGGCTGAGGATACTTTCCACGTCTTCGCCTACATAACCTGCTTCGGTGAATACGGTAGCATCCACGATGGCAAAAGGAACGTTCAGTTGTTTGGCGATGGATTTGGCCAGTAATGTTTTACCGGTACCGGTTTCACCCACCATGATGATATTGGATTTTTCAATTTCCACTTCATCGTCACCTATCTGCTGATTGAGTCTTTTATAGTGGTTGTATACAGCTACTGCCAGTATTTTCTTGGCGTCGTCCTGTCCGATTACATATTCGTCCAGGAATCTTTTCATGTCTATTGGTTTAGACACTTTTGGGGTAAAATGGGGCGCTACGCTTGCCGCAGCAGTCTTTTTGCCCGGAGTGAATAATTCCTGGTCAATTATTTCCTGTGCGTTGGCTACACAATTTTCGCAGATATGACCTTCTGCGCCGGCGATCAGTATCTGCACTTCTTCCTTGGGACGGCTGCAAAAGGAGCAACGAATTTTTGATTCTTTCATTTCGGAATAGATTATTTTTCTACGAAACTATCATTGTCTGCATTGGCATTGCAGGGTTACAAATTTACACTAAATAGCCGAAAGCGGAAAGTATCGTGCATAAAGCTATTGTAGCGAAAAAGGATAGCGAAAACGGTAGCGAAATATATCAAAAAATCGCTATCATCTTCGCTATCCTTTTTCGCTACAATAGCTTTATGCTTTGCGCTTTATGCTTTAAACTTTACTGTGGTGTATCCAGATTTTTCTTTGGATTTTTCTGGAGAACGTCATCAATGATGCCGTATTCTTTTGCTTCATCCGCAGTCATCCAATAGTCACGATCGGAGTCTTTTTCCACTTTTTTCACAGGTTGTCCGCAGTGGCCGGCAATAATTTCGTTCAGCTCTTTCTTCAGTTTTACGAACTCACGCGCAGTGATTTCGATATCTGAAGTCTGGCCTTCTGCACCGCCGTGAGGCTGGTGAATCATTACGCGGGCATGTTTCAGCGCAGTACGTTTTCCTTTAGCGCCGGCTACCAGCAATACAGCGCCGAAAGAGGCCGCCATACCGGTACAAATAGTAGCGATTTCAGGAGAAACTACCTGCATGGTATCATAAATACCCAGACCTGCATACACACTACCACCGGGGCTGTTGATGTACATCTGGATATCACGGTTACGGTCGGCAGACTCCAGGAATAACAACTGTGCAGTAATTACGTTTGCTACGTAGTCGTTTACCGGGTCGCCCAGGAAAATAATACGATCAGCCATCAACCTGGAGAAAACGTCCATCTGTTGCATGTTTAACTGACGCTCTTCAAGGATATAAGGAGTCAGGCTGTTTAACTGGTGGCTTTTAGCGTAACTATCTACTACCAGGCTGCTGATTCCACGATGCTGGATGGCATATTTTCTGAATTCGTTATTAATGTTCATGATGGTGATGTTTATGAGGTAAATTAACAAAATCTTCTGCTTTGATTTCCTCTTCTTTCACGTTCACCTTAGCTTCCGCCCAGTCAAACAACTTGGCAGTGATCATTTCACGGTAAGTCTGGTCTACGAATTTTTCATCCTGTAACAGGCGATCCAGGTAGCTGTCTAACCATTCTGCTCCATCAGCAGCGGCGCCGCCATAGTAGCCTAATACTTTTTGTTTGGCATTTTCTTTCAGGTCTTCGAAAGAAACTTCCAGTTTATTTTCTTTAACCAGTTTATCGCTGATCAGTGTCCAACGCAGTTGATGGTCGAAACCAGGGAATTCTTTTTCAGCTTCTTCTGCGGTTTTAGGTTTTTCGCCACCTACCTGCAGCCAGCGTTTGAGGAAATCCTTTGGTAAATCAATGGGAGTTTCGTGTACCAGTACTTCAAACAGGTCGTTGTGAAGGTGGTTACGGCTTTCGGAATCCCAGTATTTACCGATTTCTTCTTTCAGTTTAGCCCGGAAAGCCTCTTCTGTGGTGATTTCTTCACCAGGATAAACTTCCTTGAAGAATTCTTCGTTCAATTCTCTTTTTTCAATCAGACCTACCTTGGTAATAGTCAGTTTGAAATATTTCTTTGCTGCTTCCTTGTCGTTTGTTTCAAAGCCCAGATCTTTCAGGATCCAGCCTAAGCGTTGTTCGTCGAAAGAAGTAGCCAGTTGGAATACGATGCTGTCGTCATTTTTCTTGCCCTGCAGTTCAGCCTGGATAGCAGGTGAGAAATACTTAACGAGTAAAGCGTTTTCTTTTACGATACCGCCTTCGATCACATTACCCTTTTCGTCAGACTCTTCGAATTTAACGTTAATCACGTTATCTTCCGAAGTAATTGTTTCAGGTTCTGTGGTTTTGCCACCTTTCAGCTGTAAACGCTGTACTTCATCGTTTACCATTTCATCGGTAACGGCTACTTTATATTTGGTAAGGGTGGTTTTGTTGTTTTCCAGCGGAGTAA
The DNA here is from genome assembly GCF_012641265.1 of Chitinophaga eiseniae. Lineage (GTDB taxonomy): Bacteria > Bacteroidota > Bacteroidia > Chitinophagales > Chitinophagaceae > Chitinophaga > Chitinophaga eiseniae_A. Next base: position 78,313 of record NZ_JABAHZ010000011.1, on the reverse strand, counting down.
CAGCGAAAGCAGGTTTCAGACCTACTTCAAATTCGAAGGAGTAGTCGGCCGGTGCATTGAAGTTCAGATCTTTAGGTTCTTTCTCCAGGGATAATGGCTGGCCAAAGATTTCCAGTTTCTCTGCCTGCACATAGCCCATTAATTCTCTTTCTACAGTTTTCAGAATTTCATCACCAAAGATAGCCTGACCGTGCATCTTCTTAACCATCCCTGCAGGTACCATTCCTTTACGGAAGCCAGGTATGTTGGCGTTTTTGCTGAATTGTTTTACCGCCTTGTCAAAATTAGGAAGGTAATCTTCCCTGTTCACTTTCACAGTGATCTTATCGTTCAATAAACCAATGTTTTCTCTGGTAACGGTTGCCATAATTGAATTATATAAAGTGTTCTTTAAGAAGCAATAATGATTCCTTGTTTGTTTTTCTGCCATGAAGTCACAACGGCAAGTAGGAATGGCAGGAAATTATTTGTTATTAAAATCAGGTGAAAGTGTGTCTGAATAAGACAACAGTGACAATGAAAGGGAAGGAGAGCATAGCATTATCACATTGCCATATTGACGCATTGCCACATAATTATAAGTGCGGATGAAGGGACTCGAACCCCCATGCCTCGCGGCACCAGATCCTAAGTCTGGCATGTCTACCAATTTCATCACATCCGCATTAAATAAAAGAACTCACTCATTTTTGTACTCATTCACCCCCCGAAGGCTGGTGAACACACATGACAAGAGCTACCTTTTTTAGCTTAAAAAGGATTGCAAAGGTATCAATTTTTGCGAATTAACAAAATCATTTATAAGAGAACTTTAGCCGCCTTTCTCGGCCTATTTTAAAAAAAATCAGATTTAGCGCCTTAAATTGGAGATAATTATTGTAAAAGTCTATCTGATGCTATGGCCAAGACCTTCTTTGAAGAATTAAACAATGCAAATGCTACAGGGGTAGCTTATAAGAATATCAACCTGAAAAAGGCCGCCCTGGCCTATTTTGCCAATAATGGCCACGCTACCATCGCGGATTTGTGTAAGGAACTGAACCTGAGCACACCCAAGGTAACCAACCTGGTCAACGATCTTATCAACGACGGGCTGGTAATGGATTACGGGAAAATTGAATCCACCGGCGGCCGAAAGCCCAACCTGTACGGCCTGGTGGCCGATTCGGCTTTCTTTATCGGGGTAGATGTGAAACACGACCACCTCAACCTGGGCCTGTCAGATTTTCATAAAAACCTGGTCACCACGGTGGAAGCACTTCCTTATACGCTCGATAATACCAAAGCCTCGCTGGAAGAGCTCTGTCAACTTATTAATAATTTTATTGATGGATTGACCGTGCCCAGGGAGAAGATCCTGGGAATCGGCATTAATATCTCTGGTCGTATCAACTATGCCACCGGCTATAATTATAGCCTCTTCTACTTCGATGAGGAACCGCTCAGCAAAGTAATCGGCAATAAGGTAGGAATCCGGGTATTCCTGGAAAACGACTCCCGCGCCATGGCTTATGGCGAATTTTGTTCCGACCTGGTACATGGCGAACGCAATGTGCTCTTCCTGAACCTGGATTATGGGATAGGTATGGGCGTACTGATCAACGGGGAACTGTATTACGGTAAATCCGGTTATAGTGGGGAAGTGGGGCATATTCCGATGTATGATAATGAAATTATCTGCCATTGCGGTAAAAAAGGATGCCTGGAAACCGAAGCCTCTGGCTGGGCCCTGGTCGATATGTTCCGCCAGAAACTGGCAGCGGGCTCTTCTTCCATGTTGTCACGTACCCACCGGTCGCTGGAAGACATTCACCTGCCCGACATTATTGAAGCAGCCAACAACGACGATATGCTGGCCATAGAACTCATTGCTAAAGTGGGAGAGAAACTGGGGCGTGGTGTGGCGTTGCTGATGAATATTTTTAACCCCGAACTGGTGATCCTGGGCGGGGCGCTGGCAGCTACCCAGGACCATATCCGGCTGCCCATAAAAAGCGCGATGAAAAAATATTCACTGAGCCTTGTGAGTAACGATTCCAAACTGAAAATGTCGAAGCTGGGTGAACGGGCCGGCATCATCGGAGCCTGCCTGTTAGTAAGAAATAAAGTGTTGATAAGTTAGTTTTGGTTAACTTTATTATCTACCTGAATTCCATCTTTTACCCAAAAAAAAATGTCATGTCAAGCACATTAACGACCTACTTCATTTTCAACGGCAACTGCCGGGAAGCGATGACCTTTTATCAAAAAGTGTTGGGTGGTGATCTGAAAGTAATGACGATGGCCGACTCCCCCATGAAAGACCAGGTACCTCCCGGTGCGGAAAACCTGGTGATGCATGCCTTCCTTCAAACACCAGGCTTTGCACTCATGGCCTCCGATGGCATGCAGGGACCGCCACCCGTAAACGGTGATTCCGTTTCACAGGCACTCGCTGTTAATGCTACAGAAGACGCAGAAGCCGTATTTGCTAAACTGTCTGAAGGAGGGAAGGTGACAATGCCTATCCAGGAAACATTCTGGGCACACCGGTATGGTCAGTTAATCGACAAGTATGGTATGCATTGGATGGTGAGCTATAACAAGCCCATGGAGATGTAATCACGCAAAGGCGCTAAAAAGCAAAGCAGCAAAGGAATTTGTTATAATGTATTTATTCCTTTGCTGCTTTGCTTCTTAGTTTCTTTGCGTGGCTATTTCTTTTTCCTGAAGAAGGAAAATAATCCCCCTCCCTTGAGTTGCCTCTTTTTTTCTACGGCCGGTTGATATCCAGGATCATTCACTACAATCAGGTCGATTAGTTTTTTACAGGACGAAAAATCTTCCTTCGCTTCGAAAGCCAGTGCCATGGTATATCGTATGGCGGAAGCCTCAGCATCCCAGGCCCAGTTGTTGCCCGCATAAATGTTTACACATTGTATACCATAAGCCAGGCATTGATCATACTCCTGTTCACCAAGGTAAGCCTCTGCCATAAAAGCGTATACCCCAAACCGGTAGTTAGGTGAATTATCTGCTGCATCGCCACTGGCCATTATTTCCAGCGTTTGCTGCATATCGGCAATGGCTGCTTTATATCGCTTCAGTTTCAGTGCTGCTTTTCCCCTGAAATAATAAATTTTCATTTGGGAGATGACCGGCAATTGCCGTATGCCACCAATGGAAATACGATTGTTAATGGCGCCGATGCAATGTTCATACTGCCCGTTATCAAAATAAAGATACATCAGGTTGAAGTAGGCATCGCTGTCATCCGGCTTGTCGGTTAAATGGCTTTCCAATGCCAGTATACGTTCCGGCAAATCATTGTCGCTGTTGCTCCTGATAAATGCCCTGCCGGTTTTAATGCGATCGATATTGTAAATGATGGTGTCGCGGTCGTATACTTCCAGTTCTTCCATATCGCGAACAATCCATTCATTGTATTCGTTCAATATTTTTTCATACAGGTCCAACGCTTCGGCATGCCGCTCCAGGGTGCAGAGATCGTCTATCATTCGTTCATGAATAGATACATAGTACATCAGGGGTAATACATCGGTATAATTCTCCAGTATATTTCTCCTGTCAGCGATGGCTTCGGCCAGTTTGCCCATGTTGTGATATGCATCGGCCCTGGATTCCAGCTGCTCCCAGAAAGGCGACATATTATAGCCGATGGTATGTATATGTGCGGCTTCCACAAAAATGCCGGCTTCATATAAAGCGATGCCGTAATTGTTGCAGCACATCGCGAAATGATGCGGATGCCCGGCGTACGAATTGCCTTTATTTTCATACCAGTAGGCATGATAAAGATCAAAGGCTTTCTTGTATAAAAAGCGTTTAAGCGGCGTGGCAGCCTGCTTTAACTGCGAATCGTTTTCCAGTTGTATAATTTCCGTGAAGATAACGCCCGCTGCATACCAGTCGTACGGTACGGGATGGTCAATATCCGGCCATGCTGTTGGGAAATGTCCGGTCACCTTGTAAGCAGTATAATACCATCTTACAATACTGAATGGATAGGGTTTGATGGCCATCGATTTTTCGTACCAGGGAAAGGCTTCCTGGTAGCTGCCGATGTTGAAAAACGCAGTGGCGGTATAGTGATAAAAGTAAGCTTCATCGGGATATTGTGATACGAAGTTTTTACCCACCAGTATCTGTTCTAATGTACCTTCATCATCATCTTCTCCATAGAACTCATGCCAGAACTCTGTAGTGCCTTTACAATATTCACGGGCCAGCATAGCATGCCTGACGCCTTCTGCGAGTAATTGCTGTATATGTTTGAGCAGGCGCAGCATTTCTTCCCGGGAGTTTTCGCCGGTAGAAATGAGGATCTGCAGCATATTTGCGGCGAAATCATAGTCGGCCATTTCAAGGGCGAACCAGATCGTCGACATCAGCCGGTTGTTATACACCGTGCAATCGAAGGCCTGCTTGTAATATTCCAGTGCGGCGGGCCGGTTTTCGGTATGGTAGTAAACATCCCCGATTCGGGTGTAGCACTGGAAGCGGGCTACATTAAGCTGTGGGAGGTCCTCGGCATAGAGCGATTCATATATCTGGAGACTGCGGTGCATATCTGCCAGCGCCTTTTCCGTTTCCTCTTTGAGTACCCATACCTGGAATCGGTAAAGCAGGGCTTTAGTGGTAATGTCTTCATCGCCGTTGGTGATAAGTACATCGCAGTCGCTGATCGCTTCATCTCCTTTTTCGGTCATGATATTGGCACCAAGGTAGGCGCGGTGTAGCCTTGCCTGCGCGTGGGAAGCATCGATGGTCAATACCTGGGTGAACGCATCGTAAGCTGCTTCATACATGGCGGATACCAGGTCGGGGTTGTCGGTGGCCCTGGCGTTTTCCAGCTGGGATAATCCCAGCAAATGCCATCCCCTGGCTTCCTGAGGGTAATCCTGTAAGTATATTTCGAGTTTTGTTATTGCTTCGGTATATGCCTGTTCGTTATACAGCCTTTCCAGTTCGTCTAATTGCATACGCGGTTCATTAGGACGTGTAATTTATTAATATTGGCGCATGATGATAAATAAATTCTGATAGTTCCGTCCGAATATATATATTTAAAGACCATTTATTATCAGCCAAAAACATTCAAACCCTTTGCTATGAAAGCAATAGCTGTATTGGTATTACTATTATGTAATGCCCGTTTATACGCACAGGAATGTGATTGTAAAAAGAAATTTGACAGCGTACACATCTATCTCAGGAAAAACTATGTAGGATTTATTGACAAGGTAACACCAGCTACCCAGCAAACGTATTCGGCGTTGGTGGCCAAGCTGCGATTGCAGGCGGCAACGATCCGGGGCGCCAGCCATTGTATGTTGCTGATCAACAGGTACCTGCGGTTTTTCAGGGATCAGCACCTGGTACTGGAACCAGAATATACGCCGGTCATCGAAAAAATAATTTTGTCGCCCGCACAGCTGGAGTTGCTTGAAAAGCCAGCCGCCGGCCCGGTGATGGGTATTTATGAATCCGATAGTATGGGTAAAATGGCGCTGGTGAAAAGCCCACACGGATTGCGGCAATATGCTGCAGTAGTATTGCAGTCGCCCCAGCCGGCATGGAGCCCGGGGGATGTTGTATTTGAACTGGCCGCCATAGCGGCCGATAAGTACGACCTGGTCAATTACAGCCATCAGCGGGTGGCCTTAGACACCGTAACCATAAGTAAGCAAAGAAACGGGCTGGAAGCGCTGGGTTGGCAAAAGGCAGGCGCCGGCCATGGCCAGCCTTCCCGGGAAATGCCTGCATTCACTGATATGCCAGCTGTCACGACGTTCTTTCGTCAGGTAGACGACAGTACCGGTTACCTGCGCATCGGCGGGTTTACGGCGGCTGACTTCGCCGTAACCGACTCTGTACTGAATGCGAATGACGAATACCTCCGTAAAAATCCCCGCTTGATCATCGATATACGGGATAACGGGGTAGGAACTGATAAACTAACTGAGCGGTTACGCCCATTGTTGTATACACAGCCGGTACGTATTGTGGGAGCCGACTTCCTGGCAACAACAGATAATATTGCCGCCTGGAGCCGCATCCTGGACCAGCAAAGTGGTCAAATGCCGGACGAATACCTTGAGCAAACCCGGAAAGCCATCCACCAGGGCGATGGCCTGCAAGGCAGGTTAGTCAGCATGGGCCCCGATGAAAACATGATTTTACCGGCGCCGTTACCTGCGCCCTCCAGGGTGGCGGTGATTGTAAATAATAAATGCAGTAATGCTGCAGAGCAATTCCTGCTGGAAGCAGTACAAAGCGGTAAAGTAAAAGTATACGGCACACCTACCGCCGGCGCGTTGGATTATTCCAATGTAAATGAGGTGAAATTAACCGCACCGGCATGTACTATCCGCTACCCGGTCACCCGGTCGAGGAGAGTGGCAGCAGGACACGGGATTGATAATAAAGGTATTCAGCCCTCCGTGAAATTGAATTTCTATGCACCAGGATGGTTGGAGGAAGTAGTCAAACAATTTTAATGCAGGAGTTTTTAAGAACCGGTTAACACTTGCGGGCACTTAATTGCTCACCTTTACCTTCACAAAGCATATGCTCATGCATATATGAGGGTTTAAAAAATAGTAACAATGGTAGAAAAGCTGCCTCACAATTCTTTGTGAGGCTCTTTGTTTTAAAACAGTTGCTGCTGCAATATCCTGGAAAGCGTATGGGTAAGTTCGTGCAGGCTATTGGGTTTAGTCAGAAAATAGGAAGCCCCCAGTTGCCTGGTTTCTTTTTTATCGGAATCATGAGAAGAGGTAGTATAGATGATCACCGGTATATGCTTCAAATGATCGAGTTGCCGGATCTCTGCTAAAAATTGTTTACCATTTATTCTGGGCATGTTCAGATCCAGGAATATCAGGTCCGGGGTGAAATCACGGCTTAGCTTCATCAGCGCATCCTCCCCATTGATAGCTTCGTGGTAATTGATATCCGGTGCCAGCTCTTTTAATACTTCACCAAATATCATCCTGTCATCTATATCATCATCTATTAAAAGTACGGAGGTATATTTACTACGGTCGGGCATATCATTTTTCGAATAGGGACAAATCTATGGGATTTTGTTCTTATTTTATTATCATTTCCAGTAGATAACATTGTTCTTTGGAATGAATTGTGTAGAAACCCGGCAAGGGCGGCCGTATTAAACCAGGACCCATTAATTAAACAAGCTCAGGCAGATGAAGAAATTTTTCATGCAACTTCCACTACCGAGGAAGCTGATGTTAATAGCTGTTATACCACTGATATGCCTCATCTATTTCGGAGTAGAGGTATTCAACAAGCAAAGCGCAGATATTGATACGATCGACAACCTGGTACAAAAGGTAAACACCGCTGCGGTGATCATGAAAGTAGCTGATGAAATACACCTGGAGCGGAGAAGCAGCGTGAACTATGTATTACAAACCGGCAGCCTGAATGATTTGCTGACCCAACGCGCCAAAACCGACCTGGCCATTGAAGCCGTGAAAAGCAGGTTGCTGGCCACTGACAGCCATTTCTTCCAGTACTCCTTACTGAATACCTTAGCTCGCAAACGCCAGGAAATTGACCATAAAAATATGCCCCAGCGGGAAGTACTCGATTACTATTCGAATCTCATTTTCCGGCTGGACGATCTCGCCAATATCAATACCCCCGATATCCCGGTACTGAAAGGGCTGCAGCGCGATATGAATGCACAATCTCTCCTGGCCGGTATGGCTGCCTACCAGGGCATGTTGCGCATGGATATCTACTATTTTATGCTGAAGAAGGAAGTCTGGCCAGACGACTTTGCCCGCATCGAAAACAATAACGACATGTACAATGCCCTGCGTACAGAGTTGATGGAGCGGGCTTCGCCGGCTGTTGCCAAAAGCTTCCTGCAAATGGAACAATCAAATGAGTCGACCATCACCAACGATTTTATCCGGAATACTGTCACCACCCGCAGCATCGATACCCTTTTCAATGCCGATTCCTGGTGGGATAATTCCTCACAGGCCGTAGACCAGCTGAAGCAGCTGCAGCACAGCATCATGGATAAGGTGAGCAAGGACGCAAAGGCTATTTCAAAAAAGGAAAACGACCTGAAAACCCGTTACCTCGTAGCCCTCGTACTCATTGTAGTACTGGTGATCGCGTTTGTAAGCGTTACGATCAAAGGCATCACCGACAGCCTGGATTTGCTGCGTGTGGCGGCAGGAAATATTGCCCGCGGTATTCCCGGCTCGGCCCCGGAAATAACTACCAAAGATGCGGTGGGCAGCCTCGCCCGGTCTTTTGAAGTAATCGATCAAACCAACCAGGTATTGGCCGATGCCGCCGATCAGATTGGAAAAGGAAATTTTAATATTGACCTACAACCCCGCAGTAAAGACGATTTGCTGGGACATGCCATTGTACAAATGGCGGCCGATCTGAAAGTATTCCGCAGCAAAGGCGAACAAACTATCTGGATACAATCGGGTCTTAATCAAATCAGTGAAACCCTCCTGGGAGAAAAGGACCTGTCCGCACTCAGCAACGATGCACTCACTGATATAATACAATATACCGGTGCGCAAACAGGCGTATTGTATATCCGCCGGGCAGGAGAACTGCATTTTTCTGCCGGGTATGCGTTATCGCCGGAATACCCTGCACCACCCGTTATTGAAGTAGGTAAAACGTTGCTCGGGCAACAGGTATTGCGGAAAGAACCCCTGTACCTGCAGGATGCTCCCGATAGCTTCCTGTATATTGCTACCGGTACCGGCGCCGCCACCCCAGGACATGTACTCATTATTCCATTGATGCATGCAGGCATTACAGAAGGGGTAATGGAAATAGGTTCCCTGTATCCTTTTAACAACGGTGTGATCGATTTTGTGAAACAAGCGGCTACTAACATCGCCGTTGCCATACAAAGCACCCGCAGTCGTACCCGTCTGCAGGAGCTGCTGGAAGAAACCCAGGCACAGGCCGAAGAACTGCAAACCCAGCATAGTGAACTGGAAAGTATGAATGTGGAGTTGGAAGCACAAACGCAAAAGCTACAAGTATCCGAAGAAGAGTTAAAAGTACAGCAGGAAGAACTGATGCAATCCAATGCAGAGCTGGAAGAAAGAAGCCGCTTGCTGGAAGAGAAGAACCAGATCATCGTAGAACGCAACCTGGATATACATAAAAAAGCAGAAGAGCTGTCGCTCAGCACCCGCTACAAGTCAGAGTTCCTGGCTAATATGTCGCACGAGCTGCGTACACCGCTGAACTCTATCTTATTGTTGTCAAGGCTCCTGTCGGAAAATCATGATCATAACCTCAACGGCGACCAGGTGGAGTATGCACAAGTCATTAACAGCTCTGGTAAAGGGTTGCTGACACTGATCGATGAAATACTGGATTTGTCGAAGATAGAATCCGGTAAGATGGAACTCGAATTGGGAGAAATAGCTGTTGCCAGTGTTTGTTCCAATATGCAGGCAATGTTTGGACCTATTGCCAAAGAAAAAGGGCTGCAGCTGTTATTGGAAACTGCTGTACATACACCGGCTTATATAGAAACAGACCAGGTAAGGCTGGAGCAGGTGCTAAAGAACCTGTTATCCAATGCGCTGAAATTTACGGCAAAGGGTACGGTAACATTGGCTGCGAGCCCGGGCGAAATGCCGGATACTATTTGTTTTGCGGTGAGGGATACTGGTATCGGTATCCCGGAAGACAAGCAGCAGGTTATTTTTGAGGCATTCCAGCAGGCAGATGGTTCTACCCGGCGGAAGTACGGTGGAACAGGTCTGGGACTCTCTATCAGCCGGGAGTTGGCGAAATTATTAGGAGGCCAGCTGAGCGTAACCAGTAAGAGCATGGAGGGCAGCGAATTTGTGATAACGATTCCTGTAACGCCTAAGGCAGCGGATTCCGGCGGTTCTCATGAGGTGCCCGCTCCGGCAAGGGAAGCAGAAGCGCCCGCTGCCAGCAAATCGCGTTTCTTGTCGCCAGTGATACCGGAAGGCGTTTTTGATGACCGCGGGCTGATAGAAAAAAATGATGCGGTGATACTGATTGTAGAAGACGATACGCACTTTGCCAAGGCACTGTTGGATTTCACGCATGCCAGGGGATATAAAGGCATTGTAAGTGTAAGGGGAGATGAAGCCGCAGAGCTGGCGCGTATCTACAAGCCTATTGGCATTTTGCTGGATATCCAGCTGCCTGTTAAAGACGGCTGGCAGGTAATGGAAGAATTAAAAAATGATCCACGCACAAGACCTATCCCGGTGCATATTATGTCTTCCATGGAAGTCAAAAAGGAAAGCCTGATGAAAGGCGCGGTCGACTTTATCAGCAAGCCGGTAGACCCGGAGAGCATACAGTCGATCTTTGAAAAGATGGAATTTGTTTTACAACGTTCTGCCAAAAAAGTACTGATCCTGGAAGAAAATGCCAAGCATGCCAAGGCACTGGCTTACTTCCTGAGCAGTTACCAGGTAAATTCTGAAATCAGTAATAACGTGGGGGATGGCGTTACTTTACTGCAGCAGAAAGATGTAGACTGTGTGATCCTGGACATGGGCATCCCGGATGAAAAAGCTTATGAAGCACTGGAAATGGTGAAGGAAATAAAAGGGCTGGAACATTTGCCCATCATCATTTTTACCGGTAAAAGCCTGTCAAAATCAGAGGAACAACGTATCCGGCAATATGCAGATTCCATCGTGGTAAAAACAGCGCATTCTTACCAGCGTATGCTGGATGAAGTATCGTTGTTCCTCCACCTGGTATCTGAAAATGCGCCGGTGCCAGCCGGTGGCAATGGAAAAATGGGCACGCTGAATGAAGTATTGAAAGATAAAACCGTGTTAATAGCAGATGATGATGTACGCAACATCTTTTCTTTAACCAAGGCGCTGGAAACGCACCAGATGAGAGTATTGTCGGCCATCGATGGCAAGGAGGCATTAGAGCAGCTGAAAGATCATCCGGTAGATATTGTGCTGATGGATATGATGATGCCCGAAATGGATGGATACGACGCCATTGCGGCCATCCGTAAACAACCTGGGTTGCGGAACCTGCCGATTATTGCTGTTACGGCCAAAGCTATGATGGGCGACCGTGAAAAGTGCCTGCAGGCAGGAGCTTCCGACTATATTTCCAAGCCGGTAGATGTAGACCAATTATTGTCACTATTACGGGTATGGCTATACGATAAAGCGATGAAATAAATTGTTATGGGCAAGAAGCAAGTATTGATCGTAGATGATGATACGCGGAATATTTTTGCATTGAAGGCGGTGTTGAAATCCAGGTCTATTCCCTGTTTATCTGCTGGCAGTTGTGCAGAAGCCTTGCATCTGCTCACGGGAGACCACGATATCGGGCTGGTGCTGATGGATATTATGATGCCGGAAGTAGACGGATATGAAACAATGGCGGCTATACGTGCGCTCCCCGGAAATCAGCAGTTGCCGGTGATTGCGGTAACCGCCAATGCCATGGTGGGCGACCGCGAAAAGTGCCTGGAAGCGGGCGCGGATGATTATATTTCAAAACCTATTGATGTAGACAAGTTACTATTACAACTACAACAATATTTATCTGAATAAGAAGTGAGCAAGAACCTGATAAGCGAGCAGGAAGTAAATGTATTACTCAACGATGTGTGGGAGCGGTATGGTTATGACTTTACGGAATATGCGCCTGCTTCGATTAACCGGCGCGTGAATCACCTGTTCCAGGTGGACCGTTTCCCCAGTTTCGCGGAATACCGCTACCGTATTATCTCTGATCCGGGGTATGCCATGCGTTTTGTGGAAGAAATTACGGTGAGTGTAACGGAGATGTTCCGTGATCCTTCTTTTTACCAGGCTTTGCGCACACACGTTTTGCCAGTATTGGCCACTTACCCGTCTATCCGGATATGGCATGCAGGATGTTCTACGGGGGAAGAGGTATATTCCGTTGCCATTTTGCTAAAGGAAGCAGGGTTACTGCAAAAATCTGTTATCTATGCCACCGATATCAATGTGAGCGTGTTGGAGAAAGGTAGGAAAGGGATGTTCCGCCTGTCCCAGATGCAGCAATATTCCCGTAATTATATGGAAGCAGGGGGACGAGAAGATTTTTCATCCTACTATACCGCCAATTACGAGTATGCCAAGTTCAGGGGAGATCTGGGGGAGAAGATTATTTTCTCGCCGCATAACCTGGTAACAGATGGTTCTTTCAATGAATTCCAGTTGATCATTTGCAGGAATGTATTGATCTACTTTAATAAAAAGCTACAGGACAGGGTTCTTACTTTATTCAGTGATAGCCTGGAACAGCTGGGCTTCCTGGCCTTAGGGAGTAAAGAAACGCTGAGTTTTACCAGTGTAACCCGTAAGTTCAGACAGTTAGATAACAGGGAGAAGATCTGGCGGAAAATGCAGTTGTAATATTAAAAAAATGACTTTATGACTACGGCTCCGTATTTAATAGTAATAGGTGGCTCTGCCGGCGGGCTACAGCCTGTGTTGCACTTGTTGCCTGGATTGAACGCTTCGATCAATGCGGCGATTATCATTGTTCTACACCGGCCCAGTCATTACGAATCGCTATTGACCGACCTGCTGTTGACCAGGACTGTATTGCTGGTGAAAGAGGCGCCGGAGAAAGAACCATTGTTACCGGGTGTCGTTTACATTGCCCCGGCGGACTATCATTTACTGATAGAAAAGGACCATACTTTATCCCTGGATGCCTCGGAGAAGGTAAATTTCAGCCGGCCCAGTATTGATGTCACATTTTCTTCCGCCGCATTGGCCTACCGCAATAACATGGCTGCCATCCTGCTATCAGGGGCTAACAATGATGGAATTGAGGGATTGATGGACGTGCATGAAGCGGGAGGCACAACGGCGGTACAGGACCCTGCCACGGCGGAAGTAGACTATATGCCACGTCATGCAATGGAGCAGGCGCCTGTAGATATTGTATTACAGCCATCCGAGATGGCGGCGTTTATAAATGAGATGGGTGGGATATGATTTTATGTAAAATGAATGCGGTATGATTTTAATAGTAGATGATAAGCCGGAGAATATTTTATCGATCCGGAAAACGTTGGAACAGTACCAGTTTGAGGTCGATACCGCCTTATCGGGCGAGGAAGCGCTCCGGAAAATATTGAAGCAAAACTATACGCTCATTATTCTCGATGTGCAGATGCCCAGTATGGATGGATTTGAAGTAGCGGAAGCCCTGTCGGGCCATAGTAAAGCCAAAGATATTCCCATCATATTTTTATCAGCGGTTAATAAGGATAAAAGATTTATCGTAAAGGGATACGACTCCGGTGGAATAGATTATATCACCAAACCGGTGGATCCGGATATCCTGTTGATGAAAGTAAAAACGTTTTCCCGGCTTTACCAGCAGTCGCAGGAATTGAAGCAAATGCATCAGTCGCTAAAGGAGGAAGTGGAAGTGCGTAAGCTGGCACAGGAAGCGCTGATTGCGCATCAGCAGCAGGTAAACGACATGCTGGAGCAAAAGGTAAGAGAACGGACCGAAGAGCTGAGGGAAATTAATAAATCGCTGGAGGCCAGCAACCACGATCTGCAGCAGTTTGCCTCCGTGGCTTCACATGATTTGAAAGAGCCATTGCGTAAAATTCAGCTGTTTGGAGCTATTCTGAGGGATAAGTTTTTACAGATGAATCCCAGCGCCCTGTCGTATATGGAGCGGATTGTAAGCTCCTCTGAACGTATGGCAAGGCTTATCAACGACTTGTTGAACTATTCCCGCCTTTCGGGAGAGAGCATATACGAGCTCACGGAGTTTAATGTCATTATCGATGAAATTTTAAGTGACCTGGAGTTAATGATACTGGAGCGGGGCGCGGTGATTGCTGTAGAAAAAATGCCCCAGATTGAAGCGGTGCCGGGGCAGGTGAGGCAGGTTTTCCAGAATATCATGAGCAATGCTTTGAAATTTTCCCGGAAAGATATCGCTCCCCGGGTGGAAATTACTGCTGAAACGGTAACAGACCTGAATCCCAACAGTGCTGCCTTTTCCGGAGGGCAGTACTGCCGTATTATAATCCGGGACAACGGTATTGGCTTTAATGAAAAATATCTCTCTAAAATATTTACCATATTTCAGCGGTTACATACGGCGGAAGTATATGAGGGAACAGGGATTGGGCTGGCCATTGCCAAAAAAGTAATCGATAAGCATGGAGGCATTATTACTGCCAGGAGCCGGGAAGGAGAAGGTGCTACCTTTATTATTGTGTTGCCGCTCCGGCAGGGAAAGCATCCGCTAACGGATAATATATAAAACAGAAAACCCGCGCATTGCGCGGGTTTCTAAATCAGGTGGAGGATATCGGACTCGAACCGATCACCTCAAACATGCCATGCTTGCGCTCTACCAGATGAGCTAATCCCCCTCATTTCAATTTCCCCTTTCGGGAGTGCAAAAATATATCTTTTCCTGAAAACACCAACATTTTATATAAAATCTTTAAAAATTCCTTCCACAGCTTCTTTCAAATCCTTTAACAGCAAGGGTTTGCGAAGTAATTTAACTACCATCGGGTTGGCGTTGGTGCGGGTAATATCGCCATAATCAAGGGAAGAAGACACCATAATGATATGGCATTGGGATTTGATCTTTTGTGGGTAGGCATCAAATGCCTGCAAAAATTCAAAGCCATCCATTTCCGGCATCTGTATGTCCAGGAGTATAACGGTAGGAGGGATTTTAGGTAAGGCAATATTGGAAGACAGGAATTCCAATGCTTTGTTGGCATTGACAAATGATAGTACCGTTCTGCTGATTTGTTGAATCCCGATCAACTTTTCATGCAGTAACAAATCAATCTCATTGTCGTCAATTAATATGACACGCAGGTCAGGTATCGAATTCATTTCTGTTGGGGATGGTAATTTCAAATTGGGTGCCTTCGCCATATTTTGACTCTACATTAATGGTGCCGCCGATTTTACTCAGTGCCTCTTTCACAATGTATAAGCCAATACCACTGCCCGGTTTATTGTTGTTTTTGGATCGGAAGAACATCTTGAAGATATTATTCAAATGCTCGCTCAAAATACCAATACCATTGTCACGAATGCAAATAGTAGCCTTGTGCGGTTCTACTTTTACGGCCAGGTTTACCATAGGGTTGGCTTCCTCCGGCTTTTGGTACTTAACAGCGTTTGATATGAGATTGTTCAAAATAACACTGATCCTGAACGTATCTCCCCGGAAATCTACTGCCTGGTCTACCTGGGTTTGAAAAAGTATCTGGGTATTCTGCGGTTTAAATGCAGTGATGCAATCAGACAGCAAACTGCTGAAGTCAATTTTTTCGTATTCTACCTCCAGCCGCGAATTCCGGTAGTATTCAATAATCTTTTGAATAAAATCATCCAGCTTCAGTACACAGCTCTCGACCATATTTATATAGCCATTGGGGTCGACCACTGAATTATCCAGCCGGGAGAGATTAATAATTCCCAGTACAGACATCAGAGGGGAACGCAGGTCATGAGAGGTAGAGTAAATAAACCGGTTTAACTCATCGTTGGTTTTTTCCAGCTCTTCAATTTTCTCCCTGAGTTGTTTACGTGTCCGGTATATTTCGTAAGCGTTATTGATGGTTCTATGCAGTTCATGCTCATCCCACGGCTTCTTGATATAGGAGTAGATGTGCCCTTTGTTGATGGCATCTATAATATCTTCTACGTCGGTATAACCCGTGAGCAGGATACGCACGGGGTCGGGGAGGACTTCTTTAATTTCGTTGAAAAATTCCACCCCGGTGGTAACAGGCATTTTCTGGTCTGCGATAATAATATGCACCATGATCTCTTTCAGCAGCAGTTTTCCTTCCTGTGCCGAAGAAGCCGTATAAATTTCATAACTTCTGCGAAAGCCTGCTTTGAATGCATTCAGGTTATGAATTTCATCATCGATGTATAATATTCTAATACGGTTTTCTTTCATTGAAAGACCTTATGGTTACGATAAATGATTTGTTATATCGAGCGGTAAATATATAATAAATTCCGCTCCTTCTCCCGGGGCAGAATTCACTATAATCTTTCCCTTATGCTTTTCTATAATGCTGAATACAATGGATAAGCCGAGGCCGGTACCTTCTCCCACGTCCTTGGTCGTAAAGAAGGGGTCGAATATTTTTTCGCGTACACTTTCCGACATACCAATACCACTGTCTTTGATGGTAATGATCACAAACTCACGCTCAAGGGCCGTTTTGATGGTAATAGATTCGTTGTGATATTCTTTCTTGGATTTAATAGCATTCAATGCATTCGAGAAAATGTTCATGAATACCTGGTTGATCTTGCCTGCATAACATTCAATCTTGGGCAGGTTGCCATATTCTTTTACAATACTCACATAAGACGGGATGGCATTGCGAAGCAGTACCAGCGTAGAATCCAGTCCCTCGTGGATATCGATAGATTTTACATCGCTTTCATCGAGGCGGCTGAAGGTGCGTAATCCCTTTACGATTTCAGCAGTCCGGGTGGCGCCATCTTCGATACCCTTTATCAGGGAAGTAATTTCTTCGTGTATATAATCGATATCGATTTCCTTCTTAAACGATTCTATCTCTGCCAATACCTTAGGAATATCGGAAGTACTATCATTCAATGAGCCATATCGTTCCAGCAACTCCTTCAGGTCAGCGATATCCAATTTCAGTGGTTTGATATTGGAGGTCACGAAATTGATTGGGTTATTGATTTCGTGCGCAATACCGGCGGTGAGCTGACCCAGCGATGCCATTTTTTCCTTTTCTACCAGTTGGGTCTGAGCATCTTTCAGGTTGGTTAACGCGGTATTCAGCTCCAGGTTGGTTGCTTGGAGGTCTTCCGTCCGATCTCTTACCTTGGTTTCCAGGATGATATTTTGTTCTCTTACCAATCGCTCGTTTTCCTGTGAAATGGCCAGTGCCATTTGTTGAGACGCTTCTTTTTCTGCCTTGAAAACGTTGATCTTATGTGCCAGCGCGAAAGACAGCAACAGTACTTCCAGGGCGGATCCTATCTGCAGGGCATAGTAAGTAAAGTTATTGTAAGGAAGTACGTTAAAGTTACGCAGTACAAAAATCACTACACTGGCCAGGAATATGGACCATGCCAGCAGGAAGAACCTGGCTGCCGGAACACCCCTGGAACTGATACGAAGCGCTACCACAAAGGCCATCACCGATGCCAGGAATGCATCCAGCTGTACCAGGATTTGTGCATAGTCATACATCCCCAGGAAGGTGGGGATAAATACCACCATGTACATGACCAGGATGATATTAAGTATTTTGTTACCTATCGGGAAATTTTCTTTGGTAGATAAAAATTGCTGGATAAACGTAACCGCTGCCAGCCCGTTGAATACCGGTACCAGTGCTGTGGCGTGCATCGCCAGCCAGGAACTGTTGGGATACAGGAAGCGAAAGGAATATCCCTGCAGGGTAACTTGGGTAAGGGCTGTAAAGAAGATATAACTCACGTAAATCAGGTAGCTATTGTCCCGGGTAGATACATATATGAAGAGGTTATAGAAGATCATTGCCAAAGCAACGCCCACGTATATGCCAAATATCAGTTCCCGCTTGTTGTTTTTTTCAGCCACTGTATTGGTTGTACCCAGGTAAACGGGAAGCTGTAGCTGTTCTCCCGCCTTTACCTTCAGGTAATATTGCCGGGTTTCATTAACGGGTATGTTTATACGAAACTGGTAGTTCTGGTGATCATAGCCCCGGTCTTTATACCGGGTAAACTCTCCCAGCCGGGTGCTTTTCACCTGCTCATCGGGCAATATTTCGAAGAGCGTAATATCATCTATAATGGGATATTCCACTTCCAGCATCAGCTGGTTGGTATTGGATGCATTGTGGATTGAAAACCTGGCCCATTGGGTATAGGGCGTAATCTGCAGGTTGGGCACTTCCTGCCCCGAAGGTTTGAAAGCTTGTTGCCGGGCCTGTTCAATGGTAAGAGAATTGCCCTTATCCGTGTAAAGTTCAAGGTGCCTGCCTATCTGCAGCAGATCCTGTGAATTTTTAAATACAACAGGTTGTGCTGTTATATGTAACAGAAAAGATAAGGTAAATATAGACCACAAAATAACAAGCTTGGACAACATCAATGCTGAGATTAAATAAGGCTTGAATTTATGTTATTTTTTAATAATCATTTTAATCAGGGAGTTGAATGAACAGGAGAGGGGATTTTGAGGCTATAATTTACATCATAGCTCCCCTTGGGTCCTACTTCTATTTTAGTCTGCATGGGATTTTCCCGCAGGTCTGAAATGAGTAGCTTTTCTTTAGGATCAGCATGTGGCAGGCTGAATGGGTCGGTAATCACCATAGCGGTTGCCAGGAAGTCGTCTTTAGGATAGAAGAAAGTACCATTATTTCCCAACGATTCATCGATAATAAATCCTACCCGTTTACCTACCCGTGCCGTAATCGGAGCACACAAAACGTGGTAGGTATCGATTGGCAGCTGGGCACCAAGTACTACGCCTACCCTGGCCAGTACCTGGCTACCTATTCCCATTCCTGCTACTTCTTTGGAATTCCACATACCACAGATCTCTGCACTGCCTTTTTTTATGTAAGAATATATCCTTGGATCATATTTGCCGATAGCCGTTTCAATGGGAAGTGGTAACTTACCATCGGCTACCTGTACGCGCGCGCCTCCATATGTCTTGGTACGGGTTTCGTCCTCAACAATGATCACGATCGTGTTTTCGTGTTGCATCCAATCAGCACTGCCGGATGTTACCTGGGCTATACCAAAATAAATTTCCAGCAGCTTGAGATGCCCTGTATAAAACCTCATACAGGCCTCAGGATCATCCGGAGCCCTAAATACCCTTACATTAATCATGACATTGCGGAATAGCGCTTATACAAGGCGTAAGTACGTTAAACAATCAACTGCTCAAAATCTACATAATACCTGCCTGAATTTTTAAACTGATCCAGGGCTATACGACGACATGTGTCGGCCACCAGTGCGCCTCCCAATACCACAGATGAAGCCAGTTGAGGCCAGGTGGTAATGGTTTTTCCAATTTCTCCCAATGAAAATTTCATCCTGGCAGAAGCGTTGTCCAATGCCAGCATAGGACTGAAGATCGGCAGCTTTTCTGCGTCGGTCAGCCCCCGGAGCGTTGGAATGTCCACTTCAGGAATCAGGCCATGCATTAACGGCCTCTCCGGTTCCAGGTCAAAACGTTCAATATCTATCATCCCACGGTCATTCATTTCCATCACCACAGGGATTTTAAGCTCTTTTGCCTTTATTCTGCTCAATATCTTAATGTCAACGCCATCACACTCTTCTATAAAAATGTCGAGTACGCCGCCTGCGGTGAAGAAGTCGTCCATGTTAGCCTCTGTCATGCCATCTTCGTAGATCTTTACCTTTATGAACGGGTCCAGTTCTGCAATCTCCCGCGCCGCAATCACTACTTTGGGCACCTGGAGATTGTGTACGCCACAACGGATCCTGTTCATATTAGTCAGCTCCAGCCTGTCGAAATCTGCCAGTCGTAATTCTCCGCATAAACGTTCCATCACCAGGGTTAATGCGATCGATTGTCCTACCGATAAACCCACAATGCCTATTTTCTTTTTAGACAACACGGCAATTTCTGCCGCGGTGATTTTATGCTGGTTCCTGCTGGTACGTAACTCAATAAAATCTGCCTCGTTTACCAGGTGAACCACCTGGTTATTCCAGGGATAATATACCCAAACGCCAAATTTTTCTATCTCCACTCCATCCAGGTAAGCCTGTACTTTTTCATCATATTCAGCTGCTGTCAGGCGCTTAGTAGGATTCCTGATTTTCATCAGCTCCCTTAATTGTGAATAAATTTCGTCGTTGATGCGGATATACGGCCGGGATTTCAAAAGGGCCTCAAAGGTATGAAGGTCTTGTGCATTCTTCAAATCATAAAAAACAGGTTGGTAGTCTTTGCTTTCAACCTGTTGCCTGAGGTAGTCTTGTATCATATTTCCTGCTTTTGCAAAATGGTGCCTGACCTGATCGCACTATATGTTCCTGTATGATCGCTGTGACAAGCAAGGTCCTTTACTCTCGTAAATATGTTGCTTTTATATTATAAATTTATTATTATTATGTAGTCGGTTTGTTGGCTTTGGCGGGTTAATGAACAGGCGTTCTTAACTTACCTGCCAGGCCCGGGATAAATTGTCTGGCATTCAATAAATAACTACAATACAATCAATATTGTAATTATTATATGAATGTAAGGTAAAATAGTAATTTAATATGAAAACTTGATAAAAGTTTTTGATTATTTTGATATTAAATTACTGTTTTTATACTTTTACCTTAGTTCTAATATTTCTTTTCGTCTCTTCCCACCACAGAGATATTGGTTTAATATTTGAGGCCTTTTGGCACCTAACTTCGCTTACAATAATTATATTTAAAAAAATAAATATGGATAAGAGAGAATTTCTCAAGCTTACCAGCCTCGCAGGTGCCGCTATTTTAAGCAGACCATTAAGCAGCCTGGCTACTTCTTCTGTATCCGGACAGCCGGCATTAGCCGATCCTAAAGCCCCTTTTGTTCTGCCCGCACTGCCTTACGGCTACGATGCCCTGGAACCTTCCATCGATAAAATGACCATGGAAATCCACCACGACAAGCATCACGGGGCTTACGTAAAAAATCTGAACGAAGCTGTAAAAGGTTCTGCCTTTGAAGCCCTGACACTGGAACAAATACTCAACAAAGTGACCGACGCCGACAAAGCGGTACGCAACAACGGCGGTGGCCACTACAACCACTCCCTGTTCTGGACACTCCTGTCGCCCCAGAAACAAACGCCTTCCGATAAACTGAAAGCCGCTATCAACAAGGAATTTGGTACCTGGGAAGCGTTCCAGACCAAATTCAATGACGCTGCTAAAACCGTTTTCGGCTCCGGCTGGGCATGGCTGATAGTTACACCAGAAAAGAAACTGGTGATAACCAACACACCCAACCAGGACAATCCCCTGATGCACAATATTGTAAAAATAAAAGGTACTCCTATCCTCGGCCTCGACGTTTGGGAACATGCCTATTATCTGAAATACCACAACGTGCGTCCGGATTATATCAACGCATTCTGGAACGTGGTTAACTGGAGTGAAGTGGAGAAACGTTATAACGCTGCCGTATAAACGCTTATCTTATAAATGCAACAGCCCTCACATTGGGAGGGCTGTTGCATTTATATTGAAATAGCTGTTATTATTTACGCTTCAGGAACACAAACCCGTTTTTCTCCCCAATCACCTCCAGGTTGGGATGATGCCGGTAAGGCTCACTATCTGTAACACGACAAATAAAATAAGCAGGCTTATCAATCTGCCCATTCAGCAGCCAATTTTCATTGTAATAGTTTTTATTGCTATGTGGTTGCTCCCGGGTATAATAATGCTGGGCATAACTGTGATACCCCAACGCTTTTACATATACATCCTTGCCCTGTAAGGAAATAAAATAATCAATCGCTGCCCGCTGGGAATAAGCCTCTATTTTGGGAACAAAATGCAATACCGATACCTGGATAACGATAATAGAGCTGATAAAGAGGCAGAGCAACCCATTAGTTACCTTACGGCGCATCAGTAAACTCCCGCTGATGACCACCAGGATAATATAACTGATGCCATACGCCATTTCTGCGGGCGACCAGGAAACTGCAGCCTGGAGGTTCCCCGCCGCAAATTTATCTACATAAGGTATCAACAGATCTTTGTATATGCCTACCAGTGGTAATAGGGCAATAGCCAATCCCAGTACAATTCCCACAAATAACAACAGTGCGATATTCCAGCCGCGTAGCTGCAGTTTACCTTCAGCAAGTTTGTATACCTGCCAGGCGGCCAGGAATGACAGCGGGAAGTAACACAGGGAAGAATAATGGACAATCTTTGTTTTAACAATAGAAAACAGGATCAACGCTACCCAGAACATTACCCACATCCATACTTTGAAATCCTTTATTTCAGTGGCAGCTGAGGTAGTATATATTGTTTTTTTTCTTTTCCGGAGATAGGTGAACAGGAAGGTACTGGCCGGGAAGCACCCAATCAGCAGCACGACCCAATGATAAAAGAAAGGGCCTCCGTGTCCGGCATCTTCTGTAGTCAATAACCGGATCTGGTAGGCTACAAACTCATTCACAAACCACCACCCATGTGCAATAATTTCGTAGCCAAACCACAGCAGGGTGGTGATGCTGGCAAACAAGGCAATTAAACCCAGGTGAGCAAAACGGATACTGATTTTTCCTTTGTTCCAGATCCAGTATACCAGCAGGGTTAATAGAGCTACCAATATGGCCACGGGGCCTTTGGTGAGCACTGCCAGGCCCAGGAAAAGTCCGCTGAAAATAGCCATACGGGCCGGCTTATGGTGATAGCCTATCCTGTAGGCAAAGTAAATAGCCAGGAAAATAAAAAAGTTGAAAGTAGGATCGATGATGCCCGACTTAAAGTAGAAGTGGGGGAGCCAGGAGCCGGCATACACCAATGCCCACCAGAAACCCAGCCGGTCGTCTGCGAGCTTTTTACCAATGGTAAACAGGGTTACCAATGTGGCAATACCCATGATGGCATTGGGAAAGCGGGCTGCGAAGTCGTTTACACCAAACAGCATCATGCTGCCGGCCTGCATCCATATAAATAAAGGTGGTTTTTCCCAAAAGGGGCGGAAGTCGATTTGTACCTGGCTGAAGTGATGGCTGACAATCATTTCCCTGGCTGCCTCCGCAAAGTTGATTTCGTCCCAGTCAAACAAATGTACAGCACCCAGAAAGGGGATGAATAATAAAGCAGCCACTATAGCAATCAGCAGGTATTTCATGACAGATTTTAAAAAAAAAGCTGGACTACACATACCCCTTGGGGGGTATGCGTAATCCTTTTGACAGTTAATATTTAAATATTGTTTAAGTAGTTGTATTCGCCTGTAATAGCGCTTCCGCGCAAACTTCCGGGGAGGAGGTGGTATGTCTGAATTTAAAGAATCCGTATACAATCACTGTACTTAACGTACCTACTATGCTACCTGCATAAACGTCGGCAAAAAAGTGCTGTGCCAGGTAAATGCGGGAATAAGCAGCACAGATCCCCATTATAAAGAACAGTAATCCGGTCTTTTTATTGTTCCAGATCAGGGCAAGAAAACTAAACATGCCAAAAGCGGCAGCAGAATGGCCGGAAGGAAAGCTGCAACTGCTGTGTACACTTACCCATCTTACGGTGTGTACCAGGGTGGCGGTTTCATCACCAAAGTAGCTGATAGGTCTTGGTGCATTAAAATAATGTTTGGCTACCTGTACGATCAGGGTTACCAACAAAAGCACGGCCAATCCAATAAAGAATAGCCTGAAGCGTTGGGTCACCAGCATCAGGAATAATACAATTCCAAACATAATACCATCGCCCAGGTAAGTAAGACCGGTTACCAGCACGTCGGCCCACTCGGAGTGTTCTCCGTTAATACCCAGGAACAATTCCCGCTGGCTATAAGTTGCCAGCATCACACCTCCTACAATCAACCATAGTAGGAAGGGCAGAAAGAAGTAAATATTCTTCCTGAACAGTGTAATCAGCGTTTTCAATTCTGTAGGTTTTAAACTTGTAGGTTGTCTTTTATTAAATCGTTTTCAGAACGTTCTTCTTCTTAAATTTCCCCAGAAATTTTTTCATATTCTGAATAACGCGAAAATAGTATTCTTTATTAAAAAGCTGTGAATCATTCATGGCTTTAACAATTAGAAAACCTGCAATAGGCAGCAGCACCAGGTTGGATAGCCACATGCCCGACCAGGTATACATCACGCCGCTCCTGGCCATCTTTTCCCCGATCATGAAGAACACGTTGAAGATCACAAAGAAGATCACGGCAAACACCAGGGGGGTACCTAGTCCGCCTTTCCGGATAATAGAACCCAGCGGAGCGCCGATCAGGAACATTACGACGCACGCGGCAGCCAGGGTAAACTTACGCTGCCACTCTACCTTGTGCATGAGTATCAGGTTGTGTTTGTCTTCATATTCCAGGGTAGGCTGATCCAGCGAACTCTGTGTTTCCCGTACGGTTTGTTCCGCGCGTTCGAGCACATTACGTACACTCTTTTGAGGTATGATGGCTGCAAACTCTTTTTCTTTCAAAGGGGGCGCACTGGCTGCCCAGGCGCTGTCTTTCCATTTGAAGAAAGGATAACGTACGGTTACATACGAATTTACGGTTTTACTGAATTGTTTCTCTGCTTTCTGCATAGAATCTATTGCCATATCCAGTTGCCGCACATTCAGCATTTGCTGGTTAGAGGCAAAAAGGTCCATGTTTAGCCGGTTGAATGCAAAAGAACTGAGGTCAAATGCCTTGGTATATCTTTTAAAACCTTGCCTGATCATGTCGCCGGGAACAGTATAGCCCCGGTTGCCCCTCTCTTCGTATCTCCAGCCATTTTCCAGGATAAAATAGAGAAAGCGTTTGTTGGCGGTGAGTACCATCTGTCCTTTGTCGGCCAGGATCATGGCATTATTGTTCTGGTGATCGATGATCATCACCTGGTGAATGGTCTGGTTATCTTTATCTTTCTGGGCTACTTTGATCGTATAATCCGGGATATCTTTAAAGAAAACGCCCGATTTAATATTAAATGCCGGTTTGGCGTAGGTGATATCGTATAGCAGGGACTTGGCCTGAAGGTTGGCGACGGGGATCACATAATTGGCGAATAAAAACGCCAGGACAGCGATAACGCTGCATACGGCGAGCAGGGGACGGATAAAGCGCAACAGTGAAATACCAGACGATTTCAGGGCCACCAGCTCAAAGCTTTCTCCAAGATTTCCAAAAGTCATAATGGAAGACAGCAGTACTGCTAATGGAAGGGCCAGGGTAACCAGCGTAGCACTGGTATAGGCAATTAGTTGTATAATCACCATAGTATCCAGGCCTTTGCCAACCAGGTCGTCAACATATTTCCACAGGAACTGCATTACCAGTACGAATAGGGTGACGAAAAAAGTGGCAATAAAAGGACCCAGAAAAGTTCTTATAATGAGTTTGTCGAGTTTTTTCACTGATAATGCAATATTAAAAAAAATGGAATCCTGATATTTGTATGAATGGTTACCAGGATGCTACTAAACAGTAAAGTTAGCACGATTTCCTAAAGGAGTGGTCAGGAGGACCTGAAAATACCGTTAAAATTATATGGAAAATTCAGATTTAACGCCCGAAGAAGCGGCTATTGTCAGCAGTACGCATTTTATTCGCTTGAAAAACAGTGCAATAGAGAAGGTGATGGGACTAATGGGGGGTGTACAGGAAGCGCTGGCGGCGTATGACCGGGAAACGGATTTTCCGTTTGCGCCCGAATGGTTGTTACAGGGAGGGAAGATATCGAAAGGGGAGCAATACAAAGGTCTGCCCTGGGTGATGCTGGATTATCCAAGGTATTTCAATAAAGAAGAGATATTTGCCTTCCGGACCATGTTCTGGTGGGGACATTACTTTAGTGCTACCCTGCACCTGGGGGGCAAAGTAAAAGCACGTTTCCATACCGTACTGGAAGAAGGATATGCAGCGCTGGCACAAGCTGGTTTCCAGGTATACCTGCCGGAGGATCCCTGGGAGCATGATTTCGAAAATGGAAATTACCGTTTCATAGATACGTATAGTTTAGATGAGTGGAAGACGATGGTTAGCCACAATCATTTCATTAAGTTGGCTAAACCTTTCGTGATCGGTCATTGGGGCGAAATAATAACTGAGGTGGTAGAGGCATACGCTACGCTACTCAATATTCTCAACGGGAAGAGGGGAGCTTAGCTGCCGATGCGGTGAAAGAGATCTTTCACCTGGTATTCCCATAACTGACTTTGGTCCTTCACCTCTTTCTTCTCTGCGAAATCTTTTACTACCAGGATAGTCTCATTCGTTACTTCAGAAATTTGTATACGGAACTCAAAATATTCATCTTTGGGAGCATGCGTCCAGTGCAGCCGGATGAACTCATCTTCTTCCTGTTCGATTACTTCGGCTTCTTCCGCGGTGCCATTCCATGAAAAGGAAAAGACATTGTCCCTGAAGTCAACCCTATCTGCGAACCACTCCTGTAAGCCAGCGGGTGTAGATAAGAATTCATACAGGATACCGGGGGAGCATCTAACCGGAAATTCTAATTCATAAAGCACTTTCTTGGACATCTCTCAAATAATTAGTAAATCAATATCATCCAGTTGCAATTATAGAAAATATTTTACTCTGTCAAAATAATTTACGGTTTTTTTTTATAGTGTACACAAAAACTTTACACACCTTAATAAAACTATACATATATCTATTTTTATAAATATTAAAATCCCGTATATAATTGGCTTTATGCTTCCGCCTTTATAGTGGCGAATTTCCGCGAGAATTGCAAGCACTTAATGATCAATCGATTTTATTTGGAAATGATTTAAGAACAAGAGATTTTTTTTGGTGGCTTTCTAAAAAAAGTTATTTTTGTCAGGCATTCATCAAATCTTAACTTTTTATTAACCTGTAACTGTTCCGACTTTATGTCAATGCGCCAACTTAAAATCACTAAATCCATTACCAACAGGGAATCTCAGTCCCTGGAGAAGTACTTGCAGGAGATTGGGAAAGTGGATTTAATTACGCCGGAAGAAGAGGTAAACCTGGCTATCCGGATCAAGCAGGGCGATCAGAGAGCATTGGAGAAGCTTACTAAAGCCAACCTTCGCTTTGTGGTATCCGTTGCGAAACAGTACCAGAACCAGGGCCTGTCGCTCAGTGACCTGATCAACGAGGGGAATCTCGGGTTAATTAAAGCTGCTCAACGTTTTGATGAAACGCGCGGTTTTAAATTCATTTCCTACGCCGTATGGTGGATTCGTCAATCTATTCTCCAGGCGCTGGCAGAGCAATCCAGGATTGTTCGCCTGCCACTCAATAAAGTGGGTCTGAGCAATAAGATCAGCAAGGCGTATTCCCAGCTGGAACAGGAATATGAAAGAGAACCATCTCCTGATGAACTGGCCACCATCCTGGAAATTAATACGGATGAAGTAGAAGCTACCCTCGGTGTGGCTGCCCGTCACGTATCCATGGATGCACCATTTATCGATGGGGAAGACAATTCCCTGCTGGATGTACTGGAAAATCCGAACGCAGTAAGCGCAGATGAGGAACTGGACCACCACGACTCGCTCCGCCGCGAAATTGAGCGTTCCCTCTCCACGTTAACCGATCGTCAGAAAGACGTGATCATGCTGTACTTCGGTATCGCCGTAGAACATCCCATGTCACTCGAAGATATTGGCGAAAAGTTTGGACTGACCCGCGAACGTGTTCGCCAGATTAAGGATAAAGCTATTACCAAGTTAAGAACCACGTCCAGAAGCAAGTTGCTCCGCAACTACCTGGGATAGGCAGCTCTTCTGCCACGAAAAAGACGCTATTTAGTTGATTGTATAAGATTTTAGCCAGCGAAGATGATGACGGTAGTCCGTCATTGTCTTCGCTGTTTTATTTGCACGCAAAGACGGAGAGAAGCAAAGGAGCAAAGGAAATCCTCTCTGCTTCTTTGCTTCTCTCCGTCTTTGCGTGCAAATAACCCAAAAAAAATATACTTTTGCAATCCGTTTAAAATACCAACAATGTTTGAATCATTATCAGAGAGACTCGATTCCGCGTTTAAACAGCTTAAAGGAGAAGGCCGGATTTCCGAAATAAATATCGCTTCTACCGTTAAAGAGATCCGTCGTGCATTGGTGGATGCGGATGTAAACTATAAAATTGCCAAGGAATTTACTGATAAAGTAAAGGATACAGCTTTGGGAGAGAAGGTATTGACTTCCATTTCTCCCGGACAGTTGATGGTTAAGATTGTGAAGGACGAACTGGTAACCCTGATGGGTGGTACCGAAGCCGACTTCGATATCAAAAGCAATCCTTCCGTCGTGCTGATAGCAGGTTTACAGGGTTCCGGTAAGACTACCTTCTCCGGGAAACTGGCCAGTTATCTCAAAACCAAGAAAAATAAAAAGGCCCTGCTGGTAGCAGCCGATATTTACCGCCCCGCGGCGATTGATCAGCTGAAGGTACTGGGAGAACAGATTGGGGTAGAGGTATATAGCGAACCGGAAAATAAAAACGCGGTGCAGATTGCTGAAAACGCTATCAAGCACGCAAAGGCCAATAACTTCAACATTATCATCATAGATACTGCCGGCCGTTTGGCGGTAGATGAACAGATGATGACCGAAGTAGCCGCTGTAAAGGCCGCTGTGAAGCCAAACGAAATCCTGTTTGTCGTGGATTCCATGACCGGTCAGGATGCCGTAAATACGGCCAAAGCCTTCAACGATCGCCTCGACTTTACCGGGGTGGTACTGACCAAGCTCGATGGTGATACCCGCGGTGGTGCGGCCCTTACGATCAAATACACGGTAGAAAAGCCTATCAAGTTTGTAAGTATGGGCGAAAAACTCGATACCCTCGATGTTTTCTACCCTGAGCGTATGGCGCAGCGTATCCTCGGCATGGGTGATATCACCACCCTCGTAGAACGCGCCCAGGCACAGTTCAACGAAGAACAGGCTAAAAAGCTGGAAAAGAAAATCCGCCAGAACCAGTTCGATTTCGACGATTTCAAGGAACAGTTACAGCAGATCAAGAAAATGGGTAACCTGAAAGACTTGATGGGCATGATTCCAGGCGTAGGTAAGGCAGTGAAGGACCTGGATATCAGCGACGACGCTTTTAAAGGCATTGAAGCCATGATCAACTCTATGACCAAGGCAGAGCGCGCTGATCCGGATATGATCGACGGAAGCCGTCGCAAACGTATTGCTAAAGGAGCCGGAAAAGACATCCAGGATGTCAATCAGTTCATGAAGCAGTTTGAACAGATGCGGCAGATGATGAAAATGATGAATAAATTTGGCGGTGGCGGCAAGGGTTTGAAGGGAATGATGCGCTAGAAGATCAGAATGACATAAATTTTTTTTGCAAATATCAACTAACTGATTACATTTGCATCCCTAATTAAACAATATTTCCTAACTCGCAAAAAATAACTCGACTTATTTATGCCAGTAAAAATCAGACTGCAGAGACATGGCGCGAAGAAGAGACCCTTCTATTTTATCGTAGTTGCCGATGCGCGCGCACCAAGAGATGGTAAATTCATCCAAAAAATCGGTACTTACAATCCTTTAACAGTTCCAGCTTCTATCAACATCGATACCGAAAAGGCATTGCGTTGGTTGCAGAAAGGTGCACAACCTACTGACACTGTTAGAAGAATCTTGTCTTTCAAAGGTGTATTGTATTTGAAACACCTGTTAAGAGGTGTTACATTGAACCTGTTCGACGAGCCTACTGCTTACCAAAAGTTTGCACAATGGCAGGCTGAACACGAACAAAAAGTTTCTGCCCGTCGCGACGGTCACAAAAAAGCTAGAATGGCAGCTCCAATCGTAAGAAAGGTAGAAGACACTCCGGCTCCAGCTACTGAAGCTCCGGCAGAAGGAGAAGGTACAGAAGCATAAAACGGCAACGTTTTAACAATACCTGAAAAAGGAAATATTTGCAATCGCAAATATTTCCTTTTTTAATTTTTGTTACGAGCCAGTTTCCACACCGGAAAGGCAGTAATACAAAGGCTAACAGCGGAAAACATGAGTAACTATTTTAGTATAGGTAAGCTGGCTTCGGCGCATGGCTTACAGGGCGACCTGGTTTTAAGGCATAGCCTGGGCAAAAGATCAGCGCTGAAGGGGGTTACCGTTATTTTCCTGGAAGAGCGGAAAAACAGCTTTATTCCCTATTTTATCCAGCAGGTATCAGTAAAAGACAGCGAAAGCGTGTATATCAAGCTGGAAGGCATAGATACGAAGGAAGCGGCACAAAAGCTCATGCCGGCACAGGTATACCTGCAAGAGGAAGATTTCAAGCAGCAAACGGCTTCCTCTGCTCCCCTGGCATTGCTGGGATACGAGGCAGAAGACGAGCAATACGGCCCCCTGGGTACGATTGAGGAAGTGATTGAAATGCCGATGCAGATACTGGTGAAGGTGTTTATAAAGGGAAAAGAAGCCCTGTTGCCGGTGAATGAACAGTCGCTGGTAAAAGTGGATAAGAAAAATCAAAAGGTATATCTGAATCTGCCCGATGGCCTGATTGAGTTGTATACCAGTTAAATACGCCGAAAGCATGCGAATAGATATAATCACCGTACTACCGGAATTACTGGAAAGTCCGCTGTCTCATTCCATTATGAAGAGAGCACAGGCCAAAGGTTTGCTGGAAGTGCATGTACATCCGCTCAGGCAGTACTCTACGCTCAAACATAGCCAGGTAGACGACTACCAGTTTGGCGGTGGTGCTGGTATGGTCATGATGCTGGAGCCTATTGTCAATGCTATCGAATCACTGCAGGCTAAGGTACAGTACGATGAAATCATTTACCTGACGCCCGACGGGGAAACATTGAACCAGAAGATGGCCAACCAGCTGTCGCTCAAAGGCAACTTGCTGATGCTTTGCGGGCACTATAAAGGCATCGATCAGCGTATCCGGGATCATTTTATCACCAAAGAAATTTCTATCGGCGATTACGTACTGAGTGGGGGAGAGCTGGGAGCAGCCGTACTGGTAGATGCCATCGGGCGTTTGCTGCCGGGTGTGCTCAACAATGAAACCAGTGCGCTGACCGACTCTTTCCAGGATAACCTGCTGGCGCCGCCGGTGTATACCCGCCCCGAGGAGTTCCGCGGATGGAAGGTGCCGGAGGTACTCATGAGCGGAGATCACAAAAAAATCGAGGAATGGCGACACCAGGAATCGGTAGAAAGAACAAAACAACGCAGGCCCGACCTGTTATAACATAATGATTTATAGGTCATATAGATCGCTTTGCCATTTGAGATGCATAATTTCTTGGTTTTTAATTTGGTAAATGCTATTTCTTGACTTACTTTTGCACTCCCATAAATATTTGAAAGATGAACGCAATTTCGTTTGTTCACGAACAACTGACAGCTAACAAACAGTACCCGAAGTTTAAAGCAGGCGACAACGTCACTGTCAATTATAAAATCGTGGAAGGTAATAAAGAAAGGATTCAGTCCTTTAAAGGTGATGTATTGAAGATCCAGGGTACAGGATCAACTATGTCTTTCACTGTTAGAAAAATTTCTGATGGCATTGGTGTGGAAAGACTGTTTCCGCTTTACTCTCCTCATATCGATGGTATCGTGTTGAACAAGGTGGGTAAGGTAAGAAGAGCTAAGCTTTACTACCTGCGCGAAAGAGCTGGTAAGAAAGCCCGTATCAAAGAAAAAAGGGTTTAGTATAAATACAGGGAAATTTGTTAAAAGCGGGACCGTTCCGGTGCCGCTTTTTTCGTGTGCTTAAAAAGGTATTAAAACTCTGTCAGGACTGTCTGGAGGGGTAAAAAAGCCGATTTTATGCGCTATCTTTGTTGACTGAACAATATAAATTTTTGAGACGATGACAGCTGTTTTTGTTAAATCATCATTTTTGATTCTCCAGGATATTGGTATGTCCGAGCTGCTTTTAATTGCAGTGGTAGTATTGCTGCTTTTCGGAGGCAAGAAAATCCCTGAATTAATGCGTGGCCTGGGTAAAGGTATCCGTGAATTTAATGACGCCAAAAACAATGTGCGCCAGGAGATAGAAGAAGGTATGAGAGAAAAGCCTGTTCAGCCTTCTGCACCGGCTACTACTGATGTTCCTACTAAGGAAGCTGTAGATCCGCATCACAACGCGTAATTGATTGCCAACACCCTGCGGGGTTTTACTGATTAGTTTCAATTTTAACTGGTTTAGCCTTGTCTGAATTCAGCTGTATAACTACTTTTCATAAAGCATTATACGCCGGCAGTACAAGCTGTATGGAGCAGGTTCGTTATTACCTGGACCGTATTGCACAGCTAAAACATTTAAATGCCTTCCTGGAAGTGTATGAGGAGGAAGCCCTGGAAAAGGCACAAATGCTGGATACCCGTTTAAAAAACGGAGAAAAGCTGGGTGCATTGGCAGGAGTGGTGATAGGTATTAAAGATGTTATCTGCTATAAAGGCCATAATGTAAGTGCCGCTTCCCATATACTGGAAGGGTTTACCTCTTTGTTTTCTGCTACAGCCATTGAGCGGTTGCTGGCGGAAGATGCTATTATCATTGGTAATCTCAACTGCGATGAATTCGCAATGGGGTCTACCAATGAAAATTCTGCTTTTGGGCCTACCCTCAATGCCCTGGATAATTCCCGTGTTCCGGGAGGATCTTCCGGTGGTTCGGCAGTAGCCGTACAGGCAGATTTATGCCAGGTAAGCCTGGGAAGTGATACGGGGGGATCTGTTCGCCAGCCGGCTGATTTTTGCGGTATTGTAGGGTTAAAACCCACTTATGGCCGCATTTCCCGGTATGGACTTATTGCCTACGCATCTTCATTTGATCAGATCGGTATTTTTGGCAAAGATATTGCTGATGTGGCCGCTGTTTTACAGGTGATCGCAGGACCAGATGAGTTTGATAGTACCGCTTCTCAACAAGCAGTACCCGATTATAAAGCTGCCCTGGAGGACAATAAAACGTTCAAATTTGCGTATTTAAGAGATGCCCAGTACCATGACGGACTGGACGCAGAGATGAAGGATGGCTATATTGATTTCTTTGAAAGTTTGCAATCATTAGGCCATACGGTATCAGGAAGAAGTTTTGAATATCTCGACTATGTAGTTCCGGCCTATTACGTGCTTACTACTGCTGAAGCATCGTCTAATTTATCCCGTTACGATGGGGTAAAATATGGGCATAGAACGGCCGAACAGCACCTGGATCTCATTGAATTTTACAAAAAAAGTAGATCAGAGGGGTTTGGAAAAGAGGTAAAACGTCGTATATTACTGGGGACTTTTGTGCTGAGTGCGGGATATTACGACGCATATTATACTAAGGCACAACAGGTTAGGCGTCTTGTTACAGAAAAACTCAACGAAATATTAGAAGAGTACGACGCCATTTTAATGCCAACGGTGCCGTCTACGGCATTTAAATTAGGGGAGAAGACAGATGACCCTATAGCCATGTACCTGGCCGATATTTATACGGTACTGGCAAATCTGGCAGGGGTTCCGGCAATATCCGTTCCTTTGAGCCGGCATTCGAATGGAATGCCATATGGTGTACAGATCATCACAAAGAAGTTTAGCGAAGCAAACTTGTTGCACATAGCCAATCAGATTATGGCTAAAGAACAGGTTACTGTTGTTTAAAATAAATTGTATGAGAAAAATCTTTTTACTACTGCTGTTGCCAGCAACAAGTTTAGTGGGGTTGGAAGTGAAGGGAAGCAATAGCAATCCTAAAGAGATGGTGTATCCAATAGGAGCGCCAGATACTTCAGTTGTGAGACTGAGTCATAAGGTGCATTTACCTAAGGATTCAGTACCTGCATCTCCCACATCGGTGGCCGTTAGAAAGGCCGCCCAAAGTTTGCCTAACACCATTCGTAGCGCGAAGGTGTATGAGCAAATTAATAATAACCTGGTAGCAGGTTATGTGAGTAATTATGCGACCCGGTATAGTCAACACCTGCAAATCATGATTGATAAGGGGCAGCCTTATTTCAATATGATTGAAAAAGTATTCCGTGATAATGGTATCCCGGAAGAAATGAAATACCTCGCAGTGATTGAATCCAGCTTTAATACCAACGCCCGTTCCAGGGTAGGTGCAGTAGGTGCCTGGCAGTTTATGGCCGGTACCGCCCGCATTTTTGGTTTGAGTGTAGGTAAGAAAGTGGATGAAAGAAAAGACTTTTATAAATCTACCCTGGCTGCTGCCCAGTTCCTGAACCAGCTGTATGCACAGTTCGACGACTGGTTATTGGTGGTAGCTGCTTACAACTGTGGCGCAGGTGGCGTTCAACGTGCTATCAATGCCAGCGGACGTAAGGACTTCTGGGGAATGCAGTATTTCCTGCCAGCAGAATCCCGTAACCACGTATACAAATTTATTGCTACTGGTTATATTCTCGACAGGTTCAATAACTTCTTCGGTGTAAGCGACGATGTAAATCCTACCATTACGGTAAATATGCCGGCTGGTGAAAACATGGCCGCACCTGTAGCAAGAGGACCATTAACAGAAGACGAAATTTTCAACACCGTTGAAATCAACGTCACTGGTAAATATCGCCTGGAAGCTATTGCAAAGAAACTGGATATGTCTGTGCCAGAATTAGACCGCTTCAACCCGGGGTTTGCCAAAGCAATGGGTAGTGCAGAAAATTCTTACGACCTGCGTATTCCGAAAGAGAAAATGAAGCAGTTCATGGCGGAGAAAGATGAGATGCTGAAAGAATCTGTACAGATGACACTGGATGATAAAGCAGTAGGAGTAGATAAATCTAAATTCCCACCTCCGGTGAAAATGGCAGAAAAAACAACCGTAGCCAAGAAAACTACTTATTCTTCCAGGAAACATCATTCAGCAGCAAAGAAGCATCATACCACAAAAAAGCACACTGCTAAGAAAAAGAAGAGATAATCACCCGAATGGGTATACGATAAAACAAGAGAGGGAGCTGATCATCAGCTCCCTCTCTTGTTTTATGATGGATTGATTTATAAAGTGGTTAAGCTTTGCTTCCGTTTTTCGCTCATCGCTACCAGGTCCAGCAATGGGCCAGTCATAAACGTAGTAGCCAGGGCCATCAATACCAGCATGGCAAAGATTTCGGGCGACAGGATGCCCAGGTCAAAGCCAATATTCAACACCACCAATTCCATTAATCCACGGGTATTCATCAGGGCGCCGATGGCTACCGATTGCCGCCAGGACTGTCCCATTAAACGGGCGGTGATGGCACTACCGCCGAATTTTCCTGTTACTGCTACCAGCATGATAATACTGCAAACGATCCAGAGATCGCCCTGGTTCAGCAAACCGATTTGCGTTCTTAAACCGGTGAACACAAAAAAGATGGGTAGCAGCAGCATAACGCTCACATCTTCCAGTTTATCAGTAAGCAGTTGTTTGATATTATTGGAGGCAGGCATGATTACACCCGCCAGGAACGCGCCAAACAGTGCATGAATACCGATTACCTCTGCCACCCAGGCAGAGATCAGCAACATAAAAAATATAGTGGACACCGCCGCTTTCTCACGTCCTTTGGACATCAGGGAGGCGGTTACTTTGTTCAGCCATGGGCGAACTACCAGCAGCATCAGTGCTACAAATACCAGGGCGAGGCAAATGGTGACCAATGCGCTCATCAGGCCACTGGCATTCACAATGGCTACTACCACTGCAAGGATACACCAGGCAGTTACATCATCTGCGGCTGCACAGGTGATAGCCATAATTCCGAGGGGAGTATGGGTTAATTTTCTTTCCTGTACAATACGCGCCAGTACCGGGAAGGCGGTAATACTCATGGCGATGCCCATAAACAGTGCAAAAGAGAGGAAGCTCACATTAGCAGGCGCAAAGCGGGTAAAGAGGAAATAAGCCAGCCAAACGCCCAGGAAGAAAGGCACAATGATGCTGGCATGGCTGATCATCACTGCATCATGGGCTTTATGCCTGATTTTACTGATGTCGAGCTCCATGCCCACTATAAACATAAAAAAGGCCAGGCCTATCTGGCTGAGGAATTGCAGGTTCTTCAACGATTCCACCGGAAAAATAAAGCCGGAGAAGGAAGGCGCGATCCAACCGAGCAGGGAAGGGCCCAGTAATACGCCTGCAATGATTTCACCTACCACAGCTGGTTGTTTTATTTTATTGGCCAGTATCCCGAAGAAACGGGCTACCACCATAATCAGGATAATTTGCAGCAATAGTAGTCCCAGTGGATGCTTAAGATTATCGAGGTAATGCCACCATCCCGCCGTAGCGGGCGGTGCGGCTACCGGCTTAGCCGGAACAAGATGATTGGAGTTGACGGGCAACGATTGACCTTTTTGCAGGATGATCCAGATGAGCACCCCGAAAGAGCCGATGATGGCCGGATACCACAGCAGGCGTTTGTTCATGACACGAGAGTGAATGGTTGTCGGTAAAATACTAAAAAACGTTGGGGTATTTTTATGCTCCGTCTTATAAAGTAACAGCTACCAGTGCGAATGATGCTGGCGCCATTCGTACTGGTAGCTGTTACTTTATGTTAAATGTTTTTAAAGTTTTATTGCTGGCCTACAGCCGCGATTCCTGGCAGAACTTTTCCTTCGAAGAATTCCAGCAGAGCGCCACCGCCGGTAGATACGTAGCTCACCTTATCGGCAATACCAAACTGGTTTACCGCAGCCACAGAGTCACCGCCGCCTACCAGGGAGAAAGCTCCTTTGGCAGTGGCTGCAACAATAGCTTCGGCTACTCCTTTGGTACCGGCCTGGAAGGCGGGCATTTCGAATACGCCCATCGGACCATTCCACAGGATGGTGTTGGAATTGGCGATAGTTTCGCCAAACAGCGCTACAGATTTAGGGCCTATGTCGAGTCCCATCCATCCCGCAGGAATATTATCGTTGGATACTTCCTGGGTATTGGCATCTGGTGCAAATTTATCAGCCGCGATAGAATCGACAGGCAGTAAGAGTTTCACGCCTTTTTCCTTTGCTTTGGCTACCAGTTGATTGGCCAGGTCCAGTTTATCATTTTCGCAGAGGGAGCTACCAATTTCCTTGCCCTGGGCTTTGAGGAAAGTATAAGCCATACCGCCACCGATAATGAGGTTATTGGCGCGATCCATCAGGGTTTCGATGATGAGTATTTTATCACTCACTTTAGCGCCACCGAGGATAGCGGTAAAGGGAGCTGCTGCGTTATCCAGTACTTTGGTAGCACTGTTAACTTCAGCTTCCATCAGCAAGCCAAACATACGGTTAGCTGGTGAAAAATACTGCGCAATCACTGCGGTAGAAGCGTGGGCACGGTGTGCAGTACCGAAGGCATCATTTACATATACATTACCGAGCTTGGAGAGCTGCTCTGCAAATTGCGGATCGCCTTTTTCCTCTGCTTTGTGGAAACGCAGGTTTTCCAACAACAGCACTTCGCCCATTTGCAGGTCTGCAGCTGCTTTTTCGGCAACGGGACCTACGCAGTCAGATGCAAATTTTACAGTAATACCACCCAATAGGCTAACGAGGTGATATACCAGGTGTCTTAAAGAATATTTATCGGTAGGACCATCTTTCGGGCGGCCCAGGTGAGACATCAGGATCACGGCGCCGCCATCTTTCAGGATTTTCCGGATAGTGGGAACCGCTGCGCGCATACGGGTGTCATCGGTAATTTGGAACTCATCGTTCAGCGGAACGTTGAAATCCACACGTACCAATGCTTTGCGGCCATTAAAGTTATAGTCAGCAAATTTGCTCATATGTATCAATTTAAGATCATGAGAACGGGGTAATATTAAAAAACCGCGGTACCAACAGCGCAAAGCAAGTATACAACCAAAAAGAAAAATCTGGCCAATTGCTGCTATGGTGTAGTCCCGCGGAATTTAAAGACTCCCCGCAATAGCAGGGAGTACATGGTATAATTATTTAGTAATCAGACCAGCGAAGTACTTCACAGTACGTACCAGCTGAGATACATAACTCATTTCGTTATCGTACCAGGAAACGGTTTTAACCATTTGGTGTTCGCCTACAGTCATTACTTTAGTTTGTGTAGCGTCGAACAGGGAACCGAAGTGGATACCGATGATGTCAGAGCTTACAATTTCATCTTCAGTGTAACCGAAAGACTCGTTGGAAGCGCCTTTCATTGCTGCGTTGATTTCGTCAGCAGTTACTTTTTTACCGAGGATGGTGGTCAGCTCAGTTAAAGAACCGGTGATAGTAGGTACGCGTTGCGCATTACCGTCCAGTTTACCTTTCAGTTCAGGTAATACCAGGCCGATGGCTTTAGCAGCTCCGGTACTGTTAGGTACGATGTTAGCGGCAGCAGCACGGGCACGGCGCAGGTCACCTTTTGGATGAGGAGCATCCAGGGTGTTCTGGTCGTTGGTGTAAGCATGTACGGTAGTCATTAAACCGGTGATGATACCGAATTTGTCCTGCAATACTTTAGCCATAGGAGCTAAGCAGTTGGTAGTACAGGAAGCGCAGGAGATAACGGTTTCGCTACCATCCAGGATTTCGTGGTTAACATTGAAAACGATCGTTTTCAGATCACCAGTAGCGGGAGCAGAGATTACTACGCGTTTAGCGCCAGCAGTGATGTGTGCAGCAGCTTTATCTCTGTCTGCAAAGAAACCAGTACATTCAATTACTACATCGATGTCATGCTCTTTCCAAGGAATTTGAGACGGATCTCTCTGTGCATATATTTTCACATCTTCACCGTTCACATTGATTGCGTTTTCAGAATGCTTAACTTCTGCATCGAATCTACCCTGTGCTGAATCATATTTCAGCAAATGCGCCAGCACGTTAGGGCTGGTGAGGTCATTGATAGCTACCACATCAATGCCGGGCATTTTGTAAATTTGGCGGTATACCAAACGGCCAATACGACCGAAACCATTAATACCAATTTTGAGAGTAGTTCCCATTTTACATCGTGATTTGAGTATGAAAAAATCGAGAGCGAATTTACAATCAATA
Organism: Chitinophaga eiseniae; assembly: GCF_012641265.1. Lineage (GTDB taxonomy): Bacteria > Bacteroidota > Bacteroidia > Chitinophagales > Chitinophagaceae > Chitinophaga > Chitinophaga eiseniae_A. The sequence goes on along the minus strand of NZ_JABAHZ010000011.1, from coordinate 39,575 downwards.
CCCTTATTAATCAATATAAATTTAGGTTAGCAAAATTTTTTTTGGAAATATAAAATAACGTCCTACATTTGCAATCCCAAAACGATACATGCCGCGTTGGTCAAGGGGTTAAGACGCCTCCCTTTCACGGAGGAGTCACGGGTTCGATTCCCGTACGTGGTACAAGATGGGATACAGTCCCAAAGAGCTGAAGGCTCCTCTTTTTTAGAGGAGCTTTTTTCTTTTTAGCCCACTCATATTGGAATGCCCTGATCTCATTTATCCAACAGACATATCACAAATACAATTGCCTGCGGACCGTTTCGAAGGCAAAGCCGGAGCTGCATAATTCCATGCCAGTTTTGTAAACTTATATTGCTTCTTATTAAGTGGATAAAAATATTAATATGTAATTAATTTCATGTAAAACATTTATTGGTTTTATATTTTTTGTGCATTTTCATTCATCTTCTGTTATTATTCATTTTGTTCATTAGTCGCTGAAACGGTTTCTCCCGTGGATTATTAGGGTACATTAGTCATACCGTACCGGAAATATCCCAGTTATTACAGCGACTAATATCCTTATGCGTATCCCTTTCTATGTGTTGTTGAATATAGAGATTGCAACCAAACTAGCCCGATTGACGAGGGGATTACGCTATGCTACTATACTATGTCTCTTTTCCCTCATTTTCCCATTTTCTTCTGTTTCAGCACAAAGCGGCTGCCCCGTTCCTAAAATCAGGAAATACGCTATCGGCCAAAGACCTGTGGCTACGCCGGTTTTAGCCAGTGTTACCAGTGGCGGTAATGCAGCCGACGGAAATCCTGCTACTAACTCTACTTTAAGTGCGGCGCTCGGCGTGCTGGGGCTGGTAACTGCTACCCAATATCTCAATTTCAACAGCCAGGTAACTGCAGGAACACCTGTATATGTGAAGATCAACTACCCGGTAAACCTGGTAGGCTTAGGAAGCTCCTTTACCGTGCAACCATTTGTGTATGACGCATCGCATAATGAACAGCCGGTAGGTCAGTCTTACACCGCCGGCGATTTATTGGCCGTACTCAGTGGCGCCGGCGATATGGAAGTTGCATTTACTCCCCAAACCACCACCGGAACGCCAGTGGCTTATGATGGCGTATCGGTTACGCTCAACGGCGTATTATCTGTTGGCGCCAGCATGGGAGTGTATGACGCATATATTTTACAGGATGCTACCTCCGCCACCTGTAACCAACCCATTGACGTACTCGCAGGCGTAAGAGCGGGGGGACTGAGCATCGCCAACGCCACAGGATCCGTTACCAATAAATGGAACGCCATCGATGTGGATCCTACACTCAGCACTTATGCACAATTGAACACCGGCGCCGCCGTGCTGACACAAGTATTTGAAACCGTACTATTCAATACCACCACCCGCCCGGGCGACTCCATCTACATCGTATTGCAGGACCCAGGTGCGGGATTGCTGGATCTTAATTTGCTGACTGGCTTTACCATACAACCTTACCTGGGGAAAACAGCAGCAGGCAGCGCTATTACCAATACCAACACCCTGCTTAATTTACGGCTTCTGAGTGGCGCCGGTAATAAGTATGTTTTATCGGCCGCTATCCCTGCAGCTTTTGACCGCATTGATATTTCAATGGGTGGATTGGTAGGGGCGTTATCTTCTCTGCGGATTTATGATGTGAAAACTATCATGCCAGTTCCCACTTATGGACTCACCATCAATGGCAGTGCCAGTGCTAACCCTGTCTGCATTAAAGACGCGGGTAAACTACAGCTTAATATTTCCAATACAGATCCCTGTGCTACTTATAATTGGTATAAATCGGATAATGTGACCCTGCTTGGTACCGGCAGTTCTTTTAAGCCAGTGATTACCAGTCCGGGTACCTATACCTATTATGTGGAAGCCGTGAGAAGTGGCTGCAACAGCGTTCCCAGTAATCGTATACCCGTTAACGTTACCGTGGTTCCACGTCCCGGAGCCCCTTTATTAACCATTCAATTAAACCCTTAACATATGAAAATTGCGACTCTCGGAATGCGCCGGTCTTTCTACCCGGTTTTACTGATCCCTGTTATCCGTGGAAACCTGTTCAAACTGGCACTGGCAGCTTTGGTATCGCTTTTTGCACTCAACGCCCATGCACAAACGATCCCTGTAAAAGCGCCTGCCGACCTTTCCGTGGGAGATGACCCTACCAAGGGTACTTCCACCAGTACAGGTACCACCTTATTTTGTGTGGATCAATCTGGTTTTACATTGGCATCGAGTACTACTGACCCAACCAGCAGCCCCGCGGTTAACTATACCAGCTGGCAATGGCAGGAGATTGATGCCGCTGGTAACGCTGGAGCTTTACCTGCTACCGCCACACCAACCAACGAAAAGCTGGTGGTGGCCAGCGCTACCCCCGGCTGGCATACTTACCAGGTGACTGCAGCGACTGGTACGGCAAACTGTCCGGCAGACCCGGTGATATTTACGGTATTTGTGTTGCCAAACCTCACTGTAACTTCTGCAGTAGACCCGGCTAATAACCCCAGCCTTACCTATTGCGCAGCCGATGGTGCACCAACGATTCCCGCTAAACAAATTAACCTGACCAGCACCGTTGCGTTTAATGGCAACTTAAATAGTGTTCCAGGTTTAAAGCAATTCCAGATTTCTGATTTTGATCTTTCCTATGTTTGGTACAGACAGGACGTAACCACTGCTAGTCCGCCTCCGCCTACACAAGTAGCCACTACCACAACGGGCAGTTACACTATTACAGATCCTGCGGTGACTTCTGCGGGTACGGAGAAGAAATATAAGTATAGTGTACAGGTAAATTATAAAGTAAAAACATGCGGTGCTACTCCTTATTCTGCTATAACGCAGTCGAGTGGCACTGACGCTGTTATCACTGTTACGCCGAAACCAGGTAAACCTGTTATTACCATCCAGTAAAAGGCGTATGCTGAAGAGAGGTACTGCTTTCATATTGTTCCTGTGTGGGTACGGCCTGACTGCCGCCGGGCAGTCGGTCCCCATCAGGTATATTATGCCCGGACAGCAGGTGAAATTGTCTGCCACCTCCGTGAATGCCCCCCGGTATCAGTGGTACCGCGACGGAATGGCATTGCCTGGAGCGTTCCAGCAAGATTACGTTACCGCCACTCCGGGCAAATATACCGTGGAAGCTTATGGCAGTGGTGGATGTATTTCAGATTTATCGGACCCGGTGATTATTGCCGAAATAACCGGCCGTGGCCCCGATGCTGATATGCAGATCAGCAAGACCGCAGATAACGGCGCCTTTAAACTCAACAGCACTTTTAATTATTATCTCACCATAGCTAACAATGGCCCTGCAGATGCCACCGGTATTATGGTGACAGATAAACTTCCTCCCCAGGTATCCCTGGAACTCTTGTCTGTGCCTACTTTGGGAACGGCTACTTACCAACCGGATGATCACACGGTGGTATGGAAGATCAATAGTTTACAGGCAAGTATGGCAGCATCCCTCTCGATAAAAGTGAAAGTGATAGCAGCCGGTCAAATCACCAACACCGCTACGGTAGCTGCTGTGGAGCAGGATAACGCGCCGCAGAACAACCAGAGTACGCATCAGTTGTTGGTATTGCCATTACATATCCCCAACGCCATTACGCCTAATGGCGACGGGATCAATGATGTTTTCGTGATCAGTGGGTTGGAACAATACCCCGAAAATGAACTGACTATCCTGAATCGTTGGGGTAATCATGTGTTTGAACAAAAAGGATATACGCAAAACTGGAGTGGTAAAGGATTGAATGAAGGGACCTACTTCTACCTGCTGCGCGTCAAAGATGGAACTGGCCGCTGGCAGGAGTTTAAAGGTTATATCACGTTGCTGAAACCTTAACAACTATGTGTATCAAAAAATATTTCGTTTTCCTGGTGAGCTTATTGGTGGGCGGGCAGTATGCGCAGGCCCAGCAAGATGCACAATTCAGCCAGTATATCTTCAACGGGATTTACATTAATCCTGCTTACGCGGGATACCGGCAGGAATTGAATGCGCACGCCTTTTACCGGGATCAATGGGTAGGTATTGCCGGTGCGCCGCAAACCATGTCGCTGGCGATAGATGGCAATGTAAACGACGACCGGGTTGGATTAGCCTTACAGGTGTCGTCCGATAAGATAGGTGCCCAGAGCCAGTTAGCAGCCTATGGTAACTATGCCTATCGTATTCCATTAGGAACAGAAAGTGGCCGGCTGGCGCTCGGTATAGGCGCCGGTATTGTACAGCAGGGCCTCGATCCCGGCAAGCTCGATTTCACCAATCCCAATGAGCCAAATATCACTGGCGCTGCGCAGCATATGCTGTTGTTTGACATGCGGGCCGGAATATATTACTCAACGGCTAACTGGTTTGTTGGATTTTCGGCAGATAATCTTACGGCACAGTACCAGGCAAAAAATAAGCCACTGGCACATTTTATCCCTGTGCCCAAGCCTCACTATTATTTAACGGCGGGTGCCCTGTTTCCCATGAATGATGACGTGATGTTAAAACCTTCATTCCTGCTGAAAGATGATCGCGGAGGTCCGACCAGCCTGGATCTGAACATGTTTGTACTGCTGAAGGAAATAGTATGGCTCGGTGGTGGATATCGTACAGCCGTGAATATTTATAACAAACCCGATTTACAGCCAGGCCTCACCAAATCCAGTGCAGCCGTGGCAATGGCGGAAGTATTTGTAATACCGGAATTACGGATCGGTTACGCTTTTGACTATGCACTGAATAAATACCGCACCTACAATAACGGGACTCATGAAATTTCCGTAGGGTATTATTTTAAGAGAATGGATAATGCAAGAAGAACTTCATTAAGACAAGTTCGTTGCTCTTATTTTTAGCATGTGGGGTTTTATTGTTAAGTTTGGTAAAGGAAAACCGGACTTTTAAACGATGTAACCCATGCAAACCATTTCTGCTGTACTGTATTTTCTGAGCCATCATCCCGGCTGGTCATTTTTATTGTTAGTATTGTTTTTCGGTGCCTTATACGCCGTTACCAAAAAATTGATCTTTGGTATCCTCACTTTGCTGATGCCTATCGCCAATATTTTCCTGGCGCATATGCTGAATGCCTGGTTTCTGAACGCCTATGGCGTTAAAGGAACCGGTATTGTTACATTGATATCAGAAACTAACAGCACCCTCAACGACAACCCTATTTATGACTATGATGTGTTGGTGAAAACGCCTGATGGAGAAGACGTACTTACTGGATTTTCCACGATGTCGGCCGCTATTTACCCGGTAAGAAACGCCATATTGTTGCCGCCAGCCAATGAAGCTTTTGTGCTGAAGTATATCCCGGGTTATGAAAAGAATATCGTGATACTAAGCGATGAATCTGCTTATGGTTTGGCGAGAATTATCTATGAAAATAAGCAGCCGGTGGAAAAAGCCCGGATACAGTATGAAGCAAGTCGCAATAACAGGCAATTTAAAGAAGAATATAAGCAGGCGTTAAAAACATTTATCGCCGATCCGGATAATCTTTCCGATGATATGGCTTTAAGAGCGTACCGGGAGGTGCTCCACAGCCTGGAATAAGAAAATGAAAGGAGACGCGAGCCCGCGTCTCCTTTCATTTTTTAGAAGCTGAGATTGAGCCTTGCAAACAAGAAACGGCCATTGAAGCCAAACTGTTGTGATGCCCGGCTGTACACAAAGCGTCCGGAGCTTTGGTTAGCTGCCGATAATTTATCAGGATAGATATCCAGCAGGTTGTTGGCGCCAATAGTCAGCCCCAGGGCAGGGATAAACCGGTATCCTATACTTACATCAGTTACCACTTTGCCTTTATACCAATCCTGTGCAGTTACTACGTTAGTAGCTTCCTGTACTTTCCCGAAATAAACATTGCGTAGGAAGAAACCCCATTTCTGAATAGTATAATTCAGTGACAGGTTGGCTTTTGTTTGAGGAACGGCAGATTCCAGATAGATGCGGCTCGCGGCGTCAAAGTAGGTACTTTCTTTGCCTGCCAGTTGTGGCGATGCGTGAATAGGTCCTACCAGGTTGGTTTTGGCGAACGTGCCGGAGAGATCTGCCCGGAGATGACCTTTGCCAGGATGTACGGTATACGTAATTACCACATCTACTCCTTTGGTTTCTGTGTTGATAGCATTGGCGAAAAACCTTGCTGTAGTAGCATTGGCGGTGCGAAGGATATTGTAGATTTCCTGTTCCTGCGGTGTACCGTTTTTGTTACCGGAGAACTGCCCGGTGTAAACAATGCGATCGTTTATCCGGATGAAATAGCCGTCGACCGTTAATTTCAGCGGTCCGAGGTTGCTGGTGATACCTGCGCTATAGCTATATGAAGTTTCCTGTTTGAGTTTAGGAATGCCAAGCAAAGCTGCTACCCGGCTGTCATTGGTGAAGGTGCCTGACTCCAGGAATACGCCATCGGTGAATATACTGGAGGTGGCATTGAAGTAGCGCTGGTGCAGGGAAGGCGCCCTGAAGCCGGTGCTGGCGGCGGCTCTCAGCAGGAACTTGGGACTGAACTGGTAGCGACCGGCCAGTTTCCAGTTGAGGGTGGAACCAAAGTCGGAATAATTTTCAAAGCGGAGGGCTCCATCTACCAGTAGTTTTTCGGTGAAGTTGGCTTCCACATCGCCATAGGCAGCTACAGATGTGCGGGACGCGTTGGTGGCATTATCTGGACTAAATCCGGGGAAGCTTTGGGCGCCGCCGGCAAATGCGCTGCCATTGGCTGCAAAGCGGGTGGAGATATTTCCTTTCGGATCTGGAATGAGAATAGGGTTCCCTTGCCCGTCCGTGCCTATTTTGAGGGCATTGCCGTAGTTAATGTAGGAAGATGCTTCACCAGGCAGTATGCGGTAGTTTTCATAGCGATGTTCCGCGCCAAAGGCCACGTTGATCCCGCTCAGCACATCTTTGAAAAACCGGGTAAAATCGAGGTTAGTGGTGTTTTGAAGAAAACGGTAACCACCAGCCTCAAAGGTAGTGGGAGAGGCTTTCAGGAGAGAAGCGTTGAGTGTATTATCTACGTTGAAGTCTACCGCATTTTGCCCGATAGTATTACTAAAATCTACTTTCCATTCGCCCAGTGTGCTCCTGATACCGGCAGCCAGCGATTTATCGCGGTTATCAGTTATAATCAGTGGCAGGAAGCCATTGGGATAGATGGTATCGTTGTTCTGGGTAAGCTGGGAGGGCGTTCTGTAAAACGCGGCTGCTTCGCCATGGCGATAGTTGAGTCCACCGAAAACATACAGCTCTGCTTTGTCGCTGATAGGCAACGAAGCGTTTAAGAACAGGCTACCGCCGCGGTTGGCCGATTGTCCTATACGGGAGTTGAAGTCTTTGCGTGTAAGGCCTCTTTTGGCCAGTTCTGCATCGGTAATATCTTTTCCGGTAGGACTACCTGGCGTAGCTGCCAGGGCAGGATCGTTATAGTCGTTGAAAATGGTACCGGAGAAGGTGCCGGTGCGATTGGTATAATCGCGGTAGTCGTAAGAGCCGGCCAGGTTGATGTATCCGCCCTTATCGCCCAGGGGCAGACCGTAGTTGATGTTGGCCTGTACATTTTGCCCATCGAGCCCATTGATGGAGTTTTTGGATACATAGGCGCCGGTAGATACGCCTACATTTACTTTATTTACTTCGTCGTTGAGCACAATGTTGATAACACCCGCAATGGCATCAGAGCCATATTGGGCAGCGGCGCCATCCCGCAATATTTCTATTTTTTTGATAGCGGAAGTTGGAATGGCGTTCAGGTCGGTACCTACAGAACCTTTACCAAAGCTGCCGTTGATATTAACGAGGGAAGTGGTATGCCGTCTTTTACCATTGATGAGTACCAATACCTGGTCGGGACCTAAACCACGAAGGGAAGCGGGGTCTATATGGTCGGTTCCGTCCGACAGGGTTTGGGTGTTGGAAGTAAAAGAAGGCGCCACATAGTTGAGTATCTGGTTAATGCTTACCTGTGGGGAGTATTGGGCTATTTGTTTTACATCCACTACGTCTACAGGTACCACGGTGGATAGCTGGCTGCGTGGCGCACTCCTGGAACCCAGTACCACCACCTCGTTCAGGTCGTCGGTTGATTTAAGAACAAAGTTGAGGGTAGCTGATTCGCCGGCGGCTACAGTTATTTCCTGCACGCTGGCCTGGTAGCCGATATAGCTGGCGCTGAGTGTATATTTACCCGGCTGTACTTTTATTTTATAATGGCCGCTGGCGTCGGTGGCAGCGCCTGTGTTGGCGCCTATCACTCTTACAGAGGCGCCTGCGAGTGGTTGCTGCTTATCGGCAACGGTACCTTCAATGGTTTGTCCGTAAGCGGTAACGGACAATAGGAAAAGCCATAGCAGGGCGTACAATTTTGATTTCATGCTATTGATTTTAATGTTGAAAGTAGGAGCAGTTTACCACTCCGGGGAGTTACTATACTGGTTGATAATTACCTGGATGCCCGAAGGCATTGTTGTTGACGGCTTTCCGGGTTATCCCGGAATGTATGCCGGTTGTTGGGATTCATAGCCATTAATTAGTGTGGTACTAATTTACGAAATTGAATGGGTTAAACAATAGTCTACTGTTTTTATAGGATAATAATTTTTTCACAGGATAGGTATGTCTTTAAAAACAAGGCTATCTTTAATCTATAAGTTGTTCTTATGCGAAAAAAGAAGGCCGTAAAGTTATTGGTCGGCATGCACCCGTTACAGCGGGTATTGGTAAGCCTGGGGTTCACCGGCCTGGTGTTGGTGAGCTTTTTATTAATGAATGTCAGCTTTCATCCGTTGGTGCTGTATACATTGTTATGGGATGTATTTGCCATCTCTTACATTGTTACAGGGTGGATCGTATTTTATAATCGTACGGTAGAAGAGTTGCGTACCTGGGCGAGGATAGACGATGGCAGCCGGATATTTGTATCCTTTTTCGTGGTATTGGCTTCTATTGCCAGCCTGGTGATTGTGCTGCTGTTGATGTTGTCTAAAGAAGTGTCAGGCGGTTCTAAGGTGATTTACTTGCCCGTAGCGATTACGGGCATGCTGGCTTCCTGGGTGATGGTACATACCACGCTGACTTTCCATTACGCTAATTTATACTATGACGATGATGGGACGGATGTTACCAAACATGCCGGTGGGCTGGAGTTTCCGAGTGAAAAGCACCCGGATTATATCGACTTTGCCTATTTCTCTTTTGTGATCGGGATGACTTTCCAGGTATCGGATGTAGAGATCAGCAGGCGGGTGATCCGGCGTACGGCACTGGCCCATGGCCTGCTGTCGTTTGCACTCAACACGTTTGTGGTGGCATTGACCATTAACCTGATCGCTGGCCTGAAACAATAGATCGTATAGTCTTTGGGGTTAGTACCGGGCATCTCTCTCCCTGAAAAATATTTTCGGGGGAGATAATATTGCAATAAGTCTTCTTGAAATAGATCAAATGCCCCGTGGCTGCGGGTAGGGATGGGGTAGCTTATAGCCAGGAAAGCCAGTTTTTTGAATGGTAGAAAGCATAATCTTCTTATCTTTGAGAAGAAATCGAAAAAAAATTTTGGAATAATAAACATTTTCCTATCTTTGCAATCCCAAACAAAAAATGCCGCGTTGGTCAAGGGGTTAAGACGCCTCCCTTTCACGGAGGAATCACGGGTTCGAATCCCGTACGTGGTACAAGAAGGACTTCTGAAAAGAGGTCCTTTTTCATTTCAGCCATTATTTCCCGCACCTTACGACATACAACTAACAACAACATTTAGTACATTTATTACAGCACTGCAACTGTCTCCGATATTGTAATGATGCATATGCATGTCAAGGTAACTGCCCCACGGTGGCAACATGCAGCCAGGTATATCTTTTACCTGCTGTGGATAATGGTTGCCCTTCCCAATGCAGTAGCACAGCATCCGTCCAAGGTTTCGTACAACTTTTCCCACCTGGATATCAGCAACGGCCTGGCCAGTAATCACGTATCGGCTATTATGCAGGATAAAAAAGGGTTTATCTGGATTGCCAGCACCGCCCTGCAAAGATACGATGGCACCAATCTCCTGACGGTGGCCAGCTTCGACCGCGTGCCCGGTTCCATTTACTACGACGATATCTGTCTCTGCGAAGACCACCAGGGACGCATATGGATGGGAACCCCGGACAATGTCCGTGTATATGACCCTGTAACCGATCTGGTGAAAACGTTGAAAGTGGCCGAAAAAGATGTGCGTCCCGAAGGACTGCAATGTAGCCAGATTGTGCAGGACCACGCCGGCGTAATATGGGCTACTACGCATGATGGATTACTGCGGTTCAACGAAAAAGCCTTTAATTTCCAGAAAGCGACCATTATTCCCGAAGCTGATCGCGAACAAATGATGGATGCCATCATGGAAGATGAAGCAGGTAACCTTTGGCTCAGTGGAAAACACGGCGTTTATATCCTGGACCGGGACAGGAAGAATTTATACAGCCGCGTTAATAACCCGCAACACCTGCCTATACTGGACATAGACAATACGTTTAAAAAAATCTATACGGATGCCGATCACCAGATATGGCTGGCCTGCCGCAGTGGACAACTCTTCTGTTTCGATCCGGCCTCCCATAAACTAAACGCCTATACGTTTGAAACACCGCTGGAAAAACGCCTGCTAAAAGTAAAAAGAGAGCTGGACAACACTTTCGATCTTGTTTATGATGGGGACAAAAACGTATGGGCAGCCACTGAAAAAGGCGGAATTTTCCATTTTAACCGTGCATTGGGCCGTTTCGACCTGAATATTACCGCTAATAATAGCGATGAAAAAGGATTTCATTATAACTACGAAGCCAACTGTTTTCTGAGCGACCGGGAAGGACATCTTTGGATCGGTACCGACCGCGGAGTGAATATTCTCAGTCTGCACAATAAAACCTTCCGCCTGCTCGACAGCCGTACCGTTTTCCCCAATACGAAAGAGCAACTCCCGGCAACGGAAGTGACAGGCATTTTGCAGGCCGCTAACGGCGATGTATATGTGGGTTACTGGGGCCAGGGCTTCAGTCGCCTTACACCCGATTTGAACCTGGTACACAACTATGTGCACAATTCCACCGGGAATACCACCACTTCTTTACCTGAAGAACGGGGCCTGGTATGGAGTTTTGCAGAGTTAAAAGACGGGACTATCGTGGTAGGCCAGGAAAATGGGAATCTTTCTCTCTTTAATCCTGCTACAGGACAATTTATCAAACATGTAACCTCTCCCGTACTATATGAACAAACGGCTTTGCATTTACAACCGCAAAACGATACCACGGTTTGGATAGGTCTTTATAAAAGAGGATTGGCCAGCTGGAATCCACAACAGAATACCTTCCGGCAATTCAATGAGTTGACCGACTCCCTGAAGCGCCCGGTATCTGTGATGGATATTGTGCCCGAAAACGATTCTATGCTGTGGTTGGGCACCAGCAGCGCAGGCCTCATGCTGTTTAACACCCGGCAGCGTTGCATCGTCATCAGGGAAGCATTTACCCGGAGCTCAAGGGTATATAGCAATATTACTTCCCTGCTACGCTATAACGATAGCTTATTGTTGGCTGGTACCGATCATGGTATGTGGATTTATAATACCCTCCGGCAAACTTACCGGCCGCTGCTTACCAATACCAAGTTGTTCGACCAATGGGTGCTGAGTATGGTGATGGGTGATAAGAGTGAGGTATGGTTTACCACGCAATATGGTTTTTATCGTTATTATCTCCCCGAAAATAAACTGGAAACATTTATACAGGCCGACGATATTGTGGACAATGCCCGGAAAGTGCGCCGCCGGGTGATCCGCTTAAAGAATGGCAATCTATTGGTAGGCGCCTCTGACCATGTAGTTACCTTCGATCCCAACAGCCTGCAGGTAGCGCTGCCGCCTCCCGATGTAACGATTGTAAATCTTAAGGCGTTAGACAGCACCATCCTCATACAGGCCGCCATGCGGGATAGCCTGCCGGTAATACTGAGCCATAAGCAAAACTTTATCAGCATTGAGTTTAAGAGCCTGCAATACCACCAGGAACGCATCCGGTATTATTACCAACTGGAAGGGGTAGATGAAAACTGGGTGTTGACAGACAATATACTGGTGGCTAAATACACCAATCTTCCACCGGGAAATTACCTGTTTAAAGTACGTGCGGTAAATGCAGCGGGTACCTTTTCGGATCATATCACTACGCTTCGCCTGTTTATTAAGCCGGCATTCTGGCAAACAGGTTGGTTTCAGTTGATATGCTTGCTGCTGGCAGCTTCCCTGGTATACCTGTATTTCAGGCTGCGCATTTCTGGGATCAAGCGGGAAGCAAAGAAACGGGAGGCGATACAACAACAAATTGCACAGCTGGAAATGAAAGCGCTGCGGGCGCAAATGAATCCGCACTTTATTTTTAATGCGCTCAATTCCATCCAGACTTTCATGATGAAAAGCGAAACAGAACAGGCGTTATCTTACCTGAGCCGCTTCGCAAAACTGATCCGCAACGTATTGGATAACTCCCAGCTCAATAATATCACCGTAGCGCAGGAAGTGAGCGTATTGGAAAACTATATGGAATTGGAAAAGCTGCGCTTTTCCGACGAATTTGAATACGAAATTATCATCGATCCATCGTTGGATGCCAATATGGTAGAAGTACCTACCATGGTGATTCAGCCATTTGTAGAAAACGCCATCTGGCATGGCCTGGTGCATGAAAAAGGGAAAGGAAATCTCACTATCACTTTTAAAAAGGTAGATGACCGCGTTTTATGTACCATTGAAGATAATGGAGTGGGTAGAGAGAAGGCCGCTGCGATGAAGAAAGCAAATAGACCCGGACATCAGTCACGGGGACTGCAAATTACACGGGACCGTTTATCGCTCTATAATAGCCGCTTTAATGTAGATGCCAGCTTCGACATTGAAGATCTTGCTGATGAAGAAGGAAAAGCATCGGGAACAAGAGTAAACCTGTGGTTCCCGTTGGTAGAAGAATAGCATCACGCAAAGCAAAAAAGAAGCAAAGGAGCAAAGAAATTAAATTTCTTTGCTCCTTTGCTTCTTTTTTGCTTTGCGTGATTATTAACCTAAACCGATTTCGGAATGTCTTTCCGGAATTTCAATATCCAGGAAGCCTTTTTTCAGTAACCAGTTTCTGAATATTTGTTGTACATCGTACTCGCCGTGTACCAGGAATAGTTTTTTCACTTCCCGGGGATCCTGGCAGGCCAGCCACTGGCTTAAATCTTCATAGTCGCCATGCGCACTCATAGAGCGGATAACGCCTACTTCCGCCTTTACTTCATAGCGGCTACCGTAGATAGACACTTCTTTGGCGCCACGCATCAGGCGTCCGCCCAGTGATTGCGGCTCGCAATAGCCCACGATCAGGATGGTATTTTGTGGCTCGTCAATATTGTTGGCAATATGATGTTTCACACGGCCGGCTTCGGCCATGCCTGAAGCAGAGATGATCACGCAGGGTTCCTTGCGGAAGTTGAGTGCTTTGGATTCGTCAACAGATTTTATGTAGCGCAATCCGGGAAAATCAAATGGATCGTCGTCTGTTTTCAGGATATTGGCTACTTCCTTGTTAAATACTTCCGGGTGGGCTTTGGTAACCGCGGTAGCTTCTGTAGACAGCGGGCTGTCCACGAAGATATCTACTTTAGGCAGGGTACCTTTGAGCTGTGCATTGTTGAGCGCATAGAGCAGTTCCTGGGTGCGACCTACGCTGAAAGCAGGGATAATTAATTTTCCTCTTTTTTCTACGCACGTTTCGCGGATATAACGAAGCAGTTCATCATCTGCAGGGGCTGCATCAGCGTGAAGTGTGCTGCCATATGTAGATTCTATCAGGATATAATCTGCCTGTGGGAACGTGGCGGGCGACTTCAGAATAGCATCGTTGTAGCGGCCAATATCTCCACTAAAGGATATTTGTTCTGTTTTACCGTTTTCTGTGATACGCAGATGTACAGATGCTGCGCCTACAATGTGGCCTGCATCTGTAAACATAAGTTGAATATCCGGGTCGATATTGGTCCAGGTATTATAGCCCATGGGCTGTAAAGAACGAATGGCTATTTTGGCGTCTTCCACACTGTACAGCGGTTGTACATAGGGAAGCCCTTCTTTGGCCATTTTCTTGTTGGTGAATTTTACATCGTCCTCTTGTATTTCAGCTGAGTCCATCAACAGGATTTCTGTCATGTCGCGGGTAGCTGGCGTACAATAGATATGGCCGCTATACCCCATTTTAACCAGTCGTGGAATCAGCCCGGAGTGATCGATATGCGCATGAGACAGCACCATGTAGGTAATGTCGTGAGGCTCAAAACCAAAGTCCCTGTTCATGGCGTCGGTCTCTTGTCCCATTCCCTGGAACATTCCGCAGTCTAATAAAATCTTTTTGCCATTCTTAAGTGTGATCAGATGTTTTGATCCGGTAACGGTGCGTGCTGCGCCATGAAATGCAATTTTCATATCAGTGTTTTAAGGTGAAAGGGTTCACCGTTTACGATTTACTTTTAAACGACCAGGTGATGGCGAAAGAGGCAATTAGTATGCCGTCTTTATCCCTGCCTTCACTATGAAGGGTAACTGTTTCGGCGGTATTATTGTTCAGCGCTCTTTCCAGGGTAGCTCTCAACAGTGGCAGTTCTGCACAGGTAAACGAAGTAAGGCCGGTCGCCTTTTTTACAAAGGTCGATTCCATGCCGGTAACCAGCATGGATACACGCCTGGGGGCACCACTGGCGTACATCAGGGCTGGCAAACCAGTACTCAGCTCTGCGGCCATAGCCAGGCAGGCGAAATAAGTGGAACGGAAAGGATTTTGCGATAACCAGCGATAAGGCACGGATGTAACGCAGGTATCAGTGTCCAGTGATTGCAGTCTAACGCCCGACAACCACGCAGCAGGCAGCTTCCAAAACAGGTAGGCGGAAAACTTAAACGGATGCCGCGCAAACTTTTGAAAAGATTGCACAGCATCCGTGTTAAAAGTGGTTATGCCGGTATTCATGACGATATTATTCGTTAACGTAATGGGAGGGGAGCAGGGCGCCGGGCGACCACTGTTTCAGAAATTCCAATACTTTCTTCTTATCATAAGTATCAGCGGATTCCAGCAGGCCGGTGTTTTGCGTATGCAGCCGGTTTCCTTTGGCATCCAGCACTACCAGCACCGGGAACCCGAAACGCTGTGGAAATCCAAGTTCTTTCAGTATCGGCAGATTTTTGTTCTCCTTGCTGTAGTTGAGGTGATATACCTCATAGTTATTGTTCATGGCAGCTTTCAGCTCTGCGTCGTCCTCAATAAACTTATACAGCCTTTTGCACCAGATACACCAGTTGCCGCCCACCTGTAACAGTACGTGCTTATTTTCTGCCGCCGCTTTTTTAACCGCAGCAGCAATATCTGTTTTGGCATCGGCAGCAGGATTATAGATGTGTTCCAGGTCATGGGTTTGTGCCTGAGTAGCTGGAATAGCAAAGGCAATACTCAATAGTAGTGTCCAAACATACTTCTTCATAAAAAACTAATCATTCAGGATATCTAATTTACATTATATTTTGCACATACGCGCTGATCGCTTCCTGCGCATGGCGAGGGTCTTTCAGCTGTAATTGTACAATGTCTTTCAGCTGTTGTTGCAGGGCGGCATCATATACGGGTACACATACTTCAATGCGGCGATGGAGGTTGCGATTCATCCAGTCGGCAGAACCCATATATACTTCCTCCTGGTTATTGTTGTGGAAGATAAATATGCGGGCGTGTTCCAGGTAGCGGTCTACAATCCGGATAATGCGGATATTCCGGCTCTCCGGAATATCGGGTACCAGGCAGTTAATGCTTCTCACCACCAGGTTTATCTGTACACCCGCCTCACTGGCTTCATACAGTTTGCTGATCATCCCTCTTTCCTGGAGGTTATTTATCTTGATGATGATATGGGCAGGCTTGCCTTCCCTGGCGTGTATAATTTCCCGGTCTATCAGGCTGGTGAAACGCTCCGTCATGTTAAACTGCGCCACCAGCAGATGTTCGAACCGTAAAAAATCGTAGGCCAGTGGTTGTTCCCTGCTTTGCAGGTAGAGGAACAGCAGTTCCATCTCCCTGGTAATACCTGTGTGGGAGGTAAACAAAACATGATCGGTATAAAAACGGGCGGTGCTTTCGTTGAAATTGCCGGTAGCTATGAGTCCGCAATAATCCCATTGATAACCCCTGTTGCGCTTTACCAGCGCGGTTTTAGCATGCACCTTCATGCCAGGGATACTATAGATCAGTTTCACGCCGGCATCTTTCATTTTCTTGGCCCAACGGATATTGTTGGCCTCATCGAACCGGGCTTTTAGCTCCACGAATACAGTTACTTTTTTGCCGTTTTGCGCTGCACTGATCAGTGCCTGGGCGATCTGCGACCCGGAGGCAATGCGATACAAGGTAACATATATTTCCGCTACATCGGGATCCAGCGCGGCTTCACTGAAGAAACGCAGCACATAATCGTAACGCTGATAGGGGAGATGTACCAGCAGGTCCTGCTGCAGTACAAGGTCCAGTAACCGGTCGGTAGCCGCTGCTGTTTTGTTCTCCGCAGGAGTCACTCTGGGATAACTGATCTCCGTTAGTCCTGCGGGAGCGGGAAGATCTGCCAGGTCTTTCAGGTTATGATAACGGCCACCTGGTACCAACTCATCATCCCGGATATCAAATTGCCCGGCCAGGAAATGTAACAGTGATAAAGGGGTAGTGGCATCGTACAAGAAGCGGGTAGGTACACCCAACTCACGTTTACGGATAAACGTTTCTACTTCTTCCAGAATATCTCCCTTCACTTCATCCATATCCATTTCCGCATTACGGGTGAGCTTAATGCTATGGCAGTTTTCCACCGTATATCCCGGAAAGATATATGCGAGATGGGTACGTATGATATCATCCAGGAAGGCGATATAATGCACACCATCAATGGATGGCAGTTGCAGGAAGCGAGGCAACGATGCTGGTATATTTACTATGGCATATTCCTGCGACTCCGGGCGGTTTCCCGGGATCAGCGTTACCGCAAAATAAAGCGCATTATTTTCCAGGAATAGTTTCTTCGGTTTCCCGTTCAACCACACCGGTTGTAAATAAGCCAGTATAGTGCTGAGAAAATAATTTTTTGTAAATGCCTGGTGAGTGGCGGTTAAGGGCTGGTTATAATACAACTGTACCCCACGTGCCAGCAGGTCGGGTAATACGCTGCCAGTAAAGATCTGACCGTATTCCTGTTGCTGCCGGTTTATTTCCTGTAGTACTTCCGACAACGTACTACTGCTGATAGACTCATTTTCGCCGGCAGCAGGATCTTGCTCTAACACTTTGTTAATAGTCAATACAGCCGGCATTCTTACCCGGAAAAATTCATCCAGGTTTGAAGAAAAAATGGACAAGAATTTAATGCGTTCGTATAGCGGTACCTGTTGGTCCGCCGCCATTTGCAGCACCCGGTAGTTAAACGATAACCAGCTCAGATCGCGGTTATATAAAGGAATACCCATGAATCATTATGCTTTTACCGGGAAGAAAATAGCTGCTATCAAAAATGCAAGGACGGAAATAATTAATCCGAACATGAAGATATTATAGGAAATGCGCAGCAGCTTGTATTTATGCCCCAATACTACTCCCAGGTAGTAAATGTCGCGGGTCATGCTGCTATACAGGAAGTCGGAGTCGTTCATCATTTGCTTCATGCCCCATTGGTATTCTTCCAGGTGCATTTTGTAGAAGTTGCCAAAAAATAGCAGGTTGGCATCTTTCTTTTCTATATCTGTTTTGGTAAATACGCCACTGGTTACATTCGGGCGGGTAGCCAATACAGAGAAGATAACGGTTAGCACTGCCGTGGTGAGGAAGATAATGGAAGGAATGATCATATTGGGATAATCTTCCAATCGCCTTACCAGTACACTCAATATCACGGAGATGATGATCGAGTTGACTGAAATCATGATATGTGCTTTGCTGTCGGCCATAGAGCTGAGACGGATATGATTGGTAGAAGTGGTTCTGAACATCGTTTCTACTCCTCTTTCCGGCTTCTTGGTCTTATCTTTTTTAATTTTTTCCTGCGCTTTAAGCGGGGCAGTACCGGTATCAACGGACGCGATGGTGGCTTCCTCTGTGACTTCTGCTGTTTTTTTCTCCAGCTTCTTTTTCAGTTTAGCCAGGTTTTCGTCTTTCTGCTGTTTGAATAACGTCTGGGCATAATCGGTCCAGTAGTGATGCTCGGTTAGAAAGGCAATATTGTTGGTGAGCCAGTTGATGGCCGGGATATCTCTCTGGTAGGTAAGCTGTAGTTCCTGACGCAGGAGTTTGTTGCGGTCGGCAAATTCTTTGGAACCCAGGTGGGATAGGTCGGCATCGCAAACAATCTGTTCTACCAGGGTATGGGGCGACTGCGGCATTTTGGTGGCCAGGATAGCTCCTTGTACCATCGACTGAACCTTTTCAGGGACCTGTTGTTCCTGTAAAAACCGGAGGGCTTCCTGTGCGCCGTTTTCCTCGTGTACTTTGCCTTCCCCTATTAAATAGCCAGCATCATGAAACCAGGCAGCTACGTATACAGCCAGTAGTTCATCGTCCTGCAAACGGTAATGGGCGGCTATTTGTGCAGCAGCCTGCACTACCTGTTGGGTGTGAACCAGGTTATGATATACCAGGTTGGGATGCGGATGCTGCTGGTATTGGCTCAGCACATAATCCCGGGCTGCATCTATGATAATATTGTTTTGCATAAGGAAGAGAAAAAATTAAGATAAGGAACGGTGAATGCCGTTTTTTCATGGACTATAACGGCATATTCGCTGTTTCCGGTATTACAATTCACAAATTCAACCTAAGTTACTGCATTTTTGAGTTAAATTTATGCTATAAAGTTACACTATGGATGTCCGGATCGGGTTAATCTTTCTCCTCTTCTTACTGTCATGCAATGCTTTTAGCGACAGGGAACAAAAAGTGTATTCCTCTCCACCAGGATATGATTTAAAAGAGCCGGTGCGTTACCGGCTGCGGGAATCCATGCAGGAAATTTCCGGGATTGTACTATTCCCGGATGAACATAAGATCATGGCGATTAACGACGAAGAGGGCAGGGTTTACCAGGTAGATGTGGTAGCTACCAAGCCTTACCCGTATTATAAGTTCGCTAAAAACGGCGACTATGAAGATATTTGTCGTACTGACAGCGGATGGTTTGTATTAAAGAGCAGCGGCTCGCTGTATCATGTACATGGATTGTTTACCGACAGCGTTTATAGCGATCACTATAAATTGGAAAAGCAAGGTAAACGGGAGTTCGAAACCACCTACTACGACAGTGCCAGGAACAGTATCGTGATGATATGTAAGAATTGTGAAGACGATAAAAAGCTGGGAATTACCAGCGCTTACCGTTTCGACCTGGCCTCCAAAGCATTTGATACTACCGCCATCTATCATTTCGATGCCCGGGAAATAGCCCGACTGGTGGGGTCAGACATGCGCTTCTTTAAACCATCGGCCGCCGCTATTCACCCGATAGAAAAAAGATTATATATGGTAGCCTCAGTAAATGGACTGCTGGTCATTGCCGACCTGCAAGGCCATGTACAGGAAGCATACAACCTGAAACACCGCTTGTTCCTGCAACCAGAGGGTATTGATTTTGCACCTAACGGCGATATGTATATTTCTAACGAAGGCGGTTACGATGGCGCCGCCAGTATTCTTAAATTCACTTACAAGTCCAAATGATCAGATCCATCCTTTTTTATATTGTATTGTTCTTTCTCGCCTATGGCAATGTGAGTGCACAGTCGCCTACGGTGGTAAAGCGTATCATCCTTATCGGAGATGCCGGCGAACTGCACAGCAACGGGCATAATGCCGTAGTAGACGCGGTGCGTAAAACATTTAATCTCCAGGATAACAACAATACCATCCTCTTCCTCGGCGACAACGTATATCCCAGAGGGGTGCCCGATTCAGCCAGCGCAAAATATCCGGCCGCGAAGGAAATTCTCGATTACCAGATCAACCTGGTACGTGGGACTAACGCCCGTGGTTATATTATTCCCGGGAACCATGACTGGGATAAGAGCAAACCGGATGGCTGGGATATTATCCGCAACCAGCAACGGTACGTCGATTCCCAACACCTGGATAACGTGCAGTTCGAGCCAAAAGATGGCTGCCCCGGTCCGATAGAGGTGAAAATAGCAGATAGCATTACCCTTATTATTATGGATAGTGAATGGTGGGTGTTTCCCTATGAAAAGCCAGGTGCGGAATCTTCCTGTGACTGTAAAGACAATGATGAAATCCTCACGAAACTGTCGGAGATAGTAGCACTGAACCGCAATAAGCTGATCATCTTTGCTACGCACCATCCTTTCCGCAGCTATGGCATTCACGGTGGCTACTATACACTGAAGCAACATATCTTCCCGCTAACAGACCTGAAGCCCTCACTCTATATCCCACTGCCCGTTATAGGATCTATCTATCCTTTTGCCAGGGGAGTACTGGGCAGCCTGGAAGATATCCCCAATCCCCGGTATCGGCAAATGATCAAAGGAGTAGAAGAGGCGCTGAAACCGCATGGCCCGGTAGTATTTGTGTCGGGGCATGATCATACGTTGCAGCTTATCAGGGATCAGCAAAATGCCTATATCGTTAGTGGAAGCGGCGCTAAGCATAACCGTGTTAAAAAAGGCGCAAAATCACAATTTGCTTCTACTGACAATGGTTTCAGCACCGTAGAGTTGCTGTCTGACGGTACGGTACGCACACAGTATTATTTCGCCGACAACGGTACTACGCCGGTATTCAGCGAAAACCTGTTCCGCATGCAGGATATCTCTTCACAGGCCATGACGTACAAAACGCCTGCTGAATTGCCGCCTTATGTCAGGATGGCGGCAGATACCCAATACAACCGTTTCGGTGGTTTCCATAAATTCATCCTGGGCGAAAACTACCGCCAGGTATGGGCTACACCTTTGAATTTCCCCGTATTAAACCTGGCTACCGCCAAAGGAGGCTTGAAAGTATTGCAACGCGGAGGCGGCAAACAAACGCACTCCCTCAGGCTGGAGGATAGTACCGGTACAGAGTACGCGATGCGTTCGTTAAAGAAGTTCCCTTTGGCAGCCATACCCGAACTACTGAGAGAAACAGTTGCCCGCGATGTGGTACAGGACCAGATCTCCGCGGCCAATCCCTATGCGGCTCTGGCGGTAAGCGTATTAGCCGAAGCTGCCGGTGTGCCTCATACTAATCCTACGTTTGTATATCTCCCGGCAGATACCGCGTTGGGTGTTTTCGCAAACACTTTTGGTAACGAAGTATATCTCTTCGAAGAAAGGGAGCCCATGACCGGGAAGAATGATAAAACTTACAGTACTCCCAAAGTACTGGCTAAAATTTTAGGAGATAATGATGTACATGTAGATCAGAAAGCCGTACTACGGGCACGTATACTCGATACCTATATTATGGATTTCGACCGTCATGATGATCAGTGGCGTTGGTATAAAGAATCGCACAAAGGAGAAGATTATTATTACCCCGTACCCCGCGACCGCGACCAGGCATTTTTTATCAATGGGGGCGTATTGCCGCGCCTGGTTTCCCGTCCCTGGATATTACCGGGCATACAAGGTTTCCGTGATAACATCCCGGATGTAAATGGCTTCCAGTTCAGCGCCCGGTACTTTGACCGCTCGTTTATGAATGAGCTGGATGAAAAAGACTGGAAGAAACAAACGGATAAATTTCTGAAGAAGATGACCGATAGCGTCATACAGGCTGCTGTAAACGCTTTCCCGGATACTGTTAAGGCGCAGGTAGGGCCGATGATGATACATCGTTTGTCTGTTCGCCGCGATATCCTGGAAAAAAACATGATGAAATATTATCGCTTCCTGGCAAAAGGCGTAGATGTACCGGCTACAGAAAAAGATGAGCTGATTGTGGTCGATAAACAGGAAAATGGTGCAGTTGCACTGGACATCTTTAAAATCAGCAAGAAAGGAAATATCAAGCAAAATATCTATTCCCGTACCTTCGACCCGGCCGTTACCAAAGAAGTGAACGTATACGGTATGGGAGGCAACGACCGCTTTGTCATTAAAGGCGATCATGGTACGCCTATCCGCATACGGCTGGTGGGTGGCCGCGAGGCCGACACCTATATCGACAGTACTACGGTGAAGGCCGGCAAACGGATACGTATATACGACCAGCGAACCGGCAATGATACGTTTGCTCTCTCCCGTAATGAACAACGCCGTTTATCGAACGATCCCGCGAATATCAGATATAACAGAAACGCCTTCCAGTACGAGAAAACAGTACCTATGCTGGCTGGCGCCTATAACCGCGACGATGGTTTATTACTGGGACTCGGACTATCCGATACCCGGCATGCTTTCCGCCGGGAGCCGTTTTCATCGAAACACCTGTTTACCGCTACCCACGCGCTGGCTACCCGCGCCTGGAACTTCCGCTACGAAGGTGAATTCACTGACTTGATCGGGAAATCAGACCTCCTGCTATTTGCACGAGCCAAAGCGCCCAATAATACGATCAACTTTTTCGGCTTCGGCAATGAAACAGAATTTGATAAATCTAACGGTAAAACCATTTCCTATTACCGCGCCCGGTTTAATATCTATAACGCGGAAGCATTGCTGAGGACCAGCTTTAGCAATCACTTCAACATTGCTTACGGTCCTACTTTTACCAATTACGCGTTTGATAAAGATGAAAATGGGAATCGTTTTATCACAGATTTTAAAGCTAATGGTCTCGATTCGGGTGGCATCTACGCCAACAAAGCTTATGCCGGTGGAAAAGTGGTAGCAACGCTGGATACGCGTAATAGTAAAATTATTCCCACCCGTGGCGTTTTATGGACGACCACCTATTCCGGAAATTTTGGGTTGAATGGAAATAGCTACAATACTACCCAGCTGCAGTCGGATTTAAGCCTCTATATGAGTTTCCGGATTCCTGCCAACTTTGTGATTGTGAGCCGTTTCGGTGGTGGTAAGCTGTGGGGGAACTATGAATACTTCCAGGCATTAACAGTAGGAGGAGTCCAAAACCTGCGTGGCTACCGCAATTTCAGGTTTGCCGGCGATGCCAGCGTGTACAACAATACAGAAATAAGGGTGAAATTATTCGACCTGAAAACATACATATTGCCTGCTGGTGTAGGATTGATTGCCTTCAACGATGTGGGCCGGGTATGGCGGGAAGGAGAAACCTCGCATGTATGGCACGATGGCTATGGCGGCGGTATCTACGTGGCGCCTATCAATACACTGATCATTACCGCGGTGATAGGGCATTCCAAAGAGGAAACGGTGCCTTATGTTACCTTCGGGTTTAAGTTTTAATGAAAAGGTCCCGCTCAGCGGGACCTTTCTTTTTATATAGCGACGAGGTTTAGGCTTCTTCCATATTTACAGTTACCCTCAAGGCTTTCAGGCCACTCACTCCCTGTAATTCTTCCAATTCTACTTCCTCAATTTCCGGTAACAGGATCTTTTTGCTTTGAAGGAACGCGATGTATTTTTTCAGTTCTTCCATTTCGCGGGCATAAGAATATACCATGGCAATGGTACCGGGCTGCGTCAATCTTTCGCCGGTATCTTTAATATGCACTTTATCGATACGTTTTTTAATGATCTCGTAGCGAACATTATAGGCGCCTTCTACATCAAACCTGCGCTCATCACTGCGGAAGCTGATCGTAATAGGTGCGCTATGCATCAATATCATTTGCGTGGTTTGCAGATGCACTTTTAGCTTAGGGTTCAGTTTATGCGTCAGCCTGGCGATATGTGCCATTGAGGAAAGTTGCCATAAGCGGAGATTGCGCAAATACAGGTGGTCAAACTTCTTTTCCTGCGCAATCGACTGACCGATGTAGATAGTATATTCTATGCCATCTGTACGGTATTTTTCAAAATAACAGGGGAAAGATTGCTGAATGTATAATCTCTCTTTTTCCAGGTATTGACTGATAGCGGTATTCACATGTGAGAGGCTTTCTTCATACTCTCTCCTGTGATGATATACATGCCCCTCTGATTTATCTATCTTCTTGAAATAGTTTTCCAGCACGGGCTGCAGTGTTTCATTCCCTTCACAGAGATGTTCCAGTACTGGCTGTATTTCCTGGTCCATGAACTCATTTACCTTGAGGTCTTCGCCGGCTTGCAAGCTATTGCTGAGATGTTGCAACAAGTCGTTTGTTTTAAACTGCAATTCTTCCAGCAATGGTAGGTGCACGGTTTGCCCGATTGTTTCGAGCGTATCACGAATCAACTCCAGTTGCTCCTGCAGGTCTTCCCGGATGGCGTTGCCTTGCTGAACAGACGAGTTGCGGATATCTACAGCGCCATACAACGGATATACTTCATCGAAGCTGATGCTTTCAATATCTTTTCGTTCTTCCGGAGGAGTGAGCAGATAATTCCATGCTTCATCCACAAATTTCCATTCCACAGAAGGTTGTAAGGCAGTGAACTGGTCTTTAATCACTTCGTTCAGCCTGTTTTCCAGGATGTTCATACTGCGACTCAGCATCAGTCCCAATAAGGGATAGGCGTTTTGCAGTTTCCACAGCGGCTCTGCTGATAAGCGGTTGGGAACTGAGGACGCTAATTCCAGTACGCCCAGTATCTCCTTTTTATGGGTGATAGGGCATAGGATAAAGCTCCTGATATTTTTAATTGGAAGGAACTTAAGAAAAGGATGAGGGTTGATCGTGGCCTCATTCACATCTGGTACAATCAGCGGAACCGGGTGCTGTTGCAGATGTTCCAGCATCAACTGGAAGAAATGCTGTTGCTGTTTCTTGTTGCCGATGCCTAAGATAGGATCAGTGTTGGAAAATTGTTCTTCCAGTACGCTTTTACCGTTCACCTTGGGAAACGGTACCATGTGCGCGGTGATATCAGGAATCCCCAATATGGTGGGAATCATTTTTTCCAGGCTCCGGTAGCTGTCAATCTCGTTGTTGGCGCGCATATTCATCACCAGGTTCTTGATGTTGTTCAGCGTTTCAGACTGGGTCACATCTTTTACCGTCCATATCACAAAGCCTTCCAGGGAAAACAGGTGGGTAGGAAGCAGCTGTTGTAAAGCTTCTGGCGTAATTTGTTTCGAACAAAACTGATTATAGTCCAGGTGTGGTACTGATCCATTAACTTTTACATCTACAAACCGGGCATCGATATTCACTTTCACATAACGCTTAATGCCATCGGGCGTTTCGACCCGGTGGATAATATCGTTTTTATAATTCATGGGAAAGTGAAATACCTTTTCCAGGATTAGTTTGTAGAGCCAGGTCATTTTATCTTTCTTCACCTGGGCCAGGGAAATACCGTCGGGTACGGTGGTTAGTTCTTTTCCGTCTGAGGTGAAAAGCTGTTTAAAAAGATCTGAATAATGGAAGATGGCAAATCTATAAGGAGCTCCCATACCATAAATATCCGTAGACGAGTCGGTAGTTACCGGGAAAATGGCAGCAATCAACAAATCCAGGTATTCCTTGTATTGGCTGAGGTCCGCATCCGGTGGGATGGGGTTCAGTATATCCGGGTTGCTTTCAAACTTGTCAATGATCAGTTGATAAAAAGAGGAACGGGCATCATCTCCATTTCCTACTTTCTCTTTCAGATAGTTAAGGAATGGGACGAATGATATATTGGACTCAATTACTTTATCATCGTTAAAAACGCCGGGGTGTGCAGTTAAAACTTTCATATCTACGTATAATTATAACCAAAGGCTATTCTTTTAATGCCAGCAAAAAAATGTCTTAATACAAGTTACAATAACCAGTGCAGGTATAACAGAGAGGAGGTAATAATGGAGACGTAAAGGTAGGAGAAATATTGTATCAAGGGATGCAGGAAATTGTATTTAGTGTTGTTGATATGGCAATCAATCACCTACATCCCTTGAAAAAATAATATATTATTGCAGTTCGATCTGGTTTTTCAGCAGGTCTTCCAGGGTATCGCGTCTGCGGATCAGATGCGGTTTACCCTCTTTTACTAATACTTCCGCTGGTTTCAGGCGGGAGTTAAAGTTGGAAGACATTTCAAAACCATAGGCGCCGGCGTTATAGAACACCAGGTAATCGCCTTCTCTCACTTCATTAATTTTCCTATCCCATCCGAAGGTGTCTGTTTCGCAGATGTTTCCTACTACGGTATAGATCCGCTCCGTGCCTTTAGGGTTGGAGATATTGCGGATCAGGTGGAAAGCATCGTAAAACATAGGTCTGATCAGGTGGTTAAAGCCGGAGTTCACCCCTACAAATACATTGGCAGTAGTTTGTTTGATCACGTTGGCTTTTACTACGAAGTAACCACACTGGCTTACCAGGAATTTTCCTGGCTCAAACCACAGCTGCAGCGGGCGTACGTATGTTTTGGCGAAGGTGTTGAATGCTTCGCTCAGTTTTCTACCAAGCAGATCAATATCGGTTTCCGGGTCGCCCTGTTGGTAAGCCACTTTAAATCCGCTACCCAGGTCAATAGATTCCAGGTCGGGGAAGTGTTGTACCATTTCCAGCATTACTTCTACACCACGCAGGAACACGTCTACGTCTTTGATTTCAGAGCCGGTGTGCATGTGCAGGCCCGTTACTTTCAGCTTGGTAGAGTTGATAATGCGCTCGATATGGCGCATCTGGTGGATGGAAATACCAAACTTGCTATCAATATGGCCGGTAGAGATTTTGAAGTTACCACCTGCCATGATATGTGGGTTCAGGCGGATGGAGATCGGGTAGCTGCCGCCGAACTTATTCCCGAATTGCTCCAGGATAGACAGGTTGTCGATGTTGATAATTACGCCCAGGTCTTTCGCTGCAATAATCTCTTGCAGGTCCACGCAATTGGGGGTAAAGATGATATTCTTAGGATCAAACCCGGCTTTCAGGCCCAGTTGTACTTCCTGGATGGATACGGTATCGAGGCCGCAACCAATAGAATTGACGTACTTAAGGATATTGATGTTGGTCAATGCCTTACAGGCGTAGAAAAAGCGGGTGTCGGCCTTATGAAACGCCTTTTGCAGCTTTTCATATTGAGTTTTAATCTTTTCCGCATGGTATATGTATACCGGGGTACCAAATTCTTCTGCTATTTTCACCAGGAAATCGGCAGCAAGTACGTCGCTTTGTTTAGGCATTGATAATCCTTAGTTTAAGAATGAGGTGGCAAAATTACTACGCAAAAGTGAGAAAATGTAGAAAAATGCGTAGGGGCTACAAATGTACCAGCCGGAAGGAGTAATCATAGCTAATTTTGTGCAAAAAAGGTGTCTTTGCCACACAAAGAACACCTTTCAAAATAAGTTAGAATAAGACGCTATTCCTCGTCACCTTCCATGAATCCTTCTATACTTCTGCGGTCTTTCTTGGTAGGACGGCCAATTTTACTCTGGCGCTTACCAGTCTGGAATACAGATGGAACATAGGCGGGGGCGAGTTTATCTTCGTCGGGGGTATTGTCGGTATAATATTTAATGGCTTCTGAGTAGGCTACCCGGTTGGAAATGATACCCACTACTTCAATCGCCCATTTACGGGCTTCTCCCCTGATTTCGAATTTATCGCCTATCGCTACAGGTTTGGCAGCTTTTACGGATGAACCGTTCATTTTCACTTTACCGCTATCGCAGGCATCGGCGGCCTGGCTGCGGGTTTTAAAAACCCTGATAGACCAGAGGTATTTATCAACGCGTACTTTTTCAGTGTTACTCATGTGATAAGCTTTTAACGTTTAGCCTACGCAGCTCTCCGCTATCAGCGGGGAGCTGCGTAGCCAAAGGCTATTTCTTCGCCAGTTCCGCAAAGTACTTGTGGAAGTACGGAATGGTTTCAATGCCTTTGTAATAGTTTGCTAAACCATACTTCTCGTTGGGAGAATGCAGGTTGTCGCTGTCGAGGCCAAAACCCATCAATACTGTTTTCAGTCCCAGTGTTTTTTCAAACAGAGCTACAATTGGAATACTACCGCCACCACGAACAGGAATAGGCGCTTTACCAAAGGTAGTATTGATGGCTTCATGGGCAGCTTTAAATGCAACAGAATCAGTAGGTGTTACATACGGACTACCTCCATGATGTTTGGTCACTTTCACTTTTACACTCTTAGGCGCAATGGCTTCGAAGTGTTTGGTGAACAGGTCAGATATTTCATGCCAGTCCTGGTTAGGCACGAGGCGCATAGATATTTTTGCAAATGCTTTGGAAGGCAATACGGTCTTAGATCCTTCGCCAGTGTAACCTCCCCAGATACCGTTCACTTCCAGGGTAGGACGGATGCCGGTTCTCTCGATAGTGCTATATCCTTTTTCTCCCCACACATCAGCGATGCCCAGGTCTTGCTTGTATGCTGCTTCGTCGAATGGTGCGGAGTTGAGGGCTGCTCTTTCATCGGCGCTCAATTCCTGTACTTTATCGTAGAAACCAGGGATGGTAATGTGATTGTTTTCGTCGTGCAGGGAAGCGATCATTTTAGCGAGGATAGTGGCGGGGTTGGCTACGGCGCCACCATATACACCACTGTGCAGGTCGCGGTTAGGGCCGGTTACTTCTACTTCCATATAAGCCAGGCCACGCAGGCCGGTATCAATGGAAGGTGTATCCAGGCTAATCATGGAGGTGTCTGAAATCAATACTACATCTGCTTTCAGGCGCTCTTTATTTTGTTCCAGGAAAATACCCAGGTTGGCGGAACCTACTTCTTCTTCCCCTTCAATCATAAATTTGATATTGCAGGGAATTGAGTTGGTTTTGTGCATGGTTTCAAAAGCCTTTACATGCATGTAAAACTGGCCTTTATCGTCGGCACTGCCGCGGGCGTATATATTACCGTCTTTGATAACGGGTTCAAACGGACCGCTATGCCACAGTTCCAGCGGATCTGCGGGCTGTACATCGTAATGGCCATATACCAGTACGGTGGGTAAGGAAGGATCTATTATTTTTTCTCCGTAAACGATAGGGTGACCTGCAGTCTGACACACTTCTACTTTGTCGGCGCCTGCTTCCTGCAAACGCTGTTTCACCGCTTCTGCACAACGTTGTGTATCTCCATTAAAACGGGAGTCGGCACTCACAGAAGGAATGCGCAACAGTTCCAGTAATTCCTCCAGGAAACGATCTTTATTCTCTGCCTGGTAATCTTTCCAAACTTGCATGTTTCAGGTATGATTAAGTTTACAATGTGGTGCAAGTTAACGGAAAATCAACATTCAGAAATTCGGTACCAGGGGATTTTGATAAACGGAAGCCGGCAAATACAGGCAGATAAAAGACTGGCTTGCTTCGGTTGGAAGCAAACCATTCAAGTCACTGCAGTGGGAAATAATCAGGAAATCAACTTCTGTCTTACCAGGAATTCCAGTTGCTGGTTTACATCCAGCAGTTTGGCGGTCAATTCTTTGTTTTCTTTACGGAGCGCATATACCTCATAAGCTTTGTCAATATTATGCTTCAGCTCCTCTTCGTTCCAGGGTTTGGAGAAATACTTGTATACCTGTCCTTTATTGATCGCGTCTACCACAGCATTAATGTCAGCATAGCCAGTGAGTAACATGCGGATGGGTTCGGGGTACTTTTCCAATATGGACTCAAAAAACTCAATCCCGGTGGTTTTGGGCATACGCTGATCCGAGATAATGATGTGAAATTCCTGCTCTGCCAGTAACTTTTCTGCTTCTTCCGCAGAGGTGGCAGTTACCACGTGGTACATCCTTCTGAATGAAGCTTTAAAGGCATTCAGATTGTGTATTTCATCATCAATATAGAGTATATGGATGTGTTGTGCACTCATTTAAGCAGACTTAGTTCCAAGTTATTGATAATAAATGAGTTAGAAACAATGAAACTTTTAATATCGATTTTGTATCCATTCTGCCTCATTCACCCTAAAATCATATTGTAAAACGTTCAACGTTTATTACTTAGCAAAGGTACATATAAACATACTGTTTTATGACGAATATTTCAAGGATGACTGAACTTTTTTAAAAAATTGCCGTTTCCTTATCCAATAGCTATTTAGTGGCTGAGTTTCCATATTTTCGTGTAGGCGTGAAAAGAGTGGTTTTACCGCTTTTTCAACTGTCTTTACCGATGAAAACAACTAGTTACACCGGCAATGCGGAAAATGGGAATGCGTTTTGCTCATTTGCCGGCACTTAAAATTCTAAATTTAATCCAGATGAAAAAAGGAGTTATTGTTATTGTAGTACTCGTAATTCTAGCTATGGCAGGTTGTGGAGGTTGTAATAAGTACAACGGATTGGTGAACCAGGACGAAAACGTGAAGAATAAATGGGGAGTGGTGCAAAGTAGCTACCAACGCCGCGCTGACCTGATTCCTAACCTCGTAGCTACTGTAAAAGGAGCTGCAAACTTCGAAACTGAAACACTGGAAAAAGTAATCCAGGCCCGTGCCAGTGCTACCCAGGTAAAGGTAGACGTAAATGACCTGAGCCCGGAAAAAATACAACAATACCAGGCTGCTCAAGGTCAGTTAAGCCAGGCGCTCGGCCGTTTACTCGCCGTGTCTGAAAGCTATCCCGACCTGAAAGCAAATGCCAACTTCCAGAACCTGCAGGTACAACTGGAAGGCACCGAAAACAGGATCAACGTAGCCCGGAATGATTTCAACCAGGCGGTAAACGGATATAACAGCTCTGTACGTACCTTCCCCGGTAATATCATCGCCGGCATCACTGGTTTCAAACAGAAAGGTTATTTCGAGGCGTCTGCTGGTTCAGAGAACGCACCACAGGTGAAATTCTAATACTACCCAAATAAAGGCTCCCGGCCGGCTGCATCTCTCTTTGATTTGTTGCCGGCCGGTCCCCAAAAAATACCAGGCATGCGCTTATTCCCTTTTAAAAGAAAAGAAATTTTTTCCGAGCCGGAGAAGAACAGATTAGTGCAGGCAATACGGGTAGCCGAACGGCTTACCTCCGGCGAAATCAGGTTGTTCGTGGAAAGCCACTGCAGCTACGTAAACCCGATGGATAGGGCCAAAGAAGCCTTTGTGTCGCTCGATATGGGAAAAACGCGGCTCCGCAATGGTGTATTGGTATACGTGGCCATTAAAGACCGGCAGTTTGCCATTCTCGGCGACCAGGGAATTCACGAAAAGGTAGGCGATGACTTTTGGGCAAAGGAAGCAGCACTCCTCATCAGCCATTTCCAGGATAACCGTATTATTGATGGCATTGAAGCCTGTATTGAGGAGATAGGAAGCTCGCTACGTACCCACTTTCCACACGAAGCCGGCAACGATGAGAATGAACTACCCGATGATATCGTCTTTAATATCTGACGACCACTCTTTTTAACGATTTTAGCTTTGATACAATGAGGATACTACGCTGGTTTTTACCGGGATTATTAATGATGGCGGGTTTGCTGGCGAATGCCCAGAATATACCGCCCCGGCCTAATCCTCCAACTTTAGTCAACGACTTTGCAGGTGTACTGTTGAAAAATGAAGATGATGCGCTCGAACAAAAGTTAGTCGCCTATTACGACAGTACCTCCACCCAGATCGCGATCGTCACCCTCAAATCTGTGGGCGAGTACGACATTAGCCAGGTGTCGTTAAAAATTTTACGCGATTGGGGAATTGGTACAAAAGGTAAGAACAATGGAATACTTATTCTTGTTTCAGTTGAAGACAGGAAGATCAGGATTGAAACAGGCTACGGCATGGAAGGCGTTGTGCCAGATGCAATCGCCAATGATATCATTAACCAGGCCATTAAACCCAACTTCCGGGAAGGACGCTATTATGAAGGATTAAATGCGGCAGTTGATGGGATCGTCAAAGCTGCAGCGGGAGAATATAAGGCTGATCCACGGCAAAGCAAGCCTGGCATTAGCCCCGGGGGCGTTTTCCTGCTCATCCTGTTGATTGTCATCATCGTTTCACTTATCAGTCGCGGTGGCGGCGGCGGTGGTGGTGGAACCACTTATAACAGGCGTGGTGGCTGGATTTGGCCAGTGATCGGTAGCGGTATGTTTGGTGGCGGCGGTGGCGGCGGCGGCTGGTCTGGTGGTGGAGGCGGCGGCGGCTTCGGTGGCTTCGGAGGAGGTTCCGGAGGTGGCGGAGGTGCCAGTGGTAGCTGGTAAAGCTTGAAAATTATTTTATGTCATACCTGAATGTGTTAAATGGAGATGCGATCCTTACCTTGTTCCGGCAAAGCGAGGTGCCGGGAGAAGTGGTAGTATGCCGGGAAATGATGTGCGAAGGCAAAGTAAAGTATACAAAAGACCTCGCTGTGTTTTTTGAAAGCAGGGCCAAACACCTCGAATACCAATACGGTATTGATAAACATACTTATTATACGAATGTAGTGCAGGAGCTGGAGAAGCTGGATTCCTTCAGCTCCGGTACAGATGAAATTATACTCTGGTTTGAATACGACCTGTTTTGCCAGGTCAACATGATATTCCTTCTCCACTATATCAACATTAAACTCCCCCAGGCGCCACCTGTCAGTATTGTTGATCTCCCACATCACCCGTCATCACCCGAAGTCCTGGCCCAGGTATTTAAACAACGGGTGCGGCTAAACGCCGATGACCTTGCGCTGGCTATCGACGTATGGGATGCCTGGTGCCAACATTCACCAAAGGAGTTGGAAAACATCAGTAAAAGATTCCCCGGTAATCTCCGTCACCTGCCCGTAGCTATTATCGCACACCTGAAACGATTTCCTGATAGTATCACCGGCCTGAGCGTGATCGAGAGCTATTTCCTCCTTCGCCTCGCCCTGGGCAGTTATCGCTGGTACGATCTGTACACGCTTTTCTGGAACGAATTGGAAATCTTTGGCTTCACCAATTTTCAGCTCGATATCCTGGTAAACCGTATGGTACGCGCAGGCGTGCTGGAAGAAAATGACCAGATGCTGAAGATAACCAGCCTGGGAAAGGAAATACTCAATGAAGAAGAAAATTACCTCGATTATTGTTCGTTGGAACACCGCTGGCTGGGTGGCGTTCGGCTTTCTGATAATACCTGGTGCTGGGATCATGAAACACAGGCCCTGGTAAATGTAGAGAGATAATATCGTTGCACAGTTATAAAAAGGTCGGGGGAGATGAAAGCGGCTAGCCGTTTCCATCTCCCCCGATCTTTTTATAGTAATATTATTTACTCTTTAATAGCAGTTCTGATCGTTTCCGCTGCTTTACGCAGATAGTCTGCCTGCTTAGTCAACTCATCCCTGTTGGCGCCGCTAACCGCAGTAGCTTCCTGGGCTTTGTTTTTGCTAATTTCCTGCATCCAGTTGCTGATGTAGGTGTTTACCTGCGGATTGTTGAACT
The DNA here is from genome assembly GCF_012641265.1 of Chitinophaga eiseniae. Classification (GTDB taxonomy): domain Bacteria; phylum Bacteroidota; class Bacteroidia; order Chitinophagales; family Chitinophagaceae; genus Chitinophaga; species Chitinophaga eiseniae_A. Next base: position 6,077 of record NZ_JABAHZ010000011.1, on the reverse strand, counting down.
GGGCCGTCATGGCTTTCACCTGGTCTACTCCCTTAACTACCGCATCGGTATTGCTGATCTTGGATAAGAAACCCAGGTAGTCGAAGGCAGCATTCAGCTTGTCCTGGCCGCTGGTTTCATCAAATTTAGTAGCTACAAAACCGATATCTGCTGCATTCCCTTTTCTTGCGTACACACTGGCGATAGCGCCTACCAGTTTACCTTTGGTATCGCTTTCCAGTTGCTTGGCAATGGTATATGCTTTATCCAGGTCCAGTGCAGATAAGCCTTCCAGGCCGGCAGCTTCTACGCCATAGGATTTGTCTTTGGTGGCTGCTTCAAACAGCGGGGCATATTCCACACTCTTTAACTCTGCCAGCTGTTGTAATGCAGCGGCACGTACCAGGGCGCTGGGATCGTTCTTGGCCAGTTCCACCACGATAGGCAATGTGGCTGCCTTTACAGCGCTGTTGCTCATGTTCAGCTTACCAATTGTGTAGCTTCTCAAGCCATGATACTTATCTTTTAAGGCAGCCTGTAAAAGCTTCACGGCATCAGGATTGGAAGCCTGCGCCTCTCCTGCTTCGTCGATAGCCTGGCGGCGATCCAGGTAGTTAGGCGCATGGGCGTATTGATACAGATAGGTGCTGAAGGAGCGGTGATCATCTACTTTAGACAATACCACTTTATCTGCATCTACATTTACCAGGTCAGGCTTTACGAAATAAGCATAAGTAAATGAATCAACCCTGTTTTCCATAAAGATATTATGACGGGCTACTTTACCGTTCTCATAAATATCAATGGCCATAGGGATCTGCCATACTTTAGCCTCTTTTTGAATCTGTTGTAAGATAATGGTCACTGTTTTAGCGGCGTCGTTGTATTTGTAGCTGATATCCAGTTGCGGAAAACCTTTACCAAAATACCACTCATTGAAGAACCAGTTCATATCACGTCCCGTTACTTCTTCAAAGGCCAGGCGTAGCTGATGCGCTTCTGTTGCTTTGAAGGCGTTGGTTTTCAGGTACAGGTTCAACGATTTAAAGAAAGCGGAATCGCCTACTGCATAACGCAGCATATTCAGGATACGGCCGCCTTTCTGGTAGGTAATCTGGTCAAACATGTCTTCCCGGTCGCGGTAGTGAAAACGTACCAGGTCTTTGTCGCCGGAATATTGTACCATCGACATATAGGATTGCGCCGCTTCCATGCTATGTTCATCAGCGGCATCTTTACCGTATTTATGTTCCAGCCACAGGTATTCGCTGTAGTCGGCAAAAGATTCGTTGACGGTCAGGTTGCTCCAGGACTCGGCAGTAGCGAGGTCGCCAAACCAGTGGTGAAACAGCTCGTGCGCAATAACGCATTCATTATAGTTGTTGTTGTCGAGCAGTTCCCGGTCTGTTTTCTGCATGAATTCACCATGCAGGGTTGCTGTGGTATTTTCCATAGCGCCAGAAACGTAATCGCGGCCGGTAATCTGTGAATACTTCACCCAGGGATAATCATATCCCAGTATTTTGGAATAGAAGGTCAGCATTTCCGGGGTATTGCCAAAGATATTTTTAGCATATTTCTCAAAAGGCTTCTCTACATAGTAGTTCACCTCTTTCCCGCGCCAGCTGTCTTTTATAATGGCATAATCACCTACGGCCATCATAAAAAGATAGGGAGAGTGGGGAAGATCCATTTTCCAGGTATCGGTGCGGGTGCCATCGGCATTACGTTTCTGGCTTACCAGCTTGCCATTGGAAAGGGTCACATATTTATTTTCCACCGTCATGCTGATTTCCTCAGTACACTTCTGGTTGGTTTTATCGATGGTCGGAAACCAGGCGGAAGAGCTTTCAGTTTCGCCCTGAGTCCATATCTGGGTGGGCTTATTGGGATCTTTTCCATCGGGATTGATAAAATATAATCCTTTGGCGTCGCTGATAGCCGCGCTACCTTTCACTTTGAGCTCATCGGGCTTGGCCGTATAGTTAATATGTATAATGTAAGATTCAGTTGGCTTGTATTGCTTGTCCAGTGCAATGTGCAGCTGCATGCCATCATAACTGTATTTCAGGGGATTATTTTTACCAGCTTTTACCAGGGCTACTTCCTTGATATCCATGCCTTTGGCATCGAGCGTAAGGGAATCGGTGGCATAGAAGTGAGGTTTCAGGGTAATCCAGGCCTTACCATACAGGTATCTTTTGGCATAGTCAAAACGTACATCCAGCTTGGTATGTACCAGATCGTTCACTTTAGTGGCAGAAGCGCGGTAGATTTTTAGTACGGGGTCGTCCTGGGCAGCTTTCTCAGACTGGGCCATCAGGGAATTTGAAAATCCCAGTCCGGCCATTCCTCCAATCAGCATTCCTATAAGGGATTGCTTCAGATGTTGATTCATGTAAAAGATGGTTTTAAACAAATGTATCGGCTTGACCGATTTTAAAGAGCCAAATTTAAACAAATGGGCTAAATATGAGGTAAGTGGTTAAAAATGCTATTTTTGTTATGGTTACTGGCCAATAAAACAGCATTATGATCAAAGCAATAGTGAATGGCAAATCTACATTTGCCGTGAATAACGATACAAAGGTTAGCATCGACAACCAGGCAGTAGATTGGTCAGCCGCGCAACTGCCTAACGGCGATTATAGCGTTATCATGGATGGCCATAGTTACCAGGCGCAGGTATTAAAGATGGAGAAAGACACTAAGACAGTGGTATTACAAGTAAACCAACAGGTGTTCGAAGTCGTTATTGAAGAACCTATCGATCAGTTACTGGCCTCTATGGGCATCAAAGATGCCATGACCAGGAAGGTGAATGATATTAAAGCGCCCATGCCAGGACTGGTACTGAAGGTACTGGTAACTCCGGGGCAGGCTATCCATAAAGGCGATCCGGTATTGATCCTGGAGGCTATGAAAATGGAAAATGTATTTAAGGCCACAGCAGATGCGGTCGTGAAAGAAATAAAAGTGGCAGAACGCACCGCCGTGGAAAAAGGCGAGGTGCTGATCGTGCTGGAATAATATTTGCACAGGGACAGTTTTTTTATACCAATCTATAGTATGCATCTCAGATTCAGGACAGTAACATTCGTTTGGGTGTGCCTGTTACTTTGCAGCCAGGCATGGGCGCAGGTACAGCATCACTACGTATATATTCAGAGCGAGAAGGGGCAGCCATTTTATGTAAAATATAATGGCCAGGTGTTGAGTTCCACGGAACGAGGCTATATTATCCTGCCACAGCTCAGCAGTGGAACGACTCCTATTACCGTGGGTTTCCCGAAAAATGAGTCGCCCGAAGTAAAGTTTGACCTGAGGATCGCTAAAAATGATCAGGGCTTCCTGCTAAAGAAATCAGGGGATGCCGCCTATTCATTATATGATCTGCAGTCATTCCGCGAAATAAAATCAGAAGAGGGCACTGCGGTGCAAACCGCCGCCACTGAAACGCCAGCTCCGGCAACGCCAGTGGAAGCAGATACAACAGCTCCTGTTCCAGATACAGCCAAAAAAGAAATGATGGCTAACCTCCAGAAAGACCTGGAAACCACTTTTGCAGATAAAGCAGTGGTAACTGGCCCGAATAAGCCTGCTAACCCCGTGAAACCAGCTGCCAATAAAGGAAATAGCTTTTCGTCCGCTTTAGATAAAGTGGTGGTAAGCGGAGATGATAGAAATGAGCCGGAACCGGAAGTAGCCGCTACGCCAGTGCCTGCGCAGCCTGCAACAGCACCTGCTGTGGACGAGCCGGAAGCGAAGAAAGGCAAGGGCCGGAAACATAAAGGCGCCCGGGAACCCTTAACAGAAGAAGAACAGGCGCTCCTGACCGAAGTAATGGCAGAAGAGAATAAAACCGCTGCCAGCGAAGCCGCTGCTGCCGATGCCGCCAAAGCCGCCACGGAAGAAGCACCTGTAAAGAAACAGAAGAAGCATAAACAGAGAGAAGGAGATCCTGATTTTATCGAGTTCCAGGATGATAAATCACCAGCGGCTCCTGTTGCTGCTAAAGACGCCGCAGTAGCTGTACCGGTGCCGGTGGTGGTAGAAGTACCGGTGGAAGCAACACCTGTGCCTGCGGAAGATCAGCCTGCCCCGAAGAAGAAGAAACGGAGTAAAATCTTCGATGATACGGAACACCCGGCCAACGTTATCACGGATGATTCCAGCGGTTATGGCGTAATGGCTCCCCGTTCTGACGAAGCACCGGTAAAGAGCAAGAAGAAAAAGAAACATAGCGATGAGGTGGAAATGGATGCTGCCGGGGCCCCGGTAGGCGCTGCAGTGGCGGCAGAAGAACCTGCGGCTAAGAAGAAATCATCTGAGTCCCGTCTGCTGAATTCAGATTGTACTAATATCATGGATGAAGCTACCTTTCGTAAAGTGTTGCGGAAGTTTGCTGCCGCCAAAACAGACAATAGCATGATCGACGTGTTTATGAAACAAACGCGGAACTATTGCCTGGAAACAGCACAGGTGAAAACCCTGGCGTCCCTGCTCACGGCCGATGATACCCGCTATCGTTTACTGGATGCGGCTTATCCCAAAACATATGATACCGAAAAATATGGTTCACTGGAGAATATCCTGATAGATGATTACTACAGGGGAAGATTCCGGGCCATGCTGCATAAATAGCCGGTAGTAGCCACATTATATTGTTACGGAGTTGTAGGTAGACGGATAAGAGATCGTCTACTCACAACTCCGTAATTCATTATTGGTAATTCGTAATTCTTTATTTTCGCCCCCGATATGAACAGGTACTTTATAGAAGTGGGTTACAATGGGGCGCAGTACAGCGGCTTCCAGGTGCAGGAAAATTCGCATACCGTGCAAGCCGAAATAGACAGGGCTTTGAGCCTGTTGCTGAGAGATACCATCATGAGCACGGGCTCCAGCAGAACGGATGCCGGCGTAAATGCGCGGCAGAACTTCCTGCATTTTGATACGGCAGTGCCGCTGCACCCACAGTTTTTATATAAGATCAATGCCATCCTGCCGGATGATATCGTGTTGAGGGGAATATACCAGGTACCTCCGGACGCTAATTCCCGCTTTGCCGCACTGTCGCGGTCATACGAGTATACTTTATATACGCATAAAGATCCGTTTATGAAAGACAGGGGTTACTTCTTTCCTTATAAAATGGATATCGCTGCGTTGCAGGAGGCTGCTGCGGTGATTAAAACCTACAGCGACTTTACCACCTTCTCCAAGCGCAATACCCAGGTAAAGACTTATATATGTAAGATCATGGAGTCTTCCTGGACAGTGGAAGGCGAGCGTATAGTCTATAACGTTACAGCTAACCGCTTCCTGCGTGGAATGGTGCGTGGATTGGTAGGTACTATGCTGAGAGTAGGGCGGGGAAAGCTTTCCATGGATCAGTTCCGGGAGGCGATAGAGCGTAAAGACTGTACAAAAGCCGACTTTGCAGTACCTCCCCAGGGACTGTTTTTAATGAATGTACAATACCCGGAAGGGCTTTTGACCCCCATTACGTTTATTCCCTGATAATTATTTTTGACGCTACAACCCTTTGTTGTAAAGGGTTGTAGCGTTTTGTTTTAAAATAAGCCAATAAAAAAATTGGAAGTGTGAAAAAAGCGCCTACCTTTGCGCTCCGCTTTGATAGAAAGCATGTATAAAAAGCTCTTTCACACACATCATTTCCCACTGATTTTTATAGCGATACAATAGCAGTTGTTATTGATAAATTCGGAAAATAAAATTTAAAAAATCTTTAAAAAGATTTGGTGGAAATGAAAAGTTTGCTACCTTTGCAACCCCAACGATAACGGGGCAACAAACGGAAAGCGAAGTTGAGAAAATTGAAATAAAAGATGTACGGCTAAAGGGCCACTGGGATCGGATCTCACGCATCGACAAACAATCTTTAGAGATTGAAAAGTTCTTTGAAAGAATGGAAACAACAGCACGAATCTAAGTAGTGATGCTTAGGTTCAAACACAGGTAATGTTAAAGCTAAACATAATTTAAAACGATCCGATTGATTTCGAGAGAAATTAGTCAGTATCAAAACTTCTTTACAATGGAGAGTTTGATCCTGGCTCAGGATGAACGCTAGC
>NZ_JABAHZ010000010.1 GCF_012641265.1 Chitinophaga eiseniae | reverse complement strand
ACTTCATCGATAACCTGAAGCTTAAACGCCAAGCTGTAATCAAGTCGGGTCCTTTTACTTTTGCCCGAAACTCCTGTATTCTTCATAAGTTGACATTTTAAGTGTCAACTTATTTCAGGACGATACAGAAAGCTGAAAGCAAAAAGCACAAAGCTATTGAAGCTAATGATCTTTGGGGATATTTTACCGCTTTGATCATTCGCTTCAATAGCTTTGTGCTTTTTGCTTTCAGCTTTCCGCTCTATCTCAGCTTCAGCGTAATCGCTTGCTGTTGTTGATTACGCATAATCACTACAGGGATACTGCTTTTCCAGGAAGCCCCCTGAGCCAGTTCCAGCAGGTCTTTGGCAGTTTTTATGGGATGCCCGTCGGAGGAGATAATTACATCTTTCGCTTTCAGCCCTGAGGCGGCCAGCAGGCTACCCGCGTTGGCGGCTATAATCACTACCCCCGACTCATCGGCCAGGCCATAGGCGGAGCGTTCTCCCAGGCCGGAAATAGATTTGATTTTCCCGCCCAGGAAATCAACCGGCACCACCGCTGCATCCGGACTACTGCTCATAAACACCGGGATAACAGGTTTCGCAGCCAGGTTGCGCAACCGGGGCTGCATTACACCAAAGCTATCCATCGGGATATTGTTGAAGCCAATCCTCAGCGCCGGCGAAGTAGCTGCTACGGTATAGTCGCCCTCCTGCGGATTAACGAACTGCGGATCGCCGACCACGCTATGCGCATCGGTACCGTTGCTGCGGGCCTCCTGCAACGCCGCATCGTCCGGGAACAGGTTGTAGTCAATACTTTTGCCCCAGTAATTGATTTCGATGGGGAAATATTTACGGGTAACAATATTGTGTTCAAACACGTCACCGCTGTTTTTAAACCATACATGCGGGTGGAAAGCGTTGTTGATCATAATATTGTTTTTCACGATGCGGCCAAAACCTTCCCGGAGTTTAAGGCCCCCGTTGAGGCAAACGTTGTTATAGATCTGGTAGTTGGAAGAACCGTCGTCCAGGTCGATATCCCAACCATGATCACAGCGGAAACGATTATTGCGGATGGTCACCGGTTCCTGTACATCCAGGAATATCAGCTCCGGGTGTACGGCTACGAGGCTGTCCATATACCCGCGGTTGGCGGCCCAGAAGCGATCGCGCCCCCAGGAGTTAAAGGCGCCATGGTCGCCGGTTTCCAGTACGGTATTAAACACATCATTGTACGCCAGCAGGTGACCACCGAAACAGCCGTCGCCGATGTTAATACCTGCGCGGGGCGTATTATAGATGCTATTGTGCGTTATGGCAATACGGGACGAAATTTCTATTTCTACCCCCGTAGCTTGTTTTTCTATCTCTCCTACATGATGTACCAGGTTATTATCGGCCCCGCATTCCTGTGGATAGTTATTGCTGGCCGGGCCAGGTGTTTTATCCAGTTGTGCATACGGCATAAAGTCTTCATAACGGAAATTAGGGGACCGTACTGCTTTCGCATCACCCACAAAGGCGATGGCGCTGGCGCCCACATACGCTATTTCACAACCGCTGATCGTATCATGGCGGTTATAGTTGCTCAGCATGATGGCGTTGCCTCCCAATGTAGTGAAGCGGCAGTCGGCGATGCGGCAGTTTTCCGTTCCATCGAGCAATACGGCGGCGCCACGGTAGATGGTCCAGTCGCTGCGCAGCAGCGGTTCTTTCGTATCCATGAAAGTACGCTCGTTATGTACAAATTGTAGCCCACGCAGGGTTACGTTCTTTACGGGTTTAGCGGCGCTGCCGTTTAATACGATACTTTTCTTTAGCCGGGATACCTCTATGCGGGCGGCCGACAGTTGTATAGCTGCTGTTGGATAGTAATACAACAGGTGTTGCTGCTGGTCGAGAAACCATTCGCCGGGAGCGTCGAGGGCTTCCAGGTTATTTTCCACGAAGCGGAACTCTTTATGCAGGCCGTTGGGGCGGTTGTTTTGCCAACCGCCTTCCAGCGCCAGCTCATTGTTTTTAACGCCGGTAACGCGGTAGTGGAAGCCTCCCCAGTCGTATGCATGTAACGCATGTACGTAGCTGTTTTCCGGATGTTTCCATTGGGCTGCTTTTTCCAGGGCATCGGCGGCGGTGCCATGAAACACTTTAGCGGTAGAATCGTAGTTAGGATAGCGGGCCAGCACCTGCAGTTGCCCGTTTACATACAGGCGTTCAAAGGTAACGCCTGCGGGTACACTTGCTTTGTAAATACCGTCTTTGTAGGGCGTCCAGGTAAGCGACAACTTTTGCCCGGCGCTGATAAACACCGGCTCGTTATCGTACGGGCGTATTTCGAGGCTTTTGCAGGCCATGTTGGCGGCCTGCAGGTTGATTTCCTTTTCCAGGTAGTAAGTACCTCCATGCAGAAGGATGACGGCCTGCTCGTTCTTTCGTCTGATGGCTAATTCCACTGCTTTACCGGGTGTTTTCAAAGGTTGGGATGCACTGCCGCTATGGCTGTCATTTCCATTAGTAGCTACGTGCCAGACGGTTTGTGCTTTCCCCACATGGGCGGAGAACAGCACACAACAAAAGAAGAGTAATCGTTTCATATGTTCCTGCGATAAAAATTAACTCGTGATACGGTGGATTTTGCTGGATATTATTAAGCTGATAAATGCATAAAAAATGTGGCCATCATAACGTTGTGGTTGACTTACACCGATGTGCTTACCCGAAATATAAAGATAAAGCTGGCATCCATCTTCCTAAAAATGCTGATAGGAGAAAAAAATATTGATAAAAAAGAAAATCATATCGGCAGGCAAGCCCTATCAGCGGTCCATTTCCCATGACCTTCCTGTTAAGCGTATATCCGACGCATTTTCCCTGGACCATCTATTTAAGTAAAAACTGGACGATCTTGATGATCCAGAAAAAGACAAATTTTGTGTCAGCAAACATCAAAAGTCATCACATTTTATCACAAATAAAAAACACTGACACATGGAAAAGCAAACAGCCGCCTTTACCTCCGGGGATTTTCATCGCACTTATGCTCGTCCTGCTTATGTAAAACCAGGAAAGTTGATTCACAAAAATGTAGAACAGGCCGGGGCACACGACTCGTTTTCTACCGAACGTAAGCACCCGGTATTCTTTGTAGACCTGCCAACGAAAAATGTAAGCATGACCATCGGCGGGCTCTTACCTGGCCAGCTCACCAACCGGCACCGGCATACTTATGAAACGGTATTGTATGTGCTGGAAGGAAAGGGATATACGGAAGTAGAAGATGAAAAAGTAGCATGGCAGGCGGGAGATGCTGTATATATTCCCAGCTGGGCCTGGCACCGGCATCAGAACCTCAGCGACAGTGAGCCCGCCCGCTACATTGCCTGCGAAAATGCCCCGCAATTGCAAAACCTGGGCGTAGCCTTAAGAGAAGAAGAAGGCCGGGATCTCTAATCTCTCACGAAAAAAATTAAATACATGGTACAAACCAATTTATTCAAAGGTATCATTGCGTATCCTATCACGCCATTTGATGCGCAGGAAAACGTAGATATCCCCTTGTTTAAATCCCTCACCGAGCGCCTGGTACAATCGGGCGCTCACGGGATTGCTCCATTGGGTAGCACCGGCGTACTACCCTATCTCACGGAAGAAGAAAAGGAAGCTGTTACTACTGCCGCCATTCAACAGGTAGCCAAACGTATACCCGTACTCGTGGGAGTTTCGCATCTCACGACTGCAGGCGCTATCCGCCATGCCAGGTTTGCAGAAAAAGCGGGCGCCGATGCAGTGATGATACTGCCTATGAGTTACTGGAAACTGACGGAAAACGAAATTTTCCGTCATTATGAAAAGATCGCCAACAGCATTTCGCTGCCCATTATGGCCTATAATAACCCCGCTACCGGAGGTATTGATATGTCGCCGGCATTGCTGAAACGTTTGCTCCAGATTCCTAACATTACCATGGTGAAGGAAAGTACCGGAGATATACAACGCATGTTTACCCTGCGTAAGGAACTAGGTGAAGCCGTTGCATTTTACAATGGTTCCAACCCATTGGCACTGGCGGCGTTTACTGCCGGCGCCCGTGGCTGGTGTACGGCTGCGTACAATCTCATTCCGGGTTTGAACAACCGGTTATTTGAGGCCTTCTCCCGGCAGGACATGACCACTGCCAGGGATGTTTTTTATCAGCAGCTGGAACTGTTGCAGTTCATCGTTGCCAAAGGGTTGCCGGTAGCGATACAGGCGGGACTAAAAATACAGGGGATAGAAAGCGGCTATCTTCGTAGTCCGTTGCAACCGCTTAGTGCTGCCGATTATCAAAAGCTGGGGGAGATATTAGCGCAATTGAATTAATAGCATCAAAAAGAAATAAACAATGCCCGGGAGAAGAACTTCCCGGGCATTGTTTTTATAAAAGGATAATACTGCTATTTCATGATTTCCCGGATACTGGTCAGATGGTGATCATCGTGTTCTGCTACAAAGTAAGCCAGGTCGATGATCCGCATAGGCGTTTTCAGACGGGGATGCAAGGCCACGTGCAAGAGTTGATCCTCTTGCAGTGTGAGCAGGCGATTCACCAGTTGTTGCCGTTGTACGCTGAACAGCTGCAGCAGTTCGCCCAGGTTAGTCCCATTATGGTTAGCCGTATGTGTTTTTTGATTGGTGAGATCCGCTTCGCGGAGTTCAGGTATTCCATGGGCCAGGTCATCGAGGCGGCCGAGCCAGAGTGGTTCCATATCTGCCAGGTGGCCGGCTTGCTCTTTTATACTCCATTTCCCTTCCGTTTTGGCTGTCAATACCACGATATCAAGTGGGCTCAACATGGCTTCCAGTCTTACAGGTGTGCCTCTCAGCCGTTCTATGATGTCGGGTAACACCCCGTTATCGTCCATGATGGGAAAACTTCTTTTAAACCATTCGGTCCTTTTCATGAGTATGAAATTTTTTCAATAACAATAAAGCATGTTTCCATATCAAATATATTCATTAATCTTACATCAAGCGCAGCAATAATAACCCGTATTCCTTAAATATATCATCATTATGAAAGTGATCATTACCGGTGCTACCGGCATGGTTGGAGAAGGAGTGCTGTTGGAATGTTTATCCCATCCGGACATTACACAAATACTGCTGGTGAGTCGCAAAACCTATGGCTTGCAGCATCCCAAATTACAGGAATGCCTGGTTCCTGATTTTATGCAGCTGGAAGATCATGTTACCCAATTAACCGGATATGATGCCTGTTTTTATTGTGCTGGTATCAGCTCTAATGGTATGAACGAAGTAGCCTATACCTTTATTACCTATGACGTAACCCTTCATTTTGCACGGCGTTTGGCGGCCATTCAGCCGAATATGATTTTTGAATATGTATCTGGCAGTCATACCGACAGTTCTGAGCAAGGCCGAATTATGTGGGCGCGGGTAAAAGGGAAAACAGAAAATGCGCTGACGAAACTTCCGTTCAAAGAAATATATCATATACGGCCCGGCTTTATGCAGCCGACGCCCGGGCAAAAGAATATAAAACGTTATTACCGGATGATCGGGCACCTGTATCCGTTATTGCGCCGGTTATTTCCCAACCAGGTAAGCACTATGCAGGAAGTAGGCCTGGCGATGATCCTGGCGGCAGTTAAGGGATACTCCAGGCCTATACTGGAAGTAAAGGATATTAAGTTACTGGCCCGCGGTTAGTGGAGCTTATAGCCCAGCCCCAGTGAAATACTCCAGGCACGGTAGTCCATCCTGGCATAAGGGGTGGTAGCCAGTGAAGAAAGCGGTAGCAGGTACGTTCCGGTGAGCCCTACTCTAAAGCGGTTTATGTCACGCACAATACCAGCTTCTGTTTTGATACCAGTGTTAAATGTCCTGGTATCATAGTCTGCATTTTTGTACATGGTATGCCCGTTATCATTCAGCAGGATATTGACATATGCGCCCGCTCCTGCGAAGAATTCTGTTCGTCCCGACGACGATACATGCCGGGCGCGGAAGGTGGTATTCAACTGCGCAAAGTCCCAGTAAACCAGTCTATTATCGCTTCCCCCAATGAGATCGTAGCGATCTCCAATGGCAGTGTAGCCAATCTCGCTGGATAGATAAAACCATTTTTTATGCAGGTATTCAACACCTGCCATAATGCTGGGGGCTACCAGGTGCTTACCGTCCAGGTTAAGATGTTGCAATTTGAGGCTTGATGAGGTGATGCCCACGTTCAGGCGAACTACCTGGGCATAAGTGTATTTCATCCCTACCAGCAGCCCTGCCAATAGTAACATTTTTTTCATTCCATTTGGGTTTTAGAGATTTGTAAAATATCGATAATGCGCTGATTTGCCGGAACAGTTATTAGCTTGAAAATTTGTCCATATAGCTACCTCTACCATTGAAACCGCACGGCTGTATTTAAAAATACCCTAAATTGCAGCGATACGTCTGTCCGGTTACCGACTGTAACCCTTTCAATTTGTCAAGATTCCTTTTTTGATTTCCAGTAACACCCAATTAATCTACTTGCTATGAAAAGACTCGTCATGCTGATGCTGGCAGGTGCCCTTTCGATAGGCACTATGCACAGCTATGCGCAAAGCACTACTACCGCACAGCAAACCACCGAAAAAGCCACCAAGGCTGCCAAAAAGAAAAAGAAACAAGCGGACGACCAGGTAACGGCTACCCAGGACCAGGCCACTACCAAGGCTAAAAAAAGCAGGGCTAAAGCAGAAAAAGCAGTAGCGGCTACCGATGCTGCTGGTACCACTGCTACCGAAACAGCCAGGAAAACAAGAACGAAAAAGACGAAAGAATTAACCACTGCCGCCACCCCGGCTACACCTGCGGTACCGGCTACCGTTGCCACGCCGGAAACTCCTAAGAAAACAAGGACCAAAAAGAGCAAGGAAGTAGTTGCGGCACCAGCTGTACCAGCTACGCCTGCCACACCTGCTCCTGCCGTTACCGCTCCTTCCCGGCCGGTTCCTGCTGCACCTGCAGTAACTGCCGCTAAAAAACCGGTTGTTGCTCCTTCCGCGCCAGCCAATGGTTCCGACCCCGCCATCGGCACCGACGCTAAAGGCAGAACCATTTACCAGGGACGCCGCGGCGGACAATACTATATCAATAAGAATGGTAATAAGACGTACATCAAAAAAGAATAGTTACACCTTGTAAAAAGATATGGCCTGTATCGTTGCGATACAGGCTTTTTTATGCCTGCCCAATAAAAAAAGCCCCGGCCAAATATGGCAGAAGGCTTCTATCCGGTCGTTGATTCCCTGTATGATGCTGTTATCTGTAATATCCGTGGTAATAGTGATGATAATGACGATGAGGGTAATAATATCCGGGCCTGTCACGCACTACCAAACAACTGCTCAAACCAGATACGAGAAGGATGGCGAATATAAAATACTTTAACGTTTTCATGATTACAAGATTTGATAAACACTGGAAATAAGTAGCTATTAAGCGCCTGCAGACGGTTTAATGTTCTTGCTCACTATAAAGTATGATAAAACTATGCCAGAGTAACGGGTGGATTGTTATCTACTGTTATCGTTTGTTAACGGGAGCTGTTAACAGTGGGATAGTCATTGTGGGTTGCTGCGATGATGCAGTCACACACTCCGCTCCTACTTATCCAGCATCCTTACCCTATACATCACCATACCACTGATAATAATTAATAGCAGGTAACTGTACGATAAATTATGTCCATCTTTTGCAGGCAGTAAATAAATGAGGCTATAACTGAGAATGGATACAATCACATAACATACCCCGCCTGTTAAGCCGCCGGCAATCCCTGCATTCCGGGGGAATTTCTGCAAACAATAGGTGAAGTAGTTGTTATAGGTAAATCCCGCGCCCACATGCACGAGGAAAGCGAATACGAGGATCGTCCATAAACCACCGAAAAGTATGAATGTGAGCAGCAGCAGCGATGCGGCGAGAAACTGCAAGGCTACGTTGATATTCATTTTTTTCACAAAGGGCTTATTGATCAAACCCTTACCCAGGAAGCCTCCTGCCATCCAGGCCAGGCCGAGGAACAGCGAGCAATAACCGGTGATCACCGGCGATAAGTTAAAGTAATGTTCAATGATAAAAGGGCCCGACATGTTGTAAACCATCACCATGGAATAGGCCAGTCCGAGCATGCCGATGCCTAAGGTAAAACTGCTGGTGCGCGCCATGGTATAGTAAATAGAAAAAATAGCGCGGGGATGGAAAGGTGTAGTGTGTTTAATGGTTTCGCCGCCAAAGATCAGCTCCAGGATAAACAACAAACCCGCAAATCCACCCAGGAAATAAAAATTGGATTCCCAACCAAAAGTTACCTCCAGGTAGCCTCCGATGAAAGGTGCAATGATAGGCCCTGTAGACCATATGATCGTAAAATAGCTGAGATAATGTTTTAATTTCTCTCCCGAATATAAATCAACAAAAAATGCCCGCTTACTTACTACCATAGCGGCCATGGTGATGCCATGTACTATGCGCATAGCATAGATCACATAAATGCTATGTGTGTTGGCTACTATTACGCAGGAAATACAACAGATAAACATCGATACCATCGATATCTTATACCGGCCGTAGCTGTCGAGCAGGCCACCTACAAACAACTGCGACACGCCATAACTAATCAGGAAAAGGCTGAGGGTCAACTGTGCCTGGCTGTTGGTGATGCCCAGCGCACTGGTCATGCCCGGCAGGGAGGGCAGGTAAATGTCGGTGGCAAAACCCGACACGGGTATCATGGCGAAAGCGAGTATAGTAGCTATTCCGATATTGCTCTCCTTAATGTTGCTGCGTTTGTTGATACTGGTTCCCATTTATTGCTGTTATCACGCAAAGGAATATAAGAAGCAAAGACGCAAAGGAATTTGTTTGTTAGGGACAGCTGATATGCTATCGTCAACAACAAAACTTTCTTTGCGTCTTTGCTTCTTATATTCCTTTGCGTGCGGAAATATTATTTCGCCGGAGTAATCACGATGTTCCTGAATTCAATAGGACCATGGTCGCCCTGGAAATAGATCGGTCCTGGCTCCGCTTCATTGCTATCCAGTGCACCGCCGGTGATACCGGGAATTTCCTGGTTGCTGATAATGGTTTTGCCGTTGGCTACGATCGTCACCATGCGACCTACGAGGGTGATATCATATGTTTGCCACTGATCAGGTCCGATCGCCGCATTTTCACTGGGCACCAGGAATCCATATACGCCTCCGAACAGGTGACTGTTGGGATGATCGGTTTTAGGATTATCGATGATCTGTGTTTCGTAGCGGCCTCTCAGGTATACGCCACTGTTACTACCTTTCTGGTAGCGGAATTCCAGGTGTAATTTGAAGTCGGTGAAAGTCTTTTCGGAAATCAGGTTAGCACCGGAGTGAGGGCTGCTCAACACACCGTTTTTAACGATCCACTGGTTTTCGCCCAGTGCTTTCCAGCCGGTCAGATCTTTCCCATTAAATAATTTAACGGGTTGGCCCCATACTGGCGGTGTGGCTCTTTTCAGGTCGGGTGCTTTTACACCTGTAAAAGGAAAAGACTGCCCGCTGCTGGTATGAATGGTACCGCTGATACCGTCAGCAGTAACGGTTCCTTCAAGTGTCAGATCACGATCTTCGTGTTCCCATTGCGGAGGGATGGCAAAGCTGAATTTACCGTTATCGAAGTTGACCTTTGAAATAGGCCGGGCACTACCGCCTGTGCTCACAAAGCGACCTACCAGGGTTTTGAAGCCGGAGAGCTCTACTTCCAGCCAGGATGGTTTGTCTGTTCCATTTTCATTCACTTTGATATCCCAGCGGCCAATCAGGGAACCGCCGGTCACGGTTTCCGTTTTAATAGCTGACACCTGTGCCATCACACCGGATGGATGTGCCAGCCCCAGGCCCATACAACATATCAGACCTGCGATAATACGTTTTCTGTTCATGTTCATAATTGTTGAAGAAGTTATAAAGATAAATATTTGGTTCTTTTTTTTCCGGCTTTTATTGAGAGAAAGAAAGTTAGCGGTAATGACCCGAAAACCGATTCACTGCGATATATGTGCAGTACAATGCTATTACTTTGAGGCAGTAGCTAATCCGGCTTCCTGTTTCCGAATACCCTCTGCAGCACTATTCCTGGCATTTTTATCAATACCCGCCACCATGAAAAAGTGTTTACTACTGGCATTCTTTTGTCTTGGTACCTGCATCAGCTATGCACAAAATTGCAATAGCCCGCTCAAAATCGTTGTGCTGGGCTCTTCCACTGCCTGGGGCAATGGGCTGCCCAGCCGCGACAGCGCCTGGCCGTTCCGCTATGCCCGCTATCTCAAAGCCAGTCACAATACCGCCGACACCGTAATCAACCTGGCTATTGGCGGGTATACAACCCAGCATATCATGCCCAATGGCACACCACCTTATACTACGCTGGGCATCCCCCTTAGCGTGGATACCGCGCATAACATTACCAAAGCCATATCGCTGCACCCTGATGCCATCATCATTAATATGCCTACCAACGATGAGGCGAAATGGTTTCCGCTGGATAAACAGCTGGCCAACTTCCTGGTATTGAAGCAAGCCGCAGCACAAGCTAACATTCCCCTGTGGGTAAGCACTACACAACCCAGGGGTAACCTGGGGTATGATGCCGCTGCCCGCCTGCGACAAATGAAAGACACGATCATCAAATACTTCGGCGCCCACGCGATCGACTTCTATACAGGCCTGGCCACCAGCACAGGATTCATTGCCCCGCTGTACAACAGCGGCGATGATGTGCATTTTAATTCGCTGGGACAAAGTATCCTGTTCAGCCGTGTGGTAGCTGCCGCTATACCGGATTCGCTCTGTGCCTATAAATCCATTGCTACTACGCCTACCCCACCGCCTACGCCTCCTAAACCGGGCTGGCTATTTCCTAACCCCGCTGCAGATCATGTGCTGCTACAGGGTATCATAGAAACGATATTCAGCGTAGCTGTTTACAATAGCAGCGGCGCATTGATCTACCTGCAACAAAACACGATGAGCAACCGCCTGGACGTGAGAAACTGGAGACCCGGCATCTACTTTATTATGGTGAACCATTCGCAGCGATATAAACTAGTGAAGATGTAAGATAAAAGGAAACGGGTATCTCCGATGATGGAGATACCCGTTTTAGTTGTAACCGCTTTCTTTATTGTGTCGGCAGCCAGTACTTAAACCCGAGGCTCCTCACCTGCTCCCAGCTCTGCGGCGCCGCGACGGATGGTAGCAGATGAAAAATCAACCAGTTAACGTAAAATGATGTAACTTTTGCCCTTCAACCCCTATAGCGATGGAGAAAAAGTACTTGTCTGCAGCTGCGGCTGCCCTATTATTGTCGTTATGCAGCTGTCATGGTTCACGTCCTCCGGCGCATGCAGCGCCCGACTCCCTGGCTGCGGCCAACAACACACCACCGGATTCGCTTCCACTGCCGGGAGCTACCAAGTCTGTCACCAACTTCAGCGATGTAATTGGCTGGAAAGATGGCAGCAAACCTATTGCTCCTCCAGGCTTTGAAGTGACCAAATTTGCAGACGGCCTGCAAAACCCACGGTGGATATACGTAGCGCCCAATGGCGATGTGTTTGTATCAGAAGCGCATGCGATCAAGCGGTTTACCCAGGAGGTGATCAACAAATGGAGTGGTAAAGCGAACTCGGAAAATAATAGTATCACGGCCAACAGGATTACCATGTTCCGGGATACTAATAATGATGGGCTTCCCGATGAACGGCATACCTTCCTGAAAAAGCTGAACCAGCCTATGGGCATGCTGATATTGAATAATATCTTTTATGTGGCCAACACCGACGGTATTGTGCAGTATCCCTATCAAACCGGCATGACCACCATGGAGGCCGACGGGAAGAAAATAGTGACCTTGCCCGCAGGTGGTTACAACAATCACTGGACCCGGAATATCATTCCCAATGAAGATGGCAGCAAGTTGCTGGTGTCTGTGGGATCCGGTACCAACGATGCCGAACAGGGAATGGAAGTAGAAAAAAACAGGGCCAATATACTGATCATGAATCCTGATGGCAGCAACCTGAAGATATATGCCAACGGGCTCCGCAACCCTGTGGGTATGGACTGGGCACCGGGCACCCATACTTTGTGGACGGTAGTCAATGAACGGGATCAGTTGGGCGATGACCTCGTGCCCGACTATTTTACCAGTGTACAGGAAGGCGGCTTTTATGGCTGGCCTTATGCTTATTTTGGTCAGCATGAAGACCCCTCTTTCAAAGGCAAGGAACCTGAGCTGGTGAAAAAATCCATTACGCCAGATGTAGCGCTGATGGCCCACTCTGCCTCATTGGGCCTGCTTTTTTATAAAGGTACTGTCTTCCCTGAAAAATACAGGAATGGCGCTTTCATTAGCCAGCACGGCTCCTGGAACCGTACCTACCTGTCGGGCTACAAAATCATTTACATTCCTTTCCAAAACGGGAAGCCTGCCGGTAAAGCGGAAGATTTCCTGACCGGCTTTATCGCCAACGAGCCTAAAAGCGAAGTACATGGCCGCCCCGTAGGTATGGCCATGATGAAAGATGGTTCCCTGCTGGTAGCTGATGATGCCGCTAATACCATCTGGCGCGTGTCGGTAAAAAAATAATCTTATCAATAAAAGAGGGTTGCATTTCGCATGAAATGCAACCCTCTTTTATGCCTGTTAATATGCTTGACTACTTTACAATACTGGGCTCTATCTCCTTTCTTAATTCCGGTAATCCGAAATACTGTTGCTGAATTAAATAGTCACGCAACCCTTTGTCTTCCAGGAACAGGTTTTCCAGGATTGTGCCAGCCGGCCAGGTAGCGGGGTTCTTAGGTACCAGCGCATGAAACAGCGGCACATAAATATTGGCTACATATGCCACTATCTTTCTCTTTTCTTCCAGCGACCACAGCTCAAACGGCTTTTGCCTGGTAAACTCGGTACTGCCACTGTTGTCGTACAACGCCGAAGCATACCAGTTTAAACCATCCAGTAAACGGTGATCTTCCGCGGTGGTATGGTCTTTTATCCAGGTGAGCAGCTCTTCCCGGATCAACATTTTCCCCTTGCAATCTTTCACAAAAATGGCTTCACCCACGGTACCAATATGGTTATCATCCATACGGGCATAATCGTTCATGGCCAGGTCGTTGATACGGGGTTCTTTCGTATAGCCGTACTGTTTGACCAGCCTTTTCAGGAATACCGAGTCGTTGGCCAGCAAGATGGCCAGGTCGGCCTTGCTGTCGTTGAGCAGGTATTTATTCCTGGATACCATTGAAGGCAGCAACTGTATTTTATAGTGGGCACTGTCGGTAAACTCAATAAAATCGCCCACCAGCGGTACATGGGTGATAAAATGATACCCCGTGGAAACAAAAATATTATCTACCGTATACCAATATTCTTCGTCCTCTTTTTTCTTCCCGTCAAACAAGGTAATAAACTGTTCATGTTTTTTGGCGTCGCAACTACCGGATTCAAAAACGTCGCCAAATATGCTGCGGATCTTTGCTTTAAAAGCGTCGTCGGACAACTGCACGAAATGCTGCGCTTTCAACCCTTCTGCGATGGCTGGCAATGCCACGTTTACATCGGTCTCGGTATATTTATAGATAGGATAAGATCCATCTTCTGATGCTTCCAGCCTCATCTGCAATTCCTTGTGCTTTTTCAGTAAAGCAGCATTCATGGTATATACGTTTTCAATTGGTTTAACACTATCGGTTTGCGCTGCCTGTTTCGTATTACTTTCCTGTGGATGACAACCCACGCAAGCCAATACCATCGCAACGATTCCGGTGAAGGTGTGTTTATACATTGTTTGTTGTTTATCTTAATCCGATATGAAAGTGATCCTGGTGAACGCTCATCGCCACCCCTTTGGTATTTTTAATACCTGCTTTATAGGCATAGTTGGTATTAAAACCCCATTTTAGAGCAATGGTAAGAATATTTTCCAGGGTTTCTACAAATTTTTCTTCTGATGGATAATGTGCCTTAGCGTCGTACCAGTACCGTTCATCAGGCGCTGCGCCGGGATAGCGGATATCCATATCATCGCCGTGCACGTGGCCCTGGTGCCCGATATTTCTTCCGTCATTTGCGGAAATGTCGTTATAGTAGAGTGTACCGGTATATCCATTGAGTGGTAATGAATAAAAGAAGCCAAAGAATGCGGCCGTTACTTTCGGCGCCGCATAGTTATCGCCGCCGGCATCCCTGGTCCCAAAACGGCCCCAGTTGGGCCCCTCCTGCGGAAAGGGCAACAAGTCTTTCTGGTTTATATCCATCAGATAAGTTTTTACCAGGGTGTTCTTGTTGTATACATCAAACTGGTATTGCTTCGATTCTTTGTTGATCCGGATCTGCTGGTAGGTAAACAGGTCCACATCAATCCGGTATTTGTTGTTGTCGCCCGCAGGAATGATACCGTACAGGCATTCACTCACTTTAAACACGACCGATGTTGTTTCTTTAAATGCTTTTTTCTTTTCCGCGTGGCTACTCTTGCCGTCGGAAGTCACCGCATCTTTACCTACTTTTTTGCTGATCTTTTCGGTCACTTCCGTATTGCCGTTGGCCGCGTTCTGCAACCCTTTCCATTTCCAGAAGGCCATAGACGACAGCACTCCTATCTTCAGGTCTTTGATCACCAGGTCGGGATCGGCAACGATATCTGCGTTTTCCCGCTTCGTGTAGGTGTTGGCGTAGTCGTAGGCGGTGCGGCCTGTTAGCTGTATGGGGCCTTTCCCGCGGAAGTTCCAGCCATCGTTGGCCTGGGTATTCCCCAGTTCTCTTCCTTTGGCGGCATCGGGACCGTAGGCGTAGTTCGCAATATTTTTTTCATTCTCGGGTGTTACGCCCGGGTGAGGAGGCTTTTCATTGGCCCTACCCCATAATTCTGCTTTGGCCCGGCCATCCGTGGTTTGAAAGGCGCCGAAGTTTTCGATCAGGCTTTTCCAGTACCAGTTGAAGCTCTCCCCACTTTTCAGGTGCAGCGTACTACCGGTTTCCACCATGATCTGTGCAAAGAAATGAGCTTTATTCCAACAGGTATTCATGCCCAGTTCCTTCATGTATTTGTTGTAGATGTCGGCGGCTGTTTGCAGGCTTTCCGGCGTCGCATCCGGGAACATTTTCTTCAGTGTGGCCGGCGTTATTTTTTCATTGCAACGCGGGCAGCCACCGGAAGATTCTTCTTTCTCCAACGCCTCTCCCAGTACGGTGGGCGCCACATCTTTGGTCACCCTATTCAGCAGGTCGGCCGCACCATCCGAGAGTTTAATATGCTGGTAATAACTAATGGTTTTAGGATTGAAGGTGTTTTTATCTGCTATTTCCTTGGGGAATTCAAACTTATCGGCCTTCGTGGATTTGATGATAGCATAGAAGGGACGAAGATTGTCATCTTTGGCTTTTACACCTGTTTTTAATTTGGTCGTATCCAGTTCTATATTCAGGATTTCCTGGTCGTCGACCTTACCGGTCAGCTCCAATGCCAGCTTATCTTCTTCCTTGTATTTATTTTCCCAGAGTTGCAGGGTGAGCGTTTCCCCACCCAGGTTGCGCGTTTGGATATGGATCTTTATCTTCTCCCCATATTTATACACTTTATAGGCAGGATAATCTTTGCTGTCGTAGAAGTGTACCGACACCACTTCTTTGGTGTCGTCGATGTACACATATTTTCCCGTTTCCTTATCACGCAGGTTGCTTTCTTTTTTTGGATACCAGAACTTTTTGCCTTTGGCCTCTACGGTTTTTACGTCTGCAAACTCAATGCCTCCGGGCCTTTGCAGGATACCGAAGCATACGTCGTATTCATTCCATTCGTATAATTTGTTCAGGAGAGGTTTGAGGTCATCGGTTTTAACATCGAGTTTGATATCGCCGTTGGTATCAAAGGTGGCCTCGCCCAGGTCTTTAATATAATTGAAGCTCGACTTATCGGCTTCCAGGATATGCAGGTTAACTTTCTCTCCTGCCGCAGCGGGGCAGCTGACGAGCACTTTAATGGTTTCTTTCCAGCCGGCAAAGGGTTTATATACGCCTTCTTTATCTCCAAAGCACCAGCGGGTGATGGCGGCGTATTTCGCATTTACTTCCAGCCTTTTGGTAGAGGCGCCGAGGGTGGCGGTCATATAGAATTTGCCTGCATGGGTAGCGTAAACGCCCGCATTCTTTTCTGTGCTGCTGTTGTTGTTAGGCACCCATGTCAGCGGACCATCCAGTTCCCGCTGGTATTTCATGAGTGTTTTAGCTACCAATGTGTAGTGTTTACCTACTATCCAGTCGGTGGTACCGCCTTCTACTTCCAGTTGCACCACTTCATTATTCTTCACTTCAAAGCGCCAGTCGTCTTTCTGATGGTTGCCCGCGGGTGCGCCTTTGCGGACATCCCAGGCATCGGCTTTCATCACGTAGGCTTCCACTACATATTTACCCGGACGCATAAAGTGCATGCGGCCGTCCAGGGAAATAGCAGAACCGGTGCCGACGTCACGGCCGTTGAGCTGCCATTTGATCATGCTGCTTTCAAAATCCTGCACCTGTGTTTTGTATACCATTTCGCTTACCTTAAAGCTCATGGTAGTGCCGGGTCTGATCACATCGGCCTGCTGGTCGTTGGTAACAGCTACTACGCCATTTGCTTCCGAAACCATATCCTGGCTAACTGTCTGTGGTGCGCCATCGGGGGTATCGGCTGCCATGGTGGCTGTTACTTTGTAAGTGGCAGCAGAGTTATCGGGAGTAAATGTAATTTTGTCGTTGCCAGGTTCTGTAGCAGCCACGATATTGCCTGCCTGGTCGGTCACCTGCATGGATACCCGCTTCTTTTCCTCTGCGGTGGCCGGCTTCATTTCATAGTCGGCGTTCACGGTAACCGGAACGCCTCTACGAATACGTTGTTCACTGCCCTTTAGCAGTCGCCCCATCCCCTCTCCTACGCTAAGGTGGTCTTTCAGTTTATTAACCGTCACTTTCACATCGAGGGAGCAGCGGGTATCATCGCCTTCATTTCCATAGGCCATCACGCGATAGTCGCCGGCTACGTCGAAGTTCATTTTCAGGGTGGGACCGGCCTCGTTAAAATCCCGGGCGGCGCCTTCAAAACCTTGTCCCTCCAGGATTTTCCAGCTTACTTTATCTTTATCTGCCTTGGCTTCGTTAAAATAAGATTTTACCGAGAAGTTGATCGATTCATCTACTCGTACGATCAGTACTTTTACCGCATCTGTTTTCTGGCTGCTACTCACCAATTCCAGCGCTGGCACCCGCCCTTCTACGACGGCTTTAATCGTATGCACTTTGGGCATCTCCTTACGATTAGCTGGTTTGGGCGCCATCGGGTTGAGTGCCGACATTGTTTCTACTTCTACTTTATCGAAATGGGCACTGTTTACCGCGGCTGTTTGCCCGTGGAAGAGAATAGAAATACAGGCCGATCCGGCGGTAGCACATACCGCTTTACTATCTTCTGTCAGCACCTTTCCCCCATTGGTGAGGGTTACTTTTTCATAAGGCTGTTGCCACGCGGTGATAGACGGTACACAGGTGCTGTTGTTATTTTTGCTGCAGTTGCCAAATGTTTTTGCTTCCAGGGGTGTCCCGGTATCTTTTGTGCTGGCGATAGGTTTTTCGCTGCCATCTCCATCATTGATATAATCGCGGTTGTTGCCGCTGATGACCAGTTTATCGGTCTTGGCGGCAAAATCGCATTTACAGGTGGCGCCCTGTACTACAAAGTGTTTATCGGCCATACAATGGATGTTTTATTGTTGATGTTCATCGCTGATATTGATGGCACGCAGGGTAACTTTATAGTTACCCTGTGTCCATACTCCTTCTAATCGTTGTAAAAAACCAGGTGGATGTAATTGTACCGCTTTTATTTCCATATGCCCTTCCGTGGCATCCTGTGCAGGCTGGCCTGTTTGCAGGATTTGTCCGGCAGGCGTTCGTTGTGCGGTGACCAGGAAGTTTACCGGCGGTTCAAAAGGTTGCACCGGGTAAGCTGCGGGGAATGTGTTGCGATGGCCGGTACGCATCAGGGAGCACCAGGTAACGAGCAACAGGTCTTGTTTCACCGCTTCCAGGAAGGCAGCTGGTTGCAACAGCGTTTGTTCCGTAGCGCTGATATAGCTGCTGGCTTCCGGTCCGGTGAAATACTGCAACAGCTGTATTTTTTTCTCTTCCCATCTCTTCACGATCTCCGGGTGATTATAAATACCGGTAATGCTACCATCTTCCGCTGTTTGTATTTGCAGGGGCCACATTACGCTGCCGCATTGGGCAGCCAGGTCGGAGGCCAGGTGATCGGAGGCGGGTTCGTCATTGACCGTCATTTCCGAGCGGTTCACCTGGAAATAGTCGTTCCCGTTATCACCTACGATCATCCGGCAGATGGTCATATTATACCGGAGTGTAGTGGTATTTTCTGCCTGGTAGCTGGCGGTGACCACGTATATATGGGAGGCCTGCAGCACCGGCGGTGCCACTGTTTTACTGAATATTTTGCTTAAAGAAAATAGCCCCATATCCGTTTACTCTGTGCATTTATGTCCAAGGGTATCTACCTGGTGATAGCCGGGCAGGCTTACTTCCAGCGTCCATTGTCCCTGTAACGAATCCCGGGAGCAGCGTTCATAGCGCAATTCTCCCCGGTAGTCGCTCAGTTCCTGGTTAATATCATTATGTGTATCCCAGAAATCTTCTTTTCCCTGCAGGTAACTTTCCGTAGCAGCAGATCGATCGAAGAACTGTATAAAATAGCGGTAATACTGCTTTTCCATAGCGGGCTTGTTAATGGCCGAGTCGCACCAGGTGCGCAGCAGTTGCCGGAGACTATCCGGGTTGTTGGGTGTATTTTCTATCAGTGCGTATTGATACAATCCTGGCCTGGGCTGACCGTTTATATTCACGGGCCCCTTACGGGTCAGTTTATTCAATGCCAGGATGTGTGGCGCCTGGTGTTGGGCAGGCTGCGTACACGACCACATCCAGAAGAGGAGGATGCCCGCATAGCTATATTTTATCATTCGATTCATACTATCTTTTACTTTTCCTTTCGGCGGCGCCTTCCGTGATGTTGCCGGTGAATTCCTTTTCAAATTGTACTTTGGTCAGGAAGGGTTTGTACCCTCTCAGGTGCTGTAATATAAACCAGGCACGGAAGCCCGCGCCATAGGAATAAAACTTTTCCATGTCTGGCAGATCCAGGCCAAAGTGATCCCATAGCTGTACTTCGTACTTTGCTTTGTAAGTATTGCCGGTCAACTTAAATGCCGTGAGAGTTACCTTATAGGACCAAACATCGTTGATAGCAATGGTCAATCCCGTAGCGAGGTTATAATCGCGGCTATAGGGAAAGGCGGGATGCCCGTAAGGATGTTTACTTTTATATCCTGCTTCATCGCCATAGTACACTTGTTTGTCTTCCATGGCGGTGAGCTCTCCTCCTGCTTTTTTAATCCTGTCTGCCATTTCATCTTCAATGCCCGTGCAAAAGCGTTGGGTAGAGGGATTGGCGACCACCGCTTTGGTGAGCGCCGCATTCTCATATACGCCGCCTTTGTTACTCTGAAAGCGGTCGATCATATTCCGGATATTATCGTTCAGATCTCCCCGGGCCATGAGTTCCACCATGGTGCGGAAATCCAGGAACAGCATGGAGTCGGAAGAGAAGTTAGAGAGCTTCATCAGCGTGCCGGTATTCATTACCTGTGCGGTGGAATAGATACCTTTGTCGCCAGCGTCGGCATTCGCAAATTTGGCATGTTTGGCTGCATCGAAGCCGGTATCGAGATAAGCATTCCGGTAGGCGGCAATATCTGCTGCCGAATACACTGGCTTTTTCCCGGTGCCTTTGCCGTAAGCCATATCATTGGCGATGTCCAGGCCGGTTTCATTGAGCCCGGGTACCCGGTAAACATCTACTACCAGGGGAAGATAGATAACTTTCGCGGTAGCTTTTACATTCGGATCGGCTTTGCGGAAATAAGCATATACTGATACTTGCTTATCGACGGTATTGCCTGCTACCGTAATCGTTTTATATGCAATTCCTTTCTCTGCTTTGGTGGTACCGGATTTAAAGGGAATGATGGTTTTGCCGTCATCGAAAGAAAAGGCCCAGTTGACCAGCATAAGCTGATGGTCGGGTACTGTTTCACTAAAGGCGATGGCTTTGAACTCGTGGGTATTGCCGTTGATAACGCTGGCGGGGCCGGTTACCTTCAGTACTTTGATGGTAGTAGCGGTATTGAGTACAACGGGGTCATTTTTATGGAAGGTAACGCCCTCCTGTTTTCCAGCCATCCGGATTCTTTTCCCGGAGTTGAGGGAGGTTTCACCCTGGCTGTTCCAGCGTATATTTTCGCCGTTTTCTGTATATTTTTTACAGATGACGACCATGTTACCGGCCTTATTATCACCCATAGGTTTCAGTTTAAAGATAATGGAAGTGGGTTATTGCAATGGTTTAGAATAATTTGGATTTTTCTGCGCTCTTGATGGCCACTGACTTACCGGAATTGATGGTCATCTCTTCTTTGGAGCTGTCGACTTTCATTTCCTCTGCCGTCTTTTCAATTTTCCGGGCCTGTACGTCCATATTTTCCGTTGCTATTTTAGTGATATTGGTAGCAGTGAGGCGGTAATCATTCACAGAAAAGTGGCTGATAGAATCGCCTGCATTGTGCAATATATTTACGCCGGCGGAGTGGCTCATGTTCATACCGGCGGCTTGTGTCATATTAAAGCCTGCATTGACATCAATATTTTCATTGGCCTGTATGCTGATGTTGGTGGCTTTGATGCTGATGTTTTCCGGCGCGGTGATGGAAATGCTGCTGGTGCTGGTATCCATGACGATCACATTTCCTGATTTATCGGAGATGGTGATGGACTCTTGTCCACTGCTGTCGTCGAGGCGAAAGGTGTGGCCGCTGCGGGTTTTGATTACCTTCACGTTATTCTGTGCATCGCCGAAGCCGGCTTTCGCACCGCCATTGTAGGCAGCGCCGGTAGCGTAAGGGGCTTCTGCATTACCGCCTTCAAAATCTACCCATACTTCCTCTCCTACTTCGGGCACAAAATAAAATCCCTTATCACCGCCGCCATGGGGCTGGAGCAGGCGTATCCAGGGCGTGGAGCCGGTTTGCCAGTTAAAGCGAACGCGTATACGTCCCAGTCCTTTGGGATCATAGTTATCGGTAACTATGGCGCTTTGTGCTTCACAGCGGGGAATATTTTCCAGGTTTACCGGGGGAGCAGCGGCTTCCGCGGGCATGGCTTCGAAAGTGTTGCTGTATTCACCGTTACCATTACAATGATGTTCGAGGGCAGTGATGACAAATTCGCCATGATCTTCTCTCGAAAAAACATTTTCCTGGATACTGACGATATCCCCTATACGTAGACCGGTGTTTTTGCTATGTCCTTTCAGTTGCACCATCTGTGCCATCTGGCCTTGTTGCTGGCGTTTGGTAAGCGATTGTAATTCTTCGGCGGCATTACCGCTGAAGGCGAAAGGCACTTTATAGAGTGCCGGCTTCTGGTACAGCTTTTCGCTCATGGCCTGCGCATGTTGCGTATAAGAACCGGTATTACCAGCGGATTTGGCGTTGGTGCTGTCTTCCACGGTTTTATTCTGCCGGTATTCCCATCCGTTCATCGACTGGTTATTGGGTAATACCCGCAGCTCCAGGTCGAAATTGATCAGGTCTACCTGGTGTACCAGGTTTATCTTGCGGGGTGTATACTGACCGAAGATGATTTGCTGGCCGTTATAGAAAAACCATTCCCCGTAGCGTTCCGATAAACGGCGCAAGAACTGGTAGCCTGTTTCCTTATATTGTACAATGTATTTAAGTGGCTTGCTGGTAGCGGGATTTACTTCCGGGCGGGAGCCGGAGGCGCTGCCTGTTTTGAGCACCGTGTTAACGATGCTTCCCAGTTCCTGCCGTTCGTAGGACTGGATATGCGGGTTGCCGTCGAGCAATACGGTAGGGCCGGTAGCCCGTATAACGCAGCTGCCGTTGATACCATCGCTTTCTTTTCCGGAGCTGACAGCGGTAACAATGCCGTTAAACAGGAGCGGTTTAAAATCGCCGCTTTTGTCGATCGCTTGTACAGATACCGTGATATCCTTTCCCAGGAAAGATTTGCCGGCAGCGATAGGATTCCTGCCTAAACGGGATAACCAGTCGTAACCGATTTTCAGCTCCAGGGAATGATGGCCATCCATCGTTTGCTGCAGCGACAGGGCATGAAATTGCTTGAATTGTTCTTCTCCGATAGATACGTTAGTTAGCGTGTATAAGGCCATTAGTTTAAAATTGATATGGTTAGGCGGTTAACATTGCCTGTTTATGGTTACAAACTAAAGTGGGAAGTTATACAAAAAATTTGAAATTGTGTGGAAACCCAATATGAATTCTTCGTGAGGGCTCAAAGATATTAATCAAAATAATAACATGAATACCGGTAACCTCAGGATATATTTTTCTCGCAAAGACGCAAAAGAAGCAAAGAAGCGAAGATTGATGCGAATTTTAAGCCCGCAAAGCAGGGAGATTTTATCGTATAGCTATATACTTTATAATCTCCCTGCTTTGCGGGCTTAAAATTCGCTCTCTTCTTCTTTTTAATTCTTTGCTTCTTTGCGCCTTGGCGAGAAAAACCCTATAGACATTAAGCCATGATGCTGCCGGGTTGGATACCGCAGCCCTGGCGTTCTTCATTGAACATCATTTTCATTTTTCCTACCATATTACCATTCCATCCGGCCTGGCTGAGATATACCTCCCGGTCCTGGAGGTTGCGGCATACCATGGTAGATGCCAGCATTTTTTTCTGATGCCCACCGATTACGAAATCGATATGCCGGGTATCGGTGGCCATATTATGGTTGTCGGTGATGGTGTCGGGCTGCTTGTATCCCAGGTGAGAGAGGCAGATGACTACCTGGCAACCGTAATCTTTTTTGAGCATGGCAGCCACCGCATCAGCGGCGGGTACCGGTGGCAAACAGGTGACCCCGTTGCCGGCAGGCAGTTGAGGGCCTACGCCGGTGATACCGATTTTTAACGCGCCCACATATACGATTTTATAAGGCAGCACTTTTTGTGCGAGCGCTTTATCTGCAAAACGGTAATTACAGTTGACCAATGCAAACTGCATATGCGGAATGAGGGCAGCCAGGGCGGCGGCGCCTCCGGCCAATTCCCGGTTACCAATAGTAGCGGCCTGGTAACCTGCGGCATTCATGGCCTGGATCATTTTCATATGTGCCTGTACGTTAGCCGTATCATCTAAAAAATCTCCCGCATCCAGGAGCAGTCCCTGTCTGCTTTCCGGCAATAAGGCAGTTAATTGCCCGTGTTGATCATTGGTATGCCACACCAGGAATTCCCGGTTATCGCCGGGCAGATAAGCTGCATTTTCAGTAATAGCAGCCAGTGATTTGAATGGCTTTTGCAGTAACAGTAAGCCTGTTGCCAGTGATGTGTTGCGTAAAAAGGAACGACGATGATGATTCATAAGGTAAAAGGGGGTTCATGAAAGTGGAACGAAGATAGGTAGTTATACGCAAAATCGAAAAATTCAAAAATAATTTATGCTGGAAAAGAATTTTAGCTATACTTTTACGGAAATTCTTAGCCGTACACTTATTGAATCCCTCAAGACAGCACTATACTTATATCAATTTTATCCCTGAATTATGTCATCAATCTTTGGCGATGATTTTACTCCATACCTGTCGGAAATCAGGATGATGTCCTTTCCTTTTCCACCGAAAGGACATGCTTTATGCAATGGGCAGCTACTGCCAATCAATCAGAACCAGGCATTATTTTCTCTGCTCGGTACTACCTATGGTGGGGATGGGCGTGTTAATTTTGCTTTGCCTAACCTGCAGGGAAGAGTTCCTATGAGCTGGGGAAATGGTCACACACTGGGGGAAGCCAGTGGGCTCGCGGCTCAACCAATTGCCGTTTCAAATTTACCGGACCACGGGCACAATGTGACCGCTACCTTAACACAGCCAATAGGTTTCAGTTCCAATGTCGAGTCCCCCAAAAACGCTTATCCGGCGCCGGCTGCAGCAGGCAGCCCCAGATATAGTACAGTGGCAGATGATCGAATGGCCATCATAAGAGAAGATGTACTGGCTAAAGACCTGGCAAGCAATCAACCACTCGCCACCAACAACAATATAAACACCTCTACACCTTTTGATAACCAGATGCCTTATCTCGCTATCAATTTCATCATCGCCCTGCAAGGAGTATTTCCAAGTCAGTTTTAAATTATCTCTACATGCCTATTTCACCTTTCGTGGCAGAAATTATGATTTTCCCATTTAATTTCGCCCCTGTTGGCTTTGCTCTTTGTGCCGGTCAACTCATACCTCTTTCACAGAATACAGCGCTTTTTTCGCTATTGGGTACTAACTATGGCGGAGATGGCAAAAGTAATTTCGGGTTGCCCGATTTACAGGGACGCGTACCTATAGGCGTGGGGCAGGGACCGGGATTGACACAGCGGGATATAGGCGAGAAAGCAGGCGTCGAAACAGTGACCCTCGCACTCACTGAACTTCCCTCACATACCCATCTTGTTACACAAACACCATTGGCAATTCCAATGGGAGATGTTAACAATACCTATAATCCGGTGGGTAACTACCTGGGAACAACAACCGGTACACAGCTATATGGAAGTGTTCCTGATACAGTCAATATCCCTTTAAAATCAACCATACAGGCCGCTAATGGAGGATATCCCAATTTGCCACTTAATAACATGCAGCCTTACCTGGCACTTAATTTCGTGATTGCGCTGCAAGGAGTTTTTCCGCCACGTACCTGATCCCTGATCTTATAAATTACAATCAATGCCTTTTTTAGGAGAGATAAGAATATTTGCTGGCAATTTTGCTCCCGCAGGCTGGGCGTTTTGTGACGGCAGTTTACAAGCAATATCAGAGAATGACGCGCTGTTTCAATTGATTGGTACTACTTATGGAGGTGATGGCGACACCACATTTGCGCTGCCCAACCTACAGGGCAGGGCTCCTCTGCACATGAATGGCGCCTACGCAATTGGGCAAGTGGGTGGCAACGAACAAGTGACATTGATGCCCATCAACGTACCTCCACACGCCCACCTGTTAAAAGCATCCGTAGCAATTCCCGCGTACGGTGAAAATCCTGGTACTGCACTTTCGCCAGGTTATCCGGCTATTACTGCGGGTAACACGGTATACAGCACGACGCCTGCTACGGCGCCGAATGCGGGTTACCTCCAGCCAATTACAGTGGCAGAAATGTCATCCGACGGAAACTACATGATGCAGGTGCAGCCCACCGGCGGTAGTCAACCAAAGTACAATATGCAGCCTTATACGGCTGTCAATTTTATTATTTCCCTGTTTGGTGTTTTTCCATCCCAAACATGATCGTAAACCGAATATGAAAACAGGCATACTTTTACCTAAATCTACGTTCCATCCTTTGATGCATCATCACCTGCTGAAAGCCATGCAGGCTTACCTGCAATACCGGGAGGTGAACGTGGAAATATTTTCTGCCAATATTGGTTATGGGGTAGATGCCGATCTCGTATTGCAAGCTGCAGAAACCATGCTGCTGGAAAACGAGGTAGATGTATTGGTGCTGTATGCTGACCAGGCAGCCGTGGAAAAAGTGGCCCAGCTGGCTAAATCACTGAACCGGCTGGTGATACTGATGCATGGAGGCGCCAAATATATGAATACCTGGGAACCTCATCCCATGGTATTATCCAATACACTGAACCATACTATTCATTGCCGGCTCACCGGTATACATACAGCTGCCCTGGCTAATGACGCCGCCATGTGCACTTCGTTTTATGATGCCGGGTACTCACATACGCATGCCCTTGTTCAGCCATACACCGATCATGGCGGCAGTATACAGTATAATTATGTGAGTCAATATACCGTAAAGGATTTCAACATAGCTCCCCTGACTGAGTTTCTACAGGCTAACGGGAACGTACGTACGCTACTGGCGCTTTTCAATGGCGACCTGGCGTATTGCTTTCTCCAACAACTACAGCAAACAGTGATGGCCCCTGAATTACAGGTATTTGCCAGCCCTATGCTGCTGGACGAAAGATTAACCGCCGTACATGGTGAACTAAACTTACCTTTTTCTATCAGCGGGTATGTACCCTGGGTATCTGTGCTGCCCAATGCTGCCAATCAGCTGATGAAAACACAACTTCAACAAAGTGGCAAAGCCGTTAATATAGACAGCATGCATGGCTGGGAAACAGGCATCCTGCTGGAGCACATTTTCAAAACAGCCAACCTGCATCAATTTCAAGCTAAAAAAATATTGGCATCCTTAGCGGATGTTACAATCGATAGTCCACGCGGGCCCCTACGCATGGACACCGCCACCCATCATATGATTGCGCCTTCCTGGCTGGTGAAGACAAATGAAAACCTGGAGCCGGCTATCATTGGTGAAAACGCGGAAACATTACAGGTATGGCAGGATGTAGTGAGAGAGCAACCAACCGGGATAGCCTCCGGCTGGATTAATACATATCTCTGCGCGTAGTTATAAACAGCGCCTTGTAGAATTCATTTTTTACATCCTGGAATACAGGATGTAACAGACATATTTCTTATACCAAAGACTTCGCCCCTATATGAAGGCAACACTACGTAAGGCATGCTTATGCCTTTTATTATCCCTCGGCATTGTTTCCTCCCTGCACGCGCAAACAATTGGCGCCGGTGACCTGGTGTTTACCGGGATCAATAGCTTTGACGATAATAACAACGGGAGCACACAAAATGATCTATTTTCATTTGTGTTACTCCGCGACTGTCCCGCCAACACCGTCATTTACTTTACCGACCTGGGCTGGACCGACAGCGGCTTCCAATCTACCAGTTGTACTCCTGCTGGCAACGGTTCCCAAACAGACGGTGTTATCCAGTGGAACTCCGGTAGTACTGTGATCCGCGCAGGACAACAAATCGTTGTCTATTGTAAGTATGCTCCCCTGAAGGCCACCATTGGTGGGGTAGTCACCGGCACTGTTACCGGTATAACCGCCACCCAGGCATCTGCCAGCAAGTATGTAAGTCTCGGATTGGCGGGCGATGAGCTTTTTGCCTTTACCGGCTCCGTTAATAACCCAACACTCATTGCCGGTATTAATATCAACCGGAAAGAATGGGACATTACCCTGGGTTCCTGCGACTTCACCTCCTCCCAATCAATGCAACCCGCTACCACGACAGTACTCAAGTTCCCGAGTATGAATGCCGTGAATGGCCGTTATAATTGTAGCGCCCTGGTAGGTGCTCCTTCAACACTCCGTACACTCCTACAGGATACTACCCGCTGGATACTGGATCGTACCTTAGCCGCACCCGTGCCCGATTCTGCCAACCTAACAAAGATGCCCCCCTGCAACCTGACTGTCGTGAATCCCGATGCGAACGGTATTGTATATGTAAACAATAATACTGGTATTCCCCATGGAGATGGAAGCAGCTGGAGCCTTCCGCTGGCCGAACTGCGCGACGCACTCACGGCAGCCGCTGATCCTGCCAGTGGCATTACGCAGGTATGGGTAGCTAAAGGCGTTTACAAACCAACGGCCACAGGAGATAATAGTATATCCTTTGTGCTACCCGCTGCATTGAAACTGTACGGCGGGTTTGCCGGCTCAGAAACGACCATCAATTCCCGAAATTTTAGCGCTAATCCCACTATTCTCAGTGGCGACCTGGGTGGCGATGATATTCGAACCAACAACATCACGCTCAATTATAACAACACCAGGGGGACCAATAGCCGACATGTGATCGTTGCCAGCGACAATACCACCGAAACATTAATAGATGGTTTTATTGTTACAGCGGGGGTTTCCTTTGATTATGGCGGAGGTATTTACAGCAACAATGCAAAGCTGAATATACAGCATACTGCCTTTTATGGCAACTACAGTGGATTGTTTGGAGGCGCCATTTACACAACCAACACTACCAAAATCAGTAATAGCATTTTCTTTGGTAACTACAGCAATTACCGGGGTAGCGCTATTGATGGTTTTGGCAGAACTGAGCTCACCAATGTCACTATCAGCGGGAATACCGCCAGCAATAACTATGCAGTTTCCAGCGTCGCAACTACCGTCTACAACAGCATTATTTCCGGCAATACGCCAGGTACGCAAATCTCATCGATCCCCCCTTCGTTCGGTTACAACATTATAGGGAATAGCTTTTATACCAATAGCAGTACGTCCCAAACAATCAATCCGGTAACATTCGTGAACGCCGGCCAGGGCGACCTGCATCTTACCAGCGCCAACTTCGCCATTAACAGCGGCGACCCGCAAACGAACCAGACTTCATACCCGGTACAGGCAGGTACACAGGATTTAGAGGGCGCCACCCGCATCATTAACCCCATCATTGACCTTGGGGCCTATGAATACGTGGCTGCAGCGCAAAACATTGGTTTCATTCCATTTACACCCGTTACCTACGGTGATCCAGATATTGTGCCTGGTGCTATCACCAATGGCGACACCACCATCATTTATTCTTCCAGCAATACTGCCGTAGCCGATACCGTGAACGGAAAGATCCGGATCAAAGGAGCAGGCACCGCGCAGATCACCGCTAATGCCCCCTATACCCGGGCGTACCTGGCAGCTGCGCCACAAACCCGCACCCTGACGGTGAACAAAAAAGCACTGACGGTAAACGTACAGGATACCAGCCGTATTTATGGTGTAGCCAACCCCGGCCCGGTTTTCCTTTATAATAGTTTCGCTTACAGCGACGACAGCACTGCCGCCATCAAAGGCATTATCACCGCCACCTATGGCGCTAACATTAACAGTGGTGTTGGCACCTACGCCATCACCCCGAATGTAAGTGCCGCTGCGGCCGCCAACTACACGCTATCGGCCGGAACCGGGACGTTGACCATTACACAGGCGCCGCAAACCATTACCTTCGGCGCCCTGTCCAATAAAACATACGGCGATCCTGCATTTGCCCTGAATGCCAGCGTTAACAGTAGCTTATCGGTAGTATATACCGTTACTTCCGGCCCTGCTACGCTCAATGGCAATATGCTTACCATCACCGGCGCGGGAGATGTAACCATTACCGCCAGTCAGCCGGGAGATGCCAATCACATCGCTGCCACACCGGTGTCGCAAACATTTACCGTTGCCAAGGCAACCTTGACGGTGAAAGCGAACGACAAAACCAGGTTCTATAACCAGGCTAATCCCACCCTGGACTACTTCGTAACCGGGTTCGTAAATAGCGACGATAGCAGCAGTGTACTCAGTGGTACTGCTACGCTCTCCGTGAACGCGGATAACAGTAGCGCACCTGGCGATTATCCTATTGTCGTGGCTCAAAACACCCTGAGTGCCGCCAATTACAGCTTTAACCTCACTAATGGCACACTGACCATTAACAAGGCGGCTCAAACTATTACCTTCCCTCCTATTGCAGACAAAGTATACGGGGCAGCGCCTTTCGCCCCCGGTGCTACCTGCGATGGAGAAACAGATATTACCTATACGGTTACAGGTCCTGCTTCAATGAACAATGGCTTATTGAGCATTACCGGAATTGGTACTGTAACCGTTACCGCCAAGCAAACCGGTAGCAGCAACTACCTGGCTGCCACACCGGTACAGCAAACATTTACAGTAAATAAAGCGCCGCTGGTGATCAAGGCAGACCATCAACAACGGTTGTACGGACAAAACAATCCGACGCTCACCTATACTGTTACCGGGCTGGTTAACAACGAAGATCAAAGCGTGATAACAAGCACGGTTACACTCAATACCACCGCCGTACTTAACAGTTCGCCGGGCGACTACCCTATTACGATAAGTGGTACCTACACAGCTACCAATTATAATATCTCTACTATCGATAACCTGTTAACGGTAAACATTGCGCCGCAAACGATCAGCTTCCCGGGTATACCGGATAAGACATATGGCGACCTGCCTTTTGCCGCCAGCGCTACCAGCGACGCGGGACTATCCGTTAACTACTCCGTAGTCAGCGGCCCGGCTACCGTGAGCGGCAATACCATCACCATTACCGGTAATGGTACAGTTACCATTGCGGCCAACCAGGCTGGAGATGGCAACTATTCTGGCGCCACACCAGTAACACAGTCGTTCCTCGTGAAGAAGGCGACACTCACTATTACCGCTAATAACAAGTCGAAGGCTTACCTGCAGCCGAATCCGACATTAGATTACACGGCTACAGGGTTTGTAAATAATGAAGATATCAGTGTAATAAATGGCACTATTGATGTCAGCACAACCGCAGACAATAACAGCGTACCAAACAGTTACCCGATTACACTGACCCCCCAGGCTGTCAGCGCTACCAACTACGACATCAACTTCGTAAATGGTACACTCACCGTTACACCGGCTACGCAAACCATCACCTTTAATGCTTTATCCAATAAAACATATGGCGATGCAGACTTTACATTGAACGCCAGCAGCAACAGTGGTTTAGGCATCAGTTACTCTGTAATCAGCGGTCCGGCTACCATTAGCGGCAATACCGTTACCATTACCGGCGCAGGCAATGTAACCATTGCCGCCGACCAGGCAGGCGATAACCGCTACCAGGCCGCCCCGCAGGTAACACAAAGCTTCAACATAGCGAAAGCCATACTGACCGTAACTGCTAACAATAAATCAAAGATCTATTTACAGCCTAACCCGGTACTGGACTACACGATTACAGGGTTTGTGAAAAACGAGGATAACAGGGTAGTAAGTGATACCGCTGCCATCAGTACCACAGCGGACGCCAACAGCACAGCGGGTAACTACCCGATTACGGTGACCACCGGCAATATCAGCGCCACCAATTACGACTTCACCTTTGTAAATGGTACACTGAGCGTAACACCTGCTTCGCAGGCAATCACTTTCACCACCATCCCTGATAAAACATATGGTGATGCAGCATTTACAGTAAGTGCCACCAGCGATGCGGGTTTACCGATCACCTACAGCGTTCAAAGTGGCCCGGCTACCATCAGCGGTAATACCGTAACTATTACCGGCGCGGGTAACGTGACCATTGCCGCCGACCAGGCAGGCAACAGCAACTACGATGCTGCTACTACGGCTACCAGAGCATTTACTGTTAACAAAGCAGTACTCACCGTAACTGCCAACAATAAATCCAGGACTTACGGACAAGCGAATCCTAACCTGGATTACTTCATCACCGGCTTCGTAAATAATGAAGACAGTAGTCATGTAATCGCCGGTATTGCCGGCATCAGCACTACCGCAGATATTAACAGTGTACCAAATAACTACCCGATTACAGTAGGTGTTGGTGGACTGACAGCCGCTAACTATGATTTCCAGTTTACCGGCGCTACGCTCACTGTAACGCCAGC
Organism: Chitinophaga eiseniae; assembly: GCF_012641265.1. Classification (GTDB taxonomy): domain Bacteria; phylum Bacteroidota; class Bacteroidia; order Chitinophagales; family Chitinophagaceae; genus Chitinophaga; species Chitinophaga eiseniae_A. The sequence goes on along the minus strand of NZ_JABAHZ010000010.1, from coordinate 149,929 downwards.
AACCCAGGCTATCACCTTCAACACACTTGCCAACAAAACTTATGGCGATGCCGACTTTACCCTGAATGCCGGTAGCAGCAGTAATTTAGCGGTAACGTATTTAGTAACCAGCGGTCCGGCTACTATCAGTGGCAATACCGTAACTATTACCGGTACCGGTAATGTAACCATTGCCGCCAGCCAGGATGGCGACAACCGCTATCAGCCGGCAACAACTGTGACACAAAGTTTCAACGTCGCTAAAGCGACGCTGACGGTAACGGCCAATAACAAATCAAAAGTATACCTACAGTCTAATCCCGTACTTGACTATACCATTACAGGATTTGTAAAAAATGAAAATGCCAGCGTGGTGAGCGACAGTGCGAGTATCAGTACCACAGCAGATATCAATAGCGTGGTAGGCACTTATCCGATTACCGTTACTACCGGTAATATCAGCGCGACCAATTACGATTTCACTTTTGTAAATGGTACACTGAACGTAACGCAGGGAACACAGGCTATCACCTTTACGGCTATACCGAATAAAACATATGGCGATGCCGCCTTTACCGTTAATGCCTCCAGCGATGCAGGATTACCAGTTAGCTACAGCGTGCAAAGCGGTCCGGCTACTATCAGTGGTAATACCGTGACCATCACGGGTACTGGCAATGTGACTATTGCGGCCGACCAGGCGGGTAATAACAACTATCCTGCGGCCAGCACAGTTACGCAAAGCTTCATCGTTAACAAAGCGATGCTCACCGTAACAGCTAACAACAAGTCCAGGGCGTATGGACAACCTAATCCTACCTTCGATTATGTGGTAACCGGGTTCGTAAACAATGAAGATAGTAGTCATGTAATTACTGGCCTTGCGGGTACCAGCACCACTGCGGATGTGAACAGTGTGCCGAACAACTACCCGATTACGGTAGGCATTGGCGGGCTGACAGCTGCTAACTATGACTTCCAGTTTACCGGCGCTACGCTGACAGTAACATCAGCTACACAAGCCATCACCTTTAATACGATAGCTAATAAGACGTATGGCGATGCCGACTTTACGCTGAATGCCAGCAGTAACAGCAGCTTAGCGGTTACCTATTCAGTAGTGAGCGGTCCGGCTACTATCAATGGTAACACCGTTACCATTACTGGTGCAGGTAATGTAACTATTGCCGCCGACCAGGCTGGCGATAACCGCTACCAGGCGGCTACGCAGGTAACGCAATCCTTCAGCGTAGCCAAAGCCACGCTGACCGTAACAGCCGGCAACAAATCAAAAATTTACTTACAGCCTAACCCTGTGCTGGATTACACCATAACAGGATTTGTAAAGAATGAAAATGCCAGTGTGGTGAGCGACAGTGCGAGTATCAGTACTACAGCAAATATCAATAGTACCGTAGGCACTTATCCGATCACTGTTACTACCGGCAATATCAGCGCGGCCAATTACGGTTTCACTTTTGTAAATGGTACACTGAACGTAACACCGGCAACACAAACGATCACGTTCACCGCTATACCAAATAAAACATATGGCGATGCCGCATTTACCATTAACGCTACCAGCGATGCAGGATTACCAGTTAGCTACAGCGTTCAAAGCGGTCCGGCTACTATCAGTGGTAATACCGTGACCATCACGGGTACAGGCAATGTGACTATTGCGGCCGACCAGGCAGGTAATAACAACTACCCTGCCGCCAGCACGGTTACACAAAGTTTCACCGTTAACAAAGCAATGCTGACGGTAACAGCCAATAACAAGTCGAGAGCCTACGGCCAACCTAATCCGACCTTCGACTATGTGGTGACTGGATTTGTAAACAATGAAGATAGTAGCCATGTGATCACCGGTATTGCCGGTACCAGCACTACTGCGGATGTGAACAGTGTGCCGAACAACTACCCGATTACGATTGGTATTGGCGGACTGACAGCTGCTAACTATGACTTCCAGTTTACCGGTGCTACGCTGACTGTAACATCAGCTACACAAGCCATCAGTTTCAACGCCCTTGCCAACAAGACATATGGTGATGCAGACTTTACGCTGAATGCCAGCAGTAGCAGCAGCTTGGCAGTCACCTATTCGGTAGTGAGCGGTCCGGCTACTATCAATGGTAACACCGTTACCATTACTGGTGCAGGTAATGTAACTATTGCCGCCGACCAGGCAGGTGATAACCGCTACCAGGCGGCTACGCAGGTAACGCAATCCTTCAGCGTAGCCAAAGCCACGCTGACCGTAACAGCTAACAATAAATCAAAAATTTACTTACAGCCTAACCCTGTGCTGGATTACACCATTACAGGATTTGTAAAGAATGAAAATGCCAGTGTGGTGAGCGACAGTGCGAGTATCAGTACTACAGCAAATATCAATAGTACCGTAGGCACTTATCCGATCACTGTTACTACCGGCAATATCAGCGCGGCCAATTACGGTTTCACTTTTGTAAATGGTACACTGAACGTAACACCGGCAACACAAACGATCGCCTTTACCGCTATACCGAATAAAACATATGGCGATGCCGCATTTACCATTAACGCTACCAGCGATGCCGGCTTAGCGGTCAGCTACAGCGTTCAAAGCGGTCCGGCTACTATCAACGGTAACACTGTCACCATCACGGGTACTGGTAATGTAACCATCGCAGCCAACCAGGCGGGCAATAGCAACTACCCTGCTGCCAGCACAGTTACACAAAGTTTCACTGTTAGTAAAGCGATGTTGACGGTAACGGCCAACAACAAGTCAAGGACTTACGGTCAGCCTAATCCGGCCTTCGATTATGTGGTAACCGGGTTCGTAAACAATGAAGATAGTAGTCATGTGATCACCGGTATTGCCGGCGCCAGCACCACTGCGGATGTTAACAGTGTACCAAACAACTACCCGATTACGGTTGGTATTGGCGGGCTGACAGCTGCTAACTATGACTTCCAGTTTACCGGCGCTACGCTGACGGTAACGCCCGCTACACAAGCCATCACTTTCAACGCCCTTGTCAACAAGACGTATGGCGATGCTGACTTTACGCTGAATGCCAGCAGTAACAGCAGCTTAGCAGTCACCTATTCAGTAGTGAGCGGTCCGGCTACTATCAATGGTAACACCGTTACCATTACTGGTGCAGGTAACGTAACTGTTGCTGCCAACCAGGCAGGTGATAACCGCTACCAGGCAGCCACGCAGGTAACGCAATCCTTCAGCGTAGCCAAAGCCACGCTGACTGTAACGGCCAACAATAAATCAAAAATTTACTTACAGCCTAATCCGAAGCTGGATTATACGATTACCGGGTTTGTTAAAAATGAAAACAATAGTGTCATTAATGATACCGCAGCAATCAGTACTACAGCGGATATCAATAGCATTGTAGGCACTTATCCAATTACCGTTACTACCGGCAATATCAGTGCAGCTAATTACGACTTCAACTTTGTAAGTGGCATACTGAGTGTAACGTCAGCTTCACAAACGATCACGTTCACCGCTGTACCGAATAAAACATATGGCGATGCCGCATTTACCATTAACGCTACCAGCGATGCCGGCTTACCGGTCAGCTACAGCGTTCAAAGCGGTCCGGCTACTATCAACGGTAACACTGTCACCATCACGGGTACTGGCAATGTGACTATTGCGGCCAACCAGGCGGGCAATAGCAACTACCCTGCTGCCAGCACAGTTACACAAAGTTTCATCGTTAACAAAGCGATGCTCACGGTAACAGCCAATAACAAGTCAAGGGCTTACGGGCAACCTAATCCGACCTTCGGTTATGTGGTAACTGGATTTGTAAACAATGAAGACAGTAGCCATGTGATCACCGGTATTGCCGGCGCCAGCACCACTGCGGATGTGAACAGTGTGCCGAACAACTACCCGATTACGGTAGGCATTGGCGGGCTGACAGCTGCTAACTATGACTTCCAGTTTACCGGTGCTACGCTGACTGTAACGCCAGCTACACAAGCCATCACTTTCAACACCCTTGCTAACAAGACGTATGGCGATGCTGACTTTACGCTGAATGCCAGCAGTAACAGCAGCTTAGCAATCACCTATTCTGTAGTGAGCGGTCCGGCTACTATTAGTGGGAATACCGTTACCATTACCGGTGCAGGTAATGTGACTATTGCCGCTGACCAGGCAGGCGACAACCGCTACCAGGCAGCTGCACAGGTAACGCAAAGCTTCAGCATCTCTAAAGCGATACTGACTGTTACGGCTAACAATAAATCAAAAATTTACTTACAGCCTAATCCGAAGCTGGATTACACGATTACCGGGTTTGTAAAAAATGAAAATGCCAGTGTGGTGAGCGACAGCGCGGCGATCAGCACCACTGCGGATATCAATAGTACCATAGGCACTTATCCGATTACTGTTACTACCGGCAATATCAGCGCTGCCAATTACGATTTCAACTTTGTAAATGGTACACTGGCTGTAACTTCAGCTTCACAAACGATCACCTTTAGCGCAATAGCGAATAAAACATATGGCGATGCTGCATTTACTGTTAACGCCACCAGCGATGCCGGCTTACCGGTAAGCTACAGCGTTCAAAGCGGTCCGGCTACTATTAATGGTAATACCGTTACCATCACCGGTGCCGGTAGCATTGCCATCACCGCCAGTCAGGCTGGTAACAGCAACTACGGCGCTGCTACACCGGTAACCCAAACACTACAGGTGGCCAAAGCGGCATTAACCGTGAAAGCCAACGATGATACCCGGGTATACAATGGTACAGCCTACACCGGCGGCAACGGCGTGAGCTACAGCGGATTTGTTAACGGCGACGATGCTACCAAACTAAGTGGCAGCCTGTCCTACGCCGGTAGTTCACAATCAGCTATCGATGCCGGCAGCTATATCATTACACCGGCAGGACTCAGCAGCAGCAACTACGATATTAGCTTTACAAATGGACAATTAGTGATTACGCGGGCTACCCAGCAAATTACCTTCAACAGTCCAGGCGATAAAAACCAGGGCGATCCTGATTTCACGCTTACTGCCTCCAGCAGTTCCGGATTGCCGGTAACCTTCAGCAGCGATGCGAGCAATGTGATCAGCGTAACCGGTAATACTGCGAAAGTAGGTGCAGCTGGTGTGGCTCATATCACGGCTACGCAGCCAGGTAATAACAACTACGAAGCAGCTACCGCGGTGGTACAAACCATTAACGTAACCGCGTACAGCGAGCCGGTTATTACGGCTAGCGGGGATATTGTCTTCTGCGAAGGCGGCAGCGTTACCCTGCAATCCAGCACAGCACCGGCATACGAGTGGTATCTCAACAATGTAAAGATAGCCGGGGCCAACAGCCAGTCGCTCCTCGTGAAAGAAAGTGGTAATTATTCTGTGAAGGCGATATACAGCAGCAGCTATCAGCTCAGCTCTACGGCACTGCAGGTGACCGTACATCCGACACCGGTAGGCAATGTACAGGCCAATGGTAATACCACGATCAGTAAGGGAGAAACCATCAGGCTGGTAGCTTCTGGCGGCAGCAGTTACAGCTGGGAACCGGCAACGGGACTTAACAACCCGGCGATAGCGGCGCCAATGGCCCGTCCGGCGGTAACCACCACTTACCAGGTAACTATCAGCAATGCCTTTGGTTGCAGCGTTACCCGTGACATTACCATCACGGTAAAAGAAGATTATAAACTGGAAGCCAATAATATTATCACGCCTAACGGCGATGGCAAGAATGATACGTGGGTCGTAAAAAATATTGATATGTATCCACAAAATGAGGTGAAGGTATTTGATCGTGCGGGCCGCCTGGTATTCCAGCAACATGGTTATACAAACAATTGGAATGCTACTGTTAACGGGCAGCCGCTGGCAGAGGGCACCTATTACTATATAATAGACCTGGGCGATAATAAACCACAATTCAAAGGCTTTATCACTATCATCCATCAAAATTAATTGAACTGGTATGAAACAATTTATCAGATATGTGATGTCACTGGGAGTATTTGCCCTCAGCAGCTTTCATACAAACGCACAAACGGTAGGTAATACCCCTCCGTTGGATGAACCTATGACGGCACAATACTTCCAGGCGCCTTATATGGCCAATGCGGCCATGGCAGGCATAGATACCGGGTTGCATGTAACGCTGGCCTACCGGCGTCAGTGGTCGGGCATCCCCGGGGCGCCCGAGTCGAAGGCGTTGTCGGCCGACTACATGTTGTTTAAACGGGTAGGTATCGGCATGAATATTTACAACGACAAAGCCGGGTTGCTCAACAATACCAAGGTGGCGTTTACGTATGCCTATCACCTGCCATTGAGTGCAAATGGTGCCAGTGCATTACATTTCGGGTTGTCTGGCGCTTTCATTGCCCGGCGCCTGGATACGCAAAAGCTCAATGGAGATGTGACCGATCCGAATATCAATGCCTTCAACAGGAGGGACAACTATTTTGAAGCAGATTTCGGGATGGCATTTACCCGTAAAGGTCTTACTGTTCAGGCCGCCATACCCAACCTGGTAAGCGCCGTTAAAACCCGCGATACGGATGCAGGGATTGACCGGGCGCTCTTTTTTGCCGCCGCAGGCTATAAATTCGAAACCGGTGAACAGCTGAGCTCTATTGAGCCCAAAGTTTGCCTGCGTGGGATCAAAGGTTACAAAGACATTGTAGACGCCGGCGCCAACTTTGCCTTCCTCCAAAACCAGCTGAATGTTTTCGGCCTGTATCACAGTACTAAAAGCTTTAGCGTGGGAGCCGGAGCCAATTACAGGTCTATCGCAGGTTTCCAGGTGATTTACAACTCTCAGACCGCGGGTTTAAGTAATTATACCAATGGCGCTTTTGAAATAAACCTGACCGTTAACCTGGCCAGGTAACCATTTTGCCCATTAAAATATAAAGGCTCCGGTCGCATGATCCGGAGCCTTTATATTTTCTCTTCTCTATACTCCTTAAAATACGCTTAAAATCCCCTTTATCTTCCCCCTCTGCTCCCCTTGTGAACCCCACAAGTTGTACATTCGCGCCGAATTATACCAGGGTATAAAAACCCTGCTTGGAATCTGTCAGCTGCCTGGCCCTTTCGGGTTGGCATATACGTTTTATTTATACCTGCAACATGGATGCTCATCATCGTCATTTTAAGCGCATTACGACCGCTGGTCTGTTGATTGCACTTGGAATTATTTATGGAGATATTGGTACCTCTCCCCTATATACTTTTCAGACCATTATGAATGATGGCGGGTTTATTGATGAGCACCTCGTGTTTGGCGCCATCTCCTGTATTTTCTGGACACTGACCCTGCAAACCACTTTCAAATATGTGATCATTACCCTCCAAGCCGATAACCGGGGTGAGGGCGGTGTATTTTCCCTGTATGCGCTGGTACGGCGATTTGGGCCGAAGTTGGTCTTCCCTGCCATCATTGGCGCCGGTACCCTGCTGGCAGATGGCATTATCACACCTCCCATTACCGTAACCTCAGCAATAGAAGGCCTGAACATGGTTCCCTGGCTGAAAGACGTTATTGTTCCCGGTAATAACCTGGTGGTAGAAATTGTGCTGGTAATTATCCTCGCGCTTTTTATCTTCCAGCGCTTCGGTACAAAAATAGTCGGCGGCGCGTTTGGCCCGGTCATGTTCCTTTGGTTTATGATGCTGGGCATATTGGGTATCAGTCAGATTATTCATTATCCACATATCTTCCTGGCCTTAAATCCCAAATACGGGCTGGAATTACTGACGGCCCATCCCAAAGGATTCTGGCTGCTGGGCGCCGTATTCCTCTGCACTACGGGGGCTGAAGCCCTGTATTCTGACCTGGGGCACTGCGGTAAAAAGAATATCCAGGCGTCATGGATATTTGTAAAAGTAACATTGATCCTCAATTACCTGGGACAAGGCGCCTGGACATTATTACAGCACAAAACCAGCCTGGATGGGGCTAACCCGTTTTTCGCCATTGTGCCGCATTGGTTCCTGTTGCCTTCCATCCTGATTGCTACCTGCGCCTCCATTATTGCCAGCCAGGCCCTGATCAGCGGTTCTTTTACCCTGATCAGTGAAGCCATCAGCTTAAATTTCTGGCCCAAAGTAACGGTGAAATTTCCTACCAATATCCGCGGACAAATCTATATCCCCAGCATTAACTGGATACTCTGCATTGGCTGTTTCCTGGTAGTATTATACTTCCGCACCAGCGAATCGATGACTGCGGCCTATGGCTTTTCCATCACCATCGCCATGCTGATGACCACTATACTGATGTTTTACTTCCTCCGCTATGTAAAGCATTATCCTTTATGGATCGTATCGGTGATCATGTTGTTGTTTATTGCGGTAGAATCCTCCTTCTTTGTAGCCAATGCGGTAAAGATCGTTAAACGGTTGTTCTTCCTGGTATTTGAACTGGGGCTGATCTCCACGATGTACATCTGGTTCAACGCCCGTAAGATCACCAACCGCTTCCTCAGTTTTGTGCATCTGAATAAATACCTGCCGCAGGTAGCTGCCTTGAGTAACGACGTTACCACGCCAAAAACTTCGTCGCACTTAATTTATCTCACGAAAGCAGATCATGCCAACCAGATTGAAAAAAGGGTGTTGACGTCCATCTTCGAGAAAACTCCCAAGCGCGCGGATATGTACTGGCTGATACACCTGGAACGTACCGACGAGCCTTTCACCATGGAATATGGCGTGGAAGAAATGAGCGAAGGTAAAGTTATCCGCATAGATTTCCGGTTGGGCTTCCGTGTACAACCCAGGATAGGCCTGATGTTCAGGAGCGTGGTAAAAGATATGCTGCAAAACAAGGAGTTGAATATTCTTCAACGCTACCCCGCACTCATCGCCGAAAACCTGAACAACTATAAGTTCGTCATCTTCGAAAATGTGCTGTCGTACGATAATGAGTTTTCCGTCAGCGAAGGTTTTATTCTCAACAGCTATTTTGCTATCAACAAACTGGCTACTTCAGACAGTAAAGCGTTTGGACTGGACAGTAGCCAGATACTGGTAGAAAAAATACCATTGGTGGTAACGCCTAAGTCTTGCGATAACCTGAAACAGGTTTTCTATAAAAGGATGCCGATATAAAACCGATGGCCCGTTGTCATCAGCGCTTTATCGCCTTCGATGCCACATAGGCGAACAATCCCTGTACCAGCCCGGAGATAACGCCGATCACCGGCCCTGTCATGAGCATCATTAAACGGGGACTATCTGGCAATGGCATATGTGTCATCATTTCGGCCTCTTTTGGATGCCATGAGAGGTAGGTTTTAAACAGCAGTATATGTATGGCAGTAATCCATACACAATTAAAAATGCTCACCATAAATCCATGCTGGAAAAACCTTGCGGTGCAGTACTTCGCAATGAAATAAGCGCAGATGATGAAAATAATTACCCAGCAGAATGGTTCTACGTTGGAAGGGATAAAATAAACGGTGCCAAGCGCCATGGCCAGGCCAAAGAGCGATAATTTGAAAATCAGACTCCAGTTCATATGTAACAGTTTAAGTGTATTTGACAACAGGTACTTGTTTGCCCATTAAACAAACTGCAATAGCCATTCTCTTGCCTCTGTATCCCGGGTAAATGATTTCATGGGAATAGGAGGCGTCTTTAATTTAAACAGGATACGCATGATCAGCTGCGACAGGCCGGGTTTAGACACCATGGCCATAGCGGTATATACGTGCGGTAATTGCGTGGTAGAAAATTCGCGGGTGGCCTTATCAGGAACAGGAGAATCGGTAAGATATATCAGCAACGGCACCTTCTTATTACCCGTCACCTGCTTTACCAATGCGATATTGCCGGAAATATTTTCCACTGTTCTGCGTATGCCTTTGGAATAGGAATATAAAATGCCGGATGGATCATAATAGTAATCGGCAATTACGCCCTTTATAATTGGAAGGTGATCCGGAGGATTCATGTATACCTGATTTTGATACAATTGTGCATTCCCTTCATAAATATACGTAAAATCAACCTATCATGATAACATCCCCCTGTTACGGATGATCTTTTTCAGGATAGCGATCTGCCCCAGGTGATAATGTGTATGCTCCGTTACCCCCAGTAAATTTCTGAAATAGCTACCATATTTAGGATCCGTAAAGTTTTCCTGTAGGGTAGCATCATCGAGTTTTTCGATCAGCATGGTCATCTGTTCTGCTTCTGTAATCGCTTTATTGACCAGCGCCTGCCACGCTTCTTCAGAAGATATCGGCGGTACGTTGAAGCTCAGTTTATCATTACCTTCCAGCGGACCACCCTGTAATACCCTGGTGATAACACCCACGTAGTAGTTAATGTGAAATACCAATACAGCAATGGTGTTGAGATCATCGATCCTCGTCGTGGCCTGCTGCCAGTTGATACCGGCCAGTGTGTCTTTCAGGTTAACGCTGGTCCAGTTTCCTCCCAGGTGAACATCCCGGAAATGTTTGGCGATTTGTTTGGTTGAGTTCATAAACAATGTTTCAGGTATTGTAATATCCTGCTTTCTATGCATTATTACAAAAAACGGGCTTTTCATCACGCCAGCGTTCCGGTTGGTACCAGTTTGATGGTATACCTGTATTAATCGTTATTTTCATAGTAGAAATACCCACATCATGAAAACATATCTGCTCCTGTTACTATCCTTGCTTTGCAGCACCGGTTATGCCCAAACGCCCGTTCATTCGTGCCTGGCACTGACCGGCGCACGTATCTACACTTCTCCCGGAAAACCACCGCTGGAAAATAGTACCGTGATCATTACTGGCGGAAAAATAACCGCCGTGGGAAACAGTAAAACGATAAAGATCCCCGCGCAAGCGGAAGTGCTGGACTGCAAAGGATTGGTGATGATGGCAGGATTCTGGAACAGCCATGTGCATTTTATTGCTCCTGAGTGGGCCAATGCGGCCAACGCACCTGCGGCGGAATTAACCCGGCATATGAATAACATGATCAACAGTCATGGTTTTACCCATGTATTTGACCTGGCTGCGCTGGACTATCCTAACCTGCTGGCGCTGAAAGCCAGGGTGGCGTCGGGGGAAGTGAATGGCCCGGCGATACTCACGGTAGGCGTGCCTTTTGTGCCCCCGCATGGAAGCCCTTTTTATATACAACCGTTGAAGCTCCCGGAAATCAATACCCCGGCGGAAGCGGAAGCGTTTGTGATGCAGCAGATACAAGCCGGCGCCGATGGTATCAAGTTGTGGTCGGCTTCTCCCGATGGACATGGCGTAGTCCCGATGCCGGTAGATATATTACAGGCTGCCAGTCGCACCGCCCACCGGTATCACAAACCGGTTTTTGCCCATCCCACTGCCGATACCGGCCTGACTATTGCCATTGCCGGCGGCGTCGACATCCTGGCACATGTATCGCCCGATGGCTATCGTAACTGGAATAAGGAAGAAGTGACCCTGCTGCTCCAGCATAAAATAGCCCTCATCCCTACCCTGAAACTATACAAGTGGGAACTGGAGAAAAAGCATATCCCCTGGCAGGATAATCCACTGGTAACAACCGCCCTGCAACAGCTCCGGGCTTATGCTGCCGCAGGAGGCGAAATCCTCTTTGGCACCGATGTGGGCTATATCTCCGACTATAGCACCACGGAAGAATTTATGCTATTGGCGGCAGCCGGGCTAAACTTTGACCAGATCCTGGCCTCCCTAACGATAACGCCTGCACGCAGATTTGGGCAGGACGCACATAGCGGCCGCATTGCCAAAGGCATGGATGGCGACTTCGTTATACTGCAGGCCGATCCGCACGACGACGTCCGCCATTTTGCAGATGTGGTGTATACGATCCGTAACGGGAAAATTATTTATAACAGCCATACCGATACTATCCATTGAACCGGAGAACCACGTATGATCTTCTTGTTATTTTTCCGGAGAAAACAGGCCAATTTTCATCCGGATATACACTTTTTTTGACGGTTTCTTGAATTTTCGGGAGAAATATCGGAAGTTTGATCCTATTGACTGCTATGCCCGCAAAGGTTTGTTATTGTTAACTCAGGCAGATGCTTTCAGGAGATCCATATCTCAAACCAAAAAATTGACCCGAAAAATCAGGAAACTATGCACGAAACAAATGCGCTGACCGATGCGCTGAGAAGAGGTAATGTAGCAGAAGTCCGTCAAAAACTAGCTGACGGAGAAAAATTACCGAAAGACCTGGCTCACGACAAAAGACAAATACTGGATACCTTGTTCCGGTTAAAAGCCTTCGATATCATCGATGCTATGATCAAAGATCGTATCATTGAAACCGATGTATACGAATATGAAAAGCTGGATGGCAGCGTATTTGAAAGCCTGTTCCGCTACCTGGGCAACAGCCCCGAGGAACTCAGCTTCCTGTCTTCCTTCCTCTCCAGGCTGGATAATATCAACGATGCCGTACAGGATAAAACCTTGCTGGAACTGGCTTTCAATCTCTCTGCCCCGATAGAAGCGATTAAAGCGCTGGTAGATGCAGGTTGCAACCTCCAATACAAAAACAACTACGAGGAAAATTATCTCTATAAAATAGTACAGGAATTTGGTATTAAAGAAGATACCGGCGTAGTATACCTGGAATATCTTATACAGGAAGGCCTGGACCCCAATGCCGGCAATATTGTACGGGAAACGCCGCTGCACCTGGCAGTAGGAAAAAGGAAAGAGAAGTATATCGACCTGTTACTGCAACAGGGTGCAGATCCTAACCAACCGGGCAAAGATGGGGAAACCGTGTTTTATGCCGCTATCGTTCACCAGGTATGTGATACGAAACTCTATCGCAAGCTGACGGCCTACGCATCGCCCGATTTTGACATCGTCAATAAAAACGGGGAAACCGTTCTTGGTGGCGCCGTACGCATGCGCCGCCGCGGAAGCGAGTCGGAAGTTGAACTGCTGAAGGCGCTACTGCAGGATGGCGCTGATATCTATCAAACATCCATTTATTATGGCACCGACAAAGCGGCCCTGGACTGGATCACCGAACAGCCGGCCGATACCCTGCAAGCCGTACTGGATGCCGGCGCCGTAACCCTCGATCGCCGGGATAACCAGGGCAATACCCTGCTGCATAAAGTTTGCGCGTATAACGTTAACTACGACCAGGAAGCCGCCAAACAGCTGTACCGGAAAGTGAAAATACTGCTGGAGCAGGGCGCCGATCCCAATATTACCAACGACCTTGATCAACTTCCCATGGACCTGGCCGCACAGGATAACCTGAAAGCCAAAGCAGTGGAGTTACTCTTAAAACATAAAGCATAGCACTATGTCCATGTCATTTATTATTGCCTGTGAAAGCGGCAAACGCAAAATAGCAGAGATATTACTGGCTAACAACGAAGTGGATGTTGCCTACACGGATGAAAAAGGCAGGACAGCCCTCCACTATACCGCGCATCATGGCTACCTGGATATGGTAAAGTTATTGCTGGAAGCCGGTGCCGACCTGGATTATGAAGATCATAACGGGGAAACGCCCTTTTACTTTGCCTGCCTGCAAAAACAAAAACAGGCAGCCCTTTACCTGTTGGAAAAAGGCGCCCGCACCAATATCAACGATCTGCAGGGAAATAGCCTATTGCACCTTACCGCCAAAACCGGACAAAAAGAACTGGTGGATGCCTTGCTGGACAAGGGCGTGGAAGTAGACCTGGAAAACAACCAGGCCGAAACACCTTTACTGATTGCTGCCGCCTGGCGTAATAAAGAAATCGTACAAACGCTGATTAACCACGGCGCCAATGTAAACACCACCAACAAAGCCGGTGATAGTCCGCTGATAGTGGCGGTTCGCGCTAAAAATCCGGTGATGGTTACCTGCCTGCTCGACAATCATGCCGCCGTGAATCATATCAATCATGCCGGCGAATCGCCCCTGCTGATTGCCTGCTATGATACCAACCGCGCGCTTACGCAGTTGCTGGTAGAACAGGGCGCAGATATATTTATCACCTCTAAGAACGGACTGTCGCCCATCTGGTATGCATGTGCCAACAATCAGAAGGAAATAGTGAGCCTGTTCCTCGACAAAGGCATAGATGTTAATTTCAGCCAGCCGCTGTCGGCCGATACCGCCAGTATGAACAGCTACCTCGACTGGGTGGAGAGTGCATCCAACCTATCGATGGACAGTGCTTTCAGCCTGCATCACACGTATAGTTATGGTGGTGAAAGCCTTTTACATGTGGCAGCCAAAAATGGCCACCTGAGCATGGTAAAGCTGCTGCTGGAAAAAGGCGCTAACATCAATATACAAGATGAATCGGGCAATACACCGCTTCACTACGCTGCCTCCGGTGGGAAAAAGGATATTGTCAAATACCTGCTGGAACAGGGTGCCGACGTATCTGTGGTAAATACCAAAGAGCAAAAAGCCATCGACTATGCTGCCATAAAAGGGTATAATGAAATTGCCGCCCTGCTGCTCAGTTATAATTCTACAGCAGCCAAAGCAGTGCAAAACACTGCACCAGCGCCTGCAGCTGCAGGTGGCAGTAGCATTACCAATAAGAAGCAGGCCTTGCTGGACCTGAAAGAATTGTTGGATGCAGGGATTTTATCTGCCGCGGAATTTGATGCAGAAAAAACGAAGATATTGAAAGGATAATAATCACGCCAAGGAGCAAAGAAGGAAAGACGCAAAGGGAAAATATTACTACTTCCTTTGCGTCTTTCCTTCTTTGCTCCTTGGCGTGAAACAATTACATGGGCTTTCCTTTGCCTGTGTCGATAAAACTTTGCAGGCTGCTATTAATAAAATGCATCCAACCACCGGAGCAGGGGCCGAAGCATGGACAACTAGGTACGAGTCCATGATGTGTAAAACGTATTTCCGTTTGGTTACCTGCACCGGCAATGTCGAAAGTAATGCTGGTACCTGTCCACTCGTTTTTATCTTCCACAAATTCCAGGGAGCTATCAGTGGTCAGCCAGGCTACCTTTTTACCGGGTACCAATTCCGTGATCCGGTGCTTGCTGTAGTGGATGCCATGATTGCGGTAGCTGAACTCATCGTTGAGTTGATCGGTCGGTCCTTCTATTTGTCCCAACCACCATCCCCGTACATTGTTGATGGCCTGGTAAGCGGCTTCGGGAGTGCTATTTACTACGATGGTAGTGGTGAAATCCTGGTTATTCATAACTGTATTTGTTAGTGGGTGATACAATATACTAACAAAGTTAGGCCGCTTTCTGTTGGCATACAGGGTGCAGAAAAGACATTATAGGGGGGACATCCGGCCACACTTCGTCATTGGCCTTGTAAATAAATATATAATCGACAATATTTATTCTACATTTATCTCCTAAATCATCAAATACATTATCAAGATATTTCCCCATCATGAATACCAGACTGGTTTTCTTATTATTCGCCAGCATCATTGCCACCAGGTACAACGTTGTTGCACAAACGATGATTAACATTGAAACCAACCGTACGGCATTGATACTGGAAACCGATGCTGACAGCGCACTTATCTTTACGCATTTTGGTCCCCGGTTATCACATACCGGCGATTACCAGCAAATCCGCGGACTGGATAAATTCAAGCCAGGCAACGACGACCTTTACAACAAAAGGGAAGCCTATACCAGCGCCGGTTCACTGACCCTGCTGGAACCGGCATTATCCGTAACCCACGCCAATGGCGACAAATCGGTAGTGCTGCACTATGTTTCCCATACCATTCAAAAGATCGATAACAACCGCACACTGACTACCATCCAGCTGGAAGACAGCCGGTATCGCCTGCAGGTAACCCTGTACTACCAATCCTATTACCAGGAGGATGTCATCGAACAGTGGACAGCTATTTCGCATCGTGAAAAGGGCAATATCGTCCTGAACAAATACGCCTCCGCCAGCCTGACATTGCCCGGCAAAAACTTTTACCTGAAGAGTCACCATAGTGGCTGGGGCCGGGAGATGGCTTCCGAAGAAGAACCATTAACGCATGGCATCAAAACCCTGGACGCCAAACTAGGCACCAGGACCAACCTCCTGCAATCTTCTTCCTTTATGGTATCGCTCAACCAACCGGCTACAGAAGATGCCGGCGAAGTAATAGCAGGCACCCTCGCCTGGACCGGCAATTTCAGGATAGACTTCGAAACCTTTGATGAATACTACCTGCGGGTAACTGCCGGCATCAACAACTTCGCGTCCAACTACACCCTGGCGCCGGGAACACCCTTTGTAACGCCGAAATTTATATTCACTTACAGCAACCAGGGCAAAGGCGCCGCCAGCCAGCACTTGCAGCGTTGGGCACGCAACTACCAGTTGGCCGATGGTAACGGTGAAAGATCTACGCTGCTCAACAACTGGGAAACCACCTACTTCGATTTCGACGATGCCAAACTTAATGCCCTGATCCAGGACACTAAAAAATTAGGCGTCGATGTATTCCTCCTCGACGACGGCTGGTTTGGTAATAAATATCCCCGGAACAACGCCAATGGCGGCCTGGGCGACTGGCAGCCTAACAAACAAAAGCTGCCCAACGGGTTAGTATCCCTGGCCCGCAATGCTACCACCAACAGCGTAAAATTCGGTATCTGGATAGAACCGGAGATGGTCAATCCCCACAGTGAACTATATGAAAAACACCCCGACTGGGTAGTGCGGGAACCCGGCAGGAAGGAATACTACATGCGCAACCAGCTGGTGCTGGACCTGGCTAACCCCGCTGTACAGGATTTCATCTACAACACCGTGGATGGACTTTTCAACGAAATTCCCGGCCTGGCATTTATTAAATGGGACTGTAATTCCCTCATCTATAACGCCCACTCCCCCTACCTCGAGAACCAGGATCATTTTTATGTAGCCTATGTACAAGGATGGTACAACATCCTGGAAAGACTACGTCGCAAACATCCGCTCACACCCATGATGCTATGCGCCGGCGGCGGCTCCCGGGTAGACTACGGCGCCCTGCAATACTTCACGGAGTTTTGGCCCAGCGATAACACCAATGCCTTTGACCGGATCTTTATCCAGTGGGAATATTCCTACTATTTCCCCGCCATCGCGCTCGACAACCATGTAACCGATATGGGAAAACAGCCCATCAAATTCAGGACAGACGTAGCTATGATGGGCAAGCTGGGATTTGATATACGGGTCAATGAGCTGGCACCGCAAGACTTGCTTTTTGCTCAGCAGGCCGTGAAATGCTACAACAGCATTAAAGATATTATCTGGCACGGCGAACAATACCGCCTGCAAGATCCGTATAAGGAGAAAGTGACGTCTATGGCTTACGTGAACAGCAACAAAGACGAAGCCGTTGTATTCAACTATTACGTAGCCACTACCTATACCACCACCATTGGCCTCCCCATCAAAATGAAAGGGCTGGCGCCGGACAAGCAGTATAAAATAGAAGAGATCAATGTATACCCGGGTACGAAATCTACGATCCACAGTACGAAGACTTACTCCGGTGACTTCCTGATGAACATTGGTTTCAATCCTGAGGTGAGCGCGCGCAGAACCAGTGTGGTATTGAAGGTGACGGCGATTTGATTTAAAGATGATCAATCGACTTATGCCCCACCGCATCCCGATGATCATTGAGCGGGATTAACGGATTATAAGCTACTTCCAGCAAATTACCCTCTACGTCCTGGAAGTAAAAAAATAATCCTCCAAATGAAGGTACGGTGGGGCTTTTTACGATCTTTACCCCCTTGGTTTTGAGGCGATCGTATATCTCCCTCACTTCCGCTTCCGACGCTACATTATACCCTGTTATCACTGCACGAAAACCGCTGCCTTCTGGTGAAATGCCAACAAAATCGGCCAGGAAAGGCCGCTTCGCCAAACTAAACAGGAACCCGTTCATCTGGTAAAAAACGATATACTTGTTTTGCGCTACGGGCTTCCAGCCCAGCTTATCTTCATAAAAGGCCCGCATGGCAGGTAAATCATCTGCGCCTAATGTTAATACACTGATCCTTTGTTCCATGTTTGTATGGTTTGTTTGCTTCACCGTATGGCAGGCATACAGGGTGATTACTATACAGCTGCCGATGAATAATTGTGTAATGAATTTCATGCATCAAAAATACCTCTCACAACAAACGGGCGTTTGTATAAATCCGACAAAAAAAAGCCCCCCAATGACATCATTGGAAGGCTGTATACTTAATGAAACCCCTGTCTGTTTTTACTGCTGTTGCGTTACCTGCTCCCTGAACTGCTTAGGATTTCGGGCATACAACTTTTTCAGCTCATGCGAAAACCCTATCACTGCCTGCGGGAAGGTATTTACCAATGCATTCATCAGCTCATCTTCCTGTCCACGTTTCCGGATGATGGGCATCTTAAAGATGTTGCCTTCATCGTCTCCTATCATCATACTTTCCTGCGGTACGCCATTCATTCGCAGGATATGATGGTAGATCCATACGATCTTAGCTGGCTGATCTTTCGCATATTCCAGCAAGCGTTTATCTTTCCGGTTTTTCAGACCATCGTACAGCAAAGCCAACGGGATGACGATGAGTGCAATGCCCACGGCGAATATCCAGCTGGCGCCGGACGTGGTTATTTGCTGATAGCCCCAGATGCCAAATGCCAGTCCGGCTACCAGGCATACCGGTACCCATACTTTGATGGTTTTTTCTGAAGCGGCCAGCTTCTTCTCTATTCTCTGAATAACGATTGTTTTACTATCCATAGAAAATATAGTTTAATGAAAATGAGCTTTAATCCTGTAATAGATTTCAATGGCCGCTATGACCAGGAGTATCGATATCCAGCCGCCATATCGTTTCCAAAATGAGATCTTTACTTTTGCCAGCTCCGATTGCTCCAGGGCTTTCAGCTCTGGTGACCAGGGCCCCCGCTTGATATAGTTGCCACAGGCATCGCAATGCACTGCCGCTTTCTTGCTATGCGAGGCCAGGATATTGATGCCCAGTATCTTCTGGTAACTAATGAAATAGTCGATGTACAGGGTACCCTCTGTGCCTTTGCATTTCTGACAGGGTGGGATAGTTACCTTTACCTGGTTAACGGGTTCTTTTTCTGTTACGTTTGTGATGACCATTTTACGATTTCTTTAATTTTTGATTCCGGCGGAAATGGAGGACGGCAGCCAGGATCATGAACAAACCGAACAGCACCAGTATCAATGGGAACAGCCAGATACCCGCCAGGTCATAGCAGAGCTTTTCCAGCGTGCGCATACGGATGGTAGTGCCGTTGCTTTGCCATTCGAGCAATTCGTTGTACCTGAGCCAGCCCATATATATGGCCCCCAGTCCGAATGCGGTAAACATAATACTAGCGGGCCAGGGGCTTTTAGAGGTGCGGTTTACATATTCGTAATCCACATCCCGGTGGGGATTAGACCATTTTATTTTCTTTTCCGAAGGTTTTTCCTGTTCCATGATAATAAATTTTGTAGATAGACATTATTTTCCGGGACGTTTTATCTGGGCTATCCTCCCGGGCGTGGCATCTTTTTCTCTTGGCAACGGCGTAAAAAACTGGTACTGGGTCATGCTTTGGTGCGAAATAATAATGGGGGTAGTCCCATATGCCGTCGTTTCCTTTTCTATGCTGTCCCAAAAGCCAGAGACGTACTCATTGATAACTTTACCAGCGGTACTTACGCGACTTCCGTTGCCCTGTACTACAAATACACTGTCACCATCTACCTTCACTACTTTAAACAGGGCGTATACCTCGTTAATACTGCTGGCACTGTTGCCCTCCACTTTCATTTCACCGCCGGTATGGGCATAATAGATATCCCCCACCTGTGGATTGGCAAAGTATTCGGTTTGTATGCCGGCGTCTGCTGCGCGCATTTTTGTTCTTACCATACCTACTACGCTCAGGGTTGCCAACAGTCCTCCGATGACCAGCATCCCCCTCCATAAACGCAGGGGCGTTTTCACGGATGATTTATCATCCCGGTACGCCTGTTCCAGGGCCTTGCTCCATTTTACCTTAGGGATCTTCTGGTCGCAGTGCTCGCACCAGGCGATGCCGAATTTGCTGGTCGGACACATAGGACCAAACCACCATATGTATCGCTGGCGGATGGCGATATGGACACCACCCTGCTGCTGACAAAGGGGACAGGCTACTTCCGGGTGGGCTACAGTTTTGTGTTCCTGGGTACGGACTTCGTAAACAATGTACATGATTAATATTTAGGCTTTATCGTTATTTATATGACTAAAATGTTAATATTTATTAGCTACCGGGTTATTGGGTTATGGCCAATAAAGTGGCTCAAAGCTACAGCGAATCTATTTATTCTGCTAATTTCCGGCATCTACATATGATCTACAAAAAACTGGACAGGCATCTACAGCCCTTATACAAAAACCGCTACCAGCCTTATTCAAAGGGAAGTTTTAGAGGAGATAATAACCAGGAGATACCATCTTCCACCTGTTTTACATGCCATACCACTACCCCGCATGCCGCATCCTGGTCAGCGTATTGTTGCAGCATAAAAGGGGGTATCCAGATCAACCCGATGTCACCGTCGCCTTCCCAACTCGCCTGGAGGAAGCGCTCCCTGGCCACGGCAATATATTCTTCCGCGTTTTCCACGAACTCCCTCGGGTCCATGACGAAATGCAGGTTATCGATCCATTCGTAGATAGTGAGATGAAATGTTTTTAAAGTTTCCGGGCCGTATTGGATGACGTCCTTTTTGGGAATAGTATATGCCATGTCGGATATGGGTCAACGTTATTGATCCCGCAAACATACTATTTTCTGCAAAAAACAGCCATGATATATAAAAAAATCCCCGTGGTGAAGTCACCACGGGGATAATGGTCATCATCCATCTATCCGCTTATGCGCCAAATATTTCTTTTAGTTTTTTATTCATCGCTTCATCGTCTTCACCTCCACCGCCGTAGCGGCCAACGATCACCCCATTGGGGTCGATCAGGATTTTGGTAGGCAGGGAATGAATGCCATAGTAATCGCTCACATCTTCGGGGTTAGGCAGGTTCTTTTCACGCTTGGACCAGTCGAGCCCGCGGAGCACATGACGCCAGATGCCAATACCATCCTGGTTAACCGCCTTCTTCCAGGCTTCGTGGTTATTATCATCATCAGAAATGCCAATGATTTCGAAACCTTTGGATTGGTATTTCGTATACAGCTCTTTCAGATGAGGATTCCCTTTACGACAGGGACCACACCAGCTGGCCCAGAAATCCAGCATGACGTACTTGCCTTTAAAATCGGCCAGGCTGAGCGTTTTCCCTTCTATGTCTGTTTTGGTGAATGCATGAGCAGTACTGCCGGGGGAACCGGCTTTCAGGCCATCCAGCTCTTTACGGATTTCAAGGCCGTGCATACTCTGCTGCATGGCGGGCGACATTTTAGCGTAAGCGGCTTCGCCCTCCTGCAGCGGCATACCACTCACCCGGTAACGGAGAATTTGCGCCGAAACATATGAATCCGGGTATTGATCGATAAAAGCTTTATCGATCTTTTCCATTTCCTCGTAGTAAGGTTCCATTTTCTCTTTTATTCCGTCCAGCTTTTCCTTCAGGGGCTTCATGGCCTCTTCGGATTTCTTGGTACGCATACCGGCACTATATTCTTTGTTGCCTTTATTGTAGGCATCGGACAACGGCTTGAGCTTCGCCATTACCGGCGCCCGCATGGCATCCAGCTTATCCTGCTCCTCCTGGGTTTTGGAACCGGTTAACTTAGCACCTTTTAATTTTCCATTGGAAGAAGTTAACTGCATAGTGGTCGACTCCATAAAGAAATTGGCCATATCGCCTTCGAAATACATGGCTGCTTTTTTGTCGACGTACATCCGTCCTTCTACCGGTTGCACCAGCTTACCGGTAAAAGTGAATTTACCATCTTTGGAAAGGACACTGTCGGTTTTGTACGACGTGTTGCCAGTGGCATAACTAAGATATACATACCGGTTAGGTAGTCCTTTGATATTGCCTTTCAGCGTAAAAGGCTGTTGTTCCTGTGCCTGTCCCTGTAAGGAAAGTAGCACCAGGGGGAGCGCGGTGAGAGTGTATTTCATAATACTTTTTTTTGTGGATATACTATTTCAGGATTTCTGCGAGTTTGGCGTGTAAAGCGGCGCCACGTAGTTCTTTTGCCACGATAATTCCCTGCGGATCTATCAGGAAAGAAAAAGGGATAGCCTGTATGCCATATTGCTGGGCTACTTCATTGCGGAAGCCTTTCAGGTCGGACACCTGCATCCAGGGCATACCGTCTTTTTCGATGGCCTCTTTCCACTTGTCGGCTTTATCATCGAGTGATACGCCTACAACGGTGAAGTTTTTGTCTTTGAACTGGTTGTAGGCTTTCAGTACATTCGGGTTTTCTGCGCGACAGGGACCGCACCAGCTGGCCCAGAAGTCGAGCAACACATACTTACCTTTGTAATCGGACAACCGTACCGGTTTACCATTTACATCGGCCTGGGTAAAGTCGATCATCGGCTGGCCAATCGCGCTTTTCTTCAGCACGGCCAACCGGGTGGCCAGTCTTTTACCGGTAGCTGTTTGTTGCGCTTCTGGTGTAAGCTTACGATACAGGCTATCTAACGGCGCATATTCCCCAACTACGGCCATATCGGCAATCATGCTTACGCTTACAGGGCTTTCGGGGTGGGCTATAATATAGGCCTTAGTCCGATCATGTCTTTGTTCCCGCAGCACTTCCAGCTTAGCTTCCACGGCGGCTAGTGCGGTATCATTGCCTTTTACTTCCTGGTACTTTCCATACAACCCATTTTCCTGGCTGGTAATGTCTTCAATAGATTGCTGATACGCTTCATAGGCCGTTTGTGTAGCAGAGCCAGTGATCTTCAGCTGGTCCACCGAATCGATGTTTCCTTTTACCTGTACCGCTGCATTTTCCATGAACAGTTCGATATAACGGGTGTGGGTACCGATGTATATCTTCTGCGGCTCCGCGATATCGCCGGTCCAGGTGAAGTGGCCATCCTTTACCGGTACGGTGTCTGTTTTAGCAGAGTCGGCTACGGGTACGGATATATACACCACCGAATCTTTCAATCCCGTTATATCAGCCGTGATACTGGCCCTGGGTTTGGGCTGGGTACAGGCTGCCAGCAGCGCCAGTCCCATGAGTAGTTGATTGGAATGCATCTTCATAAATAAAATTTAAGGTCTGTACTTATTTTTGATAGCCTGGGTTTTGATCACCAATGGCTGGGTTATACAGGAATTCTTCGTGTGGAATAGGCATGATATACCGGATCTGATCCGTGAGTGTAGGACGCAATTGTTTAGTTAATGCCACTGGCAAACGAAGTAAGGCCATCCATTCCTGGCCATCTTCTCCTACCAAGTTACGGGAAATTTCCAGGTAGATCTGCTTCAGCAATTCGTTGGTGTCGCTGGCGTTATCGATCGCCGTAAAGTCCGTTACACCGGCATGTCCCATCACCGTTTTCAGGATAGTACGTACGGCGGCGGTACTGCCTCCGGAGCGTACCAGCGCTTCTGCCTTTAACAGGTATACTTCTGTTAAGCGGAACGCATAAGCGGTTTCTGATACCACGGTGGTAGTGGATCCCTGCTGTTTGTATTTAGTAAAGAAAAAGGTACCGGGTGAATAGCGGTTGGCCGTGCCTACCATCCAGGGCTGTCTCGGATCACCATTCAACAGGTCTTTTAATGCCGTTTTGGCGACATACAATCCTGAAGCGCCCGGCCAGTATTGATTACTTAAAGTGTAGTAAAAGCTTTCCTGGTTTTGCTGAGGTTTTACCCCCAGTATTACTTCAGGGCTAGCTAGTCCTTTGGTTAAAAAAATATCCTTGGTTACAGGTTCCAGGGAATATTTATTCTTGATGATGATACTGTCGGCCAATGCAATCACGTTAGGATAGTCTTCCGGTTGCGCATGACTCATCAGCACCCGCATTTTCAATGCCATGGCTGCCCAGCGGGTAGCGTAGAAATCCGGCCTGTTGTCGGGACCATGCGCAATGGCATCATCTACGTCTGCGAGGATAGCCGCGTAGCTGTCTTTCACGGAGCTGCGTGCTTTGGAGATTTTATCTACCGTCACAAATTCATCGCGCAGCAATATGCCGTAGGGACTGCCCAGGTTGAACCATTGTCCGTAAAAGCTCAATAATTTAAAGTTGGCATAAGCCCGCAGGAACCTCGCTTCTGCAAGAATTTCCGCTTTCCGGCTGCCCGTAAATCCTTTATCATCCAGGGCCGTCACCCCTTTGATGATACCATTGGCCGCATTGATAATATTATAGCCAGAAGTCCAGTAGCTACTGTTAAAGCTGGAATTCGCCATATCATTTATTTCTCCCGGGTCAGCCCCATAACCATATCCCAGGTACCCGGCAAAGATACCGGGTGTTACTTCGTGTTCCATCCATTTGGTCACATTGTTGTCGCTGTTAACTGCAGCAAAACGATAGTAGACACCGTTGAGCGCTATTTCAGAAGTACGCTGATCGATGATGGTGTTACCATCTACTTTGGCATTTTCCGGTAGCTTCCCTAACTCCTTCTTGCAAGATGCAGTTGTCAGTAACAAACCGCCCAGCATGGTATATATAATACTTTTCATAAAATCTGTTTGATAGTTTAAAATCCAAAACGAATACCCAGGTTATACTGCTTTACGGTCGGGAAAGTGCTCACATCGTTACTGCCATTGATTAGGCTGTAAGGATTGTTACTCACTTCCGGATCTGGCCCGGGATATTTGGTGATGGTAAACAGGTTGGTAGCCGACATATACATAGAGGCATCCCGGATATGCATTTTGGCAGCTACTTTCGCCGGCAGCTGGTAACTGAGTGTGATGGATTTTAATTTGAGATAAGAGCCATCAAATACTTCTGCGCTGGAATTATAATTATATCCATTTTGCGCCAGCATCAGCCTGGGGCGGTCGGAATTTGGATTTTCCGGCGTCCACCTGCCCAGGATACGTGTGCCTTTGTTGGTGTACTCCTGGAAGCTCTTGTACTGGACATCTGCCAGGTACAGCATTTGGCCACCATAGGAGAAGGTGAGCAGCGTAATGAGACTAAAGTGCTTATAGGTAAATGTGTTGGTAAAACCGCCAAAAAACTTAGGCTGTGCATGTCCGATCACATACTGTCCGGGGAAGCCGGTACTGTCTAACTTATACATCGGGTCACCTATGCCCAGGTAGGGAGCGAAGTACATATAATACGTATATGCTTTTTTATAGGTGTCTAACTGTTCCTGTGTACGGATGATACCTTCAAATTGCTTACCATAGAAAAGTCCGAGCGGTTCATTTTTTCTTACAATACTATTCCCCAGGGAAAAAGCATTGATATCATTGGGATCAGAGAAATCCTTGTCGATATCCGTTACCTTAGAACGATTGCCTGACAGGTTGATGGCGGCTGTCCACTGGAAAGATTTATGCCTGATGATATCTGTCCGTAAATCTATCTCCAGGCCTTTATTGCTGATGTTGGCGATGTTGGCCACAACACTACCATAGGAGGAACTTGGCGCCAGCGTGGTAGGCAGCAACAACCCGGAGGTATGCTTCTCATAATATCCCACTACCCCACGCAGGCGGGAATTGAATAATTCAAAGTCCAGTCCCAGGTCTTTCTGTAACGTAGATTCCCATTTGAGCCGGCTATTTCCCAGTTGTGTAGGGATCAGCGCATTGGTACCTCCATAGGAACCGGGTGTATACAGGGTATAATATAAATTGTCGCCGAAGTTCTGCGTACCTGTGTAACCCGCACTGGCTCTTAATTTCAACTCATTCACCCAGTTTACATGCTGCATGAATGGCTCCTGGGAAATACGCCAGGCGATACCACCGGAAGGGAAATAACCTACGCGGTTATGTTCCGGAAATTTGGAAGAAGCATCAGAGCGGCCGGTAAAAGTAAAGAGGTATTTTTCTCTCAGCGCATAGTTGGCACGTACATAAAAACTCAACAACGAGTTTTGGCCGGAAATCCCTGTAGAAGGGAGTGTAACAGCGGCTGAAGAAAGATTATTGAGAAATTTATCATCCGGGAACCCTTGTCCTGACGCGGAAAAAGAGTTGAAACGGTATTTCTGCCAGGAGGTACCACCCAACAGGTTGATGCGGTTGTTTTTATTAAATTGTTTATCCCAGGTAAGGGTATTTTCGAAAAACAGGTTCACGTCTTCTGTCTGCGCCTGCGAACCGATACCGCCATTGGAGCTGCTGGTGCCATCCGGAGAGGCTATTACCGCGGTGCTGGGCTCATAGTTCAGCTGGTGGTAGTTATTATAGTTGACAGACAGGGTACTTCTGAATTTCAGGTCTTTCAGGATATCGTAGTCGCCGCTCAATGACCCGATAAGGGACGCCGTTTTACCCTGGTTGATACCATCCAGCAATACCAGCGGGTTTTGAAAACCCTGGTAGTCGTAGGCGCCCACCTGTGATCCCTTGAACTGGTAGATGCTACCATCAGGGTTATAAGCCGGTAAGGTAGGCGGCGCAAACAACGCCTGTGGATAAATACCGTTGGTAATATTATTTTTAGTGAACCCATAATCCAGGTTGGTAATTACCCTAAAGCGCTGCGTAATTTCATTATCCAGGCTTATTTTACCCGAGATACGGGAGAAGTCGGTACCTTTTAACACCCCATCCTGCTTCGTATAGGCGAGAGAGGTATAGTACCTGGACCCTGCGCCACCGCCACGTACAGAGATATCTGCATTGTGCGACACGCCATTACGTAATACCAGTTTGAGCCAGTCGGTATTGGCCGTGCCCAGGAAACTGGGATCAGTGAGGATAGCGGTTGCCTTGGGATCCGGGTTTGCACCGGCTTGCGCTTTGGCATCGTTCAGATTTTTCGCTGCTTCTTTGATGAGGCTTAGGTACTGGCTGGCATTCAGGAGTTTTTCCTTGATAGGGGAACTTACGCCTGCGTAGTAGTTGGCTTCCAGCACAGGCTTTTGATTCAGCTTTCCTTTTTTGGTAGTGATAATCACCACGCCGTTGGCCGCCTTGGAACCATAAATAGCCGTGGCAGAAGCGTCTTTAAGGATATCGATGCTTTCGATATCGTTGATATTGAGACCAGCGAGGCTGTTTAATCCGCGGGAGAAGGAGCCGGAAACGCCGTCATTCCGGTCGTCGCTACCGCCGCCTTCCACCGGGTTTACCACTTCCGCCTGGTTCTGGAGATACCGGTTTTGTATTGTTACCTGCACCCCATCGATGATGTATAAAGGATCGTTCCCGCCCAGCAGGGAGGTACCGCCACGGATGCGGATTTTGGCCACGCCGCCGGGTGAGCCGTCGGCCTGTACCACCTGTACGCCGGCGGCTTTACCGGCCAGTGCCTGGTCGATGCTGGCGAAAGGAACGTTCTTCACCTCTTCTACATTGACAGAGGCCACGGAGCCGGTGAGATCTTTCCGTTTGGTGCTGCCATAACCGACTACCACATATTGATTGAGGTCGTCGACTTTGGCCTTCAGCTCTATTTCCAGCTGGACCCTGCCTCCCAGGTTGAAGGTTTGTGATTCGAAGCCTACGCAGGACACCAACAGGGTGGCATTCCTGGTTACCTCCTTCAGGCGGAAATGCCCGGTGGCATCCGTAATAGCGGCCGTGTTGCTGCCTTTTACGCGAACAGAAACACCCGGGATGGGCGTCCCTTTGGCGTCCACTATTTTCCCTTCCACTTCCTGCGGGGGAACTGGCTCGGTTGCCGTGATTTCCGTCGCCGCTGTTTTGCGGGAAATAACGATGGTGTTGCCTTCCATGTCGAAAGTCAATGGCTTATCCTGCAGCAGCTTTCCCAGGGCTACTTTCAGTGGTACTTCTTTCAGCTGTGCCGACACTGGCGTGATATCCGACAGGTCTTTGCTGCGATAAAAAAATACGAAGCCGGTTTGTTGTTTAATAATACTGAATACCTGCTGTAAAGGCATATCCTTGCAGGACACACTGACCGTTTGTGACAATCCCTTGGCACAAACGTGCAGGGCCAGTACCGTTAAAAAGAGGGCGGTCAATTTCATTGCTCTCCAGATTTTGGTGACATAATCGCTCCCTGGTTGATGGGAATACGCGTTGCTGAAAGACGGGTCGTTGTGATGCCCGCTGCGAACAACATTAATTTTCATACCTTAGATTGGTTTTTGGTTGACAAAATGCTTCTAACCGCTTTTTTAAGCAGTAGAATCGTTTTCCTGAATGAGTTAACCATTACTAAAACCTGGTGCGGACGCCAATCTTGACACCAGGTTTTTTTTATGGATGAACATAATTAGCCCCTGTCCGGTGGACTCTTGTCGTTCATAGCACGAAATTTGACAGGATAGCAATCGATGCAGGCGTTGGTGGTGCCTGGCATCATGGTGGCTGATATTGGTGGTATCAGCAATGGTTGGTGATTGGTTTTTGATTATGGATAAATGATAAGCTTTCTCCCCTCTTCTACTTTAAACTGAATCTTTGCCTGCGCCAGTATTTTCAGTAGTTGTTCCTGTGTCAGACTTCTGCCAATCTCCCCTGTAAACCTCTCTTCCGGAATCTTGCCGGCATAGCTCACTTCTATATTATACCACCTGGACAATTGTCGCATTACGGTGGGTATATCTGCATCATCGAACGAAAAGTAACCATTCTTCCAGGCCATCACATTATTCACATCTGCTTTTTTCACAAAGACGATCTCCTCTTTGCCGGGCATTACCCTGGCTTGCTGACCGGGGTCCAGCTGTTTATACTGGCTGCCGGCTCTTACCAGCACCGCGCCTTCCAGCAAGGTGGTATTCATGGTACTTTCATCCGGGTAGGCATTCACATTAAAATGTGTGCCCAGCACCAGTATTTCCATATTGTTGACCTTTACCGAAAAGGGTTGATGGGCATTCGGCGCCACTTCAAAATATACTTCCCCGGTAACGGTCACCGCTCTTTCTTTACCGGCAAACGCCGTAGGGTAGCTGATAGAAGAGGAAGCATTCAGCCAGGCATCGGTGCCATCGGGGAGCTTGATTTTAAACTGCCCTCCCCGGGGCGTGCGTAGTACGTTGTTGCTCACAGCTTCCGCCACGGGGCCGCCATGCTGGTAAATAATTTCCCCTTTACCGGTTTTCTGTACTTTACTGCTTCCCTGTATGGTGGCCCATCCGCTGCCGGTGGTATCCAGGTTCACTACCGAACCATCGGACAGGGTAAGGGTGGCTTTATCGCCCCCGGGCGCTATAGGTAAAGCTTTGGCAGCTGTACTATTTTTAGGTTTACTGGTAGAGACATAATAGGTAATACCTGCTCCCAGTAATAAAACCACTGCCGCGGCCACTCTCCAGCTTTTGTAAAATACCGGGCGCAAACGGGGCTGGCTTTCGGATGGCAGCGTTGCCGCCAGCAAACGGGCGTGCATGCGCTGTTCCAGCGATGCCTCCGTTTCACCTTCTGCGGCCGCTATATGCACGGTTAAAGTCGCCTCGTCGTAGGCATTGTACCATTGCAACAACCGGTTCGTTTCTTCCTCGCTGGCTTTCCCCGCGAGGTACTTCTCCGATAGTATGGCCAGCTCTTTAGTTTCCATCCACAGTCATGATTTAATAAGGTGCTATATAAGTAGAGTAGGAAAATGGATGCCCTACCCTACCTCTCCGGAAAAAAAATTTTTCCGCTACAGTACCAGGGTGTGAAAATAGTTCCGGAATTGTACGCGTAAACGCTGTAAGGCTTTGGTGATATGTTTTTCCACCGCTTTCTCGGAGATCTGAAGCTCGGCGGCAATTTCTTTGTTACTCATTCCCTTTTCCCGGCTATATTCAAAAACGATCCGGCATTTTTCGGGTAGTTGTTTTAGCTGCTCCTGCATAGATTGCTGCAGGAAATGGATGGTGGCCACATCGTCGGTTATAGCCTGCACCGCTTCCGGCAAGGCTTCTACCGGTGTCACCGGCATCAATTTCGATAGTTGTGTAAACACCGCGTAGCGGCTGGCGGTAGCCAGGTAGGCCGGCAAAGACCGGATAATCGTATGTCCTCTCCGTTGCCACAGGCCGGTAAGTACGTCCTGTACCACATCTTCAGCCAGTTCACGGGAGCGTAAGCGATCATATGCCAGTACGTACAACCGCTTCCAGTAGCGGTAATATATAGTGGTAAAGGCGTTGTGATCATCTTTACCCATCATCTGAACCAGCTCTTCATCAGCAAAATGGGAGTAATCGGTCATCATCTCACCTATAAATCTATTACATTAATGGCATAAAATGCCAAACAAGATAAAGACTTATTTATGAAAGTTATATAAAAACGTTGTTGTATGTAAAAAAGAATACCTGCGCCCCCCGCGCAGGTATTCAAAATAAGGATTAGATAATATTTCAAGGCGATATCAGTCAGGAACGTGCATCCTTCCATACCTTATTAAAAGTAAAAAGAAAAGTATTAACAATGGCAGATAATCAAATTTGCAAATTACACCGCAATACATAGCTGGTATACCTTCACCATACGAAAGCCCGGCATTTTCCAATAAAAAAATGTAAATTGTACATACCTATTAATACGACATGAATATACCCAAGCCAGGACCCTTCCTATTATTAGCGCTATTACTATTTTTAATAATCAATAACGCGATCGCTCAATCTAAAGAAATGTGGGAAGAAAGGGCACGGTTGTCATCCATCAAAGACAGCATTGCACTCGTTAACGCGCTGAACCGGGTAGGAATACTTTACCAGGTCAAAAACGTAGACAGTGTTTTTTACTACGGGCTTAAAGCCAAAGCCCTGGCGCACCACATGCACTATTTTAAAGGTGAAACGGATGCGGATAATGTCATTGCTATTGCGCTTGCCAACAGGGGGCTCACCAGGGAAGCATTGAACTTATTTAGTAGTGCACTGACAGGTTACGAGCGAATGGCCGATACTGCCAACGTTGTACAAATGCTCATGAACATGGCAATCACCTATTCGCAAATAGCCGATACCGTCAAATCCAGGACTTACTTCCACCAGGCCATGGCCATGGGCAGCCATTTGCAGCAAGACAGCATCATGAGCCTTTTATATGTCGATTACTGTACCTGTACCCCGTCCCTTAGCGCCGACAGTATCAACTATTACCTCGATAAATCGCAGGCCATTGCCCGCCGGCATAAGACGGAATGGATTCCCATTATGATCATGCAAATGCAGGCGAACGTCATGATCAGCGAGGGAAAGAAAGAAGCCCTGCCGTTACTGAAAGAAAGCCTGGACAAATGCCGGCGACAGAACAACGAACTACTTGAAATGAATGGTTTATCCGGCATTGGCAGCTATTATGATCCAAGTAACCCCGATAGCGCACTCAAGTACCATTATGAAGCCTATAACCTTGCCCGGAAAACGGGATACGACAATATGATGGTACCGGGCGCACAGGCAATACTGGCTGCCGCAAAACGGACCGGCAACGCAGCCAATATCAGTCGCGCACATGAACAACTTGAAAATGCACTCACGAAAGAAAATGACAACCTGAAAAATTTCATCGGCGACTATGTTAAATACAACAATATCGAAGGAACAAACAAACTACTCACCATCAGCAATCGCAATAAAGAATCGAAAATCTGGTTATTAATTGGCCTTTGCAGTATCTGTGCATTACTCGCTATTTTCACTTACCGGCAATACCGGGTGTCTAACCGGCTCAATAAAAAAATAACGGAACAAAATAATTACCTGCAAACGACGCTTACTGCCCTGGAACAAAGCCAGGAAGACAATACGAGGATCATGAAAATAGTAGCGCACGACCTCCGCAACCCCGTCGGCGCCATGACCTCCATCGCTTCCATGATGCTGGAAGAAGGGAAGCAGTCGCCCGACAACCAGATGATGCTGGACCTTATCAAAACTTCCGGCGAACGTTCCATGGAAATGGTAGACAGCCTCTTAATGATGCACAGCCGCTCCGAAGAACTGAAAAAAGAGAAAGCTGACATATACGATATGCTTCGCTACTGTGTGGATCTATTACAGTTCAAAGCAGAAAATAAAAAACAGCATATCCACCTTGGCGTCGCACACATAACGTTATCGATCAACCGCGAAAAAATATGGCGGGTCATGAGTAACCTTATTACCAATGCTATTAAATTCAGTCCGGATGGCGCCGACATTTTCGTTCACCTGGAAGAAAAATCCCACGAAGTGGTGATTACCGTGAAAGACAACGGAATAGGCATTCCCGATAACATGCAGGACAATATATTCCAGATGTTTACTACCTCCAGGAGAAAAGGCACTGCAGGTGAACATTCCTTCGGATTGGGCCTGGCCATATCCAAACAAATCGTAGAAGCACACAAGGGGCGTATCTGGTATGAAAGCCAGCCAGGCAACGGAACTACTTTTTTTGTGGCACTTCCTACAACATAAAATATTTACTCCTATGATCATCAGAGAAGCCAGGCTCCACGACATTCCCCAAATACAAACCGTGAGAAATGCGGTGAGGGAAAATATGTTGTCGAACCCCAACCTGGTCACCGACCAGGACTGCGAAACCTTCCTGTTTACCCGGGGCAAGGGCTGGGTATGTGAAATTGGCCGGCAGGTAGTAGGATTTTCCATTGTTGATTTACAGGAGCACAACATATGGGCCCTGTTCGTTCATCCAGAATTCGATAAACAAGGCATCGGCAGGCAACTACATGACGTGATGCTGGACTGGTATTTTACGCAAACGGATACGCCGCTGTGGCTGGGTACCGCACCCGGTACCCGGGCAGCATCCTTTTACCAGAAAGCGGGCTGGAAAGAAACAGGCGTACATGGAAAAGGCGAAATCAAATTTGAAATGACAGTTGACCAATGGCGGCAACTGTAGTGACGTGCTGACGGCACAAAGCAACCGGCTTTACCACCGGCATGCAAACATGTAGGTCCCCGGATGTCCGGTTCCGGACGTTTAATCGTTCGCTGGCGGACAAAATTCGCCGGCTCATCAGCGCCCAAACGTTGACTGCCCTGCATTTGAAAGGACGGCAATATTCTTGTACCGGGACCCAAAAAGCAACTCTCATGTTAAAGAGCTACTTTAAAATTGCCTGGCGGAATTTGTCCAAGCAAAAAATGTATGCCGCCATTAAAATTGGCGGATTTGCCCTGGGTATTGCCGCATGTTTACTAATCTTTTTATATATCGTAGACGAAGTGAGCTATGACCGGCAGATTCCGGGTGGCGACCAGGTCTACCGCATATTAGGTACTTATAGCGACAACGGTAAATTAAATAAAGGCACTGCCTGGCCCGCGCCACTGGCCAACACCGTTGAAAAAGATTACCCGGAAATAGAAAAGGCCGGACGATACCTCGATAGCCCAGGCTGGGGTGATGGCGGCAACAGCCAGGTACGGCGCTCCGACCAGACAGAAAACAATTATGAAGAAGGGCTGGTATATGCCGACCAGTCCCTGCTCGATATCTTACAGCCGCATTTCATTTACGGCGATGCCTCGCAGGCACTCACCGCCCCCAACACCATCGTTATTACGCGGAGCAAGGCGGAAAAGTATTTCCCGGGCGAAAATCCCGTGGGCAAGCTATTGGTACTTAACAACAAGATAGACAAGCCTTACCGGGTAGCCGGCGTTATTGAAGATTTCCCCGCCACCACCCACTTCCGCCATAATTTCCTGATTACCCTCGCCGGCGTTGAATTCTGGCCGGGAGAACAAACTTTCTGGCGCGCCTCCAATTACGCGACTTATGTGAAACTGCGGCCAGGAACGGATTACAGTGCACTTGAAAAAAAGATAACTACCGGCATTATCGAGCATTACTTTATTCCTGCTATGAAAGAAGTAGGCGATGTAAATGTCGCCACCCTGGCAAAAAAAGCCGCGCTTGTTCTTCAACCACTGCGGGACATTCACCTCCGGTCAGATGGTGTTGATGATGGCCTCCACCACGGCGATATACGCCTGGTATGGCTCTTTGGCGCCGTAGCGGGCTTTATCTTATTGATTGCCTGTATCAACTTCATCAACCTGGCCACCGCCCGGTCCGCCGGGAGGGCCAAAGAAGTAGGGCTCCGGAAAGCCATTGGCGCACAACGAACCGGCCTCGTATATCAATTTCTCAGTGAATCCCTGCTATACAGCCTGCTTTCCTTTTTGCTGGGTATTACACTCGCCTGGGTGTTACTGCCTTTTTTCAACACCATGGCCGACAAATCACTCACTATTCCCTGGCAGGCGGGGTGGTTTGCCCCCGGAATATTCCTGGCCGCCATTCTTACCGGAATAGTAGCCGGGCTGTACCCGGCATTTTACCTGTCGGCTTTCCAACCGGTATCTGTACTGAAAGGCACGACGACCGCCGGCAGCAAAAGTGCCGCGATACGCAGCGGCCTGGTGGTATTTCAATTCACCGCCTCCGTAGTCCTCATTATTGCCACGATGATCATCTACCGGCAAATGGGGTATATGCTGCATAAGAAGCTGGGATTTGACAAAGAACAGGTCATGGTGATACAGGGCGCCGGTACCCTGAAAGAACGGGCGCCCGAGCTCAGGAAAGCCCTGTTGCAGGTACCTGGGGTGAGCAATGCCACCGTAAGTGGTTACCTGCCGGTAGAAGGTACCCGCCGCGATCAGAACGGATTCTGGAATGAAGGTAAACGGGAACTGGAAAGTGAGCTGCCTACACAAATATGGATAGTAGACCAGGACTATGTGAAAACCCTGGGCATAAAAATAATAGCGGGGCGCAATTTCTCTGCTACCATGCCTACCGACTCCCAGGCCGTGGTGATTAACCAGGAGATGGCTAAAAAACTGTCGCTTAAAGATCCCATCGGGAAACGCGTATCGAATGCCTGGACCACCTATACGATTATTGGCATGGTAGAAAACTTCCATTTTGAGTCCATGAAACAATCCATTGGGCCACTTTGCCTGAGACTGGGCAACAGCCCCGATATCGTGGCCGTGAAAACCCATACCGCCGACTTTCCCAAATTGATTACTGCCATCACCGGCGTCTGGAAAGAATTTGCGCCGCATCAGCCTATCCGTTATACCTTCCTGGATGAAAACTTTGCCAGGATGTATGCAGATGTACAACGTACCGGCAGTATCATTACCACCTTTTCCATACTGGCGGTTATAGTGGCTTGCCTTGGATTACTGGGACTATCGGCCTTTACAGCAGAGCAACGTACCAAAGAAATAGGTATACGCAAAATATTGGGCGCCAGCGTACAAAACGTGGTGATATTGTTATCAAAAGATTTCCTGAAACTGGTGCTGATCGCCATTATCCTGGCTATTCCGCTGGTATGGTATGGCATGCATCGCTGGCTGGAAAATTTTGCCTACCAAACCGATATCAATTGGTCTTTGTTCGTAATAGCAGGCCTGATCGCGCTATTCATCGCGCTTTTCACCGTTTCGTTCCAGTCCGTCAAAGCTGCTTTGATGAACCCTGTGAAAGCGCTCAAAACAGAATAATACGTATAGCCGGGGTAGTTATCCCGGCAAATTGAGTAAGTCAGGCCATACCCGCCATCCACTCAATAATACGGGCCCCGATCCGGTGGCGCAACCACTGCACCTTATCCGCCTCCAGGTCTGCCAGGAGATTATCGTGATCGATGTTGAAATCGGCGAAGATATCGTCCAGGAACTCCTGCCGGATATCACTCACCCGCTGCGTATTGGTGAAATCGAGGCGACCGGTTTTTGAAATGGCGCTGTTCAGCCTGTTTTCCGTGATATAGGCGGCCATTTCTGTTACCAGGAAGGACAGCTCTTCCGACCGGGAGCTGACGCCGGGAATAAAGGACCATTTCTCTGCTTCGTGAAACTTCTTTTCTTCGTCGAACTCGGGATTCTTGAGCTTAATGATAGGACGAATGCCCGGCTCCATGATATCACTATGGCGCAAAGGCTTGATCACCACACCCTCCATCAGGTTGGTACTTAGCTCCGGCAACTGCAATTGCCGGGGAATGGTGGAGTCGATCCGGGTATTGAAGTTGAGTACTTCGTTTATTTTACCGGAGAATAATACCCTGGCGTGAAAGATGCCAAAGCGCTCAAAATAGGCCAGGGCCACCTCATAATCGAGGTAGGTTTTCAGGCCCGTTCCGGCTGTTTCCAGCGCAATATCGAAGGCGCAGAAACGTATCGCAGGACTATAATACACACCGGTTTGGATGGCCTGTACATTCGGATCAGGCGCCACCTCCGGGTGAGGATATTTGCCCCCAAACAATTCACCATACAGAATATATCGGCCGGCCGGCCTATCCTGCTTCAGCTGCTCAAACAGGGCCAGTACCCGGTCTTCCATTTCAGCGGCAACGGCCTGGAAACTGAAAAAATCGTCTGTCCATTTCAGGTAATCTTTTCTTTTGGCATATAGTAGCTGGTGGTTCTCATACACAAAGCTGAAATTAGCGCCATGTATTTTTTCCGTGACTACCCACTTTAATTTATTCAGATCCTGTTGCGCTTTCTCTGATAGGTGAAGGCCTTTCAGGTTTTTGGGCATTTTCTCGTACTCAGCATTTGGGTTCATATTGGTTACTCACATCTGGCTGACAGGCAATATAAAGCTTTCGGGAAAATTTCAATCGCATATTTCTCAAATCACTTCAACGGCTGTACGTACAGTAATGTAGTCTTAATGGCAGTTGCTGATAGCAAAATAATGTTGCATTTTTTGAATTTATTAGTGTATCTTCCAGTATATCAGGCTCCTGCCTTTGCATTTTCTGATCTAGTCTGGATTATTTCTTTTCTTCCTCAGTCCCGCTTTTCCAGCTGCCTTATTTTTCACTTCACAACTTTTGTAATATGGACATTCGCGATAATAATTCATTTATCAAACTAACAAACAATTATTCATTCATCAGTTGTACGGGGTAGAAAAGCTGTACTGTATTACCATATAGCCGCCAGGCTTATATAACAACTCTCAATTTAAAGTGAATACGAATATGTTTCAATCTGTTATTACCGGATCGGGCGCCTATATACCGACTGAAATAAAAAGAAATAATGATTTCCTGGATCAGCAGTTCTATGCCGACAATAAGCCTTTAACACAACCAGCCCAACAAATCATTAAAAAGTTTCAACAGATAACCGGGATTGAAGAACGCCGGTACGTTGTACCCAATATCAACACATCAGATATTGGCTTTCTCGCTGCAGAAGCTGCCATATTGGATGCCGGCATAAACCCGGAAGAAATAGACCAAATCATCGTGGCACATAACTTTGGGGATGTCCAGGAAAATGGCAGACAATCAGTCATGGTACCGGCTATTGCCTGTAACATTAAACAAAAACTGGGTATCTTAAATCCTAACTGCATTGCCTATGACCTTATCTTCGGCTGCCCCGGCTGGCTCCAGGGAGTTATCCAGATGGACGGTCTTTTCAAGGCTGGCATGGCAAAAAAGGCGTTGGTAATTGGCGCTGAAACCCTCTCCCGGGTTATCGATAAATACGACCGGGACAGCATGATTTTCAGTGATGGCGCCGGCGCCATCATCATGGAATCAATAGAAATGCCGGAAAAACAGCAAGGAATCCTTTCCTCCTGTGCCCAGACTTATTCTTATTCGGAAGCAGATTATATCAATATGGGCATATCATTCAGCCCTGTTCCGGATCCCGAAAAGATGTATATCAAAATGCTTGGCAGGAAAGTGTATGAATTTGCATTGCTGCATGTTCCACAGGCCATGAAACTATGCCTGGACAAGAGTGGCATGGCTATCACAGATGTAAAGAAAATCTTCATTCACCAGGCTAATGAAAAAATGGATGAAGCCATTATTGAACGTTTTTATGCTTTATACGGTATCAGCACGTACCCGGAAGATGTACTGCCTATGTGTATTCAATGGCTGGGAAACAGTTCAGTAGCCACTATTCCCACGCTATATGACCTGGTGCTTAAACATCAGATACCGGAACATGCGCTGGAACCGGGCGACCTGATTATGTTTGCTTCTGTGGGTGCGGGGATGAATATTAACGCGGTGTGTTACCGGTATTAACATTCCTACTCAACAAAATAAAAACCGGGACCACTTCACAATGGTCCCGGTTTTTTTATTCCCCAGGGAGGCATTGCTAAAATCTCGCTGCCACGCCTGCGTAAAAACTCCTTCCATCGGAAGGGATAATACCAGGGCCTGGATATTCATCAGTACGACGGGTAAAATAGGCCTTGTTGGCGAGGTTATTAACACCGGCTTTTAATGTATACCGACTGATTTTATAGGTGGCACTTATATCCATAACGGTATAGGCAGGAATATAGCCTGCAATGGGATCTTCACTGAATTTTGCATTGGTGGCATCCCCATAGGCATCCCCTACATTATTCAGCTGGAAGGTAGCGGAGAAATGAGGGTCGCTGTAAATGAGCCCAACACGATTGATATATTTGGCAGCGGCCTCCACACGATTGTTCTTAAACTCGCCTGATGTATATTTTGCATCTGTATAACCGAAAGCGTCAAAAATGCTGATACCCTTCCTGGAAGCAGGATGCAGCCATTTCAATATATTCAGTTCTACATAGCTTTCCACCCCCTTATGTACGCTGTTGGCTACATTAGTGCGGAGTGTATAGGGATTTCCCCGTTCATCGTTGAGTAGCACCGTGCCAATCCTGTTGTTATAGGCGAGATAAAACAAACCGATATCGAAGTTCAGGAAATTTTTCACGGTGCCCCGGTATCCCAGGTCAGCATTGAATCCGGACGCATCTTTCATATGCGGATCTATCTTCGATGTAATACCTATTGGTGTGAGCTGCGAATAATCTACCGGGCGGTAGGCCTGGCTGATATTTGCATATACATTGGTGTAGCTGCTGGTTTTATACTCAACCCCCAGACCGAACAGCGGGAAACTGCGCGATTTGCTATCGTTTGTAAAAACCTTTTCACCATCGGTGATATAGCCTTTGGCCGTGTTTTTCAGGTACTCCAGCCGGAAGCCGGGCGTAACAGATAACTTTTTCCCGATCCGGAAAATATTTTCAATGAATGGCGCCACATTGGTGGTGGTAAAGTCCAGTGCATATTCATATTCGCCATTCACATGCAGATCGAAATCACTGGCGGTAGTACCTTCACCGCCACCCTGTCTTTTAAACCATGCGTAGCTGTAACGCATACCTCCGGCCAGTGTATTATTCATTCCTCCCAACTGGTAGTGATGTAACAGGCGCACTTCCGTGGTGGTGTTATGCATTACTTCGTTTTGTACTTCCCGGGGAATGTATTGTCCCGTTGCCGGGTCTATGGTATCCAGCACCCCAGGGCCGCCATCTTCATTTCTCCATACCAGCGCCCTGCTGCTGAACAGGTAGGTAGTTTTTACATGTAGTGCTGTGGCCGGAGAGATGTCGTAGTTAAGATACCCCGTGATCACATTCCAGGGGCTTTTCAGCCAGTTACGCGCACGGAAGGAAGAACGCGGATCAGCATGAAACATACTGTCGTTAAGCCCTCCGGGCATTTTAATACGATTGCGCAACAGTGAATATTCCACTCCCACATTCAGCTTATCGGAAGCATTATATTGCAATCTGCCATAGCCGGTAAACTGCTGCTGATGGCTATTAGGGCGATAACCATCCAATGTGCGGTATTGCAGGAAGCTATAGTAGCTCCATTTTTTGATGGTGCCTGAAAAAGCGTGAAAGGAGTTAAACAGCCCAAAGCTGCCTGCCGTTTGTGATGTGTAGTATTCAAATGGCTTATCGGCTGGAGGGGTATGTAAAACATAATTTACCAGTCCCCCGAACTGTGATCCAAACTGAAGCGACGCAGCGCCTCTTACCATTTCTACACGGCTCACGGCTTCCATGGGCGGCAGATAATATGCTTCGTTATAGCCGTAAATATCTGAGGAGATGTTATAGCCATTTTGCCGGGTGTTCATCTCAATGCTTTGGGTAGGATTGAGTCCACGCGTAGCAATACCATTGGCGGTAAAGCCGCCGGTTTCCGTTTCAGTGATATTCAATCCGGGTATACGTCCCAATATCTGGCGGGTATTGTTAATGGCTTTATTGGCATCCAGGCTGTCCACTTCTATCACCTCATTCTTTTTGCCGGCATAAATAACTCCGTCACTTTCTTCCGGCAGGTGGCCGGTTCCCCGTACCGTGCGAATACCTTTTACCCTGATATCTTTCAGGTAATAAATCCTGGTTGAATCTGTATGCCGCTGTGCGGAGACCAGCACCGGCAATAAAATAAAGGGAAGCCCCGACAATAATTTGCGCATAAATATCTGATGTAATACAAAGGTCGATCAGCTATCAGCGGGCAAATGATCAAATCGGGAAATTGATTTGCGCAATCAGGAAAATTATCAAGCAACATTAAAACCAGCTTAAAATTTGCTTAAAAATAAGGACAAAACAGGTCTATTTACCTATTCTCCATCCACTGCAAAAACTGCGTGATCTTCTCCTTCCCTATCACCAATGGCTCCGGCGTAACAACATTGAGCTGCAAGGCCAGTTTTCGTGCCGAGTAATGTTCCACCTCTTTGATGGCATCGAAATTCACCAGGTACTGGCGATTGAGCCGGTAAAACTGCCGGGGCGACAATTGCGACTGCAGCTGCTCCATGGTTTGTGAAATAATGTATTTCTGGTCCTGGAAGGTGACGATATACGGCGCATCGTATTTGATGTAGATGTAGGCGATGTTGTCGGTACGCACGGTGATGTACCGGTTATTATGAAAGACCAGGAAACTGGTTTTGCCTTCATTTTTGTCGAGCCGTTTAATCAGCTCCTGCCAATCGGGCTGGGCAGATTTTTGCTGGAAGAAGTTCCGGAAGTTATCTGTTTTTTCGAAGGCAGCCTCCAGGTCGGCCACTGCGTATGGTTTCAACAGGTAGTCGACCCCATTTGATTTGATGGCATCCATGGAATATTCTCCGAAGGCGGTACAGAATACTACCGGGGAAGATATTTTTACCTGTTTAAATATTTCAAAGCAGAGGCCATCGGCCAGCTGCACGTCCATAAATACCAGGTCGGGCGGCTCGTGGGCCGACAAATAAGCCACGGCGCTTTCCACGCTGTGCAACATAGTTTCCACGGTGGCAGCAGGCCTTACTTTGGCGATCATGCCGGCCAGCGACTTAGCGGCTTTTATCTCATCTTCTATTATGACTATCCTCATGGATGATGGGTAATTTTACTTCAAATAGGTCTGTACCAGGGGTGATAATAATATTCTTATTGAGCAGGTGCTGATACCGTTCATTGATATTATCCAACCCAATCCCGGTAGATGCTTCTTTCGTGATCTTTGGCTGCACATTATTCGTCACCACAATATACTCGCCTTCTGAATAAATGCTGATCTGCAGCGGCTTGTCCGGCGCTACAATATTATGCTTAATACAGTTTTCCATCAACAGCTGCAGCGTAAACGGCGGTATCATGGACTGCTGGTGCTGCTCGGTGACTTGTATATCTACTTCAATGCCTTCTTCAAAGCGGGCCTTCAGCAAAAAGAGATAGGCCTGCACAATCTTCATTTCTTCTGAAAACCTGATGAGATCCAACTGCCTGTTTTCCAGCGTAAACCGGTAAAAATCGGATAGCTTGAGGATGAAGTCCACGCTGTTTTCATCCTGGTTTTCTACCATGTATTTCAGCGTATTTAAAGTATTAAAGAGAAAATGTGGGTTTACCTGTTGCCGTAACAGCTCAAATTGTGCCGCGAGGTTATCCATCCTGGTACGTTCCAGCTCAATGCTCACCCGCTGGTTCTGGTAGGTTTGGTACAGGAGATGGATAAACATATAGAAGGTGAGATTGATGAGCACCCCTCTCACTTCAAACATGAGCATCACCGGGCCAAAGTTCAGGTGTGTTAAGATCAGCTGTTGTACATAAGACAACAGAAACATCACCACAATACCTACCACCAGGTTTTTCACGAGGGGATACATAGAAAATCCCCGGTTGATTTCCTGGGAAGTATATACCGGCAGCGTGAAGATATTATAATACCAGACAAATACGGAGAATATAAAGGTGATCGCCGAGTTCGCGATGGTTTCATAAACGTTGAAGGTATGCTGGATCAGGCTGGGCAATGATACAATGACTCCCAGGAACAGGGAACTAAACCATATGACCCGGCCGGAAATGTTGAATGTATTTTTTTGCTTCATAACGCCTCAAAGATATACGGATTTAGGGGGTGTAGGACAAAAAAGGATGGCCAACCCGGCATTTTTGGTCCTGACGACGGCATTCCCCAGGTTTAACAGGACCTGCCACCGCGCCTGGCGTGACTGACCGTAAAACAAGGATGTTTTTCCAGGTGCGTTTTTGTCCGGTACAACCGCTTAATTGCCGGGTATAGGGTATTGTGTTTCCCCGGGGAGCCTGATTGCTGTCTCTTTGTGATGTAATACTTCGACACATGAAAACA
This sequence comes from Chitinophaga eiseniae, assembly GCF_012641265.1. GTDB lineage: Bacteria > Bacteroidota > Bacteroidia > Chitinophagales > Chitinophagaceae > Chitinophaga > Chitinophaga eiseniae_A. The sequence continues at coordinate 107,405 of NZ_JABAHZ010000010.1, read as the reverse complement.
TCCAGGCTTCTTAAAATTGCGCTGCTTACTACGGGCGCACTGAGCATAGCGGTAGCAGCTATTTCCTTTACCACGCAGGTAGTGGAAAATCCGCCGGTAACCGGCGAAATCAATGCACCTGAAGAAGTGAAACAGCTGTTCAGACATGCGTGTTATGATTGTCATTCTAACCACACCCAGCTGGCCTGGTATGATAAACTACCTGTAGTGTCGGGTCTTGTCAGGAAAGATGTGATAGCTGCCCGGGAGCACCTCAACTTCTCAGAATGGGACCGGCTGAGTCCTGCCCAGCAGCAATCGGCCCTATGGGAAGCCTATAATATGATCAATTCGGGTACCATGCCGCTTCCCTCCTATGCCGCCCTGCACAGCAATGCCAAGGTAACGCCGGCGGAGCTTTCCGGGCTCCGTAATTACCTTAATACCAAACGGGTAAAAGTGGTACCGGATAGCGTAAAAACAGCCCAGGCGCGGCAACAATGGGAAAAAGCGACGCCTGTCCAACTCCCCGTATCGGTAAATGGTATCCGCCATATGCCTGAATTCCGCCAGTGGCAGGTGATGAGCACCACCTCCCGCTTTGATAATACCACGATGCGGGTCATGTTTGCCAATCCGGTTGCCATGCAGGCTATTAAAGAGAAAAAGATCAATCCATGGCCTGATGGAGCGGTGATTGTGAAAGTAGTATGGGAAAAATCCATAGACGTCAACGGCAATATTCATCCGGGTAAATTTCTGAACATACAGTATATGGTGAGAGATGCAAAACGCTACCAGGACACCGATGGCTGGGGATATGCCAAATTTGAAACACCCGCTTTAAAACCTTATGGCGCCACGCCCATGACTTTCCGGGAATGCAGCTCTTGCCATCGTGCTGCCAACAAAACAGGCGGCATCTTCGATCTTTCCACTTTAAACTAATTCGTATATGCGTTACTTATATTTTATTCTCCTCGCTGCCGCTTTGATGAGCTGTTCCCAGGCGAAACAACACATACCCGCTATCAGACCTTATGCATTCAACGACAGCGGCTACCAGGTGATTACCACCGTTATCAATGAAAAGGCCAATTCGGTAGCCATGCTGTATGGCAATAAAGCCGCCATGCACTTACCATCCACTGGCGCCATATACAAACTGGTTACCTACCGCGAACAGGATAATCAATCCTGGTATGGCAGCTACATCAACGGGGAACTGTTAAGCGTGGAAACAGTAGATATGACGCCTGTTACCAACGGACAACCACCCGCTTACCAGTTCAGGCCGTACAACGGCGCCACTGCCGCCAGCGACGCCGCTGCCAGAACCGCCTTCATACAATCCTTACAACCAGCCTGGTATCCTTGTGATCCACAATAATTCACTACTAAAATATTCATCTCATGAAATCACTGATCATCACTGCCATCTTTTCGCTTAGCAGCCTGCTGGGCGCCTGCACCAATGTACTGGGCAACAACAACGGACCGTTGGTAACTAACACCGATAGCACCAAAGGATTTGCCGTAGTAGAGCTGTTTACTTCCGAAGGCTGCTCCAGCTGTCCGCCTGCCGATGAACTGCTGGCCAGGCTGGAACAGGAAAGCAACGGCCAGCCATTATACCTGCTAGCCTTCCACGTAGACTACTGGGATCACCAGGGCTGGCGCGACTCCTACAGTCAACATGCCTTTTCTGAAAGGCAGCAACAATATGCTTCCTGGCTGGGACTGTCCACCGTGTATACGCCACAAATGGTGATCAACGGCAGTCGTGAAATGATAGGCTCCGATGTAACTGCCGTAAAGCGGGCAGTCAACACCGCGCTGGATCAACCCGCAGGCGCCAGCCTGACATTGCAGGCGCGTTCCGCAGCGCGCCAACTGGAAGTAAACTGGCAGTTATCATCTCCCCGGAAAAATACCCACCTGCTGCTGGCACTGGTACAAAAAAACGGGCAAAGCCAGGTGAGGGCCGGCGAAAATGCCGGCAGAAAATTATCACATGTACAAATTGTACAACAGCTCACGACGGTGAATACTAAGGAAAGCAATCACGCCACACTCCCGCTTCCTGCCGGGTTTAACAACGCTGACTGGGAACTGATTGGCTTTGTGCAAAACGATACAAACGGGAAAATTATCGCGGCCACCAAAGCAGACCTTCACTAATTGCCGAAACACCAGGAATATTTACCAACGCTATTATCGAAGCAGCCGGCCTGGCTGATTAATCCACTAATAAAACAGCACAAAAAATGAAAAAAATGTCTTTACAGCGTATCCAGGAAAGTTTACGATTCACCGCTTTCCTCCTGCTATGTCTTCCTGCGCTAGCTACCATGGCAGCTTCCGATGGCAACGATCCACATACAAAGGATATCAGGAATATTGTTTTAGTACATGGTGCCTTCGCAGATGGTTCCGGTTACAAAGCATTATTCAACATTCTCACTGCCAAAGGGTATCATGTAACAGTGGTGCAAAATCCGCTTACGTCATTGAAAGATGATGTGGCCGCTACCCAGAATATCCTCGACAAACAAGACGGCCCCTGTGTGCTGGTAGGACATTCCTGGGGCGGTACCGTAATCACCGAAGCAGGCACACATCCCAAGGTAGCAGCCCTGGTATATATTGCCGCCTTTCAGCCCGACAAAGGTGAAAACACCGCGCAGCTGGCCGGTTCAGGACCTGCCACAGAACCTTCAGGCATCCTTCCTCCCGACGACAAAGGCGTGATTTATTTTGATGCAGCACAGTTTCACAACGGCTTTTCAGCAGACCTGCCCATCGAAACCTCCAACTTCATGGCTGCCTCACAGGTACCTATTTTTGCAGCATGCTTTGGCGCTCCCGTATCGCAGGTAGCCTGGAAAAATAAGCCCAGCTATGGGATTGTAGCAACCGATGATCATGCCCTGCACCCAGATATACAACGCCGCATGTATAAAAGAGCGGGCGATCATATTACCGAAATCAAAGGCAGTCACGTCGTTTTTATCTCCCAACCAGAAGCGGTGGCCAATGTTATCATCGCCGCTGCACATACACAACAATAACTTCACAAAAAAACATTTTATATGCAAACAATCAACACGCAAGCAAGAACATTGTACACCGGCAAAACACATACTACCGGCGGCCGCGAAGGAAAGGCTATCAGCACCGATGGGCAACTGGATATTTCATTGGGAGCACCTGGCAGCGGCAAAGGTACCAACCCCGAACAGCTGTTTGCTGCCGGATGGTCGGCCTGCTTTATTGGCGCTATGGGATTGGCCGCTCATGCGTTGAAAATTAAACTGCCGGAACAAACCGCCGTTAATGCGGAAATAGACCTGGTGCTGAACGACGGACAATACAGCTTACAGGCACGGTTATACGTAGCGCTACCCGGATTGGAAGCATCGCTGGCACAGCAGCTGATTGATAGCGCGCATGCCAATTGCCCTTACTCCAAGGCCACGCGAAATAATATACCGGTGAGCATTTCATTGGTGTAAACGATATAAATATGATAAAAGCCTCCCCCGGGCGGGGAGGCTTTTATCATATTTATATCATCAATCAATTTTTACCGGGCGCTTGTCGTTGTCAATGGCCACGAAGGTAAATTCTCCTGTGATGGCCTTCTCCCGCACTGTTGAGTACATTTGCTCGATAAACACCTCTACTCTTACTTTGAGGCTGGTATTACCAACAAACGATACGATACCTACCAACTCGATAATGGTACCTGCGGGAATAGGTTTGGTAAAGTCGATACGATCGCTGCTCACCGTCACCATTTTCTGGCGGCTGTAGCGGGTGGCGGTGATAAAGGCTACTTCGTCCATCAGGGCCATGGCAGTACCGCCAAACAACGTATCATAGTGATTGATACTATCGGGGAATACGGCTTTAAATATCCGGGTAACAGATTGATCTATCTTGTCCTGGTTCATGTTATTATTTTTTTATAAGAATAATTCCACAGGCTGCCTATCCGCGGGTAGCCAGGATGGAGTGTTTGCATGCTGCATCTTTTAATTTGATAAAAAATCAGTTAAAAGCTCTTTGATACATCAGCAATGCTGCAAGAAAAAAGTAGTGTGAGTGATACGCATAATGATTCATTCCGGCCCCTGCGGGGGCGGGCTAAAGCGTATATCAGTTCAACAGCTGCTTCATTCCACGAAAGCATTGTCAATTGCATAAAGGCAGGTCTCCTGGCTTGTAACATTTTTACCGTCCTTCCCATCTCTATTCAACAGAGACAGTGGACAACAAGGGTAAAAATTTTCTGGTTACTTACAGTTGCGGGACAGCTTGCGATTTACACGCAATTCCCTATTAATCCCACGTGATGTGGGAACCTTTGCTGCTTGATAAAAGGTGAAGAAAGAACTTAAGGGCGCAAATTAGGATATTTTGAAGGATTTAAAAATAACGCTGATCGAAATGGCAGGGTGGCCCCATTTTCCCCCGTTTGTAATTATTTCATACGCGCCGTTCAAAAAAAATTTGTGCAAGTGAATACTTGCATATAAATTTGCAAGCAAATACTTGCATATCATGGAAGCACGCAGAGATGTTTTTCAGGCCATTGCCGATCCAACACGACGGGCCATCATCGGGATGATAGCCCGGCAACCCGTCAACGTCAACACCATTGCGGAGCAATTTGACGTGAGCCGCCAGGCTATTTCCCTGCATCTTAAAGTCCTCTCTGAATGCGGACTGCTACATATAAAACAATCGGGCAGGGAACGCTTCTGCGAAGCCAAACTGGAAAGGCTCAATGAAGTACATGAATGGGTAGCCCAATACCATAAACTATGGACAGGCAGGATGAAAGCCCTGAAAGACTTTATTGAACAGGATGAAATACCGGCACCTTCGAAAAAAAACAAACGTACCACCTCTAAAAAATAGTATCATGGAAAATCGCGTCAACAATAACGAAGTATTCATCGAAGAAACGTTCAATGCCAGTGCTGAAAAAGTTTTCAGCGCATGGACAGATCCTGATAAATTAATGAAATGGTATGCCCCGGAAGGCTGTACTATCTTCTTCAAAAAACTGGATATAGCACCGGGTGGGCAATTTCATTCCTGCATCAGGAACCCGCAATACGGCGACTGCTGGGCCATTGGTGAATACAAGGAGATCCTGCCCCATACAAAAATTGTATTTACGCTAGTCAATGCAGATGAAAACGGTCAGCCTATCAACCCCGTAGACGTCGGTATGGACGCCGACTGGCCCGGCGCTACGCTGGTAACCGTCACCTTTACTACGGAAGATGGGAAAACTAAATTGCAACTGCATCAAACTGTTTCCCAGGAACTGGCAAAGAAAACCGGCGCCTATCCCAGCTGGCTGCAAATGCTGGATAAAATGCGGACATTACTTCATCAAAACTAATGACATCAGATGAAAACATTCACTATATACATCGCTGCGGCATGGCTGCTGCTGTCGTCGTTCAACAATATCCGACAGGTAAGCACTACCCCGCCATCAACGAAAGATAGCCTTCCCAACAAATATGGTTATGCGGATGTGAACGGGATTAAAATGTATTATGAAATTTATGGAGAAGGAAAGCCGCTGGTACTGCTCCATGGCGGCGGTTCTACCATTCAAACTACCTTCGGAAGGGTAATTCCCCTGCTGGCGCAGCACCGGCAACTCATTGCCGTGGAACTACAGGCACATGGCAGAACCAGCGACCGGGCAAAAGACCTCACCTTTGAACAGGATGCCGACGATGTAGCTGCGCTGCTGCAACAGCTGCATATCAATAAAGCCGACTTCTTTGGATTCAGCAATGGTGGCACCACCACCCTGCAAGTAGCCATCCGCCACCCGGAAATCGTCGATAAAATGGTGCTGGGTTCTGCGTTGTACAAACGCAATGGCATGCCTCCAGGGTTCTGGGATTTCATGAAACAGGCACAGCTGAGTAATATGCCCGCCGAACTTAAAACCGCTTATTTGCAAGTGGCGCCTAATGCTGCCGGGTTGCAGAACATGCACGACAAAGATGTAAAAAGAGTGCTCAACTTCAGGGATATACCAGATGAACAACTCAAGGCTATTCTTGCCCCCGCGCTGATTATCGTTGCCGACCAGGATGCTATACAGCCCGAGCATGCGATAGCCATGCACCGGCTACTGTCTCATTCCGCACTCGCCATTATACCAGGCGTACACGGGGAATATATTGAAGAAATAACGACCCTGAAATCCGGCTCCCATGAAGCCGATTACGTGATTCCCATGGTTGAACGATTCCTGGACAAAGAAACAGCGAAGCAATAATATTTACAAAAAAGTGCGCCTGTACAACCGTACAGACGCACTCACCCCCTATTAAACAATTTATTTTTCTGCGGAATTCCGTTGTAAGGATTTCAGCAACTTGTTGTATGTAGAGAAATCTCTCTCCGGCTGATTCTCCAACCAGCCATAGGTAAGCCCCTGTATCCTCCCCTGGTAGAAATCTGCATCTTCCGGATACATATTCAGTCCTTCATAATATTTTGCCAGGAACCATTCGTAATTAGCACGGTCTTTCCTGCTGGCAAACCCTTCACCTTCCTGGTAGCCGTAGTTATACTCCCGTTCAAACGTTGTCAGCACCGGTGCGGTCTGAGGAGGGTTAGGCGGAGGAAGCGTCTGGGCGCTTACAGCTAAAGTACCGAATACGCCTATTAACAGCATCGCAGCTATTTTAGTAACTGCATTCCATTTGCTGCACAGCTTTTCTTCTCGTGTTTTACTTTCCATAAAATAGTGTTTTAAGGAATAAATTTAGCACTCCTTACTATGAGGGAATAGTACAAAAACGACAATCCGATTGACCATCTATTCAAACCGCAACAGCTTCCTCAACTGGTAAAAGAATCGTTCTATCAGCCGCAGATCCTGCGTCACAACGTCTGCATTGCCTTTTAATCAGTGCAAGATCAGAATTTGGAAATCGCTTTATAAAAACTAAATAGCTCGAAGCCATCTGCATTGATCTTCCGGGCTTTCTCAAATTTAAGAATGGGCCCTGCCGGCTGTGGGCGGCTTTTATCGAGGAAGTACAGCGATAAGGGTAATCCTTTTTTATCTTTGAGGTTACTGGTAAATTTCTTCTTCATATATGCTATTTTTATGGAGCGCCTGGGCTAATTTCTTCTCCAGGAAATAATTACAGGGATAAGACACCATGCCGAACTGACCTGCGGGGTTGATCTCCAGGAAGTAGTAGTTCCCGTGCATATCTACCATCAGGTCGATAGAACCGGTACGGAAACCTAATGATTGCATCAGTTGGTGCAACTGCTGTTCCAGCTCCGCCGGCAATTGATACGGCACTGTTCTGTTGGGGCGTTGCGTATCATAATCACGGAAATCATCTTTTGTACGTTTATTGTTTTGGGAGAAGATGGCCATAGAATAACAGGTTCCTTCCAGGTACACGGTACGGATTTCAAATTTCTTATTAATTTTTTCCTGTACCAGGGAGGGAAAAAATTGCTCAGGTACTGCCTGTAGGTTAGCAGGACTGATCGTTTTTGTCAGCATCTTATATTGCCCACCACTGGCATCTTCCAGGAAAATGCATTCACTCAGCGGCTTTACAATCAGTTCGGGGTAGGTATCCAACCATTGAACGATCATTGCTTTAGTAGTAACTACTTCTGTGAAAGGCGTTTTAATCCCGTATTTACAGGCCAGGGCCAGCACGTGCAATTTATTGAGGTTATCTTCTGAGATGGGGTCATTCAACCATTTCTGCCGGTCGATGGTATGAAACAGGTAAGCGTACAGCCCGTTAAATTCATCTACCAGGAAGCGTTTGATGGTGTATTGCGTTTGGAAGTCGGGTTGTTTGAAACTATATTTCACCGGAAAGCTGTTGATCTTTCTCCGGTACTAGACCGCTGCTATGCTGGCGTTGTCCGGCAAATCGGCCAGGCTTTGAAAATGGAAAAAATCCTCTCCATTCACCCGCAGATAAGGTATCTGCAAATGGTTCATCCACTGGCAAACAGCGTCTGTAGCCCCTTCCAGGTGCGACTGACTTAATATGAGGATCTGTTGTGACATAAAAATATGGTGTTGAGGAGTAAGAACTGCCGGCATCACCGGCAGTCCTGTAATTTCCGTTCCTTATAATAACGGAAGAAGGAATTTGCTATTTATCACGTTTGTGATCGCACAGATAAACGTCTGGTCCTGAATAGTGGGTAGGTGAGTGAACAGTGGTTCCGCCAGATTCACCGCTATCTTCCAGTGATTCTTCCATTAAAGCCAATCTACCACCTTTGATGGTTTCCAGGGATTCTACTTTCTTAGCATTCAGTTTCTGTAACTTGTCCATTTTTTTAAATTTTAATGGGTGTACGGTTTTGGGTTACAATTTGGGGTGATTACTTCTTGGGATCCTGGCGGGTATCGGTTACATAATGCTGACCGTTCCAGGAAGGACAATTTTCTGTGGTTCTTTCACCACCATCGTCGAGAAATTGTTCCAATTACATTAATCTACCGCCTTTAACTGTTTCGGGGGAGCTTACCTTTTTGGTAGCGAGTTTTTCTAACTTTTTCATGTGATTAAATTATTATTATCTGTCGTAAAAGTAGGCAGGTGCTATGACTCTGTGGAGGTTAACACATATTTGGCTGAGGGTAAATCTATATTTGGGATGCTTTGGGGAATATTTGCAATGTGGGGGTTAACAAACTTGTATAAAGTACTATATACCAATTAGCTATCGCCTCCACCAAACCATATATGGATAGGATCCCCGATTACCTATGGCGTAGAAAATGGTGTAGGATCTCTTTATGGTCTTGATAAGGCGGTTTGCACCTCGAACTCTTCCATCAACCCATAATCATACAAATCAAACTCATTGCCCGGCGGCTGTACTTTGATATTGTACCATTTGCCAGGGTCCACTAACCCTGGCGCTGGGTTATTGTAAAAGGGTCCTAACAGGTTTTTAAGGCTGCCAATTACGGTGATTTCCACTTTATTATCCCCGGTTTTCACGAAGGGGCTTATTTCCAGGCGATTGGGTTCGGCTATAATAGTACCGGCCAACCGGCCATTTACTTTTACCGCTGCCACGGTGCCTTTCCATTGTCCCAGCGCAATGGCGTAGGATGCGCCCCGTGTAGCCGTAAACGTTTTAGTGTAAGTTACCCCCTGCCCATATAACGGCAAGCCCTGGCTACGCCAGGAGCCGAGTTGCAGTGGCTGCGACGCCACGATGTTCCAGCCTTGCGCGGCAGCTTCCAGGTTAAAATCTCCCAAAATATATACCGGCTCAATCTCCGCATATACCCGCATTGGTGATACTGTTACGGCTAACTCATTATCCCCGGCTTTTACATACCGGCCAATCGGGTACACGCCAAAAGAGCGATCCAGCCACCACTGCCCGGGTTCCTGCCGGATAGTAATGCCGTTAATTTTCACCTGCTGCCAAAGCTCCGGATGTTCTATCACGGCCCTGAAGTCCTGGGGATCCACGCCCGCCTGCATCTTAAAATGATAGGTAGCCGTATAGCCGGTACCGGTAGAAAACGTATCACGCCGTACAATTGCATCCCTGTATTGGGTACGGTTGTTCCAGGGATTGCCTACCCCATCTGTAAAACCGAAGTATTTAAACGCCGTATTGGAGGCCATTCCTACATGCAGGTGGTTATAACTGGAGTCTGGCCGATGTAATTGCAGGTCACAAAAGTCTATGGTGAGCGTATTGCTGGCAGGCCGGATCACCGTGGTGGACGAAGCCGTTATCGTAGTCCATTGCGCAGGCGTTATTTCTTTCTTATAACCGGGTAGTTTTTTATCCGCCACAAACAGCATCATGCTTCCGGCAGGTGGGATGTTGAAGGAAATACCCACCCCGTTAGGCTGCGGCGTATAGTCGTACTGGTGAATACTCCCTGTATACAGGTCCAGCGCCAGCACATCATTGCCGGGCATATTAATTTTGCCGGCAGCGGCATCCGTCATGCTGGCATTGGTTAACAACAGCAATTCGCCATCGGCCAGCCGGCGACGCTGATGATAAATGTTGCCACCAATTGTGTCACCGCGTAGTGCAGCGATGCTAAAACCGTTGTTGTGTAATTGGTTCAGTAAAGCAGACCGGCTCACCTCATTCACCGTTTGGTGGATAGCATTCAGTTCCTTGTTTGGCGCCCCGTCTATTAATTGTACCTGCTCAAAATACGCCACCTTGCCACCGGCAGCGATATATTTTTGCAGCAAGCGAAACGTAGCACCGTCCATATTCTCCATCCCCGGTGGGATGACTACATATTGGTACGCCCGCTTACCAATTACAAAGCGTTTTCCTGCCACACTTCCCTGATCTTTGATGATGTTTTCTGAACCCAGGTCGTATTCCAGGTGCGCCCGCTGCATCATGGTCACAAAATCATTAAAGGCTTTCGTGATATCGAAGAAACGCTTATTTTCTCCGTTCCTGGCATAGTACATCCAGGCGGAAGTGGTAGGCTCCAGTACCAAGATATCGTTGTACTGCTGTCCTTTAGATAGCAGGTAAGACAAGCGCGTATAATAGTGATTCATGGAACGGTAGTATGGCCACCAGGGCTCATGGTAAGAGAAACTCGGCGGATAGTCATATTTACGTGCACCCGTTAACGTAGAAAATGATAAATGCTGATTTAAGAAATTTACCCCTAACACGAATTCCCAGTCGGCCAGGCGTTTCATATCTTTAAAGGTCAGCTCCCAGCCTCCTCCGCCATACGTTTCAGACAGGGTACGGGTTTTACCCAATTGATTGGCCACACTCCCCAATTCACGCACTGCGCGGATATTACCAAACTGCACCGGTTTATCTTCGTTGTATTGGTTGAAGAGCATGTCGATGCCCGGCATTTGCTGCCAAGCATACATGGCCATGTTATCCGGCCCGTGGTACGGGCTGGGCCAACCATGTTCCCAATAATGCCCGGTGCCGGTTAACTGATGCGCCGCCATGTAATGATAGGTAGGCTTGGCCCACCGGTCGACAAACAGCGTTAACAGTACCTGGTAATAGTTATGCCGTACCCGTTTCCAGTCGCCCACCTCTTTAAACAACGACGGCAGATGTAAACGGAGATCATAGCCCCAGGTATGGGAAAAACGATCAAATAAATCGGGCGTCCAACGCACTGAATGCAGCCCTTCATTGATAATAGTAGGTTCATCGGAAAACACGCCTTTCACTGTTTTGCCAAATTCATGGCCCACTATTTTTTCATAAGGCTTATAGGTAACGGCTATAAATTTATCGGTAACACCCCTGGCCATCAAATCTACATACGACACGCCGATAGGGCCTGCCACAGAGCCGCGGTTGGATTTCTGGTAATTCACTTTCCGGAATAACTGGTAGTGTCCCTGCTTGCCGGATTCATCGTTGACATGAGTGGTGATATCTATATAAACACCATCCTGTTCTTTCAGGAACAGGAAAAAGGGCGATAGATCAACGGGAAGCTGTGTTGCTTCTTCCATATACAACATCTGTCCCTGGTTATAGGCCTCCGGCATCTCATCCGCTACCAATCCGCCGGCAAAGCCTGTTGGGTAGGAGTTTTCATCGTATATCCAGATGTTGAGTCCCAGCTTTTTTGCCTGCTGTACAGCGTAGTCGAACAAGTCGAACCACTCTTTTGACAGGTACTCCGTAATCAATCCCGGCCGCGCATGGATGATCACGCCGCCGAAATCATTCTTCCGGTAATCGTTCAGCATGGAGTCGACCAACGTTTTAGTAATCTTCGTATTCCATACCCAGAATGGTACCGTACCATAATCGCGACCGGGTTTTTTAAATCCCGCTGCCACCTTATCGAAACGTTCCTGTTGGGCATTTGCATGCATAGTCACCAACACCAGGGCGGCTATCAGCGTGCGAAAAAGAAAGAGGCGTATGTGCTGCATAAAAAGAAACTTAATTTCCAGATGGCTTAGTATTATCCAGCAAGGTGCGCGTGACGATGCTTCTGCGCCCTGCCGGGGTAATCACAATGGCTTTAAGCGTGATGGCTTTCCCTTTAGGAATGCGGATGGTAACGGGTTCCGTATACAGGTGATCGTAATCGCCCGGCGGCCGGTTGTTCAACGTATAATAAATTTTAGCGCCGGGCACCGGTGGTTGGTCAATTGCCAATTTAAAAGTACCGGTAACGATGGTGGTATCTGCATCATCAAAAACAGCCGGCACACGGTAATTGATGCCTGTTTTGTCGAAGCGTGACAAGTGCACCGGGAGTGCCGTACCGGCAAAGCGCGGATAACTTTTCACTGCTTCGGCCGACCAGCCCGTTTCCGCGAGGGCCAGCATACGTGGCAGCAGCATGTATTGCAGTTTGGATACATCCGGGATATGTTCGGTCCATACACAGGCCTCTACGCCCAGGATATGTTGTTTATCCGCCTGTGATAGGGCCGGGTACTCCGGGTTATACTGGTAGGTTTTACATACCGGTGCATTGCCGCCATGACTGGCAGGCTCCTGGTCGGAAAGGCTTTGGGCATAGTCGAAATAAAAACCATTGCCGCCGGGCGCCAGTATAATATCCAGGCCTCTCCTCGTTTGTGTAATGGCGCCCTTCTCTCCAAAGCGGTTCATCACCGTAAAATTTCCGTCCGGGTTGCTGGCTGCCACTTCATCCCAGGCAATCATTTTTTTGTGCTTAGAGAGAATGATCTTATTCAATCGCGAAATGAAGTAACCTTGCAGCGCATGCGCATCGCGCAGCTGATGTTGTTTCATAAAATGCAATACGGCGGTATCTTTCTCCCAAAAGCCTTTGTAGCATTCATCACCGCCGATATGGATATAGGGATAAGGGAACAGTACCGCTACTTCTTCAAATACATTGTTGAGGAACTCATAAACTTTTTCATCTGTAGGGTTCAGGGAATTATCGACATACATTTCAAAACCTCCGGTAGAGAACCATTTGGCGAAGCTGCTACCCGGATTCACTTTAATGTGCGGATTGCGCGTTACACATAGTTCCGGGTAGGCAGCGATAGCGGCCATGGCATGTCCGGGTACATCAATTTCGGGAAGGATGTCGATGTGCCTGTCGGCTGCGTAGCGGATAATTTCCTTCACTTGCTCCTGCGTGTAAAAACCGCCATCGGTGGCCGCTTCGCCGGGTTGCGGTGGTAATGTTTTATCGCCAAACTCAAGGCGGGGTACACGCCAGGCCCCTACCTCGGTCAACTTAGGATAACGCTTTATTTCGAGTCGCCATCCCTGGTCATCGGTGAGGTGCCAGTGAAAACGATTCAACTTATAAGCTGCCATCAGGTCGAGCAGGTCTTTGATCTCTTCTATTGTAAAAAAATGCCGGGATACGTCCAGCATCAATCCGCGGTAACCAAAGCGGGGCGCGTCTTCTATGCGCATGCACGGAATAGCAATAGTATCTTTCGTTTGTACCGGCAGCAGTTGCAATAAGGTTTGCATACCATAAAACAAGCCGGCGCCTTTGCTGGTGAGGGTAATACGGGTGGGCGTTACCTCGAGCCGGTATTCTTCCTCCGGTAGTTGTGCGGCGCCCTTGTTGGTAATCACTAACGCCGGCTGGCCGCTGTTATCTGTATGCGTTGCTACCTTGTTATCCAACCCGGTGCTACGCCGCAAATGGTTCGTAAAAAACTGTACGGTACGCACTTCCGCGACATCCGCGCATATCAGTGTTTGTGCACTGAAAACAAAATTGCCCGTATCCAAATGTACAGTACGGGGCGCCGGGATCAGCGCTGATGCCATATTCTGGGCCATGCCGTTATTAACCCAAAAGCCCAGCAAGGCCACTCCTATCGTTATATATTTCTTCCAATACATTACTGGTAATTATCGTAAACCATCTTTATTTTATAGAAGCAGGCGCCATTTACTATGCGTGATCCTTGCCATTGTCCGCCGGCGGTATAAAAATCAATCGTGCTGGTAGACCAGCCATTCAGGTTGCAACTCACTTCCGGGCGGGGATTTTTATTGGCATCGGGCCGCACCAGCACAATCTGGCCGCTGGGTTGATTCACGATCCCTTTTACAAAAGTGAGATTGTTGGTAGGCGAGGCGCTAAAGGTTTTAGTAGTTTTATTAAACACATATTCGCCGCCGTTGGTCGTCACCCACAATAAATTTTTATTGCCGTAATACGCGCCTACTTCATGGCCCCACGCAGTAGGTAAGGTAACGCGGTATTGTGTCAGCTCTGTTAGTTCAGGCAAAGCATCTGTTCCGCCCACCACCAGCGCGGTGAGGATATGCGCATTGTTGGACAAGTCCTGCCCGGTCACCCATAATCCGTTAATACCGGGATCCCATAACACCGCATGTGCAGCGCCCAGGGTAAACTCTGCATAGGTATTGTTATCTGCTCCCTGGGAAGAGGCGTATACCCGGATCCAGTTACCGTCGGAGGCTGCCAGGGCTACGTTTCCATTGGGCAGCAGTTCTGCGGAATGCAGGTTACCACTAATTACTTTCGACCATACCCGTTTCCCGGAAGGATAGGCGATCACCGCAGCCATGCCATTGTCGCTGATGGCCACATAATCTGCCTCCTGCCAGGCTTTCATTCTCCTCACTTTAAAATCGGTACCGCCTCCAAATGCTTTGATTTCGGCGGTGCTAAATCCCTGCGTGGTGGTGGGCGACCAACTCCATTTCTTTGCCTCGCTGGTATTCCAGTTGATCACTGTGGGATCGTAAATCTCCACCTGCTTGCTGTTATCGTTGGTGAGCGCCAACAGCAGCCCCGGATAAGACACCGGGGGCTGCACTGTTGGCGGGTTATTATCTGGACCATCGGAAGAGCCCGACTTTTTACTGCAGGCCATCTGAAAAAACACGAGGCCAAGCAGGGCGCCTGCAAAAATTATTCTCCTCATCGTATCAATAGTAGTTTGGATCAAATGTTTTTCCTTTATAGATGGCGGCGCCACCCACGGTACGGGAGCCTGTAGCCGCGCCGGTAGTGGCGTCGTAAAAATTGACTACAGAAGTGCACCAGGTATTGGCGGGATATAGTGGACAAGCATTGCTGGGCACTGTTTCCACCAGGGTGTTCTGACCCGGTTGACTGCTGATACCTTTTACCATGGCTTGTTGTGCAGCACCCGGCAGGCGGCTGAAAGTGCCGGTAGAGATATGGAATACATAAGTGCTGTCATTGGTGGATAGCAACAGCTGATCGGGGTTATTTACATCGGCCGACAGGTCATGTCCCCAGGGAGAAGGCAACACGGTATAGGAAGTGAGTAAGTCTAATTTCGGATTGGCGAGGGTACCTCCCGATCTGGCTGTATTGTAACCGTATTTTCTCAACTCATTGCCCAGCGCCCACAATACCTGGTGGGTGTTGTCCCACAGCACGGCATGTACAGAAGTAAAAAAGTACTGGGTGTTAACGCCATGATTGGGCGATGGCTGTGAAGAAGAATAGATGCGTATCCATCCCTGCGGCCACGCGGCGCCGGCACTGGCTACCACGCAGTTGCCATCAGGCAGTATTTCCATGGCATGGAGCCGCGTAGTATCATTGAAGCCCATTACCCACAATTTCTGACCACGTGTACCCGTGCCCGTATACCGGGCAATGGTAGCCAGCCGGTAAGAGGTAGCCGTGATCACCTGCGCCGTGCCGGCAAATACGGTGTTATTTCTCACCTTAATATCTGTAGGGGATTCCCACAGGGGTATTTCGCTGGTGGCGTTGTACGACAGTGCGGTGGTGGGCATCCAGCTCCACTTGGGCGTAGTCCAGGAAGCATCTGCCGGGTCATATACTTCAATTTTGCTGTTGGCCTGGTTGGTGATGGCTACCCAACAACAGGTGGGGGCAGTGGTAGCGGAGGTAGTTGTTTTTACCGTCCCATTTCCGGGTGTACCGGCTAAAGTGGGTAGTTGTTCTGCCCGTTGTGTACAGGAGGCAGCAAACAAGCTACATGCAAAAACTATTAACTGAATGCGGGTTGACCGTAAGCGGGCAATACCTGCCCTCATCACGACATTTTTCATGATAGTACGTTTTAGTTATGGATGCAGTTTTTTGTAAAAACAAGGGGGGACTTGCCTATCCCCCACTTGGTGTAAATCATTGCTTCATCTTGTTATGTAAAGCGAGTTTAAAGGATTTAGTATCCTGGGTTTTGTGTGAGTTTATCGTTCAGCAGCACTTCGGCATTGGGTATCGGAAACAATAGTTTGTCCTGGGTTACGTTGTAGCTGCCTGGGCGCAGGTAACTATACTGCGCCTTCTGCTTCACGCCAAAGGCATTCATTACCGTAATAGCATTGCCGGTGCGCACCAGGTCGAGCCAGCGCTTATTTTCAAAGGCCAGTTCCACCCTTCTTTCTTTCAGCAACACGGCTTGCAGGTTGGTCTTGTCGGTGGTAGTGATATCATGCAAAGCATTACCAAAGGCGCGTTCCCTCACCGCATTGAGGTAAGGCAGGGCTTCGCCTGCCTTACCTTGCTGGTTGAGGCTTTCCGCGAGCAACAACAACACTTCCGAATAGCGGTACACGGGCCAGTTGTCGTTCGTTTGGTTACCGATGGTATGGGTGTGGAGGAATTTTTTGGGAAACGGGCGGCCGACTTTGCCTGGCGCCGGCGTGTAATTCACCGCTGACTTTACTGCAGTAGCGGTGAAATCGTCGGTGGCATTAAAGGAGCCTTCCGCTATGGCGATGGAGGCATCGAGGCGCTGATCGCCTGCTTCATAGGCATCGATCAGGTCTTGTGTGGGCGTGTTATAGCCTCCAACGGTGGTTACGCTGTTGAAGTTGACGCCCGTGACTACCGTGGTGTTGACCATGCGCGGCAGGAAATTATAGATCGATGCATCCGTATTTGCCTGCGGGGTGGCAAGCCCGCTATTGAACTGGATTTCAAACACGGATTCGAGGCCGTTTTTATTAGAGAGCTGAAAGGCATCGCCATAGTTTTGGTACAGCGAATACCCCATGGCGGTAACTTGTTTCAGGGCAGCTTCTGCCAGGTCATATTTTTTTAGCGTCAGGTACACATCACCCAGCAGGGTTAAAGCGGCGCCTTTGGTAGCACGGCCGGTTTGCGGGAATACAGGCGCACCCAGCTTTGCTGCTGCATCGGTGGCATCTGCAATGATCAGGTCATACACCTGTTGGGCAGTGGAACGCGGAATATAGGTTTGTTCGCGGCCCAGCGGTGCATGCTCATAAATGGGTACGCCTCCGTAAAAACGTACCAGGTCGAAATAAGCCAGGGCGCGGATAAATTTCACCTGTCCCAGGATGGCGTTGCGACTGGCATCCGATAACTTAATATCGTTGATATGATCTACGATAATATTCACCGCGGAAATCGCATTATAAGCGGAATTCCACTTGGGTGGCGTCTGGTTGTTATATTTATCATCCAGGAAATCGGCTACTGCATAACGGTTCACCGTAGCTACCGCCTGGTCGGAAGATTTATAATCATAGTGTGTATTATCTGAGCGCATTTCGCCCATGGTCCAGGCGCTCTTGTTGTTATAAAGCCCCCGTAACTGGTTGTAGGCGCCATTGACAGCCAGGTTAAAATCATTTTCCGTTTTGAAATAGTCTCCCAGCGTTACATTATTGGGATCATTTTCGGTAAGGAACTTTTTGCAGGACGTTGCTGCGAGGCTTAGTACCACTAATATGGAATAGATAATCTTTTTCATTTTTGCTGATTTTAAAGGCCAAGGTTCAAGCCAAACGTAAAGGTTCTTTGCAGTGGGTAAGCGCCCAGGTCTTGTCCCTGCTGCGCTACAAATGCCAGTCCTCCGGCGCTCACCTCCGGATTACCCGGATAGCTGGTAAAGATGTACACGTTCTGTGCGGAAGCATACAACCGGAGGTTCTTGATATAAGGCGTCCTGAACTTTCTCAGCATATACCCCAGCGTGATATTGTTGATGGTGATATGCGATGCGTCGTGGATGAACAAGGTATTATCTGTACGGTAAGCGGCCGTGGTATTGGCTAATGTGCGCGCCACTTTTCCATCTCCCGGATCTGACTCAGAGCGCCAGCGGTTCAGCAATTCCGGCGGGCCATTGAATACGCCATCCAGGTTGTAGGTACTTTCCTGCATACCATTCTTTAATTTGTTGCCGTAAGTGCCTGATATGGCAATACTCAAATCGAAATTTTTGTATTGAAAGCTGTTGCTCAAACCAAAAATAAATTTAGGATTAGGATCACCTATCACCGTTTGATCTTCAGGGAATGTGATCTTACCATCGCCGTTTAAATCTTTGAACCGCACGGTGCCTGCCTGGGAAAGCGTGGTGGTACCTGTGCCATAGTATTTAGGCCCGGCGTCGGCTTCTGCCTGGTTTTTGAAAATGCCATCAAACACATATCCATAAAACTGACCAACAGGCTTGCCTACCAGCGTTCTGTAGTCGGTGAATTCGGAGAGTGTTGTTGTAGGCGCATCTGCAAAAGAAATATTATTCAGGCCAATCCTTTTCACGATGTTCCTGTTAAAGGAGATGTTGAAATCGGTATTCCATTTGAATGTACCGACCAGGTTTTTCGTGCTCACAGTAATTTCATGTCCCCACTGGCGGATATCACCCAGGTTATCCTGTACAGTAGTAAAACCGGAAGATTGCGGCACTGGTACGATAAACAACAGGCCGTCGGTGAGCTTATCGTAGTAGTCGTATGCCAGCGTGATGCGGTTGTCGAAAAGGCCCAGGTCGAAACCTATATCCAATTGTTTATTACGTTCCCAGGCTAATCCTTGATTACCTAAACTATTCTGTACTTTTCCGGGAGCCAGTCCGCCTGAAAATACATAGTTGGCGGGGCCTACGCCGGCTGCGAACCTGTAATTCCCTCCCATTTCATTCATACCGGTTAAACCATAAGATGCTCTTACTTTCAATAAACTCAGTTGAGATATATTTTTGAGGAAGGCTTCATCGCTCACCATCCAGCTGGCGCCAACGGAAGGGAAAGTCCCCCACCTATGATCAGCGCCAAAACGGGACGAGCCATCCCTTCGCATGGTAGCCTGTAAAAAGTAACGGTCTTTATAGCTATAGTTAACACGCGCCAACAGCGACGCCATCGTCCACGCATCAAACCTGGAAGTATTAGTAGTAAAACGGGTGGCGGCCGATAACTGGGATACGCTGTTATCGGGATAATCGCGACCTACCACATCGCTGGCAAAACCGGTGGAACGTTGTACGGTAAAACCGCCCATTACATTCAGCGAGTGGTTTTCACCAAAGCGGTTCTGATAAGTCAGCGTGTTTTCGTTCAGCCAGGAATAATCGTTATTAACCAGCGACTCTCCCAGGGCCGTATTATTTCCTGGTGGCGGGTTTTCGATCGGCAGCGCATTGAACCCACCCATGGAGGTAGACGGGATAAACCGGTTACGGGTATTGTTGCCTACATCGGCACTACCAGAAGCGCGGAAGGTGAGGTGTTCCAGCAGTTTTATTTCGGTAAACAGGTTAGCCAGTACACGTAAGCGATTCGCATCGTCCTGTACTTCCAGCAGCTGCCGGAGTGGGTTGGCCCATACAAACTGGTTGGTAAATCCTGAAATGCCCAGGGCCAGCGAACCATCGGGATTATAAGGTGAGCCCATGGTAGGCATCATGGAGGCTGATGCAAAAATGGCGCGTTGACCGTCTACGTTAAAGCCCGTACCCTGGCGGTTATTATGCTCCAGCTGCACAGAAGGCGCTACGCCGAAGCCCAGCTTCACGCGCTTGCCCAGGTTAAAGTCGCCGTTCACACGCAGCGAAAAGCGTTTATAACCGGTATTCTTCAGGATGCCCTGCTGGTTAAAATAGCCACCTACCATGCTGAAGGCCGACTTATCATTACCGGTATTGATAGCAATGCTATAATTCTGTACAGGTGCTGTCCGCGTTAATACGCTGAACCAATCGGTTCCTCTACCGTATTGCTCCGGGTTCTGGTATACGGCGGGGATGCCGCCAGTATAGCCTTCGTACTTGATCTTATCTTCATAAAATCCTTTCATGTAAGTAGCCAGCTGTGTGGCATCCATCACCGGCGGAATCAGTTCCCGCATGAGGGAAGCGGCGCCGTAGTAGGAATTAAAATTGATTTGTGTTGCGCCGGACTTTCCTCTTTTGGTAGTGATCAGGATCACGCCGTTGGCCGCCCGTGAGCCATACAGGGCAGTGGAGGAAGCATCCTTCAAAATGGTAAAGGATTCAATTTCATCGGGGTTGATGTTATTGATATTGTCGGGGTTGCCAAGCATCGGTTGTCCATCTACTACCACCAGGGGGCGTACGTTGGAGGTTAAAGATGCCGCGCCGCGTATACGCAGGTCCATACTTTGTCCGGGCCGGCCGGTGGTTTGCGCTACCTGTGCGCCCGGCAGTTTGCCCTGTAATCTTTCGGCAAAAGTACCGGTCGACTGATCCTTGATATCGGTAGCCGACAGCGTAGCTACGGCGCCCACGATTTCGCGGGTATGCTGTCTGCCGTAGGCCACTACTACTTCTCCCAGTTGGGAAGAGGTTTGTTCCATTTGCACGTTGATCACAGTCTGACCATTAATCGGTACTTCTTTAGGCGTATATCCCAGGTATTTGAAGGATAATACACCTGCTCCATCGGGTACGTTGATGGAGTAGGAACCATCCGACTGGGTAGCCGTGCCGGTTTGGGTTCCTTTCAATCGCACCGCCACGCCGGGCAATGGATGATTACTCATATCCGTTACCCGCCCTTTAATGGTAATGGCTGCCGGTGCTTCCTCGCGCTTACGTGTTACCACGATGGTGTTTTCCTGGATGGTATAAAGAAAGGGCTGGTTCACGAAACTTTTCTGCAATACTTCTTCTACGGTGGCGTTGGTGACGCGTATATCCACCCGTTTGGCGTCTCTTAGCGTTTCCACATCCCATAAAACATTATAGGCCGTTTGTTTCCGTATCTGGCGGAATACATCTTCGAGTGAGATCTGTTTAGCTGATAGCGTTATCTTCTGCGCATAGCTGGAAGCGCTTACCTCCATAAGAACTGCGATCATTAAAACGAAGGTCAGTTTCATAATCAACAGGAGTTTTTTGTGCGTACAACCGCCTTTTTCATGGCATACGTCAGGTATGTAAAATTTCATTACATTTGGATGTTTGAGTTCTATAATCAGATGACTGTGACTACAATTGCGAGAAAAATTTGTCTTCCACAGGGATAAGCGCTCAAACTGGCCGTTTCCGCGGTCATTCTTCCGGGGGCGTTGGCGCGCTCCCGGTTGTTTTTATAGCCTCCCTGCGGGTTGCAGATAGTTTTATGGCATAACGGTGATCCTCCTTCCTTCAGTTTTAAAGTGAACGGCGCCGGTGAGTTCCAGCATTCTTAATATTTCAGATACATTTTTATAGCGTGACAAACTCCCGCCGATGGCCTTTTTCGACACATCGCCCTGGTAAGTAATTTCTACATTATACCAGCGGCTGATTTGCCGCATGATATTTTCTATTTTATCATTATTAAATAAGAAGTAGCCATTTTTCCAGGCTACGGCCTCTTCAGTATCAGCCTCTTTGATATCCATTTTTCCGGATACCTTATGCAAGACAGCCTCTTTGCCTGGTACCAGCAAGCCGTTGGCCTCACCATAGTTTATCTTTACAGCTCCCTCCAGGAGTGTGGTGATATGATGTTGTTCGTCGGGATAAGCATTGATATTAAAATGGGTACCCAGTACCTGCACCGTCATGGATTTATCGGCGGTAGTATTTACGGTCACGAGGAAAGGTTTCGCTTTATCTTTAGCTACTTCAAAATAGGCTTCGCCGGACAATTGCACCTGGCGCTCATTTCCCGGGAAAGTAGTAGGAAAGCGCAGGGAAGATCCGGCATTCAGCCACACTTTAGTACCATCCTGCAACGTTACCTGGTATTGTCCTCCATAGGGCGTGCTTACGGTGTTGTAAACAACTGCCGTAGTTCCTTCTGTTGCTATATTATTATATAACAGGTTAGCGCTGTCTGTTTTATTCACTGCCGCATTACCCTGTTGAGAAATCATCCCATTCTTCGCATCTTCCAGTACTACCTTGTCGCCGTTATCCAGCGTTAATATGGCTTTATTACCACCGGGACCAATATCACCGGTAACCTGTGCAATAGCTGCTGGTTTAGGAGCCGGATGAAGCCGCGGATAAATAAAATACGCGGCGATACCCAATAGAACGATCACGGAAGCGGCGGCCGACAGGTAATACACTATCCGCCGGGACGTTTTGGGCGCGGCTATGGGCACCTCCATTTGTTGGTGCAGGCGCACCAGCATACGCAAACGTACCGTTTCTTCCTCGTCAACGGTATCAGATGGCCATTCTGCATCGGTTTGATTGCGATGCTGGTACCAGTCCATCAGCGTTTTTTCCTCAGCCGGCGTAATGGTGCCGTCCAGGTATTTTTCAATGAGTTGAGATATATTGTCCTTCAACGTATGGTTTTTATAGTTACAGCAATATGTACCGCGGAAATAAGGTTACCCCTTAGTGTCTGAAATAATTTTTTTTGAGAGAGAAAAAATGAATGGTATCAGTAAGGATGATTCAATTTAAGCTTCAGTACTTTCAGCGCCCTGGTAAGGTGCGATTCTGCCGTTTTCTCCGCAATGCCCATTCGCCGCGCTACTTCAGGAATCGTGAGACCATCAATCCTGCTTAGCTTGAATACCAGGCGGCATTTTTCAGGCAATACTTCTATAATCCCGTTGATATATTGCTGCAAAAACCGGGTGTAGATCTTTTCTTCATCCCAGGTACTTGTAACAAGTCCTGTTGTTTGTGCAATAATTGCTGCTCTGCGCTTTTGGCGCAGGTAACGTTTAAAAACAGACAGCCTTACGGCCGTGGCCAGGTAGGCATTTAGCTGATCGACACGCAGTTCATGGCGCCGGTTCCAGAGACTGATAAAGACTTCCTGTACAATCTCCTCCGCTGCTGCCTTATTCCTGTTATGGATATAGGCGATGGCCAACAGCTTTTTCCAATAGCGTTGGTAAATTTCGGTAAAAGCATGCCGGTCGCCCTTCGCCAGGGACGTCATTAAGTCTGCATCCGTTTGTTGCTGGTACCCCTTCATACAATTGGCCAATTTCCGCCCCGTTCCAGGCGAAATACATTATTTTCCGATAACATGGAATTACAGTTACAGGGATATGTACCCTAAGTGGCATACTTTCCCTTAGTGTACGTGTTATTTTTTTTGTGAAGTGAAAAAAGTTATGGGATCAGTACTTTCAGGAGCATTATCAATCCCCATATATAAGGGCGATTCAATTTGAGCTTCAGTACCTTCAGGGCTTTGGTCAGGTGCGCTTCTGCCGTTTTTTCGGCAATGCCCATGCGCTGGGCCACTTCGGGAATGCTTAGGCCCTCTACCCTGCTTAGTTTAAATACCAGGCGGCATTTTTCGGGTAAAACTTCCACGATCCCATTGATCTGTTGTTGCAGGAACCGGGTGTAGATCTTTTCCTCATCCCAGCCGGATATCACCGGGTCGGCAGTTGTGGCGATGATCTGCTCCCGGCGTTGCTGCCGGGCGTACTGTTTAAAAACAGATAGCCGTACGGCCGTGGCCAGGTAAGCATTTACTTTGTCAACAGCAAGTTCGTGCCGCCTGTTCCACAGGCTGATAAAGACTTCCTGTACAATTTCTTCCGCCACCATTTTATCCCTGCAATGGATATATGCGATGGCCAGTAATTTCTTCCAGTAACGGTTGTAGATTTCGGTAAAGGCATGCGCATCGTCCTGTTGCAAGGACAACATTAGGTCTGCATCCGTTTGTTGCTGGTACCGGTTCATATAAGTGATGTGGTACGCAAGATTATAAAAATAAATCCAGCTTTTGCACGAGGAAACAGAAATATAATATTATATAAAACAGGTATACTTCAATCAACCATGTCACTCGTTGCCCTCACAACTTCACTAACTCATTTTTAACGGCATAGATAACCAGTCCTACCCTGGTAGCCACATTCAGCTTCTTGAACAAAGCTTCCCGGTAGCCGTCTACTGTACGTTCGCTGACGAACATTTCCCTGGCAATCTGCTGATAGCTTTTCTCACTACAGGCGAGCCGGATAAAATCGAGCTCTCTTTCAGATAATTTCACCAGGGAAGACAGCGGCGAGTGATCATCCAGCAAATTATTAATAGACGATATCACTTTACGGGTAATAAGTTCGTTGTAGAAGTAGCCAAAAGCAGCTACTTCATCGAAAGCCCGCTTCAGCTCTGCGGGCTCGGCATCTTTCAGGATAAATCCTTTGGCCCCATGGCGGATCATTTTGATAATTGCGACTTCCGCATCCATGGTACTTAACGCCAGTACTTTTACACCCGGATGGTGGTCGCGTAGCCAGGAAGCGGTGGAATAGCCGTCCATTTCCGGCATGGAAATATCGAGCAATACAATATCCGGCACGGGGTGGCTGTCCATTTGTGCGATCAGTTCCTTACCGTTACCGGCATCAAACAGTACTTCATAGCCGGGAAACAAATTGACCAACGCCGCCAACCCTCTGCGGAACATCGTATGATCATCAACAATAACAACGTGCTTATTCTGGGACATGTGGAATAATTATAGTGATATGTGTACCGCATTCCGGTCGGCTGGTGATGTTGACAGTTCCGCTCATAACGGCTGTCCTGCTCATAATATGCTGTAAACCTAAACCCCTGTTTTCCTTCAGGGTTTCCGCAACGTTAAACCCCGTTCCATTATCATGGATGCTCAGCAGCACCTGCGATGTCGTGCACTTACACTCCACCTGCACCTGGGTGGCATTAGCGTGCTTTATCACATTTTGCAATACTTCCTGCACCATCCGGAACAAGATCAGTTTCTTATTATCTCTTACACCATTTTCTGATTCCTCATACGTTAGCTGTACTTCCAATACGCCGCTCCGGTTGATACGTTTTACCAGCTGATCGATATTTTCCGTTAAGCTCAGGGATTGTACCCGTTCAGTACTCAGGCCTTTGGCAATATCCCGTAACTCTGTGAGCGCCATGCCCACGGTACTCCTGGCTTCCCGGATGCTGCCGTGATTAAAGATCCCCGTTTCCTCAATAATACTTAGTTGTACTTTGGCAAGACTCAGTAACTGACCTACATGATCATGTATTTCCTGGCTGATATGGTTAAACGTTTCTTCCTGTATTTCCAGCCGGGATTGCAGCAACTGCCTGTCGAAATCATACTTCATCTGTTGCTTGTCGGCTTCCATCTGTAACCGCCTGTTATTATAGGCCCAGGTCATGATAAGAAACAGGATGCCAAAGAAAAGCAACACCGCGATAATAGCTATGATGACAATGACGATTTGTTGGTTAGGGTCCTGCATAATACAAAAGCGTAGCTGTAACTGGAATACAAAATAATATTTGCCACCGGCAACACCACCCGATACAAGCTGGTTTGACCTATCTCTATATGCCGGCTCCGGATATACTGCTGGAGCCCCAGCAATACCAACGTAAGGAGGCTAAAAAGTAAGATAGGTGCACAAACCCAAAAATATGGTTCACGGGATAACCCCCGCTTGATTTCTCTCTGGAATGCCAGTCTTAACAATACAAAACAAGAGAAAACAATATTAAGGATTTCAAGCAAGATCAGGGAAATATTATTGAAGAACAGGCGTCCCTGCAGAAAAAAGAAATTGACCAGTACGAAACTCATTGAAAGTATAGCAATGACGATCAATATATTTCTTTCATTCCGCCGGATAGCCAACATATTGGCGTATAGGGAAAAGTAAATCGGTATGGATATAATAATAAATATATTATATATGAGATAATTATTTGTCCAGCCAAAATACCGGAAGTTGCTTCCTATCATTTCTACAATATTGGTTAACAGCAACAGCGGGATAAACATGACGATACGGAAATGGCTAAGCCCTTTGTAGCAAAAGATGGCTACAAAGAGGCTTAGCATTTCAAAATATTGATAACCTTCTATCATAAAATGGGTTAGGGTTGGAGTCCTCCGAAGTCGTATACTTTACCGCCGTCCGTCATCTTGGTAATGCCTTCCGGATACATTAATATAAAGATTCCCAGGCGTCCTATTTTTGAGGTTTTGTAATCAGGTGGATATTTCACCGGTATCTTATCCAACTCATTAAAAAAATCCTCGGTATAGATGCCAAGTTTCAATTGAGTAACCGTAGTTGCGTCCCAACCATGGTTTTTAGTAATCCACTTAAGCACCTCAATACCTGCAAAGCTTTCAGATTCGGTGATCTGCCGGGAACCAGGGGACTGAACTGGGGTCGGGGGTACTGGCGTTGGGGCCGGGGTCTTCAAATTAATGAAACCATGCTGATTCATCACGCGCGTGTATTCATCAAAGCATATTTGCGCAATTTTCTCATCCATCTCAAGACCTTCTTGGGGCGGCTCATAAAGGTCATATCCGTAATCCTTAAAATAGTTTTCCAACGTTTGCTGAAGATGATGATGTTTTTCCATTTGTGGGGTATTTAGGGAGTGATTAATGGTTGCAAGATAAAGGGCAATTTCACATTTCCCATCAAGGCATTGCAAATACGGGAAAAATCCCCTCCTCCCCGGGAAATACACCCTGGCAAAAATGGGGAGGTTTCCCATTTCCCAGCTACAGCTCTGATAATACCTTTGTATTGGATAAATCAGCCATTCTCCGTCGGTTGTAATGTTTATCCATACATTCATTAAACTCTACACTATATGAAACAGTTCCCCTATTTACTGCTAATGGTGCTGCTATACCCCTTTTTCCTATCCGCACAATCAGTTGGTGGCTCAAAAAAGAAAAAATGCAAAGGTTGCAAGTCGATTATCAGCCTTGCTCCCATTACGATAGATTTTACAGCCAAAGAGAACGTGGTATATCAGTCTATTGTCCCTCAAAATTCCAGTGTGGACATCATTATTGAGAATGTAAATCTTAAGGTCGTGGATACAACAAAAAATATTGAAAGGCAGACTTTCAACGAGATCCCTCCCAAACTATTTGAAACCCTTTCCAAAGCAACACTTCCGGACGCCGGAGAGCCTGGTGCAGGTATGGCCAGCAGGGAAACAACTCTATTTAGTGCTTCCCAAATTCATTCAGGACGTTTGCAGAAACAGAAATTTGACTTGGAGCAAAGATATAAAAAGATAAACGGCCAAATCAATGATCGTTTGGACAATCTGAAACTCTATAGAGATGTCATTTACCAAGTTAAATTCCTTTTGCAATACCAAAACGATTTGACATACAAACAGAATGATTGTAACAAGAGATTGGACGACCTAAAATCGGAAGTTGACAAACTTACACAGGATTATTTTAAGAACGAAAAGATGGGTGTAGAATCCGGTGATAGGGGCGCAATAACAGCGCGGACGCAATATGCTGACAATAGGGGCATTATAAGCAGGCATATTGCATCACTGATTGCAAAGGAACAGGAGACATATGACAAATTGGTTGTATTATTTGCTCCCGGCAATATGTCAAAACTGGAAGAAGATATCAACGCGCTCGGCGCAGAGATACAAAAAGTCAATGTAAATAGAGCTCCAGAAACCCAAGCGCTTGCAAAAGAACTGAGGGACAATCCGCAAGTTTTGGAATTGGAACCAGCGTTTACAGATCTCAAACATTATTACGAACTGGCTGCAGTCCCCAAGCTGCATGCCGATTTCTCAAACTTCTCGACAACGGGTAAAGATGAACTACTGAAAACATATGATTATTTTGAAAGAGGACATTTTGTCCATGTTGTTTCTGTTCCTCTGATTAAGGAAGATGAAGTTAATGTCTCCATCGACATTACGCCGAAAACAGGTGCTCCCTGCGCAGTTGTGCCCAGACATTATACTCTTACTTTCCGCCCTAAGGGGAAAATAAAGATCGATTTCAGTTCAGGATTGTTTGTCAACTTTGGAGGAAATGATTTTAAAGACCAATCCTACCGTTATGAGGATATTGAAGGCAATGGGGATTCCAGTGTGATCAGGAAAAACAAGGGGAAAAATTCTGTCTTTCCATCAATAGGTGCCTTGATGCATATTTACTGGAGAAATGGAAAAGATTTTCACCCGGCTTTTACCTTCGGACTGAGTACCAAAGACCTGGACAGAATCAATTATCACCTTGGCGGCTCTCTAATTTTCGGGTATTCACAACGTTATATCATCAGTGCGGGAGGTACGCTTACTAAAGCCAGACTCATAGATGACAAGTACGAAGAGGGCCAAAAAGTACGCAAGCCAGATGTTACCGCTACTGTACCTACTGCAAATTTCAATCGTTTCGGTTTTTTTCTATCATTCACCTATAACGTTTCTGCAAAATAGTTACTATGAAAAAGTACTTATTTTTCCTACTGCTTACAGTCATTTGCAAAGCGGCTGCTCAAGACACTATTTCTCCCTTTGTGTGTTCTTATAAATGTGAAACTACATTTTCAGGCTTAAAAGCGAACTGCGTTAATACACAGTCTATTCTTAATGCCTTGTCACTGGAATCCGGGAGCGTGGATCCCTATGCGGAGTTTCAAGGTGTCATCGATTTGCTCACTAGCATGGACAAATCCAAGCCATTCCCTTTGCTATATTCTTTTAAGCCTTGCGCAAGTGTATGCAATGCCGCATCGATCACCATCGATTCACTTCAATACATCTATTATAATCAGGATTTTCTAAACAAGATCAAGGGGACGGAAGAAAAGCAAAAATGGGCGATTCGTTGTATTATCGCCCATGAGATCGGACACCACGTACTAGGACATACCTATCCTGGATATAAACCTTCCTCCATGGAAGAACAAAGAAAAAATGAACTGCGCGCAGACCACTTCAGCGCGTTCGTAATTAAACATTTTCCCGGAGCTACTTTAGAGAATGCTTTTGAAGGACTGAATACCCTGGACCCAGCAAATTACGAACCTCAAACTTCCTCACAAGAACCACTGAAAATATATCCTCTGCTCTCTAGACGGTATCAAGCAGTCCGTGAGGGGTTTGATTCTCTAAGAGCACCTGTCACGCTTTCAATGTATAAAAACATTATCGACTCGGTAGCTGTAAAATACTTCAACGAAAGAGGACAAAGTCTGATTTTCAATATACTGAGCATGTCACTATTGACTGACAAAATTGATCAAGCAGAAAAAATACTCAAGGAAATCAAGCAAACGGACCCGGAATTCTTTAACCACTATAATCTGCAAGATTCAGAAAATTTAGTAAGAAAAAAGATAGAAGCTGTTAAAAAAGAAAAGGAGATAAACATACACCAATTATCACCTAAACAACAAAAACAGCTGAAAAAAGTAGAAATCCAAATATTGCAGGATAATCTCAAACAATTGAAAAATGAGAGCCCTTCAGAAAAGATGGAAGTGGAAAAAATACGGAATCAGCTTGAAGAGATGAACAAAGAACAACAATGAACGTTAACGAACTAAAGGACAGCTATAAAAATATGAATGTATTATACAACGCAGCACCCAGCGGTAGCATTTACAACCAGCAGATTAAATTCGGTGGATTCCTGTCGCTGAGCTATACTATTTTCAATATCAAATCCACCGGCAATCCCAACAAGATTGGCGCCACCACCAGCACCAGCAATATCACCGCCAATTAAAGAAGAGCACTGACCCCACCCCGATACCTGGCCCAGGAGGCGTGATACAATCGAAAGGTTGCTATCGCGCCTTTATTTTTATTCAATCAACCCTCTTTTCATCGCTTCTTTCACCAGGCCTACCGTATTCTTTACATCCAGTTTTTGGTTAATGTTCATGCGGTGTGTTTCCACGGTGCGCTGGTTAATAAATAATTTATCGGCAATTTCCTGGCTGGTTAACCCATCCGCTACCAGCTTCAGTATCTCTTTCTCTCTTTTGGTAAGTGGTACATCAAAGATAGATCTGCGTTGGCCGGTAATGCTTTCCTGCAATAAAATCTTCTTGATGGTTTCATCGATGTATTCGCCACCGGCCATTACGGTTTCAATAGCTTTTACAATCACGTGTTTATCGCTGTTCTTGATGAGATACCCTTTGGCGCCGTTGCGAAACACCTGTTTCACATAGTTGGAATCATCGAAGCTGCTGAAGGCGACCACTTTGATTGATGTATGTTTCCGCACGACCTGCCGGCATAAGTCAATGCCATCGATACCCGGCATCTGGATATCCATGAGTATAACATCCGGTACGGCTGTTTCGAGGTAGTCGAGCAATCCGGCGCCCGATTGCGCGGTATGGATAATTTCCAGGTGAGGAAAGGTTGCCAGCATCGTTTTCAATCCATCCAACACGACCGCATGGTCGTCTACAATCGCTAACTTACATGTATTCATACCGTAGCATTTTCTGTTTTTAATGCGGTGATTTCAAACTCAAGGTACGCACAAACGCCGTTTTGCTCGGAGGTCTGTATATCAATTTTTCCATTCAATGCGCTAACGCGGGCACGCAGGCTCCTCAGCCCCATGCCGTCGGTGGCCTCGTCTTCCCGGAAGCCTACGCCATTGTCTTCAATAGAAACAGAGAGCAGGTGATCCTGTTCTGATACCTGTACCATGGCCTGGGTGGCCTGTGAATGTTTGATAATATTATTCACCAGTTCCTGGACAATACGGTATACCGACAGTTCAAATCCATCTGTATACCGGTTAATATCTCCCCAGGAATCGTAAATGATCTGTAGCGACTTCCTGTTGTTAACGCTATGGCAGTAACGCCGCAAGGCCTCATCCAGCCCATGTTGCAAAAGTACTTCCGGCATCAGGTTATGGGAGGTTTTACGGATCTCTTTGGTCGCTTCATTGAGCAGTTTCATACCTTGCTGATATCCTTCTGCATTTACCAGCTCATCGTCGTCAGAGATGCTGCTGAAATGCATTTTGGTGGCGGCCAGCATACCGGCTACGCCATCGTGTAAATCTTTGGCAATACGACTACGCTCTCTTTCTTCCCCCTGCATCAATGCCTGTAGCAACTGCAGTTCCTTCTGCTGCTGAATGGCTTCCAGGTTGCTTTCATGGAGTTTTCTCTTAGCCCGGCGCTGGATCACCAACAGCGCCACTATCAATAATGTTACTATTAAAGCAGCTATCGCGAAATACATATAGTTACGGTTCTTCTCTAGTTGAAAATCTTTCTGTGCCAGCTCTTTCTCCTTCTGCACTGTTTTATACTGCGTTTCCAGTTTGGCGACGATATCCCTGTTTTCCTTGCTCAACAGGGAATCTTTATAGACGTTGGCTTTCCCGAGATAGTCAAAGGCCGTTTTGTAATCCCCCTGCGCATATTTGGCATTGGCCAGCTTTTCATAAATATACCGGCCGTAAAATGCCAGGTTGTTGATCACCTTCAGCTCCTTTACACCTTCCTGCAGGATCGCTTCTTCCTGTTGGTACTCCTTTTTGGAATGATAGGCATCGGCTATATCCAGGAAGGCCGACATATACCCCTGCGGGTCCACTCCCTTCGCATAATACAATACCTTCCTGCCGGCCAGGATAGCGGAATCCGGCAAGTTCAGTCCTGTATAGCACACCGATAATAAATGGAATACTTTTGAAGTGACCATCGGCTCGTTCACCGACGTGGCGAGCGACAAAGCTGTTCTTGCATACTTCATTCCTTCCGGGTATTCTTTCTTTACCTCATAAATATGCCCGGTAGTTACCAGTGCCACTATCAGCCTGGGCGTATCCTTCACTTCCCGGGCAACGCGAATCCCTTTCTCACCATATTCTATCGCCTTGGGAAGGTCTTGCATGTTACAGTACAGGGAAGCTATATTGGTATTCAACACAGCATAAATAGACAGCACCTTTGCTTGCTTTGCTTCTTCATTATTTTCCAGCATTGCATTTTCCACCGCCTGGATACCCAGGAGATAATAAGCAATGGTGCTATCTACCTTTTCCATCTGCCGGAAGGCCTGGGCTATATTGTTATAAGCCGCTATAATATTGATCAGGCTTTTCTTCTTTTTGTAATATGCCAGGGCAATCTTATTGGCGTCGATAGCTTCGTTAAAAGCGCCCAGGTTGGTTTTCACATAGCCAAAACGCCGGTAAGCCAGTATCTCACCTTCCTCGTAATGCAGGCGCTGACTGATCTTTAAGCCCTGTTCAAACAAACGCAATGCAGTGGTATCCTGTTTGTCCAGCAAGGTAGTGCCATAAGCGATCAGCCGGTTTACCTTGGCGGTGTCGTCCGGCATCCGCTGGATAACGGACAAGGTAGTATCCTGGGCATGGGAAAAAAGACCGGCACATAACAAGCCTGTCATCACTACTATCTTCCGTAACATTCCCGGATAATTCCTGGTATCATCTGCAAAGCAAGTCATTATCTGATTGAATTTTTATTATCAACGTCATTGGGTAGGCACCCTGAAATACCCTTCTATCCTGGCATTTGCCACTTTATCTCCCGCTGCCGTCATCTTCACGCCTTTTTCAATGAGAAAGGAACCAGTCAGAAATTTCTCGCCATTCACCGGGAAATGGTTGAATTCCAGGTAACCCGGGCTGGCGACTTCTTCCTGGCTATCACCCACTAAATCCACACAGGTATAGAAATGGGCTCCTCCCTCCGGGGTATATACAAATCCAGGAATGGACGCATCGATACTACTTCCCCACGATAAGCGCGGTTTGTTGTCTTCCTCCCAAAGGATGGATACACCAGCGCCATTACTGTT
Organism: Chitinophaga eiseniae; assembly: GCF_012641265.1. Taxonomy (GTDB): domain Bacteria; phylum Bacteroidota; class Bacteroidia; order Chitinophagales; family Chitinophagaceae; genus Chitinophaga; species Chitinophaga eiseniae_A. Next base: position 74,604 of record NZ_JABAHZ010000010.1, on the reverse strand, counting down.
TTCTCCCAATATCTTAAACGGCTGCGTATCGTAGCTACAGTCCTCTTTGGTAAAGTGAATCCAATCGCCGCCATTGATGCGAAACACGATCCCTTCATAGATCACCGTAATATTGGAAATAAGCAATATTTTCCACTGTGGGGTATTCAGCTCTATCGACACGGCGGCTCCTCCTTTCCCGGTATTCATTGTTTTGGGCGCTTCATAGGTAGCGGATGATCCATCGGGGCTCAGCGTTCCAATACCTGATAACCGCCAGTTCTTAAACTTATCCGATGGCAGGTCATGCGGCGATCCCAGGGGAGCATCTTTTCCTTGCTGACCATCTAATGGCACCAGCAGATCATCATCTTCCAGGTATTGCACCGCCTTTATTTTCACCGCGTCTCCTACCAGTACTATAGGATTTTCGGGGATTAAGCGCATCGCTTCAAACTGGCTCCAGTCACTAAAATGATTGGTCAGGACGGTTGCCTTTTTTGCTACGGTATCTACACTCCCGGTTCTCACCGACTGCCACACGCCGCGGTCATCCTGGTAAGCGATACCCTGTACCTGGGGCACTTTGGGTCCCTCTTCGCCATAAATATACGAAAATGAAATACTCACCGGTTTCTGAAAAATTTTGCCATGGGGAGTTAACCGGTAGGCGAGACCATTGCCCGCGGGGTTGGTGTTGGTGATAGGTTGTATTTCGATGGTGGTGTCGCCGGGCAATGCACCCGCCGGAATAACAATAGCAATGCGGCCATCCGCAGTGGCAACAGTGCCGCCATTTGCCCCGATGCGTTTGCGGGTGATGTCGCCGGTGGCGGTACCTTTTCCGTATACTACACCGCCTTTTGCCGGCGTTACGTCGTTACCGTCGTGATGCGGGCGGCAATAAGCGCCCAATATCCACATCAATACCAGTAAGCAGGAGAAATAGCGTTTGTTATAATTGTTCATATATCCTTTTCTTAATTGTTAGAAAAAGGGCGATGGCAGGACCCTTGCGCATCCTGCCATATACCGCCCAGGTTAAAAGACCAGTGTAAGTCCAAGTTGCAGGGGAGAAATACCATAGCCCACTTCTGCGTAGGCGCCTATGTGTTCATTAAAGAGATAACGTCCGCCGGCATGCAGTTCCGCATCCACGTTGCCGCCGGAAGTTTTGTAGTCGGTTGTATAAGCGGCCTGCCCTTCATCGCCAGGGAATAACACGGTATACTTGTAGCTGTAACGCCGGTAAACAAGTCCCGCACCTGCGTATACATCCAATTTAGGATTGGCGAGTTGCAGCAGTTCATTAAAATGATAAGAGCCCCTGGCTTCAAATATCAGGTAAGTGTATTTGTCGTCGGTGGCAAACTTTCTTTTTACATAGCCCAGCCCCACGCCGGCGCTGATATTTTTTGCTACGCCATACTCATACGAAGCGGTAAAGGGGAATCCGCCGGTGCCGGCAAGGCCATAACTTCCAATGCCCACGCCCACGTTCAGGTAGCTGTTACCTTTTACTGCGGCAATGCCGCTGCTTTTTTTACTTTGGGCGCTAACATTGTTCAGGAAAAAAGCAGCGATAAATACGCCTGCAAGCAGTAATTTTTTGTTTTGCATAATTTTGTTGATAATTGATTACAGTTACAAAATTACCTGCATCGGGAACGGGAAATATTTGTACCGTTACTGAAATTGAAATCTCCGTATATATACTTAGATCCATTACCAGCGCAAATAAAAAAGGTACAGCAAACTGCTGTACCTAACGGTAAAGTACAAACGTACCTGTACTTACTTTGTATCCGGCATGCCCGCTCCTTCCATCTTTCTGTAGGTTTCCAATGTTTCTTCTACCATTTTACGACTGCCTATAGCTGCCTGCGCATTGGCCACTGTCATGGTGGTTACGCCATTCAGCGCTACCACGCCATGCCATATCCGCTCCTGGCAATCGGCAATCATCGCAATGAGCTGCCGGTCGGCGCCGGTCAAATTACTTCCGTTGCCGGTAGCTTCCAGCAAGGTATCCAGGCGATAAGCACATTGCCGGAGCATGACTTCGTTGGCCTTCCACCAGCGATAATAATCGTTGTGCCGTTGTATGTACAGCAGCTGTCGCTTATCATCCGCCGCTTTCAGCACTTTCACCAACTGTACCGGGTCTGGCACTTCTGAAGTAACATCACTGTTCTCAAACACCTTTATTTTTTTCAACGGCACCTTTGCCTGCGCTGCCAGCATTTGCTGATCAATGGCCTCCATCTCCGGGTCTGCCGAACGCACGCGCTGCAACAGGTTCCGTTCAGCCGCTTCTTTGAAAAAGACCGGCCAGTTTATCAACCGCTCCACATTCAGCAACTGCTGGTAGTAGTTCTTCCCCTGGGCGCTTAAAGGAGCGGCCACCTTTGTCCATGAAAGCTTAGCGGCGGCCAGCAGCGGTCGTTCTTCCATCAGCAAAGCAAAAATAGCCAGCTGCCCTTCCGCATCCAATCCATTCGATGCCTGCCGGAAACGCTGCATCATCTTTTGTTCTTCTGCTTCGTACTTGCCCGGAGCAGCGCTGGCCATATCTTCCCGGAACCGTTCAAAAAATGATTGCAGGATCATGGTCCGTTGCGCATTAGGCACTACCAAGGCGGCCGATAATGTTGCATCCGGGTTATTTCCCATCGACCGCAAAGTGAGGTCCATGGAAGAAGATACAAAGGGCATCGTTGCCAGGTAATCGTCAAACCGTGCATCACCAGGCCGTTGGGCAAAAATCTGCTGTGGAGCAAAGAGACATAATACCGCTAAAAAACGTTGATATATTTTTATATACATCGTACTGCCTGTTTATTGTTTAATAAATTCTACTCTCCGGTTCTTCGCCTTTCCTTCTTTGGTACTATTATCTGCAACGGGCTGCCCCTCTCCTTTTCCATCAGTTTGCATGCGGCCTTCACTGATGCTAAACTGGGTGCTTAATGCCGTTTTTACCGCGGCCGCCCGGCGTTTCGACAAATCAAGGTTCTTTGCATCATCGCCATCACTGTCGGTGTGACCCACAATCGTTACTTTCAGAGAGCTGTTTTCTTTCAGCGTCCTGGCAATTTCCTGTAGTACGCCTGTACTCTCCGGCCGGATATGATCTGAGTTCACATCAAACAAAATACCCGTGGTGACTAATTTCCCTTCGGTGAGCAGTTTACTGCGCATATCGGGCGTTCCCTGGGCAACACGGATATTGCTGACATAATAACCTACATCGTAGCTGCTGCCACCAGTCTGAAACTCGAGCCGGTTGAACGTTGCGCCTGTTGGCACAGCCTGCGGCAGATCGTATACTTTCTCTCCGTTTATCCAAAGACGGAAACGTTCTTTTTGTACCCAGATGGCGAAATGGATCGTTTTTTCCAGGTAGGCGGCAAACTTCGGCTGTTCCTTATTCTCCGACCTGAAATAGCCACCCTGGTTACCACCGGAAGTACTTTCGAGGTTGATAGTGCTATGCTCATCGGTATAGGGCTGAATAGTAAATCGTATATCCGCTTTGCTATCAAAGGCATTATTAAAAAACTGGCGGGCTTTTTCGTCGCCAGGTTGCACGCTCATCAGTCGCACCACAAAATCGGCGTACGAAGTATTGTTCACATTTTCGGGCAAATGCAATACCGCATCAAACTCGGCGGTGAAATTTTCGGGTAGTGTTTTGATGTATGGTGAAACAAAATGTCCGTCCTGCATTAAACGCAGCCATTGCCCGGGCTGTTCTTTGATCGTAACGGTTTGGCCCTGGTTGTTGGTACTCCATTTCAGCGGAAACTCTCCCACTACATCCTGTGAAAAGTCTTCTGCATACATGATATTTTCACCGGGAATAAAATCATAGTGCGAATAACTTTCGAAGGTGCTCCCCGGCTTTTGCGATTGTATTGCTTTTCTTTCCTGGTCGCTACTTTTCTTTTTTGGGGTATTTGCTTCCTTCTTCACGCCCTGCTCTGCTTTATCGATGGCTTTATCCATTCCTTCGTCTGTACGTTGCTCCACCCGGTCTTTTACTTTACGGGAGAATTTATCCAATAAATTTTCCTGGCAAAACCCTGTGACGGTGGGGAAAAACAACAGTAATAAAAACAACTTTTTCATGGTAAAATATTAAATGATCAACACTGCAAAACTACCGGGGTGCGTGCCGTCATTTCTACGTATAGATACTTAGTTTTAAAAACTAGTAGGGATTACATTCCGGGGAGAACGTAAATAGGGCCAACAAACAAGTGAAACAACAAGAACTAGTGACAGGGGGCTCGCTATAGCATAAAACAGACACTATCTGCTTCTATAGCAAACAAAAAGTGGGCAGGGTTGGGTAACAGAGGGGAGTAACTTAATCTTTCATTTCTACCATTATCAGTTTAATGGTGGTTTTTCCGATATTTTTAGCCATATGCGTTACTGCAGGCACATAAATAGCGGTTCCGGCTTTGATATCCTGGTCCTGGGCAGGTTTATCCTTCTCGGTAAGCCGAACCTTCCCGGAAGTTTCCGCATATACCACATGGTTAGGGTGACTATGCCAGGGTACTTCCACACCTGGTTTCATTTCCACTTTTAGTACACGAACATGTTCGTTGTCCAGCAGTACTTTATTGTAGTTCGCGGGAGCTACTTTTACAACATCCTGGGCCAGTACGGTTTGAGGCATGCAAAGGAATAATGCTGCTGCTATCCCCAGCAGGAATGTACATTTAGAGATTGATTTCATAACCAGGGGTTTAAGTGAAGAATTTCTGGCGAAGTTAGCCCCTGGGGCATGATGCGCGAAGCACCGGTTAGTATCTGGTGTGCTATAACGGAAATCTGGCGACAGACCATCGATAAATGGTAAACTGCCGCCAGATGTTTCTCTATATAACAGTTGTTAGAAAGAATACCTGAGCCCTAATTGTCCCTGTGCCCTTGAATTAAAGTAATCGATGGCATAAGGTTTCCCCGGGTCGGCGAACCTGAATACCGGGTAGTTACCCGCATTTTGCTTCTGCGGGAATAATACCGGCGCCAGCCCCACGCTGGCGGTAGAATTGAAGGTATTGGGTGAAAAGTATACCCGTCCCCAATTCGCATTGATCAGGTTGGTAAAGTTCATGATATCTATCGTGAGGGTAATAAACCTGCTGCTCTTCGAAAAATGGAATTCCTGCGCAAAGTGTAAGTCTGCCGTAGTGTTCCAGGGAGTACGCCCGGCGTTCCGTTCCGTAAATCCGCCACGCCGGCCACTGAGGTATTTGTTACCATCGATATAGGTATTAAAGGCATCGGCCTGTTGTGCCGCCGTAACAACAGCACCACCGGCATCGGTGTAATCCTGGAAGAAACGGACCGCTTCATCGCGCTGTGGAATATAAGCCAGGCTCAGTTGCTGTGGCAATCCCTGCAAGCTGTTATTCACGATACCATAGGTAAAGGGACTGCCGGATTGCGCACTTACAAACAGGTTCAGGGTGGTGGTCCATTTTTCGTTCCAGGCATGCTGATAGCCCAGGTTGATAATTATCCGGTGACGAATATCGAAGTTAGACCAGGCCAGGCCGGCATTATTCGGATTCAGGGCCTGGTTGAGCTGCCAGTTACTTTCCATGGAGTTACGGATGCCATTGAAGGCGTCTTTAGAGCCACCGTATGTATAAGCCACCGACGCGTTGATCCCTATGTTAAACCGCTTGCTCACGGTACCAGTTACCGAATACCGGTAGCCCAGGCTGGTGTTGCTCAATTCATAGGCATTCGCAAAACGAGGGTCAACGGAACCGCTGTATACTGGTTGTTCATGCTTGGTGTCATAGCCAAAGTAGCGGGGATTATCTTTGATGTTTACCTGCTGGAAATACACATCCTTGATCGTTTTGGTATACAATCCTTCCAGGCCCAGTTTATAGCCACTGAGGGTGGTATAGTCCAGCGCGAGACTGGTACGCAATACCTTCGGCATCGCAAAGTTATTATCGACCAGGTCTACCTGGGTTTTCCCCGCCTGTGGACTGTTCACAGCCGTGCCGTTCTTCGCAATAAAGTCGGCGATGCCGTTGGCGCCAGGCTTAACAGGATCGGTTCCGGCAGCAAAGGGTTGCTGGTCGGCCTTCTGGTCGTAAGAGCCGTAATGGATGCCAGTGTTGTAGAAGGCATATCCCAGCCAGGCCAATGGAATACGACCGGTGAATAACCCGGCGCCTCCTCTCAATACCAGGCGGCCATCGGTGCTTACATCATAACGGAAACCAATACGTGGTGATACCTGTATATGATTCAGATAGTTGTTCGTAATGCGCGACAGGGGCGTATAGGTATAGGTATTTCCGAAGTAGCTATCTGTATACGCAGTTTTCACCTGGTCGCTCAGCGGCTGCTTACCGGGCACGAGGCTATAGTCGGCCCGCACCCCGGGGGTAATACGAAACCGGTCTGTAATCCTGATCTCATCCTGGAAATAGGCGCTCAGCATATCTACATCAAATACGGCTTCGGGATGCAACAGGATATAATCCCGGCTATTGTTGGTGTAATTATAGTTGCCCCGCACCCGGTAAGGATTACCATGCAGGTAGTCTTCTATGCTCAGGTAGTCGACCCTTCCATTCCAGGAATTGACAAAGCCATAGCTGATATGATATAATTCGTTGTGGGTACCCAGCAACATGGTATGTTTTCCTTTGTGCCAGGTGAGGTTGTTGGTAATTTCCCAGGTGCTTTGTTTCATGTTAAAGATAGCGGCTTCCCGGTCGGTACCCATATAAATAGTGGTTCCCGGCGTACGGCCCATGATCTGTATCTGTGGTAACGAGGGATCTGACAAGGGATCGCGGTAATCGTGTATAGACGTATAGCCCACGATGAGGCTATTGGAGAAGCCATTGTGGAATTTCGTTTTTAGCTCCGCTACCGTCGACGTTTGATTATTGGTTTGCCGGTAGGCCATGGAGCTGAAACGGAAATCCATCTGATCGCGATCCATATTTACCGAACGGGAAAAGATGGTATTGTTGCGGATAGACAGCTGGTTGTTGTCGTTGATGTTCCAGTCGAGCCGGTTGAAGTATTTTTCCGACCGCGCCTCGCTGCTGTAGGCGCCGGCTGTTCCAGGATCGAAGATGGCGCCATAATGCCCGATGGTGAAGTTGCGGATATCGTCGGCATCTTTCGCACTGAGTATCTGCGCGGTTTCCGGCTGGCCGGCCATCAGTTGGGCAGGATCCTGGCGGCGCGTAATTTCTTCGTTGGTAAAAAAGAACAGCTTATTCTTGATAATAGGAAAGCCTACACGAACACCGGCCTGGTAATCATAAAAATCGCTGTTCATTTTGCCTAATGAGCCTATTTTATCTTTCCCGGTGATGGAAGCATTGCGTCCGAAAACATAGGCGGAACCGGTAACAGTGTTGGTTCCGCTGCGGGTAACTGCGTTGATACTCCCCCCGGTGAAGTTACCGATCTTCACATCGTAGGGCGCCAGGTATACCTGCATGTCTTCAATGGCATCGAGCGAAATAGCGTTGGAGCGCGTACTGGCGCCGGGTGCGCCGGAGGTGCCGGTAATCCCGCCTGCAGAGGGACTGAAGCCAATAGCATCGTTGTTGATGGCGCCGTCTACGGTGATATTATTGTAGCGAAAGTTGGTGCCTGCAAAGCTGTTATCTTTCGATCCCTGTGGTACCAGCCGGGTAATATCCTGTAAGCTGCGGTTAATCGTAGGCAGGCTATTTAACTGGGTACGGGTAATATTTTGTGCGGTGCCATACGTATTAGCTTTGGCGGTTCGTGGCGAGGACTGAATCACAATTTCCGCCAGTTGTTTTTGTTCTCCCGCCAACATAAAATTCAGTTGCTGTGGCTCACCCAGGCGAACCGTTACCTGTTGCATGCTGGTAGTCTTTTTACCTACCATGCTCACCGTTACCTTATAAGGCCCGCCTATACGTAAGCCTGGCAGGAAGAAAGCCCCGGTTTTGTCGGCCGTACCGCTGTAAGTAGTACCGGAGGGTTGATGTATGGCCACGATGGTGGCGCCGGCCAGGGGCAGCCGGCTGCTGTCGGTGACCTTCCCTATCAGGCTGCCATCCGTTTGCTGGGCGGTTGCACTGGCTATGCAGCACAGGAAAAGCGCCAGCGTTATCCACCCCTGTTTTATTCTTTTATTCATTTGTTATCGTTTATTGGGTAAGTATGCTGGAGATGTTGTGTACCACGCCATTTCCTGCGATGACATTTTTCCGGGAAAGGTTGGCCATGACCGTTCCCCGTATATTGATATTAGCGAAGCGACCGGATTGCGTAGCATCCCTCACCAGGGTAATATTGGTGGTACTGCCGTCGAGCATTTGCTCGGTGTAGCTGTTGGTAGTGACGTCGGCCTTCAGAATATAATCGTATACAAAATTTCTCCCTTTGGTAATATGCGCTTTCACGATGCCCTGCAACTTAACCGGGTCCATGTTATAGATACTATCGGTAGTAGGGATGCCGATGGCCTGGAAGGCGGCATTTACCGGCGCAAACACCGTATAGGGACCACCAGACTGGTAAGTGGCTGCCAGGTCGCTTTGAATGATGGCGGCGTTGAAAAGCGACAGGGCCGGATCGCCGGAAACGGCCTGTTGTACATTGCTGTAGGTAATGGGACTCAGCAAGCCATCGCATACATTTACGAGGCCGTTGGCCGCGGACTTGTCACGGGTGCTCACGCGAACGCCATTCACCACTACGGCGGTATCCCGTGCGTTGATCCAATGGGTTATGTACACGGGTTGTCCGGTCAGCGTTGTGAACGCCTGGTTAAAAGCCAGTGGCAATGAATCCAGCCGAACATTGCCGCGTATCACATGATAGGGTATCAAACCCTTTATGGAGTCGACCGCGCGCATCGCCGCAGCACCGGTAGGCAGGCCAGCGGCTATAAAGGCATCATTGGAAGGGCCCAGTAAGGTATAGGGACCGGGCATGCTCAATGTATCATTGTAGGCAGTAGTTACCAGGGCATATTTGAACAAAGAGAGACTGAAGTTGCTGTTTACCACAGCGGCAATCCCATTCTTAGCATACACATTTTCCGGTTGTACTTTATCTTTTGAGCAAGCGGTGAATAACAGGGTTCCCGCCAGCAGCCATCTCCACAAAAAAAATCGGTTATATTTCATACATACTTTCTTTTAGGGTGTAGGTAAAAGCAGGTTATCTACACGGTGTATCACGCCCGTGAGCGTAGTGATATCAGATGCAGGCATAATTGTGGCGCCACGTCCTGATGGTGCATCCTGCCGGTGTACGGTAATCTTCCCGTTGCCGGATTGCACCTGTAAAGCGCCTGTTATCGGTGCATTGCTGAGGTCTACATTATAGAAATGATTCAGCAGGTCGGTAGTATACAGGTAGCCGTAGTTTTCATTCACATCGCCATATATGCTTACTATTCTATGGTAAGCCAAAATGGAGTCCATATTGGTGAGCATCGGCGTGTAAGGGTCTGCCGCTACGAGGGCCGACTGATCAATGTATTGATTGATCGCTGCAACAGAATTAAAACCGGCTTTCCGGAAGGCATTATTATCCGGTGCAAATGTGATGGAAAAGGGATCTTTGCCGGGTACAAATCCTCCCACTTTCAGTACCAGCGAGATCGTATCGTTATATTCAACCACTTCCGGCCCCAGCAAACCTTTCTCCAGGTATAGGTCATTGCTTTTCTTCAATGCCGCCATATAAAAGCTAAAGCTGGTATCGGCATTCAATACCTGGTAGCTTTCATAAAACGGTTTGGTGATCAGGCTGTCGATCATAAAAATGGCGCCGTTGGTAGCAGGGATGGCTGGGGTATGCCCAACCGGCAAACCATTCAGGCGCAGCGTACCTTTTGTCATACCCACAATGAGCCGGTAGTAATAATACACACCTCCCCAAAGCTGAAAAGGAGAAGGTACCTGCGAGCGGGTGATGTCGCGGTCCTGATACGTTAAAGGATAACAGGTCGTTTCTCCAAACAGATCGGTAGCTCCAGCCGGCAGGCCGCCCGGCACGGCCAGGTAGCGGATAATGGTATCCAGTTCGGCTACCGGCACGGTGTTGATGTTATTCATCGTATACCCGGCTGCTGCCCAGGCCTTGTTGGTAGGCACAAACAGGGTATAGTAAGCCTTGCTGTTGCCAGCTGCCAGGCTATCCATGTAATGTTGTACCTGCGTTCTGCCCAGCGCCGCGCGGTAAACAGATGCCTCGGGAATACTGTCCAGCAGTGCTGCCAGGTTCTTAGTAGTGGTATTGCTATATGGTATTTTATCCCCCACGGGTTTCGGCGGTTCTTCGGTTTTACTGCAGGCGGCGGCAAATGCGAGCAGCAGTATACAGAGAACGGATAAGCGATATTGCTTCATAAAAAATATCATCTGTTGTAGTTGTTTATGATTTACCTGCTCACTTTATCCGGCATTACCAGCAGGTCGGATAGCAAATGAACCACCCCATTTGTACAGGTGTAGTTGGTATAAATGCCATTTAGGTCTGCTACGAAAATGGTGTTAGTGGTTTCACCCAGGAAAAGCGTTCCTTGTTCGCCATAAGGCTTGCTGGCATTGGGGCCTACAGGCTCCAGATCGGGCCTGGCGGTGGAAGCTGCTGTTACAATACCCACGCCGGAACCAAAAGACTGTTGCAGCATGATTAGTTTGTATTTGGTATCGGGGCATTGAAATGCCAGGTAAATAACCCCATTAGGCGGTGGCAGTTGTTTCACATCCAGTACAAACAGGTGGTTAGGCTGCAGGAAATACCCTCCAAACACAACTCGATCGTAATGCGCAACATCCATACGGCTGATACTATCCAGCGTGATCCCGCGGCGTTCAAAGCAGGAATCCATGGGAGCATAGAGGGTAAATGGTCCATCGGTGGCCAGCTGGTCCCAATAGCCAAATTTCTTCAATCCCGCTACCAGGTGAGAAAAATAAGGCCTGGCTAACAGGAATGCCTGTACGGTACCGGGCAGTACTTTTACCGTATTGGGCAATGCATACACGACGCCGTTCAATTGCGTAATGCTGTAGCTGGCTTGCGATGCAGTGCCCAGGGAAGGTTGTTTTTGTACGTTCACCCCATTTACCGTCAACGCCACCTGTGCGTCGTTGGCACGGGAAATATACAAGCGGGTGTTGTTCAGGTTATCATACCGGTTGTCGGACGACAACGGGATGGTATTGTAAAACAGCTTAACGGGCAGTATATGTGTTTTAACAAAGTAGCGGAGGCTGTCGGCCGGCCATTTGTCAAAATCAGCGGCATTGTAAATACCATCTTTATTCAATGCGCTGTTGGTAGGCGCCATCACCGTAAAAGCAGCAGTAGTTTGATTCAGGGTATCCATTAGCCCTGCCTTACCTATCGCTGCCGCGAAGAGAGAAAAGTCAAAGTTGTTTTTCAGGTAGTCGCTCACGGTACCTGATGCCATCGCTTGCTGCTGCGCCTCAAAATCGGGCTTTTTACAGGCCACCGCTGTCAGCAATGCGATGAAGAGCCAGGAAGTATATATACGTTTAATCATTTGCACAGAGTTATTTTAGTTGAACCATAGAAGTATGCGGGATCATTTGGCTGGCGGCGGATAAGCACGCTGCACGCTCATCATATATACCTGGTTGTTGATGATTTCTATGGTACTGATGGTGGCGAAAGAACGTTGTGCATAATTGCCGGAAGCGGTATACCGGATTAGGTTGGGTAGCCAGCTACTGGCCAGGTAAGTAGTATTTGCTATCCGGGGAATACTTCTTCTGGCTAGTGCAGAGGTAGTGCCTTTGCCATCACTGCTGCCGTTACTGCAACCAATAGCGCCAAACCTGGGATTGGCCTGTGCCATTCCCCCGGGTCCGCTCACCGGCGCTGCACCGGGAAGCGGGAACATACCGGGTTTCATTAGTATAAGGAGTTCCCATTGCCTGCTGAGTATACCACCGGTAGTGTCGGTAGCGGCAAACACGGGCATACTGTAATAAGGTGCTACGCCTGCCGTATGAGAACGGATGATCGTACCGAGCCAAATGTTGTTATACCCCGGAATAAGATTGGGGCCAATAGGCGCCCCATCTACATAAGGATACGGACAATCATCTTTATACAGCGAGTAATACAGGTTCAGCGTATCACCAAATGCTACGGTTTTATTGGTGGCGTTATAGTAGGCTTGTTGCCCGCGACTGGCTACTTCCGGGTGGGCGGCGGCATAGCCTTCTGCACTCATGTTATAACAGTTCACATACAACAGGGAGTCAGAAAAAGGCATTTTGGTAAACTGCTCCTGCCGCAGGTATAAGGTGATGGGTAGCGGATATTGCGTAGCCACGGTTTTCTGCAACACCTCCATAGTATAAATCTCTCCCGGTTTAAAATCAATGGTACTATCTACCAGCAGGCTTTTACGATCGCGTTCGAGCAGGTCGAAAAAAGGCTGTTCGCTGATCGGGCGGCTGTAGAATACCACGCGGTGTTTCCCGGAAGGAATCTGGGCCCAGCTCGACAAATTAATGCCGCTGATAATGGGACCTACCAACACTTTTTTACTACCGGGATATTCAGTATTCCTGAAGGAAGTATTACCGGCATTGGCGGGATAAGGGCCCGCATAAGCGCTGCGCTGGTCCAGGTGATCACCGATTATTTTTCCTCCCGTGATCAAACCGGCGCCGTCATACTCCGGGTCGATGATCATGGCCAGGAATGGTGGCGGTTGATCTTTGGTGGTTACATTCACATCGTAGTTGAGGCTATTGAACACCCGCAGGTAGGCTGCTTCCGGAATAACGTTGTAGGCTGTTTTCCGGCAACCACCCGCCACGAGGAGCAGCCCGCAACATAACAGGATCAGGCTCCATCGGCTGCGTATCATGCTAAAAAAATGTGTCATCGTATAATTGCTTGTCTTTTTACTGGTTATGTTTTATCACGATCAGGCGCGGATGCTCCCCTGCTGTATTATGCCCTACTAACGCTACCGTATACACGCCGGCCTCTGCACCGGAATTGCCATCCGGGAAAAAGGTAGCCGGCATCTTCACAAAATCTGCTTTCGTTAATGCGGGTACTCCGGTGATCCGGTCGCCCGGTAATACACCCGGCTGCGAGCGATATACTTGTACGGCCCCGCCGGTAACAGTACCCAGATCCACGTATGGATAAGGAACACTAACCGGTGAAGGAGGTTGCCCTGGCAACAAATGCTGCGCAGCTGCAGCCGATGAAAACATGCCTTCTTTAAACAGCGCGCCATTCACACCGGTGAAAGTAACTTCCGGCAGTTCCGGGCATAGATTGAGGAAGCGGGTTTGCACCAACATCTTAAACTTAAGCGGGTTGTAGCTATTATTCAGGGCATCGGAGCCGTCGCTGTTGGTTCCCCCTATCCGGGTACCACCCATATTGTTGGTCACCACCGTGAGCGCTGTGCCGCTATTGGCAGGATAAGCCCATACCGTAAGGTTATCGCCTCCATTCACCTGGATGTTTTTTTCTACGAGTGATTTGCCGGAAGCATCTGTTATACGGATAGCGTGTGCCCCAGTCACCAGCGTTACGTAATCGCCCGCTTTCCCATAGGCTACTGCGGGTGCGTCGTGGCCGTCTATCTGCATATGTATGCCCTTTTCGCCTTCCACCGCCGCATTCACCAGCTGTATGCGTCCATAGGCTATATTGACGGGTGGATCTATGTCGGTGATAATGGAAAAAGTATTGGGAAACAACGGGTATTCGTTGTACTGGTAAATACCCGACATACGGGCCACCACCACGGTATAAACGCCGCCGGGCTGGAAAGTTTGTACCGGGCAGTAATACACCTGTGTACCATTGAGTGAGTAATTATCCTGCGAAATGGTGCCGATCAGCGCAGGTGGTTTACCTGGTATCTGTAGCCCGGCACCATCGATCAACACCTTGAACTGGTAAGTACCAGAGGGCAGCTCTACATAGTCGGACCAGGTATGATTAACGATATGCGAGGTAACGCCACTCACTGGCGTACCGTCTGCCAGTGCCAGCGTAAGCCCTTTGTCACCGCCATTGCCTCCTGCCGCACAAAGATTCACCAGGCGAATACGTATATGCGTGGGATCAGCAGGAATAGCCGTGGTGCGTGGCACACGGGTGGCACTATAAGCACCCAGATGATCCACAGCACTGGTGTACAGGTAATAGTCTGAAGGTTGGTAATAATCGTCTTTTACGGTAAAGGAATCAACCAGGTAACTGGCCTGTGAACCGCCTTGTGCAAGGCCGACCTTAATAGTCGCCTCGCCCTTGCTATCGAGGAATTGCTGGGGCAGATACCAGCTATCTTTCAGCTTGCCCGTAGTTGGAAAATACGGTGTTGGAAATGGTACTCCTGCCAAAGGGCTGTTGCTGGGTGCAAAGAACCAGTTGGTGACTTTGGTGCCATTTACCATCAGATCCCAGGTATTGAAGGTGAGCAGCCTCACCGACGACTTTGCCGAATTACTGTAATCCGGCTCATTGCCGGTGCGCACATCTTCCTTGCTTTTGCTGCACGCTGCCGTCAATAGCAATACACCAGCCAACAGGGTATGATAAAAAGTTTTTGTAATTGTAATGCTCATATGTTACTGGTAATTTTTTCAGAAGAGATTATAAGTAAGACCCAACATATACTCCGTACCGCGGCGATAACTTCTCCTGACGTACTTTGTTCCATAATATTTACCCCCCGTACCAGGGTTGCTGTATACTTCCTCAAAGGCACTATTCAGTAAATTTTTGGCGAATCCTTTTATCACCAACCGCTTCGCCAGCTTTTGGCTAAACACCAGGTCCAGCACCGGCGTGGGCCGGCTGTAGAGATCAGGCGCACCGTCCATGTTCACCTGTATGAGGCGCTCTCCTACCATGTTGAAAGTAGCGGTGAGGTCGGTGCCCCATTGCTCGTTAGCGTAGTTCAGGAAACCATTCACAGAATAAGGCGCCTGTTCAAACAGCGGGCTTTTTTCGGGCGACTGCCGGTCAATGATCCTTGCGGCATCCAGGCGCTCGTTGTTTTTGCGTACATTACTGGAAGCTACCATCAGGTTAGATCCCAGGAAGAAATGTTGCAGCGGGCGCCAGAGCAATCCCAGGTTCTTCACCACTTCCAGCTCTATTCCCCATACATGGCCGGTATTGGGGTTATTCTGGTAAGCAATGGTGGGGAATTCAGGGTAAGTAGCTTTTATGCCATCAGAATTTTGTATAAATACTTTCTCCAGCTGGTTATTGATTTCCTTTGCAAAAAATGAGGCGGCCAGCACTTCTCCTTTGTTGGGAAACCACTCCCAACGGAAATCATAGCTTTTTGTTTGCTGGTTCACCAGGTGAGGATTACCAACTACCAATGCCTGCTGGAAAGGATCGAATTCAAAAACATTCGTCAGCTCCCGGATCTCCGGGCGCGCCAGTGATGTACTATAGGCCAGGCGAAAATTCATGGCATCGTGCAGGGAGTAAGTGAGGTTAGCAGAATAATAAGGTTTGTAGCCCGAAATATATTTAGATACCGGGTCGGTATACACCAGGTTGATCCCTCCTTCAGAAAGCGAGGGATCTATATAAATTCCCGCCGTATCTATCTTACTTTGAATATTCGTTTTCTCAAAACGTACGCCACCGGCTAAACGCAGGTCCTTCATCAAATGCAGGTCCAGCATGCCATAAAAGGCATTCGTTTCATAAAAACCGGTGTAGTTGTTCGGCGATTTCCTGATATTATATAAAAACCCACTGGCCAGCGGTGTTCCTTCCGGTGAAGTAGCCGTAGGCAGATGGATGCCTACCTGGTCGTATCCTACCAGCCGGTCCAGGTTACCATATACCTGGTACATGGGATATTGCTTCAGCGTAGAAAAGTTAGACCCTGGCAGCGACAATACATTTTCGCTGAAATTCCGCTCGCGGTACAGGTAGTTCACGCCTGCTTTAAACACCTGGTCCAGTCCACGGATGCCGAATGGCAGGCTTACATCGGCCTTGTAATTGTAGTTGGTTTCCGTCATCCCGCGGAAGCGGCGTCCATTAGGGTCTGCCTGTATCTTACCGTAGGGACCGAAGCCGTTTACATAGCCGGATACCTGTGCATAATAGTCAGTGACGCCGATGTAACTGGTACCGTTAATATCCGGAACAGGCGACTGGTAGTATCCCCCGCCGGCGGGGCGGTAATCGGCCAGGTTGATGAAGCGGTAGTCGGGGTCGTCTTGCGTTGACTTCGACGAAGCGCCATTATAACTCAGGCGGGGCGCATATTTGCCATCGCCGAATTTATGCTCTCCCTGGAGATTATACGTATTGAAGGTGCGATAGGTTTGTTTCAGCGAATAGATGTTGCTGTAAACAGGGCCATTGAGTCCTGTTACATATGCATACTGACCACTCAGGCTGGTGGCCTGTGTTTCTCCCCCGCGACTACCCATGTATTGAAAACTGATTTCATGATTGGGATTGAAGCGGTAGGCCAATCCCCCGAGTAATCCGTAGCTGAGTGTTTGCGTGCCGGTATTTTCTTTATACCCCACATACTTTCCCAGGTTGGGGGTATTGGGCGTGATATATGCCGGTATGTTGCGGGATTCATCTATCACCGGGTTGCCGGTCATCACGCCCTGGTAAATACTGTACTGGTTCAGTTTTCCATCTACCACATCGGTGGTGCGGTTATAGTAGCTACCACTGAGAATTAATCCCAGCTTATGCTGTTTAAAAACGGAAAAAGAGTTGCCATAGGTAATGTTATAGATGCCGTTTAGCGGCGCTCTTTTATAGCGGGTAGTCAGCACCGGGTCAAAGTGATGCATGATACCATTGATACGATCGATTTCGGTGAGCAATGCCGGGTCATTTTTCGCACCGGCAGCCAGCTGTTGAATCTGAGGCAGCCCGCCAGGGTATTGCTTATTCAGGTCCATAAACGCGGGTTGCAGATCATGTTCCCTGATCTTATTACCCCAAAAGCCCATATCGCTGTTATAGAAGCTGTTCACTTTGCCTCCCAGTCCCACGTTGGAGTTGAGCCCCGTTTGTGCAGTAAAGCTCAGTGTTTGTTTGGTGGGAATCGACAGTGTTTTCAGTTCCACGATACCCCCGGAGGCATCTGCGGGTTTATCGGGCGTCATCGTTTTGTATACCACGATATTATCCAATAAGTTGGCCGGCACCAGGTCGAGTGGAATGGTACTCCTGTCGGGATCTGAGGAGGCCAGGCGGATGCCGTTCAGTTGCCCGATTACGCTGCGGTCGCCGAGCCCGCGTACGGCTACGTATTTATCGTCGGTCACTGTAACGCCCGACACCCGTTGCAGGGCTTGCGTGGTGGTGATGCTGGCTGTTTTCTCGATGTTTTCTGCAGAGATACCATCGGATACCGTGGCGGCATGTTGTCTTTCATTGAGCAATGCTGCTTCGCTGTTCATCCGGCGGCGGGAGGAAACGGTGACACCAGATAACGTGCGGTTATCAGGCATCATTTTCAGGTCCATTGCCGTGTGGGTGTTGGCAGTGATTACCTGGCTGGCGTAGCCTGCGTGGGAAAAGATGAGCAGGTCGTGCACCGCTTTTGCTTGTAGCGTAAAGTCGCCGTTGCCATCTGTGGTGGCGGATACATGGCTTTCCTGCGCATATACTTCCACATGGGCTACCGGCTTGTGGGTGTGGGCATCTGTAATATGTCCTTTAAAGAGATACAACGCGGTAGTGTCGCCATTCACCGGCGGAGGCGCTGTGGTTACCTGTACGGAAATATTGTTTCCTGATACCTTGAAGTCCAGCGGCGCGAGGGCCTTGAGTTGCTGTAAAGCCGTACCGAGCGGACCTTTGGACTGGAAAGCACTTACTTTTATCCTTCCCAGTTCTGCCGCAGTATAGTAGAAGGAGCATCCGGACTGTTGCCCCAGGGAGGTGATGATCACGAGGGCGGTGGTATGTTCCAGCCGGAGATCCACTTTTTGTTTAAGGCCGCCCCATTGTGCCTGGCTGGTATATACCCGCGGCAGGAACAATATAGTCAATAGCATAGCCTTAAGGAACCGGCGCTGTGCCGGTTTCTTTCTAATCTTATGATCCATTTTTAAACTAGTTGAATAAGGGTGTAGTTACCGCTTGTTTATATATACAATTCCGTTTTTAGTGGTATACTTCAGTTTGTGTATGAAAAGGATGTTATCCAGTACTGTTTGCCATTTATCGGGACTGAAATCACCGGTTACTCTTTTATGTTTTACCAGCTCCTTGTCATACTGCAGGGTAACGCCGTACTTATAGGCAAAGCGGTCGAGTACATCTGCCAGCGGCAATTCTTCAAATATCAGGTGCCCGTTCAGCCAGTTGCGTACCATGTTGGAAGAGAAGGATACTACGCCCCATTTCTTATTTCCTTTCGAATAGCGCAGCATTTCATTGGGATGCAACAGGGTGTAGTTGTTGGTATGCATATCTTTCACAGCTACAGCGCCATTTACCAGGGCTACCCTGATTTCTGCTTCACCGGGATAAGTTTCTATATTAAAACTGGTACCCAATACCTGGGTGGCTATATTTTCTGAGATGACAATAAAAGGGCGTGTATCATCTTTGGTAATTTCAAAATACCCTTCCCCTGTAAGGCGTACCTGCCGGTGCACTTTGTTAAACTCAGCGGCTATGTATTCCAGTTTGGAACGGGCATTCAGCCATACGGCCGATCCGTCCGGGAGCTGTATATGTTTGGCATCCTTCCCGGTAGTAGCGATAGTAACGTATACCGGTTCCTTGCGGCCTTTACGGATACCGGTTAACAAAAACCACGACAAAAAGGCGAATACCACTGCTGCTGCCGCTACTTTCCAGATGGTCAATAATTTTACGGTCGTTTTAGCCGGCAGGGGACTTACGGTAACAGGTGGCGTGGCCATCACGCGGTGCAGCATTTCTTGCTTTGCGGCCTGCAACTTTTCTTCCGACACCGCCGTGTCGGAAATGTCCATCGTCATCATCCAGCGGCGAACGAGTTCCTGCTCGGCTTCGCTGGCCGTTCCTTTAAAAACGCGGTCGAGTATATCTCCTGGTATTTGTTGATCATGCGCCATACATACAGTTAGAGCACAGCGTTGAAAAAGTCCCGGGTAGTTTGGGTTAAGGAATTGTTACCAGATTTAATCCTCCAGGAACAGCAGGATAACAGGTAATAAAGCGGTAGCAGGATAAGAGCCGGCAAAATCTTTCAGGCGGCGCATGGCATCGCTCAACTGATTTTTAACCGTCTTGGGTGCAATGGCGTATAAGTGGGCTATTTCTTCGATCGATTTATTTTCATAGCGGCTCATGACAAATATCTGCTTCATGCGTTCCGGCATCCGGTCGAGTTCGGCCATGATCGCGATATTGATGGCCTCCAGTTCTGCTTCCATCTCCCCGGCATTAAAATGCGGATCGGGGCTTTCCTCATTTTCCAGGTAGGTCCTGAAATGGAGCAGGTGTTTTTCATTCAATCCCCGGGATCGTAAAAAGTTGAATATGCGGTAATACAAACAGGTGATCAAAAAAGGTTTCGCAGTAGGAGTATCCAGTTGCAGCGTGGGAAACTGCTGCCATACATAAGTAAACGTATCCTGCACAATGTCCATCGCATCGGGGGCATAGCCTATCTTCTTATTGGCAATTCCGAAAAGGGTATCCCAATATGTCAGGTAAATGTCCTTAAATAAATCGTGTGATACTGAAGATTCCATGGGCTGATAGTACGGCAAAAGTAAAATAGTTGCGGTAACAGGGGTAGCCCGGGTATGTTATCAATTTATTAAGTGGGGAGCAGCGGTATTGATGGGGCGTGATACCCTCCTATCGATGAGCATCACGCCATTGAATTAAATTATCCTTACCAGCTTAAAGTAGCCAGCACATCCTCATCGGTATCATCGTTAGGATCGCTTGGGTTAGGCTGAATGCTGGCGGTTAAGCGGTATTGATCGCCTGCTTGTAAAGTAACCGTAATAGTTCTGTAAGCGGCTTCACCGGGCCAGGTAGTAAAGCGCTGGTAAGTTCCCTTTGTCAGGTTTTCAAAAGTAACATAGGGTTGCTTTACGCTGTGCCACAGGGGGATGTTCAGGGTCAGGTTAGCGGTTCCACCGGTGGTAGCGGTAAATACCTGGCTTCTGTAAGGATCGTTCGGTTGGTCGTCTTTTTTGGCAGCAACAAATACATAGCCCCTGGCTTTTTCTTTACCTTCTTTGCCATCCAGTGCTGTAGATGCTGTGGAAGGGTTTCCAGCGCTGGATTGTGCCTGTAAGTTAAAAGATGCGAACAGTACGACGCACAGGGAAAGGATTTTTACGGTGTTTTGCATGTGGTTTGGGTTTTATATTCAGGTAATCAAATGATAGGTGTTCACTTACAAGGTTTTCCGGACATCAGCACAAACGGTTTGGGATATGCTACCACTACGCAGGTAAATATAATGTGAAATTCAATCAGGCGTACCTGTTATAGGATGGGATAATGATTTGTTAATACGTGTGTTGCAGTAGCTGGAAATACCCCTGGGGTACAAAAAAGCCGCATACATTCCCTGTATGCGGCTCCATTTAATATTTCTATGTGATTAAGCACGTGTTTTCTTGAGCTTCACATCTACCTTCTCTCCTGGCTTGTTTACCGTTACTACCTTTTTCACCACGGCATTGACACCGGTACTGTAATCCCTGTTCACCGTATTGGCGGTGGTTCCCTGGAACATGCCATTGATATAATGATCAGTGTAACCGGTTACTTCTGTTTGGGTATAACTATGATCGTAGCCAAATTCGGTATATAACAGGTAGTCGCCGGGCATCAGGTTTACGAATTCGAAATGGCCTTCCTCATCATACACGCGGGTACTTTTGATACATTGTGCGGCTTCATCCAGCAGGGCAATCCCTTCCCGGCCTTTTTTGCGTTGAGATTCGTTTACCTTGACCCATTCCTTGAAATAATCGTTGTAAGGGATGAGAATCACCTGGGTGCCACGCGGCGCCACCTGCTTGGCCTGGATGTTCATCACCTGCACCCTGGACCGCTCGTTGAAATCGCGGGCAAATACCTGCCCGGAAATGATAGAGTTACCCCCCTTTACCATTTTCATGGTGAGATCTTTATCGAAGGGCGCTTTCACAGAGTTGAAATCTGTTTCCGTATCCACCATCCTGATCTGCTGACCGTTGGACCACATGTCTACCTGCCATAAGCGGCGGGTTTGTTTATCGATGTAGGAAACCGATCTTTCGTCGGTAGCCGGTTCCACTACTGTCACTTCCCACACATCGTGTTTGCCGGTGTATTTGCTCACCCAGGTGCTGTTTTTCACTTCTTCCACCACGGCCTTTTTCAGGTTCTCTTTATTCTCCGGTTTGTATTCATACACGGGCAAATCGGTGCTGTAGCCGGAAGTCAGCGGCAACAGTGACAAGAGGAAGGGATAAGTATAGCTGTCGATGAAGTACTGGTTGCCCGGCTCCTTGATCTGGGTTTTCGCCTTCGTTTTCTTATCTACATAATACCCGGTAACATCGTTCCCGAAGTGTAGCACCATATCTTTGAGGGTGCTGTGAGAGGCGCGGTAAACGGGCTTAAAGTTGTTCATGTTGGAGATGGCAGTATCTTTCCATTCTTCCAGTCCTGCCAAAGCGGTATTGGTGGTTAAGGTCAGCTTATCGCCGGTCGTATTGATACCAATAGTAAAAGTACCTATGGCCGATGCATCGCTGCCGTTAACGGAATAACAGGCAAGGGTATATTTTCCATTCTTCAGCAGTTTACTATCAAATTTATCCTGTGCCCGAGCAGGTGCAGCTATGGCGGTAAGGAGCAGCGAAGCCGCGGCTGCCAGGATGGGTTTACGAAATTGAAAAAGCATAGTTCTGATCTTTTATCTGACGACACAAAAATAGGTGATTCTGCGAGTACGGCATATACCGGATTAACGTGAAGCAAATCTACTGGTTTTTCAGTAGATAAGATGGGGAACAATAACGTTACCGGGTAATCTAAAATATTTAAATTGTAACTTATCACTGCTATAAATCGCTCTTTTTCATGTCAAAGAAAATATTTCTATCCGTTCTCTTTCTCTGGTGTATCAAAGTTGGGTATGCCCAACAAAAGGTGAACGAAAAACTATATTCCACCTACCTGGCAGACACGGTATATTATGCTGTGTATACACCACAGGGATGGGATGTTAAAGAGCCATCACCCGTCATGTATTCCTTTAACTACGGTATGGTTACCGGTGACTACCTCGCAGCGCAGGCAGATTATTTCTCAAAGGCAAATTATACATTCCCCGGTACCATCATCGTCAATATCCAGGCAGACATGGACCGCATTGGCTATGCCTATCGTACGGGGGAATTAACAGCTACCGGCCAGAAATTCGTGAACTGTCTTAAACAGGAGATCATCCCGGCTGTTGCACAAAAATACCATACCACGTTCCGGAGCTATATTGGCCACTCCTATGCCGCCAGCTATGCCAACTACCTGTTTCTGCACGACTGGCACCTTTTTAATGGCTATATACTATTAGCACCCGAAAAAGTAGACCGGGAACAACCTCCATTTCATATCAGTAACGAAGCAAAAGATTTCTATAATAAAAATATAACGTTTTATTATGTGGCGGTGGGAGAAGCAGATATGTCGCGCCGGCAGGATTATGCCCGGGAAATAGCAGTTAACGTGACAGCACTCGACAGTACGCGGTTTTTCTTCCGGAGAGACAGCCTGCCGGAGGCCACTCACAGCAATATTGTTACCCTGGCTATACAGTCTGCCTTCGAACATCTCTATCAACTTTACAGTCCTTATCTCGAAGCCGGCCATACACAAAACACCGCGCAAGAGCTACAGGCAGTGAACAACCGGGTAGCCGATGCCTATAAAATTCCCATGGGTAAAACGGGCCCCTTTTATCAACGCTTTGCTATGTTGGCTATTCTCAATAAAGATACCGCCGGGTTGGAACACGTCATGAACTTCTTCCTGAACAACAAAATGAAAGGCTGGAACATTATGCAGCTGGGGATGTACGGCGACGCCTTGGGATTAAAAGCCAAATCGAAGGCATACCTTGAACAGGCTATCGAAAAAATTCAAAAAAGTGAAATGGATACAGAGCTCGGTCCTCCCAACCTGGCCGCCTGTTATAGCTTCCTGGCTGCCCACCTGCTAACGGACGACAAGGCGAAGGCATGGGAATACCTGGAAAAGAGCAGGCTGCTTAGCGCGCTACCCAATAAGAATGGGTACAAAAACATAGACATCTACTACGACATGGGCGTGTTTGCTGCTGATAACAACCACCGCGTAAAAGATGGCCTTACCTATTTAGAACAATTTATTTCATTATCGAAAGACGTGAGTGAAGATGCCCATTGGCTGGCCTATCGAAAAACAGATTACTATATCGGCAAATGCTATCTTCTCCTGCACGATAAACCGAATGCACGCCGCTACCTGGAGAAAGCGCTCAAAACCAATCCGGAGAATAAACAGGCAAAAGCATTGCTCTTACAGTTGTAACAGCGCCGCTGGCAGGTTACCCCGGTTGCTATAACTTTATAGCAACCGGGATGTGAACACTCATTTATTTTACTGCATTCACCGGGTTAGCACGCACCTCACCCCCGCCGGGAAGCTTTACAAAATAACTGGTGCCGTATGCATTACCAGGACGGAAAAAGTCGGTGGAAATAATTTGTGCACCGCTTTCAAACGCTGCTTTGGCCCGGCTATAGTCGTTTACTTTAGCCTCATAGGTTTCAATGTCAGACCGGGTTCTCACCATGTAACCCTCTTTCACGTACTGCCGGATGTCTTGCTGTCTTACAATAGCATTGTCTAACAGGAAAAAAGCGGCAAAGCTATCTTTAGCGGTCGACTGCACAAACATCATTCTCTTTTCAAGATTAGGTCTGTTCTGGGCATAAGGTGTATTCATGTCCATGCCGGCGGTAGAAGGCAACAGGAGGAAAATAAACTTGCCCCTGGCGGCCTTCACGGTGGGCCAGTTTTGGGCGGTTACCGCTTCTTTCAGTGTAGGGTAACTTCCACGCACATCATCAGGCGTAATCAATTTATCTCTTCCGATGATGCTGGCCACCTCTTCATCCAATTCATCAAAAGCAGCGGCCGTAAAGGGCAGTACTTCCGCCGACTGAGGGAACATGGGTATGCCCTTGTCTTTAGCTTCTACCATAATAGATATGGGCAGGTGATCCGGATGTTTGTCAGACCAATCTTTTAAGGCCATCAATGCGGCTTTCAGCGTGGTATAGTGCGTGCGGAAATCAAAATCGGCCATGTGCAGCACTTTAAATCCCGGCTTATCCAGGCCGGTACTATCGAAAGGCAACAGGTTGGTGATGCCTTTCGCTGCCAATGCGCGATAAGCAGCCGGATGGTTAAAACGGTTGCCGGTAGGGTCATAGTAAATATCTATTTCGAGACTGCGAATACCGGCATCCAACTGCACGTCGAAGGAAGGGTGGTTATAATTCAGCCCCTCACTAAGTTTCATGCCATTCGGATGGTACTCTTTAAATGCGGCCGCCTGCTCTTTAGAGCTATTCTTTGTTAACTGGCCCATCATTTTTTCTACGATCGGATCGGCCAGCGCCAGCAACTTCGGATCTACCGGGCGGGCGTAGCTGTTGTGCGTACCTAATACCTGGATCTGGTTTATTTTAAGTGCATCGATAGATTGGGCAGTGTGCTTTCCCTGCTGGGCATAAACAGCGCTCACGGCAAAGGTAGCCAGCGCTGCGGCGGCTAATGTGGTGATCTTCTTTTTCATCTGGTTTGTTCTTAAAAATTAGAAAAGTTTTATACTGGCGCCTATTTGTCCGCGGATGGAAAACCAACTGGCTTCTTCAGGTCTTTTGTAGGTACCATGGTAATATCTTACAGGCGCATTGGTGAGGTTGTTGAGTTCTGCAAACAACCTCACCTTCGGCGTAACCGACCAGGAGGAAGAAAAGTCGACCGTGAAGTTTTCGGCATACCAGCGATAATGATCAGGGCCCGCTGCCTGCCGGATTACATCGAGATATTTTCCTTTATAGTTACCCGCCACTCTTGCGGTAAACTTGCCATATTCATACATCACGGAGGCGTTAAAAACATGTTTTGCCTGCTTGGGAATCACGCTGGCATCTTCTATTTTCTGCCCGGCAACAAAGCGTGGTATCTTTACTTTAGAATCCGTGAAGGTGTAGTTTACATCGATGCCGAAGCCCTTCCAGAAGCCAGGCAGGCTGGTAAACCTTTTGGAAAATCCGGCTTCCAGGCCGCCCAGCCATGCCTGCTGCATGTTTACCGGTTGGCTCACGCGGTATATCACCCCGTTGATGTCCTGTGAAGACTCGTTGGTGTAGATAAGGTCCGTAAGTCTTTTATAAAATGCACCGAAGGTGACCGATCCAACGCCGCCAAAATAATGCTCTGCCATCAGGTCGAAGTTGCTGGCAAACGTAGGCTTCAGGTCTGCATTGCCGCGGCTAATGGTACGGTTAATGTCATCCTGGGTGGTAGCGGGATTAAGGTTGTTGAAATCAGCCCTGGCAAAAGTCCGCGTATAGGCCAGCCTGATAATATCATTTGCGGTGGCATTCAACTTAACATGCAACATCGGCAGGAAGGCATTGTAGCTATTATCCTGTGTGAGCGGCTCCACGCGGCTGCTGCCGGCTTTGGTAGTCACCTTATTCCCGTTAAAGGTTACCTTGTTGTACTCATTACGGATACCGCCTATGATCGTTATTTTATCGGATAATTTATATTCTCCCATTACATATACCGCATACACATTTTCTTTACCGGTGAAGTATTTGGCGGCGCCGGAGGCATTGGTGGCAGAATCCACTTCCACCGCAAACAGGTTATATTTCCTGATCCCGTTGGGGGTAGTGAGGCTTTTCACCTGGTTAATAGGCATCTGGTCGATCATCACATTCTTGTAGGGCGCATTGATTTCAGAAAGGAATCCGCCGTTATATGGGTATGGCTCCGTACCTATTTGCGCCAGCGTGGGCGCTTTCCCGGCAATGCCAGCCATGTATATATTCAGGGGCGATTCCACCAGCTTGTCTTTATGAACTAGCTTACCACCAAATTTTATTTTCAGTTTTTCGCTGGGATGATAATTCATATTAATACCAACACGTTTGTTGGCTTCCCAGTTAGTACTTCTCAGCATGATCACCTGCGACAGTGTCATGGCTTCCGGGCTGATGGTAGTGTTGGCAGACAGGTGTGGCAATACGGCGTCAATCTTGTCGCCCGTGCCATTTGGTGCATCCATGGCCAGGTATTTCTTACCATCGGGGGCTAAGCCATCGTAGGTTGTTTTTTGGGAGAAGATGGCCATGGGATAATACCCCGGATCCGCAAACTTAAACCTCGATTTATCAATACTGGTAGCCCAGTCAAGATCCAGTTTACCGGATAAAGTGGATTGCCCGCTAAGTTCGGCCGAATACAGGTTGGTATTGTATTTGGCAGAACGGGTGGTAATCGTTGAAACACCGGTATTAAAGTAGAAGTAGTTTTCCCGCACCATCTGTACATCCTGGTATTCCGTATAAATTCCTTTGGCCTGTATTTTATGACGATCGTTAAATTTATACTCAATGCCTCCATTCAATCCCGTAGTTCTGCGTCCGGCCAGGTAATCGCGGAGTTGTAAATCTGTGATGGAATAAGACTGGGCGGTCTTGGGGTTGGAAAAATCGTAGTTAACATTATACCGGTCGGTTCCTGCTGTGCGGTTCCAAACTACGGCAGAAAAAATATAGCCTAATTTCCCTTTGGCGAGCCTGTCGCCATACACCAATGACGCATTGTAAGATCCTTTGTTAGCCTGGGCATTATATCCGCCGGCAGCGTTGATATTCAGCAACCGGTGTTGTGGGGCTGCTTTTGTAATAAAGTTAATGGAGCCACCGATGGCATCTCCTTCTATATCTGGCGTCAGCGCTTTCGAAAGCTGTACATATTCAATCAGCTCAGAAGGGAAAATATCCATTTGAATCCGCCGGTCGGTATAATCGAGACTGGCAGAAGGCAAGCGGTTTCCATTAAGTAAGGTAGCACTCCATTGGATGGGTGTTCCTCTTACAGAAACATAGCGTCCTTCTCCCCCGTCGCGTTCAATAGATACCGCCTGGATCCTTTGCACTGCCTCTGCTGCGTTACGGTCGGGCAATTTTCCGATGGCATCAGCCGCCAATACTTCCATGATACCAGTAGCATTTTTCTTAATGCTGATGGCCTTTACCTGGGATCCGGCGGTGGCGCCGCTGACAATCACTTCTCCCAAAACACCCGCTGCAGGGGCTAATTCAATATTCCCGATGTTGTTCAGGCCTCCCTTCACATCCACTTCCAGTGTTTTGTTTGCGTATCCCAGGTAGCGGAAGGTAAGCGTAGTTTTCCCGGTATGTTTGAGTACCAGGGTAAATCTTCCGTTAAGATCCGTTTGGGTACCCAGGCCGCCTGCACTAACCGTGGCGCCGGGAAGCAACTCGCCTTTCGACATGGTGATCCCGGTTATTTGTTGTGCCCAGCCCGTTACCGGCACAAGTAATAACACTAGTAAAAAAACCTTCTTCATGGTGCATTTTAAATTTTGCACAAAGATGAAGGTGGGAAAACGCGGTGTCGTCCTTGTCGATAGCGCAGTACGTATGTTTACGTCGGGGGTGTAGGAGTTTATTGCATATAATTGAAAATCAATTTATTGTACAATATTAAGGATTTATTAAGCCCCATTTTTCAGGTAGGCAGAAGGGGTAAGACCGGTTGTTTTCTTGAAATATTGGTTAAAGGAAGACTTGGAATGAAACCCTGCTTCGAAAGCTACAGACAGTATATTGGGTACCTTATTATTTTGCCGGGCTCTTTCCATCTCTTCCACTACCTGGTTAATCCGGTATTCATTTATGTACTGGTAAAAAGATTTTCCCAGGTATTTATTGAGCGATTCCGACAGATGATGGCGGGGCACTTTAATCAATACCGCCAGCCTGTCTAATGATAAATCAGGATCTGTATATAGCTTTTCCACGACCATTTGATGGTTTACTTTTTCTATGATGTCGGCCTGGAGTTCATCAGTTAACCCGGATTTCTTTTGCCTGTTTTGTAAAACCGTTTCTGCTGAAGGTATTTCGATCGAAGCTATTTCTGCATTTTCTACGCACTGCTCCGCATCTTTTACCACGGGGTTGGGGGAACGCTTATATTCCATTAACACAGGAACGATAAAGTCTTTTTCTTCCTGGATTAAATGGGCCAGGGATGGACCAGACAATACCAGGCTCCCGCTGGCAGCCGTTTCCATATGGTGATCGTAAATAGAAAGTATTTTCACCCTGCCAATAGCCAGGCAGATAATTAATAGCGTGGTATAACTAACAATGCGGACCCAGAGATGTACATCCGTGTGTGAAATTTCCCGGGGAAACATCCCACTTCCCACAGATAATATTAACGCCAGCGCAACAACGCCCATGAATATGATAGCCATCAGCCGGATTAACTGCTTTTCGGAGAGGGACAATCCCGGAAGTCGCTGTGATATGTTTAGTGATTTGATACCGTAAAAAATATAGGAGACCAGGCTGCAATAGCCAACTGCGTTGTTATACACCGTAATGAAAGTGGGGGTTTTACCGCCGTGGGTAATCACATAGCCGCCAATGATAAAATATGCAATGGCGGCTATCCCGGCGGGAACAAACAGGAGGGAAACCTTTATCCCAGGCAGTTTCCGGCCCTGTTGCAGCTTCAATGCGTACAACCACAATAGGGGTGCATACAGCAACGAAATAAAAGTAACATACCCATTGTGTATTTCCGCATCGGGAAATGCTTTATTCATGATAAAGCTGCCCGTCAGGTGCGTAAATATACAAGCCACCAGCCAGTTTAATATACGATCGCTATCAATGGGTTTGGGCGCGGAAAAAACGCCAAAAATGCCGAGTATAATCAGTGCCTGGAAAGCACCTAACAGACTAATATAGTTCACACCAAATTCTTTAATGACTTCTAATTCCTGTTTCCTGCCGGTAACGTATTGCGCAAAGCTAAGGTTCTTACATTAAGGAATTATTAAGCTTCATCATTATGGGCGAAGTCGCAATTAACCCTTTAAATTGTCGCATACCCCCACTGTACAAATCCCGTTTTCCTTTCATCTTTGTGTTGTCAAAAGTTAGCTAGCATACCTGATAAATGGAGCAGCCACCATTTCAAAAAACGGGCGGAACCGAAAAGCCAGATGAGTAGGAACCAAAAGAATACGATATGTCAAACAATACTGTTTCATTGCACAGAATGCTTAAAACCTCTCCGGAAAAAGTTTACCGCGCATTTACCGATGCCGTGGCGATTGCTTCCTGGCTACCTCCTTATGGATTCCTTTGTACCGTTCACGAAATGGAGGTGAAGGTTGGTGGTACCTTTAAGATGTCGTTCCATAACTTCTCTACCGGCAACGGCCATTCATTCGGCGGCAGTTACCTGGAACTCAAACCCAATGAGTTTTTGAAGTATACCGATAAATTTGATGATCCTAACCTTCCGGGAGAAATGATCACATCGGTATCACTCCGGAAAACGATCGCGGGTACGGAAATAAAGATTACGCAGGAAGGCATCCCCACTGCCATACCCGTGGAAATGTGCTACCTCGGCTGGCAGGAATCCCTGGAAAAGCTAACCAAACTGGTAGAACCAGAAATACCAGATGCCTGATTCCATATTATTAACCCGGTTAAAGCCGCATAAAGCGGGCGATTTAAGCGGCTTTAACCAGGTATAAATTATCTTCCGACTAACGCCTCACTCTTCATAAACCAGCGTGCTGTTGCCTGCTGAAGTTCACTCACATCCGGGAGGCTGTCTGTCGCCCACACTATTATTCCATCTGGACGTGCTAACGCTGCACTGATGCCTAACCGGTTTTTTACCGGCCCGGTGATATACCTGATCCCTTCTTCCTGTGCCCAGGTGCTGAGCGCAGCATTATCATCGAAATCGAGCAGTATCCATTGGCCATCGTGCATGAGTGCGCCCATGCGGGTACTATCTTCAAATTCGAAATCAGGAACACTGTGTCCGGCAAGCGGGTGCCCTTCCAGCGGGTAATGTGTGAAAACGCCCCATATTCTGCCGGCGATATAAGTGGCCCCATCACGGGTATTGACCAGGTCCTGCATAATGGCGTACATGGCGCGTGCTCCCCGTTCCGGTTTCATAATGGCCACCTGGGCTCTCGACCAATCCAGTACCTGGGCGCCAATAGGATGGCGTTCGTTATAATAGGTATCCAGCACGCTTTCGGGCGCTCTTTCCTGGATAGTGGCTGCGAGCTTCCAGCCCAGGTTCATGGCATCGCCCAGCCCCAGATTTAGTCCCTGTCCACCTAAAGGCGAATGAATATGTGCAGCGTCGCCGGCCAACAACACGCGGCCGTTGCGATAAGCCGTTGCCTGCCGCGCCCGGTCGGTCCAGGTGGTAGCCATATGCAGGGCGGTAAGTGTAACATCAGTGCCCGAAATGCGGCGCAATACGGTCTGCACATGCTCCAGCGTAACTGGCTCCCCCGATTGATGGAATGCGCCTCCATCAAAATCCTGTATACCAAAATAGCCTGGCTGGGATTGCAGGTATAAGCCGGTAGGCGTTAAGTTGCGGCCCGGGCGGAGCTTCTCCGGATCAGCCATATCTACCTGGACAGAGTAGCCCGTAAACTCCGGCTCTGTACCGGCGAAATCAAAGCCACCGGCCTTGCGCACCACGCTGCGGCTTCCATCGCAGCCTACCAGCCATTTGCTGTAGAAGGATTGATCGCCTGCCTGAACCGTTACGCCATCGGTAGTTTGGTGAAAGCCGGTAACCGCCTCCCCCCGCCGGATCTCTACGCCCAGGGCGAGTGCGCGGCGGGTCAATACTGTTTCCAGCTCCCTCATTTCAGTCAATAGATGTGTTCCTGGTGAGCCAGGCAGCACATGCTGCCATTGTGCCGTATCAATATTATTTTCGTAAAACGAGATGCCGGCAAAATGTCCAGCCTGCCGCGGAGGCGGTGGGCCTTGCGTAACAGCCGGAATAGCATGCGGATTTTTCACCCGTTTATGGAGTTCCAGTTCTTCCAGCAACCCACGGCGGTAAAGTGCTTCAATAGTGGGCGCCGAGAGGCCCCGTATGCCGAAAGGAAATTGTTTTAGAGGAGAGTGCGGGTCTTCCGCCTTTTCCAATATCAGCACTGTGCATTTAGCCAGGGCCAGTTCACCCGCGAGGAATAGCCCTACAGGGCCTCCACCGGAAATGATGACATCGTAGATAACAGGTGGTTGTGCGGATTCCCGGTTTTCAAGTGTTATGTTCATATAGCATGATTGAAACACAAAATTCCGGAAAGCGCAAATGTCAGGATTGTATAAACGCGACAAAATCGTCGCTTACCTCCCGCTTCCTTTTCCTGGCCTTCCGCGCAAATGCGGCAGGCGTAACGCCGCTGTAGCGTTTAAACTCCCGGCTCAGGTGCGATTGGTCTGTATAACCCATCTCCGCTGCCAGGGCGGCGATATTCGAATCGGGGTAATGCCATAACTGGTTGCGCACCTGCTCAAAGCGCATCAGGCCGGATACATCTTTTACTGTATAGCCGGAAGACTGCTTAAACTTCCTTTCCAGCGTACGTACCGTGGCATGCGCGGCCGAGGCCACCTGGCTCACCGGCAGTGTGCCGTTAGCTTTGCTCATCGCCACGCCTGCTTTATATAGCATACTGTCTACCGCAATATGCGACCGTGCCTCCAGGAAATACTGCTTCACCAGGGCAATCGCATCGACGATCTTACCTGCACGGATACACGCACTCAGGGGTGATTGCAGCCGGGCAACCGGATGCTCAAACACATGTAGCCCATATTTGCCGGAAGGCAGACCGAGCAAATCGAACACCGTCCATGGAAAACACCGGATCGCAATAATTTCCAGGCAGTTTTTCGCGTAAAATTGAACAGGCTGATTGAGCAGCCCCATCATAAACGGCGAAGGCAATGGTTGCAGGTTGTCGTCATGAACAACGCTGCAGTCGCCTCCAAAATGAAAAATGATTTCTGCATAGCCATCAGGGACGACATCGAAACTGGTGGGTTGCATGCCAAAGTCCTCGCGGTTGTACCAGAAGCACTTAATGGTATCTGATAGTTCTCCGGGTGGGGGAAATTCCTGGTGGTACATGTTATTAAAGCATATGCTCAGCTGTATAAAAATGCTGCGTCATATTGCAAAGATTAGGTATTCTGCCGGAATAACCATCACCTGGCATCAGCTAAATTTCACTATCATGGTCGTCGTAAACCACCTTCATATTGGCGTAAATCCCCCCGACACAAACGCTCCATTCATTTTAACTTTGTTGCAAAGCAATTAACATGAATACTATCAACGATACCATCAGTGGGCTGGAACTGGCACAAATAGGTTGGGTAGTTCCCGACATCCATGCTGCGGTGAAATTCCTGGAAGGTGCCCTGGGCATTACCGGCTTTCCTGCCCCGCAACATGTCCGTGCCCAGGACCTGAATATGACTTACCACGGTAAGGTAGTAGCCGCTGATTGGCTCACCACGCAAACTTATAATGGAGGGACCTTCATAGAACTCGTTCAACCGCTTTCCGGTCAAAGCATGTTCCATGATTACTTAGCCCAACATCCTGCCGGCGGCACACAGCACCTGGCTTTCCGTTTGCCGGTAAGTGGTTTCGAGCAGATCACAAACGATTTACGTCAACAAGGTTATGCTGTGATCAGTGAAGTAGATCATCCTATTGCCCGAATGGCTTTCTTTGATACTTACCGGACGTTGGGCGTTGTGACTGAAATTATGGGTATTACGCCGGAAGGATGGAAGGCAATTGAGCAAATGAAAGGGTAAAATAACGTTGAGATTTGTGCCACAGGTTGTGGCACAGTGGCACAGTTACAGCGTCAAAAGCGGGTAGCCGTTATTCAAATACTATCTCAAAGAATAATTCTTCCGGTCGTTTTTCCAAAGAGGCGAGTGCGTATTCATAAATATCTCCCTCAAAAAAAGAGGATGAAAAATCAACGCTATCATTCATGCTGGGTTGGATAGTATCCGCAGTAAGTCTAAAGCCATCTATTCCTAACAAATGGATTTTCTCTGCCTGACAAGCCAGGATACATTCCATAGCATCATTCCTGGAATAGAGATATAATCCCCCTCTTTCTAATGCTCTTTCTGCAAATATTTTTGCTACCTTATTCATGAAATTATTTTTATAGAGAAGGCCCTACCCTACTTACCAGGTAACTTCAACCTGCTCAACGTTTCCCTCAACACACCAATATAGGACGCCAGTAACGCCTTCGGTACCAGTTTACGGCAAAGATTTCCCTCCTTTCATGTAATAAAAGCAAAAGAAATTAATATTTTTAGATAATCCGGTACAAAACAGCAAACAAAAGCTGGGAAAAGCTGGGAAAATCTGTCAATAGTAAAAATATGAAGGCTGAACTATGAAATTGAACCTTACGCTTCCCATCTGGACGATCATAAGCCCGGTGCTGGCCTGGATCGCTTACTTTACCGCAGGCAATCAATCAGGCGTCCTTGCTTTTACTATCCTGGCTGTTATACTCATAGCCAGTGTACTCGCGGCCGTTCACCATGCGGAGGTAGTTGCGCATCGGGTAGGCGAACCTTTAGGCACGCTTATTCTGGCGCTGGCAGTTACTGTTATTGAAGTAGCATTGATTGTTTCTCTCATGTCTTCAGGTGGGCCCAAAACTGCTGCACTGGCCAGGGATACTGTTTTTGCCGCCATCATGATCATCCTTACCTTCATTATAGGCATCTGTATCCTGGTAGGAGGCGTAAAGTACCGGGAGCAATTTGTTACCAAACATGCTGCCACCTCCGCTTTGATGACACTAACTGCTATCCTGGTACTCACCCTGGTATTACCCAACTTTACCATCAGTAAACCCGGCCCGGAATATACCCAGGCCCAGTTGGTTTTCGTGGCCGTAGTAAGTTTAATCCTCTATTCGAGCTTTATCATGATACAGTCGGTGCGCCATCGTGATTATTTCCTTCCCAAAGATGAAGACGGAAACCTGAGCGATGAAGACACCCATGCCCAACCTCCTACCCTCACCACTACGATGACGAGCTTTATCTTGCTGGTAGTATGTTTAGGCGCAGTAGTACTATTAGCGAAAAAACTTTCGCCTTCCATTGAAACAGCCGTGGAATCTATCGGAGCTCCCAACTCCCTCGTGGGCGTGGTGATTGCGCTGGTAGTCTTATTACCGGAATGCCTGGCAGCCGTGCGGGCTGCGCGGAAAAATCGTTTGCAGACCAGCATGAACCTCGCATTAGGCTCTGCCCTGGCAAGTATAGGGCTCACTATTCCTTCTATCGCTATTTTCACGATGTTTAGTCATACGCCGGTGTTATTGGGTATCGATACCACCTCTATCGTTTTGCTGATACTTTCCATTTTCACGGTGTTACTTTCGTTTATCACCGGCAAAACGAATATGTTGTATGGGATTGTGTTGTTGACGGTTTTTGCGGCTTATTTATTTTTGACGATTTTTCCGTAGCGCTGTTTTTTGGAGGACGAGGGAAGTCATTAAAATCGATGTAGCCAATTCGATTTTTAAATTTGATTTTTCGCGTTCAGCTTTTCCTTAACAGTCTAAAATCTGAAACCATCAAATATTTGATCTTCAGTCAAGTTGTTTAATACAACACAAGTTGTGATCTATCCCAACAGAACAATAATGGTTTGAGGTAACTTTGCGAAGGGTTACTGGCCTGTGAAGGCAAGCTATCACATATGGGATTTGATAAGGCTCCTGCCAGGAGTAAACTTTCAGATGCAAATGCTATGTCGGTTTCATATCCTGCATCAAATAAAATAGCAAATTCGTTTTATAAATCTTTAGATTTTATGCTTATTACACCAAAGGGGGCTATGGCTCTAGTCTTCAAGTCAAGCTTGGACGGTTGAATATAGGATATATCTTGAATACTGGATTTGGTCTGACTATTCATTGCGATGCTCTTTATTCTGGCTCCTGATATTAAAATACCATTTATCATTATGGGCTTTTTTGTATAATATGATTTTCCATTTACCTTATTATATAAAAAATCGTAATTGAACGCATCATAGATATAATCTTCAAAAGGTGTATTAGATGTATTAATAATAAATACTGGTTTGGTAGCAGGCTCTAAATTCAGTTCTTTATTAAAATCTTCATCGCGAATCTTTTTCCAGTCATTTACCTTTCCCGCAAATTCAGATGAATCTACAAGTCCATCGATCAGACGAATAAAATTCCTATCATTAAAATTAACAGTCTTCACGACTCTTCCGCCAGTGTCAATCAAATCAACAATAGGAAGCGAATCCTTTGATTGCGCTGTAATTGTTATTGGTATAAGGAAAAAAAATACTAAGAAAGTATGCAATGTTTTCATATTTAAAAAATTAAAGCGACTAATAAATTTTCATATGCTAACTACTCAATATTGTAGCCTATTCCAAGTGAATGGCTTCATATGGGTCATACCGACATTTAACTGGTTTTGAATACATGGAATCTTCATCCAAATAAGCCCTACAGTCACTACAAACGTATCTGTATTCACAATCTTTACAACCTGAAATATCATCTTTCTTAATGTGCCATAGATCTTTAAATCCATTTGCAGAAAGAGCAACTTCCAACAGAGATTTTTCAACTATTGACCCATAGGATCTCTTCATCGACGGACAATTTTTGATAAGGCCATGTTTGTCAATTGAAATTTTTCTGTTTAGGCAAGAGTTCCAATTTTGAGATTCAGTGAATGCTTTTATATTAAATGAAAAAAAGTCTTTCGAAATAGCTCCACAATGTGTCTCGTCATCGATCTGCTGAGTAGAATACACAATTAGACAGTTCCCTGTCCCTGATAAATATTGATTATTAAGCGGTGCGTTGAATAGGACTATCCTACTTAACAGGGGATACTTATTAGTTAAATACTCAATTGGTATGTCAATGATATCTGCCGAGTAAGCTATTATAAGTTCAATGGCATCCAGATTATTACTATCAGTGTTTTCAAGGGCATCGTCAAAGAATGATAAGCTTTTTATACTGTAGCACCTGATTTGTAGTTGCCTGCAGCCAAGAACATTTAAATCATGTAAAATGTCCTTAAAATTATAAGCTATATCTTCTCCAATATCTATAATCGCATTTGTAATGACAGATGATTCGTCCCAGTCTCCGATATCCAGTTTCGGAAATGAAGAAGGAAAAGGAGTGTAGAATAAATACTTTTGCTCCCATAAATAGCGGAAATACAATTCGATTATTTCAATATCCTCATCCACATATTTCATTTTCAATTGCCCAATACTGTATTTTCCTATATCCATAGTTATCTCATACAGCGTGGACGGAATTGAAATATATGATTGTCGCTGAATATCACATATAATACTATTCTTATAGCCTTTAACAGGTAGGCAACAAGAGTAAAGCATTGGATAATTATCGTCATTTGTGAACATCTTTAAAGCATAAATTTTGAAATTGGCTTATAGAATTTTAAACACTTTTTCATTTTGGTAGTAACTATTTTTAATTCTTTTTTAAAAAGAATATTTTTTGTTCCATTATTCTCAACCTCCCACATTTCATAAATTAAAAAGGGTAGTTCACCTCCTGTAAATATGCTTTTAGATCTAATTTTTCCCATTTGACAACATTTTTGCAATTCTTCTTTCTATATAATAATTACAATTGTAAGATAGCCAGTCAAATTGCCCACACGGATTCACCTCCAAAAAAACAAATTCGTTATGAGTGGTATAAATCAGATCTAATGAACCGGTATCCAGATCCAATGCTCTCATTAGTTTAAGTATTCTTTGTTTGACTATTGTTGGCAGTTTAAATGGGACAATTCTATTTGCTTGTTCATGGTCATAATTTCTGTAATCTATTTTTGTTTTCTCGCTATCCTGAGAGAATATGGCCATTGCATAGCAGTCCCCCTTAATATAGAAAACACGTACCTCCAACACCTTGTCAATATATTTTTGTGCCAGTATAGGGAAGAATCTATCTGGTAGTTTATTTATCCCTTCTGCGGTTAATATAGCTGTTCCTCTAGTTGAATAATTTGAATTCTCAAAATGAAAGGTCGGTGTATTTGAGATTGCTTTTGTGACAATAATGCCATATAAATTGATGAATTTCTCTAATTCAGACTTCCTGGACGTTATTATTGTTGGAGGTATTTTAATACCTACTGTATGCGCTATATTTAAGTTGTGTAGCTTGTTACAATATTCTTCCTTGCTAAGATCTCCTAATACAAACACACTTGAATCAATTCTTTTTACACCCAACAAAAAATCCCTTACTACACGCCATTCTTCCAATAAAAACCTATTTACCTGACTTTCTATCGCCTCTGTACCATATGCATTGAATTTGCCACAAAGAAGATCCCCTCTTCGATACCATATGGATTTCATTTCATCATATACAATTTCTCTATTAAGATACGAAATGGAAACGCTGGATTTATCTGTACCTAAATCAATTCCATTTAAATTAATAACATCCTCCGCGTTAATCCTAATAACTTTTTTTTCACCATGATGGTGAAGATATTCCATAACCTTATTTGTTGAAACATCAGAGTACTCACTAATTATCAGAATCGTATCTCTCATATACTTAAATACAGCATAATAATTTAAAATATGAC
Organism: Chitinophaga eiseniae; assembly: GCF_012641265.1. Lineage (GTDB taxonomy): Bacteria > Bacteroidota > Bacteroidia > Chitinophagales > Chitinophagaceae > Chitinophaga > Chitinophaga eiseniae_A. Next base: position 36,727 of record NZ_JABAHZ010000010.1, on the reverse strand, counting down.
TTCTGCACGCTTCTAATAAATTATCATCGCTCTACAGAAGCCATATTACCAACACTCTTTAGCTTATGTCCACCCGCATGGCTGTTGCGACGTTGGCGGCTGATAACTATTAACACAAACTCCGGTCTTATCACTATATATATAGGAATCTGTCCCACATCCTGAAGGGTCACTATAAAAAGTTCCTGTTCCAACAGGGCAATCACCGCTGCTGCCGTCACTTCCAGTACCCCCCATTACGTTCCTCAGTTGGACCCTTGTGAGGACATCATTCTTACTTAAGTTTAGCTGTTTAAGCCTTAGTTTTTTCATAACATTCTTTTATGACTATATACATTGCTCTCGATTATAGCCTGTGACGCAGTAACGGCTGAACAACAAAACTGGAAATCATAGATATACGCGATTCCCTATCATGTCAATAAGTCCTTTTCTCTGATTCGCGTCTTTGTTACTATGCAGAAAGAGAATAATTTTAAAATCAGCCGCATTATATTTCAGGATTACTGACGCTATATGGAATGAATAGTAGTTTCATAAGGTTAAGAAATTAAAGGGCAACTGCGCTTAACATAATATCGTTGATGCTAAACACTACATCATTAACAATCAGGGTAACGGGTATCTGGTGAAGTGTCTGAGATAAAAATAAACACAAGCAATGTCTTAAATAACCGCTAATATGACTTTTTATGATGTTTTTTTGACAGGAGCGCTGATTTCAGTATCCCGAAAACCACCATGCGATTATACTAATCCGTTATTATACATCATTCCCATCAAACAATATCCCTATTACTCATTAACTTTACCCCGAATCTTACACCGGAAAGGAAACATAACAAATGACCCACTGGACCAGTGCCATCTGCGAAGCAAACAACATTAACATCCACTACACAAGAACCGGCGGCAACAAACCACCTTTAATTTTACTGCATGGCTTAATGACGAATGGCCTGTGCTGGACAAACCACGCCCGTATACTGGAGCAAGACTATGATGTGATCATGCCCGACGCCAGGGGGCATGGCCAGTCAAGTGTACCTGATGAGGGATACAGCTATGAAGACCATGCTAATGACATCGCCGGATTAATTGGCGCCCTCAAACTTCCGCCTCCTATTTTGCTCGGACATTCTATGGGCGGTATGACTGCCGCCGTGGTGGCAAGCCGTAAACCCAATCTGCTCCGTGGCCTTATCTTAGCCGATCCTACCTTTCTAAGCCCGCAAGTTCAACAGGAAGTACGCGATAGCGACGTGGCCGAACAGCATCGGAAAATGCTGACATTGTCATTGGAAGAAGTGATGACAGCTGCAAGAGCCAGGCATCCAAACCGGTCGGCGGAAACGATTGAGTTATTTGCCAAAGCCAGACTTCAAACCAGCATGGCTGCATTTGATGTGCTCACACCACCCAACCCCGACTATGGACGGTTAGTGCAGCAGATCGACGTTCCATGTCTGCTTATATTTGGCGATAAAGGGGTGGTAACAACTGCTGTTGCAGAAACGTTGCAACGGCTGAATGCCGGACTTCGCGTGGAAGAAATACAGGGAGCCGGTCACAGCCTCCATATGGACCAGCCGGAGCGTTTTGCTGCTGCTGTCAATATCTTCCTACAATCAATTCCCTGCTAAATATAACACAATAACTACACCATTGAATTTACTATATTTGCACTATTCCAACAATCTCTTTAAAAATCCAATTGTTTGTACGCTATATTAGTGTAACTATTCTTGATTAAATAGGTTATTATAGTTATGTCCACGTCTGAAGATTCAGCCACTTTTTTAGCCAATGGTGATAGAGATCTATTTAACGATTTATATATACGGTATTGGGAAAAATTGTTCCTTGTTGCCAACAAGCACCTGAAAGATGCCGGGGCAGCGGAAGATGTGGTACATGACGTATTCCTGAGTTTATGGAATAACAGGAAGAAAGTCGCCATCCAGCAGTTAGAGAACTACCTTGTTACTGCCGTCAAATACCAGGTGCTCACTCAAATCAGGAAAAAGGCTTATGCCCGGAAATATACCAGGGAGGCCGCTATGGATAGTGCTGCTGAGTTAGTACCGGAAATCAGCCATGTGGTACACAACAAAAAAATATTGGAACTACTGTATAAGGAAATAGACCTGCTCCCCGAAAAATGCAGACTTATTTTTCAATATAGCCGGGAAGAGGGCATGACCTCCAAAGAGATAGCACAAACGCTGAAGATCAGCAAAAAAACGGTGGATAACCAGATACACAAAGCATTGGAGCGTTTAAAGTTCAGACTTAAACATATGCTTTTTATGTTTTTGGGATAAGAGAAAAGTGCCGGTGCGTATACTTCGCACCGGCACTTTTCTTTGGGCTTTACCAGCCTAAATTCTGCACCAGTTTCCCTCCTCCCTTGTCTATCTCTGACTGAGGGATCGGCATGAGGTAGTGCCGGTCCATAAACACACGGGTTTGTATGGTGGTGAGCTTGTAAAATACGGCAACGCCCGCGGCCTCGCTGTTAGGATCTAGTCCTGTAGCCTGCAATTCTGCGGAAGTGGGCCTCGCATTCATACCATGTACACTTCCATTATCCACATTTTTGGCGATCAGCCAGCGGCGTACATTCCAAAATCGTTTTCCCTCAAAAGCGAATTCTACCCGCCATTCATTTTGAATCCGTTTCCGCATGCCCACTTTTGTATTGTCGTTTGTGCCGTTCACCGGTAATGCAGGCATCGATACACGGGCCCTTACTTTATTGATGGCGTCATATACGTCCTGGCTGGGAGCGTCCAGGTATTCATTCATTGCTTCTGCATAAATAAGATAAATTTCCGCCAGCCGGATGATCGGAAAATTTCGGTTGCCGTTTCCTGCTCCGCGCAGATTCACGCCTGGATCGCACCATTTTCTCATGTTATACCCGGTCTCGCAATTGGTACCCGATTTGGGCCAACCGTCAGAGGCTCCGCCATTGTTACCGAAATAAGCATATCGCAACGGCCGCCGGTGATTAGCAGAATCCCATAAAGCATATTGAAAATTGATACTGGCATAAAATCGGGGATCCCGGTCTTTATACATATTGGAAATGTTTGCAGCCTGCCGGAAAGTTTTCCCATCCCATAATGGGCCATTCCAAAATCCGTCTTTAGTGTAGCCTGAGCCAGGATCTGTAATAGGCAGCCCATTTTTCATTTCGTAAGCATCCACCATTTCCTGGAGCACACTAAATTTACCGTATCCTCCGGCAGACTGGGCATCCTGTCCATTCGGTTGTACATTCTGATCCAGATCCCTGGTAGAGCCCAGTAACAGGGGTAAGATAGTTTCTTTGTACTCCCGTGAGAAGAACAGGCGGGCGTAGTTGTCGATAGGATTCGCTGGATTGGGATTATTCAAGGCATATACATTCATATCCAATACCGCTTTGGCCGCGTCGGCCGCTTTCTTCCACTTTTCTTTATCATATGCCTGCGGGAAAAGCTGCGTTCCATCCGTGTTTTTTATACCCGCATACATTGTATTACCGTTCAACAAGGGACTGGCCGCATATAGTAAAGTAATCGCTTTCAATGCCATAGCCCCACCGCGGGTAATTCGCCCTGTTTCTCCGGGATTATCAGTGTAGTCAATAGGCAAAATGGGTGCTACCTGGTCCAGTTCCGTTACTATATAATTTACCACATTATCAATCGGCTTCCTGATGTTCAGCTCATCAGGCACTTTCGCACTTACATCTGTAACATCATCTCCGAGCAAGGGCACCGCGCCATAGGCCCTGAGCAACTCAAAATATAATTTGGCCCTGAGAAAACGGACCTCCGCCTTATACTGAGGAATACGCGTACTATAGTAATCTGCCCTATCCTGGGGAATAGGAGTCTTATCAATATTTTTCAGGAAAATATTAGCCCTCCGGATAAACTGCCAGGCAGTTCCCCAATTATCGAGGGAGTTGTCTGTTGGTCCCCAGGCCCCGGAATTAAACTTTAGTTCCGGAACATTTTCCCAGTGGTTCTTGCATTCATCGGTACATGCAGCAAGGGTGGTGTTGGTATAAATATTTGTGGAACTTGTACTTAATGAGGTATACATATTCGCCCAGGCCCGTTCTGCCGTGTTAATATTGTCGTAAATGTCTTTCTCCGTAACCACTTCCTTGGGAACGACATCGAGATATTTTTTACAGGATATTGTTGTTATGCAAAGCAACATTAGTCCGTAGTATAATAATTTGCGCATCATTTGTTGCTGATTTTAAGTTAAGCAAATAATCGGTGCAGGAATGGTATAATTATCCAATCGCATTAATGTTATTAAAATGAAAAAGTCAGTCCTGCATTGATTACACGCTGCTGAGGATAACTACCTGTACCTCTGTCTGATATTTCAGGATCAAAAATTTTAAGTTTGTCCCAGGTGATGAGGTTAATACCATTTACAAAGACCCTGGCATTGCTAAATCCTATACGGTTCAGCCAATACCGGGGAATATTGTATCCGATTTCAACTGTTTTCAGACGGACATAATTACTGGAGTAGGTCCAAAAAGTGGAAAACTGCTGATTATTGGTATTATCTTGTGAAGACAAACGCGGATACTTGTAGTTTCCGTCGGGATTGGAGGCTACCCAGTGGTTGTCTTTAACTTCCGCCAATACACCTGCAAATCTTGAAAAAGGGAAGATACCCGATCCGTTAACCATTACAGATCCACCGTAAGCGCCCTGGAATAATACACTGACATCGAAGCTGGCGTAATGGTAAGTAAGACTTACCCCCAAAATAGAATTGGGCTGATTGCGCTTTCCTGGCAGATAACCGGCATCAAGTGAGTTAATGATGCCATCGCCATTGATATCCTTGTACTTGATATCTCCCGGCTGTACCGTTCCAAACACCGATTGGGAAGGACTCTTCGCTATATCATCCGCATTCTTGAAGAAGCCAACGGCAGTATAGCCATACATAGATCCGACTTCTGTACCAGCCCTCGCCTGCCATTCCCGGCCTTTATAGTCTGGTTGCGCATAGTAGGCAATCTGGTTAGTGGAATACGAATAGTTGACACGAACAGCATAGCCCTGCTTCCTGAATTCCTGCCGGTGCTCTATAGATAAATCAATCCCATGTTTATTCACAATGGCGGCATTCAACGCAGGCTGATTCAACAGGCCCACGGTGGCAGGCACCAGTTCTGAGTTAATCAGGATATCCTTGCGTTTCTCCCTGAAATATTCCACTGTCAGGTTCAATCCCCCTTTCCACAAACCGAGGTCTAATCCCAGGTCCGTTTTGTTTCCCTTCTCCCAGGTAAGATTAGGATTGGGAATACGCTGTTCATAGGCGCCGCCATAACTGGTACCATCCCGGTTTACGCCAAACTGGTATCCTGCATCGTTAGGATTCCACTGGCTCAGATAGGAGAACCTGCCTGATGGCAACGCATACGTACCGGTAATACCGTAAGACCCTCTTAATTTCAACTGGTCGATAAATGACAAGCCGGGACTGGACTTCACAAACTGCTCTTTTGCGATATCCCAGCCAGCGGAGATAGCAGGGAAAAAGCCAAAGCGTTTGCCTGCCGGGAAATTTTCCGCGCCGTTGTAGGCGCCCGAGAACTGTACCGTATAACGGTTATCATAGTTATACATGACCCTTCCAACCACCCCCTGGTTCTTATATGGCAGCCCGGGAATAGCGTTAGACACCCCTCCATCCACTGCGTCAAAAAATGAGGACTGCGTATAAAGCACCATCGCCTGTATAGTATGACGTCCAAAAGTGTTGTCATAATTGAGGTAGGTCTCCAAAGTCGTACGCCTGTTACCGTTAGCAGTAACACCATATCCCAGGGTACCATCCCCGTTTTCCACCACCTGGTAGGTGCCGCTTTTAGTCAGGTCGGTAACCGTATCTGCTATTACGCCCGGCAACAGCTTGTACAGGAAAGTACGCCTGGAAAGATCCCGTCTCGCGTTACGATAGTTGGTGTTATCAAAAGAGAGGCGTACCCTTGAGCTAAGTCCTTTCAGGAAATAACGCATATCCCATTTGAAGCCTGCGGTCGACTGCAGGTTTGTTTCAAAATTCCGCTGGTAACCGGATTGGGTTAACTGCACATAGGGAGAGGCCGGCACGTTATTAAATGCCGCCGGGCTGCCATCAGGATTGGTGACAGGATACCACCAGGCAGGTGTTGATTTAATGGCGCCGAAAATATCACTCGCATTGGCGCCGGGATAGTTACGGTCCCGCACAATAGCTCCCAGCCCCAGCTCCATGCTAAGGTCTTTCGACACCTGGAGATCGATATTGGAACGGAAGTTATACTTGTTGGTAATAGCCTGCATATTGTATCCCTTAATCTGATCTTCATACCGGTACAATCCGTTTTGCCGCAGATACCCCATGGATACAAAGTATTTGGCAAATTCATTACCGCCGGTCACGTTGATATTTCCCTGTTGCATGAGGGAGTAGGGCTTCAGCATCGCTTCCATCCAGTCTACGTTTGGATAGATGTATTGATAAGCGGGTTTACTTCTATCCCGGTAATATTGCAATACAGAATCCGTATACTGTATGGCCACTGGTAAACCGTCGTTAATTAATCCCTCGCGGTACATGCTAAGGCCATCGTATGAGTCGGCATACTTCGGCAACCTCGTAGGACTTTGCCACCCGTTTTGTAAGGTTACATTGATACGGGGTTTGGAAGAAGTGCCTCTTTTGGTGGTTACCAGGATCACGCCATTAGCGCCATTGATACCATAGATAGCAGTAGAACCGGCATCTTTCAGGATGCTGATGTCTGAAATTTCGTTGGGGTCAATGTCGCCAAAGGAACGCTGGATACCGTCCACCAGGATAATCGGGCTGTTGTTGCCGGTAGTACTTAATCCCCGGATAAAGAGATTAGATCCGTCGGCGCCGGGCTCTCCGCTGTTTTGTACGGTGATCAGGCCCGGTAACCGCCCTGCCAGCGCATTACTGATATTGGCCACAGGACTCTGTCTTAGTTCCCTCGGACCAATAGACGCAATGGATCCGGTGAGATACTTTCGTTTCTGGGTACCATATCCCACTACGACTACTTCCTCGATGCTCTTGGCATTCAGTTGCAGTATCACATCGACCGGGAAACGGGTGGTATTGAGCACGCTGACTTCCTGGGAAACATAAGTGGTATAGCTGATCACCAGCGTCCCGCCAATATCAGGCACCTTCATCGAGAACTTACCGGCGTTGTTGGTAATCGTGGAAAGTTGCGTTCCCTTGAGCATAATAGTGGCGCCCACCAACGGTTCGCCGATGTTGTTATAAACAGTACCGCTGGCCTGGAAATACTGACCCTGCCTGGTTGTTGGTGGAACGGGTTTCCCCCGGATAATAATGGTTTTGTACTTTAATTCATATACCAGCGGCTGGTTCCTGAAAACCTGTAACAGTACTTCTTCCAGCGGTTTATTGACTTCGTCTACCGTAACCGGTACTGCTTTTTTGAGCAGGTCGTCCTGGTATACAAACGCATAACCCGTTTGTGACTTGATTTTTTCAAATATGGTCAGCAGCGGGAGGTTCGCACCTTTTATTGTCACGGTTTGCGCCATAGTGGTGGCATTCACCTGGAAGGTAGCAACAAGTAGAAAACAGATCATTAACTTCATGAGTAGAAAAAAACGGGCATGAAAGGGCCACAGATATTTAAATCTGCCCCAAATGGGAATAAGATTCATTATCTTTAGAATGTTTGGGTGATAAATTGGTTGTAAAGCGATTTAATTACAGACGGTTTAGGGCCCAAATGTATCCATCCGGAAGTGTGTCCGCACTTCCGGATTTATTTTTTAGGACCTGCGTGTTCGTGGAATTTTATGTACTATTCATTGGGCAGCGATTTTGGGAATATGCTTATTTGGTTGATACGATAATTTTATTGCCTGTTAGTTGAAAATGCACCGTACCGGTGGCTTCCAGGATATCCAGCATTTGCCGGATGTCGTTCTGCCTGGAAAAGACACCCGAGAGGTAAATATGATCTACATTCCCCTGGTATTCGACCGACACATCATACCAGCGCGTTACTTGTCGCATGATACCCTTAATATCCATCCGGCTAAACCGGAACTCTCCATTCTTCCAGGCGAGCGCCCGTTGCAGGTCGGCCCTGGAAACTTTAAATCCTAAAGTGGTTTTCTCCAGTGTGGATTGTAACCCGGGCGATAGCAAAGCATTGTTACTAGAGTAGGCCGTTTCCACCTTTCCTTCCACCAACGAGGTTTCTATGGTTCCTTCGTCGCTATAGGCCATCACGTTAAACTTGGTGCCCAGCACCTTTACCTTCATGTCGTTGGGCAAACCTGCATGGCGAACGGATACGATAAATGGAATTTTACTGCCTTCTGCAGACATCGCCGTGGCGACTTCAAAATATCCCTCACCAGATAATTCCACTTCCCGCAGGCTGCCGCTAAACGGTACCGGGTACCGGAGCGATGATGCGGCATTGAGCCACACCTTTGTGCCATCTGATAAGGTAACACTGTATTGTCCACTTTTGGGAGTGATAATAGTATTATACACCACCGCGGACGAGGGAGAAGATTGCTGGATAGGCACATAGGTCACCTTTCCATCTTCCGGCTTGATGATCTGCATGCCATTCTTGCTGTCAATAGGTCCATCTGCCGTGCTGTCCAGCGCAATGGCCTTACCATTGGCCAGGATAAGCGTTGCTTTGCTGTTGCCCACTGCGTTTCCCTTTTCTGCCACTTTAGCGATCAATGGTGCCTGCCGGCTCCGCTGCACCAGGAAATACCATCCAACACCCAACAGGATAGCAGCTGCCGCAGCGAATTGCAACACCCTCGTGTGTCGTTCCTGCTGCCGTTTGATAGTCAGATCAATACTTTGGTTCAGGCGATGTTGTATCTTTTTCCCTATCTCCTCTCTCAACGCCGCCAGTGCTTCATCCGCAGGTTCCACACTGGCATCGAATGAATAGAACCAGTCGTTTACCAGCCGGGTTTCTTCTTCGTTGGCTTCTCCACGCAAATATTTCTCTATGATATGAATTGGTAAGTCCATGATAATAGAAGTATACTGAAGGAGATGAGATACCTATGCCGGACAAAAAAAAAGTGGCTTTTTTTTTAAACAGGAGGGATAACCATGTTAACAGGTATACATAATGATACAACTATTTCATAATTTTGACCATCAACCAAATACTACAGCCAGGAGATTGTCTAATCCAATTCAATATAGTGAATCAGCATTGCTTTCGCGGATAGCGGAAGGCGACGAACGGGCCTTTGCCACTTTTTATCACCATTACTACCAGCTTATTTTTCCATTTATCTTGAAGCACCTACCCACCCGGGAAGATGCCGAAGAAGTAGTACAGCAGACTTTTTTGCGGGCCTGGCTGCACCGTGATAAGCTCGCAGACATGGCGTTTGTAAAGGCATGGTTGTTCAAGGTAGCTACGCGGGAATACATGAATCATGTTCGCAACCGCCTGTCGGGGAAACTGGCACTGGTGCAGCTGGAAGAACGTGGGGAGCCAGCCGACAACAACACAGTATTAGATATAAAAGAGATTAACCACCTCATTTCGCGGGCCATGGACACACTTTCGCCACAACGGCGCCAGGTATTTTATCTCAGCCGCCGGGAACATCTTTCTATCGACGAAATTGCCGCCCGCATGGGCATCTCTCCTAAAACCGTTAAAAATACCCTGACAGCGGCACTGGTACAGGTACGGGAATATCTCGCTGCCGCCGGCTATGCTATCAGCATCCTGTTATTACTTCGGTTCTGAAATTTTTTTTCCCCGGGATTGGGACTTCTGCCTGTTTCCCGGTTTATAGTACGCAGACATGGACACATCACGACTCACATACCTGCTGGAAGGATATGCCGCCCGGTCGCTTACCGGGGCGGAAGAAGCAGAGCTGCTGGCATTACTGGACGATGACTCATCCCGGGTTGCCGAAGAAATTGTGGCCAGGATGGACGCCTACAGTCAACAGCCATATGTAGTAGCCCCCGCTACGCTGCAGCCCATGATTAACCAGGTACTGGCTGTTGACAAGCCGGTAGCTATTGTACGGCCACTCCGCTCCTGGCGTTGGGCCGCTGCGGCTGTTACCTTGCTGATGGCGGCAACGGCCGGGTATTTCTTCCTGCACCGCCCAGCCACCCCGCCCAAAGCCACTTATGCGGATATTGCTCCGGGCGGCAGCAAAGCCACGCTAACGCTGGCAGATGGCTCCACAATACCGCTGGATAGCAACGGTAACCAGGTGATCAGCCAGGGTAATACCCGCGTACAACAATCTCCGGGTAGACTTAGCTATACTTCCGGTAATACGACGGATGCCACCACCTACAACATCTTACGGACACCACGCGGCGGGAAATTTCAGCTCAGATTGCCCGATGGTACAGCGGTATGGATAAATGCAGCCAGCTCCTTGAAGTACCCCGTGGCCTTCAATAAAAAAGAACGTATGGTAGAAGTCAGCGGTGAAGCCTATTTCGAGATCGCGCCCGATATGAATGCACCCTTTATCGTGAAAGTCAGCGATGGCAGCAGCGTGGAGGTATTAGGCACACAATTCAATATCACAGCGTATCCCGATGATCATCACAGCGCCACTACCTTGCTGGAAGGAGCGGTACGGGTACGGCACGGACAAAACAATACCGTGCTCCAACCGGGGCAACAAGCCAGCATTACAGCATCCGGAGACATTAACATCAACCGGCAAATAAATACAGATAGAGTCATTGCCTGGAAAAATGGCCTGTTCAATTTTGAAGGCGCCAGCTTACAAGAAGTGATGAAAGAACTGGAACGATGGTATGATATAGAAGTAGTGTACGAAAAAGGAATTCCCGATTTGCATTTTGGCGGAGAAATGAGCCGAAACCTGCAATTGTCTGAAGTACTAAGAGGACTACAAGACGCCAACGTGCATTTCAGACTGGAACAAGGGAAAAGACTGGTCATTATGCCCTGACACGGGGCCATTCCCCTTGCTATGCTATGATATTGGAATAGTGGCTTTATGCCGCCAGGGAATGTATTGCATCAAAAAAATCAATCTATATAAATATCAAAAACCAACCATCCATTGTAGTCATCCCAAAACAGTCCGTAATTAAAAACCGGAAGTGATTGGACCCACTTCCGGCATATAGTTCCGGCTGTAAAAATTCAATGCTGACAGCTTCAAATTTCATCAACCAAACCATTGCAATTTATGAAAAAATTTCCTTGTATCTCCCGATCCCGGGGCTGGAGCCCGGGCGCGACCAAAATCCTGCTAATGATGAAGATGACATTTTTCCTGCTGACGATGGCCTTTTGCTCACTTTACGCTACCTCCTTCTCACAAACCATCACGCTCAACGGTAAGCACGTAGAGCTGAAGCAAATCTTTTCCTCCATCAAGCAGCAAACGGGCTATGTGGTCTTTTACAACCAGGACGATATCAGGGGAACCAAACCGGTAAACGTTAGCGCCAACGCATTACCCCTGGCTGATTTCCTTCAACTCGTACTCAAAGACCAACCTTTAAATTACCGGGTAGAGCGTAATACCATCATCCTGTCGAGAAAATCACTGCTACAACAGCTCCCTGCTCCTCCACAACCCATTCCACCTGTAAAGGGAATAGTGCGCGACCAAAGCGGCGCGCCGCTGCCAGGGGTGTCGATACGCATCCAGGGCTCCAACTACGGCACCGTCACAGACCCTAACGGTACTTTTACACTGAGCGTGAACGAGAACGACATACTGATTATTTCCTGCGTTGGTTTCACCGGTATTTCTACCCGTGTAAATGCCAATGGTACACTCACCTTATTACCAGGTAACGGGAAAACAGATGACAACAGTTCGTCGTTATCCACTACACCCGCGGGACAGACCCTGATTATCCTGGCCCATGGCCTCAGCCAGCTACAGAGCGTTACCGTGAATACCGGCTACCAGCAGATATCAAAGGAACGAAGCGCCGGCGCTTTCGCCAATCCCGAGATGAGTATTGTAAAGAATCGAAGCACCAGCATGAATGTATTGCAACGCATCGAAGGACTGGTGCCCGGCCTGGTGGTAAATAATTCTCCTACCCCCAACGCCACCACATTTCAGATACGCGGACTGACTACCGTTAATGCCGACAGGAATCCATTGATTATCGTGGACGGAATGCCCATCAGTGATATCAGTGCAGTAAATCCACAGGATGTAGCGGATATCAGCGTACTGAAAGATGCCACTGCGGCCTCTATCTGGGGAGCCAGGGCCTCAAATGGCGTAATAGTGATCACCACGAAGAAAGGATATGCCCGACAAAGAATAAAAGTAGATTATGATGGTTTTATCAACTTACAGGGAAAGCCGGATATCGACTACTATCCCACCCTCAACAGCGCGCAATATATACAGGCTTCCCGTGAAACATTCGATCCGGTGGGGCAGACTTATGCCACTGCCACCCGGTACAACCCATCCAGCTCCCATGTGGGCCTTTCACCAGACAGGCAAATTCTGTACGACATGTACAGGGGCGTACTGACTACAGAGCAGGGAAACGCCAAACTGGACAGCCTTTCTAAGATCAGCAACCTGCAACAGATAAAAGATATCTGGTACCGGCCGGCAAGTCTGATGAATCACACCGTATCCGTATCCGGCGGTACAGAGAAATATACCTTCTATGGTTCACTGGCCTATACTAACGCGAACGACAATACGCCGGGTAACCGTAACAATACTTACAAAGTGAATACCCGCCAGGAGTTTAATTTCAACAAATACCTGAAAGTGTCCTTCCTGGCAGATATCACCAATCAGCTCACAACATCTCACCGTTCCATATCCCCTGATTCACGTTTCCTGCCATACCAGCTATTCAGGGATGCAGCAGGCAATAACCTGTCGATGCCCTACATGGGATATCTCAGCAATGAATCCCGGGCAGACTTCGAAACAAGAAGCCGGATCAACCTGGATTACAACCCGCTCAATAATGTGAACACCGGTGCTACGAAAAGCAATGGGTTACTCGCGCGTCTTAACAGTGGCGTTTCCATCCAATTGTACAAGGGGCTACATTTTGAGGGCATGTACGGATATGTGAAAGGGAGCAGTCGCACCACTGCTTACGATGATAATACCAATTATGCACAGCGGGTGCAGATCGTTAACTTCACAGTAGCTCCGGATGCCACTTCCATACCGGTCTACTATCTGCCCACCAGCGGCGGCCTGTACCAGGTATCTACCAACAACCAGGACAACTGGATCATCAGGAACCAGCTGGTATACGACCGTAACTGGAGAAATGAGCAACACCAGCTGACTATGTTGGCCGGCCAGGAGGCGCAGGAACAAAAATCTGTTGGCAACAACAGTAGGGTATATGGCTATGACCAGCGCCTACAGACCTATGGACTGGTAGATTATAAGACATTGGCCAGTACCGGGATTAAAAGCCCCGTAATGCCCGCCAGCGCCACTGGCTCCGTATTGGACGCCAGCACGTTTTTTGGAGAGTCAGAAATTGTTTCCCGTTTCACCTCCTATTACCTCAATGCCGCCTATACGTATAACCGCCGCTACTCCCTCAACGCCTCCTGGCGTAATGACAAGAGTAACCTGTTTGGAAAAAATAAAGCCGCCCAGGGCAAACCGGTGTGGAGCACTGGTGTGAAATGGGATATCAGCAACGAGCCTTTCATGGAAAATGTAAAAGGCGTGAACTACCTGGCATTGAGGGCCACCTATGGTATAACAGGCATCTCTCCTACTCCCGGCAGCGCCTCTTCCTATGATATATTATCCGGCACCAATGCACCCAATGCACCAGGCGGGACGTCCATGTACATCTCTTCTGTGGCAAATCCTAACCTCACCTGGGAAAGCACCCGTACTACCAACCTGGGACTGGACTTCTCCCTGCTTGGAAGACGCCTGACCGGCGCGGTGGATGTATACCAAAAGAAAACGTCCAACCTGCTGGGCAGCATGCCCGTAAATCCATTAACCGGCTACGCCACTATTTACGGTAATGCCGGTAACCTAACCAACAAAGGTGTTGAGCTAACACTTAGCTCCGGGAATATTTTACACAAGGATTTCCGCTGGGTTTCTATGTTTACCTTGTCGTACAACAAGAATGTGATCGATAAAATAACGACCGGCGATCTTAAAACAACCGGTTACCAGGTGATCAACACCCCTACCTACCTGCCGGGATACTCAGGATATTCATTATGGGCCTACAACTTTGCAGGGCTGGATACCCTCGGCGATCCGCTGGTGCGACTGGCCGATAAAAGCACTACCAAAAGTCCGAATGGGGTGAAAGCTGCAGATGTAGTATACATGGGCGTTTACCAACAACCCTGGAGTGGCGGCCTGTCAAATATCTTCAACTATAAATCTTTCACGTTGAACATCAACATCATTTACAATATGGGGCATATCATGATGCGCAATGTGAACAGGACTTACAGCGGCTACGGCTTTATTAGTGCGCTGAATTTCACCTCCGGCAACCTCGCCGCTGAATTTGCCGATCGCTGGAAAAAACCGGGAGATGAAGCCCATACCAATATTCCATCCTTCGTGACGGGCAGCGCAAGCACCACAAGAAGAAATACCGACTACTATACCTATGGTAATATTAACGTAACAGATGCCTCTTATATAAAGATCAGGGACATCATGTTGTCGTATGAAATGCCGCATAGCATCATAAAAAAGATAGGTGCTGAGCAATTATCCTTTCGCCTGATAGTTTCCAACCTGATGCTGTGGAAAGCCAATCCGTATCACATTGATCCTGAGTTCCAGGACACCAAGTATGGATATTACAGCACCATCCCTGCTAACCAGGGCACTATCACCTTTGGCGCTCATCTAACCCTCTAAAACAAAAATCATGATATACCTGGATAAGAAAATATTGCTTGCTTTATCACTGGTGGCCACATTGGTACTGCCGGCCTGCCGGAAGGATTTCCTGGAAGTTGTTCCCAAAGGGAAACTGGTGGCCACAAATACCAGCGACTACGACCAGCTGCTGAATTCTATGACGCTTACATTACTGTATCCCCATATTGAGTCCGGGGATGAGGCCGCGTGTGTTGAGCCTTACTTCTCGGGCAACGCAGCCGCTTTCCAGCAGAATGCTTTTCATTGGGCAGATGATATATGGCTGGCATCAGATCAGCAAACAGAATGGACGTTGCTGATGCGGTGGGTATACCAATGCAATAAGATCATCAATGAAGTAGCGAATTCGGCAGGTGGTAGCGAAACACAGAAAAAAAGCATCCTGGCAGAGGCGCTGGTGAGCAGGGCCTGGTGCTATTTCATGATGATCAATTACTATGGACAACCGTACAATGCCGCCACCGCCGCTACAGATGCGGGCGTACCCAAAATACTAACAGCAGATGTTACCGAAACAAAGTTTAGCAGGGCAACGGTTAAAGAGATATATGATCTTATTGTGAGCGATCTCACGCTCGCCATACCCGATTTGCCGGTAACGCTGACCAACCGCACCAGGAGCACCCGGGCAGCAGCCGAGGCCATGCTGGGAAAGACTTATGTATTCATGGGGCAATTCGATAAAGCACTACCACAACTAAATGCCGCCATAACACATATAAGCAACAGCAGCATCCCGGTAGGCTTATATGATTTCCAGAAAGAGCTGGCGCCCGGTGGATCATTTACACCTGTCAATCCTTATACAGGCCCGGCAAGAGGTAACCTGAACATTGACCAGGAAGTGCTGTTCCTCAAACGCATTCTCAACCTGGATACCTATTACGGTTCATTCATCGTACTAACCCCGGCAACGGTAGCCCTATACACTACCGGTGATTACAGAAGGCAGTTCCTTACCGGTAACCCGCTGGGCGAATTCACCAAACCGTATCCTAACGGCATGATGGCCGTATGGGGAAGCGGTGGCGCTACCAACGTTGGTGTGAGCGTACCAGATGTTTACCTCCTACAGGCAGAATGCAAATCCCGCCTGAATGATCTCCCCGGGGCGGTGGCAGACCTCGAAGCATTCCGGCGCATGCGAATGCCGGTGGCAGAAGCCAGCATACCAGCCAACATAGCAGGCGACCAGGTTGCGCTCACCAAATTTGTTCTAGACGAACGTATCAGGGAATTCCCTTTACAGGGATACCGCTGGTTTGATATGAGAAGACTGAGCGTTGATCCGGTATACAAATCAACGGTTAACTACACGCATACCTTGTATGATATGAGTGGCGCAGTGGTGAAAACCTTTACCCTGCGGTCACAGCGGCTTACATTCCGGATCCCGCTGTATATCGCGCAACAAAATCCTGATTTACCACAAATACCCTGATAAAATTTAATCCAATCATTAAATAACAACACATGAAAACATGGTTAGCATGCCTGCTTTGCACAGTAGCAATCACTACGCAGGCGCAGAAGAGAACCGTTATTATTCTTGACGTAAAAGGGCACACCGGTGATACCATTACAAGTGGGATCTTTGTTGAAGGCGCTAAGCAAAAAGCTGATTCAGAGTCTGATGGCCGCTTCAAATACGTTATTGATTTGAAAAAAGCGCTTGATGTACTGGTTTGGGCGGAACCCAATAAAACCAGGCAACAGCTATTCGTAGAACCTGGCGATAGCCTCGTTGTTTCCTACGATCTCTACCACCAGGACTCCACCATCGTGTTCCAGGGAAAAGGAGCGGCGAATAACCAGGTGTACAAGGAATATCAATCAATCGCCGTTCAGGGGTTCAAGGATCTCAACTTCTCCATAAATACTACCGCAAACGACTATACTAAAATGCTGAGAAGCAATCACGATCAGGATCAGGCGCTGCTGAAGGTGAAGGGTAGCCAGGTAAGCGCTGCCACGAAGAAATACCTCACCGCAATGTCTTACGTCAGTTACACCTGCGGCATTTACCAGACACCGATGTTTATGCAGGGCTACCTCGGAAAAAAAATGCCGGAAAGTATTCCCGATGGTTATTGGGAAAGTGATAAGCTCATGAATGAAGACCTGAATATGGATACCGGTACCTTTGACTATGAGCGGCTGCTGGTACATGGCTATCCTTACTACCTGTTCCTGAAAAGTCAAAAGGGAAAAAATCAATTGGATGTAAAAGTTCCTACTACCGACCGTTATAAGCAAATGTATGAAATATCAAAAACGGCGTATAAAAATCCAATTATCAGATCACGCGCTATGGGAGGCATCCTCAAAACATTGCTGGATGGCGCCTCCACCGCATCCGATTACAAAGGTCTGCTGGACGAATACATGAAGCAGTATTGCAAGGATGAAAGTTCAAAGAAATCGCTTCTCGAACTGTACGCCAAGAAGTCTGCTATATCTATTGGACAGGTCCCGCCTGTGTTCACGCTGAAGGACCAGCAGGGACACGACGTTACCCTGGCCGATTTCAAAGGAAAAGTAGTATACATGGACTTTTGGGCCAGTTGGTGTAGCCCTTGTCGTTATGAAATGAAAAACGGTTCTCCGGGGTTGCATAAACAATTCGAAGGCAACAAAGATGTAGTATTCCTTTACATCAGCATCGATGATGCTGCGGATAAATGGAAACAGGCCATTGCAGAAGACAAAATCGAGGGCGTACACCTGTTGTCGACAGGAGGCACAGAAAGTAAAGTAGCAAAAACATTCAACATCAGTGGCGTTCCTCACTACATGATCATTGACAAGGAAGGCAAGCTTTTCAGCAACGACGCTACCCGTCCGAGTCAGCCAGAAACAGCGGAAACGCTGAGGAAATTGCTGGCTAAATAAGCGTTAGGCCAAATAAAAAGCAGTTATTAAAAAAGAACGGAAATGCACCTGGATGCATTTCCGTTCTTTTTTAATAGCTAACCCATTTCTAGGAATTTCCACATTTATTTATTTAAATTGCTGTGGTAAATTGCCACGTTTTGAATACGATTGCTGCTTTGAAACAAGGTAACCTTTTGGTATTTAATGAAGTCTATTATTCCTGGCACAAAAGGGTCTACTATTTTATTCTCCAAAAAACCAAGTCATCCTTCATTGCTGAAGAGGTGACGCAGCTCACTTTCATCAAATGCTGGAACTACCGGGAAAATCTCGCCGATGACCTCAATATACAGTTACAGCTGTTCCGTATTGCCCGTACCACCCTGATCGACTTCCTCCGCAAGGAAACTGTTTACAAGGAAAAGGTGATCCATGTAATAGATAAATATACCCTGCCGGTAGATGATCTCTGGGGGAAGCTGGCGGAGAAGGAATTGCAGGTGAAGCTGGCCAATGCATTGAAAAAAATGCCGCCGATGCGTCGTAAGGTGTTCGAAATGAGTCGTTTTAAAGGGATGAGCTATCAGCAGATCGCACACGAACTTTCCTTGTCGTCCAGAACGGTGGAAACACATATTTTCCAGGCCATCAAGCAGATAAAACATTATCTCGGGTTCCTGCTCTCGCTCCTGGCCTGGCTCAGCCGGTTTTAATTTTTTTTTGAATCAGACTACGTAGTTCAGTCTTTACAAACGTATTACTTATCTATCAGCCTATTTAATATGATCAATGATGAATTACTGAAACGGTTCTTCAGCAATCAGTGTACAACGGAAGAAGCCCGCATGGTAGCCAATTACCTGCAGGAACACCCTGACATGCTCGAGAAATACCTGCCGGAAGCCGAATTCCTGCAATTACAGGAAGAAGGTCATTTCCCGGAAACCGTTTCCCAACAGTGGCTGAAAAATATTCATCAACAAACGGTATCGGGTGATAACCGGAAGAAATGGGCTAAACGACTGGCCATTGCCGCCGTTACAGCCGGCGTGCTGGTGGGCGGAACCATGCTATTGTTCCACCGCAACCAGCAAAAAATAGCTGCTGTCAACCCGGGACTGACTATAAACACCCCTTCCGAACAACAGCAGCTGACCACCAATACCAGCCAAAAAGCCATGGCCATCCTATTACCAGATGGTTCTATAGTACAGCTGTTGCCGGCAGCCTCCATGGTATATGACAAAGAATTCCGGGAAAACAGGAACATTTACCTGACAGGAGAAGCCGACTTTACAGTAGCCGCCGACAAATTACATCCCTTCATAGTATATAGCGGGGAATTATATACCACCGCCCTGGGCACCTTTTTTCATGTGAAAGCCATCCCCGGGGAAGATATGATCAGCGTAAGACTGAACAACGGGAAAGTAATGGTGCAAGGATCCATCAACAAAAAGAAAATCATCAACGATGTTGTCCTTACTCCCGGGAAAGAACTCAAGTACTACCGCAAAACAGGAAAAGCTTTTGTATCCGACTTCAATACCAGGGGGACAGACGTATTAGTAAAAGCCGGTAACAACGGTACAGGTTATACGAAACCGGACTGGTATAAGTTTAACAACCAACCAATGTCACAAGTATTGGATCAGCTGAGTAATTACTATGGAATAGCCATCTACTATTATCCTTCAGACGTGATGGAGATTTATTTTGATGGTAAATTTGAAAAAACAGACTCACTGGAAAAGATCCTGACTGATTTAACGCTTCCTAATAATCTGAAGCTGATCCGGAATGATAGCGGATTTATAATCAAAAGAAAATAATTCACCAATATAGTTCTATTCCATTTGCGACGCCTTGAGCGTTAAGGGCTTGCTTTGCCCTATACATTTAAAACACGTTCCAGTTATGAAGATGTTCTATCGACCAAAATGGCGCCTGTTCCTGTTACTTGTCATGCTGATACCAGGAATTTCAATGACCGCCCAGGCGCAGGGCCGCATGCAGGTGACCGGCACCGTGCGCACAGATCAGGGTGACCTCCTCCCCAATGCCTCTGTTGTAGCGCTGAATGAAAAAACAAAGTATACCGCCGGTGTGGTAACTGACAGCAATGGCGTATTCCGCTTCTCCGGATTACCCCCTGAAGGAAAATACGCTTTCAGCGTTTCTTACATGGGCTTTGAAACACAGCGGCTGAACAACGTAGCCCTGAAATCAGGCGCCACCCTCACGTTTTCCATACGCCTTGTTAAAACAGTGGCAGCACTGAACGATATCGTCGTTATCGGTTATGGTACTGCCCGAAAGAAGGATGTGGTAGGCGCCTTCAACGTAGTAACGGTGAAAGAAGCCGGTGCCGTAAATGCCACCAATCCTTCACAGTTACTCATCGGTAAAGCTGCCGGCGTACAGGTGCTGCAAAGCAGTGGCGTATTAGGCGCCGATGCCCAGATCATCATCAGGGGCACGGGTAGCTTTACCGACGTCAATCCCCTGTATGTCATAGACGGTATCCAGGGCACCAAAAACCTGTTTAACACACTCAATCCGCAGGACATCGAAAATATCACTGTCCTGAAAGATGCCTCTTCTACCGCCATTTATGGTTCCGCAGCCGCCAACGGCGTGGTAATCATCACCACCAGGAAAGGGAAAACGGGTCCACCCCGCGTTAGCTTTACTTCTCAATGGGGTATGGCTAAAGCCTGGAAACAACTGCACCTGCTCAATACCGCACAATATGTGGAAGCGCTGAAAGATCTCGCCGCTACCAAGAATACTGTACTGCCGGCCAAGTTCAACACACCAGGAGGCTTGCAGGACAGTACCAACTGGCAGGACGCCATTTTCCGTAACGCCATGGTGTCTGAAAATGACCTGAACCTCAGCGGTGGCGGTGAAAAAGTAAATTATAGCGTATCTGCCACCTACATTGATCAGCAGTCCATCTTAACCGATGCTACCAACAAAAGATTCCAGGCACGTGTAGGCCTGGAGGAAACACTGGGCCGGTTCCGGTTTACACAAAACGTGATCGTGCGCCAATATGTAGGTAAAGGTAACTATGCCAATATCATCAACGCAATACAGTATGCTCCCTATAAACCAATGCTCGATCCATCTATCCAGGGTGGATACTCTATCGTTTCCAATATCGATGACTACAGCAATGCAGTGAACCCGTTGCAGGAAATTGCGATGAAAAGTCAGACTGCCAAATCACTGGCTTTCTTCCCGCAACTATCCGGTGAAGTACGTATCATCGATGGATTAAAATTCCGCTCTCAGTTTGCAGCAGAAGTAAACTCCAGCCGCACCAGCAGCTACCAGAAACAGTACCAGGCATCTAACTTCCTGAACCAGGCACGCCAGTCGATGCTGGTATTTTCAGAAAACTCCTACTACATGCTGGAGAACTACCTGTCGTACGACAAATTAATTGGCAAACACCAACTGGCTTTAATCGCAGGACAAAGCTATATTGATCCGGGACGCACCAACGGCTCCTCTATCAGGGGTACCGGTCAACCCAATGATAACCTCACAGATGTGGTGGTGGCCTCTTCCCAATCCGTTACCAATACCTATTCAAACTATTCACGTCCTTCTGTGATCTCTTATTATGCCCGGGCCAACTATACTTATGACGATAAATATATCATGACCGCCAGCTACCGGAGAGACGGCGCCTCCAACTTCGGCCCTAATAACCGCTATGGTAATTTCGCCGCCGGAGGTTTATCCTGGCGCTTTTCAGAAGAAAACGTCATGAAAAGTAATTTCCCCGTTTTGTCAGATGGAAAGCTGAGTTTCAGCTGGGGACAAACCGGTAACAATAATATCCCTAACTTCCTGAACACGGCTAAAACCTACCAGGGTACGCCAGGAGGCGCACTAGTATATTCTTTCGGCAGTACAGAAACATTTGTATCCGGTACCACGCTGACCACATTAAGCAATCCTGATTTAAAATGGGAACAAACCAACCAGGCTGATATCGGTATCGACCTGGCCTTCTTAAATAACCGCCTCACCGTGGAAGCCGACTGGTACAATCGTAAGAGTACCGGCTTGCTGGTAACCACCCTGCTGCCCGCGAGTATTGGTGTAAGCCCTACCGGTACCCAGCCCAAGAAAACCGTGAATGCTGCCAATGCCCGGAACAAAGGTCTTGAGCTAACCATCGGATACCGCGATAAAATCAACAACAACCTTAGCTTCAACGTAAGCGTAAACGGATCTGTTAACCACAACGAAGTATTATCATTAGGCGACCAGTTTTCTGCACCTATACAGGCGGGCGCCTTTACGCCGGTACCTACCACTACCTATACAGCAGCCGGCTATGCGATCGGCTCTTTCTATGGCTACCGCATGGATCATGTGGCCAGGGATGCCGACGAAATAACTGCTCTCAACCAGGAAGCAGCTAAAAAAACAGGCAACCCCAACGCCAAATACCAGGATGGTTTGTTACCAGGAGATTTTATTTATAAAGATATCGATGGCGACGGCGTAGTAACTGCAAAAGACCAGGAAATATTAGGCAATGCCATCCCTAAATATGTGTATGGTATCAACGCTGGCATCACCTACAAAAACTTTGACCTGAACCTGGTATTATCCGGTGTCAGCGGTTCCAAACTCCTGAATGGGCTAAAATTAAATACCAGCTTCATGTCTACCGGGCATAATGCTACCACCGACATCCTCGACAGATGGCGTAAACCCGGCGACGTAGCTGCGCTGCCCAGGATAGGCCAGAATGTAACCGGCAACGGTAACCTCCGTCCATCTGACTGGTGGCTGGAAGATGGCAGCTACCTGCGTTTGCGCAACATTACCATTGGATACAATGCTCCGGCTGCTATGTTGAGCAATGTAACCAAAGGCACCCTGAGATCCCTGCGCATTTACATCGCAGCGCAAAACTTACTGACGCTCACTCGCTATACCGGCTACGATCCGGAAGTGGCGGGCGACTATATTTTTGCACGCGGTATTGATCAGGGACAAGTGCCACAGCCAAGAACTTTCCTGGCAGGTATTCAATTAGGGTTTTAATTTTTAAAAGTGATTTTATGAAGAAGTATATACGTCAACTGCTGCTGATAACCGGTCTGATAGCCATTTCCACCGGATGTAAAAAGTCGCGCCTCGACCTGGTAGATCAGAGCGCCTACGCATACGACACCTATTTCACCAACATATCTGCGCTGAACCAGGCTACCATCGCCAGTTACGCCACGCTGCTGCATCCGGGATTATGGGCCAGGGAGTATTATTTCATTTTCGACCTGATGGGCCATGACGCCAAGCGCGCCAGCTTTTTGCTTGGACCGGAACAGGAATTGGGCGACTATACCTTCGGCACCAACAATGCAGACCTGGGCAGCTTATGGGGTTCTCTTTACCGGATGATTTTCAGATGTAACCTGGTGATTGACCGCGCTGCCGCCTGGAATCCAACCGCCACCGCAGATCGCGCAAAGCTGAATCAATACCTGGCCGAGGTAAAGTTCCTTCGTGCCTATGCTTACCTGCATTTAGTAACGTTATGGGGAGATGTGCCACTGTATACCGACTATCAAACCACCCTTCATAACAACTATTTATCCCGCAGCCCGGCTGCCGATGTATGGAAACAGATAGAAAAGGACCTGACAGAAGCACAAGGCACTACAGAATTACCTACCGTATATCCTGCCGCAGAATTGGGCCGCGTTACCAAAGGCGCTGTGATAGCCCTGCTCGGCAAAGTATATTTATACGAGAAAAAATGGGCGCAGGCACAAGCTTCCTTTGAAAAGCTGATGGGAGCACCGTATGCGTACAAACTCGACCCTTCCTTTGATAATGTTTTCAGCACTACCAACCAGAACACGCCGGAAAACATCTTCCAGATCATGGACCAGCAGTGGACCGACTGGGGTATTGGCTCCCCCTACTATATGTTTGGCAATGGTGCAGAACAGGTAGGCAAACAAACACATACCGGTCGCGCGATGGAGTATGGCTGGAACGATTGGAAAAACGTATATATCAGCAACGCCGCCGTAAAAGCATTCACCTATCCAAATCCCACCACAGGTTTACCCTATACCGACCCTCGTGCTAATTCCACGTTCTATGGCACTCCGGCTTCCGGCGGAGATACCGTGTACTGCCAGCAATGCGCCACAGGCGCCAAACCCTATCCATTTGATGCTACCGATCCACAGGGTGATTATCGCTGGAAAAAATATGAATATTACAACCTGGTGGAAAAGTATGGCGATCCCAAAAGCCCGATTAACGGGCAGGTGATCCGCCTGGCCGACGTAATGCTGATGCTGGCCGAAGCGCACATCCAGCAAGGTAATACCGGCGATGCACCGCTGGCATTGATCGACAGCGTACGCTCCCGCTCTCATGCCGTTTTGTACACCACTTTGGGCGACAAAAATAACGCGATGAAAATATTGATGCGGGAACGCCAGCTGGAACTCTGCGGAGAACAATGCCGGTATTTCGACCTGCTGAGATGGGGCATCCTTAAACAAACCATCAACGCAGAAAAGGCCATAGAACCAGGCACTGGTACACAACCTTTCCAGGATAAAAACCTATTGCTCCCTATACCTGATGTTGAGAAAAACTATAATCCAAATGTTGCCAAAGACATCAAAAACGGTTGGAATTAATTTTCTTCCCTGTTGTTAACGCCAAAAGATTTACCACGAAGCCTCCGCTGTAGCGGGGGCTTTTTGCATGTAAACAACTATAAGTAGTGCTGTTACCACTAATAGTTTTCATTTTTTGTTGATTCCGGGAATGAAGCAGCCTATCTTCGTTCTATCGAAAAATAAAATATATCATGTATGGATACTAAGATAATCGGCGGCAAAATTGCCAAAGCGCGAAAGGCAATGGGAATGTCCCAGGCAAAGCTTGCCCAACAGCTGTTTATTAGTCCCCAGGCGGTTGGAAAATGGGAACGTGGAGAATCTATGCCTGATATCACTACTTTTAACCGTCTTACAGAGATACTAGGCGTAGACCTCAACCATTTCTCAGCAGGCGCACGCACTACGGATAATGAAATATCACCACTGGTTAGGCAACCGGCAGTGGAGACCAGTGAGCCTTCGCCCGCGCAGCAAGTACAAATTGACCTCACCGCCATCGATCTGCAGAAAGGCGACTTTGCAGGCGTTACTTTACATAAAGGGAAATTCGACACAAGCTCACTTCGCGGGGCCAACTTTGCAGGTGCTGACCTCACCGGGACTTCATTTGACGTAGTGGATGCCCGCGAAGCCAATTTCGATGGCGCCCGCCTGACAGACTGCCGTTTTTCCACCACTGATCTCACCCGCGCCAGCTTCCGTACATCCATCCTGGTACGTACCACGCTGCATATCTCGGGGCAAGGCGCCCAATTCATAGGCGCTACCCTCACAGATGTTCATCTCACCAAAACCGACCTTAGAAAAACGATCTTCGAGCAATGCATTTTTAACGGCGTCGACTTTAATCACTGCGATTTACAAGGGATGTGTTTCGACGGGCAGACGTTCACCGGTGTACAGTTTAACAAGTCTGCCTTGAAAGATGCCTCATTCAGAGGCGCCACACTCCGGAATGTATCCTTTACACTGCCTTTTTCACTCACCAACAAATCATACCTCGCTATTAAAACTACCTGCTTCGACGGCGCCACCATGGATAAACTGACCTATGCGGCGCTGAAAGGACTGCGCGTGATCGATCTGTCAAAAGTTATTGTTATATAAAATCTCCGCGCTCCCTTCACTCATAAACCCCGATAAACTAACCACCTTCTTTACCAAATACCTGCAATAAACAGGTATTAAATATTTGAATCATGGAAATTACGAGAATAGGGTCAAGACCCTCTGGCAAAGGTCCGGACGACTGGTTTACAGGAGCCGTAAGAATAGATCCACTTTTTGATGCCAATGAAGCACGCCGCGGCGTAGCCGCCAGCGTAACCTTTGAGCCGGGGGCCAGAACTGCGTGGCACACACACCCGCTCGGACAAACGTTGATCGTAACAGCAGGCTGTGGATGGGTGCAACGGGAAGGCGGCCCGGTAGAAACGATACACCCCGGCGATGTGGTTTGGTTTGCACCCAATGAAAAGCACTGGCATGGCGCTACTGCCACTACAGGCATGACCCATATTGCCATCCAGGAGAACCTCAACGGTAAAGTGGTGGATTGGATGGAAAAGGTGACTGATCAACAGTATAAAGGTTAATGGCATGATGAAAGATGTTAAACAGGATGTTCTTTCCAGGCTGAAAGCCGGGGAGCCTATCCGCCTGGATGATCCGGAATATCGTAAAGTACAGGCGATTGTTGACCGTACCATACAGCTTTCGCCCGCACTCAACACGGCCACAGATATTGAGCAAATACGTACCCGGCTGGATTGAAGACCATGTGTTGATCGGGCCGAAAGTAAACCTGGTAACAGAAAACCATCCTTTAGATCCTGCCGACAGAAGAGCCCTGGTGACGAAACCCATCCTGGTAAAACGCAATGCCTGGATCGGCGCAGGCGCCACTATCCTACCCGGTGTAACTATTGGAGAAAATGCAGTAGTGGCGGCGGGGGCCATTGTTTCAAAGGATGTTCCGGATAATGTGGTGGTAGCGGGAGTGCCGGCGAGGGTCATCAAGCAATTATGAATGCGTCTTTTGATAATATTTTTACCAGGGGAATTACTCTCAGCAGTGCTGAGAGTTTTTAATTAAGCACCGGTCTATGTAGGTGAGTATAGGCCTCCAACCCAATAAATCGCTCAAAATACCCGCCCAATTTGTACTTTTGCCGAAATCATCATGTATGCTCAAGGAAAAGTTACATCGGCCAGGGTCCAATTTGGTCTTTTATAGTTTAACGCCGCCGAAGGCTACCACGCAGCCTGAACAGGTAAAAATTATTGCCGGCAAACAAATTGAAAGACTTCAGGGGCTTCCCATCGATGGACTGTTGCTCTACGATATCCAGGATGAATCTACCCGGACAGAAAAAGAAAGAACTTTTGCTTTTCAATCCACCATTACGCCGGAGGAGTATAGCAAAAACTATTTAGCGCCGCTGCAAGTCCCCAAAGTGATTTATAAAAGCATTGGCAACCTGGATAAAGAACAGTTTATCAACTGGCTCCAGGCTAATCAACATATCGGGTACGCCGTTTTTGTAGGCGCCTCTTCTCACCAACAGGTAGAAGCCACCAACTTTTCGCTACAGGATGCCTACGACCTGCGAAACCAGTATGCTAAGTCGCTCGTATTGGGTGGAGTTACCATTCCTGAGCGACATACCAAAAAGGGCGACGAACATCTGCGCATCTTCAATAAAATAAATAAAGGATGCAGCTTCTTTGTTTCTCAATGCGTTTATAGCCTGAATGATACTAAAGATCTTCTCTCAGACTATTATTACGCGGGGTTGGATAACGACAAATCACTCTCGCCCTTAATTTTCACCCTGGCTCCTTGTGGATCGCTCAAAACATTGCAGTTTATGGAATGGTTGGGCATAGAGGTACCGAAGTGGCTTTATAACGATCTAAAACACTCGAAAGATATTTTGTCTTCCTCCATCGAAACCTGTAAGAATATTGCGATAGAAATTTTGAACTATACACAGGCCAAAAACATTCCCATTGGTTTTAATATTGAAAGCATCTCTATTAAAAAAGAAGAAATAGAAGCGGCTAACGAGCTGTTAAAAGATGTGTTACAATTAACGAAGGGTGCAGGCATTCCGGCTGAAAACCGGTTAATACCTGCCTGACCGTTTCCGCTCCGGGCGCGTTGATTGTTCCTCCGGCATTTTTTCCTCCTTGCTTTTAGGGACTTTACCAAACCTCCAGTTAAACGCGATCGCCACAGATCTATTATAATAATAGGTCGTCGACTGTTGATGAAAGACAGGAGCAGTTGCCATACTGCGCTGCCGGAGGTTACGTTGAAAAGGATTCACTAATGACACCGTAATGCTGCCCCGCTTCTGCAATACTTCCTTTTGAACGGCCATACGGTAGGTATAGTCCGATGTATTTTTGCCTTGCAGTGTTATAAAACCATTGTTATAGTCGCCGGATAACTCAAACGTATACCCGCTGGGAATGGTATAGGAAGTGTTGATATTAAAAGCGTGAAAGAAGCCGCTGTTACCAATCTGCAAGGCGTTACTCTTAAACCATACCTGGTATAGCTCCAGGCCTCCGTTGATTGTCCAGTTGTCATTGAGCTGGGTATATCCATTGATATTTGCTCCCAATCGTTTGTTAGCGGCAATATTCTGGGGCAACGTCCGCGAAATAGCATTGCTGTCAACGGTTAAAAGTGATTCTATTGAATTGGAACTGAAGTTAAAGTAAACGCTGCTGACCAGGTTAAGGCCGGAAGGCGCATTGTAAATGTGGGAAGCCTCCAGCATCCGTGTAAGCTCCGGGCGTAAACGGGGATTACCCATGGTCAGGTTACGGGGATCGCTGGCATCTATATAGGGATTGAGGTCCCAGATAAAAGGCCGGTGAATGCGTTCGGTATAGCTGAACTTAAATTCATGTGCTTCATTTACTTTTTTAGCAATTAACAGGTTAGGAACCAGGTTACTGAAATCTGTTCCAAACGAAGGTTTGGTGCCTTTGAAGACAGCGTTTATCCGTGTATACTCATAGCGGGCGCCCAGGCGGAAACGCCAGTTGTTCTTCGTTTCGAACTCCGTGCTGACGTAGGAAGCAAAAACATCCTGGAAGTAAGCCATCGAGTCGCTACGCTCCTGGTCCTGCTTCAAATCCCCGCTACCGCCGTTATTCATATTATTGTAGACAGCAAAATTACTGGCCGCATCATTTTTACTCCAACGCATCCCAATTTCAACAAAACTGCTCCCCGCTTTATTAAAAGGATGGGTATAGTCAGCCTGGAAACTATAATCCTTACTCCTTCCCGCGTTAGGGCTTACCTCCCGGAAGAAATGCGTACCGTCAGGCGTAAATTGATCTGTAAGGTAACGGGAATGATCTACAGAACGGCTAAGATTTCCCAACAACTGTAACGATTGCTTTTTGCGCTTAAACCGTTTCTGGTAATTCAATGAAAGGTCTATGTAATGATAACTTCCCCGTTGATCAGCGCTTTGATTGTAGACCAACGGATTGTTCGCATCTCTGTAATCATTATACAAATTACTATGTACCGGCCATTGTTCATGCCAATAGGAAAGCGTAGCACCGAGCTTCTGCGTTGAATCAGGCCGGTATTCTACGCCCGTTTCCAGGCTGGCTCCTTTTGTCTGCTGCCTGCTATCAACACGTTGCATCAGGCTGCCAGCGGGCAGCCCTTTGTGAAATGATGCCCTGTTTAGCTCACTCTCTTTTCGCGTTTGCTCAAAAATACCGCTGCCCATGAAGTTAAAGTCCAACTTAGCGCCCGACATGTTCAGGCCAAGACTGGCAGACTGTTCCCGGCTTCCCACGCTTACATCAACCGTACCGGAGGTACTCTTTATCTTTTCCTTCGTAATGATATTAATCACCCCTGCCGCCCCTTCTGCTTCATACCTCGCCGAAGGGGCCGTAATTACCTCAATAGATAATATAGAACTGGCGGGAATCATCTTCAAAGCTTCCTTCAGGTTTTTGGCAAGAATGCCAGACGGCATACCATTCAGCAAAATTTTAATATTTGAATTTCCCCGAAGATTAACGACGCCATCAGAGCTGACTGTTACCATAGGCGCCTTCCGCAGTACATCTGCGGCCGACCCGCTTTTATTGCCAATATCTGCGGCCGCATCGTATACTAACTTATCTCCTTTAGGCTGTACCAAAGGCTTACGCTTTTTCACTTCAATTACCTGCAACTGTTGGCTTTGCCTTACCAGCGTAAATTTAACGATGTCTCCTGTGACCGCCTTCACATCTATCGTTCCTGAATAGGGTTCATAACCAGTATGTGAAATCGTCAAAAGATAAATACCTTTTTCCGGCACTGCTAAATTAAACGCGCCTGCAGCATCTGTCAACGTAGTTTTAATAACGGCTTTATCTTTATCCTTCAGAAGGATGGTAGCCAGTTCAAGTGGCTTTTTGTCAAATGCATCTGAGACTACTCCTTTTATTTTGAAAGAAGCCTTACCACCGGGGATAACGGATTGTGAACGCACCGGCAAAGAAGCGATGATTAAAAGTAAAAGGGCGGCAAATTTACCTGGCATCTGGTATATCAATTTTAGTACTGACGTATATAATTTTAGTCGGCACAAAAGAAAATGTTTATTTTCCCACCGGGAAATGAGAATGAGCAAAGCCTATATTTTAATGACGAACGTCCTTCATCATTTAAATTTTCTGCATACCTGCAAAAATGGGACATTGGTGGTACTGGAAATACAATAGAAGATGATAGCTATGACAAATTGGTTCAAAAAGCGTTACCTACAGGAGATTGGGATATTTATCGCCATGTTTATCCTGACGATGGTGAATCAATTTTTTCAGCTGGATTCATTCACCGCGATTTTTAAGGGACTCGTTTTTTTTATCATTATATATGCGCTGGCACAGCTGCACTGGCATTTTATTTTTCCTTTATTCTGGAACAGGAAGTACAAAAAATATGCGCTGATCTCCTTTGGCGCCCTACTCCTGGGGACATTCATACTCTTCCCCATAGATTTCTTTTGGGTAGAACCCGGCATACTACCACAGGAGAATATGCTGTATGTCTTGCTATACTATTTCGTTATCAATATTGCCAGCGTCAGCACGATCATGTTTTTATTCCTGGTGAGGCAGCATGCGTCGCAGATCAGGAAAGGGACGGAAGACAAGCTGCTGCTGGCTGAAATGAATATAAGGCTATTGCATGCGCAACTGAATCCTCACTTTCTTTTCAACATGTTCAACAATCTTTATGGTGTGAGCCTGACCGAACCCGATCGGGTTCCCCAACTAATCTTGAAGTTATCCCAGCTTATGCGATACCAGCTGGAAGACGGTAGAAAGCCGCAGGTGAAGCTCCAGGAAGAGATTTCCTTCATAGAAAATTATATCGCCATAGAAAAAGAGCGGGTGGGAAAACGTTGTGACATTTCATTTGCGGTGCATGCGCAGCAGCCGGAAACCGCAAAGATATCCATCGCGCCCTTAATCCTTATTACGCTCATAGAAAATGCTTTTAAACATAGTACTACGGCCTCCGGGCAATCGTTTGTGCATATCGGTATACAGTTAAATGGCTCTACATTAACAGTGGCCATTGTAAACTCATTGGGGGATCTACCATTGAAGAGCGGTTCCACCGGTATCGGTCTTGCCACCATCCGGGAGCGCCTGGAACTATTGTATGCAGGAAAGTATCATTTGGATATTTCCGGGGATGAAAATGAATTCAGGGTCGTTTTAAAAATGCAATTAAATTACCGGTAGTCTATGGAATCATTACGCTGTATCGTAGTAGACGATGAAGAAGGAGCGCACCGCGTGCTTGATCATTATATTAAAGGAACCAGCAGCCTGGTATTGGTCGGCAGCTTCTATAACGCCGTGAGTGCAATGGACTTTATGTTTAAGCATCCCGTTGATTTACTCTTCCTGGATATTAATATGCCGGGCATCTCCGGACTGGATATGCTGGAAGCCATGTCCAATCCACCTTTGGTAGTATTAACTACGGCTTATACCCAGTATGCGCTCACCGGGTATAAATACCGGGTAGTCGATTACCTGGTGAAGCCCTTTGAAATAGCCAAATTCATGGCCGCAGTAGATAATGTGTTCGCCCGTTTCAAACCTCCTGTTGTCCGTCACGCAGACATTCCCCTACAACAAACATCAGATCTCTCCATAATATTAAAGGTAGATACAGGTATCGTCAGGATAATGACCAGTGATATTACCCATATTCAAAGTTATGGTAACTACGTGAAGGTATTTACAAAGGATAAAATGTACCTGAGCGCCTCCACTACCGGCGAGATAGAACAACAACTAGATAAGCGTCATTTCAAGCGCATACACCGTTCGTATATTGTAGCGCTTTCAAAAATACAGTCCCTCGAAGGAGCACAGGTACTGCTGGAAAACGGTTTAACGTTACCTGTTGGCAAGACTTACAAACGTGAAATCTGGGAGTACTTTACCAATAAAGGCTAAGCTCATTATATTACCTATCCCTACTTTACCATCTCCCTACCCTCATCTTCATTTAAAATAGAATAGAGGGAAATCAACCGCGGCGCGTTTATAGATTACCGGGGGGAATTTTCTGAATAAAATTCCATATACCTGTAGCGGGAAACACATGCGTATTAAGTATCATATTTATAAAATTCATTTGTGAGTACAGATGACCTATACAGACAGTTCCAACTAGTATTCGAACAGTATTATAACCCGCTTTGCAAATACGCCTCCAGCTTCATAAAGGAAAAGGAGGTGTGTGAAGATATCGTGCAAGATGTTTTCGTGAAGATATGGGAAAACCGCAGAGACATCTTAGTGGTCGAAGGTGTAAAATTCTATCTTTTCACCGCTGTTCGCAATAACTGCCTGACCCACCTGCATCGTGGGCAGCGCCGCCCTGTGTACAGTTTGACCGACATGAATATAGAAGAAGATGCCTGGCCGGTAGGCACAGAGCCTGGTGAAGGCGAGCTGGTAAATTATAAAGCATTGTTAGGAAAAGGAATTGACCAGCTTCCCGCCAAATGCAGGGAAATATTTCTATTAAGCCGCCTGGGGAATTTCAGCAACCAGGAGGTAGCCGACAACCTGGGCATTTCCATTAAAACGGTGAATAACCAGCTTTGGAAAGCGCTGAAATTCCTGAGGAATTTCGTTAAAGGCACGCTATAGGTTCTCTTGAATTATTTTTTTCTATCCGTAGGAATTTCACAAATAATTATGTTTTAGTAAATGGGAGAAGAAAACAAATGGAACAATTACCTGATCATATAAAGAAAATACTGCTCAGAAAGCTGCAGGGGGCATCCGCCAAAGCAGACGACAAAATCATTGCCGACTGGGCATCGCAGGACCCTGCCTATGAAGAAGAAATCGCGCAGCTGACTACCACCTGGCGCATGGCAGACGAATGGCTGGAAGAAAAAGAATTCGATACGAGTAGCGCATGGTCAAAAATAGACCAACGAATTGCACTGGCCACGGAGAAAAAAAATGATACCACCAACACCGTTTTCTGGATGAATACGCTCCTGAAAACATTAGTGGCTGCGGCTATTGTAGCAGGCTTCCTTTTCGGCGGCTGGTGGTGGTACAATAAACGGCAGGAATCCTTTACCATCATCACCGCTGCTGCTGATCAGCATGTAACATTATCTGAAGGCACATCGGTATGGCTACGAAAAGGAGCTACCATCCGGTTGCCCAAAACATTCAAGGCTGATGAGCGGAAAATATATCTTTCCGGTGAAGCGTATTTTGATGTAAAAACAATCATACAGCAGCCATTCCGTATCGAAACCGGGAAAGGACTGATCACGGTACTGGGCACCTCCTTCCTGGTAAATGCAGGGCAGCAGCAGGAACGAGTGGCCGTCGTTACCGGCAAAGTGTTGTTTGCAGATAAAGATCATCCACAAAAAAGGTGTACGTTATCTGCCAATGAAGAAGCCATCTTCACAGGAGAAACATTTGAAAGAAAAACATTTACCAGTTCCCCGCTGCAATGGCAACAGGAAGAATTAAGTTTCAGGAGTACCCCGTTAAAAGAGGTGATCCAAACATTGACTATTTTTTATAATCATCCTGTTAAAGTGGATAGCGCACAGACGCCGGGAGCCGGCGAAATATCTATCACCGCCAGCTTTGGAAAGGAATCGTTATCACAGGCAGTAGATGAAATAGCGAAATTAACAGGACTTCATTACCGGCAACAACAAGACACCCTTATTCTGTACTAACTTTTTATTTGACTTATTGTAAGGAATTTTCAGCATAGCAAATACACGCACATTTACGGCCGGCGGTCGTTATGGCATTGCCATTTCAACAGCTACCATGCCGTCGGCCTTCTTATGTCCGTGGTATTGCTTTGCACTGCATTGAGCGCTCATGCCCAGCAATCCCTTACAAAGAAAACATTTGCGTGCCATGCTGCCACCGGTAGCATTCCTTCCTTATTATCGAAAATAAGCAGCTATAGCGGTACGGTAATCGAGTATTCTACCAACTACCTCACCACAGACAGTACCTATGCTATTACCGATGGCAACATCATGCTGGGAACTGTACTTCATAAGTTACTGAGCGGACAGCCAATAACGATAGCAGAAATAAACAACAAGATCATCCTGCTGCCTGAAAAAAAATTACCTGAGCGGTATCCTCTCTATGGCTTTACAATGGAAGAAGGCAGCCTGGAACCGTTGGCTTACGCCACCGTACAGGACCTGGCATCCGGTCAGATCTGCCAGGCCAACAGGTTTGGGTATTACAACATGATGTTACCGCCGGGCAAACATTACCTGGAAGTAAAACACAACAGCCTGCCTCCTAAAATAATTACCGTCCTGCTTGAGGCATCTACCAAAAAAAACCTGGTGATCTCCCCCGTTAAACTGCCGGAGGTAAAAATTGATGCAGGCAATATCCTCCAACCCGATGGCGGCTCCCGGATGGATAAATACCAAACAGACGCCTATAACAATTTCCTGGGAGAAACGGATCCTGTCAGATCCCTGTACCTGTTGCCGGGCAATGTGGAAACGCAGGAAACTACCGGGAAACTGGTGGTCAGGGGAGGCGATCCGGATCAGAGCATGTTCCTGCTGGATGGCAACCAGGTATATAATCCCAGTCACCTGCTGGGTGAAATTTCCATTGTCAACAGCACCCTGGTTAAATCGATCCGGCAGTATAAAAATGATTTCCCCAGCCGTTTCGATGGCGCTATCTCTTCTATCACGGAAGTTAATACCCGGGATGGCAACAT
The DNA here is from genome assembly GCF_012641265.1 of Chitinophaga eiseniae. GTDB lineage: Bacteria > Bacteroidota > Bacteroidia > Chitinophagales > Chitinophagaceae > Chitinophaga > Chitinophaga eiseniae_A. The sequence continues at coordinate 1,871 of NZ_JABAHZ010000010.1, read as the reverse complement.
GGACAAATGGACGGGCGAAGCCAATGCAGGGTTGCTGGCCGGCGCCATGTCCATAGAAGGGCCGTTACGCAGGAAATCGACCGCTATGATGTTCTCCATGCGCCATAGCTGGTCCAATCCCCTGCTGAATATCGTGGATGATAACTACCGGCTGCGGTTTTATGACATCCATTTTAAGTTAACACATCTCCTGGATGCAAATAATAAGTTGATGTTTACCGGTTACCTGGGTAAAGACCACCTGAACCTCAACCGCCCGGACTATCAGCGCCTGCAGGCCTGGGGCAACCGGCTGGGAACGCTTAACTGGATTCATCTACTCGGCGCCCGCTCATTTGTAAGCACTACTATAAACGCCAGCAACTATCGCAATCTCGCCGGGATTAAGTTCGCATTATTCAATGACTCTACCCAGCAAGCCGAAGACAGTAAAGCGTTTAACAACTATGCCTCCATTGACAAGCTGGAAGCAAAAACCCAGTTTGAATACAACGCATTACCCAATGCCCGGTTCCGGTTTGGCGCCAGGTACGCCCATACTACTATCAGTCCTTTCAATACCAATATCTCCCCGGAATTCCTGGAGCAGGTGGATTACTATCAGCCTATGCAACCGCTTCGTTTCGGCGAGTTTGCCCTGTATGCTGAAAATGAATGGCGCATTGGGTCCAACCTATTAATCCGCCCAGGGCTGAATTATGCCACGTACAAATTCCGTGACTACACCCACCGTTCCCTGCAACCCCGGCTATTTGCCGCATGGCGGATCAATAAAGACCAACAATTTACTTTTTCGTACGCCCGCATGGTACAATACCTCCACCAGGTAACCACGCCATTTTTGGGCATCAACAGCGAGTTTTGGGTGCCCAGTACCAGGTTACTGCGTCCGGTGGAGAGCCATATGGTCAACCTGGGATATAATTTCAATGATAAAAAAGGGCTGTTCCTGTCGGCAGATGCCTATTATAAGGTGATGAGAAATAATACCAACTTCGCAGAAAAGGGAAATATTTTCTATGATGAAGATACCTGGGAAACGGATATCCTTGCAGGAAAAGGCTGGAGCTATGGACTGGAGCTACTGTCGAGGAAGCAAATCAACAAATGGCAGTTCCAGCTCTCTTATGCCCTTACGTGGAGCGAAAGACAATTTCCGGGTATTAACGAAGGAAAGAAATATCCATTCCGCTATGACCGGCGACATAATTTAAATGCCACCATCAACTATAGCCCGCTTAAAAACTGGGAGCTGGGCCTGGTATGGTATTTCAGCTCCGGCGATGCTGAATTCCTGCCCCCGGGCACCAATGAGGATTTCAATACTCCTACGCCCGTGAATCCTGGCAATAAAGAACCCGACAATAATAATCCTTTTGTCTTTGACAGGAACGGCTACCAGTTCAAGCGACTCCCCCCCTATCATCGTCTGAATTTTAACACCAGCTTCTCCTTCCAGACTGGTCAACACCTTACGCACAAAGTATCTGCCGGCCTTTACAATGCCTACCAGGCGCGTAACAAATATATCCCCGATGCCTGGAACCTGGAAAATAGTAGCTATAATACCACTTTGTCGGGAAACCGTTTATTCGATCTCACCTTCTATTTATCCTATACCATCAAATTTTAATTTTTTTTGCCCTCCGCGTAGGAAGTTTCCACTTTTTGCTGTTTTCGTTACAGATATGGTTGTGTTGACCCCAAATGCACTTTTGGCTCATATCATACCTACAATTAACCCGAGGGTGTCTCAAAAATAATTGAGGCGCCCTTTTCAAATTTGAGATAAAATGGGCGAGTTATCCAGATAGTGAGGTTGAAAAAAAGAGTTTTCAGTGCTGTTATAGTGCGGTAAATTTGAGAATGGC